>NZ_JARJEF010000002.1 GCF_029697505.1 Pseudophaeobacter profundi | reverse complement strand
TCGTGTGGTGAAGGAGCTTGTCATAAACACCTATTAACTTCTGATACTAGCTAAAGTCTGTAGGCGGTAGCCGTTTGTAAAGCAGACATCCTCAAATAAAAACCAGAGGTCGGCTTTGTCCGCGTCTTGTTTGTCTGGACCGCATGCAGCGAAAGCACGGTCTCGGTTCCACCCAAAACACCTCTCTTGAACGGCTGGAATGGCGACACACGCTGCGATGCAACAACA
This sequence comes from Pseudophaeobacter profundi, assembly GCF_029697505.1. Classification (GTDB taxonomy): domain Bacteria; phylum Pseudomonadota; class Alphaproteobacteria; order Rhodobacterales; family Rhodobacteraceae; genus Pseudophaeobacter; species Pseudophaeobacter profundi. Next base: position 576,934 of record NZ_JARJEF010000002.1, on the reverse strand, counting down.
CTCGTGCCGCAAGTGCGAGCAAATGCTGCGTCAGCAAAGCGCGAAAAACGAAGGTCGGGAAAGTCCCGCTCAGCTGACCTTGACCTCCGGTCTCAGTGCCGATTTGGTGTGCTGGCGAGGCGAACGGCGGGTGAGAGCCCGATGCAGACGTTGTTTTGGCAAAGGTCACTCGCGCTCGCAGCGAGCTACTGGGGTGCATCAAAGCCTGAAGTTTTTCGGGTTTTACGTTCGCTGATTCAGCCACGAAATTTACTGAACTGGCCAACTGCGCTATAGCGAAAATCCCGCAGCAGAAATGATAATCCAAGCCAAGGAGACGGCTCTTCAATTTTAATCTGGTATTTCGCTAGCCGGAGCCGGATGTGACAGGATCATCTCATTACCGCCGTTGCGAGGCAGGGAAGCTAGGGGGCAATGGACTACTGCCCCTAGCTGTCTGGCGTTTATTCTTCCTTGATGACCTTGGGCATGTTGTAGGTGCCGTTGGTCAGCGGCGCATAGGGTCCGTAATACCGTGACGTGAACCGGAAGCCGGCCGCAGGTGCCGGAAGCCAGTTTTTAACCTGATCCGGATCAGAGGGCTTTTCGTTCTGGATGTAGATCACCAATTTACCATCCTTAGCCGCCAGTTCACCAGATTTCAGCATGAAGCTGTTTACAGTGTAGCGGTTGATCTCATTGGCAACGAAATACCCGTTGGCGTCGTAGATCGGGATTGACCAGAACTGCGTCACGGGCGGCAGATCATTCATGTCGAAAGTCAGGGTATATTTGCTCTTGCCGTTAAAGGGATTGCCGTCGGAATCGGTGAACAAGAACGCGCCACCATGCGAGATATTTTTGTCGGGCGCCGCCCAGGCCGCATCCGCAATGATCGCCCGGTCCATCCAGCGGGTTTCAAATCCGCCGTCATTTCGCACAACGCCCCAGCCGTTCATGTTTATCATATTGCTCTTCATCGTTTGACGCACGCTGTTAAACCCGGCCTTAAACCCGGACTCCAGTGCCGTTTGCTGCTCTGCCGTCAGCTTGGACCAGTCAAAGCTCAGGCCCTTGCCGATACTGAACGCCTCAAGCTGCCTGAGCATGTTGGCTTCCTTTATCGAATCCGTGAGCGTTGGCATAGTCGGATCATTCAGGATTACGCTGAGCAGCGTGAAATATTGCTCGGCAGTCTGTTTGTCGACCTGACCGAACTGATATTCCGGCAGACCATTGGGGATGAGGAAATCGCCCTTCACGATCTCTCTGTCGGCTTGGGCGATGCCCTTGTTGCCATTGGACAGCCAGTCAGCCAAAGGCGTGATTGTCACCTGATCCTGATAGCCGTTGATTGTCTTGATTTCGGCATCCGTCCCGGTTTCGACAGCCATCCGCACCACACCGTAAGCGGTCAGGGCCGGCCATTGTACTATTTCGGTGGTTGGAAAATCGGCCGGAAGGTTGCCGGTGAATCCTGGCGGGACCAGAATATATTTCCGCGCCCTTGTCCCATTGAAGGGTGACCCGACGATCATCCGGAAAATACCGTACTGATCCATGATCTGAACGCTGAAATAGCGGTCGGTGATTTCAGGCACTTCGACGACAACCGGCCCTGCGCGCAAATCGAGAAAGCCTGCGCCATAGAGCGTGGTCGCGTTCGGCGTAACCACCGGATAATCCGGTGTGATCTGTTTGCGCACCCAGGAAAACTGGTTCAGACCGGCGTAGACGATGTTGTCCTTGTCGTCATTCTGGGTGTAAACCCAGCGCTGTCCATAATAAATTGCCTGTTGCAGGCCGTAGATATAGGCCTGCGCTGCGATGTCCTCCGGTTTCTGCTCTGTCTGGGCTTGTGCGCCAGCGGTCATGCCGACAAGGGAGATGGCCGCCAAGGCTTTGATCGCGTGACGCTTTGTGGAGTTCAGCACTTCACTCGAACGTGCCAGCACCGCGCTGATCCACGTCGGGGCAAACGGCGCGCCCGGATATCCGTGTGTCTGTGTCATCATCTCTTTATCCTCTATGTAAATTCCGGCACACTGATGCGTGACAGGCATTCGGTGCTATTCGGCGGGACAACTGCCCCGCCGATGCAGTCATTCAACCAATTCGATTTCGCCGGGGCGCCAGCTCTGGTCGATCCAAGATTCCAGCGGGCCGTACATGCGCAGGATCGTGAACCAACTCTTGCCTGGAACGGTCTGCAGCCAGTTGCCTTCCTTGCCTTCCGGTGCCTCGGGCGCGAAATACACGTCGTAGGACCCGTCCGCGTTCTGGGTCATGCCCTTGGTCTGACTGCCGATAGTTGGAAATGGCTGCCCGGTCTGAAGTTGCGAGCGGGTCTGGGTATCGTAGAGGGTAACAGCCCAGAAATCCTTGACCGGAACGTCCTTGGGGAGGGTGAGCTTGTAGGTCCTTGATCCGTCAAACGCCTGCTTATTGGCATCAAGGACCGCCAAACCATAATCCGAGCCTGCGCCTGGCGTAGTGGCGGCCATGGCCGGGGTCACGCCACCGGCATTGAAATAATACAGTGCCCGCGCATCCAGTCCCATTGTACCATCCGCCTCGAAGCTGGTGTTCTTGTTGGCGAAGGCGGTGGACCAGACGCTCTTGGGGTCATCGGGGTAGATACTCACCCCGGCGATACGGGGATGATAGGTGATGGCGCGGGCCGAAGCGGCGCCGAGTGTGGCGGCTTCGGTCAACAGTTGCTTCATCCGGTCATCCGGCGCGAAGGTCTGACCCTTCACAATACCGATCGCCGCGATCTCACCACGCACGTCTGGACTGATTGCCTCAATTGGTTCTCCCTGAATCACCTCGTCCAGAATCTCGAAATAACTGAAGTCGCTTGGAAACACGGTATTGAACGCCTTATTGGATACGTTGACGAACTCTGTCACTGCCGGGTTGGCCTCATCTTTCAGCGGATAGACCCGCAGCTTCGATTCGATATTCTCGACCGCGGGCTTAAGCCCATTTGCGATCGACCCCCGAAGAAAAAGGAAATTCCGGTTGGTCGATGGCTTCAAAAGGAAGTATCCGTCAGGAATATCACCGGCATAGCCGGGGGGCACGACAAGATATTTACCACCCTTGCCTTTGTCCGGCCCGGTGACGCCCATATTTCCGGCGAAACGCTGCCACGCATCGTTGAGAAAGCCGAGCATCCCCGGCGGAACCTCGATCACCGTCGGGCCATCCTTGGCAAGGTCGGTATAAGTATAGGCGTAGAGCGTCGAGGTGTTGGCCGTGACCACAAGGGTCTGAGAATCCATCAAATTTCCGAAAAGGGCGATCTTGTTCGCCCCTTCTGCCCCGGCATCTGCCAGCCCTTTGCGCACGCTGTACATCGACACGGCGCCGATATTGTCGAGAAACACGTCGATGCCGCGCATGCGGTCGAGGTTATCATAGACGGTAGAGATCGTGGCGTCCGTCGGTACGCCATCAAAAAACTCCAGCGTCCCGATTGCTGTCTCGACCTTGTCGGGGATGGAGATCGCGTCGAGTTCTTCCTGCGAAACCTGAGAGACTGCAGGTGATGACAATAGGATCGAAAGACAAAGGCCACGCGCAGTGGTTGAGCGGATCATAATATTGTTCCTGATTCTTATTCAATTAATGATTGTGCTGTCTCAACACTACGGTTTCACCAAAGCAAAGCAAAGCAAAGCAAAGCAAAGCACAATCCGGTGCCGCTTTGGACCGTCATCTTTAGGCTCCACACCAGCAACTGACGAAATCACCTGGATGACCGCTGTGTCCCGCAGTGCTGCCCTCCAACCCCAAAATTTCGCTGCACCTCTCATCAATGACCGCTTTTCACGCGGCATCGCAGCGGTCGCAGGCTGTGTTCCCAGGCCGAAAGACGGACTTTGCAAACTCCGTTTTGCGCATTGCTGACTTTGGCAGTTGTTGCAGCAGGTCGGCGCGTCGAACCTGGGTCCTGAATAGCTGCTTTCGTGTGTTTGACAGTGTGTGTTCGCAAGCGCGGCGAATTCAGACTTTCCGCCCGAATCCATTTGCGTTTGATCGGCCCTTGCCGGTCCATCGCTGAGGCGATTTCTTTCACCTGCAACTTTCGACGCATCCAAATTATGGTCTCGAAAACCGCATAACCATTTTTTCGTCTCCACCACCAAGGAGATGAAAAATGGATGGTTCACACTTCGAAACACGCTACCCGGTTGTCCTACGCTTTGAGGGTATCGGGCCTGAACACCTCGCAGGCTATGAGAAACACCGCAAGCGGGTCGGCGGTGACATCGGCCACATTCTTGAACATCCGCCAGCGCCAAATCGCTTGCTGATCGGAGGCGAGGACTGGGCTGCCAATGCCTTGGCGGAGATCGCAGCTATTAAGGCGCAGAACTTTGCGGCAGAACTGGAAGCCCTGGAGCAGCGCAAGCGAAAAAAAGACATCCAGAAGCGGCTGGCAGAAGGCCCGCACAACCCCTGGCGGCCAACGCGGCACGGGCCGATGCGCGAGGTGATCCTGACGGCCAACAAAGAATGGTTCGATGCTGACCCCGCAGCTGTGTTCGGCGAAGGTGTCGAGCACAATCAACGGATCTCGGATTTTGAAGAGCGGTCGATTGCCTGGCTGAAGGGTGCATTTGGCGATGATGTCATCCATGCTCGTGCGGACCTCGATGAAGAGGCCTACCACATTCACGCTGTGATCCTGCCGCGCGTGCAGGTTGAGATGACGCGCAAGGACAAAAAGACCGGTGAGAAAAAAGTCATTGCGACCCGGCAAATGCTGCAGCCTTCCAAGTTTGATGTGATCGAAGATTATGAGCACGCCCAAGATAGCGTTGGCGAATGGTTCTCCGAGATCGGTCTTGATCGTGGGGAGCGGCGTAAGGAGGCATACCGCGAGGCCATCGCCAAGTGCGAGACACCGCCTCCAAAGCGGATGCACAGCAAAACGCGCGACTGGCGGCGCAAGAAGGACCTTGAGCTGGCCAAGCGTGAGCGTGACCTTGAGACCCGCTCGGCCGTCGTAGAAGAGAAAGCGGCGGAGGCAGAGACCATCATTGAAATCACCGATGCGGTGGCGCAGGGCGCGGTCGATCCTGTTGCGCAAACTGCTGAGGACGCGTTGGTGCCAGTGAAAGGGCGCGAACAGGACGCGGTGTTCTTGCGGGCACAGCGACATGCGCAACGTTCACCCAAAGGGGCATCGCGCATTGCAAAGGCCTTCCGCCGTGGATGGGGCGCGATGTTCAAGACGGCGCGCAACGAAGCGCTTGAGAGGGTCAATCAGGATTTCCAGGCTGCCAATAAAACGCTTGAAGAGGTGAGAGCCCTGTTGGCCAGGATTGGCGGGGCTTTGGGAGCCGACCTGTCGGGCAATATCAGTAAACTTCCAGACCTGGCTCGACGTCTTAAAATGACGATTTCGGCGGGAAATCTTTCACATGAAAGATCCACAAAGAGGCGGGAAAAATAAAAATATATATAATACAGATAGTTGAATGGTTCTCGCACCATTTTCTCCGGGAAAAGACGATTGCCCACAGAAAAACGTTTTTATCTAATTTTTATGCCGCGGGGCAATCCCGCCTCAAGCGGTAAAAACACCAAACCAAAGGACACTCAAATGAGCAAACGTATGTTCCGCAAGCCCGTCAAAGCCACCCGTAAGAACCTTGCTGCGGCGACAATGAGCCCGGCGATGCAAGCCGCTATGTTCAAGGTCGCGAATGTCGCGGCGAATATGTCCAGAAAGGACGAGGCCACACAACAGGCCGCCCGAAAGGCGATCGCCGAAACGATCGAAGATTGGATCGGGTTTTTGGCGGAAAACGAGCCCGAAGCCGTTGAGGATTTTTACTACGAGGTCTGCATGCTGGCGACCGCCGGCAATCGCCGCCGCATCGCAAAACATAGCCCAATGCCAGAGGGCGTCTTCGAGCGGGTTGAAGATGATCTGCGTGAGCAGAAAGAAGAGGCACAACGCGAGGCGGAAAAGTCTCAGGGTAAAGATGGCTGTGATGAGAGTTCAGAACTCACCTCCGCGTGAAGCTCAGGAGAAATCCGTAAAAATCGTTCGCCACAGGCCAAATCCTACTCCCGCAACCAATAATTACTAAATGAAATAAGACGCATAGCACCGCCTCAGGGCGGCTTTCTGCGTTGCTGTTAGATGCGCAGTGCTACAACGGTGCTACTTGCCATTCAGCGCGTCTGGAGGTGCGCTTCTATTCCATCTGCTCAGCAAATTGTATGAGCGCACCAGCGTGATCATAACCACCAACCTCAGCTTCTCAGAATGGGCGCAGGTCTTCGGAGATGCCAAGATGACCACTGCGCTCCTCGATAGGCTCACACACCGCTGTCACATTCTGGAAACCGGAAACGACAGCTACCGCTTCAAAGCCAGCTCTGAGGCTGCAAAGAAAACAGGAAAGGAGACCGCAACATTGACCACATCATATACTACAGCGCATAACTGAAGGTGGGTCAAATCTCGGTGAAAATACCGGGTCAGTTCTCAGTGACAATCAACAGACAGACATAGCCCTAATTTGGGCTCCATGCGATGTTACGAGGGTAACTAAATCATGTGATCAAAGCTGCGCGTGTGGGCATGCCTGTTCCCATAGTCCCATCGGGAGTGAAGCGCCTTTGCAGGGTTGCCCAATGTGATCATCCTTGTCTAGCCCATCTTTTGCGCTGGGCTTCTGCAATTTTTGCGCGCCCCTGAGCGGTCTTGGGGCCGGTGGAGGCGCCGCCGTGGTACCGGCAACGCCGCTTGCCGGGCGCCACCGGTAGTTTGCAATGGGAGCCTTTCCGGTTCTTTGCACCACATCGGGGACGCGCCGCCGGTGGAAGGGCTCTCCCCTCGTCATCGAGCCCCAAAGTGATGAGATCCCGGCAGCCTCCCAAGAGGCAAACGTGACAAACCCGCTCGTGGTTGCGGCCTGTTACGGCCTCAAAGGGGCAACTCCGGTATTCTATATTTGAACGGCGATAAACCTCTTCCAGCTCCATCCAACTGGATTCGTTTTTCCTGCGGGGATTTCTCATAACTTTTTTCTCAAAAATCGTCACACTTCATCATCCCAGTAATACCCCATGGAGTTTCACTTCTTCCCGTAGCCCATATTCGGCACTTAATTGGCCATTTTGCCTTGTGCGTTGAAGCCTAAGCTTGAGGGGCAGTCAGATGCCGTTGGTCCCACAAAAACGAGCCCGCGCTTTCCTGCAGAGGCTGGTCAAAATAGCTCCAGGAGGAGATCCGCCTAGGGCCCTTCTTTTGCATGGTCTTGACGATGGTTGCGACGATCTTTGAGTGGGGCAATCCCAACGTACACCATGCCTCTACCTGGCGCTGGGCACCTTCCTCAATAAGCCCCTCTGCGAGGTTCGGGTGCCCCCCGTCGAGCGCATGGCTTTGCAATTCTGTGAGCAAGCGATCAAATGGCAGCTGCTGATTTGCATCGCCTTTTTCTCGAGTTTCATGTTGGCCAATTTGGGAGGCGGCTTCAAAGCGACTGCTTTCCAGGGCAGGGGGCGCGAATTCGGGCGGCGATGCATCCATTTCGGAGCTGTGTTGCTGCCGATCCTTGCGGCTCGCAACGGCGCGTTTAGCCGTGCCAGAGCGATTTTGAAAATGACTGATACTTTTCTCAGCCAGAGGTGCCATGATGGCACCGTTTTCGTCTCGAACCACGCCCTTTTCGATCAAGACCTCCAGCGTGCGGTTGAAGGTTTTCTTGGTTTTGGCCCCGAGAAGTTTAAAAAGCCCAGGGTCGTCTCGCTGCAATGGACCTTGGTGCAGGCAATTTTCGAGTACAATGCGCATGAACAGCCCAAGCTCGACATACTCTAGGCGGCGAAACACGCGCAGCATGTCCTGGATGAGAATTTGGAGGAAAACCATATCTCCGATCATGAGGCGGCCTTTCGAAAAAAATGATCCCTTTCCCACCGGCAGCGTGCAGGCGCGCCATGAATGCGGGATCTCAGGGGTATTGGCGAGCAGTCCTCCAAGGGGGCAGCTCAGCGATACGGTTGCGTTTCATCTACGCGCCTTGGCCTCTTCGATCACCGCAAGGATTTCTGAGCATAGCCAGCGGGACGAAGAGCCAAGCTTGATCGGTCGGGGAACGGATCCATCTGCGACCCGCCGCCAGAAGCTTGGGACGCTGATTGACAAGATATTTGCGGCTTCGCTGACCTTGAGCAGTGGGTCGACGCCATCTGTGCGAGAGATTGATTGATTCGACATGTTTTTGGATGCCTCTATTCGAGTTGAGATGAGACATCTAAAGGCGACAACGCCCGGCGTGGGGAGGGTAGAAAAAAATTCTACCCCCCCCTTCTGGGCCTGAGTTTGTCCGGACGATATCGATCATTGCCAAAGGGAAAAGGGGCTGTGGCCTGTATCAGCGCCATCAGTCATCAATATCTTCTTCTTGGTCTGCTTTGCTTCTGATTTCCCTACGCTCGTAAAGTTAGTCGACTGTATTCATTTATTAAAATTCTGTATTTTTGATTTTTTTGCGACTTTTCACACAAAAAACACAGACTGTATTTGTAAAGTTTCCTATGTTTCCCGTAAAATTTCTGGCCTAACCACAGCCGCGCAGGCCAATGCTATCCCCGGAACAGGACGCAGCCCGCAGGTTATGGATAAGCGTGACTTGGCAATTCACGGGGGGGGCAATTCGTAGACAGAAGCTTTCTTTCTTCATCACTGAGACGGGTCATTTGTCCTGAGAATGCAGCGTCAATTTGCTCCGGGACACGCCAAGGGTTCCAACTCAGATCGCCTTGCCCGCAAACTTCATCCATGAAGTCCTCAAGCGCCTTCGCGATTGCGAGGAAACTCAGGAACTGCTTGTGATCGGCCTCGAATGACTGACCAGACATGCCACTAATCCGAAACGCAGCCTCGAGATGGCTGGTGTTTCGCCATTTGCTGAAAGCGGTTTTAACTTGGCTTTTGATTGAACTTTCCTGAGTGGTTGGCTTTGCTCTGCTCAGCTCGTGCGTGATCAGCTTGAGTGCATTGGCCAGGGTGGGTTTCTCGTCGTTCAACTTGAGCCGTAACAGTTCCGTCACCACCATTGCGGCGTACCGGCGCTCGGTCATATGCCCTCTGATGTAGTGCTTCTCAAGCGTGCTTTCGGGGTCGTTTAATTCGGATTTCGTATTATCAGACGCTTCGGCGATGTAGCGGTAGGTTGCCTCTGGATCGCTCTTCGCTTGCCCCTCCTGCACGGACATGCGGACCAACACATAAAGGTCGGGCCGATCCAGAGCCCAGGCACCTGTTTCATCGAAGAGAGGGAGGTAGCGTTTATGCGCAGTCATTTTATCACCTGATTGACGGGAGTATTGGTGTTGTCTGCAAGATGCGAGGCCCAGCGCTCAAGCAGGGTTCGGCGCTGGTCGAGAAAATCCGTACGCCGATAGGCGCGTACAACAGCACTGCCGACCACATGGCCAAGCATCGTTTCGGCCACTTCATGGCTGGCGTCAGTGACCTCAGCCAACCAAACCCGGAGGCTTGACCTGAACCCATGAGGGCGTGCTTCAAGACCCCGCCGTTCCATCAATCGGGACATCGTGGCGTCAGAGAGGACCCCCTTGCGAACACTGGGGAACAGATAGCCATCACGTGCATGTTGACGCGCTTTATCTATGACATTTAGTGCCTCAGCCGAAAGAGGGACGCGGAAGTCGGTGGTGGCGTCTTTACGTCCCTTCATTTGATCTCCAGGGATTATCCAAATATTGTCCTGTATTTGCTCTTCTCGTATGAATCTCAGCGGCTTGGAGCGTACCCCGGTCAGGATCAGCAACCGTAATGCAAGATGCGTCACTGTTCCCTCATCAAGGCTCTGATAGAACCCCGGCACCTCCTGCCAGGGGAGCGCAGGAATATGGGTGGATGTCTGCTTGGACTTTCCGAGTAGAGCCCGCGCCTTTTTTGGGGCCTGCAGGTCCACATCGATGCCCAGCGCCGCCGCATGGTCCAGACAGATAGAGGTGCGGGTCAAGGCCTTGCGCGCGGTTTCAGCTTTCGTGTGCCAGATCGGCGCGAAACAGTCGCGCAGGTCAATCTGGGTGATCTCTGCTACAGGCACATGCCCCAACTTTGGCAACACATGCAGTTCAAGCGGACTGAACCAACGGCCTGCCTTGCCGCCATCCCTCAGCTCCGCCTTGCGTGCTTCAAACGCATCACGGGCAATGTCTCGGAAGAGGTGAAGGTTTCGCAGGGCATCCTGGCGTCGTTTTTGACGCTGCCGGATTGGGTCGTGCCCCTCACGTAACTCACGGCGCGCTTCCCCCGACTTCTCGCGGGCTTCCGCCAAATTTACATCAGGCCAGCGCCCCAGCCCCATTTCCCGGCGCTTGCCATGAACGGTGAGCCGCAGGACCCATTTTCCGTTCTTCTGATCGGATTTCACCAGCCAGAGCCCAGCGCCATCACAATATTTCCCTGCGTTCAGAGTCATGAGGCCGCGGGCCGTTAGTTTGTTCCGGATCATTTGAGGCCTTTACAGTCCACCTTTTAGTCCACCTATGGGTATAGTATTCAGTGGAGATCGTCGAGATGGAATGAGACGGGAAGATGCTTTGTTTTCAACACCAAAGCTGGCTCCATCCATGAATTGACTACGGCTGATGTGCATAGATATTGAACTGCGCGTCCCACCGCCCGCACCAGCATCTAAACTGATATGAACGGTTTTGAATGTTTTTCCTTTTAAAATAAGTGTTTTGCAGATGTGGCGGTATCGGGTAGCTGGCCATGATGTGCAGGAATGTGTATTCGTTTACGCATATGTTCCGCACGGCGCGTAATTCGTTGCGTCCATTCGGAAGCTTAAATCAGGATGCCGGGCCGAGGTTGTCCGCAACGATATCCGAAAGTCAAAGGTATTTCCGATAAAGCAAGGGGCCAAAGATTGGGCTCTTTGGGCGGAACGCGAGATTCTGAACAGCGATAAGATGGCAGCCAAGCAGACATTGGGCGAGGTGTTCAACCGCTATGCGTGCGAGGTTTCGCCCTCCAAGCGCAGTCACAGGTGGGAAGTCATCAGGCTGGAGAAGTCTGGGCGAGACTCTATTGCCAAAATTCGCCTTGAGGATCTGTCTGCGAAGGATTTTGCCAAGTGGCGAGATCGTCAGTTGCAGGACCTCGCCCCGGCAAGCGGTATTCGAGAAATACCGCTCATGCCTTCAGTTCTGACTGTCGCGCGGCGCGATTTGGAGCTGATTTCAATAGACCCCAGAAGTGATGTGTCCGTAAGCCCTTCAAGCCGCCGCCGCGCGCGCGAATGTCCGCGTTTTCCCAACCAAGGGACGCGCGTCGCTTGGAGTACCGCAGCTTCAAAATGTCAGCTGGCCGTTTTCCCGCCGTCTCGATAACGCGACAAAGGTCTGACGTGATGTTCAAGATGCTTTACGATAATAGAGGCCAAGTCCTTTCCAGACGTTCGCTCAATTCCTTCAAGTCCCGGAGATGAGTTTACCTCCAGCACTTTGGGGCCATCCGAAGACTGCAACATGTCAACTCCGGCCACGGACAAGCCCAATTCTTTGGCAGCTCTCTTGGCTGTTTCCCGCTCTTCCTTAGAGATCTGAACGGATTTTGCTGTTCCGCCTTGGTGAAGGTTTGAGCGAAAATCACCGTCAGCCCCGACACGCTTCATTGCGCCCACAACTTTGCCGCCGACGACAAAGCAGCGCAAATCTGATCCAGAGGCTTCTTTAACGAACTGCTGAACCAGGAAACTGGCATCCAAACCGCGAAATGCATCTACAAGACTTTCTGCCGCTTTCGCGGTTTCTGCCAAAACAACACCTTTGCCTTGCGTCGATGACAACAGCTTCACAACAACCGGGGCTTTCCCCGCGAGTTCGATAAGGCTCTTGGTGTCTTTTGGTGAACTGGCGAATGTCGTAACTGGCATTTGTATCTTTGCCCGCGCCAATATTTGATGGGCCAGCAACTTGTCGCGAGAGGCACCAATTGCTTCTGCTGAGTTCAGGCAAAATGCTCCGGTTGCCTCAAACTGCCTCAAGACCGCCATTCCGTAACTTGTGACCGATGCTCCAATGCGCGGGATAACGGCGTCAAATCTTGGAAGCACTTTGCCATCAAGGTGGATCTCCGGGGTAATGCCTCCGATTTTCATATAGCAGCGGGTCGTATTGATGACTTCGACGACATGGCCCCTTTCCTGGGCTGCCTCAATAAGGCGCTTGCTCGAATAGCTACCTGCTTCACGTGTAAGCAAAGCAATGCGTAAAGGACGCTTGACCGGGCGTTTTCGCGGCAACCCTCTGTAATCGGAGAAGGAAAGTCTGGGCTGGGCAAAAGAAACATTGGGGTCGACAAGCATATCATCCTGAATCGCCGAGCGGCCCAGCAACATGCGATAAGCCATGGTTTCCCTGTTGGTCAAAGTGACCTGGATCGGCCATTCCCGACCGCCCACCAGAACCTGAGTTTCGATCACATAACGTAGTTCAATCTCTCCGTTTGAACTCGTAACCTGCCGACGATCAACGACTTTCGCAGAACAGGTGATTTCGAGGTTCTCGTCGTCCGGGTTCGGCTGTACGACAAACCTGACCTGGGGCGCATCGGCGGGGCCAAAGGGTTCGATTGCAACGGCATGAAGGGCAGAAGTTTTTGCCCCGGTGTCGACCTTCGCTCGAATAGCGGGAAGGCTCAGCCCAGGCAAACTCAGCCATTCTTCCCAGCCGAGACAAAATACGTTTTCCAAGCAATCGACTCCTCGGATGTTTGGCGATATTCAATTCGCGCTATCAAGTTTGAGCGCCCGGAGCTAGCCTAAATAGGACTGCCGACTTGCCAAATTTTGCACAGTATGTTGCGTGGCGTATCGCTTGCTCCGGGGCGGACGCTGACATTTAACACTCACCAGCATTCCGCGCTTTGGGCTCAATCCGGACTTGCGGCGGTGAGGCAAGCGAATCTTGGCCTTGCGGGCCTCGCCGCGTCAAGCGTCGCCCACGTCCAGCACAACGAGGGTGTCAATTGACCCGTCCTCGCGCAGTAGGGGCATTCTTTGCAGCTTTCGCATCCCCAGCATTGTCGCCCCCAAAAACGAGGTGACCGGGATGCAACCCAGGTTCTCGCCCGGCACCATGGTGATTTTGCCGTTGCGGGCCTTGCCGCCGGTGGTCATGAACGAAACCTGGCGCCCGGCCACCACGAGGTTTGGGGGCGTCGGTTCGGGCGCACGCCGGGCCAGACGTAGCTTGTGCCGCAGAAAGCCTTCGATCAGTGTCGGGTTTGGACATTTCGCCGAGAGGCCAAGACTTAGCAACCGCTCGATCCCAATCCTGTCGGCTTGGATCAGTTGGTAGCGGCCTCTGAGTGGCAGGCATTTGAACGACGGTTGATATGCACTGCCCGCAGGCAAGTGCATCGGATCGGTGATGTGCATGATGGTCCCCCGGAAAGGATCGCAGTCTCAATGAAGGGTTTGAGATGGCCCCGGGGGTTGAAGAGACGCCTAAGCGTGCGCCACCCGGGGACGGGGGCGGTTCAGAAGCAGAAACCGGAAATGATTCTCATGCATAACCATAAGTTGAGCCTACCCTGTATCTTTGGCTTGTCAATCTGCCGATGACAGGGACCATGGGCCAACGTTGTCTTCGGCAAATTTGCCGAAGACTGGGACGTCATCGACAACAGGGTGAACCTGGAACCGATCGTCAACCAACTACAGCAGCGGTTACGATAATTTCCACTCGCAAATCTGCATCCGCCAGTTTGGCTTCTCCACAGGCGCGTGCCGGTGCTGCACCTTGGGGTATCCAAGCGTCCCAAATTGCATTCATCTCGTCGAATTCCGCCATATCAGCAAGCCAGACAATCGCCTGCAATATATGTGCGCGCGATGACCCTGCTTCGCAGAGCAGCTTGTCGATGCGTCCAAGACAGTCTTCGGTCTGCTCGGCCAGAGTTGTCCCGCTGCCGACCTGCCCACAAAGATAGACGACACCGCAGTGTTTGACAATTTTGCTCATGCGTTGATTGGTGTGGATGCGTTCGATCATGGTCATACTCTTTCAGGGGTCGGGAGGGAGGCCGCGTGAGGCGCGATGCCTGTGTCGCGACGGGTCAGATGGCGTAGGTAGCGGCGCTCGAACCTGCGGAAGGCCCATGTGATGCACAGGACGATCAGGAAATAGAGCACGGCGGCGGTGATGAAACCCTCGTAAGCGAGGTAATAGCGCCCGTTCAGCCAGCGCCCTACGCCAAGGATGTCCTGCAAGGTGATCGTGCTGGCAATGACTGAGCCGTGCAGCATGAAGATGACTTCGTTGGAGTAGGCCGGAATCGCGCGGCGAAAGGCTGAGGGCAGGATGATCCGGCGCATGCGGCTGCGGTCGGAATGGCCGGTGGCAATGGCAGCCTCCACTTCGCCGGTGGGGGTGTCCGCTATGGCGCCACGCAGCAGCTCGGTCGTATAGGCGGCGGTGTTGAGTGTGAAGGCGATGAGCGCGCACCACCAGGCGGAGGACAGAACAGGGTCCCACAGAAAGCTTGTGCGGATCACCTCAAACTGGCCGACGCCGTAATAGATCAGGTAGGTTTGCACCAACAGCGGCGTGCCGCGAAAGACATAGGTGTAACCCTGCACCAACGGGTTGAAGACCCGGTGTTTCGATGCGCGGGCGATTGCCATGGGGATCGACAGCAAACCGCCCAGCAGCAGCGACAGGAAGGTCAGGTTCAGTGTCACCCAAACCCCATAGAGAAAGCGGTCAAAGTTCTCGGCGATCAGGGCAAGGTCGAGTGGGATATAGGACAGCAGGGTTTCCATGATCACGTCCTTACCGCGCCGCGGTTGTAATGACGTTCCACCGCACGCAGCAGTAGGTCGGACACGCCAGTTAGCAGCAGGTAGATGACAAATGCGGCCGCCATAAAGGTAAAAAGCTGATCCGTCGAGCGACCGGCGGTGAAAGCATTATAGACCAAGTCTTGAAGCCCGATGACTGAAACCAACGCCGTAGTCTTGAGTTGTACCAGCCAGTTGTTTGTGAAACCCGGCAAGGCAAAGCGGACCATCTGCGGCCAGATGATATGACGGAATATCAGCGATTTGCGCATCCCGCCGCTGATACCTGCCTCTATCTGACCACGCGGGATTGCCATGATGGCGCCGCGAAACGTTTCGGTGAAGTAGGCGCCGAAGATCACGCCGATTGTGCCTGCACCCGCCGCGAACTGGCTGACTTCGACATAGCCCCAAAGCCCTGTCGCCGCGCCGATGTTGTTAAGCGTTACCTGACCGCCGAAGAACACCAGCAGGATCAGCACAAGATCAGGCACCCCGCGCACTATGGTGGTATAAGCTCCGGCCAACCGCCGGGCCAAACGGTTGGCGGAAAGTTTCGCCCAAGCACCGAGCAGGCCAAAGGTCAAGGCGATGACCAGCGATGTCAGCGCCAGTGTGATCGTCATGATCGTGCCGTCGATCAATTGGGTTTGATATTCCAAAAGCAGGTTCATGGCGTATCCTTCATTGGATCATCAGGGCAGCGGTGGGTCGCCCTGATGAAGTGTGTCAGGTCTAAGATCAGTCGCCCGCAGGTCGACCACCGTAGATATCGAAGGGGAAGTATGTGTCGTTGATCTCGGCATATGTGCCGTTCTCGCGGAGTGCTGTGATGGCCTTGCTCAGATCCGCGCGCAGCGCATCTTCCCCCTTGCGCACGGCAATGCCGACGCCTTCGCCATAGCATTCGACGTCGGTGTGATCTCCGCCAAGGAAGGCATAGTCGCCACCGGCTTCTGCGCTGAGGAAGCTCTCTTGTGCGATCAGGCTATCAGAGAGCTGCGCATCCACGCGGCCAAGCGCCAGATCGCGAAAGACTTCGTCCTGCGAGCCGTAGAGCACGATCTCGGCATCGGGGAACATCTTCTCTGCGTAACACTGGTGTGTCGCACCGCGCTGCACACCGATGCGCTTACCGGCCAGACCCTCGGGGGTGCCTTCGAAATCGGCGTCCTTGGGAGCCACCAGCCGCGCCGGGGTCTTGTAGTATTTTTCAGAGAAATCAATCTGACGCCTGCGCTCTTCCGTGATCGACATGGAAGCAACGATGGCATCGAACTTGCGGGCTTTCAGTGCGGGGATCATGCCGTCCCATTCCTGCTCGATCAACTCGCAGTCGCGCTTCATTTCCGCGCAGAGCGCCTTGGCGATCTCGATGTCAAAGCCGATAAGTGTGCCATCGGACTCCTTGGAGGAAAACGGAGGGTAAGCGCCTTCGACGCCGATGCGCAGCGTGTCTTGTGCAGCAAGGGGAAGGGCAAGTGCGCTCAGTGCAGAAGCAGCGACGGCACTCAGGATGGTTCTGCGAAACATGGGTTGGTCCTCTCTGTGGGTGATTAGTTCATGCGTGACAAAAACGCTTGAAACTCGGGGGTTTGCGGGTTGGAAAACAGCTCTGCAGGCGGGCCCTCTTCGCAGACCTCGCCTTGGTGCAGAAACACGGTTCGGGTGGAGACATCGCGGGCAAAACCCATCTCGTGAGTCACAACGAGCATTGTGCGGCCCTCATCGGCCAGATCACGCATGACACCCAGCACTTCGCCCACCAGTTCGGGGTCCAGTGCCGAAGTCGGCTCGTCAAACAGCATCACGTCAGGGTCCATTGCAAGCGCGCGGGCAATTGCCACCCGTTGCTGCTGGCCGCCCGACAGATGCGCGGGATAATAGTCCGCCCGATCCGACAGGCCGACCTTGGCAAGCAGCGCCTCAGCTTTCTCTCGGGCCTGCGCCGGGGGGGTGCCCTGAACGTAGAGCGGGCCCTCCATGACGTTTTCCATCACGGTCATATGTGACCAAAGGTTGAAACCCTGAAACACCATCGCCAGACGGGCGCGCATGCCTTCGACCTGTCGCAGGTCTTGCGGTACGATCTCGCCCCGGCGGTTCTGCGTCATTCGCATCTGCTCGCCTGCCAGCCAGACCTCGCCGGAGTTCGGCGTCTCGAGCAAGTTGATGCAGCGCAAAAAGGTGCTCTTGCCAGAGCCCGATGCACCAAGAATGGCAATTACCTCGCCCTTTTGCGCCTCAAGGGACACGCCTTTGATGACCTCATGTGCGCCAAATCTCTTGTGCAGGTCTATGACTTTCAGGGCTGCGGGGGCGGTCATGTGGTTTCCTCCTGAAGGGGTGAGAGTGCGGCCAGCTCGCCTAACGCAATCGGTTTGATTGGTGTACGGGCGCGGGGCGGGGAAATAGCTCGGTTTGTGGTGGCCTCAGCGCTAAGAAGGCCGCGCAGCGTGGCGTCGCACATGCGGCCCTGACAGGGGCCCATGCCACAGCGCAGGGATGTCTTGATCTGGCGGTGGCCCTGGGCGCCTTCACGTATGGCATGCCGTATGGCCCCGGCAGAGACTTCCTCACAGCGGCAAACGATGGTGTCGTCTGACGGGGTGAGTATTTCGGCGGGTGGCGGATAGGCAGTATCAAGGAAAGGCCGAATGGCGCGGGCGCGGAACAGAGCAGCGCGGGCACGGGCGGCGCGCTGATCGCGGGTTTCGGTGCTATGGTGGCCAGTTTGGCACAGGATGTTCAGCGCCGCTAATTCACCCGCTGCCGCTGCGGCATCCGCCCCGCCGATCCCGGAACTGTCTCCGGCCACATGCAGGCTCGGCTGATCGGTAGCGCCCCAAAGATCATGTTCGGGCTGAAAGGCACCCTGCGCGGCGTTCCACTGATGCGGGATGCCCGCAGCCCGCGTGATATGGGTGCCGGGGATCACGCCCTGATGCGTCAACAGCAGGCCACAGGTGAGGCTTCGATCGCGCCCCTTCACCCGGAACCGAAAACCAATGTCGCCGTTTGCTTCGGCACTGGCTCGGAAATCCGAGGCAGCGGTATAGCGCGGCACACCTGCTGCGCGGATTTTGGCAATCAGGGTCAAACCCTTCAGCAAGGTTGGCGCGCCGAACATTGCGCGCGGCAAATGTGACAGCGCGCGCAGCATCTGGCGGGGCGTCTGTGTCTCGACCAGGGCCTGTGGGGCGCTTCCAGCGTCAATCATCTGCGCGGCAATTAGGTAGAGCAGGGGGCCGGAACCCGCGAGAACGGCATTCTTGGGCAGCAACCCTGCGGTCTTCATCAATATTTGCGCGGCGCCGGCAGGCATTACACCGGGGAGCGTCCAGCCAGGAAACGGAACCGGGCGCTCCTGTGCACCGGTCGCCAGCAGCACATGAGCAGCCGAGGTTGTCTGGCTTATGCCGCCGCGCGACCAAGTGACGAACGGTCCTTTGTCCAACCGCCAAACGGTCGCGCCGGATTGAATGGTGATGCCAGGGTGTTTAAGCGCGTCAACAAGGCATGCCCCGGCGGCATAGGATTGCCCAAGCCAGCTGCGATTGCCTCGGTTTTGCGCGACGTTCCGATAAATTTGTCCACCGGGTTGCGGCTGTTCGTCCAAAATCAACACCCGGATACCGTCACGGGCCGCCACGGCGGCCGCTGACATACCAGCGGGCCCTGCGCCAATGATGATGAGGTCGACATCAGCCATTCTGACCCCCTTTCAGAGCGGGTAGCCCCACCTGTCGACGGACAATCATGCCTTCGCGCAGCGGGGTCATGCAGGCTTGGGTGTTGGGCGTACCATCGACCTCAACCAGGCAATCGAAACAGACACCCATCATGCAAAAGGCCGTGCGCGAAGTGCCCTGTGCGGTCTGTCGCGTCCAATCACCCGAATGGGCCAGTAGCGCCGCTGCCAGTGTGACCCCAACTGGGGCCGTAACCGGTTTGTCATCAAGGGTGAACCGCATGCGATTTCCGGTCTCAGGCAGCATGAGAAAGCGCGAATCGACACTCATCGAAAGCCTCCAGATCAGGGGTGGGGGACGTGTTTAAAATCCAATGAGCCAGAACGCTGGCATGCAGGGGTGCAAGCGTGACACCGCTGTGGCAGGTCACCAGAAATGCGCCGGGATGCGCGGCGGATTTGGCATAGACCGGGTAACCGTCCGGCGACATGACCCGCAGCGCGCCCCAGGCCCGGATAACCCGCACATCGGCAAGCGCCGGGAATACCGTAACCGCATGGCGCGCGAGCCCAGCGATGGCGGCCAATGACTCATGATCGTCGAACCCTGCATCGGCCTTGGTACCGCCAATCTGTACACCGCCTTCGTCGACCTGGCGGATAGTGCTGGACAGGAAGGGAAGGCGGCTCCCCAGCTTTTCGGTGATCAGTAACTCGCCAAGCTGCGGCTTGACCTGTGTAATAAAGCCAAGATTCCGGGCCAAAGTGGTTGCGCCAAGACCGGCGCAAAGCACGACCTGCTCGGTGTGGGTTACTTCCCCATCGGCCCGCGCAAGCGCAAACCCACCCCCAGGCTGTGGCGTGATCGCAGCAACGGTGGCGCCCATAGTCACGCGCCCGCCCATCGCCTGAACCGCACAACGCAGGGCGCGAAGAAAACGGAGCGGATTTACATGGCCATCGCGTGGCGAGAAGCTTGCGCCGACAACCTTTGCTCCGACATCAGGCAGCTGGCTGCGCAGGTCATCGCCGTTTAGCATCTCATAACTAGCACGGCGGCCCAGATATCCGGCTTGCTGATCCAGCTCTGCTTTGAAGCATTCCATCTCTGTTGGATCGGTAAAAAACTCATAGCCTCCGGATTGGACCAATGCCACGTTGATGCCTGACAGCTCCTGCAACTTCTGTGCAAAGCTTGGCCAAGCGTCCAGCGCATCCATCGTCCAGTTGGCATAAGGCGCGAAATTCCAGCCCTTGCCTTGCCCCCAGACGAGACCAAAGTTCCCCTGTGAAGCCCGAGCATCACTGTCAGCCCCATCCAGTACTCGCACGCGCGATCCGGCCAACAGCAGGCCGAGTGCTACAGACAGGCCGACAATGCCGCCGCCGACGATAGTGATTTCAGGGGTGCGTTGCTGCATGTGATTCCTCCACCGTCAAAATCGCAGCTTTGCATTCATAAGAATAATTGTATTATTTTCTCAAATCATTCTCTGAGGCTATGAATCTTTATGCTCCCTCGACTTACTCATCGTCAGATCGAAGCGTTTAGGGCCGTGATGGAGACCGGCAAGGTCACTTCCGCTGCTACGGTGCTCGGCACCACGCAGCCATCGGTCAGCAAACTGATTGCGGATTTAGAGCGCGCTGCCGGTTTTGACATGTTCGAGCGACAGGGCAGGCAGGTCGTGCCCACCTCTGAGGCCCGCGCCCTTTATGAAGAGGTTGAGCGGGCCTTCGTGGGGATGATGGAAATTTCCCGCGTCATCGAGGACATTCGAGACTTTCGGACCGGCAGCTTGCTTATTGCTGGCATGCCTGCACTCGCTCTGAAGCTCTTGCCCGACGTCATCGCGGAGTTCATCGCAGAAGAGCCCGGAATCACCGTCTCTTTGCGTACACGAAGCTCTCAGGCGGTGCTGCGTCATCTTAGTTCGCAACAATTTGATCTTGGGTTTGCTGCGTTGGACAATGACCATCCCGCCGTGCTGCGCCGCGAGCTGTTCACCGCGCCGATGCTGGCCGTGCTCCCTCCGGCCCACGAACTCGAACAAAAAGCGGTGCTCGCGCCGGAAGACTTCGATCAGCGTCCCTTCATCGCTCTGGGTGCGGAAATCGGAACCCGTTCGGAAACAGATGCGTTTTTATCGGCAGGCGGCGCCCGTCCCCGGATCGTCGCCGAAGCGCAATTGTCTGCGTCGATCTGTGAGATGGTCTCAGCCGGGGCTGGTATTTCGATAGTAGAGCCGGTGACGGCAACACATTTTGCCAATCTCGGCCGGATCTCGGCGCGCCCTTTGTTGCCTGCACAGCCATTTCGATATGATCTGCTTCTGCCGACCACCAGAAAGCCGTCGCGCGTAGCAGAGCAGTTTTTGAAACTGGTTGAAGCGCGTTTTGATGCGCTTCTTGGTGTCTAAGTATAGCGTCTCGGGCGATTTTTTTGTCTCGACGAATTCGCGGGTTGAACGGCATATTTTGGAATGCCGCGCGGCTGCGAGGGCAGGTCAGTCAAATGTCCTGGTTGGGCTGGACAGGCCAATCCGGTTGCCCAGGCATGGGCCTGCAAGACAATCCAGCAATCGCCCGCTTTGCTGTCCCTGACGAGGGAGGCACCTGTATGAGTGCTATTAGAAATGCTCAGCTTGCCGATGCGAATAGCTGCTTTGAGAGCGAGACCTCTGCCTACGAAGGTGGAGAAGCCGCAACCGACGCCAAATCTCTAGTTGATGCCGCAACGGTAATCAGAAAGAATAAACGCATGTGACCTCCGCCATAGCTGAATTGATTTCTATCAGTTACGCGCCCCTGAGGCCAACCTGCACGGTGCTCGCCCCAAAGGTGAGCTTGTGTTAGACGGGTCGGTCAGTGCGTCGATGACCTTAGTCTGCGTTCCGTTTCCCCTGAATTGTACGACGTCATCTGCAATTTGCCTCGACAAACTGCTGTTCTCTATGAGCTACGGCCCGCGCAAAGAAATCGCACGCATACCCCGGTCAGGTTCAGCAGTCGCCGTGCAACAAGCGCCTGCATCGCGTGTCGCCCCCCAGGTGCGTTGCGGCCAGATTGACCGCTGCACACCCGGGGGACAAATGCCAGGTTGCCTAGCCCAAGACTGTCGTCACGGCGCGTTTGGTGGCGGCGACGACGGTATCGACTTCTTCCCGGCTGAGACAGAAGGGCGGGGCAAAGCCGAGGATATCCCCCTGCGGCATGGCACGGGCGATGACGCTGTCCTGCGACAAGAGTGTGGCCGAGACCTGCGGACCGATCTTGTCAGCGGCATCAAAGAATGTGCGGCTGTCGCGATCCTTTACGAATTCCACCGCGCAGAGCATCCCTTCGCCACGGATATCGCCAACATTGGCGTGATCGCCCAGGGCTTCTTGCATGGATTTCTGCAGGTAGGCACCCGTGCTTCCGGCATTTTCCACCAAATTCAGCGAGTCGATCAACTGCAGGTTGGCAACCCCGGCTGCGGCGCCGATGGGGTGGGCGGAATAGGTCCAGCCATGGCCGATGGGGCCATTTTCATCCGTGCCCTGCTCCAGCACCTTCCAGACCTTGTCCGATACAATAGATCCAGACAGCGGCGCATAGGCCGAGGTCAACCCCTTGGCGATGGTGATGATATCAGCTTCAAGCCCGTAGTGATCAGAGCCGAACATAGTGCCGAGACGGCCAAACCCGGTGACGACCTCATCCGCGATCAGCAGGATGTCGTGCTTTTTCAGCACGGCCTGAATCGCGGGCCAATAGCCTGCAGGGGGCGGTACGATACCACCGGTACCCAGAATGGGTTCGCCAATAAAGGCGGCAATGGTATCGGCACCTTCGCGTTCGATCATCGCCTCCAGTTCGGCCACGCAATGGGCGACGAACTGCTCTTCTGTCTGGTCCAGATTGTCACGGCGGAAATAATAGGGCGCTTCGGTGTGCAGCACCTGGGCCAGGGGCAGGTCGAACTTCTTGTGAAACAGCTCAAGACCTGTCAGTGATCCGGTCACCAGACCCGACCCATGATAGCCACGCCAGCGCGAGATGATCTTCTTCTTCTCGGGACGGCCAAGGATATTGTTGTAATACCAGATCAATTTGACGTTGGTTTCATTCGCGTCAGAGCCGCCAAGGCCAAAATAGACCTTGGACATATTGGCGGGTGCGCGGTCCAGAATCATCTTTGACAGGGTGATCGATGCCTCGGTGCCATGCCCTACGTAAGAATGATAATAGGCCAGCTCTTTCGCCTGCGCGGCAATCGCCTCGGCGATTTCCTGGCGGCCATAGCCGACATTGACACAGTACAGCCCGGCAAAGGCATCCAGCAGCCTGTTGCCGTCGCGGTCTTCGATATGCACTCCGCTGGCGGTTTTGATCACCCGGTTCGGGCTCTCACCACGGGCGTGCTGGGCCAGATGGGTAGAGGGATGGAAGAAGTTCTCGCGGTCCCATTGATCAAGTTGGTCGTTTCTCAGCATTTTTTCTCTCCTCATGCCCAATCGCGGCAGACGTATTTGATTTCTGTAAACTCTTCCATGCCCCGACGCGCACCTTCGCGCCCCAGGCCAGACTGTTTGGTACCGCCAAAGGGAATGGGGGCACCGGTGACCTTGGTGCGGTTCACCGCAACCATGCCAAATTGCAGCGCACGTGACATCCGGTAGATGCGGCGTGGATCATGGCTGTGCAGATATGCAACCAGCCCGTATTCGGTGTCATTGGCGCGGGCAATCACCTCTTCTTCGGTGTCAAAGGGCGCGATGGCCGCCACCGGGCCAAAGGTCTCGTCCGACATAATGGCGGCCTCTTTGGGGACATCTGTCAGAACCGTGGGCTGATAGAACAGCGATCCCAGCGGATCGCGGGCGCCACCACAGGCCAGCTTGGCGCCTTTGGCCAGGGCGTCGGCGACGTGCTCTTCCTGCTTTAGCACCGCCTTTTCATTCATCAGCGGCCCGATATCGGGGTCATCCATGCCAATGCCCAGCGACAAGGCGCGGGTTGCGGTGGTAAAGCGGGCGCAGAAGTCATCATAGATGGCGCGTTCGACAAAAATCCGGTTGGCACCCAGGCAATCCTGTCCTGACGTGGCGAATTTGGCTTTGATCGTTTCAGTGACCGCCACGTCCAGATCCGCCCCCTTGAACACGATCACTGGTGCATGCCCGCCCAGTTCCATCACCAGTTTTTTCACGGTGTCGGCGGATTGACGATAAAGCAACCGCCCGATCTCGGTCGAGCCGGTGAAGGAGAGCGCCCGCACACGGGTGTCTTTTGTCCAAGGCCCAACCACGGTAGCGGCGCGGCCGGTAACCACGTTGAACACACCCGCCGGAACGCCTGCCTTTTCGGCCAGTTCCGCCAGAGCCAGCGCCGAATGCGGGGTTTCCCCGGACGGGTGGGCGACAACGGTACAGCCGACTGCCATGGCGGCGGCGGCTTTCCGGGTCAGCATTGCGGCAGGAAAGTTCCAGGGGGTGATCATGGCCACCACACCGACCGGTTCCAGCCAGACCTCGACCTCGGCATCGGGCAGGTGGCTGGTGACCCCTTCGATATTTGGGCGCTTGGCTTCTTCGGCATAGAATTCCACGAAGGAGGCCGCATAGTCGATTTCGCCGCGTGCTTCCGACAGGGGCTTGCCTTGTTCCAACACCATGATCCGCGCCAGGTCTTCCTTGTGATGCAGGATCAGGTCAAACCAGCGGCGCAGAATGGCAGAGCGCTCTTGCGGCAATAGACCGGACCAGGCGGGAAAGGCGGCCTGCGCCGCATCCACAGCGGCAGAGGATTCCTCTGCGCAGAGGCTGGCCACTTCGCCGATAACCGCGCCAGTTGCCGGATCGGTCACGCGGATGGTGTCACTCGAGGCAGCAGCACACCATTTCCCATTTACATAGGAAAAACTGCGCACCAAGGATTTGTCAGCGATATCATCGCGCGCAGACAGGGCAGTGTTTGTCATCGGGCTCTCCTTTGTTGTCTGCCATTGTTGGCATTTTGACCCAAGGAAGAGACCAAATATCAAAGGCTAAGCAGAGGTTTTCTCTGCCTGGCCCGTCGCGGGCAGAGATTTACTCTTGGTGCCCTGCGATGAGCGAAAGTGGCGGTACCCCATGGCCTTTTACAGGCTTGGTGACCACATAGGTGAAATAGCGTGCCAGCCCGATACGGGAATCGAGCATTTCGTCGATCAGGCGCTGATAGGAATCGATATCGCGGGTGACAATCTGCAGGATGTAGTCAAACCCGCCGCCAAGCGCCCAGCAGGCCGTGACCTCGTCATAGCGTTGCATCGCGGCCTCAAAGGTCTGAAAACTGGCCGCAGTATGATCCGAGAGTTCGGCGGCGACAAAGATTGTCACATGGGCACCAAGCTTTTGCAGGCTGATCTCGGCCCGATAGCCTTTGATCAAGCCGGCTTTTTCCAACTTTTTCAACCGCTCCCAGCAGGGGGTGGGCGATAGGCCAACACGGGTCGCCAAGGCCGTTTTGGTGATACGTCCCTCGGTTGACAGGACCTTCAGAATATCAAGATCGCGGGCATCAAGCCGCATGGTGTCACCTCCGGAGAACGCGATTAAGCACCTAACAACCCGATCATCGCTGTGCAATCACGCGCATGGATAAGTCCGGGAAAATATCCGGCGGGTCTGCGCGCAACAGGGGCCAATTTTTCCGCGCAGGCCTTGCCGATACCGATTTTGCGGCGGATGGCAGGGCAGCATTGGGGCAGGGTCAGCTGGTAAAGCTGGAGCCTTTGCCTGCGGCCATGGCCCGTTGTTTGGCAAGGGTGGCGATGGCCGTGTCTTGCACGCCGGTGCCAGTCAGATCTGCGATGATGATATCGCTGTCAGACTGACGGCCAGCCGCCTTGCCAGAGGTGACATCACCCAATTCGGCAAACTGGCGATCAGCCGGGAAAATGCCCGCGTCAATGGCGCTGCGCAGCTCGCCCTTGATGGCACATTGCGCCTGCGCATCGGGCAGGTACAGCGTTGCCTTGGCCAGGCATTCCGGGGCCAGCTCGCCTTTGTGTTCTTGATCCGATCCCATGGCGATGACCAGCTGTCCGGGCCGCAGCCAGTCCGCCCTGATCACAGGTTCGGTTGCAGGCGTTGTCGTGACAACAATATCGGCCGAGGCAACGGCAGCTGCCGCATCTGTGCTGGCGGTGACCTCAAAGCCCAGTTCATCACTCAGGCTGGCCGCCATGGCTTTGGCCTTTGCGCCGTCCCGTGCCCAGATCACAGCACTGTTGATGCCGCGTACGAGGGTCAGCGCCAGGAGCTGAAGCCGCGCCTGAACGCCAGCCCCGATGACGCAGACACGCGTCGCATCTGCGCGGGCAAGATGCCGTGCCGAAACCGCCCCCGCAGCAGCCGTGCGCACATCCGTCAAATACCCATTGTCCAGCAGCAGGGCTTCCAGCATGCCGGTTTTGCTAGAGAACAGTACCATCAGCCCTGATGTGCTGGGCAGGCCAAGCTTGGGGTTGTCGAAGAAGCCGGGGCTCATCTTCATGGCGAAACTGTCGATGCCGGGGACATAGGCTGATTTCACGCAGACCTCGCCGTTATGATCCGGCACCATCAGTGTCATGATCGGCGGCATGACAACGCCGCCCTGCGCCAGGGTTGTGAACCCCTGTTCGATGCAGTCCACCGCATCGATATCCAGCGGCACCAGATCGCGCAGGTCGGCTTCGGTCAGTATCTTGATATCGGGCATTTATGTTTCTTCCATTACATCAACATCTTCGCCGGAAATGATCCGGTGATGCAGAGCCATGTCGATATTCTGCCCTGAAATCAGGGCAACACAGCGTCGCGGGTCTTTGATTTTTCCGGCCAGCAGCGCAGCAATGCCTACGCTGCCAGATCCTTCAATAATCTGGCGTTCCTGCCAATAGGCGTGGCGGATGGCGGCGGCGATTTCACCCTCGCTTACCAGAACCAGTTCATCAACATGGTCGCGCGTCATGGCAAAGGTATGCTGGTTGTCCAAGCCAATCCCACCGCCAAGGGAATCCGCCAGGGTTGCCAGTTCCGGCACCATGACCGGCTTGCCCGCCTGCTGGCTTTCATACATGGCCGCGCCACGCTCCATCGAGACACCGATAACCCTGATTGATGGATTTACCGCCTTCATCACCATTGCGACGCCCGAAATCAGCCCGCCGCCCGACAGGGGCACCAGGACGGTTTCAAGCTCTGGGAACTGTTCCAGCATCTCTAGCGCGACTGTGCTTTGGCCTGCAATGATGTCGCGGTGGTCAAAAGGCGGCAGCATGACCATGCCTTCTGCCACCAGCTTGTCGACTTCGGTCTGTGCATCATCCTGGCTGCGCCCGACAATACGCACTTCGGCCCCCTGTGCCCTGATGCCTTCTACCTTGTTTTGCGGCACCAGTTCGGACATGCAGATGATGCAGCGTACCCCGGCGTTTGCAGCCGCATAGGCAAGGCCGCGCCCGTGATTGCCGGTGGATACCCCAACCACACCTTTGGCGCGCTGCGCATCGCTGAGTGACAAGATTGCATTTGTCGCCCCGCGCAGTTTGAAGCTACCGGTGATCTGGTGCTGTTCCAGCTTTAGGCGGATATCGCCGCCACTGGCCTGGCTGAGCCAGTCTGATGGCACTGTCGGTGTCACCCGTATTGCCCCGGTGATCCGTGCGCGCGCAGCAAAGCTATCCTGAAATGTGACTTCAGAGTTCATTGTGTCATCCTGACGTTTTCTTAGGTTTTGAACAGCGTGCCGCCAACGGGAAAGTCGCCGGTCAGCCCGAGGTGTCGCATACAGCGCCAGACCATCGCCTGATTAGAGGTGATCACCGGCTTGCCCAGGCGGGCCTCTAACTGTGCCACGCAACTGGCTGCGCGCAAGGCGGTGCAGGAGACGAAAAGCGCATCCGCCTGCGCGGCGCAGGCAGCAACCCCGCCGTCGATGATGCTGTCCAGAGAGACACGCGCCATGTCGCGATCATCGGACAATCCAAAGCACTCTGCACTCACCACCTCGGGGCCGTGCTCTGCGAAATAGCGGACCAGTGTGTCCGTCACATCCTTTGCATAGGGCGTCAGGACGCTTATCTTTTTGATCCCCAGTGCGGCGAAGGCATCAAGTGCCGCTGAACTGGGGGTGACACAGGGCGTATCCGGCTTGGCGCGGTTCATATACTCGGCCACCTTGGCATTGCCCAAGACAGCCGATGCGCTTGTACAGCCATAGACCAACACATCCAGTGGCTCATCCGGTAGGATATCTGCCGCAGCAGCGGTCAGACGGGGGCCGGTCCGCAACAGGCTTTCGTGGGTTATCGGGTTTTCAAATTCGATCCGGTTTACGTAAACCCCGACATCATGCCCCTGCAACATGCGGGCAAAATCGGTCTCGGTGGTGTGATCCGTTGCCAGCGCAACAAGCCCGATGCGTTTGGCAACCGGTTGCCGATCCAGCCGGGCAGTCACAGATGAGGCGGAAGATCGCAAGTCCAGCGTCATCACCTTCTTCACACCAACAGAACCGGACATTGCGCAAGGCTTGTGACTTTATGAGAAACGCTGCCGAGCAGGTATCCCTCAATTGATCCCAGTCCGCGACTACCCATGACGATCAGGTCATTGTCGTGCTCTCTTGCGAAACCGACGATTGTACGCGCCGTCGGCCCGCCTTTGACAAAGGCGCGGATCTTTTCACAGCCTGCCCGCCGCGCGAGCGCCGCGCCGCCTTCGGCGGTTGTCTTGGCATGATTGCTCATGATTGCATCAACATCATCGGGCTGATCGGCATTGGTTACATACATCGATCCCTCTAGCACCGAATGATGGCGGTACATGGTCAAGATCGTCAATTCTGCACCGCACAGTATGGCCAATTCGGCGGCCTTGGAAAGCGCGGCCTCTGATCCTTCGGAGCCGTCAAAAGCGGCAAGTATGGATTTGAACATGTACTGTGCCTCCTATTTGTCAAAAGCGATATCGCGCAGAAACAGTGCAACCTGCGGGAAGAAGATCATCAAGATCGAGACACTGAGAAGCATGAAGACAAATGGCGGTGTGCCTCTGATCACTTCCAGATAGGGGCGTTTGAATACCGCGACTGCGGTGAAGATATCGCATCCGAATGGCGGTGTCGCCGAACCGATAGCGGCCTGCAGTGTGATCAAGGTGCCAACCAAAATTGGATCAAGTCCGGTTTTTTCCACCACGGGGGCAAAGATCGGAACAAAGATCAGGATGACCACAATCGGATCCACGAACATGCAGCCGATGAAGAAGGCCACGGCGATGGTGAACAGCACGCCGATCTGTCCCATTTCATCAATGCCAAGCGCGCCCAGTATCTGTTGCGGAATCTGTGCAAATGACAGAACCCAGGCAAAGGCGGCCCCTGCGCCCACCAGAATGAACACCACTGCCGTGACCATTCCGGTTGACAGGGCAACATGATATAGCTCGGTGATCTTCATCGTCCGGAAAACCAGTACCTCCAGAATGACCGCATAGGCCACGCTGATCGCTGCTGCTTCAGTTGGGCTGAAGATGCCAAAGAAGATGCCGCCGATGATCAGAACCGGAAAGCCCAACGGCCAGAGGGCGCGTTTGACCGCCTGCGCGCGTTCGCTCCACGATGCGGCGGGTTCGGTCGGTACATCATTCATCTTGGCGTAGATCATGCTGTAGATGGAAAACATCACAAGGATCAGCAGGCCCGGGCCAATTCCGGCGATGAATAGTTCTGGGATAGAGGCCTTGGCGACCACGCCATAGATGATCATGCCAATGCTGGGCGGGATCAGAAAGGCAATATCGCTTGAATTGACGATCAGCGCCAAAATAAAGGAATCCTTGTAGCCACCTTTGAGCATTCGCGGCCTTAGCGGCGTCCCGACGGCCACAACCGTTGCCTGGGTAGAGCCGGAAACCGCCCCGAACAATGCGCAGGCTGCCGCAGTGCTGACGGCCAATCCGCCGCGCACATGGCGCACAAAGGCCATGACCATATCAATCAAGCGTCCAGCGGATTGACCACGTGTCATGATATCAGCGGCCAGAATGAACATTGGCACCGCGATCAATGACGAGGGCCGAATGCCCCCCAGCATCTGCTGGATCATGAATTCGGTTTTATCAACCGTGCCAAACAGTTCGATCACGCCGATCAAGGCGCCGGCGATCAGGGGAACCATCATTGGAAACCCGAGAAGCAGCAGGACAACCATTGCGGAAAACATCACGAGTGCCATGGTTAAAGCTCCAATTCCAGTTCTTGCGCATCTGCTTCACACAGATCCGTGGACAGGTAAATTTCCCGTTCCTGCAGGTTTTTGATGAAGGTCAAAGCATACTGAATGCCTGTTACGAACAGGCCAATGGGCACCCAGAGGTAGCTGATATAGACAGGGATCCCAAGCGCAGGATAGACCCGTCCCTTGCTATACATGCTCATGATGTACTGCACTGCGTACCAGGCCAAAACCAGCAGCAGCACTGCTGTTACAGCCGAGATCAGAAGCATGAGCAGTTTGCGTGCCCGTTGCGGCAGCGCGTCCGAGATTGCCGACATTCGGATATGCCGACCATGGCGCGCAGCATAGCCAATGCCGGCAAAGGTCACCAACAATATGAAAATGCTGTTCAGCTCTTCTGCGAAGATGATGGAATGGTTGAAGACGAACCTGCTGATGACATTGGCGATGGTATTCACCGCCATCAGAATGACCCCGATGGCCATGATTGCGCGTTCAAGCGCTGCGATGCCTTTGTCGATGCCATCAATCAGCCAAGTCAGGCCCGTTTTTTGTACTGGCGTATCGCTCATGCGTCCTCCCCAGGATCGTCGCAAATCTGATTGTTATTTCTTGTCATTTTCCAAAGCGCGGCCCCCAACACCCGGTCAGGGTCCGCGATGGTTTGGTGTTTCGGGGGGGGGCGGATGCCGACATGCGTGCCCCTTACACGCGTTACTGCTGTGCAGTAAGAAGATCCGCTTTCATCTGTTCCAAGATGGCCGCGCCACGTTCACCCGCACGTTCAACAAAGGCTGCTTCGACAGCTTTCGCACGTTCCTTGAATGGCGCACGTTCTTCTGCGGTCAGACGGTTGATGATGTAGTCCGGGTTGGTTTCCTTGATTTTCGCCAGACCGGTTGCATCCAGCTCGACGGCCACATCAAGAATATAGTCAAGCGCTGCCTGTGAGGCGTTTTGCACAAGCTGTTTGTCTGCGTCGCTCAACCCGTCGTAGAAATCGGCGTTGGCCATCACCGCCGTGGTATATTGACCGTGACCTGTGTAGGTCATGACATTTGTAAGGTTGTCCAGATCATAGGCTTCGATCCAGATCGTGGGGTTTTCCTGCCCATCGACCATTTTTGTTTTCAGCCCGCCGATCAGCTCGCCCCAGGGCATGGCAATCGGCGAGGCGCCAAAGGCTGTGTAGGTTTCCAAAAGCAGGGGCGAGGTCATGGTGCGGATTTTCATGCCTTCCAGATCGGCAGGGGTCCGGAATTCCTCCATCGTGGTGACAACCATTTCGCCTTCGGGGAAGACTGACAGCAGCTCCAGGCCTTGCTCACGATAGATCTCGTGGAACATCTCGTTTACCGCGACGCCTTCCTTGAAGAACTTGCGCACAACCTTGGGGTCGGTTGGCTGTACATAAGGCACCAAAAACGCTTCGGCTTCCGGGATCAAGGCACCGGTAAAGCCTGGTGATTGGTCGATGAACTGCAGCAAGCCTGCCTGCGCCTGCTCCATCGCATCTGCCGATTCACCAAGGGTGCCAACAGCGTAAATTTGCACCGTGTGATCCGAGTTGGCCTCAATTTCTTCTTTGAACTTCGTCGCATAGAGGCCCTGTGGATCTTCCAGGCCCTCTTCCATGGCATAGCGCCAGTTATCAGCATAGGCCGCAGTTGTGGTCAGCAGCGCTGCGACCAGGGGCGCGCCGACGCGCAGGGCGAAAGGTGTGGCAACAGTCATCATATCCTCCCAGATATTCCAGTGTTTTGGGTTTTGATGCCATATCACTTTCCGAAGAATGACCTGTGAGTCAATTATTATATTGTTGTGCTACATTCCTAATAGGCGAGTTGCGGCAGCGGCTCACGCGGGCGGGTCAGCAACCCTGACAGCAGCCTCAGCGCCTGGCGAAAACGGTCTGTTTCACGGATGCTCCCAAGCGCAATACGCACCGCATTGGTTGGCAAAGCCTGGGGAGGAAGGAAGGGGCTTTCCGGCGATACCGCCACGTTCAGTTCGCGGGCATGGGCAACAAAGCTGTTGGAATCCCAATCAGGCGGAAGGTGTAGCCACAGATGCAAACTCGCCGGGTGACCGGTCCAGCTGAAACCGGCAAGCTCTTGCGTTGCAATGTGATACCGCTTGCCGATTTCGACGCGCTGCCAGTCTGCCAATGCCTGCGCCGTGCCATCCTCTACCCAGCGTGATGCGAGTTCGCAGATCAGTGGCGTCGCCATCCAACCGAATACGATCAATCGTGCTGTCATGGCTGGTAGCAGATGGTCCGGAACCACAGCATAGCCTGCGCGCAAGCCGCTGACCGTGCATTTGGTGAAGGTCGTCAGGTAGACGGAAAGTTCGGGCGCAAAGATCGACACAGGTGGCTGTCTATCCTCGGCTACTGGGCCAAACGCATCGTTTTCGACAATGTGCAGCCGATGTTTGCGGGCGATGGCAGCAATCTGGCGCCGCCGCTCTTCGGGCATCATGTGGACATTGGGGTTTGCCAGTGATGGTAGCAAATACAATAGCTTAGGTGACTTTTCTACGCAGGCCTTTTCCAGGGCATCGGGCAGTATTCCCTGCGCGTCAGTTTCAAGGCCAACATGCTGGTAGCCAAAGTAGGCGGCGCTTGAAACCAGCAGGTGGTGGGTGATCATATCCGACAAAATGACATCCCCAGGACGCAGGATCGCCGACAGTGCCGCCGACAGGCCATGGGTCACGCCATTGGTCATCAGGACAGAGCCAACGCTGGTCTCAAGCCCGCAATGCGACAGCCATTTTACACCGGTTTTGCGATGCGTTTCATGGCCGATGTTCGGACGAGAGGACAGATACAGGGCCGGATCGAGATCTGCCTGCATCGACTTCAGGGTAGATTGCATGGCGTCGACATGCAGGCGATTGAACAGCGGGTGCGAAATCGACATGTCGAACAGGTTTTGCGAATCGACCTCTGGTTTAAAGGGCTGGTGATCGGGCTTGCCGGGGTCCACGACATAGCTCCCACGCCCGATTTGGCCCTCGATCAGGTTTTGGCGGCGCAGAAT
Organism: Pseudophaeobacter profundi; assembly: GCF_029697505.1. GTDB lineage: Bacteria > Pseudomonadota > Alphaproteobacteria > Rhodobacterales > Rhodobacteraceae > Pseudophaeobacter > Pseudophaeobacter profundi. The sequence goes on along the minus strand of NZ_JARJEF010000002.1, from coordinate 544,102 downwards.
ATCATAGGCTTTGCTCACTGTATTTACACTGAGCCTCAGATCGTCAGCCAGTTTGCGATGGGGCGGGAGCTTCTGTCCCACTGACAAGCTGCCATCTTTGATCGCTTCGGCAATCGACATGGCGAGGCTGGTGTGCAGCGGCGAGCTCAGTGAATTTCGGGAGGGGATCCAATTTGTCATGCGACAATTGTAGCCAATTCAAATCCGCGGACAAGAAGATCTATCACCGGGCGTTTGGCGGGTATTTGAAACGCCGACAGTAAGGCGCTGACCAGCTGGCAATCAGGTGCTTTTTGCCCAGATGTTCTGATGTCCGGTGCATCAAAGAGATCAGCCACCAGATGGTTTCCTGTGCGTTCAAACGCGCACCCGCACCGAGATGAGTGGGGGGGCGTCAGAAAAGCTGCCACCACCGGGCGGGCAGGGTGTCGCGGACCAGCCGAAAGCCGAGATGGTTTGGCGGCAGGCCAACGGCACAGCCGCCAACGCTGGCATCGCGTATGAAGCTTACGATTGCCGCGCGGTGAATGCCCCCGGCAATGCGCACCCAGCAATAGGGTTCGCTCTCTGCGACGGCTCCATCTGCGCGCAGGGAGCCGCTCTGCATGCAGCCATCGGTCCACTCCCAGACGTTGCCGGAGATATCGGCCAGGCCCAGCGAGTTTTCCCCAAAGCCCCCGGCAGGGCGCAGCGCCGGGCTGGCGGTGCCGCGCAGCAGTGTGCCAGCGGAATACTGCGCCAGCATCCGCTGGCCGGGATCCAGTTCAAGCGTATCCGGTGCGGCATCGCCATAGCGTTCTGCAGCGGCCAATTGCCATTCCGCGTCGCTGGGCAGGCGCCAGTGCTCGCCGGTTTTTTGTGAATACCACCGGGCGTAGTCGTTGGCATCTTTCCAATTTACATAGGTCTGCGGGTAATCGCCACCGGTGGTGGGTACGCTGGCACAGGGGCCATCGGCGACACAGGCGGCATATTCGGCGCGGCTGACCTGATACTTCATGATGGTGAAACCGGCGACCTCCAGCTTGTACGCGCGCGGCGAGCGTGATTTTCCCTCGGCGACAAAATTGCCAAAAGGGCGGTAGTCGATGGTGCCCGCCGGGATATTAACCAAGTCAACTGATGCGGCGCTGCCGGGCGCTGTTTGCGGCCTGGTCAAACCCAGTCCGATTGCAAGACTGGCGATAAGGCCGACACCAAGGCCCGCCACAGCGATAATTTTCACAACCGGTTTCATGTTTGTTCTCCTAAGCGGTCCAAAGGCGGCCAGTGGCCCGGCCGCCTTTGGTGATCTTGTCTCTGCGGTGCCGTGGCGACCTATGGCAGGGCAGATTTACCTTCGTAGGCGGCATCGTATGCGGTTGGTGCCTCGACCTGTTCCATCAGGTCATTGTTCCAGTCACCATCGACCACCACGTGGGCGGTTGCGCCCAGGTTTACCGCTTCGATCAGGTTGTGGTTCACATAGGCATAGACGCCCGGCTGCAGGAATTCATACAGCGCCGCCCCGGCAGAGCCGCCGCGAATGAACCAGGTTTCCAGGTCGCGTTCCGGTGTGTTGTTGAACTTGCCGGTTTCCCAGACAAGATCGCCATGACCACCGATCAGGTGTGGGCGGCTGTCGCGGTTCGCCTGGCTGTGCACAAAGAGCACCTTTTCCCCCTGCGAAGCGTGCAGCGCATTGTCGCCGGTCAGCGCGCCAACCTTGCCGTTAAAGACAACGTGGCTTGGGATCAGGCCGTTCATCACCTCCAGGGTATCAGGATAGCTGGCCCCGACATCTTCAAAGCGCTTGTAGTCGCCGTTTTCATCTTTGGGGATGTAGAAGTCGTTTTCGCCGATGTAGTAGACGCGATCATAGCTGACGGGTTTGCCATTGTGATCTTTCAGCCCGTCACGGGGCAGAACCATAATGCTGCCGGACATACCGCTGACTACGTGCCATGGGATCATGGGGCCGCCTGGGGCGCAGTGGTAGACAAATGTCCCTGGACGGGTCGCCTTGAAACGCAGGGTGGTCTTTTCTCCGGGGTTCACCAGTGTCAGCGACCCACCGCCAAGCGCACCTGTCGCAGAGTGGAAGTCGATGTTGTGCTGCATCAGATTTTCAGGCGAGTTAAAAAGAGTGAGCTCGACATAGTCGCCTTCATGGACCACCATCATCGGGCCAGGGATCGAGCCATTGAAAGTCATCGCCTGCAGATGGGCACCGCTGTCAATTTCGACTTCCTTTTCGACAATCTGCATTTCGAATTCGACGATCCGTGGTTCCGCCGGTGCGACCTGTTCGTGTTCGTGAACCATGGGGGGGCGGACAAGTTTATGCTTGATCCGCTTCAGGGTCGACAGATCGACGGGCGCGGCCCCCGAGGTATCCATGATTTCTTCTGCTTTGGCGGTTTTGATCAACGCTGGAAGGGCAGCAGCCCCTGCGGCGGCCATAAGTGCTGCGCGTCTGGTAAGCATGTCTTCTTCTCCTTTGATGAACGTGTTTGTTGGCCAGACGATAAGCAGACCAGAAAATTCGAAGGTTGATCTGAAACAACATTGGCGGGGTATTCGTCGCTTTTTTCCGGCTTTTTTCGCCCCCACCATACGGAGGCATTATTTTCGGTTTTCTGCATTCCCTGGCAAACTGGTTACAGCTGGACGGCAGTGTCACCCGCGCGAGACTCGGCGTTGCGGGCGGCAGGCCAAGCGATGGAAAGCAGCAAAAGCAGAACCAGCGGACGTTCAGTCGGAAGTTTGATCCAGAGCAATAATCGCCATGCCAAAACATTTGATAAGCGGGGCGCAAACAAACACAGACCGAACCCGTGAAAGGAAATCAGATGTTCAAGAAAATTGGTTGTGCCGCGATCTTTGCTTGTGTGGCCTCCCTGGTCCAAGCCGAGACTTTTGAGGTCAAGATGCTCAATCGGGGCGAAGCAGGGGCGATGGTCTTTGAACCGGCCTTTGTCAAAGCCGCGCCGGGTGACGTGATCCATTTTGTCGCCACCGACAAAGGCCACAATGTCGAAAGCGTCAAGGGGATGTTGCCCGAAGGCGTGGAGGCGTTCAAAACCAAGTTCAACGCTGACTTTGAGATGACTGTCGATGCGCAAGGCGTCTATGGCGTCAAATGCACCCCCCACTATGGTATGGGCATGGTTGCGCTTATTCAGGTTGGCGAAGCGGTGAACCGAGAGGCAGCCGAGGCGGTGAAGCAAAAAGGCAAAGCCAAGGGCGTCTTTGCAGACCTGTTTGCCCAGGTGCAGTAATTCAGGGAACGGCCACAGAATTGTCGGCCAATTGCCCTGACAGGCGGCGCCATGATGGGGCCGCCTTTTCCATTCGCAATCGCAGGAGTTTAATATGTCCCGCCCAACTCCCTATACTGGACCCGCCTTTTTGTCCTATGGGTTCCGCCCCTTCTTTATGGCGGCCTGCCTCTTTGGGCTGGTGGCGATCCCCTTCTGGATGCTGATCTGGCAGGGAGAGCTTAGCCTTAACAGCGCGTTGCCGCCGGTGGATTGGCACAGTCACGAAATGATCTTTGGCTACGGCGCTGCGGTGATTGCCGGATTTTTGTTTACGGCTGTGCCGAACTGGACTGGCGGGATGCCAACACGGGGGCGGCCACTACTCTTGATGCTGATCTTGTGGCTCAGTGGTCGCGTTGCGGTCTTCGGCCTGCTGCCGCTGCCCTGGTGGGGCGTTGCGCTGATCGATAGCGCCTTTTTGATCGTGCTGGCCATTCTGATTGCCCGCGAAATCATTGCTGGGCGCAACTGGCGCAATCTGATGGTGCTGATCCCCGTCAGCCTATTGTCGCTGGCCAATCTGTTCTTTTTCGCCGAGGTCGCCCGGACTGGCGAGGCTGCGGTTGGTCGCCGCCTTGGTCTGGCGCTGCTGATATTCCTGGTCCTGCTGATTGGCGGGCGTATCCTGCCCAGCTTTACCCGCAACTGGCTGAACAAGGCGGGGCACAGCCGTCTGCCCGCGCCCTTTGGCGGGTTTGACAAGCTGAGCCTGCTGGTATCCGCGCCTGCGCTGGTCATCTGGGTGATCTGGCCGCAGGCGCCGGTGGCAGCGGCGTTTATCCTTATGGCTGGGCTTCTGCAGTTTATCCGGCTGGGGCGCTGGTGCGGGTTTGCCACGTGGCACAATCCGATATTGGCCATGCTGCATGTCGCCTTTTTCTTTGCCCCTCTGGGGATGATTGCCAATGCGGCGGCGGCAATGGGGCTGCTCTCTGCTGATGCGGGGCTGCATATCTGGGGCATCGGCGCGATTGGCGGGATGACCGTTGCTGTGATGATGCGGGCGACCATGGGGCACACTGGCCGCGCTCTGGTCTCTGGACCGGTGTTGAACCTGGCCTTCGCCGGGCTGGTGCTGGCCTTGATCGGGCGGCTGTGGCGCTATGTTGAATTGCCTGCTGGCCTGACCGGGCTGGATCTGGCGGCGTTGTTGTGGACGACTTCCTTTGCGCTCTTGTGTTGGCGTCTGGTCCCCTGGCTGGCATCTGGGCGGGCCGCACGCAAAAAGGCCAATCAGGTGCGGGCTGACTGATCTGGCCGACTGATCTGGCCGGCGTCCCGAATAGAACTGACAAGACAGCGCGGGCAGGGTTTCCTCTGCCCGCGCTGTTTTACCTGTGGTCTTGAAGTCATCAGCAGTGCCCATGGGGACAGGCTGATTGGAATAGGCCTAATGCGGAAACGGCCAGACGCCAATCACCGGGCCATGCAGATGCAGCGCCCCGGCCCAAAGCACCAGCCCGATCGCTGTGCGGATCAACACAGGGCGGGTATTTCTGCGCCACCAGTCTGCGTTCAGCAGGGGACGCAGCGACAGGATAGGAGCGGATTGCAGTTGCTGAGCGCTGTAGGTTTTCATCGCACGGCGGTCAAAGGCCCAGATCGCCAACAGCGGGAAGGCGGCAAACAGACCAAATAGCACCACATGGGCCAGGTCGCCATTTGGTAGCACATGTGCCCCCGCCCAGAGCGCCAGCGCCAGCAGCAGCGGATGGCGGCTGATGGCCGAAAATCCGGGCTGGCCCGGATCAAAGGCGCGCTTGCGACTGCCGCCAAGACTATCGGGCAGCGGGCTGCCGATCCCACAGGTGGTCAGAACAAAAACAAAGGGGGTGAGCAAGAACGGCGCCCAGCGGGTCCAGGCGACCTGATCCCAAAGCGCGACATAGGGGGCGCGGCCAGCCGCCACAATGACCCAGGCTAGCAGCGCCAGCGATAGGGCTCCGTATAGGGCAAAATACACCCGTCGGCCCATGGCTTGTATCAATCTGTCACGCAGGCCACCGATCCGCGGGACAAGGTGACTGAGCATAAAAGCGCCAAGCGCCAGAGCGAATTCTTGCCATCCGGTCATTTCCTGTCTGCTTGCTCCATCAGGTTTTTAATATGGCAGGCAAAGACCCAGGTGACAGGCACCCCCAGAAACGCGCCGATCAGCACGCTTATCTGCGGGGTCAGCACCTCCCATCCCAGCCAACTGCCAATCAGCGCGGCAAAGAAGACATTGACCGCCGCCGCCCCCGCCCCAAAGGGGTAGAGACAGGCGAACAGCTTGAAAGAGGGGCGGGATGTCATCGCCGTTTCAACACGATATGCACCGAAACCAGCGCTGCGATCAACAGGATAGAGGCGATCATAAACCAGAACTCGGCGACATCTGTCTGGGGCTGCGGGATCGGGCGCTCAAAGCTATCGGCCAGGGCGGCCAGGGGGGCAAGGCAAAGGGTAAGCGCGCAGAGGATCTGTTTCATGTCAGTGCTCCATGGTGAGGGATTGATAGATTTCAGGCAGGGCGCTGGGCAGGCGGGCCGGATCGGGCAGCAGGGTAAAGCCCGCGCGCCCAAAGATGCGGGCAAACCAGTCCTGGCCATCCGCGTCGATCACTACCGCATGCACCGCATGTCCCAGGGCGCGGGCTTCGCGGACGGCCATGCGGCTGTCTTCGATACCGTGAATGCCTTCATAGTGGTCCAGGTCGTTGGGTTTGCCATCTGTCAGCACCAGCAGTAGACGCCGCGCGCTGCCTTCCTCGGCCAACTGGGCCGAGGCATGGCGGATGGCGGTGCCCAGTCGGGTGTAGTGGCCGGGTTTGAAGCCACCGATCCGGGCCGTGACCTTTTGGTCCATCGGTTGTTCAAAGGTTTTGGCGCGGGTCAGGAAGACCCGGTCGCGGCGCAGCGAAGAAAAGCCCCAGATGCCCAGGCGATCACCGGCAGTGGCGATGCCCGCAGCCAGGGCGGCCAGGGATTCACGGGCGGTGTCGATCACCGGCCGGTCCCCCACTGTGGCCTCGGTCGAGCGCGAGCAATCCATCAGCACCGCAACGCTGAGGTCACGCGCCATCGGGCGGCTGTCCTGCCAGACACGGTCGCTGCCCTGCTGGCCCATCGACAGATCAACGCGGGACTGCACCACTGCGTCCAGGTCCAGATCGTCGCCGTCCAACTGCCGGGGCAGCATCACCCGCTTTGGCATCAAGGGGGCAAACTGGCGCTGTACCCGTGCCACCAGTCGCGCATCGGGGCTGAAATCCATTGCCGGTTCGGCCTCGACCTCCAGCACGCGGGTATGATCGGGCATATGCTGGCCGAGGCGGTGGTTCCATTCGGGGTAGGTGTAGCGATCCGCCAGCCGTTCGTGTTCGGCATCCTGCGGTGACAGATCCAGCGAGATCCGCAGCCGCGAAGCCGCCCGCTTCATGTGCTGCGACAGGGTGATGCTGTCCTGATCTTCGGCGGCCTTTTCGGCGTGTTCATTATCGTCATCATCGACCATGCGGTTGATGTTCAGGCTTTCGGCCCAGGACAGGATCGATTCAAAGCGGTGGATGATGAAGCTGTCCTTGCGGTTGGCCTGTTCGCGGTCTTCGCGCTGGCCCGCCTTGCGGGTGGCCATGGCCAGGCTTGGGGCCTCGCTTTCTTCGGCATCTGGGGCAGGGGGGCGGCTGTTGCCGCAGGTGGGCAGGCGTAGCCAGATCGGCACCGCCAGATAGCTGCGATAGCCGCGCGGTGCGGTGTTGCTGCAGGGGGCAACCGGCGCGTAGGGCGCGCCGAGCTGATCCAGAATCCGGCGCTCGATCTGTGCCTCGAAGCGGGGCAGGCCGCTGCGTTTGCGATTGGCGGTAAGATGGGCCGATAGGGCGCCATAGCCCTGGCGCAGCCCTGGGCAGGCGGCAAAAGCGCGGTCGGCGGCCTGCGCATTGGCGGTGATTTCTGCCTGATCTGCCTGATAGGGGGGCAGGTTGGGCTGTGGCAGGTCGATATGCGCGGCCATGGCGGCCAGCCACAAATAGGCCTGACGGTTGAGCGCGCGGCTGGGAAAGGCTGCCATCACCGGCGGCAGCCGCAATCGCTCGCCGTCAAAACTGGCGCGATAGCCGGTTTCGCGGGGGGTGCCGAGACGGCGCAGCAGGTCCGGACGGTGGTCCATCGCAGTGGCCGGGGCTTCCTGGATTTCGACACCGCTGCGGCCGCCAAGCGCGCGGAACAGGGTGGCGACACTGCTTCGGACCTCATCGTAGGACACCGCCTCGCCGGTATTGGCGCCATCGGCGCCAATACGTGTGGAAATGTCATGCCACAGGTTTCCCACGGTTTCTTCGGGTTCAAGAAGGTCGCGCGCATGTATCATGATGTCACCCGTAAACCGATGCTGCCAGATCGCGCAGCGCCTGACAGACGTCGTCCTCGTCGCTGAGCGGTGCAATGATCGCAGCCTCCAGCGCCTGATCCACGCGCATGCCCTTGGCGATCAGCGTGGCTGCATAGATCAGCAGGCGGGTCGATACGCCTTCCTCCAGATCCATGCCGGAAAGTTTGCGGATATGACCCGCCAGCCGCACCAGGGCGGCAGAGCGGCTTTCATCCAGACCGCTTTCGGCCGCAACCACGGCGGTTTCCAGCCCTGGCTCGGGGAAATCGAAGCCGATGGAGAGAAAGCGTTGCCGAGTGGAGGGTTTCAGCTTTTTCAGGATGTTCTGATAGCCGGGGTTGTAGCTGGCCACCAGCATGAAGGATTTGGGCGCTGTCAGTTCTTCGCCGGTGCGGTCGATCACCAGACGGCGGCGATCATCGGTCAAGGGGTGCAGCACCACGGCCACATCCTTGCGCGCCTCGATCACCTCGTCGAGGTAGCAGATGCCGCCCGTCCGTACCGCACGGGTTAGCGGGCCATCGACCCAGACGGTTTCGCCGCCCTTCAGCAGATAGCGCCCGATCAGGTCGGCCGCCGAGAGGTCATCGTGGCAGGCAACGGTGTGGAGTGGCAGCCCAAGCCGGGCTGCCATATGTTCCACAAAGCGGGTTTTGCCGCAGCCGGTGGGCCCCTTCAGAAGAAGGGGCAAACCGTTGGCTTGGGCCATTTCAAAGACCGATATTTCGTCTTTGCTGGCCTGATAGAAAGGCACTGCAGGAGTGTTGATCGCATTCATTTTCTATTCTCCTGGGGTTGCAATCGGGCCGGGGGCGATGACTTCACGCCGGACCACCAGTTGGCTGTAGATAAAGAGCAAAGCCCCAAGAACCACCGCAGCACCTGCGCCAAAGCGCATCATGTAAAAGAGGCCAAGTTGGTCCTGCACATCCATGTAGTAGTCCCCGACGATGCGCTGCATATGCGTCTGGATGGTGCCGGCAAAGGTCAGCACAAAGGTCATGAAGGCCATGCCGCCAGTCATCAGCCAGAAAGAGGCCATGTTCAGCACCTGATTATAGGGATCGCGGCCCCGCAGCTGCGGCATCGCATAAGAGAACATCGCCAGGTTCATCGCCACATAGGCACCATAGAAGGCCAGGTGACCGTGGGCGGCGGTGATCTGGGTGCCGTGGGTGTAAAAGTTCACCCCGTGCAATGTGTGCAAAAAGCCCCAGACACCTGCCCCAAAGAAGGCCACGGTAGAGGCCCCGAGCGACCACAAGAGCGCCGCCTTGTTGGGGTGGTTCTTGCGGCCCTTCCAGACCATGACAAAGGCAAAGCTCATCATGGCGAAGAACGGGATCACCTCAAAGGTGGAGAAGATGGAGCCAACCCACTGCCAGTAGCCGGGGGTGCCAATCCACAGGAAGTGGTGGCCAGTGCCAAGGATGCCGGAGAACAGCGCGGTGGCAACGATGACATAGAGCCATTTTTCAACCACCTCGCGGTCAACGCCGGTCATCTTCAGCATCAGATAGCCAAGGATTGCTGCCATCACCAGTTCCCAGGTGGCCTCCACCCAGAGGTGAACGACAAACCACCAGTACATTTTATCAAGGCTGAGGTTGTCGGGGTTGATGAAGGCAAAGATCCACAACAGGGACAAGAGCCACAGCCCCATCAACAGGATATTGGTAATTGCGGTCTTGCGCCCGGCCAACACGGTCATCGAGATATTCACGAGGAAAATCACCGCTGCGACCAGAATGCCGAATTTCACCCAGAGCGGCTGCTCCAGGAACTCGCGGCCGCCGTGGATCCCTACGAGGTAGGAAACAACCGCGCCCAGGGTGCCGACGACCAGGATCGCAAGCTGGATATAGGCCAGTCTGACCGAGAAGAGTTCCCGCTCGCTTTCTTCCGGTACCAGATAGTAGGCGGCGCCAAAGAAGCCGAGCAGAAGCCAGACGATAAGCGCATTGGTGTGCAGCATACGCACAACGTTAAAGGGCACTAGCTCGCTTAGCGTGTTTGGCGATACATAGATCCACCCGGCCAGCAACCCGCCCAGAACCTGAATCGCGAACAGGGCCATTGCCACGAGAAAATAGGCGTAGGCCACTTTTTGTGATTGATATTTCATAGTATTTCTCCCTTAGCCCGCATCATTGGGCGGCCAGTCCTGGGTGTCTGTCTGATCGGCCCACCGCAGAAATTCTGCGAGCCCGCGCATTTCCTCTTCGGTGATGTCAAAATGGGGCATCTGACGGCGTCCCTCGATTCCGGATGGCTGGGCCTGCATCCAGCCATCAAGCATTTCATAGGCGCCTTCCGGGTCGTCCAGAACGCCCCAGCGGGTCATCACATTGCCCACTTCGGGCGCAAAATAGGCGCCTTCGCCATGCAGGGTGTGGCAGTTGATACAGGAGGCGCGTTCCCAGACGTGCTTGCCGAGGCGCACCTCGTCCGTTAGCGGCATTCCTGCGGTGGAGGTTTCGACGATATAGCGATGGCTATGCACGGTCATGGCCACGAATACGACGACGAAGAACAAGGATCCTCCGTAGAACACATTCCTGGCCCGCGATTTGGTGAGTATCTCTGACATGTCGCGGTCCTGAGTACAGTTGCGGATGTCTGATGAATAAAAGACTGCGCCTGCCGAATGTTGTGCCAGCGCAAAGTTCGGATCTGTTCTTGAGTGCAGAATGCATCAAAAGGAGGATCTGCCCATGGCCGACCATGACCCGGAAGACCCGGATCTGCCGCTGTCTGTGCTATTTGCGAATTGGCCGGATGTGGTGGATTTGTTTCTCGCGCGCGACATGCTTTGCCCGGGCTGTCCGATCGCCCCGTTTCACACGGTTATCGACGCCTGCGAGGAATACGCCCTGGATGAAGAAGAATTTCGCGCTGAACTGCGCCAGAAGATCCGCCAGAAAGGCGGCTGACCCCAGCTGATCCCCGCAGACGCGCAGCGGCCGGGACTATTATGCGCGATTGCCGCAGGCCTAGCCTTTGGGCTTGCTCAGCAGCACCAGCCGATGCGGATCGGTCACGACAATATGCTTGCGGGTGGATTTGACCACGCCGTCACGTTCCCAGGCGGATAGCAGGCGGCTGACCGTATGCAGGGTTGTTCCGGTCATTTCCGAAATATTCAGACGAGTGATCGGAAAGGCGATCTCCAGCCCCTGATCGGTCTTGCGTCCGGACTGGTTGACCAAGCGCAGCAAAGCGGCTGCAATTCTTTGTTCAACGGCCTGTGTTGCCAGCTCGGTGATCCTGCTTTGCATTTCCTCCAACCGTTGCCCCAGTGTCTTGTAGCTTTCGGTGGAAAATCCCTTGTAGCGGCTGGTGAAGTCATCCCACAGGCGGACGGGCCATGACAGGGCGATGGATTCCGCTGCGGCCACGGCGGTTGCCGGATAGGTGGTACGGCTAAGCGCAGGGGCAATTCCGAACAGCTGCCCGGGCGCAATATGCAGCGCGATGATCTGCTCGCCGGTGGGCGTGTTCTTGATCACCCGGATGAAGCCATCCAATAGAAGATAGAACCGTTCCGCATCGTGGCCCTCGTGAAACACTTCGGCCCCTACGTCGATCCGTTTGCTTGTCGCCTGATCCAGAATCTCGCGGATCTCTGTACGCTGCAAAAGACAAAAGGGGGGCAATCCCGTCAGCAGGCTTTCATCAAGATTTTTCAAAGGCGCCTCATGCTGGCTCATGCTGGTTCGGTTTCGTACCCCCTATCAGAAACTGTGTGGATATACATGAGGTAAATAGCACCGCAGCCGACTGTGTTGCCGATGAGCGGCGGCGTGAATCCTGATGACGGTTTCTTGGCGGCGGGATGATCCTGATCAAAGTGGCCAGGGCCCCGTGCGTTTATATAGGGCGTAATTTCCAGGCCTAGACCTTAAAGGAGGTTCACATGCTACGCCTTGCATCCATTTTGTATTCTCTCATTGGCAGCAGCCTGGCCGGGGCGGGCGTTATTGTCGTTCTGGTTGCTGGATTTGTTTCTGTCCAGGCAATCTTGACTGCCGCCGCGATGGGGGCGCTGCTGGGGATGCCGGTCGCCTGGTTGGTGGCGCGCCAGCTGTATCAGGGGGCTGCTGCCCATAGCTAACGGCCTGCTGGGCAGACGCCCGGGCTGGCCGATTCTTATCTGCCAATGTTGATCAGGCGTTCAGGAAGGCACGCGCGTTGGCCTCAAATTCGCGCGGCTTTTCGGCATGCAGCCAATGGCCAGCGCCGGGAATTTTGGCAAAACGTGCATTGGGAAACCGGGCCAGGGTGACGTCGCGATCTGCGCGGCGCACATAGTCAGATTCGGCTCCTGCCAAAAACAGCGCGGGCCCGGTCCACTGGGCCTCGGTCTGTGGAAAGGACATAATGTCCGGCATGTGCCGGGCCAGGGTGTCTAGGTTCAGTCGCCAGCCTTTGTTTGCAATATCAAGTGATTGGGTGAAGAAGCTCTGCAAGGCAGGTTCCACCCCGGCGGCGGCCAGCTGCGCCTCGGCATCGGGGCGGCGTTCCACCCGCGAAAAATCCACCGCGCGCATGGCCTCGATGAATTGGATCTGGCTGTGGCTATAGGGCACCGGGGCGATATCGGCGATGATCAGCCGATGCACCATGGTCGGGTGGTTCAGGGCCAGCATCATTGCGGTCTTGCCCCCCATGGAATGACCGATCACATCCATCTGTCCACCAAACTGCGTGATGACCTCCGCCAGATCTTCGGCCATCTCGGGATAGCTGTGGCTCTGGGTCCAGGCGCTTTGGCCATGGTTGCGCAGATCAACCGCCACCACCTGGCGTTCATCTGCCAGCCGTTTGCAGATCACCCCCCAGTTGCGGGCAGAACCATAGAGCCCATGGGCAATCAGCAGGGGCGGTTTGTCGGTGGCTTGGCCATGTAGGATGTAGTTCAGCATGGGCGCAGTGATAGCGCCCTGCGCTTTGCGGCGCCAGCCCCATTGAGACACCGCCGCCCTTGCGCTACTGAGAGGGGCAGGACATTTTTGGGGCGCAAAATCATCGTGGCCCCGCAGCGCGGAGCACAGCTATGGCCCAGGACATCTTTGCCGATATCAAAGAGGTGCAAGACCTGCTGAACTCTCGTGCCGAGGCCTCTGGCGATCTGGCAGGGGCCCTGGCCAAGGCGCGCCGTCGCCTGCCGCGTCGGATTTACAAACAGGGGATGCGCCTGGCCGAGGCGCTGCCGCTGCTGGAACATCCAAAACTGCGCCAGATCCAGGACGAAGAGTCCCTGCGAAAGGCCGCGCGCGAAGTGAAAAGACACCTGAAATCCATTGATATCGCGGATAGACGCAAGGGACGCCTGCTAGAGATGCTGGCAGGAATGGTGTTTTCGCTATTGGTGGTCTTTGTGCTGCTGGTTGTGGTTCTGCGCTGGCGGGGCTTTATCTAGGTCCTGAACCATCTGATGCAGGAGAGATGTGGCCGGGGCGGAACCGCGTCGGTGCTGGGTGATCTATTCGAAGGCGCCAAGCGGCCTGCGACATGTGGGTTAGAACACTGGGAAACAGAATTCAAAAAGCCGCCGCCGGGGTATCGGCGACGGCTCTGTTTTTGTTAAGATCCAGCCTTAGAGGTTTGGATACAGAGGGAATTTTTCGCAAAGGGCTGAAACCTTGCCGCGTACGGCAGCCTCTACCTCTGCGTTGTTTTCTTCGCCATTGGCGGCCAGCCCATCAACCACTTCGACAATCAGCCGCGCGATTTCGCGGAACTCCGCCTCGCCAAAGCCACGGGTAGTACCCGCAGGGGTGCCCAGGCGGATCCCGGACGTGACCGTGGGTTTTTCCGGGTCAAAGGGGATGCCGTTTTTGTTGGTGGTGATATGGGCGCGGCCAAGGGCTTTGTCGACGATGTTGCCGGTCACGCCTTTGGGACGCAGGTCCACCAGCATGACATGGGTGTCGGTGCCGCCAGTGACGATATCAAGACCGCCTTTGATCAACTCATCCGCCAGGGCAACCGCATTGGCGCGCACCTGCTTTTGATACTCTTTGAATTCGGGACGCAGTGCTTCGCCAAAGGCAACAGCCTTGCCTGCGATCACATGCATCAGCGGACCACCCTGGATACCGGGGAAAATCGCCGAGTTGACCTTCTTTGCGATGGCTTCATCGTTGGTCACGATCATGCCGCCACGGGGGCCGCGCAGGGTTTTGTGCGTTGTGGTGGTGGCTACATGCGCATGTGGGAAGGGCGAGGGGTGTTCACCCGCAGCAATCAGGCCAGCGATATGGGCCATATCAACCATGAAATAGGCGCCAACGGAATCGGCAATTTCACGGAACTTGGCAAAATCAATCTGACGTGGGATGGCAGACCCACCAGCAATGATCAGCTTGGGCTGGTGTTCGGTCGCCAGCGCCTGGATCTGGTCATAGTCGATCAGGTTGTTGTCTTCGCGCACACCATAATGGATTGCGTTGAACCATTTGCCCGACTGGTTTGGCCGCGCGCCATGGGTCAGGTGACCGCCCGCAGAGAGGTCCATGCCAAGGATGGTATCGCCGGGCTGGATCAGCGCCTGAAACACCCCCTGGTTGGCCTGGCTGCCAGAGTTGGGCTGCACATTGGCAAACTCGCAGCCAAACAGCTGCTTGGCGCGGTCGATGGCCAGGTTTTCAGCCACGTCAACGTGCTGGCAACCGCCATAGTAGCGACGGCCAGGATAGCCCTCGGCGTATTTGTTGGTCAGCACAGAACCCTGTGCTTCCATCACCGCGGCAGAGACGATGTTTTCAGAGGCGATCAATTCGATCTCGTCGCGCTGGCGATGCAGCTCGTCTGTCATGGCACCAAAAAGTTCGGGGTCACGTTCGGCCAGGGCTTCGGTGAAAAATCCGGGATCACGGGGGGTCGCTGTCATGATGGCTCCGCTTAGGTAGGAGGTGGCAGGTTTGGGTGTTCTTGCGAATTTCCTATCGGAAACTTCACAGATCTTAAAGGCTGTAAAGCGGCAATCATCGGCGTTAGAGCGGCAAGTCTGGTCTTTGTGGTTCAGCTGTGCTTGTTTCGGAACAAAATGGCTCACACCGGAAACAGGGTTTAGAGACAATGAGAATCGCCTTTTTGGCCAGTGATGCCCCGGTGGCACAATTGGCCCGTGATGCTTTGGTCAAACGGCACGGTACGGTCGACGCCTCCGAGGCCGATGTGATTGTGGCCCTGGGCGGGGATGGCTTCATGCTGAAAACCCTGCACGAGATGGTCGATCTTGCGGCGCCAGTCTATGGCATGAACCGCGGCACCGTTGGTTTCTTGATGAATGAATACCATGAGGACGGTTTGATTGCCCGGCTAGAGGCCGCCAATGAAGAGATCATCAATCCGCTGTCAATGACAGCCATGGGCAGGGATGGGGCCGTCCACAAGGCCCTGGCGATCAATGAGGTCTCGCTGCTGCGGGCAGGTCCGCAGGCGGCGCGGCTGAAGATATCGGTGGATGGGCGGCAAAGACTGTCAGAGCTGGTCTGCGACGGGGCGCTGGTCTCGACCCCGGCGGGATCCACCGCCTATAATTATTCGGCGCATGGGCCGATCCTGCCAATTGGGTCGGATGTCCTGGCGCTGACGGCGATTGCCGCCTTTCGCCCCCGCCGCTGGCAGGGCGCACTGTTGCCCAGCAGCGCCAAGGTACGCTTTGATGTGCTGGAGGCAGACAAGCGCCCGGTGATGGCCGATGCGGATTCCATTTCCTGCCCCGATATCCAGTGGGTTGAAATCCAGACAGAACGCAGCATCCGCCACAAGATCCTGTTCGATCCTGGCCATGGGTTGGAAGAGCGCCTGATCTCAGAACAATTTACCTGAAAGAGGAGGGGGCCTGGCCGGGCTGCTCTTTGCTGCAGGTGCGCGCGATATACGATCACGTTTCTGTGATAGGGCTGGTCTTGTCGCCTGTTTCTAAGGCACTCTTACCCTACGGCAGGTCAAAGTTTCTGTGGTCATTCCTAGTCTTCTGGATGGAGCCTGCCTGTGTAGTGAGCGACAAATTTGGCCCTTTGGCGGAAGGCAGTCGTGTATCAGCTAGTTTTCATGGTCTGAAAGGAGCCGGGAGAGGGGCAACCCCTCTCCCGGTCTTCTTTTATGTGCATAGTCTTGCGGGCGCCAAAGCGCCGCCTAGGCCATCTGATCCCACAGTTGTGGGCTAAAGCGGCCAACCCGCTGTTCGATTTCGGCGCAGGCATCGACCGCCATGTCTTCGCGCCAGCGCCGGGCCACAATCTGAACATTGATCGGCTGCGGCCCGGTTGCCAGGGGCGCCAGTCGTGCCGGCACGCAGCCCGCTGGCAGGCCGAGGTAATTCATCGCGTAGGAATAGACCGCACAGCCCAGCACTTCATGCACGCCCTCGGCACCTTCGGTGTCGCGATCCGGCTTGAAGAACGGCTGCGGCAAAAACGGCGTCAGCACCAGCGGATAATCCTGCATGAACTGCGCCCATTCGCGGGCGTAGTGGCTGCGTTTGGCCATCATCTGCAGCAGTTCCGTCCCGGCAAAGGGGGGGAATTCCTGAAAATAGACCTCAAAAATCTGGCGCACGGTATCAGACCCGGCAGCGTCAATATCCTGCTTCATCATGGCATAGACTTCGCCCATCAAGGCACGATAGCCGGTGCGACCAGCGTCAAAGACATCTGGCGTTTCGACCTCTTCCACCACATAGCCTGCATCCGACAGCGCATCGCGGGCGGTTTCCAGTGCCAGATTGACCTCGGGGTGCAGATCATAGCCATAGGTGTTGCGGGTAAAGGCAACCTTGATGGGGCCATCCAGCGCCGCGCCGCGCCAAGGCAGGGGCACATGAAAGGGATCGCGGTGATCGGGGGCAATCAGGTTGGGCATCGCCAGATGCAGATCTGCCGCCGAGCGGGTGATCAGACCCTGCACCGACATGGATTGCGCCAGGATGCCGCGTTCGGCTTTTTGGCTGGGGTTCCAGGCGGGCACACGCCCCAGGCCGGGTTTCACCGTCACCGCACCATTTGCGGCCGCCGGAAACCGCAGCGAGCCACCAATGTCGTTGCCATGCGCCAGCGCGCCAATGCCTGCCATGACACTGGCACCCGCTCCGCCAGAAGACCCGCCAGCCGAGATATGTTTGCCCCAGGGGTTATGGGTGCGGCCATGCAGCGGGTTGTCGGTGTCCGCGCGAAAGGAAAACTCGGGCGTGTTGGTGCGGCCGATCACAACCGCGCCGGCCTTTTGCAGGTTTGCCACCACCGGCGCATCGTCGGGGGCGATCAGATCCTTCAGCGCCACCACACCGTTTGAAGTGGCATGGCCTGCTTGATCAACGTTGATCTTGATGGTCACGGGCACCCCCTGCAAGGGCCCCGGCGTCGCGCCAGCAGCGCGGGCCTTGTCCAGATCTCGGGCCCGGGTCAGGGCCTCGGTGCTCAGGTCTTCCACCACCGCGTTCAGCGCGGGGTTGACCGCCTGCATGCGGTCAATCGAGGCCTGAACAGCGGTCTCTGCCGAGAGGTCGCCGGCCCGTGTCAGGGTGGAAAGTTCGGTGGCGCTAAGGCGCCAGATATCGTCTGTTTTCATAATGCTCATCTCCTGCCGGGCAGGGTAGAGCGGCACAAATCGGTTGCAAGGGAAACCCGCCCATAGTTCGCGCGGATCGATTAGATTTTTTGGGTGTTTCCTGGTTTTTGCGGCCGTTGTGCGCCATGCGGTCAATCTATCGCCGCGGCGGCGCTTGCGGGGCGGTCAGGGGGCGTTGCCGCCCCCCAAAAAAGGCCAGCGATCTGGTGTCAGGCTTTGGCAAAGCCAAGGCTTTGCAGTGCTTCGGTGATTTCATCCAGAATCACCGGGTCATCAATGGTCGCCGGCATTTTCCAGGCGGTGCCATCTGCGATATTCACCATGGTGCCGCGCAGGATCTTACCGGATCGGGTCTTGGGCAGGCGGTCGACAATCACCGCCGTCTTGAAGGCCGCCACCGGACCAATCGTGTCGCGTACCTGTTTGACCACCTCGGCGATGATCTCATCCGGATCGCGGTTGACCCCGGCATTCAGGCAGAGAAGGCCCAGCGGCATTTGCCCCTTGAGCGCATCGGCCACGCCAATCACTGCGCATTCCGCCACATCCGGATGCGCGGCCAGAACCTCCTCCATCGCTCCGGTTGACAGGCGGTGCCCGGCCACGTTGATCACGTCATCGGTACGCGCCATGATGTAAAGATAGCCGTCTTCGTCCTTCATGCCCGCATCTCCCGTTTCATAATAACCGGGGAAGGTCGTCATGTAGCTTTTTCGAAAGCGCGCCTCGGCGTTCCACAGCGTGGGCAGGGTGCCGGGGGGCAGGGGCAGCTTGATGGCGATGGCGCCGAGTTCTCCGGCGGCGACGGGGTGGCCGCCTTCATCCAGAATATCGACTTCATAGCCGGGCATTGGCAAGGCGGGCGAGCCCAGTTTGGTTGGCAGCTCTTCAATACCAAGCGGGTTGGCGGCAATCGACCAGCCGGTTTCGGTTTGCCACCAATGGTCGATCACCGGCACCTTGAGCTGGTTTTGCGCCCAGGTGATGGTGTCTGGATCGGCGCGCTCGCCCGCCAGATAGACCTGTTCCAGGCAGCTCAGGTCGTATTTGCCGACGAATTCGCCCTTGGGGTCTTCACGCTTTACCGCGCGAAAGGCGGTGGGCGCGGTAAAGAAGCTTTTGACCTTATGTTCGGAAATCACCCGCCAGAACGTGCCCGCATCCGGGGTACCGATGGGCTTGCCTTCAAACACAACGGTGGTGTTCCCGTGGATCAGCGGACCATAGCAGATATAGCTGTGGCCCACGACCCAGCCCACATCCGAGGCGGCCCAGAACACATCGCCGGGATCGACGTTGTAGATGTTCTTCATTGTCCAGTTCAGCGCCACCAACTGTCCTGCAGTATGGCGAATAACCCCCTTGGGCTGACCCGTCGTGCCAGAGGTATAGAGGATATAGGAGGGGTGATTTCCCTCAACCGGGAGGCAGTCGGCGGGTTCGACCCCGTATTGAAAGCCATGCCAGTTGAAATCCCGGCCTTCGACCAGCTGTGCCACTTCCTGTTCGCGCTGCAGGATGACGCAGAAATCCGGTTTATGCGTCGCCAGCTCAATGGCGCCGTCCAGCAGTGGCTTGTAATGTACCACGCGGCCCGGCTCTACCCCGCAAGAGGCGGCGATGATGGCTTTGGGGGTGGCGTCATCAATGCGCACTGCCAGTTCATTGGCAGCAAAGCCGCCAAAGACCACCGAATGCACGGCACCGATACGGGCACAGGCCAGCATGGCCTCCAGCGCTTCGGGGATCATTGGCATATAGATGATGACGCGATCACCCTTTTCGATGCCCTTGGCACGCAGGGCGCCGGCCAGATTTGCCACGCGATTGCGCAGCTCCACATATGAAATTTCGCGTTTTGTATGGGTGATCGGGCTGTCATAGATGATCGCCGTCTGCTCGCCGCGCCCGGCCTCAACATGGCGGTCCACCGCGTTGTAGCAGGTGTTGACCTTGGCATCGGCAAACCATTCAAAAAGCCCCTCGCCCTTGGTTGTCAACGCCTTGCTTGGGGGGGTATCCCAATCAATGGCTTCGGCGGCCTGCATCCAAAAGGCTTCTGGGTCGGCTTTCCACTGGGCATAGGTCTCTTTATACGACATCGGCGTCCTCCACGCGTTTTGTGTTGAAACGAGTTAGGCGCAAGCCCGCCGTCTGAGCAAGTAATCATAGTGACCCCGCGTCACAGAGACGCAATAAATTTGCACCCTGCGGTCAAGAGTGACTGCAAAGTTTTGCAAAGTCTCTATATAGATGGGTTTCACAGCAAGTTTTCCTTGGTTTCGCAAACTTGCTAATCTGAAATGGCTAATCTCCGCCTGCCGGGTGTTTGCTGGCTTGGCGATCCTGGGGTTGGTCTGAAATCAGCCAGCTCTTTGCGGTTTCAAAATTTTCCGCGTCAAAGAACCGGGTCTCTGCCCCCACGAACTGCGCACCGATCTTTTGCGCCATTTTCTGCCAGGCCCGGTCGCCAACGATGGCCGCCTTGTCCAGCATCCCGACGTGGCAACGCGCAAGCGACATATGGGCCGCCATGGCCGACAATCCTTGCCAGCCATCAAATTCGCGCAGATCAAGCAGCAAGCGAAACCCGTTCATTTCGCGCAGCTTTGCATCTAGATCACCCTGCGCGATTGCGTAGTCCTCGGGGCTCACTTTGCCGATCAGTTCAATTTGCACGGCTGGGCCGCCCAATGTGCGCAGGTGAATGGCGCCAAGTGACTCTCTGAGCCAACGCCGGGCTGCGTCTTCGTCTTTCAGATCAAAAACCTGTACCGGGCAGGGCATGAACGGCGCAAAGGCGCGAAAGCTGTTGGCAATCCAGCCAGGGGCCGCGCAGACCGCCAGCCGGTCGAAGCCGCGCCAATGACTGAGGCCAAGTTTCATATCGGCCCAGACGGCCCCGACTTCAAAATTCACATCGCCACTAACCACAATCAGCAGGCGCACCGCGTCAACTTCGGTTAGCGCCGCTTCAAGTGCTGGTGTCAGTACGTATTCATAGTCCTCGGATGAGATGGTTCCGCTCATGCGCATCTCAAGCTGGCCTGCGGTGCCAGTATCGCTCATTTTGATCATCGTGAAAGCCTTCGGTGTTCCCAGAATGATTAGGATGTAGATTTTCACTGGTGCATATCAAATCGGGACTGTCCGCATGGGCCACAAGCGAGACGGGGCGCGCGCATAACGGCAATGCGGCAGCCCCGTGCTGCCGTTATCGCAGGTCGTGCAGCATCTTCTTTTCATAGGCGATCAACCGATCCCCCTGGCCAGCGGCCACCTGGTTTGGCCAGTCGGGGTTGGCGATCAGGGCACGGCCAACGGCGACAAGGTCAAATTCGTTCCGATTGGCGCGTTCCACCAGACGGTCGAGGCTGGCGGGTTCTGCCGCCTTGAAATCGGCGGTGCCATCTTCCGGCAGGAAATCGGCGTTCAGCCCGACACTGCCCACGGTGATGGAGGGCTTGCCTGTCAGCTTGCGCGTCCAGCCCGCCAGATTCAGGTCGCTGCCGCCGAATTCGGGTTCCCAGAACCGGCGGGTCGAGCAGTGAAAGATGTCGACGCCTGCCTTGACCAGTGGGGCCAGAAACGCCTCCAGCGCCTCGGGGGTGTCACAGAGCCGGGCGGAATAGTCCTGCTGTTTCCACTGGGAATAGCGAAAGATGATCGGGAAATCCTCGCCCACGGCGGCACGCACGGCAGCTATGATTTCTAGTGCAAAACGGGACCGCTGGGCGAGATCGCCACCATAGCCATCGCTGCGCTGGTTGGTGCCCTCCCAAAAGAACTGGTCGATCAGATAGCCATGCGCACCGTGCAGCTCAATCGCGTCAAAGCCGATGTCCTTGGCGTCGGCTGCGGCCTGGGCAAAGGCGGCGACCACTGCGTCGATATCGGTTTGGGTCATGGCGTGACCGGTGATCTTGCCGGGGATGGCCATGCCGCTGGGGCTGTGGCCGGGGGTGTCGCCGCCTGGGGTGACGCCGGGGCGACGGATGGCACCTACATGCCATAGCTGCGGCGCGATCTTGCCACCCGCCGCATGCACCGCATCGACAACTTTTTTCCATCCCGCCAAGGCCGCATCACCATAAAAGGCGGGCACATTCGGATAGCCGCTTGCGGCCTCGTGGTTGATAAAGGTGCCCTCGGTGATGATCAGCCCAACGCCGCCTTCGGCCCGGCGACGATAGTAGGCGACCACTTTGTCATCAGGCACATTGCCGGGCGAAAAGGTACGCGTCATCGGTGCCATGGCGATCTTGTTCTTCAGGCTGAGCTTGCCCAGGGTGACGGGGGTAAACAGGGTCTCGACAGGGTCCATGGTCATGTCCTTTTGTGCTTCGGTGTGGGCGCGTGCTTTCTGACCGCCCAGGCGTTGGGGATATGAAACAGCAGGTAGCGGTTACAGGGTAGGGGTTACTTTGGGTCGTGAGGGACTGTGACCCAGCGTTTTTCCATCCGGCGCCTTCTGTGGGGCTGGGGCCTGCAAAGCTCTGGCGCGCGGTGGTTTCATGTCTTGCGGCGGCGCTGGGGTCGGCCACGATTGCCTGGGCTTTTGGTCTTGCATGTCTTGGGTATGCGCACCGCAGGCTGGCAGGTGCTGGGAAAGGTCGATACAGCCGGGTGCAGAATTGCCGATGCAGCCTGCTGTTGCTTGACCCGCGCGGCGGGAAAGACCACTTTGGCGCAAAACTTTGAGCAGGAGCCAGCATGGCCACGACCCCCCCACCTTTTGCGCGCTTTGAATGGATGATAGCCTGGCGCTATTTGCGAGCCCGCCGGGCCGAAGGGGGCGTGTCGGTGATGACCTGGATCAGCCTGATCGGCATTACCCTGGCGGTCTTTGCCCTGATTGCCACTCTGGCGGTGCGGTCTGGGTTTCGCTCGGAATTTGTCGGCACCATTCTGGGGGCCAATGCGCATGTCACGCTTTATTCCCACGGGGCCCTGAATGCGGCAGGCCAGATGGAGCGCAGCCTGAAAGATTTTGATGCCATGGCCGCGCGGGTGGCCAAGGTGCCCGGCGTGATCCGGGCGGCACCGCTGATCAAGGGGCAGGTCATGGCCAGCGCCCGCCAGCGTAATTCCGGCGTCGAAGTCTTCGGCATCGCCAAAGAAGGTATTCTGACCATTCCCGGCGTGGCCGAAAGCGACGGTGCAATGGGGGACCTTGCCCGCTTTGAAGAGGGGGTCGCCATTGGCTCGGGGGTGGCGCGCGAACTGGGCGTCAGCCCCGGCGACCGGATCAAGCTGATTTCACCCGATGGCGTCAAGACTGCATTTGGCACCAGCCCACGGGTCAAGGCCTATGAGGTGGTCTATATCTTTACTGCAGGGCGCTATGACATTGACCGCACCCGCCTTTACATGCCCTTTGCTGAGGCGCAGAGCTTTTTCAACCGCGAAGGTGTGGCCGATGAAATCGAGGTCATGGTCGAGGCCCCGGAAGAGGTGGATCTGATGGTGCTGCCGCTGCTGCGCGCTGCGGCAGGGTCGATCGGCGTCTGGACCTGGCGCGATGCTTCGGGCGGGTTCTTGCGCGCGCTGGAGGTCGAAGACAATGTAATGTTCATCATCCTGTCGATCCTGGTGCTTATTGCGACGATGAATATCGTCTCGGGCCTGATCATGCTGGTGAAAAACAAGGGCCGCGATATCGGGATCCTGCGCACCATCGGGCTGAGCGAAGGTTCGATCATGCGCATTTTCTTTATCTGTGGTGCCTTTACCGGCGTGTTGGGGACGCTGTTCGGGGTCATTCTGGGCTGTCTCTTTGCCAGCTATATCGATCCGATTTTCTCTTTTGTGAACTACCTCATGGGGGGCGGTGTCTGGGATCCGTCGATCCGCGGCATCTATGCGCTGCCGGCCGAGCTGAACCTGCCCGATGTGCTGTCGGCTGTCGGCCTGTCGCTGGGCCTGTCCTTCGTGGTGACAATCTTTCCCGCCCGGCGCGCAGCCCGGCTGAACCCGGTAGAGGCCCTGCGCTATGAATGAAGCCGTTCTGGAACTGAAATCCGTCACGAAATCCTACAATCAGGGCACTGCGGCGCAGATTGACGTGCTGCGCGGTGTTGATCTGCGCCTTGCAGCCGGAGAGATGGTGGCCCTGGTCGCGCCCTCGGGGGCGGGGAAATCCACCTTGCTGCATATCGCGGGGTTGCTGGATACGCCGGACGGTGGATCTGTTCATGTGGCCGGGCAGGGGGGCGATGGCAAAGGCGATGGCAAGCGTACCACCCTGCGGCGACGCGACGTGGGGTTTGTCTACCAGTTCCACCACCTGTTGCCGGAATTCACTGCGCTGGAAAACATCGTGCTGCCACAGCTGGCCAATGGCACTCCGCAGGCGGCGGCCCGGCTGCGGTCGCTAGAGCTGTTGTCTCTGGTGGGCCTGTCGAACCGCGCCAATCATCGCCCTGCGGCGTTGTCGGGTGGCGAACAGCAGCGTGTTGCCTTTTGCCGTGCCCTGGCGAATAGCCCGCGTGTTTTGCTGGCGGATGAACCCACAGGCAATCTGGACCCTGGCACCTCGGATCAGGTCTTTGCCGCGTTGTTGGATCTGGTCTCGGGCACGGGCCTGTCGGCGCTGGTGGCGACCCATAACCCCGATTTGGCGGCCCGGATGGACCGCCGCGTCAAGCTGGAGAACGGGCGGCTGGTGGATTTCTAGCCAGGTCAGGCCAGCTGGGTAATCCAGACGCCAGGCGCCACGGGTAGGCCGGTTCTTGTCGCAAGTACCGGCCAGAGCCTGCTGTGGAGCAGGCGCAAGAGACAAGGCGTAAAGCGCGCGCCGGTGTTTCTACCCGGAGGGCGGTATCGATGGGGCCTTCGACTAGCCGCAGATCCCCGCCAGTTCGACCTCTTTCCACGGCAGATAGACGCCGCTTTCGCGGCTGGCTGGCAGATCCGACACCGGCATGACCGCCTTGAGCATCGCATGCAGCCGCTTGCTGCGGGCGGCCTGTGGTGCCAGGGCACGACAGCAGACATATTCTTCGACGATGGCCCCCTGCTGTTCATAGCCGTAGCTGAGAAAATCTGGGCTGCCATCCAGCGCAAAGAGATAGGGATCGGGGCTGCTGCCATGTTCGGCGGCGGCGCGCAGCGGATGATAGCCGGTCTGGGCGCGGTTTTGCCATTGCCAGACATGGGTCATCTCATGCGCCAGCAACATGGCCTCTACCAGATAGAGCCGCTCTGGGTAGGCGGGCATGTAATCCTCGGTATACCAGTCTTTGACAAAGAAGATGCGGTTGAACAGGGCAATGGCGGCTGGCGAAGAGGTGACGACGGTTTCTTCCTCTATGGGGGGCAGGATACGTTCCCGGCAGGTTTCGCGCGGGCGCGGTTTGCGGCGATAGGTGACGGGTGCGACCGGCGCGCCCCGCACCAGGCGCACCCGGTCCAGATCGATACTTTCGCCGTGAATTTCGGCCAGAAACCCCCGTTCCGCCTGGCTGACCGGGCGGCCACAGGACAGCAGAAGCGGCCCAAGAAGCACAGAGAGGACCAGGCCGATGCGCAGTCTCATGCGGCATAGAAGGTGGCAGTGGCGGTGGCGACCAGCTTGTCGCTGGTCTCTTCGCGCATATCAGCGCGGGCAAAGACCAGGGCCTTGCCCGCCCGCACCACCTGCGCCTGACACAGGATGGCAGAGCCAACGCCCGGACGCAGGAACTGTGTGTGCAGATCGGTGGTGGCAAACATCCGCAGGGTGCCGGCATGGGCAATCGCGGCCAGCACCATGGCGGTATCTGCCAGTGCGGTCAGCGCCTGACCTGATACAATACCGCCGACCCGTTCCAGATGCGGGGCAAGGGGCATATGTAGTACGGCCTCGGTCGGGGAAAATGTGGTGACCGTCAAATTCAGGGCGCGCACCCATTCGGCAAAGTTTTCATCCAACAGGCGTTGCGCGTCTGTGACGCTCATCAGGTCTGGCTGAGTCATTTTGGTCTCATCGCTGTGGGGTCATGCAGAAGCCTAGCTGTGCCGGGCGGTCAACTCCACCCTGGATTTCGCGGCAGGAATTCTCCCGTCAGGGGGGGCGGGTCTGCCAGGAATACTGCCCTTGACTGCAAGAGCGTCAGGAAAGGTTTTTCACAGCCCCTAGGGGACCTCTTTCACAAGGCCACAACACCTGCCATAATGGCCGCAACCAAAACAAATGAAGAGCAGCCCCCGCCGATGGCAAACGACCTCCTCAGTACTCCCGACGCCGATATCTATGACGCCTCCTCTATCGAGGTGCTGGAGGGGCTGGAACCGGTTCGCCAGCGTCCCGGCATGTATATTGGCGGCACCGATGAAAGAGCGCTGCACCATATGGTGGCCGAAATCCTCGACAACTCGATGGATGAAGCGGTTGCCGGCCATGCCAACCGGATCGAAGTTACGCTGAATGCCGACTATTCCATTACCATTTCGGACAATGGGCGCGGCATTCCAATTGATCCGCACCCCAAGTTCCCCGATAAATCAGCGCTGGAGGTGATCCTTTGTACCCTGCACGCAGGGGGCAAATTTTCGGGCAAGGCCTATCAGACCTCGGGGGGGTTGCACGGGGTTGGTTCTTCGGTGGTGAATGCGCTGTCCGACAGTCTGGTGGTGCAGGTTGCCAAGAACAAAGAGCTGTACGAGCAGCGGTTTTCCCGTGGCCTGCCGTTGGGTCCGGTGGAAAAGATCGGTGCCGCGCCGAACAAGCGGGGCACATTTGTTACCTTTCATGCGGATGAACAGATCTTTGGCTCGCACCGGTTCAAGCCCAAGCGCCTGTTCACCCTTGTGCGGTCCAAGGCCTATCTGTTCTCCGGCGTTGAGATCCGCTGGAAAAGCGCCATCAATGATGGGGAAACTCCGCAAGACGCCACCTTCCACTTTCCCGGCGGGCTGAAAGACTATCTGACCGAGGTGCTGGGCAAATCCTCTGTCTATGCCGACGCGCCCTTTGCCGGGAAGGTCGAGTTCCGCGAGAAATTTGGCGCGCCGGGCTATGTGGAATGGGCGATCAACTGGACGCCATCGCGTGACGGGTTCACCCAAAGCTACTGTAACACGGTGCCCACCCCCGAAGGCGGCACCCATGTTGCCGGGTTCTGGGCGGCGGTTCTTAAGGGGATCAAAGCCTATGGTGAGCTGGTCGGCAATAAGAAGGCGGCGAGCATCACCCGCGAAGATCTGACGGTTGGGGGCTGCGCGCTGGTCTCTTGCTTTATTGCCGACCCGGCCTTTGTCGGCCAGACCAAGGATCGCCTGTCGACCGAGGTGGCTGCCAAGATGGTGGAAAATTCGGTGCGCGACCATTTTGATAACTGGCTCGCGGCGGATACCAAATCGGCCGGTGCCATCCTTGATTTTCTGGTGCTCCGGGCCGAAGAACGCCTGCGCCGCAAGCAGGAAAAAGAGACCCAGCGGAAAACGGCCACCAAAAAGCTGCGCCTGCCGGGCAAACTGACGGATTGCACCTCCAAGGACCGCGCGGGCACCGAATTGTTCATCGTCGAGGGTGACTCGGCTGGTGGTTCGGGCAAGGGGGCGCGCAACCGGGTGAACCAGGCTTTGCTGCCGCTGAAGGGCAAGATCCTCAACGTGTTGGGCGCGGCCTCGAACAAGTTGGGCTCCAACGCCGAGATCAATGATCTCTGTGAGGCGCTGGGCGTCGGCATGGGCAGCAAATTCATGCTGGATGATCTGCGCTATGACAAAATCATCATCATGACGGATGCGGATGTTGACGGTGCCCATATTGCCTCTTTGCTGATGACGTTTTTCTTTACCCAGATGCGGCCCTTGATTGACGGTGGGCATCTTTATCTTGCCTGCCCGCCGCTGTTTCGCCTGACGCAGGGCGCGCGCCGGGTCTATTGCCTGGATGAAGCAGAACGCGACGCTTGGTTGGAAAAGGGCCTGGGCGGCAAGGGCAAGATTGATGTCTCGCGCTTTAAAGGTCTGGGCGAGATGGATGCCAAGGATCTGAAAGAAACCACCATGGATCCGACCACCCGCAAGCTGATCCGCGTCACCATTGACGAGGATGAACCGGGCGAGACGGGCGATCTGGTGGAACGTCTGATGGGTAAAAAGCCTGAACTGCGCTATCAATACATCCAGGAAAACGCCAAATTCGTCGAAGAACTGGACGTTTAACCTGCCCAGCCCCTGGTTTTGCTTCGGCTGCCCCCGATGCTGGGGGCAGCGGTGCCTGGGCTAGTCGTCAAAGCCCAGAAAGCGGGTGGTGTTTGCGACTGGGCGCCTGCGTGAGATCACGGAATTTGCCACAAAATCCTCATCCGGCCAGCCAAGGGCCACACAGGTCAGAATGATCTGATCCTCGGGAATATTGGCAACCTCACGCACCACCGGGCTTTGCATGATGCCCTGGCCATTGATCACTGCGCCCAGGCCCTTGCTCCAGGCGGCCAGAACCAGGCCGTAGGTCAGGGCGCCGGTGTCGAAATGGGCAATGGTATTGTCCAAAAGGCTGCGATCAAAGCAGACCACGATTGAAACCGGCGCGTCAAACTGGCGAAAACCGCGCATGACCCAGTCTTGCCGACGCTCTTTATCGTGGCGTTCAATCCCCATGGCCTCAAACAGCTGCACGGCGATTTCGATCTGGCGGGCACGATGTTCGCCTTCATAGGCGGCATAGTCTTCGATGTCGCGGCTGGGGGGCGTGCCGTCCAGCATCCGTTCGGTATTGCCTCGGCGCACCTGTTCCAGCGGCGCGCCGGTCAGCACATGCAGATGCCAGGGCTGGGTGTTCATCGAAGAGGGTGCGCGGTTCGCCAGTGCAATGATTTCTTGCAGCAGTTCTTTTGCGACGGGTTGATCGGTAAACCCACGGATAGAGCGGCGCTCTTGCATTGCCTGTTCAAGCTTCATCATTGGCCCCTTTTGCACCTTGCTTGCATGATCGACCACATCGCCCACCTGCGCTGACGGGGCGGATGCGGCAGCTGGGCACCTCGACCCTTTTCGGATCGGGGCACCCATGTCAGCGATCTTAGGTGGCAAATTTCGTGCTTTACAGGGGGTTTTGCGCGCGTGCCGCAGCGGCACTTGGGCCCCGCCTGTGGCCTGTGATCTATGACGCTTGGCTATCTAAACTGGATCTCGCTGATGGCGGTGTCGCGGTAGCGGCTGCCCGGATAGACATCCTGCAGGGTCAGGGTGATCCAGGTGACGGGGCCCAGTGCGGGGATATTCAGCCGCTGCATGGCGCCTTGATCCAGCAGCCGGACGGTGCTGTCATAGCCTGTCGAGCTTTGCACGCGCAGGGCGCGCACCCGGCTGTTCTTGGTAAAGATGCTGGGGCTTTTGGTGTAGCCATTGGCCAGCAGGATGGCGTTGATCTGGGTCGGGGCCTGAAAGGCAAAACGCAGGGTCTGGCCGATACCATCGCCGCGCTCGCCTTCGATCCAGGCGGTTTCGGGCCGATTGTCTGCCAGATTGCCGCCGGCGTAGCTATTGCCGGCCTGCGGGGCCAGCAGTGAGGAGACGCAGAGCTGGGCACTGGGCGCGGCGGGGCCGAACTGCCGGTCATAGCAGTCGCGAATGCGCATCTGTGGAAGGGGCCAGTGGCGCAGCTTCGGCGTTGTCGGCCTGATGGAGGGCTGCGCAGGGGCAATTGCAGCCGCCCCCTGTGAAAGCTGCGACAGGGCCTCCAGCGCCAGGGCCATGTAGAAACTATCGGGATAATCCTGGTATTCTTTGACAAAGATGCGCCAGGCTGCCGCGCTGTTCAGCCGCAGGGCCAGGTCATATTTGCGCGCTATCTCTTCCTCGTCCAGTGGTTGCACGGGATTGGTCTGCGGCGCAGGCATGGCAACGATCTGCTGCGGCTGCTGCGGCGTGGGCGGGGCTGCACCGGGCGTGCTGGGGGTTTGGTGAAAGTAGAAATCACCGATGATGGAGCTGGTTTCCCAAGGCACCTGCTGGTCGTCGGTCGCAGCCAGAACCTGCCGTCGGGCCGTCTTGAAAATGGCCTCGATGGTGCGCCCGCCACCTGATGCAATGGCCGCGCTCAGCGCCTGGGTATAGGGCGAATTCTCCTGGGCACCATCCAACGCCACATCGCCGGGCGCGGTGGCATAGGCAATCAGGGTGCCCTTGGGGGCATCCACCGGCGCCAAGCCCCGCGTGGCCGAGCGCGCGCTGCTGGCAAAGGGGTTGTTGCGACAGGCATCCAGAATGACGATGTTGATATCTGCGTTGGAAGAGTTCATCACCTGCAAGAAGCTGTTCACATTGATGGCTTCAAAATCGATTTCATCTTCGCTGGTGATATTGGCATTCACTGGCACCAGATAGTTTTCACCGCGTAGCTGCACCCCGTGGCCCGCATAGTATAGCAATCCGGCCTCGACTGCAGGGCCACGCAATGCCCTGCCAAATTGCAGCAAGGCCCGCTTCATGCTGGTCTGATCCGCATCAATCAGTCGGGTGACGGTAAAGCCAGCTGCGCGCAGGGTGGCAGCCATGGTCGTGGCATCATTGCCAGGGTTTGCCAGTGGCGAGGTATGGGCGTAGCTGGCGTTGCCGATCACCAGCGCGATGCGCTCTTTCGCCTGCAGAGGGGCGCAACTGGTGAAAATCACGATGATGAAAACAGCCAAGCGCCTGTAGACAAGCGTCGCCTGCCCAACCATTCCCTGCCCAAACATCGCAGTCCTTTCTGTTTGCCCCTCACTCTTGTCATACTGTGGCAGAGAACGCGGCGCAGGTCACCATTTTGTCCAAACCGCGCAGTTTGCCGCGCTGCGGCGCTTCTTGGATTGACGCGGTGGCGCAGGCAGAACAAGTTTGCACATGTCTGATTGTTTGCACATCACCCGCTTGCCACGCCCCTATGATGCCGCCCTAGGGGCCGAAACCCGTGATCTGGTCGCGGGGCTAGCGCCTGAGGAGGCGGAGCTGATTGCTGGCACTGCCGGATCCAGCCCCTATCTGCGGCGCCTGATCGAACAGGAAGCCGACTGGATCGGGGGCGCATTGGGCGCGCCCAAATCGGCCCTGGCAGAGATCTTTGCCAGCTGTCGCAGCCTCGCGCCGGATCAGCTGAAGCCGGGGCTGCGTCAGGCCAAGCGCCGGGTGGCGTTGCTGACGGCGCTTTGTGATCTATGCGGTGGTTGGAGCCTGGAGGAGGTGACCGGCGCGCTGACCGATTTTGGTGCGCTGAGCGCGGATGTGGCGATAAAGGCGGAAATTGCCGCCCTGATCCGGCGCAAGAAACTGCCAGGGCTAGACGAGGCGGAGATTGAAACCGCAGGCGGGCTGAGCATCCTCGCCATGGGTAAGATGGGCGCGCATGAGCTGAACTACAGCTCTGATATTGATCTGATCTGCCTGTTTGATGAAACCCGGTTTGAGCCGGATGCGTTCTTTGAGGCGCGCCAGAGCATGGTGCGGGCGACCCGCAATATGTGCGCCACCCTCAGCGATCGCACCTCTGATGGCTATGTGTTCCGCACCGATCTGCGCCTGCGCCCGGATCCGGGCGTCACCCCGGTCTGCCTGGCGATGGAGGCGGCAGAGCGCTATTATGAAAGCCTGGGTCGCACCTGGGAACGCGCCGCCTATATCAAGGCGCGCCCCTGTGCCGGTGATCTGGCGGCGGGCGAGGCCTTTTTGAAAACCCTGCGTCCCTTTGTCTGGCGGCGGCATCTGGATTTTGCCGCCATTCAGGATGCGCATGATATGCGTCTGCGTATCCGGGAAAACAAGGGGACCGGCGGTCCGATCACGGTGCCAGGCCATGACATGAAGCTGGGCCGTGGCGGTATCCGCGAGATTGAATTCTTCACCCAGACCCGTCAGCTGATTGCAGGGGGGCGCGACGAAAGCCTGCGTCTGCGCGGCACGGTCGAGGGGCTGCACGCCCTGGCTGCCCGCGGCTGGATCCCTGACGATGTCGCGGCGAGGCTGAGCGATCATTACCGCGCCCATCGCGACGTCGAGCATCGGATCCAGATGGTACATGATGCCCAGACGCATAGAATGCCCAGTGCAGAAGAGGGCATCGCCCGTGTGGCCTGTCTGATGGGGCAGGATCCGGCAGAGCTGCAGCGCGACATTCACCGCCGTCTGGTAGAAGTGCATGAGCTGACCGAAGATTTCTTTGCCCCGGACGCAGCCGCGCAGCCACGCCCCGAACTGCCCGTCGAGATGGACGAAAGCATCACGGCGCGCTGGCGCACCTATCCGGCGCTGCGCTCGCAGCGGGGGGCGCAGATCTTTGAACGTCTGAAACCGGATCTGCTGGCCCGGCTGTCACGCACGGCAAAACCAGCAGAATCGCTATTGGCGCTGGATGGGTTCCTGGCCGGGCTGCCGGCTGGGGTGCAGTTGTTTTCACTGTTTGAGGCGAACCCGCAACTGCTGGATCTTTTGGTTGATATCGTCGGCACATCACCCGCGCTGGCGGGCTTTCTGTCGCGAAACTCTGGCGTGTTTGACGCGGTGATTGGCGGCTCGTTCTTCGAAGACTGGCCGGGTGGGGCGGTGCTTTGCCAAGAGATGGAGGCGGTTCTCGATCTGGAAGAGGACTATGAGGCCCAGCTGGACGGGGCCCGGCGCTGGTGCAAGGAATGGCACTTTCGCATCGGGGTGCATCACCTGCGTGGCTTGATTGATGGGGCGACAGCGGGGGCGCAGTATGGCGAACTGGCCGAAGCCGTTATCAAGGCGCTTTTGCCACGGGTGATCCGCCAGTTTAGCGTCAAGCACGGCCCGCCGCCGGGCAGTGGTCCGGTGGTGGTGGCCATGGGCTCTTTGGGGGCGGGGCAGATCAACGCGCAGTCGGATTTGGATATCATTGTTATCTACGACCCCGAGGAGGTGGAGATGTCCGAGGGGCGCAAGCCGCTTGGAACCCGCGCCTATTACGCGCGCTTGACCCAGGCGTTGATCACCGGGCTGTCGGCCCCGATGTCGCAGGGGCGGCTCTATGAGGTCGACATGCGGCTGCGCCCCTCGGGGAATATCGGGCCGGTGGCAACCAGCTGGTCCGCCTATAGCCACTATCAACAATCAGAGGCCTGGGTC
This sequence comes from Pseudophaeobacter profundi, assembly GCF_029697505.1. Taxonomy (GTDB): domain Bacteria; phylum Pseudomonadota; class Alphaproteobacteria; order Rhodobacterales; family Rhodobacteraceae; genus Pseudophaeobacter; species Pseudophaeobacter profundi. The sequence continues at coordinate 511,799 of NZ_JARJEF010000002.1, read as the reverse complement.
TGGGAACACCTGGCGCTGACGCGGGCGCGGGGCATCGCCGGAAATCCAGCCTTGCAACAACGCTTTGAAACCTTTCGGCGCAGCCTGCTGGCGCAGGAGCGCGAGGTGCCGACCGTATTGGCCGAGGTCGCCGCCATGCGCCAGCGTCTGGCGGCCGCAAAACGCCCCTCTGGGGTTTGGGATGCCAAGACAGGGGCAGGGCGGATGATGGATATTGAGCTGCTGTCGCAAGCCGGGGCCTTGCTGGCGGGGCGGGGCAGCCTGGATTCAGGCGCTGGTGGCGAGGTGGCCCCCAGCCGTGATGTCGTAGGTGGATTGCAGCAGGCGGTCGCTCGTTGCTGGCTGGATGCCGCAGATGCGCGTCGGTTGCACCAGTCATATGATCTATACTGGTCGGTACAGACAGCCGCGCGACTGATCTCTCAGAGTCCCCTGTTGCAGGAAAATCTGGGCGAGGGCGGTGCGCAGTTTCTGTGCAGCAGTGCGGGCTTTGACTGTCTGGAAGATCTGGAAGCGGCGCTGGAGGCGGCGTATAGGGGCTGTGACGCAATCATTGCGCAGACCTTGCAGGAGGGAGTTGACCATGCAGAGCCTGACAGGGCTGGACGATAAGCAGCTGATCCGCGAGGCCTACCGGATCGAAGGCATCACCGAAAGCCAATGCCGCAGTATTTTTCTCGACTGGGCGCTGAGCCTGCCCACCGGGTTGGATCACCGCAGTGCCATCACCCAGATCTTGGATCACTATAGCGGGGCCCCGGCAGATCATCCGATGACGCAGGTGCTGCGTCAGGGGCTGACTGACATCGGGGAACCACGCCGCCGCGGCGGTTGGCGTACCCGGCCGCGCGACTGATGTGACCGGGCGGGACTGGCCCTGCCTGCATGGTAGTGCCTAGGCAGACCCCTGATGCTGGGGCATGGGCTTTGGTAACAACCACAGCCGTCTGTCCACTGATCTGGCGGCTGTGGCGGCGGGCTGTCACGCCGGTTGCCCCCTTGCCGCGATGGGGATAAGAGAGGGCATGACAGCCTCATCCTCGGCGCCAGAGCGCCCCCGCGTAAAACTCCTGCCCAAAGCCAATGCCCGTGCCCTGCGCCATGGCTTTCCCTGGGTCTATGCCAACGAACTGGTCACCGACCGGCGTACGCGCAAACTCGCGCCCGGCAGCCTGGCCGTATTGCTGGACGAAGCCCAGACACCGATGGGCACGGTGGCGGTGAACCCGACCAGCAAGATCATCTGCCGGATGCTGGACCGCGACCCGGATGCGGTGATTGATCAGGCCTGGTTCCAGGCGCGGATATCTCAGGCGCTTTCGCTGCGTGAACGCCTTTATGATGCGCCCTATTACCGGTTGGTCCACGCCGAGGCCGATGGCCTGCCGGGGGTGGTGATCGACCGCTTTGGCGAGGCCTGTGTCGTGCAGCCCAACGCCGCCTGGGCCGAGGCCCATCTGGAGTCACTGACCGCAGCCCTTGCCGCGGTCACAGGCTGCACCGTGATCCTCAAGAATGCCTCGGGGCGGACCCGTGGTTTGGAAGGGCTCGATGATGAGAGCCTCACTCTGCTGGGGGAGACCCCGACGGCGCCGATGCCAGTGCAGATGAACGGCGCCACCTATATGGCGGATCTGACCGGCGGACAGAAAACAGGGCTGTTCTATGATCAGCGCGACAACCATGCCTTTGCCGCGCGTCTGGTGCCGCAGGGGGGCGATGTGCTGGATGTGTTTTCCCATGTCGGCGGTTTCGGCCTGGCGATGCGTGCCGCCGGCGCTGGCTCTGTTACCTGTGTCGATGGCTCGGCAGCGGCGCTGGATCTGGCGGCACAGGGGGCGGCTGCGGCGGGCTTTGGCGACAGTTTCATTGCGCGTCAAGGCGATGCCTTTGATCAGCTTGCCGCCCTGGCCGAAGAAGGTCGGTTGTTTGATGTGGTGATCTGTGATCCCCCGGCCTTTGCCCCGTCAAAACAGGCGCTGGAGGCGGGTTTGCGCGCCTATGAGCGGATCGCCAAGCTGGCGGCGCCGCTGGTGGCACCCGGTGGCTATCTGGGCCTGTGTTCCTGTTCGCATGCGGCGGATCTATCGCGCTTCCGCAATGCCTCTGCTCGCGGGATCGGTCGCGCGGGACGGCGTGGGCAGCTGATCCACACCGGCTATGCCGGGGCGGATCATCCGCAATTGCCGCAGTTGGCGGAAAGTGGCTATCTCAAGTCTGTTTTCTTTCGCCTGGACTGACCCGGCACCATGAAGTTGCTGCTGGATACCTGCGTGCTCTACCCCACCGTGATGCGCGAAATGCTGATCGGCGCGGCACGGATGGGGGCGTTTACCCCCCTATGGTCAGATCGCATTCTGGAAGAATGGCGCCGTGCGGCGCTGAAACTTGGCCCGGAAGGCGCGGCCCAGGCCGAGGCAGAGGTGGCGCTGATACGCGCCGCCTGGCCGCAGGCGGTGGTGCCGCCTGCGCCGGGGGTCGAGGCCCGGCTCTGGCTGCCGGACCCAGCTGATGTCCATGTGCTGGCCACCGCGATTGCGGGCCATGCCGATGCCATTGTGACGTTGAACAACAAGGATTTCCCCCGCCATACCCTGGCGGAAGAAGGGCTGGAGCGGCTGGGGCCGGATCAGCTGCTGTACGATCTTTGGCTCAAGGACAACGCCAGAATGGAGGCGCTGGGGGCACGGGTTCTGGACGAGGCCAACCGCCTGTCTGGCGGCGGCTGGGAGATCAGGCCCCTGTTGAAAAAGGCGCGGTTGCCGCGTCTGGCCAAGGCGCTGGCCTCGGGCCAGAGCTAGAGCGTTTTCAGCACCTCTGCCGCAATTTCAAAAGAGCGCAGTCGGGCCGCATGGTCGTGGATCTGGCCGGTGATGATCACTTCGTCCGGCGCATATCGCGCGACGATCTGCGACAGCTCTTGCCGGACGGTATCCGGGCTGCCGGTAGCAGAGATGGTGAGCGCCTCATTCACACCCGCCAGCACCGGGGGCGACAGGTGGTCGGCAATATCATCCACCGGGCGCGGCAGTTTTCCGGGCTGGCCAAGGCGCAAGCGGGCAAAGGCCTGCTGCATGGTGGTGCGCAACCGGATTCCTTCGGCGTCGGTCTCGGCAGCAAAGACATTTGCCGCGATCATCGCGTGGGGTTTGTCCAGATAGGCGGAGGGACGGAAATCGCGGCGATAGATCGCCAGCGCGTCCTCAAGCGCCTGCGGTGCAAAATGCGAGGCAAAGGCATAGGGCAGCCCCAGTTGCGCCGCCAGTTGCGCGCCATAGAGGCTGGAGCCAAGAATCCAGACCGGTACATTGCTGCCTTGCCCTGGAAAGGCGCGCACCCTGGCCGCGGGGTCCAGCGGACCAAGAAACCCTATAAGTTCAACCACATCCTGCGGGAAGTTGTCGCCATGTGCAGCGCCGCTTGCCATGCCGCGACGCAGGGCGCGAGCGGTCTGCATATCGGTGCCGGGGGCGCGGCCCAGCCCCAGATCAATCCGGTTGCCATGTAGGGCTGCAAGGGTGCCAAAGGCCTCGGCCACCATATAGGGCGCGTGGTTTGGCAGCATGATGCCCCCGGCGCCAACGCGGATGGTTTTGGTCTGGCTGGCAATATGGCCGATCAGAACGGCGGTGGCGGCGCTGGCGATGCCGGGCATGTTGTGATGCTCTGCCAGCCAGTAGCGGTGATAGCCCCAGCCTTCGGCCTGCTGCGCCAGATCGGTGCTATTGGCAAGGGACTGCTGGATTTCACTGCCCTCGGGTACCGGGGCAAGATCAAGAAGAGAGTAGCGCATAAGGGGGTCCAATTCAGCGTCCAGGAATCAATAGGCTTCCAGTTACAGGAGTGTCTGATCTGGGATGCCTGACGCGCAATGACAAGGGGGCAAGACAAGAATGACGTTGTGTCAGAAACGGGCCAGTCCTCGGGGGCTTGCGCGCCGGGCCGCTGTACTTGCGCCTGCACAGAGCAGGGCGGAAGGCGCGCTGCGCGGGCAGATGTCATCAGTGCTTGTTCCAGCCTGCTTCCAGCCGTTCCAGCGCCGCGATGCGCTCTTCTGTTTTGGGGTGTGACATCAGCCAGGCCGGAGCCATGCCAGCCCGTGATTCGGTCAGGGCCTCAAGTTTGACAAAGAGGCTCTTTTGCGGCTCTAGCCCGATGCCAGCCTTGGTCAGCAGTGCGGCGGCATATTCATCGGCCTCATATTCGTCACCGCGCGACAGTCTCGCGGCAAGCAGATTGGCCAGCAATCCGGCGATCCAGGGGCCAACAAAGGGGATGTAGCGTCCAAGGATCATCATCAATGCAGTGCGAAGGGCGTTCTGGCCTGAGAAATCAATGATGCGTTTCTTGGCGTGTCCCAGCGCCACATGCCCCATTTCATGCGCGATGACCGAGGCAAGCTCGGCGTCGGTGACCTCGCCGCTTTGGTATTTGCGGTAGAACCCACGGGTGATGAAGATCCGCCCATCCGGTGCTGCCAGCCCGTTGACGGGATCAACCTCGTAGATGAACACCGGAATGCGATCAATTTCGAGCGCAGCGGCCATGCGATCGGTCAGGCGGCGCAGCCTGGCATCAGCCAGCTCGGTTGAACGCGCGTCCAGCTCGCGGTGGGTGCGCCAGACCGAAATCCGGTACATGACAAGGCCATAGATCACGGCCAGCAGGATGGGGGTAAAACGCAACATGGGTCAGATATGGGCAGAAAATGCGCGCAGGACAAGAGAGCAGCGGCATCCTGTGCGGTTCGGTCGCCGTGAAAACCACCCTGGTGCGTGGCGTTTTCCTCGGCACTGGTTCCTCGGCACTGGGGGCAAATGGCGCGCGCGATGCGGGGTATGGCACCGATTGCGCAGCCTCGCTGGAGTTTTCACGGTTGCAGACTGGCCTTGGGTAGGGAAGGGTAGGCGTAGGAATAATCCAAAACCAAGAGGGTGCCGGTGCCTGATCCAGATGATATCGATGGCCGTTTACATGGCGAACAGTTTGAACCGGAGGAGCAGGAAGGCCTGCTGACACGGTTGCTTTATATGATCCTGATCGCAGTGATGATTTCGGTGGCCCAGACGGTGCTTGCCACTGCGACGGTGCTGCAGTTCATTGTACTTGCCGTCACCAAAGAGCCAAACGAGCGGCTGGCCGATTTTGGCACCGATCTGGGAATCTGGATCGCCAAGGCGGCGCGCTATCAGATGGTGGCGAGCAATGTGAAACCCTGGCCCTGGAGCGATTTGGACTGACTGACCCGGACTGCCCGATCTGAGCTGGCGGCCAAATTGGCTACCGCGCTCTGTTGCGGCGGGGGATCACGTCGGCAAAACTGGGGGGCTGGCCCTATTTGGTCAGCTCTTTCATGCCGCGTTCCAAGCCATCCAGCGTCATGGGCACCATGCGATCCTCGAATATCTCGCGGATCATGCCGATGGAATGGGTATAGTCCCAGTGTGTTTGCGGTACCGGGTTGATCCAGAGATGCGATTTCCACTGGTCGCGCGCCCGTTCCAGCCAGACCTGACCGGCCTCTTGATTCCAATGCTCATTGGCACCGCCGGGATAGGCGATTTCATAGGGCGACATCGAGGCATCGCCGACAAAGATACATTTGTAATCAGGACCATAGGTGCGCAGCACCTCATGGGTGGGCATCTGCGCGTCCCAACGGCGGCGGTTGTCGCGCCAGACACCTTCATAGAGGCAGTTGTGAAAGTAGAAATATTCCAGGTGTTTGAATTCGGTGCGGGCGGCTGAAAACAGCTCTTCCACCACCTTGATATGCGGATCCATCGAGCCGCCAACATCCAGAAACAACAAGACTTTTACGGCATTATGGCGTTCAGGTCGGGTTTTGACATCCAGGTAGCCATGTTCCGCGGTAGAGCGAATGGTATTGTCCAGATCCAGCTCTTCATGCGCGCCTTCGCGCACCCAGCGGCGCAGGCGCTTCAGCGCCACCTTGATGTTGCGGGTGCCAAGTTCGACATCGCCATCCAGGTTCTTGAACTCGCGCTTGTCCCAGACCTTGACCGCGCGCTGATGGCGGCTTTCTTTCTGGCCGATGCGGACGCCTTCGGGATTATAGCCATAGGCGCCAAAGGGCGAGGTGCCGGCGGTGCCAACCCATTTGCTGCCCCCCTGATGACGGCCTTTTTGTTCTTCCAGCCGCTGTTTCAGGGTTTCCATCAGCTTTTCAAAGCCGCCCATGGCTTCGATCTCGGCCTTTTCTTCCGGCGTCATGTGCTTTTCAGCCATCTTGCGGAGCCAGTCTTCGGGGATGTCCACAGCGTCCATTACGGCGGAATTCGGGATCGATTCCAACCCTTTGAACGTGGCGGAAAACGCGCGGTCGAACTTGTCGATATTGCGCTCATCCTTGACCATGGCGGCGCGGGCCAGAAAATAGAAGGCTTCGATGTCGTAGGTCACCAGCCCCTTTTTCATCCCCTCCAGAAAGGTAAGGTATTCGCGCAAAGACACCGGGATTGCCGCCTTGCGCAGATTTTCAAAAAAGGGCTGAAACATGAAAGAGGCCTTTCGCGACGGTTTAGGCCAGCACGCGATGGATCACGATGGTGGCGATGACCCCGACAATACCAAAGGCGATGGCATAGACAGCGGCATATTGCAGCAAATCGGCTGTATTGCCGCCACGTTTCCGGGCGTTATAGACCCCCAAGAGGATCCCCAGCAGCACTGCACCAATTACGATCATGTCTTCTCCGCCTGTTTTTGCCGCCGAGGGCGCGCCGATATCTGTTGCCTGTTCAGTTGTCCGAGGGGCGCAGTTCCGCGACTTCGCGGATCTTGGACTGCACTGCCCAATCCGGGCCAAAGCCGTAGCGCGCCCATCCCAGGCTGTCCAGTCTGACCGTGTTGGCAGTGGCAAATTGGCCCAGTAGATCCAGGGCCTCGGCCTTGATCAGCATGGCGGTGGCCAAAAGGGCGGCATTTTCCGAGCGATTAGCAGCCGCAAGCGTCGGGGTGATCTGTTCCAGGGCTGCAGCGCCATCGCCACGGGCAATCTGATAGGCGGCCATACGCGGATTGATAATGGCCTGGTGCAGCGCGCTTCCGCGCTGCGCGCGCAGCACATTCAGCGCGGTCTGAAAATGGCGCTGCGCCAGATCTGGTTCATCGGCCTGGATCATCCGCCCCAAGACATAGTGGCTATAGGCGCGGCGGTGATCGGACCAGCCTGCATTGCGCGCCAGGATGACCGCCTGATTGGCGGCCCGTTTGCGCATCCCAAGGCTGCTGCCAGGTCCCAGCGCCGTTTCGATCGCGGCGATCCAGCTGCGCGGGGTCGCGGGCAGGGGGCGGGCGGCGATAGATTCTCCGGCTGGGTTCAGCCGGGCCAGGATCTGGGGCAACTGTGCCGCCACTTCGCTGCGGCTCATGCCGGTGTGCAGTTCAGGCGCATAGCTGGCGCGCAGCACCAGCATGTCAAACCCGGTGAGCACGGTATGAACGTTGTCGTCGTTAAATACAGAGTCGGACAGGCGGTAAAGATCGTTCAACGGACCCACAGCCTGGGCCAGCTCTTCGTGCAGGCAGTCGCGGGCTTCCTGCGGGCTGACGTCTATCGGAACAAAGACGGCAAGTCTCTCGCGGCTGCGCAGGCGCGACCAATCGGTCTGCGGGCTGCGCCGCTTGCGCCGCAGTTCCGCCAGAGAGCCAACATTGGGCACCACAAAACAGGCGGCCTGTGGCAGGGCGCGGTGGATGTCCCGACTGGAAACCGCCTGCACGGTGATCTCTGCCGGTCCGGTGGTGACGCGCTTGATGCTGACCCCGGCCTCCTGGCGTAGGCGGGCCAACAGCCGGTCGAGATCTTTCAGGAATATCTGGCTTGGTCTGCCGGTCACGTGCACCCGGACGGGGCGTTCGAAACGGGTAAAGACGGGCAGCACAGTGCCGCCTTCCAGCTGGAAATGCAGATCCAGAAAATCACGCGCGATATCGCGATTGGACCGCTGCGGCGGCTGCGGGCTCGAGGATGTAAAGACCTTGGCCGGGGGAAGGGTTCTGGCGTTCAGCGCTGCCCGGCTGGCGGGTGTTGCGCCACTTTGCATCTGACCGGCGGGCAGGCCGCAGGCCGCGACAAGAGAGCAGAGGGCCAACACTGTGGCGCTGCGACGCAGGCAAGCAGCCCAGCGTTTGGGGCCTGTATTGCACAGCAGTCCGCAAGACCGCGGGGTGGGCGACAAGATCGGGGTGGTCGGTTGAGATGTCGCGATCACCGCAGGGTCTCCACTCAGGGGGTAAATGCTTCAGAAACGGCGAACAAGGCCCCGGACAGACAGGCTCTTTTCCAATTGTTAGGGCAAGAACCGCAAGATTTGAAGAGGCGAAGCGCGCCCCGCTGTCGCCTGCATAAAAGCGTGACCATCTCGTAGCAGCGAAATCAGTGTTTCACAGGAGAGATCGGCTGATCCCCCCTGCAAATCAGATGTCGCCTGGCGCCGCAACAGGCGTTAGCGGCGGCCGCGTGCCATAAAGGCAAGGCGCTCAAAAAGATGCACGTCCTGTTCGTTTTTCAACAGTGCCCCGTGCAGTTTCGGCAGGGCATCGGCGCCGTCACGGGCCAGATCCTGCGGGGTCAGATCCTCTGCCAAGAGCAGTTTCAGCCAGTCCAGCACCTCTGAGGTGGAGGGCTTCTTCTTCAGGCCGGCCGTGTCGCGAATTTCATAGAACTGCGTCAGAGCCGTCGTGAGCAGCGCCTCTTTGATATCAGGGTGATGCACCGCGACGATTTTTTTCATCGTTTCGGCATCGGGAAACTGGATGTAGTGAAAGAAACAGCGGCGCAAGAAGGCGTCCGGCAGCTCTTTTTCGTTGTTGGAGGTAATGATCATGATCGGCCGATTGACCGCGCGGATCGTTTCGCCGGTCTCGTAGACGTGGAATTCCATCTTATCAAGCTCTTGCAGCAGATCATTGGGGAATTCGATGTCGGCCTTGTCAATTTCGTCGATCAGCAAGACCACTTTCTCATTGGCCTCAAAGGCCTCCCAGAGTTTGCCTTTTTTGATGTAGTTCTTCACATCATGGACGCGTTCTTCGCCCAGTTGGCTATCGCGCAACCGGCTGACGGCGTCATATTCGTACAGGCCTTGCTGCGCGCGGGTGGTGGATTTGACGTTCCACTCAATCATCTTGAGCCCCATGGCGTCAGCCACTTGCCGCGCCAGCTCTGTTTTACCGGTGCCCGGTTCGCCCTTGACCAGCAAGGGGCGTTCCAGCGTGACAGCGGCATTGACCGCAATTTTTAGATCGTCCGTGGCGACGTAGTCTTTAGTGCCCTGAAATTGCATAGTTATAGTCGATCCCCTGCTAGCATTGCCTCGATTTGGCATATTTAGCACGGTTTTAACCTGTGTGCGTCATGATTGTGTAGTGACAATTGGCCTTTCAGGGGATAAACGCAGCGGCATGGGGAGCCAGGATGTATGGCGAAAATTAATGAGACCTACAGAATGAGCGAGACCGAAGGAGCCGAAATGAAACAAGAAATGTTTCTGCCGGAAGATTACCGTCCGGCCGAAGATGAGCCTTTCATGAATGATCGGCAGCTTGAGTATTTCCGTCGCAAACTTCTGAACTGGAAGCAGGATCTGCTCGCTGAAAGCCGCGATACGATTGAGGGCTTGCAAGACAACACTCGTAATATTCCAGATGTGGCTGATCGCGCCAGCGAAGAAACCGACCGGGCACTGGAACTGCGCACGCGGGATCGCCAGCGCAAACTGGTTTCCAAGATCGACGCTGCGATCCGTCGCATTGCCGAAGGCGAGTATGGGTACTGTGAAGTCACCGGCGAGCCGATTTCGTTGAAGCGGCTGGATGCCCGTCCCAACGCCACCATGAGCCTGGAAGCCCAGGAACGTCATGAACGGCGCGAAAAAGTACACCGCGACGATTGATTATTTCGTCAAAGTAAAAAAACCATAGCGCCGGGGCCTGTTGCTCCGGCGTTTTTCGTTTATGGAACCTGTACAAGCGCAACGCAGCGGGCCGCAATGACACTGGAACATTTGAAGATCACGATTGTTGGGGCCGGCATTGGTGGTCTGGCGGCGGCTTTGGTTTTGCGGCGACTTGGGGCGCAGGTCACAGTGCTGGAGCAAAGCGAAGCGGTCTCGGAAGTTGGGGCTGGACTGCAGATTACCCCCAATGGCATGGCGGTTCTGCGGGCGTTGAAGCTGGATGATGCGCTGGCCTGGTGTTCCCAGCGTGCCCGGGCGGTTGTGCTGCGCGGGCATCGGCGCGGGCAAGAGGTGCTGCGCCTGGACCTGGACCAGTATGCTTCTGATCTGCGTTACTATTGCGTCCATCGGGCCGATCTGATCGGTCTGCTGGTGGATGGCGCGCGGGATGCCGGGGTGCAGGTGCGCCTGTTGCAAAAGGTGGATCGGATCACGACCACGGCAGGCCGCCCGATAGTGCATCTTGCCAATGGGGCGCAATGTGGTGGCGATCTGGTGATCGGTGCCGATGGGCTGCACTCTCAGGCGCGCAGGGCGCTGAACACCCCGCAGACGCCTCAGTTCACCGGCCAGGTGGCCTGGCGGGCGATCGTGCCCAATCACAGCGGTCTGCCGCCCGAAGCGCAGGTCTTTATGGGGCCGGGGCAGCATTTGGTGGCCTATCCATTGCGCGATGGATCTTTGATTAATCTGGTGGCGGTGCAGGAACGCCGCGCCTGGGCCGATGAGAGTTGGAATTTTGCGGATGATCCGGAGAACCTGCGCCGGGCCTTTGCCAGCTTTGGCGGGGTGGCGCAGCAGTTGTTGGCGCAGGTGCGTGACTGCGCCCTGTGGGGGTTGTTTCGCCATCCCGTAGCAGCATCTTGGCATCAGGGGGGCGTGGCCCTGTTGGGAGATGCGGCGCACCCGACGCTGCCATTTATGGCCCAGGGGGCCAATCTGGCGCTTGAGGATGCCTGGGTGCTGGGCGCTTGCCTTGAAGAGGCCGCGGCGCAGGGGCGTGATCTGACGGAGGCATTGGCCGCGTATCAAAGCCAGCGCCAAAATCGCGCCGAACGGGTGGTGCAGGCGGCCAGTGGCAATGCCTGGAAATACCACCTGCGGCCCCCGCTACAGTGGCCCGCGCATCAGGTTCTGAAACTGGGCGGCGCGCTCGCGCCGCAGCGTATGGTGGCGCAGTTCGACTGGATTTATCGCCATGATGTCACGGCACAGGCTGCAGCGGCACAGGGCTGAAAGGCCGATTTGCGATAGGGACGGCCTGCCTAGATGTCCAATTCGACCCAGATCGGCACGTGGTCCGATGGTTTGTCGCGACCGCGAATTTCCTTGTCGATCTGACAATCCAGCAGCAGGTCGGCGGCCTGGGGAGTGAGCAGGAAATGGTCGATGCGAATCCCGTCATCTTTGTTCCAGGCACCAGCCTGATAATCCCAGAATGAATAATGCCCCGGCCCCTGATGACGGACACGAAAGGCATCGGTAAAGCCAAGATTGAGAATCCGCTGATAGGCAGCGCGGCTTTCGGGGCGGTACAGCGCGTCCTCTGCCCAGGCCTCGGGGCGTTTGGCGTCTTCTGCCTGGGGAATGATATTGTAATCGCCAGCCATCAGCGCCGGCATTTCATCCGCCAACAGCGCCTCGGCGCGGGCCTGCAGCCGTTGCATCCAGGCCAGTTTATAGGCGTATTTTCCACCTGGTACTGGCTCGCCCGCGTCGGTGAGTTCAACCGGGTTGCCATTGGGCAGGTAAAGACCGCAGATGCGGATTGCCTGCTGGCCGACAACCGTGGCCTCGATCCAGCGCGCCTGAATATCATCTTCATCGCCTGGCAGGCCCCGGCTGACATCCTCTAGCGGCAGCTTTGACAGGATCGCCACCCCGTTAAAGCCCTTTTGGCCATGGGTTTCCAGATTGTAGCCGCGATCTTCAATCAGCTCGCGCGGGAAGGCCTCATCCACTGACTTGATCTCTTGCAGGACAACCACATCAGGCTGCGCCTCATCCAGCCATTGCGGCAGGGCGGTGGCGCGGGCCTTGATGCCGTTGATGTTGAAACTGGCGATCTTCATGGCTGCGTCTCCTGCCTCGGCAAAGGGGTTGGGGTGGCCGATCTATCGCTGAATAGCGCGATAGGAGCAAGGGGGGCTGCCTACATGGAAAACGAGGTGCCGCAGCCGCAACTGGAGGATACATTGGGGTTTTCAATGGTGAAGCGGGCACCGATCAGCTCTTCGGTAAAGTCGATGACGGCATTTTCCAGAAAGGGCAGGGACACGGTATCAACCACAACCTTTTCGCCCTGGCCTTCCAGCACCAGATCATCCGGGTTGGGCGCGTCCAGGCCGATTTCGTATTGAAACCCGGAACAGCCGCCACCTTCGACCGCAATGCGCAGCGCCTGGCCCTGCGTTGCAGCGCCAATTTCGGTCAGGCGGGCAAAGGCCCGGTCGGTCACTTTTGGTGGCAGGTGCATGTGGTCTCTCCCGATGCTGTATTGCAGCGCACCTCATTATATAGAAAGGTGCGGCCCAGACGACAAGATTTCACTAGAGAAAGATTAGTCATGCATGCCTCTTATGCCACCAAGCCTGACCAGAGCCGGGGCAGGCTGATCCCTGAGGAGGAAAGCAGCTTTCGCTCACCCTATCAGCGAGATCGGGATCGTATCATTCACGCCAGCGCCTTTCGCCGTCTGAAACACAAGACCCAGGTCTTTGTCGAACACGAAGGTGATAGCTATCGCACCCGTCTGACTCATTCGATCGAGGTGGGGCAGGTGGGGCGCACCATTGCGGCGGCGCTGGGGCTCAATCAGGAACTGACCGAAGCGGTGGCGCTGGCGCATGATCTGGGGCACACGCCCTTTGGCCACACCGGCGAGGATGCGCTGCATGCGCTGATGCAGCCCTATGGGGGCTTTGACCACAATGCCCAGGCCATCCGTATTGTTACCTGCCTAGAGCGCCACTATGCGGAGTTCGACGGCTTGAATCTAACCTGGGAATCCCTTGAAGCCATTGCCAAACACAATGGGCCGGTGCAGGGGGTGCTGCCCTGGGCGCTGGCGGAATGTAACGCCGCGATGGATCTGGAGCTGCACACCCACGCCAGCGCCGAGGCGCAGGTCGCGGCCCTGTCGGATGACATCGCCTATAACAATCACGATCTGCATGATGGGCTGCGCGCCGGCCTGTTTGAGGATGCGGAAATCACCCATCTGCCCATCATTGGCGCGGCCTATGGCGCCGTTGATCACAAATACCCAGGCCTGGAGCCGCTGCGTCGTCGCCATGAAGCCCTGCGCCGGGTCTTTGGGGTGATGGTGGCGGATGTGATTGAAACCACAGGTCAGAACCTAGCTGACAGTGGGGTGGCCAGCGTCGAAGAGGTACGCGCCCTGGGGCGGCCTGTGGTGGCCTTTTCGCCAGAGATCTGGCGCGATTTGAAAGAAATCCGCGCCTTTCTGTTCCGGCGCATGTATCGGGCGCCATCGGTGATGGAGGTGCGCGCGCGCATGGCGGCAGTGGTCGAAGCACTGTTTCCGTATTATATGGCCCATCCCGATCAGATGCCGGGGCGCTGGCATGGCGATATTGCCGCCGCGCCAGACCAGGTGGCATTGGCGCGGATTACCTCGGATTACATCGCCGGGATGACCGATCGGTTCGCCCTGCAGCAATACAAGGCGTTGCGCGCCGCTGGCCTGATATCCTAGCGGCCTGACCTGAACCGCATGTTTTCCGGGCGACCTGCCGCTCTGGCGTTACCTCTGGTGCTGACTGGCCCTATGATCTGCGGCTGGCTTGCCGCTTTTTGTGCAAAACATCGGGCAGAGGGTACAATGACGGGAATAGCAGTAAGGCAGTGGCGCGTGACCTTTCAGGATGCCCCTGACATGGGCCGGATCCGGGCCGATAAGGCGCGGCGTGCTGCCCATATCGCTTTTGTGCGCAGCCGGGCCGAGTTGCAGATCGGTGGGCCTCTGGCGATGCGGCCCATGCAGGATTTTCCCGGTGCCATCTGGACGGTCTGTGCCGAAAGCCGCGCCGATGTGGAGCGCCTGATCGTTTCTGATCCCTATTATGTGGCGGGTCTGCGCCGCTATGTGATTGCGGCCCAGACCGAGGGCGCTGTTGGCGCGTCGGCGGGGTAGCCTGCGTCCAGCTTGGGGGCCGGTCGTGTGTCACGATGCCGGTTTGCGCCTGTTTCAGGCCGCTTCAGGGCTGGCCGGATGCCATAAAGGTTGACCCTTGGGCTAGGCATGATAAGCGCAAAGTCAAACCATCAAGCCGAACCAATGGGACGCCCCGAGATGAACCTTTTTTCCGATATCCGCGCACTGGTGATTGACAGCCTCACCGCGATGACCGCCGAGGGCGCGCTGCCCGAGGGGCTTGATTTTGCAAATGTGGCGGTTGAACCGCCGCGCGATGCGGCACATGGGGATATGGCAACCAATGCGGCCATGGTGCTGGCCAAGCCGGCCAAGATGAAGCCGCGCGACATTGCAAGCGCCCTGGCGGCCAAGCTGGATGCGGACGAACGGGTTGCCTCGGCCGAGGTTGCAGGCCCCGGGTTTCTGAACCTGCGGTTGGCCCCGGTTGTCTGGCAGTCGGTTCTGGGCGCGGTGCTGAAGGGCGGGCTTGATTATGGGCGCGCCGATGTCGGAGCGGGCAAAAAGGTCAATGTGGAATATGTCTCGGCCAATCCCACCGGGCCGTTGCATGTGGGCCATACCCGCGGCGCGGTGTTTGGCGATGCGCTGGCCTCGCTGTTGGCCTATGCCGGCTATGACGTCACCCGTGAATATTACATCAACGATGGTGGCGGTCAGGTCGATGTATTGGCGCGGTCTGTCTACCTGCGCTACCTGGAGGCCCACGGGCAAGAGATTGCCTTTGCCGATGGAACCTACCCCGGTGACTATCTTGTGCCGGTGGGGCAGGCGCTGAAGGACAAGGTCGGCGATGCCTATGTGGGCAAGGGCGAAGAGGTCTGGCTGGCGGATGTGCGGGAATTTTCCACCGATGCGATGATGGCGCTGATCCGCGAAGATCTGGCCATGCTGGGCATCAAGATGGATGTCTTCTATTCGGAGAAATCGCTGTACGGCACCGGTAAGATCGAGGCTGCCCTGGCAGCGCTTGAAAGCAAGGGGCTGATCTATCAGGGGGTGCTGGAGCCGCCAAAAGGCAAGAAGCCCGATGACTGGGAACCGCGCGAGCAAACCCTGTTCAAATCTACTGACCATGGCGATGATGTTGATCGGGCGGTCAAGAAATCCGATGGCACCTGGACCTATTTTGCTCCTGATATCGCCTATCACTATGACAAGGTCAGCCGCGGCTTTGATGAGCTGATCGATGTTCTGGGTGCCGATCACGGTGGCTATGTCAAACGGATGAAGGCGGCTGTCGCGGCCCTGTCTGATGGCCGGGTGCCACTTGATATCAAGCTGTGCCAGCTGGTAAAGCTGTTCAAGGATGGCCAGGAGTTCAAGATGTCCAAGCGGGCAGGCACCTTTGTCACCCTGCGCGATGTTGTGGATGCGGTTGGTTCGGATGTGACCCGCTTTATGCTGCTCACCCGCAAGAACGACCAGGGCTTCGATTTTGACCTGGACAAGGCGCTAGAGCAATCCAAAGACAACCCGATTTTTTATGTGCAATATGCCAATGCCCGGATCTGTTCGACCCTGCGCAAGGCCAACGAGGCAGGGATCGAGACTACGGATACGGTTCTGGACGGTGCGGATTTGGCGCAGGTCACCCATCCGGCGCAGCTCGCCGTGGCCAAGAAACTGGCGGAATGGCCGCGTCAGATCGAGATCGCGGCCCGCACCCATGAGCCGCACCGGGTTGCCTTCTTCCTCTATGATCTCGCTTCAGAACTGCACGGGCTGTACCACCTTGGCAAAAGCGAAACTGGTTTACGATTCGTTAACGAGAGCAGCCAATCGGCAACACATGCCAATTTGGCGCTGGCGCGCAGTGTTTCCATTGTTATTTCCGCCGGTCTTGGTATTCTAGGGGTGAATCCGGCGCAGGAGATGCGGTAACAAAATCGCCCAAACCGTCGGACAGAGGCAGTTCAAGAGACCCAAAAGCAATCAGGCGAGTTTTGGCGCGCCGATTGCATGGGCAGTGAGGCGGATTATGGCGTATTTTGCGCAGGCGGGCTCTGGTCAGCCCTATTCCCACGATAGCACCCGCGACGAGGGGGCTTCTGATCAATTTGGCCCGGCGCGCACTTCAGCCGGGGCAGTGGGTGGTCAGGCTGGTCCAATGGCCAGCGTGCAGCCGCAGATGACGCGTCCCGCCCCGGCGGCGCTGCGTGCCTCTGCGGCCAGCCCGTTTCCGGCGGAAGGCCCCGATCTTTATTCAAACTATGCGGCAAGCGAAGCCGGTCATGATCTGGGCCGGGGCAGGGCCTCTGTTGATCCGGTTGCCTTTTCTGCTGGTCAGCAGGCCCAGCCAAGATTGCAGGACTACGTCAGCGATGACTACAGCGTTCCCGGCATTGGCGCGCAAAGCTATGGTGGCCAGCATGCCATTGATCAGGCGTTTCCCGGCGAAGGCTATGCCAGCCAGACCTTTCCCAATCAAAACCATCCCCTGCAGGACAGCCCGGCGGTAAACGCGCAGCCGCTGAACACCACGCGGGATCAAGGCTACCATGACCTGGCCTATAGCGGTCCCGGCAGCGATGACCACGACGCCTATGGTGGCGCGGCTTCCCAAAGCTATGGCTACGATTATGCACAAGAGACCGCGCAAGACGGCTATGGCGATGCCGACTATGTGACATCCCCCGCCAACCCGGGCACCAGCATGGGCCGCACCGCCAGCCTGCTTGGTGCGGCGGCCTCATTGGCATTGGTGATCGGGATTGGGACCTGGGGCTATCAGCTGGTTATGCGTGATGTCAGCGGTGTACCGGTTGTGCGGGCAGTCGAAGGCCCGATGCGGGCGCAGCCTGATAATCCTGGTGGCCGTCAGGCAGATAACCAAGGGCTTGCCGTGAATTCAGTTGCCGCCAATGGCACTGCGGAAGCCCCCGCCGACCGGCTGACGCTGGCGCCGAAACCCATTGAACTGGCACAGGATGACCAGCCGATGTCGCGGCTGACCGCGCCAGAGGCGGATTTGCCGCCGCAAGAGATAAATCAGGCCGCAGCGGAGGCAGAGGCAAAGATTTCAGAGGCCTCGGTTACGGCCTACCGGAATGGCGATATTGATTCCCTGGTGGCGGAGCTCACCGATGGGGTCCAGCCGCTTGGCTCTGCCCAGGAGACCGCTGCCGCAGCGGCACCTGCGATTGTGCAGCCAGCTCCGCTGAAACCCGTTGAAATCGCGGCCATTGGTACGGCAACTGCGCCGTCTTCGGCCCTGTTGAACGCCCCCGGCGTCAAGGTGTCGCTGCGGCCCAACCTGCGCCCGGCGCGTTTTAGCCCGGCTGCTACGGCCTCTGCCAGCCCTGCGGCTGCACGGACCACCCCAGAGGCCGATCCCAAGAGCCTGGAGCCGGGCACGCGTCTGGCCCAGCTAGGCGCCTATGAAAGCGCTGAAGTGGCCCGGGCCGAATGGGATCGGATCTATGCCCGCTTTGAAGATTACCTAGAAGGCAAGACGCGGGTGATTCAGCGCGCTGAAAGCGGTGGGCGTACCTTTTACCGGTTGCGCGCCATGGGCTTTGAAGGGCTGTCTGACGCGCGCCGCTTTTGTTCCACTCTGGTCGCGGGCAAGGCCGACTGCATTCCTGTGACAACCCGCTGATGGCGGTGGGCGCAACCATTCTGGATGCCGAAGGGCTGGTACTGACCGCGGCCGAGAAGGCGTTTTTCCGCGATGCCGATCCTTTTGGCTTTATCCTTTTTGCCCGCAATATCGAAAGCGCGCCGCAGCTGCGGGCCCTGTGTCAAGAGCTGCGCGATGCGGTGGGTCGGAACTGTCTGATCACCATTGATCAAGAAGGCGGACGGGTACAGCGCCTGCGCAGCCCGCTGGCGCGCAACTGGATGGCGCCACTGGATCATGTGATACAGGCCGGTCCGGGGGCCGAACGGGCGCTTTATCTGCGTTATCGCCTGATTGCTGCTGAACTGCACGCGCTTGGGGTCGATAGCAACTGCGCCCCGGTCGCTGATTTGCTGACTGCGCAGACCCATCCTTTCCTCAAGAACCGTTGTTATGGCGACAGTGTCGAACAGGTGGCGCGTCTGGCGCGCGCAGTTGCAAATGCCCATCTGGATGGCGGGGTCCTGCCAGTGCTGAAGCACATTCCCGGCCATGGCCGGGCCACCGCGGACAGCCACAAAGACCTGCCACGCGTCGCTGCCCCACTGGCTGAACTGCAGGCGCAGGATTTTGCCGTCTTTCAGGCGCTGCGCGACTTGCCGCTGGGGATGACGGCGCATCTGGTCTATCAGGCGCTGGACAGTCAGCCTGCAACGATCTCGGATACTGTGATGGGGATGATCCGGCGCGACATTGGCTTTGACGGGCTGATAATGACGGATGATATCTCTATGAAGGCACTGGCTGGCGCTCCGGCTGAGAATGCCGCCGCCGCCCGTGCCGCAGGCTGCGATCTTGTGCTTTATTGCAATGCCCCGCTGGACGCCCGCCGCGCGGTAGCCGAGGCCGCAGGCGAAATGGATGCGAAGGGGCAGGCCCGTGCCGCAGCGGCCCTGGCACAGCGGCTGCCGCCCAAGCCGCTTGACACAGAGGCTGTTGAAGCCGAACTTACCGCCTTGATGAGCGGAAAGGTCTATGTCTGAACAAAATCTGTTTCACGAGGTCACCGCGCAATCGGTCGAAGAACGGCTGGCGGCCGAGGCGCTTATTGTTGATGTCGACGGATATGAGGGCCCGCTTGATCTGTTGCTGACGCTGTCGCGCACCCAAAAGGTGGATCTGCGGCGAATTTCTGTCCTGGAATTGGCGCGTCAGTATCTGACATTTGTAGACCACGCCAAGGAACTGCGGATTGAGCTGGCGGCGGATTATCTGGTGATGGCGGCTTGGCTTGCCTATCTGAAATCCCGACTGCTCTTGCCGCCTGATCCCAGCGAGGAGGGGCCTTCCGGGGCCGAACTGGCGGCGCATCTTGCTTTTCAGCTGGAACGTCTGCAAGCGATGCGCGATGCGGCGGCCCGGTTGATGGGGCGCGATCAGTTGGGGCGCGATTTCTTTTCCCGCGGCCAGAATCAGGATGTTCAGCGCATTCGCACTGTCACCTATTCTGCCAATCTGCTGGATCTGATGCAGGGCTATGCCCGTATCCGTACCAAGGATGACTTTCGCCCCTTTGTGATGGATCGCGACAGTGTCTTTACCATGGAAGAGGCCTTGGAGCGGATGCGCGCTCTCATCGGCTTTACCGGCAGTTGGACCGATATGCTCAGCTATCTGCCGGATGGCTGGCACAAGGATCCGGTCAAGCGGCGCTCGGCCACGGCGGCGACCTTTGCGGCCTCGTTGCAACTGGTCAAAGAGGGGCGGCTGGAAATCCGTCAAAGCGATAATTTTGCGCCTATTCAACTGCGCAGCCTGGATGAGGACCCTTGATGGAGACCCCGACCGCCCACAATACGCCAGAGCCGCCGCAGGACAGCGACAGCCTGTTTGACGCGCCTCCCATTGCCGAACAGGAACGCATGGTCGAGGCGGTGCTGTTTGCCAGTGCCACCCCTGTCACCCTGCGTGATCTCGAATCGCGGATGCCGCATGGCTGCGATCCACGCGCCGCCATTGAGCATCTGCGCAAACGGTATGAGGGGCGCGGAGTGCGGGTTGTTCGCGTCGGTGATGCCTGGGCCATCCGCACTGCACCTGACCTTGGCTTTTTGATGCAAAAAGAGATCGTCGAGACCCGCAAGCTCAGCCGGGCGGCGATCGAGACCCTGGCGATCATTGCCTATCATCAGCCAGTGACCCGGGCCGAGATCGAAGAGATTCGCGGCGTGTCGGTGTCGCGCGGCACCGTTGACCAACTGCTTGAGATGGAATGGATCCGCATTGGCCGCCGCAGGATGACACCAGGGCGGCCAGTTACCTTTGTGGTGACGCCGGTGTTTCTGGATCACTTTGGCCTTGAAAGTGCCCGTGATCTGCCCGGGTTGAAAGAGCTACGCGCCGCTGGATTGCTGGAAAACAGACCACCGCCCGGATCGCTTCCCATGGGCGAGGGGAGCGATGAGGACAGCGAGATGGGCGAGCAGCCGGAGCTGTTTGGCGACTAGGGCGTGGCGTGCAAAACGGCACCCGCCTTGCGCGGCTTGCTTTGGGCCTAAGACGATCCCCAAAGGTGGTTGGCTGCGTCAAGGAATTGCCCGATTTGCTTGTTAGGTCGGAGGGAACGCCGTCAGGCAGAGCCAGCCCGGACATGGGGCTTGAGCCGAACACAGGAGAGCCGGGATGAACCTCGATATGATCGTGAAAATGGTGATACGCCGCCTGCTGGGGAAGGCCGTGAATGCCGGGGTTGATGCGGGCCTTGGCGCGTTTTCAGGGCGAAAACGGCGCCGTGGGCGCCACGCTGCCTCTGATGACCGGATTGAAACACCCGCCGAGGCAGAGGCGCGGGCTGAACGCGACCGGATTCGCGCCATCCGGCAGGCACGCCGGGCAAAGCGCAATCAGCAGGGGTAATCCTGCCCTTGGCACCACGCTGACGGCCGCCGCAAAATTATTGCGGTGATTTAAAGTGCTTGGACAGTTTCAGCCCCTGGCCCTGATAGTTCGACGCAATGTCGGCACCATAGAGCTGCTCTGGCAGGCTGGCCATACGTTCATAGACCAGGCGGCCCACCACCTGGCCATGTTCCAATACAAAGGGAGCCTCGTGGCAGCGCACCTCCAGCACCCCGCGAGAGCCACTGCCGCCCGCCGCATCATGGCCAAAACCGGGATCAAAGAAGCCGGCATAATGCACCCGGAATTCACCGACCATGGCAAGATAGGGGGCCATCTCTGCGGCATAGGCAGGGGGAATCTGTACCGATTCGCGGCTGACCAGAATGTAAAAGGCACCAGGGTCCAGGATGATGCGGCCAGAGGTGCTGTGCACTTCCTCCCAGTAGTCCTGCGGATCGTATTCGCCGATGCGATCCAAATCAATGACCCCGGTATGGGGCTTGGCACGGTATCCCACCAGATCGGTGCCCGGCAGCCGCAGATCGACCGAAAAGCCTAAGCCGTCCTCGATCACTGCTGTGCCATCCACCAGCGGGCTTTGGGCGTGCAGTTCCGCCAGTTCATCGTCCGTCAGGACGGCCTGGCCCTGGCGGAACCGGATCTGGTTCAACCGCATGCCAGGGCGCACCAGCACCGAGAAAGAGCGCGGGCAGATCTCGGCATAGAGTGGTCCGGAATAGCCCGGTTTGATGCGGTCAAATTCAACCCCGCCATCCGTGATGGTACGGGTCAACAGGTCCAGCCTCCCGGTTGAGCTTTTGGCGTTGGCCACCGCAGAAATGCCATCGGGCAGGCAGAGCGCCTCCATCAGGGGCACCAGATAGACGCAGCCCTTTTCCAGCACGGCGCCATCCGACAGGTCAATGCGGTGCATCTCAAATTCGCTGATGCGATTGGCAACACTGCAGTCCTTGCCGGCGAGAAAAGAGGCACGCACCCGGAAGGCAACCGTACCCAGCCGCAAATCAAGACTGGCGGGCTGGATCTGCCCTTCGACCAGCGGGATCGGGCTGGTGATCTCAGCTCGGGCAAACATCTGCTCAATGGCTTGGCTGGGGAGAACGCCGGTCATGATCCATTTTCCTTTTGGTCGGGGCTGCCGATATGCCAAGCGATAGCAGCAATCAAGAGATTTTGCAAAACCTTGCAAGGCTAAGAAAGGAAAAGCAAAAAACCGCCTGAGTGATGAACACTCAGACGGTTTTTGGTCGGGCTAGCAGGACTCGAACCTGCGACCTTCCGTCCCCCAGACGGACGCGCTACCAGGCTGCGCCATAGCCCGCTGAGGACGGGTTCTACTGTATTTCGCGGCAGGGGCAAGGGGGTAATTTCGGTTTTTTTCCTGTCCGGCGATTATTTTAGCGTTGCGACGCGATTGCGCGCAGTTCGTTCAGGCAGACTGCGGCCTCGTCTTGTACATGCGCTGGTAAAGACTTGGTTTGCGCCAGCAAGATCAGCACATCGGCAAACGGCGAGGGCGGCAGCTGCTCTGTTGCGGCACCAAGTACCAGGTCACCCTGTAGAGGCACATCAGATGGCGCGTTGTCCAGCCCCTGCGCTTGCGGCTGATCCTGGACAGGAGCAGTCTCTTGCTCTGCTACTGCGGCGTCCGCCTCTGCCATCGGGTCCAGATTTGGCGCATCCACTGCTGCCGCAGCGGCGGCGCTGTCATGGTCCACAGGATCTGGTTCAGCTGCCAGGCTGTCTGGCGCTACTGCATCAGCGGCCGGGCTGTCAAAAACGGGGCTGCCAGGCCGGGGCGAAGTGTCAGAGTCCGGTTCTACATCAAGAATTGGCAAGACGGTCTCGGCAGCAGGCGCTTCGATCGGTTGGGCCGCTGGGGCGCCGGGCTGCATGGCTGTGCTGTCCAGGGGGGCCTCGGCTGGTTCGGAGTGGCCATCAGGCACCGGTGCCTCTGCACCGCCGTCTTGTGGTGCAGATTCTAGGGGCGCACCTTCAACAGCGGCTGGCATTGCGGCTGGTTCCGAGGCTGCCGACGAGTCGTGCAGCGGCTGCTTGGGTGGCTCTGTGATAGAGGGTTCTGGCTCTGGCTCTGGCTCTGGCGACGCGGGCGCAGCAGGGGCAGGCGTATCGAGCAGCATATCCATCTGTTCAGTTTCGGCAGCCGACGATACTGGCTCTGCCCCAACGGGGGCGGGCGTGACATCAGGCATTTTCCCGGCGACTGACCTTGGTTCCGAGGCATCATTGGTTGTGGTTGCCTTGGATGTGGATGCTTCGGAGAGACGCGCCCATTCTGTATGCGTGGAAGGGGTAAAGGGGGGGCTGACCGTCTCAGACGGGGCACGCGTCTGAGCTTCATCGCCCAGGTTCGCCGCCCTTTCGGGCGGGGTTGCTGCGGCTATGGGGGGGGCGGTATCTGATTCTGCGCTATTCCCAGCAGTGGCGGCAGCAGTGGTGGAACCTGCCTCCTCGGATGGCGGCCCATCCGCGTCCAGCCCATGGGACAGCTGGCTGACATGGCCAATGCCAAGATCACGCAGGATTGCCTGCACATCTTTGATCGACAGGCCATCTGTATGCAGAAGTTTTCGGATGCCACCCAAAAGCAACATGTCGGCAGGCCGGTAATAGCGCCGCCCACCGGCCCGTTTTACCGGCTTGATCTGTGTGAATTTGCTTTCCCAAAAGCGCAAAACATGGGCCTGCACGCCGAGCCAGTCCGCGACTTCGCTGATCGTGCGAAAAGCGTCTGCTGATTTTGACATCTTGATGGTTCCAATGATCTTTGCTCTGGGACGAGCGTGTTTAACCTGGTCCTACCCGGAGCCCCGGAGCAGACAGGGTAGGCCGTATCTGTATCCGTCGTGTGGCGCAGCCGCGCAGCGTTACTTGCGGTTGCCGTCTGCCACCCGGTCCTTCATCAGGTGCGACGGGCGGAAGGTAAGCACGCGGCGGGGCTGAATCGGGACTTCCTCTCCGGTTTTGGGATTGCGGCCAACGCGGGCAGATTTATCCCGCACGCTGAAGGTGCCAAAAGATGAAATCTTGACTTGTTCGCCCTTCACCAAGGCATCGGACATGTGTTGCAACATGCTCTCTACCAGCTGCGCACTTTCGTTTCGAGACAGGCCGACTTCACGGAAGACAGCTTCGCTCAGATCCATTCGTGTAAGAGTTTTTTCGCCCATGCTAATCCCCATTGTTTGTCAAATCATAGGGGCAGGGGAATTTCCCTGTCAATATCAATGAATTGCAGCCGGCTTGTTTCCCGGCTCATAGGCTACCAGCGCAACACCACCGCGCCCCAGGCCAAGCCACCGCCAATTGCCTCGGTGACGATCAGGTCTCCGGGCTTGATTTGACCGCGTGATTTGCCAACTGAGAGCGCCAGCGGAATAGAGGCTGCAGAGGTGTTTCCGTGGTCCTGCACGGTCACCACCACATTGTCCATAGACAGGCCCATCTTTTTGGCAGTGCCTTGAATAATGCGGATATTTGCCTGATGTGGCACAATCCAATCGACATCGGCGGTTGTCAGATCAGCACGCTCCAGCGCGGTTTGGGCTGTCTTTGCCAGCTTTTCTACGGCATGGCGAAAAACCTGGTTGCCCTGCATCCGTAGGTGACCGGTATTTTGGGTCGCGACGCCGCCATCCACATAGAGCAGATCTTTATAGCGACCATCGGAATTGAGATCGGTTGAAAGAATGCCGCGATCATCCGTGTCGCCTGGCTGGTCTTGGGCTTCCAGCACCAAGGCACCCGCGCCATCGCCAAACAGCACGCAGGTAGAGCGGTCGGTCCAATCCATGATGCGGCTGAAGGTTTCAGACCCGATGACCAGGACCCGGTTTGCCTGGCCGGATAGGATCAGCGCGTTGGCATTGGTCAGCGCATAGACAAAACCGGCGCAGACGGCCTGCACATCAAAGGCAAAGCCGTTGGTCATGCCCAGATTGGCCTGCACCATGGTCGCCGCAGAGGGAAAGGTCAGATCCGCCGTCGAGGTCGCCAGGACAATGGCATCCACATCCGACACATCCAGGTCGGCGTCTTTCAGCGCATTGAGCGCCGCGGCAGTGGCCATATCAGAGGTGGTTTCGCCTTCGGCAGCAAAATGACGCCGTTCAATGCCAGAGCGCGAACGAATCCATTCGTCGCTGGTATCCAGAGAGGCCTCGAACTCGGCGTTTTCCACGACCCGCTCAGGGAGATAATGTCCTGTGCCAACCACTACTGCGCGTCGCGTCATTCTTTGCCTGCCTTTTGGAATTATTTGGAGGGATGTTCGCCATCCGAGGTGAGATTACCATCTTGGGTAAGCTCGACGGCAGATGCAACCCGCGCAGCCAGCTTTTCTGCAAAGCCCTGCTGGGCCAGCAGGAATGCGAGCTTGACCGCTGCGGAAACGCCTGTGGCGTCTGCGCCGCCGTGGGATTTGACCACTGTGCCGTTCAGGCCCAAAAAGACGCCACCATTGACGTGGCGGGGATCCAGCCGTTTGGCCAGCCGTGCCAGCGACGTATAGGCAAGTACCGCAGCAATGCGTGACAAAATCGAATATTCGAAAGCTTCACGCAGGGCGCTGCGCAGCATGCCTGCCGTGCCTTCGCCGGTTTTAATGGCGACATTTCCGGTGAACCCATCGGTGACGATCAGATCAACCGCATCGCCAGGAATGTCGCTGCCTTCGACAAAGCCGACAAAGTCATAATCTGCCGTGGCGGCCTGGGCTGCGATCAGGGCATGGGCCTCTTTCAGCTCGGCGTGGCCTTTGTGTTCCTCGGTGCCCACATTCAGCAGGCCCACACGAGGGCGGCGAATATTCATGGAATTGCGCACGTAAGAGGTGCCCATCAGGGCATATTGCAACAGATCCTGTGCATCGGCGCGCACATCGGCGCCGACATCCAGCATCACGTTGAACCCCTGCGGATTGCGCGAGGGCCACAGGATGGCGATGGCCGGGCGATTGACGCCTGGCATCTTGCGCAGACGCAGCATCGACAGCGCCATCAGCGCCCCGGTATTGCCACAAGAAACGGCGCCGGCGGCCTCACCCTGTTTGACCGCCTCTAGAGTGGACCACATAGAGGTGCCCTTGCCATTGCGCATCACCTGGCTGGGCTTGTCGTCCATCGTGACAACCTTTTGGGCATCACGCACTTCTACCCGCCCCTGCAGGATGCGACGTTTATTGACCAGGGGGGTCAACTCATCGGCGGGGCCATGCAGCAGAAACCCCAGCTGGGGATTCTTTTCCGCAGACATGGCAAGGCCGGCCACCACAACAGCAGGGCCGGCGTCTCCGCCCATGGCGTCAACCGAGATCACAATGCGGTCGGCTTTTGTCACTGATTGATCGGGTTTACCCGTCATGCAAAAGTCCGCCCCGCAAGATGTGTGATCGTCGCGATCTTATGCCGCGTCTTCGTCGATTTCGACGTCGTCATTCATGGCAACAATTTCTTTGCTGTCATAGTTGCCGCAGGAGGGGCAGACGTGGTGGGGACGCTTCAGTTCGCCGCAGCTTGAACATTCGTTTGGATTTGCAGCAACCAGAGCATCGTGCGCGCGGCGGTTGTTGCGGCGCGACTTGGATACTTTATTCTGTTGGACGGCCATGTCTCAACCTTCGTATTTTGGGGCCTTGGGGTCATGCCCGCGGCGCGTTTCACATTTAATCGTCTTGATCGGTAGGCGAGCGTTTAGGCCGCAGCCTCTCCGATGTCCAACCAAAAATTTCGATGAGCGCGCGAAAATACTTAGAATCTCCGACGGCGCAAGCTGTTTTTTAGGCCAGTCGGGCGGCCGATGCCACCCGCAAAACCACTATTTTCGAGTTTTTTAACCCTTATCTTCTGGCGACAGTTGTTTCTTCAAGGACGCGAGTCCAGCAAAAGGTTTGGTGTCTTCGTCGCGCAGGGGGATAACCCCAGGTTGACTATAGACAGTTTCTTCCAGCTCGGCACCTTCCTTGCGCGGATAGGCGGGAATCAGCAGCGATAGCGCCTCGATCATCACCGCATGCGGATCAATTGTCTCGCCAAGCGGTTCGATCCGTTCATCCGCGACCATTTCTACCTCTGGATCATCGGGTTCAGAGAAGTCAGAGACAAAAAAGCGTTCGACCTTTTCATCGATTCGGGTGGTGACAGGTTCCAGTGTCACAACGCAGTCCTGCTGAACGGTGGCACCCAGATGCGCACTAAGCTGCCAATCGTGCCGCCCCTTGGTGCTGATCGTGCCGGTAAAGCGCAGCTTTCGCAGGGCCTTGATATCAAGTTCATCGGCAAGGGCCTTCAGACTTGCTGTATCGGGGCTCAGATCAAAGGTGGTGGCCCTGTTCTGTGGCAGTTCGGACACCCTCAGGGCGGTGCTATCAGTCATGGTTAGAACTTTCGTTTCTTGAACAGGAGGCTTGCATTAGGTAATCGGGTTCCAAGGCGTGTTCAAGCCAGAGGCGAGACAGTGGTGTGGGGAAGATGATGAATGCACAGAAAAATAGGCTGAAATCGGTGGGGAAATACGCTGCCTGGGTGCTTGCAGCCGCAGCCCTCACAGCCTGCTCCGCGATCTACCAGAAACATGGCTACGTGCCGACCTCAGAGCAATTGGCCGAGGTGGTCGTTGGCGTGGATACCAAGGATTCTGTTGCGGAAACCATTGGTGAGCCAGGCGCATCGGGCGTTTTGAACGATGGCGGTTACTACTATGTCGCGACCCTGATGCGCACCCGCGGGGTGAGCGCAACCAAACCGGTGTCGCGTTCCCTGGTGGCGATCAGTTTTGATGACAAGAATGTGGTTTCCGGTGTCGAACACTACAGCCTGGAAGACGGGCGGGTGATTCCGCTTGAGCGGCGCGTCACCAGTTCCAGCGTGCAGGACAAGACATTCCTGCGACAGCTGCTTGGCAGCCTTGGGAACTTCTCGCCTGGCTCGTTTGTCGAATAAACGGCAGGGTTTTGGATCCGGGGGGCGACTGAATGGATTTCACCCTGGGTCATTCCTTGCCTGAACCTCGCCTCACCCCCGGCAGGCTTTGCCTTGGCAGAAGGAGCCTGCAGGGTGGCTGAGACAGGTTTGGGGCGGCCTTCCGGTATGTGCGGGGGCAAAGAAAATCTGCTGTTGCAGCGCAGCGGCTACCGTGCGCGTTTTGCCATCGGGGCGCAGGATTTGATGGCGGCCCGGCAGCTGCGCAGCCGGTGTTTCCAAACCGATGGGCTGGACGGCGATGCCTATGATGCTGTGTGCCAGCATATCCTGATCGAACACGACCGCACCGCCGAGCCTGTCGGCTATTTTCGCAGCTTGCTGCTGCCGAATGGCGCGCAGATCGACAAGAGCTATTCGGCGCAATTCTATGATCTTGCAAATATTTCCAGCCGCGATGGCGCCGTGATGGAGTTGGGGCGCTTTTGTATCGACCCGGATTGCCGGGATGCGGATGTTGTGCGCTTTGCCTGGGGCGCGGTGGCGCTGTTGGTAGATCGCCACGATGTTGGTCTGCTTTTTGGCTGCACCTCGTTTACCGGCACCGATCCTGGCGCCTATCTGGATGCTTTTTCGCTCTTGCAGCAGCGGTATCTGGCGCCGCTGTCTTGGGGGCCGGGAGCAAAATCGCCTCGGGCGCTTGGGTTTGCGCAGGTCTTGCAGGGCCGTGCCGCGCTGGCCGCAACGGATCTGCACGCGGCGCAGGCACAACTTCCGCCACTGTTGCGCAGCTATCTGGCAATGGGGGGGCGGGTCAGCGACCATCTGGTGGTCGACCATGACCTGGGCACCTGCCATGTTTTCACGGGGCTGGAGGTCGACGGGGTGCCGAGGGTACGACAGCGCCTGCTGCGGGCGATCACACAAGGGCACTGAACCGTGGCACTGATCTGGCGTTTCGACCCAACAATGGCGCGGAGCGTTGACCTCAGGCCCGTCGCGGTTTAGCTGGCTGTCATGGCACGTATTCCTCTTTTACAGATGACCGGTATCTCCCTCACCTTTGGCGGCGATCCCATCTTTTCAGACCTGGATCTGGTGGTGCAACCTGGCGACCGTGTTGCCCTTGTTGGCCGCAACGGATCGGGAAAATCCACCCTTATGAAGGTGATGGCAGGGCTTGTTGAAGCCGACACCGGCAGCCTAGTGGTGCCGTCTGGCCGCTCGGTCGGCTATATGGAGCAGGACCCGCAGATGGGCGGGTTTGCCACCCTTGGCGAATTTGCCGCCTCGGAACTCGACCCGGGCGAACTCTACAAGGTAGAGCGCGCCGGTGAGGGGCTGAAATTTGATCCCGACCGCCCGGTTGCCACCGCCTCAGGCGGGGAGAAACGCCGGGCAGCCTTGGCCAAGTTGATGGCCGAAGCGCCGGATCTGATGCTGCTGGACGAGCCGACGAACCATTTGGATATCGAGGCCATCACCTGGCTTGAGTCCGAACTGAAATCTACCCGCGCCGCCTATGTACTGATTAGCCACGACCGGGCGTTCTTGCGGGCGCTGACGCGGGCAACGCTGTGGGTTGATCGGGGCCAGGTCCGGCGACAGGAAAAGGGATTTGAAGGCTTTGAGGCCTGGCGCGACAAGATCTGGGAAGAAGAAGATCAGCAGCGGCACAAGCTCAACCGCCTGATCAAGAGCGAAAGCCGCTGGGCCGTTGAAGGCATTTCTGCCCGCCGCAAGCGCAATATGGGCCGTGTTCGTGCCCTGCACGAGCTAAAGGACGAGCGCGCCGGCCAGATCAAACGCCAGGGCGCGGCAGAGCTGGCGCTGGAGGCGGGGCCTAAATCCGGCCGTAAGGTGATCGAAGTCGACGGGTTGAGCAAAGCCTATGGCGACAAACAGATTGTGCAGGATTTTTCCCTGAAGGTTCAGCGCAGTGATCGGGTGGCTTTTGTCGGGCCAAATGGCGCGGGCAAGACCACCCTGCTGAAACTGATGCTGGGGCAGGTGGAACCGGACGCCGGGTCGGTCAAGCTGGGAACCAATCTTGAAATCGCCCTGTTCGATCAGACGCGCGATCAGCTGGACCCCAATGCGACGCTTTGGGAAAATCTCACTTCGGACCCTCTGCTGGGGATTTCCGGCAAGGCCGATCAGGTCATGGTGCGCGGCGTGCCAAAGCATGTGGTCGGCTATCTCAAGGAGTTCCTCTTTGACGAGGCCCAGGCCCGCGCGCCGGTACGTTCGCTTTCGGGCGGTGAAAAGGCGCGTCTCTTGCTGGCGCGTCTGATGGCGCGGCAAAGCAACCTGCTGGTGCTGGATGAACCGACAAACGATCTGGATGTGGAAACGCTGGACCTGCTGCAAGAGCTGCTGGACAGCTACGAGGGCACCGTGCTTTTGGTCAGTCACGACCGTGATTTCCTGGACCGGGTGGCCACCACCACCATCGCCATGGAAGGCGATGGCAAGGTGACCGCCTATGCCGGTGGTTGGAGCGATTATATCAGCCAGCGCGGTGGCCTGCCTGGGGCTGAGAAGGCCGAGAAATCGCAGAAAAACAAAGGACAAAGAGCCAAAGCTAAGGAGGGTGCCGCAGGCAGCGGAGCCAGCGGCAAGGACAAGCTCTCCTTTAAGGAAAAGCACCGCTTAGAGGCCCTGCCAGCAGAGATCGAGCGGTTGGAGCAAGAGATTGCCAAGCTGGAACAGCTAATGGCGGATCCTGCGCTCTTTACCCGCGAGCCGGTGAAATTCAAAAAGGCGACAGAGGCTATGGTGGAACGGCAAGAGAAGCTCGCCGCTGCCGAAGAAGAATGGATGATGCTTGAGGAGAAATCCGAAGGTTGATAGGTAAGGTTGTTAATTAACAATGTGTTAAATTCCAACCTTGATCTTGATTTGCCCTCGGGCGATGGGCAGGCCGACAGTGATTGCCGGGCCTGCCCATTTTGTTTGGGCCAGTTTGTTTCAGCCTCAGCGCATGCGCAGGGCGCCGTCAATGCGGATGACTTCGCCGTTGAGATACCCCATCTCGGTGATAAAGCCGGCCAGGCGGCCATATTCCGCCGGGTCGCCCAGGCGCACGGGGTTGGGCACATCTGCAGCCAGTTGCTGCTGCACCTCTTCGGGCAGGCCTGCCAGCATGGGCGTCATGAAGATACCCGGCGCAATGGTCATGACCCGAATCCCCGAGGACGCCAGGTCACGCGCCATCGGCAGGCACATGCCAACCACGCCTCCCTTGGAGGCCGCGTAGGCCGCTTGGCCCTTTTGCCCATCATAGGCAGCGATAGAGGCGGTGTTGATGATCACCCCACGGGCGCCATCGGCTTCGGGGGGGTTCTTGGCGATCTCGATTGCGGCCAGGCGGGCGACATTGAAGGTGCCAACCAGGTTGATGTCGATTGTGCGTTGATATGCATCCAGCGGATGCGCACCGTCACGGCCAATGGTCTTGATGCCATAGGCGATGCCAGCGCAGTTCACGCAGGCCGAAATGCGCCCCATCTTTTCCACCGCAAAGGCGATGGCGGCAGTAACAGACGCCTCATTGGTGACATCGGTTTCAACAAAATGGCCGCCAATTTCTGCTGCCACGGCTGCGCCGCGTTCGGCGTCGCGATCCAGGATGGTGACCTTGGCGCCGTTTTCAGCAAAATGGCGTGCGGTTGCCTCTCCGAGGCCTGATGCGCCCCCGGTGATGATGGCGCAGGTCTGTGAAAGTTTCATGAGTGCGGGTCCCTTGGTTATCTGAACGTCTGTTCAATAACTACCAGACCTGTTTGCCCTGTCTAGTCCGTCCTCTGTTCGGGGCTTGTTACGGCGCGTCTGATGGTGCGCGCATCCGGGCACGATCCAGCGCCGCGATAGGTCGCAGCAGTCGCCCCATAGGTGGCCAGAGCAGCCAGGTGCCGCCCAGCTGACTCAGCTGCGCCCCTGTGCCCAGCTTGAAACGGGCAAGACCTGGGGCTTCTTCTGTGTTGATCACCCCAAGGTCGAGCTGTTGGCAGCCCTCGCTCGCAAGCCACGCCATGGCTTCCCAGATCAGCAGGTTATGCGCCGAGAGTGTCTTGCCTCGTGCCGTGGCGTGGGCGATGTGGTAGCTGGCGCTGTTGCCATGGCGCAGGATCAAGATGGCGGCGATGGGTGTGCTACCCTCAAAGGCCTGAAACAGCTTTGCCTGCCCCTTGTTTGCTTTGGCATAGGCCAGGGTCAGCGCAGTGGGCCAGCTGCGATAACCGCGCTGTCGCTGCTGCGCGGCATCGGCGGTGAACAGCCAGTGGTTGGGGACATGCGGCATCGTCTGGCGGCGAACCTGTAGCCCAGCGGATTGTGCCCGCGTCAGGCGGTTGCGCCATTTCTGATGCAGGGCCGCATGGCGGATGGCCACGGGCTGTGTCAGGTCGAGCAGCGCCACGGCGGCGGGGCTGATCAGCGGCAGGGCGCCGATCTCGATCAGATTGGGGCAGGGGTGGTCGGGCGACAATATGACCGGGGTGCGGCCCAGACCGTTGTCCCGCAATGTTTGGCGCAGATGCTTGATCTCATCATGGCGCGCACGGTTGATCATTGCGAGTGTAAGGCCGGGGGCAACGCGACGCCTGGTGACCAGCATGTTGCCCTGTTCAGGCAGCCGAAGCGGTGCCTGCCCTGTTGCCAACAGTGCGCGATAAAAGGCATCAGACTGTGCCAAGGGCGCAAGGCCCTTCGGGGGAAGCGGCGCGGGCGTCAGCGTCATATCAGGCAGGGGTTGGTCAAGCATGGTCCCTGTTTACCAATCAGAAACCTAAATCATGGTTAATTCAGGCATGAAAACGTCAAAACCTGTCCTTGGGCGCATTGCCCCGAATCCGCGCGCCACGTTGACCGCCGCTTTTGTGCTGGCAAGCCTGTTGTCGATCCCGGTTTTTGTGGTGCTGACGCTTATTGATCTGTTGCTGTGGTAGCAGCGCTGCGGCGCTGGACGGGCGGCAAGGGGCTGTCAAACACGGCGATAGCCCATAAAAAACGAGGCCAAAGGGCCCCGTTCTATATCTTGTGTTCCGGGATTGTAGATCAATCGACCAGCTGCACTAGTGCGTGGCGCTTTTTGCCAGCGCTCAGCTTGGTTTGGGCGCGCAGGCTGTTGATTTCTACAAAGGGGAAATCCTTGCGTACGGGCGCGTCGTTGATCAGCGCGCCGTTTTCAGAGATCAGCCGTTTGGCATCCTTGCCGGTCTTGGCCAGCTTGGCCTCAACAAAGAGTGCCGGGGCAGAGAGGAACTGACCTTCGCGCTCCAGCGTTGTGCCGTCGATGATGTTCAGATCCCCAAGCTTGAGCGCAAAGCTGGGCAGGTCATCCCCGACGCCGCCCTGTTCAAAGACCTGGCGCGCAGTGGCTTCGGCGGTTTTGGCCGCTTCGGCACCATGCAACAGGGTTGTTACCTCATTGGCCAGGATCACCTTGGCGGCGTTCACCTCTGACCCTTGCAGCGCGCCGAGGCGCTCGCATTCGTCCACCGGCAATTCGGTATAGAGCTTGAGAAAACGGCCCACATCGGCATCGGTAGTGTTGCGCCAGAACTGCCAGAACTCATAAGGAGACAGCATCTCGCCGTTGAGCCAGATCGCGCCACCTTGCGATTTGCCCATCTTGCGACCATCAGAGGTCGTAAGTAGCGGCGAGGTGAGGCCATAGACCTCATGGTCGATCACCCGTCGGGTCAGGTCGATGCCGTTGACGATATTGCCCCACTGATCTGATCCGCCCATCTGCAGGGTGCAGCCATAGCGGCGGTTCAGCTCCATGAAGTCATAGGCCTGCAGGATCATGTAGTTGAATTCCAGGAACGACAGCGACTGTTCGCGGTCGAGGCGGGATTTCACGCTCTCAAATGACAGCATCCGGTTCACCGAGAAATGGCGGCCGATGTCGCGCAGAAACTCGAGGTAGTTCAGGTTGTCGAGCCATTCCGCGTTGTTCAGCATCAGGGCGTCGGTGTCACCGTCACCATAGGTGAGGTAGTTGGCGAATACCTTCTTCATCCCTGCGATATTGGCGTCGATCTGTTCAGGGCCCAGCAGCGGGCGCTCGTCCGAGCGGAACGAGGGGTCGCCCACCTTGGTGGTGCCGCCGCCCATCAGGGTGATCGGTTTGTGACCGGTCTTTTGCAGCCAGCGCAGCATCATGATGTTCAATAGATGCCCGACGTGCAGCGACTGCGCCGTGGCGTCATAACCGATATAGGCAGGCTGAACCCCCTTTAGCAGCGCCTCGTCCAGGCCCTGATAATCGGTGCAGTCGGCCAGATAGCCGCGTTCCATCATGACTGCGATGAAATCCGATTTGGGGTGATAGGTCATAGTATACCTCGGTTTTTGGTTTGCGACGTGGTGTATAAGCCGCAAATCGGTTACATGGAACCTGTTTTACCGACTAATTTCAGGCTGTGTTCAGCGATCCTGCAGGCCGATATGTACAGCAGACGAAACCGTGAGTATTTATCGGTGGTTTCAGGTCTGGCGACGGGGCGTGAACAGGGTAGAATAGCAGGCCGCGACAGCAGGCCATAGGGATGAGGCGCAGGATGAGCAAGGCAATCGCCAAGACGGGTGTGGTGCGCGCAATGGGCGCGATGAGCGGCACCTCGCTGGATGGGGTAGATGTCGCGGTGGTGGAAACCGACGGGTTGTCGATCCACGGCTTTGGCCCCAGCCGCTATCACCCCTATAGCGAGGCCGAGCGCAGTACCCTGCGCGCCGCGCTTGGACTGTGGCACGGGCCCGAGGTCATCGCCGCCACCGGTGTTGTTGACGCCGCGCATGAGGCTGCGCTTGCCGGGTTTGAAGAGGTTGATTTAGTTGGCTTTCATGGTCAGACCCTGGCCCATGCTCCGCGCCTGCAGGGCACCCTGCAGGTGGGCGATGGCTCCCGGCTGGCAGCGGCGCTGAACCTGCCGGTTGTCTGGGATTTTCGCAGCGATGATGTGCGTCTGGGCGGCGAGGGCGCGCCGCTGGCACCGTTTTTCCACTTTGCCTGCGCCAAGTACATCAAGGCCAGCGGTCCGATTTGCTTTCTAAACCTCGGCGGGGTGGGCAATCTGACCTATGTGGACCCCCGCTTTGACAGCCCCGAAGCGGCGGGTGCGCTCTTGGCTTTTGATACCGGGCCAGCCAATGCGCCGATCAATGATCTGATGCAGACTCGTCTGGGGCAGCCCTTTGACAAGGATGGGCGCATTGCCAGCAAGGGCGTGGTCGAAACCGGTGCGCTAGAACTATTCCTGGCAGAGCCTTATTTCACCAAGATGCCGCCTAAGTCATTGGACCGAAATGATTTTGCTGAAATGATTGATCTTGTCGGCGAGCTGAGCGATGCGGATGCCACTGCGACCCTGACGGCCATGTGCGCGGCATCTGTGGCGCAGGGGATGGAGCATTGCCCCGAGCCGCCCTCGGTGGTTCTGGTGACCGGTGGTGGCCGTCATAATCCAGTCCTGATGCAGATGCTTGAGGTCTCGCTTGATTGTCCGGTGAAACAGATCGAAGAGGTCGGGCTGGACGGCGATATGCTTGAGGCGCAGGCCTTTGCCTATCTGGCAGTGAGGGTTGCGCGGGGGCTGGCGACCTCTGCCCCGGGCACAACGGGGGTCAGCGCCTGTGTCGGTGGCGGCGTGGTCAGCATGCCTGACCGCTGAACCACCTGCGCCCGCGCAGGGAGCTTGCAGGGGGCGCAGGGGCAGATCTATCCGCGCGGAATGTCGAAACCCGGCGCGGCAAGCTCAAAACCTTCGAATTGAAAACCGGGCGAGACGGTGCAGCTGACCAAAGTGTAGTCGCCGGTGCTGCGCGCAGCCTGCCAGTGCCCCTCTGGCACGATGAGCTGCGGCTGCCCCTTTGTCAGATCCGGGCTGAGCAGATGATCCTGCGCCGGGCCGGTGTCGTCTGGCGACATGGACAGAACCAGCGGCGCGCCCGCATGGTAGAGCCAGATTTCGGTGGCATCGACCCGGTGCCAATGGCTGGTTTCACCGCCGCGCAGCAGAAAATAGATACAGGTGCCGCTGGCACGTCCCGCATTTTTCGCCACCCAGGTCTGACGGTACCAGCCGCCTTCAGGGTGGGGGGTGAGCTGCAGTTCTGCGATGATTTCATCTGCGGTCATGATGTTCCTCATATTGACACAGGCCGTACATTTGCACTGGCAATTCTGCATTTGCAGCATATCTTTGCGCTATGGTTATGCACATCCCCTTTGACAACACATATGCCCATCTGGGCCCCCTTTTTTACAGCAAGCAATTGCCGGAACCGGTGACCGCGCCGCAGCTGATTGCCTTTAATCAGCCGCTGGCGGATCTGTTGCAGGTGTCTGGCAACAGCGCGCAGGAACAGGCACAGGTCTTTGCTGGCAACCAGATGCCCAGTGGTGCGGATCCGCTGGCCCAGGCCTATGCCGGGCATCAGTTCGGCACTTATAATCCGCAGCTTGGCGATGGCCGGGCTATTCTGCTGGGCGAAGTGTTGGGCCAGGATGGCAAGCGCTATGACATTCAGCTCAAAGGTTCGGGGCGCACGCCCTATTCGCGCCGGGGCGATGGCCGCGCCTGGCTTGGGCCGGTGTTGCGCGAATATGTGATCTCAGAGGCGATGCACGCACTCGGGATCCCAACCACCCGGGCGCTGGCGGCGGTTGCCACCGGCGAAACTGTCTGGCGCGAAGGCGGGATGCCGGGTGCCGTGCTAACCCGCGTGGCCGCGAGCCATCTGCGGGTAGGCACCTTTCAGCTGTTTGCCGCGCGCGGTGAGATCGCAGCGCTGCGCCAGCTGACCGATTATGCCATCAACCGCCACTATCCGCAGGCGCAGGGGCCCATGGGGCTGCTGCGGGCGGTACGCGATGCGCAGGCCAGGTTGATCGCCGCCTGGATGTCGGTGGGCTTTATTCATGGGGTGATGAACACCGACAACAGCAGCATTTCCGGCGAAACGATTGATTATGGCCCCTGCGCTTTTATGGATCACTACCGCGCCGATCAGGTGTTTTCTTCGATCGACCGGATGGGGCGCTATGCCTATTCGAACCAGCCCAGCATTGCGGTGTGGAACCTGGCGCAGCTGGCCACCGCCTTGATTCAGCAGCTGGATGATCCGCAGCAGGCAGTGGATGAGGCCACCGAGATCGTACATGCCATGCCCGCCCTGATTGAGGCCGAGTGGCTGCGCCTGTTCCGCCGTAAAATCGGATTGGAGACTGCGCAGGACGCGGATATGGAGCTGATCTCGGAGCTGTTGGAGCTGTTGGAGCAGGGACAGGCGGATTTCACCAATGTCTTTGCCGCCCTTGGCGACGGCGATGCCCGCGATCAGTTCCTGGCCCCCGAAGCCTTTGATGGCTGGGAACGGCGCTGGCGCCAGCGCTGCGCGCAGGAACAGGATCCAAAGGCGGTGATGCGCGCCGCAAACCCAGTTTATATCCCGCGCAACCACCGGATCGAAGAGATGATCGCAGACGCAGTGGCCGGGGATCTTTCCTTGTTTGAACGGATGCAACAGGTTCTGGCCAATCCATTCACGGTGCAGGCAGATGCAGAAGATCTGCGCCGTCCACCACAGGAGAACGAGGTCGTCGCGGCGACCTTTTGCGGCACCTGATCCGTGGGGCGGTTTTTATTGTACTGACAACAGGAAAGGCGCGCTGCATAGAGCAGCGCGCCTTTTAATTCAGGTCATCGCATTTGGCCTAGGCCTTTACAGGTGGGGCCTATGTGGCCTGACGCCGCTGGCCACCGGGCTTGCCGCCGGAGCGCGCACCGCCACCGCCACCGCCCTGGGATTGGCCGCGTCCGCCGCCACCGCCGCCGCCGCGACGGCGATTGCCACCCCCGGGTTTTCCACCGGGGCGACCACCACGGGACGCACCAGCAGGATCTGGCATCGCCTCCCATGGGGAGCCAGAGGCAGTTGGAATGGTGATTTTCATCACCTTCTGGATTGCCTTCAATTCGTCCATCTCATCGGGGGCGCAGAAAGCCACCGCCTGGCCATCCTTGCCAGCGCGGGCGGTCCGGCCAATCCGGTGCACATAGGCATCTGCCACATTGGGCAGTTCGTAGTTGTAGACATATTTCACGTCAGGAATGTCCAGTCCGCGGGCGGCCACATCAGTGGCAACCAGCACTTTGATCTGGCCGGATTTGAACGCGGCCAAGGCGCGTTCACGCTGCCCCTGGCTTTTGTTGCCATGGATCGCCGCAGCTGAAAAGCCGGATTTCTCCAGTGTCTTCATTAGCTTTTCCATGCCGTGTTTGGTGCGGCCAAAGACCAGCGTGCGCTCATCCTTGTGGTCTGCAAGCAGTTCCTTCAGCAGGCTCAGCTTTTCGGCCTTGGCGATGAAGTGGACCGACTGGGTCACCTTGGCGGCGGGCTTGCCCGGAGGCGTCACCTCGATACGCACGGGGCGCTGCAGGTAGGAATTGGCGATCTCGTTCATCTGCTTGGGCATTGTGGCCGAAAACAGCATGGTCTGGCGCTCGTCTGGCAGCAGCGCCGAGATCTTGCGCAGGGCGTGGATGAAGCCCAGATCCAGCATCTGGTCGGCCTCGTCCAGAACCAGAAAATCGCAGGACCCAAGATCCAGCGCTTTGCGGTCGAGAATGTCGAGCAGGCGGCCAGGGGTGGCCACCAGAATATCGGTGCCGCGTGAAATCCGCTGGATTTGCGGGTTGATCGAGACGCCACCAACCACCAGGCCAATTTTCATTGGGGTGCCTTCGGTCAGCGCTTTGAGGGTGGCGGCGATCTGGTTGGCCAGCTCGCGGGTGGGGGCCAGTACCAGGCCACGCACTGTATGGGCGGCGGGCTTGCGGCCATAGTCCAGCATCCGGGCAATCAGCGGCACGCCAAAGGCGGCGGTCTTGCCGGTGCCGGTCTGGGCCAGACCCAGCACATCTTCGCCGTTCAGTGCATGGGGAATGGCGCGGGCCTGGATTGGCGTTGGATCCTTCAGACCCATTTCAGCCAGTCGAGAAAGTACCTGTTCGGGCAGGCCCATTGTTGAAAATTCAGTCACGTATCGTCCTTTCGCGGCCCGGTGCCATGGCAGAGCCATCGGCATGCGCCGTCTGTGCCAGTCGCAAAAGGCGCTGGCTTTTTGTTGGGGCAAAGCCCTCGAGCGGCAACAGGCGACTGCCCGGCCACTGGGATTTGCGAGTGCCCCACGCGTGATTTTGGGAACCTTGGAACTTCACTAGACAGCGGGTCTGTCGCGCATATTGCGCGTTCGGCTGTCTCTGCTCACGCGGCAGGGAAGTATACCTGCAGCCCACATGGGATGTTCTGACGCCAAAGTCAATGCGATGTCTGAGTGGAATTCCGGTTTTCGTCGGCGCGTTGTTTGGCTACATAGGGAACCCAGATCAGTGGACGAAAGTAATACGTGATGACGATTATTGCGCGATGTGAGGCCAAGGGCCTGCGGATGACCGGTCAGCGCCGGGTGATTGCCCGTGCCTTGCAAGACAGCCCGGATCACCCCGATGTGGAAGAACTCTATGCTCGCGCCAGCGCCCTGGATGCAGGGATTTCCCTTGCAACCGTGTATCGTACCGTCAAACTTTTTGAAGAGGCGGGAATTCTGGATCGGCTGGAATTTGGCGATGGGCGGGCGCGATATGAAGATGCGGATCGTGAACACCATGATCACCTGATCGACATCAACACCGGTGCGGTGATTGAATTCTGCGATCCCGACATCGAGGCGCTGCAGGAAAAAATCGCCGCAAAGCTTGGCTATCGGCTAAAGGGGCACAAGCTGGAGCTCTATGGTGTGCCGATGAAGAAGGACGCGGCACCCGACGAAGAGTAGCCGCAGATTGCTTGGGCGTCTCACTCGGAAAAAATGCCCAGCGTAGAGCCCCCTGTCCCAGAGAGAGTGTGATTTTGCTGTACCTGCCCAGGGTTGCAGGGCTATCGCGCGACGTACATCAATTTATGTGATGCCTTACCCCACAACTTGTTGCGCCCGTTGTCGCAAAGAGGCTTGCAGCCGGGGCTGCTTCGCCGCATCCACGGTTGGGTCGTCGGCGCAATTGCTACAGCGCAAATCCTGGCGACAGACGCGTGCGGGCATTGGGAACAGGGGGCATAGGGGCCATCTAAATCCTGCCCGATTTCAGGAGGACGCCCATGAACAATCTCAATGGAATTCTATTGGTTATCGCCTCGATGGCGGCCTTCACGCTGGAAGATATGTTTATCAAGCGCCTGTCCGGGGATATTCCGGTGGGCCAGATTCTGATGATGCTGGGGGCGGGTTCGGGGGCGGTTTTTGCAGTAGCCGCCATTTATAAGCGCGACAATCTGTTTGCGCCCGCAGCCTGGCGTGGGCCGGCAATCCTGCGCACCCTGGCCGAAGCCATCGGGGCCATGGCCTTTGCCACGGCACTGTCGCTGGTGGATATCTCTACCGTTGCGGCGGTGTTTCAGGCGCTGCCGCTGGTCATCACCATGGGCGCCGCCTTGTTTCTGGGCGAACAGGTGGGCTGGCGCCGCTGGAGCGCGATCTGCGTGGGCTTTGTCGGGGTCTTGTTGATTGTTCGCCCGGGGCTTGCGGGGTTTGACCCTGCTGTCTTCCTGGTGTTGCTTGCGGTTCTGGCCATCGCGGCGCGCGATCTGCTGACACGTCTGGTGGATGTGTCGATTTCCTCTGCGGTAGTCAGCTTTCAGGCCTTTGCCTCGCTGATTGTGGCGGGCGGGCTGTTGCTGCTGTCGACAGGCGCAGACCCGGTGTCGGTGGATGGATCACAGGCGCTGATGATGCTGGGCGGCATCATCTTCGGCGTTGGCGGTTATTATGCGATCGTGATTGCAACCCGCATTGGCGATGCCTCGGCGATCACGCCGTTTCGCTATAGTCGGCTGTTGTTTTCGATCCTTGTCGGGGTGCTTGTTTTTGGCGAACGTCCCGATGCGCTGACGCTTGGTGGTGCGGCGCTGATCATTGCCTCTGGGCTTTACACCTTTGTGCGTGAACGTCGGCTGGCCCGCGAGATGGCACGTGAAATCGCGCTGGCATCTGGCCCGACGGCAGGGGATGGCGTGGCGGTTGTGGCGCGGTAACCGGGGCGGTCTGGCGATGCGGGTGTCAGCCCTGGCCAAACCGGCATCGCTACCGGTGGCGCAAACAGTGAGATGTTAGCCCTAACCTCGTGAATTAAACGCCGTTAGCGGTAACGAGAGCTGTTTACATTTGCCCCCCGGCTGCTATGACGCAGGCATCTTTTGTTACAGTCAGGGACCGTCCAAATGAGCACGATTATCGACATTCACGCCCGCGAAATCCTCGACAGCCGGGGCAACCCCACGGTTGAGGTTGACGTGATCCTTGAAGATGGCACCATGGGCCGCGCCGCAGTGCCATCCGGGGCTTCGACCGGGGCGCATGAGGCGGTTGAACGCCGCGATGGCGACAAGGATCGCTATCTGGGCAAGGGCGTTCTGGAGGCGGTTGCCGCCGTCAATGGTGAGATCGCCGAAGAGTTGGTCGGCTTTGATGCAACCGATCAGGTCGCGCTGGATCTGGCGATGATCGACCTGGACGGCACCCCGAACAAGGCGCGCCTTGGTGCCAATGCTATCCTGGGGGTGTCGATGGCTGTTGCCAAAGCAGCCGCTGATTTCACCACCCAGCCGCTGTTTCGCTATGTGGGCGGTACCTCTGCGCGGGTTCTGCCTGTGCCGATGATGAATATCATCAATGGCGGCGAACACGCAGACAACCCGATCGACATTCAAGAATTCATGATCATGCCTGTGGCTGCAAACAGTATCCGCGAGGCCGTGCGCATGGGCGCAGAGGTGTTCCACACCCTGAAGAAAGAGCTGTCGGCGGCAGGTCTGTCCACCGGGATCGGCGATGAGGGTGGCTTTGCCCCCAATATCGCCTCGACCCGCGAAGCTCTGGATTTCATTCTGAAGTCTATCGAAAAAGCAGGCTACCGTCCGGGCGAGGATATCTATCTGGCGCTCGATTGTGCCGCGACCGAATACTACAAGGATGGAAAATACGTGCTGTCGGGCGAAGACAAGGTGCTGAGCTCGGAAGAAAATGCCGATTACCTTGCAGCGCTGGTTGCCGATTACCCGATCATTTCCATCGAAGACGGCATGTCCGAGGATGACTGGGACGGCTGGAAGCTGCTGACCGACAAGATTGGCGACAAGGTACAGCTGGTGGGTGACGATCTGTTTGTCACCAATCCCGCGCGTCTGGCCGAAGGCATCAAGCGCGGCAGCGCCAATTCGATGCTGGTCAAGGTGAACCAGATTGGCACCCTGACAGAGACCCTGAAGGCGGTGGATATGGCGCATCGTGCGGGATTTACCAATGTGATGTCGCACCGTTCGGGTGAAACCGAAGATGCCACCATTGCCGATCTTGCAGTTGCCACCAACTGTGGTCAGATCAAAACGGGTTCTCTGGCGCGGTCTGACCGGCTGGCGAAATACAACCAGCTGATCCGCATTGAAGAAGTGCTGGGCGAGGTGGCGGAATATGCAGGTCGTTCGATCCTTAAGGGCTAAGGCGTAAAAGTAACGCGCCGCCAAATCAAAGGCCCCGAAAATTCGGGGCCTTTGTCGTTTTCTGCGAATGTCTGATTGCCCGCGCGGCGCGGTGATCAGGGGGGCTACAGTACCTTGGTCATCAGCATATATTGGTCGCGCGGTTCAAACCGGGTGCGCTGGTACAGCCTCTGAGTCTTTTCATCCTGCCGGTCTACCTCCAGGTGCAGCGCCTTGACCCCGGCTGCGCCAAGGGT
This sequence comes from Pseudophaeobacter profundi, assembly GCF_029697505.1. GTDB lineage: Bacteria > Pseudomonadota > Alphaproteobacteria > Rhodobacterales > Rhodobacteraceae > Pseudophaeobacter > Pseudophaeobacter profundi. Next base: position 469,416 of record NZ_JARJEF010000002.1, on the reverse strand, counting down.
TTTTGGCAGCTCGATCAGCACCTCGGTGGCAAGGCCACGGCCGCGCACGGCCGGGCGGATGTAGATTTCATCGACAAAGCCATCCATGCCGCCAAATTCCACCGACCAGCCAAAGGTGACGACGATATAGCCAATCGGCGCGCGGGTGGGGCCAATGATATAAACCGCCCCGTAGGGCATGCCCGCCAACAAAGGCACGATGCCTGCCTCGCGCTGCGCGGGGCTGGTGTCCAACCCGGCCTCGGCGTGAAAGGCGGCCACCATGGGTAACAGCTTCTCTTGATCCTCGGGGCGGGCCAGATGCAGTGCGGCGCTCATAGTCTGGCCAGTCTCTGGGTGATCAGCGAAAAGAATCCGTCGGCATCGACATCACCAATGAACAGTGCATTTTGCGGGCGATCCGTCACCCGCCACCAATCGGCCACAGTCATGCCCAGGGTCAGGTCTGACTGGGTTTCGATCTCGACATTGATCTGGCGCCCGTTGAACAGATCGGGCTGGATGAGATAGGCGATCACGCAGGGGTCGTGCAGCGGGCCACCTTCGGAGCCGTATTTTTCCATATCGAACCGTTCAAAGAAGTCGAGCATTTCGGCGGCAAACTGGCCAACCCGACTGTTCAGCGCGAGCAGCGCGTCGATGCGCGGGCGGGTGATCAGCGCCTTATGGGTGACATCCAGTGGCATCATGGTGATTTTCACGCCGGACTTCATCACGATATCAGCGGCTTCCGGGTCAACATAGATGTTGAATTCAGCGGCGGGGGTGATGTTTCCCACCTCAAAATAGGCGCCGCCCATCAGCACGATTTCTTGCACCCGGTCCACGATATCGGGCGCTTCCTGAAAGGCGGCGGCGATATTGGTCAGTGGGCCCAGCGGACACAGAGTGACCGTGCCGGTTGGTTCCTGGCGCAGGCTGTCGATGATGAAGTCAACGCCAGGTTGGGTTTGTAGTGGCATCCTGGGGTCAAACAGTTCAGGCCCATCCAGCCCGGTCTTGCCATGCACCGCTTCGGCGGTGACGAGAGGGCGCGACAGGGGGGCGTCACGGCCGGCAAAGACCTTGACTTCGGGGTGGCCTGCCACCTCGCAGATGATGCGGGCATTGGTTTGGGTGCGCGCCAGCGGCACATTGCCTGCCACGCAGGTGATGCCCAGCAGATCCAGCTCCTCTGGGCTGGCAAGCGCCAGCAGGATCGCGATGGCATCATCCTGGCCCGGATCGGTGTCGATGATGATTTTACGAGGCGATGTGCTGGTCATGAGGGATCTGTCCTGAATTTCAAGCTACCAGCCTTGCAGTCTGGCTGGGGATTGTCCAGTGCAGCGGTTGTCACGTGGAATACGGTATTTCTTCAATCGCTTTCAGGGATTGCAGCACGTTCATCGCGTTTCACCGCATCCCAGAGCAGATCCATTTCAGCCAGATCGCTATCGCCTGGGGTTTTGCCTTTGGCGGCCAGCTTGCTCTCGACGCCTTCAAAGCGGCGGATGAATTTGGCATTGGCTTTGCGAAGCGCGGCCTCGGGTTCGACGCCCAGGTGGCGGCCCAGATTGGCCATGACAAACATCAGATCGCCAAACTCTTCCTCGACCTCAACCTGGCTCAGCTCGGCGCGGGCCTCAGCCAGTTCGGCGCTTTCTTCGGCGATCTTGGCGATGACATCATCAATCACCGGCCAGTCAAAGCCCACACGGGCGGCGCGTTTTTGCAGTTTATAGGCACGCAGCAGAGCCGGTAGCCCCACGGCCACCCCGTCAAGCGTGCCATCCTGCTTCTGCCCGGCGCGCTCGGCTGCCTTGATCGCTTCCCAGTCGGCTGTCTGCTGTTCGGGGCTTTTGTCGCGATTCTCATCGCCAAAAACATGCGGATGTCGCGAGACCATTTTGTTCGACATGGTGGTCACCACATCCTGAAAGCTGAAATGCCCAGCCTCGGCGGCCATCTGGGCGTGAAACACTGATTGGAATAGCAAATCGCCCAGCTCTCCCTTCAGTTCATCCCAGGCCTTGCGCTCGATCGCATCGGCGACCTCATAGGCCTCTTCGATGGTATAGGGCGCAATGGATGCAAAATCCTGCTCGATATCCCAGGGGCAGCCGTGATCGGGGTTGCGAAGGGCTTGCATGATCTCCAGAAGTCGTTCTATTCCAGCGCTTTCGTTGTGGATCAGCGCAGGGTCATAGGGGGGCGGTAGCGGTGTGTCAGGCATTGCGGCGGCTCTTGTTCCAGTGTCTGATGCATCAATCCCGAGTCTCACACAGGAGTCCACCCCATGCCGGTTGTGAACCGCATTGCTGATTACGCGACAGAGATGAAGACATGGCGTCAGCATCTGCACCAGATCCCCGAACTGGCGCTGGATCTGCCCAAAACTGCGGCCTATGTGGCCGAACGCCTGCGCGAGATTGGCGTGGATGAGCTGCACGAGGGCATTGCCACCTCGGGCATGGTGGCCATCATCAATGGCCAGGGGCCGGGGGGGACCATTGGCCTGCGTGCGGATATGGATGCGCTGCCGATCCCGGAAGAAACCAGCGTAGACTATGTTTCGCAACATGCGGGCAACATGCATGCCTGTGGCCATGACGGCCATACAACCATGCTGCTGGGGGCGGCGAAATATCTGGCCGAGACGCGCAATTTTGCCGGCCGGGTGGCGCTGATCTTCCAGCCCGCCGAAGAGGCCATCGGTGGTGCCCGCATCATGGTGGAAGAAGGCATCATGGATCGGTTCGACATTCAGGAGGTCTATGCACTGCACAATGCCCCCGGCCTGCCTGTGGGCACCTTTTTGACCGCGCCCGGCGCACTGATGGCGGCGGTTGATACCTTTCATATCAATATCCAGGGGGTGGGCGGTCATGGCGCGATGCCGCATGAAACCCGTGATCCGGTGATGGCAGCCTGTGGCATTGCCCAGGCGATTCAGACCATCATCAGCCGCAATCATCACACATTGGAAGACCTGGTGGTTTCGGTCACGCAGATCCACACCGGCACGGTGGACAATGTGATCCCCGATACCGCCTATATCAATGGCACGGTGCGCAGCTTTAACCCGGAGGTGCAGAAAATGGTGATGCGCCGGATGGAGGAAATCGTGGCAGGCCAGGCGGCCAGCTATGGCGTCACCGCCGCGCTGGACTATGAACTTGGCTATCCTGCGACCGTCAACCATGCCGATAAGGCCGCCTTTGCCGCTGACGTGGCGGCCGAGATTTCAGGCGCTGAAAACGTCGAACCAGACGGCGAGCGCGAAATGGGTGCCGAAGATTTCTCTTACATGCTGAAGGCCCGTCCCGGCGCCTATCTGTTCCTTGGTCAGGGCGAAGGCGCCGGACTGCACCACCCCAAGTATAATTTCAACGACGACATTGCGCCGGTGGGGGCTTCGTTCTTTGCCCGGCTGGTGGAACGGGCGTTGCCATTGCGCTGATCTACGGAAAAAGGTGACAGGGGCGGAAAAAGCAGCTATTTCCGCCCTATAATATGATCAAATTATGCCTGCCTTTGGGGATCACGCAAGCATCGTGCCTCGTTTCGCACGGATTTGACGCCGGGCAGGCGGCTGCAAGAGGGATAGACCCATGGCACTGGAAGACGCAAAAACGCAGGTGGATCAGGCATTCACACGTGATGATCTCAAGGGGCTCAGCTTTGAGAACAGTTTTGGCGGGGCGCTGTCCTTTCTGCGCCGCAGCTATACCAAAGACCTGACGCATGCTGATATTGCCATCACCGGCGTCCCCTTTGATCAGGCGGTGACCAACCGCCCGGGCACCCGTCTTGGCCCGCGCGCCATCCGCGAGGCCTCTAGCCTGCAACCTTTTGATCCGCCCTATGGCTGGGGCTATGATCCCTTAAGCGAACTGGCGATTGCCGATTATGGCGATCTGGCCTTTGACTATGCAAATGTCGCGGCCTTTCCGGATGCGCTACGTGATCATATTCGCGGCATTCTGGCCACTGATACTGCCTCGGTGACGCTGGGGGGCGATCACTATATCAGCTTTCCGATCCTGCAAGCCTATGCCGAAAAATACGGCCCGCTATCGCTGGTGCAGTTCGATGCCCACCCCGATACCTGGCCGGATGATGATTTTGACCGCGTCGACCACGGCACCATGTTCTACAAGGCGGTGAAATCGGGCATTGTCGATCCGGCCACCTCGGTGCAGGTGGGCATTCGCACCACGGTCGAGGATACGCTTGGGGTCAACATCATTGATGCGCCCACCGTCCACGAGATTGGCCCGGTTGAGACCGCAGCCCGGATCAAGGCGATCGTCGGGGACAAGCCGACCTATCTTAGCTTTGACATCGACGGGCTGGACCCAGCCTATGCCCCCGGCACCGGCACCCCCGTTTGGGGCGGGCTGACCTCGGCCCAGGCGGCGCGCATCTTGCGCGAGATCGCAGGGATCAATATCAAGGGCGGCGACGTGGTGGAGGTTTCGCCTCTATTTGATACCACAGGGGCGACCGCAGTGGCCGGGGCGCATGTGGCAATGGAAATTATCTGCCTTCTGGGCTGGAATATGAGAGAAAATGGCTGAGTTTAATCAACCGATTAGTGGCAATGATCTGGCGCGGTTTTCCGGACCGAGCACCTTTATGCGGCTGCCGCAGGCAACCTCGCTTGATGGCTTGGATGTGGCCTTTCTGGGGGTGCCGATCGATATTGGAACCTCCTGGCGTTCTGGCACCCGTTTTGGCCCGAAACAGATCCGCGCCGAAAGCGCGATGCTGCGCCCCTATAACATGGCGACAGGGGCGGCACCGTTTGACAGCCTGAATGCCGGGGATATCGGCGATCTGGCAATCAATACCTTCTCGCTGAAGGAATCGCTGCGCATCATCGAAGACAGCTACAATGCCATCCTGGCGGGCGGAGTGATCCCGATGGCCATGGGGGGCGATCATTCGATCACCCTGCCGATCCTGCGGGCGATTGCGGCCAAATACGGCCCCGTTGCCCTGGTGCATATCGATGCCCATGCGGATGTGAACGACGATATGTTCGGTGAGCGAGAAACCCATGGTACGGTGTTTCGCCGCGCCTATGAGGAAGGGCTGATTGTCGCGGATAAAACCTATCAGATCGGCATTCGCGGCACTGGCTATGGTGCGAATGATTTCACCGAGGCACAGGGCTGGGGCTTTCAGCATTTCCCGGCACAAGAACTTTGGGGGCGACAACTGCACAATATGGGCGCTGAGATTCGCCGCGATATCGGCAATCGCCCGGTTTATATTTCTTATGATATCGACAGCCTTGATCCGGCCTATGCGCCCGGCACCGGCACACCAGAGATAGGCGGGCTGACCACGCCCCAGGCGCTGGAACTGATCCGCGCCATGAAGGGGCTGAACATTGTCGGCTGCGACCTCGTCGAGGTTTCGCCGCCCTATGATCCCTCGGGGAATACCGCGCTGACTGCGGCGAATTTGCTGTATGAGATGATGTGCGTTCTTCCTGGTGTGAAATCACGCTAAGCTGCTGCGCATGGCCCATCCATTGGGGGGCACATCAGGCAAGGGGGCGGGGCCGCGATGGGTAGGATCATGATACTGGCTTGGGTGTTGTTGGCCGCAGCCGTGGTTATTGTGGGCTTTATCAGGCTGGCCCCGGTTGATCCTTTTGATTGGAACACCCAGCCAGAACTGACCGAAGACAAGGAATTTCGCGGCGGGGTGTTTCGGGTGGTGCGTACGGGGCCGGATGGGCTGCGCCAGTTTGATCGAATTGCCTCGGGCGCGGCGCGCACCAATCTGCTGTCCGGATCGGTCGAGGACGGGCAGGCGACCTATGTGACCCGTACCAAGGTCATCGGCTTTCCCGATTATACCACGGCACGCCAGGATGGCGATCTGCTCAAGGTCTATGCCCGGCTGCGGTTTGGCCGTTCTGATCTTGGCGTCAACAAGGCGCGGATTGACGCCTGGCTGTCCTTGATGCCCAAGCTTGCAGACTAGAGCCTGTCGCATTTATTTGCAGTCACGCCGCTGGGCCTACGCGTCTGATTTCGCATATTCTTGCCGCATAAAACCTGGTGGCCACGCTGGCTGGCACCATGCTTTGGCTTGTTGCCAGCCGGGGGCTGGGCCTTGATCCGGCGGTGGTTTCAGCCTGTTCGCGGCGCGCGCCGCCTAGTTGCCCGGTTGTCGCAGCCGTTATGCTACAGGGCGGGCAGCGCCCCACGCGGAGCAGTGTGTTGCACTGCGGTTTTGCGTGCAGAACCCGACAGGCTCGCCGAGAGGCAGTTCGCCTGCACCTCGCGCCACATCGGCACGTTTAGCGACATCTGGCACTGGGCCATGAATCGGCGCCCATCTACGTTCAGGCAACGTAGTTCGCCCAGCTCAACCCTGGCGCCGCTTTTGTCGGTACAGTAGCAATCAATAACCGTGCCGCCTGGCCCCTGAACATCCGCAAACGCGGGGAGGGCAAGGCAGGTGAACAGGAATGCGATAAGGGCACTGGCATGTTGCATGCGGCTAGCATATCACAGAAGAGATCTTTATGCCAAAGCGGCAGGACGATACCCCAAAGAGGATGAGACACGGATGATCCCCGAAGAGCGGCTAGAGCAGATCCTGCAACGGTTTCAGTATCTTGAAGCCGCTATGGCAGAGGGGGCAAGCGGTGCCGAGATCGCCAACCTGGCGCGGGAGTATTCCGAGATCAAGCCAGTGGCCGAACAGATCACCGCCTATCGCCAGTTGCTGACAGATCTGGACGACGCCAAAGCAATGCTGGCGGATCCGGATATGAAGGAACTGGCGGAAGAAGAAATCCCCAGCCTGCAGGCGGCACTGCCCGAGGCAGAGCAGGCGCTGCAGCTGGCGCTCTTGCCCAAGGATGAAGCCGATACCCGCCCGGCCATGCTGGAAATTCGCCCCGGCACCGGTGGCGACGAGGCCGCGCTTTTTGCCGGTGATTTGCTGCGGATGTACCAGCGCTACGCCGAGGCGCGCGGCTGGAAGTTCGATATTATCGAAGAACAGGCCACCGAACTGGGCGGCATCAAGGAAGTGGTGGCCCATATCAAAGGCGAAAACGTCTTTGCCCGGATGAAATACGAAAGCGGCGTCCACCGGGTGCAGCGGGTGCCCGTCACCGAAAGCGGTGGCCGGATTCACACCTCGGCGGCCACCGTGGCGGTGCTGCCCGAAGCCCAGGAGGTCGATGTGATGATCGACCCTGGTGACATTCGTATTGATACCATGCGCGCCTCTGGCTCGGGGGGGCAGCACGTCAATACCACCGATTCTGCGGTGCGTATCACCCATATTCCCACCGGCGTCATGGTGGTGAGCGCCGAGAAATCGCAGCATCGAAACCGCGAGATTGCGATGCAGGTTCTGCGCGCTCGGCTTTATGATCTGGAGCGCCAGCGCATTGATGGCGAACGATCCGCTGATCGCGCCAGCCAGGTCGGTTCGGGGGATCGGTCGGAACGGATCCGCACCTATAACTTCCCCCAGGGGCGGATGTCTGACCATCGGATCAACCTTACCCTTTATAAGCTGGATCAAATCCTTCAGGGGGATCTTGATGAAATTATCGACGCGCTGACGGCAGACAATCAGGCGCGGCTCTTGGCTGAGATGGGGCAGTGATGGAAGGCACCGCTGCCCAGGCCATGGCCGCTGCGGCGGCGCGGCTACGGGCCGCAGGGGTAGAGGATCCGGCGCGCGATGCCCGTATTCTGCTAGCGCATGCCGCCCGCATAGAGGCCAGCCGCGTCACCCTGATCGCGCCAGAGGAACTTTCCCCCGAGGTGGCCGACCGCTACGAGCAACTGATAGCGCTGCGCGCGGTTCGGGTGCCGGTGTCGCATCTGATTGGCGAGCGTGAATTTTATGGCCGCCGTTTCAAAGTTTCCAAAGATGTGCTGGATCCGCGCCCGGAAACTGAAACCCTGATCGAGGTGGCCCTGTCGCAGCCGTTTGAACGGGTGCTGGATCTTGGCCTTGGCTCTGGCTGCATTCTGGTGACGCTGCTGGCGGAAAATCCGCGCGCGTCGGGGCTGGGTGTGGATCTGAGCGAGGCCGCCTGTCTGCAGGCCAGCGCCAATGCGGTGCTGCACCGGGTGGAGGCCCGCATTGATATCCAGCAGTCGGACTGGTTTGCCAATGTCAGTGGTGAATTCGATCTGATCACTGCTAACCCGCCCTATATTGCCCTGGACGAAATGGCAGGCCTGTCGCCCGAGGTGCGCGGCCATGAGCCCGATATGGCGTTGACCGATGGCGGCGATGGTTTGGGCGCATATCGCGCAATCGCTGCCAGGGTGATGGCGCATCTGCGCCCAGGCGGGCGGCTCTGCCTTGAAATTGGCCCCACTCAGGGCCAAGCAGTGGTGAAATTGCTGCAAGACGCGGGCCTGGTCGATCTGCGCATCCTGCCGGATCTGGATGGGCGCGACCGCGTTGTTACCGGCCAAAGGCAGGCCTAAAGTGGCATTTTGTTGCGAAAATTTCTATTTTTGAAAGAAAATGTGGGAAATATGAGGTGCGCCCCTTGTCTGGGGCGGTAGAAAGTGGTTACTCAAAGTGTCGCTCAATAACGGCGAGGTTTCTCTACCTCCCAGCGACACCAAGCCCAAAATAGTCGATCATCCGGCGCCGGGATGCGCTGCATTGGATCCATGACACATGAAATTAAGGCTGACGTTAGGCATATGAGATCGTCAAAATCACGTTCGCGTTCCAAGTCGAACCGGAACCGCCCCAATGGGGTCAATGTTGTAAATCGGGTCTTCGATAGCTCCGGCCCAGAGGGCAAGGTGCGCGGGACCCCGCAACAAATAATCGATAAATACAATCAGTTGACTCGCGATGCGCAGCTCAGCAATGACCGGGTGGCGGCTGAAAACTTTCAGCAACACGCGGAACATTACCTGCGGTTGTTGAACGAAGCGCAGCGCGAAATCGATGCGCGGCGTGAAGATCAGGAACGGCAAAACCGCGAGCGCCAGGCAGAGCGGGATCGCGAACGCGCAGAGCGTCTTGAACGGCAGGAGCGCGAAGCCTCTGCCAATCAGCAACAACAGCAGCAACCTGCCGCAGCCCCCCGCCGGGAGGCTGGTGACTCCGCCAATGCGGATCCGGCCAACGCGCCGCAGCCCGAGGTCCTGGACCCGCGCGACGCCGCACGGGCGCCGGTCGATAACGGCGTCGATGCTTCGGCACAGGAGAGCGGCCTAGTTGAAACCCCCGAAAGCCAGGGCCAGCATGGTCAGGGCCAGCAGGGGCAAGAGCCAGCGGGCGCCGGGAAAAAACCGGCCAGCCGCAAACCGCGCAGCCGCAAACCTGCCCCCAAACAGGGTGCAAGCGGCGAGGGGGACGATCAGGCGTCTTCTGCGGAGGAGGTCAAGGAAGCCAAGCCCAAACGCGCGCCACGTGCGCGGGCAAAGCCCAAGGCCAAGCCTGAGGATGCACCGGAAGCGGCTGAATAAGGCCTCTTCTGTTTTGCTGATCTATTTGAACAGCCCAACAAAAAACCGGCGTCCTTTCGGGCACCGGTTTTTTTGTGTCTGATGATTTGCTAGTCGCGATCGTGTCCGGATCAGCTGCGGTGCCTGATCGGGGGGCTAGTCCAGCGGCTTGATGCTGCGGGCGAGGGCGCAGAATTGCTCTAGGCTGACCTGTTCGGCGCGCTCAGTCGGGGCGATACCTGCTGCGCGCAGGTGGTCCTCGATGCCGGGGGCGACGCTTTTGAGGCTGGCACGCAGCATCTTGCGCCGCTGATTAAAGCCTGCAGCAATCACCCGCGACAGGGTTGCGGCATCAGCTGGAAAGCGCGGTTCGGCCAGCGCGGTCAGATGCACCACGGCGCTATGCACTTTGGGTGGCGGGCTAAAGGCTTCGGGGGGCAGCGCCAGAACGATACGCGCATCAGCGCGCCACTGTGCCAGGAGCGCCAGGCGGCCATAGGCCTTGGTACCGGGCTGGGCAACGATACGTTCGGCCACTTCGCGTTGAAACATCAAGGTCAGGCTTTGCCAGAAGGGCGGCCAGTCCTTGGGGGTGAGCCAGCGCACCAGAAGTTCGGTGCCGACATTGTAGGGCAGATTGGCAGCAACCCGCACCGGAGGCGTCAGATGTCGCAGCGGGTCGATCTCTAGCGCGTCGCCATTGATCAGCTCCAACCGGCCGGGATAGGCCGCAGCGATTTCGGCAAGCGCCGGCATGCAGCGGCTATCCTTTTCCACTGCCAGCACCCGCCGCGCTCCTTCGGCCAATAGCCCCCGTGTCAGCCCGCCGGGGCCGGGACCGATTTCCAGCACGTCGCAGCCGCTCAAATCGCCAGCCTGACGCGCGATCTTGGCGGTGAGGTTGAGATCCAGCAAAAAGTTCTGCCCCAGCGACTTGCGCGCCAGAAGCTGATGGGTGTCGATGACCTCGCGCAGCGGAGGCAGGCTGTCGATTGCACTCATATCAATATGTCCAGGGCGCGCGACCTTGCGGGGCGCCAGTCAAAGAGAGGGTTGGGCCGGGATAGGCAGTGGGATGTAACGCGTCAAGAGGGCGCGGTTGCGCGCTGCGCCATGCTCTGGGCAAGTTTCAGCGCCTCGATCAGACTAGAGGGATTGGCCTGGCCGGTGCCCGCGATGTCAAATGCGGTGCCATGGTCCGGCGAGGTGCGGATAAAGGGCAGCCCAAGGGTGACATTGACGCCGCGGTCAAAATCCAGCGTCTTGATCGGGATCAGCGCCTGATCGTGATACATGCAGATGGCCGCATCATAGCGGGCGCGGGCGGCGGCGTGAAATAGCGTATCCGCCGGATGTGGCCCGGTGAGGGTCAGCGCTTGGCTCTCGGCATCAAGCTTTGCAACCAACGCATTGATCCAGAGCAGTTCTTCCTGGCCCATGGCCCCACCTTCGCCGGCATGTGGGTTCAACCCGGCGACGGCAATCCGCGGCTGCGCAATGCCAAACTGCTGGCGCAGCCCCTGGGCCGTGATCTCGACCACCTCTTGCAGCAGTGCAGGGGTCAGGGTGGTTGCCACATCCGCCAGGGCGATATGAATGGTGGCAGGCACCACCCGCAGGGCCGGGCTGGCCAGCATCATCACCACGCGGGCGCGACCTGCCAGATGGGCCAGAAACTCGGTATGGCCGGGAAAGGCGAACTGCGCGCCGTCAATCAGCGCTTTCTTGTGAATGGGGGCGGTGCACAGCGCGGCGGCCTGCCCGGATTGCACCAGCTCTACCCCGCGCTGAATGGATTGCACCACTCCGGGCGCATTGGCCGGATCGGCGCGGCCCTTGGTGGTATCGCCGGCAAACTTCAGCGGCAGAACCGGCAGGGCTCGTGCCGCATGGGCCAGCGCCTCGTGTGGGTGCGAGATCGGCTGCACTGGCAGACTCGCAGGTAGATGGCGCGGATCGCCAATCCAAAAGAACGGGCAACTGTCTTTCAGTTGCTGCCAGGCCATGGCGGCGATTTCCGGGCCAATCCCGGCGGGTTCACCACAGCTGAGCGCCAGCGGGGCCAGCGCTCTGGGGGCGGCGGAGGCCCCAGAGCCCCCCTGGATTGCAGGAGTCATTTCTCGATGATCAGCGCATCTGCCCGCAGCTGTTCCAGAAAGCTGTCAGCGGAGGAGGCAACCCGCTGTTGGGTCAGCGCATTTGCGACCGTTTCACGGGATTCGCCTTCGCCGAGTTCGGCGCTACGCCCGCAGAGCATGAGCAGCATCAGCGTCTGACCCTGGTTGCGGGTCAGGGTCAGCGAGGTTTCATTTGGGTCCAGCTTGGCCAGCTCAATGGCGATGTCCTGGGGGACTTCACTAGGGGGCAGGCTTTTGCGGTCCAGCACGGCGGGGTCCTGACCCTTTGCAATACCGTAAAGATCATCACAGCTGTCAATGGAATTGGCAATCTTCTGTCCCTGGGCCAGGGCCTCGGGGCTGCGGCCGCCCGGAATGTAGTAGGCGGCATATTCGATCGCCGAGTATCGCTGGCTGCCGCCGGTTACTTCGCGCACACCGCGCATCTGGAACATGGCAACGGCGCCTTGCAGTGGCAGCGGTTCAGTGATTTCGCCCGGATCAAGTGCAAGCACCACGGGCTGCAACTGCGGCGGCAGTTTGGTTAGGTTCATCCAAGGCAGTTTGCCCCCGTTGGCGCGGCTGTCAGAGGCGGAGTACTGGGCCGCGGCGGCGGAAAATGCGGCTTGGCTGGTCAATTGCCCGACCTGATCGGTCAGTTCCTGCACCTGCTGGACGTTCTGCTCGTTGAGCGGCACGATCAGTTCTGAGAGCAGCACCTGTACCCCGCCTGCTCCGGCCTGGCCCATGGCGCGGTCGATCTCTGCCTCGGTGGGGCGGGCACGGCCCAAAAAGCGCGAGCTGATATATTCCCGCCAACCCAGGCCTACCTTGGTAAAATCGCGCACTGTTTCCGGCTCGATTCCGTTTTCGCCAAGCACCTTGAGGAATTCATTCAAGGTCAGATTGGCCCGCCCAGCCAGTTCCGTTATGCCTGCAGTGATCTCTTCTTCGCTGGGAGATATGCCAACCCTTGCCATTTCCGCCAGTTTGAGCCGATCATTGATCAGCTCCTTGCGGGCCATGATTTCTGGGTTGCCGGGGGTGCGCAGGATGCCCATGAACAAGGCGCGCTGCTTCAATTCGTAATTGGTGATGACGGCACCATCCACGGTAATAGCGGGCGAAAACAGCCCCTGCGCCACCAGAGGCGTGGCCGTGGAAACCAGCCCAAGCGCCAGCGTGGCGGCGGCTGCGGTTCTGGAAAAGCTTCGCATCAGGGAAGCGGAGAAGGCCTGGGTCAAGAGTGTCTGCATGATCGCCTGTACTGTTTGCTGCCGTTATTGATTGAGAACCCGTTCATGGAGATTGAGAACCCAAAATCCGTTGAGGGATCGACGCTTGTGGTTGAGGTATAGCGCCGGTTTACCGAAAGGTCGACCGTCACACATTCATTGCTGTAGGCAAGGCCAATGCCGGCCCGGGTCGCCCGCGCATCCGAGATATCGTAGCGCAGGTTGGCACTGGCCTCCCAGTTGGCTGAGACCGCGTAAGAGCCATCCAACCAAATTTCAGAGGTTTCGGTATTGCGGCTTTCGGTGGGGTCGGTGCCAAGCCAGAGATAACTGCCGGACAGTGACAGATCATCGCGATACCAGTCGCCGCGCACCTCAGCCTTGGAGAAGTTGAGGGAATCATTCAGCAAGCCGCGCGCCGTCAGCGCCATATCGTCGCTGAATTTCAATTGCCCGGCCAGCAACAGGTTTGACGTGATCCCTCCCAGCCCCGAGCTTTCGGTAAAGCGGGGATCGCTGTCCTGGCGCAAAATCTGGCCGAGTGTGGCATAGGCCTGCCAGCCGCTGCTGGCAAAGCGGGCCCAATTCACCCCGTAAGCCAGTGACAGCCCATCTTCGCGGGCATCCGCCGCCGGAAACCGCGAAAGCGACAGCAGGTTGCCCTGGTCAAATTCGACAAAATTGCTCTCATCGCGGGCGGTATCCTCGCCGATGGTATTGCTCCAGCCCAGTTGCACGATGGGCTCCAGGAACTGCGCGGCACCGCTGGCATCCGTTTTGGACATTGGCAGGCGCAGGGTCAGGCGCGACCGCGGGGTAAGTCGTGAGCTGTGTTCATCATAGTAAGAATCGTCATAGGTGGTGAAGCCGTCGACTGCGGCCCCCACGGCCCACTCGACCTCTAGCCCGCCTGCGAGCTGCCAGTGGCGACGCCAATCGACATCGGCGGTAATATGGCCCTGATCGCGGCCATTGGTTTCGGTCCGGTTCCCTTCGATGTCCGAGGTGCGACTGTGGCCATGCGCTTCCAGTGTCAGTCGTGTCTCGCCACCGATGGAGATCGGGAAATAGCGCTTCTGGTAGTAGATTTCACCAATGTTCGAGGGGAGAAGATCCTGGTCTTCGCTGTCGCGCAGGGTCTTGAACTTGATGATGCCGGCGCGCAGCAGGCTGTCGCGTCCTGCGCGGGTCAGGGTGATTTCAGACCGCAGGCGATCCTGATCGGGCAGGCCGTAATCGGCAATATAGGCATTGTCCGAGACGGACTTGAGGTCAAGTTCCAGCTGTAGATCGTTCTTTAGGTGAAACTGGCCGGTCGCAAACAGATAACCACGGTCATCGCCGGGCTGAAGATCATCGCGTGTGTAGGCGCCGTTCAATTCAATAGTTCCGCGACGAAAGGCTTGGCGGTAGCGTGCATCCAGGGTGCGGGTGCTGCCGGAAATGTAGGGGGCCAGGGTCAGATCCCGGCTGTCGCCCAGGGTAAAGAAGTAGGGCACCTTGATCCCGGTTCCCAGGTTCGAGGTGCTGCGCGTCGACGGCACCAGGAAGCCGGTGCTGCGTTTCAGCGAAGGGTCCGGCAGGCGCACGGCGGGAAAGTAGAAGACGGGTACATCCAGCACCCTGACCTGGGCACCTTCAAAATAGAGCTGCTGTTCGACCTGATCATGGATCACCCGCTCGGCCCGAATCTGCCAGAGTGGTGGTTCGCCGTCATCGCAGACATGGCAAGACGTCACAGAGGTCTTGTAGAGCTGGGTATACCGCCCGCCAACTCGGGCCATTTCGAGCGAGGCCATTTGCAGTTGCTGCTTGAAGACCATGCGGGCACCGGTCAGCAACCCATCGCGCAGATCGCGGTCCATCTCGGCGGCGTCGGCCAGAATGGTGATATCGCCGCCTTGATCAATGCGGATTGGTCCCTCGATCTGCAGGGTACCAGAGCTTTCTTCAAAGGTGATCTGCCGGGCCTGTAGGCGAACATCGCCCCTGAATGCTTCGACATTTCCCTTGGCAATCAACTGGCGTTCCGGGGTGATGAACAGCTGATCAGCAACCAGGATTGCTGGCTGCTCTGCAACGGGAAGGGGGCCGGTGCCCTGTGCGATTGCAGGCTGGGCAGCGACCAGCCATGGCAGAACCACCGAGAGCAATAGGGCGCGGCGCATATTATCCGTCCTCAGCATGTAAGAGCAGTCCCATCGTCAGCAGAATAGAGGCCACCGGCGGTGCCCAGGCAGCAAGTGCTACCGGGATCTGGCCGTTCTCCCCCAAGATTTGCGCAAAATTGCGTATGAAGTACAGCCCAAACCCCAAGAGCACAGCGGTCAGCACTGCCAGCCCAGTACCACCAAAGCGCACATGGCGCATGGTAAAGGCAGCCCCCACCAGAACCATCGCGATCAGGAACAGAGGCCGGGCCAGTTCTACCTGATACCAGACCTGATAGCGTTTGGTGGAAAACCCTGCCTGCGACAGGTCGCGTATGGTACTTGGCAGATCATAGATCGAAATCCCATCGGCCGAGCCTAGCCTGTCGCGGATACGATCCTGGGTTAGCGAGGTCGGCAGGCGCAGTGTTTCATGGGTGGTGGCCGATTTTTCCGGATTGATGCCACTTGCCAATTGCCAGGCTTTGGCAGAGCGCAAGAGCCATTCTTCCCCATCCAGCTTGGCGCTCTTGGCGATGATCCGCCGCACCGGCCCCTTGTCCGTCGCATATTCGATAAGGGTCACGTCATAAAGAATGATGTCATCCTGCCCACCACCGTATGAGGTGGCATGGATCACCGCTTGCCCAGTTGTGCTGCCCTGGCGCAGCCACAGTCCCTCGCCAGAGAGCGACAGCACAGCAGGCCCGCCGTTGCGGTAGGTATCGGCCAGGGTTTTGTACCGGTTGGTGGTGGCGGCAACAATCGGGTTGAGCGTGCTGACCGCCAAGAGCCCCAAGAGCCCGGCGACCAAAACTGGGGCAGCCAGCGCCCGGATGCCAGAGCGCCCAATCGCCCGCGTCACCACCAGTTCACTGCTGCGGGCCAGCCCGACAAATAGCACAATTGTGGTCAAGATCATGATCAGCGGTAGAAATTCGCTTAGCGCGGCGGGCGCATTCAGCAGGGTCAAGCCCAGGAGCTTCCCGGCGCCAATGTCAACGCTGTCAAACCGGCGGAATTGTTCGTTCAGGTCAATCAGCATGACCAGGGTCATCAAGACACCGCAGATGATGGCGAACCACTGAAAAAAGCGTCGCGCATAGTAGAGATCCAGCTTCATGACCGGGCCTCCTGTTTGTTTGCAGCCGCGATTCCGCGCCGTTGCAGCACCGGTGGCCGCGCCGCCAGCTGTAGGAACCCCATCGCAATGGCAAGCCCGGTCAGTGCGGGCAAATAGATCAGCGGCCAAAGGTCAGGGTTTTTCATCACGGGTTCCGAAACCACGCCGCGCAGCCCTTCGATCAGGATCAGCAGCAAAAAAGCCAAGAGCGCCTGACGCCAGACGCCAAAGCGCGAGTAGGATCCCAGCATCAGTGCCGAAAACCCGATCATCGCCACGGCAACACAGATCAAGGCACGGGCAAAGCGCAGGTGGAATTCCTCTGCCAAGGCACCGGGGGTGTAGCCGTCCGACTGGGGGAGCAGGTCACGGTTTTGAAACAGTTCCCAGCTGGGAATCGCCCGGATATTGCGATTTGACACAGAAGAATTGTTAGTCAAAGAACTGATATCATAGGAGAAATCAGAAAACTTCGTGGTCGAAAGCTGCCGTTTCTTCAGGTCCAGACGTTGTGCCATTCCATCAACCATAATGAGGTGGGTACGCTCTGCGTCGCGTACGAGAAAGGCGCGGGCGCCAGTGTAGGTGACGCTGTTATTCGGGTCTCGCCGGTCGGATAGAAAGACATCATTCAGGGTGCCGTCAGTGTTGATCTGGCGGATATAAAAGGTCACGCCCTTGGCGGGGTGCAGAAAATTTCCTTCGGTTAGCAGCTTGGCGGTCACATTGCGGGATACTTCCTGTTCGCGCAGCGCCAGCTGATTGATCGAACTGGGCAGCAGAAAATGGGTCAGGACCGACATCATCAGCCCGGTGATCAGCCCAAAGACCAGCGCAGGTCGCGCCATTTGCCAGGGGCTGGTCCCCGTGGCCCGCAGAACCGTCAATTCGCTTTCACCCTGCAACCGGTTGGTAACCCAGACTGCCGATGCAAAGACCGCCACCGGCAGTACCATGCGTATAAGGTTGGGCAGCGCCAGGGCGGTGAATTCAAAGAACACCATCGCTGTCTGGCCGTCGCCGATCAGGCGATCAAACAGGACAACCGCCCGGTTCACCCAGAAGACGGCAACTAAGATAAGCGCAAAAAAGCTGAATAACAGCAGATATTGCGACAGGACGTATCTGTCGAAGCGTGACACTCGATCCCCCCAGACCCTGCCATTATCATTTTGCCAAACCATAAAGGAATTGTTCTGCGGGGAAAACTGCAATTTGGTCCAATTCCGTGTTCTTGCGAAGCTTTCGCGCCAGGTACGCCCCGACAGAGCGCAGAGCAATCAGGCAGAGCGGCACCCGCCGCCGTGAAGGCCCTATGCCAAACCCCAATTGACACTGCGTTTTGTGCTCTTGCCTGTGGGGGCTGGCCATTGCGCGGGGTGCAAGCTACCTATTGGCGAAGCAATTCCAGATTTGATCCCGACAGGAGCCCTAGACATGAGCACTTTGCCCGCCATCCGCTTTGCCGAGTATGATCCAAAAGAGCTGTCGGGTATGACCGGACATGTGGCCGTTCTGGTGACCCCAGGGGGCGTGATGGATCAGGCCGCGCGCGCGGCCAACCGGCTGACCAAGGGCGCTCTGGCGCGGTTGATCGCAGCCCCTGGATTTGACAAGCACAAGCCTGGAAAGGTTATCACCTTGGCCTGGCCGGCTGGTTTGATAGCCGAAGCCCTGCATGTGTTGGTGTTGCCACGGCGCGTTTCCCCAACCGAGGCGCGCAAGGCAGGGGCAAAGCTGGCGGCAGCAGCACCAGAAAAAAATCTGACGGTGATGGCCGGTGCCATGTCCAAAGCGGCAGAACTTGCGATGGGCATCGCCCTGCGCAGCTATGGTTTTGACAATCACAAATCGCCCAAAGACGATGCACCCGCTGATCTTCCGACGATCACGGTCGCGCATAAATCTGCCGATGACATGGCGTCCGCCTACGCGCCGCTGGCCGCTGTGGCGGAAGGGGTGCATATGACCCGCGATCTGGTGAACGAGCCTGCAAATGTGCTTACCACCGTCGAATTCGCGCGGCGTATCAAAGAGATGTCCGCACTCGGGCTTGAGGTGGAAATTCTGGATGAGGCCGCACTGGAAGAGCTGGGCATGGGGGCTTTGCTCTGCGTCGGACAGGGCTCTGATAGCCCCTCTCATGTGGCTGTGATGCAGTGGAAGGGCGGTGCCGAGGCCGCAGCCCCGCTGGCGTTGGTGGGCAAGGGGGTGGTGTTTGACACTGGCGGTATTTCCCTGAAACCGGCGGCGGGCATGGAAGATATGACCATGGATATGGGCGGCGCTGGTGTTGTGGTTGGTACCATGAAGGCGCTTGCCCTGCGCAAGGCCCGTGCCAATGTGGTTGGCCTGGTCGGGCTGGTGGAAAACATGCCTTCTGGCAATGCCACCCGTCCTGGGGATGTGGTGAAATCCATGAAGGGTGACACCATCGAGGTGATCAACACCGATGCCGAGGGGCGTTTGGTGCTTTGTGATGTGCTGTGGTACGCGCAGGAACGCTTTAAACCCTGCGGCGTCATTGATCTGGCGACATTGACTGGTGCGGTGATCATTGGCCTGGGTCATGAAAAGGCCGGGGTCTTTTCGAATGATGATAGCCTGTGCAATGGCTTCCTGAAGGCGGCCGAGGCTGCGGATGAAGGGGCTTGGCGCCTGCCTCTGGCGCAGGGCTATGACGATCAGCTGAAATCGCGCATTGCCGATATGAAAAACGTTGGTGGCCGCCCGGCGGGCTCTATCACTGCGGCGCAGTTCCTGAAGCGATTCATCAAGGAAGACATGCCTTGGATTCATCTTGATATCGCCGGTGTCGCCTCGGTGAAATCGGCCACCTCCTATGCGCCGAAGGGGGCAACCGGCTGGGGGGTCATGGCATTGGATCGTCTGGTGCAGGACCAGTTCGAGACCGAAGAATAACCGACAATGGGAGCCGCCTATTTCTACCACCTGACCCGCCGCCCGCTGCAAGAGACACTGCCCGTGTTGTTGCAAAAGGCGCGCGGTGCGGGCTGGCGCATTGCAGTGCGGGGCCAGGACGTCGGGCGCATGACCTGGCTGGATGAAACGCTATGGCAGGGGCGGGCTGATAGTTTTCTGGCGCATGGCCTGTCGGGCGGCGCCCATGATGCGCTGCAACCCATCCTGCTGACCACCAGCCAAGCAAGCCCAAATCAACCTGATTGTTTGATGACTGTGGATGGCGCGCCGATCACCCCAGAAGAGGTGCAGGCCCTGCAACGGGTCTGCATCCTGTTTGATGGAACCGACGAAGGCGCGGTGCAACAGGCGCGTCTGCAATGGAAATCACTGACGGGTGCCGGCTGTTCGGCGCAGTATTGGTCCGAAGAATCGGGGCGCTGGGAGATGAAGGCAGAGGCTTGATCCTGAACCGCAGCGCCTGATGTCAAACCCCGCTATCTGCCATATCTGATTATCTTTTGCCGCGTTGCGCGGATTCTGCGGCGGCCGTTCTGACAGAGACCGAAATTTTCCGCGCCTGTGTGCCTTATTCAACGTATCTTGCCGCCCCTGTTTTCCCAACAGTTGATGCGCCAATTGCAAGCGCATATGCGCAAGAAAAGGTTGAACTTTACAGATCACACGGTGATCTGGCAGTGATCTGGCGGCCGCCTAGCGGGTTAAAACCAGCGCGCCGTTGCGGATTTCGATGCTGGACCAGCGCTGTAAATAGGTCATCCCCAGAAGTGATTTATCCATCTCTCCTTGATTGACCCAGGCCCGCAGATTTTGGTCGCGAATGGGGCCAAGGGCCAGCTCCTTGATCCGGATCGGCGCCGTGCGCACCTCGCCATTGGCGGTTGTGGCACGCCCCAGATAGGCCAGAGTTTCCGGTTCAAACCCGGCGCGGCGGGCGTCTGACGCGCTTAGCACCACCTCAGAGGCACCAGTATCGACCAGAAACTCTATCGCGGCGCCATTCACGGTCAGGGTCAGATAGTAATGCCCATCCGGTGCCCGTGGCACCGTGACCTGCCCGGCGGCTCCCATGACGGATTGCTGCGGGCGCAGGGTGTGGCGGATGTCGCCCCACAGCCCATAGGCCGCAATCACGCCGAGAAAGATGAAACCCCAGATTGCCAGTTGCTGCACGGTTTTGCTTAGGCCCTGACGGTTTTGCACAAAGACCCAGGAGCCAACCGCGCAGAGCAGCAGAACCAGATAGATCAGGCGACCAAAATCAAGATTTTCCACGCGTATGATCCTTTATTGGTGACGGCTTATGGGGCGCTTTGGGTGGTTGGGGCAGGCTGGTGGGGCGGTTTAGGTGGCAAAGCCAAAATCGCGCAGCCCGTCCAGCACAAATTGAACACTCAGCGCTGCCAGCAGCATCCCCAACAGGCGGGTCACCACATTGATGCCGGTTTTGCCAATTGCGCGTTCGAACAGACCAGAGACCAGAAACATCAACAGCATCAGCGCCAATACGCTCAGCACCACGCACATCACCAGGGCAAAGCCTTCCAGCCCCGGTTTTTGCCCCGATAGCAAGATCACCGTCGCAATCGAACCCGGGCCTGCAATCAGCGGAATAGACAGCGGAAAGACGGATGGATCCTCTGCCGCAGTGGCCTCTTCCCCCTGATGTTCGCGCCGTTTGGTGCGCCGTTCAAACAGCATGTCCAGCGCTGTGAGAAACAGCAGCACACCGCCCGCCACGCGAAAGGCGGCCATGGAAATGCCGGCAAAGCCCAGCACCGCCTCGCCAAAGGCGGCAAACAGCGCCAGCAGCACCATGGCAGTCAAGGCGGAACGCAGCGCAATAGAGCGACGTTCCTGTGGGGTGGCCCCCTGTGTCAGCGCCAGAAAGATCGGAGTAAGGCCAATGGGATCAATGATCACAAAGAGCGTCACAAAAGAGGTGATCAAAAAGGCGGTGTCGATCATAGGGCCTCGGCTTTTTCCAGTTTTTCCAGAGCCCGCATCCAAAGCAGTTCTGCGCGTTCCAGCGCCACGATGACTTCGCTATGTTTGCCCTGCCAAACCCGAGCTTCGTCTTTTTTCTCGGGTTCGTAAAGCTCCGGATCGGCCAGCTTCACATCCAGTTTGTCCTTCATCTGAGTGAGCTTGTTGACCCGTTCCTCAGACTTGCGCGCCTCTTTGCGCAGGGCCAGAATCGCCTCACGCGATGGGCGTGCGGCTTTCGGCTTGTCTTTTTTAGCGGCCTTGGCGTTGGGCTTGGGCGCGGGCTTGTCTTTCTCCAGAAGCAGCGCCCGGTACGAGGCAAGATCGCCCTCGTATGGTTTGACGGTGCCTTTGGAAACCAGCCAGAGCCGGTCGGCCACCAGGCTGAGCAGGTGCATGTCGTGGCTGACCAGAATAACCGCGCCGGTATAGGCGGTCAGCGCCTCGACCAGAGCTTCACGGCTTTCGATATCAAGGTGGTTGGTCGGCTCATCGAGGATCAGCAGATGCGGCGCATCCAGGGTGGCCAGCAAGAGAGACAGGCGCGCCTTCTGCCCGCCCGACAGACGGCCCACTTCGGTATCGGCCTGGTCGGCCCCAAGGCCAAATCCAGCCAGACGCGCCCGCAGGCGCGGCTGGCCCTCACTGGCGCGCTCGCGCATCAGGTGCTGTAGCGGGGTTTCATCGATATACAGCTCGTCCACCTGGTGCTGGGCAAAGAAGCCGATGCGCAGCTTGCTGGACTGCGCCATCTTGCCCCCCATCGGTGCCAAACGGGCCGAGAGCATTTTCGACAGGGTCGATTTGCCCTCGCCGTTTTTGCCCAGCAGCGCGATGCGATCATCCTGGTCGATGCGCAGATCCAGATTGCTCAGGATCACCTTGTCATCATAGCCGACCTTGACGCCCTCGGTGGCGATAATGGGCGGCGACAGCTCTTCCGGGGTGGGAAAGGTGAAAACGGTGCGCGCGGCATCTTCGGGTGCGCGGATGGTTTCCATCTTTTCCAGCATTTTGACGCGGCTTTGCGCCTGTTTTGCCTTGCTTGCCTTGGCCTTGAAGCGGTCGACGAAGCTTTGCAAATGGGCGCGCCGGGCGTCTTGCTTTTTCGCCTGAGCCGCCTGATTGGCCCGGTTGGCTGCGCGCTGGCGGGCGAATTGATCATAGTTGCCGCCATAATAGGTCAGCTGTCGGTCTTCCAGATGCAGGATGCCGCCCACGGACCGGTTCAGCAGTTCCCGGTCGTGGCTGATGATGATTACAGTGTGCGGGTATTTGACCAGATAGGCCTCAAGCCAGAGTGCGCCTTCGAGATCAAGATAGTTGGTCGGTTCGTCCAGCAGCAACAGGTCGGGTTCGGAAAACAGCACCGCCGCCAGGGCAACCCGCATCCGCCAGCCACCTGAAAAGTCAGAGCAGGGGCGCTGTTGTGCCTCTTCGTCGAACCCCAGACCTTTGAGGATCGAGGCGGCGCGCGCTTCGGCGGACCAGGCGTCGATATCGGCCAGCCGGGTCTGCACCTCGGCAATGCGGGTCGGATCTGTTGCGGTCTCGGCCTCGGCCATTAAGGCGGCCCGTTCGGTGGCGGCAGCCAGCACGGTGTCGATCAGCGACACATTGGACGAAGGCGCCTCTTGCGCGATGCCACCGATCTGGGCCTTTGACGGCAGGGTGATCGACCCCGTCTCAAGCGCCAGCTCGCCGCGAATAAGGCGGAACAAGGTGGTCTTGCCGGTGCCGTTGCGCCCCACCAGCCCTACTTTGTGGCCGTTGGGAATGGTGGCACTGGCCTCTTCGAACAGAGGGCGGCCTTCAACCGAATAGGTGATATCCTGAATACGTAGCATGGGGTCATCCACTGTCGCAGTGTCCGCGCCTTGTCAATGCGTCTCGGGTGGCATTTGTGGGTTCAGTCACTTCTTGGGCCTGGCTGGCGCCGATTGTCACCTTCTAAATCGCTGCGGCGCAGGCTGCGTCACGCGACGGATTGGCAGGGCTGGTCTGGCGCAGGGCTTGCTGATAGCAGGGGGACACCTAGCGACAACTTTCTGGTGAAATAATGCGGGCTGCGCAGAGTGCTCCTCATCTTGTGACGCTGATCGTCAGCACCGCGTTGGCGGTTTTGTCACTGAACATGTTCCTGCCATCGCTGCCACGGATCGCCGCCGACTTTGACAGCAGCTATAGCCTGGTGAACCTGTCGCTTGGCGGGTATCTGGCGCTGTCGGCAGTTTTGCAGCTGATCATGGGGCCGCTGTCGGATCGCTATGGGCGGCGGCCGGTTCTGCTGGCGTCGATGCTGGTATTTGCGCTGGCCTCGGTGGGTTGCGTGCTGGCAGAATCAATCTGGGTGTTCTTGGGCTTTCGCATGTTGCAGGGCGCCGTGGTGGCGGGGCAGGTGCTGTCACGTGCGGCCATCCGTGATATGTACTCTACCGCAGATGCGGCCAGCAAGCTGGGCTATGTCACCATGGCAATGGCGCTGGCACCGATGCTTGGGCCGATGCTGGGCGGCGCATTGGACATCGCCTTTGGCTGGCGCTCCGGCTTTGTGCTCTATGCGGTTCTGGGGCTTGGCGTGCTCTTGCTTAGCTGGAGCGATTGGGGCGAAACCAATCACCAGCGGGCTGCCACATTCGGGGCGCAGATGCGCAGCTACCCAGAGCTGCTGCGCGCGCGCCGGTTCTGGGGTTATAGCTTCTGTCTCGCCTTTTCCATCGGGGGGTTTTACGCCTTTATCACTGGGGCGCCCTTGGTGGCGGCGGCCTGGTTCGATTTGAACCCGGCGCTCTTGGGGGTGGGGATCGGGATTATCACCTGCGGGTTCATGGTTGGCAATTTTGTTACCGGCCTGCTGGCGCGGCGGGTGCCGCTGATCTCGCTGATCCTTGCAGGGCGTCTGGCGGCGGTTGTTGGCCCGCTGATTGGATTGAGCCTGTTTCTGGCCGGGCAGGGCGCGACGCTGGTGTTCTTTGGCTCTGCTATTGCGGTGGGCTTTGGCAATGGTCTGACTGTTGCCAATGCCAGCACGGGCCTGATGTCGGTGCGGCCGCATCTGGCAGGCAGTGCTTCGGGCCTGTCGGGGGCCATTGTGGTGGCGCTGGGGGCGCTGATGACCACCGGAACCGGCTTTTTGGTGACGCCTGACAATGCACCATTCATGGTCTTGTCGATCATCCTGCTGTCCAGCTTCTGCGCCCTGGCCGCAGCCCTTTATGTCCGCTGGCTGGATATCCATGAGCCGCTGGAGGAAACCGCGTAAGGCGGTTGCCTTTTTGATCTGGCGCGCAACTCTCCCTCTTCCCATGTGCCTACAGGCATGGTAGGCGGCGCGCGATCATATGGCGCAGAATTTCTGGCGCCGGTTTTAAATGGAGAACTCCCGATGGCTCTGCAACGCACTTTTTCGATTATCAAACCCGATGCTACCCGCCGCAACCTGACTGGCGCGATCAACGCCAAATTTGAAGAAGCTGGCCTGCGCATCGTCGCACAAAAGCGCATTCAGCTGACCAAGGCACAGGCCGGCAAATTCTATGAAGTGCACGCCGAGCGTCCCTTCTATGACGAACTGTGCGAGTTCATGTCGTCCGAGCCTATCGTTTGCCAGGTTCTGGAAGGTGAAAACGCCATCGCGAAAAACCGCGAAATCATGGGCGCCACCAACCCAGCCGATGCGGCACCCGGCACCATTCGCGCCGAATTTGCTGAATCCGTTGGCGAAAATTCGGTACATGGTTCCGACGCACCTGAAACAGCTGCTGTTGAAATCGCCTACTTCTTCTCTGGTCTGGAGCTGGTCGGCTAAGCCACCGCTTTGATCTGAGGACAAATTCGGGTCGCATCGGTCTAGTGCCGGTGCGGCCCGTTTTTTATGGCGATGTCGCCTTTGGCTGGATAGGCCCTGCGCTAGGCGTTTGCGGGTTTCTCGATCACGCCTATCTGATCCAGGATGCGCTCAAACTCTGAAAGCCCTGTGTCAAAGCTATGCGCCTTGATGGCGTCAAACCGTTTGCGCAGGGCCTTTTTCTCTTCGCCTTTGCAATCGTTCCATGGCCGTCCCTGCAGCGCCATGACCAGCACGTAATAGCCAATGAAATGCGGCTTGCTGCCATTGGCCAGCAGCCGTGCATAGGCGCTATCCGCACCCAGGCTGCGCAGCTCTTCTGCGCTGTGAATACCGGCGCGTTTACAGGCCTCTTCATAGGCGGGGCCAAGATTGCGGATGGTTGAAATCGGTGTGGACATAGGGCGAACATAGACCGGGTTTGCCGGGCTGTCACCCGAAGGTTTTGCCAATTCGCGGCCTCTGTCAGCGCCGGATGTGATTGACAGTTGCGGTTTGGTGGCGGACCCTGCGCGCAGTTCTATCGGAGGAGCCACCTTGCCCATATCCGCAGATTTCACACCGGTGATTGACGTCAGAGATTTTGATCTTGCTGCGCCCTTTGACGGCTTTGTCGAAGATCCCTTTCCCATCTATGATGCGCTTTTGGCGCAGGCGCCAGTGCTACCACAAAAGGATGGGTCCTATGTGGTCAGTCGCCATGCGGATCTTGACCGGATATACCGCGATACGACCTTGTTTTCATCCGACAAAAAGGCGGCCTTTGCCCCCAAATTTGGCCCGGAGTCCGAACTTTTTGAGCATCACACCAGCTCTTTGGTGTTTTCCGACCCGCCGCTGCATACGCGGGTGCGCCGGGTGATGACATCGGCCTTGACGCCGCGTGCCATTGCCCGAATGGAGCCAGGGTTGATTGTCGCAGTAGACCGGTTGCTGACGCAGATGGACAGCCGCGGGGAAGTGGACCTGATTGAGGATTTCGCGGCCTGCATTCCAATCGAGATCATTGGCAATCTGCTGGATGTCCCCGCGGATGAACGCGCCCCGCTGCGCGATTGGTCTCTGGCCATTCTGGGCGCGCTGGAACCCGCGCTCAGCGCTGAAACCCTGGCGCGCGGCAATCGCGCCGTTGCCGAGTTCAAGGCCTATCTGGGCGATCTGGTGGCGCGGCGACGCGCGGCGCCTGGTGATCCCGAAACCGATGTGCTGACCCGGCTGATCAATGCCGAAACAGGCCCGGACGGGGCAGAGGGGCTGAGCGAAATAGAATTGATTCAGAACTGCATTTTCATTCTGAATGCGGGGCATGAGACCACAACAAATCTGATCGGAAACGGACTGGCCCTTTTGCACGACTATCCGGTGCAAAAGGCGCGACTTCTGGCGCAGCCAGAGTTGATGAAAACCGCAGTCGAAGAAGTGCTGCGCTATCGCTCGCCCAATCAATTGGGCAATCGTGAAACCACGGATCAGGTAGAGATTGGCGGGGTGACGATTCCGGCGGGCAGCAATCTGCATCTGGTGATTGGCGCGGCCAACCGTGACCCAGAGGTTTTCGTCGAGCCCACCAAATTTGACATCGCGCGCAAGCCAAATCGCCATCTTGCTTTTGCGGGCGGGCCGCATGTCTGCGTCGGGCTGACATTGGCGCGGCTGGAAGGCAGAATTGCGCTGGAACGCTTTCTTGCACGCTTTCCCGACTACAGCATTCTGCCGGGGCGGCGGGATGGTGGGCGCATGCGTTTTCGCGGCTACGCAGCCTTGCCGACGCGCTTGTCCGGGACAGATGGGCACCCCGCCGAGGGATGACCAGGGCCAGGCAGATGGCCTGCAGGCGGGCGCAGTGTCTAAAACAGGCCGGCCTCTTTGGCAGCCATCGCGGCCTGGGTGCGGTTTTTTGCATCCAGCTTGCGGCACAGGGTGCGCATATGCAGTTTGATCGTCACTTCCTGCAGATCCAGGTCGCGGGCGATTTCCTTGTTGGCCAGGCCTTTGCAAAGCCCTTCCAGCACCTGAAATTCACGCTGGCTGAGCTTCTCTGCCAGCGGATGGGTTGATGGTGTGGCCTCTTCGCGCATCAGATCAACCGGAACATAGACCTCTCCGGCGACCATGAAACGAACCGCATTGAGAAGTGACTGCGCCCCCATGGTTTTGGGAATAAAGCCAATTGCCCCCAGTTTGAGCGCTTCTTGCGCGGTTTTGGCCGGAGCACTGCCGGACAGGATGGCGACACCCTTGCCGCCATTGGCTTCGATCGCAGCACTAAGCCCCACCAGCCCGTTCATTCCGGGCATCTGATAGTCCAGCAACACGAGATCAAACGGCCCCGCATCGCGGATTGTGCGCAACGCCCCGTCGATGTCGGTGGCCAAAGCAACGATCGCGTCGCCTTTGCTTTCGAGATAGGCAGAGATGGTTTCGCGGACCATATCGTGGTCGTCTGCTAGCAGGATACGCATGAATTTCTGTGACCTGTTCAACTGGGTTCACTCAGAACGTACAACTAGAAGTCTTTCAATTCCATAAAGTTTTCAGGACAATTCTCTGCGCTTCTTTGCGGGCGAGCAATCTGTGCTCTGACTGTGGTTGTAGAGCGGGGTGTTGGTATGGGCAGTCATATAATGTGGGGGAGTTGGTGACCTTTATAATCTGCCAAGGTTGTCGATCTTTCCTGGTCTTTCTGGGTGTCGGGTACTGGCCCTATACGGAAGGATAGGCCCGGTATCCTGAGGCGTGGATGAGTGTTCGCACCAGATGTGTCAGGGTTTATGACAGATAAACGTCTGGCCCCTAGGCTGCGGCATCAGGTGATGCGCAAACGGGGCCGTCGGAAAGTTGGAGAGAAACATATGAAACGCTGGAAGATGATATTTTCGTTGGCCTTTTTGTGTGGCCTGCTTGGCCTGTCAGCAACAGGTGACATTGGCATGGCGCGGGCAGAGACCCAGTCCGGGCAGGAACCTGTTTTGCTGACAGTGGCCCAGGAAGGCGGCACCTCGCCGCTGCTAAGCCTCTCTCTCCAGGATCTGCAGGGCTTTGACATCGAGAGCTTTACAACGGCGACAATTTGGACAACCGGACCGCAAGAATTTACCGGGGTGCCTTTGGTCGATATCCTGGCACGGCTGCAGCAGGAACAGGGCCTCAAGACCACCAGTATCAAGGCGCGTGCGGTGAATGATTATATGGTGGAAGTGCCAGTATCGGATGCCGTTGAGGGCGGCGCGATGATTGCCTTTCAACGCAATGGCAAGCTAATGTCTTTACGAAACAAGGGGCCGTTGTGGGTGGTTTATCCCTATGACAGCAATGCAGCCTATCGCAGTGAGGCAACCTATTCTCGCAGTGTCTGGCAACTGGACCGGCTGATTGTTGAGACGACGCTGCAGTGATCATTGGAACTGGCTGATGCTGCGAGACGCAGGTCGCCTGACAAGAAAGGCCAAGATGGCTGAGTGATATGATGCAGACCAGCCGACAGGCCCAACAGACGCGCACCACAGAGACTGTCGCCCCCGCAGGATTGCGCGGGGTCTTCTCTGCAGCTTGGCCTTTTGGTCGCAAGCCTGTCGTTCTGCTGCCAGGGGGCTGGCCTCGCATCACCAAGGTCTTGTTTTTTCTTGCGCTTGTGATCTTGCCGCTGCTTGCAGTGCAGGCCGTGAGGATGGGGCTGGAGGTGGTGCAACGCCTTGATGGCCTGTCCGCTGCAGCCACTGATAATATGCAATGGGTTTTGTCGCAGGCCGAGGTCGAGCACCTGAAGCTGCAATCCGAAACGCTCTTGGTGGTGGAACCCGCAGATCTGGCGAAGGTGCGGCGGCAATTTGATATCTATTACAGCCGTATCAATACCTTTGTTGAGGGGCCGCTTTTTGCGGATATGCGCAACAGTGATCGCGGGGGCAGGGTGCTGCACCGCCTTGAGGCCCGGCGCGAAACTCTGGTGGAATTGATTGACGTGCCGGATGCAGAGTTGATGCAAAACCGAGCTGAGATCCTGGCGCAGTTGCAGGGCAACGGCGATGAGGTACGCGAACTGGCGCTGCTCGGCGTGTCCATGCAGGTCAAAGGTGCCGAAGGCAAGCGCTTGAATCTTTTTGCCCTGCTGTCGCGTATGGCGTTTGTCGTGGTGGCGCTTGTTGTTGCTTTGGCCATCACCGCCTTGCTCTTGGGGGGGATGTATCGCCGGGGTCGAGCCCTGGCGATGGAACGCAGCAAGGCGCTGTCCCGGATGGAGGCGATGATCTCTTCTTCGCTGGACGCCATTCTCGTGGTGGACCGGAAGGGGACGATCCTTGCCTTCAATGGCGCTGCCGAGACAATCTTTGGCTACAGCCGCGACGAGGCGATTGGCGCCAACATGGAGCGCCTGATCATTCCGCCGCATCTGCGGGCAGCCCATCGGATGGGAATGGATCGCTATTGGCAAACCGGCGAGCCGCGCCTTGTCGGCAACGGCAGGGTGCAGCTGGACGCGCTCCGCAAATCCGGCGAGGTCTTTCCGGTCGAGCTGTCTCTTTCGGTGAGCCGCAGCCAGGCGGATCTGGTGGTTGTCAGCTATATTCGTGACATTTCCGATAGGATCGCCGCCGAAGAAGCGCTGCGGCGCGCCCGCGATGATGCCCTGGCGGGTGAACAGGCCAAGGCAAATCTGCTGACAGTGATGAGCCATGAGATGCGCACACCGTTGACGGGCATTCTGGGGGCGGTTGATCTGCTGCATCTGACTGACCCCGATGAAGAGCAGCTGCGCTATTTGAATGCAATGCAGGTTTCCGGAGAGCTGCTGCTGAACCACGTCAACGATATCTTACAACTGTCGAGCCTAGAGGCCGGGGTTGCCTCCGAAGAGGCCAGTGCCTTTGATCTGCGGCAGATCCTTGATGGCCTGGTCGAGAGCCAGAAGGCCTCGGCGTCTAACCGGGGCAACCAGTTGGTCCTGAACTATAATATAAAGGGCGGCGATTATGTCGTGGGTCGCGTGCGGGCGCTGCAGCAGGCGCTGCTAAATCTGATTGGCAATGCGATCAAATTCACAAGCGACGGGCAGATCACGGTCGATGTTGAACACAGTACAAGCCCCGGCCAGATTGCCTTTCATATTTCTGATACCGGTGCTGGGATAGCACCGCAGGACCAGAAACGGATCTTTGAGGATTTTATCACCCTTGATGCCAGCTTTGGGCGCGGCAGCGAGGGAACCGGCCTTGGCCTGGCCATCACGCGCCGTATTGTTGACTCTCTTGGCGGCAACATCACCTGCGAGAGCGAATTGGGCGAGGGCAGCCTGTTCACCCTGACCCTGCCCTTGACGCTGGAGGCCAAGCAAACCCCAGAGCGCGCACAGGACAGGCCTGCGCTGGAGTGCAGCTTCAAAATCCTGGTGGTGGAAGACAACGATATCAACCGCGAATTACTGCAGCAGATGTTGCAGAGCCAGGGGCATCAGGTTACCGCCGCCGCTGGTGGGGCGCAGGCGGTCGAGGCCTGCCGCATGCAGAAATTTGACCTGATCCTGATGGATATCAGCATGCCAGAGGTGGACGGGATCGAAGCGATCCACCGAATTCGTGCCGGGCAACTGGCCGAAGGGGTCGAGATCGTCGCGCTGACCGCCCATACCGGGCCAGAGGACCATGCCCGGATTCTTGCGGCAGGGTTTGCCGAGGTGGCGACCAAACCAATCAGCGGGCTGGATTTGGCGGCGCTCGTGCTGCGCCGCGCGCAGGGTTCGTCCGCTTTGATCGCGTCGGCTCCGCAGGCTACAAGCGCACAGCCAGCACGCGGCCAATCCGATATTATCCAGTTTTTCGAAACGCTTGGCCCCGAACGTGCCCAGGGCTTCCTGCAGACCTTCATTGCCGAGGTTACGCAGTTCATCACTCAGATTCAGGCTGGCTCAGCATTGCAAATGGCGCAGCGCAAAGAGGCCCATCGCCTCGCGGGATCGGCAGCTGTTCTGGGGCTGGCAGAGCTGCGCAGTGCCCTGAGTGACATCGAGATGCTACCAACTGACGCGCCACCCGCCGCTGCCGCGCTTGAGAGCAGCTGGCAGATGGTAGAGCCGATGTTGCAGGCGCATCTGACACAGCCCGCCCATACGGCGTAGTGTGCGCGCTTGCCCAGGCCGTGACCGTTCGCGCAGTTCATCGGCTGCACATCAGCGTTGGTACCGCTGGATCAATCAGGCCAGGTGAACACCTGTAATTCAGAACGTGAGGTGCGCTTGAATGTTCGTTTCCCCGGTGTCCCCAAAATAGATTAAGGGCCTAGAGGCGTAGCCTCTAAGCCCTTGAAATCTTTGGCTCCGGCGGTAGGGATCGAACCTACGACCAATTGATTAACAGTCAACTGCTCTACCGCTGAGCTACGCCGGAATATGGGCCCGATATAGCTTTGCGGTTTTTGCGCGTCCAGAGGAAAACCGCATATGTCGAAAGTTTTTTTCCAACCTCTTTACCAGGCGCCACAGGAGAGGGGCGCGGCCTGCGGTTTTGGGATGGTCATGCGGTTGCAGTGCAAGCGCGTTCGCGGCGTCTGCACGCGACTTGCGCAGAGAAGCGTATTGCATCCATGGCTGTGCCCTGACGCTGAACCGCAAAAGCATTGGCTGTTCGGCTGTTTCCTGCGGATGTGTGCCATCAGGTCTGCGCCGCCCACAGCGCCTGCCGTATTCCCTGTTCAATTGCATCATGGTTCAAGATAGGGTCTAACTGACCTGACCTCGCCAAGGGGATCTGCTATTGTAACCCTCTGAAAGGCGAGCAGGATAGTAGAGGCTTTGTCGCGTTGCGCGCGGTCAGGCCCCTGCAAACAGAGCAATGTTCGCCAACAGTATCACGATGATGTGGGACTGTTTCATGCTGAAAATATTGGCGTATCTGTCGCCATTTCATCTGCCAAGAGAAAGTTCCATGCCGTGGTAATTGCACCCAAACCCCCACTTCTGGCCGTCCTGATCGACGCGGACAATATCTCTGCCAAACATGCAGAGGTCATGTTCGAAGAGATCGCCTCGCTTGGCGAGGCCAGTATTCGCCGTATCTATGGCGATTTCTCTGGTAACGGTGCGCAGGGTTGGACCAAGGAAAAGCTGGCGGCTTTGGCCATTGTGCCGCACCAGCAGTTCGCCAATACCACAGGCAAGAATGCCTCGGATATTGCTTTGGTCATTGATGCGATGGATATCCTGCATTCCGGTCGGTTTGACGGCTTTGTCCTGATTTCCTCTGACAGTGATTTTACCCGGCTGGCCAGCCGAATACGCGAACAAGGCGTGGATGTTTTTGGCATGGGAATGCGCAAAACCCCGGCTGCATTTGTAAAGGCCTGCAAGCGTTTCATCTATGTCGAGAACCTGACGCCTGAGCCAACAAAGACATCACAAAAACCAAAGCCGCAAAAGGAAGAAGCCCTGGTTGGCGCGCCGGCGCAACTGGAAGACCCAAGCAAGCTGGTGAAGCGCGCCATGGATGCAATCAATCAGGATGACGAATGGTTCACACTAGGGCAGATCGGTCAGTATATCAGCGCCGCTGCACCTGATTTTGACACCCGCAGCTATGGCAAACGTAAACTCAGCGATCTGATATCAACGCTGAAAACCTTTGAAACCAGACGCGGCGAGGGCAACCAGATCTTGGTGCGCCGGTTGGACTGAGTTTCTGACCATTTCATGCCTGTGCCAAGCGGTCAGTGCACCGTGACCACCGTGCAATCGGCCTGCTGATTGACTTTCTGCGACACGCTGCCTTGGAAAATGCGTTTTATCGGTCCCAGCCCTCGGTGGCCGATCACGATCATGTCTGCACCAACCTCTTTTGCCATGCCGAGAATGCCGTCATCGTAATTGCCATTCACTACACGGGTTGAGACGGTCTTGGCACCCAACTCTTTGGCATGGCTGGCAGCGCGGGCTGCGATTTCGTCACCGATCACCGCGATTACTCTCTCGCGCTCTGCGCCAGTGAGATCATTGGAGAACAGGGCATCCATGTTGGACGGAATGTCACCCAGGTGAAACGGCTTTTGCGATTTGACATGGTGTACCAAGTGCTCAACTTCAGCCATGCGGCTCAATTCTTCTACCTGCGCACTATGCTGCAATACGTGACCGACAGTCAGCGGGACACTAAGCTTTGCGGCAAGCTCGGCTGCCAAACCAACCGCTCGGTCCGCCGTTTTTGAGCCGTCCGTTGCGACGAGGATACTGGAAATCATGTCTCCCTCTCCCTTTTGTGTGATGAGAGAGAGACTAAAGAGCGCGGTCTTCAGATGCATTGATGCCGGTCAAGACCCGGCACATATTCCGAAGACCTGCATTGGGAAACAGCTTTCCCCCATGATCTGAGGTTGGCGCAGCGGTGGGGTTCAGGTGTTCTTTTGCAGGCTATGGCGCGTCACCGCGGCTGGTGGTGGCTGCTGTTGGGGCGGGCCGATCGACAGATCAGTGATCTGAGCTTTTCCATTTGTCCGGGGTCACATAGACGATGTTATCATCAACACTGACCATCACTTCACCGTCCTGAATATTGACCTGCAGCCGCATTGAACGACTTGCGAGTTTTTCCAGGTTGCGGGTGTCGGTCTCGGAAAAATTTATAACCTGAAGATTATCAAACCGAGTGGTGCTGTTTTTGATCTTCTCCCACCACATCTCAGCGGGTTTGCCGCCGTAGCAATAGATAATCACCTCGTTGGCTTTGCCGCAGGACTGGCGCACGATCTTCTCGCTAGGCAGGCCTAACGCCACCCATAATTCAAGCTCGCCGCTCAGGCTTTTTTGCCAAATGTCTGGCTCGTCATCCGTTGACAGGCCGCGCGTCAGTTCCAATTGTTCATGCGCATTCAGCGCAAAAGCGAGAAGGCGCACCATCAGCCGTTCGTCTGTTTCGGACGGGTGTTTGGCAACGGTCAGTTTGTGGGTCTCGTAATAGTGACGGTCCATATCGCAAACGGAGAGTTCAACTTTATAGATGGTGGATTTTTGCGCCATGGTCTGTCCCAAATTTGCGTAGATGGGGATGCCTAGTGCGTCTGGTGGCTTTGTGAAAGCGATAAAGTGACATGGCCAACAGAAGGGATGCGGCAGCGATGGGGTTTTGTTCGGACGACATCGCTGCCGCGCAGGTGCTGCTAGGCCACTGCAATGGGGGCAATCATCAATGTGCTGCCTTGCTGTCAGACGGCGCTTCGTCGCGGTCATACAGGCCGTAGTCCCGGATGACACTGGCGATGCGCAGGCGGTAGTTGGCAAAAACGCCGTCTCGTCCCTGCGATTGCGCAGCGCGATGCGCGTTCAGATTGCGCCAGCGTGCAATTGCGGCTTCATCCTCGAAAAACGACAGGGACAGGATCTTATCCGCATTCGTCAGGCTCTGGAACCGCTCGACGGAAATGAAACCTTCGATCTCGTCCAGCATTGGGCGTATCTGGGCAGCGATGTCTAGATAATCGCCTTTGCGCCCCGGCGCTGGTTCAACCTCAAATATGACTGCAATCATCGGACCGCACCGGGCCCGTGCGGCGTAGATACGCATTTCAGGAATGTCCTGTCTTCGCGCAGCAGGAACTTCTCTTTCTGCGCGAATTCGTAGTTTTCCCGTCCCAGCGGGTCCGCCGCAAGGCGCGCTCGGTAGGCTTCATAGTCTGCAAGGCTCGCCAGGTTGTAGATGCCATAGGCCAGCGTCGAAGATCCTTCATGTGGGGCGTAATACCCGATCAGATCAGCGCCGCAGCGCGGGATGGCCTGCCCCCAGTTTCGGGCGTATTGCGCGAACTGGGCCTTTTTTGTCGGGTCGATGTGGTAGCGAATTATACAGGTTAGCATGGCTGTCTCTTTCATAGGTGTCGTGCCACTACGCTAGTCGATTGCGCGGCCTGAATGTTTCGACTAGGGTCGAAGTATGAAAGAAGGTCCAGATATTGCCCAGGTCGCCACGCTGATCGGCGACCCCGCGCGCGCCAACATGCTGACCGCCCTAATGAGCGGTAAGGCCCTGACGGTGAGCGAACTGGCGCAAGAGGCCGGAGTTACGATCCAGACCGCCAGTTCGCATTTGTCAAAACTGGATGCCGGTGGGCTGCTACGCCCGCGCAAGCAGGGGCGGCACAAGTATTTTTCGCTTGCCAGTGATGAGGTCGCCCATGTTCTAGAAGGGTTGATGGGGCTGGCGGTCGGCGCCGGACATCTACGGAAACGCACGGGTCCGAAGGATGCGGAACTGCGCAGGGCGCGGGTTTGCTACAACCATCTCGCCGGAGACATGGGGACGCAGATGTTTGATAGTCTGATCGCTCAGGGGCATCTTGTTCTTGAGGGCGCAGACCTGGCGCTGACCCAGTCAGGGCTGGCTTTTGTATCAGATTTTGAGATTGACGCAGAAGCATTACAGCGGGCGCGTGCTCCGCTCTGCCGGGAATGCCTGGACTGGAGCGAGCGACGGTCGCATCTGGCGGGCAGCCTTGGCCGCGCGTTCCTGACCCGGTTTGAAGACCTGACCTGGGCTAAACGCGATCAAAAGACCCGTATCGTTTCCTTTTCGGATCCGGGGGCTGTCGCCTTCCATCGCCTGTTTCCGGTCGCTCACCCCTAGCGGGACCTGTCCAGTGGTGCAGGTCGCGCGTAGACAGGGCCTGCGCGCGACAAGAAATCTCGCCATGCTATCGCAACTTCGTCGGTGGAAGGCTGGAAGAGGCGGTCAAAAGCCTACTTCCAGGCTCGCTGTCCTGACGGGCAATGATAAGTCCAATCCCTTCAGGAAGAAGATCGTCCCGCTTACCGGACAAATTCAGCAGTATTTAGAGCATTTCCTTTCCCTGAACCAGAATAGGGGTGAAATAGGTCTTGGTCCGGCCGCCAATAGTGATCGGATCAATCATTTCAACGCAGGTTTGGTAATGTGCGGTTTTGCGGTGCTCATCCAGCGCCGCTTCGCTTTCAAAGATCTCATAGACGAAGAAATTGTTTACATCCTCGGGGTCGTGCAGCAGGTCGAAGCGGATATTGCCCGGCTCCTCGCGGGTGCCATTGCAGTTGATGGTGAAAGCCTCAAGGAAGGTATCTCGTGTGCCGTCCTGTACCTTGATGTTGACCAGTTGAATAAGCATGGGAATCCTTTCGGGAGTTTTCTGAATGGGTGCGGCGTCAGGTGCCGGGGGCCTGCCACATGGAGGTTGTTACATGTGAGGTAACAAGTTCGCGCTGCACCGCATAGGCCTTGGCCCAGCGGGCGCTGGCGTCGGAGTAGAGCGCGTGAAGGTCCGGGTTTGGGGTAAACTCGGCCTCTATCTGGGACCAGGCATTTCCGGCTTCGCGGAGCGAGTAAAACAGGCCCGCGCCAGTTGCCGCTGCGGCGGCGCAGCCCTGCGCGGTGGCTTCCTTGACGCGCGGGGTGGCCACGGTCAGCCCGGTCACATCTGCAAGGATCTGCGACCAATGGGCCGATTTTGAGGCTCCACCGGCAAAGATGATCCGCTGCGGACGCCGGTCAGTCAGATCAAACACCGCTTCGAGGTTGCGATGCGCGACGATGGCGGCGTTTTCCTGCAACGCGCGGAAGATTGCTTCGGGGCCAGCGCGTTCCGGGTCGATCGACAGGTTCAGTAGCGACGGCGCGGCATGGAACCATTCACCATAGCGCATCACGTCGGAGAAAATCGGGATGATACCGTAGGCGCCTGGTGGTACGGATTTGGATGCGGCTTCCAGTTCGCTGTAGCTCTTGCCCTGGCCAAAGGCATCGCGGAACCAGCGCATCACCGCGCCAGTGAAAAAGCTGATCGCCTCGGCCTGGTTGAGGTCAGGCACCACATGCGGGTTGATCCGCAGGTTCATGGTCGGGTCCGTCAGGCTGAGAGGTACATTGACCACCTGTTGCCAGAAGGTGCCGCCCAGAACGGCACAATCGCCTTCATTGACCACGCCCAACCCCAGTGCGCCGGTTTGGCAATCGCCACCGCCTGCAACCACCAGTGTGCCGGGCGCAAGACCGGTTTCTTTGGCGGCGGATAAGTGTACCTCCCCGATGACCTCGCCGGTGCTGGCCTTGCGCGGAATTAGGCCCGTGGGCAGGTCCATGCGATCAAACACATCGCGCAACGGGGCACGGTTTTGTAGGCCAATCAGGCCGGTAGTCCCTGCATTTGACGGCTCCGAGGTAAGTGCGCCTGAGAGGCGATACAGCACCCAGTCTGATAGCATGGTCAGGGACTGAGCGCGCTCCAGCACCTCGGGCATATGTTTGCGCAGCCAGATCAGCCGCGGCAATGCGCCAAGCGCGTAGGTCTGCCCAGAGCGTGCATAGATGTCCTGTTCCAGATCCGGATGATCTGCCTTGAGCGCGCGCACCTCTTGGCTGGCGCGGGCGTCGACATTTGCGCAGGCCCAGATTTCTGCGCCTGTCTTGTCGTGCAACACAAAGGCTTCACGCATGGCGGTGGCGCTGACGGCCTTGATATCCTTGGGGTCGATGCCGGACTTGGCAATCACTTCACGGCAGCAACGGGCGAGCGTGGCCCAGTTACCTGCAGTGTCGAAATCCATTGAGCCGGGGTAGCGCGGGTCTGAGGCATGCCACCATTCTTGTCCCGATGCGCAGATTTCTGCGCCAGTGTCGTCGAACAGGACTGCGCGGCCGCTCCCGGTGCCTGCGTCAATTGCCAGATAGTATGTCATGTTCAGACCTCTGCTGCGTCGAGAAGGGCGAGGGCGGTGGGTTCATCCGTGACCAGAATGCTGACGATCTTGCCGCGCAGGGCGGACAGTATCGGGCCCACCTTGGTGGCGCCGCCTGCGGCACCGATGACCTTGCTGGAATTGCGCAGCTGGTCGAGATCCACACCGATCACGCGTTCATGCAGGGGCAGGGCGAGGCCTGCGCCACTGCGGTCATAGAACCGGCACAGGATATCACCGCGCGCGCCGCCGCGGCGCAGCGGGTCAATTTCGCCCGGTGGGATATAGCCATGGCTGACCACGGTTGCCGTCTCGCTGATGCCGCCGATGCCGACGAGTTTGTAGTCCGCCTCAAGCGCCTTGGCCATCAGAGTGGCCACAGTTGGTTCCTGCATGAGCGCCTGCGCCAGTTCGGGGGTGGAGACCACCAGCGGTGCGGGGATGATGTTGACATTGCGGTGCCAGTTGGCCTCGCGCATGCCTTCCACATAGGTCTGCACGCCACCGGTCAGGGAGTACAGTCCAACCCCACGCTCCTGTGCGGTGTAGCCCAGCATGCGGATGGAATGGGTGACGGTGTCGCCCCAGCCAACCGACAGGCTGTCGCCGGGAGATAGCTTCTGCATCAGATACTGCGCTGCAGCCTGACCGATGCGCATATTGGTATCGTCGATGGGGCTTTCGGGAATGACGCGGCAATCGCTCAGTCCGAACTGCTGCTTCATGCGGCTTTCCAGTTCCAGGCATCCACGCTGCCGCGAATTGATTCGCAGCTGGATCAGCCCGGAGGTGCGCCCGGCATCCAGCAGTCGCGAGACCTTGATGCGGGACAGGTTGAGGATCTCACCGACTTCGCTCTGGGTGAGGCCGTCGTTGTAGTAAAGCCAGGCCACCCGTGCCAGCAGCGCTTCGTCAGCGTCGTTTGTTGTCTGGTCGGTCATAGGGGCCTTCCTCCACGGCTCACAAGATCATTTAACTAATGACAGATCATTTGTTCAAGTCAATCCGCTTCTTGTTGGGCGGTTCAGGTGAGTGAAATTGCAAAATTTGCGATTCAAGGCGGTTGACAGGATTTGATTATGCTGAACAAATGATGATGTCGCTAACAGATGATCAAATTGGCGAATCCAGATAGGGGTTCCGGATCAGCGCTTCAGCGGCAGAGCCGATAACGTTGAGGAGGCGTTATGGAACCTGTGCTTGCAGAGCTGGACTCTGTGTCAAAAAGCTACGCTGGCGTCCCGGTGTTGAAGCGGGTGAATTTCTCGGTGCGTGCCGGGGAAATTCATGCGCTGTTGGGCGGCAATGGGGCGGGCAAGTCCACGTTGATGAAAATACTCGCAGGGCTGGTGCAGGCCAGCGGTGGCGAGGTGCGGATTGCCAATGCTCCACTGGAGCCTGCGACCCCCGCGCAGGCGCTGGCGATGGGGCTCTATCTGGTGCCTCAGGAGGCACATATTTTCCCGAACCAGTCGGTGCTTGAAAACATCTGTATCGGCCTGCCCAAGCCTTCTGCTGCCTATCGCGCACGGGTTGAAGAGCTGATCGCGCAGATTGGCGTGCCCCTGTCGCCGGATACCAAGGCCGCAACGCTGGAGATTGCCGACCGTCAGATCGTAGAAATCCTGCGTGGCCTCATCCGCGAGGCGAAGGTGCTGATCCTGGATGAGCCGACCTCAGCCCTGACGCCGCATGAGGTGCAGACCCTGTTTGCGCGCATGCAGGCACTGCGGGCTGCGGGTCACGGGCTGGTTTTCATTTCACATAAGCTGCACGAATTGCGTGCGGTCTGTGACCGGATAACGGTGCTGCGCGACGGCAATGTGGTGTTGAGCGCTGGCATGGACCAGAGCACGGACGCCGATATTCTGACCGCGATGAGCCCGGGTGTGACAGAGCTGGAAGCGCGCGGTGCTGGCAAGCAGATCTCACGCGGGGTGGTGTTGTCGCTCGATGCGCTCAGCGGTGAAGGCTTTGTCGATATCTCGTTTGAGGTGCGCCGCGGTGAGGTGCTGGGGCTGACTGGTGTGGTCGGGGCAGGGCGCACCGAGCTGGCCGAGACCCTTGTTGGTCTGCGCCCGCGCGGTAGTGGAGATGTCATACTTGAGGGGCAGGCATTTCTGGCAAACTCCCCCAGTGACGCTGTGCGTCAGGGCATTGTGCATCTGAGCGAGGATCGGCAACAATACGGGCTGTTTCTTGCGGCACCGCTGTTTTGGAATGCCTCGTCCTTTGTTCATGACCGGCTGCCCTTCTTCCTGCGCCCCAATGCTGAGCGCAAGCGCTTTGCCCAGTACCGCGACATGCTGGGAATTAAATGTGCCAGCCCGGATCAACCGGCAGGAAGCCTTTCGGGTGGCAACCAGCAAAAGGTTCTATTGGCCAAATGCCTTGCGGCCGAACCGAAGCTTTTGATTCTGGACGAACCCACCCGCGGCGTCGATGTAGGCGCGCGCAACGATATCTACCGCATCATCGAAGAGCTTGCGGCCCAGGGCACCTCGGTGCTGCTGATCTCGTCAGATTTTGACGAGGTGGTGCGCCTGTCGGACCGGATCACGGTGATGGCTGGCGGTCATGTGGCGGGAGAGCTGCCCGCTGGGGCAACCCCGGATGAAATCTCACAACTGGCCTTTGAGGCCCAGGAGGCCGAGCATGTTTGAGCGGATCGCCCGCGACCGTGTCGCGACCCTGTTTCTTGTCACCGTGGCCGTGCTGTTGCTGGTCGGGCTGGCCGCGCCGGGGTTCCTGTCGGCCGGGACGGCCACCATCATCTGGTCCAATGGGCTGGTGCTGATGCTGGTTGCCTTGGGGATCTTTCCGGTCATCCTGACGCGCAATATCGATGTCTCGGGTGGTTCCATCCTTGGGCTGTCTGCGGTGGTGCTGGGGCTGGCGCTTAATGATGGGTTTGCGCTGCCGCTGGCGCTTGGCTTCGCGCTTGGGGCAGGGATCTGTGCCGGGGTGGTGAATGGTCTGCTGGTGGCTGG
The DNA here is from genome assembly GCF_029697505.1 of Pseudophaeobacter profundi. Taxonomy (GTDB): domain Bacteria; phylum Pseudomonadota; class Alphaproteobacteria; order Rhodobacterales; family Rhodobacteraceae; genus Pseudophaeobacter; species Pseudophaeobacter profundi. The sequence goes on along the minus strand of NZ_JARJEF010000002.1, from coordinate 428,897 downwards.
GCTTGGTGTACCATCCATCGTGGCGACGCTCGGCACGCTTGGCCTGTTTCGCGGGGTCATGCTGATTGCTACCGGAGGTGAGTGGATCGAGGAACTCCCCGAGGCGCTCAAGTCGCTTGGTGCGAAATCCTATGGCGGGCTTTCCATCATGGGGATTATCACCGCATTGGTGATCGTCGCAGTCTGGTGGTTCTTGCGAAGCAGGCGGGGGCGCTGGGTGATGGTGACCGGCGACAACCGTGAGGCGGCGCATCATCTGGGCCTGCCGGTACGGCGGATTGAGCTGTTGGCCTTTGCCTGGGCGGGCGCGATGTATGCGCTGGCCGGGATCACCTTTGCGGCGCAGATCGGATTTGTGCCCAATCAGGCTGGCAGCGGGATTGAGCTGCGTGCGATTGCGGCGCTGGTGCTGGGTGGGATCAGCCTGCTGGGCGGGGTTGGTTCCGTTGGTGGTGTAGTGATCGGCGTGATCTTTTTCACCTCGATCGACACCTCTCTCGTGTTCCTGAAAATACCGGCCTACTGGAACGACCTGATTGGCGGTGCGATGCTGCTGGGCGTTTTGTTGATCGATGGACGGCTGCGCATCGCGCTGGAGGCCCGCGACCGGGCCGCACGCTATCGCCGAGGCAGCAATACGGAACAGAAATCCCAACCGCTGGAGGACGCAGCATGAAACGCTATGTGATGCGGTGGGAGGTGCTCCTGCTGGCCATTCTGGTGGCCGAACTTCTGATCTTCGGCATGATCAACCCGCGCTTCCTGCGTCCCAGCTCTTTGTTGTTTGGAACCTCGGACTTTGTGCAGGTTGGCATCGTCGCCGTGCCGTTGACGCTGGTGATCATCGCAGGTGGCATCGATGTGAGCTTTGCCTCAACCGTGGGGCTTGCTGCGATTGCGTTTGGCATCGCCAACTTCTTTGGTCAGCCTTTGCCGCTGTCGTTGCTGGTGGGCTTTGCCACCGGGGCGCTTGCAGGTGTTCTGAACGCCACCATCATCCGGTTGACGCGGTTGCAGCCGCTCGTGGTGACGCTGGGGTCGCTCTACATGTTTTCGGGCGCGGCGACAGTTCTGTCCGGTGTTGTGGGTGCAAATGGCTACGAGGGGATCGGCGGTTTTCCGGCAGGGTTCACAGCGCTTGGCTATGCGCAGGTGATGGGTCTGCCGATGCCGCTGTTTGTCTTCCTGTGCTTTGCGGCGGTGCTGCTGGTATTGCTGCACCTGACCCGCTTTGGGCGTCTGGTTTTCCAGATCGGCCTCAACGAGAATGCCGCGCGCCATTCCGGCATGCCGGTGTTTCGGGTGCAGCTTATGACATACGTGTTGACCGGCCTTGCTGCCGCGCTCGCCGGGATCATGCTGTCGGCCTATTTCGGCTCGGCGCGGGTGGATCTGGGCAGCGCGACGCTGCTGCCCGCGATCACCGCCGCGGTTCTGGGTGGTGCGTCCATCTATGGCGGCAAGGGATCAGTGCTGGGCACGGTCATCGCCACATTCATCATCGGATATCTGCAACAGGGCCTGCAAATGAGCGGTGTCCCCAGCCAGATTTCCAGCGCGCTGTCCGGGGCGTTGCTGGTTCTTGTCGTTGCGCTGCGCCACGGGGCTGCGCTGCTGCGAGAGTTTTTACCGGAGCGCTCGGCGCAGGCCGACTGATCCGGGCACAGGTTCCAATGGAGGAGGAAACCACAATGAAGACCACTGCAAAACTGCTCAGCACAATCGCGGCTGGCCTGATGATGACCACGGCAGCAACCGCTGCGGACATCGCCTTTGTTCCCAAGCTCGTCGGTGTCGGCTTCTTCACCTCGGGCGGCAATGGTGCCACCGAGATGGGCGACAAGCTGGGGGTCAATGTGACCTATGACGGCCCGACCGAGCCGAGCGTGTCCGGCCAGGTTCAGTTCGTGAACAACTTCGTCAACCAGGGATATGGCGCGGTGATCCTGTCGTCGGTCTCGCCCGATGGTCTGTGCCCGGCACTGAAGCAGGCAATGGCGCGCGATGTTCTGGTGATGACTTGGGATTCCGATGTGAACCCGGAATGCCGCTCCTACTATGTTAACCAGGGTACGCCGGCACAGCTGGGTGGCCTTCTGGTGGACATGGCCGATGACGGTCTGGAAGGTAAGGAAAACGCCAAGGTTGCCTTCTTCTACTCCTCACCGACCGTGACCGATCAGAACGCCTGGGCCGAAGCGGCCAAGGCCAAGATCGCCGCCGAGCACCCCGGTTGGGAGGTTGTGACCACGCAGTACGGGTACAACGACGCGCAGAAATCGCTGCAAACTGCGGAAAGCATCCTGTCCGCTTATCCGGATCTCGATGTGATCATCGCGCCCGATGCCAACGCGCTTCCGGCCTCTGCGCAGGCCGCTGAGAATCTGGAGCGTGGCGGCGATGTGACCATCGTGGGCTTTTCCACCCCAAACGTGATGCGCCCCTATGTTAAGCGCGGCACGGTTGAGCGGTTCGGCCTGTGGGACGTGACCCAGCAGGGCGCGATCTCGGTTGCGGTTGCGGCACATGTGCTGGCAAACGGCCCGCTGAATGTGGGCGACAAGATTGACGTGCCCGGCATCGGCGAAGTTGAGGTCTCGCCGAACGCGGTGCAGGGCTATGACTACGAAGCCGAGGGCAACGGCATCGTCCTGCTGCCTGAACGCACCGTGTTCACCGCAGAAAACATCGACAACTTTGACTTCTGATCGAAGTCATAAATACAATCAGCAGGGGTGCATCATGCATCCCTGCGCAGACTTTCAGGGAAACCGATATGCAGTCCAGATGGAATGACACCGAGGCACAACAGTTCATCGATGCCGCCGAGGCACAGGGCCAGCCCGCCGCGCTTGGCTTGCGGGTCTACAGCTCGCGCCTGATTGGCCAGGAGCCAGATCTGGTGCTGCACGGGGGCGGCAATACCTCCGTCAAAATTCCCGACGCCGAAGGCGGGGCGATCATTCATGTGAAAGGCTCCGGCTGGGATCTGGGTGACATCGAGGCACCGGGCTTGCCCGCGATGTGGCTTGCACCGCTGCTGAAGACCCGCGATGTCGCGCATATGTCTGATGAGGACATGGTGGCCTATCTGCGCCGGTATCTGCTGGATCAGGACGCCCCCAACCCATCGATCGAGGCCTTGCTGCATGCTTATATGCCGCATGCGTTTGTGGACCACACCCATGCGACCGCAATCCTTGCCCTGGCGGATCAGCAAGACATGGAAACGGTCGTCGCAGAAATTTACGGCGGTCGCGTCGGGTTTGTGCCCTATGTGATGCCGGGCTATTCGTTGAGCCATGCCTGCAAGGATGCGCTGGCGCGCGACCCGTCGGTTGAGGGATTGTGGCTGGAGCAGCATGGCCTGTTCACCTTTGCCGAGACCGCACAGGCCAGCTATGAGCTGATGATTGCCTTTGTCACCATGGCCGAGGACTATCTGGCTGAACGCGGCATTCAGGTGCCCGGTCCCGAAGTGACAGACCGTGATGCGCCCAAGGGGTTGGCGGAAACCCTGCGCGGCGCGCTGGCGACGCGGCGCGATTTGGGGGCAGAGCCTGCGATGGATTTTCGCACCGGCCCATCCATCCGCAGCTACCTGTCTCGGGGCAATCTGGCAGAGCTGTCGCGCCGTGGCACCGCAACGCCGGATCACGTTATCCGTATTAAGCCCTTTGGCATGATTGTTGAAGAAGGTGCCGACCTTGCCCAGGTTGACGCGGCGCTGGATGCCTACGCGGAAGAATATGCCGCTTACTTCAATCGCAACGCCCCCAAAGCATCCGAGCCGAAAGTCATGCTGGATACTACGCCGCGCGTTGTGTTGGTGCCGGGGCTTGGGATCTTTGGCCTGGGCGCCAACGACCAAGCGGCGCGTATCGCGGGCGATCTGTTTGAGCAGACCGCGCGGATCGTGAATGCTGCGGAAGATTACAAGCGCTTTGCCCCGATCTCCGAGGCGGACCTGTTTGATATGGAGTATTGGTCGTTGGAGCAGGCAAAGCTTCAAAAGTGACTTGGAGCAATGCAGGTGCCGGTGCGAAGGGAACGGTACCTGCTCCGGCCGACCAGTCCTTATGCGGAACTTGCGTGAAGCACCGAAGCTGTCCGACAGAAAGTCCAGCGACCACCGCGCATTTGGGCGCGCCGCCTCCGGCATCGGTGTGCGTGTGCCGCGGGCCCGCTTGCGGCCACGTCGTCGCTTCACCGAGAGCCCTTCCTCCCGGTAGAGCCGATACAGCTTCTTGTGGTTCATGATCATGCCCTTGCGTTCGAGCATAACGCCGATCCAACGATAGCCGAACCGACGCCGCTTGCCGGCAATCTCCTGCATCTCCTTGCGGATCTCGGAGCAATCCGGCGGGCGTTCTCGCCGGACTGTCTTGGGATCGACACCAACCAGCCTGCACGCCCGGCGCTGCGAGATGTCATGATCCCGCATCACCTGGAGCGCCGCATCTCGCCGCTTGATCAATGTCGTCAGTTCTTTCCCAGCAGGTCTTTCAACACGACGTTGTCCAGCATGGTGTCCGCCAGCAGGCGCTTCAGCTTGGCGTTCTCATCTTCCAGCGCCCTCAGCCTGGCCGCCTCGGACACTTCCATACCGCCATACCTGGCCTTGAGCTTGTAGAACGTCGCCGTGCTCAGGCCGTGCCTGCGGCACACCTCCGCAGTCGGCATTCCGGCCTCCTGCTCCTTGATCATCCCGATTATCTGCGCCTCGGTGAAACGGCTCTTTCGCATGTGTCTGCTCCTTCAGAGTTGGCGCAGACTCTACATCACAATGAGGGATTTCGCGGGGGGCAGGTCAACATGAGTAAAATGCTCACCGGGCGTTTGAACAAGGAAGAGGCTGGTGAGCTGCGCCCCTGCGCCAATCGAGATCGAAGTCAGATGCCGGCCAGAAAGCTAACAAGTATTGCCTCGGTGTAGTTCCTACATAACAACAACCCCAATCCAAAAACCAACTCCGCGGAAATTCACCATCGCCCCAAACACCGGGGTGCGAATATACCCACGCTGCAGGGCGCCAGAAGGACCCACGAATTCATTTGCAGAGGTCCAGGAGTGTATGGATGGCGAACCTTCGTTTGGGCGCAATAAATGGAGAGATCAACGGCTGCGAGCCGCGGAGTTAATCTTAGCTCTAGAACTTGACGACCACGCGGTAGCTGAGGGCTTCCTTGCGAAGATTTCTGATAGCCGATTGTGTGGAAAAACAATGGGCGGTTCGGTCATTCGCTGCACATGCGCGGATCAAGCCACAGCGTGACGATAGCAGCCATTCATAGGTCGAAAGGCAATACAACTATGCTGCTGTGCTGCTATGCTGCGGCTCGCACCAAGTGCAGCGAAGCGCAGAAAGCGCCCTTTGCAAACTCGGCCGTTTGATGCAACCAGCAGAGGGTTTCTGCTGCGGCGCGGCCCGCCGTTCCGGCCATTCGCTGCGGTTGCGAGGTTTTGGAACCTGTGAGCTCACACAGTGCCGGGCTGCTGCTGTTCGCGTCATCTCTGGCAATGACGCCTCCGCGGTCGAATGCTGCCTGTCCGGAAACCTCAGCGGCTTGACTGGTTACGAGAAAAGCAATAGGAGCGCCCCGAAACAGCAGCAGGGATTCCATGAAACTTATCCGTTAGCAAAGATCGCAGATCGATCATTACCGGCCGTCCGGCAAATGACAGGCCGAACGTTCAACTGCTTCAATCGGAGCGTAAGAGGACACCTCTTGCGGGTAAATTTATATGGAAAAATATGACAGCGTCCAAGGGCGCATCCACCGGGATGGCTACGCGCTCGGCTACACGATCGAGGGGGAAGGAGAACCACTGCTGATCATTGGCAGCCACGTCTTCTATCCTCGCACATTTTCAGCAGGCTTGCGCAGCAAGCGAAAGCTTATCTTCATTGATCACCGCGGCTTCTCTCATGCCGACCGCGGTGTCGAGGCGCGTGACTGCAAACTGGTGACCATTACTGATGATATCTCTGCGATGTGCAGCGCGCTTGGCCTTTCACGCCTGGATGTGATGGGGCACTCGGGCCACGGCTACATGGCACTGGAGTTCGCCCGCCGCAGGCCGGATCTTGTCCGGAAAACCGTGGTTGTTGCAACCGGACCAAGCCATTCGTCGGAGCACATGGCATACGTGGAGCGGATCTGGGGTATGCTTGCGGCTCCGGAACGCAAGCACCGTTTGGCGCAGGATCTGGAACGGATGGCTGCGAAGATCGATGCCGAACCGGAAAAGAGGTTCATCTGGATGTGCCTGGGGCTGGCCGCCCGCAGCTGGTTTGATCCATGTTTCGATGCTTCCGATCTTTGGCAGGGTGTCCACGTTAATATGCCGATTTTCGACAGTTTGTGGGGGGACGTGTTTCGCGATTTCGATCCAGGCACAGCGTTGCAGGAGATTCAGACCCCGCTTCTGATTTGCATGGGGCGGCATGACCATTTGGTTGCGCCGCTGGAAACCTGGCTCCCCCTTAACCCGGACAATCGACAGCCGGTCTTTGCTCTTTTTGAGCGGAGCGCGCACACCCCGCAACTGGAAGAAGCAGAGCGGTTTGACGAAACCCTCCTGAACTTCCTAGCCTGAAGCATGCCCCGTGTGAATATAGACCGCGCGGGGTATTGCAGGAACTGACCAGTTTCACCGGGTCCGCTCCTCTGACCGGTCCCGGCATTAGAACTTACTCTGGCATCCGACACTTCGGACTCAGATCTGCCTTGCGGCACCGCAGCGGGCTGATCACCGGCCTGGAAGGTTGCCGTTGCTGTCGCAGGTGCCCCCAGCAGCCCCAAGCGGCCGCATGCCTGGTGACCCGTTTGGCGGGCCTGCACATGCAGGTCGGGCGGTGCGGTCACCAACGACGGTGAAGATATCCGTACAGACCAGCGATCAGCACTCTGCACCGCCTCAAGTCGGCTTCGAGCCCACTTGGGCTGGCTGCAGTCATCTGGGTTTAGTACGAAGTATCCATAGGTTCCCTGAACTAAGCTGAACCGGTCTGTTTTGCATGAATGGCGGAAAACACTAGAATAAGAAGCGGTTTAGCTGCACATGCAGCGGTGCAACGCTGACGACAGGCCACTCTGCGGACTGCGTCGACTTTGGCGCAGCCACAGCTCTCACCTATCGGGCCATTCACCCAGTTCCGGTTGGCTTGCTATCTGCTGCTCATCAGCGTCTTGATGCCATCGCTGAAGCTCGCGTCATCCTGGCTCTTGCACGCGTCCAACAGGGGCTTGGCATCTGCGCCCACACGGGAAGCGCAAGCGGTCTCCGGTCTCATTGGCGACGTCCCAGATGACCTTGGCCACCGTTTCGGCTGCCAAGGGGGGGCCAGTTTATCGAACAGGCGACCGATCGCCTCGACGGTCGGTGCATAGTCAGAATGACCTATGCCTGCTTCGTGCGCGCGGCGAGCTTCAGACCCCTAGCGCAAAAGTTGCCGAGACCGCCTTCGGCGTTGGATCCGCCCGTTAATTTGACTAGTCACCGCGGCAAGACTGCCAACCAGAACCAGTTGAATGAAAGGATGACTGTGGCCCACCGCCTTTTTTCTTTGGCCTTTGCAGCCGCCGGTATTCCGATTTTCTGGAAGCGAAATGGAACGCAGGAAAGCTCTATTCAGGGGCTGGACCATGGCAGGCTGGTTGGGGTGATATGTTTGGCAGAAAGGCCCGGTGTATATCATGCGCGCGATGTGGAGCGTGATACGATTCCCGCGCGATTGACTATTTTAGGGAAACAGTTCCTCGTATTTTTCGCAATTGGTTCCAATTTTGCCATCCGTTTGCCGGGGCGGATATCACGCGGCCTCTCTGTGTCTGCCAGGGTGGGGGGGGCCTGAAGGTTGCGTAACTGGAAACAACCCTGCGCTGAATGGGTGGCTTTTGTCTCTGTTAGTGGTCGCTATTCGTGCTCTTGCGCCGCATTGATGTTGATTTGAGAACAATCGCGACTTTCCGCCTGCTGCTCAATTTTCAGGTCTGGGGCCAGTTTCAGGGCTGTCTGGCAATTTATTAAAATTTCTGACGGTTTTTTCTCTTTGTTGAAATATATTCATCCGCTATTCATTACTCACCCACTGGGGGGTATATTTTCTAGGGTGCTACGAGACCAGATCTGGCGCAGCCTGCTATCAAAGGCGCCGCGTGAACTGCCTTCACGTTTGATCCAATTTCCGTACAACCTGAATCGGCGCACTCTGTCCTGTTGTACGGGATAGAACACGTAACGCGTGGCTAGATAGTGCTGTCTCCTCAACTTCGGGCATGAATTTGGAACTGCGGTTTTGCGGTTGATTTTATTTCGGATTGAACGCTTCGAGCGACGGGGCGCGCTGACTGCGGCGCCACACCGATAAGGAGAACGAGATGGCTGACAATTTTGACAACCCGTATTCGGCCAATCTGGTTGGTCTGTGGGACTTTCGCGACGGGTACACCACCGATGACAGCGGTCTTGGCGATGGGATTGCCCAGGATGGTGTCGGGGTTGGCGGTGCGACCTATGCGGGCGGCTGGATGCTGGGAAATGGCAGTGACAGCCAGTTCAATGTAGCAGGCGACCAGGACGGGCCGTTTGATCTTGCAACCGGTTCCCTGATCACTTCCTTCAAGGCCACTGCGGTGCCGGGAAGCGGTGAGCAAACAGTCGTAAGCCGAGGTCTGTCATCGCAGGATGATGCCGACGGTGAGCGCTTTGTCATTCGGGTGAGCGAAGAGGGTGTTGTCAGCCTGAGCCACGCTGATGATGGCAATACAGTGGATTTTGCAAGCGATCCCGGTTTCTTTGCTGCGGGTGATCTGCTGACCGTTTCCTACTGCTGGAGCCCCGGCGGCGTGACCCTGGTGGTGGAAAACAGCACTCAGGGGACCAGCTTTACCACCGGCGATGATGTGGTTGGAATGACCCTTGATGTGACTGCGGATGGCGAAGATAGCTTTGTCATCGGGGCCGATGGTGACGGTGGCAATGCCTTTGAAGGCAGCATCGACTATGTTGCGGTTCTGGACGATAATGTCGTGCAGCACAATGGCGGTGGGCTCGACGGTATCGTCGAAGGCAGCACTGGAGATGATCTGATTGATACCGGTTATTTGGGGGATCCTGAAGGCGACCGTATCGACAATGGCGATGCGATCAACCCGGCTGACGGACCCGACGATGACCTGGTCAATGCCGGTAGCGGCGATGATACTGTGCTGGCAGGTGCTGGCGATGATACCGTACATGGCGGCAGCGGGGCAGACAGCCTGAGCGGCGGCGCCGGCGATGACGTGCTGCAGGGCGACACTGATGTTCCCGGTGGTGTGGGCGGTGGTGGCACCCGCGAAGTGTTCCAGTGGGATCTCGCGCCTGATCCGGATGGCGGCGACCCGGTTGATCCCGGCGATGACCTGACGGCGGGATTCTCGCAGGATACCGGCTCGGTTACTGTTGATTTTTCGGTTGTCACCAGCACCGGTGCGCCGACCAGCGATTTTACCGATGTGCCGCAGTTTGTTGGCAATATCAACACCGGCGGTGTGGCGGCAGATCCGCAAAGCGGCTTGAATTCGGCAACCAGTGCTGATGCAAGCAGTGCCGACTATCAGCTGGATTTTTCGGGACCGGTTGGTGATGTCTCTTTCCGTGTCAGCGATATCGATGCTGACAGTGTGGTCAATATTACTGCCTTTGATGCGGCCGGAAACCCGGTGGTGGTGAACCTGGCGGGTGGCCCTGGTCTGACGATGACAGATACCGATGCTGTTTCCGGTTACGACACGGCCACCGCCAAGGAAGACGACACCTTCACCAGTGACGACAATCCCAATACATCTATGTTGGTAACCATTCCCGGACCGGTTACATCGATTGTGATCACCCATAGCCAGGATGGCAACATCTCTAGCAGCGTGGTGGTTAGCGATGTCTTCTTCGACGCCCTTGGAACCCCGCCTTCCGTTGTGCCGGGCGATGACACAATCGATGGTGGCGACGGCGATGATATCATCCTTGGCAATGACGGGGATGACTCGCTGATTGGTGGCGATGGTTCTGACAGTGTTGATGGCGGCGAGGGCGATGATGTCATCGACACCTCTTCGGATGACCTGGCACCTTTGCCGGACCGGGGGTTTGATGGCTATACGGGCACCACGCCAAATATTCCTTTTGTGCCGGCGGATGCTGATCCCTTCAATGATCGCGATACCGTCGATGGCGGTGCCGGCGATGATCTGATCACCACCGGCGATGACAATGACCTGATCGCTGGGGGCGCGGGCTTTGATACCATTGATGGTGGTATAGATGATGATACCATCGATGGCGGGACTGATGATGACGTCATCACTGGCGGTGAAGGATCCGACAGCCTGCTTGGCGGTGCGGGTGATGATACTCTCTATGGTGGGCTTGACCCGGCGTTTCCGGATGCGCTGAACATTATGGATGATGGCGCTGACGGGCGCCCGGTTGATCCTGATCCCACCAATGGCATGGATACCATCGACGGCGGCGCCGGAAATGATGTGATCTATGGCCAGGATGATGACGATCTGATCACCGGCGGCAGCGGCGACGACTTCATTGATGCGGGCATCGATGATGATACGGTTGATGGCGGCGACGGGTCGGACATTGTGCTGGGCGGCCATGGTGATGATCTTCTTGCAGGTGGCGATGGCGTTGATCTGGTGCTGGGTGGCAGCGGTGATGATGATATTTCCGGCAACGCGGGGATTGATATCCTTGGCGGTGGCGAAGGTGACGACACCATTGATGGGGGGGCCGATACAGACCTCATGTTTGGGGGAGAGGGCAGCGATAGCCTGACCGGCGGTGCTGACAGCGATCTGCTGGTTGGTGGCGACGGGGATGACATCCTGCATGGGGATGTGAATGACGGTGACGAAGGCAACAGCGTCGATGGCGCTGCTGATATTCTTCTTGGTGGCAGCGGCGATGACACGATCCTTGGTGGCACCGGCGGCGACCTGATCGACGGTGGCGAAGGCGCTGACCTTTTGGTCGGTGGCGCCGATCAGGATGTCTTTATCGAGGTCGGCCCCGGCGATGTGATCGACGGCAGCGAAACGGGTATCGACAATGATACTGTCGTCATCAACGGGCCTGCGGTGATCAACTACGATCCGGCGAACCCGGAAAATGGCACGATCGATTTCTATGACCTGACAACCCAGACAGTGATCGGTACCGCGACATTCTCGAATATCGAGAACGTGCTATTTGTTGAGGATGTGATTAACCCGACCTCGCCATTGCCGGCGGCACCTGCTCCGCCTCCTTCTGGGGATGATGTGCCTGCGGCACCCTTGCTTCCCGGAGCGCGCCCGCTACCCGGTGATGGTGTCGTCGAAGGGACTGCGGGGAGCGATGTGATCGACACATCTTACCTTGGCGACCCGGACGGCGACCTGATCGATGCCGGTGATGCTCTGTTGCCCGGTGAAGTCGGCGACGATGATATCGTCCTTGCCGGCGATGGCGGTGATACCGTGATCAGCGGCGCTGGCGATGATGAGGTCTTTGGAGAAGGTGGCGATGACCTTATCGAAGGTGGCAGCGGGGACGATGTGCTGCGCGGTGAAAGCGGTGCGGACACGGTTTACGGTGAAACCGGCGAGGATGAAGTCTCTGGCGGTCTTGGCGATGATCTTCTTGGCGGTGGCGCAGGCGATGACGTCGTTTCCGGCGGTGAAGGCAACGACACGCTGACAGGCGATGACGGCAATGATCTGGTCGCAGGCGGCGCAGGCGACGATAGCTTGTCGGGCGGCGAGGGCAACGATCTGTTGTCCGGTGGCGCGGGTGCAGATACCGTTGGTCTTGATAGCGATAGCGGTCTTGATCTGGCCTTTGGCGGCATCGGTTCAGATAGTTTCACGGGTATGGGCCAAGGTGATACGATCTATGGTGGCGAAGATGCGGATGGCTCTGACATCGACGTGCTGGATCTTACCGGTGCAGCCGAAGCGCAGAACGCCGGTGGCAGCCTGACCGTTGATCTGGATGACACCAACCCCGAAAACGGTGTGGTGACGTTCTTTGATGCCAGCGGTGCCGAAACGGGGACTGCGAACTTCTATGAGATCGAGACAGTCGTAGTGCCCTGTTTTACACCGGGAACCCGTATCGCCACCCCAGAAGGTGAGCGCCGGGTGGAAGATCTGGCTGTTGGGGACCGGGTCATCACCCGCGACAACGGCATTCAGGTCATTCGCTGGCTCGGGACACGCTGTCTGGAAAGTTCCGATCTGAAACAAGCGGAACATCTGCAGCCGATCCTGATCCGTGAAGGCGCCCTGGGTAATGGTCTGCCGGAACGCGACATGATGGTCAGCCCCAATCACCGGGTGCTGGTGGCCAATGACAAGACCGCACTGTATTTCGAAGACCGCGAAGTGCTGGTCGCAGCCAAGCACCTGACCGGGCTGGTGGGCATTGACGCGGTAGAGACCAGTTCGGTGACCTATATCCACTTTATGTTCGATCAGCATGAGGTGGTCCTGTCGGATGGTGCCTGGACCGAGAGCTTCCAGCCGGGGGATCAAACTCTGCGCGGGTTGGATAACACCCAGCGCAACGAAGTCTTTGAGCTGTTCCCAGAACTCAAGTCAGAGCAGGGCCGCGTCGCCTACAGCTCTGCCCGACGGTCGTTGAAACGCCACGAGGCGCGCCTTTTGGTGCACTAAGCGCATCAACGATGTGACAATGATGAAATAGGGGACGGTGCCGCTGGGTGCTGTCCCTTATTATCTTCTGCCAAGCTTTGGATAACGGAAGTCAGATTTCTGGCTGTGCCTGTCGTTGCGCGGCGCGCCACTTCGCCCAGGCCTCAGGGGTATCCAGATCGGTCACCGCGCGCTGGCCGGGCAGGGCGACGTGCTGCACAGTTTCCTGGCGCAGCAGTGCGCGGGCCCCTTGATCGCCGGTGATCTGGCGCAGACCGGCAAAGCTTCGGCGCGGAAATAGCACGGGATGACCGGGGGTGCCGGTGCTTGTGGTGGCGCGCAGCACTGGGCTGTCTGGCCCGTGAAACCGGCGCGCCAGGTTCAGTAGATCCTCGGTCTGTAGATCCGGCATGTCGCAGGGTAAGATCATGACCGCATCGATCGCGTCTGGCAGGGCTGTCACTCCTGCGCGGATCGAGGCGGCCATGCCCTCTGCCGTATCAGGAACCGGAACAATCTGCGCTGCACCGATATGCGCCGCGCGCGGGTGGGTCTTGCTTGGCAGGGTCACATAGCAGGGCAGTCCGGTGTTGTCGGCGCGCTGGCAGATCCGCGCCAATAGGGGCTTGCCGTCGATCCGCTGTATCAGCTTGTCCTGCCCCGCCATCCGCGAAGACGCACCGGCTGCAAGCAAAAGAACCGCGATATTATCCATGGTGCCCCCTGGGCTGGTGAATGACCGTGACGTGTTGCGGGGCAGTTTGGGAACATTGCCTGCGAATGACCAGTGGAAATGCCCGGTGTCATCCCCTTGGCAAGGGGATGACATTGCAACGCAGCCGACCGGGTCAGCCGCGCATGCGGGTGCCCTCTGGATCAAACAGCGCCGTGGTGATCAGCCGCGCCTTGTGCATCTGGCCCAGGATTTCGATCTCGACCTCCAGCCCCTCTTGTACATGCTGGGCCGGGACAAACCCCAGGGCGATGGATTTCTGCGCATGATGGGAATACCCTCCCGAGGTGCAGAACCCCACCACTTCACCGCCCAGTGAGATTGGTTCATAGGCCGTGATATCGGCATCCGTGGCCGCGACCTCAAAGGCGCAGAGCCTACGGGCGGGCCCTGCTTTTCGCTCGGCTTCGACTTTGGCACGGCCGATGAAATCCGCAGTCTTTTTGAACGAGATAAACCGGTCCAGCCCGGTTTCCGCCGCAGTATAGTCTGGCGAGTACTCCCGCATCCAAGAGCCAAAGAACTTGTCCAGCCGCAGCGACATCATAGCCCGCATGCCAAAGGGCCGCATGTCATGGGGTTTGCCAGCCTGCCACAGGCTGGACCAGAGCGCGCGCTGGCTGGGCAGATCACAGTAGATTTCATAGCCCAAATCGCCAGTGTAGCTGATCCGCTGCACCAGGCAGTCGACCATGCCGATGGTCATTTGGCGCAGATCCATGAACCGCATGTCAGAAATGTCAGTCCGGGTGCAGGCTTGCAGCACCGCGCTTGCCTGGGGGCCGGCAATCTGAAACCCGTTGCGACTGTCTGAAACGTTCTGAATATCGACGCCCGCGACCTGATGCTGCAGGAACCAACGCATGTGATAGGCTTGGGCCCCATAAGATGCCGTGAGCTGAAATTCTTGCTCGCTCAGGCAAGAGATGGTGAAATCGCCGATAAGCCGACCTTGATGCGACAGCATCGGCGTGAGGCTGATACGCCCAGGCTGCGGCACCCGGCCTGCCATGATACGATCCAGCCAGGCCCGCGCCCCGCTGCCGCTGACGCGGTATTTGCCAAAGTTATGCACCTCATTGATGCCAACGCCGTCACGTACCGCCTTGACCTCACGGGCGGTGGCCGCAAAGGCGTTGGAGCGGCGAAACGATGGTGTTTCAAAACGGGGTTCATCGCTATTGGCAAAATAGTTCGCAACCTCTAGCCCGTATTGTTGGCCCCAGACCGCGCCCATCTGATCAAAGATGTCATACATCGGCGTGGTACGAAACGGTCGGGCTGCGGGCAGTTCTTCGTTGGGGTAGGCGATGGAGAAACGCTTTTGATAGTTCTCGATGACCTTGGGCAGGGTATATCCAGGGGTGATCCAGTCACCAAAGCGGGCACAGTCCAGCGCCATGGTGTCGCGTTCTGGCTCTCCGTCAACCATCCATTGCGCCAACATCAGCCCAACGCCGCCGCCCTGGCTGAACCCGGCCATGACGCCACAGGCGGACCAATAGTTGCGCACTCCGGGCACTGGCCCCACCAGCGGGTTGCCGTCGGGTGCAAAGGTGAAGGGGCCGTGAATGACGGATTTTACCCCAGCTTCTGCCAGGGCCGGGAAGCGTTTGTAGGCAAAATCAATCGAGGCTTCGATCTTGTCAAAGTTATCGGCCAGCAGTTCATGGCCAAAATCCCAGGGCGTGCCATCCACCGCCCAGGGTTTGCAGGGCTGTTCATAGAATCCGATGCACAGCCCGCGGCCCTCCTGGCGCAGATAGCTTTCTCCGGCCGGGTCCATCACATGCGGGTGTTCGCCGCCGTTGTCGATGATTTCGGCAATTTGTGGTACCTCGTCGGTGACGATATATTGGTGCTCCATCGGATGCAGCGGAAAGTAGATTCCGGCCATTGCGCCGACCTCGCGTGCCCAAAGCCCGCCGGCATTGACGATATGCTCGGCATGGATTGTGCCCTTGTCGGTCACCACATTCCAGCTTCCATCTGCACGCTGGTTTGTCTCGATGACCTTGCAGTGGGTTTCAATGGTTGCACCGCCCATCCGGGCCGCCTTGGCATAGGCATGGGTGGTGCCCGAGGGATCAAGGTGACCATCAAGTGGGTCATACAGCCCCCCCAGGATGCCATCGATATTGGTGACCGGGGCGATCTTGGCGATTTCTTCGGGGCCGACGATTTCGGTCTGTAGCCCCATGAAGCGGTGTTTGGCGCGCTCTGCCTTGAGCATGTCAAAGCGTTCCTGGCTGTCGGCCAGTGTGACGCCGCCGACATGATGCAGACCGCAGGACATGCCGGTGATCTTTTCCAGCTCGCGGTAGAGCGTGATGGTATATCCCTGCAGCGCCGCCATATTGGTATCGCTGTTCAGGGTGTGAAAGCCCCCCGCCGCGTGCCAGGTCGAGCCAGAGGTCAGTTCGGATCGTTCCAGCAACATGACATCGGACCAGCCCAGTTTGGTCAGGTGATAAAGGACCGAACAGCCGACAACGCCGCCGCCGATCACAGCCACGCGGGTGGTGGTCTTCATGAGGCTTCTCCCTGGTTGTGTCAGATTTATTCTGGACAGTTGTGAACAGTAGTCCAGCAAAAAAAGCGACCAGGCGTGCCGCTGGTGGGCAAAAACACGCCCGAACATCAAACACTCATGGTGGTGGGCAGGGCGCAGTCTGCCAATGGGGGAAGGGAATGCCGCCTTAGTCAGTGCTGCGCAGCCGACTGATTTGCACCAGCACAACGGCGCTAAGCGGGATCAGCAGTTTAAGCAGGGCAACCGTGATCAGCAAGAGGCCGAGCTGGTTGTAATCTGCCGGAGTTGAAACCTGACCGCTGGCATTGCTGACCTCTCGGGTGACGACAAAGAATTCGTTCAGGTATTTTGTCCCCAGGCTGGAGGCCGAGAGAGCCAGATTGGTAAAGGCTGCCATCACCGCAAAAAAGGTTGCCTTCAGGTTGCTGGGCGCGTTGCGGGCGATCCAGGCGAGCATCGGGATCATGGCGACCTGCCCCAGGGGGGATTCAACCGCCGTATCGACCAGTGCAATGAAGCGGGCATCCACCACACCACCAGTCAAGGGGGCAGTCCAGTTCTGCAGGCCATAGTAGAGGCCGATATTGGGCAGGCTCAGCATGGCCTCGCTCAGCGCGAGAAATATGATGATCCAGGCGATGGTGTTGTTTGCGATCAGCGGCCGCAGCACCACCATGCCAAAGAGCGTCAGTAGCGATGAAATCAGCGAGAGCACAGACAGAAACTGCTGGTCAAAGCTCAGCACGTCGATTTCAAACCAGGTGGCAGCAGCCCCGGTCAGGGGCGTGGCGCGATAGGCAAAGATGATAATCGCGGTACCGATCAGGGCACGCGCCTGTGCTGGTGTCAGAACCTTGATCAACTGACGCATCAGCAACAGCACAATAAGCATAGATCCCGCAAAGACCAGCTCTTGCCCCTGTTCGATATCATTCAGGCCAATGCCAAGGGTCAGGGCCACAAAAGCACCGCCGCCGATGAAATACCACCAGTTCACCGAGACCGGATCGCGGGGCAGGGTAAGGCGGGCTTTGATGTCAGCAGTCGATAGCCCCATACGGCGCAGCCTGGCACCAAGCTGCAGGCGCTGAAACAGCGCCACGGCGATTCCCGTCAGCGACAGCAGTGGCACCAGCTGCGCCAAGAGAAAGACCTGGGCATATAGCGCGCCCTTGTCTGCCTGCGTCAGGGCGTCGGCGCCGTCAAACAGCCAGACATTCAGCGCCGCCGCAGCGCTGAAACCACCAATCAGGGCAATCCGGCCCAGGGTCTGCATCGTGGTATGCAGCACACGGGTTTCTGCCGCGGTAAACTCGGCTCCCTCTGCATCATAACGGGGAACGGCTTCGACAGACATTGCATCCGCCACGATATCTTGCAGCACAAACCCGCAGGGCGCGAGCAGGGCCGAAGTCACATACCAGGCATTGGGGGGCATCACCGCAGCCATCACATCAGGAATGAGAAGCAGGCTGGCGAGAATGCCATAGCTTGTCGCCATCAGCGCAGCGCCCAGCACGATGAGCAGATATTTCCAGCGCCACATCAGATCGACCAAATGGCCCAGCGGCATCTTCAGGGCCCAGGGCAGCCCGACCCAGAACCCCAAACCAGCAAGAAATGCGGCATCAAGGTCCAGGTATTCCTTTACATAAAAGGTCCCCGCCACAGAGGTGACGCCCTGCACGCCATAGGCAAAATAGATCAACAGTGGCGGCAGGAAGCTCCATCTCAATTGCCGCAGCAGGTCCAATAGGACCTGGTCGAACCATATATAGGCCCGGTTCATGTCAGCGGGCGCACCTTGAAGGCGGTGATCCGGTTGCCTTCTCTGCCCGTGACCTCAAACCGGAAGCCGTGGAAGGAAAACACCTGCCCCTTGGTGGGGATCATCTGGGCCTCGTGGATGACCAGGCCGGCAATGGTATTGGCCTCTTCATCCGGCAGGTTCCAGTCGGTGGCCCGGTTCAGATCGCGGATGGTGGTGGCGCCCTCGACGATAAAATTGCCATCGGATTCCTTGCGCACCAGTGACTCTTCGGCCGGGTCGAATTCATCGGTGATCTCGCCAACGATCTCTTCCAGAATATCTTCGAGTGTGATCAGCCCCTGCAGCGCACCATATTCATCCACCACCAGGGCAAAATGGCTGCGCATGCGCAGGAACTGCCGCATCTGATCGTCCAGCGTGGTTGTTTCAGGGACAAAATAGGGCGGTTTTGCTACCGTGGTGATCTCAAAATTCCGTAGCGCGCTGGCGTCGCCATCCGGGCCACCGATCTGGGCATACATTTCGCGCAGCAGATCCTTGGCATGGACAATGCCGATGATGTTTTCCTGTTCGCGCTTGAAGACGGGCAGGCGGGTATGCGGCGAGGTCAGGCATTGTTCCAGAATATCCGCAGGCTCTGCCTCGGCATCAATCATCTCGATATGAGAGCGGTGCAGCATGACCTCTTCTACAAAGCGATCCGATAGATCCAGCGCGCCAAGAATACGGTCGCGATCTTCCTTTTCGACCACACCTTCGGAATGGCCGATCTGCAGCGCGCCGGCGATTTCCTCCCGTACTGCCATGATATGGCTGTCAGGGTCGATCTGGACGCCAAACAGGCGCAGAATGCCCCGCACCAGAAAGCGCACGGCCGACACGATGGGGGCAAGAATGGTCACCAATACGCCAATGATCGGGGCCACCGCCGAGGCGGCCTTCTCTGCGTTGGAAATGGCATAGGTTTTTGGCAGAACCTCGGCGAAAACCAGCACCAGCAGGGTCATCACCAGGGTGGCAAAGGCCACACCGCTTTCGCCAAAGGCACGGGTCAACAGGGCCGTTGCCAGGGATGTCGCCAGGATATTTACCAGGTTGTTGCCCAGCAGAACCGACCCGATCAGCCGCTCGCTGTCTTCGGTCACTTTCAGGGCGCGTTCTGCGCCATGCGATCCCTTGTCGGCCTGGCTCCGCAATTTCCCCCGCGAGGCGGCTGTCAGGGCAGTTTCCGAGCCAGAGAAAAAAGCCGAGAGAACCAAGAGCAGCAGGATGGCCCCGGCTGAGATCCAGAATGCGCTGTCCAAAACGGTTTGGGCGGTGTCCATGGTGGGTCCAAATTCTGTTTGTGTCGTTCGATGTTATGGGCCGTAGCGGCCTATCAGACAAGTCCTGTTCAGGGTGTCCAATCTGGCGCAAAGGCAAGCGATACAGGGAGCAAGACAGGCGGGTAGCTGGTAGAGGAGCCGGGCCTGTCAGGGTGCCTGGTCCTGGCTTTCGTTCTGCGCAGCCTCGCCTTCGCCTGATTGAGCGCCGTCTGTTTCGGTTTCTGTCGCGCGCGATAGCGGGTGGTGTTGCAGCACCAGTTCGCTCAGCCGCGCATCCAGCACATGGGTATAGATCTCGGTGGTTGCAATATCGGCGTGGCCCAGCAGCGCCTGAATGGCTCGCAGATCGGCACCATTGGCCAAAAGATGGGTGGCAAAGGCGTGGCGCAGGGTATGAGGCGTGACTTTTTGCGGATCTACCCCGCCGCTCACCGCCAGGTCTTTGATCAGCAGGTAAAACCAGTGGCGCGTCAGGTGCCCGGATTTGCCGCGCGACGGAAACAGGAACTTTGATCCCGTGTGATCGGGGCGGGTCTGTTTTTCGGCCTGCTCGCTGTCGCGATGTTTCAGCCAGGCCCGCAGGGCAGCACGCGCCGGGGGCGATAGTGGCACCAGGCGTTCTTTATGGCCCTTGCCCATGACCAGCAGCATATTGGGATCGCCGCGCGCCGCCGCCAGCGGCAGCGAGACCAGTTCGCTCACCCGCATGCCGGTGGCATAGAGCAGCTCCATCAGGCAGGTGTTGCGCAGGCGGTCCGCAGGGCTGCGCCCCGTCTGGCGGGCAGCGTCAAGCAGTCGGTCGACCTCAATCACTTCCAGCGTCTTGGGCAGCGATTTGGCCCGTCCCGGCCCTTTGATCTGGATTGCCGGATTGTCGGCGCGCCAGCCTTCTTCAAAGGCAAAATGATAGAGCTGACGAATGGCAGATAACCGTCTGGCCCGGGTGGCGCGGGACAGCCCTTCGGCATCGCAGCTAATCAGATAGGCCTCGATATCGTCCCGGCTGGCGGCATCAAAGGCCCGGTTGCGATGGTGCAGCCAGGTGGCGGCATCTTTCAGGTCACGCCCATAGGCGAGCAGAGTATTGCGCGCCGCGCCCGCCTCGGCGGCCTGGGCCTCCAGAAAGGTAGAGATCCACTGCAGGTCATCGCGGGGCGCGGCCATTCAATCGCGCTCCAGTAGCATCAATTGTAGGGTGGCGCGCCGTGCGGTGTCTTCCAATCCTACCGCCCGCAATGCGGCCAGCGACTTGCTCAGCGCACCCAGGTTGCCCTGCGCTCCGCGCGCAAAGAGATCCATGGTTCGCAGGATTGCTTCGCCCAATTGCCCGTTGTCCAGCAGGGTACGGATTTCTGTAGGCACCTCGGCGTCTTCGTCAAACCCCTGAATGATCGATTGCATCAGGGGGGAGCTATGACGCAGGGATGATCCCTGCCGCGGTGGCGTGGCACCGTCGTTGGGCATTTCCTCTGTTGTTTCCACGGTATCCTGTGCCGCAGGGCTGGGGCGCTGCGCGATGTTGCTGCCGGGGTTCCCGGGGGTACCCTGGGCCAGCGCGGCCAGAAATTTGTTTTTGTCGCTGTCCTTTGGCGGACTGTGAGACGCGATTTCATAGGTGGGGGCCAGCAGGCGGATCTGCCAGGCCAGTTCTGCTGCCGGGCCACTCAGCTTGAAACGCGCCAGCTGGGTCGAAAACAGATCGGCAAAGCCCACCTCCAATCCGGCCTGCTGCATCGCGGTCCAGACGGCGGGCAGGGCGTTGCCAACCTCGGCGCTGCTGCCACTGTTCAGGGCCGCCTCGAAATGCTGCAGAGCTGCGACCCGATCCCAGATCCCACCGGAGGCGGCAGGGCTGCGATCAGTATAGAGCCCCAGGAGCTGATTTGGGTTCAGCGCCCCGGCGCGTGTCAGACGCTCTGCCGCTTCCAGCTGGGCCTTCCAGCCAGCCAGGTCGCGCAGATCTGCCGCCGCAAAGGCCCGTGGCAGCGGCGCTGTGGGCAGCGGCTCGCCAATGGATTCGAACAATCGAAAGGTCAGCGGGTCGGGATTGCTTGGTCGGGACAGCGGCGGCGCCAGCTCGAATATATCGGGGTTGAGAAACCGGTCGAGCAGATCAAGCTGCGCCTTCGGCAACAGATCAAGCGCATGGGCCGATTCCAGCATCAGCGCCGCAGTGGGCCAGTCGCCACGCCGCGCCGAGCAGAAAATGCGCGCCCGGTAGTCGGGGGCAAGGTATGGCTCCGCAATCAGGGCGGTGCAGCTGCGGTCCTCACCACCGCTTAGCAGGGCGGTAAAGAACCAACGCCGAAACCGTGCCGGGCTGGCTGTCGGGCCTGCCTGTTCGACCAGCGCCTGCGCCGGGTCCGACGCCCCAAGGCTGATCAATCGATCCAGCCGCGCCAGCAAAACGACATCGCCCTCGGCGCGCAGTGGCCGACTTTCCGACAGCAGCAGGGTAAACAGCAGCGATTGCATCGCCGGATTCCCCCGCACCGAAACTGATCGGATCAGTCGGGAAATGACTTCGGGGTCGCTGCCGCGCCACAGGTCCACCGGCAACCCGGTTGCAGAGGGCGCGACCAGCCCGGTTGGCGGCAGCAGCGCCTGCAGGGGCGTTACGGTGATATGCGGATGACTGGCGCTGCCGGTCACCGGTGGCTCTAGCAGGACGGTGCTGGGCAACGGACCGGTACTGCTTGGTTGCCCCAGCCAGTCAATAACGGTGAGCGGTGCCTGACTGTGCCCCTGGGCCTCTAGCGTACCAAAGGGCAGAGAGATCGCCAGGGCAGTGAAAGCAAGAGTGGCGAAAGAGCGATTCTTTTTCCGCTGTTTTTTGCCCCGGTCAGTTTGCATCTAGGACGACCGGTTTTCGGACTTCTTCAATGGGGACACTGAAATCAGCCCCGAACCATGGGCCGATATAGGCATAGGCTATCAAAGCCACTGCCGCCAGAACCCCAAAAATGACAAGATATTTGATCAATCGCACCATTGCACACCTGCTGCCTGCTTCTTTGTATTTTGACCAAGTTATATATGGCCTTTTTTGCAATATCACGTCATTCACTGAAGAATGAGCGAAAAAGAGCAAATGACCGAGGCAGATGCCTCAAAGCCCGATCCCGGACGCTTGAAAAAGACTGTTGTCATGGTTGGCATGATGGGCGCAGGAAAAACGGCAGTTGGCCGCGCCCTGGCCGCGCGGCTGGGGGTGCCCTTTCTGGATAGCGATCACGAAATCGAAGCCGCCGCCAATATGACTATCCCCGAGATTTTTGCCCGCGATGGCGAGGCCTTCTTTCGTCTGAAAGAGCGCCAGGTCATTGCCCGGCTGTTGACCGAGGAATGCGGCGTGCTGTCCACCGGAGGCGGTGCCTTTCTGGCGGCGGAAAATCGTGAAACCATCACCCGAAATGGTGCCTCGATCTGGCTGCAGGCCGATCTGGAGGTGCTGTGGAATCGGGTACGCCACCGGGATACGCGGCCTCTGTTGCAGACCGCTGACCCCCGCGCCACCCTGGCAGAGCTGTATCAGCAGCGGGTGCCATTTTATGCCAAGGCAGATATCGCGGTGGTATCGGATGGGCGGGCGTCGATTGAACAAATGGTAGACCGGGTGCTGCTGGCCCTACAGGCGCGACCTGACGTATTGGAGAGCTGATAATGGAACGGATCGTACATGTTCCCCTGGAGGGGCGCGCCTATGATGTGGTGATCGGGCCGGGGCTGTTGCAGCACGCCGGGCAGCGAATTCGGCCCTTTCTGACGCGCCCGCGTGTGGCGGTGGTCACGGATGAAACGGTTGCGGGCCTGCATCTGGATGCCCTGCGCGCCGGGCTGGCCGACGCCGGGATTGAAATGGTCTCTCTGGCCTTGCCGGCGGGTGAGTCAACCAAGAGCTGGCCGCAGTTTTCGCGCGCGGTGGAATGGCTGCTGGAGCAAAAGGTAGAGCGCAACGACGTCGTCATCGCCCTTGGCGGTGGGGTGATTGGTGATCTGGTCGGATTTGCCGCCTCTGTGCTGCGCCGTGGCGTAAGGTTCGTACAGATCCCGACCTCGCTGTTGGCGCAGGTCGACAGCTCTGTCGGTGGCAAGACCGGCATCAACGCGCCCCAGGGCAAGAACCTGATTGGTGCCTTTCATCAGCCTACATTGGTGCTGGCGGATACGGCGGTTCTGGGCACGCTTAGCGCGCGCGATTTCCTGGCCGGCTATGGTGAAGTGGTCAAATACGGCATGCTGGGCGATGCGGATTTCTTTTCATGGCTGGAAGAAAAGGGGCCAGATCTGGCCTCGGGCGATATGCAGGCGCGGGTCGAGGCAGTGGCCCGTTCGGTGCAGATGAAGGCGGATATCGTGGTCGAGGATGAAACCGAACTGGGCAACCGCGCGCTCTTGAACCTGGGCCATACCTTTTGCCACGCGCTAGAGGCCGCAACCGGTTATTCCAACCGGCTGATGCACGGCGAAGGCGTGGCCATTGGCTGCGCGCTGGCCTTTGAGCTGTCGTCACGTTTGGGCCTGTGCAGCCAGGAAGATCCCAGCCGGGTACGCGCCCATCTGAAAGCCATGGGGATGAAAACTGATCTGTCGGATATCGACGGCACCTTACCCGATGCCGAGACCCTGCTGGAACTGATGAGCCAGGACAAGAAGGTGGTGGACGGCCAGTTGCGCTTTGTCCTTGCCCGCAGCATTGGCGAGGCCTTTGTCACTGCAGATGTGCCCCAAGAGGTGGTCTTGTCTGTCTTGCAGGACGCCTTGGCGGATCGTCCTCAGGCTTAGATCCTGCTGGGTTGGGCCAGTTAGCGCGCCAAGACGAACAGTAGAAACCTGAGAAAAAGGGCCAGCAGATGCTGGCCCTTTTCTGATTGCCCGGACGGATGGTTGTCTTGCCAGTTTCACGCGTGTTTGTCCGGCCTGGCCTTTTTGCCTTTGCAGCCGGACATGCGCGATTGGGTAGTTTAAAATGGGATCTCGTCGTCGTCGATGTTGTGCGACGGGCCGCTGCTGCCGCCGCCATAGCCACCACCCTGCTGGCTGCCGCTGTCGTAGCCACCGCCACTGCCGCCACCATAGCCGCCACCCTGTCCGCTGTCTTGGCCGCCGCCAAAACCACCGCCGCCTTCGCCACGACCGTCCAGCATGGTCAGCGTGGCACCAAAGCCCTGCAGCACGACTTCGGTGGAATAGCGGTCATTTCCGCTTTGGTCCTGCCATTTGCGGGTTTGCAACTGGCCTTCGATATAGACCTTGGAGCCTTTGCGCAGATATTGCTCTGCGACCCGGACCAGACCTTCGCTGAAGATTGCAACCGAATGCCATTCGGTGCGTTCACGGCGTTCGCCGGTGTTGCGGTCTTTCCAGTTTTCGGAAGTGGCAATGCGCAGATTGCACACTTTGCCGCCGTTCTGAAACGACCGGACTTCTGGGTCGCGGCCCAGGTTGCCGATGAGGATGACTTTGTTGACTGAGCCGGCCATTGGGGTCCGTCCTTATTTCTATCTTATGTTGTAACGCGTGCGGGACTACGAGCGAATCTCATCCGCAAAGTTGGGGGGAGGGTATAGACCTTGGCGCGGGGTGAAAAGCGCTGCTCTGATCCTGACGGGATTTCTGTGTCTCAATACCTTGCAGCAACGGCGGCAAACCGCAGAGCCCAGTCGGCAGGATCGCTTTCATTTGGTAAACGTTTCGTTATAGTATGGCAAAATATTTGCAGGGTTAAGGGGGGGAGCAATGCGGTCACAGAGATTTGGGATGTCATGTGCCTGTCTTGCAGGTGGGCTTATGCTGGCATCCAGCGCATCTGCGGATATGTTCAGCACCAAGAGCCGACGTGATTTATTTGCGTCGCACACGCGAATTCTGGATACCCGTGCCGCGCAGCAGTATGAAAACTCTGTCCGTTTGCAGCCAAAGCCTATTCCCGGCCTGACCTCAGCCAGCCCGCGCTACAGCGGCAAGTATCGCGGTGAATACCTGGCGATGGCGCGCCGGGCTGCACGTAAACATGGGGTGCCCGAAGATCTGTTCTTGCGGCTGGTGCAGCAGGAAAGCAATTGGAACCCAAATGCGAAATCCCACAAAGGAGCTATGGGGCTGGCGCAGCTGATGCCTGCCACGGCGCGCAGGCTAGGGGTGGACCCGGCTGTTCCGAAACAAAATCTTGAAGGTGGCGCGCGCTATCTGGCCAAACAGTTTCGCAACTTTGGCTCCTGGCGTCTGGCGCTTGCCGCCTATAATGCCGGGCCGCAGGCGGTGCGCAAATATGGCGGAGTACCGCCCTACAAAGAAACCCAAAACTACGTGGCCGTCATCTGGGGCAGCTGATGCCTGCGCAGGCGAGGGGCCAGAGCGGCGCCTGGATGCAAAGTATCCGTCAGACGGGGCTGACAGGATGTCTGACCAGTCCATGCGGCCATCCCGTCGCGCCAGCACGGATCGCGTTAACGAGATCGTAATTTTGCTTAACGCCCTGTTAACTCCGCTACGTTGCCACCAATCGGCCTTAATTTTTTATGATCTTGCCTGCGATTTCAGGAGGAATTCACGTGACCAGCAGAAGCTTTGAAGACCGGCTAGAGCGCATTCAATGGACACCTGGCGTGGTGCCGACACATGACATGATTGATAGCGTATTGGGCGGGCGCGGACTGGCCAAGGCCCGCAGCGTCGGGGCAACTCTGTTTGGTGCGATTTTTGGCATTACGATTGGGTTTGGCGTCAAGGGTATAACGCTTGCTGAGTCCCCCTGGGGGCCGGATACTGGTTTACCGGGGCTGGTCGGTGGTGGGCTGTCGCTTGCGGCGATGGGCGTTTCGATTGTTCTGGCGCTTTATGTCGCGCTGCGCAGTCGGCGTCACCCATGGTTGATGCAGTTTTCTTCGATGAATCTGCTTATGATTGTGGTGCTTTTGTTGAGCTAAGCACCGATTTTACCATTGGAAATTGCGCTACATCAATGATCGCAGTATGGGGATGGGGAAACTACCGGCATCGCCCCTCATTCCGGAGCCCATGATGAAGCCCGCTCAATCTTCTATCCGTTTTACGCTTGCCGCGCTTTGGATCCTGTGCGGCAGCGCAGGTCAGGCGCAGCCGCCCTTGGAAGAGTTGGGCCTGGAAGAGCTGGGAGAGGCGCTGTTTCACGATCAGGACCTGTCGCAAAACCGGACCCAGGCCTGCGCCAGTTGCCATGCACCGGAAATGGGCTTTAGTGATCCGCGCCCATCGGCGCGCGGCGCATTTTCTTTGGGGGATGATGGCCATTCGCTGGGAAACCGCAACGCGCCGACCGCTTCTTACGCGGGCTTCATCCCGCCCTTTCAGAAAAACGCAGATGGTGCCTGGATCGGCGGCCTGTTCTGGGATGGCCGGGCGCGTGATCTGGAAGAGCAGGCCGGTGGCCCGCCCTTGAACCCGGTCGAGATGGGGTTGCCGGATAAGGCGGTTCTGGTGCAGCGACTGCGGGAAAAACCTGCCTATCAAGCGGCCTTTGCCGGGCTGTTTTCGCCCGATGTTCTGCAAGATCCAGATCGGGGATTTGCGGCTATGACTGCGGCAATTGCCGCCTTTGAACGCAGCGCAGAATTCGCTCCCTTTGACAGTAAGTATGACCGCTACCTTGCTGGAAAGGCACAGTTTTCGAAAGAGGAAGAGCTGGGCCGCACCCTGTTCTTCTCCGATCAGTTCACCAATTGCAACCAATGCCATCAGCTGCGCCAAAGCCCGATGGACGCGCAAGAGACCTTCAGCGACTACAGCTATCACAATATCGGTGTACCGCAAAATCCCGCAGTGCAGCAAGAGGTCGGCCTGGCAGCTGACTATGTCGATGACGGGTTATTGGCCAATCCGGCGGTGACGGATCCGGCCGAGCGCGGAAAATTCCGTACCCCCACCCTGCGAAATGTCGCGGTGACCGGCCCCTATATGCACAATGGGGTGTTCCAGGATCTGCGCAGTGTCGTGTTGTTTTACAACCGCTATAACAGCAAGGCCGCCGCAGCGCAGATTAATCCAGAAACCGGCCAGCCCTGGGGCGACCCAATGGTGCCCGGTACGCTGTCGCAAAAGGAACTCACCCATGGTCCTGCGCTGGATGAACGCCGGGTGGCGGCACTGGTCGCCTTTTTGAAGACGCTCACAGATCAGCGCTATGAATCCCTGCTAGAAGACTAGCGCCGGTATCCTGGCACTGGCTCAGTTCCGCAATGTAGCGATCATTCTGCGGCAACCGTGATCACCGGCGACATCCGCGCCAGCATCTCATCGCTCAGGTGGCATTTGATCTGATGGCCTGCCTGCATCTCGCGGGTGGGCGGCACAGTGGTTTCACACAGCCCGCCGGGCACTTCGCTCTTCCAGCGGCAGCGGGTCTGAAACGGGCAGCCAGAGGGCGGATCCATCGCCGAAGGAATATCCCCCTCCAGCACGATATGCTGCTTTTCGACCGAGGTATCAGCGATAGGCACAGCGCTTAGCAATGCTTCGGTATAGGGATGATAGGGCGGGGAAAAGACCTGATCGGTATCGCCCAATTCGACCACATGGCCCAGATACATCACCATCACCCGATCGCTGAGATAGCGCACAATTGAAAGATCGTGGCTGATGAACAGCAGGGTGGTCTTTTCCTTGCGCTGAATTTCCATCAGCAAATCGGTCACCGCCGCCTGCACCGAGACATCAAGCGCCGAAACAGGCTCATCCGCGACCACAATGCGCGCGCCACCAGAAAAGGCCCGCGCAATGCCGACCCGTTGTTTCTGACCGCCCGACAATTGGCGCGGCATGCGGTTTGCAAAGGCCCGTGGCAGTTTCACCAGATCCAGCAGCTCTAGCATGCGCTGTTTCCGGTCCTGATCAGAGCTGCCGAAATCAAACACCTCCAGCGCGCGGATGATCTGGCGACCAACCGTCATAGAGGGGTTGAGCGTATCAAAAGGGTTCTGGAACACCATCTGCACATCGGAAATGGTGCGGGTGTCGCGATCTTCAATCGCGGTCTGCTCGATGTTGTTGCCATCCAGCAGAATCTCCCCCTCGGTTGCCGTTTCCAGCCCCATCAACACCTTGGCAAAGGTTGATTTCCCGCAGCCGGATTCACCAACGATTGCAAGAGTTTCCGATTCGCGCGCTGCAAAGCTCAGGGTCTCGTTTGCCTTCACCACCCTTTTGGCACCGCCGCCAAACAGCGCATTTGCCGCCACCTCATAGTATTTCTTCAGGTTGTCGACCTGCAGCACCACCTTGCCCGGTTGGGTCTTTTCCTTCTGCTCGGCCAGCGTGATCGGCGCTGCCCAGTCAATTTCAAGGTGCTTCAGACAGCGGGTCGCATGGCGATCATTGCCCGCCACGGGCGACATTTCGATTTCGCCCTGATCGCAGCGCCCAGGCTCAAAGTAATCACAGCGAGGACCAAAATTGCAGCCCTGTGGCCGTTCATGCGGCAGGGGAAAATTTCCCGGAATCGCCACCAGGGGATGGGCATTCTTGTCAGCCCCAGGCAGGGGAATGGAACGAAACAGCGCCTGAGTATAAGGGTGCTGCATATCATCAAACACCTCGGAAATCGACCCTCGCTCCACCGCTTCTCCGGAATACATTACACAGAGACGATCGCAGGTTTCCAGGATCAAACCCAGGTTATGGCTGATAAACAGCATCGACGTGCCGTATTTCTTGCCCAGATCCCGCACCAGTTCAACCACCGCCGCCTCAACCGTGACATCCAGCGCGGTTGTCGGCTCATCCAGGATCAGCAGCGCCGGCTTTGACATCAGGGCCATGGCGATGACGATCCGCTGCTGTTGCCCACCTGACAACTGATGCGGATAGGCCTGCAGCATCCGCTCAGGATCCGGCAAGCGCACATCGGTAACCACCTCCAACGCACGGTCATAGGCCTCTTTCTCGCCAAGCCCCTCGTGGATCATTGGCACTTCCATCAACTGACGCCCGATCTTCATCGCCGGGTTCAGGCTGGCCATGGGCTCTTGATAGATCATCGCAATTTCATTGCCGCGAATGTCGCGCAGCTCATCGGCGCTCATCTCGGCCAGATCGCGGCCCTTAAAGCGGATATTGCCGCCAACGATGCGGCCATTCTTGCCCAGGTCCTGCATCACCCCTAGCGCCACGGTTGACTTTCCACAGCCGGATTCACCAACCAGACCAACGGCTTCCCCAGGTTGTACCGAGACGGAAAAATCCATCACCGCCGGGATTTCATGCCGCCGGGTGAAAAACGAAATCGACAGCTTGTCGATTTCAAGGATCGGCCCATCATATTCTGCCATTTTGCTCATCTTGTATCTCCCTATCGGGGCAAGAGGGGACAGTGCCCCTTCATTTGGCTGCAAATATCCCGGGGGCCCGGGGGCTGGCCCCCGGCAATGCCGACTCCGGAAAAACCAACGCGGATCAATCCTTCATGCTCTCTTCTCGCAGTCCGTCTGCCAGTAGGTTCAAGCCCAAGACCAGGCTCAACAGCGCAAAGGCCGGGGGCAGGGCGGGGTGCAGGTAGATCGCCAACAGCTTGCGCCCCTCATTGATGGTAGATCCCCAATCCGGGCTTTCGGGCGGCAGGCCAAGCCCAAAGAAGCCAAGCGTCCCCAGCAGGATGGTTGTATAGCCAATGCGCAGGCAGAAATCGACGATCAGCGGCCCGCGGGCATTGGGCAGAACCTCCCACAGCATGATATACCAAGGGCGCTCACCCCGGGTCTGGGCGGCGGCAACATAGTCGCGGGTTTTGATATCCATTGTCAGGCCGCGCACGATGCGAAACACGGTGGGCGAGTTGACAAAGACCACAGAAACAAAAACCACCAGTATGCCGCCCGGAATATTAAAGAGATCAAGGCTTTGGGGTAAGAAGTTGATTTTTGATCCAGTCTGATTGATCAGTGAAAAATACCCCCAGACCAGCGGGATTAGCACCACAGACAACCATAGCCGGTTCTGCTGCGGCTGGGTGCGAAACCGCGCATTGATCAACACCGTGAAAAAGATCAGTGGAAAGGCAAAAAGCACCGCGGCCATATATTGTGGCAGACCGGTTTGAACGATCTCAGGTGTCACCAAGAGATAGAAGAGCAAGATAACCGGGAAGGCGAGGATCAGGTTGGCAAGAAAGGATAGGATCGTATCAATCCGGCCGCCAAAATACCCGGCTGGCAGGCCCAGCGTGATACCGGCCATAAAGGCAAACAGGGTTGCCAGCGGTGCAATTTTCACCACCTCCCAGGCGCCCTTGACCATACGGCTAAAAACATCGCGGGCCAGGTTGTCGCCCCCTAGGAGATACCATTGGAAATCGCCGTCTTCGGGACGTGGCAGTGGGGTGCCGGGCACTTTGTTCTTCAGACCGGAAAGCTGCGCCAATGGATCATGGGTGATTATCAGGTCAAAGGCCCCGAATATGCCGGTAAAAACCCAGAACATCACCAGGCCAAAGCCGATCATGCCGATGGGGCTGTCAAACAGCTTGCCATACAGGCCCAGGCGCTGCTTGAACCTGATGGACAGGGCAAAGAGGAGCACCAAGGCGATCCAGACCGGCAAAAGCCGCTGGGCAATGGCACCAATGATGCCCGCGCCAGTGCCCAGTGCCAGCCCCAGAACCAGATAGGCCGCAATGACGGCCGCCGTAAGCAGAAAGGCCAGGCGCACCACAAGGCCGCTCAGCTCTCGCGGGCCGGTCGGCAGGCTGAGGCCCGCGCCAGAGGGGGTGATCGCGCGGTTTTCCGGCAGCAGACTGCTAAGCCCAATCCAGGCCAGCACCGACAGGCCCAACAGCCCAAGGCCCAGCGCCAAAACGGGGTTCAGGAAGGCAATTTGGCCGGTCCAGCTAAGAGGGTCCATCTCTCTCTCCTTCCTTTATGAAATACGAATACGAGGGTTGAGGTAGACATAGCCGATGTCTGAAATCAGCTGCGTCACCAGCACAACAACAACAGAGACGACGGAAATCGCCAGGAGCAATTCGATGTCGTTGTTGCCGGCGGCTTCAACCAGGATCCAGCCAAAGCCTTTGTAATTGAAAAGAGTTTCCACGATTACCACGCCGTTCAGCAACCAGGGGAACTGCAGCATGATGACGGTAAAGGGGGCGATCAGAGCATTGCGCAGCGCATGTTTCAAAACGATATTGTGGAAACTCACGCCCTTTAGTCGGGCGGTGCGGATATATTGCGCCGTCATCACCTCGGTCATCGAGGCCCGCGTCATCCGCGCGATATAGCCCATACCATAAAGCGCAATGGTCAGGACCGGCAGAAAGAAATTCTCAAAGGTCGGGTTCTCCATTGCGGATGTCGCCGTGCCCTTGAACCACTTCAGCCCGACGGTCGAAGAGGTGAAGATCGCAATCAAAATAACGCCAGAAACATATTCTGGCGTTGCGGTGGTCAGGATCGACACAGTGGAGAGGCTGCGGTCGGTCACCGACCCTTCACGCATGCCCGCCAACACCCCGATGATCAGCGCTGACGGGACCATGATGACCAGAACCCACAGCATCAGATATCCGGTATTGCCCAGGCGGACGGATATAATTGACGCCACATCGTCTTTGAACCGGGTGGAATAGCCCCATTCGCCCTGCAGGATGCCGCAGAAGCGCGCAGCCTGACCTGCCTCGGCCTCTGGCTGCGTACCGGTGATGCATCGCCCTGTGACACCCTCTTCAGTGGTGCGGGTCCAGCCCGGCAAAGCGCCCAGCCATTGGCCGTATTTCACCACAGTCGGCTGCCCGTAACCGTTGTTGTTGAGCCAGCTGTTTACCGCTTCGTCGCTCATCCGGAAATTGCCCTGGGTCTTGGCCAGTTTTTCCAGGTTTGGTTCGAGGTTGGTCAATATGAAAACGATGAACGTCAGGCATAGTGCCGTCAGGATCATCACACCTGATCGGCGTAAAATAAACAATCCCATTGGGGTCCCTGTCTGTCTGGCGTCAAAACCGGCACCGTCGGGGCGGCGCAGTGTTGATGGCTGAGGGAGAGAGCGCCCCCGCGCGCTAGGTCGTGGCGCAGGGGCGGGTACTGGTGGCGCGGTTAGGCCGACCAGCCCCATTTATAGTGGTGGTGTTCAAAGGACACATGCATATCGGCATTGGCGACGCCTTCCTTCATGTGACGATAGAGAGAGCGCCAGTAGGGCTGAATGGTGACCCCTTCCTCTTGGATGATCATCTCCATCTTCTTCATCACTTTGCGGCGTTTGTCGGCGTCGGCGATGGCCAGGGCCTCGGTCAGCAGCGCGTCGAACTCTGCGTTGGACCAGCCAAATTCATTCCACGCCTCGCCAGAGCGATAGGCCAGCGCGTGGATCTGCACACCCAGCGGTCGTGCGTTCCAGTTGGTGGAGCTAAAGGGATATTTGGTCCAGTCGTTCCAGAAAGTAGAGCCGGGCAGCACTGTCCGTTTCACCTTGAACCCGGCATCGCGCAGCTGTGCTGCCACAGCATCGGTGGTGTTCTTGCGCCAATCGTCGTCGATCGAGACAATTTCATGCTCATAGTCCATCATGCCCGCTTCGAGCATCAGCGCGCGGGCTGCTTCGGGGTCGTGTTTCTGCGGCGGCAGTTCGGCATATTCGGGATGGATCGGGCCAACATGGTGGTTTTCCGCCACCTCGCCGCGATTGCCATAGCCCAGTTCCAGGCAGACAGCGTTATCGGTTGCCAAATGAATGGCCTGACGTACACGTTTGTCCGCGTAGGGGCGTTTGCCGTCGACTTCGGCCAGCTGGTTGGGGCGCACAACGATTGTGGAGGTCGTCACCACTTCGGATTTAACGTAGCCAAGCGCATCCATCACATCGATGAATTCGCCAACTGATTCATAGAGCATATCAACTTCATCAGATTCCAGCGCCGCCAGCCAAGAGGAGGGGTCGGTGCCAAAATCAGTATATTCGATGCGGTCCAGCGCGGGCCTGCCAAAGACCGCTTCGCCCCACCACGTGTGTTCGGTATTGCGCTCTAGCGTGGCTTTGACGCCGACTTCAAGATTGGTCAACAGATAGGGGCCAGTCCCAATGTTCTTTGTGAAATCATCGGTTTGAAAACTGGAATGCACAATGGCAGCAGGGTAGTCGGCCATGCCTGCAATCATCGAGATATCCGATGTCGGAAGGTTCAGCCGGAGGGTGTGGCTATCAACAACCTCAATGCTCCCCTCAATCGCCGCCCCGGTTTCAGCATCGATCAGCGTGGCGAAACGCCCGGCCATTGAGTTGCCTTCAAGCCCCTTGTCACACCATCCGGCGATATTGCGTGCCACATCTTCTGCGGTGAAAGCGTCGCCATTGCTCCAGGTGACGCCTTGGCGGACATTCAAGGTATAGACGGTTGCGTTGTCATTGACTTCCCAGCTGTCCAGCAACATGCCACGGATAGAGCCATCGTTGTTATATTCAACCAGGTATTCGAGGGTGCCGCGGGTCTGGTTGCCCATCTGCGACCAGTCGTAGGTGCGCGGGTCTTTCAGCGGGCGGACTTCCATTTGTACCCGCAGGGTGCCGCCTTCTTTCATTTCGGTGGCCGCCTGGGCCGCCGGTGCGGTCAGGCCAAGCAGCCCATAGGCCGCAGCAGCACTTACCCCGAGGCCAGTGGCGCGGGCCAGAAACTCGCGTCGGTCCAGCTTCCCGTCTAGAACTTCCTGGGCATGCATTCTTGCTGCCCAATGGGGCTGTTGGTCTGTGGTGGAAACGTTGGTCATTCGGATCTCCCTTTGGTGCTCCATGGGGAACGGACCCCAGTTGGACATTGCCATTTTCCTGGTCTTGCGCCTGAAGCGGTACGGTTTTGGCTTGCTGCCTTTTGGTACACTCATTCGGCCCTAGTTCTGTAGACAGGTCAATGCACAGAATCGGCTGTCTCGGGTTAAAAAGCGACATTTTTTGTGTCGCGTTTAGCAAATTGGCGGTTGACTGCCTCTGAACTGGGCATATCTGCCCAGTCTTGGGCGCGATGGCCTGCGTCGACAGATACGCTGGGTATTCCCTAAAATAATGAACAGGTTGCGGGGGGAGGGGGCAGCGCAGGCCCGAGGTGCCGCGCCTGTTGCGGCGCAACTGCATTGGCGGGCGCCGACCTAGCGACCAGCGCAAACCCGACCGCTTGGTTCGGCGGGGTCACGGGCGTCGCATGCGCGCCGATTTTCGCAGGGTGCTAGGGGTCTGACCGGTGTGCAGAGTGATGAAGCGGGTGAAATAGGCTGGGCTCCCAAATCCGATCCGCTCGGCAATGTCGCGCATGCTCAGCTCTGAAAACACCAGAAGACTGCGGGCGGCATAAAGCTGGCGTTGGGTGAGCAAGGCCGCCGCGGTCTTGCCGGTTTCTGCCTTGCACACCCGGGTCAGATGGGTGGGCGTCACATTCAGCGCCGCAGCGTGATCTGCCATGGTGGTGCGGGCATCGTAATATTCGCAGACTCGCTGACAATAGGATTGCGAAAGGCGTCGCGCCGCTGATGGGCGCGCGGGCGGCAACGGCCCAGAGGGCGGCAGGCGGCGCAGTTGAATGCTGATCAGCTCGCTATAGCATTGCAACGCCCGGCGCCACAGCGCGGGATGGCCGGTCTGTTCCTGCAGGATGGAGTCCAAAAGCGCGTTCAGGCGGGCCTGTTCGCGGGGATCAGAGATTTTCAGGTGCAGTGGCATGTCCGGGGTGGCCACCGGGGCAGAGACCGGAATTCTGAGCGCCTGCCCCAGACATTGGCGACCAAATTCAACAGACCAAAGTGACCTTGCCGGAAAAAACAGCGCGCTATGAGGGCTAAAGCCACGTTGATATCCCTCCATCAGAAAACGGCCCTGACCGCGCGTGATCCAGATCAACAGATGTTCGTTGCGGTCATGTGCCAGCTCTGTCTGCCACGCCCCATCCGCGGCCAATCTGGACAGGGGGGTAACCTGGATTTCTTCAATGGGATTTGGATCAAAAGGCATTCAGTAGTCAGAACTTCTATAATAGTTAATCTGTTGTCGAAACAGGGCACGAAAAAGTGATTCGGGGCAAGTTTTGCCAGATTATGTTTCAAAATTTAAATGATCGTATGAAAATATGGGGTCAGAGTAAAAATGCCAGTGTTTCAATACTGTGGCACCAGTGATTAACAGAGCAAGCGGGAAAAGCCACGGCCCTGCAGCGCCAGGGCGCAGCACGCCCGCGGCCCTGGCTTTTAGAGCGCGCCTGACTGGATCGGGGTCCAGTGTTTCATTTTTGAACGAAACCAGCTGCGCTGTCGTTTTGCATAGCGCCGGGTGGCAATCGCTGCCTGTTCACGCGCTTCATCCAGCGATAGATCGCCAGTGATATAGCCCATCAACTCTGGCACACCGATTGCCTTGCAGGCGGGCAGGGCTGGATCATACCGCGCCTGCATCGCCTCAACCTCTTCGAGGGCCCCCTGTTGCAGCATCTGATCGAAGCGGCGGCGAATGCGCGGCTCCAGCCAGTCCTTGGGGCTATGCATCACCAGCGCGTTGCACCGCGCAAGAGGCAGGCGCGGGGCCGGGGTATCGTCTTGCCAATTGGCCAGCGAACGCCCGGTGGCCTGCAGCACTTCCCAGGCGCGCTGCACCCGGGCCCGGTTCAAGATATCAATCCGCCTCGCCGTCTGGTCATCCAGCTGGCCCAGCAGTTCTGCCAGCGAGAGGGAATCGCCATCTGCGCGAATCTCTGCCGGGGTTGGTGGAATTTCGGCCAGACCCTCTGTCAGGGTTGAAAAATACAGTCCCGTGCCGCCAACGATGATCAGCCTTTCGGGGCCGGCCAGCAGGGTTTCCACCTCGCGCAACCAATGACCTGCGGAATATTGCTGATCAAAACCGACATGGCCATACAGATGATGCGGCAGGCGGTCTTCCTCTGCCTGTGAAGGGCGGGCGGTGACCACGCGCCAGCAATCAAAGATCTGACTGGCATCGGCATTGACGATTACACCGCCTTGTTTTTCCGCGATTTCCATCGCCAGGGCAGATTTCCCCGAGGCGGTTGGTCCCGCCAAAAGCACAGGTTTGTCCGGGTCGATATCGGGCAGTAACATCAGCGGTCCGTTCCAGGGTTGGTGGTGTTGCGCCAAGGGCGGCAGAGCAAGCGTTGCAGAAACAGGTGCGAAAGCCTCTGCACTGCATTGAAACCCGCGCCATTTTGCTTCATTTTGCCGCGCAAACTAACCCCCTCATCTGCCGGAGCGCAACATGCCCCTTGATCTTGAAACGCTGGAAACTGTTCCAGACGCTACCTATAAACGTGTCATGCTGAAAATTTCGGGGGAGGCCTTGATGGGGGATCAGGGCTTTGGCCTGCATCCGCCCACCGTTCAGCGCATCGCCCGCGAAGTGAAGACCGTGCATGACATGGGCGTAGAAATTTCCATGGTGATTGGCGGCGGCAATATCTTTCGCGGCCTGTCCGGTGCCGCCCAGGGGATGGAACGCACAACTGCCGATTACATGGGCATGCTGGCAACCGTGATGAACGCCCTCGCCATGCAAAGCGCGCTAGAGGATCTGGGCGTTTTCTGCCGGGTGATTTCGGCCATTCCGATGGATCAGGTCTGCGAGCCCTACATTCGCCGTCGCGCCGTGCGCCACCTGGAAAAAAAGCGGGTCTGCATCTTTGCGGCGGGCACCGGCAACCCCTATTTCACCACCGATACTGCTGCCACGTTGCGGGCCAATGAAATGGGCTGCGAAGCCATATTCAAGGGCACCAAGGTCGATGGTGTCTACGACAAGGATCCTGAGAAATACGCCGATGCAGTCCGCTATGACAGCGTGAGCTTTGATGACGTTCTGGCAAAACGGCTCGGCGTTATGGATGCGTCTGCCATCGCGCTGGCGCGCGACAATAACCTGCCCATCATCGTGTTCTCGCTGGATGAACCCGGTGGTTTCCGGGGTATTCTGGCCGGCGAAGGCACCTACACCAAGGTCGAAGGCTAACCAAATATTCTCTGGCGCTTTCATCTGGCTGTTACGCTTTGCGTCTATGGTGCAGGTGGCCCCCTTGCATTGGCACCAAGCGTGGGGGCATGGGCTGGGAGAATTGATCTATCCTGATGCAGACCCAAGGTCTGTGCTGACCCGGTGAATTTCTGCGCGTG
Source organism: Pseudophaeobacter profundi (assembly GCF_029697505.1). Lineage (GTDB taxonomy): Bacteria > Pseudomonadota > Alphaproteobacteria > Rhodobacterales > Rhodobacteraceae > Pseudophaeobacter > Pseudophaeobacter profundi. The sequence goes on along the minus strand of NZ_JARJEF010000002.1, from coordinate 391,721 downwards.
ACGGCCTGGCTGTCACGCGCAATTTCGTTTGGGGTTGCTGGTCTTGCGCGGCGCCGCGAATGGAAGCTTTGCGGGGTTGGCGCAGTGCAAAACCCTGGCATGGTCGCTCTATACATCGGTGGACCAATGGCTTATGTGCAGAACAAAGACTGCCTCAAGTCAGGGGAGACAATAGAATGTCTGACGATTTCGAACTGGATACCGACGATCTGAAACGCCGCATGGATGGCGCAATGGCAAATCTGCGAACAGAATTTGCCTCTTTGCGCACCGGACGTGCTTCTGGCTCTATGCTGGAGCCAGTCATGGTCGAGGCCTATGGATCTATGACACCGATCAACCAGGTTGGTACAGTGAATGTGCCCGAACCACGCATGGTGACCATCAATGTCTGGGATAAAGGTCTGGTTGGGCCAGTGGAAAAAGCGATCCGCAATTCCGGCCTTGGCATTAACCCACAGCTCAACGGCACCATCATCATGCTGCCGATCCCAGAGCTGAACGAGGAGCGCCGCCGCGAGCTGGGCAAAGTCGCCGGCCAATATGCCGAACATGCGCGGGTCTCTATCCGCAATGTGCGGCGCGATGGCATGGATCAGATCAAAAAGGCCAAGGCCGACGGTATGTCCGAAGATGACCAGAAGTTCTGGGAAACAGAGGTGCAAGAGTTGACCGATGCGATGATCAAGGCCGTAGATGAGGCGCTTGAGCACAAGCAGGCCGAAATCATGCAGGTCTGATCCGCTTTATGGCCAGAGATAAAAAAAACCGTGTGGCCAGTGCTGGGGCCGAACAGGGCACATCTGCCGGCCCCCCCCCGGTCGGCCCCCGGCATGTTGCCATCATCATGGATGGCAATGGCCGTTGGGCTCAGGCGCGGGGGCGACCGCGCCTCTTTGGCCACCATGCCGGTGCCCGACGCGTTGGCGAGGTGGTGGAATGCTGTCCTGCGCTGGGGATCAAATACCTGACGATCTTTGCCTTTTCGACTGAGAACTGGAAACGCACCCAGGTCGAAATCTCTGGATTGATGAGCCTGTTTCGCCGCTATATCTCGAAAGAGATGAAGGCGCTTGCTGCGCGCAATGTGCGGGTACGCTTTATCGGCGATCGGGTGCGGCTGGATGCCAAGCTGGTGCAGCTTATGGATGAGCTGGAGCATGAAACCGCTCAGAATGAGGGCACTCATTTGACCATCGCTCTCAATTACGGTGGTCGCGACGAGGTGGCCCGCGCCACCAAGCGACTGGCCGCAGATGTCGCCTCTGGGCGGCTGTTGCCGAAAGACGTAGACGAAGAAACACTGCCCCGTTATCTCGACACCCATGTGCTGCCAGATCCCGATCTGGTAATCCGCACCAGTGGCGAAGCGCGGATTTCGAATTTTCTGCTCTGGCAGTCGGCCTATTCCGAGTATGAATTCATTGATACGCTTTGGCCGGATTTCACGTCGGAAGAGCTGGCCTGCCTGTGTCAGAGATTTGGCAATAGGGATCGACGCTTTGGGGCGGTCAAAACATGAACCCGGCGCAACCGGGGCGCTGGGGGGATTTGCTCCCACGGCTGATTTCCGCACTGATCATGGTGGCTGTTGCGCTTGTGGCCATTTGGGTCGGCGGTCTGGTCTTTAGCCTTGTGATTGCGCTGTGCTGTGGCGGCATGGTCTGGGAGTTGAGCCAGATGTTGGCCCCCCGGCGCTTTGGAACCGCTGTGCTGCTGGGCGCGGTGACCGCAGTAACGGTTTTCTTTGCCGGGCTTTTGCCTATGGTTTTAGGGCTTGCCGTGCTGGTGCTGCCCGTGGCCCTGGGTTGGGCCATGATGCTGCCTGACGCCAAGCTGCGCTTTGCGCTGTTTGCGATCTGGATCGTGCTGGCGGGCTATAGCTTTATCTGGCTACGCACCGGGCTGGGGGCAGGCTGGTTGATCTGGCTGGCGGTGGTTGTTGTCGCAACCGATGTGGCCGGGTATTTCGCGGGCAAAACCTTTGGCGGTCCCAAATTCTGGCCACGTATCAGCCCGAAGAAGACCTGGTCTGGAACCAGCGCGGGATGGGGGGCTGCCGCCCTGGTTGGGGCTGGTGCTGCGCCGTTCTTTGGCTTGGGCTTTGGTCTGGTGATCGCGGCTGTGGCGGTTTCCATGGCAAGCCAGGCCGGGGATATTGCGGAAAGCGCGCTGAAGCGGCAGACCGGGGTTAAGGATTCAAGCGGCCTTATTCCGGGCCATGGCGGGTTGCTGGATCGCTTTGACGGTATGCTTGGCGCCGCGGCAATGTTCCTGTTTCTCTTTATCTTTCTGGGATAACCTGAAAGGGGAAAGACCATGCGGAAAATCTCTATTTTTGGGGCAACGGGATCTATCGGGCAAAGCACGATAGATCTGATTGCGCGTGCCCCCGATGCCTATGACGTTGTTGCGCTTAGCGGCGGGCGCAACATTGCCCAGCTGGCGGCCGATGCGATTGCGCTGCGGGCCGATGTGGCGGTTACCGCCTTTGAGGATCAATTGCCGGCGCTGCGTCAGGCCCTTGCGGGCAGTGCGGTGCAGGCCGCCGCAGGCCCGGATGCGTTGATCGAGGCCGCCGCCCGCCCGGCTGACTGGGTGATGTCGGCCATTGTCGGTGTCGCCGGGCTGGCACCGGGGCTGAAAGCACTGGAGCAGGGTGCGACACTGGCGCTGGCCAATAAGGAATCTCTGGTCTGTGCCGGGCAATTGCTGATGCAGACGGCCCGACAGCATGGCGGGTGCCTCTTGCCGGTGGATAGTGAACATTCCGCAGTGTTTCAGGGCCTTGTCGGGGAAGATATCTCAGCGGTCGAACGCATTGTCATCACGGCTTCGGGGGGGGCATTTCGCGACTGGCCAATTGCTGACCTGCCGGGGGCAAGCCTGGCGCAGGCCTCATCGCATCCCAACTGGGACATGGGGCAGCGGATCACCATTGACAGTGCCTCTATGTTCAACAAGGCACTGGAAGTTATTGAAACACGTGAATATTTTGATGTCGCGCCGGAGCAGATCGAAGTGCTGGTACACCCGGAATCCTTGGTGCATGCCTTGGTCGGCTTTAAGGACGGGGCGCTGATGGCGCATCTTGGCGCGCCTGATATGCGCCATGCCATCGGCTATGCGCTACACTGGCCCGAGCGACGCGATCTGCCGGTGGCGCGGCTGGATCTTGCGGCTATCGGCCAGCTCACCTTTCGGGCCCCCGATATGCAGCGCTATCCCGCGTTGCAGCAGGCACAGCAGGTGATGCAGCGCCGCGGGTTGATGGGCGCAGTCTTCAACGGGGCCAAGGAGCGCGCGCTCGATCACTTCATCGCAGGCCGCATTCGGTTCACCGACATGGCCGAGATCACCGCCCGGGTTCTGGATCAGATTGAGACGCAAAGCGGCCTTATTGATTCCGCAATGACCCTTGATAACGTCACCCAGATTGACCACATGGCGCGTAGGGCCGCAGATGCGGCTGCCGCTCACAGCATAGGCTAAAGTTTTGGACCTCCTCTCACTTATCCCGCAGCTTGGCGGTTTTTTCTATACGATCATCACCTTTGTTATTGCGCTTTCGGTGATTGTCGCGGTGCATGAATATGGCCACTACATCGTCGGACGCTGGTCAGGCATCCACGCCGAGGTGTTTTCCTTGGGCTTTGGCCCTGTGTTATGGAGCGGCCGCGACAAGCGCGGCACCAAATGGCAGATCGCAGCCTTGCCTTTTGGCGGCTATGTGAAGTTTCTCGGCGATGCCGATGCGGCCTCTGGCAAGGATAGCGACGCGATTGATGCAGTGGCGGCCGATCCGGTTGCATTGCGACGTACAATGCATGGCGCGCCGCTTTGGGCTCGTGCGGCCACTGTTGTTGCCGGGCCGGTTTTCAACTTTGTCATGTCGATTATCATTTTCACTGCGCTGGCGCTGGCTGTTGGAACCGTGCGTGATCCGCTGACTGTCGAATCCCTGGTGCCGGTTCCGGGCGTTGAAAACACCCTGCGCCCCGGTGACGAACTGCTGGCGGTCGCCGGTGTGCCGATTCCGGATCGCGACGACTCGGCGGGGTGGAAGGCGTTTACCGACCAATTGCCAGTGCGTCCCGAGCTTGACTATCTGGTGCGGCGTGATGGGGCCGAGCAGGTGGTCACCGACACCTATTTTTCGCCAGCCTATGTTTCCAGCGTGATGCCCGGCAGCGCCGCTGCCGATGCGGGTATCCAAAGTGGCGATTTCATTACCGCCTTGAACGAAAAGCCGGTTTTTGCCTTTCGCCAATTGGTCGATATGGTGGCCGAAACCGAGGGCCAGCCGCTGGATCTGGTGCTGATGCGCGCTGGTCAGCCGGTTGAGGTGACGCTGTCTCCGCGCCATGTGGACATGCCGCAGGCTGATGGCGGTTTCACCAGCCGCTGGCTGATCGGCATCACGGGCGGCAGCCTTATCGACTATGCCACCGAACGCACCGGATTTGGCGCGGCCCTTGTGGTCGGCACTGGCCAGGTCTGGGCAGTGGTGAGCTCCTCCGTTTCGGGGCTTAGCCATATGATCACCGGGGCGATCAGCACCTGTAACTTGTCGGGGCCGATTGGCATTGCCAAGGCTTCTGGCGATACCGCCAGTCAGGGGGCGGTCAGCTTCATCCGCTTTATCGCTGTGCTGTCCACGGCTGTGGGCCTGCTGAACCTGTTTCCGATTCCAGCGCTGGATGGCGGGCATCTGGTGTTTTACGCCTATGAGGCCGTGGTGGGGCGTCCGCCCAATGATCGGGCGGTACAGATCTTGATGAGCATCGGCATCGCGATGATCTTGTCCCTGATGGTCTTTGCCCTAGGCAACGATATTTTCTGCTAGTATTCGATAGTGGCCCAGGGGCCGGGCTGCCGTCTGTGTTGCAGCCCGGCCCCCGGCCCCCGGCACGTCGCCCCCAACGGTCATTTTCTCTGTGCCTCGCTCTGTGTGCACCAAGGCGAGGCCAGTAATCGTCGCCTTTTCAGCGCCGCGCCCAACTCATGCCACATTCTTTCAGTAAGGTTTTGTTAGTCTGTACTAACGCGGGTCTTCGCTGGGCGCTGCATGCCAGTTGAACGCCGCATATCTACTGGGGACAAGTTATGGATCGCTACATGCTGAAACAGGCAGAGAGTGAAAACGGGCTGGCACTATTGTTGCGACTGGGCTCTGATCGGGTGCTTTCGTCCAGCTTTATTTTTCTTTCACTGTGTCTTGGGAGCTGGCTTGTGTCTCATTAATGGAAACACAGGCTTTGGTTTTTCTCCAAAAGGCACGTGGCTTAGGGCTTCGTGCCTTTTTGTTGGTTTTGACAAGCGCTCTCAAACCCGGTACGCAGTTCTGCAAGAGGCTATTAAAATTTAGGTGCATACAGATGGTTTGGGGCAAGAACGTGGGCATATCCTGCGGTGGGCGAGCAACGCGTACCAATATTTTGTATCGGGGCGTATCTGTTATCGCCCTGACTGTGACCTTCGGACTTGGGCTTGCGCCCAAGTTTGCCGAAGCGCAAAATTACCGGTTCAACGCGGTGCAGGTTGAAGGCAACCAACGCATTCAAAGCTCTACTATTGTCGCATACACAGGCATTGAGCGGGGCAAATCTGTCTCTGCCGGGCGACTGAATGACGCTTATCAAAACATCATCGATAGCGGCGTCTTTGAAAGCGTCGAGCTGGTGCCGCAGGGCAATACTCTGGTCATCAAGGTGACAGAATACCCGACCATCAACAAAATCAACTTTGAAGGCAATCGCCGGATCAAAGATGAAAATCTGGCGGAAATCGTCGAATCATCCGGGCGGCGCGTGTTCAATCCAGCACAGGTTGAAGCTGATGCCGCAGCGATTGCAGCGGCTTATGGGGCGCAGGGGCGTTTGGCCTCTCAGGTGACGCCACGCATTATTCGCCGGAGCGACAACCGGGTTGATCTGGTTTTTGAAATCTCCGAAGGCGACACAACCGAGGTAGAGCGCGTTTCCTTCCTGGGCAACCAGGTCTATTCGGATCGTAGGCTACGCCGGGTGTTGGAAACAAAGCAGGCGGGTTTTCTGCGCGCCTTTATCACCAAAGACACCTTGATCGAAGACCGTATCGAGTTTGACAAACAAGTCCTGCGCGATTTCTACCTGTCGCGTGGCTATGTCGACTTCAAGGTCAATAGCGCCAATGCCGAAGTCACCCGCGAACGCGATGCTGTCTTCCTGGTTGTTGATGTCAGTGAAGGGCAGCAATTTAACTTTGGCAATATCTCGGTCTCAAGCGAGGTGACCGAGGCAGATGCCGATGTGTTCCGCTCCGCTCTCAAGTCGCGCCCAGGGGTGGTTTATTCGCCCATGGTGGTTGAGCGGGAGATCGAGCGGCTGGAAACATTGGCGCTGAAGCAGGGCATTGATTTCCTGCGTGTCGAGCCGCGCGTCACCCGCAATGACCGGAACCTGACCCTGGATATCGACTATGTGCTGACCCGTGGGCCACGGGTTTTCGTGGAACGTATCGACATCGAAGGCAATACCACCACGCTGGACCGGGTTATTCGCCAGCAGTTCCGCACTGTCGAGGGCGATCCGTTTAATCCGCGCGAAATTCGCCGCACCGCTGAACGCATCCGCGCGCTTGGTTTCTTCTCCAATTCGGATGTGGACGTGCGCGAAGGCAGCTCTGCCAGCTCGGTGGTGGTTGATGTTGATGTCGAAGAACAGCCAACAGGGTCGTTGAACCTTGGCGGGTCTTATTCGGTCAATGACGGCTTTGGCATTTCGGTTGGCCTGACCGAGAATAACTTCTTGGGCCGTGGTCAACGTCTGTCCTTTGCCATCGCAACCGCGACAGAGTCTGATGAGTATGTGCTGGGCTTTGTCGAACCGCGCCTGCTGGGGCGTGACCTGCGTTTCAGCCTTGATCTGGGCCTGTCAGAATCCGATTCCAGTTTCTCGGAATATGATACCAAGCGGGTTTTCCTGAATCCTGCCCTGACCTTCAAGACCGGCGAAAGTTCTACCCTGCAGCTGCGCTATAGCTGGAATAACTCTGAGATGATCGCGCGGGGCGACGGAACCTACCCTGGCGGCAGCTATCCGCTTGCGGCGCCTACCGTACAGAATGAAATTGCCCAGGGCGAACGCAGCAGCAGCGTTGTTGGTTTGACCTATTCCTATGATACCCGGCTGATTGGGCTTGATCCGAACGCAGGTTTCTTGATCCAGATCGGTGCTGACTATGCCGGCCTTGGCGGTGATAGCGAGTATTTCAAAACCTCAACCAAGCTGGTCGCGCAGAAGCTGATTTTCAATGAAGAGGTCACCCTGCGGGCGACAGTGGAAACCGGTGCTCTCCACTGGCTTGGCGATGACAGCAGTCGCTCGATCGACCGCTATGTTCTGTCTCCCTCCATCATGCGCGGGTTTGAACCTGGCGGGATTGGTCCGCGGGATCGCTCGGCGCGCGCTGACGGTGGGAATTATGATGACTTCCTTGGTGGCAACCTGTTTGCGGTGGCCCGGTTCGATGCTGAATTCCCCCTTGGCCTGCCCGAAGAATACGGGCTGCGCGGCGGCGTGTTCTATGACGTCGGCAACCTCTGGGGGTTGAACGATGTTGATACCTCAGGCAGCAACAGCATCGTGGGCCGGAATGGGTCCTTCCGGCATGTGGTTGGGGTTTCCCTGCTCTGGACAACGGGTCTTGGCCCGCTGCGGTTCAATTTTACCAAGGCGCTGAGCAAAGAAGACTACGATCAGGAGCAGAGCTTTGACCTGACCTTGCAGGCGCGGTTCTAAACGGGTGATCGGTTCAGTGGCGTTAAAATTGCCGTTTCAAATCAAACAAGCGCTGGCCCTTGGGCTGGCGCTTTTTGTTCCTTTCGGCGGGGCGTTACCAGTTTTGGCCCAGCAGACGCTGCCGCCTGCCGGGTTTGAACTGGGCCGCCAGGTTCAGCTCGGAACTCCGCAAAGCGGGCTGCTGACGATCCAGCCTGACCGGCTGTTTTCAGAGAGTCTCTTTGGCGAGAGAACTGCCCGGGAGATCGAGGCAGAAGGTGCTGTTCTGACCGCAGAAAACCGGAATATAGAGGCCGCATTGCGGGCCGAAGAACAGGACCTGACGCAGCGCCGCAGCGCGATGGAGCCAGAGGCCTTTCGCCGGTTGGCCGATGCGTTCGATCGCAAGGTGCAGGAAACCCGCGCGACGCAGGATCGCAAGCTGCGCGAAATCAGCCAGCTCAACGAAACTGCGCAGCGTGAATTCTTTGCAGCCTCTTTGCCGATACTGGAACAGATCATGCGTGAAACGGGGGCAGGGGCGATTCTGGATCATTCTACCGTGTTCTTAAGCGCGGATGCCGTCGATATCACAGATCTGGCGATCAGCCGGATCGACAAGGTTCTGGGGGATGGCCAGGATCAGGACCACTCCCCCGACGGGCAATAGAGCGGCGAAAGCTTGCTCCAAAAGCGCCCAGTTGATAGGGACTTATCAAATCAATAATGACAGGAAAATGCCATGACCGCTGAATTGCAGAGCGCCGATATTCACCTGATCCAGCGGATCCTGCCGCATCGTTATCCGTTCTTGTTGGTCGACAAGGTGGTGGATATCGACGGAATCAAATCGGCGCGTGGGATCAAGAATGTGACCATGAATGAGCCGCATTTCCAGGGTCATTTCCCTGGTACGCCAATCATGCCAGGCGTTACCATCGTCGAGGCCATGGCGCAAACCTCCGGTGTTATGCTTGGGGTGGCGCTGGATATGGTGGACCGCGACCTGCTGATCTATTTCATGAACATCGACAAATGCAAATTCCGCCGCAAGGTCATTCCCGGTGATGTGCTGGAAATGAATGTGGAAATTCTGCGCGGCAAGGCGGGCGGCAAGGTCTTCAAATTCAAAGGCGTGGCCACGGTTGAAGGCGAGGTCGCCGCCGAAGCCGAGTTCACCGCCATGGTTGACGTGCAAAAGGATTGAGCCAGATGAACCAGATTCATCCCAGCGCGGTGATCGAAGAAGGGGCCAAGCTTGGCGAAGGCTGCCAGATCGGCCCGTTCTGCCACATCGGCGCCGAGGTGGTTCTGGGCGATCGTGTCACCCTGAAATCGCATGTTGTCGTGACTGGCGACTGCGAGATTGGTGATGATACGGTGGTCTTTTCTTTTGCGGTGATTGGTGAAATCCCGCAAGATCTGAAATTTCAGGGCGAGAAAAGCCGCACGGTGATTGGCAAACGCAACCGTATCCGCGAACATGTTACGGTGAATGCGGGGACTGAAGGCGGTGGCGGTATTACCCGTATCGGCGATGACGGTCTGTTCATGGCGGGCTGCCATATCGCCCATGACGCCATTGTTGGTGACCGGGTGATCGTGGTGAACTCTGCCGCGATTGCAGGCCATTGCGTGCTGGAAGATGATGTGATCATCGGCGGGCTGTCCGGTATTCACCAATGGGTGCGGATCGGCCGTGGTGCGATCATTGGTGCCGTGACCATGGTGACAAATGATGTCATTCCCTATGGGCTGGTTCAGGCGCCTCGCGGTGGTCTGGATGGGCTCAATCTTGTGGGGTTGAAACGACGCGGGGTGAAGCGGTCTGACATCACGGCGCTGCGGGCGGCTTTTCAGATGCTGGCCCAGGGCGAAGGCACCTTTCAGGAACGCGCCCGCCGTCTGGGCGACGAAACCGAGAGCGCCTATGTGGAAGAAATCGTTGCCTTTATCACCGGAGAGACCGACCGGTCTTTCCTGACCCCAGGGGGCTGAACCGATGCTTGCACTGATTGCCGGAACCGGGCTTCTGCCACGTGAAGTGGCCTCACGTCTGACCAAGCGACCGCTGATATGTGCCATGGAAGGCTCTGAGCCGGACTGCCTGGATGCAGAAATATCCTTTCGCATCGAACATCTGGGCAGCTTTCTGGCGCGGTTGAAATCAGCTGGCGTGCAGGAGGTCTGCCTGGCTGGGGCTGTCAGCCGACCCTCTGTTGATCCTGCCGCGATTGATGCGGCGACTCTGCCAATGGTCCCGGTCATCCAGTCCGCCCTTGGGGCGGGCGATGACGGTGCTTTGCGCGCCGTTATGGGATTGATTGAACAGGCCGGTTTTACCCTGCGCGCCGCGCATGAGGTGGCCCCTGATCTGTTGATGCCGGAAGGCGTCGTCACCCAGGTGCAACCGGGCGCGCTGGATACGGCAGATGCGCTGCGCGGTGCCGAAGTGGTTGCAGCGATGAGTGCGGCCGACATTGGCCAGTGCTGCGCCATTCGTGCGGGTCAGGCTGTTGCGGTGGAAAATGTTTTTGGCACCAACTGGATGCTGCAAAGCCTGCGCAACCGCCCCGACGGCCAGGGAGGCATCCTGTTTAAGGCGCCCAAACCCGGCCAGGATCGCCGCGCTGATCTGCCGGCGATCGGGCCACAGACGGTGGAACTGGCGGCGCAGGCCGGGTTGTCGGGCATTGTGCTAGAGGCTGGCGGGGTGATCGTGCTGGAGCAGGACGCGGTGATTGACGCCTGCGACCGGCTTGGTCTCTTCCTCTGGCTGCGCCCCGCGTGAGCCTCAAGGTCTTTGTCCTGGCTGGGGAACCCTCGGGCGATCGTCTGGGGGGGGCCTTGATGCAGGGGCTGAAAACCCTGCAGCCGAAGGTTCAGTTCGACGGCATTGGTGGGACCCAGATGGCGGCGCAGGGGCTGCAGTCGCGCTTTGCAATGGAGGAACTGTCGGTCATGGGCCTGGCCGAGGTTCTACCTAAGTACCGCCACCTGAAACGCCGCATTCGCGAGACCGCCGAGGCTATCCTTGCCTGGCGCCCTGATGTGCTGATCACCATCGACAGCCCTGATTTTTCCCTGCGCGTCGCCAGCCTGGTCAAGGCGGCCAGTGATATCCGTACGGTGCACTATGTAGCGCCCTCGGTCTGGGCTTGGCGACCCAAGCGGGCGGTCAAGATGGCCAAGAGCATCGATCAGGTTCTCGCCTTGCTGCCTTTTGAACCGCCGCTGATGCAGGCGGCAGGCATGGATTGTGATTTTGTCGGCCATCCGGTTGTGGCAGAGCCACAGGCAAGCCAGGCTGAAATCGCGGCGCTTCGCAGTCGTTTCAATCTAGGTGATTCGCCACTGGTACTGGCCTTACCGGGATCCCGGCGATCCGAGGTGACGCGGCTAGCGCCGATTTTTGGCGAATCTCTGCAGGCCTTCCAGCATCTTTACCCCAACTACCGGGTGGTGGTGCCCTGTGCTGCGCCCGTTGCTGCCCTGGTGCAGGAGGCAGCTGCGGATTGGCCTGCGGACACCTTGTTTCTGGACCCTAACGCGCATGATCCGGCAGAGTTTGCCGGTCTGAAACGCGCCGCCTTTGCGGCCTCTGACCTGGCGCTTGCCGCCTCTGGTACGGTCTCTCTTGAACTGGCGGCCGCGGCGACGCCGATGGTTATTGCCTACCGTTTTCAGTGGCTTACCTGGCAGATCATGAAGCGGATGGCACTGATTGATACGGTCACCTTGGTTAATCTGGTCAGCGACACCCGCGTGGTGCCAGAGTGCCTGGGGCCAGACTGTCGCCCCGGCACCATTGCCCGCTGTCTGCGCGAGCTGGCCGAGGCACCTGAATTGCAAAAGGCGGCCATGGCCGTGACCATGCAGCGTTTAGGGCAGGGCGGCGAGGCCCCCGGGCTGCGGGCGGCCCGTGCGGTTTTAGACCGGCTGTAGCCACAGCGTGTTTTTCAGGTGCCGTCTGGCGGCCCCGTGCAGTCCTGTACATCAGATCTGTTAAAACTGGCCCGATAAAACTGGCCTGAATTACCCGCCCGTCGGGGTTTAATAGCCGCGCCAGATCCAGCCACCACCAAAGATGCGGCTGCTGTCAGTATCATAAAACACGCAGGCCTGCCCCGGCGAGACGCCTTCTTCGGGGGTCAGCAGCTCGACCTCGGCGGTGGTAGGCGACAGGGGGCGAATGATTGCCTCGCGCGGTGGCCGGGTTGAGCGCACCTTAACCATGACAGTCCATTCCTTGCGGCTGTCAAAGGGGGTGTCGCCGAGCCAGTTGATTTCACGCACGGGGATTGTGCGGGTCGCCAGCAGCTCTTTGGGGCCAACGATCACCTGCTTCTTGTCAACATCCAGCCGCACCACATACAACGGTTCGGTCAAACCGCCGATCCCCAGGCCGCGCCGCTGACCAATGGTGTAGTGAATCACCCCGGTGTGGCTGCCCAGCACCCGCCCATCGGCATGAACAATCTCTCCGGGTTCCGCCGCACCTGGACGCAATTTCTCGATTACCGAGGTATAGTTTCCATCTGGGACAAAACAAATGTCCTGACTGTCCGGTTTATCGGCAACGGCCAGCCCATATTGCGCCGCCATCTCGCGGGTTGCATCCTTGGAGGGCAGGTGGCCCAGGGGGAATCGCAGATAGTCGAGCTGCTCTGCCGTGGTGGAGAACAAAAAGTAGCTCTGGTCGCGATTCGCATCTTCGGCGCTGTGCAGCTCGGCGCCATTTTCGCCCATCTTGCGCTGGATATAATGGCCAGTGGCCATGCAGTCGGCCTCTAGGTCGCGGGCGGTTTCCAGAAGATCCTTGAATTTCACCCGCTCGTTACAGCGAATGCAGGGCACAGGTGTGGCCCCGGCAAGATAGCTGTCGGCAAATTCATCGATCACCGCGTCTTTGAAAATGTTCTCATAATCAAGAACATAGTGTGGAAAGCCGCGTTCTTCGGCCACGCGGCGCGCATCGTGGATGTCGACACCGGCACAGCAGGCCCCCTTTTTCGCCAGCGCCGCACCATGATCATAGAGCTGCAGCGTCACCCCCACCACATCGTAGCCCTGGTCGGCCAGATAGGCGGCCACAACAGAGCTGTCGACGCCGCCAGACATAGCGACCACCACGCGGGTGTCTGAGGGAGGTTTGGCAAAGCCAAGGGAGTTGAGCGGGGTGTCGGTATCCAGCGCCATACGGCAAATCCTTAGATCAAGGGGGCAAGCGCTGCAGAATATATGAAAATCCTACAGACTCTCAAGGGGGCAGGTTCACGGCTCTTTAATTAGACTGAGTAAATGCTGTCGGAGAAACAGAAATATAGTTCCACTAGAGGTCAAGGGATGTTCCTTAAGAAAGTCGAAGGGCCACGTGCCGTGACGTTGCCGGATGGTACCACGATGACACGGGCAGATTTGCCACCTGCAGCCACCAGCCGCTGGGTTGCCTCTCGCAAGGCCGCCGTGGTGCGTGGGGTGCTTTATGGCTTGCTGCCCCAGACCGAGGCGCTGCGCCGTTACGGGCTGAGCGAAGAGGAATTCCGAAGCTGGATTGCGGCAGTTGCCGACCACGGCGAAGAGGCCTTGAAGGCGACAAGGCTGAAAGAGTACCGTTAAGAGTGAATAATAATTACGCGCAGCACTTGAGTCAAAGTTGAAAATTAACCATTATGGTAACGGGCCATTAACCTTTTTCCACCAGGGTTAACGCAACCTAAGGGAAACAGTTACAGGCGGAGACTTTAAACATGCGTATTCTTCTCGTTGAAGATGATCCTACCACGGCAAAAAGTATTGAACTGATGCTGACCCATGCCAACCTCAACGTCTATTCGACGGACCTGGGGGAGGAAGGGATCGATCTGGCCAAGCTTTATGATTACGATCTGATCCTGCTTGATCTTGGTCTTCCTGATATGAACGGTCATGAGGTGCTGCGCCAGCTGCGCATGGCCCGTATCGAGACACCAATCCTGATCTTGTCCGGTGCCGATGATACTGAAAACAAAATAAAAGGTTTCGGGTTTGGTGCGGATGACTATCTGACCAAGCCATTCCACCGCGAAGAGCTGGTGGCCCGGATCCATGCAATTATCCGCCGCTCCAAGGGGCATTCGCAGTCCATCATCAAGACCGGCAAAATTGCGGTCAATCTGGATGCCAAAACCGTGGAAGTGGACAGCAAGACTGTGCATCTTACCGGGAAAGAATACCAGATGCTGGAGCTGCTGAGCCTGCGCAAGGGCACCACCCTGACCAAAGAGATGTTCTTGAACCATCTGTATGGTGGTATGGATGAACCCGAACTGAAAATCATTGACGTATTCATCTGTAAGTTGCGTAAGAAATTGAGCACTGCAACAGGTGGTGACAACTATATCGAAACTGTTTGGGGCCGGGGCTATGTTCTGCGGGACCCGCAGGATGATCAAATGTCGGGCGGCCACCGCATGGCTGTTGGGGCCTGATGGCCCCAAGCGACGGCATCTGATCCTGAACCTCTTACAAGATCTTAGCGGTTTTGATCTGAACAAAGCGCGCTGGTGAACCAGGCGATGTCGGCTTTGTGAAGTTTTGGTGAACGCGGGCTGTCGTGGCCTGCCAGAAAGACTCCGCCGTGGCGGGGTCTTTTTTTGTTTGCCAAAGGTGTTCGCCAAGGATGTTTGACCGTTTTGTTTGCTGCATTTTCTTACCGCCCTGTCACTGGACCTGAGGCGGCGCGCGTCTTATCACCGAGAGGCAAATAGAGACGGGGACTCGGGCGTGGACAATTCTCAGAAATCAGATCCCAGCACACTCTCGCCAGCGCAGGCAGAGGTAGAGTTTTTGCAGCTGCAAGATCTGCTTGCCGCCGCTGATCGTGCCTATCATCAAGCGGATGCGCCAGATCTGAGCGATGCCGCCTATGATGATGCCAAGCGCCGTTACCACGCATTGGCCGAACACTTTCCGGCCCTGAAAGCGCTTGCAACCCAGCTGGATACGGTTGGCGCACCTGTCAGTTCGGGATTTGGCAAGATCCAGCACGTTGTGCCAATGCTGTCACTGGGTAATGCCTTTGAGGATCAGGACGTCACTGATTTTACCCGTAGCATCCGCAATTATCTTGGATTGGCGGATGATGCGCCGCTTGCCTTCACGGCAGAGCCCAAGATTGACGGGTTGTCGCTGTCATTGCGCTATGAAAACGGCCAGTTGATCCAGGCTGCGACGCGCGGCGATGGTACAACAGGCGAAAACGTCACCGCCAATGCCCGGACCATCGCGGATATTCCCCAGCAGATTACTGGCGCGCCAGATGTGCTGGAGGTCCGCGGTGAGGTCTATATGAGCCATGCCGATTTTGCCGATTTGAATGCCCGCCACGAAGCGCACGGGGGCAAGATCTTTGCCAATCCGCGCAATGCAGCGGCAGGATCCTTGCGGCAGTTGGATGCTGAAATCACCCGTGCCCGTCCGTTGCGGTTCTTTGCCTATAGCTGGGGCGATATCGCTGAACCCTTGGGGGATACCCAAAGCAGTGCCATTGCGCGTCTGCAGGACCTGGGGTTTCAAATCAATCCTTTGACCCAGCTCTGCAACAGTGTCGACGACATGATTGCGCAGTACCGAAAGATCGAAGAGCAACGCGCCACGCTCGGCTATGATATTGACGGTGTGGTCTACAAGGTGAACGCGCTGGACTTGCAAGCGCGGCTTGGCTTTCGGGCCACTACACCGCGTTGGGCCATTGCGCATAAGTTCCCGGCAGAGCTGGCTTGGACCCGCCTGGAAGCCATCGACATTCAGGTCGGGCGCACGGGTGCGCTCAGCCCTGTGGCTCGGCTGCAGCCAGTGACTGTTGGCGGCGTTGTGGTGTCCAACGCAACCCTGCACAATGAAGACTACATCCGCGGTCGCGATTCCAAAGGCGCGGTGATCCGCGATGGCAAGGATATTCGCATCGGTGATTGGGTGCAGATCTACCGCGCTGGCGATGTGATCCCCAAGGTGGCCGATGTAGACCTGTCCAAGCGGCCCGAAGGCAGTGAACCCTACGCTTTCCCGCATTTCTGTCCGCAATGCAAATCAGAGGCGGTGCGCGAGGAAGGCGATGCGGTGCGCCGCTGCACCGGTGGCATTATTTGCCCTGCGCAGGCTA
Source organism: Pseudophaeobacter profundi (assembly GCF_029697505.1). Classification (GTDB taxonomy): domain Bacteria; phylum Pseudomonadota; class Alphaproteobacteria; order Rhodobacterales; family Rhodobacteraceae; genus Pseudophaeobacter; species Pseudophaeobacter profundi. The sequence continues at coordinate 375,818 of NZ_JARJEF010000002.1, read as the reverse complement.
TTGAAAAGCTGAAACATTTTGTCTCTCGCAAGGCCTTTGATATCGAAGGGCTTGGTGCCAAACAGCTGGAAGCCTTTTATGAGGACGAGGATCTGCCGATCCGCACCCCGGTGGATATCTACCGGCTGGAAGAGCGTGACACCGCGAATTTTGGCAAGCTGAAAAATCGCCATGGTTGGGGGCCGCAAAGCGCGGCCAAACTCTTTGCAGCGATCGCGGAAAAGCGTCAGATCAGCCTTGGCCGGATGATCTTTGCCTTGGGCATTCGCCACGTGGGCGAGGTGGCGGCCAAAGATCTGGCGCTGCATTTTGGTGGATGGACAGAACTGGCAGAGGCGCTGGACCGGGCGCGCCCTGCCGCGCTGGCGCATCGCGCCGCTGATCTGGCCGAAGAGGCCGAGCGTCAGACGGCGGCCGCCGAGGGGCGGCGCGCCAAGATCAAAGAGGCCCGCGATGCAGAGATCGCCCGCGCTACGGTCCCGACCGAGGCGGCGGAGGCCTGGGAAGATCTGATCGGCATCGATGGGATCGGTGCCACCGTGGGTCTGTCCCTGTCTGATGCGCTTGCCAATGATGAGGAACGTGCGGCCATTGACGAATTGGTAGAGTGCCTGACAATCACTGCCCCCGAAGCCCCTGCACAAAACAGCCCGGTGGCCGGGTTGACCGTGGTCTTTACCGGTAAACTCCAGATGAGCCGGGATGAAGCCAAGGCGCAGGCTGAAAAGCTTGGCGCCAAGGTTTCAGGATCGGTTTCAAAGAAGACAGATATCCTGGTTGCCGGACCGGGAGCAGGCTCCAAGGAGAAAAAAGCGCAGGAGCTAGGCGTCCGCATCCTGGATGAAGATGGCTGGCGCGCCGAGATTGCAGGCGCATGACCGGGCGGCCGGAAATCCTGTTTCCGCTGTTTGCGGGGGCAGAAACGCTCAAGGGGGTGGGGCCGAAGACGGCGCAGAATCTGGCCCAGATCGGATTGGAGACACCGCGCGATCTGGTCTTTTCGCTGCCGCATTCGGTGCTGGACCGTCGTCGCCGCGCCAGCATCAAGGGGCTGGAACTGCCCGCGATTGCCACCGTGGAAGTGGAGATTGGCAGCCATGTTCCAGCCCGCAATCGCGGTGGGGCATATCGCATTAACGTCAGTGATCAAGAGGTTGAATTTCAACTTCTATTCTTTCATGGCCGCAGCCGCTACCTAGAGGCGCAATGCCCCGAAGGCAGCCGGCGCCTGGTATCGGGCAAGGTAGAGCTGTTTGATGGGGTGGCACAGATGGTGCATCCCGATCACATCCTGCCACTGGTCGAGGCGGAAGATATCCCGCTGTTTGAACCAGTCTATCCGCTGACCCATGGGGTGACGCAGAAAACCATGCGAAAGGCAGTGCAGAGCGCGCTGCAGCGGCTTCCAGAGCTTGGCGAATGGATTGATCCGGGGCTGGCCAAACGTGAAGACTGGCCGGGCTGGAATGCTGCGGTGACAGCAGTGCACCACCCCGAAGGGCTGGACGATCTGGCGCCCGCAGCACCAGCCCGCACGCGACTCGCCTATGATGAGCTGTTTGCCCATCAGCTTACCCTGGCCCTGGCGCGCCAGGTTGAACGCAAAAGCTGCGGTATCGTTAGCATTGCAACAGGGCGGTTGCAGGCGCCAGTTCTGGCGGCGCTGCCCTATAAGCCTACCGGAGCGCAGGCGCGCGCGATTGATGAAATCACCAAGGATATGGCCGCCGATCGGCGGATGAACAGATTGCTGCAAGGTGATGTAGGGTCAGGGAAAACCCTGGTTGCCTTCATGGCGCTTCTGGTCGCCGTCGAGGCGGGTGGCCAGGGCGTGATGATGGCGCCAACCGGGATCCTGGCCCAGCAGCACTATGAAGGGCTGCGCCCCCTGGCCGAGCAGGCCGGCGTGGTGCTGGAACTTTTGACGGGACGCGACAAGGGGGCCGAGCGGCGCGCCAAGCTGGCAGCGTTGGCGGCGGGTGATATCCATATTCTGGTGGGCACCCATGCGGTGTTCCAGCAGGATGTGGCATTCCGGGCCCTGCGCCTTGCGGTGGTGGATGAACAGCACCGCTTTGGGGTGCGTCAGCGGATGGAACTGGCGGAAAAGGGCAAAGGCGCTGATGTGTTGGTGATGACGGCAACACCGATCCCGCGTTCGCTTGCCCTGGCGCAATATGGCGATATGGATGTTTCGGTTCTGGATGAAAAGCCGCCAGGGCGTAAGCCGGTGAAAACCGCCGTGCTCAGCACCGAACGGATGGCAGAGGTGGTGGACCATCTGCGCCAGGCAATTGACGAGGGGCGACAGTGCTATTGGGTCTGTCCATTGGTGGGCGAATCCGAAGTGATGGACCTGATCGCTGCGGAAGAGCGCTTTAAACAGCTGCGCGCAACGCTGGGCGAGGGTGTCGTTGGGCTGGTGCATGGCCAGATGCCCCCGGCAGAAAAAGACGCGGCCATGCAGGCGTTTCAAAGCGGCGCGTGCAAGGTGCTGGTGGCCACTACGGTGATCGAGGTGGGGGTGAATGTGCCCAACGCTTCAATCATGGTGATCGAGCGGGCCGAGATCTTTGGCCTCGCCCAGCTGCATCAGCTGCGTGGGCGGGTGGGACGCGGTAGTGCGCAATCGACCTGCCTGTTGATGTATCAGCCTCCATTGTCCGAGGGTGGGCGGCGCCGGTTGGAAGTGCTGCGCGAAAGCGAAGACGGTTTTGTGATTTCCGAAACCGACCTGCAGATGCGCGGCGCTGGCGATGTGATCGGCACCGCCCAATCCGGGTTGCCCCGATTCCGCATTGCCGATCTGGAACGCCAGGCCGACCTGATGGCGGTGGCACAAAGCGACGCCCGCGCCCTGTTGACCACCGATCCCCAGCTTTCTTCCGCGCGTGGGCGCGCGGCGCGTGTTCTGCTTTGGCTGATGAAACAGGATCAAGCTATCCGTTTAATTTCAGTGGGTTAATCCTGCCTTACTGTTGTGTGTTCCAAAATGTTCGCGAATGTTCTCATAAAGTTCTTTACAGGCGCGCCGTAAAATGAGAACAAATAGGCAACAAGATCGCCAGAGAGCGGTTGCCAACCCGACAGACAAGAGTGGAGCGCAGACCAATGATGACCCAATTGAAAACAACCCTGAACAACACACAGTCGACCCTGTTGCAGGATGCGCTTGGCGCTGCATCCTTGGTGGTCATGCTTGTGGTTGCGCTGCATCTGCCTGGTTTTTTGTAACCGCCGGGCCTGAAGTTTCCTTATCCCCGCCTGCAACCGCAAAGACTAGAGGAGTATTCTCTGAGCAAATTTGATTACTGACGACCGCCTGCTGTCTTCTTGACGGGAACGTGCATGTCTTATCCCGACCTGCGATGGAAACCTTGCTTGCCCTTGTTTCACCCGGTTGCGCCTATCAACCGGACTGCGTTCCCAGACCCCGCATGAAGACGCATATACTGCCGCCACCATCTGCCCGGATGTGTGGCGGTTTTTTTGTCGCAGCCCTGCAAGACCGGGGGCGGGCATGACCTGCCGCCGATAAGGTGAATCGAGGGCGGCCTGTTTGCGTAACATAGAGCTAAGGTTAAGCGCAGTCTTTCTGCGACGCCTCATGAAATGCTTCGAGCGTGGCGTCGAGGCATAGCAGGATAGAGGCATGACGGTTTTTGAAATCGCGTGCCGGTATCAGCACTTCCAACTCTGAAAAGGGCGGCGCTGGTGGCGGTTGGTTGGCGGTCAGCATGGCCTTCAACTCTGCGCGGGCGGTTTCGACTTCGCTCAGGCTGCGGCCAATGATCTTGCTGGCCACAATCGAGGCCGAAGCCTGCCCTAGGGCGCAGGCCTTGACGTCCTGGCCAAAGTCGACAATCCGCCCGTCGTGCAGAGACAGATCAACGGTGACGGTTGACCCACACAGCGGCGCGCGTTTCTTTGCGGTGGCATCCGGGTTGTCCAGCCGATCAAGCAGCGGAATATCCGCCGCCAGCGCCAGAATACGCGCAGAATAAAGCTTGATCAGATCGGTCTCGCTGGACGTTTCGCTGGACATAAGGCGGCCTCGGGCTTTCCCTTGGGGTGTCTTCCCCATACATAGGACGCAGATGGCAGATGCAAAAGGGTTTTCCTATGACTTTCTCTCCCGATAGCCTGAAATACGACGCGGTCGGCTTGATCCCCTGTATCGCCCAGGATCACAGCAGCGGCGAGGTGCTGATGATGGCCTGGATGAATTCCGCAAGCGTTGCCAAGACGCTAGAGACCGGCAAGGTGACCTATTGGTCGCGCTCGCGTCAGGCCTTTTGGGTGAAGGGAGAGAGTTCGGGGCACCTGCAGACATTGGTGGAGCTGCGGCTTGATTGCGATCGCGATTGTCTGCTGGCCCTGGTCGACCAGGTGGGGCCGGCCTGTCACACCAATCGCCGCAGCTGTTTTTATTCCGCCATTCGCGACGGGGCAGAGCAAGAGCTGATGGCCCCGATGGACGACAGCCTCTAGACCAGACCGAACCTAGGCAGAGGGGCGCGCGAGCCCGACCATGCGGCGAATGTCGCTTGGGCTGGCACCTTCGGCCCGGTATTTGGCGATGGCGCGGGCGTCATCGCGTTTCGCGAGGCGTTTGCCCGCCTCGTCGCGGATCAGATCATGGTGATGGTAGATGGGAGTTAGCAGGCGCAGCAGAACCTGTAGCAAGACATGGATCTGGGTGGCGTCAAACAGATCGGCGCCGCGAACGACATGTGTGATGCCCTGATCGGCATCATCCACCACAACCGACAGATGGTATGAGCTGCCCATTCCCTTTCGCACCAGAATGATGTCACCCACACGTTCAATCAGCTGTGTTGGGTCCAGCCTGTGTGAACCGCGAAATTTGGCACCGGTTTCCTCAAACGTACGCAGCCCGGTCTGTTGCATGGCCAGCGTCAGTGCCTTGGCGATATCGAGACGTATGACATCCTCTGCTTTGGGTGTTTCTTCGGCGCGGTGGCGACAGCTTCCGGGGTAGATGCGCCCATCCGGGCCAAACTGCGCCACGCCTTCCTGCGGTGCCCCGGCTGCCGCCTCTATATCGGCCCGGTTGCAGTTGCAGGGATAGGTCAGACCAAGCGCCGTGAGCTGCGCCAGCGCCTGTTGGTAGCGCGCAATTCGGTTGGATTGGCGCATCACGGGCTCTGGCCAGCATAGGCCCAGCCAATGCAGATCCTCATAGATCTGCGCCTCCCAGGATTGGCGGGCGCGGGATTGGTCGATGTCTTCGATGCGCAGCAGCAAGCTGCCGCCAGCAGCGCGCGCCATGTCATGGGCGAGCAGCGCTGAATAGGCGTGCCCCAGATGCAGTGGGCCGGTGGGCGAGGGGGCAAAACGGGTGATGAAGGTCACGGGTATTGCCCCCTTTGTCAGATCAGGAGAAATTGTCCAGCCAGGCGGTCCAGGCGGTTTTGGCACGGTCGGTATAGGCCTTGTAGCGGTCCTTGCGGCCACGCCGCCCGCCTTTCAGCCCATCAACGGGCTGGAACAGGCCAAAGTTCACATTCATCGGCTGGAAGGTCTTGGCCTCGGCTCCGCCGGTGATGTGATGGATCAGCGCGCCCATGGCGCTGTCCTGCGGCACCTCGGGCAGCTCTAGCCCAAGGATCTCGGCGGCGGCCATGCGCCCGGCCAGCAGACCCATTGCGGCGCTTTCCACATAGCCCTCAACCCCGGTAATCTGGCCGGCAAAGCGCAGATGTGGTTTTGATTTCAGCCGCATCTGGGCGTCCAGCAGTGTGGGAGAGTTGAGAAAGGTATTGCGATGAATGCCGCCAAGCCGGGCAAAGCGGGCATTCTCCAGCCCCGGAATCATCTTGAGCACCTCGGCTTGGGCGCCGTATTTCATCTTGGTCTGGAAGCCGACAATGTTGAAAAGGGTGCCAAGCGCATTGTCACGGCGCAGCTGCACCACGGCGTAGGCCTTTACATCCGGCTGATGCGGATTGGTCAGGCCGACCGGCTTCATCGGACCAAAGCGCAGGGTCTCGCGACCGCGTTCGGCCATGACCTCGATCGGCAGACAGCCGTCGAAATACCCGGCCGTTTCGCCCTCGTGGAATTCGGTTTTATCCGCGGCCAGCAGGGCATCTATGAAGGCCTCATACTGGTCTTTGGACATGGGGCAGTTCAGATAGGCGGTGCGCTCTTCCTGGGTTTCGCCCTTGTCATAACGCGACTGCATCCAGGCCTGCGACATATCAATGCTCTCGGCATAGATAATCGGGGCGATGGCATCAAAAAAGGCGAGCGCCTCGGCGCCTGTTTCAGCCTGGATCGCCTGACCCAGGGAGCCAGAGGTCAAGGGCCCGGTGGCAAAGATCCAATGGCCGTCCTCGGGCAGCGCGGTGATTTCCTCGTAAGACACCTCAATATTGGGATGGGCCTTCAACTTGGCGGTCACCGTTTCGGCAAAGGGCTCGCGGTCGACCGCCAGGGCGCCACCTGCGGGCAGGCGATGCTCTTCGGCGCTGGCCATGATTACCCCGTTGGCGGCGCGCATTTCCCAATGCAGCAGCCCCACGGCGTTTTGCTCATCATCATCAGAGCGAAAGGAGTTGGAGCACACCATCTCGCCCAGATTGCCCGTCTGATGGGCAAAGGTTTCCACTTTGGGTCGCATCTCGTGGATCACCACTTTGACGCCCATGTTCGCAGCCTGCCAGGCTGCCTCGGACCCGGCCATGCCGCCGCCCACGATATGCAATGTCTTTGTCATAGGGGGCAGATAGGGCAGAGCGCGGGGTTAAGCAATATTACCCGTGGTCGAATATGGCGCCGACGCAGGTCAAATGTGGCCAAAAAGTGCCGAAATACGGGGGCTGCGACTTGGCCTGCGATCTGGGCCATCGTGGTTGTCCGGAAAGTTGGGTTGGGCATGTTGCACTGCAAGAGCAAGCCCCGAGGGGAGACAATGCGCAGACGGGGCGTGCAATGTTTCCATACGGCATCAAGATTGCAGATTTCAGTGCAGATGGCCCGGTTTCGGGCTGATTTTTAGGGATGAGAGAGGGGCATTTGGGGCCGCTGCGCGGGAATGTCACCGGGGAGAGAGATTCCCGGTTGGAGGGACCTTCCGCTGCAGCGGCCCAAATTGTGTCCGGGTCGTAACCCGTGCCCAATCTTTGCCATTATCTTGCCTCTATTGAAAGGCCCGATAGAGAAACAATAAATCCGAAATGGTAAACAAAGACTAAAATTTTCCCAAAATTCAGGATTTTTCCCAATCAGGGCTGCGTTTTTCCAGAAAGGCCGCCATGCCTTCGGCGGTATCGGGCTGCATCAGGTTTTCGACGATGACCTGGCTGGTATAGGCGTAGGCTGCATCAATTGGCAGGTTGAGCTGTTGATAATAGGCTTCTTTGCCAATCTTGACCGCCGCGCCAAGCTTGGCGGCAATCTTTTCGGCCATGGCGCGGGTCTCTGCCTCTAGCTGGTCTGTCGGGACGGCGCGGTTGATCAGGCCCAATTCGGCGGCGCGCGGCCCCTTAACAAAATCCCCGGTGGTGAGCAGCTCAAAGGCTTGCTTTTGGCCGATATTGCGCGACAGGGCCACCATCGGTGTCGAACAGAACAGGCCTATATTGACGCCATTGACGCCAAAGCGGCAGTCCTCGGTGGCGATGGCCAGATCGCAAGAGGCAACCAACTGGCAGCCCGCGGCAGTGGCAATCCCATGCACCTGGGCGATGACCGGCTGTGGCAGGCGTTGCAGGCCCAGCATTACACTGGTGCAGCGCGCAAAGAGACTGTCAAAATAGGCCCGGCCGCCATCATCGGCAGCGCGCCCGGCGGTCATTTGGCGAATATCATGGCCCGCGCAAAAGGCCTTGCCCGCGCCAGAGAGGATGACCGCCTTGATGCTGCGATCTTCTTTCAGCGCGTCAATCTGCTGTTGCAGGGCCGCCAGCATTTCGTCCGACAGCGCGTTCAGCCGATCCGGCGCGTTCATTTGCAAATGCGCAATTGCGTTTTTGTCGTCACGTTCCAGAATTGCCATCTTGCTCTCCTCTTGGGTTCCGGGTGAACACTAGGGCGCAACGAGAGAGAGGAAAAGCATGGGATTGGCATTCGACGTAAGAGAACTGGAAGCCTATATGGCAGAGATCTTCCCGCAGGTGGCAGAGGATTTTGCCATCGATGCGCTATCGGTGGACGGCATCACCATGCGGTTGAAGGTGGCAGAGCGTCACCTGCGCCCCGGTGGCACCGTTTCAGGGCCGTCAATGTTTGCCCTTGCGGATGTCACGGTATACGCGCTGGTCCTGTCGCGACTGGGGGCCAAAGCCTTGGCGGTGACCACCAATTCATCGCTGGATTTCATGCGCAAACCAGAGGCGGGGTGTGACATTATCGCCAAGGGTCAGCTGCTGAAGCTGGGGCGCAGCCTGGCTGTGGGGGATGTGCATATGTTTTCACAGGGATCTGACAAGATGGTGGCGCGGTCCACTATGACTTATTCTATTCCGCCGGTGCGCGCGCTGTAACCTGTGCAAGGGGTTGGCCGACCTTTACCAGGGTTTCGCGTCCAGCGGCGCTATTGGCAACCAAATCGGGGCTAAAGGTCACTGTGTCGGGCTGGAACACCACCACGACGGTTGACCCGCCAAATTTGAAATAGCCCTTTTCATCCATCTTCTGCACCGCGCCTGTGGTCTTGGTGTTGAGGATGGAGCCAACCCCAAATGCCCCCACTTCGCTAAAGCAATAGTGACCGATCCTGTCATTTTTTATCAGGGTATTGCAGCGCTTGTTTTCGCCAAAGACATCGGGCCCCGCCCCCAGGGCGATGGGGTTGACCGAATGCAGCGCGCCGTCAATGTTCTGGCAGCGCTCGATCACGCCGGCCATCGGAAAGTGATAGCGGTGATAATCCGCCGGGCATAGCCGCACGATGGCCAGGGCACCGCCCAGAAAGGGTTCGGCCATATCCTGCAGCATGGTGTTGATCGACATCGGATGGCCTTTGACCGGCACAAAAATATCATTCTTTAGCGCGGGAAAGACCAGGACCCGGCCGTCGGCGGGTGCGATGATTTCATCCGGGGCCGGGTTGTAGGGGCGTGCTTCGGGTTTCAGGTGGCGGGCAAAAAAGTCATTGAAGGAGGTATAGTCCTGCGCCGGGCGTACCGCCTCTGTCATGTCGATCGACAGCTCTTCGATCACCGACTTTATCTTGCCGCGCGACCAGCGGCTGTCAAACCAGCGGCCAAACAACCGGCTGATCAGGGGGGCGCGAAACAGCAGCCGTTCCAGCAGCTTGGTGCTGCTGTCCTGATAGGCCCAACGGATCCATTTTTCGCCCAGGATGACCTCGTCAAACACCAGGCCGGTTTCACGATTGACCACCTGAATGGGGGTATTTTGCATCTGATCTGCCTCGCATCCGCTGTGTTCTCATCGCCTAGCAGAGCCAGTGGCCTTGGCTCAAGCGGATTGTGCCTGGCGCTCGCCTTGTCGGGACGGGGCGCGAGCTTTGGCGGCAGGGGCAGTGGGATGTTAGGCTGTGGGGGGCGGCGTGCCGGGCATATTCGGCCCGCGCAGGATTTCGCGTACGGTGACGCAGGTGGTGTCAAACGCGCGCTTCAACACCTCGACTGCCCGCCAGGGATCGGCATCGCCACACATAAAGACATCAAAGGCACCATAGCCAACTTCGGGCCAGGTGTGCACGGATATGTGGCTCTCGGCCAGCACCGCCACGCCCGAGATCCCCTGAGGGGAAAAGCGATGCGTGTGCATATGCAGCAGCGTGGCACCGCAGGCGGCAATCACATCGCAAAATGCCTGCTGAATATTGGCCTCGCTGTCCAGCCCGCGTCCCTGCGTAACTTCGATAATAAGGTGGGTGCCGGCAAAGACACGGCCGTCGCGCTGGGTCAAACGGTCGCTGCGCTGTGATTGTGCTGCCTTGCGGGGGGCGATCCCTTGCGGGGCAGAACGGGCGTCGCGCATATGGGTATCCTTCAGCGGTGTGGGCGGTCCTGGGCGACGGCCTGGCCGGGGCAGCCCTGAGCGCATCTAAGCAGGCTGATGCGGCTGATCAAGGGAAATCCTGGCCGACTGCGCCGTGCCATTCTTGTTTGGCGCTGGCGGGTTGGCCCGGCCCTTAGTTTTCAAAATGTGGGGGATATGCCTGTCAATCAGGCAAAAAAAGACCGGGGCAAGCCCCGGCCATAAGGTTGCTCTGTGCCCAGGGGATCAAGGGCGCCAGAACGGAAGAGTTCCTTGATAATGGGCCTCTGCGCGGGAGATCCCGATATCGCGTAGCTGTTCTACGCTCAGCGTTTGCAAAGCTTTGCGCGAGCGATGGCGGTTGGACCATTTGGTGACCAGGACTGCAAAGGCAACTGCCGCCTGGGCCAGAACCGGCAGCGCGGCGCGGTTCGTCAGGTAGGACATATGTGTGTGGCTTTGTGTTGCAGGCGTCGTCATGGGGAGGGTCCTTTATTGTGTTGATACAATCCTAATTGTCTGCTATGTATAATTGATACAATGGTCGAATACCCTTGTCTAAGGATGGATTGTAATGGGTACAATTTGGGCGCCGGATCTTGCCGGTAAATCAGGTCCAAAATATCAGCGGGTGGCCGATACCATTCGAACCGCTGTGGATGACGGGATCTTGCAATGCGGCGCAAAACTGCCGCCAGTGCGAGAGCTGGCCTATCAGCTCAAGATCACCCCCGGCACTGTGGCGCGGGCCTATACGATCCTGACGGATGAAGGATTGCTGCAGGCCGAGGTTGGCCGCGGCACCTTTGTGGCGGACCGGCCAAGCCAGGTGATGGATGATGTCTGGTCACGCCAGTTGCACCTGCAAGAGGCCAAAGATCCGCATCATGTCAGCCTGTTTAGCCCACGTATGGTGGATGTAGGGCAGGTGGCGGCGCTGCGTCAGGTGATGGAGAAAGTCGCCAATAGCGATGCGATGTTGTTCCTCAACTACCCAACGCGCGACGCCTATCTGCCGGTGCGGCAGGCGGTTGTTGACTGGCTCGACGGGCAGCCGCTGGGCCCGCTTGGCGAGGCAGAGGTGGTTTTGACCCATGGGGGCCAGAACGGTATTCTCACCGTGCTGCAGACCGTGCTGCAAGAGCCGCAGCCAGTGATCCTGGTCGAGGATCTGTCCTATGCAGGCTTTCGCCGCGCGGCAGAATTGTTGCGGGCCAGGGTGGTTGGTGTGGCCATGGATGAACATGGGATTGTACCCGATTCACTGGAATTGGCCATTCGTAAGACCGGGGCGCAGGTGCTTTGTACCAGTCCCGAGGTACACAATCCAACCGGGCTGTTTACCCCGCTGCAGCGCCGCCAGGAAATCGTTGCGGTGGCGCGGCGTCACGGGGTGCAGATCCTAGAGGATGATTGCTACCGTATGGGCGACGCACAGGCCCCAAGCTATCGGGCGCTGGCCCCGGATATCACCTGGCATGTGTTCTCGATTTCGAAAAACCTGACGCCTGCGCTGCGGGTGGGCTTTGCCCTGGCCCCCACGGGGCGCTCACAGGATCTGCGCCGGGCGGCGGAATATAGCTATTTCGGCCTGGCCCAGCCGTTGGCGGAAATTACCCGGCTCCTGCTTAGCGATCCGCGCACCAAAGAGCTGACCCAGGCGGTGCGGGAGGAAATGGCCAAATACGTGCGGGTCGCGGTGAATGCCCTGGGCGGGTTTGAACTGGTCTGGAATGATCAGGTGCCGTTTCTCTGGTTGAAGCTGCCGGCCGGCTGGCGTTCTGCCGCCTTTACCCGCGCGGCCGAGGCCGAGGGGGTGCAGATCCGGTCTGCAGATGAATTTGCCCTGCGCGACGGGCGCGCCCCCAATGCGGTGCGCATTGGCGTGAATGGTCATGTCAGTTTGAAACGGTTCGAAGAGGCGATGCAGCGGCTGCGTACATTGCTGGACAACCCGCCAGAGCAGATTAGCGTTTGATCTGGCGGGCGTTGCGCCCCTCTATGACCAGCTGGCCTGAAGGCGCGCAATCTTGATGTGTATCATTCCTCTGCGAGGTTAACCCAAACGATAATGTCGTTGCCGCTGTAGGACCAATTGTCTTTGCTAGCGGCAACTCCGGCGGTAACTGCGGCAGCGACAAGTCCGGCAACGGAGGCACCGCCAACAATCACCCCGTCAAGGGCTGGGTTATGTGTGAACTGCGTCGAAAGCTCAGGCGTTTTACAGGTCATGCGCAGCTTGGAAGGTTTGCCGTGAAATTTTGGCAGACGAACAATTGCCGGGGTCTGGAATTGTGCCGAAAACTCCGCTGTATCAATAGAGCAGGTCGCGCCCGATATTTCTTTACGTTGGATGCCCGCTGGCCTGGTGTTCGGGTGAGCGTCATACTGCTGTTTAAGCTCTTCCGTGATTTCCGCGGGAACAAATGTCCGGATTTCCGGTTCGGTGTAGCCAACAACACGATTGGCGGCAGTGTTGTCTTTGAACGAGACCGTGACAGGGGGCTGTTTGATCGGAGCGTTCTGCATGCAACCTGTGACAGCAAGGGCGAGTGGGAAAATAAGGAGTGTAGAAAGTTTCATCAGTGACCTTCGGGTTGTTTTTCTCTTGGGTAATCACTTTTTGAGAGCGGAAGAACTCTACTTGGGGGGAAGGGGCTGAGATGGTGTGAAAATGTCACGGGTGCGATTGATAAGGCTGCAGGGTGGGCCTTATTTGTGGGGTATCATTATACCCATTTTGCAAGGTGTTGAAATTGAACAATTTAAACATGTTTGACAGCATTGACGCGGGGCGGGGAACTCCGTAAACCCTGTCCATCAAATCGGGCGCTGGACCTTTGTTCTGCGTCGTCACGACAAACAGGATTGACCTGCCATGAAAACCTTCTCTGCTACACCGGCAGATATCGACAAGAAATGGATCATCATTGACGCCGAAGGCGTCGTGCTGGGCCGTCTCGCATCGATTATTGCCATGCGCCTGCGTGGTAAGCACAAAGCCACATTCACTCCGCATATGGACATGGGTGACAACGTCATCGTGATCAATGCTGAAAAGATCCAGATGACCGGCAAGAAGCGCGACGAGCACTTCTACTGGCACACCGGCCACCCAGGTGGCATCAAGTCCCGCACCAAGCAGGAAATCCTGGAAGGCAAGCACCCCGAGCGTGTTGTCTATCAGGCCGTCAAGCGCATGCTGCCAGGCAACCGTCTGTCGCGTCAGCAGATGACCAACCTGCGCATCTATGCTGGCACCGAGCACGGGCATGAAGCCCAGGCGCCCGAAGTTCTGGACGTGAAGTCCATGAACAAGAAAAACACGCGGAGCTGATATCGATGACTGATCAGATCAACACTCTCGAAGAGCTGAGCGCCGTTGCAGGCGTTGAAGCAGTCGCCGAAGACATCATCGCGCGTGAGCCAGTTCGTGACGAACTGGGTCGCTCTTACGCCACTGGTAAGCGGAAAGATGCGGTCGCCCGTGTCTGGATCAAGCCAGGTTCCGGTAAGGTCGTGGTGAATGGTAAAGAAATGAAAGCCTATTTTGCCCGTCCGGTGCTGCAGATGATCCTGCGTCAGCCGTTCACGGTTGCAGGTGTGGAAGACCAGTTTGACGTCTATGCGACAGTCAAAGGTGGCGGTCTTTCCGGTCAGGCCGGTGCGGTAAAGCACGGTGTTTCCAAGGCGCTTCAGCTTTATGACCCCTCGCTGCGCGGTGCATTGAAAGCTGCTGGCTTCCTGACACGTGACAGTCGTGTTGTTGAACGTAAGAAGTTTGGCCGCCGCAAAGCGCGTCGTTCCTTCCAGTTCTCCAAGCGCTAAATCATACAGATTCAATTTGGATCACGGGGCTCGCCATTGGCGGGCCCTTTTTTGTTTGTGCCGTGTGGTGCCCCGCCGTAGCCAGTTGCCGGTGCTTGCGGAATGGACACTGGTATAATATGCGGCGCGCGCTTTCGGCGATCAGGCCGTGAACGAATGTTGTTGATGATTTGGCGGAAGACGCAAGGGGGCGTCGCTAGTCAGGATCAATCAGGCCCAGGCCGCGCAGATAGATGCCAATCCCGGTTTCCAGCAGGTCTTCTGGTGGAAAGGGGGAATTGGTGCCCGGGGTGTTGCGGGCATAAAGCTCAACAACGCCGTGGCTCATCGCCAGGATATGGGCGGAAAACATTGAGGCAGGCGGCCGTCTTTCTGCCGGGATATGCTGGCTCAGATCATCTGCGGCGCGTTCCAGAATCTGGTGGGCGCGACGGGCTGCATTGGCCAATTCTGGCGTGCGATTGCTGGAAATGCCGCTTTCAAACATGGCGATGTAGTGGCCTGGGTGTTTGCGCGCAAAGGCCAGATAGGCCCGCCCCGTTGCCTCGAATGCGGCCAGCGCCGAGGGCTGGTATTTATCATAGGCGTGCTGCATCAGGTCGGCGAACATCAAAAAACCCTGACGCGCGGCTTCCGCGATCAGATCTTCGCGCCCTTCAAAATGGCGGTAAACGGCTGCTGGGGTGACACCCGCCTGCTTGGCCGCCTCTGACAGGGTGAATCCGGTGGGGCCCTTGACCTCAATCAGGCGCAATGCGGCCTCGACCAAGGCCTGGCGCAGATTGCCATGATGATAGCCACGTTTAGACATCACGTTTATCCGGCGCGGTGCAGATCTTGCTATTGACCGGACCGATGGATTTTTTGTCTTTGTTTGTGTAATCAATCGCATGCAGAACGGTACGGATGGTGGCCAGACGGGCCCGCCGCTTGTCGTCCGAGTGGATCACATGCCAGGGGGCATGCGGGCGGTGGGTCTTGTGCAGGGTTTCTGCGATGGCTTTGGAGTAATCATCCCAACGGGCCAGGCCCTGCACGTCAATAGGGCTCAGCTTCCATTGTTTCAGCGGATCGTTTTCCCGCGACAGAAACCGGCGCAATTGTTCGGCTCTGCTGACATCCAGCCAGAATTTGAACAAGAGGATCCCATCATCAACCAGGGCTTCTTCAAAGGGGCTGACCTGGTGAAAAAACCGCTCGCGCTGTTCTTCTGTGCAGAAGCCAAAAACATCTTCCACCACACCACGATTATACCAGCTGCGATCAAAGAAGGTGATCTCGCCACCAGAGGGCAGGTGGTTGATATAGCGCTGGAAATACCATTGGCTTTGCTCTGGTTTGCTGGGTTTATTCAGGGCAACAACACGGGCGCCGCGTGGATTCAGGTTTTCACGAAACCGCTTGATCGTTCCCCCCTTGCCAGCCGCATCCCGGCCTTCAAACAGGATGGCAATGCGCGCGCCGCTCTGCTTGACCCAGGACTGCATTTTCACCAGTTCAATCTGTAGGTGTTCGACTTCGCGCTTATAGGTCTTGCGGGACATGCGCGTCTTGTAGGGATGATCCGGGTTCAGGATAGCGTCTTCGTCGCTGTCTTTGATGCGCTCGGCCACGTGTTCAGGGGCTTCGGTTTCGAAATAGCGACTGATGGCGCCATCATAGGGCAATGTCATGCGTAAACCTCCACTCTGCTCAAACTGTTATAGGCCAAAGCGCCATGAGATGTGACTCGCTTTTACCGATCCGTCGCCGGGGTGTCACAGGCCAGCTTGCCATTCCGCAGGCCCTGATCTTTATCGATCCGGCCTGCGGTCCCCATTGATATCTGCAGTCTGTCTACGCGCCGATGTCATTCATATCAAAGGGCGTGGATTGGTATATCTCGTTGATCCAGTTACCATAAAGCAGATGCGCGTGGCTGCGCCACCGGTTTTGCGGAACCTGGGTTGGATCATCACCGGGATAGTAGTTTTGCGGCACATTGATTTCGGTGCCACTGGCGATATCGCGATCATATTCCTGTTTCAGGGTGTCGCTGTCATATTCAAAATGATTGAAGATATAGAGCGCGCGGTGATCTGGGTCTTCCACCAGACAGGGGCCTGCCTCGGGGCTACCCAAGAGAGTGGTCAGTCCTGGGCGGGCGTCGATCTCATCCTGGCGGATTTCCGTCCAGCGCGACACCGGGATGACGCAGTCATCGGAAAACCCCCGCAAATAGGGGGAAGAGTCCGCAAGGTTCTGATGGCGGAAACAGCCAAAGAGCTTGTGCTCTAGCAGGTGTTTCTTGACGTCGTTGAAGTAGTTGATCATGGCCATCCCGCCCCAGCAGACACCGAAGGTCGACTGGACGTTGGTCTGGGTCCATTCAAACACCTCGCACAGCTCTTGCCAGTAGGTGACATCTTCAAAGGGCAGGTGTTCGATCGGCGCACCGGTGATCACCAGCCCATCAAATTTCTCGTGCTTAACATCTTGAAAGGACCGGTAGAATTCTTCCATATGTTCCGCGGCAGTGTTGCGGGTCTGATGTTCAGTCATGCGGATCAGCGACAGTTCAATCTGCAATGGCGTGGCACCAATCAGCCGGGCAAACTGGTTTTCTGTCTGGATCTTCTTGGGCATCAGATTCAGCAAGCCGATGCGCAGCGGGCGAATATCCTGGCGTGCCGCCTGATCCGGCGACATGACCATGACGCCTTCGTTCGTCAGAACGTCATAGGCGGGCAGGTCAGAAGGGATCTTGATAGGCATGTCAGGTCCTCGATGGGATAAAAGGTTCAGGAAGTCACAGAGATAGGCAGTTCTGGCCTAGGTCTCAAGCGCTTGGGCGATCAAGGTGTTGAAATCATCCTCGCTTGTGATGGCAGAGATTTGATCGGCGGTGACCGTGACGCCCCAATTGCGGGCCATGGCGGCATAGCGGGGCTGGCGGTGGGCCAGCGCCTGGGCATAGGTCCAGCGGATAAAGGCATCAGGATCGACATCTGCCTCTGATAGCGACATTTGATTGAGATAGTCCTCCCAGGCCTGTTGCAGGAATTCGGGCTGGTAGGACATCGGCTTGGGCGCGCGGTCAAAGCGGCGAATCAATTCCTCGGTATGGGCCTCGTCGCCCTTGATCCAGACCATCAGGCATGTTTTGGACAGCTCGGTCAGGACGGGGTCTTGCGGGTTGTCAGCATCCACCCATTCACAGATAGAACCACCTGAATCGCAGATGAAATTGGGATAGCCATAAAGACGGGTGGCGCGCTCGGCGAAATATTCGGTGTCGTGCAGCGCATTGATCTCGGCGCGGCGAAACTGTTCTTGCCGATGCCGGTATTCCTGCATCCGTAGCCCGCCTTTGGCCGGATCGCCAGGCTTGCCCAGATAGGACGAGACAGGCGTCAGGTTTTCAAAGGTGATATTGGAACCGATATAGATCGAGTCCGACAGCAGGAGCTCGCGCAGGAAGGGGTTTTTCATCGCTTCAAATTTGGCGTTATCGGCGATGTATTCGCCCATATATCGGGTGCCAATGCGGTAATCGATTGAGTAATGAAACCAGCTGCCGGAACCGCGCAAGATATTGCTGACATAGGTTTTTCCAAGCCCGGACATGCCAAAGAACAATACGCGTTTTTGCGGCGCATCCCGCCAGTCTTGTGCAGTTTGATAGAGCATTGCCCGGTCTTTCTTGTTGTGCTTTGGCCTTGCTACTGCGCCAGCGCGATCGGGTCAATTCTTGGCCTCAATCACACCGTCAGGCCGGGTCGGTTCTGGCTGCCCCGATACGTCCGGCAGCCTCCAGGATATTGAGGTAGTTGGCGAAAAAGATCAGCCCGGCGCCGACAAAGGTCCAGATCACCACGGCTTCTCCGTAGATCAGCATTGCCAAGATCGCGATCACGGGCAGGCGGGCAAAATCAAAGGGCACGACCACCGTGGCCGGCGCAATCGAAAGGGCATTGGTAAAGCAGAAATGTGCCGCCAACCCGGCGCAACCGATCAGTAAGATCCAGGGCAGCAGTGCCAGGCTTGGCAATGTCACATCGCCATCCCAGCCCGCCATGACCAGCCCCATCACCAGCTGCATGCCGGTCAGCCAGAACAGGATCGAGGCGATGCCTTCATGCCGGGTCAGCCGCTTGGTAAAGATCACCGTCAGCGCAAAGAAGATGGCGCAGCTTGCGGCGGTGATAACGCCAGCGTTCAGGGTTTCGGGCGAGGGGCGCGCAACAATCAAGATGCCAGCAAAGCCCAGCACGGCGGAAAACCCGCGAATCCGTGTCAGCCTTTCGCCCAGCAGAAGCGGGGACAGCACCACCACCCAGAGCGGTGACGTGAATTCAAGCGCAAAAACCTGTGCGAGCGGGATCAGGGTTACCGCAAAAAACCACAGGTTCTGGCCGGTGAAATGCGCCAGGTTTCGCACCAGATGGCTGCTTAGCCGGTCTGTTTTTACCTGATGCCATTTGCCTGTGAAGGTGATCACCAGGAGGACTATCAATAGCCCGACAAGGCTGCGATAGGTCATGATTTCAAAGGTGTCGAGCGTCTGCCCCGCCTCACGCCCGGCGATGGCCATGGCAGAAAAAGAGCCAATCGCGCCCAGCATCCAAAGCGCTGCTGGCAGTATTCTTGTTTCACTGGTCATCGGAGGATCCTTTGGGCGGCACCTGCCTATCACAGGAAGCGCTTTTCTTCTCTCGCGTCAATGGCCCGGTTCATTTGCCAGAGCGAATGACCCAAGCCTGGTCTTTGGCGGGAAAAACCAAACCCCAGCCTGCGGGCCGGGGTTTCGAGTTCGTTACAGCAGCTTTCATCGTCACCAAGCAGCGGTCAGCCTATTCCCACTCGATGGTGCCCGGAGGCTTGGAGGTGATGTCATAGGTGCAGCGGTTGATGCCCTTGACCTCATTGATGATACGGGTCGAGGTTTCGCCAAGGAAATCATGGCTGAAGGGGTAATAATCAGCCGTCATGCCATCCACCGAGGTTACCGCGCGCAGGGCACAGGCAAAATCATATGTGCGGCCATCGCCCATCACCCCGACGGTACGAACCGGAAGGATGGCAACAAAGGCCTGCCAGATGTCATCATACAGACCATGCTTGCGGATCTGGTCGATATAGACCGCATCGGCTTCGCGCAGGATTTCCAGCTTTTCACGGGTGATTTCACCGGGGCAGCGAATGGCCAAGCCTGGCCCAGGAAAGGGGTGACGACCGATAAAGCTGGCAGGCAGGCCCAGTTCGCGGCCCAGTTCACGGACTTCGTCCTTGAACAACTCGCGCAGGGGTTCAACCAGTTTCAGCCCCATCTTTTCGGGCAGACCGCCGACATTGTGGTGGCTCTTGATCGTTACCGAAGGTCCACCAGAGAAGCTCACCGATTCGATGACATCAGGGTAAAGCGTGCCCTGGGCCAGGAATTCCGCCCCCTCGATGGAGTTGGCATGCTTCTGGAACACATCGATGAACAACTTGCCGATGATCTTGCGCTTGGTCTCGGGGTCGGACTGTCCTTCCAGCTCTCCGAGGAACAGTTCTTGTTCATCGGCGTGGATGAATTGCATGTTGTAGTTGTCACGGAACATGGTGACGACCTCCTCGGCCTCACCTTTGCGCAGCAGGCCGTGGTCAACGAAAACACAAGTCAGCTGATCGCCAATGGCCTCGTGCAGCAGCACAGCCGTGACCGAACTGTCGACACCGCCGGACAACCCGCAGATGACCTTTTTGTCGCCGACCTGCGCGCGGATCTCGGCAATGGCTTGCTCGCGGTACAGCCCCATGGTCCAGTCGCCAGTAAACCCGGCCAGGCGCACAAAGTTTTCATAAAGCTTGGCGCCATTGGGTGTGTGGTGTACTTCGGGATGAAACTGCACGGCATAGAAATTGCGCGCCACATCGGCGATGACGGCGCAGGGGGCATTGGGCGAGGTGCCATAGATTTCAAAGCCGGGGGCGATTTTGCTTACGTGGTCGCCGTGGGACATCCAGACCTGTTCGCGGTCTTCATCGCCAAGAAACCAGCCGTCAAGCAGCGGCAGGGTGGCCACGGTGGGTTTGACATAGGCACGACCAAATTCGGCGGTGCCATGGCCGCTTTCGACTTGGCCGCCAAGTTGCTGCATCATCACCTGTTGACCATAGCAAATGCCCAGGATCGGCACACCGTAGTCAAAGATTTCCTGCGGCACACGGGGGCTGCCCTCGCGTGTCACGCTATCTGGGCCACCAGAAAAGATCACGGCCTTTGGCGCCAACTGGCGCACAAAATCCATTGTGACGTTCTGGTAGGGGTGAATTTCACAATAGACATTCAGCTCACGCAGGCGGCGCGCAATCAGCTGCGTAACCTGGCTGCCAAAGTCTATGATAAGAAGGCGGTCATGGGATGTCTGGCTCATGTTTGGCTCATAGGCCTTGCATTCGGTTCTGGCAAGAGGACAGATGCATCCGGCAGCCCAGTTCGGCAAAAACTGCGGCAAAAAATTGCGCGCTCATGTCGCTTTCCAACCGGATAGGCCGTTATCCTTCGGCGCAGGGGGCAATGCGCAGGGTAAACATCTTGCAACGTAATTCCTTCAAGAGGGCAGATCATGGCTGAAGAAGCACCACGTCGTCGGAGCCGAGGTGGCGGTGGCGCCGCCCGTCGCGCAGAACGCAGCAGCATCAATATTGAAACTGCAAAGTATATTCAGCGCAATATCCCGAATTTTGAGGTGCTGACCCAAGACGCGCTGGAAATTATCGAAACCAATGCTGATATCATCCTCGAAGAGGTTGGCGTCAATTTTGTTGATAACCCGGCCGCGTTGCAGCGCTGGCGCGATGCGGGGGCAGATGTGCAGGGCGAGCGGGTGCGCATTCCGCGTGGCTTGGCGCGTAAACTCTGCGCCACCGCGCCTGCGGAATTCACCCAGCATGCCCGCAATCCTGAAAAATCGGTGGTTATTGGCGGCAACAACATGGTGTTGGCCCCGGTCTATGGCCCGCCCTTTGTGCGTGATGCCAAGGGCGGACGCCGCTATGCCACCATGGAAGATTTCAACAAGTTCGTGAAATTGGCCTATATGTCCAAATGGCTGCACCATTCTGGCGGCACGGTCTGCGAACCCACCGATATCCCGGTGAACAAGCGTCACCTGGATATGTTGCTGGCCCACATGACCTTGTCGGACAAGCCGTTCATGGGATCAGTCACCGAGCCCAGCCGGGCGCAGGATTCGGTGGAAATGTGCGAAATTCTGTTTGGTAAAGAGTTCGTCCAGAACAATACCGTGATGACGTCGCTGACGAATATCAACTCTCCCATGACATTTGACGATGTTATGATGGGTTCGCTGGAGGTCTACGCCGCGAACAACCAGGCCTGCATCATTTCGCCCTTTATCGTTGGCGGTGCCATGGCCCCTGTCTCGGTTGCGGGGACGCTGACACAGGTGCTGGCCGAGGTCATGGCCGGCGTTGCCTATAGCCAGCTGGTGCGCCCCGGCGCGCCTGCCATCTTTGGTGCCTTTGTTTCCTCGATCGACATGAATTCCGGCGCGCCGACCTTTGGCACACCAGAGGCTTCTCTTATTACCTATGGCGCCGGTCAGCTGGCGCGCCGCCTGAACTTGCCGTTCCGCTCTGCCGGGTCCTTCTGTGGGTCCAAACTGCCGGATGCGCAGGCCGCCTATGAGACGGCAAACTCGCTCAACATGGGGCTGTTGTCCGGGGTGAACTTCATGCTGCATTCCTGTGGTTGGCTTGAAGGTGGTCTGGTGGCGGATTTTGAAAAATTCGTCATGGACGCCGATCAGCTGGGCACCTTGCATGGCCTGGCCAAAGGCGTACCAGTTACCGAAGACGATCAGGCGATGGATGCCATCCGTGAAGTGGGGCCGGGCGGTCACTATCTTGGCTGTGCCCATACCCAGAAGAATTTCAAAACCGCCTTCTGGAAATCTGAACTGCTGGATTACAAGCCTTTTGAAACCTGGGAAGAAGAAGGCGCGCGTGACACCTATGCCCTGGCCAGCAGCCGGGTGGATTACTTGCTTGCCAACTATCAGCCCCCAGCGTTGGACCCTGCCATCAAAGAGGCCCTGGAGGCCTATGTGGCAGAGAAGAAAGCCGCAGCCCCTGATTCGTTCATGTAGTGAGTTAGGGTTGATCTAAAGATTTGACGCACTCGTTTAAGGCGGGGGTCTGGCGGCGGTGACACATAGTGTTACCGCCGCCTTTTTGCGTGCGGTTTTTCTGCTCAGCGATCTGTGGCTCGGGGGCGGTTTGCGGTTGGGCCAAAGCCCGAGAGGCAGGCGGCTTCTGCTATCAGGGCGGTCAGCAGGTCAATATGACGGGTGATCGCATAGGCCGCCTCGCCGCGCAGGCGGTGCTGGTTCATTTCCTGTTCAAGCTCCATTATGCGCAGGATTGCTGCGGTGGGTCTTGGGCTGCGATCTCCGCCCAGTATGCGACGCAGATCGCGGTCGCGACTGTAGTTCGCGGCACCAATGCGGGCCGTTCGGATTAACAACCTGGGACGGTGAAGGGCTTTTAGTCGGCTTAGTACATCCTGCATTGATCGATCCCCATTTTCTGGCGTGTGGATCAGCCACTAACACAACTTTTGCGGGTGTTGCCGCAGGGGCTTGTTTGCCGTGCGGTCTATTCTCGGTTGATTGATCACTCTGTGGAAACAATGATGAATAGATCAAAGTTCTGTTCAAAATCAGTTGGGTAAACTCCCTGTGCCTGTGGGTAACCGCAGGGGCGGTACGTGACGGATTTGCCTGTCTGACCACCGGAGGTTAGCGACGATGCAAAGACAGCCCGCACAAAATCTTCCCGAATGGGTCCCACAGGAGGTGCAGCACTATCTGGATCATACCGAGGGTGGCTGCTCGATCCGCCACTTGGCCCGAGAATTGAAATGTCATCCCTCTACGGTTTTGCGACAGGTGCGCCGGGTGGAAAACCGCCGCGATGATCCGCTTGTCGATTGCGCTATTGGTGCTTTGGCGGCAGGGCAATACGGGTGCCAATCCTCGCCGCGAACCCGATCCCTGGGCGATACAGAGATGCTGGAAAATGCCGCATTGGAGGTGTTGGCCCGCCTCTGTCAAAGCGGTGCGGTTCTGGCGGTGGGCGCAGGGATGGAAAAGGCCGTGGTGGTACGCGAAGGCGAAACCAGCATGAGCAAGCTTTCGGTTGAGCAGGGGCTGGCGGGGATCCTGTCGCTATTGGGCTGGATCAGTTGCACCCGTTCTGGCCGGTTGCGGCGCTATCACATCACGCCTGCGGGGCGGGCGGTCTACAGCCGGCTGATGGCCAGCCGGGAAAATCAGGCACGGGCCAGGCTGGAGCGCGGCTTTGGCGAAGCGCAGAGCCGGTTTAGTCCGGCATCAAGATCAAAGCCCAAGGAGCGCCGATCGCGCTATGGCCTGGGCGAGACACCGCTGGATATGCTGGCACGCCTGCTGGACAAAAGCGGCAAGCCCTTTCTCGATAGCGATTTGGTGAATGCGGGCAAACGCCTGCGCGAAGACTTTGAACTGGCCCAAGTGGGCGATCATCTGGCCCAAAGCCAGGCCTATTTTGGCGCTGCCGACGCCTGCGGCCAGCCCCGTGGCGGCATTGCCTGCCCAGCCTCTAGCGCTGCCAAAAAACGGGCCCGTGCGGCGCTGACAGCACTGGGGTCGGGGCTGAATGACATTGCCCTGCGGTGTTGCTGCCATCTGGAAGGATTGGAGGCTGCAGAGCGCCAGCTTGGCTGGTCGGCCCGGTCGGGAAAGATCGTCCTGCGCATTGCGCTGGCCCAGTTGAAGGTTTTTTACGAGACCATGGACGAGAGCCACGATGGAAAACATAACAACCAGATGATTGGCTAGGGCAGGCGGCAATACCGGGGACTGCTGCGCTGGATATTGTAGCTTGGCACCGGTGTGATAACCTGCGGTTATGAAATTTACCCTGCGCCAGTTGAGCTACTTCAAATCCCTCTGTGAACACCGAAATTTTGGTCGGGCTGCCCAGGCCTGCCATGTTTCGCAGCCTGCGTTATCCGTGCAGATCAAAGCGCTCGAAGATCTGATGGGCGGCATTCTGGTAGAGCGGCGGGCGCGGGATGTGATCCTGACGCCGCTTGGCCGCACGGTTCTGGCCCAGAGCGATCAGATCCTGCAGGCGGCTGCGGAGCTGGATCGTCTGGCACAGGATCAGGGTAGTAACCAACGCAGCCTTTCGTTGGGGGTGATTCCAACTGTCGCGCCCTATCTGTTGCCAGGGCTATTGGCGGGGCTGCGCGCCCATGATCTGCATCTGCGAATTCAAGTGCGCGAGGCCCGGACCGAACGGCTGCTGGAGGCGCTGCAGACCGGCGCGCTGGATGTGGCGATCATGGCCCTGCCCAGCGGTGTTTCGGGAGTGATCGAGGAAGAGCTGTTTGCGGATCATTTCTTGCTCGCGGGGTCATCCAAGCGCCTGCAGCAGCTCAATGCAGGCCAGGCTGCTGTGGGGCCAACCGATCTCAAGGCAGAGCAGTTGATGTTGCTGGAGGATGGCCACTGCCTGACCGATCAGGCGCTGGCTGTCTGTGGCGTTGCCAGATCGGCCTCGGGGATCAATATGGGGGCTGGATCTCTGCCGACCCTCTCGCGGCTGGTGGCGGCGGGCTTTGGCCTGACCCTGATGCCGGAACTGGCGGTGGGGGCCGAATGTAGCGCGACGAAAGACCTGTGTGTTCAACGCTTTATCGGTGAACAACCGCATCGCAGAATTGGCCTGTTGCGCCGCGCGAGCACCGCTGGGGATGGCTGGTTTCAGGATCTTGCAGCGGTGGCGCGGCAAACCGGCCTGGATATCCTGGGAAAGGCCCAAAAAGACTTCGGGCCCGCCATTGGCGCGCCCGAGATCTTGTAATAGTCGTGATGAAATAACGGGTTAGGCTGCAGCGGCCGCTTCACCCTTCAGGTGTTTCATCACGTTTTCCGGGGAAGAGACACCATAGGGGTCATCGCCGTGGTTGTCCGACAGGCCAGGCTCTTCGAACCAGGCTTCGACAACGCCGTCGTTGACGATGGCTGCATAGCGCCAGGACCGGACGCCAAAGCCCAGGTTATCCTTGGCTACCAGCATGCCCATCTTGCGGGTGAATTCGCCAGAGCCATCAGGAATAACGCCGACGTTTTCCAGGTTTTGCGATTCGGCCCATTTGTTCATCACAAAGCTGTCATTGACCGACATGCAGTAGATCGCATCGATGCCTTCGGCCTGAAAATCGGCAAAGCCTTTTTCAAAACCTGGCAGCTGATAGGTTGAGCAGGTCGGCGTAAAGGCACCAGGCAGCGAGAACAGCACAACGCGCTTGCCTGCAAAATAGTCCGCAGTTGTCTTGTCTTCCCAGCGGAACGGGTTGGAACCGCCGACAGCTTCGTCGCGCACGCGGGTCTTAAAGGTCACATTGGGCAGTTTCAGGCCAGCTTTCATCTTCTTCAACTCCATGAATAAGGAACCATTTCACAGCCATTTATAAGAGTTCTAAATAGAGCGCAACAGCTTCGGGTGACGCAATTGCCGCAGGTCAGCAATAGGCGGTGAATTGCCTGATATTGCAGTGAACTTTCATAACTTGTGCATATTTTCCCATGGCTGTCTGCAGGGGGCGCCGGGGCGCTGATCCAGCGGGATGTGTTGCGCGGCTTTTGCGCCAGAAAGCCTGTGTCAGCGAACCGGATTATCGCGGTATGATCTTGCTATGCGTTCATTGCATTGCCGATATCGCAATGTCGCGGTGACGCCAAGGAATGAACGTGCTAAGTCATCCTAAATACAGACAGGCCAGAAGCGGACCCACCATGCGTGATCTCAAGATTCCCGAGCAACGGCACCCCGAAAAGGCAAATCGCCCGGACAATGCCCAGCCAAAGAAACCCAGCTGGATTCGGGTGAAGGCCCCCGGCGGCAAGGGGTATGCGGAAACGCATAAGATCATGCGTGACAATGGTCTGGTCACGGTCTGCGAAGAGGCGGGCTGCCCCAATGTCGGTGAATGCTGGAGCCAGGGCCACGCCACCATGATGATCATGGGCGAGGTCTGCACCCGGGCTTGTACTTTCTGCAACATCGCCACCGGTAAACCCCCCGAGGATCTGGATGCATTCGAGCCGGGCCGCGTTGCCCATGCGGTGCAGAAACTGGGGTTGAACCATGTGGTGATCACCTCGGTTGATCGCGACGATATCACCGATGGCGGGGCGGATCACTTTGCCCAGACCATCCGTGCCGTGCGCCATCGCAGCCCCAAGACCACCATTGAAATCCTGACGCCGGATTTCATCAAATGTGATCCGTCGGTGTTGGAAACCGTGGTCGAGGCCCGCCCGGATGTGTTCAATCACAATCTGGAAACCGTGCCTGGGCTCTATCCAGAGGTGCGCCCCGGAGCGCGCTATTTCCATTCGCTGCGTCTGCTGCAGCGGGTGAAAGAACTGGACCCGTCGATGTTCACCAAATCGGGGATCATGGTGGGCCTGGGCGAAGATGAACAATCGGTGCGTCAGGTGATGGATGACATGCGCGCAGCGGATATCGATTTCCTGACCATCGGCCAATATCTGCAACCCACACCCAAACACCATGCCGTCGATCGCTTTGTCACGCCGGAAGAATTCAAAGCCTATGAACAAGCCGCCTATGGCAAAGGCTTCCACATGGTTTCTGCCACGCCCCTGACGCGGTCTTCCTACCACGCGGGCGATGATTTTGCCCGCCTGCGCGCGGCCCGCAACGCCAAGCTGGGCGTGCAATAGTCGCCAGCGGTTAGGGGCCTTTCTGACTGGTCCGACACATCATGAAAAGCCCCGCAGATTTTGGTCTTGCGGGGCTTTTTCTTGTGGTGATGCGTGCAGGGTCAGTCTTTGTCGGTAAAGCGCACTTTGCCGATATGGGGCAGGTTGCGATTGCGCTGCGCATAATCGATACCGTAGCCGACAACAAATTCATCCGGGATTTCAAAGCCGATCCAGTCAGAGCGGAAATCCACCTCGCGCCGTGAAGGTTTATCGAGCAGGGCAATGGATTTCAGCCGGGCGGGTTTGCGGCTTTCCAACAGATGCGTGACATGGTTCAGGGTGTGGCCAGTATCGACGATATCTTCGACTACCAGCACGTCGCGTCCTTCAATTGCGCCACGCAGGTCTTTGAGAATGCGAACTTCCCGGCTGCTTTCCATGCCATCACCATAGGAAGATGCCTCCAGGAAATCGACCTCGATCGGCAGATCCAATTCGCGCACGAGGTCGGCAATAAAGACAAAGCTGCCGCGCAGCAGCCCCACCACAACCAGCTTGTCGGTGTCGCCGAACTCTTGCGTGATCTCGTCGCAAAGCTCTTCGATCCGTGCGGCGATGGTCTTGGCTGAAATCATCACATCGATGACATATGGACGCTGTGTCATGGCTACCCCTTGAATTTTCCGCGCGTTCATAGGACATGACGCGGCACGATCATAGCAAGAAAATTGAAGACACCTATGCCTGTTCACTCTGAAACCCGCCAAATGCCCTATACCGCCGCGCAGATGTACGGGCTGGTGGCAGATGTGGCCTCCTATCCTAAATTTCTGCCCTGGTGTGCTGCCGCACGCATTCGCAGCCGCAGCCAGCAGGGCCCGGCAGAGGTGATGGAGGCGGATCTGGTGATCTCTTTCAAGGTGTTTCGCGAACGTTTTGGCAGTCGGGTCACGCTCTATCGGGATGATATGAAGATAGACACCGAATATCTGGATGGGCCGTTTCGCTACATGAAATCCAACTGGTCCTTTGCCGCCCGCGATGATGGCAGCTGCGATGTCGCCTTTTTTGTTGATTTCGAATTCAAAAATGCGGTGCTGCAGGGGATCATCGGGGTTGTCTTCAATGAGGCGATGCAGCGTATAGTCAAGGCATTCGAACGCCGCGCAGCCGAGCTATATGGCTAGGCTGCCTTAACCAGGAAGGCCAAACCGCAATGACCAGCCCAACCTCTGACACACTGGATTTGACCGCCGCTTTGGTTGACTTTGCGACTGGTGAGGTCACGGCCAGCCCCTTGGCGCAAAGGATGGTGCGGCTTTCGACCCTGGATTGGATCGCCTGCGGGATTGCTGGCGTTGATGAACCGGTCTCTGGCGTCTTGCGGGCCCAGGCGATATCCGAGGGCGGCGCGGCGCAGGCTACAATCTTTGGCGGTGGGCAGGTTCCGGCGCGCATGGCGGCGCTGGTCAATGGGGCCACCTCGCATGCGCTGGATTATGATGATACCCATTTTGCCCATATCGGCCACCCGGCTGTGGCAGTATTCCCTGCGGCCTTTGCCCTGGGGCAGCAGTTGGGCGCATCACTGCCGCAGCTGTTGGAGGCCGCGCTTGTCGGGATGGAGCTGTCGATCCGGGTGGGGCTGTGGCTGGGGCGCAGCCATTATCAACAGGGCTTTCACCAGACTGCGACGGCGGGGGCCTTTGGTGCCACGGCGGCGGCGGGGCGATTGCTGCAGTTGACCCCGCATCAGATGGCGATGGCGCTGGGTCTCTGCGCCACCCGTGCGGCGGGGTTGAAGGCGCAGTTTGGCACCATGGGCAAGCCCTATAACGCTGGTCTGGCGGCCAGCGCCGGGGTTGAGGTCAGCAGCCTGGTTGCCATGGGTCTTACCGCAAATGCACAGGCGCTTGATGCGGCGCTGGGGTTCGGCGCAACCCATCACGGCGAGGCCAATCTGGATCTGGCGCTGCAGGGTCTGGGGCAGACCTGGCTGTTTGAGGGCATAAGCCACAAGTTTCACGCCTGTTGCCATGGGCTGCATGCGGCGCTAGAGGCCACCGCGACGCTGGATCTGGCCGCGCCAGAGATTGCCCAGCTGGTGGTGCGCACCCATCCGCGCTGGATGACTGTCTGCAACCAACTGGCCCCGACTAGCGGGCTTGGGGCGAAATTTTCCTATCGCACGGTTCTGGCGATGCAGGCGCTTGGCCTCGATACTGCGGCGCTTGATAGCTATAGCGCCGCCACCTGCGCACTGCCGGAGCTTATCGCGCTGCGCGACCGTATCGAGATTGAGCCAGACGAGGCTTTGGCAGAAACTGAGGCCCATGTGCTGGCCCTGCGCCGCGATGGCAAGCGCTTTGAGGCCCGCCATGATTTGCAGCTGCCGATCAGCCCCGATCAGCGCGAGGCCCGCCTTTTGGGCAAGGTTGCGGCGCTGATCGGCACGGACCGCCAAGCGACGCTTTGGCAGGGGCTGCAGACGGGTGTACCGCTGGCAGAGATTACCGATCAGTTCTGAAAGCCGGGCCGTAGGGCCAGATGGCAGTGGCCAGGTGCCAGCTGCCGATATGAAAACGGGCTTTCCAGTAATTTGGAAAGCCCGCCCCCCGATGCAATGGTCCGCATCTCTGCCCTGAGAGTGGTGGCATCTGGTTCTGTGCCCGGCGGCGACTGGGCACAGCGTTAACTGGTCATGTCATAGGCACGTTCGCCATGGACGGTAATATCTAGGCCGTTTGTCTCGGTTTCAAGATCCACGCGCAAAGATGTGAAGGCGCCGACGATCTTGATCAGAAGGATGGTCACCAGGGTGGTGAAAACACCCACCAGCGCCAGCGCGCCCAATTGCGCCATCCAGGCCCCCTGGCCGAAGACCGCAATCATCACGGTACCAAAGATGCCGCCAACGCCATGTACCGCAAAGACATCCAGCGTGTCGTCGATCTTCAGCTTGTTGCGGACCAGGTTCACCAGCTCCTGGCACAAGATCCCGGCGATAGTACCGATGATCAGCGCCTCAATGGGGCCAACAAAGCCACTGGCCGGGGTGATGGAGGCAAGCCCTGCAATGGTGCCGGTGACCAGCCCCACAACTGAGGCCTTGCCGTATTTGATCTTTTCCCAGAAGGCCCAGCTGAGCGAGGCCGCCGCCGCAGAGATATGTGTCACGGTCAGCGCCATGGCCGCGCCACCATCTGCCGCTAGCTGCGAGCCGCCGTTAAAGCCAAACCAGCCAACCCAGAGCATCGCGGCACCAATGACCACATAGCCGGGGTTATGCGGTGGGGTGGTGCGGTTTTTGCGGGGTCCAAGGAAGATCGCCAGAATAAGTGCCGCCAGACCTGCCGTTTCATGCACGACGATGCCACCAGCGAAATCCTTGACTCCGATCTCGCCAAAGATGCCACCATCCGACATCATGCCGCCGCCCCAGATCCAATGCACGACAGGCGCATAGCACAACAGCATCCACAGCCCCGAGAAAGTCAGCACAAAGGCAAAGCCAACCCGTTCCACATAGGCGCCCACAATCAGCGCCGGGGTGATGATGGCAAAGGTCATCTGAAAGGCAAAGAACAGCACCTCGGGCAGGGTGCCGCTCAGGCTCTCGGCGGTGACGCCGGCCAGGAACATCTTGTCCAACCCGCCCCAGAGGCCACTTTCACCGGGGCCAAAGGCGATTGTATAGCCAAAGGCCAGCCACAGGATGCTCATCAAACAGGCAATGGCGTAGCACTGCATGAAGACGCTGAGCACATTTCGCGCCCGCACCAGACCGCCGTAAAACAGGGCAAGCCCTGGCAGTGTCATAAACAGCACAAGGGCCGTTGCTACAATGATCCAAGCTGTATCAGCTCCATTCATGGGGTGTCCTTCCATCCCGCTTGCATGGTTGGGGGTTCAAAGACATGAATGCAGATGAGGAAAAAAGCGTCACACTGCGCAAAAGCGCTAAAAACATGGGCTTTTGCAAAACTGATTAAATAATGGGCTAGTCTTCGGGCCTATTGCCTAAATTGCGCTCTGTTTGGGAAATGGCGCGCTGCAGCAACCAAAGCGCATGGGCACAGCTGGCGGCGCGAACTCTGTCACGCCCCAGCGGGCCAAATTCGATGGTTTCTACCAGGGGGGGCTCTCCGGTCTGGGCTAGGCCGAAACAAACGCGCCCCTCGGGTTTGTGTTCTGATCCACCGGGGCCGGCGATACCGGTGATGGCAACGGCAAGGCTGACCTGCGCGGCCTGCAGGGCGCCCAGGCTCATTTCCCGCGCCACGGCTTCGCTCACGGCGCCGTCGCGGCGCAGGGTCTCGGGGCTGACCCCCAGCATCGCCTGTTTGGCACTGTTGGAGTAGGTGACAAAGCCCCGGTCAAATACCGCAGAAGACCCCGGCTGATCCGTTAGTGCCGCAGCGACCATTCCGCCGGTGCAGCTCTCGGCGGTGGCCATGGTGATCCCCAGCCTGCGGGCCTGGGCGATCAGCTGGGCCATGTCCGGGCGCTGCGGCTGATCCGTACCGGAAGAGACGGGCTGCGTCATAGCCCCAGTACCCCGTGGCTAAACCCTGCAAGAGCCATGACGCCAAGACCAGCAAGCATGCCGGCAATCACATCGTCCAGCATGACACCCACCGGCCCGGCTTGACGGTCGGCCCAGCCCACCGGGCCGGGTTTCCAGATGTCGAACAGGCGAAACAGGGCAAAGGCGGCAATCCAGCCGGGCCAAAGCGCCGAGATTGCAATACCATGTGCCCAGGCCGGATAGGACAGCGTCCAGAGCGCCAGCCATTGCCCGGCGACTTCGTCGATGACAATTTCAGACGGGTCGTGATTGGCCTGGCCGCGGGTCATGACCCCCGTGGCCCAAATGCCAAGCCCAGTTGCCAAGATCGTTGCCAGCGCAAGCAGGGGAAAGCCCCCCAGCTGATGCAGCCCATAGGCCAGGGGGAGGGCAACCAAAGAGCCCCAGGTGCCGGGGGCTGGGCGCAGATACCCGGTGCCACCGACCGTGGCGATCATTCTGGCCAACATCATGGCTTCACCAGCGCAGCAGTTGCGAGTGAGGCAATACCCTCGCCGCGACCGGTAAAGCCCAGCCGCTCAGAGGTGGTGGCCTTGACCGACACCCGTGTTGGATCAAGCCCAAGGATTTCAGCCATCACCGCGCGCATCTCTGCAGCATGGGGGCCAATCTTGGGGAATTCGCAAACGAGGGTGCAATCCACATTGGTGATATGAAACCCCATGGTTTTGGCCAGGTTCGCTGCATGGCGCAGGAATATGTCGCTGGGTGCACCTTTCCATTGCGGATCTGACGGTGGAAAATGCTGGCCAATGTCGCCCTGCGCCAGCGCGCCATATATTGCATCTGTCACCGCGTGCATGCCAACGTCGGCATCGGAATGGCCCTGCAAGCCGCGCTCATGCGGGAGGGTCACGCCGCAAAGGGTCACGCTGTCGCCGGGGCCAAAGCGATGCACGTCATAGCCATTGCCCAGTCGGATGTCGGGGAGAGAGGTGGCACTGGTCGTCATGGTATTTTCCGTTTCCAAAATTCGGGCGGCGCGGGCAAAATCCTCGGGCCGGGTGATCTTGATATTGTCTGGATCCCCCGCCACGATCACAACGTCAAGCCCGGCCGCGCGGGCGACCTCGACATCATCGGCAGCGCCACCGGGATGGGCCGCATGGGCGGCAAGGATCGCATCATAGTGAAACCCCTGTGGCGTCTGCGCGCCAAACAGACCTGTGCGATCCTGGGTGCCGCTTACACGGCCTTTGGCCCCGGTCCATAGCGCATCGGTGATGGCAAGGGCTGGCGCTGCGGCGGCCGCGTTGTCCAGTGTCTCTATCACTGTGTTGATCAGGACCGGGCTTGTGCAGGGGCGGGCGGCATCATGGATCAGCACCTTGGTGATCCCCCGGCCCTGAAGGGCGCGCAGGCCATTTTGTACCGATTGTGCCCGCTCGGCGCCGCCCTTTGCCAGGATGATGTCCTGCGCATCTGCAAAGCTGTCCCAGGCAGGCTGATCCAAAGGCGACAGGACCAGGGCAATGGTTTCGACATGGGCATCGCGAAAGGCTTTTAGTGTCCAGTCGATGACGCGCCGGTTTTTGAGGTCGCGCCACTGTTTTGGCAGGCCACCTCCGGCGCGGCTGCCGCGACCTGCTGCAACGATCAGGGCTGCTGTTGTCATAGGGCTCTCTTCTATAATCTGGACAGCGGCACCTGTGATCCGATCGGGGCCTGCCCGCTGCGACCTGTGTTCGCTGGGCGCACCAGTCAGGGGCTGTACGCCGGTGGATCGCGGCTGTGACTCAGAGTTTTATGCTGGGGGAATGTTTATGTTCTGCCGCATCCGGTGGCAATCACCCGCGTCGTTGTGATTAAAATTTAGGCAGTGACGTCGAGTTGTAGGCTTGCGAGGGGCGCTTTCATTGTTCAAAAGCCGGGGCTTCGGTTACAAAACACTCACTCGCACAAGGATTAGGCAGTTGTCCTTCACCCTCGGAACCACCTCTATGACCCCGCCCATTGCCCTGGCGCCGATGGCCGGCATCACTGATCGCCCCTTTCGTGATCTGGTGCGCTCTTATGGCGTTGGCCTGATGGTCAGCGAAATGGTTGCCAGCCAAGAGATGGTGCAGGCAAAACCGGGGGTGCGCGAACGGGCCGAGCTGAGCGCCGATGTGGAAAACACCGCCGTGCAGCTGGCCGGCCGTGAAGCCACATGGATGGCCGAGGCCGCGCGTCAGGTGGCAGATCGCGGCGCGCGGATGATAGACATCAATATGGGCTGCCCGGCGAAGAAGGTCACAAACGGCTATTCCGGTTCCGCCTTGTTGAAGACACCGGACCATGCGTTGTCGCTGATAGAAGCGGTGGTCGCGGCGGTTGATATTCCCGTCACCCTGAAAACCCGGTTGGGCTGGGATGACGATTGCCTAAATGCCGCTGCGGTGGCGCGGCGCGCTGAAGGGGCAGGGGTGCAGATGGTCACGATCCATGGTCGCACCCGCTGTCAGTTTTACAAGGGGCGCGCCAACTGGGCTGCGATCCGCGAAATCAAAGACGCGGTATCAGTGCCGGTGCTGGCCAATGGCGATATCCTGGGCAGCGGAACGGCGCGTGCGGCGCTGGATCATTCCGGCGCGGATGGGGTGATGATTGGGCGTGGGGTGCAGGGCAAGCCCTGGCTGCTGGCGCAGGTGGCCTGCGATCTTTGGGGCAGTGCGGCGCCAAAAGTGCCTGGGGTTGATGAATTTATTGATATGGTATCAGCACATTACGAGGCGATCCTCTCCTTCTATGGGGCCGACCTTGGGCTGCGCGTCGCGCGCAAGCATCTGGGCTGGTACATGGATGTGGCCAAGACCCCAGCCGCGCTGCGTCGCGATGTTTTGACCGAGAAGTCGACGGGCGAGGTGCTGCGGTTACTGCCCCGGGCCCTGGCCTTTTACCATGAGGATGCGCTTCTATGATTTCGGACGCCGCGCTTTGGGCTTCGCTGCCTGTTCCTGCCTTTTTGATCGGGGCCGATGATTGCATTCTGGATGCAAACTCTGCCGCTGAAGGGTTTTTGAACACGTCACGGCGGGCCTTGCTGGGGCGGCCGGTCTGGCAACAGATCGCTATTGAATCCCCGATCGAGGCCGCGTTCGCGCGGTCGCGGGAACAGGGCACACCGCTGTTTGTGAATGATATCGACGTTGGGTCACGCAGTCGCGCGCCCTTGCAATGCGGAGTGCAGATCGCGCCCGTGCAGGGCAGCCAGGGACAGATGCTGTTGATGCTGTCCCCGCGCGAGCTGGCAGCGCGGATGACGCAGAACCATTCAGCTAAATCCGCCGCGCAATCGGCCATCGGCATGGCTGAAATGCTGGCGCATGAAATCAAGAACCCACTGGCCGGCATCACCGGTGCCGCGCAGCTTCTAAGCATGAACCTGTCGGGTGAAGATATTGAATTAACGGATCTTATCGTGAGCGAGAGCCGCCGGATCGTCAAACTGCTGGACCAGGTAGAACAGTTCGGAAATCTGAGCGAACCTGATTTCAAACCGGTCAACCTGCATGATGTGCTGGACCGGGCGCGCCGTTCTGCTTTGCTGGGCTTTGGCTCGCATATGACCATCACCGAAGACTATGATCCCTCATTGCCGCTGGCCTGGGGCGATGCGGACCAGCTGTTGCAGGTGGTGCTGAACCTGTTGAAAAACGCCTCAGAGGCTGCGGCCCCCGAAGGCGGCAACATTCGCATCCACAGCTATTATGAGCATTCATTTCGCATGCGGCGCAGCGATGGCACCGGCAAGCTCTTGCCGCTGCAGATCGAAGTGATCGACGACGGTCCCGGTCTGCCTGACACAATTAGAGACGATGTTTTTGACCCCTTTGTTTCCGGGCGTGAAAACGGCACCGGGCTTGGCCTGGCGCTGGTGAGCAAGATTATCGCCGATCACAACGGCTGGATTTCGGTCGACTCCGTTCCGGGACGCACCGCGTTCCGGCTCTCGTTGTCGCGCACCCCAAAAGACGCAGAACCCTAGGAGAAATACCCAATGGACGGCACCGTTCTTGTCGCTGATGATGATCGCACTATCCGCACCGTGCTGACGCAGGCCCTGACCCGTGCAGGCTGCCGGGTGCACGCGACCTCGTCGCTAACCACATTGATGCGCTGGGTTGCCGAAGGAAAGGGCGATGTGGTGATTTCAGATGTCGTCATGCCCGATGGCAATGGCCTGGAAATGCTGCCCAAGATCGCCAAAGATCGTCCGGGGCTGCCGGTGATTGTCATTTCAGCGCAAAACACAATCATGACCGCGATCAAGGCCGCCGAAGCAGAGGCCTATGACTATCTGCCAAAACCCTTTGACCTGCCGGAGCTGATGAAGCGCACCGCCAAGGCCATGACGGAATCGCGCAAATCTCCCAGCGGCTCCACCGTGGAAGATCCCGAGCGCCCGGAGGATCTGCCGCTGATTGGCCGCACCGAGGTCATGCAGGCGCTTTACCGTCTGATTGCGCGGGTGATGAACACCGATATGCCGCTGATGATCACCGGCGAGAGCGGCACAGGAAAATCGCTGATTGCCCGTGCTGTGCATGATTTTTCTGATCGCCGGACCCTGCCGTTTGTCTCCGCTTCCGAAAGCGATCTGATGGCGCTGGAAGGGCCGGCGCGGCTGCTGGCAGAGGTCAAGGGGGGGACCCTGTTGATTGATGAACTGGTTGATTTGCCGGATGAGGCGCAGGCGCGCTTGGTGCGGATGATGGATTCCCCCGGCACCCATGCGCCACGCATTATGGCCACCAGCCAAAAGGACCCCGCGGTTGCGATGGAAAACGGCACACTGCGCCAAGATCTTTACTATCGCATGTCCGGCACCGAGCTGGGGGTTCCCAGCCTGCGTGAAAGGGTCGAAGACATTGCTCTGCTGGCGGCGCATTTCCTGGTGAAGGCCGAAAATGACGGCGCGCCGCATCGTTACTTCAGCGACGACGCAAGCGAGATGATGCGCCACTGCGCCTGGCCCGGAAATGTGCGGCAATTGGAAAATATAGTTCGCCGCCTTGCGCTCACTGCGCGAAGTGAAGAAATTTCTCGCGCCGAGGTTGCTGCGGCCCTGGGGCCCAAAACCGATGCGGGGCCAGTCATCGGCGGGGCGGTGAATGAAAAACTGACCGATTCTATCGCGCGTCATTTGCAGCGCTATTTTGATCTGCACGGCGATATCCTGCCGCCACCCGGACTTTATGCCCGGATCCTGCGCGAGGTTGAAGCACCCTTGATCGAGATTGCGCTGTCTGCAACTGGTGGAAATCAGGCGAAATGCGCCGAGTTGCTGGGCATCAATCGCAATACTTTGAGAAAGAAGATTACAGATCTGGATATAGAGGTGACACGGCGCCGCAAACTGATGTAATATCGCCACAGAGCTGTGGTTCGCGGGTATTCGTCCTGTTTCCAACCACGACATATGGCGGTTGACCACGGCGGTCACACATCAGAATGAGGGTGGCGCGTGGCGCAAAGGTCACATCTATGGAGCGGCTATAGGCCTTTTTGGGCCTTGGACCGGTGGCGTAAGACGCGCCAGGCTCGCAATATTGGCACCCTTGGAATGGTCCTGCTGGGGCCATTGCTGGCACTGCTGACCTTTCTCATTTTTGGCCCGCTGGGTCATGGGGCCTCGTCGCGGCCGCTGCGGCTGATCCTGTTGGCGGATATGGTCTATATCATGGCCATTGCGGTGCTGGTGCTGACGCAGATTGTCCGGCTGTTTGCGGCCCGGCGCTCTAAATCGGCGGGATCGCGCCTACACTTGCGGTTGATTGGTGCCTTTGGCTTTCTGGCGCTCGGGCCAACTGTGATTGTTGCGGTTTTTGCGGTTCTGACGGTGAATGTCGGGCTGGAGGGCTGGTTTTCACAGCGAGTGCGTCAGGTGATTGGCAGCTCGCTGTCCGCCGCCGAGGCCTATCAGGAAGAGCAGCGCCGCGATATCTCCACCGATGCCCAGGCCTTGGCTCGGTTTCTGGATCAAAGCCGCAGCCGGAGCTTTTACATCAATGATGCCGAGTTGCGTCAAGTCTTGACCCAGGGGCAGTTGCAGATCCAACGCGGGCTGCGCGAGGCCTATGTCATTGATGGGACTGGTCGTATTCGTGCCCGCGGTGAACGATCCTATGAATTTGATTTTGAACGCCCCAGTGCCGAAGATCTTGCCCGCGCCAGCAGCAATCCCGAAGGCGTCGCCATCATTCAGGACTGGGATAATAACGAGTTCCGCGCCCTGGTACGGCTGAGCGCCTTTGTTGATCGGTTCCTCTATATCAGCCGCGATGTTGATGGCACCCTTTTGAATTTGCTCGATGAAACCCAGGAAACGGCCCTCTTGTATCAGCAGCTAGAGAAAGAGCGCGGTCGTGTTCTGTTTGAATTTGGTCTGCTTTATATCGGCTTTGCGCTGATATTGATCTTGGCGGCCATGTGGCTGGCGATCTGGTTTGCTGAACGCCTGTCCCGGCCTGTGGGGCGCTTGACCGTTGCAGCCCAGCGGGTCGGCGGTGGTGATCTGAATGTTCAGGTCCCCGAGGAAAACGGTGGCGATGAAATTTCGCAATTGGGCCATTACTTCAACCAGATGACGCGGGAATTGCGGGTGCAGCGCGCAACTCTGCTGGAAAATACCAACCAGATCGAGCGACGGCGGCGGTTGTTTGACTCGGTACTCTCCTCGGTGACCTCGGGTGTGGTGGGACTGGATGATGCGGGCAGGATCACCTTTGTGAACCGGTCGGCCGAGCGGCTGCTTGACTGGCACGAAGACCAGCAATCGCTGGATCTGTCGGTTGCGATTCCCGAATTCGGCCCGCTGTTTGCGGCCCTGCTGGCCAGCGGCGGCGAGGCAGAACAGGGGGAGATCAAGGTCAGCCGCCAGGGGCAGCTGGAAAACCTGCTGGTGCGCATGTCGCGGCGGCGCGCGGATGATGGCAGTCTGGAAGGCTATGTTGTGGCCTTTGACGATGTGACCGATCTGGTCAGTGCCCAGCGCATGGCGGCCTGGGGCGATGTGGCACGCCGTATCGCGCATGAAATCAAGAACCCGCTGACCCCCATCCAGCTGAGCGCCGAGCGGATCAAACGCAAGTTTGCGCCAATGCTGGGCGAAGACAATAGCGATCAGCTTCAATCCATGACCGATGTCATCGTGCGTCAGACCAATGATCTGCGGCGTATCGTCAACGAGTTTTCAAAATTCGCCCGTATGCCAGAACCAGAGCGACGCGAGGAAGATCTGGTGACGCTGGTACGGGATGCGGTGACATTGCAACAGACCGGCCAGCCCGACGTCAGGATCACCGCAGATCTGCCGGATACGCCGCTTTGTGCGGATCTGGATGCAACCATGATTGGCCAGGCCCTGACAAATCTGATCAAGAACGCAGGCGAAGCCATTGTAACCCTGCGGCAAAAGAAACCCGATATCGCGGTCGCGCCTGAAATTCGCATTGCTCTGCAGCAGCAGGAGACCGGCGGGTATGAGGTGACGATTGCGGATAATGGCATTGGTCTGCCAGAGGATCGCGCCCGGCTATTTGAACCCTATGTGACCACGCGCAACGAAGGCACTGGCTTGGGGCTTCCTATCGTGAAAAAGATCATCGAAGAACATGGCGGCACGCTTTCTCTTGAAGACGCGCCGCTTTTTGAAGGGCACCAGCATGCTGGTGCCATGGCAGTTATTCGCCTGCCCGCAGCTGCCAGCACGGGCCAGGTGAACCGGAATACAGTGAAAGCAGGTCTGACATGAGTGACATTCTGATTGTTGATGATGAACGTGACATTCGCGAGTTGATTTCCGATATCCTGGAGGATGAAGGCTATGCGACGCGAAAGGCGGGTACCTCGGAGGAGTGTATGGAGCAGCTCAGCCAAGAGCTGCCATCGCTGCTGATCCTGGATATCTGGCTCAAAGACAGCGAGATGGATGGGATCGATATCCTGAAAACGGTGAAACGCGACACCCCCGAGGTGCCGGTGGTGATCATCTCTGGCCATGGGAATATCGAAATCGCTGTCGCAGCGATCAAACAGGGGGCTTATGACTTCATTGAAAAGCCTTTTAATATTGATCAGTTGATGGTGGTTATCCGGCGCGCAATGGAGGCTTCGCAGCTGCGGCGTGAAAATACCGATCTGCGCCGCAAAGAGACTGGCAGCTCTGAAATGGTGGGCTCTTCCGCTGCCTTCCGCGGGTTGATTTCACAGCTGGACAAGGTGACCAAATCCAATGGTCGCGTCATGCTTAGCGGTCCTGCCGGCAGTGGCAAGGAAATCGCTGCACGCTACATTCACACACATTCGGCCCGTGCCGCCGCGCCCTTTATCACCGCCAGCTGCGCCGCGATCGAGCCAGAGCGCATGGAAGAGGTGCTGTTTGGCCGCGAATCCAGCGAGCGGGGCATAGAGCCGGGTCTGCTGGAACAGGCCAATGGTGGGGTGATCTTCTTTGACGAAGTGGCGGATATGCCGCTAGGCACCCAGTCCAAGATCCTTCGGGTGCTGGTGGATCAGCAATTTCAACGGGTCGGGGGCAGCGATAAGCTGCGCGTTGATCTGCGGGTGATCTCGGCCACCAACAAGGATCTTGAGGCCGAAATTAACGCTGACCGTTTTCGCCAGGAACTGTATCACCGGCTGAATGTTGTGCCGATCGAGGTGCCATCGCTGGCGGATCGGCGCGAAGATATTCCACAGCTGGCAGAGTATTTCATCGCTCAGTTCAATGAAATCCAGGGCCTGCCGCTGCGGGCGCTGGCGGATGAAGCCGTTGCCCTGATGCAGACCATGACCTGGCCAGGCAATGTACGCCAGCTAAAGAATATGGTGGAACGGGTGCTGATCCTGGGCGAAGGCACTGGCCCGATTGAGGCCAAGGATCTGCCGCGTGAAGAAGAAAAAGCAACTGATGACGGCCGGGTGGTGCTCTCGGGGGCGCTGGCGACAT
Source organism: Pseudophaeobacter profundi (assembly GCF_029697505.1). Lineage (GTDB taxonomy): Bacteria > Pseudomonadota > Alphaproteobacteria > Rhodobacterales > Rhodobacteraceae > Pseudophaeobacter > Pseudophaeobacter profundi. Next base: position 335,722 of record NZ_JARJEF010000002.1, on the reverse strand, counting down.
TGCCGCTGCGTGAAGCGCGCGAAGCCTTTGAACGCGAATACCTGCTGACGCAGATCAACCGCTTTGGCGGCAATATCAGCCGGACCGCGTCTTTTGTCGGGATGGAGCGCTCGGCGCTGCACCGCAAATTGAAGTCGCTTGGGGTGGTAACCTCCAACAAGACGGGGGCCCGTGTGGCCCATGTCGAACAGGAAGAAGACCTCGTCTAGCGCATACCGCGCAACAGTAGATCTCGTTTTTTGCGGATCAAAAACATGCGATATGCTCCCAGGGCGGATTGGATGTGGCGGGCGCTATTTGGGGCACCAGAAGGCACATAGGCAGCAAAATGGCCTACCGACCTTGCCTGAAGGCCGACCTGAAGAGGTAAAGAATAATGGCCCCGGTCTCGGGGTCATTTTGCCATCAGCGGCCGCTTTTTCTGCTTCAAATCGACAGGGTGAATGGGGCAGTGTCAGAGGGCGGGGAAAATCACGGTGCGGCCATCCTTTTGGCGTAGGGCACATGATTCAGGCGTCAAGCCGTGACCCGGTCTTGTCCCATTCGGCTGTGCCTGAAGGCTGGCAATTTGCTGCTGGCTACAGCGTGGCAGTTCTATCTGCTGATAGCCCTTTGCCGCCATGCAGCGCTGTTCAAGCTGTTGGCGCAGGCCTTGGTTCACATCCACCGTATAGCTGCCGCCATCCACCCAATACCCAGGTCGTACCCAGCAGTTGCCATTGGCACAGTGCTGGGTTCCGGGATAATAAACCGGCGGGCGCTGACGAAGCTGATTGGCGACGGGAGCCTGTTTCAGGGATTGGACCTGGCAGGAGAGCGTCGCATCCTGAGTCTGTGCCTGATTTTGCCCGGCATTGTAATAGACGGTAAGGGGACCACAGGCTGCAAGACCAAGCAGCAGAGCAAAGGCGGTGACGCGAGTTCCTTGTGTCATGCCAGAACTTTGCGCCATCTTCGCCAAAGTTACAATTGATTTGACCCCTCCGGTGGCTTCTGTCATGCAAAACTGGCAAAATGGCGCCCAAGGGACAGTGGCATGAAAGTGATTATTTGTGGCGCAGGCCAGGTCGGCTGGCAGATTGCGCGCCACCTCTCTGCTGAACAAAACGACGTGACGGTTGTGGATAGTAACCCTGAATTGGTGCGTCGGGCGACCGATACGCTGGACGTGCAGGGGGTCGCGGGCTTTGCTTCTTATCCGGATGTGCTGGATCGGGCCGGGGCGCGGGATGCTGATATGATCATCGCAGCAACCCATTCGGATGAAGTGAATATGGTCACCTGTCAGGTGGCCCATTCGGTCTTTTCGATCCAGCGCAAGATTGCCCGCCTGCGGGCCCGTAGCTATCTGGATGCAATCTATTCCGATCTGTATCGGCGCGAACATCTGCCCATTGATGTGGTGATCAGCCCTGAACGCGAGGTGGCCGCTGCGGCGATGCAACGCCTGTCGGCACCAGCCGCCTTTGATACCGAGATCTTTATGGGGGGCAAGGCGCAGCTCTTGGGGATTCACATCGACGAAAACTGCCCGGTGGTGAATACGCCGCTGCGCCAGTTGACGGATTTGTTTTCTACTCTGCGCGCTATTGTTGTTGGGGTGCGGCGTGACGGAACCCTGTTTGCGCCAGAACCAGGGGACCAGCTGTTCGTCGGCGATAGCTGCTATGTCTTTGCCCATGCAGAGGATGTGAATCGCACCATCGAAGTCTTTGGCAAGGTTGAGAAACGTCAGGATCGTGTGGTGATCGTTGGCGGCGGGAACGTCGGGCTGGAGGTCGCCAAGGCGCTGGAAAGTGGCACCAGCCGCATTCGCGCCAAGATGATCGAAAAAAGCCGAAAATGCGCCGAAGTCGCCGCCGAGGCCCTGGAGCGCACCATCGTACTGAATGGCGATGGTCTGGATCGCGGGCTGATGATTGAGGCCGGCATTGATCGCGCCGATGCGATGCTGGCCGTGACCGATGATGACAAAACCAATATGCTGGCCGCAGTGCGCGCCAAGGCCGAGGGGTGCCCCTTTGTCATTGCATTGATCAATGACCCCACGCTGTTGCCGCTGCTGGGGCCTTTGGGGATTGATGCTTTCATCAACCCGCGCGCCACCACCGTCAGTTCGATCCTGCGCCATATCCGCTATGGCCGGGTGCGGCAGGTCTATAGCATTGGCGATGCCGAGGCAGAGGTGATCGAGGCAGAGGTCATGGGCACCTCTCCGATGGCGGGGCGGGTCATCCGCGAAATTGATTTCCCCGAAGGCGTTCTGGTTGGCGCGGTCCTAAGGAACGGGGAAGTGCTGCGCCCGTCAGGTGGATTCAAGATCGAAGAGGGGGATGTCATTGCTCTCTTTGCTATGGCGGATGACGTCCCCGAGGTGGAGCGTTTGATGCAGGTTTCCATCGACTATTTCTAGCATGAGACAGCGCAACAAAACCCCATACCGGATCTTGCGCTTGCCGCTGTTCCTGTTGATCTGCTGCGTGGCGTCGCTGGCCATGTGGGTGCCGGCAGTACATGCCCTGGCGCTGAACGATCATCTGACCTCTCGGGCGTTCTTTTATACGGGTGTTCTGGGGCTGTTTATGGTTGCGCTGGCGGGCCTGTCGCTGGGCAATCGGGTGCCGCGCTATGGCATGCCTGGGCAGTTGCTGTCGCTCTTGGCGACCTTTGTGGTCTTGCCCCTGTTCCTGGCGGTTCCGGTGCAGGAATCCCTGCGCAACACCAGTTTCCTGAACGCCTATTTTGATATGGTGAGTGCGGTTACCACCACCGGCGCCGATATTTTCGCCGATCCGGGGCGGCTGCCGGATAGTGTGCATCTGTGGCGCGCTATGGTGGCCTGGCTTGGTGGCTTGCTGATGTGGATCTCTGCCTCGGCGGTGTTGGCACCATTGTCGCTGGGTGGCTTTGAGGTCACCGCAAGAGGAGAGCCGGGCGGTGGCAGCGATGCCCCTCCGCAGGCCCAGAACAGTGACCCCAGGCAGCGGTTGATCCTGATCTCCATCACCCTGGCCCCCGTCTATGCCGGCCTGACGCTGGCGCTGTGGATCTTGCTGATCATCACCGGAGAGGCCCCCTTGGTTGGCCTGACCCATGCGATGTCGGTGCTGTCGACCTCGGGGATTTCGGCGGTGGGCGGCACTGAAAACGCCGGGTCTGGCATTGCCGGCGAGATGGTGATGTTCCTGTTCATGTTCTTTGCCCTGTCCCGGCTGACCTTTTCCAATGATACGGTCACTGTTGGCTCTGGCCGACTGGACAAGGACCCGGAATTCAGAACCGGGGTCTTGATTGTACTGGCCATGCCGCTGGTGTTGTTTCTCTGGCACCTGCTATCCACCTTTGAGGTTGGCGGGCAGACCGAACCGCTACAGGCGCTACGCTCACTCTGGGGTGGGGTGTTTACCGTCATGTCGTTTTTGTCCACAACCGGCTTTGAAAGCGCTGATTGGCAGACCTCTCGGCAATGGTCGGGGCTGCAGACACCGGGCATGATCCTGCTGGGGTTGTCGGTGATCGGGGGCGGGGTTGCCACCACAGCCGGCGGGGTCAAGCTGCTGCGAGTCTATGCGCTCTACCTCAATGGCATGCGCGAGATGGAACGTCTGGTGCATCCCTCTTCCGTCAGCGGTGCAGGCAGTGGCAACAAGCGCATTCAGCGCAATGGAGCCTTTGTGGCCTGGGTGTTCTTTATGCTGTTTGCGCTGTCTCTGGCGTTGATCAGCATTACGCTCTCGGCGGTGGGCAGCGATTTTGAGCATTCGCTGATCTTGGCGATTGCATCCCTGTCCACCACGGGGCCATTGGTGGAAATTGCTGGCAATGAACCCATTATTCTGACCATTCTGTCGCCCATGGCCAAGCTGATCTTGTGTTTTGCGATGATCCTGGGGCGTCTTGAAACACTGGCTATTATTGCACTTTTGTCGCCGAATTTCTGGCGCAGCTAGGGCATCATCTTAATTCTTGGGCAAAAAACGGTGTTTTTCGGCTGGAAACTGGCAAAATCTGCAGTCATAGTTGTTTGTAATTAGCCAGGCTGGTCCGCGGTTTGGTGCAAGAACAAAGGCGAGAGAAAATACTATGGCTTCGGACAGACAAAATTTACAGGATGCCTTCCTCAATCACGTTCGCAAAACCAAGGTTCCGGTGACAATTTTCCTGATCAATGGCGTAAAGTTGCAGGGGGTTATCACCTGGTTTGATAATTTCTGCGTGCTGCTGCGTCGGGATGGCCAATCTCAGTTGGTTTATAAACACGCGATTTCCACCATCATGCCAGCCCAGCCCATCAGCCTATATGAAGGCGAAGACGCCTCTTGATGGAGCATGACAGGATTCGTACCCGCGCTTGGGTGCTTCATCCGGATATCAAATCGGATCAGGGGCGTCGCCCCGCTGAACCTGCCCTGGCAGAAGGCGTTGCCTTGGCTGAGGCGCTGCCTGATCTTGATGTTGTCGGGTCCGGTGTTGTGCGGTTGCCCAAGGCACATGCAGGTATGTTGTTTGGCTCTGGTAAAATCGAAGAGTTGAAGGGGCTGCTGAAAAGCAACGAGGTGGACCTGGTGCTGATTGATGGGCCGGTGTCGCCGGTTCAGCAGCGCAACCTTGAAAAGGCCTGGAACGTCAAAATCCTTGATCGGACCGGTCTGATTCTGGAAATCTTTTCGGATCGTGCCCGCACCCGCGAGGGTGTGTTGCAGGTGGAAATGGCGGCGCTCAACTATCAGCGCACCCGTCTGGTGCGGGCCTGGACCCACCTGGAACGCCAGCGTGGTGGGCTTGGCTTTGTCGGTGGCCCCGGCGAGACCCAGATCGAAGCGGACAGGCGGGCGATTGATGATCAGTTGGTCAACCTGCGCAGGCAGCTGGCCAAGGTGGTGAAAACCCGCAGTCTGCACCGGGCCGCACGGGCGAAGATCCCGTTCCCGATTGTCGCTTTGGTGGGCTATACCAATGCCGGCAAATCAACGCTGTTCAACCGGCTGACCGGTGCCGATGTCATGGCAAAGGACATGTTGTTTGCCACCCTCGACCCAACCATGCGCCGGGTGGAAATGCCCGACGGGCCAGAGGTGATCCTGTCGGATACCGTTGGCTTTATCTCGGATCTGCCGACCGAACTGGTTGCGGCCTTTCGCGCCACATTGGAAGAGGTGCTCGCCGCGGATGTGATCTTGCACGTGCGCGACATCAGCCATGAGGACAGCCAGAACCAGGCCAATGATGTGGCTGCGATCCTGGCGACCCTGGGGGTGGATGAAAACCGCGCCCAGATCGAAGTCTGGAACAAGCTGGATCAGCTGCCAGAAGATGTGGCCGAAGCCCGCCGCCAGCGTGCCGCGCGCGAAGATGGGATCCATGCGATCTCGGCCTTGACCGGTGAAGGGATCGACGCCCTGCTTGCGGATGTCGCCGTGAAACTGGAAGGGGTGCGTCATGTCGAAACCTTTACGCTGCCCTTTTCCGAGGGCAAGCAGCGCGCCTGGCTGTTCCGTCAGGATGTGGTCACCAGCGAAGAACAAACAGACGAAGGCTTTGTCCTGACGGTGCGCTGGACCGACAAGCAAAAGGCGCAGTTCAACGCCATCTAATGCTTCCCAAGCATGTAAAACCACATGAACGCGGCAAGCGCTAGGCGTGGTAAGACATCTTGAAAAGAAAGAGCGCAGGGGTAAACCTGCGCTCTTTTTGCTTTCTGTGGGGCTGTTCAGCCGGTTCTGCCTGACGACCGCAATTGATGGATCAGTTTCGCGGCTGAATTAGGGTCACCCCGACGGCGGCCGCGCGGGCCAGGTCCTCGTCCAGCGACATCGGCACATATTCGCCGCGACGCCATAGCTGCGCCATGTCATCATAGTTGCGCGACAGGAAATGCCCAGATTGCCCCGTCGCCAGAATGAACAAGGAACTGTCAGGGTCAGCAAAGTCATAGACACCGCGATAGCCGGCCGCGTGAATGTTCTGAAACGGCGTGGGATCCTGGCCCGAGGTCAGGCCACGCTGCAGAGTATTGTCGCCGCCACTGGTGGACTGGCGAATATTGACAAAAAACCGCAGTATCGGCACTGCTCCCAGGGTTTCATGGTCATGGGTCGCCTGATGCGCATCGCCCCAGCGCAGGGATTCCAGCGCGGTGCCATAGCGTGCTTCGATCCAGATCAGCGCATCATCCAAGGCTAGTCGGGCCATGTCGGTGCAGGTTTCACGCGGCGCGCTTTGGCGCACATCACACCAGATGCCGGCGCCCTCAATGTCGCGGTAGACACGTTCGATAAACAAGGGGTCCACCTGGCTGTAGGCGCTGGCCAGTGGTCCCAGATCATCGGTAATCAGCCGCTTCTGCAGGGCCCGCAGCCAGGCCGCGTAAAGCAGCGGTTCGGGCAAGTGTTCGTTCATCTCGCCATTCCATTCCGACAAGAGCGACAGGGCGATCTGGCGTTGCCGCGTGCGGCTGCCCTCTTCGGCGGTTTCGCCGGTAAACCACAGATCCGCCCCGATCACCGGCAGCAAAGAACGCGCAGTATAGGAAACCGTGTCAAGCTGGGCCTCCATGAAACTGTCGCGGGTATGAACCTCACGGTTTTGCATCAGGCGGCGCCAACGATTGATCCGTTGGGTATCGCCCCAAATGTAAGAGACATGATTGGGAAAGGGGCGTTCCAGGATCTTGTTGTTGGTATTGCCCAAAATACCACCACGGGGACTGATGAATTCGGGGTTGGCGGCATAGGGGGCACGCCCCAGCCAGCGGTTTTCCTGCAGCCAGCCCTGGCTGGGCAGGCGACCCCTGCTTTGATGGCGGGCGTCGCGGGCCGGAAAGGCGCCGATGGTTTTTTGGGCGATGGTCTGCTGATCCGCCAGTACGAGGTTCTGCGAGGGGGCGATGAAACCGTCTGCTGCGGAAATTGCCTCTGTCACGCTGGACGCGCGCATCAAGCCGATTGCGGCCGTCATAGAGGTATCCTGCGGGTCCAGCGCGGTCCAGGCGAGGCTGACCACATGCCCCGGCGGGGTGATGGTCGACAGATCAAACAAGGAGCCGGGAAGAACGGGGCCGTTTTCGCTCCATCGCAGGGTCAGGGTGACGGGGGCACGATCCTTGATTTTGATGATTGAGGGGCGGCTGGTGAACTTGCGATAGCCCTGCGGGCTCAGATATTCCTCTGGGGTTTCCGGGTTGAGCTTTTCGATGAACAGGTCCTGATCATCCAGGTATGATGCGGTAATGCCCCATCCCAGATCTTCCGAGCGGCCGGACAGGATGGCCGGGATGCCGGGAATGGTGCCGCCGATGATGCCGCCAGTGGCCAGCTCCATGCGGGCCAGATACCAGCTGCCCGGCGCGCTGAGCGTCAAATGTGGATCATTGGCCAGCAAAGTCCCGCCAGAGGCAGAGCGGCTTGGCGCGGCGGCCCAGGCATTGGATGCGCCTGCATGGCCGCGCGGCGGCACCGGAAACAGGCTGTTGCCAAATGGGGCTTGGCTGTCGGGCGATGCGGCACTGGCCGAGGCTGTCAAATTGGCATAGCGCGCCACATCGGGAAAGATCGCGGCATATTCTGGCAGGGCGGTGGTGCCCTTGCCCGGCGCATCCGGCAGGATATCGCGCAGCCGGTCGGGATCTGTCAGGGCAAGAGAGGTGCGGGCCCGCAGCACCTCTTCCTGTAGATGGTTGGAAGATTTCAGTGCCATCAGTTTCATCAGTGCGATGCTGTCGGCGGGCTGCCAGGGCGACATTGGCATATTAAACAAGAACATCTCGGGCGCGCCACGCCCGAGCGCCTCTTCGTTTATTTCCAGAAGACGTGCGTTCACCCCGGCAGAATAGGCCTTTAGCGCCTGACGGGTTTCGGGCGACTGCGCCGACACCGACTGCTGCGCCAGGCCATAGAGATCCAGGCGCCGCAAAAAGATATCGGTCTCAACCGTGCGGGTGCCAAAAATCTCTGACAAGCGCCCCTGGGCGGTTCGTCGCATCACCGCCATCTGCCAAAGGCGATCCTGCGCATGGGCATAGCCAAGGCCATAATAGACGTCTTCGTCACTGGCGCCGTAGCTGCCGAAAATATGCGGCACATTGGCGTTGTCGCGGACAATTTCGACCGGCGCAGACAGGCCGGGCAGGGCAATTTCCTTATCATAGTCCGGCAGGGATTGCGCCGCCAGGTAATAGGCCAGGCCGCTGGCCAAAAGCGCCAGTAGAATCAGTGCGGCGGCAAGCCGAAAGAGCCAGCGAAAAAGACGTGCCATTTGGGGCTTTTTTTCCTGTTTATTGTGGCTTTGGCGTCGTGGATGCAATTGCACCCCGCCGGACCGATGTTAGGGTGTCCCCAACATAAGCCAGTTCAGAACAAGGGAAAAGCACATGACAAAAATCGCATTCTTGGGATTGGGGGTTATGGGGCATCCGATGGCCGGGCACCTGCAGGCCGCGGGTCACGAGGTCAGCGTTTACAACCGCACCACGGCCAAGGCCGAGGCCTGGGCCAAGGAACATGGCGGTAGCTTTGCCGCCACCCCGCGTGCCGCTGCCGAGGGGGCCGAATTTGTTATGTCCTGCGTCGGCAATGATGATGATCTGCGGGCGGTTTGCCTGGGGCCGGACGGGGCCTTTGCCGGCATGGCGTCGGGCAGTGTTTTTGTGGATCACACTACTGTGTCGGCCCAGGTCACGCGGGAACTCTACGCGGCGGCTGCCGAGGCTGGGATTGCCTTTGTGGATGCCCCGATTTCCGGTGGTCAGGCCGGGGCGGAAAACGGTGTGCTGTCGGTCATGTGTGGCGGCGATGAAGCCCCATATGCGCGCGCAGAGCCGGTGATTGGCGCCTATGCGCGTATCTGTCGCCGCATAGGCGACAGCGGCGCGGGCCAGATGACCAAGATGTGCAACCAGATTGCCATCGCAGGCCTGGTGCAGGGCCTTAGCGAGGCGCTTCATTTTGCTGAAAAAGCTGGCCTTGATGGCCGTGCCGTGGTCGAGGTGATTAGCCAGGGCGCCGCCGGCAGCTGGCAGATGGCAAACCGCTCTGAAACCATGCTGGACGATCATTTCGAGCATGGCTTTGCGGTGGACTGGATGCGCAAGGATCTTGGCATCTGCCTGGATGCCGCCAATGAAACTGGCGCAAGCCTGCCGGTTACGGCGCTGGTGGATCAATTCTACAAGGATGTTCAGAAACTGGGCGGCGGCCGCTGGGATACATCGTCGTTGATCAAGCGCTTGCGGGCGATGGGCTAACCGCCGGTTGCGCGCATAAATGCACAAACCGGCATGAAAACAGGGCGGTGCAGGATCTATCTGCGCCGCCCTGTTTTATGATGGAGTGTAAAAAAAGTGGGCGCCGTTGCGTCGCGCAGCCCCCACCTGGCGTCGCCTAGGGGATGATGCGGGTGTATTTTGTGCCTTCCAGTGTGGCACCAATGCGCAGACCTGCTTGGCCAAACACTGCGGCAAGGATCGGCGATGTCAGCGTGTTGGTATCGGTAGAAATCGAATTGCCATCATCGCGCACCACATATTCAAGATCAGCACCTGCCGCCCAGCCAGAGGACCGGCGGAAGCCGCTGAGGGCATCCTGGGTCATGAAGAACAGCACATGGGCATATTGTTGCGCGCCGATTTGCAAACCGGCATTGCCCTTGATGGTCGAATAGTAATCAACCGTCGCCCCATTGATGCGGAGGGCACCGCGCCCATAAGCGCCGCCGACCAAAAATCCGGCCTCTGTCACCAGTGGCATCACCAGCATACCGGTGGATTTTTCGGCCAGGGTCACGGTGTTGGGGTAAAGACTATACATTTGGCTGAGTGTTGCATCGACACGGGCGTCGATGGTGGCGCTGTTATTGGTACCAACGCCATTGCCACAGGCTGCGGTTACGCCTGCTCCGGCCAAAAGACTCAGGGTGAAACCGCGACGCGACATGCGGTCAAAAGATCTGCTGCTCATAATTCCAGTTGCCTGTCCTGGGGCGCTAGGGGCGGTCATGCAGCTGGGCTCATTATCATGTGAGTGCCCATCACGCATGGCACCCCAAGCGGGGTTCAATAAAAGGCCGGTTTTCCGGCTCTGCGAGGGTTATACGCCCATTTCGCCAATCTGTCATCACTTTGACGTCAGCGCCTGATGATGCGGGCGTTTTCTTGCCCTTGCGGTGGACATTTCCCTGCTTGTGGCGATTAGCCGTTCAGGATTCGGGCTGCTTGTGGTGCAAAATAGCTCAGCACCCCGTCACAGCCTGCGCGTTTAAAGGCCATCAGGCTTTCCAGCATGACCTTTTCACCATCAATCCAGCCATTCTGCGCTGCCGCCTGTATCATCGCGTATTCGCCTGAGACCTGATAGGCAAATGTCGGGGTGCCAAAGGTGGATTTGACCCGGTGGCAGATATCCAGATAGGCGATGCCAGGTTTGACCATGACCATATCAGCCCCCTCTTGCAGGTCGCGTTCGACCAGGCGCAGCGCCTCATCCGAATTGCCGGGATCCATTTGATAGGTCTTCTTATCCCCCTGTAGCGCACCAGAGGCCCCAACGGCATCGCGGAAAGGCCCGTAATAGCCAGAGGCGTATTTGGCGGAGTAAGACAGGATCGAGATGTTGCGATGACCAGCGGTCTCTAGTGCGTGGCGCATCGCACCGATCCGGCCATCCATCATATCGGATGGGCCAATGATATCCGCGCCGGCCTCGGCCTGGGCCATTGTCATCTTTACCAGGGCCTCGACCGTTTCGTCATTGAGGATTTCACCATCGACAACATAGCCGTCATGGCCATTGATATTGTAAGGGTCTAGCGCAACATCGGTCATTACCGCGATTTCGGGCGCTGCCGCCTTGATGGCGCGAATGGCCTGGTTGCACAGATTGTCGGGGTTCCAAGCCTCGGCGCAGTCGGCGGTTTTCAGATCGGGATCGGTATAGGGAAACAGGCAGATCGCCGGAATACCCAACGCCTGCGCCTCGCGGGCAGCTTCGGCCACCTTGTCGACAGAGCGGCGCATCACACCGGGCATAGAGGCCACCGGCTCTTCGATGCCTTGGCCTGACCGCACAAATACTGGCCAGATCAGATCTTCTGTTGTCAGGGTGTTTTCGCGGACCAGGCCACGGAGTGCGGGGCTGACCCGGGTGCGGCGCAAACGGGCAGCGGGGAAGGGGGCGACTGTCGGCTTCATCGGGAACTCTTTGTTTTTCTTCTATGCCTGTTGTGGGTCGCATGGAACCCAGGGCGCTGGCAAGTGGCACAATCGCCGCGCTTTGTCGGGATGCTTGGGGGCCCTGCCGCAGTGGGGCTTGTTTCGTCCCGGACATCAGGGGATATAGGCGCAAGCGTGAAGGGCTGAGTGTTGCGTTTCACGATACCTTGCGGGCAATTGGCCCGCTGCCCCGGCATCAAGAGAGGCATCTGAGCGTTGAGTCTGTTTGAAACCCTGTCCGAGATGATTGATTTGCGGTCCTTTTCCAATCTTTGGTACTGGATCGCCCTTGCAATCATGTGGTCCACGCTGAGCCATCGGGTGCTGGGGGTGCCCTTTGATATGGTGCAGCGGGCGCGCAAATATGGCGGGCAATCGGCGCAGGATCTGGACGATATGGTGCGCATCAATGTGAACCGTTTGTTTTTCGTGGTGCGCTCTACCGGTGTCTGGCTGCTGGGTCTGGCCTGTTTTGTGTTGTCCGGGCTGGCGACCCTTGGGTTCCTGCTGAAGGTAGAGACGGCCCAGGCGGTTTTCCTGCTGGTGTTTCCCATGTCGCTGGTTGTGCTGATCAACCTGGCAACCGCCCAGAAAATTATGCAGAACGACTACCGCGAAGAGGCATTGTATCGAGCGCTTTCGATCTGTCGCGTCTGTGTGCAGTTTCTTGGCATGCTTTGCATTTTTGTTACCGCCTTGTGGGGCATGTATCAAAACCTGCATATCGGCCCTCTGGGGGGCTAAGAAAGGCCGCGCCCGGGCTGGCATTCGGTCCCTGGCGCATCTATCTGGCATCACAGCTTTTCCCGCGTCAGGGAAATACTCAGGCTGGGCAAGTGGTCAGCAGTTAAGAGGAGAGGCGCACAATGGCGCAACGAGCAATCACCATGGGCGGCGCGCCCGAAGGGTTTGATGCCCGGCTGATCCTGGATGAATTGGTCAAATCCGGCCAACCCGTTCTGCATATCGCCCGTGATGACAAACGCATGGAGGCAATGCGCGCGGCCCTTGCCTTCTTTGCGCCGGATATGCCGGTGATCATCTTTCCCGGCTGGGATTGTCTACCCTATGATCGAGTCTCGCCCAACCCGGATGTTGCGGCCTCGCGTATGGCCTGTCTGGCGGCGTTGGTGCACCAGATGCCAAAGCAGTTTATCCTGCTGACCACGCTCAATGCTGCCAGTCAGCGGGTGCCGGCGCGTGAGGTGCTACGCGCGGCAGCCTTTTCCGCCAGGGTTGACCAGCGGGTAGATGAAAAAGCCCTGCGTAATTTCCTGGTGCGTATGGGGTTTGTCCAAAGCCCAACAGTGATGGAACCGGGCGACTATGCCATTCGCGGTGGCATTATCGATATTTATCCCCCCGGCGATAGCGGCCCGGTGCGGCTGGATTTCTTTGGCGATGTGCTGGACGGGGTACGCCGCTTTGATCCCGCCAGCCAGCGCACCACCGAAACCCTGGATCTGATTGAACTGGCCCCGGTGTCAGAGGTAATCCTGGATGAGGCGGCGATCACCAGGTTCCGCCAGAACTATCGCATCGAATTTGGCGCTGCCGGAACGGATGATCCGCTGTATGAAGCGGTCAGTGCCGGGCGTAAGCACCAGGGGATCGAGCATTGGCTGCCGTTTTTCCACGACCATCTGGAAACCCTGTTTGACTATCTGCCAGGGGCGACGCTGACGCTTGATGATCAGGTGACTCCGGCGCGGCTGGCGCGCTGGGAAAGCATTGAAGATCAATATGAAACCCGCAAGATCGCCATGGCGCAAAAGGGGCGGCTGGATACGGTCTACAAACCCGCGCCCCCTGGTCTGCTCTATCTGGATGATGCGGCCTGGGAAGCGGCCGTATCGGACCATCGCCGGATCCAGCTGCACCCATTGGCGCAGGCCTCTGGGCCTGGGGTGTTGGATGCGGGTGGGCGCATCGGACGCAACTTTTCGCCCGAGCGGCAGCAGGAAAATGTCAGTCTTTTTGGGGCTTTGGCTGATCATATTAAGGCGCGCCTGCACGAGGGGCCGGTGATTGTTGCCTCTTATTCAGAGGGGGCGCGCGAACGTCTGACCGGCTTGATCGAAGATGAAGGGCTGGCGGAAGTCATCCCGGTGATGGATGGTACGCGTATCGGTAAATCCGGTCTGCATCTGGCGGTATGGGCACTGGAACATGGGTTCCAATCCGACAAAATGACGGTGATCTCAGAGCAGGATGTTCTGGGCGATCGCCTGATCCGGGCACCCAAGAAACGCCGCAAGGCCGAAAATTTCCTGACCGAAACCCAATCGCTGAGCCCGGGCGATCTGGTGGTGCATGTGGATCACGGCATTGGCCGCTATCAGGGAATGGAGGTGGTGCGTGCCGCCGGGGCTGCGCATGAATGCCTGCTGCTGGAATATGCCGAAGAGTCCAAGCTCTATCTGCCAGTCGAAAACATCGAGCTCTTGTCAAAATACGGTCACGACGAGGCCTTTCTGGATCGTCTTGGCGGTGGGGCCTGGCAGGCGAAAAAGGCCAAGCTGAAAGAGCGCATTCGTGAAATGGCGGACAAACTGATCCGCATTGCCGCTGAACGCGCCCTGCGCCGCGCCCCGGCGATGGATCCGCCACCGCACGCCTGGGAGGAGTTTTCCGCCCGCTTCCCCTATCAGGAAACCGATGATCAGCTGCGCGCCATTGAGGATGTGATGGCGGATCTTACCTCTGGTCAGCCGATGGACCGGCTGATCTGCGGCGATGTCGGTTTTGGCAAAACCGAGGTTGCGATGCGGGCAGCCTTTGTGGCCGCGATGTCTGGCGTGCAGGTAGCGGTGATTGCGCCAACCACCTTGCTGGCCCGTCAGCATGCGGCGTCCTTTGCAGAACGTTTCCGGGGCTTCCCTTTAGAAGTCAGGCAGTTGTCGCGCTTTGTTAGCGCCAAGGAGGCTGCGAAAACCCGTGAAGGTATGGCCAAGGGAACGGTTGATATCGTCATTGGCACCCATGCTTTGCTTGCCAAGAATATCCGCTTTAACAATCTTGGCCTGTTGATCATTGATGAAGAACAGCACTTTGGCGTAGGGCACAAGGAACGGCTCAAACAGCTGCGCTCTGACATTCATGTGCTGACGCTGACCGCAACCCCCATCCCGCGTACCCTGCAGCTCAGCCTCACCGGGGTACGCGATCTGTCGATTATCGGCACGCCGCCAGTGGATCGCCTTGCGATCCGCACCTATGTCAGCGAATTTGATGCGGTCACCCTGCGCGAAGCCCTGCTGCGTGAACATTATCGCGGCGGGCAGAGCTTCTATGTGGTGCCGCGTATTTCAGATCTGCCCGAGGTCGAGGATTTCCTGAAAGAACAACTGCCAGAGCTGAGCTATATCGTGGCGCATGGGCAGATGGCCGCAGGAGAGCTGGATGACCGGATGAATGCCTTCTATGACGGCAAGTATGACATCCTGCTGGCCACGACCATTGTGGAATCCGGTCTCGATATTCCCACGGCAAACACCATGGTAGTGCACCGGGCAGATATGTTTGGCCTGTCGCAGCTCTATCAGATCCGGGGCCGGGTGGGGCGTTCCAAGACGCGTGCCTATGCCTATCTGACCACCAAGCCGCGCCAGCGCCTGACGCCTGCCGCAGAAAAGCGCCTGCGGGTGCTGGGGTCATTGGATACGTTGGGCGCCGGTTTTACCCTGGCCAGCCAGGATCTGGATATTCGCGGCGCCGGCAATCTGCTGGGCGAAGAACAATCCGGCCAGATGCGCGACGTGGGGTATGAACTGTACCAGTCGATGCTGGAAGAGGCGATTGCCAAGATCCGATCAGGAGAGCTGGAGGGCCTGAGCGACACCGATGAGCAATGGGCACCGCAGATCAATCTCGGCGTGCCGGTGCTGATCCCAGAGGCCTATGTGCCGGACCTTGACGTGCGCCTTGGCCTGTACCGGCGCCTGTCGGGGCTGACAACCAAGGTGGAACTGGAAGGTTTTGCCGCTGAATTGATTGACCGATTTGGGAAATTGCCTAAAGAAGTCAATACTTTGATGCTCGTTGTTCGCATCAAGGCTATGTGCAAACGGGCGGGCATTTCCAAACTGGATGCTGGCCCCAAGGGCGCGACGCTGCAGTTTCACAATGATAAATTTGCCTCGCCGCAGGGGCTGGTTGATTTCATCCAGGGGCAGAATGGTCTGGCCAAGGTCAAGGACAACAAGATCGTTGTGCGCCGCGATTGGAAAAAGGACAGCGACAAGATCAAAGGGGCCTTTGCCATTGCCCGCGATCTGGCCGAACGGCTGATCGCCGAGCGGAAAAAAGCCAAGGCCCAATAAGGCCCTGGTTGCTGGTCGTCCCAATGAATGGGGGGCTCATGCGGTGCAGCACCCCTGCGGCTGCATAGCCACCTGCGCACAGCCGCAGGAGGCAAATACACCATCTGAACGCGCCTGTGCCTGATCCAGTTTTTGTTTGATGTGGCGGATCTCAACCAACTCACCTCGTGCCTGAAGACAGTCGTGCAACCCTTTTAGGCTCCAGACATTATCGGGATGAACCGAGGCCCGCGACAGGGTGTCGTCCAGGCCAAGATCGGCGCGGTAGACTGCTTCGGCCTCGGCGGTATGGCCCTGTTCCAGCAGCAGCGCCCCCAGCGCGTGCCGGGTGGGCTGCATCCAGCCCCAGGGTTCATCATAGGGGAGGTTGTCATCCAGCGCGACTGATCGGCGAAGATGCGCATAGGCTTCGGCGTAGTGCCCCTTGCGGTATTCAATCTCGCCGCGCAGCATTTCGCGCGCAATTTCAAGTAGGTCTACAACACGATTGTTGTGCATCAGGCGGCTGTCAGGCACGCGCGCGCGGGCGGCAAGAAAGCGCTGCTCCTCTGCTTCGGCCTCTGCCACACGCCCCGTGGCAGCATAGCCGATTGCGCGGGCATAGTGCACCGTCGCAGTCAGGGTGCAGTAGAGGGTTTGATCCTGCGGCAGGTCCAGCGCAATGCAGTCTTCCCATCGACCAAAGCGGATCAGGATATGCGGGTGCATCGCCATGTAGGATTCAAAATAATCCGCCATTGGCGGGCTCTCAATGCGCAGCATCTCTTCGGGGGTGGTGTCCCACAGCCCCTGATTTGCGCGCAGGGCTGGTTCCATTTGCCCCAGAAACAGCGCGCCATAGATGACAAAGTGATAGTTGTGCTGCCGGTACCCCGTGTAGATATTATAGGCACCTTCGCGGTTGTAATATTTCAGGTCGGCCTTGATTGCTTCCTCGTTCCACAACACCACATCGAGATAGTTGCCACAGAGCACGTCAATATGCGTTGGCATATGCACCAGATGGCCTGCATCTGGTACCAGACGGCGCAGCACATCACCGGCTTTCAGCGCTTTCTCTGGGGTTGGGGACATTTCCATCAGATGGACATAGAGATGCAGCAGGCCTGGGTGCTGCATGGCACCGGGCTGGCCTTGCATCGCCTGTTCCAGGATCTGCTGCGCTTCTGTGGTGGCGGCCCCGGGGGCCGGTGTGCCTGTCTTTAGGTCCCACATGTTCCAGGGCGTAAGGTTCAGCAGGCTTTCGGCAAAAACGGTGCGCAGATCCAGATGATTTGGACAGCGGGCAAAGGCCGCCCGCATAGTATCGGCAAAGGCCTGGTCCCAGGTCTGCATGTTATCGCTCAGCTCGCGCTGTGGGTAGCGGGCTTGCAGGGCGGAGATAAGCAAGGTTTCGGCCTCGGTGCACCCGTCCACATGGGCCAGCGCCGCGCGGCTGGCATCATGGGCCAGGCCAAGGGCATCGGCCCGCCCGGTTTCGTCGTGCAATTCCCAAGGCATATTGTAGTTTGGCCCGGCCGCATAGGACAGCCCCCAATGGGCCATGGCACAGCGCGGATCATAGGACAGGGCCTGTTTGAAACAGGCGATCGCTTCTTGGTGGTTGAAGCCATAGATCCAGTTCAAGCCGCGATCGAACCACAGCTGCGCCTGTGGCGATGTGGTGGTGATGGGGCAGGAATAGCTGCCAAGATCATATGGATAATCCATGAAACCCCCTCCAAATATCTGGAGAGGTTAGAAGTTTTTCAGGAAAGCAGCAAGCGTACTATGGATAGATCAGCCGCTTTTCAACACGCGCCATATGCAGCATTGTGCAGAAGCTTATAAGCGACATGCACAGGATTGGCAGGGCAACAGGCAGCAAAGAGCCATCAAACAGCAGACCAATCGGCGCGGCAATCGCTGCGGCGCAAACGGTGGAAATTGCGCCGATTACCGAGGCCGCCATGCCGGCAATATGCCCCATCGGTTCCATCGCCATGGCATTGAGATTGCCGAGGGTGGTCCCAGCCATGAAAAACACGCTGGTCTGCCAGGCTACGAACAGGCCAAAAGCAAGAGTGTCAGGCAGCCCCGTCCCTTGAAGGAGCAGTATCAGCCCCGAGCAGAAGATCTGCGCTGCCAAGGACCAGGTTACCATGCGGCGCATGCCAACGCGCACAACAATCGCTGCGTTTAACACGCTGGCGCTGCCTGCCATCAGCGCGACAAAACCAAACCAGAACGGAAAGCTGTCGGCGCGGGCAAAAATCACGTCATAGATCTGCTGTACCATGGTCAGCATTGTGAACAGGGTGGCGAGACAGAAGGTCTGAACCAGAATGGACAGTCGCACCGTCGGGTGCTGGATCATCTCGCGCACCGCCGCCAGCATCAGTGGCAAGCGGAAGGGACGCCTGTTTTCTACCGCCAGGGGTTCGGGCAGACGGATCATGGTCCAAAGAGAGATGACCAGAGCAAATAGCGCAAAGGCGGCAAAAATTCCGCGCCAGCCGGCAAAGATGATGATCCCCTGGCCCAGCATTGGTGCAAAGGCCGGCACCAGAGTAAAGATCATCATGGCAATTGACATCATCCGTGCCATCTCACGGCCCGAATAGAGATCGCGCACAATGGCCAGCGCCACAACCCGTGGCCCAGCGGCGCCAAGCCCCATGGTCACCCGCGCAATCAGCACCAGTTCAAGCGAAGACGAGGCCCAGGCCACCGCAGCCGAGACGATATAGATCACAGCCCCCGCAACGATAACGGGTTTGCGGCCAAAGGCATCCGACAGCGGTCCGGTGAAAAAGGTACCAAACCCCATCCCCAGGACAAAGGAGGTGAGGATCAACTGCGCCCGGTTGATATCTCCGGGGCTGAGTTGCGCACCAATTTCCGGCAGGGCCGGCAGCATGGCATCAATGGAAAAGGCGATGGTTGCCATCATCATCGCAACCAGTGAAATGAATTCTGCCTTTGACATGGCATTTGGGGGTGTCGGAGTCATTGAAATCCTTCGCAAGACTTCGGTGGTCCTGAAATTGGATCCTGACCGGGCCTTTTGGCTTTGCGCTATCACGGCAGTGAAACGAGCACCATGCCTGAGAGTGCACAATGCTATGTGCATTGTTGTTTTGTGTAGTTTCTGTGCCTGCTGTGGTCCCCTGTGCCGTCCCCGCGAAACCACGCCCTGCAGCAGCGAGACAGCCACGGAGTACGGCGCAGCCGTGACGGGTTATTCCTGTGGGGGGCTTGTGCGCGCAGTGGCGGGGGGATCATCCTCATTGGCGACAGGCGCTTCGTCATCCTTCGTGTCATCTCCCAGCCGGGCAAACAGCCATTCATTATGCTTTTGCCGTTTTGCCAGCTGCATCTGGGCAAATTCATTCATCGCCAGAGCAAAGACCCCAAGTCCACCAAAAATCAGAGCGGTGGTCGCCAACTTGCCTGCCGCAGTCACCGGGACCAGATTGCCATAGCCAACCGTCGATACGGTGATCACGGTAAAGAAATAGGAATCCAACCAGCTCCAGCCTTCGGCAAAGTGAAAAAACACGGTGCCCGAAGCCAGCACCACAAGCAGGGCAACAAAGATGGTTAAACGCCGCAGTTGGGTCATGAGCTTTCCGTAGGATTTTGAAGTTGTTCCATAATATCAGAAATGATCTGCTTCCACATGTCGGGCTGCTGGGCACCGGGGACCGCATGCTGGTTGGCGATGATAAAGGTCGGAACCGATGTCACCCCCATTTTGCGCGAATGTGCATCGCGGTTGCGGATATCTTCCCGGTCACTGTCGCCAGACAGCAGCTTGCGCACCACATCGGCCTCTAGCCCGACATTGGCGGCAATTTCTACCAGGACCTCGGTGTCGCCGATGTCACGCGCCTGGGAAAAATAGGCGTCAAACAAGGCATCCACCATTGCGCCCTGCTTGGCTTCTATCCCGGCCCAGTGGATCAGCCGGTGCGCGTTGATGGTGTTTGGCGTGCGCTGCATACCTTCAAAATCGATCTTCAACCCGGCCTTTTCGGCATTTTCCACCACGGGGGCATAGGCCCGCACCGCGCCTTCTTTGCCGCCGAACTTGGCCTCCAGATAGGCGCGCCGATCCATGCCCTCGGCGGGCATGTCGGGATTCAGCTGGAAAGGGTGCCATTCAATCACAAAGGGATGATCCGGAATTTCTGCCAGCGCCTTGTCCAGATGGGTCTTGCCGATATAGCACCAAGGGCAGATCGGATCGGAAATAATATCGAGCTTCACAGTCGGCAGGTCAGCGGTCATGGGCTATCCTTTGAAATAGGCGGGCAGGGCGCGGCGCAGCAGTTTGCCATTGGCGCCACTGGGCAGAGCGTCGAGATGGACATAGGCACGGGGCTGTTTATAGCGGGCCAGATGCGCGGTGGCAAAGCGCTGTAACTCCGCCGGGTCCAGTGGCGCGGGGCCAGTGTAAAAGGCGACGATGATATGGCTATCGGTTTTGACCTCGACCGAGGCGACGCCAACCTGGGTTATGCCGGGATGCGCTTGTAGCTGGGTTTCCACCTCGATCGGCGAGACCCGAAAGCCGCCGGCATTCATCATATCATCATCGCGCCCAAGATAGCTGATCTGACCATCCGGTGCCATGGTGCCCTGGTCGCCAGTCAGGAACCACTCTCCCTGCATCCGTGCGGCGGTTTCTTGTGGGGCATTCAGATAGCCCAGCATCAGCCCCGGATCGCTGGCGGCAATGGCGATGGTGCCGACCTCGCCATTGGGCACGGGCCCATCGGGGCCAAGTATCGCCACGCGACGCCCCGGCTGTGGCTGGCCCAGGGCCTGGCCGCGCGCCGGATGCGCCGGGCTGGAGGAAATAAAGGTGGAACATTCCGACATGCCATAGGCCTCGAACAGATCGGTGCCCGAGGCGTGACGCCAGGCTTGATGCAGATGCTCGGACAGCTTTTCCCCGGCACAAAGCCCGTGGCGTAGATATGGCAGATCAAGTGGCGCGTCAGATTTTAGGATCTTTCGATAAACCCCCGGTGCTGCAGCAAAAAGGCTTGCCTTGTGCTGGCGCAGCAGGGCGGGCAGCTGCGCGGGGTCGGTGTCCGGTTCAGGGATCAGCGCGGTGGCACCGATGGTCCAAGGATCCATCAAGCCCGTGCCCAGCGTAAAGGTCCAGTTGAAAGCGCCCGCATGCAGCAAGCGATCATCGGGTTTCAGATCATACCACCCCTGCACCATCATCTGGCGTGCCCAGATGGCACGATGGGCATGGGCAACGGCGCGGGCCATGCCACTGGTGCCAGAGGTATAGACCGCATAGGCCATCCGATCAGCTGGCCCCATGGCATAGTCGCAGGGCGGCAAGGCGCGCATTGCCTGCAGGGCGGGCAGCTCAATCTGCATCGGGTGCGCCGCGCAGGCAACTGACGGATCTCGTAAAATCGCGGCTGCATCCAGATCGGCGATCATCTTGGCGGTTTCGTCCTCGGTCAACTGCGAAGAGGTCGGAACGGGTACAAGACCCGCAGCAATCGCCCCCAGATAGGCAATGGGGAAATCCACGGTATTGCCAAGGCGCATCAACAGGATTTGCCCCGGTTTCAGCCCCGCCTGCAACAATCCGGTGCCGGTGCCGCGTACTGCGGCCTCTAGCTGGGCAAAGGTCCAGATCTGCGCCCCCTTGCTGCCAATGACCTCTAGCGCCGGTTTGTCGGGCAGGATTCGGGCCTGGCGCAGCACATGGGCGGCCAGATTAAAGGGCGCGGGGCAGGGCGCAAAGGCGCCTTGATCAAAGAGAGATACCATATCCTTTGGCTAGCCTGACAAGTGGCGCGTTGCAAGCATGCAGCGGGCATCTTATAGAGACCGCATGATAGGACGAGACCCCAAATCTTTGATCACCATCGCCCGCGCCAATGGCGAGGAGCGTGACGCAGAACCGTTGGACCTGGGCGCGCGTGTGCGCGAGCTCCGCAAGGCGCGGGACTGGACGCTGGAACATGCGGCCAATCAGGCCGGGCTGGCGCGATCAACCCTGTCAAAGATCGAGAACGGCCAGATGTCGCCGACCTACGAGGCCCTGAAGAAGCTGGCGGTCGGATTGGAAATTTCGGTTCCGCAGCTGTTTACCCCGCCGCAGCGTGATCAGGTCAACGGGCGCATGACGGTGACCAAATATAACGAAGGATCGGCCCAGGCCACTGCCACCTACGAGCACGAACTGCTCGCAGAGGGGCTGCGGCGCAAACAGATGTTGCCTTACCGCGCGCGGGTGCGGGCGCGGTCCATGGATGAATTTGACGGCTGGGTGCGGCACGACGGCGAAGAATTCATGTATGTTCTGACCGGGGTGGTGAAGCTCTATACCGAGTTTTACGAACCGGTAGAGATGCGGCGCGGCGACAGTGCCTATTATGACGCGGCGATGGGTCACAATGTGGTCTCGGTCAGTCAGGATGATGCCACCATACTTTGGGTCACCTCCCTCAGCTAGCGATCTGCTAACGACCTGGGGCTGGCTATTCCGGCGGTGAAACCTTCCTGAAGCCAAGGGATTAGGCTTGCCGCGTTCATGCGACCTTGCAAGTGCGCGAAACTGCTGGCGTGTTTCGCGAAGTTGCTTTCGCGGACCCGTCGCGGCCTTCCCTGATCAGGCCCGATCTGTTTTCAGCTCTGCATGCAGGCTCTCGGTGAAGAGGAAGTCGTCAACCTCTTCCTCGGCTTCGCGCAGGGTCAGGTGATGGGTATCAGCCAGATAGGCGACAAAGCCGTCTCGGTCCTTTGCAAGGCTGGGGACCGTTTCGGCGCAGAGATGCGGGAAACGTTGTTTGGCGCGAGGATACATACTTTCCCAACGCCACGGTGAAGGAAGGGTCGTCATGATTGGTACCCCCATCGAAACAATAGCCTTGCATTGCACCGACTATACCAAAATCGATGAAACAAAGGAACACGGGAGTTTTGTTGCCTTTTAACGAGATAGCCAGCGTCACTCTGTGGCTTGATACCACCAGACCTCTGGCATGAACCCGGTTCGGTCGCCGTAAATCGGCAAGACATCCGGAAAATGCAGCTCTTTCACATGGGCGATACGTCCCTTGTCAAAGGACCAGATGGGAATGACATAGCGCCCGGCGGTTAGCACCCGGTCCAACGCGCGGGTGGCGGCGGTAAAATCTTCTGGGGCGTCTACTGTGAGCATGTGATCGATCATTGCATCTGCCGCAGGCGAGGCAATTCCCATCAGATTGCGGCTGCCGGGCTGATCCGCCCCGGCGCTGCCCCAATAGAGGCGCTGTTCGTTGCCCGGACTTAATGACAGCTCACGGCGCAACCGGGTAAGATCAAAGTCAAAGCTGCTCTGGCGGCCGACATATTGCGCGTTGTCAACCACTTCCGGTATCAGGGTGATGCCCAGACGTTCCAGCGCGCGGGCATAGATTTCGATCACCGTCTTCATCTCGCTATCGCCTTGGCGTAGCAACACATTCAGGCGCAGCTCGGTGCCATTTGCATCGCGGAGCGCCCCATCCTGAACGCGAAGGCCCGCCTCTTGCAGCAGCGCCATGGCGCGACGCAGGTTCTTGCGGTTGCGCTTGGTGCCGTCGCTTTGTGGCAGGCGATACCCGGAGAGAGTGCCGGGGGGCAGATCTTCGGCAAAGGGTGCCAGATACTGCGCCACTCGACCGCTGGCTGCGCCGGGCTGCATCCCGAGGTGGGAATTGGAAAAATAAGAGCTGATGCGCTGCTGTGTCCCGCCGGTAATGGTTTCATTGATGTATTCAAAGTTGAAGGCCAGGATCAGCGCCTCGCGCACCCGCCAATCATCCAGTGGCGCGCGGCGGGTGTTAAAGGCAAGCCCGGTCATTCCGCTGGGGCGCTGATGCGGGATCTCACTTTTGACGATGCGCCCGCTTGTGACGGCTTCAAAATCATAGGCACGCTGCCATTTATCCGCATTGAATTCACGGTAGGCGGTCAGCTCGCCTGCTTTGAAAGATTCGAACAAGACCGTCTGATCACCGAAAAAATCAATTCGCAGTTGATCAAAGTTCTGGGTGCCAACCCGGAAGGGCAGATCCTTGCCCCAGTAGTCGGGATTGCGCCGCAGGGTGACTTGACGTCCCGCCTCGAAGCTGTCGACCACGTAGGCGCCAGTGCCAATTGGGGCCTCGGTCAGCCCCGATGACGCAAAATCTTTGCCCGCCCACTGTGACCGTTTCAAGATAGGTCGCATGCCGGCAATCAGGGCAAGTTCTCGGTCTTGGGTGTTGAAGGTGATGCGCAGGCTCAGCGGCCCGGTTTGGCGGATATCAGCCACTTTGCCCCAGAACCCGCGATAGCGCAGGTGTCCTTGGGTGCCGAGTGTTTCGTAGGACCAGATCACATCCTCTACCGTGACCGGGCTACCATCGGAGAATTTTGCTTCCGGTCTGAGAGTGAATTCGACCCAGGATCTGTCCTCTGGAACGTCGACCGATTCGGCCAACAGACCGTAAAGAGAGAAGGCTTCGTCCCAGGAGCGGCCCATCAGGCTTTCATATCCCCAGAACCGAAGTTGCCAGGGGGGCGTGCCTTTCTGGGCAAAGGGATTAAGCGTATCAAAACCGCCGGTGTTGCCAAAGACGACTTTGCCCCCTTTGGGCGCCGAAGGGTTAGCATATGGTAAGGACACAAAATCCTGTGGTAGGCTAGGGTCACCGTACATAGCTATGCCATGAGATGATTCTGCGAACAGGGGTGCAGCACCGCCAAGCAGCAGGATTCCTGTGGTTGCGAGTTTAAGTTTTTGGAAAAAAACTGAGGTCATTTTGGCAACAATCCCATCGGGCCCATATTTTCTTGGGTCTACACCGCATCTGCGCTTTCTTGTCATTTCAAACTTTTAGCTTGGATGGAAGGCAGAAATTGCATATAAAGAAGTCACTGCTCGATAGGTTTCTTGCCTGTATGAAACCTGCCTCAATAACTTTACGCCCGCTTCGCGCGGGCGTTTTTTTTGTTAAGGATTTTCGAGCCGTCTGCCCCCATTATTCTCTGAACGGCCTTTGCGCCCAGGTTGGTCTGCGTCAGATGCAGCGGCTGCTACGTAGTCCTACGCGTTTCATTTGCGTCTGCAGCATGGCAAGAAGATAAAACGCCTTATGACAGAGACCAGGAAAGGGACAGCAGATGACTCTCACAGGAAAAACCGCGGTGATTACCGGATCAAATTCGGGCATTGGCCTAGGGATTGCGCGGGAACTGGCGCGCGCGGGGGCGGATGTGGTGTTGAACTCTTTCACCGACCGGCCTGAGGATCACGAGATTGCGGCCCAGATCGCAGCAGAGTTCGGTGGTAAGGCTCGCTATATTCAGGCGGATATGTCCAAGGGGGAGGCCTGTCGCGGGCTGATCGAGGAAGCGGGCGCCTGCGATATCCTGGTCAACAACGCCGGTATCCAGCATGTGGCACCGGTGGATGACTTCCCGACAGAAACCTGGGATGCCATTCTGGCAATCAATCTCAGCTCTGCCTTTCATACCACCGCCGTTGCGCTGCCCAAGATGCGCGCCGCTGGCTGGGGTCGGGTTATCAATATCGCTTCGGCGCATGGGCTAACGGCCTCGCCGTTCAAATCGGCTTATGTCGCGGCAAAACATGGGGTTGTGGGGCTGACCAAAACGGTGGCGCTGGAAACCGCAGAAGAGCCGATCACCTGCAATGCCATTTGCCCAGGCTATGTGCTGACGCCGCTGGTTGAGGCCCAGATCCCGGATACTATGGCAAAATACAACATGTCGCGCGAAGAGGTGATCAAGCAGGTCATGCTGGAACGTCAGCCCTCAAAGGAGTTTGCAACGGTGGAACAACTCGGCGGTACAGCCGTGTTTTTCTGTTCCGATGCAGCGGCGCAGATCACCGGCACCACCCTAAGCGTAGATGGCGGCTGGACCGCGCTTTAAGTGTTGTGCCAGTGGCCTGTTCGGGCATGTTGCGCAAAAGTGGCTATTGCTCTTGCGCATCTAAGACGTGCGAAATCAAACGACTAGAACTGCATCCGATGAATGATGCAAAGATCAGGAGCGGCTCTTGGGCCGCTCTTTTTCTATATTGAAGTGGCTTCGACGCATTTTGCAGGCAAGGTGTCCACCGATACCGCGGCCCCTGTTTCAGTGGCCCTGCGGCGCTATTGCGCTGGGTTGCCTGGTGGCGGTGTGACCGGATCCTTTGGGTTGGGATAGACCAACCCGGCAGAGATCACCAATTTTGCGGCATCCTCAACGCTCATTTCCAGCTCAATCACGTCATCCTTGGGGACAAAGAGCAAAAAACCAGAGGTCGGGTTGGGGGTGGTGGGCAGGAAGATGCTCATCAGGGCATCGCCCGTCTTGGTGCTGTCAGAGACCTCGCCCTTGGCTGTGGTCGAGATAAAGCCAATCGCCCAGATGCCGCGACGGGGGTATTGGATCAGGCAGGCCTTTTCAAAGCTGCGTTCAGACTGGGCAAAAACGGTTTCGGAGATTTGCTTGATGCCGGAATAGATCGTGCGCACAACTGGCATGCGATTAACCAGGTTTTCCGCAAAACCAATCAGAGAACGGCCGATGATGCCCTTGGCGATCCAGCCAATGACAATGGTAAAGATCAAGAAGAAAATCAGCCCAATACCGCGCAGATTGATGCCGATGTATTGTTCCGGCGAAATGGTGTGCGGCACCAGCGGCAACACCACAGAATCCACCCAGCCAACCACTGTCCACAATAGCCAGACGGTCAGACCGACCGGGGCAATAACCACGATGCCAGTGAAAAACGACGACCGCAGCCGGGCAAACAGACCGGGGCGGTGGCGGATTGGCTCTTCGTCGAAGGGAGAAGTCATATCTGGTGATCAAACATCAGGAAAATCTCGTATTGTGTAGGGCGAACCTAGGTACTGATCCGCCCATGGGCAATGCTATAGTCAAAGGAAAGTCATTTAGCTATTGAGAGCGACCAGTTCTTTGGCGATTTCTGCCGCGAGCCGTGCATTATTGCGCACCAAGGCGATATTGGCAGTGAGAGAACGCCCCTCGGTCAGTTCAAAGATCCGTTGCAGCAAAAACGGCGTCACAGCCTTGCCGCTGACGCCTTGGGCATCCGCTTCGCTTTGGGCCTGGGTAATCACTGGCGCCAGATCGGCTGCTGGGATTTCTGCATCCAGCGGGATTGGATTGGCGATGAGCTGCCCGCCGGGCAGGCCCATGGCGCGGCGCGTGTCTTGGGCGCGCGCGATTTCCGCAGCGCTGTTCAGACGCAGCGGTGCCATCAGATCGGATTGGGCCGACCAAAAGGCGGGGAAGCTGTCCTGACCGTAGGAAATCACCGGAACCCCTTGTGTTTCCAGAATTTCCAGGGTTTTGGGGATGTCCAATATCGCCTTTGCACCGGCTGCTACAACGGTGACGGGGGTCTGGGCCAGTTCCAGCAGATCAGCCGAGATATCAAAGCTGGTTTCCGCCCCCTTGTGCACCCCGCCGATGCCGCCGGTGGCAAAAACCGAAATCCCTGCCAGATTTGCGGCAATCATCGTGGCGGCAACCGTGGTCGCACCGGTTTGGCCCATGGCGATACAGACGGGCATATCCGCGCGCGAGACCTTGGCAACGTTTTTCGCCTGGCCCAGGGCCTGCAGTTCATCGGCTTCCAGGCCGACATGCAGGACGCCCTTGATCACGGCAATGGTGGCAGGCGTGGCACCTGCGTCGCGTATATCTTGCTCCACCTGGGCGGCGACTTCCACATTTTGTGGAAAAGGCATGCCATGGGTAATGATGGTGCTTTCCAGCGCCACAATTGCGGTTCCGGCGGCTTTGGCGGCGCGGACTTCGGATGAATACTGGATGTCGATCACAGCGGTGGGTCTCCTGAAACGTAGTTGGCGGCAGCCTCTAGAGCGGCGGCCAGTGCGAAATGTCGCGTG
The DNA here is from genome assembly GCF_029697505.1 of Pseudophaeobacter profundi. GTDB lineage: Bacteria > Pseudomonadota > Alphaproteobacteria > Rhodobacterales > Rhodobacteraceae > Pseudophaeobacter > Pseudophaeobacter profundi. The sequence continues at coordinate 308,273 of NZ_JARJEF010000002.1, read as the reverse complement.
TCGCCGCGCGCTTCGGCGGCGATATGGGCGGCCATGAATGTGTCGCCGGCCCCTGTTACACGGGCAACGGTGACAGGCGGCGGTGTTTGGGTGATCACCGGGCTTTCCCCGGCGCCCCGGTGGCTGGGCGCGCAGGCCTCGCTGGCAGAGGATCCCCCATCTGTGACCAGCACCCGGGCAGCGCCCCGGTCAATCAGCGCCAGGGCGGCGGCTTCGCTATTGCTGAACCTGTCCTGACACAGGATCCCGGCCTCTTCCAGGTTCACATAGAGCGTGCCACGGGTGGCAGCCAGAAAGGGGCGAAGCCTTTCGGCCTTGCCCGGAGAGGCCGGCGCCACCCGCAAATCTGCACGGGCAAAGGCCGGGTGGATGGCAATATCCCCCAGCAGCGAGAGCGTCAGATTGCCATCCAGCGCAATTGCCCCGGTATAGGGCTGGGCAGGCGAGCCCAGCGTGCCATCGATCAGCGGACGCAGAATTTTATCTCCCGCCGCCTCTAGCGAATGGGCATCAGCAATGGCGGCGATCAGCCCATTGCCGCCTTCCACCGCCATGTATCGATCAGTTGGCAGATCGTCAGAGCGATAGAGATGCTCTGTCCGGCAGCCCAACTGGCGACAGGCGGCTATCAACTCATCACCTTCGGCGTCACGGCCAACAGTGCTCAGCAGGGTAGGCACCAAGCCAAAATGGGCCAGCGTCATGGCGATATTCATCGCCACACCACCGGGCAGACGGGTGATCCGCCCGGGCATGTCAGAGCCGTGGCGCATTTCAGACGGGCAGCGCCCGATCACGTCCCAAAGGACAGAACCGATGCAAAGCACCGGCGCGGCAGTCTCTTGTAGGGGGGCGGGGGGCGTCATGTCCTGTGTCATGTGCTCTCTATTGCGTCTTTTTTCGCCCCTCGCAAGCGACAAGCGAGCGGCCCCGGTCGCTTGCACGCAAAATCAGGGCCTGCGCGGCCGGGGGGCTGATTTATTCGGGCAGCGCAAAGGTGATAGAGGCCCAAAGCGTTTGCCAGACCGCCTTTGGGTCGTCTTCAAACGGGCGCATAACCACGGCATTGGCAAGATAGCTGTGCTGTCGGCGCAGGTGCAGGTGTAGGTTAACCGCGCCCGCGCCATCTGTCTGCGCCAGGCTGCGGCAGACCACGCTCGCGCTGCTTTGGGCCCGGGTCGCCAAGACCCTGATGGGCGGCGAACTCTGCAAAGTCCTGCCTGCTATCATAGGTCACCAGATCGGGAGTGGTCTCATGGAGCGCAATCAACAAACCGGCGGGCAGATCCTCTCGCACCAGAGCGGGCATATCCCCCCATGCGGCCGCGATAGGGGATGACCTGGCCCTGATGCACCGTCTCGAACCGATGGATGCGATGGTCAAAATAGGGCAGGCGGGCGCCCTTGAACATTTGCCCATTGCGCAGCCCCGCGTTCAGGGTGGCACCGGAATTCACTTGATATTTCTCCGGCTCAATCCAAAACTCATGTGAGAGTGCCGGTGCCATTGTTCCGGCCAACCAGCCCAGCGGCGCGAGACCAAGGGCGGGCAGGTTGATGCGGGGCGGGCCATAGCTTTGAGTGATTGATTTAGGAACAGAGCGGAACACAGGTTTGAACATTTTCAAGACTTTGCAATTGGGTTGCCTCAGGGTGGCAATCATCGTGATCCTGTCAAGCCTGCTGATGTATCCCCCAAGCGCCGGGCGTGCCCATGAAGTTTCACCCACCATTGCGGATTTTGAGGTCAGCGAGGGGCAGCTGACGCTGACGCTACGCATGAACATAGAGGCCTTTGTGGCCGGTATTGATCTGGACGGGCGCGCCGATACGAATAGCAGTGACAAGTCGGGCGATTATGACTTGCTGCGCTCTATGCCCGAGGCAGAGCTGGACCCAATGCTGCGGCTGTTCCTGGAAGATTGGCTGCCGGAACTGGAGATCACAGCTGGCGTTCCCGTGCCCCTGCAACTGCACAGTCTGCATATTCCAAAGGTAGGCGATACCAGCCTGCCGCGCAGCTCTGAACTGGTTCTGAAAGGAGAGGTTTCTGGCGCCGCCCCCTACCTGAGCCTTGCCTGGCCTGACCGATCCGGCGCGGTTGTCTTGCGGCAGAACGGTGTGCCTGATCCCTATACCGGCTATATCGCGGGGGGGGACCGCTCTGCCTTGATCGCGCTGAAGGGGGGCGCGGTGCAAAATGGCTGGCAGGTGTTCCAAAGCTATCTGCCGGTTGGTTTTGACCATATCTCGCAAAATGGGCTGGATCATATCCTGTTTGTGCTGGGGTTGTTTTTTCTGACGCTGCGCCTGAAACCGCTGCTCTGGCAGGTGAGCCTGTTTACCCTGGCCCATAGTATCACCCTGGTGCTGGGCGCCTTGGGGGGGGGTCATGTCAACCCCACCATCCTAGAGCCGCTGATTGCCGCCTCGATTGTCTTTGTCGCGGTGGAAAATATCTTTGTCCGCCGGGTGCACAGTTGGCGCAGTCTGGTGATATTCGGCTTTGGCCTGTTGCACGGGCTTGGCTTTGCCTCTGTGCTGGGGGATTTTGGCCTGCCGCCGGATCAGATGGTGCCGGCGCTCTTGGGGTTCAATGTGGGAGTTGAACTGGGCCAGTTGACGGTGATCGCCCTGGCCTACGGCTGTCTGGGCTACTGGTTTGCCGGGTATCCCAAATACCGCGGCAGGGTGGCCATTCCAGCCTCGCTGACCATTGCCCTGATTGGCGGCTATTGGTTTGCAGAGCGGGTTTTTCTATAGGCCCCTCTGATTGGGGCACCGGCATATGCAAAAGGCGCCTGAAATGTTGCAGGCGCCTCTTGGTGTTTGGGGGATGCGCGGGCTGTCCGCTTTAGCGCATCGCCACCATAAAGCGGTTCAAGGTGGCAGCCGGATCTTCGGTATTCCAGATTTCTTCGCCCAGGCCAAAGAAATCAGTAAACGGAGAGGTGCTGCGGATCAGATCTTCGGTCAGGCCGCCTTCGGCCACGACTGGCACCTCTATCATCTGCGACCACCAGTCAAACAGATCCTGCTCGGCCACGGCGCCATCCCCCAGGCCAGAGGTGCCAACGGGGCCAAAGCTGACGTAATCGGCGCCGGCTTCGGCGGCGCTGATGCCATCGTGACGCGAGGCGCCGCAAAAGCTGCCAACCACTGCGTCGGGGCCCAGCGCCTTGCGCGCGGTGCGTACCGATTTGGAGGCATCGTTCAAATGCACCCCGTCCAGACCCAGACGCTCTGCCAGGATCTGGTGATCGCTGATCACAATGGCGACCTCGCGGGCATGACAGACCTCGCGCAGGGCGTCACCGGCCCGGCTCAAGGTGTCTTCGTCGCGGCTGGCCATATTCAGGCGCAGGCAGGCGATCTCGGTGCTGTCCAGTACGCGGGCCAGCACATCGGGAAAGCGGCCAAGCTCAAAACTGGGGGGGGAGATCAGGTAAATCTGCGGGGCTTCGGGGGCTTGTGCGGCGTCTTCCATGCAGGTTACTCCTGTTCGCTTTGAACAATGGGTTGTAGCGGATCTATGGGTGAACGCAAGCTTCTGCAAGGTCTTGGCTGGTCTTGGTTGGGCAAATCGGCCATCTGGCCGTAAAGTTGCAGCAGGCAGGGGGCTCTGGCGCTGATTGCCGCACCACTGGGCTGGCTAATGGCTTGCTCATCGGCGATCTGGATACTACAGCAGAGCGGTATTTTGCGGAGAGAATGATGCCAAGCGACACGCCACAACCTGCCTTTGTCCTGGTCCGCCCGCAGATGGGCGAAAACATCGGGGCCGCCGCCCGTGCCATGTGGAACTTTGGACTTGACCGGATGCGCATTGTCGCGCCGCGCGATGGTTGGCCAAACCCCAAGGCGGTTGCCATGGCCTCTGGCGCTGGGCGGCTATTGGACGAGGCCTGCCTGGCAGAGGATCTGCCCGCCGCGCTGCAGGATTGCTCTTTCGTGTTTGCCACCACCGCCCGCCCGCGTGAATTGGTCAAACCTGTCTACAGCCCCGAGGCGGCTATGAAGCTGGCGCAGCAGAAAATTCGGGCAGGGGAAAAGGTTGCGGTGCTGTTTGGTCCCGAACGCGCTGGGCTGGAAAACGACGATATCGCCCGCGCCAATGCCATTATTTCGGTGCCGGTGAATCCTGACTTTGCCTCATTGAACCTGGGGCAATGTGTTTTGTTGACCGCCTATGAATGGCAGCGCCAATCGCAAGAGGTTGCTGATGAGGTCACCGAGCTGGGGAAAACAGACTGGGCGACCGGGCGCGACGTCGAAGCCCTGGTCAGCCACTATGAGGATCGTCTGGATGAGGCGGGTTATTTCTTTCCGCCCACAAAATCCGAGGGCATGAAAGTGGTATTCCGGAATATGTTCAGCCGTATGCGGCTGACACGGGCCGATGTGCAGATGCTGCATGGCATCATGCGCCAGATGGTGCGCTGGAAGCAGAGCGAGACCGAGAATGGTGAAACCAAGGGGCAGGGTGACAGCGGGCCGACCAAAAAATGGCGTCTGTAACACGTCCCTGATTTCCAGGCCGTCTGGTACTGGACCTTCCTGAAAAGCCTGCCTAGCGTGGCGGCGGATCTGAAAGAGGCAAGCATGAGCAAGCGCAATATTTTTGAAGAGGTTGAGGGCAGCAAGTCCGACGCCGCACCACAGGCTGCACCGGGGATGATCGATCGCGGACGCCGCGGCGCCCGCGGGGCGATCCGGGGTTGGTTGATGGCGCTCTTTGCGCTGGTGGTGGCGATGATTGTGGTGGGCGGGCTGACCCGGCTGACCGATTCTGGCTTGTCGATCACCGAATGGCGTCCGGTCACCGGCGCGATCCCACCGCTAAGCGAGGCCGACTGGCAGGCGGAATTTGCCAAGTACAAACAGATTGATCAGTGGCAGATTGAAAACAAGTGGATGCAGCTTGCGGATTTCAAATCCATTTATTGGTGGGAATGGGGCCATCGCCAGCTGGGCCGGGTCATGGGCCTGGTCTGGGCCATCGGGTTTATCGGCTTTTTCGTGACCCGCAGCATCCCAACAGGCTGGGCGGGACGTCTGGCGCTGCCGGGGCTGCTTGGTGGCCTACAGGGTGCCATTGGCTGGTGGATGGTCTCTTCGGGGGTCACACAGGGAGAAGGTATGACCGCAGTTGCCTCTTATCGGCTGGCAACGCATCTAGGGTTGGCCTTTGTCATCCTGGGGGTCATTGCCTGGTATGTCTTTTTGTTGGGGCGCTCCGAACGTGACCTGATGCAGGCGCGCCGCGCCAAAGAGGCGAAGATTTTCGGCTTGTCCACCGGGCTTTTGCATTTTGCCTTTTTGCAAATCCTGCTGGGCGCGCTGGTTGCGGGCATTGATGCCGGCCGCTCTTATACGGATTGGCCGTTGATGGGCGGGCAGCTGCTGCCCCCAAACCCGCTGATGATCGAGCCGCTATGGAAGAACTTCTTTGAAAACCCTGGATTGGTGCAGTTTATCCATCGGGTGAGCGGCTATCTTCTGTTTGCTTTCGCGGTCGTTGTGTGGCTGCGGGGGCGTGGCTCTGCCCATCCGGCAACCCGCAACGCCTTTAATCTGATCTTTGCAGTTTTGTCGCTGCAAATCCTACTGGGCGTGATCACCGTCCTCTACGCAGCCCCCTGGCATGCAGCCATTCTGCACCAGCTTGTGGCGGTTGGCCTCTGGGTGGCGATCCTGCGCGGGCGGTTCCTGGCCGCCTATCCTGTTGCAACTTCGATCAAGGACCACTGAGCTATGACAAATACATTCGACAGCCTGATGGCCTATGAACGGGACACCCAGGCGCTGGCGCAGATTGCCGGGCGGCTTGGCTGGGATCAGGAAACCGTGATGCCGCGTGGCGCTGCGCCACAGCGCGGCGAAGAAATGGCCGCCATTGAGGCGGTGATCCATGGCCGCCGGTGCTCTGCTGTAGTGGGCGACTGGCTGGAAACGGCTGTGGCACCGGATGAGGCTGGCCGCGCGCAGCTGCGCGAGATCAAGCGTAGCTATGAGCGTGCCGTCAAGGTGCCAAGCGATCTGGCAAAACGGCTTGCCCGCGTGACATCCGAAGCACAGGGAAAATGGGCCGCAGCCCGCGCGGCAGAAGACGTGGCAGCCTTTTTGCCGGTGCTGCAAGAGGTTGTCGCCCTGAAGCGCGAGGAAGGCCAGGCCCTGGCCGCAGGGGGCGATGTCTATGACGCCATGGTCGCAGACTATGAACAGGGCACAACCGCCGCTGAAATCGCGGCGATCTTTGACGCCATGCGCCCCGGCCTGGTTGATCTGCGCGCCCAGGTGTTGGAACGCCCCGCGCCCAAGGCAGTTGAAGGGCGCTTTTCCGAGCAGGCGCAGATGCAGCTGACGCGCAAACTGGCCAAGACCTTTGGTTATGACATGCGCCATGGGCGTGTCGACAAGGCGGTTCATCCTTTCAGTTCCGGCAGCGGCCTGGATGTGCGGATCACCACCCGCACCAGCGAAGATGACCCGTTCAATTGTTTCTACTCGACCATCCATGAGGTCGGCCATGCGGCCTATGAACAGGGTATCAGCCAGGATTTCCTGCTGACGCCACTGGGAAGCGGTGTCTCTATGGGCGTGCATGAAAGCCAAAGCCGGATATATGAAAACCAGATCGGGCGTGGCGCGGCCTTTACCAGCTGGCTTTATGGTGAAATGCGGGCAGAGTTTGGTGACTTTGGCATCCCGGATGCACAGGCTTTTTATCGCGCGGTGAACCGGGTTCATCCCGGCTTTATCCGTACCGAGGCGGATGAGTTGCAATACAACCTGCATGTGATGCTGCGCTTTGACCTAGAGCGCGCCTTGATGGCTGGGGATCTGGAGGTCACCGATCTGGAGGCTGCCTGGAATGATCGTTTTGCTGCCGATTTCGGCTATTCCGTGGATAAGCCGTCGAACGGCTGCCTGCAGGATGTGCATTGGTCGGTTGGCCTGTTTGGTTATTTCCCGACCTATGCACTGGGCAATGTCTATGCGGGCTGTCTGAACCAGAAACTGCGCGCTGACCTGCCGGATCTCGACGCCGAGCTTGCGGCGGGCAATACCGCCTCTGCCACCGGTTGGCTGCGTGAAAACCTGCAACAATACGGCGGTCTGCGCAGCCCGCGTGACACCATTGTCCATGCCGCTGGCATGGCGCCAAGCCCAGAACCGCTGATGCAGTATCTGACGGATAAATTCACCACGCTCTATGCGCTCTGATAGGGCCGTGCAGACCGTAAAAGAAAGGCCGGGCAAATGCCTGGCCTTTTTTCATTGTCGACGGGGGCTTGTCGGGCTGCGTTCAGATCAGCGCCATGCGCTCGGCGCGTTCAGGATCGGGGAAGGGGCGGAAGAGGCCGAATTCTGCATGGGCAATCAAGTTGTTCACGTTGCGATACAGCCGCTCAACCTCTTCGTCACTTTCGCCTAGAACCCGAAAGGCATCATCCAGCTGGCTGAGGTTCGCAAACTCAATCTCCAACAGGAAATCCCGGCAATTGTCGCTTGCAAGGTTCAGCTTGCGCCGCAGCAGTCGATGCCCGCTCACAACACCGCGCTCTTTCAGATAGGCCATCCATTGGTCCACGGCTCCGGCAAAGGCCAGCGCTTTGGCTTCATTATGAAGATCAATTGAGCAGTGATAGAGATTCATGAAAAGGCCCTGCCAAAATTGTGGGTTTTGAGACCCTTTGATAGCGGCAAAAACCTTCGGTTACGTTAAAATTTCCTGCCTGACCATTGCCGTGGTCTATAGCGGGGAAAACCCGACGCACCTCTTCCTTGATCCCTATGGGTAAGGATGGCGGTTCACCCGACAGTGACTGATCCAGCCTGAAAGCAAAAGACCTATGGCCAGCTATCGGCTGAAGCTGGCCATAGGTCCGATCTTAAGTGCTTGTTGCTAAAGCAAGATTATTCTTCGGCTGCCGCGTCCTCTTCACCGTTTTCGGCGATCCAGGCGACCGAAACCACCTCTTCGCCCTTGCCGGTGTTAAAGACCCGCACCCCGCCAGCAGAACGCGAGCGGAAGGAAATGCCTTCGACGGGCACCCGGATGGATTGCCCCTTGGAAGTCGCCAGCATGATCTGATCTTCCAGTGTGACCGGGAAGGAGGCCAGCAGGGCACCGCCGCGCATGGCCTTGTCCATGGCCGCAACGCCCATACCGCCACGTCCCCGCACCGGGTAATCATGGCTAGAGCTGAGCTTGCCCGCACCGCCGGAGGTAATCGTAAGGATCAGATTTTCCGCAGCCGACATTTCGGCATAGCGTTCCTGGGTGATATTGGCGTTTTCCACCGCGTCGTCTTCCTCTGAGGTCTCGCCATCATCGGCCAGTCCGGCAACCGCGCGGCGCCGTTTCAGGTAGGCGGTACGCTCTTCCGAGGTCGCATCGAAATGACGGATTACCGACATGGAGACAACTTCATCCCCGTCACCCAGCCTGATGCCACGTACCCCGACAGAGTTGCGACTGTTAAAGACGCGGACCTCGGTGGTGGGGAAGCGGATGGCACGACCGGTATTGGTCACCAGCATCACATCGTCCTCTTCGGAACAGATGCGGGCATTGATGAGCTTGGTCTCGGCATGTTCGTCTTCGAACTTCATCGCGATCTTGCCGTTGGATTTCACATTTGTGAAATCTGACAGGCGGTTACGCCGTACGGTACCGGCAGAGGTCGCAAAGACGATCTGCAGGTCGGCCCATTCATTATCGGGGCGATCCACTGGCATGATGGCGGCAATAGAGACACCTGTCGGGATTGGCAGGATATTGATGATGGCCTTACCCTTGGAGGTGCGCCCGCCCTGCGGCAGACGCCAGGTCTTGAGCTTGTAGACCATGCCATCGGTGGTGAAGAACAACAGCTGCGTATGGGTATTGGCGACAAAGAGGTTGGTGACAACATCCTCTTCCTTGGTCTGCATCCCTGACAGGCCCTTGCCGCCGCGTTTTTGCGCCCGAAAATCACCCAAGGGTGTGCGTTTGATATAGCCACCCGACGTCACAGTCACCACCATGTCTTCGCGCTCGATCAGGTCTTCGTCGTCCATGTCACCGGACCAGTCGACGATCTCGGTGCGGCGCGGCACGGCAAACTGGTCGCGGACTTCGCGCAGCTCATCGCCGATGATGCCCATGATGCGTTCGCGCGAGGACAGGATTTCAAGATATTCCTTGATCTTGCTTGCCAGCTCTTCCAACTCGTCGGTGACTTCTTTGACGCCGATCTGTGTCAGGCGCTGCAGGCGCAGTTCCAGGATGGCGCGGGCCTGGGTTTCCGACAGGTTATAGGTGCCATCTTCATTGGCAGTATGGGTCGGATCATCAATCAGCGCGATATACTGCAGAATGGGCTGCGCAGGCCAGCGCCGGGTCATCAGTTTTTCGCGGGCCTCGGCGGCATCGGCGGATTGGCGAATGGTGGCAACGATTTCGTCGATATTGGTAACGGCCACGGCCAGACCACACAGCACATGGCTGCGCTCGCGGGCCTTGCGCAGCAGATAGGCGGTGCGGCGCGCCACCACATCTTCGCGGAAATCAATGAAAGACGTGAGGAAGCGGCGCAGGGTCAGCTGCTCGGGGCGGCCGCCGTTCAGCGCCAGCATGTTGCAGCCAAAATAGGTCTGCATCGGGGTGAAGCGGAACAACTGATTCAGTACCACCTCGGGGGTGGCATCGCGTTTCAGTTCAATCACCACCCGCACGCCGTTACGGTCGGATTCATCCTGAACGTGGGCGACGCCCTCGATCTTCTTCTCGCGCACCTGTTCGGCAATCTTTTCGATCATTGCCGCCTTGTTGACCTGATAAGGCACCTCATCAACCACAATGGCATAGCGGTCCTTGCGGATTTCCTCGACGCGGGTCTTGGAGCGGATGATGACGCTGCCGCGCCCCTCAAGGTAGGCTTTGCGCGCGCCCGAGCGGCCCAGCATGATGGCACCAGTTGGGAAGTCGGGGCCGGGCACATAGTCAATCAGCTGTTCGCTGGTGAGATCGGGATCATCAATCAGCGCCAGGGTGGCGTCGATCACTTCGCCCAGGTTATGTGGCGGGATATTGGTGGCCATGCCAACGGCAATACCGCCGGCGCCATTGACCAGCATATTGGGGAAACGTGCTGGCAGAACTGTTGGTTCACGGTCCTTGCCATCGTAGTTGTCCTGAAAGTCGACGGTCTCTTTTTCGATATCGTTCAGCATGAAGGCGGCAGGTTTGTCCATCCGCACTTCGGTATAACGCATTGCCGCCGCGTTATCGCCGTCCATCGACCCAAAGTTGCCCTGACCGTCAAGCAACGGTAGCGACATCGAAAAGTCCTGCGCCATCCGCACCAGGGCGTCATAGATCGCGCTGTCACCGTGCGGGTGGTATTTACCCATGACATCGCCCACGGGACGGGCAGACTTGCGGTAGCTTTTGTCATGGGTATTGCCGGTCTCATGCATCGCATAAAGAATACGGCGATGCACCGGTTTCAGCCCATCGCGCAGGTCGGGAATGGCCCGGCTGACGATGACGGACATTGCATAGTCCAGATAGGAGGTCTTCATTTCCGCTTCGATAGAGATGGTAGGGCCATCATAAGCGGAACGCTGAGGAAGGTTTTCTTCTGCGTTATCAGGAGTTTCCGGCGTATCTGTCACGTTTACTGCCCGTTCTTTTCTATGGGTCTATATGTTGTTGGGCCACCCTATCAGAGTGCATATATAGGGCGCAAGTAAGCTGCCGGTTTTGCCGGGTTTTCCTGTCATTTTATGCGGTTTGGATGCCATTAACCATTTCTGGCTAGGCTTTTGCCTAGGGGGGCTTTCCCAAGGAGGCCAAGATGGAGAAGAGTAGTACGGAACTCATGCTAAAGGGCTACGGGCTGACCACTGCCGAGTTCACCTATCACATGCCCGACTACACCCATGTTTTAAATACATATGTCTGGCAGGACTACGATTTGGCGCCGGATCACGCCAAGCTGTTTGAATTCATCGAATTCTGGCAGCGCGAGCTGGACGGGCCGCTGCATTCAGTGCGCTTTACCCACCGCAAGATGATCAGCCCGGGACAGTGGCGCAATGTCAAAGGGATCTTTACCCTGCACTGATCGCAGATTCATCGGATTCAGGCAGCAGATGCCAGGCCGTCAGCCCGAACAGCTGGCGCCGCCCAAGACGCAGAATTTGGCGCAGTGAGGGTGGTTCAACTGGACCGGAGCCTCGGCTTCGGCCAGCGTTTTGCCCAGCTCGAACTCTTCTTCGTAGGGCAGCAGAGTGCAGGCCAGTACTGCAGGCGTTTGCGCGCCTCGGCGTTTGACCACCATCCGGGAGGATGCGCACATTACATCCTTCGGAGATTTATCCAAAATCCCCCAGCATTCGGTCGTGATTTCAGGCACCTCGACGGTTTCATCCATCTCTGGAAAGAGCACGGTTTCGCCGGGATGCTGCGCGTCAATCGCAAAACCGTTGTTCTGAAACAGCGTGGCAAACCCGGCGCGCGCCTCGGCCTCTGTTTCGTTCCAGAGCGTTCGCCCTGCTACCGCCATCCGCAGCCCCGTATCACGCAGCCAGCGCATGCCTTCAAGGGTCTTGTCAAAACTGCCGATACCGCGCTCGCGGTCATGCTGTGCTGGGGTATAATGATCAAGCGATACTCGCAGCGTCATCTTGCCGGGGTAGGCGGCCTCTAGCCGCTGCAGGCCGGTGCGCATGGATGTGCGCATCATCGGCCGCATGGCATTGGTCAGGATCAACACCTCAAAGCCACGCGCCAGGGCGGATTCTGTCAGGGCGATCATTTCGGGGTTCATAAAGGGCTCGCCGCCGGTAAAGCCTATCTCGTGGATCGGCCACTGCCGCGCCTCGATTTGGTCCAGAAAGGCGCAGACCTCTGCCGCGGTGATATAGACAAGCGCATCATTGGTTGGAGAGCTGAGAATATAGCAATTCTCACATTCGATATTGCACAGGGTGCCCGTGTTGAACCAAAGCGTTTCGGGATGGCTCAGCGCAACAGAGGCCCTCATTGCGCCATCTGCCGTCACATGGCTGTCGTTGAATTTTCCGATATTGGCCTTTGGAACGGATAGATCTTTCACGCTTAGCACTCTCGGATAGTTTCTTTCGCCGGAGGCTAGCGTATAAAGGTAGAAAATGAAAAGCCGCTACAGGCAGATGTGACAGGGATGTGATAGCACGGGCCAAGACTGGGTCTTTGCCGCGCAAAAGGTTGGGTGAACAATATGGTATCAAAAGTCATTCCAGTGGAGCCTTTTGATCTGGTGGTCTTTGGCGCAACCGGAGATCTGGCGCAGCGCAAGATCTTACCTGCGCTGTTTCGTCGATTTTGCGCCGGGCAAATTCCGCATGGCACCCGGATTATCGGGGCGGCCCGCTCGGGGTTCAGCACCGCAGCATACCGCAGTCAGTTGGCACAAAGGCTGGATCGGGATATATCGCTCAATAATGCGGACCCCGACGCCCTGGCGCAGTTCTTGCAGCTTGTCTCTTATGTGCCGCTAGATGGCAGCAGCGAAAGTGGCTGGTCTGATCTGCACGACCAGTTGTCGGTGGCAGAATCTGGTCGGGTGCAGGTATATTATTTCTCGGTTGGTCCGGCGTTGTTTGGCCCGCTGGCAGAACGGCTGCACAGCTATGGGCTGACCAATGCCGCCACCCGCATCGTGGTTGAAAAACCCTTTGGCCACGATCTGGCCTCGGCGCGGGCGTTGAACCGCACCCTCGCTAGCCATTTTGACGAGGGGCAGATCTACCGGATTGATCACTACCTCGGCAAGGAGACGGTGCAAAACCTGATGGCGGTGCGCTTTGGCAATATGCTGTTTGAGCCACTGTGGAACAGCCAGTATGTCGATCACATTCAAATCACCGTGGCCGAAACCGTCGGGGTGCGGGGCCGCGAGGCATATTACGAGCGGTCCGGCGCGATGCGTGATATGATGCAGAACCACCTGATGCAGCTATTGTGCCTGATCGCAATGGAACCACCGGCCAAGTTTGACCCGGATGCGGTGCGCGATGAAAAGCTCAAGGTGATCCGCGCACTGGACCCGGTAGAACCCTATCATATCGTCCGCGGTCAATACGCCCCGACGCACCCTGCGGCGGGCGACGACGATGACTATCGCCAAACCGTTGGAGACCAGCGCACGAGCACAGAAAGCTATGTCGCGCTCAAGGCGCATATCAGCAATTGGCGATGGGCGGGGACGCCGTTTTATCTGCGTACGGGCAAACGGCTGGCGGCGCGTTCGTCGGTCATCAATGTGTTGTTCAAGGACGCGCCGCATTCAATCTTTGGCGAAGAGGCCGGGCGCCATGCCAACCACCTGAAAATTCGTCTGCAACCCAACGAGGGTATCACGCTTAGCGTGACCATCAAGGAACCTGGCCCCGGCGGAATGCGCTTGATGGATGTCCCTCTGGATATGAGCTTTGCTGACGCCTTGGGGGCGAAGGGGGGCAATCCCGCTGATGCCTATGAGAGGCTGATCATGGATGTGGTGCGGGGCAACCAGACCCTGTTCATGCGCGGTGATGAGGTAGAGGCCGCCTGGGGCTGGATCGACCCGATCATCGCGGACTGGCAGGCGCGTGGCGATGTGCCTAAACCCTATGAAAGCGGTAGTACTGGCCCCGGTGATGCCGATCTGCTGCTGCGCAGGGATCAGCGAGAATGGAGAGGTATAAACCCATGAATATGAATGAATACCCCGACAGGGAAATCCTGACGATAGAAGTTGCAAGCGAGATTGCCGGCAATCTGAGGATGCATCTGTCGCATAATGAATGGGCCTCAATCGCGGTGGCAGGCGGCACCACGCCAGCGCCAATATTTGACGACCTCTGCGCCGCCAACATCGATTGGGACCGGGTGCATGTCATGGCAACGGATGAACGCTGGGTGCCAGTGCAGCATGCGCGTTCCAATGCGCGACTGATCCAAGAACGGCTGTTGACCGATCGCGCCGCTGCAGCCCAATTCCTGCCCTTTCATATGACGGACCATGCCCCGGAAGAGGCGCTGGAGGCCATCATGTCCCGGATTCAACCGGATCTGCCACTCTCGGTGGTCTTGCTGGGCATGGGCGAGGACATGCATACCGCCTCATTGTTTCCTGGCGTTGCTGGCGTAAAAGAGGCGCTTTCAGCGCAGGCCCCGGCCTTGGCCATATTGCGCCCTGACAGCCAGCCCGAGCCACGCATCAGCCTGTCGGCTCCGGTGTTGAATGGGGCGCTGTCAAAACATCTGGTGATCTTTGGCGAGGCCAAGAAAGACGCCTTGAAGCGGGCGCTTTCCTTGCCGCCAGAAGAGGCCCCAATTCAGGCGGTCTTGTCAGAAATGACAGTGCACTGGGCTCCATAGCGTACTGGCTGCTACTGCAGACCAGGCTTCATATTGACGCGTCGAGGGCTTTGGGCGGGTCGTCGCCGCGGTAGCGAACCATCGGCTGGAACTGGTAAGTGGACTTGCAGTGGCAAACTGGTTCACCTGGGCTTGGCGCATCCAGTATAAGGCTGCGCCGGTCTGGGCAGGGTGCATTAGCCCTGCGTCGGCTGTGCCCCGTCTTTACTGATGAACTGCTGCTTCAGCGCCTCGGGCAGGGGATAACCTGCGCTGCCATCGGGGCTGCGCAGCACCATCACCGCCTCTAGCGTCGCTCGCAGCCCGCCAGACCAGATCTGCTGTTCCATCACATAAGAGGTGTTGCGAAAAGAGATCACCCGCGCTGTGGTGATATAGGGCTCATCCAGCACCATTTCGCGAATATAATGCACATTGGCATTGCGAAGCACCGAGCGCGGTAGTGGCATACCAGCAAAATGCCGGGCGCAAAGCTGGTCAAAGTAAGACACCCGCGCGGTTTCAAACCAGCCCAGATAGGCCTTGTTGTTGACATGACGCAGGATGTCCAGCTCTGAGAACCGAACCCGATCCGCCAATGCCATGGGCTTTGGCTGGTCCAGCCCCTGCGCCAGTTGTTCTTCCGCCGTCAGCGGGGTGAGATAGCGTAATTCCATGCCGCCGGTTTGCCGCGCGGTGGCGCAAAAGGCAAGGGGGAGAACAGCCCCGTAACGGAGCGGAACAATCCCGGCTCACCCCAAGCTGGCAGAGGTCGTAATACGGCAGGTTATTGTGCAGAATATTCAGCCTGATATGGGCCGATTTTCACCGGCCATGCGGTGCTGTGGGATGTTTGGAGCGGGTAACGAGAATCGAACTCGTAACTAAAGCTTGGGAAGCTGCCGTGATACCTTTTCACCATACCCGCCGCTGGGGCGTTGGTATCTAATGGCGGGGATGAGGTCAATACGCTGAAAGTGCGAAAAGGCTTGCCAAGGGAAGTCTCTTGGCAAGCCTTTGTTTGTAAGCCGTGAATTGGTTCGGCCCCGCATGTCATCACCGTCTTGTGTGCGGTTGTTCCGGGTTAACCGCGGCGGCGACGTCGACGGCCGCCAGTTGCCCCATCGCCACCGCCAGTGTTGAAATTCACCTCCGGCAGGGTGACCACCGTCGACAGAATCGGAAAAGGCTCGGCGGAATTGGGAATCGCCGAGGCATTGACAAAATGCTCCTGGAAGCGCGGCTCGACGGCGGTTTCGATTTTTTCGATGCGGCGCACGGTTTCTTCGATTTCACGCCGCGCATCGGTGTTGAGCAGGGCAATGCGCGCGCCAGTGCCCGCAGCATTGCCCGCGCTGGTGACCTTGTCTAGCGGGCAGTCGGGGATCATGCCCAGGACCATGGCGTGCTTGGCCGAGATATGCGCGCCGAAGGCACCGGCCAGCACCACGCGATCGACAGTTTCGACACCAAGTTTATCCATCAACAGGCGCGCCCCCGAATAGAGCGCCGCCTTGGCCATCTGGATGGCGCGAATATCGGGGTTGGTGATGGTGATCTTGGGGCCACCGTCGGCGGATCCGTCCCAGACCAGATAGGCATTGGTACGCCCATCGACGATGCACCGCTGCGTTCCGGTTTGCTCGGCCGATCCGATCAGGCCGGAGGCATCCAGCACCCCGGCCAGACGCATCTCGGCGATGGCCTCGATAATGCCCGAGCCACAGATGCCGGTGATGCCGGTAGTGGCGATGGCTGCCTCGAACCCGTCTTCGTCGGACCAGATGTCAGAGCCGATGACCCGAAAGCGGGGCTCTTTTGTTTCCGGGTTTATTTCAAGCCGTTCAATGGCACCGGGGGCAGCCCGTTGGCCGCTGGAAATCTGCGCGCCCTCAAAGGCGGGGCCGGTGGGGGAAGAACAGGCCAGCACCCTGGTCTTGTCGCCCAGCAGGATTTCAGCATTTGTGCCTACATCAACCACCAGCACCAGGTCTTCTGATTTGTCGGGTGCCTCGGACAGCGCCACGGCTGCGGCATCGGCGCCAACATGGCCCGCGATACAGGGCAGCAGATAGACGCGGGCGGCGGGGTGAATGTTGAGGTCCAGATCTACCGCGCGCAGCGAGAGCGCATCAGAGCTGGCAAGCGCAAAGGGCGCCTGTCCCAGTTCAAACGGGTCGATCCCCAGAAACAGGTGGTGCATCACGGGATTACAGACAAAGACCGCATCAACGATAAGGCTCTGGTCGATCTCGGCTTCGCTGGCGATCTGGGTGAACAGGGCATTCATGCCTTCGCGCACCGCGCGGGTCATTTCCTGATCGCCGCCTTTGTTCATCATCCCATAGGACACCCGGCTCATCAGATCTTCGCCAAAGCGGATCTGCGGGTTCATGATGCCGGACGAGGCAATGACCTCGCCCGATTTCAGATCGCACAGATGCGCCGCGATGGTGGTGGAGCCAAGATCAACCGCAAGACCATAGAGCGTGCCCTCATAGTAGCCGGGCCAGATATGCATGATCTTTGGCGGCTGGGTCTCGTCGCCCAGATGGACTGCAACGGTGACCTTCCAGTTGCCCTTGCGCAGGGTTGGTTGCAGGCACTGCAGAATATGCAGGTCGCTTTGCACGTTTTGCAGTTGCCACTGTTCGGCAAGCGCTGCGATCAGCCGTTCCATATCGCCCGAGGGATTGTGCATGTCGGGTTCTTCCACCTCGACATAAAACAGCCGGGTCGAGGGGCTCATGATGATGTCGCGGGCTTCGGCCCGTTTGCGTACCACCTGACGATGCACCTGGCTTTCGGGGGGGACGTCGATCACCACATCGCCCTGCACCTGCGCCTGGCAACCAAGGCGCCGACCGTCGATCAGTCCGCGTTTGTCCTTATAGCGTTGTTCAACCTTGTTCCATTCGGTCAGGGCATCATCGGCAACACTCACGCCGTGTTTGGAGAATTCACCATAAGACGGGGTGATCTGGCATTTGGAGCAAATGCCCCGGCCGCCGCAGACCGAATCCAGATCAACGCCAAGCTGACGGGCAGCGGTTAGAACCGGTGTGCCAACAGGAAAATGTCCGCGCTTGCCAGATGGGGTAAAGATGACGAGAGGATCGCTGCTCATGTAGGGCACCCTGTGAATTCGAAATTTCTGATCAGACCATAGGCGCAAGCTGTTGCAATCAAAAGTCGCGGAACGCCACAATTTGGTTCAGCCGCGTCTTTTTCTGCTCTGCCCGCCGCCAGAACCTCGCCGGGCGCGGCCCCTAGCCCGGTGCCTTGGTGGATGCCATGGCTTTGCTCACTGCGCCGCAGTCAGCCGGGGCGGTGGCAGGCGAGCATTTCATTGCTGCAGCGCAGGAATTTTCGGTGGGGTCTTTTCTATCCGGGGGGACTGTGCAATAGGGTCACCGTCAAACGGGGTTTTGCATAGGGGTTGCAAATGCAGATTCGTGAGGCACTCACCTTTGATGATGTTCTACTGGTTCCAGGCGCGTCCGACGTCCTGCCCAGCACTGCTGATACGCGGACGCGCGTAACGCGGACAATTGATCTAAATATTCCGCTGATGAGCTCGGCGATGGACACGGTGACTGAAGCTCGCATGGCCATTGCCATGGCGCAGGCGGGCGGCATGGGGGTTATTCATAAGAACCTCGATACCGAGGAACAGGCGATGCAGGTGCGCCGGGTCAAGCGTTTCGAGAGCGGAATCGTTTACAACCCCATCACCCTTTTGGCCAATCAGACGCTGGCAGATGCCAAGGCGCTGCAAGAACGCTACCGGGTGACCGGTTTCCCCGTGGTGGATGAGAACGGTCGAGTGGTCGGCATCGTGACCAACCGCGATATGCGCTTTGCCAATGATGATGCGACGCCGGTGTCGGTGATGATGACATCCGACAATCTGGCGATGCTGCAGGAACCGGCCGATCTGGACGAAGCCAAGTCGATGATGCGGGCGCGCCGTATCGAAAAGCTGCTGGTCACCGATGGCGAGGGAAAGCTTACCGGGTTGTTGACGCTGAAAGACACCGAACAGGCTGTGTTGAACCCGACCGCCTGCAAGGATGAACTGGGTCGCCTGCGGGTTGCGGCTGCCAGCTCGGTTGGGGATAGCGGTTTTGCCCGCTCCGAAGCGCTGATTGATGCTGGTGTTGATATTGTTGTCGTCGATACCGCCCATGGCCATTCCGCCGGGGTGCTTGACGCGGTGAAACGTATCAAGGCGCAATACCCCAATGTGCAGGTCATTGCTGGCAATGTCGCCACTGGGGAGGCAACCAAAGCCCTGATTGGCGCGGGTGCCGATGCCATCAAGGTCGGGATCGGGCCTGGCTCTATCTGTACCACCCGCATGGTCGCCGGTGTTGGCGTACCGCAGCTGACCGCCGTCATGGACTGCGCTGCCGCCGCCGGAGATACGCCGGTAATTGCCGATGGTGGTATCAAGTTCTCTGGCGATTTTGCCAAAGCGATTGCTGCTGGTGCGTCTTGCGCCATGGTGGGGTCGATGATTGCGGGTACGGATGAATCCCCCGGTGAGGTCATCCTCTATCAGGGGCGGTCGTTCAAATCCTACCGTGGCATGGGATCTTTGGGGGCAATGGCGCGGGGCTCTGCGGATCGCTATTTCCAAAAGGATGCCGCCAGCGACAAATTGGTGCCGGAAGGTATCGAAGGGCAGGTGCCCTATAAAGGCAGCGCCAATGCGGTGGTTCACCAATTGGTTGGCGGGCTGCGGGCCGCCATGGGCTATACTGGCAGCGCCACGGTCGAAGCCATGCGCAAGGATTGCTCCTTTGTGCGGATCACCGGTGCCGGCCTGAAAGAAAGCCACGTGCATGACGTTCAGATTACGCGCGAAAGCCCGAATTACCGTATCGGGTAAATCAGTTGAAAGGATGACGATGACCTCTTGTAGCTTTGGAGCCGTGGCATGACCCCGGCAGCCCGTCATCAGGCGGCCATCGAAATCCTTGATCTGATCCTGGAAGGTGAAGCGGCAGAAAAGGCGCTGACGACCTGGGGGCGGCGCAATCGCTATGCAGGGTCCAAGGACCGCGCGGCGGTGCGGGATTACGTGTTTTCAGCCCTGCGTTGCCGCCGCTCCTTTGCGGTGCTTGGCGGTGCGGAAACCGGCCGCGGCCTCACTCTGGGGGCGCTGCGCGCCGAGGGCAGCGCGCCGGAAGCCGTGTTCAGTGGACAGGGCTACGGCCCCAGCCCGTTGGAAGATGCAGAACTGACTGCGCCGCGTGACTTTGCTTCTGCGGCAGAGCGGCTGGATATACCGGACTGGGTCTGGCCATCCTTCAGCAGCAGCTTGGGGGATCAGGCCGAGGCTGCCGCAACAGCGTTGCAAACGCGAGCCCCAGTGCATCTGCGGGTCAATCTGCTGCGCGGCAATCGTGCCAATGCAATCGAAGCGCTGGCGGAAGAGGGGATCATCTGCGCGCCACATCCCGCCAGTGAAACCGCGCTGGATGTGACCACTGGGGCGCGTAAAATCCGCAACAGCACCTGTTTTGCCGATGGTCTGGTCGAACTGCAGGATGCCGCCAGCCAGGCGGTTGTCGATCAACTGCCGCTGAAGGATGGCATGCGGGTGCTCGACTACTGTGCAGGTGGCGGCGGCAAGAGCCTGGCCATGGCGGCGCGGGCCAAGCTGGACCTCTATGCCCATGATGCCAATCCCAGCCGGATGACTGACCTGCCGTTGCGGGCGCAGCGGGGGGGGGTGGATGTGACCTGCCTGTCCGATGAAGAGCTGCCAAAGCAGGCCCCCTTTGATCTGGTGCTTTGTGATGTGCCCTGTTCTGGTTCAGGATCCTGGCGGCGGGCCCCAGAAGGTAAATGGCGCCTTACCCGTGCGCAGCTTGATGAAATTCGGTATGCGCAGCGTCAAATTTTGCGCGACGCGGCCAGGCTTGTCAGCGCGGAAGGCACGCTTGCCTATGCGACCTGCTCGATGTTGGACGAGGAAAATTCTGAACAAGTTCAAGCATTTCTGGCCGAGGTCGAAGGCTGGTCACTGCAGGTGCAAGCCGCCTGGCAGGTGCAGGATGGCACTGATGGGTTTTTTGTCTCTGTGTTGACGCGGCTTCCTGCAGGTTGTTAGGTAAATCGGCACGAAAGCTACATCACTCTTAACGTGGTCTTAAGGCTTTAGCGGCGTTATTGCGTTGAACAGTCCAGAAGATGGAGCCGAGATGCCCGGTCGCCAAAACTCATCCGTGCCCGCCCTCAGAATATTTCATCCGGAACATCTGCGCCTTGGTGCGACCCTGGCGCTGTCCTCTGTTCTGCTGGTGGCGCCGATGTTTTTTACTTGGCCCGATTGGATCATGCGCGGCTTGACTGCTGTTGGCCTGACGCTGCTGGCGGTTGCTTTGCTGATGCTTGTTCAGGCGCGGTTGCGGATGAATGCCCGCGCCATGGCGGTGGAACTGCTGACCGGGTTTATCGAAAAAGATGCAACCCCCAGTTTTGTCACCGATGATGACGGCAGTATTCATGCCTGCAATCACGCGGCCCAGAACCGTTTTAAGGACAATCATGGCGACACCCTTGCCGGGGCGCTGCGCTCTGTGCTGGCCAATCCGTCGGCGGTCTTGTTCCGGCTGCAAAGCCGGGCGCGGTTTGAAGGGGCGGCGCGCGAGGACATCGTAACGCGCCGGGGCCATGTGCGGCTTGCGGTCCATCAGATGCAGGGCGGCAACTTCTTGTGGCGTGTCGAAGATGTCGCTGAACGCCCCAGCGGACGCGGATCAGAGGTGGTTCCGATCCCAATGATTACCGTTGGGCGCACCGGGGCTGTCCTGTTCATGAACGAGGCAGCGCGCAAATTGGTGGGTGAGCGGGTGAAATCCACTGACCGGCTGTTCTTGTCGCTGCCGGTCAGCAGTGGTGAGATCAACACTATCACGACAAAAGGTGGCCCCGTAGAGGTGCTGGTCACCGAGTTGAACCGCACCCAGGGCCGCAGCGAGCTGTTTCTGATGGAGGTCGACAGCGCTGAACTGAAGAGCCAGCAGTCCAGCTTTGAACATATGCCAGTGCCCTTTATCAAAGTGGCGCCGAATGGCGATGTGCTGTCGCTGAACAAGATGGCGATGTCCATGTTGGGCGTCGATGGGCGTGAGACGCTGAAATTGGCCCAGTTGATGGAAGGGCTGGGGCGGCCGATGACCGACTGGCTGCATGATACGGCGGCGGGTCTGGCCTCTAACAAGTCGGAATTCCTGCGCCTGTCGCGGCCTGACAAAGAGGTCTTTGTTCAGGTGACGCTGACCCGGGCGGTAGAAGACGGCAAAACCATTCTGATTGCTGTGCTGAATGACGCGACAGAGCTGAAAACCCTGGAAGCCCAGTTTGTACAGAGCCAGAAAATGCAGGCGATTGGCCAGCTTGCTGGCGGTGTTGCGCATGATTTCAACAACCTTTTGACTGCGATTTCAGGGCATTGTGATCTACTTCTGCTGCGTCATGATCAGGGTGATCAGGACTACGGCGATTTGATCCAGATCCACGAAAACGCCAACCGCGCCGCGTCACTGGTAAGCCAGCTACTGGCCTTTTCGCGCAAGCAAACGCTGCTGCCAGAGATTCTGGATGTGCGCGATACCCTGGCGGATCTGACCCATTTGTTGAACCGTCTGGTGGGGGAAAAGGTCACGCTGACGCTTAGCCATGATCCGGTGATGCGCTCTATCCGGGCGGATAAGCGGCAATTGGAACAGGTCTTGATGAACCTGGTGGTGAATGCCCGTGACGCAATGCCCAATGGTGGTGAAATTCGCGTCCGCACAGAGGCGGTGACCCTGGATAAGCCGCTGACCAGAAACCGTGTTACTGTGCCCGAAGGCAATTGGGTCACGGTCAAGGTCAGCGATGAAGGTGTCGGTATTTCATCGGATAAGCTGCAAAAAGTCTTTGAGCCTTTTTACACCACCAAACGCACCGGCGAAGGCACAGGTCTGGGCCTGTCTACGGCCTACGGCATCGTCAAACAGACCGGCGGCTATATCTTTGTGGACTCCGTTCTTGATAAGGGCACGCAGTTCACCCTGTTCTTTCCAGTCTATCAGGAAGGGCAGGAGATTGACGGCGGGGCCGAGGCAGAGGAGGTCGCCGTCGAGGTGCCCAAGGCGGTTGCGGCACCGCAGCACGGTGAAGGCGTGGTCTTGCTGGTGGAAGACGAAGCCCCCGTACGGGCCTTTGCCTCGCGGGCGCTGCGGATGCGTGGTTATACCGTGCTAGAGGCGGAATCGGCAGAAGATGCGCTGCGCACCCTGGAAGACCCCAGCCTTGAGGTGGATGTCTTTGTTACCGATGTTGTGATGCCGGGGATGGATGGGCCGACTTGGGTCCGCGAGGCGCGCAAAACCCGGCCCGACACCCGTGTTGTCTTTGTCTCGGGCTATGCCGAGGGTGCCTTTGGCGAATCCGACGAGGCAGTCCCCAATTCGGTATTCCTGCCAAAACCCTTCTCGCTGAACCAGTTGACCGAAACGGTGCATGCGCAATTCCAGTGAGACCAGGACAAGCGGGCCGCAGAACCGGCCCGGTCCTGCGATCAGATGATGCTGTCGTAGAGCGCAAATTCGTCCGGTTTTTTGCGCCGATACAGGGCGTTGATTTCAGGGCTTAGGGTCAGATCCATCTCAGGGCTGACATTGCGCTGTTGCAGCGTCAATTCGACCCCCAGCCGATCCTGCAGGAACTGTTGCAGGCGGGGTTGATCTTCGTAACGGAACAAATGCGTCACCCGGCAGCCGTTTTTCTGCGCCTCCAGAAACTTTGCCTGGCTGCCAACGTTGGCATGTTCAGGCTGCTGCCCCTTGCAATAATCGCGCACAAAATCATCAAAGCTCAGCCCGCGGGTAGAGGTGGTCTTGCCATCCAGAAAGGGGCGCTGGCGAAAGCGATACCAGCTGCCAAGCCAGCTGACGGGTTCGCGCATCACCGCTGCCACGTCCAGCTCCGCGTTGCAGACTCGCGCGAACATGGGCCGAATCCATCGGTTATAGCGGTAGAGCGGCGCATGCTTTAGCTCCGGTGGGTTAGTAATGGCCAGATCTGCGCGGGTTTGCAGCGCTTCTTGGTAGGCAGATGTTCCGGTTTTTGGCACCGAAAGCAAAACCAGTCGTGCGTCATAAAATACCAGCATTTCTATCGTCAAACCCTGTAAAATAAGTTGCTTAAACCATTGCTGCCCTGTTTAGCATCCCGCTGTTTGGCTGGATAGGTTAAGTTTGTGTTTGCTTTGTTCTCTTTTTGGTCCCATAAAGAACAAGAGGCGAACAAAGCAGTGATTGCCGCAAGCGCAGCTCTATGACACATAGAAGGGGACAAGGGACTATGGCGGATCTGTTGACCATGAAAAACAAAGTAAGCGGTGACAAGCAAAAGGCGCTCGACAGCGCGCTTGCACAGATCGAGCGGCAATTTGGCAAGGGCTCCATCATGAAGATGAGCGACGGCGCCATTCAGGAAATCGAGGCGAGCTCGACCGGGTCGCTCGGGCTGGATATTGCACTGGGCATTGGCGGTTTGCCGATGGGGCGCATCATTGAAATTTACGGGCCGGAAAGTTCCGGGAAAACCACGCTGACCCTGCATTGCGCCGCAGAACAGCAGCGCAATGGCGGCGTTGTGGCCTTTGTGGATGCGGAACATGCGCTTGATCCGCAATATGCGGCCAAGCTGGGCGTCGATCTGGATGAGCTGCTGATCTCGCAGCCTGACACGGGCGAGCAGGCGCTGGAAATCACCGACACGCTGGTGCGCTCTGGTGCTGTGAATATGGTGATTGTCGATTCCGTTGCGGCGCTGACGCCCAAATCGGAACTCGAAGGCGATATGGGCGATTCCAGCGTCGGTGTGCAGGCCCGCTTGATGAGCCAGGCCATGCGTAAGTTGACTGGCTCTATCAGCCGCTCCAAATGCATGGTGATCTTCATCAACCAAATTCGGATGAAAATCGGCGTTATGTTCGGCTCGCCCGAAACCACAACCGGCGGTAACGCGCTGAAGTTCTATTCCTCTGTGCGTCTGGATATTCGCCGCATTGGCGCGGTCAAGGATCGTGACGAAATCGTCGGCAACGCCACCCGTGTCAAAGTGGTTAAGAACAAGGTGGCCCCTCCCTTCAAGCAGGTCGAGTTCGACATCATGTATGGCGAAGGTATCTCCAAGATGGGTGAGCTGCTGGATCTTGGTGTTGCGGCGGGCGTGGTGAACAAGTCCGGGTCCTGGTTTTCCTACGGGGATGAACGTATCGGCCAGGGGCGTGAAAACGCCAAGCAATTCCTGCGCGACCATTCGGCCATATCTTATGACATCGAAGATAAGATCCGCGCCGCGCATGGGCTGGATTTCAACCGCCCCGATGCTGGCGATGAGGATGATATCCTGGAAGGTTAAGCCACGGGTTTTTTGATCAAATTGATCTTTTACGGGGGCGCGGCTACGGCTGCGCCCTTTTTGCATAAGATGCCGGGATGCAGGCGGTGGACAGGGGGGGGTTGGGGGGATAAACCTCGTTCCAACCTTGAACTCTGCCCGCAAAGGGATCCCTTCCATGGCGACGCTGAACGATATCCGCTCTACCTTTTTGAACTATTTTGCCAAGCAGGGCCACGAAGTGGTCGACTCAAGCCCGCTGGTGCCGCGCAACGACCCGACCTTGATGTTTGTCAACTCGGGCATGGTGCAATTCAAGAACCTGTTTACCGGGGTTGAAAGCCGCGATTACAAGCGCGCGACCACGGCGCAGAAATGCGTGCGTGCCGGCGGCAAACACAACGACCTTGACAATGTCGGCTACACGGCGCGTCACCATACCTTCTTTGAAATGCTCGGGAACTTCTCTTTCGGCGACTATTTCAAGGAAGAGGCGATTACCTTCGCCTGGGAGCTGGTAACCAAAGAATTTGGCATCGACAAAAACCGCTTGCTGACCACGGTCTACCACACTGATGACGAAGCCTTTGCGATTTGGAAAAAGCTGGGCGTCCCCGAGGACCGGATCATCCGTATCGATACTGCCGATAACTTCTGGCAGATGGGCCCCACAGGTCCCTGTGGTCCCTGCACCGAGATTTTCTACGATCACGGCGATCACATCTGGGGCGGCCCTCCCGGCTCTGCCGAGGAAGACGGCGATCGCTTTATCGAGATCTGGAATGTGGTCTTCATGCAGAACGAGAGGTTCGAAGACGGCACCATGGTGCCACTGGACATGCAGTCGATCGACACCGGTATGGGGCTGGAACGCATTGGCGCCTTGTTGCAGGGTAGCCATGACAACTATGATACCGATCTGTTCAAATCCCTAATCGAAGCGTCGGCGGATGTCACAAGTTCCGATCCTTACGGTGATCAGAACGTGCATCACCGGGTGATTGCGGATCACCTGCGCTCCACCTCCTTCCTGCTGGCCGATGGCGTGATGCCTTCGAATGATGGGCGCGGCTATGTGCTGCGCCGGATCATGCGCCGTGCCATGCGCCATGCGCATCTGTTGGGGGCGAAAGATCCGGTGATGCACCGTCTGGTGCCCGCATTGGTGCAGCAGATGGGCGCGGCCTACCCAGAGCTGGGCCAGGCGCAATCAATGATCGAAGAGACATTGAAACTGGAAGAAACACGCTTCAAACAAACGCTGGACCGCGGCTTGAAGCTATTGGACGATGAGGTTTCCTCTTTGCAGGAAGGTGCTCCTCTGCCTGGCGCGGCTGCGTTCAAACTTTATGACACCTTTGGCTTCCCGCTTGATTTGACCCAGGATGCCCTGCGGGAACAGGGCCGCGAGGTCGATACCGATGGCTTTGATGCCGCCATGGCGGAGCAGAAAGCCAAGGCGCGTGCCGCCTGGGCGGGTTCTGGTGAAAGTGCCGATAGCACCATCTGGTTTGACATCGCAGACAAACATGGTGCCACGGAATTCCTGGGCTATGAAACCGAAAGCGCCGAGGGCCAGATCCTGGCTCTGGTCAAAGAGGGCGGCGAGGTCAAAGAGGCCGGCCAGGGCGATAAGATTCAACTGGTTCTGAACCAGACACCATTTTATGCCGAATCCGGTGGCCAGATCGGCGACAGCGGCGAGGTTCGCGTCGAAGGCGGCACGATCCGCATCAGCGATACCAAAAAATCCGCCGGCGTGTTCATTCATATGGGTGAGGTCACCGAGGGGCTGGTCACGGCTGGCGCGCCCGCTCAGTTGATCGTCGACCACGGCCGACGCGCCTCTATTCGTGCCAATCACTCGGCCACGCATCTGCTGCACGAGGCGTTGCGCGAGGCGCTTGGCGAACATGTGGCCCAGCGTGGGTCCTTGAATGCGGATGATCGCCTGCGGTTTGACTTTAGCCATACCAAGGCCCTGAGCCCGGCAGAGTTGAGCCAGGTCTCGGCCGATGTGAATCGCTACATTCGCCAGAACACCCCGGTTGAAACCCGGATCATGACCCCGGATGACGCCCGCGCGCTTGGTGCTCAGGCGCTGTTCGGCGAGAAATACGGCGATGAAGTCCGGGTTGTCTCGATGGGGCGCGCGGCGACAGGCAAGGGCCAGGACGGCGAAACCTATTCGATCGAACTCTGCGGCGGTACGCATGTGCGCCAGACCGGCGATATCGGCACCTTTGTCATCTTGGGTGACAGTGCCTCTTCGGCTGGGGTGCGGCGGATCGAGGCTCTGACTGGGGCGGCAGCCATTGCCCATCTGGAAGGTGCCGCAAGCCAGATGGCGGAAATCTCCTCTGCCCTCAAGGCGCAGCCTGCGGATGTGATGGATCGCCTGAAGGCCATGATGGAGGAACGCAAGTCCCTGCAGAATGAGATTTCCAACCTGAAACAGCAGGTTGCCATGGGGGGCGGCGCCAGTGGTGGTGCCGAGACCAAAGAGATCGGCGGCAAGGCCTTCCTGGCGCAGGCGCTGCAGGGGGTATCTGGCAAGGATCTGCGCGGGTTGATTGATGCGCATAAGCAAAACATCGGCTCTGGTGTGATCCTGCTGATCGCGGAAGAGGACGGCAAGGTTGCTGTTGCGGCAGGGGTCACCGATGATCTGACAGCCGAGGTTTCGGCGGTTGAGGTGCTGCGCGCTGCTGTGCCTGCGGTTGGCGGCAAGGGCGGCGGTGGCCGTCCTGATATGGCGCAGGGCGGTGGCAAGGATTTCTCTGGCGCTGAGGCAGCAATCGCCGCAGCAGAGGCTTTCCTGGCAGGCTGATTGCCCTGAGCGACAGAACAAAAGCGCCCGCCGTCGTTCGACTGGCGGGCGTTTTTTCTGTCCCGGATCCGATTTGGACCGGATGGTCAAAAAAATCATCGACCTCTGGTGGCAATGGCCTATGCTGCGCAAAAGCCAGGCACGATACCGGAGGATCCCCCATGCCCGCACTTTGGATTGCACATGTCACCGTCACCGATGAAGAGGCCTATGGCAAATACGCCAAACTGGCCGGTCCTGCCATCGCCAAGGCCGGCGGCGAATTCATCGCCCGTGGCGGCCGGTTTGTTCAGCTGGAAGGCAAAGAACGCCCGCGCAACGTGGTTGCCACCTTTCCCAGTGTCGAGGCGGCGGTCGATTGTTACCACAGCCCGGAATACCAAGAGGCCCTGAGCCACGCACGCGATGCGTCAGAGCGCGAATTGATGGTGGTGGAAACCTCGGCCTGAAGGCAATATATTTCGAGAGCTAGAACAACAGGGCATCCAAACCGGGTGCCCTTTTTTGTACCTATGCTGGATAGCACATTGAGCAAAAGCAAAAGGGCGCCCGAAAGCGCCCTTTGTTCAGTGTAATGACCTGAAAACGGTTTTAGCCGTTTTCGCGTGCCATCCGCTTGCGCTCATGCGGGTCAAGATAGCGCTTGCGCAGACGGATCGAATTTGGCGTGACTTCTACCAGTTCATCGTCATTGATATAGGCGATTGCCTCTTCCAGCGACAGGGTGATCGGCGTTGTCAGGCGTACCGCTTCGTCAGTGCCAGAGGCGCGAACGTTGGTCAGCTTCTTCCCCTTCAGCGGGTTCACTTCCAGATCGTTTTCGCGCGAGTGCTCGCCAATGATCATGCCGGTGTAGATATCCACCTGCGCGCCGATGAACATCTTGCCACGATCTTCCAGGTTCCAAAGCGCATAGGCCACGGACTGACCGCTTTCCATCGACAAGAGAACGCCTGCGCGCCGCCCGGGAATAGAGCCTTTGTGCGGTGCCCAGCCGTGGAACACGCGGTTCAGAACGCCCGTACCGCGCGTGTCGGTCAGGAATTCGCCATGATACCCAATGAGCCCACGCGAGGGCACATGCGCGATGATGCGGGTCTTGCCAGCGCCTGCAGGGCGCATCTCGACCAGCTCACCTTTGCGGGCGCCAGTGATCTTTTCGATTACCGCACCGGAGTATTCGTCATCAACGTCGATGGTGGCTTCTTCGATCGGCTCCATGCGGACGCCGTCGACTTCTTTCATCAGCACCTGCGGACGTGAGATTGACAGCTCAAAGCCTTCGCGGCGCATGTTTTCGATCAGAACACCCATCTGAAGTTCGCCACGGCCGGCAACTTCAAAGGCGTCACCGCCGGGGGTGTCGGTGATCTTGATCGCGACATTGCCTTCGGCCTCTTTCATCAGGCGGTCACGGATCACCCGCGACTGAACCTTTTTGCCGTCACGACCAGCGAGCGGGCTGTCGTTGATGCCAAAGGTCACGGTGATGGTGGGGGGATCGATCGGCTGGGCGTCCAGCGCCTCGTCCACGGCGAGGGCACAGATGGTATCGGCCACGGTGGCCTTGGTCATGCCCGCCAGAGACACGATGTCGCCGGCCTGTGCCTCTTCGATGTCCTGCTCTGCCAGGCCGCGAAAGGCCTGGATGCGCGTAACGCGGAACTGTTCGATCTTTTGGCCGATGCGCGACAGGGCCTGCACGGTTGCGCCCACTTTCAGGGTGCCGCTTTCGACACGGCCGGTCAGCAGGCGGCCAACAAAGGGATCAGATCCCAGGGTGGTGGCCAGCATACGGAAATCTTCGCCCTGGCGTTTGATCTGCTTTGGCTCGGGCACGTGGTTGACGATCAGATTGTACAGCGCGTGCAGATCCTTGCGGGGGCCGTCAAGTTCAGCATCGGCCCAGCCGTTCCGGCCAGAGGCATACATATGCGGGAAATCCAGCTGATCCTCGGTCGCATCCAAGGATGCAAAGAGATCAAAACATTCGTCCAGGGCGCGATCAGGCTCAGCGTCGGGTTTGTCGACCTTGTTCAGCACCACGATGGGGCGCAGGCCCAGGGCCAGCGCCTTGGAGGTCACAAACTTGGTCTGTGGCATCGGGCCTTCGGCGGCATCCACCAGCAGCACCACACCGTCGACCATCGACAGGATCCGTTCAACCTCGCCGCCAAAATCGGCGTGGCCGGGGGTATCAACGATGTTGATCCGCGTGCCGTTCCATTCCACCGAGGTGGGTTTGGCAAAGATGGTAATGCCCCGCTCGCGCTCCAGGTCGTTGCTGTCCATGGCACGTTCTGCCACAGCCTGGTTTTCGCGGAAGGCGCCGGATTGTTTCAGAAGCTCATCAACCAGGGTCGTTTTACCGTGGTCCACGTGAGCAATGATCGCAATGTTGCGCATGTCCATGACGTCAGCCTTTGTAAGGAAGTTGCGCCGCGCATAGCCCGAACCCGCGCCAAAGGCCAGCAGAAATACGTCTCATGGGCGTCGTAACGTTAAAGCGGCAACATTCCTGCCGCTATCAGGCGGAAAAAATCCAATTCATCGCCGGTCGCTATGGCTAATGGCCGGCCGAGGTCGAAAACAGGTGGATGACCAGAACCCCGGCAAGGATCAAGCCGATGCCAATCAGCGCGGGCAGATCCAGACGTTGGCCAAACATCACCAATCCGATCAGCGCAATCAGCACGATGCCAAGCCCGGCCCAGATGGCATAGACCAATCCCACGGGCATGAATTTCAGGGTTTGACCCAGCATGAAAAAGGAAAACCCATAGGCAATCAGCACCAACAGTGACGGCCCAAGGCGTGTAAACTGGTGGCTGGCCTGCAGCGCGGTTGTTCCGATGGTTTCAGCAATCACCGCGACGATCAGGTAAATGTAATGAAGGGGCATTCCGGGTTCCTTGTTCGGTGAGCCCCTTTGGGTGAGGCATCTGCTTTTGACCCGCGCTCGGCGCTCTGCCTTGGCAACGCCAAGGGGGTATTCTTGCTATCGTCTGGAAATGGCATGTTGACCCAAAGGTCAGATTTTAGCGATAAGGCCCTATATACGTTCCATCATTTCAAACCAAGGCCGGATTTCTTCGCGTACATGATCCCAGACAACAGGGGCACCGCGGCGGACCTTGGCACCGACTCTGCTGTCAACCTGCGTCAGGCTGACATCATAATCAATCCAGCTGCCGCCGCCATTCAACAGGTTGAGCAGCACCGGCTGCACCCGGTCGATGGCCTTGCCAAAAAGCGCATCATCCGTTGTGGCAGCTTCGAATTCGTCCCAGAGGGAGCGAAAATCCTTGGCCTGTGCGGCGGGCAATAGCCCAAATAACCGATCCGCCGCCACCTCTTCGCGGGCTGCCTGTGCAGCCTGGGCCTCGGCGCTTTGTGCGCCGTGAATAGGGGTGTCGCCCGCATCAACTTCTACGATATCATGAAGCAGCAACATATTGATAACACGAGGTATATCAATGTCACCCAAAGCGTGTTCGCCCAGGATCCAGCCATAGAGCATGACATGCCAGCTGTGCTCTGCCGAATTTTCGACCCGGCTGCCATCGCCAATACGGGTGGCGCGCGAAACGGATTTCAGCCCCTCCGCCGCGTTGAGGAAGGGCAGGCGCGCACACAGTGCGCTGGTGTCATTATCGTTTTCGTGCCCCAACAAGGAAAGCGCGTGAAAATACGCTTCTGGAAAGCCTTGTTCAAGTGCAGCGGCGCGCCCGCCAAACAGGTTACCCCGTACCACTTCAACATGATCTGGCAGCGGATTGCTGCCATAAAGGGTTTGAAAAATTGGCTGGCAATGATCCAGACGCTTGGCGAATTTTGCATCCGGGCTCTTGGCCTGTTCAAATTCGTGCCAAAGCGCGTGCAGCGCCCTGCCTTGATCTGCGGGAAGCAGACCAAACAACCGCTCTGCGGCCTTGGCTTCGGCTGTGGCCACGGCCTGCCAGTCGACCTCGTCCCCAATAGGGTGATCGCCTGCGTCGATTTCAACCAGGTCATGCAGCAATAGCATTTGAATGACCCGCGACACCGTCACCTGCGGCCCGGCAAAGGGTGCCAGAACAAGCGCGTATAGCGCCAGGTGCCAGCTGTGTTCGGCGGAATTTTCCCGGCGAGAGCAATCGAGGATCAGGTTCTGACGCTCAATCCCGCGCAGCCTGTCTGCTTCGAGCAGAAAGGAAAACTGCGCCCGCAGACGATCGCTCATTGGCGGGCTTTCTCTTCCAGCGCGCTTTGAACCTGCGCCAGTTTGCCGCTGATGAAATCACGGGCCTTGCGTTCGGCAAGGCGGACGCGGATTTCTGTCAAGAAGGCTTCTTCCAAGGATTGAGAGGCTGCCCCAAGAACCTGGGCAACCTCCATATAGAAGCGATCTTCACCGATCGCATCCTGTACCTTGAGCGTATCGATCGCCAGTTTTTCGCCCAGCTTTTCGATCGTGCTCATCAGCGCGAATTCTCGGTCAGGCGGCGTTTCACATAATCGGTGGTGTGACCCATCAATGTATCCATGTGTTCGCCCTGGAAGAAGTGATCAGCGCCCTCCACCTCTGTATGGGTGACGGTAATGCCTTTTTGCTCATGCAGTTTGCTCACCAGGTTGACCGTATCCGCAGGCGGTGCCACGCGGTCGGCGCTGCCGTTGATGATCAACCCGGAGGAGGGGCAGGGCGCCAGGAAGGAGAAATCATACATGTTGGCGGGCGGTGCCACCGAGATAAAGCCGGTGATTTCGGGGCGGCGCATCAACAGCTGCATCCCGATCCAGGCCCCAAAGGAGAACCCGGCAACCCAGCAATGCTTGGAGTTGTTGTTCATCGATTGCAGGTAATCCAGCGCAGATGCCGCGTCTGACAGCTCTCCGATGCCCTGATCATATTCGCCTTGCGAACGACCTACACCACGGAAATTAAACCGTAAAACGGTGAATCCCATGTTGTAAAAAGCGTAGTGCAGATTGTAGACGACCTTATTGTTCATGGTGCCGCCAAACTGGGGGTGCGGATGCAGAACGATGGCGATAGGCGCGTCTTTTTCTTTTTGCGGGTGATAGCGGCCTTCCAGGCGGCCTTCGGGTCCGGGGAAAATGACCTCAGGCATGGGTGGGTTAATCCTACTCTCATTTTCTGCAGATGCTGTTCAGGAATACTTGACGAATTCCATCAGTCATCTTAGAACAATTCTAATTGCTGGCGCAGGCCATTGCATTGCACCGTGACGCTGAGATACGCACTCAGGCGGAAAAGGTCAATGTTTTCGCGTCGGAACCGATGTTTGGAGAGATGGAAAGATGAAGCTTTCTACCAAAGGCCGCTATGCCATGGTCGCGTTGGCAGATATCGCGCTGCAACCGGGCGATGCTTTGGTGGTGCTTGGGGATATTTCCAAGCGTCAGAATATATCGCTGCCCTATCTGGAACAGCTTTTCGTGAAACTGCGCCGGGCTGAGCTGGTGACATCGGTACGCGGCCCCGGCGGCGGCTATCGTCTGGCACGTCCGGCCTCGGAAATTCGCGTCGTAGATATCTTGAGCGCGGTGGATGAAACGGTTGATGCGATGCACATAGGGGCAGGGGCATCGGGTGGGACCAGCGGTAGCCGGGCGCAATCGCTGTCCAACCGTTTGTGGCAAAGCCTCAGCGCCCATGTCTATGTCTTCCTGCACCAGACCAGGCTGTCGGATGTCATTCAGAATGATCTTGCCCCCTGTCCTGCGGTTCCTGGATTGTTTTCTGTCGTAGACGCGGAATAGCACAATGGGATTGCCGCAATTCCCCACCCTTTTGGAACAAGAAAAGATGTTTCTATGACACGGGTTTACCTGGATCATAACGCAACGACCCCGCTGCACCCGGATGCACGCGCCGCCATGATTGCGGCGATGGAGCATTGCGGCAATCCATCTTCGGTACATGCTGAAGGGCGCAGCGCCAAGGCCGTGGTGGAACGTGCGCGGGCGCAGATTGCGGCGGCCTTTGGGGCGGATGGTGCCGATATTGTCTTTACTTCCGGCTCTACCGAAGGGGCCTCTCTGGCGCTGGCGGGGCGGAAATTGCGCTCAGCCGCGATTGAGCATGACGCTGTAAGGGCTTGGACAGTCGAAGAATTGTCGACTTTGCCTTCGGGGCATGTGGTGCCAGATGCGGCGCAGGATTCTACCCTGCAGCTTGCCAATTCCGAAACCGGCGTTGTGCAGGATCTGCCGCAGGGCCTCGCGGTGAGCGACATGACCCAGGGCTTTGGAAAGCTGCCAATCGCCTTTAATTGGATGGGGGTTCAGATGGCACTGATCTCTGCCCATAAGCTTGGGGGGCCAAAGGGCGTTGGCGCCGTGGTGATGCCGCGTGGTACCGATCTTGCTGCGCAAATTCGCGGTGGAGGTCAGGAAATGGGCCGCCGCTCGGGCACCGAAAACACCATCGGGATTGCAGGTTTTGGCGCAGCTGCCGAAGCCGCAGCCCGGCAATTGGCTGATGGCACCTGGGAACGCGTGGCGGAGCTGCGCGACCTGATGGAACAGGCCCTTGTGGCTGGCGCTCCAGAGCTTACCTGTATTGGCAAAGACAGTGCGCGCCTGCCCAATACCTCTTGCTTTGCCGTTCCCGGCTGGAAGGGGGAAACCCAGGTGATGCAGATGGACCTTGCGGGCTTTGCCATCAGTGCCGGTTCTGCCTGTTCCAGTGGCAAGGTGCGCGCCAGTGCGGTGTTGCGCGCGATGGGATTTGACCAAGAGATCGCCCAGGGCGCCGTGCGCGTCTCACTCGGGCCGACAACAACAAAAGAAGAGGTGCTGCGCTTTGCTGATGCGTGGCTCCAGAAACACAAGAAACATCGCGCCCGCGTGGCGTGAGTGTAGGAGAAAATCATGGCCGCTTTGGACCAGACCCAAGTCAAGGAAGGCGTTGACCAGGAAACCGTGGATGCGGTGAACGAAGTCAGCACTTATAAATATGGCTGGGCAACAGAGATCGAGATGGAATATGCCCCCAAAGGGCTGACCACTGATATCGTTCGCCTGATCTCGGAAAAGAACGAAGAGCCAGAGTGGATGCTCAACTGGCGGCTGGAGGCCTATGATCGCTGGCTGCAGAAGGAAGAGCCAACCTGGGCGATGGTGGACTACCCGGAAATCGATTTCCAGGACCAGTATTATTACGCCCGTCCGAAATCGATGGAAGTGAAGCCAAAATCCCTGGATGAGGTCGACCCCAAGCTGCTGGAAACCTACAAGAAGCTTGGCATCCCTTTGAAAGAACAGATGATTCTTGCTGGTGTCGAGGGGGCTGAAGATGCCCCCGCCGAAGGCCGTAAGGTTGCGGTGGAC
This sequence comes from Pseudophaeobacter profundi, assembly GCF_029697505.1. GTDB lineage: Bacteria > Pseudomonadota > Alphaproteobacteria > Rhodobacterales > Rhodobacteraceae > Pseudophaeobacter > Pseudophaeobacter profundi. The sequence continues at coordinate 273,321 of NZ_JARJEF010000002.1, read as the reverse complement.
GCGGTGTTTGATTCCGTTTCCGTCGGCACCACCTTCCAGGCTGAGCTGAAGAAAGCTGGCGTGATTTTCTGCTCGATCTCCGAAGCAATCAAAGAACACCCCGAACTGGTGAAAAAATACCTCGGCACCGTGGTTCCTGTCTCGGATAACTTCTATGCGACGTTGAATTCGGCCGTGTTCTCGGATGGCTCCTTTGTCTACATCCCGCCGGGCGTGCGCTGCCCGATGGAGCTGAGCACCTATTTCCGTATCAACGCGGAAAACACCGGCCAGTTCGAACGCACCCTGATCATCGCTGACAAGGGGTCGTATGTCAGCTACCTGGAAGGCTGTACCGCCCCGGCCCGTGACATCGCCCAGCTGCACGCCGCTGTGGTTGAAATCATCGTCGAGGAAGACGCCGAGGTGAAGTATTCCACCGTGCAGAACTGGTATCCCGGTGATGAAAACGGCAAGGGCGGTATCTATAACTTTGTCACCAAACGCGCCGACTGCCGCGGTGATCGCGCCAAGGTCATGTGGACCCAGGTTGAAACCGGCTCTGCCGTGACCTGGAAATACCCCTCCTGCATCCTGCGCGGCAATGAAAGCCAGGGCGAATTCTACTCGATCGCCATCGCCAACAACATGCAGCAGGCCGATACCGGCACCAAGATGGTGCATCTGGGCAAGAACACCAAGTCGCGCATCGTGTCCAAGGGTATCTCTGCCGGCAAGGCGCAGAACACCTATCGCGGGCTGGTGTCAATGCACCCCAAGGCCAAGAACTCGCGCAACTACACCCAGTGCGACAGCTTGTTGATCGGCGACAAATGCGGTGCACACACGGTGCCCTATATCGAGGTGAAGAATAACTCATCTCGGGTAGAGCATGAGGCGACAACCTCCAAGGTGGACGATGACCAGCTGTTCTACTGCCGTCAGCGTGGCATGGACGAGGAAGAAGCGGTGGCCCTGGTGGTCAATGGTTTCTGCAAGGATGTGCTACAGGCCCTGCCGATGGAATTCGCCATGGAAGCCCAGCAACTGGTCGCCATCTCGCTGGAAGGGTCTGTCGGGTAATGGCAGGCCCCTGGGCATCACCGCAAGGAGGCAGAAACATGATCGTGACAACCACACCGTCCGTCGAAGGCTATCAGATCGCCGACTACAAGGGTATCGTCGTGGGCGAGGCCATCATGGGCGCCAATGTGGTGCGCGATTTCTTTGCATCGGTCACCGATATCGTCGGTGGGCGCTCTGGCGCCTATGAAAGCAAACTGCAGGACGCGCGCGAGACCGCGCTGGCAGAGCTGGAAGAGCGCGCCCGTGAAAAGGGTGCCAATGCGGTGGTGGGTGTTGATCTCGATTACGAGGTCATCGCAGATTCCATGTTGATGGTTTCGGCCAGTGGCACTGCAGTGGTGATCGGCTGAAGATGGCGCTTGCGGCATCCCATAACGCGGCCCTTGGGCTGTTCTGGTGGAAGGCGGTGCCAAACTTTGGCGACGCGCTTTCTGCCAGCGTGGTGGCGCATTTGTGCGGCCGTGATGTGGTGCATGCAGGTCCAGGCAAGGCAGATCTTTATGCCATTGGGTCAATCCTGCAGATCGCCAGGCGCAAGTTTTCCGAACTCGATCCTGATCGGCAAAAGCCCTGGATCTGGGGCAGTGGCCTGTTGCACGCGGTGTCATCGTTGGATTTTTTATCCAACGTAAACATTGCCTTGCTGCGCGGTCCTATAACGGCGGCCTTACTGGGGATCAAAACCGACCGCTTTGGCGATCCCGGTCTTTTGGTGGGCGATGTTTACCCCGCCTCCCCCAGCAGAACCCATGCCTTTGGCCTGGTGCCGCATCACAGCCAGATGGAGGAAGCACAGCGCCTGGCCCAGGTCACGGGCAGCGATGACATGGTGCTGATTGATCCGCGCCAGGATGCACAGAGCGTCTGTCGCCAGATCAGCGCCTGTGGTCATGTCTACGCCGCTTCGCTGCATGGGCTGATCACGGCGGATGCCTACGGCGTGCCCTCGACCTGGGTGTCACCCGGCGATCAGGGGCACCTGAAATACTATGACTACGCCGCCTCTATCGGGCGGGTGCTGATTTCCCCGCTGTCCTGGGACCAGATCCCGGATCATGCGCGGGCAACCCAACAACCGGCAGATCTGTCCTACGCTGCGGGCATCCGTCGCGCCCAGGCGGATCTGCGCCACAGTTTTCCTGCGTGCTTGCACGCACCACAACACATTGGCAGTGCCTGAACCGGTGCGGCCCCAAGAAAAGAGACGAGGAAAAAATGCTCGAAATCAAAAACCTGCACGTCAAACTTGAAGATGAGGACAAGCAGATCCTGAAAGGTCTGGACCTGACTGTTGAGGCAGGCAAGGTGCATGCGATCATGGGGCCCAATGGCTCTGGTAAGTCGACGCTGTCTTATGTGCTGTCGGGCCGCGATGGCTATGAGGTCACCGAGGGTAGCGCCACCCTGGCGGGCCAGGATCTGCTGGAACTGGAACCCGAAGAGCGCGCGGCGCTTGGGGTGTTTCTGGCCTTCCAATACCCGGTTGAAATTCCCGGTGTCGGCAACATGACCTTCCTGCGCACTGCAGTGAATGCACAGCGCAAAGCGCGTGGTGAAGAAGAGCTCTCGGCGGCAGAGTTCCTGAAAACCATCCGCGCCAAAGCCAAGGATCTGAAGATTGATGCTGATATGCTCAAGCGTCCGGTCAATGTTGGCTTCTCTGGCGGTGAGAAAAAGCGCAACGAAATCCTGCAGATGGCCATGCTGGAACCCAAGATGTGCATCCTGGATGAAACCGATTCCGGCCTGGATGTGGACGCAATGAAACTGGTGGCCGAGGGGGTGAACGCCCTGCGCGACGAGGGCCGTGGTTTCCTGGTTATCACCCACTATCAGCGCCTGCTGGATCATATCAAACCCGATGTCGTACACATTCTTGCCGACGGTAAAATCGTGAAAACCGGTGGCCCCGAGCTGGCGCTGGAAGTCGAAAACAACGGCTACACCGATATCCTGGCGGAGGTGTCCTGAAATGGGTCTTGCTGATGTGAAACAAGGTGCCACCGAGGCACGGCTGGCCGCGCTGCGCCTGCCCGCAGGCGGCTGCCTGGCGGCGGCCCGTCAGGCGGCCCTGGCGCGGGTGCAAACCCTCGGGCTGCCGGGACGACGGGATGAATACTGGAAATTCACCCGCCCCGACACGCTGACGGAAACTGACGTAACCAAGGCCTCTGTCTTTGTCTCGGACGAGGCGCCAATGTTTGATGATTTCGATCGCTTGAAGATCGTTTTTGTCGACGGCGTCTATGATGCAGATGCTTCTGATGATCTGAGCCTGGAAGGCGTTACCATTGATCGGATCGCTGATGTCTGCGGCCAGGACATCCACTGGGCCAAGGATCTTTATGGCGTATTGGAAGCCCGTGGCCAGGCCCCCGTGGCACGGCCTCTGGCTGCGCTGAATACGGCCTTTGCGGCGGATGGCATTGCCATTCACGTGACCGGCACCCCAAGCAAGCCGATCAATCTGGTTTACCTGCATTCGGATGAGATGTCCGATGCCATGGTGCACCATCTGGTCCGGGTCGAGGCGGGCGCCGAGGCAACCCTGCTGGAAAACGGCCCAGGCGCATCGCGCTTTAACAGCTGCCTGGAGATCGACATTGCCGACACCGGCAAGTTGCATCTGGTGCGAGCGCAGGGGCGTGACCATGAACGCCGCGCTGCAAACCATATGTTTGCGCGTCTGGGCAAGGAATCCGTGTTCAAGAGCTTCACCCTCACCGTAAATGGCGTGCTGACCCGCAATGAATCGGTGATTGAGCTGCTGGGTGATGATGCCATCGCCCATATTGCTGGCGCCTGCGTCGGGGATGGCGATTTCCACCACGATGACACCGTGTTCATCACCCATGATGCCGTCAACTGCGAGAGCCGCCAGGTTTTCAAAAAGGTGCTGCGCAACGGGGCAACCGGGGTGTTCCAGGGAAAAATCCTGGTCAAGGAGGGCGCACAAAAGACCGATGGCTACCAGATCAGCCAGTCGCTCTTGCTGGATGGGGACAGCCAGTTCCTTGCCAAGCCAGAGCTGGAAATCTACGCCGATGACGTGATTTGTTCACATGGTTCCACCACTGGGGCAATCGACGAAGAGGCACTGTTCTACCTGCGCTCGCGCGGGATTCCGACAGCCGATGCCACCGATCTTTTGACCCTGGCCTTTCTGGCCGAGGCAGTTGGCGAAGTCGAAGACACGGATATCGCCGCTGACATTGTTGCCCGGCTCGAAGGCTGGCTGTCGCGGCGTCGCTGAATGGCCGTTACCGGAGATATCCTGGCGACCTATCGGGGGCCGCGTCGCGTTTTTGCGCGGCTCCTGGCTATGGGCCCGCGTGAGGACCGTATGCTGGCGTTTTTGATGGCGGGCTGTGCGCTGATGTTTATCGGGCGTATGCCCGGCCTTGCGCGCGAGGCACATCTAACCGGGCAGGAACAGACAATGTTGCTGTCAAACGCATTGTTTGGCATCATTTTTGTGGCTCCTCTGGCGCTCTATACACTGGCGCTGATCCTGCACTGGATCGCTCGTATTCTGCGCGGTGAGGGCGAGAGCCATGCCGCGCGTCTGGCCCTGTTCTGGAGCTTCCTTGCCACCAGCCCGCTGATGCTGCTGAATGGTCTGGTGGCTGGTATGATCGGGCCGGGGGTAGAGCTGAACCTGATTGGCGGGCTGTGGTTTTCGGCCTTCCTGTGGTTTGTGATCTCGGGAATGTATCAGGGCTATTGGGTGCGTCCAGAGGTGCAGGCATGAGGTTTGTCTGGTCTTTCTTGGTGCTGACCCTGCGGGCGCCCGGGACGGCGGCGCGCAGCATTTTGTTGCGGCAATGGCCGGATGAGGCGATCTGGACCGGGCTCTTCCTTGCCATCACCCTCAATGCGCTGTTCTTTGGCGTGCTGGCGATGCTTTTACCCGCCTCGGCAGAGCTGGCCGGGGTGCAAATGGTGCCGGGTATTTCCGGGCTGTCGCTGTTCACGGCGGCGCTGCGCAGTCTTGGTTTTGCCGCGCTTGTCACCTTTGGCGGTAGGATGATCGGCGGAAGTGGGCGTTTCATGCCGATCCTGGCGCTCTTGGTCTGGTATCAACTGGTGCAGCTGGTGGTACTGGGGCTGGCCCTGCTGGTGCTGCAACTGTCGCCGATGCTGGGTATGGTTGCCGTTCTGGTGGTTGGCATTGCGATGTTTTTTGTGCTGTTGAACTTTGTCAATGAAGCGCATGGGTTTGCCTCTCTTTGGCATGCTTTTGCCGTGATATTGATGGCGACGATCCTGCTGTTCTTTGCCATGATCTTTCTTGCCGGGCTGCTGGGCCCTGCCATTCTGGGGTTGCCCGAAAATGTATGATGTAGAAAAAATCCGCAGCGACTTTCCGATCCTGTCCCGGCAGGTGAACGGTAAACCGCTGACCTATCTGGATAACGGTGCTTCGGCGCAAAAACCGCAGGTGGTGATTGACGCAATCAATCAGGCGTATTCACATGAATATTCAAATGTTCACAGGGGGTTACACTACCTTTCCAATCTGGCTACCGAAAAATACGAAGGGGTGCGCGGTCGGATTGCCACCTTTCTGAATGCAGCCAGTGAAGACAGTATTGTCCTGAACTCGGGCACCACTGAGGGCATCAATATGGTGGCCTATGGCTGGGCGATGCCCCGGCTGCAGCCGGGCGACGAAATCCTGCTGTCAGTGATGGAGCATCACGCCAATATCGTGCCCTGGCATTTCCTGCGTGAACGTCAGGGGGTGGTGCTGAAATGGGTCGATACCGCGCCAGATGGCAGCCTGGATCCACAGGTGGTGATTGATGCGATCACCCCAAAGACCAAGCTGATTGCAATTACCCAATGTTCGAACGTGCTAGGCACGGTTGTTGATGTGAAATCCATCACATCTGCCGCCCATGATAAGGGCGTCCCCGTCTTGGTGGATGGATCACAAAGCGCGGTGCATATGCCGGTGGATGTGCAGGATCTTGGTTGCGATTTCTTTGCGATCACCGGGCATAAACTTTATGGTCCGTCCGGGTCGGGCGCCATCTATGTGCATCCGGATCGGATGGCGGAAATGCGCCCCTTCATGGGCGGCGGCGATATGATCCGCGAGGTGTCCAAGAACCAAGTGATCTATAACGATCCACCGATGATGTTCGAAGCCGGCACCCCCGGCATTGTGCAGACCATCGGGTTGGGCGTTGCGCTGGACTATATGATGGATCTGGGGATGGAAAACATTGCCGCCCATGAAGCTGCACTGCGTGACTATGCCATGGCCCGGCTGACCGGGTTGAACTGGCTGAACGTGCAGGGGCAAGCCGCTGATAAGGCTGCCATCTTTAGCTTCACATTAGAGGGTGCTGCCCATGCGCATGATATTTCTACCATTCTGGACAAGAAGGGCGTCGCGGTGCGCGCCGGACATCACTGCGCCGGGCCGCTGATGGAACATCTTGGCCTATCGGCGACCTGCCGGGCCTCCTTCGGCCTATATAACACCAAGGCTGAGGTCGATACATTGATAGAAGCGCTGGAACTGGCACATGACCTGTTTGCCTGATACCCCCGCGCGGCTGCGCTTGCCGAGGAAAGACTAACAGATGCCCCACATCAGCCTTTGCATTCCGGCCTATGCCATGGGCGGAAAGGGCGCAGGGTTCCTGGCGCAAAGCTTTGATATTCTCACCACGCAGACCTTTGCTGATTTTGAGGTGGTGGTCTCGGATCAATCCGATGACGAAGCCGTGGCAGAGATCTGTGCTGGGTTCGCTGATCGGCTGTCCATTCGTCATATCTGGAACCGGGATGGCAAGCGGCAGGCCTCGGCCAATGTGAACAATGCCATGCGCCATGCCAGCGGTGAGATCGTTAAGATCCTGTTTCAGGATGACTATTTGAACGGTGTTGACGCAATGAAGACCGTCGCGCAATCCTTTGAAAAGGGGGCGAAATGGCAGCTTTGCGGATCAGGCGTCAGCCGTAACGGCGGGGCGGTCGAACGCCCGATGGTGCCGCGACTGACGCCGAAGCTGATGTTTGGCAAAAATACGGTTTCCAGCCCTTCGGTCCTGGCGATGCGGCGCGCGGATCTGGTCTATTTCGACGAAGAGCTGATCTGGCTGATGGATGTCGACCTGTATCAGCGGCTTTGGGATCAGCTGGGCGATCCGGTGATTTCACCAGACACATTGGTGGTGAACCGTGTACATGCCGGCCAGGTGAGCGCCAGCGTCTCGCCCGAATTGCGGCGGCATGAATTGCGCTATATGCGGGCCAAGCAGGCCGGGGGGCTGTCGTTTGCACAGTGGCTGGAATACTGGCGTCAGCTGTTGAAAGCGCGCTAGCCACCCGGCTGCTTACCTTAGCTTGGCAAATGGATCTTGAACCGGGCCCGGATCTCTTGATCCAGCTCTGCATCAAAGCAAGCGCTGGATCTCTCTGACAGGATCTGTTCTTTGCGCGCGGTTGCCTTCTGCAGTAGATCTGGCTTGCCGAGTTCCGCCCATTCCTTGGGAGAGGTGCGGTCGCCCAAGGCAGGGTAGACGAAATCGGCCTGCATGCGCCCCAGCGTCTGGCTGGTGCCCAGATAATGCCCCGGGCCATTCAGGCAGACCTCGGCCATCTGATCCAGGGCGAGTGTCTCGTCCGTGACCTCTATCCCGCGGACACAGCGTAGCGCCTGACCAATGAGATCGTCGCCCAAGATCAGGGATTCATGGCAAAAACCCAACAATGAGGCATGCATACCAGCGGCCTCATAGACCATGTTCAACCCAGATAGACCGGCCATCACATTGGAACACATCTGTTCCCATCCTGCCTGCATATCTGGTAGTTTTGAATCGGAAATTCCGGCTGCCGCGCCACCGGGAAGGCCATAAAATTTGTGCATCTGTGCACAGCCTGCGGTCAGCAAGGCCTGCTCGCCAGAGCCGCCGGTCATCGCCCCGCTGCGTAGATCCAGGCCAAAGGGCCAGGTGCCAAAGATGGCAGGCGCACCGGGTTTGACCGCGTTGACATAGACCAACCCCGCCAGGCATTCGGCCACCGCCTGAGTGATCGCGCCGGCAATCGTGGACGGTGCCGTCGCCCCCGCCATGCCTGCCGACAAGAGCAGCACCGGCATGCCATGCTTGATGCATTCCTCCATCACCTGACAGCTTTCGGTGGCAAATTTCATCGGCGGCACCACAAAGCAGTTGGAATTGGAAACAAAAGGCCGCGCGCGCCAGTTTTCTTCTCCGCCCGCAATCATATGCAACAGCTCTATCGCCGGGGCGACAAAGCCGGGCTCGCTGAAGGATGTGCCGATATGTTTGGTGGTGCCAGACGTGGTGGCATAGATCGAATTCAGGTCCATCTCAAGGTTGTCGGGGATATCGCGACAAACCATAGGGCGTTGCACAAAATGTATATTATCCAATACGTTGCAGATGCGAGAGGCATCATGCAGGTCCTGCACCGTGGACTCACGGTAGGTGCGGCCCGCAACATCCACCATATGCACTGCCGCCCCGGCAGTGCCATAGTGCACCCGATTGCCCGAAAGTTCGAGATCATGCTTGCCATCGCGGCTAAACAGAGTGAGCGACCGGTTGGCCACCGCCAGCATGTCTTCAACCAGTGCGCGGGGGAAACGGATCCTGCCATCTGCGCCCTGAATACAGCCCGCCTCTGTCAGGTATTTCACACCACTGGGCGGCGCATCGGCAAGGCCGATCTGTTCCAGCGCATCCAGGGCAGCGCGGTGGATGCGCTCCATACCCTCTGTGGTCAGGGGTTTTAGAACGCCGCCTTCCAGACCAGGCCAGATAGGGCGTAGATGGTCGGGCAGGGCATTGGCGCGGGCAGTACGACGGGCAGTGCGGCCACCACTTCGGGCGGCTTTAACGAAGGGGACGGCGCTGGAGTCGGCGGAATGGTCGATCATGGGGCGGATCCTTGCGGCAAAAACATATGCATAATTAGGGTAGTCTCGACTGCTCCACCCCGGGCCTACCGCGTGCGGCAAGGCCTCTGGCGGCCCCAATCGTGCGCCCCACCAGGCTAATTTGACTGCGTTCCGCTGACATCGCTGATCCTTTTTGACACCTCTTTAGCCTTGGTATTTTTGCCCGCTGATTCTAGCGCGTTTGCGACCCATGTGAAATTTTATGAAATATTTTCACCCATGATGGGGGCGGCACAGATCTTTGCAGCGCGCAGAGAGAATATATTTTTATGAATATTTTCCGTGGTCTTGCCTGTGCGTCCTCATGTCTAGTCCAGGCAGGTTTCGCGCGGATTACCTCGCAGAATTGAACCGCTCTTTAAGGAATTTCAGCCAAAATAGCCGGGTAGATAACGTCGCGTTTGAATGGCGCTGAAATAGGGCAAGAAATCATGCCAGCTGCTAAGAAGATCCAAAATGCCGTCACCCCCTGGCTATTGTTCGGTGCGATTGCGGCTCTGACCTATGCCTGCCCGCTGGCTGCGGCCGATTGGAGCCAGACCTCCTTTGTTTCCAATGCAGCAGCCGCGTCCGCGGACCCCTATGGCGCATTGCAGGATAGCGAGACGCGGCTGACATTCTCGACCGACCGGGATTATGGCGCCGTGGTGCTGGGCGGCACCTATCGGCGGGGCACCAGCGGTGCCTATCCCGGGCATTACCCCGGCCTGGCAACCCCATCGCAGAGCGACAGCATTCAGCTGCGCGCCGGATATGATTTTGGCGGCAGCCTGGGCTATGTGACCCTTGGCCATGAACAGACGCAGGGCCATGCGCAGGCCGAGACCGAAACCTTGGGGATCGGGGTGCGGGTGTCGCTGAACCGGGCGCTGCAATTGACCGGCGAGCTGTTGCATCACGGCGGCAGCAACACGGCGCAGAGCAGCAACCAGACCAGCCGCCAGGCCCCGACACGGATTGCTGTTGGCGCGGCCTTTCGGTTTTGAAACCTGTCGATTTGTAATCTCGCCAGCCGATATCAGCCTTGGCGGCGCGCGTCAGCCATGCTAAGCGCTTGACCATGAACCAGACCTGCACCCGCATTATTTGTTGCATTCCCTGCTGAAATCCTCAGCGGGCTGGTTTCTGTCGTTTTCTTCACCTTGACAAGTTGCTAAGCCCGCATTGCGTGCCTGCATATCCGCACCCGCCAAGGAGCTGTCATGACGACGATCAATCTGCACAACACCAAGACCCGCAAGAAATCGGAATTCACCCCGATTGATGACACCAATGTGCGCCTGTATCTCTGTGGTCCCACCGTCTACGACCGGGCACATCTGGGCAACGCCCGTCCGGTGGTGGTGTTTGATGTGCTCTACCGGCTGTTGCGCCAGGTCTACGGCGCGTCGCATGTGACCTATGTGCGCAATTTCACCGATGTGGATGACAAGATCAACGCCACCGCCCTAGCGCGACAACAGGCCGGCGCCGCAGGTAGCCTGGAAGATCTGGTGCAGCAACGCACCGAAGAAACCATCGGCTGGTATCTGGCTGATATGGGCAGTTTAGGCGCGTTAGAGCCTGATCACATGCCCCGCGCGACGCAGTTCATCCCGCAGATGATTGCCATGATCGAGGATCTGATAGCCAAGGGCCATGCCTATGCGGCCGACGGCCATGTGCTCTTTGCGGTAGACAGCTGGAAAGAGCACTATGGCGCACTGTCGGGCCGATCAGTTGATGACATGATCGCCGGCGCGCGGGTCGAAGTGGCGCCCTATAAGAAAAACCCGATGGATTTTGTCCTGTGGAAGCCCTCGACGGATGAGTTGCCCGGCTGGGACAGCCCCTGGGGACGCGGGCGGCCCGGCTGGCATATCGAATGCTCTGCCATGGCGCAGGATCTGCTGGGGCCAAGCTTTGATATTCACGGTGGCGGCAATGACCTGATGTTCCCGCACCATGAGAATGAAATCGCACAAAGCTGCTGCGCTAATGGCGATGACAGCTTTGCCCGCTATTGGCTGCATAACGAGATGTTGCAGGTCGAGGGCAAGAAGATGTCCAAATCGCTGGGCAATTTCTTTACCGTACGTGATCTGCTTGATCAGGGTATTCCGGGCGAAGTGATCCGCTTTGTGTTTTTGTCCACGCATTATCGCAAACCGATGGACTGGACAGAAAAAAAGGCAAAAGAGGCCGAGGCTACTCTGTCTGACTTTAAGTCACTGACGTTTGAGGCAAAATCAACTGTAGTTGACGACGAGGTGATCGCGGCAATTTCTGATGACCTAAATACATCTAAAGCGATAACGCGACTTCGTGAGCTTAAAAAGAGCGGAGATGCGGGGCGCCTGAAAGCATCGTTGGCGTTTCTGGGATTCGACCTTAACTCTATTGAGACTTGGTGGGGGATGCCAAAAGAAAATATGGCAATGTCGGGAGAGGAACTTGTTGGTCCAATTGTTTTATCGCGCCACGAAGCCAAACTGCGAAAAGACTGGGCCACTGCCGATCGGCTCCGGGATATGCTGGCAAATGCCGGGGTTATACTACACGACCGAAAGGACAAGCCTGCGTCCTGGGAACTTAGCCCCGATTTCGACCCCGCCAAACTGGAGGGGCTGTGATGCAAAAATCCCGGCTCTACCTTTACGACACCACCCTGCGGGATGGGCAGCAAACCCAGGGGGTGCAGTTCTCGACCGCAGAAAAGATGCAGATCACTCAGGCGCTTGATGACCTTGGGATTGATTACATCGAAGGCGGCTGGCCGGGGGCCAACCCCACCGACAGCGCCTTTTTTGATGCGGCCCCAAAAACCCGCGCCACCATGACGGCCTTTGGTATGACCAAACGGGCAGGGCGCTCGGCAGAAAATGACGACGTTCTGGCCGCAGTTATGAATGCCAACACCCCGGCTGTCTGTCTGGTGGGCAAGGCGCATGATTATCACGTGACGGCGGCGCTTGGCATTACCCTGGAGGAAAACCTTGAAAACATCCGGGCATCCGTTGCGCATATCACGGCGCAGGGCCGCGAAGCGCTGTATGATGCGGAACACTTCTTTGATGGGTACAAGGCGAACCCGGCCTATGCCCTGTCAGCCTGCCAAGCCGCGCTAGAGGCCGGGGCACGTTGGGTGGTGCTATGCGATACCAACGGTGGCGTAATGCCCAGCGAAGTGCACCGTATCGTCGCCGAGGTGATCGCCGCTGGCATTCCGGGGGATCGGCTGGGGATCCACACCCATAACGACACCGAAAATGCGGTGGCCTGTTCGCTGGCTGCGGTGGAAGCTGGTGCGCGGCAGGTGCAGGGTACTCTCAACGGGTTGGGAGAGCGCTGCGGCAATGCCAACCTGACCAGCTTGATCCCAACTCTGCTGTTGAAAGAGCCCTATGCCAGTCAGTTTGACATCGGGGTCAGCCGTGATGCGCTGGCAGGCCTGACAAAGCTGAGCCGGATGCTGGATGAGATCCTGAACCGGGTGCCGCAGAAACAGGCACCCTATGTCGGAGCCTCTGCCTTTGCGCATAAAGCCGGTCTGCATGCCAGTGCGATCCTGAAGGATCCAAGTACCTATGAACATGTTGAACCCGCGCTGGTCGGAAATGCCCGCATCATCCCGATGTCCAACCAGGCCGGCCAGTCAAACCTGCGCAAACGCCTGCAGGATGCCGGGCTGCAGGTTGAAAAGGGCGATCCGGCCCTGGCCCGCATTCTGGAACGGATCAAAGAGCGCGAGGCCGAGGGCTATTCTTATGATACGGCGCAGGCCTCTTTTGAAATGCTGGCACGGGCAGAACTTGGTCAAGCGCCAGAATTCTTTGAGGTAAAGCGCTACAAAGTCACGGTGGAGCGGCGCAAAAACAAGTATAACCGCATGATCAGCCTTTCCGAGGCGGTCGTGGTGATCAAGGTGGATGGCGAAAAGCGTCTTTCGGTCAGCGAATCCATGGATGAAACTGGCAATGATCGCGGCCCGGTGAACGCCTTGGCCAAGGCTCTGGCCAAGGACCTTGGGCGCTATTCCAGCATTATCAATGACATGCGGCTGGTGGATTTCAAAGTGCGCATCACCCAGGGCGGCACAGAGGCCGTTACCCGCGTTATCATCGACAGCGAAGATGGCAAAGGACGGCGCTGGTCCACTGTGGGCGTCAGCGCCAATATAATTGACGCCTCATTCGACGCGCTGCTCGATGCGATGCGCTGGAAACTGATCCGCGATACCGGCGATACTGCATAGGCCGACAGCTGGCCTGGGGCCCTTTTGGGCGTAGCGCCGGGCAGCATGGTCGCAATTGAAGGGTTTTCAGGTGAGCGATAAGGCAGCCTTTGATGATGATGTCACCCGGTGCGCCGAACTGGTGCAACAGGGAGATCCTGATCGCTTTCTGGCGACCATGGCGGCTCCGGTTGCGGCGCGGCCAGTGCTTTTTGCGCTCTACGCTTTCAATATAGAACTGGCACGTGCCCCCTGGGCCAGCCAGGAAAGCATGATTTCGGAAATGCGGGTGCAGTGGTGGCGCGATATTGGCAGCGAAATTGCCCAGGGCGGACCGGTGCGGCGGCATTTTGTTGCAACCCCGCTGGGGCGGCTGTTGCCACACCATCTTGCCGCGCATATCGAGGAAATGGCCGAGGCGCGCCGCTGGGATATCTACCGCGAACCCTTTGAGGATGAGGGTGAATTTGACCGATATATCGATGCAACCACGGGTGGCTTGATGTGGATGGCAGCGGCGTCGCTTGGCCCGGCGGATGAGGCAACGGTGCGCAGGTTTGCCTATGGTGTTGGGGTGTCCAACTGGTTGCTCGCCATCCCGGAACTGGTGCAGCACAAGCGCATTCCGCTGCTGGATGGCACCCCTGATGGGCTGCGCCGCCTGGCGCAAAAGGCCTTGGATCAGATTGAACAGGCGCAACTGGATCGCGACAAGATCTCTCGCGAGGCAGGCAGCGCGCTGTTGTCAGGTTGGCAGGCGCGGGGCCTTTTGCGCCAGGTTCTGAAGGCGCCGGAACGGGTGGCCGAGGGCAGCCTGGGGCAAAGCGAATTTCGTCGCCGCGCGGGCCTGATCTGGCGCAGCAGTCGGCAGCGCTGGTAGGTCAATATCCCCCGGTAGAGGTCTGATATAATTAAAAAAGGCGCCACTTTGGGCGCCTTTTTCTTTGGTCAGTACCATCCTCGCATTAGGCGGTTTTGGGACGCAGCGCCAACCAGAGCAAAGCGCCACCTGCCAGCACCAAGAAGGGCGCCATTGCCATATTGACGGCATTCCAGCCCTCAACCGGATTGCCGCCCGAGCAATTCATCAAGCCGCCCGAGGCCAGAGAAGCCATGGTGACACCACCAAAGACCAAAAGGTCATTCAACCCCTGCATGCGGCCGCGTTCTGATGCGTCATGGGCACCGGCCAACATGGTCGTGGCGCCGATAAAGCCAAAGTTCCACCCCAGCCCCAAAAGCACGAGCGCAACAAAGAAATTTTCCAATTCAACGCCTTGCAAGGCAACAACACCCGCTGCCGTTAGGGTCAGCAGACCTGCGGCAACGACCTTGTGCACACCAAATCGCGCAATCAGGTGGCCGGTGAAGAACGATGGTACATACATCGCCAAGACATGCGAGGTCACCACATCCGCTGCGGTGCTCTCGGTGAAGCCGCAGCCAACCACCGCCAGCGGTGTCGAGGTCATCACCAGGTTCATCAGCGCATAAGAAACCATGGCGCAGATTACAGCGACAGCAATGGTGGGGGTTTTCAACAGCTCCAGACGGCTGCGCCCTTTTGGCACATCGGCGCGTGGTGCAGGCGGTTTCGGAATGTCCAGGAACAAGAACAAGCCAGAGCCGATCACATTCACTGCAATCACCGCCATATAGGTGCCAAGGAATGGAATAACAAAGACCTGGCTGGTGGCTTTGACAATTTGCGGCCCAATAATCGCCGAGAGCAACCCGCCGGCCATGACATAGGAAATCGCCTTTGGGCGAAAGGATTCAGATGCGGTGTCGGCAGCGGCAAACCGGTAGAAGCCATGCGCGCTCATGTAGACGCCGGTCAGCAGGCTGCCCAGAAGGAACACCGGGAATGACCCCAGATAAAGCCCGTAGGCCCCGATCACGCCGCCCAAGGCGCCAAAGGCGGCCCCGGTGAAAAATCCGGCACGCCTCCCCCAGCGCTGCATAATGGCTGAAATCGGGGTTGCCGCCATCATCGACCCGGCCACAATAAGAGATATCGGCAGGGTGGCAAAACAGGGGTTCGAAGCCAGAGATTGCCCAGCCAGCCCGCCTATAATAAAGATCATCGGCATCTGAGAGCCGAGGATCGCCTGGGCCAGTACCAGGATGGCAACGTTTTTCTTGGCGACCTGGTCGCCTGTGGGGGTGGTGATGTTCATTGTCATGTGGGATGCGTAGCCTTCAAAATTGGGCGGAACAAGCGGCAAGCTGTGCATTGGTACAATGTCGTGGTTGTACCACCAGAGAGGGCTATTGACGTGACATCCATTGTTGTTGACTGCGCGCCCGCTGCGGGCCGGATCATTTGCAGTGATACCTGTGTGGCCGAGGGTGTCGCCTGGCTGGCCGATCAGGATCCGCGCTTTGCGCGGGCACTGGCCAGTTGCGGACCATTGCCGCTGCGGCGCAGGCCGGATGGCTTTGGCGAACTGCTCAGCGCCATTATCAGCCAACAGGTCAGCGTTGCCTCGGCAAATGCCATTTGGCAACGGCTTGTTGAGGCCCGGCTAACCACCGAGTCTGCAATCCGCTCGGCGCCGGAAGACGCCCTGCGCGGGGCGGGACTCAGCCGCCAAAAAATACGCTATGCCAAAGCTTTGGCCGAGGAAGCGATTGACTATCGCGCGCTGCGCGACCTGCCGACAGAACAGGTTGTCACCACCCTGACCCGCGTGACGGGCATTGGGGTCTGGACCGCCGAGATCTACGCCATGTTTTCCCTGGGGCGCGCGGATGTCTTTGCGCCGGGCGATCTGGCCCTGCAGGAATCTGCAAGGGTGCTGTTTGATCTGCCCGAACGCCCCAAAGAGCGGCAACTAAAACAGCTGGCCGAAGCCTGGTCTCCCTGGCGGTCGGTTGCGGCGCGCATCTTGTGGGCCTATTACCATGTGGCAAAGGACAGGGAAGGGATCCGATGACTCGTGTACTGAAAGCTGAGCGCAGAGAGCCGCTCTCCGGGGTGACCCGGTCGATCGTGGTGTTTTTGCACGGCTACGGCGCCAATGGTGCCGATCTGCTGGGGCTGGCAGATCCCTTGGGTGAACATCTGCCCGATACATTGTTTGTAGCACCGGATGCGCCGGAAAACTGCCCTGGCGCGCCCATGGGGTATCAGTGGTTTCCGATCCCCTGGATTGATGGCTCTTCCGAAGAGGAGGCCATGCGCGGCATGAATGCCTCTGTCGAGGATCTCAATGCTTTTCTGGACGCGCTGATGGTGGATGAAGACGTGCTGCCAGAGCAGGTGGTGCTGTTTGGTTTCTCGCAGGGTACGATGATGAGCCTGCATGTGGCCCCCCGCCGAGAAGACGCGGTCGCGGGCATCGTCGCCTTTTCGGGACGTCTGCTTCACCCAGAGACACTGAAGGATGAGGTCGTCAGCCGGATGCCTGTCATGCTGGTTCACGGGGATGCCGATGATGTGGTGCCGCCGCAATCGCTGCCAGAGGCGGCAGAAGCCCTGGATGAGGCGGGTTTCAAAGATGTCTTTGCCCATATCATGAAGGGCACGGCGCATGGCATCGCCCCCGACGGGTTGAGCGTCGCGCTCGCCTTTATGCGCGACAAGCTGGGGTTATAAAAACTGGTTGCAGGAGACAGGGTGCCGGGTGGCACCGCGTTTCCTGCAGCGTCTATCCCGTACCGCGCGCCGCCTGCTACCGTTTGCGTTTGTGCACAGGTCTGGCTGCTTTCTTCCGATGGGCTTTGTCGGGATGGCGTTGCGTACCTGGTGTTTTTCCGCTTTTTGCTGTGGTGTCTTTGGTCTGGCGCTTGGGCAGTTGCGAGGGCTTGGCACGTGGGGGGATCCTGGGAACTTCCAGATCTTGCCACTGCGCCTGCGCCAAACCATCCAGGCTCCAGGCACCGATACTATATCGGATGAGCCGCAGCGTGGGAAAGCCAACCGCTGCTGTCATCCGTCGCACCTGACGGTTTTTTCCCTCTTGCAGGGTCAACGACAGCCAACTTGTTGGGATGGATTTTCGCGCGCGGATCGGCGGCGTGCGGGCCCATAGCTGGGCAGGCTCTGCCATCTTCTGCGCCTTGGCCGGACGGGTCACGCCATCTTTCAGCGCCACCCCCTGTGCCAGTGCGGCAAGCGCCGTATCGTCTATCTCACCTTCGACCTGCACCCAATAGGTTTTGGGCATCTTGTGTTGTGGATCGCTGATCCAGGCCTGCAGCGGGCCGCTATCGGTCAGCAACATCAAGCCTTCGCTATCGCGATCCAACCGCCCCGCGGCATAGACACCGGGGCAATCGATAAAGGCGCTCAGGGTAGTGCGTGGGCTGTCTGTGCTGCCGGCATCGGTGAACTGCGGCAAGACATCAAAGGGTTTATTGAAGCGAATAAGGCGGGTCATGGCGCTGCAATAGGCAGTGGCGGCGGCGCTGGCAAGCCCGTACCCCGACGCTTGCCCCTGCATGTGCCGTTAGGTTGTGTCATGGTTCCGTTACGCGGCGCAGGTAGACGTCAGGGCACCGACGGGCGAAATCTTGTGGTCAGCCAGGGCTTGTCAGATGCAGACCACGATATATAGTTATAGATATGCCGGGGCGGGTTCCCCGCTCTGGTGCCAGAATGGCAGACAGGGCGAGGAAGACGTAGCATCATGGATGGCGATTTCAGAACTGATTTTGTAAGGAACCCTAGCGCCTTACGCCAGCATCCGGCCTTGGTGTTGAATGCTGATTACCGGCCATTGTCCTATTATCCGCTCTCACTCTGGAGCTGGCAGGATGCGGTCAAGGCTGCCTGGCTGGACCGGGTGGATATTTTAGCCGAATATAACGAGGTTGTGCACAGTCCCAGTACGGTGATCAGAATTCCCTCTGTTGTGGTGCTGAAAGACTATGTCAAACCTCAAAAGCGCGTGGCCTTCACGCGCTTTAATTTATTCTTGCGGGATGAATTTTGCTGCCAATACTGCGGCGCACGCGGGGATCTGACCTTTGACCACGTGGTGCCACGGGCCGCAGGTGGGATCACCAGCTGGGAAAATGTTGTGGCGGCCTGTTCGCCCTGCAATCTCAAGAAGGGCTCCAAATCGCTGCATCATCTGGGCATGTCCCTGCGCAAACCACCCAGACGGCCCGGTGCGGAAGAACTGCGCAACACCGGCCGGAAATTCCCACCCAACCATCTGCACGACAGTTGGATGGATTTTCTCTATTGGGATACCGAGCTTGACGCCTGAAGGTGCTGTTTCATAGCAATTTTCCCAGTTGCAGGCCTGCCCGAGACGGCGCAGGCCTGCCAAGCCGCGTTACCCTTTTGAGCGTTGCAACATGCCAAACAGGTCGCGTGGGTCATCCGGGTCGGCCAACATGTCCAGATCAAGGAAGAAATCGGTTCCCTTGATATGGTCGCGGATATAGCGCAGGGCGCTGAAATCCTCGATGGCAAAGCCAACACTGTCAAACAGGGTGATCTGCTTGTTATCCCGGCGGCCCTGTTTCTGGCCGGTGATGACCTGCCACAGCTCTGTGACGGGAAAATCCTCGGGCATCTGCTGGATTTCACCTTCGACGCGGGTCTGGGGGGGGAATTCAACAAAAACATCTGATCGGTTCAGGATCCCGGCGGCCAGTTCGGTCTTGCCGGGGCAATCGCCGCCGATCGCATTGATGTGCACCCCGGCGCCAACCATGTTGTCGGTCAGGATGGTGGCGTTCTGTTTGTCGGCGGTGCAGGTGGTCAGAATCTGCGCCCCCTCGATGGCCTCTTCTGGCGTGGCGCATTGCACCACCTCAAGACCTGTCGCGGCAAGATTGCGGGCACATTTTGCGGTTGCCGCTGGATCCTTGTCAAACAGTCGTACTGATTTCAGCCCGCAGATTGCCTTCATCGCCAGGGTCTGGAATTCGGACTGGGCACCATTGCCGATCATAGCCATGGTATCTGCACCCTTTGGTGCCAGATACTTAGCCACCATAGCTGATGTTGCAGCCGTGCGGAGTGCGGTCAGCATGGTCATCTCGGTCAGCAGCACGGGATAGCC
This sequence comes from Pseudophaeobacter profundi, assembly GCF_029697505.1. Classification (GTDB taxonomy): domain Bacteria; phylum Pseudomonadota; class Alphaproteobacteria; order Rhodobacterales; family Rhodobacteraceae; genus Pseudophaeobacter; species Pseudophaeobacter profundi. The sequence continues at coordinate 254,075 of NZ_JARJEF010000002.1, read as the reverse complement.
GGTGTAGACATCCGCCAGCAAACCAAAGGCGGTAACCGTTTGCAGGCCTTCGCTGGTGTTTTTGGGGTGGCCGTTGACGTATTTGAAGCCATAGGCTTCGCCATCGGAGGTCGGCATCAGCTCGATCACGCCCACATCGGAATGGCTGGCCACGCGAGGCGTTTTGTCAAACAGCTCCCAGCGTTTGAAATCGGCTTCGACATAGTCTGCCAGGTCTTTCAGCATGGTTTCGACGCCGATGCTGTGCACCAGGCGCATCATGTTGTCGACGCTGACAAAGGGAACAAGTGCTTTATCCGAAGGTGTAGTCATGATGTGGTCCTTTCACGGGGGCTGAGGTGGACGCCGGCCAACATGCAGCGGACCGATCCCCCGGCGGTTTCAAGAGTGGGAATGGAAAGCGGTAGCAGCTGGGCTGACCGCTCTATGATGTTGATCTGCTCAGGGCGCAGCGCCTCCACGGCGCGGCTGGACAAGGCAAGAATTCTGTTTTTTCCTGTAAGTTCAAAGGCATTGCCCGCAAAGTTTGCGATCTGATCCGCAGTTAGGTCAATGACCTCACGACCGGTTTCTGCCAGGCGATTGGCGATTTCGTCGCGGCGCGGCCTATCAGAAATCATTGAAAGGCAGATCAACGCAAATTCGGTACCAAGCCCCATCAACACATTGCTGTGGTAGACATCACGCCCCTGGGCATCACGTGCCTCAAAGGCCATGGGCTCATAGTTGAAATGGGTGCAGAACCGTTCCAGCAACACGGGATCGGCGCGGTTGGATTTTACCGTATAAGCAATGCGGCCAATGTGATCCAGAACCATGGCGCCGGTGCCCTCAAGGGCCAGATCATCTTGCTCAAGGCCAGAATAGTCGATCACATCCTGCACCCGGTAGTGGCGCTTCAGCTCTTCAATCACGTCCCAGCGGCGCTCTAGCCGACGATTGGCGGCATACATCGGGTAGACCGCGATATGCCCGCCGGCATGGGTTGAAAACCAGTTGTTGGGAAAGACACTATCTGGGGTCTTGGTGCTGGTATCGTCAAAAACATGCACCCGCACCCCGGCATCGCGGAGGCTTTCCACTGCGCGGTCAAACTCTTGCAGGGCTTGACGCTTGATGGTTTCCGGCTCCCCCAGAGAGGTCTGAAACGCATTGTCGCCCTTGGTTTCCGGGTTGGAGCAAAAATGATGCGGGCGGATCATCACCACCGCGCCGGGGGCTTGCAGGCTATTCAATTGAAGCTCCGGGTTGGGCGGTCAAACACACGGCGACCAAGGGCAGAGGCGCAGAGATCTACCATCAGATGCGCCGTGCGGCCCCGTTCATCCAGAAAGGGGTTCAACTCCACCAGATCCAACGAGGTCATCAACCCGGAATCATGCAGCATTTCGCAGACCAGATGGCCTTCGCGGACCGTTGCGCCACCTGGCACCGTGGTGCCAACCGCAGGCGCGACGGCCGGGTCCAGGAAATCCACATCCAAAGAGACATGCAGCAAGCCATTTGCCGCTGCAACCTTGGCAAGAAACTGCGCCAGCGGTCCGGCAATACCGTTTTCATCGATGTCACGCATGTCATGGCGGTGGATCGCGCTGGCCTCCAGTGCCAGTCGTTCCGGCGTATCAACCGACCGTAGCCCGATCATGCAGACATTTTCTTCTGGCACCGGGTTCGCCACGGCAGGAAAGCCGTCAAATCCATCGCGGCCAGTGAAATAGCCAACCGGGGTGCCGTGCAGATTGCCGCTGTCGGTGCTTTGGGGCGTGTGAAAATCCGTATGCGCATCCAGCCAAAGCACAAAGAGCGGGCGATTGACCGAGGCGGCATAATCCGCAACCCCGACAACAGATCCCAGGGACAAGGAATGATCGCCCCCCAGAAACACTGGCAGCCCCTGCGACATGGTTTCCTGCGCGATCAAGGCCAGCGACTGGGTCCAGCCGATCGTTTCGTTGCGGGCAAAGATGCCGCTCTCGTCTGTCTCGGGCGGGTAGGGCGCAGGCGCGAGGTTGCCCAGGTCCTTGACTTGATGGCCCAGCCCCGAGAGCGCCTCTGCCAGGCCGGCGGTGCGATAGGCATCTGGTCCCATCAGGCAACCGGGTCTGCGTTTGCCGCTGTCCACAGGGGCACCAATCAAGATACAGGTCTTTTGGCTCATGGCTGATCTCTCCTCTAGAGTGCTTGCCTTGTTAAAGCCTCCGAAATGGGGTGGTTGAAACTGTTCATTTTGACCTTTATGAAAGGGTAACTGCCATATCGGAGCAAAAAGTGGATAAAACGGACGAGCGCCTTATTGCCGCGCTACGGCATAATGCACGGGCCAGCCTGTCGGACCTGGCATTGCAACTGGATCTGTCGCGTACGACGGTGCGCGCCCGCATTGAACGGTTGCAGCTGCGCGGCGATGTTCTTGGCTTTACCGTTGTTCTAAAAGAAGATGTCCTGCGCGATCCGGTGCGCGGCTTGATGATGATCGGCATCGAAGGGCGCGGCGCCAGCCGGATTGTCCGCCAGCTTCAGGGCCTGCCGGAGGTCCGCGCCATTCATACCACCAACGGGCGCTGGGATTTGATCGTCGAGCTGGGAACCGAAACCTTGGAAACGCTGGATGCCGCGCTGGCCAAGATCCGTACCTTTGACGGGGTGGTCAGCAGTGAAACCAATCTTCTGCTTGCGACCAAGAAAGATTCCTAAGTGGCCTTCAGGACTTGCTGCGCGCAGCTGCAACCCAGAGACAGGCCAAACCGATAGACGCAATGGCATTCCAGCTGGCCATCGACAGGCCAAACAGGTCCCACGGTATATCATCACAGCGCACCAGCGGCGCTCCCAGGATCTGTTGCATCAATTGTTCCGGCGTCAGCCCGTCAATCGGCCCGGATGTACAGGTCGTCGGGCCTTGCCATAAACCGCGTTCCACCCCGGTGTGATAGATCCCGATGCCCGCTGTGGTCAGCGCCGCTGCAGCCCCAAGATAGAGCAGCGCGTTCATCGGCAGGATCAGCGCCAGAACGCCAATGCCGATTGCCGCCAGATGCGGGTAGCGCTGCCAATAGCACAGCTTACAGGGCGCCATCTCTCCGATATACTGAAAACCCAGCGCTCCCAACATCATAAGGGCAGAACCTACAGTTGCGGCCAGTAGAAAAAGACGTCGCATTCACAGATACCTCAGGGCAATAAATCCGCCAAAGAGGAGCACCATAAAGACGCAGAACACAAGCCCTAAACGGTGTTCAATGAAGCTGCGAATGGGGGCGCCAAACACCCGCAATAGCGCCGCAACGGCAAAAAATCGCAGCGCGCGTGCTAGCACAGAGGTCGCCATAAAGGTCGCAAGCGGCATGCCGGTCCAGCCCGACATGATGGTAATGACCTTATAGGGAAACGGCGTCACCCCAGCCCCCAGGACCGCCCAAAAGCCAAAGTCATTGAATTTGGAATTAAAAGCCTCCATCGCATCGCCTTTGCCCATGGCTTGCAGAATGGGTTGGCCAATCGTTTCATAGAACATCGCACCGATTGCATAGCCCAGCAGCCCCCCCGCAACAGAGGCCACCAGCGCCACCGAGGCGATCAGCCAGGCCCGAGAGGGCCGCGCCAGGATCATCGGAATCATCAAGACATCCGGCGGAATCGGAAAGACCGAGCTTTCGACAAAGGCAACCGCCGCCAACCACCACAGGGCATGTGGGTGATCCGCAAGGGCCATAGTTCGATCATACAGCCTGCGCAGCATCCAAAATACCTTTCCCATTAGTCTTTGGAAAAGGGGGTTACATGCGGCTGCGCAGAGGTCAATATCACCCTGCTGCAAGCGCATATTTTCTGCCGATTTTCTTGCGTTCTGCTGACATTTTCCTCTGGACCTCGGGGGCAGGCTTAGTTAGGAACAAGCCGTTGCCCAAGTGGCGGAATGGTAGACGCAGGGGATTCAAAATCCCCCGCTGGTGACAGCGTGCCGGTTCGAGTCCGGCCTTGGGTACCATCGAAATCAAGGCCTTGCGTGAGTTACTTCATGCAAGGCCTTGTTTGTTTTCCAGATCACTCACACACCCGACTCACACAGGCTCCTTTTGTTCGCCTTTTGGTCGCTTAGGTGCGACGATGTTGTGCGGCTTTTGATAGGGCTTTCCGACTTGCCTTCTTGCGTTGCTAAGTTGATGCAAGCCCTTGAGAACCTCCTCACAAGTTCCCCCATCACCTTTTCCTTCATGTTCTGTCGCGTCGGTTTTTGACTGTCTTGTGAACCTTCTTTGCGATGCTCGCTGGCAATACTTCTGCACCATGGCTAGCGTTTTGTGACCTGTCACAGATTGAATTTCCGCACTGCCATGCGGTACTGACCGATCTGGGGCCCGGACGTGAACCGCAATTGATCCTTGAACCCGGCGCCTTTCGCATATTCTGCCGGATTGCTGCGCTAGGCTCCGGCTTGGTGTCTGGCCTTATTCCGACCGATGCTTTCTTCGGGTCTTGGCCATTTCAGGATTGATCAATCCCAGAGGGCACTACAGGCGTTTCCATCAGGCATCGCCCAATTACTCTGTCGTCGCGAACGGCTGGACCCATGGGGGGCAGAGGCATTGTACGGCAGGATCCGGGCTGTCGGTTGGTGTTATGTGGTCTTTAGGCCATAGTCAGCAAAGGCCTGCTTTACCTCGGCCATTTCTTGCGCTCCCAGGACCTTGGGTGTGCCGATGCTCAGCGCGGTGGTATAGCCCTTGGCCAGGGTTTCCAGTTCGGTCATCCGCCAGAGCGCTCGTTCCAGGGTATCGCCGGTGACGACGGCACCGTGATTGGCCATCAGACAGCCCGCGCGATCCTGCAGCGCCGTAACCACCAGCGCAGAAAGGGCAGCGCTACCAAACAGGGCATAGCCTGCCAGTGGCACATCATCGCCGCCAAAGGCCGCAACCATATAGTGGCAGGCCGGGATGCTTTGGTGGTTCATTGCCAGGGCAGTGCAATGCACCGGATGGGCGTGAACAACCGCCATCACCGCAGGCTTGGCGCGTAGGATATCGCGATGAAACCGCCATTCGGACGATGGTTTCATCTGGCCCGGCATCGCGGCCCCATCGTCGAGCGGCAGGCGCACCAACATGTCGGGGTGCATCTTGGCATAGTCCACCCCCGAAGGCGTGATCAGAAAGCCGTCATCCAGACGCACAGAGATGTTGCCGGACACCCCCTGATTCACCCCGGTTGCATCCATCTGCAGGCAGGCATCAATGATGGTCTGACGGGTTTGGCGGCTGTCGGAATAGGCGGTGGTCATCTGGTTTGGGCCTCGCTCCGGCGTGGTGATTGCGGGGCCGCGCCTGCCAGATCTGGGAACAGGCCTGCCAGTCCCGCCGCACTGGCCGGGCAGATCCCGCGTTCGGTGATCAACCCGGTGACAAGACGATTTGGCGTGACATCAAAGGCCGGGTTGGCAACCGGCGCGCCAGGCGGAGTGACCTGTGCCTCGGCTATCTTGCCCTCGGCGCCGAGGCCCCAGACATGCGAAATCTCGCGCGCATTGCGTTCCTCGATCGGGATCTCTGACTGCCCTTCGGTGACGCTCCAGTCGATGGTCGGCGAGGGCAGGGCGACATAGAAGGGGATGTTGTTATCTTTGGCGGCCAAGGCCTTGAGATAAGTGCCAATCTTGTTGCAGACATCACCTTGCCGGGTGGTGCGATCGGTGCCAACGATGACCAGATCCACCTCTGCATTCTGCATTAGATGGCCGCCGGCATTATCGGTAATATAGCTGTGGCTGATCCCATGGCTGCCCAGCTCCCAGGCGGTCAGCGCGCCTTGATTCCGGGGGCGGGTTTCATCCACCCAGACATGCAGTGCGATTCCGGCATCATGGGCTTGATACATCGGGCTGGTTGCGGTGCCCCAGTCGACGGTGGCCAGCCAGCCAGCATTGCAATGGGTCAAGATCCGCACCGGGCTGCCGTCGGTTTTGCTGTCGGCAATGTCTCGGATCAGTGTCAGCCCATGCTGGCCAATACGGCGATTGATCTCGACGTCTTCGTCGGCGATCTCATGCGCCAGGGCAAGGGCCGCCGCGCCGCGCTGATCCTGGGGCAGGGGCAACAGCAAGTCGCGGCAACGCGTCAAGGCCCATCGCAGGTTGATCGCGGTGGGACGAGTTGCATTCAGCGCGCTCCAGGCACTGTCCAGCGCCGCGTCGCTGGGATCTTGCCGCATGGCCAATGCCATGCCATAGGCAACTGTTGCACCAATCAAGGGCGCGCCGCGTACCTGCATCTCTTTGATGGACTTCACATAATCTGACATGCTGTCGAGCTGCGCAATCTGGAAATCATGCGGCAACCACCGTTGATCAATGATTTGCAGCGCCTGGTGTTCTGTGTTCCACCAAAGGGATCGGTATGGCGTGCCGTCAACTTTCATGGGGTCCTCCTGGCTGGCTCGCCACGGCGAGTGATTTGCAAAACCGTTGGTAAGGTCGCGGAGCAAACCACCACAGCCCTGCACAATTGCCTATAGGTGTCGCGGAAAACAACCGCCAAGGCAAGACCAGCCAAACTGGCAGGCTGCCTAGGTGGCAGCACCTCTGGCAACAAATGCGCAGTTGTGCCCGGCGACCGCCGCCGCTAAATCGCCTGCTGCGCGGGTAACCAATCCTACCTACGCGGGGGCGGCAATCGCGCCGCCTGTTCAATGCTTGCACGATGACCGGGGGTGGCGCAGCCACTTTGGGTATTTTGCCGGGTGTGTTAAGTTGGCGTTGTTGACATGGATCAAGACGTTTTCGGCAGAGGTGATCTAGCCCTTCCCGATAGGCCGCTTGTGGCTGGGTTCGCGGCTAGTGTGATGTTCAGGTTTAAAAAAACAGTCGCTGAGGCCGGGAAAACCATGAATCACTGCATAACGGGCTTGCACCCATATGCGACATTCTGACACAGTGCGGCGACTCTCAGAGAGGGGGGCTTGGGGGAAATTTGGCAGTCTTGTGTCATATGCGAGGAAACAGTCATCTCACCCCTGTTGCTTGATTTTGAACAACTTGACAGGCGAGACCTCTTACAGGCTAGCTTGGGCAGCGCGATCAGATAACCCCTTTGTCGTGAGCATGGCCTACAGGCTGACCGGCAAAATGAGTGTGCGTAACCATCGTCGTTCCAACGCATGAACGGCGAGACTTCATGACCAATATATCGTGGGAGAGATCACATCATGAAATATTCTAAGTTGAGCATTGGCGCCGTTGTCGCCGCGACCTTCCTGGCACCTGCCGTCCAGGCCCAGGAATACATCACCATCGGCACCGGTGGTGTTACTGGCGTGTATTACCCAACTGGTGGTGCAATCTGCCGCCTGGTCAACAAGAACCGCAAAGAACACGGTTTCAAGTGCGCGGTCGAATCCACTGGCGGTTCGGTGTACAACATCAACACCATCCGCGAAGGCGAGCTGCAGTTCGGCGTTGCCCAGTCTGATTGGCAGCACCACGCCTATCACGGCACCTCCAAGTTTTCCGAGCAGGGCCCCTTTGAAGGCCTGCGCGCTGTGTTCTCTGTCCACCCAGAGCCCTTTACCGTTGTGGCGCGTGCCGACGCCGGCATCACCAACTTTGACGACCTGAAAGGGAAGCGCGTCAACATCGGTAACCCCGGTTCCGGCCAGCGCGGCACCATGGAAGTGCTGATGAACGCCAAGGGCTGGGGCATGGAAGATTTTGCCCTCGCAACCGAGCTGAAAGCCGCAGAACAGTCCGCCGCCCTGTGTGACAACCAGATCGATGCCATGGTCTATACCGTTGGCCATCCCTCCGGTTCGATCCAGGAAGCCACAACCGCCTGTGATTCCGTACTGGTGACCGTGGATGGCGATGCCGTGACCAAGCTGGTCGAGGACAATGCCTTTTACCGCACCGCCACCATCCCCGGCGGTATGTATCGTGGCTCTGACGAAGACACCCAGACTTTTGGTGTCGGTGCGACCTTCGTGTCCTCGACCGATGTTGCGGATGAAGCGGTCTATGCAGTTGTGAAATCGGTGTTTGAAAACTTCGATGCCTTCCGCAAGCTGCACCCTGCCTTTGCTCATCTGAAGCCTGAAGAGATGATCGCCGATGGTCTCTCGGCTCCGCTGCATGATGGCGCGGCGCAGTACTACCGTGAACAAGGTTGGATTGAATAATTAATCCAACACCATAGGGAGGGGCGCGATTTGGCGCCCCTTTCCAATTAAAAGGGGGCTGCCCCCAAAACAAAAGAGAGACAGACAGGGTCCGCAATCCAAGGGATCGCCTGAAACGACGGCGCCGGTCTGTATGGGAGATTATTCATGACATCCGATGTTCAGGGAAATCGACCGCTCAGCGAAGAAGAACTGCAGGAACTGGTCGCCTCCTCCGATGCAGGTGCGCGTAACCCTGTCGGAGCCGTTGGTCTTTCCCTGGCTGTCATCGCTGTTGCCTGGTCCGTTTTTCAAGTTGTTCTGGCCTCACCTCTGGCGAACTACCTGCTTCCAGGTGCCGTTAACAACAATTCACGCCTGATCCACCTGGCCTTTGCCCTGATGCTGGGGTTCATGGCCTATCCGGCCATGAACCGAACGAGCAGAAACCTGATTTCCTTTTCGCTGGGACATCTTGGCACCGTGCTGGGACTGGGGGCTTTTACGGTCGCCTTGATGGTGACTGTTGCGCCGGGCATTTCGATGAACGCCGCTGTTGGGGTTGGTGCTGTGGTGGCGCTGGTTCTGGTCGCGCCCACCTATTTGAACCGCAGCGGGATCGCCACGCGGCTTGAACAGATTGTCAGCGCGATGGGTGTTTTTGCGGCCATTTTTGTCTTGTCCTACAGTGGCCTTGCAATCCTTGGCCAATATCTCTTGGGCGGCTGGAGCAGCGGTCTGCAGATCGCCGCGATTGTCTTTGGATTGGCAGCCGGCGCCTTGGTCGTCCTGTCATATCTGCGGCAATGGTCCACGCCTGAGGACCATTTTGTTCCGGTACAAGATTGGGCGCTGGCGGCGGCGGGTGTCTTCGTTTCTATCTATGGGTTCCTGAACTACCAAAAGATCGTCGACAGCGGCGGCTTGGCCGATGACATCGATAAATTCTACGCGCTGGCGGGGCTCTTGATCCTGTTTGAAGCTGCCCGCCGGGCCTTGGGGCCGGCCATGGCCCTCATTGCCACGGTTTTTCTGGCTTATGTTTTCTTTGGTGCCTCTGAATGGGTGCCGGAAGTTATCCGCTGGAAGGGCGCAAGCCTGAAAAAAGCGATGAGCCATATGTGGATCACCTCTGAAGGGGTCTTTGGTATCGCGCTTGGCGTTTCAACCAAATTTGTGTTTCTTTTCGTGCTCTTCGGCGCTCTTCTTGATAAGGCCGGGGCGGGGAATTATTTCATCAAAATGGCTTTTGGCGCGCTTGGGCACCTGCGCGGTGGCCCGGCCAAGGCGGCCGTTGTGGGGTCTGCCGCAACCGGCCTGATTTCCGGATCTTCGATTGCCAATGTGGTGACCACCGGCACCTTTACCATCCCGCTGATGAAACGGGTCGGGTTTTCATCCGAGCAGGCCGGCTCGGTTGAGGTTGCCTCTTCGGTGAATGGGCAAATCATGCCACCGGTCATGGGGGCTGCGGCCTTCTTGATGGTGGAATATGTCGGCATTTCCTATGTCGAGGTGATCACCCATGCCTTTTTGCCCGCTGCTATTTCCTATATCGCGCTGGTCTATATCGTGCACCTGGAAGCGGTGAAGCGGAACATGCCAACCATTGGCAACCGCGAAGTCCACATGGCGCGCACCATTCTGGGCATGGCCAGTTTCTTTGCCGTCTTTGCCGGGCTTTGCTATGGTACGCAGTTCCCGGTCGAAGCTGCCTACAGATGGGTGCCTAGTGTGGCGGGGTTGCTGATGTTCGGGGTTGTTCTGGCCGTCTACCTTGCCCTTGTGGCGCTGGCGGCTGGCATTCCTGATCTGGAACCGGACGACCCGAATGCAAAAGAGGTGGAACTGCCCGATATCTCCAAGATTTACAAGGCCGGGCTGCACTATATGCTGCCGATCATCGTTCTTGTCTACTTTCTGATGATCGAACAGAAATCGCCTGGACTTTCGGCCTTTTGGGCCACGGCACTATTGTTTGTGATCCTGCTGACGCAAAAACCAATCAAGGCGTTTTTCCGAAACCAAAGCAACATGATGGCGACTTTTGTTGATGGTTGCCATGATCTGTGGAACGGCCTGATCGACGGGTCGCGCAACATGATTGGCATCGCGCTTGCCACTGCAACGGCCGGCGTCATCGTCGGTACCGTAACCCTGACCGGGGTTGGACAGGTGATGGCGGATCTGGTGGAAACCATGGCCTATGGGCTCACCTATCTGAGCGCACTTGGCGTGCATGCAATCAGCCCGTTGACTGACATGATCGGGATCACCAGCTTTGAGGGCACCGTGGCAGAACGCGCCGCAGATATGACCGGGACCATTCTGGTTTTTGTTCTGATCTGCGTTGGCCTCTTATCGCTTGTGCTGGGCATGGGGCTGCCCACAACCGCCAACTATATCGTTGTCAGTTCGCTGATGGCGGGGGTCGTGGTGGAACTGGGTGCCCAGTCCGGCCTGATCGTGCCGCTGATTGCCGTGCATCTGTTTGTGTTCTATTTTGGGATCATGGCCGATGTGACGCCACCGGTGGGGCTGGCCAGCTTTGCGGCTGCGGCTGTATCCGGGGGCGATGCCATCCGAACTGGTTTTGTAGCCTTCTTTTATAGTTTGCGAACAGTGGCTTTGCCCTTTGTCTTTATCTTCAACACCGATCTGTTGTTGATTGATGTCACCTGGACGCAGGGTATATTGGTTGCCATCTCTGCCACCATCGCCATTCTGGTCTTCACCGCAGGCACCATGGGCTATTTCGTGACCCGCAGCCGCTTTTATGAAAGCCTGTTGTTGGTCTTTGTCGCCTTTGCGCTGTTCCGTCCGGATTTCTGGATGAACCGGATCATGCCTGCCCATACCGAGGTTGCGCCCATCGAATTGGTTCAGGCACTGGATCAGGCAAGCCCCGGACAAGAACTGCGCCTAACGATCGAGGGGCCAGATTTCGACACTGGTGAGATCGCCTCTACGACGCTCGTTGTACAGGTGCTGGATGGCCTGGACGGGGCTGCAATGGCGGAAAAGGCAGGTCTGATCCTGCTGCCAGAAGAGACACAGATGAACCTGGATGCGCCTGGTTTTGGTACCCCGGCCGAACAGGATCTTGGCAGCTTTGACTTTTACGGTGATAGCCCTGTTTTTGTGAAAGAAATCCTTGCTCCTGCCGATCAGCTTCCGAAAGAGCTGATCTTTGTTCCGGCGCTGGTTTTACTCGGTCTGATCGCCCTGATGCAACGCGGCCGCGTCCGCAAGGAAGAAGAAGGAGTAGTGACATGAGCAAATCTATTCTGTGCGCGGTCGAGTTAAGCGACAGCGCCACTGACAAGATGGTTCTCGCACAGGCTGGCCGTTTGGCCGATCTCGACAAGGCCCAGTTGGATGTGGTCAACGTGCTGCCGGATTTTGGCGAAAGCTGGGTCTCTGGTTTCTTTGAAAGCCATCACCACGAAAAGGCGATCGAAGAGACGACCGAAAAGCTCGAAGCCATCTGTGCAGAGGTCTTGGGTAAGGATCGCAATAGCAAGATCCGTCACATCGTTGCCACCGGCACCGCCTATCAAGAGATCCTGAAGGTGGCCAAGGCAGCCGGCACCGATCTTATCGTGATAGGCGCCCATAAGCCGGATTTAAAAGACTATTTGCTAGGCCCCAATGCAGCCAGGGTGATCCGCCATTCGGATTGCTCTGTTTTTGTGGTGCGTTAGCGGATGTTGCGCACAGATGGCTACCGGTTTTGCGCATCCAAAACATGCGCAATCAAACCCTAGCCTGCGGCATACATCACCAAACCAGAAAGGGGCGCCGCAAGGGCGCCCCTTTTATTCATAACCGGTCATTTCCAGATAGCCGCTGCCACTGTGGCTGCCGCTCACCTCTACCGGGCCTTCCCAATAGGGAAAGGAAAGATCCATCCAGCTTTGCGGGTTAAGCGCCTCTACTGTCACGGAAACATCCCGATCGGGCAGGGTGACTTGCCAGCGCGTGGGCAGCTGTCGCTCTGCGACTGTGCTCTGGGTCAGTGGCTCGGCCTGAAAGGTGCCGGGGGGCAGCGGCTGCGCGGTTCCACTGGCTGTAATCCAGGTGCCAGAACGGAAATCCACGCTGCCATCGGTCCGTCGCAGCACAAACCCCATCAGCTTTTCGCCACTGTCAAAGCGCAGCGAAAACCAATCCCAGCCGCTTTGTTCCTGCGACAGCGGCTGGCTTGACCATTCACGATCAAGCCAGCCCATGCCGGTGACCTCAACCGGGCCAGAGGGCAGGCGGAGCGTACCTGAGATTTGGTAGTTGGGCTGCGCATAGTAATAGCTGGCCTGCCCATCGGTGGATTTCACCGAATAGCCTGCTGCACCGTGCAAGATCAGCGGTTCTTGGGTGTGGGCGCTCAGCGTATATGAAAACTCTGTTCCAGCCGCGGTGATGTCCAACTGGCCAAGGTCGGCATCGCCTGCCATATCCCAATCGTCGATCCAGGCCTGAAAGCCGGGGCTGATGGAGACACCCGCCTGACCAATCCCGCCACGCGCCAGGCGTTCTGCGGTGAAATGCTGCCGGGCGCTGGTCACGGCGGCATGGCCCATCCAGATTTGCGGGCTTTGCCAGCCCTCGGCCTCTCCGGGGGCCAGGGCGCTGCGAAACAGGGTCCATTGGATCCCATATCTGCGCCCCTCTGTATCTGTCAGATTCGCGGTCAAATACCACCATTCAATGCGGAAATCGGGATGCGCCCCGTGATCGCGTGGAAAGACCAGCGGTAGATCCGGGCTGGGCTGGGCAAAGCCCTCTGCGGCGGTAGTGCCAAGCCCGGCAAAGCCCTGGGCGTTGACCGCTGGCCCAATCATACAGAGAACCAGCCAGATAATCAGGGGTTTAGCGTTCACTTGAAAAGACCTTTAACAATTCACTGGGACTGATGCGGAACAGGCGCCAGGCGGGCAGCAGGGCGGCAAGACCCGCCGCCAGCAGGGCCAGCAGCACCAGGGCCAACCAGTTCATCGGGAACAGATAGACCGGCAGCCGCCAGCCGAAGGCCGCAGTATTGATCACCACAAGCAGCGCCCAAGAGAGCAGCAGCCCCAGCGGCAGGGCCAACAGAGCCGTTAGCCCGGCCATGAGCAGGCTGCGCAGGATATCGATCAGGGCCAAGCTGCGACGGCGCACCCCCATGGCCCAGACCGGGGCAAGCTGTGGCAACCTCTGGTTCCAAAGCGTTGCCAGGCTGGTGAAAATGGCAAAGCTGGCCACCGCCAAGGTCAGCAGTTTCAGCGCATCGGTAATCAAAAAGGTTTGGTCAAACACTGCCATGGATCTGGCCTTTGCCAAGTCTTTCTGAGTGATGTTTTCCCGTGGAATTTCAAACCGTTCCTGCAGCATGTTGATCACCTGTTTCACCTGTGTGGGATCAAGGCGCAGCGCAAATCGCAGATTGTCCACATCGGGGGCGTTTTTCAGCAATTGCGGCAGTGACACCATCGCCTGGCCATGTGGGTTGCCGTAGTCGGCATAGATGCCCAGGATCTCGCTCGGCCAGCCAGCGGGCAGATCAATATGCGCACCAAGCTGCAGATCGGCCCGCCGCGCCAGTTGTTCGCTGACCAAGACACCACGGCCCTGCACCAGCAGATCCCAAGCCTCGGGCCGGGCGGAAATCATCGGCCAATTGTTGCGATAGAGTTCATCGTCGCGCAGTCCGTAAATCTTTAACTGGCCGGTGCTGTGCTGCATCTCCTTGCTGCGGATCGGCAGCACCGTCAGCCCCTGCTGGCTCAGCCAAGCCTGCACCTCTGCGCCCTGGGCATCATCCAGGGTGGTCACATATAGATCCGCGGCAAGCCGCTGATCCAGCCAATCCACAAAGGTGAGCCGAAAACTGGAAACCATTGTTCCAACGCCAATATTTGTTGCCAGCGCCAGCATAAGAGCCATCAGCGCCAGCGACAGGCCCGGCAGTTGTGCCCGTGCATCTGCCCAAAGCCATTGCATAAGCGGTGCCCGCGTCCGGGCCTGCGCCATCCCCAGCAATGACCATAGAACATAGGGCAGTAGCAGCGCCGCGCCCAGCATTACCCCGCCCAGAAACATGAACCCACCGATCAACCCCTCGACCAGCGCCAAGGCCAGCACCCCGCCCAGGCTTAGCCCGATGCCCGCCGCCGCCCATGCGGTGTAGCTTTGCAGCAACCGTTGGCCGCGCGCCTGGGTAGAGGGTGCCTGCAGGATCGGCAGCTTCCATAGGGTGTAAAAGGCATGGGCGCTGGCGAGACTGGCCCCGGCCAGGGTCATTGCCAGCCCCGACAGAATCCAGGCGGGCTGCAGGGAAAGCGCACCACTTACCTCGGCACCATATAGCCCAGAGAGGGTTGCCGCCACGCCAGGCAAGAGCGACGCGGCGAGAAAATAACCCAATATCAAACCGATAAAGGCGGAAGCCACTGCAATCAGTGTGATCTCTACCACCAAGATCAAGATCATCTGCGCAAAGGGGAGTCCAAGGCAGCGGAGAGTGCGCAGCAGGCCACGGCGTTGCTCCATCGCGAGGCCAATGGTGCCTTGCACGATAAACAGCCCAACAATAAAGGATAAAAACCCAAAGGCAGTCAGGTTAAGGTGAAAGCTTTCTGTTAGGGTGCCAGGGTTCATACGGGCCGTGCCACCGGGGGCCAGTTTGATATGCGCGGGCAACGAGGCAAGCGCCCTGGTATCCGGTGGCCGCATATCTGCTCCGCTGTCGGCTGAAGGCATCGCACCTGGCCCGGTGTCACCCAGCAGGATCAAGCGGCTCAAATCGTCCGGGCGCTGCAAAAGCCTGCTCACCAACGAAATATCTGCCACGGCGAGCCCAAGCGGAACCGCTTCTGACCGAAAGATCTGCATCTCTTTCAGCACAGATGGGAGCAGTTTTTCGGTTTCTGGATGCAGAACTATCCCACCGGGTTCGTGTAATATCCCGCGTAGAAAATCGGAATCTCCACCTAGGCTTTCTGCCGGAAACAGCCGCGCTACCTGTGGCGAGGTCAAGACATCTATTCCTATAAGGTCAATGCTTTGCCCAGCATTCCTATACTGGCCTTCCAACACCGGTGTCAGCTTCCAGCCTTGGCGTTTCAGGGTGACATAGTCAGATAGATGCAAACTTCCGCCCGGCGAAACCAGGCTGGTCCCGTCCAGTTGCTGTAAAAAATCCTGCGCCTGGGCGTAGCTCTGTCTGGCTTGGCCGTTGATGGCCTGAACCGCTGACCACAGGGTGGTGGCCAGCGCCAAGCCCGCGACCAGCGCAAACAGTTGAAAACGGTGGCGCGACCAATAGGACAGCAGCGTATGAAAAGCTGCTCGCATCATCGCAATTTGCCACCGCTCAGATGCAGTTGGCGATCCAGCTTGGCGGCAATTCTGGGGGAATGGGTCACAAGGAACAGCGCGCTATCGCTTTCCTGCACCAGTTCAAGCATCAGCGCCAGCACCGCATCGCTGCTGTCCTCATCCAAGTTGCCGGTGGGTTCATCCGCAAGCAGAAGTTTGGGTCGCAGGGCCAGCGCGCGGGCGATGGCAACCCGTTGCTGCTGCCCCCCCGAGAGCTGCTCTGGGTAGCGCGACAACAGCGCGGAGAGCCCAAGGCGATCTGCCAGATGCGCCTGCAGGCTGGCGTCATATCGGCCTGCCAGCTTTGCGTGCAGCGCAATATTGGCGGCGACATCTAGTGAGGGGATGATATTAAATTGTTGAAAAACAATAGAAACCTTTAGTCGACGCAGCGCGGCGCGTGCGGCTTCCTGCAGGCCGCTCAGCGGTATGCCATCCAGATGAATTTCACCACTGTCAAAACCATCCAAGGCCCCGACAAGATGCAGCAGAGTTGATTTTCCCGATCCACTTTCGCCAGTCAGCGCAAGCGACTGCCCCGCCGAAAGCTGCAAGGAAACCTGATCTAATATTGGTCGCCCCAGGCCAGAATTGGGGAGTGTCTTGCTGACGTTGGAAATAGACAGGACCATGACATTCTGCTCCGTTTGGGCGATGTCGGCAGTGAATACCCTGACGACCCAACTGTCCAGATGCGGTACGCCTTTGGTCAGGCCGCAAGATCAGCATAGGGCTGGTCATTGCAGCGCAGTTGTGGAAGGTTATGCCCATGAAAAGCAGCACTTTCTATCCGATCTGGGCCCGCGCCCTCTGGCTTTCCCTGAAGCGTTTCAACCGCAAGGCAGGCTGGGTCATGAGCAGCCATATCGCCATGTCAATGATGTTGGCGCTGTTTCCGTTTGTGCTGTTCACCGTCGCCCTGGCTGGTGCGGTGGCAAACATTTTTTCGCGCAATATCGATCTGGATGATCTGGTCGATCTGGTCTTTGGCGGCTGGCCAGAGGCGGTCTCGGCGCCGATCCTGACTGAGCTTTATGCAGTCCTTGAGAACTCAAACACCGGGCTGATCACCATCGGCGGTGTGCTGGCGCTCTATTTTGCGGCAAATGGCGTCAATGCGGTGCGGGTCGCCATGGTACGGGCTTATCATGAACGCGACACACGCCCCTATTGGAAATCGCGGCTGATCTGTCTTGGTTTTGTCATCCTGGGCGGAACGGGCATCCTGATCGCTGCGATATTCAAGGTTATTTTGCCGTTGTATCTGCGCTACCTGGCTGATTTTTTCCCCAATGTGGATCTGTCATTCAACATCCCGATTGGCATCAATGGGCTGGTAGCAGCTGTGGTGCCTTTTGTGGCGGTCTTTCTCTGCCATCTGGTCTTGCCGGGGCAGATCTACCGGCTGAAGGACATCCTGCCAGGGACGCTTTTGACCGTCGCGTTGTGGTGGGCCGCCGGGATTGGATTTGCCTTCTACATCAGCGCGATCGCGCAGTATTCGGCGACCTACGCTGGGCTGGCCGGGGCGATGGCGGCGATGATTTTTCTCTATGTGAATGCGGCGATTTTGATCCTTGGGGCAGAATACAACGGCGCCCTGATTGACCTGCGCAAAACGGATGCGGGACAGGTGGCAAAAACACCACATGTTTCCTGATTGGAAACAATGGGGCAGCTTTGCCACATTTCGGCCATGCCGGTTTTCTATTCGATCATAACCCCATGGTTTTGGGGAATATGAAGAGGGCGAGGACAATGGCATTTCACAGTGTGACGCGGATGGGCAAAGCAACCCTGTCAGACAAGAACCGGCACCTACTAACGCTTGCCAAGCAGGTCTTGCGCAAATCTGGCCTTGCTGAACAAATGCAACGCAAGGTCCGCGTATCGCTGCAAAGTGAAGGTGCAGGCGCAGAGGTCTTGATGCTGCAAAAGCGAGCAACGCAATCTCTTCTGGGGCAGAAGCGATCCGCCTAGGCCTGTCGCGTTCATTCATTCACGCGACTGACTTTGCCGATGTGACGAGATGCGCAATACGGGCACCCGCGGTTGCGCAACATTCTATCAGGGCAGGGGTATAGACTAGCCTTTATACCCCATGGCCACGACAAATTTTTCGGAACTGTCAGACCGCGACGACGGAGGTTTGACATTGGCCACCTTGGTGAACTTGTTCTTCAACAGCTTTTGCAATTCCCCTTCGGCGCCGCCCGCAAGAACCTTGGCGACAAATGTGCCGCCTTCTTCCAGAACATCAAAGGCAAAATAGGCGGCAGCCTCGCACAGAGAAATGATCTTCAGGTGATCGGTCTGTTTATGACCAGAGCTGGAGGCCGCCATATCGGACATCACCACATCGGCCATGCCGCCAAGCCATTCCTTGACCTTGTCATCCGCGCCTTCATCCATGAAATCGAGCTGGTAGAATTCAGCCCCCGCCAGGGGCTCCATTTCTTGCAGGTCAACACCGATGATGCGCCCCTGGGATTTGCCGCGTTTTTCGCCCATCACATTGATCCGCTTGACCGCAACCTGGGCCCAGCCACCGGGGGCGCAGCCCAGATCGACAACCCGCGCACCGGGCACGAGGAAGCGATATTTATCGTCCACTTCCATGATCTTATACGCAGCACGCCCGCGATACCCCTCGGCCTGGGCGCGTTTGACATAGGGATCATTCAGCTGGCGCTGCAGCCAGCGGGTAGAGCTGAGCCGACGTCCGCGGGCGGATTTGACCTTAACCTTCAGGTCACGCTGGCCGCGGCCGGAGGTGTTTTTACCAGTGGGCGTTTTTGCCATCATCTTCACCGTGTTCGCCGCCGCCTCCCGCAGGGGCAGGGCGTCAATTACAATTTGCGCGCCTATACTTAGGCCCGCCTTCTCAAAAAGGCCCGTCTTCCAGCACGCCATCTGCGCTCATCTGCGCATAAAGCAGCCCCTCGCGCAGACCGCGATCCGCTACCGAGAGCCGATCAGTCGGCCAGCAGCGCAGCAAGGCCTGCAAGATGGCCGACCCCGACATGATGAGCGCCTGGCGATCCTCGCCAATGCGGGGATCGCGGCGACGCCCATTGGGGCCCAGTTCAAGATAGCCACGGATCACCTTGTCGATCTGATCGCTGGTCATCCGCAACCCGTCTACCTTGGTACGATCGTAGCGCTTTAACCCAAGATGAGAGGCAGCAACAGTGGTTACAGTACCCGAGGTGCCAACAATCTGAAAGCCGGCCCGCGCCTGCACGTCCTTATAGGGGGCGAAATTGGCCAGATGCTCTTCAAAGAACCAGCTCATCAGCGCAAAACGGGCAGAATCATCTTCGACATCGTTGAACTGGTCGCGCAGGGTTGCCACCCCCAGCGGCACCGAGATCCAATCCACGACCTTGGCGGTGGGAAAGGGGCTTGCAGCTGTATGAAACCCGGCATGCAGCCGCATGATCGCCGCCGGACGGTCGCGCCCCGGCACCGAGGAAAGATCAATCCAGACCAGCTCTGTCGAGCCACCGCCGATATCAACCACCAAGAGCTGCTCGGTCTTGGTCGAGACCAGCGGCGCGCAGGAAATCACTGCCAGGCGTGCTTCTTCCTCCGGCTGGATGATTTCCAGTGGCAGGCCGGTTTCTCGTTTGACCTGACGGATGAATTCGCGCGAATTCTTGGCACGGCGGCAGGCTTCGGTGGTGACCAGTCGCATACGTTTGACGCGGTTGCGCTTCAGCTTTTGCTGACAGATCCGCAGCGCCTGAATGGTGCGCGCCATGGACGACCGCGACAAGCGCCCGGTGCGTTCAAGTCCGGTGCCCAGCTGCACCGACTTGGAAAAACTGTCCACCACATGGAATCCGCTGCCCTTGGGTTGGGCAATCAGCATGCGGCAACTATTGGTGCCAAGATCCAGAGCCGCGTAAAGCGCATCAGAATCCGGACGGGCTGGTACAGGGGTTTCAACCACCTTGGGAAACGCGCCCGCACCTTTAGAACGCCTGGGCGCCATGATTCACGCCCTCCGATTATCGTGTTACCCCTAGACTATGGAGCGCAGCCCAGCGGCGCAAGGGGATCCGGCGCCCAGAGCGCGGGAGAATTAGGCACCACAGCTGCGTTTGCGTAAAACAGGCCATGTGGTGACGGCGCAGCCTTGCAATGAACTCATAAGCTTGATGAAAATTTTTGGCAGGCCCTGCTGTAGCCAGATCGGTGCCGGTTTTGTATTCACGACACAGGTGAAAACGTCGCTCCAACTCCCAGTGATGTCGAAATCCGGCGTACGCGCTGTCGCGGGACGCACTAAAAGCAGGCAAGTGCAGACGTCTTAGGAGGACAGGCTATGGTGGATATCACGATCGTATACTGGCGCGATATTCCCGCGCAGGTCATCGCAGGCAAAGGGCGCCGCGGCTCAAAACGGCAATTGGAAGAACGCTTTGAACAGGCAATCGACCGGGCCGCAATGAAGGTCAACGCCAAAGACAGCGATGCCTATCTGGCAGAGTGGCGCAAAGCGGCCCCCTATGTGGTAGAAGGTGACGCAGCAGAGGTTGCCGAAGCCGAGGCCAGACGTCTGGAAGCGGAATACGATCAGGAGCGTTTGAAAACCCTGATCGCAAACGACGGATGGGCGTGAGCCTGACACCACTATGGGAGGCCGTGATGGCTTTGTTGAATTTCAAAAAGCGTGACGCAAAGTCGCCGCAACCCGTAAACCCACAGGTCGAGGCCCTGCTGCAGGGCTATTCGATCGAGGTGATGCCGCGCACGGCCGCCAAGGTGGACAGCTTTGCTGACCTGCTACCCGCAGGCACCCGCGTCTACATTGCCCATATCGAGGGCACCCCGATCGAGGAAATGGTCGAAACCGCCAAGCGCCTGAATGCCGAAGGCTACCCGGTGATGCCGCATTTCCCCGCCCGCATCATCAAGGATGAGGCGACGCTGGCAGACTGGATCGCGCGCTATCAGGGCGAAGCCGATGTGAAACAGGCGCTCTTGCTGGCCGGCGGTGTCGCCCAGCCCCATGGTGATTTCCATTCTTCAATGCAATTGCTGGAAACCGGGCTGTTCGACAAGGCTGGCTTTGAAAATCTGCATGTGGCAGGTCATCCCGAAGGCAACCGTGATATCGATGCCGATGGTTCGACCAAGAACATCGACGAAGCACTTCAGTGGAAACAGAAATTTTCTGAACGCACCGATGCCAAAATGGCTCTGGCGACCCAGTTCGCCTTTGAAGCCAAGCCGATCATCGCCTGGGCCGACGGGCTGAAAGAGGCCGGCATTGATATTCCGATCCATATCGGCATTGCCGGGCCGGCCAAATTGCAGACCTTGATCAAATTCGCCATTGCCTGCGGTGTTGGTCCCTCGCTGAAAGTGCTACAAAAGCGGGCGATGGATGTGTCGAAACTGCTGCTGCCCTATGAGCCCACGGATGTGCTGACCGAACTGGCAGCGCATAAGGCGGCCAATCCCGACTTTAACATCTCGCATGTTCACTTCTTCCCGCTGGGTGGCATCAAGACCAATGCCAATTGGGCGATCAACAATGGCGGCGCCGCAGCGCAGCCTGCTAACTCTCAAGGATAAACAATGACCCGTACAGTTATTGAATCAAAAACAAAAACCGCTGTCATGGGCTTTGATGAGCCATTCTGCGTTATCGGAGAGCGGATCAACCCGACAGGGCGCAAGAAACTGGCCGCCGAGCTGGAAGCCGGCGATTTTTCCACCGTTGAAAAAGATGCGGTCGCGCAGGTTTTGGCTGGCGCTACCGTGCTCGATATCAATGCTGGGGTGGTCTACAACTCCAACCCCAACCCCAACGAGACAGAACCGCCGCTGATGCGCAAGATCGTTGAGCTAGTTCAAGGGCTTGTGGATGTGCCGCTCTGTATCGACTCTTCGGTTCCCGGCGCGCTAGAGGCCGGGCTGGAAATCTGCGAAGGGCGGCCCTTGCTGAATTCGGTCACCGGCGAGGAAGAGCGGCTGGAACAGATCCTGCCGCTGGTCAAGAAATACAACGTGCCCGTTGTGGCGATTTCCAATGATGACACCGGCATTTCCGAAGATCCGAACGTGCGCTTTGAAGTGGCGAAAAAGATCGTACAGCGCGCTGCCGATTTTGGCATTCCGGCCCATGACATAGTCGTCGACCCGCTGGTGATGCCGATCGGCGCTATGGGCACTGCCGGGCTGCAAGTCTTTGCCCTGGTGCGTCGCCTGCGCGAAGAGCTTGGCGTCAACACCACCTGCGGCGCGTCCAATATCTCGTTTGGCCTACCAAACCGCCACGGCATCAACAATGCGTTCCTGCCCATGGCAATGGGGGCCGGGATGACTTCGGCGATCATGAACCCAGTTGGCCTGCCGGTGACGCAAAAAGCGCTGGCCGCCAAAAAGGAAGAAGTTGCCGCTGCTGGGATTATTCTGCCCGAGGGCATGGATGATGAAACCTTCGTGACCATGTTTGGCCTGGGCTCGATGCAGCCGCGCGCCGGCAAAGAAATGGAAGCCATCCGCGCCGCCAACTTCTTGACCAACAATGACCCGCATGGCGGCGAGTGGATCAAGTTCAACAAAGCTCCGGCAAAAGCCGGTGAAGAAGGTCGCGGTCGTGGCGGCCGCAGCGGCGGCGGACGTCGGCGCCGTGGCTAAGCCAGGCGGCGGTCGCATGCCCCATCGCCAGACCTAAGACATGTCAAAAAAGGCCGGGGCAACCCGGCCTTTTTCATGCGCAACAAGCGACAGGAACGCTGCGCAACGCAGAGAGACACGCCTCAGCGCATCGCCGAACAGGGCCCCTGACTTTGCGCCAAAATTTAGTTTATGTATATTTAAACAAATACTTACGATGATATCTTGATGGTTTTCCCATCCTGTTTTGATCGTAAGAAATGAAAAAACATGGCCTCGGCAGTCGGTACGCTTGATGTTGTCTGCCCGGTGTTCTAGGCTCAACCCAGAATAGATTGTAATTGAGTTGCCGCTCTTTTACGAGCGGGGGGAGGCAGCATTGTCTGATGGACAAGCCACTGACCCCAACCTGCAATCAAGCGGGGCGGGACGACGCAAAGAGTTAACACGTTTCTTGATTTTGGCCTTCGGCGTTTGGCCTATTGTCGCCGTCGGCGTCGTCGGCGGCTACGGGTTTCTCATCTGGATGTTCCAGTTAATTTCGGGGCCGCCCGGACCCCCGGGGCACTGACCGTATGTCCGCGAAGGGGCGTATATCTCGGCGTGACCTGCTGAAAGGCAGTACCCAGGCTCCGCCTTTTTTGGCGCGACCACCTGGCGTTTCCGAACTGACCCTCAAGGGCTGTACGCGATGTGGGGCCTGTGTTGATAGCTGCCCCGAAACCATCCTGCGGCTTGCCCCGGATGGCGTGATGCTCAACCCCGAGGCGGGCGAATGCACCTTTTGCGGAAAATGCGCCGCATCCTGCCCCGAGACCGTTTTTGCCGAGATCGTCTTTGTCGATAATGACCACATGGCGCATGAGATGGGCCATGTGATGCAAATCTCGGCGCGTTGTTTTGTCGAGGCAGGCATATCCTGCATGACCTGCCGCGATGCCTGCCCCCAAGAGGCGATTTCAATGAAACCAAGGGTTGGCGGCCCCTTCCTGCCGCTGCTGGATGCTGCGGCCTGCACAGGCTGCGCGGCCTGCTCATCTGTCTGTCCCGCTGGTGCAATTGACGCGGTAAGGAAGGATGTGAGTTATGCCTAAGGATCGCTGGCACGTATCATCCGCGGTGGTGAGCGTCACCCCAGATGCAAAAGAAAGGGTACGCGCCCTGATAGAGGTTCTCGACGGGGTCGAGGTGCATGGCGAGGATGCCACGCGTCTGATCATCACCATCGAGGGGCTCAGCACAGGTCAGCTGGGCGACCGGCTGACCGAGATCAACCTGATGCCCGGTGTTCTGGTGGCAAATATGGTTTTTGAACATGCCGAAGAACCCGACGATATGCCCGCCCATATGGAGGATCCCACATGCCACTCGACGTGACCCGACGCCAGCTTCTGAAAGCCCAGGCAGCCGCACTGGCCGCATCTGCCGCAGGTATCCCACAGGAGGCGCTGGCGCAGCCCGTCCCCGGCGGCGTTGAGGCGCTGAAGATCAAGTGGTCCAAGGCACCCTGCCGGTTCTGCGGGACCGGTTGCGGTGTCATGGTGGGCGTCAAGGAGGGCAAGGTCGTCGCCACCCATGGCGACATGCAGCATGAGGTCAATCGCGGCCTGAACTGCGTGAAGGGCTATTTCCTCTCCAAGATCATGTATGGCGAAGACCGGCTGACAACGCCACTGATGCGCAAGTCGAACGGCGTCTTCGACAAAGAGGGCGAATTTGAACCGGTCAGCTGGGACGAGGCCTTTGACGTCATGGCGGATAGGGTCAAGACGGTTCTGAAGGACAAGGGCCCGGAAAGCATCGGCATGTTCGGGTCCGGCCAATGGACCGTGCTGGAAGGCTATGCCGCGACCAAATTGATGCGGGCGGGCTTCCGGTCCAACAACCTCGACCCCAACGCGCGCCATTGCATGGCCTCGGCAGCGGTGGCCTTCATGCGCACCTTCGGCATTGATGAGCCGATGGGCTGCTACGATGATTTCGAACACGCAGACGCCTTTGTGCTCTGGGGATCAAACATGGCAGAGATGCACCCGATCCTGTGGACCAGGCTGGCCGATCGCCGTCTGGGCACCCCCGGGGTGAAATGTGCGGTGCTGTCTACCTTCACCCATCGCTCGATGGATCTGGCGGATATTCCGATGGTGTTCAAACCGGGCACTGACCTGGCAATCCTGAACTACATCGCCAATCACATCATCCAGACGGGGCGGGTGAACGAGGATTTCGTTGGCAAACATACCACCTTCAAGAAGGGGGCCACTGACATCGGCTATGGGCTGCGCCCCGAACACGAACTGCAAGTCGCCGCAACCGGGGCCGACA
The DNA here is from genome assembly GCF_029697505.1 of Pseudophaeobacter profundi. Taxonomy (GTDB): domain Bacteria; phylum Pseudomonadota; class Alphaproteobacteria; order Rhodobacterales; family Rhodobacteraceae; genus Pseudophaeobacter; species Pseudophaeobacter profundi. Next base: position 229,613 of record NZ_JARJEF010000002.1, on the reverse strand, counting down.
ATCCCGGACTGATGGAAGACAGCGATTTTGAGGCCTTCAAGGAGCATGTTTCAAGCTATACGCTCGACCATGTCAGCGAGTTGTCGGGGGTCGAACCCGGATTCCTTGAGGAGTTGGCAGAGCTTTACGCAGATCCGGATACCAAGGTCATGTCGCTTTGGACCATGGGCTTCAACCAGCATGTTCGTGGCGTCTGGGCCAATCAGATGGTCTATAACATCCACCTGCTGACCGGTAAAATATCTGAACCGGGCAATTCTCCGTTTTCGTTGACCGGCCAGCCTTCGGCCTGTGGCACCGCGCGCGAGGTCGGCACCTTTGCGCACCGATTGCCCGCAGATATGGTCGTAACCAACCCCAAGCATGTGGAACACGCCGAGGAACTGTGGAAACTGCCGCATGGGCTGCTGAACACCAAGCCCGGTTTCCACGCGGTGCTGCAGGATCGCAAGCTCAAGGACGGTGTGCTGAATTTCTACTGGGTGCAGTGTAACAACAACCTGCAAGCGGCGCCCAATTCCCAGAACGAGACCTATCAGGGCTATCGCAATCCCGACAATATGATCGTGGTCACCGATGCCTATCCGACGGTGACGGCCATGGCCGCCGATATCATCCTGCCCGCTGCCATGTGGGTCGAAAAAGAGGGCGTCTACGGCAATGCCGAACGCCGGACCCATGCCTGGCATCAGCTGGTCGACGCGCCGGGCGAGTCGCGCTCTGATCTGTGGCAGATGGTCGAGTTCTCAAAACGTTTCACCACCGACGAGATCTGGCCGGCCGAAATTCTGGACGCGCATCCCGAATACAAGGGCAAGACGCTGTTTGATATCTGTTATGCCAACGGCCAGGTCGACGCCTATCCTCTGGAAGAGGTGCGGGAGGATTACAACAACCACGAAGCCCGAGATTTCGGATTTTACATCCAGAAAGGCCTGTTCGAGGAATATGCCACCTTTGGGCGGGGGCACGGCCATGACCTTGCGCCATATGATACCTATCAGAGCGACGACGTGCGTGGCCTTCGCTGGCCGGTTGTTGATGGCAAAGAAACCAAATGGCGGTTCCGTGAAGGCCATGATCCCTATGTGACTGCTGGCAGTGATGTGGAGTTCTACGGCAAACCTGATGGTCGGGCGGTTATCCTCTCGGTCCCATATGAACCGCCAGCCGAAAGCCCCGATGATGATTTCAACATGTGGCTGGTCACGGGGCGGGTGCTGGAACACTGGCACTCCGGTTCCATGACCATGCGGGTGCCGGAACTTTACAAGGCTTTCCCCGGCGCCAAGGTCTTCATGAACGCCATTGATGCGCGCGAAAGGGGGCTCAATCAGGGGATGGAGGTCCGGGTGATTTCCCGCCGGGGTGAAATCCGCTCGCGGGTTGAAACACGGGGCAGGAACCGGATGCCGCCGGGCGTGATCTTTGTGCCGTGGTTCGATGCCAGCCAACTCATCAACAAGGTGACGCTTGACGCAACGGACCCGATCTCGAAACAAACTGATTTCAAGAAATGTGCTGTGCGCGTGGAGGCGGTGTGATGAAACAGCTCCGCTTTGCCGCCACCTTCGCAGCCTGCATGATTGCCAGCTTTGTCGTTGCGCAGAATGTCCCTGAACTATCGGGGCCGATGCCCAACGCGATGGAGCCGGTACCCGCTGGACCACTGGAGCGCTATGTCACCGATGATGTGCGACAGATGCGCGCCTACCCCGAACAGCCGCCGATCATTCCGCATTCGATCGAGGGCTATCAACTCACGGTCAATGCGAACCGCTGCATGTCTTGCCACAAACGCGAACACTCGCTTGGGGCAGGCGCACCGATGATTTCGATCACCCACTACATGACGCGGGAGGCCCAGATGCTGGCGGATGTCTCGCCGCGCCGCTACTTCTGCACCCAATGCCACGTTCCCCAGGCCGATACCGCCGCGCTGATTGGCAATACCTTCACCGATATGTCCGACATCGGCACTGTGGCCGCAGGGGGGGATTGAAATGCGTTGGATCTTGTTCCCCTTTCGCTGGTTCTGGAACGTGCTCTGGACACCAGCGGTCACGCTTGGCCTCGGCTTTCTGACCCTCGGTGGCTTTCTTGGCGGCGTGATCTTCTGGGGCGGTTTCAACACCGCACTGGAATACACCAACAGCGAAGAATTCTGCATCTCGTGTCATGAAATGCGCAACAACGTCTTTGAGGAACTGTCGCACACGGTGCATTTTTCGAACCGTTCCGGGGTGCGCGCTGGATGCCCAGACTGCCATGTTCCGCATGAATGGTCCGACAAGATCGCCCGCAAGATGCAGGCCTCGAAAGAGGTCTGGGGCAAGATCTTCGGCACCATCAACACGCGGCAGAAGTTTCTCGAACATCGCCTGGTCATGGCCAAGCGTGAATGGGCGCGGCTTGGCGCAAATGACAGTCTGGAATGCCGTAATTGCCATTCCGAAGTTGCGATGGACCTTAGTCGCCAATCCCCGCGCGCGGCCGATATCCATACGCAATACCTGCTATCCGGTGAAAGAACCTGCATCGACTGTCACAAGGGGATTGCCCACGAACTGCCCGATATGACGGGCGTCGAACCTGGCTGGACGGTTCCGGACAGCCTGTTGGGTGAAACGCAACCCGGCCCAAGCGGCGCGAAAGAAATCCAGAGCTTCCTGTTGGAACGGCAATCCCGTGGGTAACGGATAGAACGTTTCCGGGTAATCATGGCAGTCATGGCAACGCGCTGTTGTGATCACCCATCACCTTGCAGATCGCTCTCCACTGCCAATCCGACGTATGCGTGCTGCGCCGCCCTTTGGACACCAAAACAGACTGCAAAGCGAAGCGTGACCGGGAAGAACGATCCCACAATGGCACCAGCTTGCCCCAGACGCCCAGTTAGAGAAGCCGACATAGGCTGCACTATGGCAGCACGTCGGCTTATTCGCCTATTGGTTTAGGGGGTTATCAAGAAGACTTCAGCCTCCACTCAACGCATCACAAACGGGTTGGCCATTGGTGTTTCGGACGTGCTAATCCACGTTGTTTTGCTGCGCGTGTAGTCATGTATGGCCTCTATCCCGGCCTCGCGCCCATAGCCTGACTGATCGAATCCTCCGAAGGGCGCCATGGGCGACACCGCACGGTAGGTATTGACCCAACAGATGCCCGCCTTGAGCCGCGCAGAGACGCGATGCGCGCGTGCGACATTCTCGGTAAAAACACCCGAGCCGAGCCCGAAGGGAGTACTGTTGGCAATTGCGATAGCTTCTTCTTCGGTGTCGAATGGCAAGAGCGACATGACAGGTCCGAACATTTCGATCTTGAGCGTTTCGGCGTTTGTGTCAGCGCATTCAACAAGGGTGGGTGCCATGTAATTGCCGGGGCGTTCCAGAGGCGCGCCACCAAAGCGGATTGTCGCGCCGCTTGATACGGCCGCAGCAAGGGTTGCTTCGATCTTTCTGATTTGCTCGGCCGTGCAAAGGGGGCCGATTTGGGTTGTCACATCAAGCGGGTCGCCGATGACAACGCCCTCCATCTTCTCTTTGATCTTCGCCGCTACGACCTCCAACACAGAGCGATGCACCAGGCCCCGCGTGCCCGCCACACAGCTTTGGCCCGAGGCGCCGAAATTGCCTGCGATAAGCCCATTGGCCGCGCCGTCGAGATCAGCGTCTTCAAAGACCAGAATGGGGGATTTTCCGCCGAGCTCCAGCGTGGTGACCGCAAAATTTTCAGCTGAGTTGCGCACGACGTGCCGTGCGGTTTCCGGCCCACCGGTAAAGGCTATGCGGTCGATATCGGGGTGACGTGTCAGCGGGATGGCACAGTTTTCGGCATCTCCTGTGATGACCGAAACGACACCGGCCGGGAAACCTGCCTGTTCGATCAGGCGGGCAAACTCGAGCATCGGCGCGGGGGCAATTTCCGAGGCTTTCAACACCACGGAGCAGCCCGCCGCCAATGCGGGGCCCAGCTTTGTTGCTGTCAGGAACATCTGGGCATTCCACGGCACGATGGCAGCGACAACACCGATCGGTTCGCGCCGGGTAAAGACATGCATGTCTGGTTTGTCGATCGGCAGGACCGCACCTTCGATCTTGTCGGCAAGCCCCGCGTAATAGCGGTAATAGTCGCCGACATAGGCCGACTGGCTGGCAGTTTCCGCCAGGAGCTTGCCGCTGTCTGTTGTTTCGATGCGCCCGATTTCAGCGGCGTTTTCTTCGATCAGTTCGGCAAGCCGATAAAGCAGTTTGCCACGTTGTGTCTGGGTCATATCGCGCCATGCCGGGTCGTTCAGCGCCCGGCGAGCAGATTTGATGGCGCGCGCGACATCGGCCCGCGACGCGCAGGCGAAGGTCGCCCAGTCCCGTCCGTTGGCGGGGTTTTGCGAGGCCATGACCTGACCTTCGGAACCTTCCGTCCAAGCGCCGTCAATAAAAAGCTGATAGTGTGGTTTGCGGTCCATTTTGTTCCTCACCTGAAGGCCGGCATGACAGTGTCGATGAAACGAGCAAGCGAGGCGCGCTTGCGTTCGAAACTCATCCCACTGTCGATCCAGAACGCGTATTCATCATACCCAAGCTCTTCGTATTTGCGTATTTTCTCGATGACGTCTTCTGCGGTTCCGATGGTCAGATCACGCGCCATGTTCTCGGGGGCCATAAGGCCATTGGCGGCAAGCTCCTCCTCTGAGAGAGGGGAAATCAGCCCCTGTGCTACCGGGCGCTCGTTCTTGAACCAGGCGCCAAAGTAGCAATAGAAGCGCGACAGCTCGCGGGCGGCCTGTGTCACATCATCGGCATCCGCGCCAACATAGGTGTGATGCAGCAGCATGATTTTGGGTCGTGGGCCGTCATAGCTGGCGCAGGCGGCGTTGAAGCGCTCCATCAGGGTTTTGATTTCCTCGATCCCCTGCCACAGTGGCGTCACCTGAATGTTAAACCCGTTCTGCACACCAAACTCGTGACTGTTCGGGTCGCGTGCTGCGATCCAGATCGGCGGGCCACCGTCCTGCAAGGGCCTGGGCGCGGCTGTCGTGGCTGGGAATTTATAAAACGTGCCCTCATGGGTACAGTCACCTTCCCACAGCTTGGGGAGAAGTGGCGCCAATTCGCGCATGCGTTGACCCGCTTCCCACGCGTCCATTCCAGGCATTAGCCGCTCGTATTCGTATGAATATGCCCCGCGAGCGATCCCAAGCTCGATGCGCCCGCCTGTCATCAGATCGGCAGATGCCGCCTCGCCAGCCAGCTTGACAGGGTGCCAGAACGGCGCGATCACCGTACCCGTTCCCAGTTTCACGTTTTTTGTGTGATGGGAAATATGCACGAGCGACATAAGGGGGTTCGGCGCGATGGTGAACTCCATCCCGTGGTGTTCTCCGGTCCAGATGGCGCGCATCCCTGCATCGTCTGCCATTTTACACAGCGCGATCAGTTCTTCATTTAGCTGTTGGTGCGATTGCTCGGGCGTCAGGCGCTCCATATGCACAAAGAGTGAGAACTCCATTTTTCAGCTCCTTTCAGGCAGGTGGTGTACATCGCCGCGCTGTGCATCACCGACATAGAGACCAAAGCTGCGCGTCTGAATCTCAAGCGCGAAGCGGTTCATCATATCAGCGATGGGTTGGGAGGTGAATTTCAGTTTGCGAATGTCACCGATTGGATGGGCTTCGAACCCGCCGTTGTTGGTGAACGGCTCTGCGGCGAGAAAATAGGAGCAATGGGTTTTGCCATCTTCGAATACAGAATAGGCGGGACCAAGCTTTACGGGAAGGTCGCGCGCCTCAAGGTCACGTGTAAGGGTAGGGCGTAGGTTGTCGCGGTGCTTTGCCAGACACTGCGGTGGGCGGTATCCGGCCTCAGTCCGCTCTAACAGCACAGTATCGCCGCAGGTGATGATTGCACCCCCAAGGGCCGTATTGCCCGAATGCTCAAGCGCCGCGCGTTCAAGTCCGAGACTGAAAAACTGTCCGTCGGCATAGCCAAGTCCACGTCCGGCACGCTGTTCAAAGCTCTGCACTGCGCCAATCAGGATCGCATGATCCCCGGCATCAACCACGCTGTGAGTTGTGCATGAAAACTGTGTTAGCGCACCGTCAATCAGCAGGTTGCCCAAGGCGTCTTGGCGATGAGGCACACGCGCGAAACGGTCGCCCTTGTAACTTGCGAAGGTGTTTGCCACGTCTTCCTGCCCCTCGGCCAGGATATTGACCGCGAACTGCGTGCAGCCCGCAAACGCTTCATAGCTAGAGAGGAACTTGCCTGGGCAAACCAGCAATAGCGGCGGATCAAGGGAGACGGATGAGAAGGAATTGGCCGTAAATCCGACAACTGTTCCATCAACGGCTTTGCCTGTGACGACGGTGACCCCCGTCATGAAGGTGCCAAATGCGCTGCGCAGCGCACGCGGATCTATCGCACTCATGGCCAGATCTCCTGCGTAAAATCCAAGAGCGCGCTGTTCAACGCGCCCGCATGTGTCATCGGCATCATGTGGGCCGCGCCCTCAACGATCAGAGCGCGGCCTTTCGGGGCAAGATCGGCCATGGCCTGTGACATCTCAGGCGTTGAGTTCGGCTCAAGCGCACCTGTTGCAAAGAGGGCGGGGCAGGTCAGCGCCTGCAGGGTTTCTCGGCGCGGACCATCTGCATGGGCAAACGCGGTATAGGCCAGCTGGTAGCCCCTGGGGTTGGCGGCAAGAAGCCAGCTTTCGCAGGCGCTGCGTTCATCTGATTGCGCGCTTCCGAACCACCGCTCAAGCGTTGAGCCGGGGTCAGGTGCAATAGTCCCATCAAGGCTTCCTGCGCGGGCTTGCACCGCCGCCGCCGCCTCTGGGCGACGCTCAAATATAGCGTTACACGCGGCAACGGCACCAACGTTGGCAGGGGCGCGGCAGGCCAATTCAAGTGCGATCATTGCCCCCATGGAATGACCCACAACCAGCGCAGGCTCGGCAAGCTCTTGCAGAATAGGTAGAAAAGCCTGTGCATATTCGGCCAGCGTGATCGGGCCAGAAGGGCAAGGACTGTGCCCATGGCCCGGCATATCAGGCGCGATCACTTGATAGCTGCCGCGCAGTGCCTCGATCTGCGCGCCCCAGGCCTCGGCCCTGAGGCCCACGCCGTGCAACAGCAGCACGGGCCGCCCCGCGCCTGCCACGATAGCCGACAGGCCTGCCACTTCAGACCGCGGCAGGATTGTCGAGACCATGGCCCAAGTCCTTCAAGTCCTGATAGCGATCCCCAATCCGGTGATGAGGCCGGCCAGACATGGCTGCACCAAGCACCACGACAACCTCATCATCGCGCGGAGCATCAGGGATCGAGAACTGGATGGTCAGATAGTGCGAACGTCGCCCTGCATCGTTCTTGTCCATCAGCGGAACCATGATCGGTGCATTCGCCGTGCCGCGTGTATTGGTGAAGGCAAGGTAAGATTTGGCCTCAACGGCTTCGCGGTAGAAATTGCCAAACCGCAGGGTATGGATCAGTCCCGACGCGTGCTCAATTTCACCATCAAGTCCGACAACTGCCGCCTTGCCGTAGGCCTCGATCGCCGCTCCGTTTCCAGCAAGGTCGATCATCCGCTTGGTCATCATCTCGCCCAAGATGGGGCCATAGGCCTTGATCTGTGGCGTCAAGTCTTCGACAAACCGACCTGCCCAAGGGTTGCGTAGCACGGCAGCGACGGCGAACATTCGCCAGGGCTTATCCGCTTCGCGAAACCCCTCGATGAAGATTTCCTCATCATAGGTGACGATTTTCCTGATTTCCGGTTTCATTGCATCCTCCTGTTCGCTGCAGGAGACGGTATGAAGCCGGAATATTTTTGACAAACGATTGAATTATGCGCTTAGGTATTAGTGTTATTAATGGCTGAATTGAACCATGGCAAAATCCCTTCCCCCGTTGGGTTGGCTTCGTTCGTTCGAAGCAGCAGCACGACATCTGAGCTTCACCGCTGCTGCGGAGGAAATTGGCCTCACGCAATCAGCCGTCAGCCAGCAAGTAAAATCGCTTGAAACGCGGCTGGGCGTTCCGCTCTTTATGCGCCAGGCGCGTGGATTGGCGTTGACGGATGCCGGGCGGAGGCTTCTTCCCGAAGTCGACGCACCGCTACACGCCCTGGCGGCCGCGATGGATATTGTCGACACCGGCTCCGCAAAAAACCTGCTGACAATCGCTGCATCGGTAAGTGTAGCACATTGGCTAATCGCGCCGAGATTGCCAGATTTCCAAGCGCGTTTCCCCGGCCTCAGGGTAAGAATTTACAGCGCGATCTGGCCTGATGACTTCCACTCTACCCGCGCTGACGTCGAAATACGGTTCGGCTCGGCCAGACAGGGCGGGGTTGACGCCGAGCCTCTTCTCCCCAACCAGCTCATTGCCTTGAAATCGCCAAATCTAAGCGGAGATTTGCATGACCTGCCGCTCATCGAGGCAGTTGGAACTTCCAGCGGCTGGCAAGCCTGGGCCAAGCTGGTTGGCAGCACACCGCCACCATCGCTCTATACTGATACATACGGCATGGCCTTGCACCTTGCGGCCCATGGAAACGGCGTTGCCCTCGTCAGCGAACTGCTCGCCGATCACGCGGTGAAAACAGGGATGGTCGAGCGGGCGCACCCGGCTTCGATACCGAGCCACGAAGGCTACTACCTGTCGATTGCCAAGGACAAACCTGAAGCTTTGGAATTCCGCGAATGGTTGTTGGGCAGGCTGTCTCTACCAGAGACTGAACCTGCGGCGGTTTGATGCCGCCCCTCTGACAGCATTTACTGCGACGAAGCAATCTGACCTAAGCTTGGCTTTGGCACAGCAGCTTAACTTTGCCCGATCTGAAGGGCTTCGAACACCAATAATGCCCTTGCGGTTCAAGGTGTACTAGGGGTTTTCTTGCAACAGAAGATTATGGCGGAGAGACAGGGATTCATACCGCCTTATGAGATTGCAAAATAATATATATGTTCAACGACCTTAGGGTATGTTTCTGTTTCGCTCATTTGCAGAAATGTGTAGCAAATTGTGTAGCAGAGCTCTGGCAACTGAGGTGCGGCAGCAATTATGGAAAAGGGTGACACGGATGGCTGGATTGATCAAACGCGGCGATACCTGGCATCTGCGGATGCGCGTACCGAAACGGTATCTTGCAGTCGCGGGGCGCCGGGAAATCCACCGCAGTCTTGAGACCGACAGTGAGCGCCGAGCGCGTGAGTTATTGCCTGATGTGAAAGCCAAGCTGCTTGCCGAGCTTGATGAGATGACAATCATCCAAGAGCGTCCGGACGACGCCGATGCATACCGTGCAGCACAGAAAATCGCGCAGGCAAGGGGCTTCGCCTATCGCCCGATCTCAGACCTTCTTGATGCGCCGTTGGATGATATCCTGGACCGCGTGGAAGCCGCCGTGGCTGATCCGGCCACGGAGACGGCAAAAGCGCTCCTTGGGGCTGTGGATGAACCCGCACTGCTACTGTCCGGGCTTGTGGATCAAGTTGAGCGCCTCGCAACCCACGACAACAGATTCAAAAGCGAAAACCAGATGCGTCTCTGGCGAAACCCTCGCAAGCGTGCAGTCGGCAATCTCACAGCCGCCCTGGGCGGCAAGGACGTGTTCGTGACAGAGATCGACCACGCTGCGGCCCTGAAGCACAAGGCTTGGTGGCAAAAGAAGATCGCGGCCGAAAACCTTTCCATGGAAAGCGCCAACAAGGACTTTGCCAATATGGCTGGAATGCTGCGCCGATACTACGAGAGCATCGCCCAGCCAAATCCTCCCGAACCCTATCGCCGGATTGCACTTAAAGATCGGCACAAAGTTGAGGCACGGAAGCTGGAGATTCCGGTGGATTGGATCACCGAGAAGTGGTTTGCGCCTGGGGTCTTTGACGCGACGAACTCCGAAGCACGGGACATTCTATTGATCTCGATCGAAACGGGATGCCGTCAGTCCGAAATCCACGACCTGCCTGCCAGTGCCATTGTGCTCGATCATCCGGTCCCGCACCTGCGCCTGGCTTTTGAGGAAGGGGAAAACCGCAGAGAGATCAAGAACAGTGCATCCGTGCGCCTGGTTCCTCTGGTTGGCGTCGCACTTGCAGCCGCCAAGCGCCATCCCGACGGATTTCCGCGATACCGAGGCAAAAGCAACTATTCAGGCACCATGAACAAATACCTGCGAAGCAATGACCTGCTGCCCTCCGCTCAGCACACGATCGGTGGTGTTCGCCACACGTGGGAAAGCCGGATACTGGATGCGACTAAGCGGATGGACGTCAGCGGGGAAATGATGGGGCATAGCGTCAAGGTAATCCGGGGTCGTCCAGTATATGGAGACGCGATGGATTTGGCACAGAGGCAGGAACTTGCTTTGAGTGTCATGCTGAAGGTGCCGGACCACTTGAAATGATCGGGGGTAGCAAGGCCGCTCGCGGAAAAAAGAGATGCGGATATAATAGGGACTTCCAGGCCAACGTTCGCTAAGAGCTCTCTTTTCCAGACGCCGCCCCGCAGCATTTCGCTCGCGTAGAAGCCTCAGTCGACGCGAACGGGCCAGGTCGGAAAGCGGCCTTTTTTTACTGCAATTCGGGGTCTCTCGGGTCTGCTGCTCAAACTGAGTGATTGCAACGACGCTCTTGTGGAAGTTGAAGCTAATCCACGATAGCGAATAGAGGACTTGACTCGTTAAATCATTCTATTGCTTCAATCGAGACGGTGCCGAGGAAATAAGAAGGAAACGGTTACGTGTGGGAAGATATTGAAACTGTTGAGTGCTTGGGGGAGCGTGGCGAATTCATCGACGTTACCAAGCAGACGCGATTGATCGACGGACGACGTCAGACGCGGTGGCTGGCGAGCCGAGGCAACGAACTTCTGGTTGAGCGTAGCGATGGGCATTTCGAAACGGCAAACGGCGGGGAAATTATCGCCAGATTTCCCGACTGATTGCTCAGTGTAAATCTGAGAGCCAACATCCTTAAATACTGCCACCTCAGCACCGCTCGTGATATTGCGCTCGCAGCTAACGGCAGAAAAGAACGCCTCTCAGACCTTCGCACCATGCCCCGAAACGCATCACGCCGCCCGGTTGGGGGCGGCGTGGTTTGCGATTTGGGCGGCTTGGAAGATCAGGTCTTGTTTCTCTTCGAGCGCTTCGATTTCGGAGTTGAAGCGTTTGAGCAGAGGGAGCATCCATTCTTCGCCGTTGTTGATCTGTTGAGCGATCTGTTGTCTGGCGCGAAGAACCCGTTTGATTTGGCCGTCGATGGCGTTGTTTCGAACTGGGCGGATGTGGGCGATTTTCGTATCCGCTGCCCGCGCGGTGTGTCTGGTGGACATAGCACTCCATACCCCACCACCGCTGGCTTGCGGCTGGTTTCGGGGGCGGGGGGATGGCTGGCTACATGTCGATCTCCGTTGATTGTGAGTATGAGTTAAGCGCTGAGGGGGCACGTTATAATGCTTTCATCTGGAAACACTGTGTTCTCGAATTGGCGAACTGTGGCCCCGCCGCCCATTGGCGCACGGGGCGGCACGCTCAGTCGTCAGTGCTTTTTTCACCCGACACCAATGCATCGGAAGCGCTTTTCTTAGCTTCCGCGTCGGCTTTCCATTGTTCCAGCTGCACTTCGGCGCGCTCTGCAACGTCTTCAGGCGCTTGCGCATGTTTCAGCATCCGTTTGCGATTTGTCGCTGTTGCAAAGCACGCGAACTCGAAGAACAGATCTTCGACCCGTTCGGGGTCATTCTCCAACATGTAATCAATCCAAGTGTCGAGCGTGGCGGCAACGGCGGCGCGTGCCTCTCGCTGTATCTTGTCATCCTTACGAGCATCTTTGTCCGCGTGATGCGCGATGGACTTTATAGCGCTCGCCATTCGAAGGTTCATCGAGTCGGTCAGGACGAAGTTGGCGGTGTGGGTTTTGCGGGTGGTCTTTGGCATCAGGGTCTTTGTCATTTCTGGAGCTCCAGTTTAAGGTTTTACATTCAACCGAAGCCTTGGGTTTGCTGCCCGCCGCGTTCGGTATTGGAGAAATTCAGAAGCTTCAAATTTGTGACTCTATAAAAAGTCGTGTTTTTCGATGAAAAAATCACAACGCGTTGAAATTGTTGAATTCAATTTCTGCATTCTTTCAGGTGCAAGATTTTAGGGTTGATCCTTCTCACCATTTTTCGGCCGATGAGAGCTTGATTTCGCGCGCAACCCAGGATCGAGAACCATAATGCTGGCGGTCAATTGGCGGCGGACGTGAGCGATCTTTGCGCGAAGACCCTTTGGCAAGAGCTGTGCGATTTGGAGGATGACGGCGTCCGCTTTCTTGATCTCTGCAACTTCTGTTGCGATCCGCGCGTCCGCAGCCTTCTTCGCCTTATTTTCGGCCCGGATGGCCAACCTACGGGCAGCCGCTCGGAACGCCTTTCGAGCTTTGGCAATACCAAAACTGGCTCGCCGGGCAGGGGGGATTGGGGCCTCCGTCGCGGCCATTTCCTCGCGCGGCGTTCCGTCCACGTCGATATCGCCAGCGGAAACGGCATCGGCATATGCGATTACGTCGTCAGCGATGTCCTCACGTTCGGAGAGATCGCGACGCTGAGTTTCGAGCTTGGCCGCTTGCTTTGCGAGCCGCATCTCTTCTTGCGCGCGCCACTCTGCGGGGCGCACGTGACGCCGCTTCTTTGGTGGCGCTTTGCCATTGTTCAGCGCGTCCCGGATTGCTTGCTTGCGGGCTTCTCCACGCACCAGACCGATGTCACTGAACCATTTTCCGACGCTGTCTTGCGCTGCTTCGTAATCCTTGATCAGCGGATGCACCGATGGCTGAAGCACCTGACAATCGACGCCATATTTGTGAACCGTCGCGCGCGGCATGATTACCGCGTGGATGTGATAGGCCTGCTCATCTGTGTCGGCACGGGCGTGAATGACATCATCGCCAAAGTTCTCTTTGAGCCACGCGATAGCACGCTCCTCAAATTGTTTTTCTCGGACGGTGCTGAACAGCTGGCTATTGTCTTCGGTCTCTTCGAACCAATCCTTGTTGGCCGTCAGGATCACCTCTCGCAGTGGCCCGTGACGGGATGCACGCCAAGGGTCCCGTGGACCTTCGATGCGGCGCTTTGTAAGATCTTTCCGACGCTTGCGCCGGTCCAGTTCTGTCAGCTCCGCAGCAAAGGTCTCCATCTTGATCAAATTGATCTCGGCCAAAGCCTCTTCGGCCCAGGTTTTTGTTCCGAGCAACCGGCGCGGCTCGGGTTTGTTGCGGTCGATGTGCCCAAGGTCGCCATTCTTACGATAGCGGTGGGCTTCATACCCGCCGATGTCGGTCGGATCCATTCCTGCGAACCGCAGCACGATAGGGTGTTTTGTCGACTTCATTTTGTGATCTCCGGACTATGAGATCAGAACATCGGTCGATGGTTTGGGCGTCGTGAGAAATTTGGAGCAGAAAGTTGAGCGGATGTGCGGGGAGATTACTCACTAAACAGCCCGCACTCCAGTGCCTACGGCACCTCCGTTCGGCCTGCCGTTCGCCAGGGGCGCGCCCCTGGACCCTGGCCGCCTGCGGCGGCCTTGGGAGACGCCCAGCTCTCCCAAACCCTCAAGGGGCTTTCAGCCCGAGAAAGGGAGGTTTCGCCCACCCCTTTCATCCCCACTCGCAGGGTCGTCGTTCGCCACTCCCCCTGCACCCCCTGGCAGCCTATCCAGCTGGGACCAAAGAGGGGGCCTTCCCCTCTCTGGACACTCCAAGGCAGGGACCACTCGCCATCTGTCCCTGCACCCTATCCGGCGTCTGCGACGGTAAATTCGTGGTCGCCGTCATAAGTACTTGGGGCCCTTAGCCGCCATTCGAGCTCCATCCAGTGAACAACCGATTCCAGCCGTCACGGTCGGTCGCGCGGTCTCCGGAAAGCCCTCAGAGATTATAGCATATTTCGATTTAGAAAACTTATGTCGGTGGCGCACCTCGACCACCGACGGGATCCTGATGACGTTTATAGGCACGCAGGAAATGGAGCTTGTGTGTGTGCCGCAACTACGCTTCACTTAGTAAGATCTGCGTATGGCAATTTAGCTTGGGTGCCGCTCTAGCGTCAATAGACTTCACGAGCGCGCTTCTTGTCAAGCTCTCTCGAAAGGTCAAAGTTCTCCCAGTTCGTAAACCAGTACGGGGCCGAACGTTGAAGTAGAGGTAACCGCGCGACCTCTATCCCATAGCTGGACGCGATATACTCTTTGAGCCCTTGGGAAATGTATGGGCAACACTGAAGATCAAGCGCAGCTATTACGAGCTCAGAATCCTGGTGCAAATAGGCTCTTCTGTCGTCGAATTTCTTCTTTATTTCAGCTTCTAAAAAGTCACGAAGCTTTCCGTATCTGGCCTGATTTCTTACGTAGAGCAGGCAAACAGAAATCGAGAAGTAGCTCATGTGCCGCTTGAATGAATAGTCCCCTGCATCGCTGACATCCAGCCCAACAAAGGTCGCTATGTTGGGCTCAGGAATTCTATAGCCCCGACCAAGCTTGTTTAGCGCAAGAAGCAGATAGAGCGTCTCCACCTCATGAAAACGATCATGAGGAGTGTGCTTAATATGCCGATTTATACTGTCGAAGATGAACTTAAATACGCGATCTTTCAGGTCGCGCTCAACTTCAACTTCGTGCAGCTTGTCCACTATGATGGCGATAATTCGAGTAAGTCGGACTGTAAAATTGACACGAGGCTGTGCAGCGTAGACAAACGCAGAGAACTCCAAGAGCCCTAAAATAGCTGAAACTAGCTCTCGATAGTCCTTGTGTGCATCATGGTTGGCCTTGAACTTCCGAAAAATGAAGTTCACCTTTCTCTCAACGGTAGCGAGCGTGTAGTTCAGAACGTCTTTGTATTTTACGCCACTTTCCTTTAGCGCTGCCTTGAAGTCTACTATGAGGCTCTTGGCCTGAATTTTGCAGCTGAAGTAATCAATATCATCGCCGCCATCTGGGTCGCTTTTCTTCTCGATCTTCGTCACGATCCTCTCGGCGAGGCAACTGCTTATTCTATTCTTCGCTATTGTAAGCGGTGTAATTATGGGTCTTTCATAAAATTCCGACTTTTCCGAGCTCAAAGTGAGCTTAACAAGCTTCAGAAGCTCAGATAGATGTCGCTTCACATAAAGACCTACTTCTTCTCGATCGCAGAAAACAAAGTAATCATCGACGTACCTGAATACCTCGTAATCGACCCTATTTGAGAAGCCATGCTCGTCGAGAAGAACTTGCTCTAAACTTCGATCGACATCTTGCAAGATAATCTCTGCGAATACTCTCGAAAACTCAGGCCCGATAACAATCCCGTTGGTCTCACCTCTGTTTAGTTCCCTAAGAAGTCTATCAAACTTCCCTCCGAACGTAGTATCAAGACGCTTAATATTCTCTTTGGCAACTTCTTGACCCAGAGTCGCCCATGCGATGGAATGAGTATAGATGCTGTCAAAGCAGCTGGACACGTCAAGTTTATACAGGCTTCCGAACTTTCGCTCGGCGTTCAGGTATGCATAATTCTCGTAGAACTTAAAAATATTACTGTACTTACTATAGGTAAAATATGACCCCGAACCTTCATACTCCTTTCCAGCCTCCTCAATAGAATCGTCAGAGTTTCCGACGTTTTCATTGAAGAGCCGATCTTTGTACCTAACGGACTTTGCGACAGATGCGGGGAATCTGATCGAGAAGTTACTCTTTGAGCAATGATAGAGGATCTCCGGCGCGTGCAATTGATAGAACTCCGCCACGAACATCTGTGCCTGAGGATGTATCACAGATAGCTGTCGAAATTCCGTTTCCTTGTGAGATATTCGAAAATTGAAAGGCATTGTCCAATTTGAGGAAATCCTCCACTCCCTAATGGAGAGACTTTTCCCATCATGAATTTCCGTGACTGTTCGGAAGTTCTTCGAGGACTTGTCAGAGAGCCTGAAAATTAGTTGAAAGGAATCATCAAATCTGTCATCAGGAGCGACCCAACGGACTGCTTTGTCTTTCCCCCAGCGAGATATCTTGACTTCGAGCCGCATCAGAAATGCGAAAAATCCAGAGTTCGAAAAAGAGGGGGGCACCTCAAAGGGCATAATGTCTGTAGCCACAGGCCTTTGATAGCGAGCCTTTGGTGACAGCTTTATCTTTCTAGCTTTACTCTTCATACTTCCAAGCCTCTACAATTTCCTTGAATTCACCCTTCCTGTGAAAGCGTCTAAATGTTCTTTCGCCATAACCTTTAACGAAGGAATATGTTGACAGCTTCGGCCTCAAGGATGGACTGGAAAGGGAGCCGACTTTCGCCGCTAGGATCGCATCAAGAGCTCTAAGGTTCCTATCATGCGTGAGATGCATATTATTAAAATAGATTCCAACATACGCATTACTCTTGTTGTGAGTAAGCTGAGTGTTGCTTGTAAGGAATCGAATTCTCTTTATGAGAAGTCGATAGGCCTTCTTGTAGTTTTTTGATTTCTGACTCTCATACCTTTGGAAGCAACCAAAAATTCTATTTTTGTACCTCGCTAGTCGTTTTCTACTCATAGAAACGGAAACGCCAGAGCGAAAGTCTATACAGTATCCGAGATACTCAAAGTCCCAAGTGCCTTTCGCGGCTGGAAAGCCCTGAGCGTCATAGGGAGATTCCTTCGTCTTCTCCGCAGCTTCGTTCATTGAGAGAGATATATCGCTTAGGAAACCACGAATTTTTGATCGCTTTTCCCTGACATCTGCACCAGGCAGTGGCGCAAAGAGAACGACGATATCGTCGACATATCTCGCATAAAAAACAACGTCGCCCAACCTTTTTACATGTTGATCGAACTCCCGCATGTACAGTTCGGACAAGTATGAGCTTATTCCAAGCCCTCTCGGCAACCCAACGCCTGGGGTGCCCGCCAACCTTCCATACCTGAACAAAATTCCGGAAATCAGTCTGAGGGACTTTTGGCTCAGCAGTTGATCATTTTTCAGCTTTCTGAGGAGGCGATCGTGAGGAATACTCTCAAAAAAACTTGAAATATCCGTCCGTAGTACATGGTAATCAAAGCCGTCCGAAATCATCCCTATTAGCTGCTTCATGACTTCATCTCTGTTGGCCGGCTTGAGCCGATAGAGAGACGCAAGGTTGGTTTCCAATTTCTTAATAGCGTAGAATTGATCTGGAAGCTCCTGATCTATCACGTAGACCTTCGTTCCGCGAGGGCCATCTTCCTGTGTGAACGAAACCTCGAAATCTTTTCTGTTGATTTTTTTAGAAACCATGTCGAGCTCAAGGAGCAGAGTATCATCTCGCTCGCGTCGCTTCTCTTCGCGAAACTCTTTTAGGACATTGAACTCAGCCTGCTCCTCGTCTGAGTATTTCCCCGGATGAAGGCGCCTAAACTCTTTGGTCTGCTGAATAGCCTGCTTTAATTCCTCCGTCTTCTCATTCACGGATTCGAAAAAATGCAGATCTCGGACCCTTCCTCGCCGCTTCTCGGCCTCGGATACTCTTCGGAGGTTACTTCCAGAAAATGTTTGATCTAGCAAATTACACTCACATGGTTTTTATAAAATTTCTATAAGTTTGCCCCATTCCCATTGAAGTGCAGTTCACGTCTTGCGTGTGAATATTTTTCCAACGAGATGTTGCGCCTGAAGTCTTCCAAGCTCTGGTGGTGACCTCACGCCAAGCTGGCACATGGTGCTTTCTGCGACAAGCGATGTTATTCTTTTGTTTCTACAGTCAGCTTAGCTCGCCACAATTGTCAACGAAAGCGAGCATAGCCGCTGCTAGGGGGGGGCGTGTGGCGAAGGCAAGGTTTCCGCCCTTCTTCCTATCGCCTGCCCAAATTTGACGAGAGGGTCACCCTCTCGCCGCTCTCCCGATTTTTGCCTCCCGTTTTGCTGCGCGTTTTTTGTGACGCGCAGCAAAACGGGAGGCCTTTTAGGTTTCCAAAGCTGGTGTCGATTTTCAATCACATCAATGGAGACCCCAGATGTATCACTCCCCCCAATCCTTCGTGCCGGACTTCGACTGGAAAGACCTTGTCGAGCGCGGTGACGTTGTTCTGTTCGCCTTTCCGACCAACGAGGATGCCGAAGGTCCGGCAGAGCAGCCCAAACTGCGCCCCTGCCTGGTGCTCGATGTCTTCGAGCTGAACGGCGTAAAATTTGTCGAACTCGCCTATGGCACCTCAGCCCGCACCAAAGCCAACACCGGATATGAAGTCCGCGTCGGGCACACCGCCTCCTGCCACGCGGCGGGGCTGGATCGTCCGTCCCGCTTTGTCTGCTCGCGCCGTGTCATCGTCAGCGTCAACCATTCTGGCTTTGAGGGCGGCGAGGAGCGCGGCACCCTGATCGGTCGTCTCGATCCGCCCCTGTTGGACCGTATGAACGACGTGCGCGCCCGCCTGCAAGCGGAGGCGGACATCCAAGCCGAGGCCCGGCGGGAGCGTTGGGAAGAACAGGCGCGCTGGCAACGCGAAGAGCGCGGTTTCCTGAAGCGGAACCGCGCATCTCGCGCAGCCATCACCCTCAAATCCAAAGGAGGTCTCGTATGACCCACCACTTTTTGCCGATCACATACGACAATATCGAAGCCATCGCCGCGGCAGCCTTCGCTAAATCCCGTGACTGCATCACGGCAATCCGCATGGACGTGCTGCACAACATTCAACCGCTGGAACGCGTCGGCTTTGAGCGGCTGATCAAGATCATCGAAGCCCGCCAGATCTTCAAGCCAGAGATTCTGGAGGAACTGGACGTGCAGATGGATTTCCTCACCCGGGAGATCGACAAGGGCACGACGGTGCATCAGCACCGCGACTATGATGAGTGCAATGTTTCGGCGCCTGCCTGCTGGCAGGAGACGCAAACGACCGAGCGCGCGGATGAACTGGGCCGCGCGATGATCATGTTCTTCGAGCTCTACGAGACCCTGCAAGCCGTGCATGACCTGATGCACGCGCAGGAGGCTCTGGACGCGCTGCGCCAGGCGCTTTGATTTACAGAGATACGCGGGATTAGACATCCCGCGTCAGGCGCGCTGGCGAACCTTCTGCTGCTACAGATGCCAGCGCGCCGCCCAAAAAATGGAAGAAATGTGTAGCAAATTGTGTAGCAAATCGCCCTGGTCGGGCGTGCTTGAGTATATATACGACATTGTTTTGTATGAATAAAACCTCAATTTTTTGCAGGTTTTATGGCGGAGAGACAGGGATTCGAACCCTGGGAACCCGTGAAGGCTCAACGGTTTTCGAGACCGCCCCGTTCGACCACTCCGGCACCTCTCCGCGGGGGTCTGGTGGGGCAGCGTGTAAGGGGGAACCGGCGGCAGTGCAAGAGGGTTTTTCAACTTCTCTGGAGAAAGCCATTTTTTCATTTGTCTGGCCACATATTTCGCCTAGGCTCTACCTATGACACAGTTATTAATTCCGCTTTCCAGCCAGGTTGCACATCTGGCCCGTGCTTTACTTCTTGTTGGACTGGTGATCCTTGGCGCACCGCCCGCATCCCAAGCGGCAGAGCGTAGCAAGGTCGAAGCCTTTTTGCAGGTCACCGGGTTTGATGTGGCACTGGACAGTATTGCGCTCTCGGCCGGCAACGCGCCGATGATGCTGGGGCTGTCTGCCAGTGATTTTGGCAGCGAGTGGACACGCCTGTCGCAAAGCGTGTTTGATCAGGACAAAATGCGCGAATTGGCGCTGGATATTCTGGAAGAAACCCTGGAAGACGACACTCTCAGCCATGCTGCTGCCTTTTATGCCAGTGATCTGGGGCAACGGCTGGTCACAGCCGAAAACGCCTCGCATCTGGTGGCAGAGGATGACACCAAGCAGGTGGCTGGCGAGCGGATCATATCCGACCTGGTTCAAGTCGGCAGCCCCCGCATTGCGCTGTATCACCGGATGGGGCAGGCGATCGATGCTGCGGGGGCCGGGCTGAAATCGGTACAACAGATCCAGTTTCGCTTTCTCATGGCGGCCAGTGCGGCCGGGATCATCGAATTGCAGCTTGATGCCGATGGCTTGCGCGCATTGCAACGCGCGCAGGAACCCGAGATGCGGCTCGCGCTGCGGGCCGCCAATCTGGCGACCTCGGCCTATACTTATCAGGATTTCAGCGATGCCGAGATAGAGGCCTATGTCGAAGCCCTGGAGACCCCGTTGATGCAACAGGTCTATGAACTGCTGAACGCGGTCCAGTTTGAAATCACCGCCGATCGGTTCGAAGCGCTGGCCTACCGGATGCAGGACCTGGGGCAGGGCGAAGACATCTGAGCCTGTGATCTCTTTCAGTTTCGACAGCTCTGATGGTGCGACGCGTATCGCAATGGGTTGACAGGGGGGCGGGTTATCGGGCAAATGCGCCATCCCGGCCCGGATTCCCTGTGCCGGGTTCATTTGTAATACGTCCCCCAAGGGGGCGCGCTGTTCGAGGTGGCCATCGGGCCAAAACGCCGGGATCTGATTGATCCCTGGGACCAAAGGACGCGGTTGATAAAGGAAACACGCATATGTTTGCGGTCCTCAAGACTGGCGGCAAGCAGTACAAAGTTCACGCGGGCGATATCCTCCGCATTGAAAAATTGGCTGCAGATGCTGGCGAAACAATCCAGTTCGACGAAGTTCTCATGCTGGGTGGCGACACCCCTGTTGTGGGCGCTCCTCTGGTAGATGGCGCGGCTGTCAAAGCCGAAGTGATCGACCAGATCAAAGGCGAAAAGCTCATTCACTTTGTGAAGCGTCGCCGGAAGCACTCTTCCAAGCGTACCAAGGGCCACCGTCAAAAGCTGACCCTGATCAAGATCACCGAGATCCTGGCATCGGGCGCAACCAAAGCCGCACCAAAAGCCGCCGCCAAAGCTGCCCCAAAGGCTGCTCCGGCTGTTGCAGCAGGTTCTGATGATCTGACACAGCTGACCGGTGTAGGCCCTGCCGCCGCCAAAAAGCTGAACGAAGCTGGCCTGACCAGCTTTGCCCAGATCGCAGCCTTGTCGGAAGACGATATTGCTGGTATTGACGCGGTCAAAGTGAAACCCGAATGGGTTGAACAGGCCAAAGATCTGGCTAAAGGCTAAGGAGAGACAGAATGGCACATAAAAAAGCTGGTGGTTCCTCCCGTAACGGCCGCGACTCAGCGGGTCGCCGCCTCGGCGTGAAACTCTATGGTGGCCAAGCGGCCATCGCAGGCAACATCATCATTCGTCAGCGCGGCACCAAATTTTGGCCGGGCGAAGGCGTGGGCCTGGGCAAGGATCACACGATCTTTGCTACGGCGGACGGTGCTGTCACCTTCCACAAGGGCCTGAAAGGCCGCACCTTTGTATCGGTTCTCCCAGTGGCGGAGGCCGCTGAGTAAACCGAACCCACAAGGTTTTAACAATGAGGGGATCGGCAACCGCCGGTCCCCTTTTTTCTATTTTGGTGCCCTGGCGCCGCGTTACATATTGTAAGGGACCCGCCTTTGCAAAACTGGCAATGCCGCCCCGTGGGTGGGGTGGTTTGAACCTGGGATTACGCATATCGCGCCCCTTCCAATGCCGGATTTTTGCCCCCATCTAGACGGGTATCCCACCGTTACCGATCTCTTTGCGAAAAGGAGCAGAGATATGAGCCTGGATACAGTGAACGATCAGCCGGTGATTGAGGCCAGCCGATTTGTGCTGCGGCCGCTGCGCAGCTCCGACAGTGGTCTCATTGCCCTTTATAGCGGTGATGAACGGGTGGCCCGCATGACCACCTCTTTGCCGCACCCGATGCCGCCTGGCGCGGTAGAGGCCCTGGTGGCGCGCGCTACCGCAGCGGATCGGGACGAAGATATCTGGGCCATCGATGGCACCCGCGACGGCGGCGAGGAACTGAAGGGCCTCATCAGTCTGAAACGCATGGACCGCGATCAATCCGAGGTGGGCTTTTGGATTGCCCCGGTGTTTTGGAACAGCGGTCTCGCGTCAGAGGCACTGGAGGCGCTGGTGACCGCAAACCCGCTGAAAAACGCCACCATGTTTGCGGCAGTGTTTCAGGACAATCCGGCCTCGGCGCGGGTGCTGATCCATTGCGGCTTTGACTATCTTGGCGATGCGGAATCCTTTTCAGTTAGTCGCAACGCAAATGTGCCAACATGGACCTACAGCCGAAAACTGTGATTGGCCCGGCCTGCGCTTTCAGGTAAGGCACTCGGCAATGATCCCGCTAGGGGCCGCAATCCGGCCCTTCATCACGACCCATTTCTATGTTCGCGCCGCGCCCACAGGGGCCGTCGCGCAGTAAGGAGCCACCATGAAGTTTCTCGATCTGGCAAAGGTCTATATTCGCTCTGGTGGCGGCGGGAATGGCTGCGTCAGCTTTCGCCGTGAGAAATACATCGAATACGGCGGCCCGGATGGTGGTGATGGCGGCAAGGGCGGTTCGGTCTGGGCCGAGGCCGTTGATGGGCTGAATACACTGATTGATTTCCGCTATCAGCAGCACTTTTTTGCCAATAACGGCCAGTCTGGCATGGGGCGTCAGCGCACCGGCAAGGACGGCGATGACATCATCCTGCGGGTTCCCGTTGGTACTGAAATCCTAGATGAAGATCAGGAAACCGTGCTGGCGGACATGACCGAGATCGGCCAGCGGGTGCAGCTGGCCAGGGGTGGCAACGGCGGCTTTGGCAACCTGCATTTCAAATCGTCGACCAACCAGGCGCCTCGGCGCGCCAACCCCGGCCAAGAAGGCGTCGAGCGCACCGTCTGGCTGCGCCTGAAACTGATCGCGGATTCCGGCCTGCTGGGCCTGCCCAATGCCGGCAAATCGACATTTCTGGCCGCCAGTTCAAATGCGCGCCCCAAGATCGCTGACTATCCCTTTACCACACTCCACCCGAACCTGGGTGTGGTTGGCATTGATAACACCGAATTTGTGATGGCCGATATTCCTGGTCTCATTGCGGGGGCGCATGAAGGCAAGGGCATCGGTGATCGGTTCCTGGGTCATGTGGAACGCTGCGCGGTGCTGCTGCATCTGGTCGACGGCACATCCGAAGATGTGGCAGGCGACTACCAGACCATTATTGATGAACTGGAGGCCTATGGCGGCGAACTGGCCAACAAGCCTCGCGTGACCGCGCTGAACAAGATCGACGCATTGGACGATGAAGAACGTGAAGCCGCGCGCAAGGCGCTGGAGGCTGCCGTTGGTGACAAGGTGCTGATGATGTCCGGTGTCAGCCGCGAAGGTCTGAACGAGGTGCTGCGCGCCGTGCGCGCCGAGATCGACGATGATCGCATCCGCCAGAAACCCGTCGAGGAGGAAGCGCCTTGGCGGCCCTGACCGAAGCCCGGCGCATTGTCATCAAAATCGGCTCGGCGCTGCTGGTTGATCGCGACACGGGCAAGCTGCGCTCTGGCTGGCTGCATTCGCTGGCCAATGATGTGGCCTGGATGAAATCGCTGGGCAAGGATGTGATATTGGTGTCCTCCGGCTCTATTGCGCTGGGACGTGAAGTTCTGGGCCTGCCGCGCAGCGTCTTGCCACTGGAACAATCGCAAGCGGCTGCAGCTGTTGGGCAAATCCGTCTGGCGCGTGCCTATGAAGAGGCCCTGGCGCCGCACGCCATCACCACGGCGCAGGTGCTGGTCACCCTGGAAGACAGCGCCGATCGCCGCCGCTATCTCAATGCGCGCGCCACGCTGGAAACCCTGATCGGGCTGGGCGCGGTGCCCATTGTCAATGAAAACGACACCATCGCCACCGACGAGATCCGCTATGGTGACAACGACCGGCTGGCGGCCCAGGTGGCGGTGACTGTCGGCGCAGACGTCTTGGTGCTGCTGTCGGATGTGGATGGATTTTACAGCGCCAATCCGGCGCTGGATCCAGACGCGCACCGCTATGACCAGATTGACACCATTACCCCCGAGATCGAAGCCATGGCCGGCGATGGGGTTTCTGGGCTGTCCAAGGGGGGCATGATCACCAAGGTGCTGGCGGCCAAGATGGCTACAGCGGCGGGCTGCGCCATGGTGATCACCGAAGGTTCCCCCCTGAACCCATTGAAAACGCTGAATGATGGCGCATTATGCACCTGGTTCACCGCGCAGGATGATCCGCAGGTGGCCCGTAAGCGCTGGATCGCCGCGATGAAATCGCGCGGCGAAGTCATGATTGACGCAGGCGCCGTGCGCGCCCTTCAAAACGGCAAGAGCCTGCTGCCAGCGGGGGTGCTCGACATCGGGGGCGATTTTGGCCGGGGCGATCCTCTGGCCATCCTGACCCCGGAAGGGCGCTGCTTGGGGCAGGGGCTGTCTCGCTATACCAGCGATGAAGCCCGCGCCATTCAGGGGCGCCAGTCCGCCGAGATCGAAGCGACGCTGGGCTACCCAGGCCGCGCCGCTTTGATCCACCGGGACGATATGGCGCTCTGATCCTCTTACTTTGGGCTGGAACCCGCCGGGGCGTCGCGCCTATTCTTGCGGCAAAACCGGCGGCGGGCTCCGCAGCACCAGCTTTGATCAGCAAAGGTATATTTGACCAATGAACGACATTCACTCTATCCCCGATCTGATGGTGGACCTTGGCATTCGCGCAAAGGCGGCCGCGCAGGTCTTGGCCACAGCCGACGCCGCGCGCAAAGAGGCTGCCCTGACCGCTGCCGCAGATGCAGTCTGGGACCGGCGCGCCGAAATCATTGCCGCCAATGAACAAGACCTTGAATTTGGCCGCACAAAAGGGCTGTCATCAGCGATGATGGATCGCCTTATGCTGGATGAACCGCGCATTCAGGGCATTGTTGACGGGCTGCGCGCTGTGGCACAGCAGGCAGATCCGGTTGGCCAGGTGCTGGAGGAATGGGAGCAACCCTCGGGCCTGAATATTCAGCGGGTCCGCACGCCGCTTGGTGTCATCGGGGTGATCTATGAAAGTCGCCCCAATGTGACGGCGGATGCCGGGGCACTGTGCCTCAAATCTGGCAATGCGGTGATCCTGCGCGGCGGCTCTGAGAGCTTTCATTCCAGCCAGATGATCCACGCCTGTCTGGCGCAGGGCCTGCGCAGCGCCGGTCTGCCGGAAGACGCGGTGCAACTGGTGCCGACGCGGGATCGCGCTGCGGTGCAGGCGCTGCTGACCATGACAGACTATGTAGATGTCATCGTCCCACGCGGTGGCAAGGGGTTGGTAGGGCTGGTGCAACGCGAAGCCCGCGTGCCCGTCTTTGCCCATCTGGAAGGCATCGTGCATATCTACCTTGATAAGGCAGCGGATCCGACCAAGGCGCTTGAGGTGGTGTTGAATTCAAAAACCCGCCGCACCGGCATTTGTGGCGCTGCAGAATGCCTGCTGATCCACCAGGATATTGCCGAGACCATCGGCCGCGACGTCCTGACGGCGCTGGCCACGGCAGGGGTTGATATCCACGCCGCTGTCGGCTTGCCCGGTCCGGATACAATGCAGCCCGCCAGTGATGACGACTGGGGAAAAGAGTTCCTTGATAAGGTGATCGCCGCAAAGCCGGTTGCCGATATAGACGCGGCAATTGCGCATATTCGCAGACATCATTCGCAGCACACCGATTGTATCATTACCGAAGATCAGGCGGCCGCCACGCAGTTTTTTGCCGAACTGGACAGCGCAATCCTGATGCACAATGTCTCGACCCAATTTGCCGATGGCGGTGAATTTGGCATGGGGGCAGAGATCGGAATTGCCACCGGCAAGATGCATGCACGTGGCCCCGTTGGCGCGGCGCAACTGACCAGCTTCAAGTACCTGGTGCGCGGAAACGGGACCATTCGCACCTAGAACAGGCGTCGCCACATAGGCAGAGCCAGTAAAACATAAACAGCCCCCTCCAGGTGGAGGGGGCTTTTCTGTTCTTCCAAGATGTCGCGGGTTTTGGTTAAAACCGAATGTTCACCGTTTCAGCCGTGTTATCAAAAGAGATCTTGCGGGCAGCCTCCTGCGCGGCGGCGGGCAACATGGCAAATTGCACCAATGCCGGGGTCACAGCATTTGCAGTGTCACTGCCGTCAAGATGACCCCAAAGGCCTGCCTCGACAGCAATTTTACGGCCTTCGCCAGACGCGCTCCAGGCACCATCGCGACAAGAAATCTTAATCGTGCCGCCATAGGGCAGGGCGGTTTCCAGGCAAAGTGCCGCAAGGAACGCCAGGCGCACCTCGCTGCGGCTACAGCCCTCCGGGTGGTCCCACTGGTATTTCATTCGACCGGCCTTGGCGAGGTCATCCAGAACCGAAACCACCTCGGCGCGGCCCATCTGCTGGTCACCGGCTGCGCCAAAGGCAATGCGGAAAAACCGGATACGGGCATTGGCATTCAGCACCGAGTCAGAGATCAGTTCCAACTCTGGTCCGGCCATGGCGCCGGACATTTCCAGCAGTTCCAGCCCATTGTTGATCGCGCCAACAGGGCTGATCAAATCGTGACAAATTCTGGACCCTATCAAAGCAGCCAAATTGGCGGTATCTACGGCCATATCATTCCTCCGAACTAGGCCTATCCAATGATCGACCTCAATGCTTTCTTAGCCCCTGGCATGCGCGTTCAGCACCCGGATCACCCAGAATGGGGACCAGGTGAGGTCCAATCCAACGCAGGCGGCAAAATTACTGTCAATTTTCCAGACCAGGGAAAACTGGTCTTCGACGGGGCACGTGTCCCCCTGGTTCTTGTGAATGAGCCATAGTGGTTTATGAATGATTAAGAAAGCCCCTAGAGTTTTAGGAAAACCTTGCCTCTGCCCGGTTTGGCGGTCTATTTGCCGCCAGGATTGTCTTTGGAAAGGTCCGGTATATGGCTGATACCCCATCCGAATTCTCTGTGTCCCTGGCACAGGACGCCGCAGAGCTGCGTGCGGCCCAAGCACTGCGCTATGAGGTTTTTGTGCGCGAAATGGGCGCGGATGGGGCGCAGGTTGATCATCAATCCGGGTTGGAAACAGATCAGTTTGACGCCTTTTGCGATCATATGATCATCCGCGAAAGCGCGACCAACCGGGTCATTGGCGTCTATCGTTTGATGCGTAGCGATCAGGCCCTGGCTGCGGGGCGGTTCTATTCGGCCAGCGAATACGATCTTGGCGCGCTGACCGCTTCGGGGCGCCGCTTGCTGGAATTGGGGCGCTCTTGCCTGCATCCCGATTTTCGCGGTGGCAAGGCGCTGTTCCATCTCTGGGAAGGGCTAAGCGCCTATGTGAATAGGCATCAGATCGAGGTGCTCTTTGGGGTTGCCAGCTTTGCGGGCACCGACCTCGCGGCGCTGGCCGGGCCGCTGTCGGTCTTGCAGTACGACTATCTTGCCCCCAGTGACCTGCGCTGTCGCTCCAGGCAGTATCAGCGCATGGATCTGTTGCCGCAGGACCAGATTGACCGTCGCCAGGCAATGGTTGCCTGCCCAGCCCTGATCAAGGCCTATCTGCGACTTGGCGGCAAGGTCGGTGATGGTGCCTTTCTGGACCATGATTTCAACACCACCGATGTCTGCATGATCCTGGACACCGCCCAGATGACGGCGCGGCAACGGCGCCTCTTTTCGCCACGCACAGGCGAGGCATAGCGATGTCAGCAACCTGGCAAGGGGGCGACGCGCCAAAGCCCGGTCGTATCACCGCGCTTGGCTGGCTGCGGGTCGCGCTGCGTGCCAGTCTGTTGGCGGTGCTGGTATTTGGTGGTTTGCTTGTTCTGTTGCTGATCCGGCTGGTTGAACGGCCGCTTTGCGGTTTGCACCGGCCAGTAACGCCTTTTATCACCCAGTTTGTCTGCCGCACCGCCTTTCGGGTGCTTGGCATGGGGTTTTCCACCCATGGAACCCTGATGCAGGAACGCGGCGCTGTGGTTGCCAACCATACATCTTGGCTGGATATTTTTGCGCTCAACGCGCGAAAGCGGATCTATTTTGTGTCCAAAGCCGAAGTCGCCGCCTGGCCCGGCATCGGCTGGCTTGCCCGCGCCACTGGCACCGTGTTCATTGAACGCAACCGCGCCCGCGCCAAAGAACAGACCGATCTGTTTGAGACGCGACTGAAGGCGGGACACAAGCTCTTGTTCTTTCCTGAAGGAACATCGACCGATGGCTTGCGAATTTTGCCATTCAAAACAACGTTGTTTGCAGCGTTCTTTAGCGATCATCTACGCGACATATGCTATATCCAGCCGGTGTCCGTGGTGTTTCATGCCCCACAGGGGCAGGACCCCCGGTATTACGGCTGGTGGGGCGAGATGGACTTTGCTCCGCATCTGTTGAAAACCTTGGCAGCCCCACGCCAGGGCCGGGCAGAACTGATCTACCATGCACCGCTGAAGGTGGCTGATTTTTCCGATCGCAAAGCTCTGGCGGCAGCCTGCGAAGAACGCGTCGCCACAGGCCATGCCCGGATGCGCAAATAGCGCTTGCAGGTAGGGCAAAGCTGGCCTATACGCGCGTCATCAAACCCGCAGGTGGGGTTTGGCCTGTCTGGGGGAGAAATCCCCAAATGGGCCGCCGGTTGGAGCAACCGCTCTGAACCCCCACCGAGGACTGAAACCGGAAACAAGGAATATTAGCATGGCTCTTCCCGAGTTCACCATGCGCCAGCTGCTGGAAGCAGGCGTACACTTTGGTCACCAGACACAGCGCTGGAACCCCCGCATGGCACCTTATATCTATGGTGCGCGTAACGGCATCCACATCATGGACCTGACGCAGACTGTTCCAATGCTGGACCAGGCGCTGCAGATCGTGCGTGACACCGTTGCCAAGGGCGGCCGCGTTCTTTTTGTTGGTACCAAGCGTCAGGCCGCAGGCCCCATCGCCGAAGCCGCTGAAAAATCCGCTCAGTACTTCATGAACCACCGCTGGCTCGGCGGCACCTTGACCAACTGGAAAACCGTTTCCCAGTCGATCAAGCGTCTGAACGAGATCGACGAGAAGCTCGAAGGTGGCGCCGAAGGCCTCACCAAGAAAGAGCGTCTGGGCATGGAACGTGACCAGCAGAAGCTGCAGGCGTCATTGGGCGGTATCGCCGAAATGGGCGGTGTTCCTGATCTGCTCTTCGTCATCGACGTGAAAAAAGAAGCGCTGGCCATCGCCGAAGCCAAAAAACTGGGTATCCCGGTTGTTGCTGTCGTCGATACCAACTGCTCTCCTGATGGCGTTGACTTCATTATCCCCGGCAATGACGACGCATCGCGCGCCATTACCCTTTATTGTGATCTGGTTGCCCGCGCTGCGCTGGACGGTATGTCTGCCCAGCTGGGTGCTGCCGGTGTTGACCTCGGCGCGCTGGAAGAAGCGCCCGCAGAAGAAGCTGTTGCTGAACAAGCATCTGCCTGAAGCGACCTGTCACAGGTTTGACATGTGGGGCAGGGTATCACCTGCCCCAATTCCGTTTTGATATGAGGAGAGCCACAGATGGCTATCACAGCTGCACTCGTTAAAGAACTGCGCGACTCTACCGGCGCCGGCATGATGGACGCCAAAAAAGCGCTGACCGAAACCAATGGCGACATGGAAGCCGCGGTTGACTGGCTGCGCACCAAGGGCCTGGCGAAAGCGGCCAAGAAATCCGGCCGTACCGCAGCAGAAGGCCTGGTTGCCGTTGTTGTGGACGGTGGCAAAGGTGTTGCCGTTGAAGTGAACTCGGAAACCGATTTTGTTGGTAAAAATGCCGAATTCCAGGAAATGGTTGGCGGTATCGCCAAGGTTGCTCTGGATGTTGCAGATGTTGAGGCGCTGAAAGCGGCTGACATGGGCGGAAAAACCGTTGAAACCGTCATCACCGACAAGATCGCCACCATTGGCGAAAACATGTCTGTGCGTCGTATGGCTACTGCCGAAGGCGAGACTGTTATCTCTTATGTGCACAATGCCGTGACTGCCGGCATGGGCAAAATCGGCGTTCTGGTTGCGATGACCGGCGGCGACGAAGCCTTTGGCAAACAGGTTGCCATGCATATCGCAGCGGTGAACCCTGCGGCCCTGTCCGAAGCGGATCTCGATGCCTCTGTGGTCGAGAAAGAAAAGCAGGTCCAGATGGACATTGCCCGCGAATCTGGCAAGCCCGAAGCCGTGATCGAAAAGATGATCGTTGGCCGCATGAAGAAATTCGTCGGCGAATCGACCCTGCTGAACCAGCCCTTCGTTGTGAACCCTGACCTCACCGTTGAAGCGGCTGCCAAAGAAGCTGGCGCCACCATCACCGGTTTTGTGCGTCTGGAAGTTGGCGAAGGCATCGAAGTCGAAAAAGAAGACTTTGCAGCCGAAGTTGCCAAGGCAGCACAGGGCTAAGATCCTCTTTCAGAGGATGCGTATTGGGGCTGGCAGATCTTTTCTGCTGGCCCTTTTTTTGTGGCCTGATGCGGGGAGTGGTGAGCAGTAGTTCAACTCATTTCAGATGCCCGAATGCCTTGGCTTTGCAGTAAGTTTCGCAATCCATTACTAGGGTAAGCTGGGGAAAAATCCGCAGCGCAGTACCGGTATTTCACGGCAAAAATAAACAGATAAAGATCGAAAAGGAGAACCGAGAGGCCCCATCGATGGGGATGAATGGGACCTCTCTTTAACACGGCACCGGCGCGGAAAAATACACGCCAGCAACCGAACAGGATTGAGAGCCTTGATATTGCAAGGTTCATTTCCCTTAGTTCCTAGGCCAAAGCCACCACTCACGGAACAGCTGCAGTTTGCCCCAAATCAGGTTGCGCGTGTAGTCGTGTTTTCCTTACCCGAATGCCGCGTCCTGCCCCTAGGGCAACTTCTCTCTGGGTATAGGCCTGCTTTGGTTCAACCAAAGCGATATATCTACCGGTTTCCTGCGTTGAGGTGGCGCCAGAATACTAGCTTTCGACCACATACATCTGGTTTTGCAGCGCCGCTTTTAGAACCGCCTGGGCTGTGGTTTCCACTGACAATGAGGCCCGCGCCAAACGCAGGTGTTTTTCAACCGTGCCAGGCGTCAGACCCATGAGCAGGGCAATATCCTGGGTTGTCTTGCCATCGCCAACCCACTCCAATGCCTCTCTCTGGCGGCGTGTCAGGCTGCGATTCGGTGGATCATAGGGCAGGGTCAGGATCTTCAAATGCGCCATATTGTTCATCAGAATGATGTCTTCGCCACAGTCCTGCCAAAGCGCATCGAGTTCTTTCTGGGTGGTACCAACCTGCCCCCCCAAAGAAATTGCGCCTTTATACCGTTTTGAAGCCGAAAAAAAGCTGACGGTATAGCCAGCCGTCATCTGCATCCGCTCATTAAATGCGCGCACCTTCTCTTCTTCTGGCTGCAACGCACCCTGAAGATGCTTTTCCTGGATCATCTGCCAGCTGCCGGCCCCTTCATGCTCTAGCGCCCAACGCAACATTGGCGCATGGCGATACAGCCCCTCATTCAGGAAGCCTGAAACATAGTCCTGGTCATGGTTGGTCAGGATGACGAAGTCGTCAGGATCCCCCAGCGAAGTATCTGTCTTGAAACGGGTATAGCCATACATAAGGCGATCAAACCCGTATTCAGCCATCTTCAATACATGCGCATGCCACAGCTCTTCCAGGCTTTTCGAACCGGCAATGACGTGAAGATAATTCATTATTCCCATTAGGTTGCGTCACTTACCTGCGACAGGTTTTGCACCAGGGCGTCGATGGCCATCAGGTACCCCTGGCTGCCAAAACCGCAGATCTGGCCAAGGGCCGCCCGCGCGATATAGGACTGATGGCGAAATTCTTCACGGGCATGAATATTGGATAGATGCACCTCAACGGTTGGGATCTCCACCGAGTAGATCGCATCCATCAGCGCGATCGACGTATGGGTGAAGGCTCCGGCATTCAACACGATCCCGGAATGCAGGCCGCGCGCGCCATGGATGGCATCCAGCAATATGCCTTCATGGTTGGATTGCAGGCACTGGGCCTGAAACCCGGACTTTTTTGCATGGGCAAGGCAGCGGGCCTCGACCATTTCAAGTGTCTCGGCTCCGTAAACCTCTGGTTGACGGGTGCCAAGCAGGTTCAGGTTCGGGCCGTTCAAGATCAATATGCTCTGCATCGTATTTCCCCCAGTACAAGCCTAGGCTGAAATAGGCGAATTGCACAGGGAAAGCGACGCCCGAACCCGGTGATTTCCTTGGGCCAGTTGCGAATATCGCACGCAAATGACGGGTGCCGGACATCCCGGCACCTGCAGCCAAATCTGGTTAGGCGTTGGTCAGGATCACCTTGCCCTGAACCTGCCTGGCCTGCATCATGTCCAAGGCCTTCGCCGCCTCTGTCATCGGCAGCACGGCACAGATCTGCGGCTTTACAGCGCCGCTTGCATAAAGCGCCTGCAGTTCCTGCATGTTTTGCGCATGGCCCTTTGGATCCCGAAACACCGAAGCCCCCCAGAAAACACCGCGAATATCGCAGCCTTTCAACAGGGGCAGATTCAAAGGGATCTCGGGGATACCAGCCGGAAAGCCGACAACCAGATACCGCCCCAGCCAGGCCGTGGCGCGCAGGGCCGGTTCAGCATAGGCACCGCCGACCGCGTCATAGACGACATCCACACCATCTTTGCCCGATACTTCCTTGATAGATTTGGAAAATTCCTTCTGTTCATCCCGCCCCATATCGCGGCTGTAAACCAGGGCCTCATCGGCGCCGATCTGGCGACAAAAGGCGGCCTTTTCTGGCGTCGACACCGCCGCAATCACCTTTGCCCCCATAGATTTCCCCAGCTCAATCGCCGCCGCGCCGACGCCGCCCGCAGCCCCGAGGATGAGCAGGGTCTCACCCGGTTGCAGCGCCGCCCGATCTTTCAGGGCGTGATAAGAGGTGCCATAGGTAAAGACAAAACCGGCCGCATCCTCAAAGGGCATTGCCTCGGGGAATTTAACCGCCTGCGCGGCACTGATGCAGATTTGGGTGGCAAAGCCGCCATGACCGGTCAGGGCCAGCACCCGGTCACCAATCTCGAACCCGCTCACGCCTTCGCCCAGGGCGGTGACAACACCAGAGATCTCGCCGCCCGGCGCAAAGGGGCGTGGCGGCTTCATTTGATACAGATCGCGAATGATCAGCGTATCCGGAAAGTTGACGCCCGCAGCGCGAATCTCGACCTGCAACTCCCCCTTGGCGGGGGGCAGATCAGGCTGTTCGGTCCAGACCAGGGTTTCCGGCCCACCCGGGCTGGTGCTCAACATGGATTTCATTTGTCCCCCTTCAGCTGCGCTGCGGCAGCATGCTGTTTCTTAAAATTACGTAAAGTCTTCTGCCGCTCAGCCGCGTTGTCAATGCAATAGCGAAATGTAATTCTACATTGTGAAACCGTGACACGCCGGAGGAGGCACGCAAGCGGTGAGGAGGAGAGAACATGGCTACCGTAGAGGACCACACCCCGCCCACCGGCGAGGATTTTCGCCACGAGATCCGCAGCTGGTTGCAGCAGAACTGCCCGCCAGAGATGCGAGATGGCGCCGCCGGAGAAGACAGTATCTGCTGGGGTGGCAGCACCTGGCAATTCACATCTGAAGCGCAGAAAGACTGGCTAGAGCGCTGCGCCGCGCGGGGCCTGACCGTGCCGACCTGGCCGAAAGCCTATGGCGGGGCAGGGTTCAGCCGCGCGCAGGACAAGATCCTGAAGGAAGAAATGCAGGCCATCGACGCCCGTGTGCCCTTGCAAAGCTTTGGTATCTGGATGCTGGGGCCGGCCCTGCTCAAATTTGGCAGCGAAGAGCAAAAACAACAGTATCTGCCGCCAATTGCCCGCGGTGAAATCCGTTGGTGCCAGGGCTATTCCGAACCGGGGGCCGGGTCAGATTTGGCCGGGGTTCAGTGCCATGCAGCCGATCAGGGGGACACCTGGCTGGTCAATGGTCAAAAGATCTGGACCTCTTACGCCGATCGCGCCGACTGGATCTTTGCCCTGCTCAGAACTGATCGAGAGGCCAAGAAACATCTGGGAATTTCCTTTGTTCTGATAGACATGCGCAGCGAAGGTGTCAGCACGCGGCCAATTCAGCTCATCTCTGGGGCCTCGCCTTTTTGCGAAACCTTCTTTGATAATGTCACCGTGCCCAAGCAACAGGTCGTCGGGACCATCAACCGGGGCTGGGATGTGGCAAAGTATCTGCTTACCCATGAGCGCGAGATGATCAGCAGTGGCGGCAATGCCATGGGCACGGGACGCGCCCTTGGCGCTGTTCTGAGCGAAAGCGACACTGGACAGAGTGATCCGGTACTGCGGGGCGATGCGATGCGGGCTGAGGTTGACAGCCTTGCGTTTGAGATGACGCTGGAACGGTACAAAGACCAGGCCGAGGGGGGGCAAGGGGTTGGCGATGCCTCTGCCATGTTGAAATACATGGGAACCGAGCTGAACAAACAGCGGCTGGAACTGGTGATGGCAGCCGAGGGAAGCGCTGCGCTCACCTGGGGTGAGACGCCGGCCTCGGCTTGGCTACGCACCAAGGCAAATTCGATCGAGGGTGGCACCTCAGAGGTGATGCTGTCGATTATCAGCCGCCGCATTTTGAATCTTCCAGGATAATAACCATGGCAAAACTCGTTGAAACAGAGGAAGAAACCCTCTTGGCAGAGGCCGCTCGCTCTCTCTTGGATAAATCTGCACCGCTGACGCATCTACGGCAGATGCGCGACAGCGGCGCCCGATCAGATCCGGCGCTGTGGCAGGAAATGGCCGCAGCAGGCTGGGCTGGTGTCTTGATCCCGGAAGCCGCCGGCGGCGTTGATATGGGCCATGCTGCCGCCCATGTCCTGGCGCGTGAAATGGGGCGCACCCTGGCCGTCAGCCCATTTCTGAGCACCGCCGTCATGGCCGCAACCCTGTTGCGCCAATTCGACGACGCCACCACCAGGGCAAAGCTGGAAAAGATTGCAAGTGGCGGGCTGACCTATGCCTTTGCCTTGGATGAGACGGCAAAATTTGCCCCTGACAGCATTCGACTCACGGCGCAGAAACGCGGAAATGGCTATACGTTGAACGGAAAAAGGCGTTTTGTCGTAGATGGATGCGACGCGGACCGCATCTTGCTCCTCGCCGAGAGCGAAGAGGGGCCTTGTTTGTTCGACTTTGCCAATACTGCCACCCAAGGATTGCAGCGTGACGCATTGGAAATGATCGACAGCCGCGATGCCGCAGATCTGACATTTGACGAGGTCGAGGTCGCAGGCGATGCGCTTCTTGGGGCTGCGGGGGCTGGGTATGACCTTCTGAAACCGGCGCTGGAGGCCGGGCAGGCCGCGCTGGCCGCAGAAACTGTTGGCCTGTCGCAGGCCGCCTTTGATCTGACCTCTAGCTATCTGAAAGAACGCAAACAATTTGGCACCACCATTGGCAGTTTTCAGGCCCTTCAGCATCGCGCCGCACATCTGTGGTGCGAGATAGAGCTGACCCAATCGGCCGTGTTGAACGCCGGCCGCATCCTGGATGAGGACCCCAAAGCGGCGCGGCTTGCAGTATCGGTTGCCAAGGCGCGGGCAACAGATACGGCGCAAAAATCGGTGCAGGAAGGCGTGCAGATGCATGGCGGCATTGGCATGACGGATGCCTTTGATATGGGATTTTACATGAAACGCGCGCGGGTGGCAGCGGAATGGCTGGGTGACTATGGCTATCATGCTGGTATCGTGGCGCAGTTACGCGGCTTTTAGGAGAGACGTAGATGCAGGATTTATTTACACTGAACGGCAAGACCGCGCTGATCACAGGCGGGGCCACCGGTATCGGCCGCATGGCCGCCGAGGCCATGGTCCGGGCTGGCGCGCGGGTGTTGATTGCCTCGCGCAAGGGCGCGGCTTGCGCCGCCGTGGCAGAGGAGCTGAACGCGCTGGACGCGCCTGGCAGCGCGGAAGGCTTTGGTGGCGATCTTGGCTCTGAGGCGGGGATTGAAGCCCTGGTGGCAGAGATCAAATCCCGCACAGAACAGCTTGATATCTTGATGAATAACTCCGGTGTCACCTGGGGCGCAGAGTTGCAGGATTTCCCCTATGATGGCTGGGAAAAGGTGATGGCAGTGAATGTGACAGCGGTGTTTGACCTGACGCGCCGATTGCTGCCAATGTTGATCAAAAGCGGCTCCTCTGGCGACCCGGCACGCGTCATAAACGTGGGGTCTGTCATGGGCGAAATTCCAATGGGCGATGGCGCCTATAGCTACGCGACCTCCAAGGCGGCGGTGATCCATCTGTCGAAAATCCTTGCCAAAGAACTGGCGCACAAGAATGTCACGGTCAATGCCCTGGCACCGGGGCCATTTGTGTCGCGCATGACCGCCTTTGCCACCGGGGATGAGGAAAAGCGCGAAAAAGTCGGCCGGGATGTGCCGCTGGGCCGGGTTGGTCGCTATGAAGATATTGCCGGATCTGTCCTGTTCCTGAGCGGCAAGGGCGGCGCCTATGTGACCGGCTCTGTGGTGCCCATTTCAGGTGGTATCAATGTCATGTCCGGGCAAAACATCTTTGCTGGTGCGCTGGACGATTAGATACAGCTTCGGGCAATAAGTTACTGATAAAGGAAATATACCGTGCCTTCAAACCAAACACATCTGCCCGCTGCGCTGCAGGGGCTGCGCCTTCCGCTCATTGGCTCGCCGTTGTTTATCATCTCTGTGCCAGAGCTGGTGATCGCGCAGTGCAAGGCGGGGATCGTTGGCTCCTTTCCGGCGCTCAACGCCCGGGAAAGCGAGGGCGATCCAATCCTGCTGGAGGCCTGGCTGAAACAGATCACCGAGGCACTGGATCGTCACAACCAGGAAAACCCCGATAGCCCGGCGGCGCCGTTTGCGGTCAATCAAATCGTGCATCGTTCCAACGCGCGGCTGGAACGTGACCTGGAGATCTGCAACCGTTGGAAGGTGCCAATCTGGATTACCTCGCTTGGGGCCCGCCCCGAAGTCAACGAGGCGGCGCATTCCTGTGGTGGCATCGTGCTGCATGACGTGATCAACAATACCTTTGCAAAAAAGGCGATTGAAAAAGGGGCCGATGGTCTGATTGCGGTTGCCGCCGGTGCCGGGGGCCATGCGGGCGAGCAATCTCCCTTTGCCTTGATCCGTGAAATTCGCAGCTGGTTCGACGGGCCGCTGGCGCTCTCTGGCGCGATTGCCAGCGGTGAGGCCCTTTTGGCGGCACGCGCGCTTGGGGCAGATTTTGGCTATGCCGGTTCCCCCTTTATTGCCACCCACGAGGCCAACGCTCAGGCCGGTTACAAACAGATGATCGTTGAGAGCGGCGCCGAGGATATTGTTTATTCGTCTTTGTTTACAGGGGTTTGGGGTAACTACCTGAAAAAATCGGTCACCCAGGCGGGGCTGGATCCAGACAATCTTCCTCAGGCGGATGCCTCTTCGATGAATTTTGGCAGCGGATCGTCAAAACCCAAAGCCTGGAAAGAAATCTGGGGATCAGGCCAGGGCATCGGTGACGTCAAATCCATCTGCTCTGCACAGGAACTGATCGACCGCATCGCCGATGAATACCAGCGCGCAGGCCGCGCCTTGGCGCAGGAATTTGGTGCCTGAAGATGGCTGAGCTGCTGATTGTGCGTCATGGCCAGGCCTCGTTTGGGGCCGACAATTATGACCGGCTGAGCGATCTGGGGCGAGAGCAAGCACGTGCTCTGGGGGAAACCCTGCGCGCCCTGAACTGGGTGCCGGATCGTATGATCAGCGGCAGCCTCGAACGACAGAAACAGACACTCACGGATCTGGGCTTTGACCAAGGATTTGAACAACATCCCGGCTGGAACGAATATGATTTTCACGATCTGCTGCACAGCCGGTTTGGCGGAGAGGCACCGCGAGATGTGATCACCGATCGCAAAACCCACTTTCGCGCCCTGCGTGAAACCCTTGCAGAATGGCAGGACGGTGGCATTTCTCAGGCGCAAGAGAGCTGGAGCCGGTTTTGCCAGCGCGTCGAACAAGCGCGCCAGCACGCGGTTGAGACCCAGGCCAAACGGGTACTGGTGGTCAGTTCCGGCGGGGTGATTGCCAGGTTGGTTGCAGCCAGCCTGCAACTGCCCAATGATCAGATGATTGCGCTGAACTTGCAGATCAAAAACAGTTCAACCAGCCGTTTCGTGTTCTCGAAAGAGAAGTTTTTTCTACATGAATTCAATTCTGTGCCGCACTTTCATAACACCGAACGTGCCGCACTTATGACCTATAGCTGACAGGAGCAGAGGATGAGCAAAAATACCCAGACCCTCGACCAAGAGGCGGTTGGCACCTATCTGCGCGACCATTTGCCGGGCTTTGACAGCGATTTTGAGGTTCAGAAATTTGAAACCGGGCAATCTAATCCAACCTTCCTGCTGAAGACTGTGGCGGGCAACTATGTGCTGCGGCGCAAACCACCGGGCGTGCTGCTGAAATCAGCCCATGCGGTGGACCGCGAATTCCGGGTGCAAAAGGCGCTTTCCAATACCGAGGTTCCCGTCGCAAAAATGCACTTGCTCTGCGAAGATGACACGGTGATCGGATCCTCTTTTTATGTGATGGATCATGTGGTTGGACGCAATATCACCAATCCGGCCATGCCGGATCTCGACCCTGCGACCCGCCGGGATGTGATACAAGAAATGAACCGGGTTCTGGCCTGTTTGCATCAGGTCGATATCAAGGCTGTCGGCCTGTCGGATTTTGGCCCTCCGGGCAATTACTTTGAACGCCAGCTGGGCCGCTGGACCAAGCAATACCGCGCCTCGGAAATCGAAGTGATTGCCGAAATGAACGAACTGATCGCAGCGCTGGAAAGCGCGATGCCTGCGGATGATGGTCAACGTGGGTTGGTGCATGGCGATTATCGGATCGACAATATGATCTTTGCCGCAGATGGGGCGGACTGCCGGGCAGTGCTGGATTGGGAGCTTTCGACAATTGGCCATCCCTATGCCGATCTGGCCGGGGTGATCATGCAGTGGCAAATGCCGCCAGGCGACGAGGGCAGGGGCCTTGCGGGGATTGATCGTGCCGCGCTTGGGCTGCCATCGGATCAAGCCTTTGTTGACAGCTATTGTCAACGGCGCGGGCTGGACGGCATTGACGGTTTTGGCTTCTATCTCTCGTTCAGCTTTTTCCGCATGGGCGCCATTTTGCAAGGCGTGCTGAAACGTGCCGTGGATGGCAATGCCTCCAACCCGGAACGCGCCATAAAGCTGGGCAGGTTTGTCTCTCGCTTTGCCCGTAGCGGATTGGACGCGCTTAACAAAAACGCCTGAGGCAAAGATTCGCTGCGCCTCTCTGCGGGGGCGAATTTCT
Organism: Pseudophaeobacter profundi; assembly: GCF_029697505.1. Lineage (GTDB taxonomy): Bacteria > Pseudomonadota > Alphaproteobacteria > Rhodobacterales > Rhodobacteraceae > Pseudophaeobacter > Pseudophaeobacter profundi. The sequence continues at coordinate 190,373 of NZ_JARJEF010000002.1, read as the reverse complement.
TTACACTCTTTGGCTAAACCCTGCGTGCCACGATGTTTTATGCGTGGTTCTACGTAGCTCTTTGCCCTCGACCGATTGGGCCTGGGCTGTGCAATATGTCCCCAAAGGGCCTTTGCCAAGCGCGGGCCTTTATCCAACGAAGGAGGCCCGGAATGGCAGAAGAGGACACCCTTAGTATCTGTGAACACGGTGACGGGATTGTTGAACTGCAATTGGGGCGCGGCCCGGTCAATGCGCTGAGCGCCGAATTCCTGATGGAATTTGGCACATTGATCACCCAGCTTGGCGCTGATGATGCGGTGCGCGCAATCATTATATCCAGCCCATTCAAGGTGTTTTCTGCAGGCCTTGACCTGAAGGAGGCACAGGATTTCGACCTGCATCAACAACACGCCATTGTGCGTGGCCTGAACGAGGGCTTTCTGGCCCTTTACGCCTGTCCCAAACCGGTAGTTGCCTGCGTCGGCGGCGCTGCGATTGCGGGCGGGTTGTTCTTTGTGCTGGCCAGTGATCGCAGGGTCGCCATGACAAAATCCGCATTTGGCTTGGCAGAGGTTCGTGTGGGTGCCGATTTTCCGGTTGGCCCGCTTGAAATCGCCAAGGCAACGCTGGACGCCGACACGCTGCGCCGCCTGATGCTCACGGGGCAGCCAATTGGCCCAATTGCCGCGCGCAACTTTGGCTTTATCGACATTGTCGCAGAAGATCGCGAAGACCTGATGGGGTATTCTCTCGCCGAGGCGCGCAAACTCGCCGAACTCCCCTCGATTGCCTATGCCTCCATCAAGCAACAGCTAAGAGGTGACACAATCGCGCGGATCAGGGCAGCGATAGAGGCTGGTGGAAATACGCCCGAGGGCGGTTGGTTCAACAGCCAGACCAAAGCGGCGATGCAGCGCATGATTGATCGCGGGTAACAGCACGGCGCGGACAAACGCGCCCGGTTGAAAATAGAAAGGTGTAGGCAATGGATCAGAACCGGCTGGAAAACATTAGGCTTTGGCAGCAGCGCTATGTAGATGAAAGAAAATATGCCGGCAGCGCCCTGTTGATAAAACAGGCGGGCACCGAGCGCTACTTTCATGCGGCTGGTCGGCGCAATGTCGAGGAGAACCTCGACTTCACCCGCGATACGCTGGCGCGGATCTATTCGATGACCAAACCAGTGACCTCTGTTGCGCTGATGATCCTGGCGGAAAAGGGGCTGTTTCACCTGGATGCGCCAGTGTCGGACTTCATCCCGGAATTTGCCGAGATGCAGGCGCTTATCCCTGGTGCCACGTCGATTGACCAGACAGAGCCAGCCCGCACACCAACCCTGCATGAATTGCTCACCCATACCTCTGGTCTTAGCTATCCGTTCAATCCCGGCATTCTGTCGCAGGCGATGGATCACGAACAGCTGATGTTCAAGCCAAACCAGGGAAACCTGGGCAAGATGGTCGCGCATCTGGCCAGCTATCCCTTGGCGTTTCAACCCGGCACGCGATGGGAATATTCCGTTTCAATTGACGTGCTTGGACGGGTGATTGAGGTGGTTTCGGGCCGGAGCCTGGGCGATTTCTTTGCCACAGAGATTTTCGAGCCCCTTGGCATGGGTGAGACCGGTTTCAGGGTGCCACGCACGGCGGGCAACCGGTTTGCCTCTCTCTATACGCCGCTGTCTGGCGATGCCATGGCGCTGAATGCTGCCGAGCCCAGCGTCGAGCGGCTACGGCTCACCGATCTGCACGGGGGCTCTCCGTTTGAAACCGCAGACATGATGTCCGGCGGCGGCGGTTTGGTTGGCACAATTGACGATTATATGCGCTTTACCGAGATGCTACGCCAAAAGGGACGGACGAGGGACGGCTTTATCCTGTCGCCTAAAACCATTGAATTCATGATGAAAAACCACCTTCCGGGTGATATTGCCTCGATGGGACCGCAAAGCTTTGCGGAGCAGCCGATGGACGGCATGGGCTTTGGTCTGGGTGGGGCTGTGGTGCTTGATCCAGCGCGGGCGCGCTGTCCCGGATCTGTTGGGGATTTCAGCTGGGGCGGCATGGCCTCGACCTTCTTTTGGGTCGATCCCGTGCAGGATCTGTCAGTTGTTTTCTTTACCCAGCTTGCGCCCTCCAGCTCTTATCCGGCGCGGGCAGAACTGAAAGCACTGGTTCACGGCGCACTGACCGCTTAACCTGTGGCGGTAACGCCAATATCCGCTTTAGAAAGAGACGCCAAATGACTGATGCCGGGACTGTTCTGCTCAACCTGCTTGATCTGGAAGAGCTGGATACAAATCTCTATCGCGGCATTGGGTCTGGCGGTGAAACGCCAATGCGGATCTATGGCGGACAGGTCATTGCCCAGGCCCTGGCAGCGGCCTATGCCAGCGTTCCAGAACGGCTGTGCCATTCACTGCACGGCTATTTCATCCGTCCGGGCGATCCAAGCAAGCCGGTGATCTATGAGGTGGATCCCTCCAGGGATGGCGGCAGCTTCACCACGCGTCGCGTGACGGCTATTCAGAATGGTCGTCAGATCCTGAACCTCGCGGCCTCTTTTCATCGCGTCGAAGAAGGCTGGGCACATCAGCATGAAATGCCCGATATCCCGCCACCAGAGGGGCTGTTGTCGCGGGATGAATTGCACCAGCAGCATGCCCATCGCATAGACGAAGAAAACCGCGCCGACTTTATCCGCCAGCGGCCGTTCGAAATTCGTGACATCGAACCCCGGGATCCGCTTGATCCTGGTATTACCAGTGATATCAACCATATGTGGATCAGAATGGAGGCCGCCAAAGGGGCAGGGCCGCAGTTGCAACATGTGCTGATGGCCTATGCGTCAGATTTTGGCTTGCTGGGATCGGCGCTGCGGCCGCATGGGCTGACTTGGCATAAACCCGAAGCCATGACGGCCAGTCTGGATCATGCCATGTGGTTTCACGCGCCGGTGCAGTTTGATGAATGGCATCTTTACACCATGGATTCGCCCTTTGCCGGTGGCGGCCGCGGCTTTAACCGCGGCTCTATCTACACTCGGGATGGCAAATTGGTGGCCAGCGTTGCCCAGGAAGGCCTGATGCGGCCCATCACCAGCTGACGCCTTATCGGCCGGAAAATCGGTCGCGCAGCTTCTGCATGCCGGTGATCCAGCGGCCATAATTCGCCGTTTTTGCCTGCATGTAGTCTTTGACCTGTGGATGCGGAAGCACCAGGAACTCGTTGTTTTCAATCGCGTCCACACAAAAATCCGCAACGGTTTCAGGTTCGAGCATCCCATCGACACTGGCAACGCTTTCTTCAAATCCCTTGGTCATCTGCGAGCGCACCGCCTGCGGGCACAGAACCGAAACACCCAAGCCCTGGTCGCCATAGGTGATGGCCAGCCATTCCGCAAAGCCAACCGCAGCGTGTTTTGTCACGCCGTAAGGTGCAGCGCCAATCTGGTTTAGCAAACCCGCCGCCGAGGCAGTGTTCAACATATGGCCACCACCGCGTTTGATCATCCGGGGCACCAGATGACGTGCGGCCCAGACATGAGACATCACATTGATATCCCATATCTTTTGCCATTCCTCATTGGCGACTTCAAAACCACCCATGGTCAGGATGCCCGCGTTGGAACAGAATAGATCAATCGGCGCAATGGTGTCTTCTACGGTTTCGATCAGATCCTTGATGCTGGATTCATCTCTCACATCCACCACAAAGGCGGTGCCTCCGATCTGTGCGGCTACATCCTGGGCACCGTCGCGGTCAATATCAGCGCAGATGACATGCGCAGCGCCAAGCACGGCAAACCTCTGCGCCAGCGCCTTGCCAATGCCCTGAGCGGCACCGGTCACTACAATACAACTGCCCTTGATATCCATTTCAATCGCCTTGTCCCTGGTTTTATTCAAGAAAGGCTATCGCGCAAAACACATGCTGCCAATCCTGTGTGACGGAACGGAACATCTTTATTTACCATAATACTGATTATGAGATTTTACTTAGCACAAATACCGAACCCCTGCAGCGACCACCTGCATAGAAATCCCCAGTCTTACAGCATCTCGCGCAGTTTCTGATACGCGCAGTTTTGTGACAAGAACACCTCTCCGGTCAGGTCCTGCAAAAAGTGACTGCGCTGCAACCGATCCATCACCGGCCCCTTGACCTCTGACAGGTGCAAGCTCACCCCCATATCCGCCAGCTGATGGTTGATCGCCTCCAGCGACTCCAGCGCGCTGAGATCGATTTCATTCACCGCTGAACACATCAGGACCAGATGTTTGACCGCGCCACCACCGCGATGAACCCGATCCAGGATCAGGTCTTCCATCCGCCGCGCATTGGCAAAGTACAGGCTTTCATCAATCCGGAGCGTGACGATTTTAGGATCCGTGAAAACGCTGTGGCGCTCAATATTGCGGAAATGTTCACTGCCCGGCACCTGACCGACCTCGGCCACATGTGGTCGGGATGTTTTCCACAAAAACAGGCAAATCGACGTGATAACTCCAGCGCCGACGCCGATTTCCACCCCAGCCAGGAGCGTCAGCAAGATGGTGGCAAAGACAGCTGCGAAATCAGCACGCGAATAGCGCCAGGCGGTCTTCAGGATCGACAGATCCACCAGCGACAACACGGCCACGATAATTGTTGCGGAAAGCGTTGCCTTGGGCAGAAAATACATAAATGGTGTCAAGTAGATAGCGGCAAAAGTCAATCCAATTGCTGTCAAGGCACCCGCCGCCGGAGTGCGCGCCCCGGCATCAAAGTTCACCACCGAGCGGGCAAATCCTCCGGTCACCGCGTAGCCCCCCGACAGGCCCGAGGCAATATTCGCAGCCCCCAGCGCGTTGAGTTCCTGATTGGGGTCGATCCGCTGTCGACGCTTGGCCGCCAGGGTCTGCGCCACCGACACGCTTTCGACGTAGCCAATAATGGTGATCAAAATAGCGGGTGTAATCAGCGCCTTAACCAGTTCGGCGTCCATAGCTGGCACGCCGATGGGCGGCAAGCCGGTTGGTACCTTACCGACAACTGCAACGCCCTGATCCGCAAGGCCAAGCCCCCAGGACAGCAAGATCGTGCCCACCACAGCAAAGACCGGCCCAATACGAACGATGGTGCCCGAAAGCTGCTGCGACAGGCCAAGCCGGTTCTGCAGGAGCGCCGGAACACCGCGCCGCAACCAGAACAAAAACCCTAATACCGCCAATCCCAACACGGCGGTAACCGGATTGATCTGCCCAATCCCCTGCCCCAATGACAGCAGGATTTCCGGCAGGTTGTGACCGCTGGCCGTGATACCAAGAATATGCTTTGCCTGACTGATCGCAATCAGAATACCAGAGGCGCTGATAAAGCCTGCGATCACCGGATGCGACAGCAGGTTGGCGATAAAGCCAAGCTTCAGCCCGCCCATCAGCAATAGCAATGCCCCCGACATCAAGGCCAGCACCGCCGAGGCTGCCACATAGTCCGCCACCTGCGTCAGACCAAGCGGTGCCAGCGCCGAGGCCGACATCAGGGACACCACCGCAACCGGCCCCACCGCCAGCACCCGCGATGTGCCCCAGAGCGCATAGGCCACCAGCGGCAATATCGAAGCATATAACCCAACCTGGGCGGGCAGCCCTGCAAGCAACGCATAGGCCAGCGATTGCGGGATCAGCATGATGGTCACGATCACCGCCGCAGTCAGATCGCCGCCAAGGTCCTGTCGACTGTAGGTCCGCCCCCAGCTCAGCACCGGAAAGATCTTTTCCATCAGGAGTTTTGGCGGTTGGGTTTTCATTGTCGCGATCTCTCTTGGTTTCCGTGAAACAGATCTTGGTAGCGCTTCCGCGTTTACACATTCACTTATCTATATATATTATTCCTGCTGTAAACCCCTTGCCTACGCCTTGTGAAAAATAGGGCTTTTCTTTCGGCTTTGGCCAGGTTAAGATATTGTAAATAAGCGAAAATGCTTGGGGTCACGCCCATATAAGGCCGCTACCTTTGCGAAATTTCGCGCGCATTTTCGCAATATCATCCGTGCAAAAATGCAGCCCGCTGTCATGGGGGCTCGGATCGATCTTGCCACCATTGCAATGGTGCAAGATGAGCCACGTTGCGTGGTGAAAAATTGTCCCTTGCGTATTCTCACAGCGACAGCCGAAAAACCCGATCCGCGCGGGTCGCACTGCAATGGACCGCCTCTGCCGGTTAACCTTTGCCACGCGGGCCTCGGCAAGGACAGGTGCTGCGGGCCCTTGTATTCATGGCAAAACGCGACAGCCTTGGCGCAGCCTTCACTTCGCGACGTTCATGGTTTTGGATCCAATCCTCGGTGGGAGTGCCTCATCAGCAGCCTGCTTTGCTTTGTAAGGCTACAGGTATCAGCGCGAACAATCACCAGATTGCAATTTCGCAAAACGGAACTGCAAAAACGCACGCCTCAATGTAAAAATGGCGAGGAAAAGCCTCTGCTCCCTCGCCAAGATCTTATACTCGATAGGCCCGCGAAGTCCGTCGCAGGCCAATATTGCCTAGAAAAATGCCTGCAGACCGGTCTGTGCCCGCCCCAGGATCAAGGCATGCACGTCGTGGGTGCCCTCATAGGTGTTAACGGTTTCAAGGTTCACCATGTGGCGAATGACGTTGAATTCCAGGCTGATACCGTTGCCGCCATGCATATCACGGGCATTGCGGGCAATCTCCAGCGCCTTGCCGCAGTTGTTGCGCTTGACGATTGAAATCATCTCTGGGGCTGCGTTTGCCTCATCCATCAGGCGACCAACCCGCAAGGAGGCCTGCAACCCAAGGGTGATTTCCGTCTGCATATTGGCAAGTTTCAGCTGGAAAAGCTGCGTGTTGGCCAGCGGGCGGTCAAACTGCTTTCGATCCAGACCATATTGCCGTGCCGCGTGCCAGCAGGCCTCGGCTGCGCCCATGGCGCCCCAGCTGATACCATAACGGGCCCGGTTCAAACAGCCAAACGGCCCCTTCAACCCCTGCACATGTGGCAGCAGGGCCTCATCGCCGACTTCAACGCCATCCATGACGATTTCACCGGTGATCGAGGCGCGCAGGCTGGCCTTGTTCTGAATTTTTGGAGCCGAAAGACCCTTCATGCCTTTTTCCAGCACAAAGCCACGGATCTTGCCGCCATGTTCTTCGGATTTGGCCCAGACAACAAACACATCCGCGATCGGCGCGTTGGAGATCCACATCTTGGAGCCGGTCAGCTTATAGCCGGTCGCGGTTTTTTCGGCCCGCGTTTTCATGCCGGCCGGATCAGAGCCGGCATCAGGTTCTGTCAGACCAAAACAGCCAATCCATTCGCCCGAGGCCAGCTTTGGCAGGTATTTCTGCCGCTGCTCTTCGCTGCCGTAGGCATAGATCGGGTACATAACAAGCGAACTTTGGACGGACATCATTGAACGATATCCGCTGTCTACCCGCTCTACCTCGCGTGCGACCAACCCATAGGACACATAGCCGCCGCCCAAGCCGCCGTATTCTTCGGGGATGGTGGTGCCAAGCAGGCCCATGTCACCCATTTCACGAAAGATTGCCGGATCGGTCTCTTCGTTTTCATAGGCAGCGGTCACGCGTGGCTGCAGCTTTTCCTGTGCATAGGCCCGCGCAGAGGCCATGATCATGCGCTCATCTTCGCTCAGCTGATCATCCATCCGCAGCGGATCTTCCCAGGTGAAACGCCCCAGATCGGGGGCATCCTTGGCGCGCAGCTGTGGTTTATCGGTCATGACGTGGCCCTTTGTAAAATCTGTGAGTATTGCGCAAACATTAACAGGCAGCAGCTCTGAAAAACAGCGAGACTTTGGCAACCAAACATGACAAAAGCGCATACATGCAATTGCCCAGACGTTTCCTGCCCTCTATCGCCGCCCTGCGCGCACTGGAAGCCCTAGACCGGCTTGGCAGCGCCTCGGCTGTCGCTGAAGAGCTCTGCCTGACTCAAGGGGCAGTAAGTCGGCAATTACAATCACTTGAAACCCAGTTGGGTGTCACTTTGGTGCAGCGGGATCGCAAGAAGCTGCAGTTGACCGCCGAGGCGGCAACCTACGCTCAAGAGGTGCGTCAAGCGCTGCATCAGATCACCCAATCAACCCTGCGGGTGCAGATGGCACCGATGGCCGGCAGCTTGAACCTGGCGATTTTGCCGGCCTTCGGTATGCGGTGGTTGATGCCACGCCTGCCAGAATTTGCCCGTCGACATCCCGATGTCACCATCAATATGACCACCCGGCTAGAGAGCTTTAGCTTTACTACCGAACCATTTGATGCAGCCATACATTTTGGAGATGCGAAATGGCCCGGGACGGGTTCTCTGCTGCTAAAGCATGAACATCTGATCCCGGTCTGCAGCCCCGAACTGGTCGAGATAGGCCGGTACCTTCCGGTGAAAAAAATCATCGAAATGCCGCTGCTGCATATTCAGACCCGGCCCAATGCCTGGCGCGATTGGTGCGAAATGCAGGGAGTATCGACCCTGCCAGAAGATCTGGGCGGGACCATCTATGATCAATTCTCAACGATCACTCAGGCGGCGCTGCATGGGCTTGGCGTGGCCCTGATGCCCGATTACCTGGTCGAACAGGAAATCGCGACCGGGCGTTTGACTGCGCTACAGCCGCAGCCAAGCGAGGCAAATGGTGCCTATTACCTGGTTTGGCCACAAAGCAAGTCGCGCGACCCCGCCTTGCAGAGCTTTCGCACCTGGCTAGAGGGGCAGGCCCAGCCCGAAGACCCCCTGCCCCGATAGTTAAAACTAACAAAAACGGGCCCTTAGAAAGAGCCCGTTCCATATGCCTACCGCTGGGTTATGCCCCGCGACCTAGCCCAGAGCATAGCCGGCACCGCGTACCGTGCGCACCGGATCACTGCCGCCATGCTGGGTCAGCGCCTTGCGCAGGCGGCCGATATGTACGTCCACCGTACGGGTATCCACGTAGATATCGCGGCCCCAGACACGATCCAGCAGCTGTTCGCGGCTCCAAACCCGGCCAGGCTTTTCCATAAAGGTAGAAAGCAGGCGAAACTCGGTTGGCCCCAGCTTTAGCGCGTTTTCAGACCGGCTGACCTTGTGCGTTTCGGCATCCAGCACGATGTCATCGAATTCCAGGCGCATACCGACGGTTGATGGGCGGACCCGGCGCAGCTGTGTACGCACTCGCGCCATCAACTCGATGACAGAATAGGGTTTTACCACATAATCATCGGCGCCAGTCTCCAACCCGCGCACCTTGTCGACCTCTTCTGATCGGGCCGACAGCATGATGATCGGAATGTTGCGGGTCTCGGGGCGGGTTTTCAGCCGCCTGCAGACCTCGATCCCGCTGAGATTTGGCATCATCCAATCCAGCACGATGATGTCGGGCATGTCTTCTTCGACAAGCAGCAGTCCTTCTTCCCCGTTTTCAGCGCGGCTCACGCGGAAGCCATCGGCCTCCAGATTGTAGGCAAGCACCTCGCGCTGTGCCAGTTCATCTTCGATGATCAGAACAGTAGGCTGATCGGCAGTCATTTCTTAAATCTCCTGCGGCGCGGTAGAGGTGGTATCCGCCTTGGGCCGGTCTTCCTCGGGGCGGTGGCCAGTCACCAGATAGATCAGCTCTTCCGCGATAGAAGTTACATGATCACCCATGCGTTCGATATTTTTGGCAATGAAATGCAGGTGCATACAAGAGGTGATATTGCGCGGATCTTCCATCATATGGGTCAGGAATTCCCGGAATAGCGCATTATACATCTGGTCGACCTCGCGGTCACGGGTGATCACATCAGCGGCCAGCTCGATATCGCGCTGGATATAGGCATCAAGCGCGTCTTTCAGCATCAGCTCTACCTCGCGCGCCATGCGACGCAGCGCTGCGGCATTGTCCGAAATATCTTGCCCTTGGATCAAAACGCCGGTTCGTTTGGAGATGTTTTTTGCATAATCGCCAATACGTTCCAGGTTGCCAGCGATTTTCATCACCGACAGAACCACCCGCAGATCCACTGCCGCCGGGGCGCGGATGGCAATCAAACGGGCGGCATTTTCATTGATCAGCTCTTCCAGCCCATCAATCGCCTTGTCGCTGTTGCGTACCTGCTGCGCCAACTCCTCGTCGCGGGTTTCCAGTGCGCGGGCGCAGTCCACGATCGCGACCTCAACAAGGCCGCCCATCTTCATGATCTGGGCCTGAATGGCTTCGAGGTCCCGATCAAAGGCGGAGGCAATATGTTGTTCTACCATGATAATTTCCTTTGTGGGCGCTAGCCGATACGGCCAGTGATATAGCTTTCGGTACGCGGATCTTCCGGGTTGGTAAAAATCTGGCCAGTGGGGCCAAATTCTACCAGGTTCCCGAGATGGAAAAACGCGGTCTTCTGGCTGACCCGTGCGGCCTGCTGCATCGAATGGGTTACGATAACAACAGAGTAATTGGTACGCAGCTCATCGATCAGCTCTTCTACCTGAGCCGTCGCAATGGGGTCGAGGGCAGAACAAGGCTCATCCATCAGCAGCACTTCGGGTTCTGTGGCGATGGCACGAGCGATGCACAGCCGCTGTTGCTGGCCACCAGAAAGCCCGGTACCGGGGGCATCCAGCCGGTCTTTCACCTCTTCCCAGATGGCGGCACGGCGTAGAGATTTTTCAACGATATCATCCATTTCGGCCTTGTTTCGCGACAGCCCATGGATCCGCGGCCCATAAGAGACATTGTCATAGATGGATTTCGGGAAAGGATTGGGTTTTTGAAACACCATCCCGACTTTGGCGCGCAGCTGCACCGGATCGACACGTTTGTCATAGATGTCTTCGCCATCCAGAAGAATGTCGCCACGCACGCGGCAAACATCAATCGTATCGTTCATCCGATTGATACAGCGCAGGAAAGTCGACTTGCCGCAGCCCGACGGCCCGATAAAGGCTGTGACGGTATTGGCGTCGATTTCGACATTCACATCTTTGATCGCATGGCTGTCGCCATAGTAGACATTGACGTCCCGCGCGGTGATCTTGGTGGTCTTTGTATCCAAGGATTTATCCAACATATTCATGGTGTTCATAGCCTCACCTCCGGTTACCAGCGGCGTTCAAAGCGGCGACGCAACACAACGGCCACCGTGTTCATGGTTACAAGAAAGAGCAATAGGATGATGATGCCACCCCAGGCGCGTTCATAAAAGGCGGGGTCCGCCCGTTTAGCCCATTCATAGATCTGGGCCGGCATGGCGGAATTTGGCGATAGCAGCCCTTCACCCAGGGTTTCCGGCGCGTTGGAGGCGATAAAGCCAACCATGCCGATCAGCAGCAGCGGTGCGGTTTCCCCAAGCGCCTGGGCCAGGCCAATGATGGTGCCAGTAAGGATGCCCGGTGCCGCCAGGGGCAACACATGGTGAAACACTGACTGCATTTTTGATGCACCAACCCCCAGCGCGGCATCGCGGATCGACGGGGGCACCGCCTTCAGGGCCGCGCGGGTCGAAATGATGATGGTTGGCAGCGTCATCAGCGTCAGCACCAGCCCCCCCACCAGCGGCGCCGACATCGGCAGGTGCATGTAGTTGATAAAGACGGCCAGACCAAGGATCCCGTAGACGATCGAGGGCACCGCCGCGAGATTGGCGATATTGACCTCAATAATGTCGGTAATCCAGTTCTTTGGCGCAAACTCTTCAAGATAGATCGAGGCGGCGACGCCGATGGGCAGCGCCAGGGCCAGTACCACCAGCATCATAAAGAACGATCCCAGCATGGAGACCCCCATACCAGCAGCTTCGGGGCGTTGGTCAGAGGCATCGGAACCGAGAATGAAGTCCAGATTGAAGGATTTTTCAATCACCCCGGCCGCCACCAGCGCATCCACTACATCAAGCTGCGCTGCTGAAATATTCTTATCGTTTTCAATGCTGTCGCGGCTGACACGCCCCTTCAGGTAGCCATCAACCCGGCTTTGCGCCAGAAAGCGGAATTCCACTGTTTCGCCAATCTGTTGCGGGTTGGCCAGCACATAGGCACGTAGCTGCGCCACCGCGCCTTTCGACAAGAGACCGGCCAGCTGTTTAGATTTGAGCGAGGTGTCAACACCGTGTTGTTCGATGGCCGCGCTCATCGCGCCATTCACCAATGGCGCATAGCCAAAGGTGCTGATCCGCTCGATATCTTCGATATTGCGCTCGCCGGTCTTGTCCAGCTTGCTTTCCAGCAGTTCGACATCCAGGGTCACAAAGGTCTGTTGAAAGGCGCCGGTGCCGCGGCCGAAGATTGTGACCACCAGAACCAGGAGCATCAGCAGTCCCACCGCGATTGCGGCAATACCGTAGGCCTTAAAGCGCCGCTCGTTCGCGTTTCGCTTTTTGGTGCGGTCCGATAGGGTTAGCAGCGATGTTTGAACCGAGGTTGGCGGTGTTGAAGAGGGGCTGAAATCGGTCATTAGTCATACTGCTCCCGATATTTGCGCACAATATAGAGCGCCAGGACATTGAGGCCCAGGGTAAGGACAAAGAGAGAAAGCCCGAGGGCAAAGGCCACCAGTGTTTCCGGGCTGGCGAAATCGGTATCGCCAGTCAACTGGCTGACCACGCGGGTGGTGATTGTCGTCATGGATTCAAATGGATTGGCCGAAAACTTGGCGATCGCACCGGCCCCCATTACCACGATCATCGTTTCGCCGATGGCGCGCGACGCCGCCAGCAGGATGGCGCCCACAATGCCCGGCAGGGCAGCCGGCAGAACCACCTGGCGTATGGTTTCCGATTTGGTTGCCCCCAGCCCCAAGGACCCATCGCGCAGCGCTTGCGGCACCGCGTTGATGATATCGTCCGACAGCGAAGAGACAAATGGGATCAACATGATGCCCATCACGACACCAGCGGTCAGCACCGAGGTGGCGCCGCTCATCCAGGTAAGCCCCAACAGGCCCTCTTCGCCCTGACCAAAGAGTTTAAGCAGCAGGGGCCCAACCGTCAGCAGGGCAAACAGGCCATAAACAATGGTCGGGATCCCTGCGAGAATTTCCAACAGAGGCTTGGCAAAGGAACGCACCGTAGACCCGGCATATTCCGACAGGTAGATCGCCGCGAACAACCCAACAGGCACCGCTACCAACAGCGCAATCGCCGAGATATACAGCGTTCCCCAAAGCAATGGCAGCATCGACAATTCGCTGTCACCGCGAAAATTCGGTGCCCAGGTGGTACCAAAGAAAAAGTCGCGCCAGGCGTGCAGGCCAAAGAAATTGATGGTTTCAAATAGCATCGAAAAGACGATGCCCACCGTTGTCAGGATCGCAAGAGAGGCTGCCAGGACCAGCAGGGCGAGAATACCGCGTTCAACCACGTTTCGCGCGCGAAACGTCTTGTTGGTTTTGCGAAGCGACAGGACCAGTCCGCCAAGTGCCAGAAACAGGCATACCAGCGTCATGGCGCGCCCGCCGGTTGCGGACAACTGACGGTACTGCTGCGCAGCAGCCAGCACTTCGGGGCGCACATCCGAGCCAAGCGCAACACCAACCTCGCCTAGGGTTGCACGAATATCAGTAGTTTCGGAATTCAGGTCAAGGGCCTGTTTTGCATCAAGAAATCCCTGCGCCACGACCTCATCAAGGCCATCAGAAAGGCGGCGCACATCCCCCATAATAAGGCCGATGCTGGTATTTTCAGGGATCACCTCAGACGGCAGGCTGGCGGAAACGCGGCTCTCAATCACCATGGGCTGGACCAGCAGCCAGATCGCAAGGGTCATGAGGGCCGGAATGGCAATGCTCATGGCGACATTGGCGCCATAGTAGACGGGCAATGAGTGCAATTCGCGCGGGTTACCATTGGCAGAGGCCAGGGCGCGACTGCGCCCAAACCAATAGCCGCAGGCGGTAAGCGCAAGCAGAATAACGATAAGCCAGAATATTGGCATCAAAAACTCCGGGATGACAGCAGCAGGTTTTGGCGGTTGGTCTGGTTCAAATTGGCTCTGGGGCGGAAGGAGCCGCCCCAGAGTTTTACAAGATGTACAGCGATCAGGAATTGTCGCCCATGGTGGCTTCGTCAGCAACCGCATCCTGGGTCTGGCTCAGCTCTGGGTCGGCAACCAGGCCATATTCGGACAGCGGACCATCGGGGCCGGCAACCTCGTCTGCGACGAAGAATTCAGCAAATTCCTTCAGGCCCGGGATCACGCCGATGTGGGCTTGCTTCACATAGAAGAACAAGGGGCGCGAGACGGGGTACTCGCCGGTTGCGATGCTTTCGGTCGAGGGCACGATGCCGGACATGGTGGCAACCTGCAGCTTGTCCGTGTTGTTTTCATAGAAAGCCAGACCAAAGACACCAATGCCGTCGGCGTTGCTACCGATGCGGGCCAGGGTTTCAGTGTAGTCGCCGTCGATGTCAACAGACACGCCATCGGTGCGCAGTGAGATACAGGCCTTTTCAGCGGCCTTTTTCTGGGCCTTGGCGCTGTCACCTGTTGCACCGGCCAGGATGTGTTCAAAGGCGCCGGTGGCTTCACAGCCGGCCAGGATCACTTTGTCTTCAAACACTTCACGAGTGCCGTGCTTGGTGCCGGGGATGAAGGCCTGGATCGGTTGCGCCGGGAAAGCGGGGTTCACATCGGCCCATGTCTTGTTTGGGTTGGCAACCATCTTGCCATCAACCATGATTTCGTCGGACAGGGCCAGGAACCAATCGGTTGGGGTGAATTCAAAGGCGTTGCCGTTGATGTCGCTGGCAAAAACGATGCCGTCATAGCCGATACGCACTTCGATGATGTCAGTGACACCAGCTTCGGCGCAGGCCTTAATCTCTTTTTCCTTGATGCGGCGCGATGCGTTGGCAATGTCGATGGTGTTTTCGCCAACACCTTCGCAGAACCGTTTGAGCCCTGCGGAAGAGCCACCGGATTCCACAACTGGTGTCGGGAAGTCAAAGTTTTCGCCAAAGGCTTCGGCAACGATGGAAGCATAAGGCAGAACGGTCGAAGAGCCGGCAACCTGGACCTGGTCACGCGCAGTGGCAGCAGTGGCCGTAGCGGCAGCGATGGTCAGGGCGGAAGCGGTCAGTTTCACAAAGGACATGCGTATCTCCATGAGAGAGAGAAAGTTGTGTGACCATCTTCGTGATGATCATGCGCCCCTCCTAAAAGGCTGGCATGTGGCTTTTGTGACGCTTATGTAACAGGCGTGTGACAAGATCGGAAATTCGCCGGAAATTGTCACAAAAGCCGCCCTCACGTTAATCTTTTATCGCCTTCGCCAGCAGATGACCGCGATTTGCCCGCCGCCCAGGGGCGTCGCACACCCGAATGGGTCGCCATATTATGACAGAGGTCATTATGTCAGTGGCAAGATCACGGAAAAACAGCTGCCAGTTCCCGGCTCGCTTTCCACCCGCAGCCGTCCCCGGTGGCGATTGACGATATGTTTGACAATGGCAAGGCCAAGGCCCGTTCCGCCCAGTTCGCGCGAGCGGTGATTGTCAGCCCTGTAAAACCGTTCGGTCAGGCGCGGCAGGTGAATGGGGTCGATCCCGGCGCCATTGTCCATCACCCGGACCCGAACCGCGGCACAGCGCAGCGAGGGATCGCGTTCCAGAAGTTCCAGAGTAACCTCGACCCGATCACCGCCGTATTTGATGGCATTCTCAATCAGGTTTATGAAGACCTGCAACAACTGGTCCGCATCCCCTGTGATCATCACCGGGTCATCGGGCGGCGTAAAGATCAATCGGGTCTCGCCGGCATCAGCCAGAGGCTGCACCGTCCTCAGGGTTGATGTCAGATGCCCGACAAGATCCAGCTGTTCCCTGGGGCGAATGCGCTCTTTGCTTTCGACCCGATTCAACGACAACAGATCCCCCACCAACCGGTTCATCCGGCTGGCCTCTCCTTCCATGATCGTCAGAAACCGATCACGGGCGGCGGGATCGTCGCGGGCGGCGCCGCGCAGCGTTTCGATAAAGCCCATCAGCGCGGTCAGCGGCGTGCGCAGTTCATGGCTGACATTGGCGACAAAGTCGCGCCGCATCTGGCCGGCCTGCTCGCGTTCGCTCACATCGGTAAAGGTGATCAACACAGCGCCGCCCTCAACCGCGCCGATGCCACCGACATAGCGCAGCGTCACATCAAAACTGGTGTCCTGCGCGCCGTCGTTTGACAAATGCTTGGCGCAGCGGCTGCCGCGATCCTCCAGGCATTTTTCGATGGCCCCGGTAACGCTGGGCTGGCGCAGGATGGTGGCAAAATGACGCCCCAAGATCTGTTGCCCCAGCAATTCCTGGGCAGACTGATTGGCTGCGATAAAGCGCTCAGTCTGATCCACCAACACCGAAGGCAGCGGGAATGCATCCAGAAAATCTGCGATCACCTCTTGTTTCATTGCGCTCTCCAAATGGGTTGGCACGGGGTATCAGGCAAATGTAACGAAGAGGTTGCGGCCCAGCCGCCCTGTGAAAGACAAGACGCAACATCCGCTGAAGCCGCCCTGCCCTGCAGCCTGCCCAAGCTCGCGATCTGGGCTTAAACCGCGCGCAGCTCGTCGCGAAACCGGCGCATGTTGTCCTGATAGTGCAGCGCGCTCTGCGTCAACGTCTGGGCCTGCGCTTCCGATACCTCACGCACCACCTTGCCTGGCGCGCCCATCACCAGGGAATTGTCAGGAATAACCTTGTTTTCGGTGATCAAGGCCCCGGCCCCGATCAGGCAGTTTTTGCCAATCTTGGCCCCATTCAGAACGGTGGCGCCCATGCCGATCAGGCTGTTTTCACCGATGCTACAGCCATGCAGCATGACCTTGTGACCAATGGTGCAGTTCTTACCTACAGTCAGTGGAAAGCCGGCATCAACATGCATAACCACGTTTTCCTGCACATTCGCCCCTTCGCAGATGCGAATTTCTTCGTGGTCAGCGCGAATGGTCGAGCCAAACCAGACCGAAGCCGCGGCTTCCAACACCACCTGGCCGATCAGATTGGCATCCGGTGCCACCCAGGTATCTGCATGCAGCTGCGGCCTTTGCACACCCAAAGCATAAAGTGTCATGACATCTCCTCAAATTCTGATTGCAGCGCCCGCACGTGATCCACCAGCTGTGGCTGTTGAATGCGACGCAGCCGGGTGGCTGAAATGATGGTCTTCAGCGCCTCTTCGGTGGCATCCAGGTCATCATTGACCAACACGTGGTCATAGCTGCCCCAATGGCTGATCTCGTCCCAGCTTTTTTCCATCCGGCGTTTGATGGTGTCCTGATCATCCTGCCCGCGGCTTTCCAACCGGCGGCGCAATTCGGTGATCGAAGGTGGCAGCAGAAAGATCGACAATGTATGCTGGCCAAGTTCAGAATTGCGGATCTGCTGCGCTCCCTGCCAGTCGATATCGAACAGAACATCCTGGCCCTTGTCGATCGCGGCGCGCACCGGCCCCTTGGGCGAGCCGTAGAAATTGCCAAAGACATGCGCATGCTCCAGCATTTCGCCCTCGGTGACGGCGGATTTGAAATCATCCACCGAAACGAAGTGATAGTCCTGTCCGTCCACTTCCCCGTCGCGCGGGTTGCGAGTGGTGGCCGAGACGGAAAAGCGGATGCTGTCATCCCAGCTGCGTAGCCGCTTTGCCAGGGTGGATTTACCCGCGCCGGATGGCGAGGACAGGATGATCAATAGGCCACGGCGGTTTGCCATCTCGTCTGTTCCTTCGGAGTTATTCAATATTTTGCACCTGCTCGCGCATCTGGTCGATCACTGCTTTCAACTCTAGACCGACCGAGGTCAAGTCACTGTTCAGCGCTTTTGAGCACAGGGTATTGGCCTCACGATTGAATTCCTGCATCAAGAAATCAAGCTTGCGCCCCACCGCACCGCCTGTCGTCAACAGGGTCTCGGCGGCCAGAATATGCGCGCCAAGCCGGTCGATTTCTTCGGTGACATCGGATTTCACCGCAAGCATCGCCAGTTCCAGCGCCACCCGATTGGCATCAACGCCTTCGGCATTCTCCAGCACCTTGGCCAGATTGACCTTGAGGTTTTGGGCCACCAGCGGCTTGCGCGCCGCTGCCAGCTCGGCGGCCAGATCCGTCAGGCGGCGCAGCTCTGCCAGCTGATCCTGCAATACCTGCGCCAGGGCTGCCCCCTCGGCTTCACGCATTTGAACGAATTGCGCCAAAATGCTTTCGAATTCATGACCCATCGCGGCGACCAGCGGTGCGGGGTCATCTTCGCGCAGGTTGGTTTCCAGCACGCCGCGAATAGACAGTAGATCCGCGCCGGAGGTCACCGACAGATCCACCCCCGCAGCCTGAGCGGTGGCCTCGGCTTCGGCCAGGGCGGCAAGGACGGATTGCAACAGCGGCTTGTTCAGCACCAGGCTGGTGGCGCCTGCCTCTGAACGGGTGATCCGCAGACCCAGCGTCACGTTGCCCCGCGCCAGTTCAGCGCTACAGCGCTTGCGCAGATGCGCCTCCAGCCCGATCAGCCAGTCAGGTACCCGCAAACGCAGATCCAGGCCTTTCGCGTTGACCGAACGGATTTCCCAACTCCAATTATGGGTGTCAAGCCCGCCCTGCCCCGAGGCAAACCCCGTCATGCTGCGAATAGTCATCTATATGGCCCTTTCTGGCGTGTTTTCTGGCAAAAGCATCAATTCCAACAGTGCGTCTGGGGTAGCGTTTGACGCATAAGGATAGGCCTGTCATCGGAAGGCGTTAACCATTGCTTTAAATTTTAGTCCAAATTTGAATAATATTGTGGCATGTTAACTGCAAGGTAACCATCCTGACGCTACAAATAAGGCAGTCGAGAGGCTCGTGCAGCGTGTTTGATGGCGGATGGACCGAACAACGTAAGGAAAGCACATGTTTTTTGGCGGTAGCAAAAATTCAGAGCAGGATAAGGGGCACGACAAGGTGGTTCCTATGAAAAATTTCCGTAATAGCGTTTCGATCTCTCCGATGCGGCAGGCAGAGGCCTACTGGACAGCGCTGCAGCGTGGCGATGACATTCCAAACCGGTCGCAGATTGATCCGCGCGGGCTGGAAAACATTCTGTCGCAGACATTTATTCTGGAACGCGTTGCACCGGGCGTTGCCCGTTTTCGTCTGGCTGGCCAAAAGGTCAACGAAATGGCCGGCATGGAGGTGCGTGGCATGCCCATCACCGCCTTTTTCACCCCGGATGCCCGCAAACAGATGAGCGCCGCACTGGAGCATATGTTCGAAGCCCCTGCGATTGTCGAAATCGACATGCAAACCGAAGGCTCCCGCCTGCGCGGCCGCCGCGAAGCCCGCATGTTGCTGCTGCCGCTGCGCAGTGATCTGGGCGATGTCAGTCGCGCGCTAGGGGTCTTTGTTTCCGACGGCAACCCCTCCAAGACTTCGCAGCGCTTCAGCATCTCATCAATTGAAATGCGCGCCGTCGCCAAAAAGTCAGGGGATGCTGAGTTCAAATCCAAACCCCGCGATACCGCAGATGCAAACAGCGCCAACCCCGATTTTGCAGAGCTGCAATCGCGAATGCAGCCAGAGACCTCTATCTTGCAGGAAGCCCGTGATCTGGCCGACCGCAAAACCCTGAAGCCGGTGCGCGACACCGCCCGTGCAGATGCAAAAAGCAAATCCAAAGCGCCGCATCTACGCCTGGTTTCCAGCCGAAGTGAGTCAGCCCTTTAGTAAAATTTTAGTCTATTTCTAGTCTATTTGGTCGTAGTCTAGTTACCAACGCCCCGCGGAAGAATTCCCGGGGCGTTTCCCATTTTCCGGGGACCGATCCTTTGCCGCTGCCCGTCACAAACAGGCCCGCCCCAATCGGGACGGGCCTGTTTTCATCTCATCGCCACAGCGATACACGCTTGAGGCCGGGCCTAGCCGGCTTCGGCTTTCCGGTTCTGCTGGCTGCGCAGCTCTGACAGCTCTTTGGCGACCAGAAAGGCCAGTTCCAGCGATTGGCTGGCGTTCAGGCGGGGATCGCAGGCGGTATGATAGCGATCGCTCAGGTTCTCGTCGGTCACAGCCCGCACGCCGCCGGTGCATTCCGTGACATCCTGCCCGGTCATTTCAAAGTGCACGCCGCCGGGAATGGTGCCTTCGGAGCTATGGACCGCAAAGAAATCCTGGACTTCGCGCAGGACGCTTTCAAAGGGCCGGGTTTTATACCCGGTAGAGGACTTGACGGTATTGCCATGCATCGGATCACAGACCCAGGTTACATTGGCCCCTTCTTCCTGCACCGCTTTGACCAGGCGCGGCAGGTGCTCTGCCACCTTGCCGGCCCCAAAGCGGGCGATCAGCGTCAGGCGACCTTCCTCATTGTCCGGGTTCAGCTTGGCCATCAACACCTTGAGATCCTCGGCCGTGGTGGTCGGGCCACATTTCAGGCCAATGGGATTCAACACGCCACGACAGAATTCCACATGCGCGCCGTCAGGTTGACGGGTGCGATCTCCGATCCACAGCATGTGGCCGGACCCGGCAAGCCATTTGCCAGAGGTTGAATCAAGCCGCGTCAGCGCCTCTTCGTATTCCAGCAGCAGGCCTTCGTGGCTGGTGTAGAATTCAACCGAATGCAACGCGTGCGAGGCATCGTTGTTGACCCCGGCGGCGCGCATGAAATCAAGCGTATCAGTGATCCGGTTGGCCATTTCACGATAGCTTTGCGCTTTCTCACCCTCGGTAAAGCCCAGGGTCCAGGCATGCACCTGATTCACATCCGCATAGCCACCAGTGGAAAAGGCGCGCAGCAGGTTCAGGGTTGCCGCGGCCTGGGTATAGGCCTGCAGCATCCGCTTGGGGTCTGGAATACGCGATCCTTCAGTAAAGCCAAGATCGTTGATTATGTCACCGCGGTAGCTGGGCAGTTCAACCCCATCCACTGTTTCAGTTGGTGCGCTGCGTGGCTTGGCAAATTGCCCCGCCATACGGCCCACTTTCACCACTGGCACCTTGGCACCATAGGTCAGAACCATGGCCATCTGCAGCATCACCTTAAAGGTGTCGCGGATTGCATCGGCGCTGAACTGTTCAAAGCTTTCGGCGCAATCGCCGCCCTGCAACAAAAATGCCTCGCCGCGCCCGGCAGCCGCCAAATGCTGTTTCAAACGGCGCGCTTCACCGGCAAAGACCAAGGGCGGATAGTTGGAAAGCTGCGCCTCTACGGCCCCGAGGGCCGCGGCATCGGTATAGTCGGGCATCTGCACGCGTGCTTTGTTGCGCCAGGCCGCTTTTTGCCACTCACTCATAGCTTTTCTCCGCATAAGAGGTCATATTGATAGGACGGAAGCCACCTATACAAAAACCATCCCACTCTGACCAGTTTAGATTTGCGCCTCTTGACCCCGACGCAAAGCTGTGAGCACGGTTTTCCGGTCTCACGCGGGGCTGACTTTCTTTAGTCTCTCCCGGTGCATTCACTTTTTGCCAAGGATGTGCCCAATGCAAACCAATAAGAAAAAGCCAGAGATCCCCAAGGCTATCGCCCCAAAACGTCACTACGTGTTTGTTTTACTTGATAGATTTTCGATGCTCTCTTTTGCATCGGCATTGGAATGTCTACGCATTGCCAACCGTATGGTCGGCTATGACGCCTATAGCTGGACCCTGCTGAGCGAAGGTGGCGGAAACGTGACCTGCTCTGCCGGAACGACCTTCACGTCAGATGGCGACTTGGCCGAGTTGCAGCGCGACGATACAATCATGGTCTGTGGCGGCGTGAATGTTCAGACTGCAACCTCCAAAAGGCTGCTGGCTTGGCTGCGCCGCGAGGCCCGCAAAGGGGTCAGGGTTGGCGGGTTGTGCACCGCGTCCTATGTGCTGGCAAAGGCAGGTCTGCTGGATGGCAAGCGGGCGACGATCCACTGGGAAAACATCGATAGTTTTGCAGAAGAGTTTGACGAAGTTACCCTGACGAAATCTGTTTTTGTCATTGATAACAACAGGATGTCTACTGCCGGCGGCACATCCTCCATTGATTTGATGCTGAAGATTCTTGCCAATGACCTAAGCGAAGAACTGGCCAATGCTGTGGCGGATCAGCTGATCTATTCCTCGATCCGCACCGATCAGGATACCCAGCGTCTGTCGATCCCAACGCGTATCGGGGTGCGTCATCCGAAACTCTCGCTGGTGATCCAGAAGATGGAAGCCAATATTGAAGACCCCATCAGCCCTTCAGTCCTGGCACAGGACGTGGGCATGTCGACACGGCAACTTGAACGTCTGTTTCGCCGCTACCTGAACCGCAGCCCGAAACGCTACTATATGGAGCTGCGGCTGCAGAAGGCGCGCAATCTTCTAATGCAAACGGATATGAGTGTGATCAATGTGGCGCTGGCCTGCGGCTTTGCTTCACCCTCGCATTTCTCCAAATGTTACCGTGCACATTACGAAACCACCCCCTACCGCGAACGTGGCAGCAAATCAGGCAAGCCTTGATTCTAGTGTTGGCCGATGGCCCTGACAGGGCGCAACTGCCGTCAGATGATGCGTGATATTGGTGTGAATTTGGGCCGCGGCATCAGCAGGCCCAACTTTTTTCCCATTTTTTTTCCACCACATCATTGGGCGCTGAATCGGGCCGATCTGGCCAAGCCTGCGTAGAAATTTGCCGCTGTCACGTCGCCTGGCCCAAAAAAATGCTTTAAGCTTCAAGTAGTTGATCTGATCACATGGCGCACAAACTGCGCCGCCAATGTTCACCGCGTTTCACAGGCGGCACCCCCGGATGCCCCTTGGGTGCCGCGACGCCAAGGGCCGATGCGCGATTGAGTTCTTTCCCTCTTGGCATGAAGCCTGTAAAGCATCCGCCGCATCAGGCCTGCCATCATGGCTGGCCCAAGAAGACGCACAGGTGGCCCTGGGGAGGGGCACCCTAGCTAAGGGGACTTTTCTTTTCAAATCGCCTTGCCTAGGGTTCGGTATGAACACGTGTGTTCCAATAAACGGGAGATCTCAGATGAAAAAAATATTGATGGCTACAACGGCCCTGGCGCTGACCGCTGGCACGGCCTTCGCCGAAGGCCAAGCCAAGGAAGTCAAACTTGGCGTATTGCTTGGTTTTACCGGCCCCATTGAATCGCTGTCCCCTGCCATGGCCGCGGGCGCTGAGCTGGCGATGGAGGAAGTGACCAAATCCGGCAAGCTGTTGGACAGTGCCACCGTTACCTCCGTACGTGCCGACACCGGCTGCATTGATAACGGCCTGGCCGTGGCAAACGGCGAAAAGCTGATCGCCGAAGGCGTCATGGGTATTGTTGGCGGTGACTGTTCTGGGGTGACCGGCGCGATCCTGCAGAACGTAGCCATTCCCAACGGCATGGTCATGGTCTCGCCCTCTGCGACCTCGCCCGGCCTGTCCGGTATGGAAGACAATGGCCTGTTCTTCCGCACGTCTCCGTCTGATGCCCGCGAAGGCCAGATCATGGCTGACATCTTGCAAGAGCGCGGCGTGAAGTCCATCGCTCTGACCTATACCAACAACGACTTTGGTAAGGGCCTGGCAGATGCTATCCAGACCTCCTTTGAAGAAATCGGTGGCGAAGTGACCATCGTGGCAGCGCATGAAGACGGCAAAGGCGACTACTCTGCCGAAGTTGCTTCGCTGGCTTCGGCTGGTGGCGATATTCTGGTTGTCGCTGGATATCTGGACCAGGGGGGGCTTGGCATCATCCAGTCCTCGCTGGATTCCGGTGCCTTTGACACCTTCGGCCTGCCCGGCGGCATGATCGGGGACAGCCTGCCCAAGAACGTCGGCCCCGATCTGGATGGCTCTTTTGGCCAGATTGCTGGATCTGACAGTGAAGGTGCCGGCATCTTTGCCGAGATGTCCAAGGCAGCTGGCTTTGACGGCACATCTGCCTATGCATCAGAATCCTATGATGCGGCGGCGCTGATCCTGCTGGCGATGCAGGCGGCAAACTCCACCGATCCAGCCGTATATGGCGCCAAGATCATGGATGTTGCCAATGCACCGGGCGAAGAGATCAACCCAGGTGATCTGGGCAAGGCACTGGAACTGATTGCCGCTGGCAAAGACGTTAATTTCCAGGGTGCCACCGGTGTTGAGCTGATCGGCCCTGGTGAGAGCGCAGGTTCCTACCGCGAGATCCTGGTCAAGGACGGCGAGAACACTACTGTGAAGTTCCGCTAAGCTTAGTCGGCAGATCAACACGCAAAGAACAGCCCGGGTTTTGCCCGGGCTGTTCCAAATTCAGTACCCGCAAACAAACTGCGGCAGGGGATAAATGATATGATCGTCGTCGAGGATTTGCACAAGCACTTCGGCGGGTTCCATGCGGTTGACGGCGCTTCGCTCGAAATCGCCAAGGGCTCCATCACCGGTTTAATCGGGCCAAACGGCGCCGGAAAGACCACTCTTTTCAATGTAATCGCTGGGGTTCTTGAACCCACCTCCGGCCGCGTCACCATGGATGGTGAGGATATCACCGGCCTGCCGCCGCATGAGCTGTTTCACAAGGGGCTACTGCGTACCTTTCAGATCGCGCATGAGTTTTCCTCTATGACCTGCCGCGAAAACCTGATGATGGTACCCGGCGCACAATCGGGTGAAAGCCTCTGGAACACCTGGTTTGGCCGCAAACGCATCGCCGAGGA
Source organism: Pseudophaeobacter profundi (assembly GCF_029697505.1). GTDB lineage: Bacteria > Pseudomonadota > Alphaproteobacteria > Rhodobacterales > Rhodobacteraceae > Pseudophaeobacter > Pseudophaeobacter profundi. The sequence continues at coordinate 165,811 of NZ_JARJEF010000002.1, read as the reverse complement.
GGAACGCGCCCTTCGCGCCAAGGCGGATGAGGTGCTCGAGTTTCTGACCATCAGCCATATCGCCGACCTGCGTGCCGGTGAGGTTTCTGGCGGTCAGAAGAAGCTGCTGGAACTGGGCCGCACCATGATGGTGGACGCCAAGATCGTGTTTCTGGACGAGGTCGGCGCCGGGGTGAACCGAACGCTGCTCTATACCATTGCCGATGCCATCAAGCGGCTCAATGAAGAGCGCGGCTATACCTTTGTGGTGATCGAGCATGACATGGAGTTCATTGACCGGCTTTGTGATCCGGTGATCTGCATGGCCGAGGGGCGCAAGCTGGCCGAAGGGTCGCTGGCCGAGATCAAGGCAAATGAGCAGGTCATCGAGGCCTATCTGGGCACAGGCCTGAAAAACAAAGACAAACTGGAGAAGACCTGATGGGCGAGACGCTGGACCTGGGGCGGCGGCGCACCAGTGGGGGCGCTGCCCCCGCCGCTGTGCGGCCCCCCCGAGGTATTTTTGGTAAGATGAAGGTGGGAGGCGCACATGTCTGAACCCTTTTTGATTGGTGATGGCATGACAGGCGGATACGGCAAGGGGCCGGATATTCTGCATGACTGCACCATTGCTGTGAACCCTGGCGAGATCGCGGTGATTGTTGGCCCGAATGGAGCTGGCAAATCCACCGCAATGAAGGCGGTTTTTGGTATGCTGTCCCTCAACGCCGGGGCCGTGCGTCTGGACGGTGAGGATATCACCCGCCTGAGCCCGCAAGACCGGGTTGTGAAGGGCATGGGGTTTGTGCCGCAGACCAGCAATATCTTCACCTCGATGACGGTAGAAGAGAACCTGGAGATGGGGGCCTTTATCCGCACCGATGATATCACCGAGACGATGGAGCAGGTTTACGAGCTGTTCCCGATCCTGCGCGACAAGCGCAGCCAGCCCGCTGGAGAGCTATCAGGTGGCCAGCGGCAGCAGGTCGCCGTAGGGCGGGCGCTGATGACCAAGCCCAAAGTTCTGATGCTGGATGAACCCACGGCAGGCGTATCGCCCATCGTGATGGATGAGCTGTTTGACCGCATTATCGAGGTGGCCCGCACAGGCCTGCCGATCCTGATGGTGGAACAGAACGCCAAGCAAGCACTTGAGATCGCAGATAAAGGCTATGTTCTGGTCCAGGGCCGCAATGCCTATTCCGGCACCGGGCAGGAGCTTTTGGCTGATCCCGAAGTCCGCAAATCGTTTTTGGGGGGCTGAGCCATGGATTTTCTCAATGCCATTGTGGCACTTACCAATTTTGTGATGATCCCCGCCGTGGCCTATGGCTCTCAGCTGGCGCTGGGTGCACTGGGTGTGACGCTGATCTACAGTATCCTGCGGTTTTCCAACTTTGCTCATGGCGACACCATGGCCTTTGGCACCATGATAACCATTTTGGTGACCTGGGCGTTCCAGTCCTGGGGCATTGGTTTTGGTCCGCTACCCACCGCCCTGCTGGCCCTGCCTTTTGGGATCATGGCGACGATGGCACTGATGCTGGTGACGGATCGCACGGTTTATCGGTTCTACCGCGCGCAAAAGGCGAAACCGGTTGTTTTTGTTATGGTCTCGCTTGGCGTGATGTTCATGATGAACGGGCTTGTGCGTTTTATCATTGGGCCCGGAGACCAGCGCTTCACCGATGGTGAGCGTTTCATCATCAAGGCCCGCGCTTTCAAGGAAATGACCGGCCTGAGCGAAGGGCTGGCGATCAAGACCACCCAGGGCATCACCGTGGTGACTGCTATTGTGGTTGTGGCGCTGCTGTTCTGGTTCCTCAATAAGACCCGCACCGGAAAATCAATGCGCGCCTATTCGGATAACGAAGATCTGGCGCTGCTATCGGGGATCAACCCTGAACGCGTCGTGATGTACACCTGGTTGATCGTGGCCACATTGGCGACCATCGCCGGGGTGCTTTACGGGTTGGACAAAAGCTTTAAGCCCTTCACCTATTTCCAGCTGTTGCTGCCGATCTTTGCCGCGGCGATTGTTGGCGGACTGGGCAGCCCTCAGGGGGCCATTGCAGGCGGCTTCATCATCGCCTTTTCCGAGGTGACGATCACCTATGCTTGGAAAAAGGTGCTCGGCTACTTGATGCCTGAAAACATGGGGCCAGATGGCTTGGTGCAACTGCTGAGCACAGATTACAAATTTGCCGTCTCTTTTGCGATCCTGATCATCGTTCTTCTGTTCAAGCCAACAGGGCTCTTCAAGGGGAAATCGGTATGACTGATACCATAAAACACAGCCTGATGTTTGCCGCTGTCGCGCTTTTGATCCTGCTTGAAGGCCTCACCGATTGGAGCTTCTTCTCAGGATCCTGGAACTCATCCTTGGTGATCCTCAACATGGGGCTGATTTCGGCCATCATGGCGCTGGGGGTAAACCTGCAGTGGGGCTTTGCCGGATTGTTCAACGTCGGCGTCATGGGCTTTACCGCGCTGGGCGGTCTGGCGGTGGTGCTGACCGCAACCCCACCAACCCCGGGCGCCTGGAGCGCGGGCGGTCCAGGTATCGTCATGGCCATGGTCATGGGCGCGCTGACCGTGGTCGCAGCGGTTACCGTCACCCGTTTCCTGCCCCGCGGGGGGCTGCGTGCACTGCTGATCCTTTTGATCCTGGCTGTTGGCTTTGTCATTTACCGCGCGCTGTTTGACCCCTCGGTCGAAGCGATCGAGGCCATTAACCCAGCCTTGGAAGGCAATATTGGTGGGCTCGGCTGGCCGGTGATCCTGTCCTGGCCCGTGGGCGGCTTGCTGGCTGCCGGGGCGGCCTGGCTCATTGGCAAAACCGCGCTGGGCCTGCGCTCTGACTATCTGGCAATCGCCACCCTTGGCATTGCGGAGATCGTCATTGCCGTCCTCAAGAACGAGGACTGGCTGTCGCGCGGAGTGAAAAACGTCGTGGGCCTGCCGCGTCCGGTTCCGTTTGAGGTCGATCTGCAAAATGACCCGGCCTATGTCGAATGGTTCGCGGGTTTTGGCCTTGATCCCGTGCTTGGCTCGACGCTCTATGTCAAGCTGGGCTACGCGTTCCTCTTCACTCTCGTGCTTCTGATACTGCTGTGGATGGCGCAGATGGCCCTCAAAAGTCCTTGGGGCAGGATGATGCGCGCCATCCGCGACAACGAGGTCGCCGCCCGCGCCATGGGCAAGAATGTCACCAAACGGCATTTGCAGATCTTTGTGCTCGGCTCTGCCATCTGTGGCATTGCTGGCGCGATGATGACCACTCTGGACGGGCAGCTGACGCCAGGAACCTATAATCCCCTGCGCTTTACCTTCCTGATCTGGGTGATGGTGATTGTTGGCGGCTCCGGCAACAACTTTGGCGCAGTCCTGGGCGGCTTCTTGATCTGGTTCCTGTGGATCAAGGTCGAACCGATGAGCCTGGAACTGATCACCCTGTTGACCTCGGGCCTGGGCGAAAACAGTGGCCTGCGCGCCCATCTGATGGAAAACGCAGCCCATATGCGGCTGTTCACCATGGGGTTGATCCTGCTCTTGGTCCTACGGTTCAGCCCGCGTGGATTGATACCGGAAAAATGACAAACCAGGGCCGCTGCACCCATGGCGGCCCTTGAACTGGTCCAGATTTCATTTGGCCAAAAATATCCCCGCCGAAGGCGGACCCCATAGAGGCCTGGCAACGCCGGGCCTCTATTTCCTTCTAAGGCATGTCGGGCAAAACTGCGGGCTGATTTCGCACAACTTGAGCATACGAAATCAAACGCTAGCGGCCCTTGAACAGCCCCCCCAGAATACCACGCACCAGACGCCGCCCAGTTGTGCCTTTCAGCTCTTTGATCACCGCTTCTGACATGGCAGAGGCAAAGCTGTCCTTGGGCCGATAGTTCCGGGCGCTGGAACGCGGGATACGGCTGCCGGAATAGCGCCGGGCGGCGCTGAATTCGCGCGCCATCGGTTCTGGTGACTCTTCTGCCGCCTGCTCTGCAACTGCCGCCTGTTCCGCCGCCTTGGCACTGCGCTGCATCAGGATTTCATAGGCAGAATGCCGATCAAGCGACTTGTCGTATTTCCCCGCCATGTCAGATCCCTGCAAAAAAGCGGCGCGTTCTGCTGGGCTGATCGGCCCCAGCTGGCTGCTGGGCGGGCGAATAAGGGTGCGTTCAACGACCCCGGGCACGCCCTTCTTTTGCAGCATTGATGTCACGGCCTCGCCGACGCCAACCTCGCGAATGGCCTCCATCGTGGAAAATCGCGGGTTTTCGCGGTAGGTCTCCGCTGCCAGTTTCAGGTTCTTGCGGTCGCGCGCGGTAAAGGCGCGCAGCGCGTGCTGAATGCGATTGCCCAGCTGGCCAAGAATGTCCTCGGGCACATCGGCAGGGTTCTGGGTGATGAAATAGATCCCAACCCCCTTGGAACGGATCAGCCTGGCGACCTGCTCGACCTTGTCCACCAGCGCCTTTGGCGCATCATCAAACAGCAGATGCGCCTCGTCAAAAAAGAACACCAGGCGCGGCTTTTCCGGATCCCCCACCTCTGGCAATTCCTCGAACAGCTCGCTCAACAGCCAGAGCAGAAAGGTCGCATAAAGCTTCGGCGAAGCCATCAATTTATCGGCGGCCAGAATATTGACCATCCCGCGCCCGCTGCCGTCCTGTCGCATCAGGTCGCTCAGCGCTAGGGCAGGTTCGCCAAACAGATCGGCGCCTCCCTGGTTTTCCAGCACCAGCAAGCGGCGTTGGATCGCCCCGATCGAGGCAGGCGAGACATTGCCATAGCGCAGCGACAGCTCCGCCCGGTGCTCTCCGACCCAGACCAAGAGCGCCTGCAGATCCTTCAGATCCAGCAGTGGCAAGGCCTGTTCATCAGCCAGCCGGAAGGCAATGTTCAAAATGCCTTCCTGTGCCTCGCTCAGCTCCAGCAACTGTGCCAACAGGAGCGGCCCCATATCTGCTAGGGTGGTGCGCACCGGATGGCCCTGCTCGCCAAAAAGATCCCAAAAGGTAACCGGACAGCTGTGATAGTGATAGGGGTGCAAGCCAATGGTTTGGGCCCGCCCCATAAAGGCATCGTGCAATTTGTGGCCGGGCGTGCCGGGCTTGGCCAGGCCAGAAAGGTCCCCTTTGACATCCGCCAGGATGACTGGCACCCCCGCATTGGAAAAGCTCTCTGCAAGGATCTGCAGGGTGACGGTTTTCCCAGTACCGGTGGCCCCAGCAATCAGCCCATGCCGGTTGGCGTATTTAAAATGCATCTCCTGGGGCACGCCATAGTCTTCACCGCCACCGCCGATAAAAAGTTTGTCCGTCATATTCATCCTTTAGCTGCCTTGACTGGGCTTTAACCTCATTTGCGGAATCTGTTGGTTTCCGGCGCAAAACAGGCCTGTGTCCCAGGTAACCCCTTGAACATCGATTATTAACTTTTACATGCGATATATGTCTTGCCCACCCTGTCTTTCGAGATAGTTGGGCATTTCCTCCCTGTCAGACTGGCCGTGCCATGGGCACGGCCCTTTTTTTCGCCCCAACCCTGCCTCTTTATCGGGCAGGGCCAGTCTGACGATCGCGAAATACGCGCGTAAAACGCTCAAATCCAACTAAAGCGGCCGGACGGCAGATTTTTTCCGTATTGCATGTTGACCCAGACACAGGCCTTTCGTAACGTCCTATCCAATAACTAAGTCGGCCAGTCCGACGGGGAGTAAGACCAAAAAAGGAAGCCGGAGAGCTTCCTTTTTTGCTGTTTGTTCAAGCGCTTCACTTGTTACTAAACTTGCAGGTAATTCCCCGCTTATTCTGGGCACGGGCGGGGATTGTGGCCTGACACCCCTGCTGCAACATGGTAAAGCCATTGCAAACGACCTGTGATAAATGAGGCATGCATGATCAAGTCCCTTACGCCGATGACCCTGGCCGCACTTATAGCGGTGGCGAGCCCAGTTTTCGCCCAGGAAAGCAGTGAAACAACACCTGAAGCCCCAGCCACCGAATCGTCGGCGGATCAGGTCCTGGACCTTGGCCAACCTGTTGATGATGGTACCCCCAAGCTTGGTGATCGCTACGCCAAGGAAACCCATGGTGATTGGGATCTGGCCTGCGTCAAAACCGAAGAAGAAACAGACCCCTGTTCCTTGCTGCAGATCCTGACCGATCCAAACGGCAACCCGATGGCCGAGGTGTCGCTGTTCCGCATTGACCAGCCAGGCGGCCAGGCCGTTGCCGGGGCCACCATCATCGTGCCGCTGGAAACCCTGTTGCCCGCCGCCCTGACCCTGTCGGTCGATGGCGCGCCTGGCAAGCGCTATAACTACTCGTTCTGTAATCCGCTGGGCTGCGTCGCGCAGATCGGTCTGACACAGGCAGATATCGACACTTTCAAACGCGGTAGCGAGGCAGTTTTGTCTCTGCGCCCTGCCCCAGCCCCCGATCAGCTGGTTGAAATGAAGATGTCGCTCAAGGGCTTTACCGCCGGATTTGATGTTGTTGACGTGGTCACGCAGTAACCGCCTGATCTAAAACAAAACCACCTTTGGCAGCGCCCGCCTATCTGGGGCTGCCGGGCAAAGAACAAGCCACCATCGGGTTTCCCCTTTGGTGGCTTTGATTTTGCAAGGCAAGCTGACAAGCACCCCGAATGGTATACTCCAGCGTAGCACCTAGACGAGAGGGGAGCGCGTTCATCTACGCTCGCGCGGCGGGCTTTCCCTATTTGGTCTTACATATTTCAGCGGCGCAATACTGCGGCCCAGGTTGGCGCACATGTTTCAGGCTGCGTCAAACCCGCCCCAGGGCCAGTACCGCGTTCAACCCGCCAAAGGCAAAGGCATTAGACAGGGCCACCTCGACCCGCGCATCGCGGGCGGTATTGGGCACCACATCTAGCGCGCATTCCGGGTCCGGCTCTTCATAGCTGATTGTCGGGGCAATCACCCCATCTTTCAGGGCCATGATACAGGCCAGCAATTCGACCGCGCCGGTGCCGCCGATCAGATGGCCATGCATGGATTTAGTCGAAGAGATCATCAAGCGATCCGCATGCGGACCAAAGACATCGGCGACGGCGGCACATTCGGTTTTGTCATTGGCGACGGTACCGGTGCCATGAGCATTGATGTAGCCAACCTGTTCAGGGTTGATGCCGCCATCTTTCAATGCGCCGGCAATCGCCCGCGCCGCGCCCTGCTTGCTGGGCATCACAATGTCAGAGGCATCCGAAGACATTGCAAAGCCAAGCACTTCGCAGAGGATCTCTGCGCCACGCGCGCGGGCATGATCGTAGTCTTCAAACACAAAAATGCCGGCCCCTTCGCCCTGTACCATTCCATTTCGGTTAGCACTGAAGGGGCGGCAGGCCTCTTTTGACATTACCCGCAGCCCTTCCCAGGCCTTGACGCCACCAAAGCACAGCATGGATTCCGATCCGCCCGTCACCATTGCCGCGCTCATGCCCGAGCGCACCATCTGAAAGGCCTGCGCCATGGCGTGGTTCGAAGACGCACAGGCAGTGGAAACGGTGAAACTGGGGCCTTTGAGGTTGAATTCCATCGAGACATGGCTAGCGGCCGCATTGTTCATCAGCTTGGGAACCACAAAGGGATGCACCCGATTTTTACCGTCTTCATAGACTGAACGATAATTATCATCCCAGGTCGAAACGCCGCCACCCGCAGTGCCCAGCACAACACCGGATTTGGCGGAAAGCTCGCCATGGAATTCCAGGCCCGATTGGGCAATCGCCTCTTTGGCAGCAATCAGGGTGAACTGGGTAAACCGGTCATAGAGGCTCATCTGTTGGCGATTGAACCGGCCCTCGGCCTCGAACCCGTGCACCTGGCCACCGATTCGAATGGCAAGCCGTTCAACATCGCGAAACTCCAGCGGGCCAATGCCACAGTGACCTTCGCGCATTGCCGCAAAGGTGGCAGCGACCGAATGGCCCAGGGCATTGATCGTCCCTGCCCCGGTAATGACAACGCGCTTCATGGATCTGTCCCTTAATGTTCAGGCGCTTATATCACGTTTTCTGTGACACCAGCTTGTCAATCCCAGCGATGATTGCAGCAACGTTCGAAATGTCAAAATCGCTCTCATCCGGGGTATTTGCATTAAAGGGGATAGAGATATCAAATTCTTCTTCGATGGCAAAAATGCACTCTACCAGGCCCATGCTGTCGATCCCAAGATCGTCCAAGGTGCTGGTAAGGGTTACATCCGATGGCGCCAAAAGCGCCTGTTCCGCAACAATTGCGATGACCTTGTCTCGAGTGCTCATTTCGGCCCCCTGATCTGTGATGTCCTGGCAGATGTAGCGGCTGATTCCCTATTTGAAAACAGCCTTTTTCAGATTTTCGATATCGCGCATCAAACGTGGCAAGCGCCGCTGTGCCTTGTAGATTTCAGTATGGGTTTCCATCTTTACCGCCGGATAGCCCATGACCACGCGGCCCGCAGGCACGTTAGAGATAATCTTGGTCGCGCCCCCCGCAATCACCCCGTCGCCAATAAAGATATTGTCGGCCGCGCCACATTGGCCGCCCAGCACAACATTGTTGCCTATGTTTACCGACCCCGAAATCCCGCATTGACCGCAGAGCAGGCAATCGCGCCCAATCCGGGTGTTGTGACCCACATGCACCTGATTGTCCAATTTACTGCCGCTGCCAATTTCCGTGTCGCGAATGGTGCCATTGTCGATGGTGCAATTGGCGCCCAGCTCCACGTCATCGCCAATGCTGACCGCTCCCAGTGAATGAATGCGCATCCAGCTCTGGGCTTGTGCTTCGCCCTGATCGCCGACCGTCTTGCGGACATTTTCAACGCCTGAAACCTCGGGGGTGACATAGGAAAAACCGTCGCTGCCAATCCGGGCACCGGGCTGGGCGCGAAACCGATCACCGATGCGGGCGCGGGCACCAATGGAAACCATCTCGCGCAGCTGCGCCTGCGCGCCGATCTCGACCTCTGCCCCGATGTAGCAATGCGGTCCGATCACCGATCCGGCACCGATCTTGGCACCTGCGGCAATGATGCTCAGCGGTCCGACCGATACATCATCCCCCAGCACGGCAGTTTCATGTACAACAGCCGTGGGGTGAATGCCCGTTTCGAACCCCTGTCCACGGTCCAGCAGGGTTGAAACCCCGCCAAGCGCCATGCGGGGACGCGGCGCAAAGATTGCCGCCTTCAGCCCCATCGCCTGCCAATCGGCCCCCTGCCACAGCAGCGCCACCTGGGCGCTGCCCTGCGACAGGTTTTCACTGTATTTGGCAGAGGTCGCCATCGCCAGATCCTGCGGACCTGCATCCTGCGGCTCGGCCGCGCGAATGATCACAAGATCCAGATCCCCTTCGGCGGTCAGATCAAGAGAGCGAGCAATCTCGCGAACTGTATACATATTGAGGGCCCTTTCCAGGCGTCACGCAGTAAAACCGGCCCCCAATTTAGCCCTGGACGTCTGGCAGTGCCACCCCGGCCCGCTCCAATGCGGCCCAAACCTTGGCATCACGCCCATAGACATCCCGGCGGAACTCGGCCCGGCCTTTGTTGGACACATATGCGGTTCGATAGATAATGTGAACAGGCACCTTCTGCTCCAGCTCAACCTTGGTTTCCTTGCCGGACTTCAGGATCCGGTTGAAAAAGGCAGATGGGTCTTCGGTCTGTCGGGCCAGCAACGCATAAGCAAATTCAAAGGGCTGGGCCAGGCGAATACAGCCATGCGAAAAGGCGCGCACTTCCCGTTTGAACAGGCTTTTTTGCGGCGTATCGTGCAGGTAGATGTTGTATTTGTTTGGAAACATGAACTTGACGAGGCCAAGCGCATTGCTGCGGCTGGGCGGCTGGCGCATCGCATAGGGAAAGTTGCGCGCGGTAAACTGCGAGAAATCGGTATTGGCGCGACTGACCACGCGACCGCGATTATCGGTGATCTCGATATGGCCCACCGCATTGGGATTGTTGCGCAGCTTGGGCAGGTATTCCTTGGTGATGATCGAGCGCGGCACATACCAGCTGGGATTGATCACCATATGCTCCATCATATCCGAAAACTCGGGCGAGCGGCGATCCGACTGAGTGCTGCCAATGACGGAGCGGGTTTCAAAGGTCACATCGCCATTATCGACAATCTTGGCGGTGAAATCGGTCTGGTTCACCAGCACATGGCGCGCGCCACGATCCGGCGATAGCCAGCGCTCACGCTCCATCGCGATGATGACCGATTTCAGGCGATCCCGTACAGGGCGATTGATCTCTTTCAGGGTGCCGGCACCGGCGACGCCATCCTCTTCCAGCCCGTGATCCGACTGGAACTGCTGCACAGCGCGCTCGATATCATTGTCATAGCTGGCAGTGGCGCTGCGCTCCATATAGCCCAGGGCAATAAGGCGATCACGCAGGGCAATTACCTGCTGCCCCCGATCGCCGGGTTCCAGCTTGCTGCCAGGTACCGTTGGGCCCCATCCGCCCGCTGCGATCAATTGTTCCAGCCGCAGCTTTTCACGCATCAGGGCGCGGTACTGCGAAGATGTCGGCACCAAATTGCGCAGATAGGCAAAGGGCTGTGCTGTGCGCAGACCGTTCAGCGCGGCGACGCCGTCATGGCTTGGCCGGGTGCGGACCATACCATCATCAATCGACGATGGTTTTAACATGCCAGTCTGCAGCATCGCGGCATAGGTAACAAAGGCGGTGCTCAGCGCGGCTTCAACCTGGCCAAAGTCACGGGCGGTACGGGCGGCGCGCATCTGCCCTACCAGATCTGCCACTGTAGCGGACTGATCCGGCAAACCATGGCTGGTGGCATCTTCCAGCGCCCGCAACAGCGCGGCGCGGCGCATGGCTGCCGCCTCATCCGAGCCCGTCCAAAGCGGTGCATAGGTGGTGTCACGATAGAATTGCGCAACCGCATCGTTAACCGAGGCCTGCTCGGCAACGGCCTGACGAAAGGCCGTCGACTGCGCGGCAACCGATGAGCCAACCCCAAGACTGCCGATCCCGCTCAGGGCCAGAGCAAAAAGCCCGTATTTCAACCGGGCAGAACGGCTCGGGGTGTGCGGTTTGGTCATAATATTTGGTCCTCAACAGCGATGCGCAACAATTATCAGGGCAGCTACATGAAATTTTGGTGAAAGGCAGGGGGGAAAGTCCATTCACATTTGCGAAACCATGATGTGACAATCTCAGACTGGTGCGATGCAGTCGCATAAACAGCGTAATTGACCTGTCTCTTAGGGGAAAAATTAACCAATCGTCCCCCTTTGCGCAAATTTTTGCCGATAAAATGCAGCAATCATATTTGGCGTAAAACGGAACTTGGTAAATCTTCCGCCCTGTGGCATACAACCCACAGAAAAACTTAGCAGGTCCGTAACATCGGACATAGGCAGGACTAAACTCGTTCGGGATGGCGTAGTTACACATGGCAGAAATCACCAAGACGGGCATGACCCGGAGGGCACTGTTGGGCGCGTTTGCTGCAACAGCAGTTGCAGCAACACCTACTTTTTCCAAAGCAGCAGGCTTCCTGCGTGGCGGCGGCGATATTCGCCGCATCCGGATGTTCTCTGGCCGAACGGGCGAGCGCATCGACATGGTCTATTGGATCGACGGCGACTATATCAAGGACGCCGTGAAAGAGATTAACCATTTCATGCGTGACTGGCGCACCGATGAAACCATATCCATCGATCTGCGTACCATTGATATCATGGCAGCCTCTCACAACTTGTTGGATGTAGACGAACCCTACATGATGCTGTCGGGCTACCGCAGCCCCAAAACCAACGCGATGCTGCGCAGGCGGTCCCGCGGCGTTGCAAAGAATTCGCTGCATATGCGCGGTCAGGCCGCCGATCTGCGTCTCGCATCGCGCTCTGTTGGGCAAATGGCAAACGCCGCAAAGGCCTGTCGCGCCGGTGGCGTTGGAAAGTACCGCGGCTCTAACTTTGTTCACATGGACTGTGGCATTGTGCGCAGCTGGAGCGGCTAATCCCGCGCTTGCGCTCGTGTCATTGCGGGCCCACAAATCATATCTTTCTGTGACAGGCCATCCCAGCCCGTTCGAAATGAGGCAAGGCCCATTGCATATGCAGTTGGGCCTTTTTCTTTCACCAACTTCCTGATGTAAAAGTCCAGAGCAAGGTCCATAGGACATGCCTCCGGCCGCCAGATTACCTAGGTGTTTTTTCCAAAAGGAAGAAGTTTTTCCCATTGCGGTGCATTGGCCTGGCCGCTATACCCGCCCTACCAAAAGCACCTGTAGCTCAGCTGGATAGAGCGCTGCCCTCCGAAGGCAGAGGCCAGAGGTTCGAATCCTCTCAGGTGCGCCATTTTTCCAATGACTTAGCAAATCCCAGTTCTCGTAGTTTGTTGTTACATGTAACAGAAACGAACAGAGCAAGTGTGAGTGGGTTTTTACCTTACATCTTTCAACGCCGACCTAGAGGACAGAACTGAGGCAATCGACCTGTCTTCCGCCACCGGTTCAGCGGCAATGCTGGTGCGGTAGCCGCCGCTGTCCAGCATGTGAACCGCCCGCGTGATCAACCAAGCCTCATCGACATAGGACCGGAAATGGCGCGGGATTAGGGTCATTGTCACCTGATCGGATTGGACCCCGGCCCCATCTGTTACTGTCAGGCTCGACATGCGCGGCGCCAGAGCCTTGCTGATGTTCTTGCCATCCACCTCGACACGGAACATGGGCAAAAAATCGATTAGTCCCATAGGCTCACGCTCTCGGATTCTCTTGTTTTCTCAAACACTGGCAGCAAAACGACAGTGCCAACCGGCAGGACCGGCCCCAGATCTGCCAGCCCCCGGTTTGCCTCGAGCACTTGCTCGAGAGTACCCGTCACGGTGTTTTCATAGTGGCGCCAGACGATCTCATCGACCGTATCTCAGGATCAAACCAGATCAATAGCGAACCGCGCTGCTCTAGCGCCGTGTTGTACGAAGGCCAGTTCCAGGCCTTGTACGTCGTAGGGGACCAACTGCTCATGCCGGCCAGCTACCATGCTGAATTCACAGAGGGAATCCAGCACATTATTTGTGCAACAAAGCCTTGCTTGTGCCTAAGAATGATGCATAGAGATTGAGGCTTTCGAGCTTATGTAGAAACACTAACTTTATGAGAATAAAAGACTATGAAGATTGTCTCCGTATTGACACTTGTTGCGTTGATCTCTGCCTGCAGCACCGCTGACAAGGTTGCTGACACCACAAATACCACCGCCAAAACCGCCAGCAAGGTTGCAGTCATTGGTGCGGTTGCTGCAGGTGCAGCGACAGTAGCAAAAGCTGCTGCCGGCGGTTGATCAAGAGAACGCCCGGCGGGAGTTCTGACGCCGGGCGGCTTTGTCGCACCAATCGGGGTTTGAGCGCTCTTCCCCTTTCCCCAGACGAACATTTCCTACGGCCTCTGTGACGAGTATGCCAAGAGCGGTGTAGCGGTTCACTATCGCGATCCGGATCTGGAGCTCAGCGAATCCCACATCATCCGCTCACTCAACCAAGCCGAGGGTGCCAATAATCTGCAGCCTCCAAGAAGTTCTGGACGGTTTACTGCTCAAGGCCCAGCTCTTCGGCAATCTCTGCCGCGGGGGCACCAACATCGCGCAGGCGCAACGCATGATCTGCGGCATAGGCCTTGTTACGCAGGGCAAAACAGAACGGCAGCTCAACAATGCAGTTGCCATGGCTGAAACTGAGGCGTGTGGCCGCCTCTCCTTCGGATTTTAGCGGGGCTGCAGCTGGTGCCCCATCTTTCCCTTGGTAAGTATTCGCGCCGACGTGGATATGAACATCATCGCCAAAGGGAACCTGACCCGGATCAGCTTTTCTTGGCGGCTCAACAATTTTCTGAATCAGCGCAGTTCTCTTTCTGCTGCCCCGGATTTCTTCCCAGCGCGTAGAAAGCGCCGCCCAATATGCATTGACCTCGGCCATGCGGTGCAACTCGGCGCGTAGGCTAGGCAGCATTTCCACCAGGTTCTCGCAACGCCTAAAATCACCTGCATCAGGCGGATATTGCCGGGTATCTCCCCGTCCTGAGATATATCAGAGCGATTGGCACCAGTAAAATTTCTGGACAATAAGACAAGCGACTTGGCCCTGGAAAGACGCCCGTCCTAGGGCTGTATATGCCGCAAGGCCGAGTAGGTCTGAACCGGATCAGAATAGCCTTTTAGCATGATCGGGGCCAGTTGGTTGAACTGAAGATCGGCCTTTGACTGACCGGCTTTCATCGTTGCCTGATCAACCAGAACCTGTTCTGGTGCAGCTTTGCTGCAGAGCCGTGCCGAAAGGTTGACCGTTGATCCCAAGACCGTGAAATCCATCCGGTTGCGCGCGCCAATCGCACCCTTGACGACCTCTCCAGAGGCCACACCAATGCCCACATGCAGGTTGTATTCAGGGTATTCCTCCAGCAGGCTCGTCATTGCCTCGGTGATTTCGACGCCGCAGGTGACAGCCCGCTGTTCTTTATCCGGGCCTTCAAAGACCGCCACCAAGGCATCGCCAATAAACTTGTCGATGTCGCCGTGATGACGGTTCACGATCCCTGTCTGCACCTCAAAATAGCAGTTCAGCGCCTCGATCACGACCTCTGGCGCGACACGTTCCGAAAACTCTGTATAACCCCGAATATCGGTAAAGATCACCGAAACACTGCTGCGTTCTCCACCGCGCGATATGCCGTCCTGATCGGCCTTGCGGATCGCTGAGATCGTGCCCTCGGACACAAATTTCATCAGCTCCAGCCGCTGGCCCAGTTGGGCAATCATCTGGTTGAAACGTCTTGCCAAATCGGCGATTTCATCGCCAGTTCGAATGTTTTCGACGCGCGCGGTAAAATCCCCATGGCGCACCCGTTCAGCCACTTGGCCAATCGACAGGATCGGCTGCGTCAATTGCCGGGCAAAGATCATCGCGCCCAGGCTGGCAATGGCAAAACCAACCAGGCCGACCACCAGGATCTGGCGCGTGATGGCATTGCTCACCGCATAGGCGCTGGCTTCGCTTAATTCGGTGATTACCGCCCATGGAAACCAATCCGGAAAGGCGTAGGCACCCAGCATCGCGCTGCCATCCGGGCGGGTGTAGGGTTCCAGCGCGTCCGCCCTGGCCCCGGCAACAATCAGAGGCAGGGCCGAGCTGACGATGCTGCGCGTGGTCAGCAGTTCAACCTGCTCGCCCAAAACCCGGCGCCCTGCATGATCAATCACCGTGATTTCTCCACGCTGGGCAAAGGGGTGGCGTTTCACCAGTTGCCCCAGCACCGAGAGATCGATTTTGGCGGCCATGGTCACCTGCCGCCCGGCAATTGTGCTGGTCAACGGCAGCGCCAGTGTCGCCAGCCAATCGCCCGTCTCGCTGATCTGTGCAATCAGTGGGCGGCCAAATTGACCGGTGCCCTCAATGGCGCTGATAAGATCATCCGATGTGGTCAGTGTCTCAATCGGATCCAGGCCATTTTGCACCAACCTTTTGGAAAAGCTCTCATTGGTTACGAGGATGGGCAGGTCCGACCCCTGCACCGAGAGCTGCAGCGCTACCACCTGCGGCAGCTCTTCCAGCCCCAGCGTCAGCAACGAAATCTTTTGCGACACCCCAAGCGCGTCACTGTCGATAGCATTGCGGATCACCATGAGCGGTGTCAGCCATCGTCCGCGAAAGGTGCTGTCAAATTCCGTCCGCAGTTGGGTGGCAACGGTTGTAAGTTCTTCATTGGCGGCGCTTCTCAGTTCATCCCGCGTCAGACGTGTTAGATTTTGCGCAACCAAAACCAAAGGCGCGACAGCCAGAAGGCTGGCAAAAACAAAAAATTTCAGGCGTAGTGGAAACTTCATCACCTCCCCCTACTCGCGCGCGATTGCGATTATCGTCGCCGTATCTGTTGCGGTACCACAGATCAAACCGCTGGTATCACGTGCGACCACCTGCACCTCGTAGGTACCGGGGGCGGAATATCGGTGACGCACAATTGCGCCCGAGGCTTCGCCGCCATCGCCAAACATCCAGCTCAGATGAACGCCTTGCCCATCGGGATCTGTGCTTGCGCTGGCGTCAAAGCGCACCACATCATGGCTGGCCCCGACCATGACCTGTCTGTCTGGGCCTGCGTCCACCTGCGGCGGCGCATTCACCAGGATGCGGGCACTGTCCGTCCCTGTCGTACAGCCCGGCGCCCCGCTGTCATCCGTGACGGTCAGGCGAACGCTGGTGTCCATCGCGGCGGGAAAACTGCGCTCGACCCGTGCACCTTCCAGTGTAACGCCATCAGCAAATTCCCAAATCCATTTTGTCAGGCGCCCGTCCAGATCGCTGGATGCGCCGGCGTCGAACACAACGGTGTCTTGCGCACAGACCAGCCTGTCAGGGCCGGCAAAGGCGCTTGGCGCGGCGTTCACCCGGACATAGGTTGCTTCACTATTGCGACTGTTCGCCAGCCCGCGCCCATCATCCAGCGTGACGACCACCGGATACACGCCTGGCCGTGCAAAGGGATGCGAAAGACTGCTGCCCTTTGCGCTGGTCCCATCGCCCATATCCCATGCAACCTGCGTGCCTGCATCTGCGGCAACAGCCCAGTCAAGATCAACCTTGGGACAAACCACGCCGCGCCGCGCCAATCCGGCCAGCGGCGGCGGGTTGACCATGACCTCCTGGGTCGTGGTCGCCCGACTGTTCGCCACCGCAGCATCGTCTGTCGCGCCAAGCGTCACGGTATAGCGCCCCGGTTCGGCAAAGCGATGCGTGGCCAAGACCCCGCTTGCGGACTGACCATCGCCGAAATCCCAGTCAAAGACAGTTACCGCACCGTCGCTGTCGCTGCTCTTGTCGGCCTCAAAGACCACCGCCTGACCCGCCGCCACCACAAGGGGGCCAGTGATCACCGGTTGGGGCGCGGCATTGACGGTGACTTTTCGGCGCGCCTGCAGCCGACCACATTCGGCACTGCCGCCGCTCAGCTCTGCCGACAGGGTCACCAGATAGGTCCCCGGCTTGGCATAGCTATGCGTGACCTCCTTGCCAGCCCCCTGGCTCCCATCGCCAAAATCCCACTGAAAACTCTCTGGCACCGACTGGCCAAGCCGTGAAAGACCGGCGCTAAAGCCTGTCTCTACCGCAGCGGCCACCCGATCCGGGCCAAGAATCCGCAGGCCCGGCGCTTCGACAACGGTGACCGCAGCCGTATCGGTGTCAAGCGGGCTGCAGCTGCCAAGGGCCTCGCCCGTGATGGTTAAGGTCACGACATAAGTCCCTGCATTGTCGAACAAATACTCTGGCGATTCACCGCTGGCGGAGCCGCCGTCGCCAAATGTCCAAGCATAGGCGTTTACCGCCCCATCCGCATCGGAAGAGCCCGCCCCATCAAAGCGGACCTTATTGTTGGTGCAGACGGTCCTGTCTGGCCCAGCATCCGCAATCGGGCCTTCGCGGACAATTGCGGCGATCCGGTCCAGGCTGCTGCCGCGATCACTCCGCGTTTCATTGTCGACCTGAAGCGTAACGGAATAGACGCCGGGCTGTTCGTAGATCTTGGTCGGGTTGATCAGATCCGATCCGGAGCCATCGCCAAAATCCCAGGAATACCGCAGCAACCCGCCATCCGGATCCAGACT
Source organism: Pseudophaeobacter profundi (assembly GCF_029697505.1). GTDB lineage: Bacteria > Pseudomonadota > Alphaproteobacteria > Rhodobacterales > Rhodobacteraceae > Pseudophaeobacter > Pseudophaeobacter profundi. Next base: position 148,188 of record NZ_JARJEF010000002.1, on the reverse strand, counting down.
GTCAGAGGCATCAAACAGGATTGGCTCGCCCGAGCAGACATCACGATTGCCACCGGCATTGGCAACAGGTCTGGCGTTGATTGTCACCGAGGTTGCATCAATTGCCCCTGCGTTTGACAGGCCGGTGCCATCGTCAACATGCAGGGTGACCGGGTAGACCCCAGCACCGGGAAACACATGCAAGACCTCACGGCCAACAGCAGGCGCCGAGCCATCGCCAAAATCCCAGCGATAAATCAGGGCGTCGCCATCGCTATCGGCAGAGCCGACAGCACTTAGCCGGACATGCAACTCGTCGCTGACGATGGCGGGGCCGGCCTCGGCCACTGGTTGGCTGTTGACCCGAATGGTAAGGCTGTCGGTTGCAGTGCTATTTGCCACCCCGCTGTCGTCGGTCACAAAGAGCTGTGCCGACCAGACGCCTGGGTTTACATAGGCCCGCTCTACCACCGGGGCCTCCAGCGGGGCGCCAAGATCGTCAAATTCCCAGCGAAACCCTTGAATATCTCCATCCACATCAAAGGACTGCGAGGCATCAAATATGGCTGTACCTTCCGGAGCGATCAGCATATCGGCCCCGGCAACCGCAACCGGTGCACTGTTGACGGTGATCAACACTTCGCTTTCGTCCGAGGCGGCACCGCCCTGAAAATTGTCATGAACGGTCAGCCCTATGCGATGCAGTCCCGGCTTTGACATGCTCTGCGCAACCCGCAGGCCGCGGGCCTGGCTGCCATCTGGAAAGGTCCAGATATACTGTGAAATATCGCCATCGGGATCCACACTGGCGCGGGCGCTGAGAACGAACTCCTCTCCCGGTGCAACCGTCTGCGGCGGACCGGCATCGGCAATCGGGCTGGCATTGATGGTGACGGTCATGGTGTCGCGATGCCGGTTCAGTGGCGCGCCGCTGTCATCCCGTACAAGCAAGGCGACCTCAAAAACACCGGGACGGAGATAGGCATGATCAACAGTTGCACCCTGCCCCGTGCTGCCGTCGCCAAAATCCCATTCATATGACGTAATCTGCCCCTCGGCATCCCATGAGCCGCGACCATCAAAGCGCACCTCGCTGGCGGTCACATATTGGTCTGGCCCGGCATCGGCCACCGGCGCAGCATCCACAGTGACCTTTCGCGTCAGTCGCTGCAGTGCCGAGGCCGTGCCACTGTCATCCAGCACGGTCAGCGTCACCGGGAAAACACCGGGCTGGCTCCAGGCGTAGTTCACCTTAAGGCCTTCCGCGACCACGCCGTCGCCAAAATCCCATTGATAGCTTAGGATAGCGCCGTCATCGTCGGTGGAGGCACCGGCATCCAGTGTTGCAACCTCGGCCACCGAAATGGGGCGCTCCGGGATGGTAAACTGCGGATCTGGCGGCGCATTCACCACCACCTGCATCCGGTCCACCCTGCTGTCATTGGCAACACCGCTGCCGTCCACCACGCGTAGGACAACATCATATTTACCCGCCTTTTCAAATACATGATCAACCGTTTCGCCGCTGAGCCGCATGCCATCGCCCATATCCCACTGATAGGCCGAAATCCGGCCGTCAATGTCATAGCTAGCACCGCCGTTGAAACGCACCGATTGCCCAACGATCGCCGATTGATCGCGGCCCGCTTCGGCGATGGGCCGGGCATTGACGATGACAAGCCTGGTGGCCAGGCCGAAATTGCAGGGGTGGGCGCTGTCGTCTTCCACGCGCAGCACCACACGGTATTGGCCCGGCACCGCGTAGGATTTTTGCGTTTGCGCCGCAGTGGACAGGCTGCCATCCCCAAAGGTCCAGTGGAACCGGGTAATCGGCAGATCCGAGGCCTGCGATCCAGAGCCGTCAAAATCCAACATCTGCCCCGGCGCGACCACAACCTCTGCGCCAGCCTTTGCGATGGGGGCGTTACGGATGTGCACCGGGATTGTTACCTCGGCCCCGCGACCAGGGCGCACCCCCGGTTCCAGCACGCGCAGTCGGGCGGTATAATGCCCCACGCGATCATAGCGATGGGCAATGACGGCGGCGTCGCTGTTGGTGCCGTCACCAAAATCCCAGTTATAGGCCAAAGGTCTGCGCCCGACGGACGGGTCACCGTCAAAAGCAACACTACGACAATCCGCCAGCGGGCGTCCCGTTGCTATGGCACTGGGACGGGCCGGCGTCGGTGCCCGCTGCGGCGGCATTTGCAACGGCACGGGGTTGCCCTCGGCGTCAAACACCGCCAGCGTCACGTCATTTGGCGTTTCAAAGCCGCCCACCAGGCTCAGCGCGAGATTGTCGCCCTGTAGCGGGACCAGATCGGAGGTCCAGAAATCCTGGCCAGACACCCGTACCGGAATATCAACATAATCCGTGGTCAGCGCCAGGGTGCCCCTGGCGGCATCAAAACTCTGGATCCGGTGGGGGCCTGTGCTGTCCGGCTGCAGCCAAATCTGGGTTGCAGGTTGCCCTTTCCACCAGCGCACGGTGGGACGAAAGGCAAACATATCAGCCCCTTCCACCGGTTTGTTGCGGTCCCGCGCCAGGCTGACAGCAACCGAAAACCCATTGCCGTCATCGCCGCCGCTGCCCTGAATATCAAGACGGAAGTAAGCGCGCTGGCCGATCACTTCCCCCTGTTTCGCCTGCAAGGCTGACAGGCTCACCCAGCTTTTGTCCGTTGCGCTATCGTTGCCAAAACTGACGTCTTTCAGCAGGGTTCCGGGGCCGGTGATCGGTTCAACCCGTCTTTGCTGTGGTACACGCGCGCCATCTGGTTCCGGCGCAGGGCGATCAGCCGCGCTATAGGCCCCCGCACCGCCAAAAATCCGAAAGGTGGTCAGCGCATTGCCTGTGCCGCCATAGGTAAAATCGCCAAAGCCAGACACTTCCGGGTCAAAGATCCGCAGGTAAAAGCGATCACGCAGATCCGCAGGCACGCTGACAAAGATCTGTTCCCGGTGGTCAACATCCCCTTCACGGGTCGGCGCCAAAACGCCATAGACCACCAGCAGGCCTTCCTTTGCCGCTGTTGCCTGCGAAATGGTAACATTTGGAAGCATCCCGGCCAGCATCAGTACAGTCACCACTGCCAAACGAAAAATCATCCTCATAGCGGTCGTCCTTTCACGGCATAGGTTTTGGCCCGGGGTCAATATCTTCCTTGATTACTTGATCGCTGTATTCCCGGCATAATCCTCGATGATCAGTTCAATAACCCTGAGGGTTCCGTCCTGCGGCGGCAAACTCGTGCGGCAAAGCCCGCTGGCGGAATCGCAGCGCATGAATCCCTCAATTTGGCTGCTGCCAACAGCTACAACAAAAGGCGCAGCCTGGCGCAGGCCGCTGGCATCTTTGGCGGCAACCTTCAGTTCTATTGGACCCTTCGCCCCCTGTGGGCGGTTGAAATCAACTGCCAGAATTTCAGGCGGTGCAAGATCCAGAACGCTTTGAAACTGTTTCACATTCACGTTGCCCACCGCATCGCTGGCGGCCAGTTCAAAAATGTTCAGACCTGGCTGCAATACCAGATCCAGCACGAACCGCCCGGATGTCATCGCAACCGGGCGACCGTTCAGCTCTAGCGCGGTGGCATCCCCGGCAAAGCCGGAAAGGTCAATCTCAGCCTCAGAGGTGGCGCGCGGCGGCGGCAGGTCCAGGTCGATCTTGGGCGCAGTCTGATCGCGCAGCACGGTGAACTTCAGCCGTCCCTCGACAGCGCCCCCCGGCCCCAGAACCTCTATCTGATAGCTGCGCACTGAGGGTTTGGCAGGAACAGTGAAACGCAAGCCTCCGCTGTCGGTGACGCGGGTCTGCACTACGATCTCTCCGCCTGCATCCCGGACGCGCGCCAGGGCGTCCGGCTCTGCCGTTGTTTGGGCAACAACAGACAGATCCGCAGACCGGGTCGCCAGAGCATCACCGCGCCGCGGCAGCGCAGGATCCAGCGTGATCTTGATAGAGGCTGCGGGACGGAAGGTCACGGTTTGGCTGCGGGTACTGGTATTGCCGGCTGGATCCATCGCCACCACCGATATTGTGTTTTGTCCCTGTTCCAAGGCCACACGGGTAACAAAGCTGCCGTCAGCCGCCCTGTCCAAAGCAGCGCCATTCAGCGTTAACAACGCATCCGTTTCGGTCGCGCCCAGAACCTCCACAAAGGGTATGGCCACGATGACATCAGGCCCCGGTGACAGCAGGGTCAGGAAGGGAGGGCTCTCGTCGTGACGCACGGTGAAATCCTGCGCCTTGCTCCATTGCCCCGGCAGGCCCAGCTGATCAAGCGCGGCGACGCGCCAGTGATACCGGGCCGGCGGCAGGGGTGCGTCAAAGCGGCTCTCTCGGATGCCCCACTCTGAAATCTGCATGTGATTGAATCCGGGGTCGCTGGCGATCTCCAGCCAATAGGCCTCTGCCTGATCAAAGGCCTGCCAAGCCACCCCAGAAACCTTGGTATAGATTATACCCCCAATGGGCGGCGCAAGCAGAACCGGGCTGACAAGAACCTCTGCCTTTTCAATCCCCTGGCCACCTAGCACCGCGCCCTCGTTTTCGCCCAGCAGGATGCTTTCACCATTGCGGGTGATTTCGATACCACTGTCGTCGTAGTTTACAAACCGCGCCCCTGATTGGTCATTCTTGACCCAGAAGTCCCCCGATCCGGTGTTGGTTTGAACCCCCGGAACATCAATCTCGAAAGAGGTCTTTTCTGACAGCTGGTTGAGCAGCGCATAGAAATCACCGTTCACAAGCGATACCTTGGTGACTTCACCGCCGGTCAGCGGATCCGATCGCATGCGCTGGATCGTGGCATTGGAATTCGGGTTCAGCCGTAGTCTGCTCAGATCGCGAAAGGTTATTTGGGTGGTACTGTTCGAAAGCGTACGCATGCGTTCATACTCGACAAGGATGTCGTTCACCTTACGCGCCGACCACCCCTGCTGCACCGGAGACCGCCCCTCTACGGTCCCCTGCACATCCGAGACAAGCGCCTCGGCGGCCTTGTCACGCTGGGCAAGGGCTATCTCCAGCGCCTCGACAGCAAAGTCGGTGGCAATCGTGGCAAAGCTTACCACCTTGCGCCAAGATCCCGTCTGACGCTGGGCGACAGCAGCGTCGCGGTTTTCAATGGCACTGCCAATCTGGCGCGGGGCAAATATCCCGGCGCCCTCGGAGGTGGCTTTTTGAATGGCGGCAAGAGAGGTCGACAGCGCTGCATCAGCGGCCTGCACCTGCTGCACCGGCAGTTGCAGCTCAATCCCCGGAACCAGATCGGCAACAGAGGCGATCTGGTTGATCTCAAGAACCGTTGGCCACAGATCCGGGTCGTTTAGATACTGGCCAACCACACCACGAATACTGTCCCCCTCACCCAAGCGAACGATCTGCATCGGCGCGTCCAAACCGCGCGGTTCAGCGGCCAAGGTCAGCGCAGAGCAGAGAGACAGCCCGACCACCACGGCTGCAAAACGCAGTCGAACATATATTGGAACACTTGGTACAATAAACTTCATGCAGCATCCTCAAAACCGGGCCTGTCGAAGTTTTCAAAACTGGTTAATTGTTACGTATCTTTCCTGATCACCCCCATTTCAGCAAGGAAAAATCTAAAACAGGCGGTTAAATTGCCGCCGCTGACCCCTTGTTAATACCTCACAATTCAACCCAGGGCAGATAAATCGGCGCGTTAATACACCTGTCGACAGGTTGGGCTGGATTGAAATTTTCGACTTGGCCCAAGCCGCCGCACGCGAACTGGCGAGAGGCCGGAATTCAACCACCCCCCGCACCCAAAATACGGGCCGATCAGGGAAAAGAGGGCGCTCTCTTTTGCATCATCGCCGAGACCACCTCGGCAAATTCCGGCGATTTCAACTGCGCGACAAACAGCGCTGCCTCTTGCGCCATATGCGCGGTGACCTGGTCACGCTGGTGACGGATCAGCGACTTTGACAGCTTCATCGCCTCTGGCGCAGAGCCCGCAACATGTTTGGCCAGGGCTGCGACCTCTTGCGTCAGTGTCGCATCCGCAAAGACCCGCGAAATCAGGCCATAGTCATGTGCTTCAGCTGCGCTAAGACTACGGCCTGCCAGCAGAATATCATTGGCCACCGCCATCCCAACCGAGGCCGCAAGCAGCATCGAAGAGGCTGCCTCTGGCACCAGCGCCAGTTTGACAAAAGGCGCGGTAAAGGTGGCACTTTCAGCCGCATAAACCAGATCGCAATGCAGCAGCATGGTCAGGCCAATGCCAATCGCCGGGCCATTGACGGCGGCAATCACCGGTTTTGAACAGGTCGAAATCGCCGCCAGAAACTGGGCCACGGGTGGCTGCTCGGCGGAATGATCCGCCATAGAAAAATCCTGCAAGTCATTGCCTGCGGTGAAATAGTCTTCGGCCCCGGTGATAACAAAGGCACGCTGATCGGGCGCGGCCTCATAGGCGCGTAGCGCCGCTGCCATTTCGCCATACATCTCTTGGGTGATTGCATTGCGCTTGGCTGGTCGGTTGATGGTCAGCGTGGTGACCCGATCCAGGGTTTGCAGGGTAATTGTATCGCTCATAATATCCGCCCGATGTGTTAGGTTTCACCAGAAGCCATTTCGCCGCCTCCCACCCAGAGTTGCGCACCGCCCCTTATGTCTTTGCCTACAAAACAAAGCCGCCGCTGTCACAGGTTACCCTGTGTCACAGCGGCGGCTGTCGTTACGCAAGGCGGGCAAAACCCCTAGCCCGGCCCGCCCCCTGCTCTCTCAAACCAGCCATTGCGGCCTTAGGGGCGTTGCTGGCCGTCGCCAAAGACAAAATACTTGAAGCTGGTCAGCTGTTCGGCGCCCACCGGCCCACGTGCATGCATTTTTCCAGTGGCAATGCCGATCTCGGCCCCCATGCCAAATTCGCCGCCATCGGCAAACTGGGTAGAGGCATTGTGCATCACCACCGCGGAATCAATTGCCGTCATATAGGCGGCAGCAGCCTTGTGATCCTCGGTGACGATGGCATCTGTATGGCCCGAGGAATGCGCCTGAACAAATGTGATCGCCTCTTGCAGATCTTCGACGATTTTCACCGAAATGATGTTGCTCAGGTATTCCGTATCCCAGTCTTCATCTGTGGCGGGTGTCATATTGGCCAGGATCTGCTGTGCGGCCGCATCGCCGCGCAGCTCACAATCGCCCAGTTCCTGCGCCAGCTGCGGCAGGACCTGATCGGCAATCTTGCGGTCGATCACCACACATTCCGTGGCGCCACAAATCCCGGTGCGGCGCATCTTGGCGTTTTGCACGATGCCAACCGCCTTGGTGATATCTGCGCTTTCGTGAATATAGCTGTGGTTGTTACCATCCAGGTGCAGCAGCGTTGGTACCCGCGCCTCCTTTTGCACCAAAGAGACCAGACCACGCCCGCCACGCGGGATCACCAGGTCGACGCTCTCGGTGCTGTGCAACAGCAGTTTGACGGCCTCACGGTCGCGGGTATCCACCAGCTGCACCGCATCCTCAGGCAGGCCCGCCGCCTTGAGCCCACGCGCCAGACAGGCCACGATCACCCGCGAGGAATGCAGGCTTTCAGAGCCACCACGCAGGATCACCGCATTGCCGGATTTGATGCACAGCGCCCCGGCATCTGATCCAACGTTGGGGCGCGATTCGTAGATCATCGCAATCACCCCGATCGGCACGCTTCTGCGCTCGATCTTCAGCCCATTGGGCCGTTCAAATGTTGCAAGACACCGGCCCAGCGGATCCGCCTGGTGGGCAATGGCCTCTACCGCTGTCGCCATATCCGCCACCCGATCCGTTGTCAGGGTCAGCCGGTCGATAAAGGCCGCGTCTTTGCCGCTGCCCTGGATACTGTCGAGATCCTGCGCATTCGCGGCCAGAATTGCGTCGCTGCTCTCGCGCAGTGCTTTGGCCGCTTCACGCAGGGCTAGGTTGCGCTGCTCGGCTGTGGCCAGGGCCAGGGCCTGCGCCGCCGCCCGTGCCCGCTGGCCAAGGGTATCAACCAGGGCCTTGATCTGCGGTTTGTCTGTCTCAGTTGTCATCGTATTCATGATAAATCCTGTCTGGCGCGCCAAGCGCGCCCCGTATCATTTCAATTCGGCGGCGCGGCGATAGGCGGCCTGCACGGTGTTTTCGAACAGTGCATGCAATTGGCCATCTCGGCGCAGCTCATCCAGCCCGGCCTGGGTTGTGCCATTCTTGCTGGTGACCGAGTTGCGCAGCTCCTCAAGCGAGGCGTCCGACTGGCGCGCGGTTTCCACCGTTCCCGTGATGGTGTCAAAAACCAAGGCACGTGCAGTGTCTTCGTCAAAGCCTAGCCCCATGGCTGCCGCGACATAGCTACGCATCATTTCAAACACATAGCCGGGCCCACTGCCGCTGACCGCCGTCAGCCGATCGATTTCATCCTCGTTGGCCAGTTCGACGCAGCGGCCCGTCTCGGCGATAAAGGCGCTGACCTGTTCAACCTGCTCTACGCTGCAGGATGCATTGGCATAAAGCCCGGAAACCCCAAGCCCGACCATCGCGGCCAGGTTCGGCATAATCCGGATGATCGCCGCCTTGCCGGTGATCTCTGCCAGACTGTCCAGACTGTAGCCCGCCGCGATCGACACAAAACAACCGCCGGGTTTCAGCGCATGGGTGTAGGCGGGTAGCAGATCTTTGATCATTTGCGGCTTGATAGCGATCACCACAACATCAAATGCACCCGAAGGCAGATCTGTCGTTTTTGTGACATGACGCACACCCTCTGGCAGGTCGGCAGCAGCGGGATCGGCGACGGTAAATTCATGCTCATCGCGTCGGACCCACTGGCGCAACATCGCCCCGCCCATCTTGCCGCAGCCAATCAAAAGTATCTTCATCGTCGCTTTCCTTTCTCTTCATCCAGACCCGCAGGCATTGCCTGTTGCCCGGCCTGAAACGGGGGCCGAATCTGGTGGTGTTTCCCGTCGGCACCAGGGATGCAAACCTCCCCGCTGCGGACGCTGCATTGCAGCAACCTATTTGCATTCAGGTGCGGTCTACGTGTTATACAGACACCAGCCCTGAATGAGGTCTAGCTATCTGGCTGCGCGACAAGACGCAAACAGGTAGTATTTTATCCTCTAAATACAGATAGATATCGGAGATACTGATGCCAAAGAAGAAGAAAATCGTTGTCAAGATCGGGTCCAGCCTGCTTGCAAATAGCGAAAAGCTGACCCTTCGATATGCCTTTATGAACGGGTTGATGAGCGATCTGGCACAGCTGCAAAAAGAGGGCCACGACATTATTCTGACCTCCTCTGGCTCGGTCGCTCTGGGGTTGAATATGGTTGATAAGCGGCCCGAAGATGCAGGCATTTTGGACAAGCAAGCGGCCGCCGCATGCGGGCAGCCATTGCTGATGAATGCCTATCGGCAGGTCGCATCCGAACATGATATGGACGTCGCCCAGATGCTTGTTACGGTCGACGATATGGAAGATCGACGCCGCTTTTTGAACATCAAAAACACCATGTACAGATTGTTCGAAAACGACATCGTGCCGATCCTGAATGAGAATGATTCCATCGCGACACGCGACTTGCGGGTGGGTGACAATGACCGTTTGTCGGCCAAAATCGCCCAGATGGTCGAAGCAGATGCGCTGATCATCCTGACCAGTGTTGACGGGCTCTATAACATCGACCCTTCGGATCCAAACGCCGAGTTCATCGCTGAAATCGACGACGTCAGCGAACACCTGGAATCCACTACCAGTATCAGCGCCCTGGGCAGCGGCGGGATGCTGACAAAGATGCATGCGGCGAATATGGCCCAGAACGCCGGCGTCGAAACCATCATCGCCGAAGGCATCATCGAACGCCCGGTTTCCTCGGTCTTGAAAAACGAACGCCGCTTTACCCGCTGTCTGGTCACGGGCGAGACGGCATCGCCACTGAAGGTGTGGCTCAGCAACCGCTTGCAGGTTTCCGGCACCCTGGTGGTGGGCAACGATATGGCGGCGGCACTTGTCAACGGGAATTGCGGCGTGAGCCGGGGAGATGTGATTTCGATCCAGGGTGATTTCACCAAGGGCGATGTATTGCACGTCTATAACGAAGACGGGGAAGAAGTCGCACGCGGGCTGACAAACTTCTCATCGGAAGAAACCATGCTGATGGCACGCCACCTTGATATGCCCGTCGAAGACGTGATTGGCTACAAGACCAAAAGCGATGTCATCGCGATCGAGAACATACTGATCCTGAAGGACAACCACCTGCAGCTTGATGCGCCAGAGCATGATCAGAAGGTCGTTATTCCGGCATAATGGTTGCGGCTGATCCTGCCCGCTTGTTCTGGAAATAAGCGGGCAGCTTCAGCCCATACTGATTGCATCAATAATATGGGGGCCGCAGTTTCTGCGGCCCCCTTTCTTTCTACGTCCTGTAAACGTCGCCCGCAGGCTCAGTCGCAGTTTATCACGAACACCCAGAGGTGGATCCGCAGGTATTGCATTTCATGCAGGTTCCATTGCGTACCAATGTGTAATTGCCACATTCGCCGCAGGCTTCGCCCTCATACCCCTGCATCTTTGCCTTGACCCGTGCATCCATCCCGGTTGCTACTGATGGCGAGGCTTCGGGAACCAGCGCTTGCAGATCGGCCACCGGATTGCTGCCCGTCTTGGCTGCGTCCAACAGGCTGGAGGGCCTGGCTTGCCCGCCCTGCAACACCACCAGATCCTGTGGCAGGCGCTTGCGCAGATAGCCGGTGGAAGAGATCTGCTTCAGAACCTCCAGCGAGCGGCTTGCAGCACTTTCGCTCAGCTCTGACAGGTTGGAAACGCCTTCTTCCTCGCCGCGGCCAATATCATCAAAGGCTGGGCCCTGTGGTTTCACATGGGCCAGATCTGTCCGGTCCAGATAGCTGACCGCCAGTTCGCGGAACACATAGTCCAGGATCGAGGTGGCATTCTTGATCGAGTCGTTGCCCTGCACCATGCCGGCCGGTTCAAACTTGGTAAAGGTAAAGGCATCGACAAACTCTTCCAGCGGCACGCCATATTGCAGGCCGACCGACACCGCGATGGCAAAGTTGTTCATCATCGCCCGAAAGCCTGCACCTTCCTTGTGCATGTCGATGAAGATCTCGCCCAGAGTACCGCTTTCGTATTCGCCAGTGCGCAGATAGACCTTATGTCCGCCGACAACTGCCTTTTGCGTGTAGCCCTTGCGGCGCTGTGGCATCTTGGTGCGCTGCGATTTGGCGATCTCTTTGATGATGATTTTCTCGACGATCTTTTCCGCCAGAACTGTGGCTTTTTCCTGCGGCTTGCCGCTCTCCAGCACCTCTGCGGCCTCGTCGTCGTCTTCGACCAGCGCGGCGGCCAGTGGCTGGCTCAGCTTGGATCCATCACGGTAGAGCGCATTCGCCTTGACCCCCAGCGACCAGCTGAGTTCATAGGCTTTCTGACATTCCTCGATCGCGGCATCATTTGGCATGTTGATGGTTTTTGAAATCGCCCCGGAGATAAAGCTCTGGGCTGCGGCCATCATACGGATATGGCTTTCAACACCAAGATAACGCTTACCTTTCTTGCCGCAGGGGTTGGCACAGTCAAAGATATTGTAGTGCTCTTCCTTCAGGTGCGGCGCGCCTTCCAGGGTCATGGTGCCGCAGACATGATCATTGGCGGCGTCGATATCAGCTTTGGTAAAGCCAAGGTGGCGCAGCAGATCAAAGGTTGGATCGTTCAGTTTCTTGGCGGGAATGCCCAGCACGCCGGTGCAGAAATCTTCGCCCAGGGTCCATTGGTTGAACACAAAGCGGATATCAAAAGCGGCCTCCAAGGCACTGTCAATCTTGGACAATTCATTGGGGCCAAAGCCGTGCCCGGTGAGCGAGGTGTGATTGATGACCGGGGCATTACCCAGGGTCGCATGCCCCACCGCATATGACACGATCTCTTCGATCTGCGAAGAGCTGTAGCCCAGCCCTTCCAGCGCCGCAGGCACCGAACGGTTGATAATCTTGAAATAGCCGCCACCGGCCAGTTTCTTGAACTTCACCAGCGCAAAGTCTGGTTCAATCCCCGTGGTGTCACAGTCCATCACCAACCCAATGGTTCCGGTGGGCGCAATGACAGTGGTTTGGGCATTGCGGTAGCCGTGTTTTTCGCCCAGCTTCAACGCCTCGTCCCAGGCCCCCATGGCCAGATCAACCAGCCGCGCATCTGGGCAGTTGTCGATATCCAACGGCACCGGCGGCACCGACAGCCCCTCATAGCCGCTGATCTTGCCCATGGCGGCAGTGCGGTGATTGCGGATCACCTTGAGCATGGCATCGGCGTTGCGCGCATAACCGGCAAAAGCGCCCAACTCGGCCGCCATCTCAGCGGAAGTCGCATAGGCCACCCCGGTCATCAGCGCCGTCAAAGAGCCACAAAGCGCGCGGCCTTCTTCGCTGTCGTAACCGTGCCCCATATTCATCAGCAAGCCGCCGATATTGGCATAGCCCAGCCCCAGGGTGCGGAAGTCATATGACCGCTGGGCAATTTCCTTGGATGGGAACTGCGCCATGGTGACCGAAATTTCCAGTGTCACCGTCCACAACCGGCAGGCATGCATAAAGTCTTCTGCCTGGAATTTGCCATCCTTGTAAAAGGTCAGCAGATTCAAAGAGGCCAGATTGCAGGCAGTATCATCCAGGAACATGTATTCTGAACAAGGGTTTGAGCCACGAATCTCACCGTCTGCCGGGCAGGTGTGCCATTCATTGACGGTATCGTGGAACTGAATGCCAGGATCAGCACAGGCCCAGGCCGCATGGCCGACCTTTTCCCACAGATCGCGCGCCTTGACGGTCTTGGCGACCTTGCCGTCGGTGCGGTTGATCAGCTGCCAATCGGCGTCTTTTTCCACCGCGTGCAAAAAGGCATTGGTCACCCGGATCGAATTGTTGGAATTCTGCCCCGAAACAGAGCTATAGGCATCAGAGTCCCAATCGGTGTCATAGATCGGGAATTCGATGCTGTCGTAGCCCTGTTTGGCATAGTCCAGCACCCGTTTGACATAGGTCTCGGGGATTGCAACCTTCTTGGCCTCGCGCACCGCCTGTTTCAGCGCTGGATTGGCTGCCGGGTCATAGGCCTCTGTTGCGGCACCATCCCAGGACCGGATTGCTGCAAAGATACCGTTCAGCATCTTTTCATGCATCTTGGAGCCCGCAACAATAGAGGCCACCTTCTGCTCTTCGATCACCTTCCACTGGATGAAGTCTTCGATATCCGGATGATCGGCATCGACGATCACCATCTTGGCGGCGCGCCGGGTGGTGCCCCCCGATTTGATCGCCCCTGCGGCCCGGTCACCAATCTTGAGGAACCCCATCAAGCCAGAGGAGCGCCCGCCGCCTGACAGCGGCTCTCCTTCGCCCCGCAGATGGCTAAAGTTGGTGCCCGTGCCAGACCCATACTTGAACAGTCGCGCCTCGCGCACCCAGAGATCCATGATGCCACCGTCATTGACCAGATCGTCGGAAACCGACTGGATGAAACAGGCGTGGGGCTGCGGGTGTTCATAAGAGCTGGTGGATTTGGTCAGCTTGCCGGTTTTGAAATCAACATAGTGGTGGCCCTGGGCTGGCCCGTCGATACCATAGGCCCAATGCAGCCCGGTGTTGAACCACTGCGGGCTGTTGGGGGCGGCGCGCTGGCTGGCCAACATGTAGCGCATCTCATCAAAGTACGAGCGGGCATCATCCTCGCTTGAGAAATAGCCGCCCTTCCAGCCCCAATAGGTCCAGGCACCGGCCAGACGATCGAACACCTGCTTGGAAGAGATCTCGCCGCCGCAGGGCACATCCTTGCCCGCAGGCACAGAACGCCAGAGAAACTCTGGCACGCCCTTTTCCGCGACCTTCTTCAGGCGCTGCGGCACCCCGGCCTTGCGAAAGTATTTCTGTGCAATCACATCGCTGGCCACCTGGCTCCACTCGGCGGGAACTTCGATGTTCTCCAGCCGGAATACAATGGTGCCATCCGGATTGCGGATCTCGGAGGTTGCCGAAATGAAATCCAGACTAGCGTAGGCGTCCTGCCCGGCCTTTGTAAACTTGCGCTCGATCTTCATGCTCTGCCCCTTGTGCCTGTACGACCTGATGCGCCTGCACCCCGGTCACATATCTGCGCCGCATTGAATGCGACATTCTTCATTTTGAAAGCACGAGCGGACCGGCATGCCTTTTGATGGGCTTGCTGTTTAAGAGACCTTCGCCGGTCATTTCGGTGGATGTAGCTTGTGTTTTCACATTGTCACAAAGCGGCAATATGTAACTAGATATTGTGGCCTTGCAGATGACCACTACAACTTGACGTATTCCAGCCAAGAGGGTCAACGAATAATTTACCCTTTTTTTGCCTTCTTTGCTGTTGACCTAGCAGAGGCGAAACAGGTGATGCGCTGTCTTGGTGATTCATCTGCCCATCCCCCCTTCTTTTGCCCAAACAGTCTTGTCTCGATCCTCCTCGAAATTCCGCGAAACAGCAAAGACTTGCCGCGCAAAGCCAAAAACTGATCGCCGCGAATGCCAGCCTTAGCCAAAATTTTGTGCAGTCTTTTCCCACCCCGATGCAACACGGCACGCGGGCCGCAGATGTTGCATCGATGCCCCAAATCCGGCGGCCCCTGCGCCGAGGCTTTTACCAGCACGCGCAAGATTGGCAACGAGTTGAAACAACTCCGCGTCAATTCCTTAATGATGTCTTAACGCCAATCCATCCCGGCACGCAGATCGCACCGCTAGATTCTGTGATTCTATCGACAAGCCCCACCGCCGACTGACAGGCCATGCAAGAGATCAGGGGAAACAGGCGCAACAGATCGCGGCTAGAGCCCCCTATCGCGTCACCACAAGGCCATGTCTGCACCGTGATGCAGAATCAGACCCCGGATTCGCAAAGGGGCAATGCAGCGCAAAGCTGCCAGTCAAAGGCAGGGTGAAATGGTAAAGCAAAGCTCCGACCACGCGACCACGAACGCCACAAGAAACCGCCAAGTGCCGTGGTCGGATCAGCGGTTATTGATGTTGATGAGTTCTTCAGGATCTGATCTCTGGCGAGGGGCCAGGATATCCTGGCCTCTCGCGAGAACATCAAAGAAACATTGGGTTTTCTTTGAAAGTGGTCGGGGCGGCGAGATTCGAACTCACGACCCCCTGTACCCAAAACAGGTGCGCTACCAGACTGCGCCACGCCCCGAACCGTGCGCTGTTCCTAACGCCAGTGAATGGATTTGAAAACCCCTAACAAGGCCAAATTGGGCCAGTTTTTGAAAAAACTTTGTGGCGCACCTCTGTACCCATAGAAATGCCGTATCGCGCCGCCAAACCCGCGTTGATTTCCAACACCGCAAAGACCTGATCCCCGCCCGGAAGCGGGGTTAGATCACCGGGAATCGCATTGGCCTGGATCCCGGTCACCTGGCCGGTTTGATCCAGAAAGATAATATCAAGCGGAATAAGGGTGTTCTTCATCCAAAAGGCAGCGCGCTGCGGCTTTGGATAGACAAACAGCATGCCAGCCCCACGGGGCAGCGACTCGCGAAACATCAAGCCACGGGCGCGTTCCGCTTCGTCATCGGCGATTTCTATATGAAAGGAGGTTTGTCCCCAGCTGCCGCGCAGCTCAATCCGTTCTGGGCGGCAGGTCTCTGCCTGGGCGGAAAGGGGAAGGCCCAGGCCAAGAATCAGGGCCAGGGCCGGTGCGACGAGAGAAGCTCTCGGTCGCGTCATCGGATCAGCCTGCCTGATCGCTGCAAGGTATGGCAGCTTCCCAGGCCTGAACTTCGGTGGCCATCTGCCCCCGCTTGCCATCGATCACCCGGATTGCCAGGGCTTCTCCGGGTTGCAGATCGGCCAACCCCGACTGGCGCAGCACTTCGACATGCAGAAAGATATCTTCGCTGCGACCAAATATATTGGCGAAGCCAAAGCCCTTGCCTTTATTAAACCATTTCACCCGTGCGGGTTCCAATGGTTTGGCCTGCAGGTCCGTCAGATCCAGCTCGGCAAAATCACTCAGCACCGGGACATCTTCCCGCTCCGGCGGGTGAATGGCCAGAACCTCAACCGCCTGAACACCACGATCGGTGTTATGGGTGACGATTTCGATACGGGTTCCATCCGCAACCGAACTCTGTCCAAAATTACGAAGTACATTCACATGCAGCAAAATATCAGGGCCGCCCAGATCGGACACAACAAAACCAAACCCCTTGGTGGGGTCAAACCATTTAACAAGGCCTTGGATGTGCTGGAGGCTGCTCAGATCTTCTGCCACTTAACTTTTCCACTGCGTCTTT
This sequence comes from Pseudophaeobacter profundi, assembly GCF_029697505.1. Taxonomy (GTDB): domain Bacteria; phylum Pseudomonadota; class Alphaproteobacteria; order Rhodobacterales; family Rhodobacteraceae; genus Pseudophaeobacter; species Pseudophaeobacter profundi. The sequence goes on along the minus strand of NZ_JARJEF010000002.1, from coordinate 131,874 downwards.
TTCATTTTCTTGCCAGCGTGATGCGCGATTTCACCAACCAAGTTCAAGCAAAAATCCTCTCAGTTGTAAGAAAAGTGCTATTTTTGACATCAAAAGCTTAAGGATTAAGGCGCGAAACCGACCAATCGTCCTGTTCGCTACTACGCCGCCATACAAAACGATCATGCAGGCGAAACGCCCCATCCGCCCAGAACTCAATCTCGACCGGGGTGATCCGGTAGCCCCCCCAAAATGGCGGGCGCGGCGGATTCGGCCCCTTGCTTGCAGTGACCTTGGCCACTTCGGCCATGAGGCTGGCGCGACTGTCCAGCGGCCGCGATTGTTTTGAGGCCCAGGCGCCCAGGCGGCTCTTGAGAGAGCGCGACGCATAGTATTCATCCGCCTTTGGCCCCTCTTCCCGACGAATATCGCCACGCACCCGAATCTGTCGGCGCAGCGATTTCCAGTGCATCACAAAGGCGGCCTTGCCAGCGCTGTCCAACTCCTGCGCCTTGGCGCTTTCATAGTTGGTGTAGAAAACAAAAGCCGAGGCCTCGATGTCTTTCAACAAGACCATACGGGCATTGGGCAGACCATCGGCATCCACCGTGGCCAAGGCGATGGCATTGGGGTCGTTCACTTCGGTTTTCTCGGCGTCCGCCAACCAAGTGCGCGCAATGGCAAAGGGGTCATTTCCGGCAAACAGCCCTGAACGTTCACTCAATACAACCTCCTGTCTGAAACTTGCGCCACATTAGGCAGCCCCCCAGGGATCGGCAAGGGGCCTCGGGCAGAACCAGCCCCCGCGCATATGGTAAGGCTTGTACGATCATTCAAGGTCGCCCCTTGAAGCAAACGCCGCGGCATATTAAACGTCTTTAACTTCACGGATCACAGGCGGAGAACCTGAATGTCTAATCAACTGATGACCGGCAAGCGCGGTCTGATCATGGGCTTGGCCAATGACAAATCGATTGCCTGGGGGATCGCCAAGGCCTGTGCCGAGGCCGGTGCCGAACTGGCCTTTTCTTACCAGGGGGATGCGCTGAAAAAACGCGTCCTGCCGCTGGCAGAACAACTGGGCAGCGATATCGTTCTGCCCTGCGATGTCTCGGATGAGGCCTCGATGGATGAATTGTTTGTCGCGCTCGAAGAAAAATGGGGCAAACTGGACTTTGTCGTGCACGCCATTGGCTTTTCCGACAAGAGCGAACTGCGGGGCCGCTATGTCGACACCAGCCGCGCAAACTTCCAGATGACCATGGATATTTCGGTCTATTCCTTTACCGCCATCGCGCGGAGGGCCGAAAAGATGATGGATGCGGGCGGCTCTATGCTGACCCTGACCTATTATGGCGCTGAGCAGGTTATGCCACATTATAATGTCATGGGCGTTGCCAAGGCCGCGCTAGAGGCCTCGGTCAAATATCTGGCCGAAGATCTGGGCAAGGATGGCATTCGCGTCAACGCAATTTCCGCCGGTCCGATCAAGACCCTTGCGGCCTCTGGTATTGGCGATTTCCGTTATATCATGAAATGGAACGAGTATAATTCACCGCTACGCCGCAACGTGACCACCGGTGACGTGGGGAAATCCGCGCTCTACCTGCTGTCGGATCTTGCCTCTGGCGTGACCGGTGAGAATCTGCACGTGGATGCGGGTTATCATGTGGTCGGCATGAAGGCCGTGGACGCCCCGGACATCGAGAAAGGCTGACCCGAGATGAGCACCAAGGATACAAGCCGCCTGCCCCATGAAAAAGGGTTTCACATCTCCTGGGACCAGATCCACCGTGACAGCCGGGCGCTGGCATGGCGACTGGATGGGCAGGGTCCCGATGATGGCCACTGGCGCGCCGTTGTGGCGATCACCCGTGGTGGCATGGCCCCAGCCATGATCGTCGCCCGCGAGTTGGACATTCGCACCGTCGACACGATCAGCGTCAAGTCCTACCATTCTGGCGGCGGCAAGGCCGATCAGCGCCGTGAAGCTGAGGTGCTGAAAAGCCCCGATGCGGACATGATGGGCGATGGCACCGGCATTCTGATTGTCGACGATCTGGTCGATTCTGGCAAAACCCTGGAACTGGTGCGCGACCTCTATCCGCAGGCGCATTTTGCCACCGTCTATGCGAAACCTCAGGGTGAGCCGCAGGTGGACACCTTCATCACCGGTGTGAGCCAGGATACATGGATCTTTTTCCCCTGGGATATGGCTCTGCAATATGTCGAACCCTATCGCGGCACCGACTAAGGCCTGACCAAACACATCCGAAACGACCCAAACGCGCTCTCTTGTCCAGGGCGCGTTTTTTTGCGGTGCGATGCGCCCGGTCGATTTGGATCAATGCGGATCCCCGCCAAAGGCTGCGCACCCGGCCAGTGGATCTGTGACAAGTGATTGCCATCCCCCCGGCAAGCCCCTACCAATTCTGCAGCAAATCACCACAAGACCAACAGGAGTGGGCATGATCACATCGCGCACAGAGGCAACCTTCCTCTCTCCCATCGTCGAATCCCGTCGCTGGGTTGCCGGCGTCACCTTCCCGGATGACCGCCCGCTGTTGAATGTAAGCCAGGCCGCCCCGGCTGATCCGCCACCGCTGGGGCTGCGCCAGGCCCTGGCCGAGGCGGCGCTCAACCAGGATGACGCACATCTCTATGGTCCCGTGCTGGGGCGTGACGGCCTGCGCAGCGCCCTGGCTGAACAGATGTCTTCACACTACGGTGCCACGGTTTCGCCCGCTCAGATCGGCATCACCTCGGGGTGCAACCAGGCCTTTGCCGCCACCATTGCCGCGCTCTGCGGTGAAGGCGATGAGGTGATCATTCCAGTGCCCTGGTACTTCAACCACAAGATGTGGCTGGACCTAAGCGGCGTCACCGCCCGCCCGCTGCAGGTTGGCGATGACATGCTGCCCGCCCCGGCTGCGGCCGAGGCCCTGATTACGCCCCGCACGAAAGCGATACTGTTGGTGACGCCCAACAACCCAACCGGGGCGGAATACCCCGAAGGCCTACTGCGGGCGTATTTTGATCTGGCACAGTCGCGCGGGCTGGCCTTGATCGTGGATGAGACCTACCGCGATTTCGACAGCCGCTCCGGGCCGCCGCATACACTGTTTCAGCAGACAGACTGGGATCAGACCCTGATCCACCTCTATTCCTTTTCCAAGGCCTATCGCCTGACCGGTCACCGGGTTGGCGCCATTGCCGCAGCACCGGCACGGTTGTTCGAAATGGAAAAATTTTTGGATACAGTAACCATCTGCCCGTCGCAGCTGGGACAGATCGGGGCGCAGTGGGGAATTCACAACCTTCAAAACTGGCTCGCTGGTGAGCGCGCCGAAATCTTGGACCGCAAGCAGGCAATTCTTGACGCTTTCCCGCTACTCGCCTCGCGCGGGTGGCGGTTGTTGGGGTGTGGTGCCTATTTTGCCTATGTCGAACATCCCTTTGATCTGCCGGCGTCACAGATCGCCCAGAAACTGGTCACCGAGGCCTCTATCTTGATGCTGCCCGGCACCATGTTCATGCCCGAAGGCGACCAATCCGCCGAACGACAGTTCCGCATTGCCTTTGCCAATGTCGATGCCGCAGGCATTGGTGAACTCTTTTCCCGGCTGAGCCAGTTTCAGCCCTGAGACCCGCCCTGACATCCGCCCGCCCCAAGCCATTGCCCCACGCGGGTATCGGCCGGACACCGTGCGGGGGCGCAGAACCCCGGCCCGACATGCACCATGACCCGACAAAGCCCAGCAATCAAGCCTTTGAGCGGGCAGAGGATCTTGCCCCGCTTGGGGCAGCAGCGTATGCAAGGCAGGAACATCTATTAAGCAGGGAGCCCCGGACACGACATCCCGGCACCTCCCCCCGAAAGCGAAGTTAAAGAGGGCAGCATGGCCACAGGCATTAAGAAACTATCCAATACCTTTGTTTGGATCCTCATGGGTTTGCTGATCATCGGCCTTGCCGGCTTTGGTGCGGTGAATTTCAACAGCTCCATGTCTTCGATCGCCCAGGTCGGCGACGAAGAAGTCAGCGTTGATGCCTACCTGCGGGAATTGCAGCGCGAACAGCGCGCTTTGCAGGCGCAGGGCGGTCAGTCGCTTACCATTGCCCAAATGGCTGCCTTTGGTCTGGACCGGGTTGTTCTACAGCGCCTGATCTCGATTGCCGCCATAGACAACGAGGTCAAGAACCTTGGCATTTCCATTGGCGACGAAAACCTGCGCCAGGAACTGGCCGAGATCCCAGCCTTTCAGGACGCCAGCGGCAAGTTTGACCGGCAGGCCTATAGTTTTGCCCTGCAGAACGTAAACCTGAACGAAAAGGACTTTGAGGCTGACCTGCGCCGCGAATCTGCCCGCACCCTGGTCCAAGGGGCCATCGTGGTTGGCGCAAAAATGCCCCAGACGCTCACCGACACGCTGACCAACTATATCGGTGCCCGCCGCAGCTTTTCCTATGTTCAGCTATCTGCCGATCAGGTTGCCCTGACTCAGGTGATGCCCACCGATGCAGAACTGCAATCCTACTACGATGACAACCAGGCGCGCTTTGCCCTGCCCGAAACCAAGCGCATCACCTATGCGCGCCTCAGCCCCGAAATGATCATGGACAGCGTCGAGCTCGACGAGGTTGCCCTGCGCAAGCTCTATGACGAGCGGGCAGATCAGTATCAGGTGCCGGAACGCCGCCTGGTCGAACGCCTGGTTTTTGCCGATGAGCAAAGCGCCGCAGAGGCCAAGGCGCAGCTGGATGTTGGCGGCACCACCTTTGAAGCCCTGGTTGATGGGCGCGGTCTGGCGCTGAGCGATGTTGATCTTGGCGATGTCACCACCGGCGACCTGGGTGCGGCATCCGACAGTGTTTTTGCTGCCGAAGTGGGCACAGTTGTCGGCCCGCTCCCGACGGATCTGGGGCCGGCCCTGTTTCGGATCAATGGTCACCTTGAAGCGCGGGTAACCTCTTATGAAGACGCAATGCCAGAGCTGCGCGACGAACTGGCAGCCGATCGCGCCCGCCGCTTGATCGAACAGCAGGCCGAAGAGATCAACGATCTCTTGGCCGGTGGCGCCACTCTGGAAGACCTGGCAACTGAAAGCGACATGCAGGTCGCAAGCATCAACTGGAGCGGCGAAACAGGCGAAGATATCAGCGCCTATGAAGACTTTCGTACGGCTGCCAGCGTGGTAACACTGGAGGACTTCCCAGAGGCGGAATTCCTGGGCGATGGCAGCCTGTTTGCCCTGCGCCTGGACGAAATCCTGCCAGAACGCCCCGAACCTTTTGAAGCGGCAAAACAAAAAGTTCTGGATGCCTGGAATGCCGACCGTGCTGCGGCTGCGCTGCAGGCCCGGGCTGATGCGCTTTTGCTGGCCGCCAAGGAGGCGGGTGCCTTCCCCGAAGAGAGTGAGGTCAAAACCGAAACTGGCCTGACCCGCACCGCCTATCTCGACAACACACCGGCCGATATGATGAACCAGATTTTCACCATGGAACCCGGTGATTTCAAGGTGATCTCCGGCGAGGATAGCACCGTTATCGTACGTCTTGATGCGGTGCTGCCCACGGAAACCAGCGAAGAAATGCAGCTCATGGCGGATGCGCTGGGAACTCAGCTTGATCAGGCGGTTTCAGAGGCGCTGTTCACCGCCTTTGTTGCCGATGCACAGCTGCGCGCCGCGCCGCGCGTTGATCAACAGGCGCTAAATGCCGTTCAGGCCAATTTCCAGTAAGCGAGGCGGCCAAGATGGCTTTGACCCCAGAATTTGACAGCTTTGCCCGGGCCTATGACGCCGGGGAAAACCAGGTTGTCTATACCCGGCTGGCGGCAGATCTCGACACGCCTGTGTCGCTGATGCTGAAACTGACCGGTGCCCAGAAAGACGCCTTTATGCTGGAATCCGTCACTGGCGGCGAGGTGCGCGGGCGCTATTCCATCATTGGCATGAAGCCGGATCTGGTCTGGCGCAGCCAGGGCCCCCGGTCAGAGCTGAACCGCTCTGCCCGGTTTGACCCAGAGGCCTATGAGCCGCAGCAAGGCAACCCGCTGGACAATCTGCGTGCCCTGCTGGCCGAGAGCAAAATCGACCTGCCTGAAGACATGCCACAGGCGGCGGCGGGTCTGTTTGGCTACCTTGGCTATGACATGGTGCGCCATGTGGAACACCTGCCAAATGTGAACCCCGACCCGCTGCAATTGCCCGATGCGTTAATGCTTCGCCCCTCGGTCATTGCTGTGCTGGATGGCGTCAAGGGAGAGGTCACAGTGGTATCCCCCGCCTGGGCCAGCGACGGCCAGACGGCCCGCGCCGCCTATGCCCAGGCCGCCGAACGGGTGATGGATGCGGTGCGTGATCTGGAACGCGCCATGCCGTCTGAAACCCGCGATCTGGGCGATGCCCGCGAGGTGGCGCCGCCGGTGTCGAATTTCACCAAATCCGGCTATATGGAAGCGGTGGAAAAGGCCAAGGATTACATCCGCGCAGGCGATATCTTCCAGGTGGTTCCGGCGCAACGCTGGAGCCAGGACTTCCCGCTGCCCCCCTTTGCGCTCTATCGCTCTCTGCGGCGCACCAACCCGTCGCCCTTTATGTTCTATTTCAATTTTGGCGATTTTCAGGTGATTGGTGCCAGCCCGGAAATTCTGGTGCGTGTCTTTGGCAATGAGGTCACCATCCGCCCCATCGCCGGCACCCGCCCGCGTGGCGCGACACCGGAAGAGGACAAGGCAAACGAGCTGGATCTTCTGGCCGACAAAAAGGAACTGGCAGAGCACCTGATGCTGCTGGATCTTGGCCGCAACGATACAGGCCGCGTGGCCAAGATAGGCACCGTACACCCGACCGAGCAATTCATTATCGAACGCTACAGCCATGTGATGCATATCGTCTCCAATGTGGTGGGGGAACTGCACGAGGACAAAGACGCGCTGGATGCGTTCTTTGCCGGCATGCCTGCGGGTACCGTATCCGGCGCGCCAAAGGTGCGGGCGATGGAAATCATCGACGAGCTGGAGCCGGAAAAACGCGGTGTCTATGGCGGCGGTGTTGGCTATTTCTCGGCCGGTGGCGACATGGATATGTGTATCGCGCTACGCACCGCCATCATCAAGGATCAAACCCTGTATGTGCAGGCGGGCGGCGGCGTGGTCTATGACAGCGACCCCGAGGCAGAGTTTATGGAAACGGTGCACAAATCCAATGCCATCCGGCGCGCAGCCGCCGATGCTGCCCGCTTTATCGGTAAGGGCAACACCTGACCGCCCCCCGTGCCACTGCACCTGCACCTGTAACACCAAAAGGGCCTCAGACTTTGAGGCCCTTTTTATGTCCGCTACCGGCTGATACTTCTGATCTTATTGCGACGTCAGGTTCGCCTTGAGCCCCGCCGAGACCGGCACAAGGCCCACCTGATTTGCGCGATCCTGCACCCCCCAGAGCAGCAGGGCCGATATCGTGTCCGCGCGCAAACGTCCCAGCATGATAACAGCGCCTTCCTGCCGCGCCCGAAAGGCCGCTTGATCAAGAAAGCGGCGAATGGCGCGTGGGGTTTGCCCTGCCCCGTCAAAATCGCGGAACACCACACCCGAAGGCATGCCATCGCGCAGCGCCAGTTTCTGCACCGTATTCAAGCCACTGTTCTGGGTCACCATGCCGTAGCCAGCGCTGTCCAATACGGCCACCACCTGATCCGCCAAGGGACGATTGCCCTGAAACCCGGTTTCGACGCCTTCCAGGATCCCAACCGCTTGCGGCAGCTTCTTCATCCAGACGGGCAAGGCGGTTTCGGCATCCTGTGGCGCCGCCTCACGCGGAAGATCGGCGAGGATCAGCACCTCAAACCCGGCTGCGCGGCGGGCCTGCATTTTCTCAACCGCGCGTGGATCGTCGGGGGAAATCGCAAAGGTCAGCGGATAGGGGAACTCTGCCAGGGCCTCGGCACCGATTGCCGCCGCATCATCGATCAAGATGATCGACATCAAGGGGCGATCCCCCAGCGCGGCATAGGGCTCTGCGTTGATCTCAAACGGGGTTGGTGACGCTGCGGTCGCATCCTCTGCCTGCTCTTGCGGGTCATCACCGGCGATCAGCGTCGGCGTGCTGCTACGTTCTGTCAACGGCACCACCGGGGTGCCGATACCTGGGCTAGCCTCCGTGTCGATACCCGTGTCAGTGCCAGTGCCGGGCTCGGCAGCTGCTACTTGCTCCGGGTCGGTACCGGCTTCTGACGCGGCCCCTTCGGCAGAGGTTGCCCCATCTGGGACCACCTCTTGCATGACAGGTTCGGCGGTCTTCTGCGCTGTTGTGGACTGACCAAGGTTTGGCCGGGCCGTCGGCTGCGGGGCCTGGCCCATGTCCGGCAGCGTAATCTCAGGCAGAACCGGCGATGCAGAGGTTGCAGCCGGCGCGCCCTGCCCGCTGGCGAGGTTGTCCTGGGGCGCGGCCTCATCCGGCGAGGGCGCCACCTGAACGACCTCTGGTGCAGCCGCCTCGGCCTCGGGCTCCGCCGTATCGAGAGCTGCGGGGGGGACTTGCTCCTTCAGGGGGGGCTCTGGCAGGGCCGCGGTCTCGGTTGAAACCTCCGGGCGATCATCCTGACCCGGCGCATCTGGCACACTGCCACTGGCCTGGCCTGTGGGGGCCGCGCCCGGGGCCTGTGGCAGGCTTACAACCGTCCCAGAGGGCGCAGTATTCCCCGCCGATGCGCCATCGGGAATCGTCACCTCAGGTCGGCTGCCAGGGTCCGTATCAAGCACCGCAATCGGGCTGTTATCCGCGCCATCAAGCCCCTGTGGGCTGCTTGGCGCGACCTCGACCAGATCAGCATCGCGCTGCTCTGGGGGCTGAGGGGCGGTGTCCTGCCCGCTCACGGGCTGTGCGGCTTGGTTCGGGGTTGTTGTTTCGACCTCGACCTGCGGCGGCAGCGGCACGGAAAGCGACCACATCGCAGCCCCCGCAACTGCAACCACTGCGCCAATGCTGACCCCTCCGAGAAACCCTTTCATTGCCGTCCTGCCTCTCATCACCTGTTTCCACCCTGACATCTCGTGGTGGTTTTCATCCTATGGCCAAGCTAGAGGCCAAAATTCTACCGGCCAACATTAGACTGGCCCCATTCCGCCCAGCACAGACAAGCGCAGCAAATAGCCCCGCCAGGCCACGACCCCATGGTCGGATTCCATATCTTCGACGCCATGCCGCGCAGCAATTGACCCTCGCGCCCTTGACGCTGCCGCGCAAGCCTGAACATGTATACAGCAACCACTATACTGCGGCGCGGCCCCCGCCCGCCACCCATAAAAGAGCCCGCCAAGATGCTGCTGCTAATCGACAACTACGATTCCTTTACCTACAATCTGGTGCACTATTTGGGTGAACTGGGCTGCGAGATGCAGGTGCATCGCAATGACGCGCTGACCGTGCAGGATGCCATGGCGCTCAAACCCAAGGGCATTCTGCTCTCGCCTGGGCCCAAGGCACCTGAACAGGCTGGCATATGCCTCGCGCTGACACAGGCAGCGGCAGAGACCGGCACACCGCTTTTGGGGGTTTGCCTTGGCCATCAGACCATCGGCCAGGCCTTTGGTGGCAAGGTGGTGCGCTGCCACGAAATCGTACATGGCAAGATGGGGCAGATGCAGCACAGCAATACCGGGCTGTTTGCCGGGTTGCCCAGCCCCTTTGCGGCGACGCGCTATCATTCACTGGTGGTGGATCGTGACAGCCTGCCGGACTGCCTGGCAATCACCGCCGAACTGGAAGACGGAACCATCATGGGGCTGCAACACCGCAGCCTGCCTATCCATGGCGTCCAGTTCCACCCCGAATCCATTGCATCCGAACATGGCCATGCCCTGCTAAAAAACTTTCTTGACGACATGCAAAAGGTGCCCGCATGAGCGATCCGATGAAGCCCCTGCTGAATGCGGTTGCCGACCGCCCCCTGAGCCGCAGCGAAGCCGAGCAGGCCTTTACCCTTCTGTTTGAAGGCGAAGCGACACCCAGCCAGATTGGCGGGCTTCTGATGGCCCTGCGCACCCGTGGCGAAACGGTCGATGAATATACCGCCGCTGCCACGGTGATGCGGGCCAAGTGCAATACTGTCGCCGCCCCGGCAGGCGCGATGGATATCGTCGGCACTGGCGGCGACGGCAAGCATACGCTGAATATTTCAACCGCCACCGCCTTTGTCACCGCAGGCGCAGGGGTTGTGGTGGCAAAACACGGCAACCGCAACCTGTCGTCGCGCTCGGGCACTGCGGATGTACAGACGCAGATGGGCATCAATGTCATGGTGCCCCCTGCGGTGGTTGAACGCGCCCTCGCACAGTGCGGCATTGCCTTCATGATGGCGCCCATGCACCATCCGGCCGTGGCCCATGTGATGCCCACCCGCCAGGAACTTGGTACAAGAACGATATTTAACATATTGGGACCATTGACAAACCCTGCAGGCGTCACGCGACAGTTGACCGGCGCCTTTAGCCGAGATCTGATCCGCCCGATGGCCGAAACCCTGGGCCAGCTCGGATCTGAACGCGCCTGGTTGGTGCATGGATCTGACGGCACGGACGAGTTGACCATCACCGGCATCAGCTGGGTCTCGGCGCTGGAAGAAGACGGCCAGATCCGCGATTTCGAACTGCACCCTGAAGAGGCCGGGCTGCCTGTGCATCCCTTTGAGGCAATTGTCGGCGGCAGCCCAGCGGATAACGCGACCGCCTTTCGTTCCCTGCTCGACGGGGATCAAGGTGCCTACCGCGATGCTGTCTTGCTGAACTCTGCCGCCGCATTGGTGGTGGCCAATGCAGCCGGGTCGCTGACAGAAGGCGTTGAAATGGCGCGGCACAGCATTGATTCCGGTGCGGCAAAATCCAAGCTGGCAGCGCTTGCCGAAATCACCACGTCAGCCGGATGACCCTGCCCCCAGCGCGCATAGCTGACGGCGGCAAGCCACAGGCAGACACGGCCAGTTTGAACGATACCTCTGCCATCGGCGACTGGGCCGATCTGGCGTTTTTCGACCAAGACTGGCCAGCTATCCGGGCGCAGATCGCAACTGATCAGCGCCAGATCCTGCCACCTTCGCCGCAGCGTTTTGCCGCCCTGGCCCTGACCCAAGCGGCGCAAACGCGGGTGGTGATCCTTGGCCAGGACCCCTATCCAACCCCCGGCCACGCCAATGGGTTGGCCTTTTCAACCGCGCCTGACGTCACCCCGCTACCGCGCTCTCTTTCAAATATATTCAAAGAGTTACAAGACGACATTGGCGTATGCCCTGCCACCGGGGATTTGCAAGGCTGGGCCCGTCAGGGGGTTTTGTTGCTGAACACAGCACTTTCTGTACCGGCGGGTGAGGCCAACGGCCACAAGCATCTCGGCTGGGAGAAGCTGGCGCAGCAGGCGATTGCAAAGACTTCAATTGTGCCGACCGCCTATGTATTGTGGGGTAAACAAGCGCAAAGGCTTGAAAAACATATCCATCCGGGCGATCACTTGGTCTTGAAAAGCGCCCATCCCTCACCGCTCTCCGCGCATCGCGGTTTTTTTGGCTCGCGGCCCTTTTCGGCGATAAACACTTGGCTTGTTGCCCGTGGGTCCAAGCCGATAAATTGGGCGGGCTAGTCGGCCTGCCGAAATGCTGGCCTGATGGCAAACCGGACCGAATGCGACATACAATGATAAACACTAAGACCGAAAGGCAGGGACATGGCTGAAAATGTGCTGGACAAGATCAAAGCCTACAAGCTGGAAGAAATAGCTGCCGACAAGGCCGCCAAGCCACTGTCCGCGCTTGAGGCCGAAGCCCGCGACGCCTCTGCACCACGCGGCTTTGCCAAGGCTCTGTCCGCGGCATCACGCGATGGCTATGGGCTCATCGCTGAAATAAAGAAAGCAAGCCCTTCCAAAGGCTTGATCCGGGAAGATTTTGCCCCAGCGGCGCTGGCAGAGGCCTACGAACAGGGGGGGGCCGCCTGCCTGTCCGTGCTGACCGATACGCCCAGTTTCCAAGGCGCAAAATCCTTTTTGGTGGAAGCCCGCGAGGCCTGCACCCTGCCCGCCCTGCGCAAGGATTTCATGTATGATACCTATCAGGTCGCCGAGGCCCGTGCCCTTGGCGCTGATTGCATCCTGATCATCTTGGCCTCTGTCACCGACAACCAGGCGGCAGAACTGGAAGACTGCGCCATGGGCTGGGGCATGGACGTGCTGCTTGAAGTTCACGATGAAGCAGAGCTGGAGCGCGCCTCGCTGCTGAAATCGCCCTTGATGGGCATCAATAACCGCAATCTCAAAACCTTTGAGACGACATTGGACACCACCCGGCAGCTGTCGCGGCTGGTCCCGGCCGGGCGCACCATCATCTGTGAAAGCGGCCTGTCAACACCGCAAGATCTGGCCGATATGGCCCGTTACGGTGCCCGTAGTTTTCTGATTGGTGAATCGTTGATGCGGCAGGATGACGTGGCCCAGGCCACCCGCAACCTGCTTGCCACCCCCCTAACCCCCGGAGCACTGTAGGTATGGCGCTAACCCATTTCGACGGGAAGGGAGATGCCCATATGGTGGATGTCTCTGATAAAGCTGTTACTGCGCGCATTGCGACAGCAACGGGCGAGATCAGCATGGCGCCCGAAACCTTTGAAATCATTTCACAAGGCAAGGCAAAAAAGGGCGATGTGCTCAGTGTCGCAAGGCTCGCCGGTATTATGGGAGCAAAAAAAACCCCTGAACTGATCCCCCTGTGTCACCCCCTGCCGATCACCAAGGTTGCAGTTGAATTAACCCTGGATCCCGCCCTGCCTGGTGTGCAGGTCACCGCCACTGTCAAAACAACCGGCCAAACTGGTGTAGAGATGGAGGCGCTCACGGCTGTATCCATCGCCTGTCTGACGATCTATGACATGGCAAAGGCCGTGGATAAGGCGATGCAAATTGGCGGCATCCGTGTTGTTCTTAAAGACGGTGGAAAATCAGGTCTGTACGAGGCATAGATGATTTCAGTTTCCGAGGCCCACGCGGCCCTATTGGATCTTTGCGCGACACTAGAGATCGAAGATGTCCCCCTGAGTCAGGCGGCAAACCGGGTCCTGGCGCAGGACGTCCACGCCCGCCGCGACCAGCCGCCCTTTTCCGCCTCGGCCATGGACGGCTATGCCGTAAAGGCCGAAGAGGTGGAATTACACGCGATGTTCCAGGTGGTCGGAGAAGCCGCTGCAGGACATCGATATGACGCGCCACTCAAGCCCGGTCAGGCGGTCAGAATTTTCACCGGCGCGCCGCTGCCCGTCGGCGCAAATTTTGTTGTTATTCAAGAGGATGTCAGCCGAAAAAAAGACCTGATCACCATCGTCAACCAACCTGGGCCCTCTGACAATATTCGCCCAAGAGCTGGCGACTTTTGTAATGGTCAGTGCCTTACGGCCCCGCGGATTTTGCGGCCTGCAGATGTTGCTCTCTTGGCGGCCATGAACATCCCCAACATTCCGGTCCGCCGTCGCCCCATTGTTGCCCTTATTTCTACGGGCGATGAATTGGTCATGCCAGGGGAAACCCCGGGCCCGGATCAAATCATCGCCTCTAATACCTTTGGGCTAAAGGCGATGCTCGAAAGTTTTGGTGCCGACGCGCGTATACTTCCAATCGCACAAGACAATATCGCCTCCCTGCGCACTGCTTTCTCTCTGACCGCAGGCGCTGACCTGATTGTCACAATTGGCGGTGCCTCGGTTGGAGACCATGATCTTGTCGCAAGGGTTGCCGCCGACCTTGGCATGGAGCGCGCATTTTACAAGGTTGCTATGCGTCCGGGCAAACCGCTTATGGCCGGGCGGCTGCAGGGCACTCCGATGGTTGGATTGCCTGGAAACCCTGTATCCGCAATGGTTTGCGGTCATGTCTTTCTACAACCGATGATCCGCCAAATGTGCGGGCTACCGGCCCAGCTCTGCCAAATTTCGATGGCCCGGCTTTCTCATCCCACCAAAGGGAACGGCCCGCGCCAACACTATATGCGCGCCACCGTTTCCAACGGCGAAATCACCGTGGCAGACAACCAGGACAGCGCGCTGCTCACGGTGCTATCAGCAGCCAATGCGCTTCTAATTCTCCCACCGCATGAACCCGCCCATGACGCCGGTGACACGGTGCAATACCTACCGCTCTGAACTCAAAACAGTCCGCCCCGTTTGTCGGAATAGTTTAAGCAACTGCCTTTTTACAATTGGACCTCCATTTTCCAGGCCTGCCTTTTCGCTTCGCCAGAAGAGATATTATTATTCGCTTATAGAACAAAAAATGAACAAGCGGAGTAAAACTCTCATAAAAACCTCAAAGCATGCTTGAAGCATTGACACAAAACGGGAACATGAGTAGAACAAATGCCAATTACGGGTTGAAAGGGGCAGTCATGCTGACAAAGAAGCAGTTGGATCTATTGAACTTCATTCATCGTCGCCTGCAGAAGGACGGTGTTCCCCCTAGTTTTGATGAAATGAAAGTTGCGTTGGATCTTCGCTCCAAATCGGGGATCCATCGGCTTATCACAGCCCTCGAGGAACGCGGCTTTATTCGTCGCCTTGCCCACCGAGCCCGGGCCATTGAAATCCTGCGCCTACCTGAGAATATGAGCCCTCCTCCCATGTCCTCTCCGCCACCGAAGAGCAGCGTCGCCACGCCTTCCCCGGGACCACTGCGGGAGACGCGCCAATCGACGGCGCAGCCGGTCGCCACCGCGCAGGAGATCCCTGTCATGGGCCGCATCGCGGCAGGTGTTCCAATCGAAGCAATCAATCAAATCAGCCATCAAATTGCAATTCCGCAAACCATGCTATCTTCGAATGGCAAGCACTACGCATTGGAGGTTCGCGGCGATTCCATGATCAATGCAGGCATCAATGATGGCGACACCGTTGTGATCCGCGAAACGAATACAGCTGATGATGGCGACATTGTCGTCGCCTTGGTGGCCGATGAAGAAGCCACCCTAAAAAGACTGTTCCGCAGGAATGGCCTTGTCGTGCTGGAGGCTGAAAACCCAGCATATGAAGCGCGCAGCTATTCTGAAGATCAGGTCAAGGTTCAGGGACGGTTGGTCGGTTTGATCCGCAGCTACTAGTGGTTTTGCCCATGGCGAATGGCAAGGACGAGGCCTTCACCTTCTCCAAGGACGGGACCAGGGGCGGTTTCCTGCAACGTCACGGGCTGAAACAAGGATGCCATCAGAACCTATTTTGATGCTTCCACTGCGCAGCAACAGGGCAGGAGTGAGAATTCGACAGGGCCCTCGCAAGTCCAAGGCGACATTGGTCACCACAAGATCTGCTGCGGAACACTCTGTTTGAGCGCGCGCCTGCCTTTTGCCAACAACATGGGTCAGGCTGAAACCCAGGATCTTTATTCTGCGCAGGCCACCTGCCTTTGGGGGGGCTGGCTCTGGCACCGAGGGGGCGGATAGAGAGGATGCACTCCAGCGTGCCGCTGCCTGTGCTTGTTCACTCAGGTCTCCATCTGCGGCCAACCATGACCTGGCTACATATCCTTTCGCCGCCTTGCGCGACACCGCCCGTCCAGCAGGGGTCAAGACTCCAACCAGGCCGCCATCAGATGAGATCAAGACAACCGGTCTGCTGCTGCCTGCCCATCCCCCTAGGGAGAGCAGAATGACAGGAATCCCACACCAACGCAGCCGCCCTCCCTGCCAGAGCAGCGGGATCAGTGCCCCAAGGGAAAAGACAGGCAAGACCCAGCTATTTGGCGATGGGACGCCACTTTGGGCATTGGGAAAGCCCGATACCCAAGTCGCCACCCATAGTATCCAACGCAGCCCCCGCTCTAACAGCCAAAACCCGACCTCTTCCAGACCAAATGGCGCAAGACAGAGGGACAGCACCGCCGACGGAACAACCACAGCCCCCATGACGGGCACCGCCAGAACATTCGCCACCAACCCATAGTGAGACAGAGTATTGAAGTGCGCCGCGCCAAAGGGGGCGGTTGCGAGGCCTGCAACTGCAGAGGAAATCACGACTGTGAAGACCGGGCGCAGCCAGGTCGGCCCCAGCTTCCAGGGCTGCAACCGGATCCATCCAAAGACCGCCACTAATGCGGTCGTGGCGGCAAAGCTCATCTGGAAACCTGGGCTCAGCAGGGTTTCAGGTCGGCGCAAAAGCACAAGAATCGCGGCCACCGCAACCGCCCGCAAGGACAGGGCCCGCCGATCCAGCAAGACCGCACAGAGCAGGACCGAAACCATGATAAAGGCCCGTTCTGTTGAAACATTTCCGCCGGAGATACCGAGATAGACCATTGCCGTGACCAGCGCTGCACCGGCGGAAATTTTCTTGACATTCCAACGCAACGCAAAGGGTGGGCAAAGGCAAAGGCCGAACCTGAGAAAGGCAAAGACAAACCCGGACAACAGCCCCATGTGTAGTCCGGAAATCGCCAAGAGATGCGAAAGGTTACTTGCGCGCAGCGCCGTAGTGACCTGCTGCGTCACGCCGCTGCGGTCCCCGGCAATGATCGCTGCGGCAAACCCACTGATCGCAGGATCCAAACGATGCTGCACCAGCTGCGACAGGTTCTGACGGAACCGTTGCAGCGCCAGGCCGGACTGCGGTGGCATCACGGTCAGAACGGGATTGCGGGTGTAACCATTGGCCCCAAGTTGTAAAAACCAGGCATGGCGTCGGTAGTCAAACCCGCCTGGTTCACTGGGGCCCTGCGGCGGCATCAGATGCCCGGTGGTGGCAACCCGCGCGCCAATCAGCGGCGTTCTTTGCGTCGGCCCAAGGGACAGGCGCACCCGTTCAGGTGTTTTGGCCGGTGCGACCCGCACAAGGCGCACCTGATCCAGCGTCATCCGAAGCGCCCCGCTGCCCGAACGATCCAGGGCAATCACACGCCCCTCGATCGGGCCAAAATAGCGAAAGCTCAGAATGGGGGCAGAAACCTGATAGCTGCGCGAGGCGGTGATGCAAAATCCCAGTCCGGCCAGAAATATGGCCATTGCCAGCATCCCGCGTATATCGCTTTTGCGGATAAAAAACAGCGCCACGATCATAGTCAGAAAAAGAGAGCCAAAGATCAGCGCGTCTGGGTCACGTTTCAGACAAAAGAAGCTGCCAATGCCCAGCCCGATGCAGACAGGCCCCCAGGCCAACAGATGGCCACGCTGCGCCTGCAGTGCATGATCGGCACCCCGCAAGAGCCGCATGGTTGCTCCAAGCCACGCGGCCCGGTACATAGGCGGAAAATCTCGCTCATATTTGGTTTCCAAAGGTAGATCACCTCATGTCCAAACCGGTCGTCACCCGATTCGCCCCCTCTCCTACAGGCTATTTGCACATTGGTGGTGCGCGCACCGCCTTGTTTAACTGGCTTTTTGCGCGCGGGCGGGGTGGGAAATTCCTGCTGCGCATCGAAGACACTGATCGCGCCCGCTCCACTCCAGAGGCCACCGCCGCCATTTTGCAGGGCATGGCCTGGTTGGGCCTGGATCATGATGGCGAGATTGTCAGCCAATTTGCAGGTGCCAGTCGCCACGCAGAGGTCGCACAGCAGCTCTTGGCTGCGGGCAAGGCCTACAAGTGTTTTGCCAGTCAGGAAGAGATCGCAGCCTTCCGCGAGGCGGCAAAGGCTGAAGGCAAATCAACGCTTTACCGCTCTCCTTGGCGCGACGCGGATGCCGCCAGCCATCCGGATGCGCCCTTTGTGATCCGCATCAAGGCACCAACCACGGGCACCACGGTGATTCACGACCAGGTCCAGGGTGATGTTACCATTCAAAACGACCAGCTGGATGATATGATTCTTCTGCGCTCGGATGGAACGCCGGTCTACATGCTGGCGGTTGTGGTTGATGACCACGATATGGGCGTCACCCATGTCATTCGCGGTGATGACCACCTGAACAATGCCGCGCGCCAGATGATGATCTATGATGCCATGGGCTGGGAGGTTCCTATCTGGGCCCATATTCCGCTTATTCATGGGCCCGATGGAAAAAAACTGTCCAAACGGCATGGGGCGCTTGGCGCGCAGGAATATCAGGCCATGGGTTATAGCGCGGCTGGCATGCGCAATTACCTGGCCCGCCTGGGCTGGAGCCACGGCGACGACGAATTCTTCAGCGACGCGCAGGCGAAAGAATGGTTCGGCCTGGAAGCAATCGGCAAAAGCCCGGCACGTTTTGACACCAAGAAGCTGGAAAACCTGTCTGGCCAGCATATTGCTGTTAGCGATGACGCCGCATTGCGGCAAGAAATACAATCCTACCTGCAGGCGGCTGGCAAACCACCGCTAGATGACGTAAAGTCAGCAAATCTTGAACGGGCAATGTATTGTCTGAAAGATCGGGCGCGTACCTTCCCGGACCTTCTTGAAAAAGCACATTTTGTTCTGGTTTCGCGACCGATTGAACCCGATGCAAAAGCGGCTAAGGCACTGGCATCTGTATCCGACGGTATACTGTCTCAATTGACGCCGCAGCTGCAAAGTGCTAGCTGGACGCGTGACGATCTTGAGGCGCTTCTCAATCAGTTTGCAGAAGCCCATGACACCAAGTTCGGCAAACTGGCCGCCCCCCTGCGGGCCGTGCTGGCCGGCCGTGCCGTAACACCGTCGGTGTTTGATATGATGCTGATCCTGGGCCGCGAAGAAACCTTGGCCCGGCTCAATGACGCCACAGGCGAATCCTGCCCTTAACCGGTCAGAAAGCCTGTTCCGCTAACACCTCACCTGCGCGCCCTGCGCGCAGGTACTGCCTGCACCCAGCCCGGAACATACTTCCGGGTTTTTGTGCCTGATACAGGAAGGAACATCTATGACCGAGACACAGAAGACCGCAAAGCTCAGCCTGAATGGCCAAGACTATGAGCTTCCCATTTTCTCGCCGACCGCTGGGCCTGATGTTCTGGACATTCGTAAACTCTACGCCCAAGCCGGCGTTTTTACATATGATCCGGGTTTCACCTCGACCGCCAGCTGCGACAGCACCATCACCTTCATCGACGGTGGCAAGGGTGAATTGCTGCACCGTGGCTATCCCATCGACCAGCTTGCCTCGCAATCGCACTATCTGGAAGTCTGCTATCTGCTTCTTTACGGTGAGCTGCCAACCGCGACACAACTGGAAGATTTTGAAGCGCGTGTGACCCGTCACACCATGGTGCATGAACAGATGCACAACTTCTTCCGTGGGTTCCGCCGCGATGCGCATCCAATGGCAACGCTGGTTGGTGTTGTCGGCGCGATGTCTGCCTTCTACCACGATTCCACTGATATTTCTGATCCCTGGCAGCGCGAAGTTGCCTCGATCCGCCTGATTGCGAAGCTGCCGACAATTGCGGCCATGGCCTATAAATACTCTATCGGCCAGCCATTTGTGTATCCGCGCAACGATCTGGACTACGCTGCAAACTTCCTGCACATGTGCTTCTCGGTTCCGGCCGAAGAATACAACGTGAACCCGATCCTGAGCCGCGCAATGGACCGGATTTTCACCCTGCACGCCGATCACGAACAAAACGCCTCTACTTCGACTGTGCGTCTGGCCTCTTCTTCTGGTGCAAATCCCTTTGCCTGTATCGCAGCCGGCATTGCCTGCCTTTGGGGTCCGGCCCATGGCGGCGCCAACCAGGCCTGCCTGGAAATGCTGAAAGAGATCGGTACGGTTGACCGCATTCCCGAATTCATCGCCCGCGCCAAGGATAAGGATGATCCTTTCCGCCTGATGGGTTTTGGTCACCGGGTATATAAGAACACCGATCCACGCGCCACCGTGCTGAAACAATCCGCCGATGAGGTGCTTGAACTGCTGGGTGTGGAAGACAACCCACTGCTGCAGGTCGCCAAAGAGCTGGAACAGACCGCACTGAATGATCCCTATTTCAAGGAAAAGAAACTTTTCCCGAATGTGGATTTCTATTCCGGCATCATTCTGGAAGCCATGGGTTTCCCGACCTCGATGTTCACGCCGATCTTCGCGCTGTCGCGCACCGTTGGCTGGATCTCGCAGTGGAAAGAAATGATCGCAGATCCACAAAACAAAATTGGCCGCCCACGTCAGCTCTATCTGGGGCAGACCACGCGCGACTATGTCGATATCGAAAACCGCTAATCTGCGGCGCGACAGATAAACAGATGCAAAGCCTCGCCTTCTCGGCGGGGCTTTTCTTGTTTCATCGGGGCCGTTCGTCCCCGTCCCCCTGGGCAGTCCAAGCACCATATCGGTGCGTCCCGGCGCGCTGGGGATTAGCCTTGGATAAAAGACAATTGGCGTCGAATGTCGGGATTGTTCAAATCAAATCGATTTTTCAACTCAAATTGAAATCAATTTCCCTATTATTCGCGCAAAGATTGCAGTAATTTTTATGAAATATTTATATTTTCTGGGGGAATTTTCATGTTGTGGATGGCTCTGTTGGGGGTTGGCCTCATTGCAGGCGTTGCCTTCATTATTGATGATGATGATGACGACAACATTTCAAGCGATACTGACGGCGGTTCGGACACCAGTGGTGGTGGAGATACCGGTGGTGGAGATACTGGCGGCGGTGACGACACAGGCGGTACCGACACAGGCGGCGGCGATAGCATCGATCCCTTCACCGGTGCCAGCGGTGACGACGAAATTGTCGGAGACGAAACTGACAACACCATTCTTGGCAAAAACGGCACCGATAACCTAGACGGTGGTGACGGCGATGACCGGGTCTTTGGCGACGGCGGTCATGACACAGTCCAGGGGGGCGCGGGCGATGACAGCGTCTTTGGTGGCCATGGCAATGATCTGGTCATGGGCGGCGAGGACGACGACCAAAGCCGTGGCGGTCGTGACGATGACGTACTGATTGACGCCACCGGCACTGATACATTGCACGGCGACGGAGGCAATGACGTGATTGTCGCCAGCGGCACCATGGACGCCACTGCCGAGGCTGAATTTCTGGCCAATCCAGAGCCTGACAACGGCATTGCCAACCTGCTCGACCAACTGCAAATCGACTTCTCAGACGATAGCGATACCGAAGGGGACCATGTCTTTGGCGGTTCCGGGGATGACACGGTCATCTTTGGTGTGAATGATACGGTCACCGGTGGCAGCGGCGCTGACACACTGCTGACGGCCTCTTGGCTGGAAGGCGGTGACGCCGCAACTGTCACCGATTTCACCCCGGATGAAGATCGTTTGATCTACGCCTATGATCCCGCAGACGGCGAGCCAGACCTGTCGATGGAGATGGTAGAAAATGACGACGGAACCTCGGATGCGGTGATCTCGGCCAATGGCGCCGTGGTGATACGGGTTGAAGACCAGGATGACTCGTTTGATCTGGCCGAACATCTACTGCTGGTGAACGGCGTCCGAAGCGGGTAACCCGCGTTGGGTTTGCCCTGAAGGCGCCAAGAGTTGTGATTTCCCCGTGCCGGACCTGCCAGTCCGGTGCGGGTTTTTCAATTTGCGATAGGTCATGAAAAAACCGACGGGATCAGACCCGTCGGTTTCATGCCGTCTCTTTCTGTCCTTGGGCCGCGCGCCTGATATGCAATGTGCCCTCAGCGCTTGTCGCCTTCACGCGACGGGCCTGCCTGCTTGATTTCGCAAGTGTGCCAGATGCGCAAGACCGGTCACCGGTCTTGCGCAATATGTTCTAGCGCCCTTCGAACTTGGCCGGGCGTTTTTCCAGAAAGGCTGTAACACCTTCGTTGAAATCGCGGGTCTTGCCGCATTCCCCCTGCAGATGTGCCTCTTGCGACAGCTGTTCAGACAGAGAGTTACCATAGCTGTCGCGGATCGCCGTTTTGATGGCGCCAAAGGCCTTGGTCGGGCCATTCGCCAGATAGGCGGCGCGGGCGCGCCAATGGGCATCAAAATCCTCGTCTGGGATGGCTTCCCAGATCATGCCCCAATCACTGGCCTGTTTGGCCGAGATCTTATCGGCAAATAGTGCCGCGCCCATGGCCTTGGCCAGGCCCATCTGGCGTGGCAGGAACCAGGTGCCCCCTGCATCCGGCATCAGGCCGATCCGCGCAAAAGCCTGCAGAAAATAGGCGCTCTCTGTCGCGATGACCACATCCGCCGCCAGCGCCAGATTGGCCCCAGCCCCGGCCACCGGACCGTTGATCACCGACAGGGTGGGCACCGGGCAATCGTAGATCGCCTCCAACATCGGGGTGTATTCGTCGCGCAGGGTGCGCTCCAGATCCAGATCGCTATTGCCAGAGGCATCGCTCAGATCCTGGCCCGAACAAAAGGCGGTGCCAGCCCCGGTCAGAACAATGGCGCGGGCCTCCTCGGCAGCGCGCTTCATCGCATGGGTGATTTCGGCCCGCATCTGGCCGGTCAGGGCGTTCATCTTGGTCGGACGGTTCAGGGTGACAATCGCCAGACCATCGTCAAGCCGGTAGAGAATTTCCTTGTAGTCCATCACAGCCTCATTTCTATGCAGTTGGTCACAGGGCCAAGTTGGCCATCCTGGCCATAACCCTGCCGCAATGCGCAGGAACCGCAAGTCCGGACCCGGCGTCACATGAACCAGTTTTATTGATCTAGAATTTTGTTCAGGCGGGCCTGCTCTTCGTCATTCAGATCGGCGTCCCCCTCTGCCGCGGCAGCCCGACCACGGGCGCGCATATAGCCCCCCGCCATCGCCAAAGCCAGCAGCAACATCAAAGGACCCGCCGCCCAAAGCAGCCAGTTCGCCCCGGTGGTGGTAGGCCGCAGCAGCACATATTCGCCGTAGCGATCTACCACGAACTCGATCACCTCTGAGTTGCTGTCCCCTGCCACCAGGCGCTCGCGCACCAGGATGCGCAGATCGCGGGCCAGCTCGGCGTTGGATTCATCAATATTCTCATTTCGACAAACCAGGCAGCGCAGATCCTGCGAAAGCTCACGCGCGCGCTCTTCCAGAACTGGATCGCCTAGCACCTCATCCGGTTGCACCGCAGCCGAGGATGTCGGCAGCAAGGCGATACACATGGCCAGCGCCAAGGTCAGGGCACCGAAATAGGGTTTCAAACCGGTCATTCTGCGGCCACCCCTGTTGGTTTGACGCTACCCGCCTGCCCTCTGCCAGCGCCCGCAGCCACGCGGAACCGTCGATCACTCAGGCTGAGCAAACCGCCAAGCGCCATCAGCAGACAACCGCCCCAGATCCAGTTGGCCAGGGGTTTGATATAGGTCCGTACGGTCCAGCCGCCATTGTCCTGCTGATCGCCGATCACCACGTAAAGGTCGCGCAGCAGCCGGTAATCGATGGCAGCCTCGGTGGTGGGCATCTTGGCTACGGGATAGTCACGTTTTTCAGGATAGAGCACCGCAACATCGCTACCAGACCTGCGCACCGAAACCGTGCCCATTGTGGTAAAGTAGTTCGGGCCACGCGCCCGTTCGACCGAGTCGAGCGTCAAGCTATAAGCGCCAACCGTAAAGGGCTGGCCAATCTGCGCAACGCGGATGTCTTCCTGTTCCCAGGCGGTCAGCCCGGCAATGGCAAAGATGGTGACGCCAAGCCCTGCATGGGCTGTGGCCTTGCCCCAATCCGCCCGTGGCAGGCGCAACATACGCCCCAGGCTGCCGGTGCGGCCCCACAGATCCACCGCAGCACCAAAGACCACCCAGGCCCCGACAAACAGCCCTATAGGCCCAAGCCCCGACCGGCCAGTCTGCATCGCCCAGGCCAGCACCGCCAGCGCCAGCGCCAGCCCGAAGGCATAGCGCAGCTTGTACAAGGTACGACGCAGCTTGCCGCGTTTCCACGGCATCATGGCCCCAATCGGCAAGGCCGCGCCCAAAAGCACCATAAAGGGCGTAAAGGCAGCGTTGAAGAAGGGGGGGCCAACCGACAGCTTCCGGTCAAAGGCCATCTCGGCCACGATCGGCCACAGGGTACCAAAGAAGACCACAAAGCACCCCACCGCCAGCAAGATGTTATTGGTCACCAGCGCCCCTTCGCGGCTGACCAGCCCAAAGACGCCACGCGCCTGCATCGACTGGGCCCGGGCTGCAAACAGCGTCAGCGCCCCGCCGGTAAAGAAGGCAAGGATCATCAGAATGAAAATCCCGCGCTCGGAATCATTGGCAAAGGCATGCACCGAGGTCAGAAGGCCAGAGCGCACGATAAAGGTACCGATCAGCGAAAAGCCAAAGGCAAGAATGGCCAGAAGGATTGTCCAGCTCTTCAGGGCTTCGCGCTTTTCCACCACGATGGCAGAGTGCAACAACGCAGCCGCCAGCAGCCAGGGCATGAAAGAGGCGTTTTCAACCGGATCCCAGAACCAGAAACCGCCCCAGCCCAATTCGTAATAGGCCCACCAGCTGCCAAGCGCGATGCCGATGGTCAAAAAGATCCAGGCCGCCAGGGTCCATGGGCGCACCCACCGCGCCCAGGCCGCATCCACCCGGCCTTCGATCAGGGCGGCCACGGCAAAGGAAAAGGCCATAGAAAGGCCGACATAGCCCAGGTAAAGAAAGGGCGGATGAAAGGCGAGACCGGGATCCTGCAACAGCGGGTTCAGATCCTGGCCATCAAAGGGCGGCACCGACAGGCGCAAGAAAGGGTTTGATGTGAACAGGATAAAGGCAAAGAACGCCACCCCGATCGAGGCCTGAACCGCCAGAACCCGCGCCTTCAATGTCTGCGGCAGCCCATTGCCAAAGACCGAAGCCAAAGCCCCAAACAGGGCCACGATCAACACCCAAAGCAGCATGGAGCCTTCGTGGTTTCCCCAGGTCCCGGAAATTTTATACAGCATCGGCTTGGCCGAATGGCTGTTCAAGGTCACCAGCCGCAGCGAGAAATCAGAGGTGACAAAGGCCCAGACCAGCGCACCAAAGGCAAAAGCGGTGAAAAAGAACTGCGCCTGTGCGGCCGGTTCAGCCACGGCCATCCAGCCCGGCCAGCGTTTCTGGGCTCCGATCAGCGGCACCACCATCTGCACGATGGCAATCATGAAGGCGAGGATAAGGGCGAAATGTCCGAGCTCTGTAATCATGTCTTTTTCTATAGTCCTAAGCCAGCAGGAGGCAAATGGAAAACCCCGCGTCCCGCCGCCGCAGGCAATCGCGATTGAGTGATGTCTTGTACCAGGATCCCCGCCCCTGCACCGGTGGCACAGTGGCAAAGATATGCGCGAACCCTATGCTGCAATCAGCTTTCAGGATCTTGGTAAACGCCCTGCTCTTTTAGCGCATCCACCACTTCTTTGGGCATGTAGGTTTCGTCGTGTTTGGCAAGGATTTCAGAGGCTTCAAACACACCGTTTACCAGGCTTCCGGTGCCAACCATGCCCTGGTTCTCTTCGAACAGATCCGGCAGAACGCCGGTAAAGGTCACCGGAACCGTGGCACCGCCATCGGTCACGGAAAAGCGCACCACTTCGCCCTGGCCGCGTATCAGGCTGCCATCCTCAACCAGGCCACCAATGCGAAAAACCTCGCTCGCGGGGGGCGGGGTTTCCACCACCTGGCTGGGAGAGCGGAAATAGTTGATGCCGTCTTTCAGTGCAGTCCCAATCGCAACGGTGGAAACCACCAAGGCAACCACCGCAAGGGCGACCACCTGAATACGACGTTGTTTTTTAAGGTTTTTCATCTGCACAACTTTCGTTTGCGATCAGGGGAAGAGCGGCGCCATCATCAGCCCGGCTGTTTCCTCTTCACCTAACATCAGATTGGCATTCTGCAAGGCCTGGCCGCTGCTACCTTTTGTCAGGTTATCCAGCGCGGCAAAGACAATTGCGCGCCCCTCCAGGCGATCCGCTGCGACCCCAATATGGCAGAAGTTTGATCCCCGCACATGATGCGTGCTGGGCGCTTCGCCAAAGGGCAGAACCTCGATGAAGGGTTCATCGCCATATGCCACTGCCAGAGCCTGATGGATCGCACGCGCATCGCCTTTCACATAGGTGGTCGCCAGAATGCCGCGATTGGCCGGCACCAGATGCGGGGTGAACTGCACCTTGACGGGCCGTCCGGCAAGGGCCGAAAATTCCTGATCAAACTCCCCCAGATGTCGATGGGTACTGCCAATGGCATAGGCGTTATATCCCTCGCTCAGCTCGGCGTGCAGCAGATTTTCCTTGAGCGCCCGCCCGGCCCCGGAGACCGCACATTTCAGATCCAGAATAATCTCGTCCAGATCAATCAGCCCCGCGGTGATCAGGGGGCGCAGCGCAAACTGGCCAGTAGCCGCGTTGCAGCCGGTACCGGCTACCAGACGTGCGGTTTTGATCTCTTCGCGGTAAAATTCGCTAAGGCCATAGACCGCCTCTTTCTGCTGTGCGAGGGCGCTATGCGGGTTGCCATACCATTTTTCATATTCCGCTGGATCCCGCAGCCGGAAATCCGCTGACAGATCAACGATCTTCAGCGTGTTCGGCAGCGCGGCAATCACTTCCTGGCTGGTCTTATGCGGCAGGGCACAGAAACACAGGTCGATCTCGGCAAAGTCGATTTCGCTGATTTTACAAAGCACTGGCAGATCAATGTGACGCAGATGCGGAAAGACCTCTGCCATGGTCAGCCCGGCCTTACGTTCAGCAGAAAGGGCCGCGATTTCGATATTGGGGTGATTTTCAATCAGCCGGACCAGCTCTGCGCCCGTGTAGCCGCTGGCGCCAAGAATTGCCACTTTATGGGTCATGTCGGACCTCGTCTTGATATGTTGGTGGGTCAGTCCCAGCCGAATACCGGCGAGACAAAGGGAAATAACGTGATCTGTCGTTGTTCTGGGTCATACTCTCGCGAGATTTGGCCAAGCTGACCTGCGATGGTATTCCCAAATCGACGGCCCGACGTATCAGGCTGCTTGGAAAGAGATCTGTCGTCGCAAAAACTGCGTTGCGCGGTCACTGACACGATCAGGATTACCGGTGGTGTAGTAGCCGCCCGCGCCCGACCCCTGCATATGTGGGTGGCGCTGTAGATAATCCGCCAGACTGTCGGCCACCAGTTTGCCCTGACTAAAGACCTTTACGTCGGCGCCCAAGGCATCCTGGAAGCAGGATTCCAGCAAGGGGTAATGAGTGCACCCCAAAATGGCAGCCTGCGGCTCGGGCATCTTGCGCTTTAAGGCCTCGACATGGCTGCGCACCAGGGCTTCGGCCAGGATCATATCACCGTCTTCTATGGCATCAACGATGCCACCGCAGGCCTGGGCCTCGACGTCGACACCAATGGCGCGAAAGGCCAGTTCACGCTGGAAGGCGCGGCTGGAAACCGTTGCAGGCGTTGCAAAAAGTGCGACATGTTTTACGGCAACTTCACGCGGCGGGCTATTGTCACCCCACTGACGTTCGGTCATCGCCTCGATCAGGGGGACAAAGACGCCAAGCACCCGCTTGCCCGCAGGCAGGCCCTCTTCCTGCATCCGCCGCAGCGCCGCCGCTGATGCTGTGTTGCAGGCCAGAATGACCAGATCGCAGCCCTTTGACCACATATCCTGCACCGCAGATTTGGTCAGCTGATAGATGTCTTCAGCGTCGCGCACACCATAGGGTGCCCGCGCACTGTCTGCATAATACAAAAAATCCACGTCCGGCAGACGGGATTGGGCGGCTTTCAGGACGGTCAGCCCGCCGAGGCCGGAATCAAAGATACCAACAGCCATGGTCTCACTTTCAGGCCCGTATTTCAGGCGCGATGCTTTTCCTCGAACTCAAACCCATAGTCATAGGATTTGAGTGGTTTCGGAGACAGCTCATACGTGGCTTTGCGCAGGAAATCCATCATTCCTTTTGTATCCCCCACCAGAGGGTTCAATCTGTCGCGCCCGATAGGCGCACCAATGACAACTTTCACGGGGGTATCGACGCGGTTTTTGAATTCCTTGATCAGCAACCCCATGCGCAGGGTCGCATGCAAATGGCTGGCGATCTGAAACAGCCGCGAGGTATGGCCGTCAAAATAGACCGGCACCACCACCGCGTCTGATTTGGCCACCATCCGCGCGGTAAAGCCGCGCCAGCGCGGATCCATCGGATGGGCAAAGGGGTGCACCCCGGTTGAAACTGTCCCGCCGGGAAAGATCCCGATGGCACCGCCCTGCCCCAGATAGCCAAGCGCGGTCTTGCGGGTCTGTATGTTCAAGCGCAGGGCCTCTTTGCTGGCGGCAAAAGAGATCGGCAGCACCGCCCGCTCCAGATCACTGGCTTTACGAAACACCTGATGCGCCAGAATGCGGAAATCGCCACGCGCGTCGGCCAGGATCTTACCCATCATCAACCCATCCAGAATACCATAGGGGTGGTTGGCAATCAGGATCACCGGTTGATCCCTGGGGATATTGCAGATCGCGCCGCCGACCACATCCAGGCTCAGCCCATAGCGCTTTGCGATGACGTTCCAAAAATCCGCACCAGCCTGCAACTCCTGCTCATAGCCTTTGGCGCGCTTGATCAACTGCAGGCGGCCAGTGGTGTTTTCCATCAGGCGGATAACCGCCCGCCCAGCCAGGCTTTCAGCGGAATGGGCATAGGAAATCTGTCGCGCGATCTGCTGCGGGTTGCCAGGGGCACCGCCTGTCACTTCGACGGAGATTGCGGCACTGTCAGGGCGGGTCATTGGCTGCCTCATTGCTGCGGCAGGCAGGCACCTGCCCCCTACACGTCGCAGCGAGGGGTAACAGGGGTATGACAAAATGGCGACAGGGCATTCATCCCTGCGCATTTTTCCTGCACGGGGCGCAGAATCACACCGCAAAGAAGCGCCAGATATTCTGGCACTTCCTTTTATTTACAACACCCTAGCGACCAAAGCGAAGGTCATTCAGCGGCATTTTTTGCCGGGTTTCCAGCCTGGCTGAGCGCGATCAGCAGCTCCTCGCGGCGCTTGGCCGCCTTGGCTTCGCTTTCCAGTTTGACCGGGCCAAAGCCACGGATCTGCAAGGGCAGCTCTGCCAGGGCGATAAGCGCATCGCGCGTGTCTGCGTTCAACTGGGGCAGCCAGGCCTTCATATCCGCCTCATACTGCTTGATCAAAGCACGCTCCATCTTGCGTTCAGCGGTATAGCCGAACAGATCCAGCGGCGTACCGCGCAGCGACTTCATCTTGGCCAGCAGACGCAACCACCGGGTCAAACCGGGGCCAAACTTGCGCTTTTGCGGACGGCCATTGACCAGCTTGCCCCCAAAGATTGGCGGCGCCAGATTGTAAGAGACCCTGAGATCGCCTTCAAACTCTGCGGCTACTTTTTCATGGCTCGATAGCAAAAGCCGGGCAACTTCGTATTCATCCTTATAGGCCAGAAGTTTATGATAGCCCTTGGCAACGGCTTCTTTCAGCGCGGGATCGGTAATGCCCGAGAGCAGTTTGGCATATCGCTTGGCCAGCCCAGCCCCCTGATAGGCCACCAACTGATCGCTACGGAAGGAAATCTTGTCCTCCAGCGTTTTTGGCATCTCGACCACATTGGACGGCTTGGAGATCCGGGCGGCCTCTGCCGGGTCAACCACAGCCCAGCGGCCGATCTCAAAGGCGCGCAGATTGCGATCGACCGCAGCACCATTCAGGGCAATCGCCTCGGTGATGGCGTCATGGCTGACCGGGATCAGCCCCTGCTGCCAGGCCGCGCCAAAGACCATCATATTGGAGAAAATCGAATCCCCCATGGTCGCGCGCGCAAGTTCAGAGGCATCAAACAGCGCCAGCTTATCCTGCAGTCGCGCTTGAAGAGCAACTTCCAAACGGTCGGTAGGCAAATGGAAATTAGTGTCACGGGTGAAATCACCGGTGATGATTTCATGGCTGTTGACCACCCCGCCGGTACGACCGGTTTTCATCAAACCAATGGTCTTGGCCCCGGCGCTGACCACCAGATCACCGCCGATCAGCGCGTCGGCCTCACCGGTAGAGACCCGAATGGCGCTAATGTCTTCGGGGCGTTTCGCCAGTCGGCAGTGGATATGCACAGCGCCGCCCTTTTGGGCGAGACCAGCCATTTCCATCATACCAGCCCCCATACCATCAATCTGGGCTGCCTGTGCCAACACGGCGCCGATGGTCACAACCCCGGTGCCACCAACCCCGGTGATCACCACATTATGGGTGCCGTCAATCTCAGGCAGTTTGGGATCAGGCAGATCTGGCAATTTCAACTCTGCTGTTGCTTCCTTGCGGATCTTGGCGCCCTCAACCGTGAGGAACGAGGGGCAAAACCCGTTGAGGCAAGAAAAATCCTTGTTGCAAGAGCTTTGATCGATCGCTCGCTTGCGGCCCAGTTCCGTTTCCTTTGGCACAATAGAGACGCAGTTGGACTGAATACCGCAATCGCCACAGCCTTCGCAGACATCCGGGTTGATAAAGACCCGCTGATCCGGATCAGGGAACTGGCCCCGCTTGCGCCGACGGCGTTTTTCTGCGGCACAGGTCTGGATGTAGATGATGGCCGAGACGCCTTCGACCTCTTCGAATTCTCTTTGGACATCCATCAGTTCGGCGCGTTCATGCATCCGCATACCCGCCGGGAACAGCTTGGCGTCTATGTCTTCCTTGTCATCATAGACCACGGCGATGGTCTTCATGCCCATGGCCTTTAGCTCATGTGCGATCTGATGCGCGGTCAATCCACCCTCGGCCTGCTGGCCACCAGTCATGGCAACCGCATCGTTATACAGGATTTTATAAGTGATATTGGTGCCCTCTGCGAGGGCCGCGCGGATCGCCTGAACGCCAGAGTGGTTATAGGTACCATCGCCGAGGTTCTGGAACACATGCTTCCGGTTGGAAAACGGTGCCTCACCGATCCAGTTGGCGCCCTCGCCGCCCATATGGGTGAACCCGGTGGTTTCACGGTCCATCCACTGCACCATGAAGTGGCAACCAATGCCTGCGTAGGCGCGACTACCTTCGGGAAGTCTGGTTGAAGAGTTATGCGGGCAGCCCGAACAGAAATAGGGCAGACGCGCTGCAATTTCTTCGACATTGTCCGCCCGTCTTGCATCATCCAGCGATGCGAGGCCAGCCTTGATCGCCTCTGTATCGCGGCCCTCTTCGATCAGGATACCGCCGAGCTTTTCAGCGATCATAATCGGATCAAGTGCATATTTTGTTGGGAACAGCTCCTCGCGATGCGTGGAACCTGCGCCCCCCTTGTACCAGCCATAGACCCGGCGGCCCCGGCGGTCATCAAAAATCGCCTCTTTGATCTGGATCTCGATCAGCTTGCGCTTTTCTTCGACAACCACAATGAGATCAAGGCCTTCGGCCCAGACGTTAAAGCCTTTCATATCCATTGGCCAGGTCTGACCAACCTTATAGGTGGTGATGCCCAGACGTTCGGCCATTGCTTCATCGATGTTCAGCAGATCCAACGCATGCACCAGGTCCAGCCAGTTTTTGCCCGCAGCCACAAAACCGATCTTGGCCCCCGGCTTACCCCAGACCCGTTTGTCCATCTTGTTGGCATGGCTAAAGGCTTCGGCGGCAAAGCGCTTGTAATCGATAATACGGTCTTCCTGCTGGAAGCGATCATCCGCCAGCCGGATATTCAACCCATCGGCTGGCATGTCAAATTCTGGCCGCACCAGCTGCACCCGATCCGGATTGCCATCGACAACCGAGGTCACCTCGATGGTGTCCTTCATCGTCTTCAGGCCAACCCAAAGCCCGGAAAAACGGCTGAGTTCATATCCGTAGATGCCATAATCAAGGATCTCCTGCACCCCAGCCGGGCTGAGAACCGGCAGGTAGCAATCCAGCAGTGACCATTCTGATTGGTGCAGCACTGTCGAGCTCTCGCCGGTGTGGTCGTCGCCCATGGCAACCAGAACACCGCCGTTTTTTGAGCTGCCTGCCATATTCGCATGGCGGAAGGCATCGCCCGAGCGGTCAACCCCAGGCCCCTTGCCGTACCACAGGCCAAAAACACCGTCATATTTGCCTTCGCCGCGGATTTCGGCCTGTTGCGCGCCCCACAGGGCGGTCACAGCCAGATCTTCGTTCAGACCGTATTGAAAGGTCACATCGGCACCTTTCAGGTGTTTTTCCGCCCGGTTCATCTGTATGTCCACCGCCCCCAGAGGTGAACCACGATACCCCGTCACCAGACCAGCAGTATTCAACCCCGCCGCCTTGTCACGCGCCTTTTGCATCAGCATCAGGCGCACCAGCGCCTGTGTACCATTCAACATGACGGGCGATTTGCTCAGGTCAAATTTGTCATTGAGCGAGATCTTTTGCGTGCTCATCCGGGCCTCCCAACCATAAATTAGCTTGCAGTGCTTTGCCCAATATTAGGTCATAATTGTTGACCTGTATAGGCGGTTTTTCCATTTTTCCCTCGCGTTGTCGCGGGAAATTGATAAACCCTTGTGATTTCATATAGTCTGTTACAAACAGATCGAAAGAGGCGGATATGGATTGGGATAAGCTCAGAATTTTTCATGCGGTCGCCGATGCCGGCAGCCTGACCCATGCAGGCGACAAGTTGAACCTGTCCCAATCTGCGGTCAGCCGACAGGTGCGCGCGCTTGAAGAAAGCCTGAATGCAACGCTGTTTCACCGCCATGCGCGCGGCTTGATTCTGACCGAACAGGGTGAATTGCTGTTTGATGCCACCAAATCCATGTCAATGCGGCTTGAGGCGGCATCGGCCCGGATCCGCGACAGCGAGGAAGAGGTGTTTGGCGAGCTCCGCGTCACCACGACCTTTGGCTTTGGCACCCTCTGGCTGGCACCACGCCTGACCAAGCTGTTTGACAAATACCCCAACCTTAAGATCGATCTGATGCTGGAAGAGCGGGTGCTTGACCTGCCAATGCGCGAAGCCGATGTGGCGATCCGCATGAAAGAGCCAAGCCAGGCGGATCTGGTGCGCAAGCGTCTGATGACCGTGCAAATGCAGCTCTATGCGTCGCGCAAGTATCTGGATCGCAACGGCATCCCGCAGGTGCCGGAAGATATCAGTGCCCACCGCTTGATCTGCCAGAACCAGCGCTCGGCGCAGGTGGGTCAGGCTGCGGTGCTGGTGCAGCGGCTGATGACGCATAATCCTGGCTCACTGCTGACGGTGAACAACTATTTTGGTGTCTTGCAGGGGGTCCTGCATGACCTGGGAATTGGCATCCTGCCCGACTATGTCACAGAGGACTTTCCGGATCTGGTCGAAGTGCTGCCCAATGACGATAACAGTGGCGTGCCGGTCTATCTGGCATACCCGGAAGAGCTGCGTCATTCTCAACGAGTTTCCGCCTTCCGTGACTTTGTCCAGACAGAGATCATGGCGCACCGCAAAAACATGAAAGAGCTTGGCAAAATCTGATCGCCGCAGGGTCCGCAGCAAGCCATGCAATAAACGCATAGCGGAAATGTCCATTAACGGAACTAAAACCCTTGAAGGGGCAGCACCATAACCCTAAATGAAGCGCATGAAGACAACGGCACTTGCCAGTCTTCATACCTCCCTGTTGGACTTCGGCCGAGCTTAGTGCTCGGCCTTTTTTTTGGGCCTTTTGCCAGCAGGCCGGGCTTTGGCCCCTTTGGTGGCTTTGGACATAAGCGCAAACAGCCCTCGCCCGATGTGCTTGGCCGAAGATGTCGCTGCCCGGCGCGCGCCGCAAGCGCTCTGGGGCTCTTTGCGCTCTGCGCGTCGCGGATGCCGCATATTTGTGCGCATTCTCGCGGTCCCGCACAACAACCGGGCAGGCCTGTGCCTCATGCACCGCTGATTTCGCCAGGCCCGCCTTGGCCCGACCAGAGCGCCCGCCAGCGGACTGCGCCATAAGAAAGCCCCTTCCCCATTCGCCAAGCATGCTCTAAAAGCCGCCTCAGTAGCACCATGGGGGGCCAAAACAGCGCCATGCAAGAACCAGCCATCACACCCGAACTGATCGCAAGCCACGGTTTGAACTCTGAAGAATACGACATGATTCTAGAGATCATCGGTCGTGAACCCAGCTTCACCGAGCTCGGCATCTTCTCGGCCATGTGGAATGAGCACTGCTCTTACAAGTCCTCCAAGAAGTGGCTGCGGACCCTGCCCACGACTGGCCCACAGGTGATCTGCGGCCCCGGCGAAAACGCGGGCATCGTCGATATCGGTGATGGCGATGCGGTGGTCTTCAAGATGGAAAGCCACAACCACCCCTCTTACATCGAACCCTACCAAGGCGCGGCCACTGGTGTTGGTGGCATTCTGCGCGACGTCTTTACCATGGGCGCGCGCCCTATCGCCTCGATGAACTCGCTCTCCTTTGGGGAGCCCTCTCACCCCAAGACCCGGCAGCTGGTCAACGGTGTGGTCGAAGGCATCGGCGGCTATGGCAACTGCTTTGGCGTACCCTGCGTCGGCGGTGAAGTCCGCTTTCACCCTGCCTATAACGGCAACTGCCTGGTCAATGCCTTCGCGGCAGGCCTGGCCAAGACCGACAGCATTTTCTACTCTGCCGCCTCGGGCGTTGGCATGCCGGTGGTCTACCTTGGTGCGAAAACCGGCCGCGACGGTGTTGGCGGTGCCACCATGGCATCGGCTGAATTTGACGACACCATTGAAGAAAAACGCCCCACCGTACAGGTCGGCGACCCCTTCACCGAAAAACGCCTGATGGAGGCCACGCTGGAGCTGATGCAAACCGGCGCCGTGATTTCGATCCAGGACATGGGCGCGGCGGGTCTGACCTGCTCGGCGGTGGAAATGGGCGACAAGGGCAAGCTGGGCATCAAACTGAACCTCGAAGATGTCCCCCAGCGCGAAGAGAACATGACGGCTTATGAGATGATGCTCTCGGAAAGCCAGGAACGCATGTTGATGGTGCTGAAGCCAGAACTCGAAGCAGACGCCCGTGCAGTGTTTGAAAAATGGGATCTGGATTTTGCCATTGTCGGTGAAACCATCGCCGAAGACCGTTTCCTGATCTTGCACAACGGCGAGACCAAGGCCGATCTGGTGCTGTCGAAACTGGCCTCGACTGCGCCCGAATATGACCGCCCCTGGGTGGCCACCCCGCCGGCCGAGCCGCTGACCGACGCCGATGTCCCCACCATTGATCCCATTGATGGGCTGAAGGCCTTGATTGCCTCGCCCAACTATGGCGGCAAACAGTGGGTTTATGAACAATATGACACCACCGTCATGGGCGACACATCCCGCCGCCCCGGCACAGGGTCAGGCATCGTCCGGGTGCATGGCACCGAAAAAAGCCTCGCTTTCACTTCGGATGTGACGCCGCGCTACGTCAAGGCCAACCCGGTTGAAGGCGGCAAACAGGCGGTGGCCGAAGCCTATCGAAACCTGACAGCTGTAGGCGCCAAACCTCTGGCAACAACCGACAACCTGAACTTCGGCAATCCCGAAAAGCCCGAAATCATGGGCCAGTTCGTCGGCGCGTTGCAGGGCATAGGCGAAGCGGTGGCCGCGCTGGATATGCCCATCGTGTCGGGCAATGTGTCGCTGTATAATGAAACCGACGGTCAGGGCATCCTGCCCACGCCAACGATTGGCGCGGTTGGGCTTATTGCTGCGGGCGAAACCCCGATCACCGGCGAAGCCCGCGACGGCCATATCGCGTTGCTGATTGGTGAAACCCTTGGCCATCTGGGCCAGTCGGCGCTTCTGGCTGAGGTCTTCAACCGCGAAGATGGCGATGCCCCTACCGTTGATCTGGAAGCGGAAAAGCGCAACGGTGAATTCATCCGCGCCAACCGCGACCTGATCAAGGCCTGTACCGATTTGAGCGATGGCGGCCTGGCCCTTGCGGCGTTTGAACTGGCCGAAGAGGCTGGCGTTGGCGTCCAGATCGACGCAAGCGATACCCCGACGCTGTTTGGCGAGGATCAGGCGCGCTATCTGGTGGCCTGCAACTTTGACCAGGCCGAGGGGCTGATGCTCGCGGCGGGCCAGGCGGGTGTCACCCTGACGACCGTAGGCAGATTCACCGGCGACAGCGTTAAAATCGGCGGCTCCGAGGCCCCACTGGCAGAGCTGAAAGAGATCTTCCGCAGCAGTTTTGCCGCCTCAGTGGCTTAAGGCCCGGATTTCACATCATTGAAAAAGGCGCGCGAGGTTTGCGCGCCTTTTTCATGTCCGCCTTTGTGCCCGCGCCCCCGCCTTGCGGGCTATCTGCGTGCGGCTCTTGTGGCTTGAGTGCTTGCACTGACCCCAAGGCCACCCTAAGTTTCACAACAAGACCAAATGCCAAGGACAGATCCAATGCCAATGCAAGCTCAAGAAATCGAAGACCTCCTGCGCCAGACCTTCCCGGACGCAGAGATTCAGGTCGCAGGCCAGGACGGCGTCCATATGTCTGCCATGGTGGTGGACGAGAGCTTTCGCGGCAAGAACCGCGTGCAGCAGCAACGCGCAGTTTATGCCGCACTAAAAGGCAAGATGGACGGCTCCAACGGAGAGCTGCACGCCCTGGCCCTGACGACCAAAGCGCCAGATTGAGAGTAACAGCCTGATTGCCGCCGCTGCCTTGGCGATGCTGGCGATCTGGACTTTTCTAGAGCTGTTACCATATATCGAACAAAACCGCCAAAGGCGGCATCGCCAAAAGGACACCTATAGATATGAGCGACGCACAGACCCGCATCGACGAAACCGTAAAAGCCAGTGACGTGGTGCTCTTTATGAAGGGTACCAAAGACATGCCACAATGTGGGTTTT
This sequence comes from Pseudophaeobacter profundi, assembly GCF_029697505.1. Taxonomy (GTDB): domain Bacteria; phylum Pseudomonadota; class Alphaproteobacteria; order Rhodobacterales; family Rhodobacteraceae; genus Pseudophaeobacter; species Pseudophaeobacter profundi. The sequence continues at coordinate 95,279 of NZ_JARJEF010000002.1, read as the reverse complement.
CCTCCCGCGTGGCCGGCGTGTTGAACTATATCGGTGTGGACTACACCGATGTGAATGTGCTGGCCGACGAAGACATTCGCGCCGGTATCAAGGAATATTCGGACTGGCCGACCATTCCACAGCTATACATCAAAGGCGAATTTGTTGGCGGCTGCGACATCATTACCGAAATGACCCTGTCTGGCGAATTGGACGGCATGTTTGCCGACAATGATATCGCCTTTGACAAGGACGCCGCAGATAAGATCCGCGAAGCCAACGGCTAAGCCATCGCGCGTATCACCGTAGGCCTGTGCGCCCCGCTCGGCTACAAAGCAAAAGACCCTTCCGGTTTTCACCGGAAGGGTCTTTTGCTTTGTCGCGGTGCGATCAAGATGCTTGGTCAATGACCTGTCACGCCTTACCAGGTGCACAGGCCCCAAACACCCACGCCTATGTCGCTGCGGTTTTTTCGTCCAGATGCTGCGCCAGCGCCTCTGCCCGAGCGGCCAGTTCTGCCAGGGTTTCCGGCACCTGCGGCGGCACCACGGGCACCTCGATGCGCTCTGGCTCTGGGGCGGGGGCGTTTCGCAGGGCTTCCAGCTCTGCGACGCGTTCAGCCAGTTCTGCCTCGACCTCTTTGATCCGGTCCTCGACAGAGGCCGTCTTATCGGCCAGCATCAGTCCCGCCATCAGCAGCATACGTGCCTCCGGCATCCGGCCAATCTGATCCGACAAAACCTGAGCCTCGTCATCAAGCATCTTGGCGGCAGATTGCAGATAGCTTTCCTCGCCCACCTGGCAAGAGACTTCAAAGCCACGTCCGCCGATATGAATGGTGATTTCCGGCATCAGACTTCCTCTCCTTCCGGCAGATGTTGCGCCGAAGCCAAAAGCGGCTCCAGCTTGGCCAGGACTGCATTGACCTGGGCCTGATCTCTCGCCTGGGCGACGCGCAGGCTTTCGTTTTCTGCGTTCAACACCGCGTTGGCGCTGCGCAATTCTTGCAGCTCATCGCTGTCCGGCGCGGGCGCTGCGGCAGCTTTCTGCGCCAGCTGATCTTTCAAGGCGCTGATCTCCGCCTCAAGCGCGGCCTGATCCACCGCCGTACCAAGATCGCCCTCACCTACATTGGAAAGCTCTGAAATTTGCACCTTAAGGTCTTGATTTTGCTCGGCAAGCTCAGCAAGCTGGACCTCCAGCGCCTCTTTCTCGGCAGCCAGCCCATTGCCCGCACTTTCCAGCGCGGCCCGCAACCGCAGAACTTCCTGCTTCAGCGCATCCTTTTCATCGGTATTGCCGACTTCGTTGCGTAACAACTCCAGCTCTGCCTGCAGTGCTTCCATATCGCCGATATCGGGTGCAGCGGCCGCAGCGGATGCGGCCTGCTCCAGCTCTTGCAGCCGGGTATGCAGGACCTTGACCCGCTCTTCCAGCTGGGCATTTACGGTCTTTTCTTCATCCAGCGCCTGTTCCAGAACAGAGGTATCCGCTGCAAGCTTGGCCTCTTCCTTGGCTGCGGCATGCGCCTGTTCCAGCCTGCCAACACCAGAGCCGATCCGCTCCATCGCGGCCAGAATACGCCCCTGCAACTCTTCGATCTGCGTCATACCTGTCCCTCACCCCTCATCCGTACTGCCCTTATCTCTATTGCCGGCGCCGCTTACCAGCCGCATTCTTCCAGCTTTGGCCCCGCAGATCCGAACCGTTCAGTGCCAGACCATAGCGAATCGCTTTGCGCTGTCCAGATCGGCAGCAGCTTAACGGAAGCAGAAGTAAAACACCCCCCCATTGCTTTCAAGCACTTGCGGCGCTGACTTCGCGCTACAGGCAGGGAATGGCGCAGAAAGCTTGATCTTTGGGCTGTCACTGTTATTGAGCGGCAGACCAGCCTGGTAACCCAAAGGAAGACTTCAGTGGATCTGACAGCCCTGCGCACCGCCAACCCCGATCATTGGAACAAGGCTGCGGCCATCCGTGCCCTTGCACTTGACGCCGTAGCCGCCGCCAATTCCGGCCACACAGGCATGCCCATCGGTATGGCCGATGTTGCCACCGTTCTGTTTGAAAAGCATCTGAAGTTTGATGTCGCCGCACCACAGTGGCCAGACCGCGACCGTTTTATCCTGTCGGCCGGCCACGGTTCTATGCTGATCTATTCTCTGCTTTATCTGTGTGGTGACAAGCAGGTCACCCTGGATCAGATCAAGAATTTCCGCCAGTTGGGCGCGCTGACTGCGGGCCATCCTGAAAATTTCCTGCTGGATGCGGTTGAAACCACCACCGGCCCGCTGGGTCAGGGCATTGCAAACGCCGTTGGTTTTGCCATGGCCGAAGAAATGCAGCGCGCCCAGTATGGCCGCAAGATTGTCGATCACCACACCTATGTCATCGCAGGCGACGGCTGCCTGATGGAAGGCATCAGCCAAGAGGCCATCGGCCTGGCCGGACGCCATTCACTGGGCAAGCTGATTGTGCTGTGGGACAACAACAATATCACCATCGATGGCACGGTTGAATTGTCCGACCGCACCAACCAGGTTCAGCGCTTCCGTGCCTCTGGCTGGCAGGTGATTGAAATCGATGGCCACGATCCGCTCGCGATTGATGAGGCCCTGACCGCAGCCAAGAAATCGAAGAAACCTTCGATGATCGCCTGCAAGACCCATATCGCCCTGGGCCATGCCGCGCAGGATACCTCCAAGGGGCATGGCGCGCTGACCGATGCCGACCAGATGGCCGCTGCCAAGGCCGCCTATGGTTGGACAGCCGGACCGTTTGAAGTGCCGACAGATCTCAAGGCGCAGTGGGAAGCGATCGGCAGCCGTGGTGCGACAGATCGCGCCGCATGGGAGGCCCGCTTTGCCGAGGTCTCGCAGCAAAAGCAGGATCGCTTTAACCGCGCCTATGCGCTGGAAGCCCCCAAGAAGCTGTCAGCCACCATCAAGGCGCTGAAAAAACAGGTCTCTGAGCAGCAGCCAAAGGTCGCCACCCGCAAGGCATCGGAAATGGCGCTGGAGGTGATCAACCCGATCATGCACGAAACCGTTGGTGGCTCGGCTGATCTGACCGGTTCCAACAACACCAAGACCGGCGATCTCGGGATGTTCGACACCGACAATCGCAAGGGGCGTTATGTGTACTGGGGCATTCGTGAACACGGCATGGCCTCGGCGATGAACGGCATGGTGCTGCACGGCGGTATCCGCGCCTATGGCGGCACCTTCTTCTGCTTCACCGACTATGCCCGCCCTGCCATGCGTCTGGCCGCGCTGATGAAGATCCCGACAGTGTTCGTGATGACCCACGACAGCATCGGCGTTGGCGAAGACGGTCCGACCCACCAGCCGGTGGAGCATCTGGCAATCTGCCGCGCCACGCCCAACACCTATGTGTTCCGCCCCGCGGATGCGGTTGAAGCGGCTGAAGCCTGGGAAGTGGCCCTCACCGAGAAGGAAACCCCTTCGGTGATGACCCTGACCCGTCAGAACCTGCCCACCCTGCGCACCGAGCACAAGCTGAACAACCTCACTGCCAAGGGCGCCTATGTGCTGGCCGAGGCGACCGGCAAGCGTCAGGCCATCCTGATCGCCACCGGGTCCGAGGTGTCATTGGCGATGGAGGCCAAGGCCAAGCTGGAAGCCGAAGGCATCGGCACCCGCGTGGTTTCCATGCCCTGCATGGAGCTGTTTGCGCAGCAGGACGAAGCCTACCGCCGCAAGGTGCTGCCCGCAGGCCCCGTCCGCGTCGGCATCGAGGCCGCAATGCGCGCCGGCGGCTGGGATCGCTGGTTGATGGGCGAACGTGGTCAGGAGAAAAAGGCCGGATTTATCGGCATGGACCGCTTTGGTGCTTCGGCGCCCGCAGGTGAATTGTTCGAAAAATTCGGCATCACCGCCGAGGCCACCGTCGCCAAGGTAAAAGAGCTGCTAGGGTAAAACCACAGTTCAGTAAGAACACATAAGAACACAAAGGGCACCCAATTGGGTGCCCTTTTTTGTCATGTAATGTCAGCTAAGCGGACCAACCCGACATTCACCTAGGCCATTCAGGTTCATAGCTGCCTGCCGGAGGGGTGAAGATCATCCTCGACCGCGGGCCGCATTTCTGGCGATTGCGGCAATCAGGTCCGTCCGAGTGACAATGCCGACAACTTTTCCATATTCGAGCACGGGGACGGCATCAGTATCCCCGTCCGCCATCATTGGGAGCAACGCCGCGATCGGAGTGTCGGCGGTCGCGCGGGGTACAGCTACGCTCATGATGTCCCCTGCAGTCATCGGCTTTTGCCATTCACGGTCCAGAAGACGCCGTAGCGCGGCCCAGTAGCCTCGCTCCAGGCGCAGCGCGTCGGCCCGGGCCTGGTTGATGAGATGCATTTGGAATATGACCCCCTTGAACGCCTTGTCGGCCCCCACGACGGGTAGTGATGTGAACCGATGCTGTCGAAACAAGTCCGCGATCTCGCCGAGGGAGGTCTCCAAGCTGACGGTGATGAGGTTGCGGGACATGATATCCTGTGCGGTCACGGGGCCAGACGATTGCGCTGCGGCCAGGAGTTCTGCCGCGCCGATCAGCCGCGCGAGATCCTCGACGCCGAGATTGAAGGATTGGCTGTACCGTTCGAGGATACCAGTCAGCTCTTGCTCGGATAAACCCAGCCGTTCTGTCGGGTTGCGGTCTTCTGTTGCATGCTTGCTAGGATCGTCGAATTGCCGGAACGGGTAGTGCCGCCCGGTGAGCCTTGCGTAGAGGGTCGCAAGCATTACGAGAGTCGCCGTTCCGATAGCTATGGGGGCAAGCGCGAACCAGAACCCCAGTTGTGCGATGGCGTCCGGGGACATGGCGGCAGTCATAGCGACCGCACCTGCAGGAGGATGAACGGCGCGACACAGGATGGTTGCGGTGATCGCAAGACCCACTGCAAGGGCGATCCGCAGCGTCTGATCCGGCACCAGGAGGCACACGGCCACGCCTACGATGGCGGCCACGGTATTGCCGACAATCGCCGACCAAGGTTGCGCCAGAGGGCTGTTTGGCAGCGCGAAGAGGAGGACGGAGGACGCCCCGAATGGAGCGACGAGATAGAGCCCCAATTCCGGGTCGATCTGAGGAGACAAAAGAAAAAGTCCGGTTAACCCCAAACCGATGAGGGCACCAAGCCCGGCACGTATGGCTTCAACGCCTGAAACACGGGCCACGGCGGGGCCAAGTGATTTTAAAGTAAGCAAATGCGCGCCTCCAGATGAGTTGTGCGCAAAATTTCATCAGTTTGTGAAAGATTCAACCTGTCATCTCATTGAGATACCGCTGCAGTCATCGCCCGGCCGTCCCTGTTAGTCGCGCGCGGCGGCCTGCTTTGCGCCGGCGCCTTGCGAAGATGCAGCACTTGGATCACCGCCCTATAGAAACCCAGACGGATGTTAGGCTTGGTGTGAAGTTTGCAGGCAGCCCGAAGCAACCGACTGAACCAGAAGCGATCGCAGGGCTATTCAGTGGGCAGGCATCTGGGTCGCCATTTGAAAGCTGCCGGTCCGCAGGCGGCTGCACGCATGGGTGAAGCTGCGGGATCACGGCAGACCTCGGACATACGGTACAACGTCAGCAATTTCCTAGCCGTTTCAGCATTGTCTTGCGGCAGGCACCAGACGTTGTAGCGGGCCTGGGCATGTCGCTTCTGAATAGGGACTTGAATGACCGATACCTGCATCTTTTGCCAGATTGCCCGTGCGGCAGTGCCCGCACACAAGCTCATCGAGGATGATCTCGTGCTTGCGTTTCTCGATCTTCACCCGATCCGCGAAGGCCACGCTCTGATCAATTCCAAGCAGCACCATCCCTGGTTCGAGGATCTGCCGGAATCCACCGCATTACGGATCATGTCTACGGGACAGCAGTTGGCACGCGCGATGAAGCGTGAATGGGGTGCAGAGCGCGTCTCGGCCTTCTACACCGGCATCCACGTTCCGCCCGCCCATGCCCATGTTGTGCCTATGTTTCACCGCCATGATGTCACCTCGGCGCGGTATCTCGAAGACGGCTTCGAGGAATTTTCTTTACCCCCTAGTCTGGGCGGCTTAGCGCTTGCCTGGCAGAAGCTTGCTGAATGGAAAACCCAGCCACAGCTTGGCAGTGATACGCTACCTGAGCCATGATGTCTGCCTTCAGCACCTGTGGGCCTGATTGAGAGATTTGCATAACGGCAGGTTTCTGGCTCATCTGAACCGTCAAGGAGTTAAGATGAGACGGAAATCTGAAACCACGAATTCACGCAGGGCGCCGACAAAGCTGCCGTGCGGCATTGTGAAGCGAAGGTCCGTTACGCTTGGAAGCCTTCGCTGCCAATTGCACATTGATTGCAGATATTTATTCACTGTCGTTCAGAATAATTCGGCCGGTCGGCCCGACCTTCAAAAACCTATCGCGCCAAGCCCTGGTCCAATGATCGCGGCTATCGCAATCGCCGAAAACGATGGGGGTTGTCTACAAACCCTCATGGATGTGACTCGCCACTCAAAAGTGATATTTGACATATCATAGTCCATGTTTTATTTGGCTCTTATCCAATGTGGAATATGCCTCATGATCACTGGCCCTCAAATGCGCGCGGCGCGTGCCCTGCTCGGTATCGACCAGAAAACCCTGGCCGAACTGGCGGGATTATCCGTGCCGACGATCCAACGCATGGAGGCCAGCAGCGGCAATGTCCGTGGCATCGTAGAGAGCCTTACCAAGGTGGTCGCGGCGCTTGAACTTGCCGGCGTCGAGCTCATCGGAGAAGGCTCCGCCAGCACCGCGGGCGGACGCGGTGTGCGACTGAAGGCACCTCCGCCGAAACACTGATCCCTCAACCCGCGACGGCGACCGCCGACACTCAGCCGACGATCCCGCCGCAACCTTCCAAGGTGCGGCCACAGATGAAAGACCAGATCAGCAGACAGAGCGGCGCTCCGAATTTCGCTGAACTCTTCACACCGAAACTCGTCACTGTTCTTCGCGAAGGTTACAGTCTGACGCAGCTGCGCGCGGACGCCATAGCCGGATTGACCGTCGCCATTGTTGCGCTGCCGCTGTCGATGGCCATCGCTATCGCGTCCGGCGTGCCCCCGGCACAAGGCCTGTACACCGCCATTGCTGGCGGTTTTCTGGTTTCACTGCTCGGCGGATCGCGCTTCCAGATCGGAGGCCCAGCGGGAGCCTTCATCGTGCTGGTCGCCGCCACTGTCAGCCAGCACGGGATGGAGGGATTGATCCTTGCAACCTTCCTGTCAGGCTTGATGATGGCAGCCGCCGGCTTTCTGCGGCTGGGGACCTTTATCAAGCTGATCCCCTTCCCGGTGACAGTCGGATTTACCGCCGGGATCGCGGTCATCATCTTCGCCAGTCAAATCAAGGAACTGTTCGGCCTGACGCTGGAACATGAACCTGGTGAACTGCTGGAGAAGATTCCGGCGCTCTGGGCATCCAGGTCGAGCCTGACGCCAGCTGCGCTTGGCGTTTCCGCGGCGACAGTGGCCGTCATTCTTGGCCTGCGGCGCTGGCGCCCGCACTGGCCAGGCATGCTGATCGCCGTCGGTCTGGTCGCCGCCGCCACGACATTTCTCGCGCTGCCCGTGCAGACCATCGGCTCCAGGTTCGGCGGCATTCCCTCGTCGCTTCCAGCACCGCGCCTGCCGCCGCTCTCCAAGGACGGCATCCTCGCAGTCCTCCCGGCTGCCGTCTCCTTCACCTTGCTGGGTGCCATCGAGTCGCTTCTGTCCGCTGTTGTCGCAGACGGCATGACCGGTCGCAGACATCGCTCAAACTGTGAACTTGTCGCTCAGGGCGCGGCCAACATAGGGGCCTCGCTTTTCGGAGGCTTCTGTGTGACCGGCACCATCGCGCGCACTGCTACCAATGTGCGGGCCGGGGCGCATAGCCCGTTCGCTGGGATGCTGCATGCCGCATTCCTGCTCCTGTTCATGTTCGCAGCCGCGCCGCTTGCCTCCTACATCCCGCTGGCCGCACTCGCAGGCGTTCTGGCTGTCGTCGCATGGAACATGATCGAGAAACCAGCCGTCGCCATCCTCGTCCGCTCGGGATGGGGTGAGGCGACAGTGTTGGGCGCCACGTTCTTCCTGACCATATTCCGCGATCTGACAGAGGCCATCATCACCGGCTTCGCGCTCGGTTCGGTTCTGTTCATTCACCGCATGAGCCGGACTGCAGGTGTTGCAACAGACAGCGCCTTCGTCAGCCGCGACGAGGCCGACACAGCGCACCCACGCGGCGAATATGATGCAGAGCGGGCCGCGGACCCCGACGTGGTCATCTACCGGCTAACCGGCGCGCTGTTCTTCGGCGCCGCGGCCTCCATAGGCTCTGTGCTCGATCGCATCCAAGATACCCACAAGGCGCTGATCATCGATTTCTCCTCCGTGCCCTTCCTCGACTCGACCGGCGCCAACATGATTGTGGGGCTTGCCCAAAAAGCTCAGAAGCAGGGTGTCGCGGTTTGGCTTACGGGTGCGTCCAGTGACATCCTGCGTGTGTTCGTGACCCATGGCCTGAATCGTCCGCTGGTCCACTATGCCGCCACGGTTGACGAAGTTCTGGATCTGCTGCGCGAAGACGCCACCAGCGATCGGGATGCAGACTGATGCCAGGGCCCGGCAGCGAAACACGTTGCCCGACACGTCGTCAGAAAGGCAAGGCCGAGGCGCGGCGACGCTATATCCTAGAGGCCCTTGAACGCCCGCGGACGCAGGCGGAACTGCGGGATGCCCTCGGGATGAGCAACAGCGGGATATTGCACCTTCTGCGGAGGATGGAACACGACGGGCTGGTGCGGCCCGCCGAACGGGTCTGCCGCACCCGGATCTGGGAGCGGGTGGGCAAGTCGGCATCGGGTCGAAGATCATGACAGACGAAAAGCGGGTTCCGGAGCCAAGTGAAACGGGTGAAAAAGAAGTCCAACGAAGGAGAGATTGAGGTGGTGTACAAGGATTTCGAGGATTGGCTCTTGGAGGAAATCAGGCTGGCCGAAGAGACGTCACAGGCTATCAAGGCCGACACTCTTTGGGTTGGCTCAAAGCTTAATCCTTCAGCCAGTAAAATTGAGAGGATGGCGCAAAACTATAAAGAAAAGGCAGATCGGTTGCGGGGAATGCTCAACCGTTTGTCGCCAAATTAAGGAGCGGATGGATGTTCCATTTTCAAAAGAACGTCAATGAATCTTGCGCTGTATTTAAGTGTCCAGTGTGCCGGATTGATTTGGATCTTGAGCTAAGCGAAGTGCCGCCCGAGGGTGAACTGTTCGAATGCCCAAGTTGTGCCGCCCAACTGACTGTGCAGTATAAAAAGAGCGACGCCACCTAAGGTGTTCAGCGTGCCTGGCGAGGTGAACGGCCCCTATACTATGGTATCAGACATTCACGACTGGCGCGGCGAAAGAGAAAGGAGAGCCCAACTTGACCAATGCTGCACACGCGAGATAGAATATTGCTATCCAAATCAGTAACCTATGATGATGAGACTAAAGAAACCCAATATCTATATTTTTGGCGCATCTGGAAGTGGCTCAACAACGCTAGGGCGAGGCATTTCGTCGGCATTGGGATTGGTGCATGTCGACACCGATGATCACTACTGGGCTCCTATTGATCCGCCGTTTTCTGTCAAGAACTCTCCCGAAGAGCGCGTTCGTTCTATGCGAAGCGCACTTGGAAATGAGGGTTGGGTACTGTCTGGGGCCTGCAACGCGTGGGGTGAAGAACTGGTTGATAAGGCTGACATAATCGTTTTCACGTCGCTTGCTACTCCTCTCCGACTACAACGTCTTCGTTCGCGTGAGAAAGTTCGTTTTGGCGAACGGATCGAAAAAGGCGGTGACATGTTTCAAATTCACGTTGACTTCATTGAATGGGCAAAGGGTTACGACGACCCCAATTTTAATGGCCGCAATATAGGCATGCATGAACGATGGCTGGAGAGACAGAATAAGCCTGTCTGCCCAGTTAACTCAGATTGTGACGTCGAAAGCAGCGTTCAAACCGTCATCGACGCTCTAGCCGCACTTTCGTGAATGAAGGCTCTGTCCGCGATCTGTGAATTCGGGTGACGGATCTCGCTGCAGCATGCTTGGACGGCTGGTTTCACGCCGCGCAGCGGAGCCGAAAATGATGCAGTCGCGCCCATTCACACCATAGAACTTTGACAGTATTAGTGGCTTGCTTTCGCGCTTGTGAACTTACCCATCACCGGCCCAATCACCTTGGTCGCTACGGGGATCAGCACCAATCCCCAAGCGACACCAAAGATGCCGTCCATGGTGGCCTTGGCACTCCACTCAACAAATCCACTCCAGGCCTCAGGCACCCTATGGCCCACAGCATAGGCAAGATCGTGGATGTGATGGCCGAGCCAGCCAAAGCCCAGAACCTCCAGCCCGTGGATGATGATGGAGCCGCCAACCCAAAGCATCGCAGCTGTGCCGACAACAGACAAAAGCCACATCAGAACCGGCATGAATTTCACCAGCCCGCGCCCAAATCCGCGCCCAACAGGGGTTGGGGCATGTTTGGCCAGGAACAGGCCGACGTCGTCCATCTTTACAATCAGTGCGACCGAGCCATAGACCGCCAGCGTCACGCCAATGCCGACAACCGCCAGCGTCGCCGCCTGCATCCAGACATTTGGCACCTCGATCGCGGCCAAGGCAATGGTCATGATTTCTGCCGACAGGATGAAATCGGTCTTGATGGCGCCTTTGATCTTTTGCTCTTCCAGATGGCCTGGGTCCTTGATGCTCATGTCCTGCTCAATCTCATGGCTGGCATGGGGAAACAGCACGTGAAAGATCTTTTCCGCGCCTTCAAAGCACAGGTAGCTGCCCCCCAGCATCAAGAGCGGCGTGATGACCCAGGGGGCAAAATTCGCCAAGAGCATTGCCACCGGCAGCAACAGGATCAGCTTGTTGAACAGCGACCCGCGAGTGATGCGCCAGATGATCGGCAATTCACGCGCCGGGGCAAAGCCCTGGACATATTTTGGCGTCACTGCCGCATCGTCGATGATAACACCGGCAGTTTTGGCACCGGCCTTGCCCGCCGCTGCCGCCACATCATCCACCGAGGTCGCCGCTACCTTGGCAATCGCTGCCACATCATCCAGCAAAGCTAGCAATCCGCTCATGTCAAAAACCCTTATCCCCGGCGCAAATTTTCCCGCAACCTACCCTATCTGACCCGCAGAGCAAGCGTTAGCGCCATCGGTGCCGCAGGGGCAAATCCCGTTAACGCCACCGGTGAAAACCGTTAACGCCACCGGGCCAAGTTTGCGCTAACATGCTGTATTTTCGCCGCTTTCCCCCCTTTTGAAGCAGTAAGATGAGGGCTATATGCGGGGTTAAGATTTGCTCGCCTGGAGAAATGCACATGACCATTAAAGTCGGGATCAACGGTTTTGGCCGCATCGGCCGCTGCACCCTGTCACATATCGCAGCCTCGGGCCGCGACGATATCGAAGTGATCAAGGTGAACGCGACAGGCCCGCTGGAAACAGCGGCGCATCTGATCAAATATGACTCGGTGCATGGTCGCTTCCCCGGTGAGGTCACGCTGGGCGATGGCACCATGAACCTGGGTCGCGGCGACATGCAGATGTATTCCACCTACAACATGGAGGATCTGGACTGGTCCGGCTGTGACGTGGTTCTGGAATGCACCGGCAAATTCAACGATGGCGAAAAGGCCAAGGCGCATCTGCAGCGCGGTGCCAAAAAGGTGCTGCTCTCGGCGCCCGGTAAAAACGTCGACAAGACAATCGTCTTTGGTGTCAATGACGCCGAGCTGCGAGCCAGCGACACGATGATCTCGAACGGATCCTGCACCACCAACTGCCTGGCCCCTATGGCCAAGGTGCTGGACGAAGCCTTTGGCATCGAGCACGGCATCATGACCACAATCCATGCCTACACCGGTGATCAGCCCACCCTGGATCGTCGCCACAGCGATCTGTACCGCGCCCGCGCTGCCGCCATGTCGATTATCCCGACCTCTACCGGTGCGGCCAAGGCTCTGGGCGAGGTGCTGCCAAATCTGAAGGGCCGCCTGGATGGGTCGGCAATGCGGGTCCCGACGCCAAATGTATCGGCCGTCGACCTGACTTTCCGTGCCAGCCGCGATGTAACAGCCGATCAGATCAACGCCGCCATGCAAGAAGCCGCCATCGGCCCAATGAAGGGTGTGCTGGGCTATGAGCCTGCGCCGCTGGTCTCGACTGACTTCAACCATTCCTCGGAAAGCTCAATCTTTGCCCCCGACCAAACCCGCGTGGTCGAAAACCGCATGGTCCGGGTTCTGGCCTGGTATGACAATGAATGGGGCTTTTCCGTGCGCATGGCCGATGTCGCCGTCGCCATGGGACGCTTGGGCTAAGCCCCCTACCCGACCGGAAAAAACCGACCTGCCCCACAGGTCTCACTTGAGATTTAGCGCCCGTTCAGGCATATCTGAGCGGGCGTTTTCTATGGCGAGGCCCCATGACCAATAAAATTGCCATCTGGCTTGGCCTGTTTCTCTGCGTCATGATCCTTGCTGATCTGCTGTTCAACGATGGCATTGCGCTGCTGTTTTTGGCAAAGAAATTCTATGTCCTGCTGGACTGGGTTGCCTTCTGGCGCTGAACGCGATGTTCGCCACCGCGCCACGGTCTATTCCACGCTCTATTTCGCGCTGACATATTCCATAGAAAAGAGAACCCCGCACCGTCTAGCGATGGCACAGAGCTGAACAGCCAGCTGATCTGGCAACGTGATCCGGTCACGCCTGCGGCCAGTGGCAGCCTACAGGAATTGGGGTTTGGCGCGTCAGGCTTTTCCGAGCCGCTTGAGCAGCTCTTGCTGCACCAGCGGGGTAACAAAATTTGACACATCCCCATCCAGCCTGGCGATTTCCTTGACCAACTTGGAGGCAATGGCCTGGTGCCGCGCTTCGGCCATCAGGAACACGGTCTCAACCGAGCTGTCGAGCACACGGTTCATACCAACCATCTGATATTCGTATTCAAAATCAGCAACCGCCCGCAGGCCACGCACAATGATCTGTGCCCCGACATCATGGGCGCAATTGATCAGCAGGTTTTCAAAGGGATGCACAACGATCTGCGTACCGGTCTGCTCGCTCAGTTTGGTGCATTCCGCCTCCAGCATCGCCACCCGCTCTTCCAGTGAAAACAGCGGTCCCTTGTCGCGGTTGATGGCAACGCCAATGACCAGTTTATCAACCAGCGCACTTGCCCGGCGGATGATGTCTGTGTGACCCAAAGTGATGGGATCAAAGGTCCCCGGGTACAAGCCGATACGCATAGGTCTCTCCTGCCGTATTCTTGTTTCTGTCTAAGATCTTGAGCGGAGCAAACATCGGAACCCCCTCGGATGCAAGAGGGGGAAAATACGCAAAGACAAATTCCCGCGCGTCACGTGGTCGCGACCAGACAAAGCCAGATCACGGCCCCAGGGAACCAGGGAACCAGCCCGCACCGTTAGGCCAGGATACCAGCGCCGCCAGCCGGACACGGCCAAACGAGCGGCGCTGATGACAGGGGTCAGTGCCCCATAATCATGCCTTCCAGGGCGTTCTTTTCCATGGCAATTTCAGCAAGCTGCGCCTTGACCACATCGCCCAGCGACACCAGGCCGATCATTTCACCATTCTCGACCACAGGCATGTGACGGAACCGCCCGTCTGTCATCTGCTGCAACAGATCCTCGACATTGGATTGGGTGGAACAGGTCACCAGCTTGGAGGTCATATAGTCGCTGACAGGTCTATCCAGACAGCCGGCGCCGTTTTGCCCCAACTCGCGCACAATATCCCGCTCTGACAGGATGCCTTCGGCCGTTTTGCCATCCGACGACACCACGACGGTACCAATTCCCTTGCCAGACAACAGACGGGCCGCATCCGCTACAGAGGCATCCGGGGCAACGGTAACAACCTCAGCGCTCGCCTTGGATTTCAGAATCAATTGAACCAGCATATGCGCTCCTTCTGGTAATTTTATTGCGTATCACCAAGGGTTGCCGCAACGCCGCGTCAAGTCAAGGCCTCGAGTCTGGCAACCTCTTCGCGGATTCCCTTGGTAAGCGCCTGAGCAAACCGGTTGAGCCGCTCGCTGCGCTGATCGCCCTGGTGGCGCACCAGATAAAAACTGCGGGTAAGGCTGATCTTGTCGGTCAACACCTTGCGCAGCATGCGATGGGCCGGCAACGAGAAATCATGCGCCACACAAAGCGCCGTACCCTGCGCCGCCAGTTTGATCTGAACCGAAACGGAATTCGACGCCAGCGCCACCCGTTCAACGCCAAGGTTGCTCAGGTAGTCCAACTCCTGATCAAAGATCATATCCGGTATATAGCCAATCATCTTGTGACCCTTCAGGTCTTCCAGCTTTTTGATTGGCGGGTGTTTGCGCAGGTAATGATGTGATCCGACCATGTGCAATTTGTAATCTGTCAGCTTTTGCACCAAGAGCTGCCCGGCGGTGGGCGCGCTGACAGTCACGGCCATATCGGCCTCGCGGCGGCTGAGGTTGATCACCCGAGGCAGCGCCACGATCTGGATATCCAGATCCGGGTGCTCTTCGCAGATTTGGGCGCAGACCTGGGGCAGAATGTAATTGGCGCTGCCATCGGGCGCGCCAATACGGATCTGCCCCGACAGGGTGTCGCTTGGCCCGGTCAGCGCCTCGGCTCCGGCCCGCATTGCCTGTTCGGCGGCTTCAGCATGGACCAGCAGGCGGTCCCCCGGCGCGCTCAGCGCATAGCCCTGCGGGGATTTCACGAACAAAGGCGTCTCTAGCGCCGCCTCAAAGCGGGAAACACGTCGGCCCACCGTGGCCGGATCCATTTTCAAAATACGTCCGGCGCCTGATAGGCTTGCCTCGCGGGCAACAGCCAAAAACACCTTCATATCATCCCATTGAGCATCCATACACGTGATCCACTCTGCCTGCGAAGACGCCTTTTGCGCCCTTAACCATTTGCGTTCCTGCAAACCCTCTTTGAAATCTTTCCCCTTTTCCACCTCTTTTTGCAAGACTAAGCTTTGCGCAACTGATCCAGAGGAGGTTTTCTCATGCAAGAGCTCACCCATTATATCAACGGTGAACACGTCAAAGGCACATCCGGCCGTTTTTCGGATGTGTTTAACCCCGCCACTGGCGAAGTGCAGGCCAAATGCCCACTGGCCAGCAAAGACGAAATGGCCCAGGCCGTCGCCGTTGCCGCAGCCGCCCAGCCTGCTTGGGAAAAAGTGAACCCACAGCGCCGCGCCCGGGTGATGATGAAATTCGTCGACCTGCTGAACCGCGATATGGACAAGCTGGCGGAAACCCTGTCGCGTGAACATGGCAAGACCTTCCCCGACGCCAAGGGCGACATTCAGCGCGGTCTGGAAGTGGTGGAATATTGCATTGGCGCGCCACAGCTGCTGAAGGGTGAATTCACCGATAGCGCCGGCCCTGGCATCGACATGTATTCCATGCGTCAGGCCCTGGGTGTGACAGCGGGTATCACCCCGTTCAACTTCCCGGCGATGATCCCCATGTGGATGTTTGCCCCAGCCATTGCCTGCGGCAATGCCTTCATCCTGAAACCATCCGAGCGCGACCCATCGGTACCTTTGATGCTGGCGGAACTGTTGGAAGAAGCAGGCCTGCCAAAAGGCATCATCCAGGTTGTGAACGGCGACAAAGAAGCCGTGGATGCGATCCTGTTTGACGACACCATCCAGTCGGTTGGCTTTGTTGGCTCCACCCCGATCGCCGAATACATCTACGGCACCGGCTGTGCCCAGGGTAAGCGCGTCCAGTGCTTTGGCGGCGCCAAGAACCACATGATCATCATGCCCGACGCAGATCTCGACCAGGCGGCTGACGCCCTGATCGGTGCCGGCTACGGCGCGGCTGGCGAACGTTGCATGGCGATTTCGGTTGCGGTTCCCGTCGGCAAAGAGACGGCTGATCGGCTGATCGAAAAACTGATCCCACGTGTTGAGACGCTGAAGGTTGGCCCCTACACCGCTGGCGATGATGTTGATTACGGCCCGGTTGTGACCGCAGCTGCCAAAGCCAATATCGAGCGTCTGGTTCAAACCGGCGTTGATCAGGGCGCCGATCTGGTTGTCGATGGCCGTAACTTCAGCCTGCAGGGCTATGAGGATGGCTTCTTTGTTGGCCCCAGCCTGTTTGACAATGTCACCACCGACATGGACATCTACAAGCAGGAAATCTTTGGTCCCGTGCTGTCCACCGTACGCGCAGAAACCTATGAGGAAGCGCTGTCGTACGCGATGGATCACGAATACGGCAACGGCACCGCGATCTATACCCGCGATGGCGACACCGCCCGTGACTTTGCCAACCGGATCAACATCGGCATGATCGGCATCAACGTGCCAATCCCTGTGCCACTGGCCTACCACACCTTTGGTGGTTGGAAGAAATCCGCCTTTGGCGATCTCAACCAGCACGGTCCGGATGCATTCAAATTCTACACCCGCACCAAGACCATCACCTCGCGCTGGCCTTCGGGCATCCGCGAAGGCGGCGAATTCAACTTTAAAGCAATGGACTAAAGCACTGCTTTAAAGTTAAAATAGGAAAGAGCCCCGAAAATTTTCGGGGCTCTTTTCATGTCTACCTTGCCCGCCCCTGACAAAAGGATCTGCCGCAAAAACGAAATTGTGAAGCCCTAGGGCCTTTCACCACTGTGGCGGTTTCCCATATGGATGTCGTGAATTCATAACAATCAGAGCAGCCCTCCCATGTCTTCAAAACCAATCCACCGTCGCACCGCCCTGCTTGGCCTCGGCGCAGCCCTGGCCACCCCCAGCCTGCTGCGGGCACAGGCAAGTGATGTGCCCTCCAATGATGCGTTTCCCCAGACTGAGGCGCCAATTTCCAACCAGCCATCGGTGAAGCGCAATATTTCATCCTTCAAGCAGCAACGCTGGCAAGACCACTTTGATGAACTGGGTATCGGCTGCTTGCTGGCGGATGTGGAATCGCGCGCAGTTCACTATTGGGGCGGCGACGGTGAGACCTACCGCCTCTATCCCTCTTCTGTCCCCATGTCCGAAGAACTGACCAAGCGCGGCTACACCAAGGTGATCCGCAAAGCGCAAAACCCCAGCTGGACGCCGACCGCAAACATGCGCGAACGCGACCCCTCGCTGCCCCTGCGCATGGAGGGCGGCCCTGGCAACCCGCTTGGCACCCGCGCCATGTATCTGAGCTGGCCGGCCTATCTGGTCCATGGCACCCATGACACCCGCAAGATCGGGCGCCAAAGCTCCTCCGGATGCATTGGCCTTTACAATCAACATGTTGAGCAACTGTACCCATTGGTCAAAGTCGGCACCCAGGTGCGTATTCTGTAGCGCATATCATAGCGCAGACAACATCGCCTTACACGACAAAGCCGTGCCCTCCACTGGAAGGCGCGGCTTTTGCCTATCTGGGCCAGCGGCGCAGCCATATTCTTGCAGCACCGCTTTGCGTGCGCGCTGCTTGCTCTTGTGGCTGAGGGCGGGTATTAAATAAACAACCGTTCAATTCATACGCGCCAGGGAGGACATGACGTGGATTTTGCTTTGACCGAGGAACAGACCGCGATTTTTGATATGGCTCACGCATTTGGCCAGGAAAACATCGCGCCTTTTGCACGTCAGTGGGAATCTGAGGGCACCATTCCAAAAGAGCTTTGGCCGCGCGTCGGAGAGCTGGGTTTTGGCGGGCTATATGTCAGCGAAGAAACTGGCGGCTCGGCTCTGTCACGACTGGATGCCACATTGGTGTTTGAGGCCCTGTCGATGGCCTGCCCATCGGTCGCGGCCTTTTTGTCGATCCATAACATGTGCGCCAAGATGCTGGACAGCTTTGCCAGCGACGAGATGAAGGCGCGGATCATGCCGGATGTTCTCTCGCTCAACACCGTGCTCAGCTACTGCCTGACCGAACCGGGATCGGGTTCGGACGCCGCAGCATTGAAGACCCGCGCTGACAAGACAAATGAAGGCTACACGCTGAACGGCAACAAGGCCTTTATCTCGGGCGGCGGCTATTCCGACGCCTATGTCTGCATGGTGCGCACCGGCGAAGACGGCCCCAAGGGGATTTCCACCGTCTATGTCGAAGACGGCACGCCGGGCCTGTCCTTTGGTGGGCTGGAAGACAAGATGGGCTGGAAAAGCCAACCCACAGCGCAGGTGCAGTTTGACGATTGCAAGATCCCGGCCAACAACCTGGTCGGCGAAGAAGGCAAGGGATTCAAATACGCCATGATGGGCCTGGACGGCGGACGGCTGAATATCTCGTCCTGTTCGCTGGGCGCCGCACAGACCGCGCTGAACCTGACACTGCAATATATGTCAGAACGTAAGGCCTTTGGCAAAAGCATCGACCAGTTCCAGGGGCTGCAGTTCCGCCTTGCGGATATGGAAATCGAGCTGCAGGCCGCGCGTGTCTTCCTGCGTCAGGCCGCCTGGAAACTGGACCAGGGCGCGCCGGATGCCAGCAAACACTGCGCCATGGCCAAGAAATTCGTCACCGAGGCCGGGTCAAAGATCGTCGATCAGTGTCTGCAGCTGCATGGCGGCTATGGCTACTTGGCAGATTATGGCATCGAAAAACTGGTCCGCGATCTGCGGGTGCATCAGATCCTTGAAGGCACCAATGAGATCATGCGGGTGATCGTCGCACGCCATCTGCTGGCCGAACACGCCTGAACGCGCTAAAACGCAAGCCCACAGGGCCAACTGCGAGGACAATATGAGCGATATCAATATTCGTGTGACCGGTCAGGCCGGTCGCATCACCCTGACCCGTGGCGCGGCGCTGAATGCGCTGTCCTATGATATGTGCATGGCCATAGACGCAGCCATGCGCGCCTGGGCTGGGGACGACGCCGTAAAGCTGGTGGTGATAGATGCCGAGGGCGAGAAGGCCTTTTGCGCCGGCGGCGATATTGCTGAACTCTATGACACCGGCACAGCGGGCGATTATGCCTATGGTCGCAAGTTCTGGCGCGATGAATACCGCCTGAACGCCTATATCTTTGAATACCCCAAACCGGTGGTCAGCTTCCTGCAGGGGTTCACCATGGGCGGCGGCGTCGGTATCGGCTGTCATGGCACCCACCGGGTGGTGGGCGACAGCAGCCAGATTGCCATGCCCGAGGTCGGCATTGGCCTGATCCCCGATGTGGGCGGCACCTTGATGCTGGCGCTGGCACCCGGGCGTCTGGGCGAATATCTTGGCACCACCGCCAGCCGAATGAAGGCCGCCGATGCGATCTATGCCGGCTTTGCCGATCACTATATCCCCGAAAGCTTCTGGCCGGTTCTCATTTCCGGGCTGGAGCGCGATGGCGATCCACAGATACTGGAATTTGCCGCGCAAAAACCGCCCGCTGGCACGCTGGAGCCGCTGCAGGCCGATATCGATCGCTGCTTTGCTGGTGAAACCCTGACCGATATCCTGACCGTTCTCAGGGCGGATGAAAGCGATTTTGCCGAAACCACGCTGCGGACAATGGGGCGCAATGCACCGCTGGCCATGGCCTGCACGGTTGAATTGCTACACCGGCTGCGCGGCAGTCAGCTGGGTATTCGCAAAGCCCTGAAGAACGAATACCGCTACACTTACCGGTCGATGGAAAAAGGCGATTTCCTAGAAGGGATCAGGGCCCAGATCATTGACAAGGACCGCCAACCCAAATGGAAATATGCAGCGCAGGAGGTCCCCGCCAGTGCCGTCAGCCAGATGCTGATGCCTCTGGGTGCGGATGCGCTGGTTTTTGAGGAGGAAAACACATGAACATCGGATTTATCGGCCTTGGCAATATGGGTGGCCCCATGGCCGCGAACTTGGCTGCCGCAGGCCATGTGGTCACCGGCTTTGACATGGCAGATGTCGCCATCGAGGGTGTTACCATGGCGGCCTCGGGCGCTGAGGCCGCCACTGGCGCTGACGTGGTCATCACCATGCTGCCCAACGGCAAGATCCTGCGTGCGGTTGCAGACGAAATCCTGCCCGCCATGACCGCCGGAGCCACCCTGGTGGATTGCTCTACCGTGGATGTGGACTCGGCGCGTGCCGTTGCCCAGCAGGCCGCCGCTGCGGATCTGTTGTTTGTCGATGCGCCCGTTTCCGGCGGTGTTGGCGGCGCGGCAGGTGGCACCCTGACCTTTATGGCCGGTGGCAGTGCGGCAGCCTTTGCGAATGCAGAACCTCTCTTTGCCATCATGGGCCAGAAGGCAGTGCATTGCGGTGAGGCCGGCGCGGGCCAGTCGGCCAAGATCTGTAACAATATGATCCTGGGCGTTACCATGCTTGCTACCTGTGAAGCCTTTGCCCTGGCTGACAAACTGGGGCTGGATCGGCAAAAGATGTTTGATGTGGTTTCCACCTCTTCGGGCTATTCCTGGAGCATGAATGCCTATTGCCCGGCCCCCGGTGTCGGCCCGCAATCGCCCGCCGACAACGATTACAAACCTGGCTTCGCCGCCGAACTGATGCTGAAAGATCTGCGCCTCAGCCAGCAGGCAGCTGCCAGCGCTGATGCCGACACCCCAATGGGAGAGCTGGCCCAGGCGCTCTACACCCAGTTTGTCGAGACCGAAGGCGGCGAAGGTATGGATTTCTCGGCCATGTTGCCGCGCTTTGAAAAACGCAGCCACAGCTAGAGCATGTTGCGC
The DNA here is from genome assembly GCF_029697505.1 of Pseudophaeobacter profundi. Classification (GTDB taxonomy): domain Bacteria; phylum Pseudomonadota; class Alphaproteobacteria; order Rhodobacterales; family Rhodobacteraceae; genus Pseudophaeobacter; species Pseudophaeobacter profundi. The sequence goes on along the minus strand of NZ_JARJEF010000002.1, from coordinate 74,562 downwards.
AAAATTAGGCACAGGGTTTTCGCCTCAAGACATGCAAGATAAATGACTAGAGCCTGTCTCGTGACTGTAAATGAACGAGACAGGCGCTAACGTCCCTGCAACGTGTGGAACCGGCCCGGACCTGCGCGCCCTTCTGGACGCCACTCCGGGCCGATGCCACCCGCAAGCCAGCCCAGCAGCTGTCCACGATTGCAACCAGATCTTGTCAAATTAGTTGAAAATTCTGGAAATCTGCACGGCTGCACCATATTCCCGCCCAAGTTCGCGATGATACTTGCACAAAGGCCACTGCTAAACGTGGCCAAATCAGAGTGCAGGATCTCTCATGGCCACCGCGACAGAACTTGATATCAACACCTCTGCGACCGCCTCACAGATGGCGGAAGAGATCTTTGGCGATGGTACTACGATCGTCTCTGCCAGCTATTCCGGCGATGCGGCCTCTTCCGGGATCTATTCCGGCGCGGATACCACCGTCGCAGGCGTGGCCCCGTCGGACAGTGGTGTTATCCTTTCCACAGGCTATGTTAAGGATTTCACCAACAGTTCCGGCACCAGCAACACCAACACGTCAGGCAATACCAGCAGCAACACCAGCGGCGCCAATAGCGATAGCGATTTTAACGCCCTTGCCGGAACCAGCACCTATGATGCCTCGTTCATGGAGATCGAGTTCATCCCGGACGGGGATGTCCTGACACTGGACTTTGTGCTTTCGTCCGAAGAATACCCAGAGTTTTCGAGCTCGCAATACAATGATGTGGTTGGTGTCTGGATCAACGGCGTACAGGCCGAGGTCACCATTGGCGATGGCTCTGCCTCGATCGGGAATATCAACCAGAACGATACTGAAAATATCTATGTCGACAATACGGGCGATCAGTATAACACCGAAATGGACGGGTTTACCGTCACCCTGACATTTACCGCCCCGGTCAACGTCGGCGAGATCAACACCCTGAAGATTGGTGTCGCCGATGTCGCTGACAGCAGCTATGATACCAACCTCATGGTGGCAGGCGGATCGGTGCAGACCGCATTTGTCGCCATGGACGACACTGTAGATATCGGCCTTAACACATCGAAAACATTGGATGTCCTGTCAAATGACAGCAATACCACTGGCGGTGTTCTGACCATCACCCATATCAATGATGTTGCTGTCACCGCAGGCGATACCGTCACGCTCGCCACAGGACAACAGATCACTCTGAACCCTGATGGCACCCTAGAGGTGCTATCTGATGGTGATGATGAAACCAGCTATTTCAACTATACCGTCGAAAACGACAGTGGCGATACAGATACCGCACTGATTGAAATAAATCAGGCCCAGGCCTGCTTTGTCGGCGGTACCCTGATCGAAACCGATAAAGGCCCCATTGCGATTGAAACGCTGCGCGCGGGCATGCGGATCCTGACCCAGGATCACGGGTTTCAGCCCCTGCGCTGGATCGGCCACAGCCAGGTACAGGTGACACCAAAGACCGCGCCAATCCGTTTTGCCAAGGGACAACTGGGGGCAAGTTCCGATCTGTGGGTTTCTCCCAATCATCGGATGCTGGTCACCGGCGCGCTGGCGGAGCTGTTGTTTGGCGAAGCCGAGGTCTTGGTCAAGGCCAAGGATCTGATCAATGACGCCAGCATTCGCCCTGATCTGCGCCAGGACCAGGTGGCATATTACCATCTGCTGTTTGACCAGCACGAAATCCTGACAGCCCATGGTGTACTCAGCGAAAGCTACCATCCCGGGCCGCAAACCACCGAGGGCTTTGACGCTGAAACCCAGGCAGAGCTGTTTTCCCTGTTCCCTGAGCTGCAGAGCAACCGGGAAACGGACCAAATGCCAAACTATGGCGCGGCCGCACGCCCTGCCCTGCGCAGCTATGAGGCGCAATTGCTGATCCAGAGCATGGGCTAGACAGTCTAACCAGGATCGCCAAACAGCGCCTGTAGCTGCTCTTGCGTGTCCTGATCGGCGGGGAACATCAGTTCAAGGCGCAGTTCAGACATCGCCAGATCGCCCGCTGTCGTAAACTGCGATAGGGTTGAAAACAGCTTCAGATCCACACCGTCTAACCGATAATGGGCCGGAATCACTGCGGGGGTTTCGCCCATCTCCGGTGGTGACAGCGGTATAACCCGCTGTTTTAACTGCGCAATTGCGCGCTCCAGCACCGGGTCCTTGCCCAGATGCGCAAGCTCGCTGCGCAGCCGCGTCAGGGTCAGCGCTTCGATCTGTTCCAGATTGACCAAGGCCGCGCGCAGGGTTTCATTTTCGCTCAGCGCATCAATCAGACTATCGCCCTGTTGCAGCCCGGCCCGCATCATCAACGCCTGCGCCGGCGGGTTCATCGCCTGCAAGATCCAATGGGCATCAATCACGATAGCCGGATAGGGCGCATGGCGCTGCAACACCCAGTCCACCGCCTGTTGCAGCGGTGCACGCGCCTCTGCGTTCAGCGAGACAGCCCCATAGGCGGGGGCAAGCCCCGCAGCCAAGAGCAATTGATTGCGCGCACTTAGCGGCATCTGCAATTCCTGCCCCAACCGCAGCACCATATCCCGGCTGGCCCGCGACCGCCCGGTTTCCAGGAATGAAACATGGCGAGCAGACACCCCGGCAGAAAGCGCCAGGTCCAGCTGGCTCATCCGGCGGATACGTCGCCATTCCTTCAGAACTGCGCCAAAGCCGCCCATGGCTGCCCCCCTTATTCACGTTGCCAGACTGCTAAATCATACGGGTAACGCAGTCACTTACCTCCAAGGTAATTGTTTCACGTCAAGGGCCCGGTCACCATCCAACCATCCCATTTGGAGAGACGCGATGACACAGGAAACAACAATACGCTTGCTCAAACTCGCGGCTTTCGGCTCGGTGTGTTTTGGATTGGCCTTGGTATTGGCACTGATCACACCGCTGCGGGGGGTTTTTGATATCTTCTTCGATCTGGTCCATTACCCGCTGGATGGGCAGCAAACCCTGACGAGCGACAGCGGCCGTGTTCTAGCTGCAATCACCGGCGGGTTGATGGTTGGCCTTGGTGCGATAGTCTGGCGCATTGTGCAAGATATCTACCCCCAAGACCCGGCCACTGGCGGGCGCATTATCCTACTCGGTGTCTGGACATGGTACCTGCCCGACAGCTTTGGCTCTGTCATGGTTGGGGCTTGGTTCAATGTGGTGCCCAACACTGTATTCCTGGCGCTCTTTGTGCTGCCAATTCTGCTGCACAGCCATTCACAAAGAGCACCAGAAGGCTGAATTTACATAATTTTCTCAGAAAAAGCCACGGGGTCTGGCCGGGGAATTCCCGGCCAGACGTCGCTATTCAGCCGCCAGTTTCTTTGCGGACAGCATATCCTTGAGATAATGGCCCGTGTGGCTACGCGGTTCTTTTGCAACCGTTTCCGGCGTGCCGACCGCGACAATTTCGCCGCCGCCGTCGCCGCCTTCGGGGCCGATATCAATGATCCAATCGGCAGTTTTGATCACATCCAGATTGTGTTCGATCACCACCACGGAATTGCCCTGATCAACCAGTTCATGCAGCACCTCCAGCAGCTTTTTCACATCTTCAAAATGCAGCCCCGTTGTCGGTTCATCCAGAATATAGAGCGTCCGGCCGGTAGATCGTTTTGACAGCTCTTTCGACAGTTTCACCCGCTGCGCCTCACCCCCAGACAGGGTGGTGGCCTGTTGGCCAACCTTGATATACCCAAGGCCAACGCGCATCAGCGCATCCATCTTGTCACGAATAGAGGGCACCGCCTGAAAGAAGGTCTGCGCCTCTTCAACTGTCATATCAAGCACATCTGCAATGCTCTTCCCCTTGAAACGCACCTCTAGCGTTTCCCTGTTGTAGCGCGCGCCCTTGCAGGTTTCGCATTCCACATAGACATCCGGCAGGAAATGCATCTCAATCTTGATGACCCCATCCCCCTGGCAGGCCTCGCAGCGGCCGCCCTTGACGTTAAAGCTGAAGCGCCCCGGTTTATAGCCACGCGTCTTTGCCTCTGGCAGGCCGGCAAACCAATCGCGGATCGGGGTAAAGGCGCCGGTATAGGTGGCGGGGTTTGATCGCGGTGTGCGGCCAATGGCGCGCTGGTCGATGTCGATCACCTTGTCCAGATGCTCCAACCCCTTGATGCTTTCGCAGGGCGCCGGGGTCTGGCGGGCACCATTGAGCCGCATAGAGGCGGTTTTGAACAGGGTTTCAATCGTCAGGGTCGATTTCCCACCGCCCGACACCCCCGTCACACAAAGAAACTTGCCCAGGGGGAATTCAGCGGTGACATCTTTCAGGTTGTTGCCACTGGCCTTGACCACCTTCAGCTTTTTCTTGTTACCCTTGCGCCGCTTGGCCGGAACCGGGATTTCGCGCACCCCTGCCAGATACTGCCCGGTAATGGAATTCGGATCAGCGGTCACCTCGGCGGCGGTGCCATGGCTAACCACTTGCCCGCCATGCACCCCAGCGCCGGGGCCAATATCAAAAACGTAATCCGCCTGGCGGATCATGTCTTCGTCATGTTCCACCACGATAACCGTATTGCCCTGATCGCGCAGGTTTTTCAGGGTGGTTATCAGCCGGTCATTGTCGCGTTGATGCAAGCCGATCGAGGGCTCATCCAGCACATAAAGCACCCCTGTCAGGCCCGAACCAATCTGGCTGGCCAGTCGGATCCGCTGGCTTTCGCCCCCCGACAGGGTGCCACTGGCGCGCGACAGGGTCAGGTATTCCAACCCGACGTTGTTGAGAAAGCCAAGGCGCTCGCGGATCTCTTTGACAATAGCGCGGGCGATTTCCTGCTTTTGCTTGCTCAGGTGGTTGGGCACATCTTCGATCCAGGCCAGGGCCTCGCGGATGGATTTCTGCACCACCTGCCCCACATGCAGCCCGGCGATCTTGACCGCCAGCGCCTCTTCGCGCAGGCGGTAGCCCGCGCAGGCGCCACAGGGGCGGTTGTTCTGGTAGCGTTCAAATTCTTCGCGGATCCAGTTGCTATCGGTTTCCCGGTAGCGCCGTTCCATATTGGGAATGACGCCCTCAAAAACGCGGGTGACCTCATAAACCCGGCCCCCTTCGTCATAGCGGAACGGGATTTCTTCCGCGCCAGAGCCGCGCAGGAACACCTGCTGAACCTTGGGCGACAGGTCTTTCCACTGGGTATTCTTGTCAAATTCATAGTGTTTGGCGATGGATTCGATGGTCTGCAGAAAATAAGGCGATTTGCCCTTGCGCCAGGGGGCGAGGGCACCGTCATAGATCTTCAGGCTTTGGTCCGGTACCACCAGACGTTCATCAAAGAACAGCTCCATCCCCAGCCCGTCACAGACAGAACAGGCGCCAAAGGGGGCATTGAAGGAAAACAGCCGCGGTTCGATCTCGGGGATGGTGAAGCCACTGACCGGGCAGGCAAAGTTTTCACTGAAGGTAATCCGTTCTGGCTCACCCTCTCGTGGGGCAGTTTCCAGAATGGCGATGCCATCGGCCAGATCCAGCGCGGTGCGCAGGGAATCCGCCAGCCGGGTCTCCAGGCCTTCACGTACCACAAGCCGGTCGACCACCACATCGATATCGTGACGAAATTTCTTATCCAGGGTTGGTGGCTCGTCCAGCTCGTAGAATTCTCCGTCCACCTTGACCCGCTGAAAGCCCTGCTTGCGCAGCTCCAGGAACTCTTTCTTATACTCCCCCTTGCGATCACGCACGATAGGCGCAAGCAGGAAGCCCCGTGTCCCCTCCTCTAGCGTCATCACCCGGTCTACCATGTCCTGCACCTGCTGGGCCTCGATCGGCTCGCCGGTGGCCGGACTATAGGGGGTGCCGGCACGCGCAAACAACAGGCGCAGATAATCGTAGATCTCGGTCACGGTACCGACGGTGGAGCGCGGGTTTTTGGAGGTGGTCTTTTGCTCAATCGAAATCGCTGGGGACAGCCCGCTGATATGGTCCACATCGGGCTTTTCCATCATATCCAGGAACTGTCGCGCATAGGCCGACAGGCTTTCGACATAGCGGCGCTGGCCTTCGGCATAGATGGTATCAAAGGCAAGCGAGGATTTTCCCGATCCCGACAGGCCGGTGATCACCACCAGTTCATCACGCGGAATATCCACATCGATATTCTTGAGATTATGTTCGCGTGCGCCGCGTACCTCGATGGATTTCAACTCAGCCATAGTGCCCTCGTGCCCAATACCCTGGTCGCGCAAATCTGCCACGCCAGCCTTCGCCCTACAGATAGGCAATGCGGCGCAAGACTCCAACAGGAAAATGAGAACATTAAAGGAACATATGCCGAGTTTTGGCAGCAGGCCCGCCAAATATGGTGCCCTGCCCTAACCGCCCTAGCTGCGCGCGCGAAATATCGCGGTCAAATCGCCCCAACGGCAGCGCTGCGCCGCCAGGCCAGGATCTGATGCACCAGGAAGCCGCCCAAGAGCAGCACCAGCAACACGGCGATCAGGCCCGGCACCCCGGCAAGGGACAGCGCCAGAACCATCAGCGGCGTACCGATGGAATTGCCCAGATTGCCCGCCTGGGCCATGGCCCCATTGGATTGGGCGCGGTCTTCATCGCTTTCGTTCAACTGCGGGACAGCCGCAAAAGAGCCCCCCTGCACCAGCCCCAACGCCGCCGACAGCGCCAGGCAGGCCAGCGGATCCCCCGGCGCGCTCCCCAGCCAGATCACCCCGCCCGCCGCCAGCAGAAACCCCAACTGGGCCACCTTCACCGCAGTCATCAGGCGCATCAGATAGACCCCCAGCGTCATTGAGGTTGCAATGCTGGCCAGCGGCATCGCCATCAGCACAGCAGCGCGCTGCTCAGGCGGGATATAGGGCGGTATCACCGTCAAAATGGCGACAAAACAGCAGGTATAAAAGAGCCAGCCCGCCGCAGGCGCCACCTGCCAGGCAGAACGATACACCGGTAGATGCAACCGTGGCAGCGCCATAAGTGCTGGAAAAGGCTGGCGTGGTGGCACTGGCATATCACGCATCGCGCGGCTTAGCCACAGGGCCAGTCCCGCCATCACCAGGGCATGGGCAACAAAAAGGGAAACCAACCCAAAGCGCGCCACCAGCGGCAGGCCAAACCAGATCAACAGGGAAAAGGAGACGGAGAAAAATGTGCTCCACAAGGACATGACAAAACCGCGGTGATGCGGCGTACTGATCGCTGCCATCAGCGTTGGCCCCGCCACCACAACGCCAAGATGTGACAGCCCTTCGATCAGCCGAGAGAAAAGAAACAGCCCGTAAGGCAGATGCAGCGCCTGCAGGGCCGACATCGCGGCCCCCAGCCACAGCGCCCAGACCAGGCTGCGCCGATAGCCGATCGAGCTGACAAACAGCCCCGCCACCAGGCCAAGGATAATGCCGACGATACCGACAAAGGACACCGAAAAGCTGATCCCTGCCCCCACATCGGGGTAGAGTTCTGCCATTCGGTCAAAGATCACACTGATCTTGCCATATTGCGCCGCAACGCCCAGACCAGCCGCCCAGACCGCAACAACCAAAGGCCAGCGTGTTATTGTCTGCACTTCCATCCGGCCCCCTTGCGACGCGAAAGCGGCAGATGCCCGCGTCTTTCCCGACCAGTCTTAGACCGGGAAATTTGCAAGTGCCAGTTGCGAAATATCTCGATTGCAACATGGCAGGGCAGTATTGGCAGGGCCGATGCGCGCGCGTGGCGCGTGTCGCCCCACGGATATGATTGCAGCCAGAAAGAACAAGGCCCGCCCCAGTCGTGGGGGCAGGCCTTGCGCCGCTATCACTATAACGCGGCCAGAAACACAGGGCGGCCCGTGCAGCACCCGCTGACGCCCCCTGATATATGGATGGACCTTAGATATGGATGGCCCGGTCAAAGGCCTCAAGCACGCTTTCGTGCATCATTTCGCTTAGGGTGGGATGCGGGAAGACCGTGTTCATCAGGTCTTCTTCAGTGGTTTCCAACTGGCGGCCCACCACATAGCCCTGGATCAGCTCGGTGACTTCAGCCCCCACCATATGCGCGCCAAGCAGCTCTCCGGTCTTGGCGTCAAATACGGTTTTGACCAGCCCTTCTGCCTCTCCCAAGGCGATGGCCTTGCCATTGCCGATAAAGGGAAAGCGGCCAACCTTGATGTCATAGCCCAGTTCCTTGGCCTTGGCCTCTGTATAGCCGACACTGGCCACCTGCGGCTGGCAATAGGTGCAGCCTGCGATGCTTTCGGGTTTGACGGGATGGGCATGCTTGCCTGCGATCAGATCCGCCACCATAACGCCTTCGTGGCTGGCCTTATGCGCCAACCAAGGGGCACCGGCGATATCGCCAATGGCATAGAGCCCGTCAACCCCGGTGCGGCAATAGGCATCCGTCACCACATGGGTGCGATCAATCTTGACGCCAAGCGCCTCAAGGCCAAGACCTTCGACATTACCGACGATGCCCACCGCTGAAATCACGGTGTCGAACTCCATCTTTTCGACCTTGCCGCCGGTCTCGATATGGGCGGTCACTTTGCCCTTGCCGCGATCCAGCTGCTTGACCATGGCTTTCTCCATGATCTTCATGCCCTGTTTGACAAAGGCTTTCTTAGCAAAGGCGGAAATCTCGGCATCTTCGACTGGCAACACCCGGTCCATCACTTCAACCACCGTGGTATCGGCACCTAGCGTGTTGTAGAAGCTGGCAAATTCGATGCCAATTGCGCCGGATCCAATCACCAGAAGTTTCTTTGGCATCCGCGGCGGCACCAGCGCGTCGCGGTAGGTCCAGACCAGATCGCCATCGCCTTCCAAACCGGGCAGTTCGCGTGCCCGTGCGCCGGTGGCCAGGATGATATTCTTGGCTTGCAGCTCTTGCACATCCTTGTCGGTCTTGACGCTGACGCGGCCCTTGGCCGGCACAGTGGCCTCGCCCATGATCACGGTAATCTTGTTCTTTTTCATCAGATGGCCAATGCCAGAGGACAGCTGCTTGGCCACCCCGCGCGACCGTTTCACCACCGCGTCCAGATCATAGGTGATATTCTCGGCACCAAGACCGAATTCCTTGGCCCGCTCCATCAGGTGATACACTTCAGAGGAGCGCAGCAGCGCCTTGGTCGGGATACAGCCCCAGTTCAAACAGATACCACCGAGGTTTTCACGTTCCACAATGGCTGTTTTCAGCCCCAGCTGTGCAGCCCGGATAGCGGCGACATAGCCGCCCGGACCGGCGCCAATTACGATCACGTCATAGGTTTGTGCGGCCATGGTCTTCCCTCGACAAAAGGATCAAAAACAAACTAGTTCAGCGTTAAACTACTTTTCAAGAAACTGCAAACCCTCAGTATGGTGCCGTCGAATGGCAGTTCAACCATGCTACATCGCACAGGAAAAGGCCCAGATCTGGCTCGCAGCTTTTGACATTGGGGAAAGCATAGGGTCCCATCCGCCGTGAGACCACCCGTAAATTCCGTTAGAATCGCAAGGGACCAGGCCATGGCAAAGGTAGTTTTCGATCTGTTGAAGGCACTGCTGAATGCAACGCTGCTGCTGCTGGCGCTTTGCCTGTTTCTTGGCTGGCAGCTATCATCTTCCGTTGCACAGGTTAGCCAGCGGCTGAGCGATATCAGCAGCAACCTTCGGCCATTGCACAGCCAGGCCCAGGCAATGACGGAAGAATTCGCCTCCCTCTCGGCGGCAATTTCCCAGGCCGATACCCCCGACAGCAGCGAAATGCCGATCAGGCTTGCCCAGCTACAAGAAGAGCTGACGGCGCTGAAACTGGAAATCCAGTCGCTGAAACAATTGCCCGGTGAAGTGGTCAGCATCGCGGTTGAGACCGCCGTACAGGACCTGTCTGAGGAGCTGTCTCGTTGGTTGCCACAAGGCGGCGCCCAAGCTGACGAAGGCCAGAGTGACGAGAACTAGATTGGCAAGAATGTGACAGGCTGGAACGGAACAGGCTGGAATAGCACAAGCAGGAAGGCGACCCGCCTGCGCGCGGCACCTCGGTAGCAAAACGTCCGCCCGGAAAGACACCAGCCTCACCGGGCGCTGACCCTGGTTCAGCTGGCTGTTTCCTGCAGCTCTCGCACGATAGAGCCGTAGCCGCCTGCGCTCTCATAATCGATTTCGGGGGACGTGCTGTGGCGCGACAGGGCCGCGTTGCGGAAGGGAAAGCGCCCAAACAGACGGATCACTTCACGGTGCGCCCGCGCATGCAGCATGTTGTTCGCGCCCGTCTGTGGCATCCGCTCTTTCATCAGGCGCACGCAGCGTTCCTGATCACATAGATTTTCCGAATGCATCAAGGGCATATAGAAAAACTGGCGCGCGGGTTCGTCGATCTTCATATCCCATTTGCGATTGATCGCATTCTTGGCAGCGCAAAGCGCCCTACGATCGGAATGGAACGCCTCTTTGGAACCACGGAACATGTTGCGCGGAAACTGATCCATCAAGATGATATAGGCGAGGGCACCGGTCGGATAGGTCAGCCAGAGAGAGAACCGGCCGCTGCAGCCCGCCTCCCAGGTGTCTTTGAACCGCTCTCGAATAGTGTCGTCCAAGGCTTCATCGCTCAGATACCAGCCGTCTTCACCAACCTCATCCAACCAGAATTTGAGGATATCTTCCGGGCCCTGCATTGTGCCATCTCCACGTATTAATACTGAGGATAACTTCAGACCATTTTACGGGTGATTTGCAAGTGACCCTGGGTCACTAATTGTAACACACAGGGCCATTTGTTGAAATATTACTCACAAACCCAAAAGGTTAGCGCAATCACCCCGCCTCGGTGGCGGCTTCTTGCTCCTCTATGTCGGTTTCGATGGCATATTCCTGTGCGAATTCCACCGCAACAGGAGAACCCGTCAGCGACATCGGCGCCATGATCCCGGTTTCATCCGAAGGAATCGCGGCACGCTGCGTGGTACGGTACAGCGCGTAGCATGCCAGCGCCCCCAGCAAGACCGCCATGAACAGGAAATATCCCGGAGGGCCAAAAATCGCATCGCTCATGATCCAGCCCGTGATCACCGGCCCGGCAATGGCCCCCAGCCCGTTGATAAAGACCAGCCCGCCCGAGGCCGCCGCCATATCGTCGTGCTCCAGATAGTCATTGGTATGGGCGATCAACAGCGAATAAAGCGGGTTGGACATACCGCCAATAAAGAAGGCGGCAACAAGCAAAAAGCTGTACTCGCCGCCCATGACCACCCCCATAAGCGCAGCGCCCCCCCCCAGAGCCGAAGCCGCCAGAACAAGAATCCGGCGATCCATCCAGTCAGACATCCAGCCCAGCGGATATTGCAGCACAATCGCCCCAATATAAAAGGTGGCGATAAAGACCGAGATTTGCGTCAGGCTTAACCCAGCCTCGGCGGCGTAGACCGCGCTCATGCCGAATTGCGCCGAGAATACGCCCCCCAGCAGGAACATCCCCACACAGCCCAGCGGTGAAACTTTCATCAGGGCACGCAGGGACATCGGTTTGGTGGTGTCAAAGGCCGGCGTGGGCGAGATCGACAGCAAAATCGGCGCAAAAGAAACCGAGATCACCACCGAGGCAATCACAAAAGTTTCATAGCCTGCCGGATCCCCCACCAACATCAGCGCCTGGGCCGTCACGATGCCAACCGTCTGCACAATCATATAAAGAGACAGCGCCTTGCCCCGGTTGGCATTGTCCGCCGCATTGTTCAGCCAGCTTTCCGCCGTGACATACACGCCCGAAAAGCAAAACCCGATCAGGGCGCGGCCCAGCATCCAGGCAATGGGGTTGGCCACCGCCGGATACAGGATCATTACTGCCGAAATCAGCGAGGCCAGCGCCGCAAAGACCCGCACATGGCCAACCCGGCGGATCATTTCAGGCGCCAGACGCGAGCCCCCCAGAAAGCCGACAAAATAGGCGGACATAACAAAGGACATCTGCAGGGTGGAAAAGCCTTCCATGGCGCCGCGCACACCCAGGATGGTGCCCTGCATGCCATTGCCAATCATCAGCATGCCCATGCCCAACAGCAGCGCCCATGCGCTCGACAAAACCTGCAGCATCTCGGTAACTCCTTTACCGACGAGAACAAACCGCAGGCCACAATGGTCCAGCAGCCTCAGCCCGCCTGTTATTTCTGACCCAAAGCCCCCTGACTGGCAGAGGTACTATTCTATGTTCAGGATTGGTTTCGCACGCCAGAACCCTCGGCGGGATCAGAACGCATACTGCCTAGGCTTGTCTAGCAAGATTAGCGCTAATTCTGCGACGTATTCGTCTTTTGCGGCAGCAAAAGCGACCCGTCGCCATAAGAAAAGAAACGATAACGATTTTTCACTGCGTGATCATAGATTTCGCGCACCCTCTCTGCCCCCATCAAGGCAGAGATCAGCATCAACAGCGTCGATTTTGGCAGGTGAAAATTCGTCATCAGCGCATCGGCCACATGAAAGGTGAAACCGGGATAGATAAAGATGTCGGTCTCCCCCTCCCAGGCCGCAATCTCGCCAGAACGCGCGGCACTTTCTATCAGCCGCAGCGCCGTGGTCCCTACCGGAATGACACGCCCCCCGGCTGCCTTGGTGGCAGCAATCTCGGTCGCGGCCTCGGGGCTGACACGGCCCCATTCCGCGTGCATCTTGTGGCGGGTCACATCCTCGACCTTGACCGGCAGAAAGGTGCCCGCCCCCACATGCAGCGTCACATAGGTAAAGGTGACGCCCTTGGCCGCCAGATGCGCCAGCAGCGGGGCATCAAAATGCAAAGAAGCGGTTGGCGCAGCCACCGCGCCCGCATGCCGGGCCCAGATCGTCTGGTAATCCTCTTTATCCCGGTCATCGGCTGCGCGTTTGGCGGCGATATAGGGCGGCAAGGGCATGGCACCAGCCGCGTTCAGCGCCTGATCAAAATCATCCCCTGTCAGATTGAACCGCAGCACCCCCTGGCCGTCTTCGACCCGCACCAACTCTGCCGTCAGGGAATCGGAAAATACCAGCTCTTCGCCCGGTTTGATCTTTTTCAAGGGTTTGAGCAGCGCTGACCAACCGCCATCCGGCTTGGGATCCAGCAGGGTCACCTCGATCTTGGCAGCGGTCTTGCCCTGTGCGGTGTCTCGGTGGCGCAGACCTGATAACCGCGCCGGGATGACGCGGGTGTCATTCAACACCAGCCGATCGCCGCTCTGCAATAGATCGACAAGGTCGCCAACATGTGCATCCTGCAACTGGTTTGGCGTGGCCACCAGCAAGCGGGCCGAGCTGCGCGGGCTTGCCGGGCGGGTGGCTATCAGATCTTCAGGCAGGTCAAAGTCAAAATCGCTCAGTTTCATGGCGCTCCTTTACGAGGTTTCACACGCCTTGACCATGGCCCAGATCTGCGCCGAGCCCAGAAAATTCCACCGGCCTAGCGTTCACCACCGCTGTTGCTGGGGCGATGCGGTGGATCTGGCGCGCGTTCTTCCACCGGAGCCCCCGGCACTGTCGGCGCCTTGCCGCGAAAAATGTCCCGGACAATCCCCGGGGCCAGGGCGGACAGCGGATTGACACTGACACTCGGGTCATCCGCGCTGCCTTTCAGCTTGAAGGCAAAGCCAAACAACCCCTCGCCCTTGCGCGCCACCACGCGCCCGATGGCATTGATCAGATAGATCGGCGAAATCACCCCGCGCATATCCAGCGCACCATTGCGCAGATCATAGATCCCATCCATCGAGATCCCCATGGACGGGCCGACGGCGCTGCTCTCATGCAGGGTCAGATGGGTGGACCCCAAGCGGAACTTAGCCTCGACCCCGGTGAACAGGATCCCCCCGCCGGAAAGCTCATCCAGCAGGCCAATCACACTGATCGCATTCAACAGGGCGGCCATTGATGGCGCGTTCTTAATCCGGGTATTCTGGATCTTGATCTCGCCGTCATATTCGCCCGCAACCGAGGCTGGCACCAGGGTCATGTCAAAACTGCCACCCCGGCCATGGCGCAGAATACCCGCCGCTTGAAACACCCCGCCGGCATCTTTTGACCGGAGGCGCATTGCGATGCCGCCGCCCTGTGGCACCACCACCCCCGAAACCGTCGGTGCCCCGTTGAGCCGCCCGGTGAATTGGCCGTTGAACCCGCCATTGGTAGAAAACCGCCCCTCAAACCCGGTGAGGGCGATGCTCTCGGTGACCTGCAACCGATCCAGCCGCATGGTGATCGGGCCAGTTGACGCGCCGCCGCCAGAGCTGCTGCCGCTTTCTGCAGAAAACGGTGCCTTTTGCAGGTCCAGCGTCCCCCCCGTCACCTGCAGATCTGCCTGGCCATTGTTTCGTCCGACAAACTGCACCGCCCCCTGCAGCCAGTTGCCCACAGTCACCGAAGAGAAGCTGGCACGGTCCAGCCCGCCGCCTGGCGTAACGCTGACCTGGCCCTGCGCCGTCAGCCCCGGCGCAGAGAGCGACAGCCGGTCCACCTTGGCCGGTGTTGACAGTGTCGCCTCCAGATCCAGCCTGCCCGTCGTCGGCGGCGCCTTGCGCCAGCTGATCGGCGCGATCCGCAGATCAAGCCCGGCCAGATCCGACGACAGCTGCAGCTTGGGTGGCTGATCCGGGGCCAGATCCAGTTGGTAGTCTCCCTGTCCCTGCCCGGCAACGGTGCCATCGGGCAAACCGATTTCAAAGGTCGCAAGCGCAGCGGCGCTGATCTCAACCCGGCCAGTGACCTGGCTGGCGCGGCTGACATCCTTGCCCACGGCCTGTTGCCAATGGGCTGTCAGCGGCACCCCCGAAAGCCTGCCTGCCCCCGATAGCGACACCTGCCCCTGATCGCCGCGCAACTCCAGACGCTGCGCGGCGACCTCTTGTCCGGGCACCAGCACGGTACTGCGCACATCGCGAACCACCCCGGTGTAGTGATAGGTAATCTCCTCCGGGGCCACCTTCCGCTTCAGCGGCAAGGCCAGGGTGCCCACGACATTGATCTGCCCCGCCGCCAGATCGACCGGCAATTCGGCCTTGTCCATAATGGCCAGCGGCGGCCGGTTCAGCAGCGACAGCCCCGCCGTGACCGAGCCCTGCGCCACCACTCGCGCAATCCCCGGCGTGCCGTCCTTGACCGTCGTATCCGGAATAATGAAAGAGGTCCCCGCCACCGAGACAGAGCCGCCTTGATCCGCCGTCACCGTGCCTTTGCGGGCGACGATGACCATCCGGTTGCCATAGAGGCTGAAATGCCCCGCCGCATCCTGTACCGGCGGCAAATGTTTCTGAAACTTGACCTCTGCGCCGGAAAAATTCGCTTCCAGCGCCACAAAGGGCCTGTCCCGCCCCTTGCCCCGCAGGGCAAAGTTCACCGCCTGCGCCTGCGCCTTCGCCACATTCTGCAACACCCAGCGCCGCGGTTTTTCCGCTGCCCCAGCGGGCCAGAGCGATTTCACCTGGGCCAGATCCAGCAGATCTGACTGCGCGTTCAGGGCATAGTCCCAGCCTTCCTCTCCGGTCTTGATATCACCATTCAGGTGGATCTGACGGCCCTCGTGCTCCACCAGCATTTCGCCCAGCTGAAAGCGAAAAGGCGCAGGTTGCAGGTGGAAATCAGCCGTTACCCCGGCAAAGACCTGCGGCGTCGGGTAAAGCCCGGCTGGGTTCAGGGTCAGGTCGCGAAAGTGCAGTTGCCCCACCAGATCGGTCAGCCGCCCATCGCGTATCCCCGCCAGATCGGCCTGCCCCTCCATGGTGCCAGAGCCCCAGCCGCTGCTGACCTTCAGCTCGTCAAACTGCAAGCGCTGGTCCTGCGGGTAATAGGTGAAATAGCTATGCGCCCCGTGAATCGGAATCGGCAGTGTCTGCGGCGAAGGCTGGATAACCCCCTCGCCAATCTGCAAGATCGCCGAAAGCGGCAGCAGCCCGCCGTCCGCATCAACACCACCACGCAGCGAGCCCGAAATCGCCGCGCGCAGCACCTGCAACCAGCCAAGCGCCGGCGCCTGCACCGCAATATCCTCGCTGGCAATATCACTGACCAAAATTCCAAACTGGGCCGCAACTTCGCCAATCTCCGAAGTATAGCTGGCCTCGACCACCCCAACATCCTGGCGACCGCTCAGCACCGAAAAGCCGGCCGAAATGGTCAGGGTCTCATCCTGCCGTTCAAACCCCACCTGGCCGCCATCCATGATCCAGACGCGGCCAAGCCGGGCATCCTCATAGCGCAGCGTCACGCCTTCGATTGTCACATCGACCAAGGCAGAAAGCTGCGGCAGCTGGAACTGGCTGTCCCATTGTTCAATCAGTTGCGGCAGGCTCTCCGCCTGGCGCAGTGGCGACCCCCCTTCGGCGAAACTCAGCGCGATACTATCCGTTTCACGCCGCAGACTGGCATATAATCCATTGAAATATATCCGCTTTGGCCGCAGTCGCGCCCGAAGAAGCGGCCGCATGGCAATGGAAATTTCGGCATCCGCCAGCTGCAGAATAGGGCCGCCGTCCGCGCCGCGCAGAACCACGTCGCGCAGGCCCAACCGGGGCCGCCAACCGTGATTGACCACAAAGTTGAGCTCGCCAAACTCCAGCTGCAGTCCATTCAGGTTCTGTTCCAGCCGGGCCTCGACGCGTTGGCGCAGCCAATTCGGGGCCTGCATCTTGGTGCCGACGCCAAAATAGATCGCCCCCGCAGCCAGAAAACACAGGACCACAACCAGCCGAATAGTCCACCGCAACAGCTGCCAGTGCCAGCGGCGCCGATGCGCAGCCTGCCTCTGGGTCACTTTCGTCACTTGCGACGCATCCGGCGTGCCAAGGTCGGTGTTTTCCGCCTCTGGTTCGATCGCTGTTTATCCTTTGCCCGTGATGGCCTATTTGTGACAGGAAGACCCTGCCAACCCGTTTTGGAGACAAACAAAATGCTCGACGCTCATGATCCGGCCCCGCTTTTCACCCTGCCCCGCGATGGCGGCGGCGAATGCTCTCTTGCGCAGATGCAAGGCTCGGTGGTTGTTCTGTTTTTCTACCCCCGCGATGATACGCCGGGCTGTACCAAAGAATCCATCGGCTTTTCGGCCCATCTGCAAGCCTTTGCCGATGCTGGCGCCCAGGTGTTTGGCATTTCCAAGGATCCGATTTCCAAACATGAAAAATTCATCGCCAAACACGCGCTGACCACACCATTGTTGTCGGATGCCGATCACAGCACCTGCGAAGACTACGGCGTCTGGAAAGAAAAAAACATGTACGGCAAAAAACACTGGGGCATCGAGCGCTCGACCTTTCTAATCGACGCCGAAGGCAAAATCGCCCGCGTCTGGCGCAAGGTCAAAGTCGACGGCCATGTCGAAGAGGTGCTTGCCGCCGCCAAGGCCTTGTAACCCGCCCTGCAACCGGGGCTGCGGCTGCCGGTCCAAGCTTCGCTTCGGAGCCGCCCGTCACCTGGCCCCGATCAGCCATTTTTGCGGCCACAAAGCCAGATAAATCGCCGAGGGGCCCCTTTGGGGAGACGGCTATTTATCTTGCGACGGGGCTGCGGAAATGGCAGGGGCTGATCAGGTGATGGGGGTTCTGAAGCCTTCGCTTTGGAGGGTCCCTGATCTTGCCTACCTTTCCCTCCGGTTCTCTATAAGGATCCCGCATGACTGCTCCGCTCAGCCTCGCTCAGATGGCCACCCAGGTGCTGACCACCGCCGATGGCAAGGAAAAGACCGCCCTGTCGCGGCGCCATGCCGCCGCCTGGCGCGACGCGCGCAGCCACACCCCCTGCACTATAGAGATTGGCACCGCCACGCCTCCGCTGCATCCCGCCCGGCCGGACCGGCCGGAATTGCTCAGCCCGCGCGATGTGCCCAAACGCAAACCCGGCAGCGAGGCCGGCCGGATTGCGCTGCTGCATGCGGTTGCCCATATCGAGTTGAACGCGGTTGATCTGCACTGGGACATCATTGCACGCTTTTCCCATGTGCCTTTGCCGATTGGCTTCTTTGATGACTGGGTGAAGGCGGCGGACGAAGAATCAAAACATTTTGGCCTGATGTGCGATTGCCTGGAAAACCTGGGCAGCCACTATGGTGCGCTGCCGGCCCACCAGGGCATGTGGAAAGCCGCCGAAGACACCGCCGAGGATCTGATGGCCCGCCTTGCGGTAGTGCCCATGGTGCTGGAAGCGCGCGGACTGGATGTGACCCCCGGCATGATCAAGATCTTTCGCCAGGCCAAGCTGACCCAGGCGGTAGAGGCGCTGGAGGTGATCTATTCCGAAGAAGTCAGCCATGTGGCCTATGGCTCCAAATGGTTCTACTTTCTGTGTGGCCGCGACAACCTGGACCCGAAAGGCGTTTTTCACGATCTGGTGAAGCGCTACTTCCACAGCCCGCTAAAGCCGCCTTTCAACGAGGAAAAGCGCGCAGATGCCGGTCTCCCGCCTGATTTCTACTGGCCGCTGGCCGATCAGGTGAAGCCGATTTCCGGCATCTGATACCGCGGGCTTTGCTTTCCGAGGTCTGCCCCACGGCTTACTGGCGGTAATCCGCCTAAAGGCGGCGCAATACTGTGCCTAGGGATCGGCAGGTGCAGCGCAGTGGCGGAATTCCCCCATCACCCTTGCTCAACACCTCGGTGATGGCTAAAGATTTCGCCCACAGAGCAACCGCACGGGGATGACGGTCGCTCTGGCTCAATTGGGATGGAACAAGGATCAGCGCGTGCGCACACGTCTGGCTATAAAGATACACTCGTTTCTGGAACATTGGTTTCCGGAACGCCGGGTGTTTTTGAAATCGGATGCAGATACCCGCTTCGTGCGGCTTCGACCGGAAACCCAGCTGATTGCCACCCTTGGCATGGTCCTGTTTGTCGCCTGGTCAATTGTCGCCACAGCTATCGTCTTGATGGATAGTATCGGGTCGGGCAATTTCCGCGAACAGGCCAAGCGCGATCAAATGACCTATCGCGCCCGGTTGAATGATATTTCAGGCGAACGCGACAGCCGCGCCGAAGAGGCCCTCGCAGCGCAAGAGCGCTTTAACGCGGCGCTGGCGCAGATCTCGCTGATGCAGTCGGAACTGCTCACCTCTGAAACCCGGCGCCAGGAATTGGAAACCGGGATCGAAGTGATCCAAACCACCCTGCGCCAGACCATGACCCAGCGCGACAACAGCCGCGCCGAACTGGCAGCCCTGCGCCAGAATGCCGAGGCAGAGGGCGCCGCACCTCTGATGGCAGGTGCCACACCTTTGCAGATGGATTTCCTGTCGACGGTGCTGTCCGAAACCGCCAATGAGCGCGACCAGATCGAAGCCGATGCCAAGGCCGCCCTGGAACAGCGCGACGAAATAGAGCTGGAGCTGGAGCTTCTCAACGAGCGCAACGACCAGATTTTCCGCCAATTGGAAGAGGCGGTGACCGTCTCTGTCACCCCTTTGGACAAGATGTTCAAAAACGCAGGCATGCCACCAGATCGCATTCTGGAGCAAGTCCGGCGTGGCTATAGCGGTCAGGGCGGTCCGCTTGCCCCTTTAGCCCTGTCCACCCGCGGTGAAGAACCCTCCGCGGAAGAGCTGCGCGCCAACAAGATTCTTGATCAGTTGGACCAGTTGAACCTCTATCGCATGGCGGCCCAGCAGGCCCCCTTTGCCAATCCGGTGAATTTGGGACTGGTGCGCCGGTCTTCCGGCTTTGGCTACCGCCGCGACCCCAAGACCGGTGGCCGCCGCCTGCACAAAGGATCTGATTTTGCTGGTAAAACCGGCACAGATATCTACGCCACAGCCGATGGCACCGTCACCCACGCGGGCTGGCAATCCGGTTATGGCAAACTTGTTACCATTCAGCATGCCTTTGGGATTGAGACGAAATACGCTCATAACTCAAATCTGCGCGTCAAGGTGGGCCAAAGGGTCTCGCGCGGGGATCACATTGCTGATATGGGTAACACCGGACGGTCCACCGGGACCCACCTCCACTATGAGGTTAGGGTCAATGGCAAACCCGTAAACCCGATGATCTATATCAAGGCTGCAAGAAATGTTTTCTAAGAGCAAAATCAACGAGCCCGGACCAAAGCAGGCCGAGGCGACCCCAACAGCTGCACCAGCGGCTGCCGCGCCTGCTGCGCCCTCCGGCGATTACAAGCCGGCAGCACCAAAGGCAAAACCGCCTGCGTCGCTGCTCAGCTCGGATCTGCATATCGCAGGCAACCTGAAAACCTCTGGCGATATCCAGGTTGAAGGCACCGTCGAAGGTGATATCCGCGCCCATTTGCTGACAGTTGGCGAAACCGCCACCATCAAGGGCGAAGTTGTTGCCGATGACGTTGTGGTCAATGGCCGCGTCGTTGGCCGTGTCCGTGGCCTGAAGGTACGTCTGACTGCCACCGCCCGCGTCGAAGGCGACATCATCCACAAGACCATCGCAATTGAAAGCGGCGCCCATTTTGAGGGCTCGGTCCAACGTCAGGATGACCCGCTGACCCCCGGTGGCAAAAAAGCAATGCCCGCAGGCACCGCTGCAGCGCCAGCTGCCGCGCACGCCGCACCATCTGCCGCTGTCAAGGCCGCCACAAGCGCCGCCAAAGCCGAAGGCTAAGCCGACACGCGACCGGCTCTGACGCAAGAGACGATATCAAGTTATCAAAGGCACCGAAGCTCTCTTCGGTGCCTTTTTGCTTGCCTGCGACAGCACAACCCAAGGCAGCACCTGGTCTTTACATCATCTACCCAGGTGTTAAAAAGGTCCCGATAATTTAACGTTAATTTTTGAAACTTGGAAATTACAGGTATGACAAAGTTCGTCATCAATGACCCTAGCGGCACTTGGACCGCAGATTTTCTCAACAACGATGATTTTGCCAACCCCGTCCTGGCTTACCGAAGCTCAACCACGCTGATCATCACCGGCAGCAACGGCGCGGCGATGACGCTGCGGGGAAACTTTTCCTCAAGCAGCTACTACCTTTGGACCTTTAGCACGATTTATGTAAGCGAATACGGCGCGACCAAATACACTATCTCTGATTTTCACCTTCGCTTCACGCAGCTGGATTCACTGGGCGGCAGCTCCATGCTTTATGGGCACGATAGCATCATCTCCAACATGATGACGGGCAGTGTTTTTAGAACCTATGGCGGCAATGATACCATCGACGCCGGCACAGGCAATGACAGCATCGACGGCGGCACGGGCACAGACCAGGTTGTTATTGCCGACAGATATGCTGACGCAGATATCTCGCAGGTGGGATCACTGATCCAGGTGGATTCCGCTGATGGCGTTGATGTGCTCCATTCGGTTGAGCTGTTGCAGTTCCAGGACAAAACCGTTGCTGTTCAAGCTGGTACCTCCTATGCGAACACCCTGACCGGAGATCAGCAATCGCAGACCGCCGACGATCTCATCTTTGCCGGGGAAGGCAAAGATACCGTATCCGGCGGTACCGGCGATGACACGATCATGGGGGGCAGCGGTGCGGATCTGTTGCATGGCGATGATGGCGCTGACCAATTGATTGGCGGTAATGGCCACGACACTCTAGCAGGCGGCCGGGGCAATGATGTGTTGTTTGGGAATGAAGGCGACGATTCCCTCGATGGCGGCGATGGTCACGACTGGCTGCTGGGCGGCGGCGGCAAGGACAGGCTGTTTGGCGGCCAGGGGGCTGACCAACTGAAGGCCGGTTCGGGCAGTGATTTACTCAATGGTGGCGGCGGCCGGGATAAGCTCTGGGGGGGCAATGGTAACGACACCCTGAAAGGCGGCTATGGCAACGACCGGATTCAAGCCGGCACGGGCAATGACAAGCTGTTCGGAAACGAAGGCGCCGACCGGCTCTTGGCTGGCAGCGGCAAGGACACGTTATTTGGCGACCAGGGGGATGACTGGTTGTTCGGCGACAGTGACAACGATGTGCTTGTTGGCGGCGATGGTCAGGATCAGCTCTTTGGCGGCAGCGGCAATGATACGCTGAACGGCGATCTCGGCGATGATCTGCTGACTGGCGATTCTGGCGCTGATTTCTTTATCTTCCGCAGCGGGCATGGGAATGACACAATTTCCGACTTTGAACTTGGCCAGGACAAGATTGTCATCGGCCGCGGTGCCTCTTGGTTCAAGCAGTTGGATTTTGCACAGCAGGGCGATGACGTTCTTGTTTCTTTCTC
The DNA here is from genome assembly GCF_029697505.1 of Pseudophaeobacter profundi. Taxonomy (GTDB): domain Bacteria; phylum Pseudomonadota; class Alphaproteobacteria; order Rhodobacterales; family Rhodobacteraceae; genus Pseudophaeobacter; species Pseudophaeobacter profundi. The sequence continues at coordinate 52,459 of NZ_JARJEF010000002.1, read as the reverse complement.
TGATGTGACAATCCTGGTTGAAGACATGACCCTGGCGCAGCTGCAAGACGCCGATAACTTTCTGTTGTGATCCTGGCCTGACAGGCCCACCCCATTGCCGACGGTCCGCGCTGGGGATGGCTGGGCAGGCGGTGGCCACCAAAAGCAAAGCCGCGCCAAGGAAATCCTGGCGCGGCTTTGTCACTGTACACCACCTGCCCTAGCTAGACACAACAGGGCGGGGCCGGTGGTTTTGCCATCACTCGGTGGCGGTCACTTTCACCATCACATCGGGCTTGCCGACAACGGCACCATTGGCGCCTGCGCCCAGCTTGATCGCATCGACAATATCCATGCCCTCGGTCACGGTGCCGACAACGGTGTATTGACCGTTGAGGAAATGACCCGGCTTGAACATGATGAAGAACTGCGAATTGGCGCTATTGGGGTTCTGCGAGCGCGCCATGCCAACAATGCCGCGATCAAAGGGGCGATCCGAAAACTCGGCAGGCAGATCAGGACGATCGGACCCGCCCATGCCGGCGCGGCCCATATCGCCGCCCATCTTGCCAAACTGGACATCACCGGTCTGCGCCATAAAGCCATCGATAACACGGTGGAACACCACGCCATCATACTTGCCCTCAGAGGCCAGCGCGGTGATCTGCTCCACATGTTTGGGGGCGACGTCTTCAAACAGGTCGATCTTCACCAGACCGTTGGCACCTTCGCCCTCGATCTGAATTTCCAGCCCCGAGGCCAGCGCCGAGCTGGCAACCAGGGAAAAAACCGCGGCCAGCTTAAACATCGGCAGCCACCTTGACGCTGATCATGCGATCAGGATTCGCGGGTGGCTCCCCCTTGGTGATGGCGTCGACGTGCTCCATACCCTCGATCACCCGGCCATAGACGGTATACTGACCGTTGAGGAAATGATTGTCCTTGAAGTTGATGAAGAACTGCGAGTTGGCCGAATCCGGGTTTGCGGAACGGGCAGCCCCCAGGGTGCCACGGTCATGCGGCAGGCTGGAAAATTCGGCCGGCAGATTCGGGTGCTCGGACCCACCGGTGCCCGCCATGCGCAGGTTGAACCCATCTTCCATATCGCCATGTGCAACATCGCCGGTCTGCGCCATGAAACCATCGATAACACGGTGGAAACAGACATTGTCATATTCACCGGCGCGGGCCAGTTCCTTCATGCGTGCGGCATGTTTTGGGGCCACGTCCGCCAGCAGTTCGATGACAACATTGCCGTCTTTCAGCTCGACGATGACGGTGTTTTCTGGATCTTTGATCTCGGCCATGGGGCCCTCCTGTCGGTAAAATTTGCAACGATAGTTAAGCCGAGTGCCAGCAATTGCCAAGGGAGCATTGACTGACAGCTAAAAAGCGCTGAAACAACGGGGCAAAATCCCGGAATATCTGCACAGAGGAGCCTCTCATGGGCTGGAAAACACTGGATGACATGGACCTGGCCGGCAAAGGCGTGTTGGTGCGCGTGGACATCAACGTCCCATTGGTTGATGGCGTGGTGACCGATTCCACCCGAATCCGCCGCATTGCCCCCACCGTGCGCGACATTCTTGCCGCCGGAGGCCGCCCGATCCTGCTGGCGCATTTTGGCCGCCCGGCAGGCGAACGTCGTGACAGCCTGTCCCTGAACCAGCTGGTGCCGACGCTGGAGCGCGCCTTTGAAACCAAGGTGCATTTTGCCACCGATTGCGTCGGTCCCGCCGCCCGTGAGGCCGTCAAGGCGCAGCAGCCCGGTGAAGTGCTGCTGCTGGAAAACACCCGCTTTCACCCCGGCGAGACCAAGAACGACCCGGCGCTAGCCGCTGGCATGGCCGAGCTGGGGGATATCTATTGCAACGATGCCTTTTCCGCCGCCCATCGCGCCCATAGCTCTACCGAGGCGCTGGCGCGGTTGCTACCCGCCTGTGCCGGGCGGCTCATGCAGGCGGAACTGCAGGCACTGGAAAGCGCCCTGGGTGCGCCAAAGCGCCCTGTCACTGCCGTGGTTGGCGGGGCCAAGGTCTCGACCAAACTGGAACTTCTGGGCAACCTGGTGGAAAAGGTGGATTATCTGATCATCGGCGGCGGCATGGCCAATACATTCCTGGTGGCCAAGGGCGTTGCTGTTGGCAACTCGCTTGCCGAACATCAGATGGCAGAGACCGCGCTGCAAATTCTTGCCAAAGCAAAGGCCAAGGGCTGCAAGATCATCCTGCCCACCGATATTGTCGTCGCTGAAAAATTTGCCACCCATGCGCCACATCAGACCCTGCCGGTGGACCAATGCCCCGAAGCGGGCATGATCCTGGATGCAGGCCCCGACAGCGTCAAAACCATCACCGGGATTTTTGAGCAGAGCAAAACCCTGATCTGGAACGGCCCGCTGGGAGCCTTTGAGCTGGAGCCCTTTGATGCCGCAACCAATGCCGCCGCGCTGAAGGCCGCTGAGCTGGCGCGGGCCGGTGCCCTGGTTGCTGTGGCAGGTGGTGGCGATACAGTTGCCGCGCTGAATGCCTCTGGGGCAGCGGCAGACTTCACCTATATCTCCACTGCGGGCGGTGCCTTTCTGGAGTGGATGGAAGGCAAGGTGCTGCCCGGCGTCGCAGCCCTGGAGAGCTAGGCCCAAGTGGGGCAAGGGCTGGGGCCATCGCTTGCGTGACATGCCCCCCCCTTGCGCCGCCCTGCCCCCCCCTACCAACATGCCAACATGCTGTTGAATACGGCCCTTCGCCTGCGGTTGACGGCAGGCAGTAGCGATATGTTCTGTCGTGATGGACAGGGTCAGGCCAGCCCGTATCCGGGGCTGGCCGCCCCACCTCTTAACAAACCGTTAACGGAAAATTTTCTATCCCCTTGTGGATAAAAGGGGATTCACAAACCGAATCACTTGTGCCATAAAGAATGCAGAGGCAGGAACAACCGGCCCAACACAGACTTGAGCAGTAACATACAGGCACTTCAATTGACCCGAAGCAGCACGCCTTCCATAGGTTCCTTTACCTTCTTTGTCGTTGCGTTTGCGCTGAGCGCATATTTCACCTTTGCCGCCGTGCAGGGGGATTTCGGGTTGTTCAGAAGAGTTGAGATCCAGGCCGAAGCCGATGGGCTTCGCCTGGATCTTGATCGCCTGAACCTTGAAATCTCTGAAATAGAGAACCTCACCCACCGGCTGTCGGATAACTACCTGGACCTTGATCTGCTGGATCAACAGGCTCGCTCCGTGCTGGGTATGCTGCGGTCTGACGAAATCGTCATTCGCTGATCTCACCCGTTACAGACGCCTGACATAAAGGCCATTGCATCCGGCTGTTGAACCGGCCTGCCCGTCGTGCAACCATGCCGCCACGGATACCAGTGTTGCAGCTGGCGGATGGGGCCTGTGGCCAATACTCAGCCCGCATGCGCTGAATTGACCGGTCGTTACAAAATGTCTCGCCAGCTGCGCCAATTTGAACTATGAATTAGTTTAACACTAAACTATCTAGCCTCAAAGGGGGAGCCCGCACCGATGGCAGCTAGGAAAAGCACAAAGAAACCAAACGTTTCTGCCGAAGAACTGACCAAATATTATCGTGACATGCTTTTGATCCGTCGATTCGAGGAAAAGGCAGGCCAGCTTTATGGCATGGGCCTGATCGGCGGCTTCTGTCACCTTTACATCGGGCAGGAAGCCGTCGTTGTCGGCCTGGAAGCTGCTGCAGAAGACGGCGACAAGCGCATCACCTCCTATCGGGATCACGGTCATATGCTGGCCTGCGGCATGGACCCGAATGGCGTCATGGCCGAACTGACCGGCCGTGAGGGCGGCTATTCCAAGGGCAAGGGCGGGTCGATGCACATGTTCTCGAAAGAGAAACATTTCTACGGTGGCCACGGCATCGTGGCGGCACAAGTGCCGCTGGGGGCTGGTCTGGCCTTTGCCGACAAGTATAAAGAAAACGGCCGTGTGACCTTTACCTATTTTGGCGATGGCGCTGCCAACCAGGGCCAGGTCTATGAGACCTTCAACATGGCCGCGATCTGGGATTTACCAGTGGTTTTTGTAATTGAAAACAACCAATACGCCATGGGTACCGCGCAGGCGCGCTCAACCTCTACCCCGGATATCTACACCCGTGGCGCCGCCTTTGGCATCCCCGGTGAAGCCGTCGACGGCATGGATGTACTGGCGGTCAAAGAGGCCAGCGAACGCGCGGTCGGGCACTGCCGCTCAGGCAAGGGGCCTTATATCCTGGAGGTGAAGACCTATCGCTATCGTGGCCATTCCATGTCCGACCCTGCCAAGTACCGCACCCGCGAGGAAGTGCAGAAAATGCGCAGCGAACGCGACCCGATTGAACAGGTCCGCGACCTGCTGCTGACTGGCAAACATGCCAGCGAGGAAGATCTGAAAGCGATCGACAAGGAAATCAAGGAAGTGGTCAACCAGTCCGCTGAATTTGCCCGCACCAGCCCGGAGCCAGCGCTTGATGAGCTCTGGACCGATATTTACGCCTGAGGGGAAGAAATTAGATATGGCAACTGAAATTCTGATGCCCGCCCTGTCGCCAACCATGGAAGAGGGCACCCTGGCCAAATGGCTGGTCAAAGAGGGTGACACTGTCAGCTCTGGTGACATTCTGGCCGAGATCGAAACCGACAAGGCCACCATGGAGTTCGAGGCGGTTGACGAGGGGATCATTGGCAAGATCCTGATCAGCGATGGCTCTGAGGGGGTAAAGGTCAACACCCCCATCGCCATGCTGGTCGAAGAGGGCGAGAGCCTGGACGCCGCGCCTGCGGCGCAGGAAGAAGCGCCAACGGCCGGGGCACCTGCGGCGCCCGCAGCCGCCGTCGCTGCTGCCGCGCCCAAATCGCAACCCGAGGTGGACACCAGCCCCGACTGGCCGGAAGGCACAGAGGTTGTCAAAACCACCGTCCGCGAGGCCCTGCGCGATGCCATGGCCGAGGAAATGCGCGGCAACGAAAACGTCTTTTTGATGGGCGAGGAAGTCGCCGAATATGAAGGCGCTTACAAGATCTCTCAGGGGCTGCTGGATGAATTCGGCCCCAAACGGGTCATCGACACGCCGATCACCGAACATGGGTTTGCGGGTATTGCCACCGGCGCAGCCTTTGCCGGGTTGAACCCGATTGTCGAGTTCATGACCTTCAACTTTGCCATGCAGGCGATTGATCAGATCATCAACTCTGCGGCCAAGACATTGTATATGTCCGGCGGTCAGATGGGCGCGCCCATGGTGTTTCGTGGCCCCAATGGGGCAGCCGCCCGCGTTGGGGCCCAGCACAGCCAGGACTATGCGGCCTGGTATATGCAGATCCCTGGCCTCAAGGTGGTGATGCCCTATTCGGCCTCTGATGCCAAAGGCCTGCTGAAAACCGCCATCCGCGATGCCAACCCGGTGATCTTCCTGGAGAATGAAATTCTCTATGGGCGTTCGTTCGATGTGCCAAAGATGGATGATTTCACCGTACCCTTTGGCAAGGCTAGGATCTGGCGTGAGGGCACCGATGCCACCATCGTCTCCTTTGGGATCGGCATGCACTACGCCCTGGAAGCAGCGGACAAGCTGGCGGAAGAAGGTATCAGCGCCGAGGTCATCGACCTGCGCACCCTGCGCCCGATGGATCTGCCCACGGTGATCAAATCTGTCATGAAGACCAATCGTCTGGTCACCGTCGAGGAAGGCTGGCCGCAGGGCTCTGTCGGCAGCTATATCGCGTCGGAAGTGATGCAGCAGGCCTTTGATTACCTTGATGCGCCGGTGGTGACCTGCACCGGCAAGGATGTGCCCATGCCCTATGCGGCAAACCTGGAACGCCACGCGCTGATCACCACCGATGAAGTGGTCGCCGCCGTGAAACAAGTGACCTACCGGTAAGGAGCGCGAGAAGCATGCCCACAGAAATCCTGATGCCCGCACTCTCCCCCACCATGGAGGAAGGCACCCTGGCCAAATGGCTGGTCAAAGAAGGCGATACCGTGTCGTCCGGTGATCTCATTGCTGAAATCGAGACGGACAAGGCCACCATGGAGTTTGAAGCCGTCGATGAAGGTGTTGTTGGCAAGATCCTCATTGCCGAAGGCTCCGAAGGCGTGAAAGTCAACACGGCCATTGCAGTGCTGCTGGAAGAGGGCGAAAGCGCCGATGATATTGGCGCGACACCGGCCAAGGCAGGAGAAGCTGCGCCCGCAGCCGACGCGGGTAACAAAGCGGCCCCTGCGGTCGCTGCGGCGCCCGCTTCCCCTGCCCCGGCAGCCCCTGCTGCGGCAGATGGGACACGCATCTTTGCGTCGCCTCTGGCGCGGCGTATCGCGGCCGACAAGGGGCTTGATCTGGCACAGCTCAGCGGCTCTGGCCCGCGCGGTCGCATCGTCAAAGCCGACGTAGAAACCGCCACAGCCACCACATCGCCAGCCGCCCCTGCCGCCAAGGAGCCCTCTGCCGCGGCGGCCGCAGCCGTCGCCACCGGTGCCTCTGCCGATATGGTTGCCCGAATGTATGAAGGGCGCGACTATGACGAGGTTTCCCTTGACGGCATGCGCAAGACCATCGCTGCGCGCCTGACAGAGGCCAAGCAGACCGTGCCGCATTTCTACCTGCGCCGTGATATCCAACTGGACGCGCTGCTGAAATTCCGCAGCCAGTTGAACAAACAGCTGGAAACCCGTGGCGTCAAACTTTCGGTCAATGACTTCATCATCAAGGCCGTGGCGCTGGCGCTACAGGCGGTGCCCGAGGCCAATGCCGTCTGGGCCGGCGATCGCGTGCTTCAGATGAAGGCATCGGATGTGGCTGTGGCCGTGGCGATCGAGGGCGGCTTGTTCACCCCTGTCTTGCAGGACAGCGAGATGAAATCCCTCTCGGCGCTCTCGGCCGAGATGAAAGACCTCGCCACCCGCGCCCGTGATCGCAAGCTGGCCCCGCATGAATATCAAGGCGGCAGCTTTGCGATTTCCAACCTCGGGATGTTTGGCATCGACAACTTTGACGCCATCGTCAATCCGCCCCATGCCGGCATTCTTGCCGTGGGCGCAGGCGCCAAGAAACCCGTTGTTGGTGCAGATGGTGAACTGACGGTCGCCACGGTGATGAGCGTCACCATGTCGGTTGACCACCGGGTCATCGACGGTGCTCTGGGGGCCCAGTTGCTACAGGCAATTGTCGAAAACCTGGAAAACCCGATGGTCATGCTGGCCTGACCCTCCTTAAAGGTACAACAGACAAACCACCCGCAGGCTGCCCTGCGGGTGGTTTCTTGTATGGCTGACTGATCGCCCGCCGAGAGCGTGTCGCGGTCATTCACAGCCAGCCGATAGGCTCTCGCGTGTTGATTTCGCGTTTCAACAAGCGCAAAACCGGTCTCCATTTTCAAGCGACATGCGCTAGTCAGCCCCGGGGATAAGATCGCAGACACGAAAAAGGGGGCAGTGGCCCCCTCTTGCCAGGCAATGTTTCCCTGGACCGAACCGTGCGTAAGCAAACGCGGCCTGGCCAATCTATACCGCCCCGGCCCACAGAGACCTGGCGCGCCTAGGTGTCGTCGCGCTGCGCCGAAAGGACCTGATCCATGCTGATCGAGGGTTGATCGCAGCCTGCTTCACCAACGATTCTGGCAGGCACACCCGCCACTGTCTTGCATGGGGGCACCTCTGACAGCACAACCGAGCCCGCAGCGATCCGGCTGCAATGGCCGACGCGGATATTACCCAGAACCTTGGCGCCGGCGCCAATCAGCACCCCGTCTTCGATCTTGGGGTGGCGGTCTTCTTCTTCTTTGCCAGTCCCGCCCAGGGTCACCGAATGCAACATAGAGACATTATCGCCGACCACCGCAGTTTCACCAATGACGATAGAATGGGCATGGTCGATCATGATCCCCCGGCCAATTCTGGCACCGGGATGAATGTCGACGCCAAAGATTTCCGAAATACGCATCTGGAAAAAGAACGCCAGGTCCTGATCGCCCTGCAACCACAGCCAATGTGCAATCCGATAGGCCTGCACCGCCTGATAGCCCTTGAAATACAGGATAGGCTGCACCAGCCGATGGCAAGCGGGATCACGATCATAAACCGCCATCAAATCAGCCCGCGCCGCCGCGATCAGATCCGGGTCCGAGGCATAGGCCGTCTCGACGATTTCACGCAGGATCACCATCGACATCTCGTTCGAGCATAGCTTGGCCGAAATGCGGTAAGACAGCGCTTTCTCTAGCGTTGGGTGATGCAGGATACAGGCATGAATCAAGCCCCCCATCAGCGGCTGCTTGGCGACGGCCTCCTGGGCTTCGGCGGAAATCTGTTCCCAGACCGGGTCCAGCGGGGTTACGGCTCTGCGCGTCTTGATCATGATATGCTGTCCTTTTGTCACCCTTAGGTTTGCATTTAGGGCAGAAAAACCCAAGCGCAAACCCTTGATGGCAAAGATTTCCAAAATGAATATGTCGGGGCCGGAAAATAATAAGCCCGCAAGGGTGCGCTGCCAATGATGGCCAAGCCCGGTGTGCAGCTGTTCAGTCCTGCTGCCGCTGCGCAGGCGGCAATCGGCGCTGCAGCTCTTGCAGCGATATCATCAAGCACTTGATATAACACGGATCATCCCAGAATGGTTCTGTCGCAAGACGGCAGCAGCGCCGCGCCACCGCGTCCAAAGAGCCATTGCCCCACTGCGGATGCAGGGTGCCGGTGTGCGCGACATGGGCGGCGGCCAGGGCGGCGCGGTCAAACAGTTCCTGGCACAGGGCCTGGCGTTTTTCTGCTGAATGCGCCAGCAGGGCGCGCGACAGGCTGCTCAGATCCTGCGGCAAAACGGGCAAGAGCACTGGCAGCTTTCTGGATCGCGGTGCGGGCGGCACCTGGCCACCCGCCTGCATTTCATGGATTTTCATTGGTGCAGATTTCGTGAAACTGGCCCCTGCCGCCTCACCGCATTAACCCAGCGGCTGACAGCTGGCAAAGCCGGCACCGTAGCGATCAGACAGCTGCGCAACCTCAATCAGGTCTCCCTGCAACGCCCCATCGGCGCTTTGCGCACTTTGGCTATAGGTCCAGGCAGCTGTGGTCACCGTCTCTTCACGCAGCACGGCAGCGCCACGCAGCACACGCAACCGATAGGCCTCTTGGTTTTCGCCCAGCGGGATTTCGGCCAGATCCCAGCTATCGCCTTCGATCCGGCTGCGCCGGATCCAGCTGACCAGGATATTGTCCCCCAGATCCCCCTGCAGCCGCAAATGCACCGGCGCATAGGGACGCAGCCCGTTGCCATCAAAGGCCTCAAGCCGGTGCAGATAGCTGGGGTCATCATAGCTGCGCCGCGCCGGACCGATGCGGTAATGCCGGGCAATACGGCGCTGGGCCAGCGACAGATCGACCTGATTGAAGCTGCCATCCAGCAGCACCACATAGGACCCTTCGGGCCAGAGCGCGGGCATCAGCCCATCGCTGCCAAGCTGGCCACGCAGACGCCCCCGCAGCATATAGGTGTCCGGTGCCACCAACTCTGCCTCGCAGAACTGAAAGATCTCCCAGTTGTCTGGGCTGCCATCGCCGATGGCCACTGCATTCGCCCCATTCAGCACCGCAGCTTTATCGCGGCTCTGCAGCGTGCCGGAAATCAATTTGACCTGCAGATCCGCCCCCAGATCCCAACGCCCAGGTGCCGCTGCGGCCAGCGCCGTTTCAGTCAGACCAATTGTACTGCGGGCGGCGATGATCTGCTCCAGCTCATAGGCGGCATCGCTGCCCGAGCTGTAGAGCGCCACACTGCCGGGCCAGGGATCGGACGTTACCGCCAGATGCGGCGCATGCGGGACCTCCTCTCCTGTCAGCAGCGGCAGATCCAGAAACAGCGGCAAGACCGGCAGCGGCGGCGCGAAAATCGCCCCCCTGGGCAGGGTCTCGGCAATGTCAGCGGGCTGGTAGACCTCTGGCTCGATCCGCACCGCCTCGACGGTCTGTGCCGTGGCCAGTTCCATCCGGTCAAGCCGGTAGCGCGCGCCCGGTTGCGCCGCTGGGCGCAGCTCGTCTTCCCCGACAGGCGACGCCTCAGCCGTCGTTTCAGCAGGCAAGGTGACAACATCCCCGACCCCCAGATGCAGCTGCGACGGCGGCAGCACAAAGCGGGCGGTATCACGGGCGACGCGGGATTCGGCCAGCCAACGCTGGACGATCTGCCCCGCCTCACTCTGCGTCAGCACCAAGGAGAGCTCATGCGAGCTGACGGCATGGGTTGCCTCATCCGGCAGGCTCGCCTCGACAGAGGCCGTGTCATAGTTGCTGCCCCAAGCGATGTAGCGCAGGCGCACCCGCCCCGCCAGCTCGGCCTCAGCCTCGCGGCGCAGCTCCAGCACGCCGTCAAGCTCTTCGCTGGCCACCAATTCCTGCTGTTGCAGCGCAGCAACCTCGTTGCCCTGACGCAGGCGAAATTCCAACACCCCGTCGCGCTCGATACTGTCAAAGCCATATCGCAGGCTCAGCGGTTGCAGGGCGGCGCGGGCCGGGGCAACATCGCCCAGCCCATAGCCATGCACAATCCCGTAGAGCTGGCTGACATCAATCCGATCCTGCCCGGAATTGCGGCAGATTTCATCCACCACAGAGGCCAGACTGCGCTGCCCAGCGCGCCCGTTCAGCCAATGCCCGCGCAGATAGTTTGCGCCGTCGCTCCAGATATCGCCACGATTGGGAAAGGCGGGAAAGGGACGCGCATCCCAGGCCCAGACATAAGCGTTGCTCATATCCAGCATTCGCCCCTCATATTCCGTTGACAGCGGATTATGCGTCGGCTCGCGCCAATACCCGATCAGGGCGCGCAGATATTGCAGCTGCATCAGATCATCGCGCTGGCCGTTGGAATATTTTGGCAGCCGCGATTCAGAGCTTTTGGGATCGAGAAATTTGTTGGGCTGGTTCGTCCCCTTATCAATGGCGGCGCAGCCCAGTTCGGTGAACCAGATCGGTTTCTTTTGTGGCTGCCAGGGGCTGGGCACCGCCTGGCGCACCCCATCAATGCGATCATAGTGCTGATTGGACCACCAGTTCTTCAGATCCTTGTAGCGCCAGATCCAGGGTTCATCATGGGCACCGTCGGTGATCGGCGTGCGGATCTGGGCAGCTTCGGCTTCGGGGGAATGGTAGTACCAGTCATAGCCTTCGCCGCCTTCGACATTGGCGCGCAGATAGTCCAGATCATAAATGCTTTTGCTACCCGCCACCCGGTCCAGATGATTCTGCCCCTCGCGCCAGTCGGACAGCGGCATGTAATTGTCGATCCCGATGAAATCGATGTTGTTATCAGCCCAAAGCGGATCAAGGTGAAAATACCGGTTACCATCAGGGCTTTGGTAACCCCAATATTCCGACCAATCTGCCGCATAGCTGATCTTGGCATCCGGCAGCAAGAGACGCACCTGCGCCGCAAGATCGCGCAGCGCGGCAACGGCGGGAAAGCCCGTCGCGCCACGGATCTGGGTCAGCGCGCGCATTTCGGAACTGATGCAAAAGGCCTCTACGCCCCCGGCGGCGGCACAGAGCGCCGCGTAATGCAGGATAAAGCGCCGCAGCCCCCAATCCACCGCGCCCGTATAGGTGACCTGCCCGGCAGAGATGATGAAATCAGAGGCAGTGGCACCGCCCATAAAGGCCGCGACCTCGGCCTCGGCATCAAGGGTCTGATCCGGGCTGCCAGGCTGTCCCGGTGCCTGCGACAGGGTGATACGCCCCCGCCAGGGCAGATGCGGCTGACCGGTCTGCTGGCTCCAGGGGTCTGGCAGGCTATTGCCTGTGGTTTGATCCATCAGGATAAAGGGGTAGAACATCACCCGCTTGCGCGCCGCTTTCAGCGCGACAATCGCCTCTATCACCGAGGCATCCGCCGGGGTCCCCCCATAGAGAGAGCGGTCTTCGCTATCCTTGGGGACCAGCCCAGCACTTGCGCGGTTCACCCCGGATACCTTCCAGGGCATCGGCACGCCATCGGCCTGTTTCTGGTCCACCTTGGGTTTGATCTGACACTGGGCACAGCGCAGATCATTGCCAAACCAGGACACAATAAGCGAAGCCGCCTCGCAGGCGGGCAGCTCGCTGTTCAATGCCGCAAGCGAGGTGGCAAGATCGCTCTGCCCCGAGGCGCTATGGCTATTGGCACCCTTGGACTGCCCCGGCCCGGCGCTATAGTGTATCGGCGTGGTGGCCAGGGCATATTCCCCGGTGCCCGGCATCAGGGCAACGCCTTTGACCAGCTGCCCCAGGTCCAGGTCATACTCGGGGCTGTCTGGCTGCTCTGGCCGCACCACTTCAAAGGAGAACTGCGGCACCCGGTTGCCAAAGCGCTCCAGCGCGATGTTTTCCATGACCACATAGGCGGTGCCGCGATAGGCCGGCACCTCGCCCGTGCCTTCGACCGCCTCCATCAGGGGATCCGGCAACTGATCTGGGGTGCCGCGATAGACCGTCATGTTCAATGCCAGCGGCGAGATCTCTTCGCCATCGACCCAGACCCGTGGCACCGAAGCGATCTCGCCCACACAGAGCGCGATCGCCAGCGACACCGAATAGCTGTAGCGGGTGGTGGTGGGCTGGCGGGGGGCCCCCTTGCCGCTGCCACCACCTGTTGTCGTTGTGGTTTCCAGAAAGTCACTGGCCCAGATCACCTGCCCCCCAATGCGGCTACGGCCAAAGACCTGGGCGATGGGGGCACCCTGGATGGCCTCGGTCAGGCGAAACCGGTCCACCCGGCCCACCTCGACCGCTTCGGAACCAGCGCCAAGCAAGCGCTCATCTATCGCCCGCCCCAGGGTCGCGCCCACTGCGCGGCCAATGGCGACGCTGGACAGCCCCGCAACGCTGCCCCCAATAGAGCCGCCAATCGCCGCTCCGGCTGCAGAAAGAACAATGGTTGCCATCAGCTCAGCTCCTCAGGGTAGGTAAAGCGCGCCACGATGCGGCGCTGCCAGGGGCCCGTCAGGGCACTTTCCACCACGCCACGACCAGAATAGGCGTGAATAAAGGCTGCTCCGCTGGCGGGACCGGCCCGATGGCACGGCACACGCGATTGCAGGCCAAGATGTTTGGCCACCGCACCCGCCCGCATCCGAAACAGCAAAACATCCCCCAGCGCGGCCGCGTCCAGGGGTTTGGGGGTCAGGTAGCGCCGCGCCGCCTGCCACAGACGTTCCTGGCCCTGGGGTTCTGACCAATCCAGCGAATAGGCCGGGGGTTTCGCGGGCTCCTGCCCATAGAGATCCCGCCAGACCCCGCGGATAAGCCCCAGACAATCACAGCCTCCCCGGTAACAGCTGGCCTGGTGCAGATAGGGCGTGCCCAGCCAGCGACGCGCTGCGGTGACTGCCCGCATATTCCCCTGCGGCGCAGAAGAACCTGGGGCCGTCATCAGGCTCTGCGGTGGTTGCTGCCATGTCATCTTCGGCTGCCCCCGGTATTGCGCCCAGTGGATTTGGGCACCGCCATCACCCAGTCTTCGCCTGGGATATCCGGAAAGCCCTGATAATTGAGCAGGTTGTTGAACTTCAACCGACAGGTCTGCATGGATTTGTCACAGCCCGCCTCTAGCCGCAGCTGATCCCCCGGCTGCAGCCCGCCCTGCAGCGGTTCGATCAGGGTGATCTCGCGCCCCGTTGCAACCGCACGGTCCCGCTTGATGCTGCCCCAAAGCCCCGCCGCCGTGCCGCTGACAACGCTCATCCGTCCGCCGGTGAACCAGCCTGGCTCAAACCCCTCAAGCGCCTGCCACTGCAGCGCCCCGCTTTCAGTCAGGATTTCCAGTGCGCCTTGATAGGCATAGCCTGGCGTGGCAAGATCAAAGCGGCAGCTGCCATCGCCCAGAACCGCGGTACAGGGGGGCTGATAGATCCGCCCCAGCGGTTGGTTCAGCGCTTCGGTCAGGCCGCGCAGCTCTGCCTCAAAGGCGCCACCGGCCCGCTGCAACTCGCCGATAGAGCCGCGAAACTGCAACCAGCGCTGTGACACATCCTGCCAGTTGACCAACCAGCACAGCAGATCCGCCCCATCAAAGCGCCCGGCGACAATATCCGCCTCTTGCAGCGCAGCATGGCTGAGCGCCCCCTGGGCTGCGGTATTGTCCACCGACAGGCCGGTGCTTTGCAGCAGGGCCCGCGCGCTGAGCCCACTGTCAGCAGCAAAATCCCAGCCGTCAAAGGCCAGATCCTGATCATGGTCGGTAAAGCCAAAGCGCGTACCATCCCGACGGGTCAGCCCCCAGCAGCGCGCCAGCGTTGTGACCCCGGTTGCCACATGGGCCAGAAAATCTTTGCTCACCCCGCGCATCAGACCCGAACCTCGACCACAGGCACATTCGGCACATCGCCCGCCTGAAAAGACGCAACGCTGGTCTGGATCCTGTCGGTATCAAACCGCACAGGCACATCGAATTCAAACCCGGCGACCACCTCGATCCCCGCTTCGGGCGGATGGCTAAGGTTGATGGCTCCGCTGTTGGGATCCAGCGTGAAATCAATGTCTTCCTGCAGCTCTTCCTGGCCTAGCCCCAGACGCAGCGTACCCGCCACGGGCTTGGCGATGGGGCGTTGGTACACCGTACTGCCAGAGCGATAGCTCTTGCTCAGCTGGAACTGACTGGTCTGCCCATCCCCCAGGCCAATCACCTGATCGCGAAAATCCGGGTCGGCGCTGGGGCGGGCCGATTTATAATCGGACCAGTCCTTCCAGCGAAAGCCAAAGATCTGCCCCTGGCGTGCCTCGAAGAAGGCGATCAGCACTTCGATATCGTCCAGTGACCGCAGCCCCAGCCCGGCGTCATAGCGGCGCCTGGAATGAGCCCAGGGGGTGTTGCGCTCTTCAAAGCCATTGGCCAGCGTCACCACATCGGTGCGCCGCTCTGGCCCGCCGACAGAGCCAAAGCTCAGTGAAGCGGGAAAACGGATTTCATGAAAACTCATCTGGCTACCCTCCTAGCGATTGCGATTTCCACGGCTTAACGCCCGCGAAAGCTGGGCCGCGATCTGGCCACGGCTGCGCGCAAAGCCCTGCACATCCGGCGTCGTGACATTCACCACCACCGATGCACCGCCCCCCTGGCTGCGCACACCAAGGCTGCCATCGGCAGCCCGGCTCAGCGGCAGAATGGCCTCGGGGCCTGCCTCTCCCATCAGGCCGATGCCGCCGCGCATTGGGAAACTGGTTGCAGAACTGACCACGCCGCCGCGGGCAAAGGGCATCACCTGCCCCTGCGAGAACGCCGCCCCGTCGGCAAAGGGCAGCAACCCGCTGATGAGATCCCCCACACCTTTTGACACCAGCCCACCAACATGATCCGTGACCGGGCGGATGGCGGCATTATAGGTGGTGCGCATCAGGGATTGCGCCAAGCCATCCAGCGCCGACGACAGGCTGTCACCATCAAAGACCACCTGCTCAAACGAGCGCCGCAGCCCCCGTGACAAGCCACGTTCCAGGGTTTCGACATCCTTGCCGGTGGCCTCAAAGGCATCGCGCACCCGGCGCATCTCGGCCTCAAAACTCGCGGCCATGCCCGCGGCATCGCCCAGCGAGTCTCCAAGGGCTTCGCTTTGCAGTTCAAGCGCAGCGATATCACGACTGTCAGCCATGGTGAGTTCCTTTCTCCATCAGGCGCAGGCCTGTCGATTGATCTGAATACGGCCGAGCAGCCAGCCCCACAGGCAGGGATCACCTGCCAGCGGGCACCGGCGCATCCGGAAAGCGGCGCATCAGCTGCTCTAGCCGCGTGCGGTTCAGGCTGGGCGCGCCACCCTGCGCCCCCAAAAGCAGCTGCAACTCCATCGGCGTCAGATCCCAGAACACGCCAGGCGGCAGGCGCAGCCCACCTAGCCCCGCGCGCATCAGGCCAGGCCAGTCCAGCCCCTTCATGGCGCGCTGCCAGGGGCGGTACCTGCGCCCTCTGCGGGCGCGTCCTTCGCTTCAGGCAGGGCAAAACTGCGGGCCAGCAGCTCTGCCGCGGCACGGGCCGCCGCCACCGGCCCGCCTGCGATATCTGCCTGCGCCAGATCCGAGGCGGTGAAATCACAGCCGCCCCCCTCTAGTCCGGCGGCCAGCAAGGCCAGAATATCCGCCGCCGAAAACCCACCCGTTTCAAAACGCTGCACCAGTTCGACCAGCGTTCCCACCTGCAGCTGCGCCTCTAGCCGGGCCAGCGCCCCCAGCGACAAGCGCAGGACAAAGGGCCTGCCATTCAGCGTCAGCGTCACCTCGCCGCGCCAGGGATTAGCACCAATAGGCTGCATGGATCAGACCGCCAAAAAGGTCAGCGCCCCGGCGCTGGACAGAGACAGCTCATAGGTGGCCTCGCCGTTGTGACTGCCGGCATAGTCCAGCGAGGTGACCTGAAAGGCGCCTTCGACAATACCGAAATCAGGGATCACCACCTGAAAATCAGGGGTAATGCCATCAAAGAACAGTTGGCGGGCGCGTTCATCGGTGGTGTCATCGCGAAAGATCCCCGAGCCGGAAATCGACGCCGACCGCACCCCGGCCCCAGCCAGCAGTTCGCGCCAGCCCCCCTGACTCTCCAGGCTGGTCACATCGACGCTCTCGGCGTTGAAGCTGATCCGCGTGGCGCGCAGCCCCGCCAGAGTTTCGAACTGACCATCGCCGGTCATATCCACCTTGATCAATAGATCCTTACCATTTTGGGCAGCCATTGCTGTGCTCCCTTTCCTGCTAGAGTTATCATGTATCGGGTGTTGCGCCCCCTCCGGGCGCAGCGGCAGTCAACTGTCGTCGACTCGGGCGGCAAACATCAGGGCTATGCTGCGACCGCCGAGTTCCAGTCGCTGGGCGGTTGCCCGTTCAAACCACAGCCCCACCAGATGCCCGCGTGGCAAGGCCAGATCGGCATCGATCAGCGCGTCGCAGATTGCGCCTGCCGCCTCTTTGGCGAGACCAAAGCCGGCGCTGCCGGTAAAGATGCTGATGGTAAAACGGTGGCGCGCACCAGCAGCGCTGGCATCCGATCGATCGGCCACCTCCTCCGCGCCAAGCACCGCATAGAGCTGCGGCAGGCTGCCACTGGGCATTGCATCAAACAGATCGCCCCCCAGTGCGGCATTGACCCCCGGATCTGCGGATAGGTGTTGGAAAACAGCCTGTTGCAAGCCGCTTGCAAGCGCATAGGTCATGGAACCACCTCTTCGATACAATGACAGACAAGATAGCGCCCCTGCGTATCTGCCTCGCTGACCGCATCGATCAGAAACAGGCGCTGCCCCTCGCGAAAGCGCTGGCCGGGGCGTGGGCGTGACCGGGCGCCCTGTGGGCTGGCGCGCAGGAAAATTCGGTAGCGCTGCAGTGACAGGCTGGTGCCATCCTGGCCGGTTCGACGCCCGGACTGTGACGCCAGATCGGCCCAGACCGTGCCAAGGGGGGCCCAGCTCTCGCTATAGCCACCCGCCCCATCGCTGAGCCGCTGCGGATCCTCCAACACCAATTGCCGGTTGGTATTGGGCGGTTTCTGACGGGTCATGCGGCACCGCCAAGCGACAGGCGCACCTGCCGATAGCGTTCGACCAGGCTAACCACCCCAAATGGCATGCAGCCGCCATGCAGCCCTGTATCGTCGCGGTATTCATAATAATGCGCCGCCAGCATCAAAACCGCATGGGCCAGATCCTGCGAAAGCGCATCCCAACTGACGGCAAGCCCAGCCGTCATGCCAATTTCAAGGCGACCGCCCCTCGGCGGCTGCGGCAGGCAGCTGCCCTGGGGGTGCAGCCTTGGCTGCTGGCTGTCACTTTCTAGCCGGACCACATCAAGGTCCAGGACGGTACTCTCGCCCTGGGCATCAAACAGGGTCATCGCAGTGATCGCCACCACCGGCGCAATCGGCAAACTGGCTGCATCCGTGCGGCGCCACCTCGACACCACCCAGAGGAATTCTCTTTGCAACAAGGCTTTACCGGTGCGTTTTTCAATCGCCGCCAGGGCTGCGCGCAAAAAGCCAATCAGCACGCTGTCCTGCAGGGAGCCTTCGCCAAAGCCGGTTCCCAGTCGCAGGTGCGCCTTGAAGGCCTCCAGCGGCAATGCCGCATCGGGCACTGGCGTCACTTCGCTCAACATCATCTTCAACTCCGCAGGCTCAGATCCCCAAGATGTCCCAATCTGGTTCAGCGGGTACGCAAAGCTCTCTGCCGCTCGGACGGAGGGGGAGCAGCTAGACGACAAAAAGCCAAAGAATGCGTACCCGCCAGGGAACCGGGCTGCCGGTTCCCCACTCGGTGAAAGCCTTAGCTCACACCGAATTTCAGCAGCTTGATGGCAGCAAAATCGCTGACATCACCGCCGACGCGTTTGGTGGCGTAAAACAGCACATGCGGTTTGGCGCTGAAGGGATCGCGAAGCACCCGCAGATCGGGCCGTTCAGCGATGGTATAGCCGGCGGCAAAATCGCCAAAGGCCAGCGACAGGCTGTCCGCGGCCGCATCCGGCATATCTTCGGCAATCAGCACAGGATAGCCCAGCAGGCGGGCGGGTTCCCCAGCCGCAAGACCGTCAGACCACAGGAAACGCCCATCGGCATCCTTCAGCTTGCGCACCAGACCGGCGGTTTTCGAATTCATCACAAAGCTGGCATTGGCGCGGTACTGCGCCCCAAGGGCGTAAACCAGATCAATGATCGCATCGCCATCACCAATGCCGCCAACCTCGCCCGAGGCCACATAGCCAAGGGAACCCCAGCTCCAGCTGCTGTTTTCAACCGTTGTATGGGTCAGAATGCCGGTGGGCTTGTCGACGCCATTCCCCGAGATAAAGGCCGCCGCCTCGGCCCGCGAAAATTTGTCGGCGATCCGCCCGGCCAGCCAGCCCTCGATATCAAAGGCGCTATCATCCAGCAGCCGCTGCGAGGCTTTGGGCAGCGCGCTCAGCTCATGCAGGGCGATGGTGATGCGATCAATAACCGGCGTGCCGCTTTCCACCGTCGGATCACTTTCGGTGGCCCAGCCCGCCCCGGTATCGCTGTGATCGATCAACACATCAAAAGAGGTGGCCTCGACGCTGACCACCGTGGCCACCGCCCGAATAGAGGCGGTCGATTGCAGCACGGATTTGACCGTATCGGCAGTCTGCGGATCCACCAAATAGCCGCCATCGCTGTTCACGGCGGTAGACAGCGCCTTGCTCTCGGGCAAGAGGCCCCGCAGGGCGCTGTCATCGCCGGTGCGGATATAGCCACCAAAGGCCTTGTGATGCGGCGCCTCGGCAGTGCTTGCCGCTGCAAGATGCGGGCGGGCTGTGCGGTGTGTCTTTCGATCCAGCATGGTCATTCGCTCTTCCGTCTGTTTGAACTTAACTTTCACAACGTCCTGAAACCCCTTGAATTCTCGCAAGAAACCTGACAACGCTTCGGTAACTTCCTGCGTCAAAGGTACTGCCTGACCGGCAATGGCCGGGGTATCCCTCTTGGTCATTTTCTGTCCTGTCTTGTTTGGTGGTGGGAAAGCTCTCCGCGCGACAGCTGGCGGCTGGCGCGGCGCAGATCTGCCGCCAGGGCCCGCAGGTTTTGATCCGGCGCATCAGACTGCTTGGCCATCACAGGGGCGCAATCCTGCGGTGCGATACGGGCGGTTGGCAGCATCGGGAAGGTCACCAGGGACACCTCCCACAGCTCCACCTCGGTCAGGACACGCCTGCCACTGTCAGCCTGACGCGCCCGTTTGGTACGATAGCCAATCGACAGCCCCTCGATCGCCCCCGCTGCGATCAGTGCAGCCGCCTCGCCGCCGCGTGCGATCTCTGTCAGCAAGCGCCCCTTGACCCAAAGCCCGCGGCTGTCCTCGCGCAGTTCCTCCCATACGCCGATGGGTTGCATCGGATCATGCTGCCACAGCATTTTGACCCGGCTGCCACTGGTCTCCAGCGCCGTGAGAGAGGCGCTGTAGGCACCGGGGGCTACCACATCGCCGCCCTGATCCACCGCGCCAAACAGGCTGGCATAGCCCTGGATCACGCTATTGTCCTGAACCTTCAGCATCTCGCCAAAGCGCGAGAATTTATGTTCGAAATCCGGATCAAACCGCATGAGGTACCTCTTTTAAATTGTTGATTTCAAGCATCAACTAGCAGAAATGATGGATTGAAACGCCTGCGCAAGGATCACCGCAGCCACGCCATAGACCGTCAACCACAGGCGACGCTCCAGCCGTTCCAGCAATTGCTCCAGCTGCTCTTGTCGGCGCGTCAGCGTATCCAGTTGAATCTGGATCACCCTCTCATGGGCCGACAATCGCAACCCCGGCGCACAGTCAAAGGGGGGCATGGGATAATCAGCCATCCAACTCTCCTTCCGGCAGCACCGGCAGGCCCAGGAGTTTGCGCTTTTCCGCCTGGCTAAGGAACGTGGCAGAACTGATCCGACGCCATTGCAGATCCCGCTCTTCCGAGAGCGCCGAAACTTGATCCAGATCGGGCTTCAACACAATGGTTTCGCTGCCATATCCAGAAACCCAATCCGAGAGAGCAGCCGTCACCCGCGTCACCAGCGGCAGCACGGTCAATCGATAGAACGCGCGATTGGCCTCTTGATAATTGGCATAGGCTGCATCCCCCGGCAGCCCCAGCAGCATCGGCGGCACGCCAAAGGCCAGGGCAATTTCACGGGCGGCGGCCTCTTTGGTTTTCTGAAACTCCATATCCGAGGGCGAAAACCCCATGGGCTTCCAGTCCAGCCCACCTTCCAGCACCATCGGTCGACCGGCATTGCGCGCCCCTTGAAAATTGGCCTCGATTTCTTCGCTGAGACGGCGAAACTGATCGTCAGACAGCACGCCCTGCGCATCAGAACCGGCCCAGACCAGCGCGCCCGAAGGACGGGCGGCATTGTCCAGCAGACCCTTGGACCACTGCGAAGCGGCGCTGTGTACATCCAGCGCCAGTGCTGCCGCCTGCATCGGGGCCAGACCGTAGTGATCATCCTGCGGATGGAAATTTTTTAGATGCAGCACACTGCCGCGCCCCGCCTCGCAGGGGAAGCGATGCCTGCGCCCGGCCACAGTGTAATCATAGGCCTGCGGCCAGCCATCGGCACCGGGAACAATCGACATTCGGTCTGGGCGCAGCAGATGCAATTCGGCGGGCCAGTCAGTTTCATCGCTGACCGCCTCGACATAGGCATTGCCCGCCAGCAGCAGGTTGCCAAACAGGGTTTCAAAGAAATCCTGTCGGGCCTGCGCCGCATTGGGGCGCGCGATCAACGAAAGCAGCGGATGGGTTTCATAGCGCTGGCCTGCATCCTGCAGCACCAATGGCAGGGCCGCTGCCGCCTCAATCACCATCCGCACCGCGCGAAAGCCAACCGGATTACCGATATAACCCAACCGCGTCAGCGAGGTTGCGTCCCTTGGGGTCGGGCTGGTGGCGGTGCCGCCCTGCCAGGCGATGGCTCGGGCGGTGCTGGTGGCTGCAGCACTGGCCTTTCTTTGATGCGCCGCATGGGGGACGGGTTTGCCGCCCGCTGCCGCAGCGCGTGATGTTGCGGTACCTGTTGTCTCACGGGGCCATTTCTTACGCCAAGGTAGGTCAAACCCCATGGGCCACTCCTTTGATCCATCATCCGGGCACAGCGCCCTTTGCTGGAGAAAAGATATGATGCGCAGACCTGAATATCCGCCGATCCCCCCGTCCGATCCGATTGCAACACATGCTGCATTTGTTTGTTTTTGCTTGGGTTTCTAAAAATCTCGTTGTTGCACTCACTGCCCCTGCGGCTAAACCATGCGCGCCCGTGGCAGGCGTATTTGTGCGCTAGGGCCCAGAATCAGTTCATGGATGGCCCAGACCAGCGCATCCACCCGATCCGGCGAGCCCTGCCCCTGAAACCCCTGTGGTGTCATCTGACACATCTGCTCTTCCAGTTCGGCCAGGCCGGGCATGTGATGCACACGCCGCTGTTCATACAATGCCGCCACTGGCTCTGCTCGCACCACCTTGCCCCGCGTTGCGTGTACTGCGCGAAAGGGCACCAGCGGATCCACCTGCCGCAACAGGTTTTCCACCAGGGCGCCGCCCTGATTGACCTCGGCCACGACCCGGTCGGCTGAAAACTCCTGGTAGGCAGCAACCACTGCCTTGGCCCAGGACAGCGGCCCCTGGCCCTGCACGGTCCGATCTGCCAACACATAGGCCTGCCAATTTTGCAGCGGCCCCTGCACCACCGCCCCGGTGACAATGATGCCGCAGGCATCCGAGGCCTTGCCCGCGCTTACCGCTGGATCGACCGCCACGACGACCCGATCCAACGCAGGCGGCGCCAGGATCTGCAGCTCAGCCAGTTGCGCCGCACGCCAGATGGCGCCTTCCACCTCGCTGAGCAACACGCCGTCCAATTCCTGCCGCCCCAGCCGCGACCCCGCATAGCGGGCGCGCACCTCTGTCAGGAAAGAGGGCGCAAGGTTGGCCCGATTTGCCTCTGTTGCCGCATGGCTCTGCACGGTTGAGGATGCGGCCAGCAGATCACGCAGCACAGCAACGTTGCGCGGCGTCGTGGTGATACAGACGCGTGGATCCTCCCCCAGCCGCAGCGAGAACTGCAGCATATCCCAGGCCTCTCGCGCCCGACGCCATTTGGCCAGCTCATCCACCCAGGCGGTGTCGAACTGCGGCCCGCGCAGCGCCTCGGGGTCATGGGCGGAAAAGGCCTGCGCCATCGCACCATTGGCCCAGATCAGCTTGCGCTCGCCCGCTTTCCATTGTGGGCGACGATCCGGCGGCGAACAGGCAAGAATGCCGCTGTCGCCCTGAATCATCACATCACGCACCTGATCGTAGGTCTCACCGATCAAGGCAATGCGTTGCGCACGGCCAGCAACCAGCGGCGTGGCACCTTCAACCTGCTGGCGGATCCATTCGGCCCCGGCGCGGGTCTTGCCGGCACCGCGTCCGCCCAGGATCACCCAACTGCGCCAGTCCCCCGGTGGCGGCAGTTGGTGCGGATGGGCCCAGGCCTCGAACAGATAGGGCAGCGCGCGCAGGGCGTTGTCAGTCAGCGCCTGCATCAGGGTTGTCTGCAGCAAGGGAGGTGCGCAGGCGATCCAGGCGGCGGCTGATTTCAATGCGGGCGGCGGCAAGGTCGATGGCATAGGGGTCGTGGGTGCCTTGGTTATTTTGCTCGGCAAGGGTTTTCTCCACTTTCTGGCAATCTCTGATAAGCCCCTCAAGCTTGGCGATGCGCGGCAGGGTCGCGCGCAGTGCCGCTTCGCCGCTGTCGGCAAGACGTAGCTGCAAGTCTTCGGCTTCGTGGCGCAATCGCAGGATAGAGCGCTGTAGAGAGCGCAGCAGATCCACCGTACCCTGGGGGCTTGGCTCCGGTTCTGTCTGGGTCATGTGAAGTATCGCACCTCATGCAAAGGAAGATCCCCGCATGACAGAAGACAAAGCGCAGCGCCTATCCCGCCTGAGATGTCAGGAAATATGGGCAGACCCTGCGCAACCGTCTTCCTCCAGCTGCCGCGGTAGTCAGCCGTAAAACTGTCAAAAAGTCAAATCAGCCCAATTGCCAAGCGCCCGAAGACAAAAGGGAAAATTAACACTTGCCCCACCGGCACCGCAGGGTTGAGGCGCTGTTCATGCCGTGTCGGCGGCCAAATCTGTCCCAGAACGACAAGACCCGCCCCGGTCTTCTGACGGGGGCGGGTCTAAGTCTGGCCCGGATCAAACGGGCGGCAAGGCGCGGTCTCAGTTGCTGCTGCGCTCTGCCTCGATCTTGCGCCATTTGGCAACGTTACGATTATGCTCTTGCAGGGTTTGCGCAAAGGCATGCCCGCCGGTGCCATCGGCGACAAAGAACAGATAATCGGTCTGATCCGGGTTCACTGCCGCCGCAAGGCTGGCGCGACCCGGATTGGCGATTGGTGTCGGCGGCAGCCCTTCGATCACATAGGTGTTCCAAGGCGTTACCTTGCGCAGCTCACTTTGGCGCAGGCCACGGCCCAGCACACCTTCGCCTTTGGTCACACCATAGATTACGGTGGGATCCGTCTGCAGGCGCATGCCCCGGTTCAGACGGTTGGTAAAGACGCTGGCAACCTGGCCGCGTTCTTCTGCGACGCCGGTTTCCTTTTCGATAATCGAAGCCAGAATCAGCATCTCTTCGGGGGTTTGAACCGTCGCATCCTCGCTGCGGTTTTCCCAGGCTGCCGCAATCAGCAACTCCTGGCGCTCCTGCATCTGCGCCAGGATCTCGTCACGGGACTGCCCCTTGACAATTTCATAGCTGTCAGGCGCCAACATGCCTTCTGCCGGGCGTTCTCCGGGATCACCGCTAAGAATGTCGATGTTTTGCAGGGCATTCACCACCTGCCAGCTGGTCACGCCTTCAGCCAGGGCCACACGAAAACGGGTATCGGCGGCAGATTTCAGGTCTGTGAAAACCTCCGGCACCTCATCCACGCCGATTTCAAAATCAGCCCGTTCAACAAACTTCCCCGAAGCTGGGTCCAGCTCGCGCACTTCGGCCCGCAGCCGGGTGACGCCAACGCGGTAGACAACCTCGGTACCGCAGGTGCTGGCCCCGCCCAAAGTGATCTGGTCCAGGATCTGTTCCATCGAGGTACCAGGCTGTACCAGAAAGCTGCCCGCCTTTAGCTGGCTTGATTTCTCGGTATATCTAGCGCTGATCCGAAAGATCGCACCGGAGGAGACCGCGCCCTGCTGTTCCAGATCGGCACTGACGCGGGTCATGTTTGAGCCAGGGCGGACCTGCAGGCAGATCGCAGTTTCCAGCGGGCCTTCGACAGTGTACTGCGACTTGCCCCAGAGGATGACACCGCCCAAGAGAAACAGGCCCACCACCAGGACAGTCAGCATGTTAGAGGCTAGACTGCGCCACATTTATTTAGGTTTCCCAAAGACAACAGAGGCATTGGTGCCGCCAAAACCAAAGGAATTGGACAGGGCCACATCAATTTTGCGGGCGCGTTTTGCATTGGGGGCCAAGTCGATGGCTGTCTCGACCGCTGGATTGTCCAGATTGATGGTTGGCGGTGCGACCTGATCGCGGATCGCCAGGATAGAAAAGATCGCCTCAATGGCACCAGCCGCCCCCAACAGGTGCCCGGTTGCGGATTTTGTCGAGGACATGGTGACATTGCCTGCATGCTCTTCCAGCATCCGCTCCACCGCGCCCAGTTCAATGGTATCCGCCATAGTCGAGGTGCCATGCGCATTGATGTAATCCACATCCGCAGGCGTAAGCCCGGCATTCTTCAGCGCGGCCCGCATGGAACGCTCGCCACCTTCGCCGGTCTCTGACGGGGCGGTGATGTGATAGGCATCGCCAGACAGGCCATAGCCCAGCACCTCGGCGTAGATTTTGGCGCCACGGGCCACGGCATGATCATAGTCTTCCAGCACCACAACCCCGGCACCTTCGCCCATGACAAAGCCATCGCGGTCGGTATCATAGGGGCGCGAGGCCAGTTTTGGATCATCGGCATATTTGGTAGACAGGGCCTTGCAGGCGTTAAAGCCGGCAATGCCGATCTCGCAGATTGCCGCTTCGGCGCCACCTGCGATCATCACATCCGCATCGCCAGATTTGATCAGACGCGCCGCATCGCCAATGGCATGTGCCCCGGTGGAACAGGCCGTGACAACCGAATGGTTCGGACCTTTAAAGCCAAAGCGGATCGACACCTGCCCCGAGATCAGGTTGATCAGGGCACCCGGAATAAAGAAAGGAGAAACCCGGCGCGGGCCCTTTTCCTTGATCATCACCGCAGTATCGGCAATCGAGCTGAGCCCGCCAATGCCAGAGCCAATCATAACGCCAGTGCGTTCCAGGCTCTCGGTATCCTCGGGCGTCCAGTTGGCGTCGCGCACGGCCATATCAGCGGCGGCAATACCATAGAGGATGAAGTCATCGATCTTCTTCTGATCTTTCTTGATCACCCAATCATCAGGATTGAAGCTGCCATCCGATCCGTCACCGCGCGGGACTTCGCAGGCGTAGGTGGTGGTGACACCACTGGCCTCTGCATCAAACAGCGTGATCGGTCCGGCGCCAGACTGGCCATCCAACAGGCGCGACCAGGTCTCTTCGACCCCGGTTGCCAATGGTGTCACCAATCCCAATCCGGTTACAACGACTCGACGCATTCCGTGCTCTCCTCTGCCTCGGCAATTCGCAACCAGATAGCTTGGATTGCCCTAGGGGTGCAAGTGCGCCAATAGAACGTATCGGCGTAGAATGGCAAATAACAAAGCCCACGCCAGACCAATCAGAGCGCCAACACGGCGTCAATCCGGGTCCGCCTGGGCGCGCCGCCAGACTGCGATTTCTGCCCCCCCTGCGAAAGCCACAAGCGGGACGGCCTGTGTGACCGCCCCGCCCGCTACCTGCTGCAAGCCCTCGCCTGTAGCAGGTTCATTAGATAAATTCAGCGATTTCTTCTGGTTGCGGCTGCGCGGCCTCTAGGGCCTCTTCCAGGGTGAGCGTCTTGCGAAACAGCGCCCGCCCGACCAAAGCCCCGGCAATATTGGACAGATACTTCAACCGAGACAGATCATCGACACAGCGCACGACGCCACTGGCGATCACCGGTGACTGCGCTTTGGCGGCCAGCCCGGAAATCAGCCCCAATTGCCCGTCCAGGTCGGACATATCACTGTCGATATCGGTGACAATAATGCCTGCAAAGGGGGCGGCACCAAAGGCGGCAATATAGCTTTCAGGTTCAAAAGCGCCAGCTTGGCGCCAGCCTTCGGTCATTACCTGGCCCTGCCAGACATCCACCGCCAGCACAATCTGATCCGGGTACTGTTTCGCCATCTCGCAAACCAAAGTGGGGTCAAGCGCGGCAAGGGTGCCAACCACGATACGTCCTGCGCCCTGTTCGATCCAGCTCTCGATGCTGTCCCGGCTGCGCATGCCGCCGCCCAGTTGCACCGGAATACCGGCGACGCGGATTATTTCGGCCACCAGCTCTTTGTTGCTGTCGTCGCCCTGGATGGCGTTGAAATCGGTCAAATGCATCCATTCGGCACCTGCCGCAGCAAATTCCTTTGCCTTTTCAATAGGATCCACATGCCAGATCAGCGGTTCTTCTAGCCGGCCCTTTTCCAGAGTGACGCAGCGCCCGTCTAACAATTCCATTGTCGGAAAAATCATCATCTCCGAAGCCCTCCTAGTTGGTCATCTTTACACGCTACCACAAAATCGGGGCGCGCAGGATAAGCATCGTTTAGAAGAACAAAAAGGGAGAGACGCAAAACGGCGCTTCCACGATGGAAAGCGCCGTCAAGGCAATCACATTAATGTGATAACGACTTAGGAAGCTTCGGTGATGAACTTCACTGCGTCGCCAAATGTCTGAATGGTTTCGGCTGCATCATCAGGGATCTCGATGCCGAACTCTTCTTCAAAGGCCATGACCAGCTCAACGGTGTCGAGGCTGTCAGCGCCCAGATCGTCGATGAAGGACGCATTTTCGGTCACTTTTTCTTCTTCAACACCCAGGTGCTCTACAACGATCTTTTTTACGCGGTCTGCGACGTCGCTCATGTCATTTCCTCGTTCTTCAGGGCTGTCTGCCCGGTTTTTGCCCTTACCCGCTTGGGGTGGCATGATTTTGCCCAATGCGGGCGGTTCGGCTCCCAGAAACGAGAGCTGCCCGATCGCTGCCCCCAAGCGAGGGAAACGTCAGGACGAATATGGGCCGCCTATAGCACAGACCAGCCCGGAGGCAAACGGTTTCGCTACATTCGCGGGTTCGGTCTATACCCTGCCTTGACAGCCCAAGTCGAGCAGATGGTGCCACCCAGCCCCAAGGACAAGGGGCAGCACCTAACATTCCTAGGACCTTGTTGAAATCAATATGATATTCACAAAGTTCCGGGTCATTTTGTGCTTTGAATATCTCGATTCTGCAACGATTTTTGCAGCAGGTCGAGGAATAATCAAAAGCAAGCCTTCCTACAGCATCGCCATGCCGCCGTTCACATGCAGGGTGGTTCCGGTGACATAGGCAGCCTCGGGGCTGGCCAAATACAGCACCGCAGCGGCGATTTCTTTCGAATCCCCCATCCGGGCGGCGGGAATCTGCGTCAGGATCGCATCTTTCTGTGCATCATTCAGTTTTTCAGTCATCGCCGTGGCAATAAACCCAGGCGCAACCGCGTTGACCGTGATGCCGCGATTGGCGACCTCATAGGCGATGGATTTGGACATCCCGATCATCCCCGCCTTGGAGGCGGCATAGTTGCCCTGACCAGGGTTGCCGGTGGCGCCAACGATGGAAGAAATATTGATGATCCGGCCCCAGCGCGCTTTCATCATGCCGCGCATCACCCCCCGGCACAGCCGCATGGTTGATGTCAGGTTCACATCCAACACGCTTTGCCATTCCTCATCCTTCATTCGCATGAAGAGATTGTCCTTGGTAATTCCGGCGTTGTTCACCAGAATATCAACGCTGCCCATGGCGGCGGCGGCCTGCTTTGGCAGCGCTTCGACCGCTTCGGCATCGCTCAGGTTGCAGGTAACGACATAGGCCCGTTCACCAAGTTCTTCGGCCAGGGCCTGCAATGGGGCCTCGCGGGTGCCGGACAGCGCCACGGTGGCACCAGCCCCGTGCAGGGCGCGGGCGATATCACCGCCAATACCACCAGAGGCGCCGGTGATCAGGGCATTTTTGCCAGTCAAGTCAAACATATATCTTCCTCAATTTCAGAGTTGTCGCAGCCAGGAAAAGCACCCTGTTGCCTGGCCGCGCCAGGCCGGTCTGTCCCCCCGGCAGGCCCGTGGTTTCAGGCGTCATTTACGGCAGCAACGGCTTCGGGGGTGCCAAACTGACGGCTGCTGAGGTTGCGGTCGATCTTGCGGATCATTCCCGACAGCGCCTTGCCCGCACCAATTTCCCAGAATTCCGTAACCCCCTTGGCCCCCATATTCTGCACACTTTCGCGCCAGCGCACCGAGCCGGTCACCTGTTCCACCAGCAGCTGGCGAATTTCGGCAGGATCGCTGACCACATCGGCGCGGACATTGGCCACCAGCGGCACCGCCGGGGCAGAGATTTCAACCGCGGCCAGGGCCTGTGCCATGACATCGGCGGCGGGCTGCATCAGGGCGCAGTGGAACGGCGCGCTGACCGGCAGCATCACGGCCCGTTTGGCACCTCGGGCCTTGGCAATCTCGGCGGCACGTTCAACCGCGGCCTTATGGCCCGAGACAACCACCTGTGTCGGATCATTGTCATTGGCGGCCTGCACCACCTCACCGGGCTGTGCCGCCTCGGCGGCGATGTCCTGAACGGTGGCAAAATCCAGCCCCAACAGGGCGGCCATGGCGCCGACGCCCACCGGTACCGCGCTTTGCATCGCTTCGCCGCGGGTGCGCAACAGACGCGCCGTATCCGCCACGGAAATCGCCCCGGCGGCGGCCAAAGCGGAATACTCCCCAAGCGAATGGCCCGCGACATAGGCGGCCTGATCAATGGTCACACCTTCGGCTTCCAGCGCCCGCATCGCCGCCATAGAGGTCGCCATCAGGGCCGGCTGGGCATTCTGCGTCAGGGTGAGGGTCTCGATATCGCCCTCCCAGATCAGCTTGCTGAGGTTTTCCCCCAGGGCCGCATCGACCTCATCAAAAATGGATCGGGCCGCCGGATAGGCCGCCGCCAGCGCCTGCCCCATGCCAATGGCCTGGGCGCCCTGGCCGGGAAATACAAATGCGATCGTCATAAAGACCCTCATGCTTCACTGTCGTTTTCCCCGGTTTAGACGCAGCGACGCAAACGTACAAGAGAACTGCCACGCCGCGCAGCCGCGTCGCGCAGCGGCATCACCCGGTGCGACCCGCTGCACAGGGGCTGTTTACTGGCGGACATAGCCAACCATTGCATGACCTATGGGCATCGTTAGAACTAGACACATCAAGACCCCCATGCCCACCACCCCAGGCCAATCGGTGATTGGCAGACACTGATTTTTGCAAAAGGAACACCCTCACCGTGTCCGCAAACAATACATTCTCCAGCTATGGCAGCGTCACCAAGAGCTTTCACTGGTTGACCGCCCTCCTCCTGATTTCCGCCGTCCTGCTTGGCCTGGTGGCCAGTGATCTTGCCCATCAGATCGAAAGCCCCAGCTTTGATGGTTCACCCGATGTGATCTCACGGGCCGTTCTTCTGTTTTCGCTGCACAAAACCATCGGGATCGCCGCCTTCTTCACCGCAGTTGCACGGATCATCTGGGCGCTGTCGCAACCAAAGCCCGGCCTGCTGCACCCGGAAAACAAGCCCGAGGCCCTGGCTGCCGAGGTGGTGCATTGGTTGCTCTATGGTGCCATGGTCGCCACCCCGCTGACCGGATGGATCCATCACGCGGCCTCTACCGGCTTTGCCCCGATCTGGTGGCCCTTTGGGCAGAACCTGCCGTTTGTCGCCAAATCCGAAAACCTTTCCGAGCTGTTTGCCATGCTGCACTGGGTGTCCTCGACAACCCTGCAGATTACCTTTTTGCTGCATGTGGCTGGCGCGCTGAAACACGTGGTGATCGACCGCGATTCCACGCTGCGTCGGATGTTGCCCAGATCTGGCGATCTGCCGCTTCCACCCAAACAGCAACACAGCGCCCTTCCTGCGGTGCTTGCCCTGGTGATCTGGGGCGGGGTTCTGGGCTATGGCGCATTGCTGGCACAGCAGGCGCATGAACAAAACGGCCAGGGCGCAACCACTGCCCAAGCGGAGACGGCGCAAGCCCCCGCCACAGGCAACTGGCAGGTCGAAAGCGGCAATCTGGCCCTGACGATCCAGCAGATGGGGAGCGCGGTCAGCGGTGAATTTGCCAACTGGCAGGCCGAAATCACCTTTGACGCGCCCGACAGCCCAGGCCCTGCAGGCCAGGTCGCAGTCGAGATTGACATCTCCTCGCTTTCGCTTGGAACCGTGGCGGATCAGGCCATGGGGCCGGATTATTTTGACACCGCCACCTACCCTACAGCCCATTTTGACGCCCAGCTGGAAAAGACCGAAACCGGGTATCAGGCGGTGGGAGAGCTGCGCATTCGCGACAAGAGCCAGCCGCTGATCCTGCCCTTTACGCTGGACATCAATGGCGACACCGCCGAAATGCGCGGCCAGACCACCGTCAACCGGCTCGACTTTGACATCGGCAAAGGCACACAGGACGCCGGCACCCTCGGTTTTGAGGTTGTGCTCGACATCAGCCTGACAGCGCAGAAAACCAACTAGGCCCCGATGTTTTTACAGAGACCTTGCGCCAAATTGCACGCCTCTCCAAGCCGCGCTTGGGGAGGTTTCTTTTGCCAAACCTCTATTCCATCGCGGCCTCCTGCCCCCACCTTCTGCTCCTCGGGCTTCAGTTCCCTGGGCTGTCCAGCCCCGCCAGGGCATCCGCTACGTAAGGCCACAAAGTGCCAAACGCAAAACGCCGCCTGCCCAAACGGCAAGCGGCGTTTCATCGTGGCTGAATGGTTCAGTAAAAGGCGCTTATTCGGCCTTCATCGCCTCGATCGAGATCATCACGGCAACTTCGTCGCTAACATAGGGCGCAAACTTTTCCAGCCCATAGTCGGAACGTACCAGAGTAGTGGTTGCATCAAAGCCCGCCCAGGGCTTACCCGCCATCGGGTGGTCGCCCGCCTGGTTCAGCTTGGCATCCAGAACAACGGATTTGGTCACACCGTTCAGAGTGAAATCACCAGTGATCTCGGCAGTGTTTTCACCGGTCACCTTGATATCCGTCGAGGTGAAGGTGACCTGCTCCTGTGCGGATGCGTCAAAGAAATCCTTGGACATGAAGTGATCAAAACGGGCCTGCCAGCCAGTCAGCATCGAGGACAGTGGCATGCTCACAGATACGCTTGAATTGGCGGGGGCCTCTTGATCAAACATGATCTCGCCCTCAAAGCCCGAGAACATCCCTGTCGTTGTCGAATAGCCCAGGTGATTGTAGGTAAAGACAACTTGGCTGTGGCTGGAATCCAGAGTGTATTTTTCAGGTGCGGCCAGGGACGCCGTCGCGGTAAGGCCGGCCAGTGCAGAGGCGAGAAGGATTTTTTTCATTGCAAGAGGCTCCATTGGAGAAAGGATAGCGGACGAGATGTCCTTTTGGTGTCACGGCAACCTGTGTGCTGAGCAGCTAAAAGAAAAGCGACATTTTCCAACATGTTCTGTTGAGAAAAGAACAAAGCCCCCCGTGAAACGCGTAAAGGCCTATGTATCAGGGAAATATCGCAGCACCGGTCTAGGCGCATCACAGCATCGTGAAGCTCTAGCTTAACAGCTGAACCGCGCCGCTGAGCTGATCGCG
Organism: Pseudophaeobacter profundi; assembly: GCF_029697505.1. Lineage (GTDB taxonomy): Bacteria > Pseudomonadota > Alphaproteobacteria > Rhodobacterales > Rhodobacteraceae > Pseudophaeobacter > Pseudophaeobacter profundi. The sequence goes on along the minus strand of NZ_JARJEF010000002.1, from coordinate 20,163 downwards.
CAGCTGACTGCGGGCTGCCGCGCCCCCCAGGGGCAGCTCAACCAGCAGACTGCCATCGCGCTCATACAACTTTACCGCACCTGCGCTCAGCCGGGCACCGCCAAGGCTGTCATAGCTGCGCCGCAGCACCATCCTGGGCCGCCCACGCCCATCTCGTCGCAAAATCCGCAATTCCCGGTGCAGCGGATCAAAACATGCCTCTGGCTGGTTGCGCATATCCTGCACCGTCATCAACACCACACCGACGACAATAATCAAAACCGCAGCACCAACCTTCAACAGGCTCAGTTCCGGGTCCGCAACATTGCCGGGAAACAGCCAGAGCCCACAGGCCCCCACCACCATGGCAACCCCCAGGCCGCGCAGCAAAACGCTGCGTGCGCGCCAATTGGCCTCAAACCCTAACACCAGCGGCGGCGCGCTGGCAAAGACCCGCCCCTTTTGAAACCGATTTGTGCCGGATACGCCGCCAAAGGCAGGCTCCAACAATCGCGCTGCATGCTCTTGGCCCAGGGTGGCTTCGCCGGAATTTCCCATCTCATACCTCAAACTGCCTAAAACCCGCTGCCGCCCGGCCCCTTCCAACCCTCTTGGGCCCGGCCAGGTGGCGGCAATGAACGCTTCATTAACCAAGGTTGACGAAAATAATGCGGCAACAATGCGGCGCAGATTGGGGTTTTGCTGTTCACCGTCCGATATTTCGCTATACGCAACAGATCAAGACAGGCACACTGCCCAGGGCTACGGGCCGCTCTTCCCGCTGATCCGCGACCAGCCCCGCGCCCCCCGACCGCACAGGCTGCCCCGACTGCACAGATGCCCCAGAAAAGCATTTGACCTTGCTCTTTGCGCAAAAGCCGATATATGGGGCCAACCTTCCGCGACAATTTCGATCCGCGCAGCCTCTCGTGACAGGGCAGCGGAAGGTTGAACCGCCCCGTCTATGAAATGCGCCTTGAAACAAACTGGAGTTCGCATGCCCCTCTATGAGCATGTCATGATTGCGCGTCAGGATCTGTCCAACTCGCAAGCTGAAGGTCTCGTCGAACATTTTGGTGCCGTATTGGCTGACAACGAAGGTAAGCTCGTTGACAGTGAATACTGGGGCGTCAAAACGATGGCCTACAAGATCAACAAAAACCGCAAGGGCCACTATGCCTTCCTGCGCTCTGATGCTCCGGCGTCGGCGATTCAGGAAATGGAACGCCTGATGCGCCTGCATGATGACGTGATGCGCGTTCTGACCATCAAGGTCGACGAGCACGCCGAAGGACCTTCGGTTCAGATGCAGAAACGTGACGAACGCGACACCCGTCGCGAGCGCCGCTGATCCAGCTTGAGAAAAGGACGCTAAACCATGGCAGCCAAACCGTTTTTCCGCCGTCGCAAAGTGTGCCCCTTCTCGGGTGACAATGCGCCGAAGATCGACTACAAAGACACCCGTCTTCTGCAGCGCTACATCTCTGAGCGTGGCAAGATCGTGCCTTCGCGTATCACCGCCGTTTCGGCAAAGAAGCAGCGTGAACTGGCCCGTGCTATCAAGCGCGCCCGCTTCCTCGCCCTGCTGCCTTATGCTGTTAAGTAAGGAGACCTGAGCAATGCAAGTTATCCTTCTTGAACGTGTCGCCAAGCTGGGCCAGATGGGTGACGTCGTAGACGTCAAACCCGGTTTTGCCCGTAACTTCCTGCTGCCCCAGGCGAAAGCCAAGGTCGCATCGGAAGCAAACCTGGCCGCATTTGAAGCCCAGAAAGCGCAGCTGGAAGCACGCAATCTGGAAACCAAAGCAGAAGCCGCCGCCCTCGCTGAAAAGCTGGACGGTCAGCAGTTCATCGTGATTCGCTCTGCCTCCGACTCTGGCGCCCTCTACGGTTCCGTCACCCCGCGTGACGCCGCAGAAGCCGCCAGCGAAGCAGGGTTCTCGGTAGACAAGAAGCAGGTTGCTCTGATCGATCCGATCAAAGACCTCGGCCTGCACACTGTACTGGTCAAACTGCACCCAGAAGTCGACGCCCAGATCAAGCTGAACGTCGCCCGTTCAACTGAAGAAGCTGAGCTGCAGGCCTCTGGCAAATCGATCCAGGAGCTTGCTGCCGAAGAGGAAGCAGCTGCTGAATTCGAAATTTCAGAACTGTTTGACGATATCGGCTCTGCCGCTTCGGACGACGACGACGAGGGCGATGCCCCTGCCGTCGCCAGCGAAGAAGAACCAACAACCTGATCGCACCCCGATCAGATTGATGAATGAGAAAGGCCACCTCTGCATGAGGTGGCCTTTTTTGTCTTGGCTGCCTTTGGGGCTTGGCGATCTGGCCCCACCCGATCTACCCTGTATCATATTCACAGTGAATTCGAAGGAGTGTGGTCATGTCTGGACGTATCTTGAAATCTGTCAGCGGTGGTCTTTTGTTGCTGGCGCTTGCCGCCTGCGACACCGTTCCCGTAGATGCCCCGCTGATGGTCAGCGGCTCACCTGGTGCCAACTTCAACAGCGATGAGGCCCAATGCCGGGCAGAAGCACGCCGCGTTGGTCAGGGTCACATCGGCAAGACAGCAGCCATCGGTGGAACCGGAGGGGCCTTGGTGGGGGCAACCGAAAGCCGGGACAAGGCTCTGGCTGGGGCACTTGCTGGTGCCGCCATCGGTGCCGCAGTGGCGGATAGCCAGGTCAAGCAGGCGCAGCGCCAGTATCTGGTACAATGTATGCAGCAGCGCGGCCATCCTGTCACCGGCTAGCAAAGGACAGGTCCCCATAGACTAGGGCAGGTGATGGTACGCCATGCCCCAAAATCCGCCGATCCCCGACCGGGCAGCTTTTGCTTTTGGTCCAGCTTAGATAAAACCGGCGCAGCTGGCGCGCTGCGCTGCGTTACAGGGAAAGGCCCAGAGCATGATCCAACAGTACCTTCGCAGGCCCCTGATCCTGCTTGCCTATCTATTACCAGCCATTGCACTGTCAGCCTGTGGTGCCGCCACCGAAGAGCCAGGTTTTAATCCTCCGCTCTATCCCAACGAAACCCCCGAGCTGCGCCAAAGCATCAACTATTGGTCCGATCACTACGAGGTCCCGCCTGCCCTGGTGCACCGCCTGGCCATCCGTGAAAGCACCCACCGGCCCACGGCCGTGAACCGCCCCTACTACGGGCTGCTGCAGATTCTACCTGCAACGGCGCGCTCCATGGGCTTTAGTGGCGCGCCCAAAGACCTATTGGATGCCGATACCAACCTTGAATTTTCGGTGAAATACCTGCGCGGCGCCTGGCTGTTGTCCGATGGTGATTTTGACACCGCAGTCAAACATTATTCACGTGGCTATTATTACGCCGCCAAGCGGCGCGGCATGTTGAAGGAAACCGGCTTGGTAAACTAGGGTCGGCCCCCTAGGCACCATCAAGGGTTGCAAAAAACATCACGTTCCCTGTCATTTTGTTGTTATCGTTCTCGGGTACCCGCAGAGCACAACAATACTGGGAGCTGAACAATGCCGATCACCCTTGACCGCCGATCCTTTCTTGCTGGCAGTGCTGGCCTTATCGCGCTGCATCCGTTTTCGCTGCAAGCGGCGTCCAATCAGGTGCATCTGCGGCTGATGGAAACCACCGATCTGCATGTGCATGTCTTTCCATATGACTATTACGCGGACAAGCCCCGCGATACGGTTGGCCTTGCCCGCACCGCCTCTCTCGTCAAAGAGATCCGCGCCGAGGCAACCAATGCGCTGCTGCTCGACAATGGCGATTTCCTGCAGGGCAATCCGATGGGTGATTACATCGCCTATGAGCGTGGCATGCGCGACGGTGATCTGCACCCGGTGATTGCTGCCATGAACGCCGTTGGTTTTGATGCCTCTACCCTGGGCAATCACGAATTCAACTACGGGCTAGAGTTTCTGATGAAATCGCTGGCCGGGGCGGATTTCCCCGTCGTCTGCGCCAATATCGCCAAGGAAACTGGTGCTGCCCCGCGAGATGACAAGACCCTGTTGCCACCCTATGTGCTGATGGATCGGACCTTGACAGATGGTGCCGGGCAAAAGCACGCCATCAAGATCGGGCTGATCGGTTTTGTGCCCCCGCAGGTCATGAACTGGGATCGCCGCCATCTGGAAGGCAATGTGCAGGCGCGTGACATCTTGCAAACTGCCCGCGCCTATGTGCCGGAAATGAAGGAAAAAGGCGCAGATATCATCATTGCGCTGTCACATTCCGGTATTGGCGCGGCCCGCGAAAGCGATGGCATGGAAAACGCCTCTTTGGTCTTGGCCGGGGTGGATGGCATTGATGCGATCATGACCGGCCACAGCCATCTGGTGTTTCCCTCCTCCAAATACGACGGGCTGGATGGCATCGACGTGGCCAAGGGCACATTGCAGGGCAAGCCCGCCACCATGGGGGGCTATTGGGGCAGCCACCTGGGCCTGATTGATCTGATGCTGGAACGAGATGCAGGCGGTTGGCGCGTGGTTGGCCATGCCTCCGAAGCGCGCCCTATTTCCAAACGCAACGAAGACCGTTCCATCACCGCGCTGGTCGACAGCACTGCAACGGTTCTGGCCGCAGCCGCACAGGAACACGAGGAAACGCTGGCCTATGTGCGCCGTGCAGTCGGCAAGACAGATGCACCGCTGCACAGCTATTTTGCACTGGTTGCCGATGATCCTTCGGTGCAGATCGTTTCTATTGCGCAAAGCTGGTACATCGCCCAGATGCTGCAGGGCACCGAATATGACGGGCTGCCCATCCTGTCAGCCGCCGCCCCCTTCAAGGCTGGTGGGCGCGGCGGACCAGACTATTTCACTGATGTTCCCAAGGGCGATGTGGCGATCAAGAATGTGTCTGATCTGTATCTTTACCCTAACACCGCCCGCGCAGTTCTGGTCACCGGGGCCGAGGTCAAGGACTGGCTGGAACGGTCCGCCGGGATCTTCAACCAGGTCGAACCCGGCAAGGCGGACCAGCTGCTGCTCAATCCGGCCTTTCCCAGCTACAACTTTGATGTGATGGATGGCGTAACCTACCAGATTGACCTGAGCCAGCCTTCCAAATTCAGCACCAAAGGGGAATTGCAAAACCCTGATGCAAGCCGCATCACCAAGCTTGAATACAACGGCGCCCCCATTGATCCAGAGGCTCAGTTCATCGTCGCCACCAACAATTACCGCGCCTCTGGTGGCGGTGATTTCCCCGGCGCCAAGGGCGACAGCATTGTCTTTGAAGGGCCGGATACCAACCGCGATGTGATCGTGCGTTATATCGTTGAAAAGGGCACCATCAGCCCCCGTGCCGATGCCAATTGGCGGTTTGCGCCGCTGCCGGGTACAAGCGTCCTGTTCGACACCGGCCCCAAGGCCAGTGACTATGCCAGCGACGTCCGGGGGGTAGCGATCTCTGCAGCCGGGGAAGGCCCGGAAGGGTTTGCACGCTTCCGCATTGATCTGTGAACCTGGCACGGCGACACCCGCCTGCCTGATGACAGTTCCCCAAAGGGCCCGGCAAAAATGCTGGGCCCTTTGACGTAGCGGGTATGTGGGGGGCCTTCCAGCCGCGCAGCGCCGCGCTGAAACGTAATTACTGCGAGCGTATGTCCCTTTGGGACAACGAAAAAGGGCCGCCAATTGGCAGCCCTTTGAAACAGTAAGAAGACTGTAGATTATTCTTCTTCGAGGGCCTCAACAGCCTTTTGAAGATCTTCTTTCGAAACTTCTTTCTCAGAAACAGTGGCCTGTTCAAACAGGTGGTCGATGACCTTGTCTTCAAACAGAGGCGCACGCAACTGCTGTTGCATCTGGGCATTCTGCTGAATGAATTCAAAGAACTGACGCTCTTGGCCGGGGTACTGACGCGCCTGCGCCATGATCGCCTGGGTCATCTCTGCGTCGGTCACTTCAACTTTGGCTTTCTGACCAAGCTCTGCCAGCAGCAGGCCAAGACGCACGCGGCGGGACGCCAGTTTGGTGTGCTCTTCAGTGGCCTCTACTTCAGCGTGATCATGGCCTTCGACATCTGGGTTTTCCTCGTGCCACAGCTGATGCGCGATCTGCTTGGCTTCGGCCTCCAGCAGCGACGGCGGCAGGTCAAAGGAGACCAGCTCGTCCAGCTTGTCGAGGGTCGCGCGCTTCATCACGGCGCGGGCGGCTCCAGCATATTCTGCTTCCAGACGTTCGCGGATCTGGCCCTTCAGGCCTTCCAGGTCTTCAGCGCCGAACTTCTTGGCCATCTCGTCGTTGATCTCGGCAGCCTTGGGGGCCTTGACCTCTTTGATGGTGCAAGAGAACACGGCTTCTTTGCCGGCCAGGTGCTCGGCCTGATAGTCGTCGGGGAAAGAAACGGTAACGTCTTTTTCCTCTTCGGCTTTCACGCCAACCAGCTGCTCTTCAAAACCGGGAATAAAGGAGTTGGAGCCCAGAACCAGCGGATAATCGTCTGCTGCGCCACCTTCAAAGGCTTCGCCGTCCACTTTACCCAGGAAGTCGATGACAACCTGGTCACCATCTTCAGAGGCAGCACCTGCTTCGCGGGCTTCGAATTCCTGGGCGTTTTCTGCCAGGCTTTCCAGCGCTTCGGTGACGGCCTCTTCTTCAGCCTTCACAACCAGCTTTTCCAGGGTCACACCAGACAGGTCGACCTCAGGAATTTCGGGCAGCGCCTCATAGGACATCTCGACGTTGACGTCGTCGCCCTCTTTCCAATCTTCATTGGTCATTTTGACGTCGGGCTGCATCGCTGGGCGGTCGCCGCTGTCTTCGAAATGCTTGTTCATGGCACCGTCGACGGCTTCCTGCATCGCTTCGCCAATCATGCGCTGGCCAAACTGCTTTTTCAGCAGCGCCATAGGAACTTTGCCTTTGCGAAAGCCCTTCATTTCGATTTCTGGCTGGGCTTCAACCAGCTTTTCATTGACCTTGGCGTCCAGCTCGGCAGCAGTGACCGTGATGGCGTAGCCGCGTTTCAGACCTTCGTTCAGCGTCTCGGTGACCTGCATCCTATACCCCATAGAGATTCGGGGCGCGCGCGCAGGCAACACCCCCAGACAATTTGAGGCCTTCTATTGTTACTGGCGGCGCGGTGCAAGGGGGATTGCCGGTTTCAGTCTCTCAAAGCCGAATTTACTGACAAAATTCTGCCAAAAACAAAAAAGGCACGCCCCCCGCATGGGGGACGTGCCTCTGCCCCAGGAACCGAGGGAACGGCCTGGGGCAAGCATGGTTAGATCTTTAGAACTTCCAGCGAGCGCCAGCCAGGATCACGTTGGAATCCTGGTAGCTGGTCCCCGACGTGTCCGCGTAGGAATAATCGCGGTAAGCGATGTAGGTTTCCAGGTTCAGATTGTCGATCTTTTGAACCGCAGCAACACCCCAGGATTCGGAGGTATCACCAGTGGTCACAAGATCAGAACCGTCATAGTAATCGACCGAGAACGAAGTCTTGCCCGCGTTGATCAGGTTGGCCGAATATCCCAGCTTGGCATAGCCATAGTTGCCCGAGATATCGCGATCCCCTGCGGCCAGTGTCATCGACAGGCCGGTGTCACGGTGCAACAGCGACACCGAACCGGAAATATCGCGACGATCCTGCTTGCCGGTCTGTTCTGTCCAGGCTGCCGCCAGACCCGCATCCAGTGCAAAGGCACCCAGCTCATCGTTGCCGTAGCGTACCGCAACGTCATAGGTTTCGCGGTCGTTGTTGGTGCCCAGGATGTCTGTGCCGTAGGATGTCGAGAAGACAAAACCAGCAAAGTTGTTGCTGTCATAGCGGATCCGGCCCAGACGGCTGCCATCCAGATCGGTGAAGGCATCACCAACGGTCACGCCGCTTACAGCGCCGCTTGCGGTGCGGAAGGCATAGCCGCCGCCAATATCACCTACGGATACACCCGCGCCCAGACCGGTGCCCGAGAAGTCAGCCCCTGTGACGCCGTCAGACGCCATAGACCCCTGACCAGCAGAGAATGTGCCGTAGTTGGCAGTTTCAAACTGCAGATCCACGTGGCGCAGGTTGGTTCGGCTCCAGCTCAGGTTTTGGCCTGTGCCAGCCTGATCCACCCCATCAGAGGCGCGCAGACCAAAGGCTGTTTCAAAGTGGAACTTCAGCGTGTTTTCGCCAAAGGCCTGCTCCAGCCAGAACCCGATGCGCGAGTTGGAGGAAGAGTTGTCAACAACGCGGCTGTAGTCTTCTACACCATCGTCATAAGACTGGAAGGATGGGTTGAACTGACCATACCAGCGGAAGCTACCGCCGTTGTCATTGGTATAGGTGGGGCCAGCAAAGGCTGGTGCGGCCAGCAGGGCGGTCGCAACGGCCGCGCTGCTGCGCAAAGCGAATTTGGTGCTCATGGTCTTGAGTCTCCTGATTGAACTTTTGCGGTGCAAGATCCCCCCATCCCAGGGATCCGTACCTCGGCCCGGATATATCAAGCAGTTTTTTTGCGGCGCAGTCTTGAAATTGGCTTTTGCGCACATGGCCGAAAAATACGCAATTTCCCGCTGAAATCCGGTGCCAAAAATCAATTTTTGGAAAGAAAGCGGTAAAGTTGAGTGAACTACTTCACCTACCGCCTGCACAGGGATCAAAGCAGCATTGCACCCAGCGAAACCCACCTTCCAAGAGCAATTTTTTTTCGGCACCAGAGATTCGCACACCGGTGCTTTTCTTTTCGCTGGCCGCCCTGCATCAAGGCAGATCCCCCGCAGAAGATAGCAGGTCCACGCGGGCCGCAGCCTCGGTTTCACGGTGCAGGTAGACAGGCTACCAGCCTTCATCTGCCACCCGCGAAAGCAAACGCTCGGTTTGGTCGCTCGTCCAGTCGGCGCGCCCTGTCACGACGGCCCATGCCTCTGTGTAATCACGCACCGCGTAGTTATGCCCGTGCCCGGCCGGGACCCGAGCCGCCGACAGCATATCCAGTGCCACCTGGAAAAACGTCACCACAGGTACCCAGGTAAAGCCCGATGACACACCGCTGCCCCGGTTCTGCCCCATCCAGGCGGGCGCTCGCGACCACATGTTTTCCTCAAAGAAGACAATCGGGTCCGATGGGTAGGCCAGGAATACGGTGCGAATGGGGCTCCAGCCCTGTTGCTGGTCGGCAGCGATCATGCCGGGGCCAAAGGCACGAAACAGCCCGCCGTTTTCAAAGCGGGGTTGCCAGGCCGGTGACTGCGGATCGCGATTGCGCTGCACCCGTTTCCACAGCGGGTTGCGAAAGGTCGGTCCAGCCCAGAGAGCACCGTGAAATGGGTCGCTTACATAGGCATAGAGCGGCACAGATGTTTCAGACCCCAAAGATCCCAGGCTCAAGCCAAAGAGATAGAGCTGCGGGCGGGTCTCGGCTGGCAGGGTTTTCCAGTAATTATAGATCACGTCAAACACGATGGATGCGGATTCTTGCACCAATCCGGGCTGCAGCAGCAGGGATTGCGGGCTGGGCAGGTATGAGTACTGCACCCCCACAGTGGCGATGTCGCCGTCATGCATGTATTCGAGCGGTGCAATTGCGCCATTTTGCAGCCACCCAGTTCCGGTTGGCGTCGCAATGACCAGTATCTTGCGCGAAAAGGCATCAGTGCGTTGCAGGTCTTGCAAGGCCAGCTGCGCCTGCGCCAGTGGTGTCGGCGCCGAGCGGAGCCCCACATAGACACGTATCGGTTCTTGCGCTGGCCTGTTGCTAAAGGCCTCGATATCGCTGCGGCGTGGGCCTTCATGGACAAACTGCTTGCCCGCCTTCCCCAGTTGCCCCCAATCGATCAGCGATCGGGCACTGCCCGAACGCTGCGGCTCTTGCGGGGCAAAAGCGCCGGGCGGGTCAGAGATATCAATACGTGCCTGGGCACTGTCGATCGCGGCGATTGTACGTTGCAACAGGGTATCGTTTGCAGCAATGACCAGTAGCCCCAGAAAGGCCAGCGCCCCCAATAAAGAGGCGATACGGCGTGGCACATAGTGGCGTGGCAATGCGGCCGCCCAGGCAAGGGCCAGATACAACACTTTACCCAGCAGGATAAGCAACAAGGCGATGCCCAGGCCAATCAGGGTGATCTGCAGGTAATAGCTCTCTTCGACCTTGGGCATCTGCATCAGGCCACGGGTGACATTTTGCCAGTTGGCCACGTTCCAGAAGGTATAGCCCGCGACAACCGCGCTGGAACCGGCCAGCACCAAATACATGCGCGCGCGCCACCTTAGCGGCAGCAGCGGCAATTCCAGATAGCGCCAAAGCCAAAGACCAACGGTGCCAGTGCCGTAGCCAAGCGCAAAGACCAGCCCCGACAACACCCCCTGAAACACCCAGGGGCGTGGCAACAGAGACGGCCAGAATGTCGCAACGCAAAAAAGGGCTCCGAAATAGAGCCCTGCCAGTGATGGCTGCCACCACAATAGTTTTTTGCGCCCATTCTCGATGTCTGCTCGCTGCCTGTCCACGCCTGCCCCGGAGTAATTCATCTGGCTTCCCTTGGCTTCCCTCAAGATCGTTTTTAACGGCAAACGCGGCGGCCGAATATATAAATCGTCTAATTCCAGCCAATTGCCGCCTGATGCGCCCTGCCAAAAATGCAGACAAACATGATTGCGCCCAGGTAAATGTTCACTTAATGTTCCTGTCATTCGTAATAATCATCTTGGAAGAGGTAACATAAATGATCACCGGAAGCTGTTGTTGTGGAACAGTTAAGTTCGAACTCCAGGCCATCCCAAGCATGCTGGGCACCTGTCACTGCACGCGCTGCCGAAAAGCTGGCGCCAGCGCAATTGTCTTTGTCAAACGGGATGATCTTAGATGGGTGTCCGGCAAGGAACAGGTCGCGCTGTATCACCCGGCGGCCCCATATAAATATCATCGTTGTTTTTGCAGACTATGCGGCACATCGCTGGGCGAAATCCTGTCCGAGGAAGATAGCTTTCCCATTGCCGCAAATGCCCTGGATACGCCGGTTGCGCTGCAAAACCAGTTTCACGAATTTACCTCTGAAAAACCGGGCTGGTACGAAATCTGCGATGATGCGCCGCAATCTCCGGGGAACCCGCCAAGCTGATCCTGCCCACTGACTGGCTTTGGCGGGCCAGAGACTTCCCGCCCTATTGCGCAGCAGGCGCCGCAAGTATTTCCTCTACCGTTGCCAGTTTGGCATTGGCACAGCTCCGCCCCCGCAGCTCTGCGATCAGCGCATCCGACAGCTGGCCTTCGCTGCGGGGCGTCGGCCCCTGATAGCCTGGACAGGGCTGCAACAGATCGGACGGCACCGGGATTGGCCCGGCTCGCTCATCCGGGAGAGCGCTGGAACAGCTGCTCAGCAGTACGGCCCAGCAAAGGGGATAAAGGCGCATCGCGGCCCTCCATCTGTTTAAAATCATTGATAATTTCCGACCATCGCCGCGCCTCATCTGCGGCGCGGTCCAAATGGGCGCGGTGAATGCGGGCAGCCGCGGCCGCCTGTGCCAGCTCTGCCCTGGCGGCGCGCAGACGTGTCTGGGTCTGGGCCAGATCTGCTGCAAGGCGGCGACGCTCACCGATCAGATCCAGTAGCGCCCACAGCGCGACCACAAGGGCCAGGCTACCAAGCAGCACAGGCAATTTTCGCAAGCCCCAGACCAGGGTCACGCGCCCGACCTCAGGGCGGCATGACACATCTCCATTTCAGATATGCGCCGCCGCGTCAGGCCACGCCAGACGCGCCCCCCCGCCCTGTTCCAACGCTGCAATTCATCGCAGCCCCCCGCCAAATCACCCGCATTGACCCGGCGCAGCAAGGTAGAACCACAGGCCGCCCCAACCCCGACATTATAAGTCCAGGACACCAGGGCGATCTTCATTCCCAATGGCACCTCTGCCGTCAGGCAGCGATCCAGCCCTGCTTCATGGCGGATGATTTCTGCCGCCAGCATGTGGTCACAGTCCGCCCGGCTGTAGCTGTCGCCCGGACGCACACCCTCGGTCGCGCCGTAGCACACCGTCCAGACGCCCACCACATCACGATAGGCCGCTTGGCGCAGCCCTTCCCAACTGCCAATGAAGGCAATGGCGCTGGACAGGGCAATGCCACTGCCGGCAATCAATCCAACATAGCGCCGCCTCAGGACTCCGCTTTGATCCGCGCGAAACCGATCCAGCCCCGAAATCCCCTTTTGCAGCACCACCCGCGCCGGAATCGCCAGCGTCTGGAAACTAGCTGAAACAGCTGCAAAATAGATCGGTGGCCATCCTATGAGGGCGGGGTTAACCAGGGCAAAGAAAAAACCGAAAGTGGCCAACAGGCTGGCAAGAATCAACCAGATGCTGGCCGATTTTGCCAGAACCGCCCGCCAGTTTGTAATAAGCGTCATCATCATTCTCCACATGCCAGCCCCCGCCAGAGCCAAAGCAATCTACAGGTCACGATTTGACAGAGCCTTAGACCAGCGCGCGCCTCAGACTTACCGGCGGGCCTGCCAATCCGCCCGGAACGCCCGAACACGGGGCAGTTTTGACGACCCCTTCACGGAAGGGTCGTTTTCGAACCTTTCCCGCCGCAGCGGGGCCTGTATCACCGGCGAAGGAATATATCGGGATCTCACAGCCTTGCGCTGCTGATCCGTCTATGAACAGATGCGAAATTTACGGTACGGATTGACCTGCAGCCTGCGGTCACGCCCGCCAAAGAAAGTTTGAGCGTTAAGTGAGGCTCTCTGCTGCACCCCCTACCCTGAAAGGCCAAGCCAGATGATTGTCCGGGACCACCCATCTTCACTGCAGTTGTTCTTTGTCATGCAGGGGTCAATTGTCCCAACGATCATCGGCAAGATCCTTGGCGTTGGTGTTTTGTCCATGGCGGTTCTGCTTGTTGATCTACATCTCATTAACCTGCCCCATATCTCGATGGCAGCGATGGGGATATTCGGCGTCGCGCTTTCGCTGTTTCTCGGCTTTCGCAACAACGCCGCCTATGATCGCTGGTGGGAGGCACGCAAGCTCTGGGGCTCCATGATTGCCGATGTGCGCAACCTGGGGCGCCACATGCGCATCTTTGTCGGCAATGAGGACGACCGCGCACGCATCCTGTCCTGTGCGGTTGCTTTTGCCCATCTTCACCGGGGCTTCTTGCGAAATACCGATGTAAGTGACGATATTGCACAGTGGATCGGCGAGGAGAAAGCCGCCGCAATGCTCGCCCATCAAAACCCCGCCGACGCAGCCCTGAGGTCAATGGCGGATCAGATTCGCAAGCTGAGCGAAAGAGACGACGTCAGTGGGTTTGGTCAGCTTACCATTTCCCAGACCCTGTCTTCTGTGGCGCTTGCACAGGCAGGGTGCGAACGGATCCTGACGACGCCGCTGCCCTTTGTCTATTCCTTGCTCATACGGCGGACCACCTATCTCTATTGCTGGTTGCTGCCCTTTGCGCTGATCGAATCCACAGGCTGGTTTGCCCCGCTCTTTTCTGCGGTGGTCGCCTATGTTTTCTTTGGCCTGCAAACGGTGACAAACGAGCTGGACCTGCCGTTTCGCGATGTGCAAAACGGGCTGCCGCTGGATGCGATGTGCCGGGTGATTGAAATTTCGGTGTCCGAAGCGCTGGGACAGCCTGCGCCAAAGCCCCTGACGCCAGAGAACTACATCCTGACCTAGGGGTTGAAACCGGTGCGTTTTCCATGTTGGAATAAACGAGGTGAGGTCTTGTGCATCACCCGATGTCAAGCTTGCAAAACCCATAGGACGCGTTGCGCAATGGTGGTATTGGGCCAGGCATAAAGTTACCTCCAGATGGTTCGCCCCGCCGACCACTCTGTACTTCACTCCGGTTCATAGCAATTTTTCCGCTCTCCTCTCCGTCAGAAAGGTCATATCGATTGGATCAAAACGACACCTGCCCAGGCAGTATTTATGGCGTCGATCAATGGGGCAAAGGTTTGATAACCGTGTCTCCTGACGGCGAGATCTCGCTTTGCGATCCGCTCAATGACGCTGCCGCCCCGATCAGCCTGCCGGGTATCCTGCAGGATCTGGAACAACGGGGCATCGCCGCCCCGATGGTGTTGCGCGTCAGTTCGTTTCTGGAACACGAAATCCGCCACATCAATCAAAGCTTTGCCAAAGCAATCAAGCACGTCGGATATAAAGCCCCCTATCGCGGGGTCTTTCCCATCAAGGTGAACCAACAGGCGCAGGTGGTGGATCGGATTGTTGAGTTCGGGCGAGAGTTCGACTTCGGGCTGGAGGCAGGATCAAAGCCCGAGCTTGTGATCGCGCTGGCGCACCGCCTGTCAAAGAACGCGCTGATTGTCTGCAACGGTGTCAAGGACGCCGAGTTCATTCGTCTGGCGATCCTGTCACAGCGGCTGGGCTTTAACACCATCATCGTATTGGAGAGCCCGAAAGAAGCAGAAACCGTCATTCAGGTCACCCAGGAATTGGGCATCGAGCCATTGCTGGGTGTTCGGGTAAAGCTGACCAACCAGATTGGTGGAAAATGGCAGGAAAGCTCGGGTGATCGGTCGGCATTTGGCATGAATTCCGACCAATTGTTGCGGGTGGTGGACCGGCTAAAAGATGTGGGCCTGCTGCACTGTCTCAAGCTGCAGCATTCCCACCTGGGCAGCCAGGTGCCGGACGTAAATGATGTTCGCCGCGCCACCACCGAAGCCTGTCGGTATTTCATCGAACTGACCCGCGAAGGCGTCCCCCTGACCCATCTGGACCTGGGCGGCGGCCTGGGCGTGGATTACACGGGCGAAAAACGGGCCGGTGAGAACTCGATCAACTACACGATCGAAGAATATGCCGCCAATATCGTGGAAACCGTGGCCTATGCCCTGGACGAAGCCGAGGTGGAACATCCCATTCTGGTCACGGAAAGCGGCCGGGCGGTGGTTGCGACCTCATCGATGCTGATCTTTGATGTTTTGGAAACGACGCTGTTTGATGCCCCGGACGCGCCAGAGGTGCAGCCCAATGATCATCATCTGGTGTCTGATCTGGCGGCAATCAGCGGGTATCTTGTGTCTGGCCGGGTGCAGGAATGCTGGAACGACGCCAGTTTTTATCGGGACGAACTGCGCGGGCTGTTTCGGCGCGGCATGGTCGACCTGCGCCAGATGGCCCGGGCAGAGCGGATCTATCTGTATCTGATTGCCCGGATCAAGATGCTTGTTGCTGCCTCGGACGAGGTGAACGAACTGGGCGAAAAGCTGGAAAAGGTTGCCGATGTCTATCACTGCAACTTTTCGCTGTTCCAGTCCTTGCCGGATGTCTGGGCCATTGACCAGTTGCATCCGATCATGCCGCTGCAAATGCTGGACCAGCCACCGGATCGCCGCGCCGTCCTGTCCGACATCACCTGTGACAGCGACGGCAAGGTGGATCGCTTTATCCTGGCAGAAGGCATTTCACCGTCGCTGCCGGTGCATTCCCTGCCCGAAGATCAGCGCTATTATCTTGGGGTCTTTTTTGTTGGGGCCTATCAGGAAACCCTGGGCGATCTGCACAACCTGTTTGGCGACACCAATGTAGTCACGATCGATCTGCGCTCGGATGGCGGCTTTGATCTGCTGCACGAACAGGAAGGTGACACGATTTCTGAAGTCCTGTCATATGTGGAATATGATCCGGCAGATTGCATTGCGGCCTTCCGTAAAATGGTCGATGAAGCTATCTCGGGCGGGGCCATAAAGGCCAATGAACGCAAGATTCTGATTGAAGCCTATCGGGGCTCGATCAACGGCTATACCTACTATGAATGACCTCGGTAAGGAGAGAACCACCATGGGCAAGACACTTGTTGTTGGCGCGGGCGGCGTAAGTCACGCTTCGGTGCATAAGATGGCGATGAACGCCGATATCTTCACCGAAATCACCCTGGCCAGCCGTACCAAATCAAAATGCGATGCGATTGCCGCCAGTGTGAAAGAACGCACCGGCGTTGACATCAGGACTGCGGCCCTGGATGCCTATGATGTGGCCGCAACCGTGGCCCTGATCCGCGAAACCGGTGCCGAGATTCTGGTGAACCTGGCCCTGCCCTATCAGGACCTTGTGTTGATGGATGCCTGTCTGGAGGCCGGGTGCCACTATCTGGACACTGCAAACTATGAACCCGAAGACGTGGCCAAGTTCGAATATCATTGGCAGTGGGCCTATCAGGACCGTTTCAAGGCGGCCGGCCTGACAGCGATCCTGGGGGCGGGTTTTGATCCCGGCGTTACCAGCGTTTTTGCGACCTGGCTGCGCAAGCACAAGCTGAAATCCATTCGCCAGATTGATGTGCTGGATGCCAACGGCGGTTCCAACGATCAGGAATTTGCCACCAACTTCAACCCGGAAATCAATCTGCGCGAAGTGCTGGCCGAGGCCCGGCATTGGGAAAATGGCGACTGGCAGGTAACCCCGGCCATGACCCATAAGGTTGAGTTCGATTTCCCTGCCATCGGGCCAAAGAACATGTACCTGATGTATCATGAAGAACTGGAAAGCCTGTCGACCCACTTCCCGGAAATCGAACGGGCACGGTTCTGGATGACCTTTGGCGATGCCTATATCATGCACGCCAAGGTGCTGGAAAACGTCGGCATGACCCGCATCGACAAGGTGATGCATGACGGGCAGGAAATCATCCCGATCCAGTTTCTGAAAACACTGCTGCCCGATCCCGGCGATCTGGGGGCTGAAACCAAGGGCAAGGCCTGCATCGGTGATATCGCCACGGGCGAGGCCATGGATGGATCAGGCGAAAAGACCTTCTACATCTACAATATCTGTGACCACGAAGAGTGCTATGCCGAAGTCGGCAGCCAGGCGGTCAGCTATACCACGGGCGTCCCCGCCATGATCGGCGCCGCGCAGGTTCTGAAAGGCAACTGGGCCGCGCCCGGTGTCTGGAACATGGAACAGCTGGATCCCGATGACTTCATGGACATGCTGAACCAACACGGCCTGCCCTGGCAGGTACATGAGCTGGACGGCCCTGTCGATTTCTAGCGTTAAATTTTCAACGTCAGGCCCGGTGGCACCACCGGGCCTGCCCCACATTGCAATGGTGGATGATGCGATGTCAGACTTGATGGCCACACAGGCTGGTGACCCGGGCGCATTTCGCGATTTTGATCTGTCCCGCGTGTCGACGCCAGCCTTCGTGGTGGACGAAAAAGCGGTTGAACGAAACCTGACGATCCTGGCCGAGGTGGCCGACAGGTCTGGCGCCCATGTTCTTGCGGCCCTGAAAGCCTTCTCCATGTTCGCGCTGGCCCCGCTGCTGCGCCAGTATATTGGCGGGACCTGCGCCAGCGGATTGTATGAGGCGCGGCTTGCACGGGAAGAATATGGCGGCGAGGTCGCGACCTTCTGTGCCGGCTACAAGGACAGCGAGATTGATGAAATCATCGCGCTCTCCGATCATGTGATCTTTAACAGCCCCGCGCAAAAGGACAGGTTTCTCGCCAGGTGCAAATCCGCAGGCAAACAGGTCGGGCTGCGCATCAACCCCGAACATTCCGAAGGCGAGATTGCCAAATATGACCCCTGCGCGCCCTGTTCGCGGCTTGGCACCCCTATTAGCCAGCTGACGACCGAGGCATTGATCGGCGTGGACGGGCTGCATATGCATACCCTTTGCGAACAGGGGTTTGCCCCGCTGGAACGGACCTGGGCCTCGATTGAAGAGACCTTGAAACCGCATATTGAACATCTGAAATGGCTGAATTTTGGTGGTGGACACCACATTACCCGCGATGACTATGACCGCGAGGCGCTGATCGCCTTCATCACGGGTATTCGCGCCAAATACGATGTCGACATCTACCTGGAACCCGGCGAGGCGGTGGCCTTGGATGCGGGTATTCTGATTGGCGAAGTTCTGGACCTGCCGCAAAATGGCATCGACTTGGCCATCACCGATATATCGGCCACATGCCACATGCCCGACGTGATCGAAGCCCCCTATCGCCCCGCCATGATGGGTGAGGTGGACACTGGCCATACCTACCGTCTGGGCGGGCCCTCTTGCCTCGCTGGCGATGTGATTGGCGATTACACAACCGCGCAGCCGCTGCAGATCGGCGATCGCTTCGCCTTTCTCGATCAAGCCCATTACTCGATGGTCAAGACCAATACGTTCAATGGCGTGGCCCTTCCCTCGATCCTGCTCTGGAACAGCCAGACGGATGAGCTGCGGATGGTAAAGCAATTCGGATACCTGGATTTCAAGGAACGTCTATCATGAGGGCCTCTGCATGAGCATCTTTCTCGACAGCGAACTGACCGATGCCGAACGGGGCCAAGATGCCCTGTTTCGCGTCATCCCTGTACCGCTGGAACGCACCGTGTCTTATGGTGCCGGCACCGCACTTGGCCCCCAGGCGATCATCGCAGCCTCAAACGAGCTAGAGCGCCTGTGTCAGGGGCTGGAGCCCTGCGCCAGGGGTATCTTCACCGAGACCGCGCTGGACTGCGAAGGGCCGCTGCCAGAGGTGATGGAACGGCTGGCACAGCGCACCGAGGCCTGCCTGCGCGATGGCAAACTGCCGGTGACACTGGGCGGTGAACACTCGCTAAGCTACGGCGCTGTCACCGGGGTGGCGCGCGCGCTGAATCAACCGATTGGCATCGTGCAGATTGACGCCCATGCCGATTTGCGCGTGGCCTACCAGGGAGAGCAGCATTCGCATGCCTCCGTCATGCATCTTCTGTCGCAAGCAGGCATCCGGCTGGCACAATTCGGCGTCCGCGCCCTGTGCACGCAAGAAGCCGAAAGCCGCACCGCCAATGCGGTCTTTCACGTGGACGCAGAAGAGCTGGTTACCCGCAATATCCACGAAATTGAACTGCCAGAAGATTTCCCCGAACTGATCTACATCAGCTTTGATGTGGATGGGCTGGATCCCTCCCTCATGCCTGCAACGGGCACGCCTGTCCCCGGTGGTCTGGGCTATTATCAGGCCCTGCATCTTGTGGAGCACGCGCTAAAGGGGCGCCGGTGTGTCGGGCTGGATGTGGTCGAACTTGCGCCCGATGGCAACGCCGCCTGGGACTTCACCGCAGCGCAGATTGTCTATCGTCTCATGGCGGCCTGCCTTGCAAACGGCGACAGATAACCTCAGGCGGTTGCCCAGGGTTTTCACGCGTTCCCCGGTCTTGTTACACACCGTTTGAACCGATTGGCCCAGGCGATCAGGCCTTGCAGGTTTGCCAGCTGCGCGATACCGCGCCCGTCTCGGCGCAGGACCTGGCCCTGGCCAGCCCTATGCGGGTGCAGCGGGCAAGAATCTGCCGCACAATCCGCAGGCAAGCGGCACTGAGATTTCCCTGTTGCGCAAGCTCAAGCGCAGAAATCAGCATTGGAACCGCAGTTGGTCAGGGCGCGCAAGACACAGATAGATGCGTTGTCCGTGGCATTCTGCCTCTTTTGTTGAAATTAGCGCTCGCATCCGGTTTCAACCTTTGCTATCCACCGCCGACGCAACAAGTGATTTGCGAAACGTGCGGGTGTGGCGGAATTGGTAGACGCACCAGATTTAGGTTCTGGCGCCTTTGGCGTGGGGGTTCGAGTCCCTTCACCCGCACCACAAGACCTCTAGATAGGTCAGAATATTCAGGAAAATCAGAGAGTCCGACTTGTCAGCGCAGACATTGCGGACACTTTCACATGACCCTGACACTAACGCTAAAATACATCGACTGGTATGCTCGGCCATATCCTCTGTCCTCACATGGTTAAAGCCTTGTTTAAGTAGGGATAATTCGTGCTGTCGGAAACCTGGCCTTGGTCGCGGCTGATCCTCGACGAACGGACGGCCAAAGGGGCGAAACAGACAACCATTCGCCGAATTTCCTGGCATCGGTCGATGCTTCCGGCTTCAAACGCGAGAGCAAAATTCAACCGAATTTAACCTTCGCATTCTAAAATTACGGATGGTGTTACTGTATTATTCCTAGTTTACGAGTGAGAAAATGTTACACGAACAGAGCATAGCGTTGTCCAAATTTGATCTGGACAACAAGAACCGAAGTTACTTGGTGGAGGGCGGAAAACTCGTCGCCCCGCTCTTGCCGGAGGTTCTGGATCATTTCTATGGCTTCATATCTGTTGATTGTCACTGAGAACTGACCCGGTATGCCGATAAATTGTCACTGAGAATTGACCCATGTGAACACACTGCCCCGACGGTTTTC
This sequence comes from Pseudophaeobacter profundi, assembly GCF_029697505.1. Lineage (GTDB taxonomy): Bacteria > Pseudomonadota > Alphaproteobacteria > Rhodobacterales > Rhodobacteraceae > Pseudophaeobacter > Pseudophaeobacter profundi. Next base: position 32 of record NZ_JARJEF010000002.1, on the reverse strand, counting down.
GTTGGGGGGATTGGGAGTGATAGACATGGGAT
>NZ_JARJEF010000029.1:0-2500 GCF_029697505.1 Pseudophaeobacter profundi | reverse complement strand
CGGAGATAGCTGGTTCTCTGCGAAATCTATTTAGGTAGAGCGTCGTACGAATACCCCGGGGGGTAGAGCACTGGATGGGTAATGGGGACTCACCGTCTTACTGATCCTAACCAAACTCCGAATACCCGGGAGTACTATACGGCAGACACACTGCGGATGCTAACGTCCGTAGTGGAGAGGGAAACAACCCTGACCTCCAGCTAAGGCCCCTAATTCATGGCTAAGTGGGAAAGCAGGTGGGATGTCCAAAACAACCAGGAAGTTGGCTTAGAAGCAGCCATCTTTTAAAGATAGCGTAACAGCTCACTGGTCTAATTAAGACGTCCTGCGGCGAAGATGTAACGGGGCTCAAGCCATGAGCCGAAGCTGAGGATGCACATAGTGCATGGTAGCAGAGCGTAGTGTGACATAGTTCCATGTCTCCTTACCTACTTCGGTAGGATTGGAGACGCGGAGCTTTCGATGAAGCGGGCGCGTGAGCGATCCCGTGGAGAGATCACTAGCGAGAATGATGACATGAGTAGCGACAAAGAGTGTGAGAGACACTCTCGCCGAAAGTCCAAGGGTTCCTGCTTAAAGCTAATCTGAGCAGGGTAAGCCGACCCCTAAGGCGAGGCCGAAAGGCGTAGTCGATGGGAACCAGGTTAATATTCCTGGGCCATGAGGTGGTGACGGATCGCGGGTGTTGTTCATCCTTATTGGATTGAATGAGCAGCTGAGCGGTTCCTGGAAATAGCCCCTCTATAAGATCGTACCCTAAACCGACACAGGTGGACAGGTAGAGAATACCAAGGCGCTTGAGAGAACGATGTTGAAGGAACTCGGCAAAATACCTCCGTAAGTTCGCGAGAAGGAGGCCCGGTTTCCAGGCAACTGGAAGCTGGGGGCACAAACCAGGGGGTGGCGACTGTTTATTAAAAACACAGGGCTCTGCGAAGTCGCAAGACGACGTATAGGGTCTGACGCCTGCCCGGTGCCTGAAGGTTAAAAGGAGGGGTGAGAGCTCTGAATTGAAGCCCAGGTAAACGGCGGCCGTAACTATAACGGTCCTAAGGTAGCGAAATTCCTTGTCGGGTAAGTTCCGACCTGCACGAATGGCGTAACGACTTCCCCGCTGTCTCCAACATCGACTCAGCGAAATTGAATTGCCTGTCAAGATGCAGGCTTCCCGCGGTTAGACGGAAAGACCCCGTGCACCTTTACTACAGCTTCGCACTGGCATCAGGATTGTGACGTGCAGGATAGGTGGTAGGCATCGAAACCGAGACGCTAGTCTCGGTGGAGCCTCCCTTGAGATACCACCCTTCGCACTCTTGATGTCTAACCGCGGTCCGTTATCCGGATCCGGGACCCTGCGTGGCGGGTAGTTTGACTGGGGCGGTCGCCTCCTAAAGCGTAACGGAGGCGCGCGAAGGTTGGCTCAGAGCGGTCGGAAATCGCTCGTTGAGTGCAATGGCAAAAGCCAGCCTGACTGCGAGACTGACAAGTCGAGCAGAGACGAAAGTCGGCCATAGTGATCCGGTGGTCCCGAGTGGAAGGGCCATCGCTCAACGGATAAAAGGTACGCCGGGGATAACAGGCTGATACTGCCCAAGAGTCCATATCGACGGCAGTGTTTGGCACCTCGATGTCGGCTCATCTCATCCTGGGGCTGGAGCAGGTCCCAAGGGTACGGCTGTTCGCCGTTTAAAGAGGTACGTGAGCTGGGTTTAGAACGTCGTGAGACAGTTCGGTCCCTATCTGCCGTGGGTGTAGGATACTTGAGAGGAGTTGCCCCTAGTACGAGAGGACCGGGGTGAACGAACCACTGGTGGACCAGTTGTCGTGCCAACGGCAGTGCTGGGTAGCTATGTTCGGAAAGGATAACCGCTGAAGGCATCTAAGCGGGAAGCCCCCCTCAAAACAAGGTATCCCTGAGGGCCGAGGTAGACCACCTCGTCAATAGGCCAGAGATGTAAGCGTGGTAACACGTTCAGTTGACTGGTACTAATCGCCCGATTGGCTTGATCTGATCTAGTAATAGACAGCCTCAAGAACCAAAAAGCACCAACTGACTTGGACTTAATGTTGATTGTTTCTTCCGATATCAGATATGAAACCAACAGGTGACATAGCTGACGTGCGGCAACGGGCATTTGCTAACGCAAATACCCTGCCTGCCGCGCGACCTCTTGGCTACGCCAAGAGGGTCGGTCTTGGATTTTTCTTGGTTTGGTGGCGATAGCGAGAGCAAAACACCCGGTCCCATCCCGAACCCGGAAGTTAAGTGCCTTTGCGCCAATGGTACTGCGTCTTAAGGCGTGGGAGAGTAGGTCACTGCCAAACCTAGTAAAATCCAAAAACTCTAAACGATAAAATACGCTGGCTACCCAGACAAAAACACAGTCCTCAAGTAGCAAAGCGATACGACAAACAAAACTGTCGCGGGATGGAGCAGCCCGGTAGCTCGTCAGGCTCATAACCTGAAGGTCGTAGGTTCAAATCCTACTCCCGCAACCAA
>NZ_JARJEF010000028.1 GCF_029697505.1 Pseudophaeobacter profundi | reverse complement strand
CTCGAAAAAGTTCGGTGAGCTGGTGGTCTTGATCAGCCATATTTATGTTCTCCAGCAGAGGTCAAAATCTGGTATCACGTTGTCATTGAAAGACATTCTTCACAACACCAAAGGAGCCTTTCGTTCGAGCCGCGGCATTGGTTGTTTTGGGCTCGCAGTAAGAATTCGCGGCGCGGTGCCTCAGCACCGGCTGTTGAAGCGGGGATGTCGGCGCATCCGCAGAAACCGCGAAATTTCAGTTGCGTAGCCCACTAGGCGAACGGCTGCTTCGAAACAGCCTTCGTCGTCAGTGACGCTGCACCAGCATCAGGCGACTTGGAGCCCAAACCACCGGATGCTGCGCTAACAACCGAGGTCGGAAAAGCGGTCCAAAGTTGTCGTTCGACCCAAAAATACGTTGTCGCGAGCCGAGCAAATGGCGTGGTCAAATGTAGACGCAGGCGTCGGATCGCACCCTGCTATTTCTAAAGCTTGCTTTGACCGCGTTCGCGGACCTAACCATCGTGATCGGAGTCTCACTCGGTCTTGCTTTGCGATTGCGGCGACAGAATGCCTCTTGATCGCTGAGCGCTAACGCCTCGAACCAGCGATCGGAAGCTTGATGCACACTTCGAAACCATCCTCCTTGCCCACGCGGGGGGAATTGAGGATGAACTGGCTCCCGATCCGTTCCGAAATTGCCGCGACAATCGTAAGGCCGATACCGCTTCCGATGGTGTTCGGGCCTGCACGTTCAAAACGGGTGGTCAGGTTCTCCAGTTTCTCTTTCGGCACGACGGGTCCTGCGTTTGCCACGCGCAATGTGCCATCTGGTGACAGCGAAACATCAATGGGTTCTGTTTCTGCGCCATGCCGGATTGCATTTTCAATCAGGTTGCGACACAGGATACCAAAGGCGTCCGGGTCGAGGTCTGATATGACGGGTCCGTCCGGAAGCGTCAGCACGATGCGCCCCGGCGATGAGGCGCGCTCTATCTCGTCGACAATAATTTGCGCGATGCCGCGCAGGTCCGAGGTTTGGTCCAGCCGCAGGCGACCTCCTTCGGCGCGGGCCAGTTGCATCAGGCGTTCCGACAGGCGTGTTAGCCGTTTCAGCGTGGCTTCGATGTCTGCCGCTCGGGCAGCAGCAGCCGGGTCACCTGTTTCAGACTGCAGCCGTTGCGCCTGCGCGATGGCTCCGGCGAGCGGTGTTCGCAACTCATGTGCGGCATTGGCGGCAAAGCTGCGTTCGGCGTCGAACGCCTCTTTCAAGCGCCCAAGAAGTCCGTTCAGGGTTGTCGCCATCGGAACAATTTCCAACGGAATTCCTGTCGTCGGAACAGGTGAAAGGTCGCGCGCATCCCGAGCCTCCAAGCGTTCGCGAAAACGGCGAATGGGTCCAAGGCCTGCCCGGACCGCCAGCACGATGGCGAGCAGCGCAAGCGGTATTACTACCAGAAGCGGCAGGCCCAGCCCCATCTGGATTTCCCGTGCGACCGTGGCGCGGTGGTCCAGCGGTTCGGCCACCGAAATGCGAACGCTGCCCTGCAAGGCATCCTCGTTGTAAAGCCTGTGGGTTGCTGTCTGACGGAAGCCCGTCCCGTCATAGGCAGGAAATATATCCGGATCGGCGGCATGCGATTGCAGCAGGATGCGCCCCCGCGCGTCCCGCACGATGTAAGTGAAGAACTCGGTATGTTCGCGGATCGCGCCAAGGCGTTGGGTCACACCGTCATCTTCGCGGCCGACAATCTCTTGCACGGCCAGCGGAAGAAGGCGCTGCGCCGTTTCCTGCAGGGCGGAGTCGAAGACCTCATCCATTTCGTGGCGCAGGTTTACCGCCGTCACCGTGGCGGTCGCGATCCACAGAAGCGTCAACCCGATACCCAATGACAGCCCCAAACGGGCCTGGAGGCTACGTGGCAGTCTCATGAAGGTCCCAGACGATAACCCATGCCACGCTCGGTCTGTATCACGTCAGCCCCAAGTTTCTTGCGCAGGCGACTGACATGGACTTCGATGGTGTTGCTTTCGATTTCGGCCCCGTGGGCATAAAGTTTGTCTTCAAGCTGCGTTTTCGACAGCAGCTGACCCGGGCGTGCCAGAAACGCATCGAACAGCGCCCATTCGCGCGCGGTCAGTTGGACCGGTTTGCCGTTCCGGTGGATGCTGCGGGAGGCAAGATCGATGTCGAGTGCGCCATGGGTGATGATCGGGTTTGGATTGCCGCTATACCGGCGCGCGACCGATCCGATCCGGGCGGTGAGTTCCGACAGGTCGAACGGTTTGACCAGATAATCGTCAGCCCCCGCATTCAACCCTTCGATCCGATCCGAAATCTGGTCAAGGGCTGTCAGGATTATCACCGGGGTCACGTCCCCCCGATTTCGGATCGTCTTCAGAAATCCAATGCCACGACCATCGGGCAGCATGAGGTCAAGCAGCAGGAGATCATAGGCGGCAACCGCCATTGCATCGCCCGCCGCATCAAGCCGTGTCACCCAGTCCACGGAGTGGCCATCGGCGGCGATCTGGTCGCGCACGGCGGTGCCCAGAACGATATCATCCTCGATCAGCAGAATGCGCATGGGTGTCGGATTCCTTTGTTTCACAAGTCATCTTGAACAATCCAGCTTACGCGAGACTGACGCACATCAGCCCGCGAGCTTCAGGAACCTGTCAGGTTGGTGGCGCATGGTCTGGTGAAATTGGCCGCAATCCGGAGTTTGCCGCATGAAGAAGACACTGACAATGCTCGCCGTTTTCGCCACGCTTTCGGCGGGCGCTGCGATTGCCGACGATGATGACTGTTTTGTCCCCATGGCCGACTGGCAGCCGCGCGAAGCGGTGGCGCAGATGGCGTTGGACAACGGTTGGACCGTGCGTCGGATCAAGATCGATGATGGCTGTTACGAAATTGATGGCCGCGATGCACAGGGGCGTCGGATCGAAGTGACCGTTCATCCGCAGACCCTTCAAATGATCGAATTCGAATACGAGGATGACGACGATGATTGAGACCTCTGCACATGATGCGTCTTCAACCGCGCAAGGATCTACGGCCAAGGTCCGTGTCTGGGATCCTTTGGTCCGGGTCTTTCACTGGAGTTTGGTTGTCACGTTTGTCGTGGCCTATCTGAGCGCCGAGGAGCTTGGCACGGTGCACGAAATCGCGGGTTACATTGTCGCCGGACTGATTGCGTTCCGTTTGATCTGGGGCCTTGTCGGCAGCAAATACGCCCGTTTCTCGCAGTTCCTGCGGGGACCGTCGCAAACGATTGGCTATATCGGAGATGTCGTGCGCGGCAAGGAGCATCGGTATCTTGGCCACAACCCTGCTGGCGCCGCAATGACCGTCGCCTTGCTCCTGACACTCGCAGGCACCGCCTTTACGGGGTGGCTGCTTGAAGATGAGGGCCGTTTTGCAATGCTGCCTGACCTGCCACAGATTGTCTCTCCGGCCTATGCCGATGGCGACGACGAAGGGTATGGCGGAGGCGGGTCGGAAGCCGTCGAAGAGGCGCATGAGGTGCTGGCTAACGTCATGTTGTTCCTGATCGCCGTCCATGTCGGCGGGGTTGTGCTGACCTCTTTCCGCCATAAAGAAAACCTCGCGCGGTCCATGGTCACCGGCGACAAGCGCGCGCCAGAGCCCGGCGATATTTCCTGAACGTTCCCCCGCGCCGAATGTCCCTTCGACGCTTCCCTGGCCCCGCTATCTCAGGTGGGGCCTTTTTACTTTCCGGCGTCGTTCTGACGTCTTTCTGACGGCAAGCTGAAGCAAAAAACCGTGTCACGTCAGGAAGACCTCAGGTGGTGTCTCCAGATTGTTCTCAGCACACAAACGGAGACATGACCATGAAAAAGACACTCGCCCTTCTTGCAGCAACAACCGCGCTATCCGCAGCCATCACCGCACCGGCCTGGAGCGCGATGCGCACAAGCAATAGCGAATTTCTACCTTTAGCAGCAGTTCTCGAAGCCGATCAGGACGCCATGCCGCTGATTTTTGCCAGCAGCGATGATGATGACGACCGCGAATATCACAATGGCGCGCGGTATGAAGACGACGACGATGATGATGACTGCGACGACGATGAAGATGATGATGATGATGATGATGATGACGATGATTGCGGCAACAGCGCCCGCAATGCAGCACCCGCAGGCACCACCCCTCCGCCGCAAAATGGCCTGTTCGGCAATGGCACTCCGCCAGTCGTTCAAATGAATTGACGCTTATCCTTACATTCCCATGTCCTTAGAAAGGCACATTCCCCATGAAATCACTTCTTGCAACACTGGCGCTGACCACGGCGCTCACGCTCCCCGGACTCGCAATGGCGCGTCCGGTGACCTTGACCACGACGATGAACAATTACGGAGGCGATGGGGCCTATCTTGCGCTTTATGTCACTGATGCCGCGGGGGCCTACGCTGGCAGCCTCTGGATGGCTGGCGGCAAGTCGAAATACTATGAACACCTGAGCGAGTGGTACCGGGCCACCGCCGGTGACACCGCACAAATCAACGGGATCACCGGGGCCAGTGTCGGGGCCGGACGGACGCTTGAAATCACGCTTGATCTGGCTGATGCGCTGTTTGATGCGGGCTATACTCTTCATATCGACGCCGCCGTCGAGGACATGCGCGACAGCCCGAACGAGGTCGCGGTGCCCCTGACGACAGGCGGTGCAGGCACGCCGATCACAGGGCGCCGCTACATCGCTGATTTCACCTACGACATGTAAGGAGGCCCGGCGATGATCCGCGCTTTGCACCGTTGGCCGGGTCTTCTGGCCGCTGCCCTTCTCATTGTTCTGACGCTGAGTGGGGCTGCGCTTTCGGTCTTTCCGGCGGCAGAGCGCCTGACCGCGCCGCAGGCGGAAACCGGGCTGAGCGTGGCGACGCTCGCGGCCCGCATCCAGACCGCCTATCCCGGTGTCGAGCAGATCCGGCGGTCCCCGCCGGGTCAGATCACGGCATATTGGTTTTTGGATGGCACGCCGGGGGCGGCGGTGATTGATCCGGCGACGGGCGCGGGCGTGGGGTCTGCCGACCCCAATCAGGTCGAGCGCTGGCTGACCAACCTGCACCGGTCGTTGTTTCTGGGTTATGGCGGTCGGATTGCCATGGCCCTTGGTGCGGCGGCGATGCTGATCCTTTCCGTTTCGGGGTCTGTCCTCGTTGCGCGCCGTGCCGGAGGCTGGCGGCGCTGGTTCGCGCCTTTGCGCGGCCCTTTGTCAGGGCGACTGCATGTCGAGATTGCGCGCGTCGCGGTTCTGGGTCTTGCCTTATCGTCGATGACGGCGCTTTGGATGTCGGCCTCGACCTTCGACCTGCTTCCCATCACGTCATCCGCACCGGCTTTCCCGAATGATGTCAGCGGCGAGACTGGAATATCGATTACATCCATCGAGTTGCTGGGACAGACCCCTGTGGCCGAACTGCGCGAACTGAACTTTCCCTATCCGGGCGATGCCAGCGACGTCTTCACCCTGAAGACGGATCAGGGCACAGGATATCTGGATCAGGGGACAGGTGCGGCGTTGGGCTGGACCGATCTGACCGGTTGGGAAAATGTGTCGGAAACGATCTACATGCTGCATACCGGTCAGGGGGCGGCCTTTCTTGGGATCCTCCTAGGACTGATGGCACTGGGCGTACCAGTGTTGGGGGTCACGGGTGTCCTTGTCTGGCTGGCAGGACGACGCAGCAGACCGCGCATTCCCGGCAACCTGCCTGCCGCCAAGGCGGAAACGATCCTTCTGGTAGGTAGCGAAGGGGGCAGCACCTGGGGTTTTGCGGCGACGCTTCATCAGGCGCTGAGAGCGGCAGGGCAAACAGTGCATGTCGGGCCAATGTCCGACTTTGATCTGGCGCACCACGCCAAGGCACAGCGGTTCGTGATCCTTGCGGCAACCTATGGCGACGGCGATGCGCCGGAAACCGCCAAAGGGTTCCTTGATCGTCTGAAAGCGCTGGGAACCGCGCCCGCAGCACCGATTGCAGTGCTTGGGTTTGGCGATCGCAGCTATCCGGAGTATTGCGGCTACGCCCAAAGGGTTGCGGAAATGGCTAAAACGCGGGGCTGGAACATGCTTTTGCCCTTCGACACCATCGACCGCCAGTCGCCGCAGGATTTCGCGCGCTGGGGGCGTCTGTTGGGTCAGGCGCTTGGCATTAACCTTGAACTGGTCCACCAGCCCATTGTGCCCCCAACCGAGATGCTGACCCTGGTTTCGCGCCGCGACTACGGGGCGGAAATGCAAGCACCCACTGCAATCCTGCGCTTTGCCTTGCCGCGCCTGACCTTTTGGCAAAAATTGACAGGGCACGGCTTTGCCCGGTTCGAGGCGGGTGACCTATTGGGTATCGTGCCAGAAGGTTCCGCAATCCCGCGTCTGTATTCGATGGCCTCCGACCGGCGCGACGGGTTCGTCGAGATTGTCGTAAAGCGCCAGCCAAGCGGGCTGTGTTCCGCGCAACTGACACAGCTTGCGCCGGGCGACACGGCCAAGGGATTTATCCGTCGCAATCCCGGCTTCAAACCGGGCAAGGGCCGCGCACCGCTAATCCTGATCGGTGCCGGCACGGGCATCGGCCCGCTGGCGGGGTTCATTCGTGGCAACAAAGGACATCGTCCCATTCACCTGTTCTTTGGTATGCGCCATCCGCAGAATGACTTTTTGTACGGGCAAGACCTTTCAGATTGGCAGACCAAGGGTCGTCTGACCCGTCTGGACACCGCAGTCTCTCGCGCGGCCAACCCAAGCTATGTGCAGGACACGCTGCGTGCTGAAGGCACCGAAGTGGCCCGCCTGATCCGAGACGGAGCACGCATCATGGTCTGCGGCGGGCGTGGCATGGCGGCGGGTGTCACGGAAGCGCTGGCTGATATTCTGAAACCCATGGACCTGACGCCGCAGGCGTTGCGGGCGGAAGGGCGTTATGTCGAAGATGTCTACTGATCCAACACGCCACGCGCTGCATGGGCCGACGATGGGCACACGCTGGTCCGCGCAGTTCCATGCGGAGACAGGCTTTGATCCGGTGCCAGTGCGCGCGGCGCTACAGAGTGCGGTCGATGAAGTGGACGCGCAGATGTCCACATGGAAACCGGACAGCGACCTGATGCGCCTGAATGCGGCACCTGTCGGCGTATGGCAGGCGGTCCCGGCGCGCCTGCTGGATGTCTTGGTGCTCGGGCGCGATGTCGGGCGGGCCTCTGGCGGGGCGTTTGACATGGGGCTTGGTGATGCTGTGGCGGCTTGGGGTTTCGGCGCGGATGAAGCCGACCCTACGCAGATCCGGGCTGCGATGGCGCGTCGTCGGGTTGAGACTGCGCTCGAGATCGATGTTGCTGGCGCCCGTGGCCGCAAGACCGCCGATATTACACTGGATTTGAACGGGATCGCCAAGGGATATGGGGTTGACCGTCTGGCTGATACGTTGGTTGCGCTCGGTATTCCGGCGGCTCTGGTCGGGATTGACGGTGAAATGCGCGCGGTGGGGTTGCGGCCTGATGGCTCGCCATGGAACATCGCCGTCGAAGCACCTGACCCTGCGCGCCGCGCGCCGTATTCGGTGCTTGCATTACAAGACGCCGCCGTCGCCACGTCGGGCGATTACCGCCATTGGGTCGAAGTGCAGGGCCGCCGGCTGTCGCATACCATGGACCCTTCACGAGGTGCGCCGCTCCTTGCGCCGCCCGCCTCGGTGACCGTGGTCGCGCAGACCTGTGCCGAAGCCGATGCATGGGCCACTGCGCTGATGGTTCTTGGGGTTGATGCAGGGGCGACGCTAGCCGAGCAACGTGGACTGGATGTGCTGTTTCTGGTGCGCGATGACCAGAACGGCTTTCACAGCAAAGCCGTTGGTCGCCTGTTTTCGGAACAGCCGTCAGAGGGCATTTCGGGACTTGATCGATAGGTTTCCAAATCAAACTGAACGAAAAGGTAAAGCATCATGAGCCGCTTGACACACTCGGAAACCCATATGGTGCATCGGATCGGCTGGCTGCGGGCCGCGGTCCTTGGTGCAAATGACGGCCTTGTCTCGACGGCGAGCCTCGTGGTCGGCGTGGCCGCTGCGGGGTCGGGATGCCCCGAGATTCTGATCGCTGGACTTGCGGGGCTTGTAGCGGGTGCCATGTCCATGGCGGCAGGTGAATATGTCTCGGTCAGTTCGCAAACCGATGCGGAGCAGGCAGATATCGCGCGCGAAGCCAAGGAGTTGGCGGAAACGCCTGAGGCTGAGTTGGAGGAATTGACCGGGATATATGTTGCGCGCGGGCTGGATGAAACGCTCGCACGCCAGGTTGCTGTTCAACTGACCAAGAAGGATGCATTGGGCGCGCATGTGCGCGATGAGCTTGGGATATCAGAGACAGTCGTAGCGCATCCCATTCAAGCAGCCCTTGTTTCTGCGGCTACCTTCAGCTTTGGCGCGGTTGTGCCCCTGATCATGGCCGCGCTGTCGCCAACGGCACAGATCACTTCGGTCGTCGCTGTGACAACTCTTGTTGCGTTGGCCGTTCTGGGTGGGCTTGGCGCATCTGCTGGAGGAGCTGGGATCATCAAGGGGGCCGTACGCGTGACATTCTGGGGGGCGCTTGCCATGGCCGCGACTGCTATTGTGGGTACGGTTTTCGGGGTTGCAGCTGGCTAAAAATTTCGTCCCCATAGCGAAGACACGCTATCGCTCAAAAGCCTTGGTGATTTCGGATATACAAGGCAGCAAAACCCAAGGTCGTTGAGGTTTAGCGAAGTACATCCGATCCGATATCTTTTTTGAAATCAATGCGGATGTTTTCTTCCGGCGGATGGTCTTGCTCAGCTTCACTCATTGAAAACGATGATGAACCATAACTCAGCTGACCTGAGCCCCAAGTTTCCTCCACCTAGCGGAGAGTCCTTGGGGTTGGTTTGATGGCCCTACGCGGCCAGTTTGTCCATCGTTCTTTTCTCAGCAAATTCTCTGGGCGTCAGGTTTCC
>NZ_JARJEF010000282.1 GCF_029697505.1 Pseudophaeobacter profundi | reverse complement strand
ATATTGTATGATATCAGTAGCATAGCGCCCCATGTGGCGCTTCTTGCGTTTCCGATCCAAAAGCCGTGGAAGCACGGTGGATGACCTGAGCCCCAAGTTTCCTCCACCTAGCGGAGAGTCCTTGGGGTTGGTTTGATGGCCCTACGCGGCCAGTTTGTCCATCGTTCTTTTCTCAGCAAATTCTCTGGGCGTCAGGTTTCCG
>NZ_JARJEF010000281.1 GCF_029697505.1 Pseudophaeobacter profundi | reverse complement strand
ATACCAGATTTTGACCTCTGCTGGAGAACATAAATATGGCTGATCAAGACCACCAGCTCACCGAACTTTTTCGAGCATTAGGAGCGCAACGACCAGAACAATGGGCCAGTTCGCAAATTCATAGATACCTTTTCCTTAAACAAGCTTGGGCGCAGGTTGTAGATGAAACAGATGATAGCTGGATTGAGAGAATAATCGAGTCCGCACGTCGCAATCCAGAAGGGCCGTTTTCCGGCCA
>NZ_JARJEF010000280.1 GCF_029697505.1 Pseudophaeobacter profundi | reverse complement strand
TGCAAAGAAAACAGGAAAGGAGACCGCAACATTGACCACATCATAAACTACAGCGCATAACTGAAGGTGGGTCAAATCTCGGTGAAAATACCGGGTCAGTTCTCAGTGACAATCAACACGCTGACGTCTATTTTGGACGTGATAAAGCCATCATCAGAGAAAGGGAAAAGATCAAGAAAATGACGATCCAAAGCCGCCGCTTGCAACATCAAAAACAAGCAGCATAATCAATCACGCAA
>NZ_JARJEF010000279.1 GCF_029697505.1 Pseudophaeobacter profundi | reverse complement strand
CTCCTCGATAGGCTCACACACCGCTGTCACATTCTGGAAACCGGAAACGACAGCTACCGCTTCAAAGCCAGCTCTGAGGCTGCAAAGAAAACAGGAAAGGAGACCGCAACATTGACCACATGACCTGAGCCCCTGAATTTCCTCCAGTTTTGTGTAGAGTCCGCCCAACCGAAGGACGGACAAATGAAGACGAGATTCACGGACGAACAGATCATCCAAATGATCAAGGAGCAGGAAGCT
>NZ_JARJEF010000278.1 GCF_029697505.1 Pseudophaeobacter profundi | reverse complement strand
TTCTACCGTGCCCATATTGACGATCTGGTGGGCACCCTATCAGACGAGGGCGTCTCTGGGCGTGCCAGCGAAGAACTCCACCAAATCATTAATACTGTTGTGGTGACCTGGGACGCGGAGGTGACCTGAGCCCCAAGTTTCCTCCACCTAGCGGAGAGTCCTTGGGGTTGGTTTGATGGCCCTACGCGGCCAGTTTGTCCATCGTTCTTTTCTCAGCAAATTCTCTGGGCGTCAGGTTTC
>NZ_JARJEF010000277.1 GCF_029697505.1 Pseudophaeobacter profundi | reverse complement strand
ACTGGGGCAATATCGGTGGTGAGCGGGTCAAGCTTCAGGTCGCTCATATCAAGCTGTCACATAGCCGAGCCTTCTTGGTCCGCGCTTATCCGCTGCAAACCCATGAGATGTTATTCGACGCTGACCTGAGCCCCTGAATTTCCTCCAGTTTTGTGTAGAGTCCGCCCAACCGAAGGACGGACAAATGAAGACGAGATTCACGGACGAACAGATCATCCAAATGATCAAGGAGCAGGAAGCT
>NZ_JARJEF010000027.1 GCF_029697505.1 Pseudophaeobacter profundi | reverse complement strand
CCGCGCTCTGCACCACCTCGCCGCTGATCTCTGCCTCTTTCTTGGCTGCCTCCATCGTCGCCTCGACGCTGCGCGCCCCTTCGGCGGCCGATTTGACGCTTGCGGTCAGCTCGTCCATCGCGGCGGCGGTTTCTTCCAGCGTCGCCGCCTGGCTTTCGGTACGATGCGACAGATCATCCGAAGCCTGGCTGATTTCAGCGGCTCCGTTGCGAATGGAGTTGGTCGCCTCGACCATTTTGGCCATTGTGCCGCTCAGGGTTTCGATCGTCTTGTTAAAGTCGGTGCGCAACTGGGCATAATCCGCCGGGAAGGCCTGACCGATTTTCACCGTCAGATCCCCCTGCGACAGCGCAGCCAGGCTGCGGCTCAGAGTTGAAACAACATCTGACTGCTCTGCTGCGCGGTCCGTTCGTTCCTGCTCCAGCTCTTTTTGACGAATCAGCGACTGCCGGAACACTTCCAGTCGGCGCGCCATATCGCCAATTTCGCTCTTGTTGCCGATTCCAGGGATGTCGGTCTCGGTGTCACCCTCTGCCATGCTGTGCATCCGGTCTTTGAGAGCGTTCACCGGCTTTGTCACACTGCGGGTGATCACGTTGGCACCAATCGCCAGGATCGCAAGGCTGATTGCCAGCGCGGTCATTGCCGTCCAGCGCATCGCATTCAATTCTTCTTCAATATCAGATACATATGCACCTGTTCCGATGACCCAACCCCAAGGAGCAAAGAGCTTCACATAGCCCATTTTTGCTTCCTGGATTTCAGAATCCGGTTTATTGAAATGGTAAATGACCGATCCTGCGCCATCGGCTTCGACAACCTTGGCGAATTCCTGGAAAATCAAGAGGCCATTCACATCTTCGTAGCTGGACTGGTCTTCACCGATCAATTGCTTTGCCACTGCGTGGGCACGCATCACGTTTTTATCATCATAGGCAAAGAAATAACCGGTCGCACCAAACCGCAACAGTTCAATCTCGGCCTTGCCCTGTTTCTGGGCTTCCTCAAGCGTCAGCTCGCCCGCCTGCACCTGCGCATCCAGATCCACAAGGATGCTGATCATTGCATCGGTCACACTGCCGAGCTCTTTTTCGCGCATGTCGTAGGCGTTTTCTACTGATCGCGACAATAATACAAAGGTCAAAACAGCGGCCAAACCAACGGCTAAGGCCGCCAGGGCATATATCCGTGTCGGCAATCGGAACAGGAGCTGTGGCATTTTGGATGGTCCTTTAAAACTTATGCTTCTGCTCTGCTTATGCCCGGTGTCCTAAGATTTCATTATTTCCACTTTCTGAAAGAACATTTCAGCGATACCAATAGATGCAATTATAACAAACACACCCGCGCCCCACTGGCGGCCCCTCTGCGTTGGGCTGTGGGTGGCTGCTGGCAGCCCTCCCCCAACCTCAGTCAAATAGCCGTTTCAGGATCAGCAGCCCCTGCTCAAGCTCAGCCTCGTTGTACCCGCAAAACCCCAATAAAAGCCCGTTATGGGCTATCGACGCCCCGGTCTGACGCTGCACAAACCCCGATAGCGCCTCAAGCGTCAGCCCCTGTGCGGCGGCGGCGGCGCAGATGTCGCGATCCCGCTGGTTGCAGGTCAGATGGAACACCACCTGCATGCCCGCCTGATGATCATGGCAAAACCCATAGGCGCCAAAATCCTGCGCCAGCCTCGACAACAGATAGCGACGGCGCTCGGCATAGACCCGGCGCACCCGGCGCAGGTGGCGATAAAACTCTCCGCTGGCGATAAAATCTGCCAGCGGCTGCTGTGGCATACTGCTGGCCAAGGGGCCAAAGCGCTGGATGCTGTGTTGAAACACCTGCACCAACGATTCCGGCAGGATCAAATAGCCAAGGCGCAGCGCGTTGGAAAAGATCTTGGAAAAACTGCCAATGTAGAGGCTGCGCTGCAACCGATCAAACCCTGCCATCGCCGGGATGGGGCGGCCCGCGTAGCGGAACTCGCTGTCGTAGTCATCTTCTATGATCCAGGCATCCGTTTCGCGGGCCCATTGGAGGAACTCCATTCGGCGCGCAGGCGACATCGCGCCACCCAGCGGAAATTGATGCGAAGGGGTCAGAATGGCCAGACGTGCGGCAGCGGATCGGCTCGGCAGAATCGCACCGCTATCGTCCAGACGCAGATAGTCTGCCCTCAACCCCTGCGCGGTGACAAAATGCGACAAGGGTGGATAGCCGGGATCCTCCAGCGCCACCCTGTCGCCCGCCACTGCCAGCGCATGCAGGCAGATCGACAAGGCATCGGTGGCACCGGCGGTGACGATCACCTGCTCTGGTCGGGCGGAAATCCCGCGCCATTCCGCAACATGGTCGCAAATCGCCTGCCGCAGCGCCCAGGCACCAAAGCCACCGGTGCCATGAAACATCGCCTGCGGATCAGCGCGGCAAACCCGCGCCACCGTCTTGGCCCATTGCCGATAGGGAAACAGCCACATATCCGGGGTGCCCGCACGAAACGGGCGCGACGTCGGCATCTCTTGCGGGGGCGAAGCAAGGTCCTGGTCAGCGCTGACGCCGCTTTGCTGGGGCAGCTCCACCTCTCCCACCGCGCACAGACGATAGCCCGACCCTTGCTGGCTGCTCAAATAACCCTCGGCCACCAGCTGTTCATAAGCGGTGACAACGGTAGAGCGCGACACCCCAAGTTCTGTTGCGAAGACCCGCGTTGGTGGCAATTTGCTACCCAGCCCCATGGCACCAGAGGCAGCCCGCGCGCGAATGGCACTGCAGATCTGTTCAAACACTGGCGTGCCCGATGACCGATCAATGGAAAATCCCAGCCAGGGTGTTTGCGTCATTGGTGGGCGTCCTTCCAGATTGGTAGGTTTAAATATGTCCAGTTCTGACAATAGTGTTCAACCAAAAAAAGGTTAATCAGCACAGATCCCCTAGAGACTGGCGCAAACGGTTTTAGAAGAGCCCAATCAGAGACCAGATATTTCCCACTCTGCACCATCTTGCCCGCCTCTGCGGCCAAGGACACCGCCCGGCAATAACGCTGCGTTTTTGCCGCAGCAGCCGCCACAAACTCTTGACCCAAGCCCGTGCTGGCTCGTCATCTATCATGGCTGCAGCAGCGAACCTGTTACATTGCGCTCCTATTGCTGGCGCCAGTCCCACCCTGCCCACCCCTCGGGCGCTTTGGGGTATTCGACAAGAACAAATTGAGAGAACAAACATGTCCAACAAGATCCGCGCCGCCGGGATTGGTCTGGCCCTGGCCGCAACCAGCCTGCCATCTCTGGCACTGGCCGAAAACCGCATTGACCGTATTCGCCCCGACGCACCAGAGCTGGCCGCCTTTGGCGCCTATCCCATCGGGGTACGGACCTTGGAATTCACCAATCCGGGGCAGCACGACATCCTCAATACCACCGACGCGGCGCAGCCGCTGTATGATCGCGACATCACCGTTGAAGTCTGGTACCCCGCCGCTGTCGGCACCGAGGCAGGCGGCAGCTATCAGGCCATTCTGCGGGATGGCAAAACCGAAGTGACGTTAACAGGCCGTGCCGCCCGTGATGCCACCCCGGCAAGCGGAGAGCGCTTTCCAATGGTGGTGATTTCGCATGGCTACCCCGGCAATCGTTATCTGCTGTCCCATCTTGGGGAAAACCTTGCCACCAAGGGCTATGTCACCGTCTCGATTGATCACCGCGACAGCACCTATTCAGATCAGGCTGCCTTTGGCTCTACCCTGCTGAACCGTCCACTGGACCAACGGTTTGTCATTGATCAAATGGCAGCATTGGTGGGGCCCCTGGGTGCCATTATCAATACCGACCAGACCGGGGTCATCGGTTATTCCATGGGTGGCTATGGCGCGCTGGTCTTTGCAGGGGCTGGTGTGACCGAAGCCTCGACCCAATATAGCTGGGGCACCCCCGCCGGTTTGCTGGCCCGCCACCAGGCTGGGTCTGACAGCCACGCGGCGTTGATTGATCCGCGGGTGAAAGCCGTGGTTGCGATTGGTCCCTGGGGCATGAACACCGGCTTCTGGGATGCCACCGGCCTGGCTGGCATCAACAAGCCGCTATTGATGATGGCCGGCAGTGTCGACGATGTTTCGGTCTATGCGGCCATGCGCCAGATCTTTGAAGGCGCGGTCAATACCAGCCGCCATCTGCTGACCTTTGAAAACGCCAACCACAACGCCGCCGCCCCCATGCCCGCCCCGATCGAAAGCTGGGACCCGGTGGACCATCTGGATTTCATCCCCTTTGAGCACTACGCCGATGCTGTTTGGGATACCAACCGGATGAACAATATCACCCAGCATTTTGCCACCGCATTCATGGGGCTGCATCTCAAGGCAGAGGACGACAAGGCCAGCTATCTGGAACTGGTAGCAAATGCCGCTGACGGGGTTATCTCCAAGGATGACACCGGCAAGGAGCAGGCCGATCACAGCTATTGGAAAGGCTTTGCACCGCGCACGGCAGCAGGCCTTCGCTTTGAAACACTGGCAGCCGACCAGTAACCGCGAGCGATGAAACAGGCCTTCTCTCCGACACATATCAACCCAGCCGGGCTGATCTTGTTGGGGAGAGGCATTTTGCGCAGGCTGGCAAAGCTCACATCGGCTCGGCCTTTAGACGGGTGTTTTACCTATTTTCGGGTTCCGGCATAATTTTGCCCAAATAATGCCCTCCAAATCACCATAATCTTAAACTATTTGATAATGAACCTGAAGATTTGTGAAGACTGGCCCGGCCCCACCCTGAGTAAAACTATTGCTTCGATTTATACCTGTCCTTCATCCCCTTGCTGCTGCCCTTGTTTTTAGCGTGGTCTCTCCTGTGTCCAGTAAAGAATTGCCGAAAGTCCTGTTCCAGTGTGATTTTGAACAGCACCCTTCAATCTGCAAAGCCCTGGTGGAGGCGCTTAAAAGCAAAACGCCGGAACTGGATCTGACACTAGCAGATATCAGCGCCCCGTCCGGCACTGAAATAGCCGATCACTTCTCGGGTTTGACCCTTCGCTATCTTGAACAAAGTCGCACCAAAGATCGGCTCTCTGGACAACTGGTTTGGCAAGATCAAGAGGGCCAACGTGTGGACGGCCCCTTGTTGGAGTTATCAATCATGGACAGTAAATTAGAGGGTCATAACCTGACACCTTTTGCACATGCTTTGATTGAGGTCTCTGACCTGCCGATATAGAAATCCCGCCATATAGCCCGGTCTCTGCGACCGGAAAATCAATATTGTAGTAAATATAGAGAATTGCCTTATGCCTGCCAGCACCGACAGCCAGACCCTTTCAACTCCCGTGACTTCAGCCCGGTCAGGAGAGTTCCATGTGTGAGTTTTGTGGCAACCGCGATCATCGCCTCTTTGTTGAAGACACGACACATACGCCCACCGTGGAAACAAGCTATGCGACCAAGCCAACAAACACCGTTGACGAGATCGCCGACTATCTGACAACTGGCTACTGGGAAGCCAACGGTGGTGCAAAACGCTCCTTCAGCGAGTCGACTGGAGACGAACTCAGTGTAAATCTGACCGGTTTGACGGCCTCTGCCAAGGCAGTCGCGCGACAAGCTCTGGAAGCCTGGGAAGCGGTTTCCGGATTGAAATTTGTCGAAACCACATCGAGCATCGTGGATATCAGTTTTGACGACACAGACCAAAGGGGGGCCTATGCCCAATCCTCCGTGTATTCATCAGGTGACATCTACAGATCATGGGTTAATATTCCCACGTGGTGGGGCGCCAATGCAGACTACTATCTGCAGACCTATATCCACGAAATAGGCCATGCTCTTGGCCTGGGGCACGCTGGTCTCTACAATGGCACCGGGACCTATGAAGACGATGCGGAATATGCCAACGACAGCTGGCAGATGAGCATCATGTCCTATTTCTCACAGTATGAGGCCACAGCGGTTGATGCCGATTTTGCCTATGTCTACACGCCCCAGATCGCCGACATTGCCGCCATTCAGGATCTCTATGGCGTCCCGACCAATGTGGAAACCGGCAATACCACCTATGGCGATGGCAACAGCACCGGTCGCAGTATCATGGATATGGACCACAGCTATGCCTTCACTATTGTGGACAGTGGCGGCATCGATACCATCAATCTGGGTTCGCGCAGCTACAACCAGAACCTAAGCCTGGTGGTCGACAGCTTTTCCGATTTGAACGGCAAGGTCGGAAACTTTGCCATTGGCCGCGGCACAGTCATTGAAAACGCCATCACCGGCTCTGGCAATGATACCATCACCGGCAATGCGGCAGACAACTATCTGCAAAGCGGCAGCGGGAACGATACGCTGATCGGTGGCGCTGGCAATGATACCCTGGTGGGCGGTAGCGGAGATGACCTCTACTATGTCGATGCCAGCACTGACCGGATTGTAGAAAACAGTGGCGAAGGCCAGGATCATGTCGAGGCCTCCACCAGCTTTGCGCTTCGCAACAGCAGCAACAACATCGAAACGCTGACCCTGACCGGGACAGGCGATTTTTCTGGTGTCGGGAATGGGCGCAAGAACACAATTACCGGCAATAGCGGCAACAACCTGCTGAACGGCGCCTGGGGCAATGACACACTGATTGGCGGCGCAGGCAACGACACCTTCAAGGACGGCGCGGGCAAGGACCGGATGATCGGCGGCACCGGCAATGACACCTATTATGTTGATCATGCCTTGGACCAGGTGCGTGAACAGCAAGGCGAAGGAATAGATCTGATAAAGGCGGGCATGTCAGTTGCGCTGCGCGACCTTAGCAATCATGTAGAGAACCTGACCCTGACAGGCACCGGCGACATCGACGGCACTGGCAATGGCCGCAAAAACGTGATTGCGGGCAATAGCGGCAACAACCTGCTGAACGGTGCCTGGGGCGATGACACGCTGCTTGGCGGCGCAGGCAACGATACCTTCCAGGATGACAACGGCAACGACCAAATGGCGGGAGGCACCGGTAACGATACCTACTATATCGACAGCCTTGGTGATCGGATCGTCGAAACGAAGGGCAATGGCACCGATCATGTGATTTCATCGGTAAGCATTGCACTGCGGGACCTCAGCCAGAACCTGGAAAGCCTAACCCTTTCCGGCAGCGCAGATATTGATGGCACCGGGAATGGCGGCGCAAACGTGATCACCGGCAACAGCGGCAACAACCTGCTGAACGGCGCCTGGGGCGATGACACGCTGATTGGCGGTGCGGGGAATGACACCCTGAATGACGATGGTGGCAATGAGGTGCTGACTGGCGGCAGTGGCGCCGATGTCTTTGTCTTTTCCGGAAGTTTTGGCACCGATACCATCACCGATTTTGACACCACCGAAACCGGCGAGATCATTTCACTGGCGGGTGTCAGCGGCATAAGTAGCTACGATGACCTGGTGAACAATCACCTCAGCGAAGTGGGCGGCGATGCGATCATCAGCGATGGTCTCGGCAATAGCGTGATGCTCACCGGTGTTGGAATAGCGGACCTCACGGCCGACGACTTTCTGTTCTAGCCCCCCGCGAGCGCTTGCCCCCCTACGGCGTTGGCATCTGCGGGCAGTTTTCACCCAGAACATATAAAAGGCGGGCCAATATGGCCCGCCTTTATGCATGGAATGCCCCTGTCGCAAGGCGCATATAATCAAAGGGACAGCTCCGCCCCAGCCCCCACCTAGTTGGCAGGGTCTGCGTTGCCTTTTGGTCGCTTTTGCCACTGGGCATTCATCACCCGATTCAACCAGGCAAGCCCCACCAATGCCAACCCAAGCCCCATAAAGGAAAACACCCGCATCAACCCGGAAAGCCCACTCATATCCACCAGGAACACCTTGGCGATAGTCAACACCACCCCTGCCATGGCCAGCTTGCGCAACAGGTCAGAGCGCCGCCAGAACGCCAGGATCAGCCCGCCTGCCGAGGCCAGCAACAGCGCGACGGTGTAAGAATACAGCTCTGGATCACTGACGCCCGGCAGGCTCAGGTCGTCGCCCTGCCAGAACCGGCGGATCTCTAGGCTGACATAATAGGCGCCCAGGGCACTGGCCAGAACCGCGCAGGCCCGGCGCAGCCAGCCCCACCGCCCCGGCAACCGTAGGGCGGCACCGGCAAAGACGGCAGCCAACGGCAGATATGCCGCTGCAAGGCTATCAAAGATCAAGGGGCCTGCGGTGAACTCTGCATAGGAAAACAGCGGATTGGCAAAGACAAACAGCGCCAGAATGCTGCCCAGGGCAGCAAGCCCATAGCCCAGCGCCAATACCCCGCGCAGCACTGTCGATACCCGACCGCTCAAGGAAATCCGGTAGATCTGGTTCATCAGACAGGCTGTCCAGACCGTCGCCAAGAGCCCCATGCCAGCATGGCCATGGCGCATCTCTTCCGGCAGCAGGCGCAGGATCAGCACGCTCAGGAAAACTGCCGCCAGGGTCACGGCAGCGCTTTCCAGTACCAGCGCGGTCTTTTCCCGGCGTCCCCGCGCCAGCCGCCAGCCAAGGCCCAAGAGGCCAAGGCTGCCCAGATAGGCGAGCAGGACCTGCCACAGAGGCGTTACATAGCGCCAATCCTGGTCGATATAGTCGCGATCAAGCGCCCAGAACACGCCGGGGTCCAGCACCAGCCGATAGGTGATCACAGCGACCCCCAACTGCACAAAGACCGCCAGGGTCGGCAGATCGTATTTACGATCGATCACAACCACCAGCACCACCATGACCGCCAGCGCCAATGTCAGCGCCGATTTTGACAGGACAAGGAACAAGGCAAAGGCGATAAGGGTCAGCGCGGCAATGGCGAACAGCGCCACCCGCAGTGCAGGCTTTGCCACCTGCGGCCCGCGTGCGCAGCGCTCTGCGCCAAAGGTCATTCCCGCCGCCAGTAGCAGCGCCGCCAGCGCCCAGGTGTAGGTGCCATGGATCACTACCGGGGCCCAGGTGAACTCCACCACCAGCATCAGGCTCGGCGCAAAGACCGCCGCACAAACGGCCCAATAGATCGCCCGATCGACTTCTGTCTCCGCCTCGGGTCGCAGGCTCCACTGCATCCGCAGATAGGCCAAGGCAGAGCCAAGCGCGCCAATTGCCATCAATACCCAGATGGTTTGCGGTGGCGCTGTTTCAGGCGGGCGCTGCAGGGCGGCGTGAAACTCTTGCAGCAGCGGGCCTGCATTGAAGCCCTCATTCAGGATCAACGCCAGAATGGCCAGCCCCGGCAGCAGAGCGTGATCAAACAGCGCCACCGCCTGGCGCATCCAGATCAGTGTTGCCAGCAGCAGCAGCACCAAGATACCCAGCGCAAAAACCACCTCTGCCGCTTGATCCGCCTGCACCGCCACCAAAAGCGCTGCGCCGCTCACCGCGCCAGTCACACAGGCCGAAATCCGGGTGGGAAATTCAGGATACATCCGCGCGCCCACACCAAACTGGAAAATCTGCACCACGGCCCGCCCCGCATGGCGCGGAAACAGGCTGCGCTCTGGCACGATGACCCCGGCGGCGGCAATCACCATCAGCCCGGCCAGGAAATGTGGTGCCTCCCCTCCCGCCAAATACAGCAGGCAAGCGGCGCTGATCGGGGCCAGCAGAGCAAGCCCGGAAATCCAGGCCCAGCGCTTGATGGTATCCACCCCAAGCCCGACCACGGAAATCAGCGCAAAATAATAGTAGAGCATCCAGGGAGCCTGGGATTGCCCCCCCACCAGAAACGGAGCCAGACAGGCCCCAAGGATCCCCAGCGCGGTCAAAAACGCGCCGTAGAACCAGCCCAGCACCAGCGCCAGCACCGACACCAGGCACAGGGCGGCAAACCCCATTCCCGGCTCAACCAACCCGTATAGAATGCGGGCCGACAGCACCCCGGCAAACAGGGTGACCAGGCCCGCGCCTGCCAAGGCAGAGGCCAGATGCTGCGCCGCCCCTTCGGTTTCGTCCCCGACACGACGCCGAATGACTTCACCGCCGACCACCAGCGCCACACCAAAGCCCAGAGCCGCCATTACCCGCCAGAACGGCGTCAACAGACCGTTCTCGACACCGTATTGCACCATAAAGACACCCGCCAGCGCCAGCGAGGCTGCCCCCGCCACCAGCACCCAATTGTCACGCATCCATTGCACCAGCAGCGCCAGACGGTCCTGCCGCAACACAAAGGCCCGCGGCGGCACCGCCTCGTCTGGGGGCTGCACGTCCAATTGTCGTATCTCTGACTTTGATGCTTCAGACGGCTTTTCTGGTACCTGTGCCTCTGGCATGGGCTTGCGCTCGCCCCAGGGCAGTCCTGATTTGATGGCGGCCTGATCGCCCGGCGCAGTCGGTGGGTCAGCAAGCTCAGCAACAGGCGGGGAAACCAGTGCATCCTTTGCAGACCCCGGCGGCGCCATCTGCGCTGCGACCCTGGCCTCCAGGGCGCGCACCTGCGCCTTTAGCCGCATATGTGAAATCAACAGATAAGGCACGCCAAGCAGAAAAATAAGGCTTAGCAGCCCCAGAAGAACCAGACCAAAATCTAACATCTAAGGATCGTTTCAATGAGACAGAATTGTACGCAAGCTAGGCGAAAGACCACGAACAGGCAAGCAAGCCCACCGCTGACCTCTGCCCAGCTGGCCGGCCCCAGTTCCGATCACTGTCGCTGCACAGGAGCCCCCCAGAAAACAGCCGAATGAGGCCCGCGTAGAAACAAGAAAGGCCTCACCGCTTGCGCCGTGAGACCTGGTACTTCACTGCCAAAGACCGCTGGGTTTCAAACCCCGGCAGGACAAATCGATCACCTAGCCAAAGACATAAAAAGTCATCTTGTTGCCATCCGGGTCGCGCACATAGGCGCCATAAAACCGATCAGGAATACGTTGCCCTGGCGCTCCGTCACAGGTAGCCCCCAAAGAAATCGCCTTGGCATAGAGCGCATCCGCTTCTTCTTTGCTCTGCGCAGCAAAGGCCAGCATATTTCCATTGCCTGGCTGCGGATCCTTGCCATCATAGGGCAGACAGACCGAAATCATCGGTTCTTTTGGGGTAGCACCAATCATGGCAATGCGCCCAGCATCGATGATTACCTTTGCCCCGCGTTCTGCAAAAAGATCGCAATAAAACGCCTTGGCTTTCTCCATATCGGTGACGCCGACGGTTACATATCCAATCATCTGTTTTCCTTTTTATCTTCAACCAATAGGAAAACAGGCTTCGGTGCAGGTCAAGCCATCAAAAGAGTAACGCCCCGTCCCACAGGCTGGGAACGAGGCGTTGCCGATACCCCCGAGGAGGACCATCAAAGATCCGCAGGATCTTAACCGGCCAACCGCTCCGGATCAAAACTATCCATGCCAAAATCATCCGTGCCATATGCGCCACAGCTCGCATCCGCGTTCAGGCCCGCCCTGGCTGTGCCCGGTGCAGAAGGCTTCAACCCCGCCACCAGATCGGCCAGTTCCG
This sequence comes from Pseudophaeobacter profundi, assembly GCF_029697505.1. Classification (GTDB taxonomy): domain Bacteria; phylum Pseudomonadota; class Alphaproteobacteria; order Rhodobacterales; family Rhodobacteraceae; genus Pseudophaeobacter; species Pseudophaeobacter profundi. Next base: position 4,909 of record NZ_JARJEF010000027.1, on the reverse strand, counting down.
ACGCCGCTTGCTGCAGCCTTTTGCCCTGATCACTGGATTTCAACACCATGCTGGCATTTTGCTGGGTCACCCGGTCCAGTTCGATCATCCCGGCGTTGATTTCGGAAATGGTGGAGGCCTGTTCGCCAGAAGAGGCTGCGATCTGGGTGATCAGCGTCGACACCGACTGAATTTTCGCGATGATATGCTCCAGCGACCGGCCCGCCTCATCCACCAGTTCAACCCCAACTTTGACCTTTTCAGAGCTGGCATGAATGAGATCACGGATTTCATTGGCAGAGGTGGCGGATTTCAGCGCCAAAGAGCGCACTTCGGAAGCAACAACCGCAAAGCCACGGCCAACTTCGCCAGCCCTTGCGGCTTCGACGCCTGCGTTCAGTGCCAAGAGGTTGGTTTGAAAAGAGATATCATCAATCACGCTGTTGATAGCCGAAATCTTCTCGGAGGATTCGTCGATTTCCTTCATCGCCTGCACCGTGCGCTTTACGATGTCACCACTGCGCAGCGCTTCTTCAGAGGTCTCGGAAATGGTGCCTTCGACCTCTCGTGTCTGGGTTGTCGCATTGCGCACGTTCGAGGTGATGCTGTCCAGGGCTGCTGCTGTCTCTTCCAGCGTGGCCGCCTGGTTTTCCGTTCGCCGGGATAGATCATCCGTCCCGGAAGCCATTTCACCAATCTGCTGATCCATCTGCGAAATTGTAACCAAAACCCGACCGATCAGATCATCCAGCGTTTCCGCCGTTTGATTGAAATCAGACCGCAGCGCCGTGTATTCCGGGCTCATTTCTTTTTCGATGCGATAGGACAGATTGCCCTTGGACAGGTTGTTCAACCCGTTTGCCAGTTCTTGCACAACTCCGGCCTGCTCGGCGGCGGCAGCCTTGGAGGTTGCCTCCATCTCGGCATTGGCGCGCATGGCCTCGACAAATTCCACCACCGCCGCGGCCAGGCGGCCCAGCTCATCCCGGCGGCGTTTTTCCGGTACGGGGCTTTCAGTATCCCCACCGCGCAGCGTATCAATACGATCGACAATTCGGTCCAGCGGCCGCGTCACAGAAGCGGCCGACAGATAGACGATCACCCCGATCAACAGACATACCGCAAGGCCGATGATGGCCGATTGTAGATACAGCGAAGACACCGTGTCGCTAATGGTGCCATTATGAAATCCCATGACCATCTGGCCAACTGTGGTTCCGTCGGCCAGCACCACGGGAAACTTGACATAGACCACCTGATTGATCTCGGCGGTGCTTTCAGGGCTTTCATCTGCCAAAAGGTTGGCGATTTGCTCTTTCAGCTCTTCGCGGCGTGCCTCGTCGACAAAGACTTCGGCAAAACTGCCGCCATCGACAACCACCTCGGCAAAGAGCGCGTTATCCATTTCTGCCACGCCCTGAATGGCGCCCATGGCCGCATCGCTGTTGAAGTCCCACACCGCTGCTGCGACGGGGGGCACAACAAATCTCTGCGCCAATTGTATCTCTTCATCAAAGGCATCCATCAAGGCATTGCTGTGCTTGGATGCCCAAAAAACCGTATAGGCAAAATTCGACAGAACAATGCATGCCAAGATTGGCAACAACAATTTCTTCTTGATGGACATACTCAAGAATCGTTTTAGATGTCCCGACATGTTTTGCTCCAGTTGATTAAACGGCTTGTCGTGTTTTCGCGTCCTCCTGATCGAAGGCAATTGCCCCCTGCCAGGTCCGCCTGGCCAGATCCGCAGGAAAACCAGGGGATCACAGGTGACCTGGCGAGGATGCCGCCGTTTGCTGGCCCGCCTTTGGCGACCAGAAAACGGCGGCATTCAGTTAGTAGGACATGTAGTTGCCCTCGAGGGCATCGCGATATTTGTCTGTCCATTTCGTATTGATCTCAGCAATGGTGCCTGCGGCTTCCAGTTCGGCAAAGCAGCGATCAAAATCTGCTGCCATGGCCGGATCACGAAAGCTCATCGCGTATGGGCTGGGTTCGAAAATGGCCCGGAATTCGATCGGTTGGCTTGCATCCACACCGGCAGATGTGCCCGCTTCCTGCAGCTGACGCGCGAATTCGGCAAAGAGCATACCATCGCCCAAGATGCCATCAACACGCTTGCCATAGAGAAGCTTGCTTTGGGTTTTCTGGTCCGCCATTTCGCGGTAGGTTTTGAACGCCTCGGTGCTGCCCGACAGACCCGGAACGATATTGCTAGCGCCTTCAAAGGCCACGATATTCCAGCCATCCAGATCCGACAGGGTCGCGGCTTCATGCTCGGAAGAGGTCAGGTATGACACACCATTTTGATAGGACACATAGGATTGTGTCTGGGTACCAGAGGTTGGCATGCCAACCGGAACGGTCGAAACAGCGTCGCCGGTGCCGCTTTCAAAAGACTGCCAATGACGGGTGAAAGGCTGCACAACAAAGACCGTAGTATGCCCGCATTGCCCCAGAACGGCCGAGATGATTTCAGCTTCACGCCCGGTTCCGTCCTGGTTGACCATCGGGGGCAAATCACCCGCCAATACGGTCACTTCATCCGCCATTGCTGGGCTGGACAGAATGACAAGTGACGCCGATACGGTCGCTGCAATTCCAAACTTCATATCTTGCTCCTGAAAGAATTTCTTCTGCACAAGAGCATTTGTTTCTTAATACCCGATTACCTCTGCCCATCCCTGCTCTGGTCATTGCCAGCGCTTCGCGATTTTGGCACCCGCCTATTTTGTTCCGACCTCAATAAAAGCAAACTGCTGCTGCCAAGGCGATTGCAGGGGCCGCGCAATACGCCGACTGCCAAGGCCCCATCAATACAGTCAAGCGACTGAAAAAAATCACTTTCATCATTTCGCCACCACGCATTTCTGACGGAAACACGACAGGAAGCACCGCAGGATTTGTCTTTTGAGGTCGGTCTTTTATGCTGCTGGACGGCTTGGTCGCGGCTCTGACATGCTTGCAGCTGGCGGAAAAATCGCATCGTTTGAAGAAGGCCGCTAAAATGCCATATATATTTGGGCCGATTTTCGGCCCGCAGGACAGGCAGGACAGCCGGTATCAAGCCCTATCCTGTCACCGTCGATGCGCCTCTACCCTCAGCAGAAAGTGACTGCTCTTGCCTGTTGCGCCCCTATCCCGGCAGATATCTGTGCGCGACTTCTTTCACCACGGACTTGTCGGGTTGATTAATCGGCCAACGAAAGCTGAAAGTGCTGCCCGCCCCTTCCGCCGATCTAAGGCTGATGTCTTCACCAAATTGCTGCGTCAGTTTTTCAATGATCGCCAGCCCTAGGCCGCTGCCTTCAATCCGGTCGCGTGGCTTTAGCCTTTTGAACATTTCAAACACCTCTCCATGAAAGCGCTCATCAATCCCCGGCCCGTCATCGCAAACAGAGAAGAGGTATCTGCCCTCTTCTTCCTGTACCGACACAGTCACAGTGCCATCTTCGCGGTCGTGATGCTTGACCGCATTGTTCAGCAGGTTTGAAAAGATCTGCATCAGCGGCATGCGGTGCAGTTCGATCTCTGCAAATTTGCGGTCCACATTGATCACAAAACCTTCGGGGACATCCGTGAGAAGCAGGGCCTCTTCGATCAACTTGTTGCCGACGATTTTCTGATCATACCGCACGTCTTCGCCCTGACCGATACGAGCATAGGCCAGCAGATCATCCAATAGTCTCTCCATACGGGCGACTCGGTTGCGCATAAGTTGCAGGTTTTCAGCGCTTTCAGGATCCATCACATCAGCCAGGTCTTCCTCTAGCCAGCCTGACACATTGTCGATCACCCGCAGTGGGGCCTTCAGGTCATGCGAGGCCATATAGGCAAATTGATCCAGATCCCGGTTAGAACGCGATAGTTTTTGGATCATTTCCTCTCGCTCTTGCTCTGCCTCTTTGTGCTTTGAAATATCGCGCACGACCCCGCAAAATAGCCGTTGACCACTGGTCGACACCTCGGTCACCGACAGGTCGATCGGAAAGGTGGATCCATCCCGACGCTGGCCCCTGACCTCGCGCCCGATGCCAATGATTTTACGGATGCCGGTGCGGCGATAGTTGCTCAGATATGTGTCATGTTCACGCTGATAAGGTTCGGGCATCAGCATCTTGATGTTGTGGCCGATCACCTCTTCGGCGGTAAAACCGAACATCTTGCCACAGGCCGCGTTGTAGCTCTCGACGATGCCGTCATCGCGGATCGTGATAATGCCATCCAAGGCACTGGCCAGCACCGCCTGCAGGTTGCCTTCGCTCACTTCACGCGACAGGGCCATCTTCTTTTGCGCGTAGATGATAAAGGCTGCGACCCAGATCACAAAGACCGACAGCGCACGGTTCAGCTGCACGATGACCAGATCGACCCGGATATCGTTAATGTACCAATAACCGGCTCCGATCAGGCAAGTCGCCACAGCCGCAAAAACAAAAGATGTCTTGGTGTGTTGCCACCAAAACGCCGTCAGCACAAACAGCGCATAGAGAACACCGGCCGCCACCCCCAATGGTGTCAGGAAATCAAAGGCCATGCCGGTGACGACGCTCAGACAAGAGACCAGCAGCATTTTGCCATCCCTAGGCATCAAATTACTGAACCGGCTGCTCTTTCTACTTACTGGCACCATCGAAAACCTCCGCCACTACCACCTGAGAGTGCGCCTGTGCACCGCTTTAGCCTACAGAGAATTCTCTTACTGACAATGCCGAGACACCACCGCATCCCTTGCAGTTTGCAAGATAAGCGCAGCAGAGATGCCCATGGCGTACCCTCTGGGAACCAGTGTTTTGCACTTGCTCGTTGACCTGAGCCCCAAGTTTCCTCCACCTAGCGGAGAGTCCTTGGGGTTGGTTTGATGGCCCTACGCGGCCAGTTTGTCCATCGTTCTTTTCTCAGCAAATTCTCTGGGCGTCAGGTTTCC
>NZ_JARJEF010000276.1 GCF_029697505.1 Pseudophaeobacter profundi | reverse complement strand
TTCCTGGACCGCCGATCAGCACGACATTCTCTGCGCTTTCAACGAACTCGCATCGGTGCAGCTGCCGCACAGTGGCTTCATTGATCTCGCTTGAAGAGAAGTCGAAGCCTGTAAGGTCCTTTGACCTGAGCCCCTGAATTTCCTCCAGTTTTGTGTAGAGTCCGCCCAACCGAAGGACGGACAAATGAAGACGAGATTCACGGACGAACAGATCATCCAAATGATCAAGGAGCAGGAAGCTG
>NZ_JARJEF010000275.1 GCF_029697505.1 Pseudophaeobacter profundi | reverse complement strand
AACATGAACGACAGCTTCTTCTCCCGAAATATGAGTCTGCCGACAGAGAGATGGAACGATGATTGTAGACTGTTACAAGAATGTCCATCGGGAGAGTTACGACATGAGAGAGTCGGGTGGTGAGAGAGTGTTTACAACATGAACGACAGCTTCTTCTCCCGAAATATGAGTCTGCCGACAGAGAGATGGAACGATGATTGTAGACTGTTACAAGAATGTCCATCGGGAGAGTTACGACATGAGAGAGTCGGGTGGT
>NZ_JARJEF010000274.1 GCF_029697505.1 Pseudophaeobacter profundi | reverse complement strand
AAAAATAATAGAAATTTTAAACTAGTTTTTAAAACTCTCAAGTTATACAATTATCTCCTTGACAAACTGAATAATTAGTTCCTTAAAAAGCACTTTCTCTCTAAAATATAAAACATAACATACTGAAAAATGTAAAACTAAATAAGAAAATACTTTATCTTAATGTAGAACCAATCTATAATTAATTCAAACATTCTGGAATGAAATTTCATGCAAGCCTTTGTACATAAAAATTTGATCAATATAGTATTTTAACTTATATATGATTTAAG
>NZ_JARJEF010000273.1 GCF_029697505.1 Pseudophaeobacter profundi | reverse complement strand
GCTGAAGACCTCGAACTTCATCCACCCAAGAACCCATGGAGTCACAGTGGGTGGTTCGACTCATTCGATCATGCGAGCATCCGACGAGGGTACGAGGTGTACAAGCAGGTGTGTGCCGCGTGCCACAGTATGAGGTTCATCGCCTACCGAAACCTCGTTGGCGTCAGTCACACCGAGGAGGAGGCCAAGGCAGAGGCCGAGGAGCAGCTGATCCTGGACGGGCCTGACGACACAGGCAACATGTTCAAGCGTCCGGGCAAGCTGTCGGACTA
>NZ_JARJEF010000272.1 GCF_029697505.1 Pseudophaeobacter profundi | reverse complement strand
ATCAGACACCATCGAAAATGTGAAAGCCAAGATCCAAGACAAAGAGGGAATCCCACCAGACCAACAGCGTTTAATCTTCGCTGGCAAACAACTGGAAGATGGCCGAACACTTTCTGATTACAATATTCAAAAGGAATCCACCCTCCACCTGGTCTTGAGGCTTCGTGGTGGAATGCAAATCTTTGTAAAGACCCTTACCGGGAAGACCATCACCTTGGAAGTTGAGCCATCAGACACCATCGAAAATGTGAAAGCCAAGATCCAAGACAAAG
>NZ_JARJEF010000271.1 GCF_029697505.1 Pseudophaeobacter profundi | reverse complement strand
GAAGAGTTGCTGATGAATTTATAAGATGAACATAGGACTTTAGATAAATAGATGTCGTGAATGTGTCTTGCCCTGTTTATTTGTTCGTCACTCGAGATTTTCTCACTGACTTACAGTGTGGACACTGATTGTTACAGTGCGTGAAAAATAAACAAGATTCAATTTACGAGCGTAAAAAAACTGAGTCATTGTATATAGCTCATTTTGTCTAGGTAACTTTTATTTTTTTAGATAGGTTACATGCTTTTTTTATTATTATTATTATGAAAGGC
>NZ_JARJEF010000270.1 GCF_029697505.1 Pseudophaeobacter profundi | reverse complement strand
CGATAGCCTCCGATGAACTGATTAGATTTGTAAAGAATTAATTTATAAGAAGCGGCCTCGGAGACCGGCCCGCTCGCCGGCACTCGTGGTCGTCAGTGCTTCTGGTGATTCAGTGCTTCAAGACTACTCGTCAAAGAGATTCCCGACTTTTGTCATCGTTTGACCCCCTCTCGACTGAGCTTTGTATATACCCATTTTTGAGAGAGAGTATATCGGTCTTCACCGACGGTTGTTATTGTTTCCCGACAGCTTTATACTAATTGAGTTTTTAA
>NZ_JARJEF010000269.1 GCF_029697505.1 Pseudophaeobacter profundi | reverse complement strand
CGGAGTTACTCATTAATTTGATTAATTTCAAACATCACAAGACAATAATTGTCTACCGTATGCCGGAAAATTGCATGTGCATTTTGATGTTGGGTTACTTTTAAGTGAAAAGTAAGTATTAAAAACGAATTTCTCTTGTTACAGGACTAGGCATTAACGGAAACAAAAGGTTGGTACATTAATTAATTTAAGAAGATCATTAGGGACAATTTAAATTGAAGCTGTAACAGTATTATTCCTATAAATTATTTCTTTGTAACCAAACATTGTTC
>NZ_JARJEF010000268.1 GCF_029697505.1 Pseudophaeobacter profundi | reverse complement strand
CAGAGTCCTCCAGTTCGGTGATTGAGAAGGACGTAGGCAACAAGCACATCCTGGCCAAGGAGAGCTCCTTCTCTTCGGAGCAGTCGTCCCGCATGGTGTCCGAGAGTGTCATGTCCTCGTCTTCTACTGTAGTCTCCAAGAAGGTGTCCTCCACCTCCATAGTGTCCTCCAGTTCCATCAGCAGCAGTTCCGAGTCCCAGGTAAAGAGCATCACTCTCGGGTGATTGCCTCCGCCAATCGCCGCCTAGCTGCTCACCGCTAACCAATCGCCG
>NZ_JARJEF010000267.1 GCF_029697505.1 Pseudophaeobacter profundi | reverse complement strand
CTAGTTCACTCACAGTTAAAAATTGCCGTTGATAATGTCTGTTGGGTGATTGCACCGGGAAGGTTAATCATGCACTAGGCCCAGCTAACATACAGTACAATGTTTTCATTATTTCTAGGTAACAACATGTTTAAATCGCAACATTTAGTAACAGGATGTTGCAGATGCAAACTAGCTTTGGGCAATAAAAGAAAAATGGGTTGTTTAATTTTGAAGCATCATCTATACAGCACTAATATTCCAAGAAACATCTTTCCTCCATTTTATTCTTA
>NZ_JARJEF010000026.1 GCF_029697505.1 Pseudophaeobacter profundi | reverse complement strand
TCCCATGTCTATCACTCCCAATCCCCCCAACGAAAACCGTCGGGGCAGTGTGTTCACATGGGTCAATTCTCAGTGACAATTTATCGGCATACCGGGTCAGTTCTCAGTGACAATCAACAACCAATCGGGCAATTCGAGCGACCAGCCGCCTTGCCGGACGGATTTCCTTCAATTTTTCTGCGCGACCACGCTCATCAACCGGGGCAGATGGTCCCCAAGAAAGCTTCGGTTTGCTACCGGGCATCGCATCCTGCCAAACAAGCGCGCCATCGGCAACGAGCTCTAATCCGACCTCCATGGCCTCCGAGATGACCTCTGCCTCCGCAACCTTCAGCTGCACCCTCTTTGCCGCTTCTGCCAGTTTCTTCTCTTCAATCCGCCGCGCCGATTGTGCTGCCATCCCTGCAGCCTCTTCGTTTACACGATGCTGGGTAAGAGATTGCACTTGCTCATGAAGATCGGCCTCTCGCTGTTGCAGAGCAGGCAATGCCCTTTCCATGTCCTCCTTTTCCCGGCTGATCCGTGCCATGTCTGCTTCCTCAAGTTTCCGGGCGTCACGCTTCTGGCGGACTTTTCCGCAGCCGCTTCTGCCCTCTCCTCATACCCCTGCACTACCGGCTTCAAAGGTCCGATCTCGGCCTCAATCCTTTTCTTCGTGGATGATGCGGCGGCAGCCGCTTTTTCAAACTGCTGCGTTTTTGCGTCCGCCGCATCGCGGCGGCGGGTCGCCTCTGCAGTTTCTTTCGCAGCCCGCCGCTTGCGGGCCTGCGCCTCTTTAATCGAGCGCTTGCGCGACTTTTTGACCGTGGCCTTGGCCAGGTCCCGGCCGTCCTCGACGGCCACCTTCGCCGTAGCCTCGGCTGCGTCGAGGATACGTTTCTTTTCCTTTTGCGCCCTACGGCGCTCTTCCGCGCGCCACTGCGATGGCGCGACATGTTCCTTCTTCGCGGGCAAGGGCTTGCCCTCGGCACGCGCCTGGCGCCGGGCCTCGGCACGGCGCTCCCCTCGAGTGATCCCAATTTTCGCAAAAGCCGCACCCGCCAAATCCTGGGCCAGCTCATAATTCCGGAGCAGCGGATTTTCAGACGGCTGGAGGAGGATCTGATGACCACGGTTGGCGGAAGGTTTTTCAGCCCACACTGCCACCACAAAATGGATATGCAGGGCTTCTTCATCCATATGCAACGATGCGTAGCGCAGTTGACCATCCGGGAAGCTCTGAAGCAAGAACGCCATCGCAGTCTGCCGGAACGCCTCGATCCGCTCCGGTTTCCACTGCGCCTGCCCACTGCCACCAAACCAATCCTTGTTGACGGTCAAGACCCCCTCTCTGAGCGGCCCCTCCTTGCTGGCACGCCACGGGTCAGCAGGTCCCGCCTCCTCAACCCTGCGCGCCTCCGATTTCCGTGATTTTGCCTCCAGCGCAGCAATATGTTCCTCAAAGTTATGTTGCTTCATCTGTGCGACTTCATCGCGGATGACCTGGTCCCAATCGTCCTCGCCACACAGAACACTGTTGGATTCCGTGAGCCCGAGATCGACATGAGCGAGGTCTCCTCCGCGACGCGTGTCATGGAAAATGAACCTTCGAAGGTCACGCGGCCAAAGCCCTTTGAAGCGGAGGACAACGGGATATTTTTTCAGGCTAACTGGCTTTGCCTCGGTAAACTTGGGGTGTACGGTCATCTTGTCACTCGGATCTGCTGCGCTTACCCGAGTCTCCGAGATCTCCGCGAAAATCCCGACACAAAAGTATACGGATTTTCGACAAGCGTACTCACTAGGCAGGTTGCAATCCCAGGCTGAGCCCTGGACTTACAACTTACCTGTTCGCGAGGGGGATACCCCCTGCGATTCCCTCCTCGTCAGTGTGTTATCGGCTTTCGCCTCAACACACTTCCTGCGGCCAGCAGCCTGCTGGACCCGCCCTGCCGGGGGCCTAGAATGCTATATAGTTTTTCGGTTTTCTTAAATTATTAGATTGCTGACCTTGCACCCAATATTCACTTATGCGGTGTCCTTTTACTAAGGCAAGCAGCTTAATCGGTATCGCTGTCAAGGAAACCATTCTCTTTCAAATGGCTCACAATCAACCGTTCAACGTATGATGCAACAGATCGATCATCTGCAGCAGCAGCCTTCTCAACCGCTTTCTTAATCTCGTCAGCTACACGCAAAGATATGGCTGATGTCTTGGCCATGTGGGAAATCCTGTATGTAAATGTGTGCAGTTGACACACGATATAGATGAGCGTATATTACACACAGTTGCACACAATTGCAACGGACTGAGGGGAAGGTGGAAGCTTCCCGCCCAGTCCTAACCAAGACGCTCTCGTGGAAGGAGAACGAATATGGCTGCATTGCCCTCTATCACGCGCTTTAGCGCGACAAAAGACCTGCGCGCAGGCACCCTGCCTCTTCTGGATACATTCCGGGACCTACTCGATACTGTTGAGGACGCGCTGCGCCTCGATTTGGATCTTGCCCCCGCCTGGTCCTGGGACCCTGCGACATCCGGTTTCGCTGAAGCTGCCGAAGCCAGATGGCAAGACTGCCTCACGCTTGCCAGCAACATTCTGGATGCCGAGCCGAAGGGCGTAGATGAGCGTGGCGTACAACGCATGTGCTTGCTATTTCATTTCCTGATCGAGACGCAAAACTCAGCTGATGCCGAACGGTTTCAGATGCTCATGTACCAGAATGTCGCCCTCTTTGCGGCCGAGGATCCTGACATCTGCCGCGCCCTGACGCAAGCAACACGCCTGGTTGATGCTATCGTCGAGGCAGCCACGCACGCCGACGAGACGTCCCTGACGCTGCGCTGACACCGCATCCTTTTTTCAGCAGAACGATGCCGCTGCGATGCGCCGCCAGCGACAGCGGTGTTCTGCAATATAGCATGTCCCGTCTGGCGCCCCGCGCCAGCACGCCTCCCCCATTCATGGAGGTCACTATGACCCTTTGCCAACAAACACCATCTACAGCGTCATTCCCGACGGTCATCCACGCCCATTGGGCGGAGATCGCGCAAGCGAAAGGCTTCACCATCACCGATCGTGTCGATGATCGCTACCACCTGTTGCTGCGCTGCGAGACCTGCGGCGGTACGCACCGGACCAAACTGTTTGTGCTGATGAACAACCAACCTCTGTGCCCCCATTGTGTGGAAACACGCTGGCGCGAAGATGCGACCGTTGCAGGGGTGGCGTTCCTGGAACGTGACCCGGAAGATCGCCACTATGGCTTTTATGAAGCCCCCTGCGGCCACAAGCTGCGGCGTCAGTTCGAGCTTATCAAGCGCATCGCTGACGGCGAATGCTCACACCGCTGCGAGAACTGCCAGAACGCGAAGGAACAGGCGGAAGCGGAGGCTCAGGGCTGGGTTCTCCTCGGCGCCGCGCACACGCGCGACCTGAACTATCGCAGCTATCGACACAGCTGCGGCCATGAACAGATTGTCGCCCGCGTGAACATGCAGAGCGGTCGCTTCAACTGCGAAGCCTGTGGCGTGGGCTGGCCCTCAGCCCCAAGCTACATTTATTGCATGCGGTTTGAACTGCCCGAACTGCCGCCAATGGTCAAACTTGGCTTTTCCCGGAACCCGCAGAGCCGGTTGAACTATCAGCTCAAACGGCGCCCAGACCTTCAAGCGGAGATCTTGCACAGCGTCGCCCTACCGACCGGACACAAAGCGCTCTGTCTGGAAAAGCAGATGCACGCTGCTCTCAAGCGCGACCATCCCGGATCCGTAGTTCCGGCTGAGATGTATGCGCCATGGCTGCGTGTCAGGTCAGAGATCTACGGCGCAGATCTGCAACCTGTCATCCTCGAGATGCTCAACGCGCTGCCCCTGCCAAGCATCTAATTCCCAGCCCCCTCTCGCCTGACCATTCCAAAACGGCCTTGGCCGACCCCGAACCTATGGAGAACGTTCATGTCCAATACTCAGAGCTGGGCCCATTATGCCCGCGATATCCTGCGCCGTTTGCGCCACGCTCAAACTGTCGTCACCAACGACGATCTCTTCGATGAAGCAAAGCAGATCGTCCCTGTCGAGGATCCGCCTGCCCGGAACCTACTGGAAGCCCTGAACGAACTTGAAGAGGCGCAAACACGCGACAGCCAGGAGCTCGTCGAACTGCGTGAGGCCGGGATTGATGGCTTCGCGATGGATGAGGATGGCAACGACAGCCCAAAACAACGTCTCCCAGCTGACAAGATCCTGGTGTGCCTGCAACTCGCCGCCACCTTCGGCACGCATCACGGATTCTGCGCGCAGGTGCTGGCACCCGGTGCTGTCAACGTGATCGAAGGGTTCAAAATGAACCAGATGGAGACTGCTGCCACGCAGATCGGGCGCTTGTTCCTGCCTGAGGGCTGGGCGGCGCAAACCTATGCCGCAAAAAGCGCGACCTCGCCTGCATTGCAGATCATTTACCCGCCGGTCAGCAGTACTGGCACTCTCAACCACAGCAGCCAACGCGACCTTGAACGGAAAGTTCTGTCCAGCCTGGCGCAACCACATCCCCTGCTCGTGCTGCTGCCTGATGGGCTGCGGCTCGATCCCAGTCTGCGCCATATTCTTCCCTCTGCTCAGCGGCTCGCCGCTCCCAACCAGGAGATGATGCTCATGCTCTTGGCCCAGACGCACAGTGCGACGCGTAAAGTCGACCGCGATGTGGTGTATCCATTTCTGCCGGACGATGCCGCCCTCAAATCGCTGGACACACCGATCCTCCTTGCCAGCCTTCGCGCACCAACAGCGGCAAGCGCTGCAAAACAGATGTCGGATCTGTTGCGCAGGCCAGCTGACCCCAACGTTATCACCCTGCAAGACATTAACGGCAGCTCGCCCGCCCATCACGCAGCGCAGGGCCTTGTCGACGATCTGACGGCTTGGCACGCAGGCGACACCAAATGGTCTGACATTCCACATTCGCTCTTGATCAGCGGCGAACCCGGAACCGGAAAATCTTTCCTGGCGCGGGCCATCGCCGCATCAGCCGACGTGCCGCTCATCCAGGAATCCTTCGGCAGCTGGCAAGCCACCGGGCATTTAGGTGACATGTTGGGCGCGATGAGCAAGAGCTTTGCCGAAGCCATCAGCCAAAAGCCGTGCGTCCTGTTTGTTGATGAGATCGACGCGTCGGGGTCCCGCGACAGTGCCGACAAGCACAGCGGCAACTACCGCAGGAATGTCATCAACCATTTTTTGGCAGAAGTAGATGCACTTATGCGGGAAGAAGGCGTGCTGCTCATCGGCGCCTGCAACCACCCCGGGAATCTCGATCCCGCAATTTTGCGACCCGGAAGGTTCGACCAGCACGCCGAGCTCGGACGCCCACCGCTCGCGCAGGTTCGGCACATGATCTCTCGCGTGCTCCCGGGGGACACAAAGTTGGATGCGCTCGCGCTCGAATTCGCGGGGCAGACGCCAGCAGTGATCGATGCGCAGTTGCGAGCAGCCAGGTCGACCGCACGTCGGGCAGGTCGCAGGTTTGATGCCGCTTGGGTGCTGGCACATATGCCTGCCGCGACACCGCAGACAAACGCACGCCAGCGCCGTATCGCGCTGCATGAGTGTGGCCATGCGATTGCAGCCGCCCTCTTGGGGGCCGTGCCCGTAACGCAAATGGTGCTGTCAAACGGCACTGGGCAAACTCACAGGTCCACAGTCTTACATGAGGGGCTATTCAGCGAGTTTGAGGATGAGATGACGATCCTGCTCTCAGGACGCGCGGCAGAACGGATGGTGTTCGGCACTGTCAGTGCTGGTGCCGGCGGTGACGAAGGCAGCGACCTGGAACAAGCGACGCAGCTGCTCCTGAGCTGTGATCGCCAGGCGGGGCTTGGCATCCATGGTAACAGCTGGCTCGGGAAGGCCGACATGCCTCGCCTGACACAGCACGACCGGGACCGACTGCGGGTCAAACTCGACAAAATGGAGCGCCGCGCCTTGCGCCTGCTTGAGCCGCATCGCGAGCGTCTGGAACGCCTTGCGGCGCACCTGCTCGAGGTGCGGGAGATGAATACTGAGGATCTTAGACCATGGCTGCACGATTTGATCCCCACAGCCCACGCCCCGATTGACAGCCCGCACGCTGGTTTCAATTCGAGCTGATATGAGGCGGGTTTGCCATTTTACATTTGGCAAACCCTCCGCAATGGCGGCCAGATTGCACACGATTTGCGCAATAGCTTTTGACAAATCATCCACGCCCCCATCGATCACTTACAAAATACGCAGAACTCACTCTAGGTAAAACATTGACGGATCAGAGAGTTAGACCCTAGCCCCCCCGGAAGCCACCCGGCGCGACCGCCTGTGACCCGCCAGGGGGAGGTTTTCCACATAAATGCGACCTGACGACGCCGTCGAGCCAAATCTCCTCCTAGAGAGCCCTACATCCCACCGAGTATCCTGTTTTCATCAACCTCACGGCACTCAACGCCGTCATAGAACAGGAGACCTCGGCCCATGGCACGAGACCGATACAGGCATGCCCAAAGCCCGATCGCACATGATCGGCGCCATCGCGACAAGCGGAACGCGCCGACAACCGGACGCGATCCAGACAAATCCAAGCTCTATTCCTTCTTGCGTGCGCTCGCGCGGGCGGAAGCAGAGCGCGACCATAACATGGACATTCAATAGAAAACGGATCAGCTCATGCCACACCTCCTGCGCGCCGCCATCTACGCCCGCTACTCAACCGACCTGCAAAGCGATGCCTCTGTCGAAGATCAAATCCGCAGCTGCCAGGACCTCGCCAAGTCGCTTGGGGCCGAAGTGGTCGCCACCTACTCCGATCATGCGGTGTCCGGTGCCAGCCTCATGCGACGGGGCATCCAGTCCCTGCTTCGTGACAACCAGTCAGGTTCCTTCAACGTCGTTCTAGCCGAGGGGCTCGACAGATTGAGCCGCAACCAAGCGGATGTGGCGCAAATCTACCAACAGATGTCATTCACCGATACGCTGATCCATACACAGTCCGAAGGCGAGATCTCCGAGCTACACATCGGGCTGAAGGGCACGATGAACGCATTGCAGCTAAAGGACATCGCCCAGAAGACCCACCGGGGCCTCAAAGGCCGGGCGCTCAAAGGCAAATCAGCTGGCGGTATCTCCTACGGCTACCGGGTCAAACAGCAAGTCGACGCTTCCGGAGAGCCCATCCGAGGCGATCGCGAGATCCAGCCGGTAGAGGCACAGATCGTGACCCGCATCTTTGAGGATTATGCAAATGGCCTGTCCCCCAAAAAAATCGCCGAAGCCCTGAATACCGAAGGCATCGCGCCGCCGTCCGGTCGATATTGGGGCGCCTCTACCATCCATGGCAATCGCCAACGCGGCACCGGTATTCTCAACAATGAACTCTATATTGGCAGACAGGTCTGGAACCGACTGAACTACCGCAAAGACCCCTCAACCGGAAAGCGGGTGTCACGGCTCAACCCCGAAAGCGCCTGGGTGATCGCAGAGGTGCCCGGGCTGCGGATCATTAATCAGGAGCTCTGGGATCGGGTCCGAACTCGCCAAGGCGCATTGTCGTTACAGAGCCCATTGGACAAGCCTTGGGATCGCCGCCGTCCGCGCACGCTGTTTTCCGGGCTGATGACCTGCGGCTGCTGCGGTGGCGGCATCGCCAAAGTCTCCAAATCGGCCTTCGGCTGCTCCACCGCGCGCAATAAGGGCAAAGCGGTCTGCGCCAATATGCGCACCATCGCCCAGACGGATCTGGAAGCGCGGGTGCTGAACGCCCTGACTCATCACCTGATGGATCCAGAGGCACTTGCGGTCTTTTGCGAGACCTATGCCGAAGAACGCAACCGGCTTCGCCGGGAGGCCGAGGGCGCGAGAGAGACCCTGGAACGCAGCCTCGCCCAGACCAAACGCGATCACCAAAAGCTGGTGGACGCGATTATCGCAGGTGTTCCAGCGGAGCAGGTGAAGGAGCGGATGATCGAGCTGGATCAGCAACGGCAGCAGCTGGAGCGCAGGCTTTCCGCCTCCCCTGCCCGGGATCCGATCCTGATCCACCCGTCGATGGCGGTGACTTACCGCGAGCGGGTGGCGGCATTGATTGCGGGTCTTGGGACCAGCGCAGAGATGCCAGCTGCGAAGGAAGCGCTGCGGGCTTTGGTGGATCGGCTTGTGCTGACCCCTGCGAAGGGGAGCACGGGCGTTGAGATCAAGCTGGAGGGGGACCTTGCGGCGTTGTTGCGTCTTGCGACGGGGTCAGCGGCGGTCATTGGAACGCCGAGATCCGCGCACTCTGGCGAGGCACGGTTGGAAGATACTGATATTGTTGGGGAATTATTATTGGTTGCGGGAGTAGGATTTGAACCTACGACCTTCAGGTTATGAGAGAGCCTAGACCCAGTTGCACCGGTTACGCCCTTTCGCGCCCATCTACCCTATCTTATTGTTATTGCTTATTTTAAATTGACGCGCCGCGCGCTCATCTTCTACGCCTTACCCCGTGGTGTGCTTCCAGTTGCTTCCACAGTGCTTCCACGAGAGCTTTCAGGGGTAGGGAAATAGAGATGGCAAAACTCACCAAGCGGGCGGTTGATGCGCTGGAACCAGCGGCCAAGGATTACTTTGTCTGGGACAGCCAGATTGCCGGGTTTGGGCTTCGGGTGATGCCGTCCGGGGCCAAAACCTATCAGGCACAATATCGCAAGGGCGGGCGCACCCGGCGGGTCTCGGTGGGGCGGCATGGCAAGATCACCGTGGAAGAGGCCCGCAAACTGGCGAAAGAGATCATGGGACAGGTCGCCAAGGGCGAGAACCCCGCCGAGGACATTTCCCAGCACCGCAAAGCCCCCACGGTTGCCGCGCTCTGTGAGCGGTTCTTTGAGGCCCACGCCAAGGAGCGCTGCAAGCCTTCGACACAAAAGGAATACCGCCGCGCCATTGATCTGTTCATTGTTCCCGCCATCGGCAGTTTCAAGGTGGTCGATGTAGAGCGCCGCGACATTGCCGAGCTGCACCACAGGTTCCGCGACAAACCCTATCAGGCCAATCGCACCCTGGGCGTGCTCTCCAAGATGTTCAATCTGGCTGAGATCTGGGGGCTGCGCCCGGATGGCTCCAATCCCTGCCGCCATGTTCCGAAATACCGCGAAGTGAAACGGGAGCGCTATCTGAACCAGAATGAGCTGCAACGCCTTGGGCATGTCCTGAGTGAGGTTGAACGCGACGGCACGGAAACGCCCTTTGTGGTGGCTGCGTTCCGGTTGCTGCTCCTGACCGGCTGCCGCCTGGGGGAGATCCAGACTTTGAAATGGGATTACATTACCGACACCGGCATGGAACTACCCGACACCAAAACGGGCGCGCGGCGCATCCCCCTGCCCCAGCCTGCACGGGACCTCCTGACGCATCTGCCGCGCAGCCCCGGCAATCCGTATGTGATTGAAGGCAAGATCGCGGGCAAATACGCCACCGATTTGCAGCACCCCTGGCGACGCATCCGAGCGCGGGCAGGTCTGGCTGGGGTCCGCATCCACGACCTGCGCCATACCTATGCGTCAAATGCCGTATCCTCTGGCATGCCTATTCAGATGGTCGGGCGGTTGCTGGGGCATAGCCAGATCCAAACCACGATGCGCTACGCCCATCTGGCGGATGATCCCGTACGGCAGGCAGCGGAAGAAAATGCCGCGCGGCTGGGATCTATAGTCGGGGATTTGGCGCGACCGAGGCTGCGCGCCGTATAAGAACACGTACCGATACGTAGGGGCTAAGGTTGCTGCCAATCCCGTACGTTACGTATAAGGGTTTTTAGGCCCACCAACCGACCGTTACCTATACGTAGGGACCGGCCATTGCCTACGTATAGGTAACATAACCGTAAAAGTGACACATGACCCTTCCATTACTGACCCTTTGGCAGCGCGGCGTTTATCTCAGCAAAGCTGCATTCCACTTTTCTCCTGACGCCGAGAAGGAAGCTTATCAGCGTGTGCATAAAGCGTCCGCCCTAAGCGCTTTGACAAACACACTGCAAGACGCACAAGCCCAAGGAACCGAGACAAACCAAGCAACAATTTCTGGTTTAAACGCCATGTCAAATGTATTGAGTAAACGCTCGGCCTGGTACAGCAGAAGGTACGAAGCCACCTTGAAGGCACTTAAAAGTGGTATTCTCGTAGCCTATGGCTTTGAACCGCCCCGCCGGATGGAAAGTCAGCCTTATGAAATCCCCGCAGCCTATTGGGCAGGCCGCGTCCGATGGGACAACGCGACACTCACGGTCAACGGCTTAGAGTTCATCGAAGTTCGTGTGCTGGCGACACAAGTACGTGACAGGCTTGTCGGTATCAGCCACGAGACCACCACGGATCTGCAACGGGGCCGCCCATCAATCAAAGCAGATGTGGAAGAAGCCTTCGCAACTCTCTTGCAAAAGGGCTTGATAGACATATCCAAGTCAGCCAAATCCCACTTCCCCCTCGTTCGGCAGTGCCTCCAGACAATCCAACCTGGAGCAAGCTACAGCGATACCAAACCTGGGGACGAAGGTATTCGTACATATTTTTCGCCTCTTTTCAATGAGTTGAAGAAAACCAATAAACAATAAATTGCTGGGGGTTTTACTGTTGTTTTTACTGGTTTCTAATTGAGCGAAGACAAGAGCATCAAATCAACAAAGAGGAGTTGACGATGCTCAACAAGACACCAGCCAACGCAAACAACGCCCCCGCACAGGATTACCTGGACGGGTTTATTGACGAACGCATGGCCGCAGATTTCCTGTGCCAAAGCGTGCGCACCATCCAGAAATGGCGCGTCACCGGATACGGCCCCAAGTTCTACAAATCGGGCCGTTCCGTACGCTATCGCCGCCGCGACCTTCTGGCCTGGGGCGAAACACGCCGCCACGGCAGCACCAGCAGCTACAACGCCGCATGAGTTTTGCCCGCGTTGGGCTTGGCAGCACCGCGCGGGATTTTGGGGCCGGATGGCTTCACCAAGGCGCGGGGTCAAATGGCATCCCGCGCCTTTCTCACATCCAAAATCACACAATCAATTCAGGAGACATAACATGTCCAATCTTCCCGCCCATAAGATCAAACTGGGCCTGACCACCGCCACCATCTGGAAAAATGACGGGTCATACTCCGTCGATATTACCCGCGCTTACAAAACCGCAGATGGCGAGTGGAAAAACACGTCCGGGTTCTTCCATTCTGACCTGCTGAATATCGCCAAATGCGCGGAACGCGCAGAAATCTGGATCAGCAGACAACTGAGCGCCCAGCACTAACACCCAAGCCGGGCACCGCCCGGCCCCAAAACCCAAAGCTGCCCCGCCGGAGGCACCATTACCGGCGGGCCACATCCAATAAATACTCCCCAAACCACAGCGCTAAGACGGCGAAATTAAGGGGGGTCTTGTAACACCCCCCTCCACGAATACGAAAACGTAGGCAAGAGTAGATGAACGCGGATATCTTGCATTCGGGCTTTGATGGGCTGAAATTCACGGTGGAAACCGATATTCCGCCTGCCTTGCGTGAAGCCCTGGCAGAGGCTAAGGCCCTTGCAATCAAAACCAATGCAGAGACCCTTGTGGAATTTGGTTCTGTAGCTCTCTCAGTGCGCCGCACAGGCGGTTCCGCCTTTTCCGCCCATACTGGCGAGTACGGGGCCGAATGGTACTTTCTTGACCCGGAAAACCGCCCTGCGAACAATCCTGGCATTACCGTAGACTTTCGCGCCTTCCTGCTTGCGACTGGTGGCCTGGACGCCGCCGAAAAACACTTTCGGGCCTGCATGGATGCGTTTGGCATCCGCTATGCCGATCACCTGTTGCGCGTGACCCGCGTTGACTATGCCATCGACTTTCTAGCCCCCTGGTTTGAGCCAGACCGCGAGGCGCTGGTGGTGCCACCCGGCACCCGCATGCAGGAATATACCGGGGTCGATGAAACCGAGACCCACGCCACAGGCGCACGCGTCACCGGCCTGCGCGCCGGGGCCGTCGCCAACCGGCAATTGGCGATCTATGACAAACGACAAGAGGTCATGCAAAAGGGCAAGCTGGGCTGGCTAACGATCTGGAACGACGCCCGCGCCCAATTGAACCGCCCTCCCCTGGATCTGTCCGACCGACTGGCAAGCCAAGTCTGGCGCTTTGAACTACGTATGGGGGCCAAACAACTGCGCAACCGCTGGGAAATGCGAAGCTGGCAGGATCTGCGCGATATGGTGGGCGACGCCTACACCGAGTTCTGCGAAAAGATCCGCTACACCTGCCCCATCAGCGACAGCAACCGCGCCCGCTGGCCCACACATGACCTTTGGCGCGCGGTCGCAAGTGTGATCGCCATGGACCTGCACGAAAACTGTTCCGGCGTCCTGCCCAGCGAGGTGATCGAAACCAACCGCGCCGAACACATGCGCATGCTGGACCGGCAAATCCTTGGACTGTTCGTATCACGGGCTGCCGCCTCAGAGGTCCAGACAGCCGAATTCCAAGATTTCCTGGATAGCCATATCGAAACACTGAAACGGCTATCCGAAGAACACCCCACGCCCCTGCCGGAACGCCTCAGCAAGGCAGCCGCGCGGTATCGGTTTAAGTAACAAATCCAAGAGACTTCGCTAAAGGATAGCATTGCGCAGATAGCGACATTTGCAAAGTATTGCTCGACCTGAAGCGGACGTCAGGCAATTGATCCAATGCTGCATTGCGCTTCTGCCGAAACTAACGCCAGCCAAGACCCACTAACCCGCAATTGTGTCTCTCAGTGCTTTGTAATGAACCGGCGCGATATGTTCGATCATTTCCAACAGGTGTTTAATGTTGGTTTGCGTCTCACCAATTAGCGCGGGATCTAGCCCTGAAAGGGTTGGGTGAGATAAATCATTAGAATACTTGTAGAGCGCCGCCTTTTTTGTGTCATCATATTCCAAATTATTCAGCAACTGATAGAGGCTTGCCCCTGTCGAGTGTTGCTCCAGAAAGGTCTCAAGCACTTTTCTGACGGTATTCGGCATTGGATAAGAGGTAGCAATAGTTCCGTCACTTTCAAACTCAATCAAAACCTTCAACAAATATGTGAATTCGCTTTTGTTGTCCTTCAGTATGCTATCAAGTGGTTGGATTGTTGTTTCCCTTTGGGTTTCTGAGCTGTGAGCGCAATGAAGCATCCAATAAGTCTTCCCCTTTTTCTTAGGCGGAATGTTCTGAAACCAATTTAGCAACAGTTTCAAAAACTCAAAATTGTGCGTTAACAAGAAAACCTGATGTGCATCCTTGACTGCATTCTTAAGAAAGGAAAAGGCCTGATACACAGAGCTAGAGTCCAGGCTGGATATGGGGTCGTCTATAACTACGATACCCTCACTAATGTCGAAATCGCTCGCCCTTAAACCCATAGCAAAGTACAAGAACGTGATTGCAGTTTTCTCACCCTCACTTAATCGCTTCGCTGCTCGGCCAAATCGCATAATTCGGTAGCCGTCGCCTTCTGGTTCAAACTTAAGGTCATTGCGCCCCAGGAACGACGATAGATCTTTAGACATTTGGACTGCGGCTTGATGCGTATTTGCCAGTTTTGCACGGCTTTCAGAGATTCGGATTTCTAGATCCCTGGTCCCTGTGATTGCTTTCGTCGAATCTCCTTCAGTGCATTCTTTGATGTCCGCTGAAAGGCTTTCGATAGCACTATTCGCCGCAACCACATCTCTATGAATCTTGCTTAAAAAGTGTTCTTCTATCTTCGAGAATGCATTATCTATACGTTTCTGGAATGCTTTGGTTTCAGAGTTGTGCTGTAGAATTAAGGAGTTAACCCCACCTAACGCGCCGGACCATTGCTCTCTATCAAATACATTTAGTTCAACTCCATACCCTTCATTACGACGGGTCAACTTTCCAGTAAGAGCATCAATCAACGTTGAAACATAATTTACTACACGATCTCTTTCCTGAAGAACGTCCTCGATCCGAACTGCATATTCTTCACTTAACTCCGGATAAATCAGATCTTTGTTTTCGAATCCTATTCCTTGGATGTCTTCCCTGAAACCTTCCAGATCTAAAAGGGCGGCCGTAATTTTCTCCTTCAAATCCCGATCTGATTTATTAAAGTGTGCAGCTAATTCGTCTTGCCGCTTTTGTGGTACTTTCTGCTGGCAGTACTCACATACCTCCCCGACCTTCTGGGTGTGAAATACTTGACCTTCTTCGACCCATCGAGCAATGTCAGGCCGTTCTGAAAGCCTTTTAATAGCGTTCGAGACTGCACTCTTGGCCAACAGTTCTATTGTACGTCCTTTATATGCCTCAAGAGCATCAAAGAACGTAGCTTCATCACCATTGAGAGGATTACGATACAGCTTGGATAATTCGACAAGCTGCAACTCAGGCTTTGCATCTTGCTTCATCGAGCTTGAGGCTAAAGCCAAATCCTCATTAGATAGAATACACCTACTATCCAATTTATCATACGCATTGATAGCCTTAGTCTTGTTGTAGTTTCGCGCCGCTGTACCAAATCCTGCTTCGCCAATTTCTTTGGCGGCAGCGGAAAACAACTTTCCTCGTGCAAGCTCCACTTTCCTCAGCTCGCTTTTCTTTTCGCCCTCACGCTCTTTTAGGGCTGCGAGGTTCTTTTCGTCGGCCTCAATTTCAGCCGCAAGCGTCTTGTTCTCTTCACCGATCACGTAAATAGGGTTCAACTGACCGTCAATTTGACCAATGTTCGCCTCCACATACTCCGTGTTAAAAACTCGCAGAGCCCTCGTGTAGGGGACGCCTTGTTTAAATTCCCCCTCGGAGGTCTTGATTTTGTACTTCAATTGGTCAAATCCGGCGGCTTTTCCGGCGTTTAGATCAGCGAAGAACCGCGACAAGGTCGTCTTTCCCGAACCGTTTAGTCCATATATGAGATTAAATTTCTCAAACGGGGCCATATCTGCTGGTCTTGAATAATTTGCGAACACTCCCAAGTTTTCGATTTTGTCAAAGTGCTCAATCATAAGTTTAGTCTTTCAAATTACACTGGTTCTAAGGCTTCCCGGCCGACCTTAAAGAGCTTCACTTGGGAAGTTTAGACGGGCCGTATTTAGCTGCATCTTGAACCAATGACTTGAAGCGTTCAATGTATAATCAATCAGTGGCTGAGTTGGTGGTAGCGGTGCGAAAGTCCGGATCGGGCTGAAACTGGCCACCAGATTAGAATGCGCCTGTCCGCTTTGGGCTGGTAGCTACCGTTGACTATTGGCTTAGATGTTAGCCATCGCAAGCGCAGCCTCGCCCCTTACGGCATGTATAGCTTCGACTAATACACGAATTTCCACACGCCTTTCCCTTTCGACAGACTTTGCAGCATGCAGCTTTCCAGACAGTAGCCTCCGCGCCATTCCCAACGGCTAAAAGACGTTGCCAGGAATTTGTATCGTAAACCGATAGCGTGGAACCGGTCTGTCCCCCCAAATTATTTTCAACGAGATCGCCCGCGAGCGCCGCCGCGCCACTAACTGCGAACGCAAAAGCCGCCACAGAATTTACAAATTGACGCACAAATAACTCCTCTCAAAATTCAGGCTGACAGAGCCCTTGGCATACCCATCACAGCAGCCGTGGTATAAATCCACCCGGGAAATAATGAGCCTCGGGCATCACAAGCTTTGTCCAACAATGTCCCAACGACACCTCATCCCTTGATATTATAGTATCTCAACCAACTCTTCGACGCTCAGCCAAGGCCGCGCTGAATGCACCATTCTGTGACAGTTGGCACAAAGCAATACGAGGTCAGACAGTTTGGTTTTCTGCCCCGGTCCAAGCTCAGAAACAGGAATCTTGTGATGGCATTCGATGAAACCTTCTCCCCGGGCACCGTATACCTTTACGAAATCAAAGCCGCAGGCTTCGCAATAGAGCCGACCATAGGATTTTATGAAAGCGGTCTTTTTTTTCCGCACAAGCGCAGTGTTACGTTCACGGTAACGGTGCAACCGCGTAAGGACTTCCCCTTCTTGCGCTTCTTCCCAATCACCCGGCGCGAATATGGATTTACACTCCCCTCCCTTGACCGTTGAAAGGATGCCCACGACTGTTCGCCTAAGCTCGTCTGGCCGATCCGCATAGTCATTCCATACTGCTTCTTCGTCTTTGCTTCCTCGGGGCAACCCGCGAGCCGTATGGTTCTGATCTAGCCTCCTGAAGTTCAAGAGCTTCATCGAAACGCCCGCCGTGTTACGAAAAGTATCGTCACCTTTTAGACCAAGGCCTTCTGCCACACTCCTAATCTGTGCCGAAAGCTTTTGTATGTCTTCACTGCTTTCACCAAACCAACTCTTCGGATTCTGGAGATAGTGGTTGAGCGCAATCATATGCTCATCACGTGTCCAATTTGGATTTCTAGTCATGGCCTGTCATATTGCTTTCTCCTAAGTGCATTTTCAAATTTGCCCCATTACCGACACCAATTTCCCGGACGCCTTGGACAGCTATTGCGTCCGCAGATATACCTGACAGCCAACCCTTCCGAGATCAGAATACGGCCAACATCATTGCCGTTTGTTTTCAAAACTCCGCATTGCCGACCGTAGTTGCACCGCCTTGTGCCTTCGGTACCTGGACGGCAAGCACAAGCAACACGTTCTAGTTCTATACTCTGGGCCGATCCGATCAACGCGCGCAATCGAGCGGTAGCCTGGAGACCAGCGTTTTTCTCCGCACTACACTTCGGAGATCTAGTTTCAGGTGCGTTGAACCCCACTAGACGCACATTCGCTGCTTGCCCCCGAATACCGACGGTATCACCATCAATCACTCTGATGTCGGAAGCGTGCAAACTGCGACGGTTGGTTTGTACTGAGGAAGCAAAGCCGCTTCCTTGATGTTTAAGATATTGCGAAGACATCCACCCCGTCCCAAGACTAGACGATATTTGGGTCCACCCATTTCCATCAGAAACCTGTTGCACCCGCGTACCTGCTCTGAGCTGCCCCATAACAGCATAGGAAGTGCCTGGGCCAGAACGTAGATTGACCGATTTCCCCGTAACAACAAGCGATGCCCTAGTACTTTGGACAGGCCCGCCCGCGACAGATCGTGAAGGCTTTTCTCCAGCATCAAAAGCAGCGCCAATTAGGCTGAACAATCCAAAGATCAGAACGACTGGCCACATTATCTGCTTGGTCGCTCTACGAACTGCCCGTTGAGGGGCATAGAGCACACTTAGAGGCGAGGAATTGCGGTGGCGCGTTCTCCCATTGGAAAATGCGGGTCTCGATCTAGGAACCGCCCGTTTACTCGGTGGTTGGTTGTTAGATTTCGTCGGCCTTGACGGGCCTGATGTATGCGTGGCTTCCGCCTTGCTAGACAAACCGAGGAGCTGGTGCAGCTTTTTGTATTGAGCTGTCGTAAGACGGGTTTGTGTCCCATGCTTTTCAAACCGCTCAACCATGGTCTTAAAAAATGACCGTTCCCAGTCATTTGGGCTTTCGCTCTCAAGCCGCTCTCGCAGTTTCACTTTGATCAGGTCAGTGCGTTCTTTCGAAAACGGCATAGCTGGAAATTTCTCATGCAACTTTTGGCTGCATCAAATTCCAAGTGTTGCAAGATTGCAAGAGCTTCAATCCACTCCGCTTGCTTCCACAGTGCTTCCAGCGAGAGTATCGTAACGCAAACAACCTCGCCGAGGCGAGGTGCAAGTTATTGAATTTGTTTTAAGAATTTGGTTGCGGGAGTAGGATTTGAACCTACGACCTTCAGGTTATGAGCCTGACGAGCTACCGGGCTGCTCCATCCCGCGACAGTTTTGTTTGTCGTATCGCTTTGCTACTTGAGGACTGTGT
>NZ_JARJEF010000266.1 GCF_029697505.1 Pseudophaeobacter profundi | reverse complement strand
CAGAGTTGGACCAGTAACAAGAACACCTAAAAGCCACATTATCCAGCGGACGCACACGGGGCCCAGCGAGGAGTGGGTGCGGCGAACGTACTCCCCCACAGCCAGTCCCAACAGTAGCATCCTCAAGCGGACGCACGCACTGCCCATCAGTCCAGACTCCTCACCACCCTCCTACAAGAAGAAACGAGTAAGTTTTCTTGATCCTCCTGTATCAGAAAGCTTGTTGTTTAGCAAAGCTAATCCTGGAAAAGGCCAGATCCAAAGACCAGAAC
>NZ_JARJEF010000265.1 GCF_029697505.1 Pseudophaeobacter profundi | reverse complement strand
GAAACTTTTAATTTTTTTTCTCTTCCACAAGCTTTTAAACTATTTCAACCACAAATAAAAATCATTTACAAAATGTTACTAGTTCTCACACACTCTAGCCCATAATTGCATCTTTAATCATACAACCTATCCCAGATTAGACTTCACGCCTTAGTCGACAGCAGCGCTCTAGTGTCACTGCACAACAAAGCCATCTTAAAACTTAAATTGTTTTCTTGCCTTATTAATTTTATTCTAAGTTATATAATCTTTTATATTAATCCTCTAAGGAAT
>NZ_JARJEF010000264.1 GCF_029697505.1 Pseudophaeobacter profundi | reverse complement strand
AAATCATCAAAAACCTCCTGCAGAAAGATTTTGAGATATTTTGGGTTCAATGCAGAAAGACCAAAAACATTCTGTTTTGCAGTTTAAATGATCAAATCGTTCAGATAAAATATATGCATTTCATAAACACTGGACAACTTAAGCTAAAATAAGTCACTCATTGTTAATGTTTGCCTCCTTGACTGTTAACAAATTTTGGTTGAAATACCTTTTGTGACCAATTTGAACTGTTGACATAAGGTATGTTAACCTACATTTAATAATAAAATAAGA
>NZ_JARJEF010000263.1 GCF_029697505.1 Pseudophaeobacter profundi | reverse complement strand
CCGCTGTCGAGCCCTGTTGTGGCCACACAGTTGTATTAGACTGGTGAACGGACGCACGCATCTGTCGAAGAATGAGTCCACATACTCCCTGGCTTGCGGGTTGGCCACCAGTGGGTTCCTGGGAGCGAGGGACGGGGGGAAGATGAAGTTGCGGGCTGCGTCTCGGAGCGCGTCCACACAGCTGCCGTTGGCTCTGTTCATATACAACAGCTGCATCACACTGCGCGACACGATGCACGGGTTGCTGCGACTCAGCTCTATGAACAGGTCCAG
>NZ_JARJEF010000262.1 GCF_029697505.1 Pseudophaeobacter profundi | reverse complement strand
CTCGGGACACTCCAAACAACACCGTGTAGTAGTTCATCTCCTTCAGTCCATAATACTGCAGCAGGACTCCGGAGTGGGCGTCCACGTTGGGCCACGGGTTCTTGACCTTCCCAGTCTCCAGGAGGATGGGCGGCACGATCTTGTACGTCTGGGACACCAGCTTGAAGAGAGGGTCGTTGGGCAGGTGCTTGAGAGCGAACTCTCGCTGGCAGGTGTAGCGAGGGTCTGTCTTGCGCAGCACCGCGTGGCCGTAGCCGGGGACCACTTGGCCTC
>NZ_JARJEF010000261.1 GCF_029697505.1 Pseudophaeobacter profundi | reverse complement strand
GCGACGGCAGCACAGGTCTTACGGTGGACAAGTCTGCCCAAGCGAGCCTTGCCCTTGACAATGCAGTATGGGACTCCCATCTTGCGGCAGAGGGCAGGTAGGAACAGGACCAGCTCGATGGGCTCGACGTCGTGTGCGATGACGACGATCTGAGCCTTCTTCTGCTCGACCAGCCGAGTGACGGAGTTGGCTCCCTGCGACACGGTGTTGGGCTTCTTGGTCGGGGTGTCTTCCTTCTTGGCCACCTTCTGCTCGGCCCGAGCCTTGAGTCGC
>NZ_JARJEF010000260.1 GCF_029697505.1 Pseudophaeobacter profundi | reverse complement strand
CAAAGTGTCCTCTCTCTCAGTAAGCATCCGCTGTTAGCAGTGTGCAAAATGTAATATGTTTTTGTGCTTTTAAATAAGGTCTGTTTCAATAAAAACCCTTTGTGGCTATATATTTTCCTTGAACTATTTACAAAAGCTTATTGAAATTGGTTTACATTTTTTTTACCTCAATTTTCATTGGACTTTAGAAGGAATCAAAATCTATAGTCTGATATGAAAAAACAAATTTCATGATTATAATTTTTACTCACCTGTTCATGAGTCACAAGTCTA
>NZ_JARJEF010000259.1 GCF_029697505.1 Pseudophaeobacter profundi | reverse complement strand
AAAAATTTCTGTGCTGACGAAACAATGTTGTAGAAAAATAACTAAAAATTATGTTGTGTTTAATAATAAAAATATATTTATCGTAGGCCTATTATAAGAATTATACAACATAAATGTTGCTAAAATCTTGCGACCTACGCTATTTTGATATGAGGAAACAGAACGCGAGTTGTCGATTATTTTAAAGGACAACGTAACGTACAGCAATATCAAGAATGTAGTTGGAGTAAGGAGCTTTGCCTCTCGGAGTCTGAGCGCTAGCACTACTGTCGG
>NZ_JARJEF010000258.1 GCF_029697505.1 Pseudophaeobacter profundi | reverse complement strand
AGAGCAGACTCGGGGAGTGACGAAGAGGAGACGATGATGGACTGTGACAGTCACCAGCGAGGGTTCGGGGGGGCGGCCGCCAGAGGCTTCTACCCTGTCAGCGAGGAGACCATGGACGTGTCAAGCAGCCTGATGAGCCCTAGCTCTGTAGACAGCTGGACGTTGTATTCTGGGGACTCCCCGACGTCGTCAACCATGGGAGAATGTTCATCTTCTGAAGAGGCTTCTTCTTCCTCTCTCTCGACGTTTGACTTGCTTACCTCAGCCACGCCG
>NZ_JARJEF010000257.1 GCF_029697505.1 Pseudophaeobacter profundi | reverse complement strand
ATCAAATCAAACTAATACAAATACAGTAGAGCCCCGCTATTCCTAACTAATTGGGACCGGACCCTGTTCGGATTAGTGAACGGGTTGATGTAGTAATGCCAAAAATATGTGTGTTTAAAGTCTTCATAGTCAAATAATACTTGAGGAGTCAGTTAATAAATACGTTTTACTAATATGTACAATGTTTTTAGAATTTGTTTCACTGTTAAATGAAGTACAGAACTGTATACAGTATTAAACAAAATTATCACGTATCCTAAACTACAAATTACA
>NZ_JARJEF010000025.1 GCF_029697505.1 Pseudophaeobacter profundi | reverse complement strand
AACAAACCCAAAACACCAAATCAGAACTTACACACAGACTTACACACAGACTCACTCAACTCTCGTACATGAATCACGCGTGATCGACCCAAATCGCACAATACCAAACCGCTAGCTGGCGGCGCTGGCCCGGGGCTTTTGCGGGGTAAGGCGCACCGGCACCCCGTTAAAGGCGGCATTGCCGCTGATCGGGTCGATGCGGCTATCATCGGTCAGGTCATTGATCGACACCGTCTGGACCTGGGTGGCGGTATTCAACCGTCCCTGGCGCTGGCCCCAGCCCTGCGGGATGGAAACCACCCCCGGAGCGATGTCCTCGCTGATCTCGACGGGCAGGCAGGCCTTGCCGGTGGCGCTGTCGACCTGGACCTCTTGCGTGTCGGCAAGGTCCAGGCGCACCGCATCTGCGGGATTGATCTGCAGGGTGCAGCGATTGCGACCCTTGACCAGCCGGGGGCTGTTTTGGGTCCAACTGTTATGACTGCGCACCTGACGACGACCGATCATCACCAAGGGGAACTCTGCGCTGACCGGAGGTTCAAACGCCAGCAGCCGCGGGAGATCATCCAGAAAGACCTGCGGCGCCAGCGCCAGCCGACCCTCCGGGGTTTCCAGACGCTCGGCGATATTGGGCACCAAGGGACCCAGATCGACCGACCCCGCCGGTGCGTTCTGCAGCGCTGCAAGCGAGGCTGCCTCTGGGTGGTGCCCCTGCGACAGTAAAGCCTCCAGCATCTGGGTGGGAGAAGGCCCGATCCGGTTGGACCCCGAGAGCCGCGCCGCCAGCCGGGCGATCACTTCCCATTCCTGCGGGTTGCCGTTGGGCGGAGCAAATATTGGCGGCGCATAGGCGGCGGTGTTGTGCACGGCAAAACTGTGGAACACCATATCATAGATGTCTTCTTCCAGCGCCACCGAGGCGGGCAGGAGCAGATCGGCGTGACGGGTGGTGTCATTTATATGCAGGTCAATCGAGACCATGAAATCCAGCTGCGCCAAGGCGCGGTCGATACGCGGCCCATTGGGCGCAGTCAGCACCGGATTGCCCGCCACCGTGACCAGCGCCCGGATCTGACCTTCGCCTGGTGTCTCCATTTCCTCGGCCATGACCGAGACCGGGAATTCACCATTATACAGTGGCTGCTGCGACACCCGCGAGCGTTTTTCAGGGTAGCTGCGCCGCTGACCCTTGCGGCTGCTCATACCGACATAATCCAGGGCCGGGCTGGTAAACATCGCACCGCCCGGACGATCAAAATTGCCAGTGATGATATTGAGCACATTATTGGCCCACTGGCACAGGCCACCGAAGCTCTGGGTTGAGGCCCCCATGCGGGCATAGCACACCGCCGATTTGGCCTGGGCAAAATCACGGGCCAGGCTGCGGATCGTAGCAGCGGCAATGCCGGTGTGATGCGCCGCAAGATCAGCGCTAAAGGGGCCAACCGCAGCCTGCAGGGCCTCAAGCCCATCGGTGATACCCGCCAGCCCTCCCAGATCCGCCAGCCCCTGGGCAAAGACTTCATGGATTAGCGCCAGCAGCAAGAAGGCATCGGTTTCGGGCTGAATGAACAGGTGCTCACCCGCGCGCGAGGCGGTTTCGGTGCGGCGCGGATCAACCACCACCACCCGGCCGCCACGGGCCTTGATTTCATCCATGCGCCTGCCAAAGCCGGGCGCCGTCATCATCGACCCATTGGAGACCACAGGATTGCCGCCCAAGATCAACATCAGATCGGTGCGCGCCACATCCGGCACCGGGATCAGCATCGGATGCCCCAACATATGGACAGAGGCCACGTGATGCGGGATCTGGTCCGCCGTCGCCGAGGAATAGCGATTGCGGGTGCCAAGCGCCTTGACCAGCCCCGGCAGGTTCAGCAGATTGCCGAATTTATGCGCATTTGGATTGCCCAGATAAACGCCAACCCCATCATTGCCATGACGGTCCTGCACCGCGCGCAGGCGCTGTGCGGCAAAGTCGAAGGCTTCTTCCCAGCTGATCGGAACAAAGCTGCCATCGACCTTTTTCAGCGGCCGGGTCACCCGGTCGGGATCGGTGCGGAAATCCTGCAGGGCTATGGCCTTGGGGCAGATATGCCCACGCGACAGCGGATCCGCCGGATTCGGCTTGATGGCATGCACCCTGTCTTCATCATGGGTGATCACCAACCCGCACATTGCCTCGCAGATATTGCAGGTTCGGTACTGGGTTTTCAGGTCGCTCATGGCTGCCTCCGGTTGGATCATCTGTTTCATGGCCTAGAATACAAAGCCTAGCCGACCGTTTCCGCCCTTTGCAGGGTGTTATTTTGCTGCGTTGCCGTCAGGACCAAACGTAACTTTGCACAGCCTGGATCAAAATCCCGCAATTTTGCCCCTGCACCAATTCAAATCCAGGCAAACACCATCTAGGACATGTAAACGAAATATGAAGAATTTTCAGGTTTGCTAAGATCCCGGTGAGAGACAGACTTTTCATGTGGCAGGTACAGGGCGAGAAAACGATGACCACACAGGAACACGACACTCTCGGGCAAGGGGGGGCCGACGAACTCCTGATCCTTGCGACATCAACCGGGCGCAGTTTCATGCAGTTTTTTGTCGAAACCCTGGCCGATTGTTTTGGTGCCGATATCGTCTCTATCGGGGAACTGATGGTGATGGAGGACGACCGGTTCAACGTTCTTGCCGGCTATATGAATGGCGCAGCCATTACCGACTTTTCCTATCAGTCCTGCGTGACCCCCTGCTGCAATGTGGTCAATACCTCACAGCCCCAGGTAATCCTGTCTGGTGCTCAGGCCGCCTACCCAGACGACGAAATCTTTATCGAACAACAGATCCAAAGCTATGTCGCCATGCCGCTAGAAAGCCCCGAAGGCGAAGCCGTTGGTGTGATCCAAGCCTCCTGGCGGCGTGAACTTGACCAGGAAGAAGCAGATAACGTCATTGAAATCATGAGCATGTTCGTTAGTCGGCTCAGCGCGGAACTGGTGACGCTACATGCGATGCGTATCCTGTCTGCTCTTGCAGAAGGCCCCGACCGCACCGACAACCTTGGCACGTTGAGCTTGCTGTGTGAACAAATGCAAACCGCCCTGAAGGTGCGCGCGGCCTTTATCGCAGAACGCATCGACGATGAAAGCCATTTCCGCGTCCTGGCCTTTTGCCAGGACGGCAAGCCGCTCACCGAATCCGAAGGCCAGAAAATTGCCTATCATATAGGGCCCTGTGCGCAGCTCAAGGAACAGGATATTGTATTGGCCCATGGCCTGCTGCCGCAGATGTTCCCAAATCAATCTCACGGTCCGGGCACCGGAGCGGCAGACAACCTTATCTCTTATCTGGGTATGAATATTCGCAATGAAGCTGGCCAGGTCATTGGCCATCTTGCACTGCAACATGACCGTGATCTGATGGCCAAAAGCCTGGAATCGGACCTGTTCAAACTGCTTTCATCGCGAGTGACATCGGAACTACGCAAATACCAGGCCGAACAGCAGGCCGCACAAATTCCGCAGGCCGCGCTGGACATGCCAAAGCAAGTTATGAACGGGATCCACCAAAAGCTGGACCTGATGCACGGGCGTCTTGCCGATCTGGTTGCCCAGCAAACCGATGTTCCCGACAGCGAATTGCAGATCTTGCAGGCAGAATTGACAGAGGTGCAAAAACTGCTAGGCTGACACCCTATCCCGCTACAATCTGTCGACAACCTGGTACTCTGCGGGGCATTCGCGCTGCCGCCTGGAGCGGGATATTTCTGGTCCTCTCGATCATCTGTATCAGCGCGCCCCCTCTCAAAGCCAACCCTCTGGACCGGGCACCCGGGTCGGCGTCAGGCTGCTATGGGTATTGACCGACAGCACCACGGCAGAGCCTGCGACTGATCATGGCGTTCTGCAGCTTGTACTCCAACTGATTGGCACCGTTCTTCTGGCGCCCCCGGACCCATCTCGTTGAAAATTATCATCAAGTTAGAAACAAGAGCCCGACTTTCGCCACACCCGACCCACAAGCGATACATTTCGCTTGCTTAGCCCTGTCCTCGACCAAAGACGTTACTGCGAGGACACCCGAAATGGGCCATCGAGAAAGTGCAGCGAACCCTGCCACAAAATCCGAACCCACCAAAGGTATTAATACCTATCTGCTAAATCTTGGCAAAGCGGTTGCGACCCTTGCGCTCATCGCTCTGACCTTGTTCATCCCGGCAGGATCTACTGCGGCTACGGGGCAATCCCCCTATATTGTTCGCAACGATCGCGGCGGTTTTCTGCGCGAGCGCCTGATAGAACTGCGCGAACTGCGCGCCTCGGGGCGGCAGGTGGAAATCCGTGGAAGGGTTTGTTATTCAACCTGTACTCTGCTGCTAAGCCTGCCCAATACCTGCATTTCGCCACGAACCCAATTTGGGTTTCATGGGCCATCTGAAAGTGGTCACCCCCTCTCGCCCGAGCAATTCGACTATTACTCCCGCATTATTGCCCAGCACTACCCAGCGAAACTGAACCGATGGTATATGCAGACCGGGCGCAAACGCATCAACCGCCTGTTCAAGATCAAAGGCAGCGAGATTATCCGCATGGGTGTGCGCGCCTGTTAAGAAACCGCGCCACGGCAATCGTAGAAGGCAGGGCCCGGGCGCAGAGCCGGTGATGAAAATAGTCACCAAATAGCCAAAATAAGATTATATTCCGCATACTATTGTACATCTTTGATGCCTCTCTTTGGTGATTTTGACTAAAGTGCAAAACCAGCAGAGAGGTTTTGCCATGCCCACGTTTCACAATCGCCTGACGACCCTGCGGCGACAGCTGCATCAGCAGCCTGAATTGGGCTTTCAGGAACAACGTACCAAAGCCCTTGTGGCGCAGCGGCTGCGGAATCTCGGCCTGGAGGTGCACGAAGGCATCGGCGTAATTGGGCTGCTTCGATCCGGCACCGGCAATCGCGCCATCGGGGTGCGGGCCGATATGGATGCCCTGCCGATCCAAGAGATCAGCCGCCATGACTACGTCTCGCAGAATCCCGGTGTGATGCATGCCTGCGGCCATGATGGGCATATGGCTATGGCGCTGGGGGCGGCAGAAAAGCTGGCGGCGGATCCGGATTTTGACGGCACCGTGGTGTTCATCTTTCAGCCCAATGAAGAACATGGGCTGGGCGCGCGTGCCATGCTTGACGCTGGCCTGCTGGATCAGTTTCCGATGCAAGAGGTCTATGCCATCCACAATCTGCCCGGTGCCCCGCTGGGTCAGGTGGCAACCCGCGTCGGGCAAATCTGCGCCAGCGAGAGCCTGTTTGAAATCACCCTGCGCGGCCAGGGCGGTCATGCCTCGATGCCGCATGTCGGGGTTGAGGTGCTGAGCCTGGGTGCCGAACTGGTCATGGCGCTGCAAACCATCGTTTCACGCAAACTGCATCCGGCGGCGGGGGCGGTGGTTTCGGTCACCGAATTCATCACCGATGGGCAGCGCAACGTTCTGCCCGGACAGGTCACGCTAAAAGGTGACGTGCGTGCGCGTCAGCCGACCGACCGCCAGGCGCTAGAACGCTTTATCCGCCAGATCAGCACTGGCCTGGCGGCCGCCCATGGCGCCCAGGTCGAGATCAGCTTTGACACCGAGTTCATCGAAACCCTGAATGCGCCAGAGCCGGTACAGGCCCTGGTGCGGGTGGCGCAGGCGCAGGGGTTGGAGACCCTGGCTGACTGCCCCCCGATGACCTTCTCTGAGGATTTCGCCCATTTCACCGCCGCTGTGCCGGGGTGCTTTTTTCTGCTGGGCAATGGCACCGATGGGCCGAATGGCCAGCCGCTACATGCGGCAGACTATGACTTTAACGATGCGCTATTGCCGCTCGGGGCCGAGCTTTGGGCCGCCCTGGTGCGCGATCGCCTTCCCAAGCGAAAGACCGTGTAATGTCAGACCTGCTTCCCTTTACCAGATTGGATCACTTTGCCGCGACGAAACAGCCGGGTGATGCCGCCCTGCAGGTGATCACACCTCAGGATTTTGCCGCCGCCCGCACAGAGATTTGCCAATGGCCCGGTTACAAGCCGACTCCGCTGATATCTCTGGCGTCCTTGGCCACCAGGATCGGCGTCGGGGCGGTGCTTTACAAGGACGAAGGCCCACGATTTGGCCTGGGCAGCTTCAAGGCGCTTGGCGGGTCTTACGCGGCACTGCGCGTGTTGCAGCGCGAAATTTCGGCCCGGCTGGGCCATGAAGTCAAGCTGGCAGATATTCGCAAAGGCAAATACCGCGCAGAGGCCGCGAAGGTCACCCTGGTGTCGGCCACCGACGGCAATCACGGGCGCTCGCTCGCCTGGGGCTGCCAGCGTTTTGGCGCGCCCTGCCGCATTTACATCCACGCCGAGGTCAGCGCAGGCCGTGCGGCGGCGATGCGTGATCTGGGCGCCGAAGTGATCCGTATTGATGGCGATTATGACGCCTCGGTCTTGTTCGCGAAACAGGACGCGGCAGAAAACGGCTGGTTTGTGGTTTCCGACACCTCGTGGCAGGGCTATTCAGAACCGCCCCGCGATGTGATGGCCGGCTATGGCGTGATGGTGCAAGAAATCTGTGACGAACTGAAACAGCCACCCAGCCATGTGTTCTTGCAGGGTGGGGTTGGAGGACTGGCGGCCGGGGTTGCGGCCGGCCTGCGCCAGCACTGGGGGGCACAGGCCCCGCGGGTGGTCATTGTGGAACCGGCCTTGGCCGCCTGCCTCATTGCCAGTGGCCGCGCCGGTCGGTCGACCAATTTTGCCATCAAAGAGGAAACCCTGATGGCTGGCCTGTCCTGCGGCGAGCCTTCTCCCATGGCCTGGCAGATCCTGTCCGAGGAAGCCGCCGATTTCCTGACAATCCCGGATAGCCTGGTGGCCCCTTCTGTCCGGCTGCTGGCCCGCCCGCTGCCGGGAGATCCCAGCGTCGAGGCCGGCGAAAGCGCGGTTGCGGGGCTCGCGGCATTGATTGCCGCCTGCGCCGATCCTGCGCTGGCACAGCAGCTGGGGCTGGCAAGCGACTCGCGGGTCTTGCTGATCGGCTCTGAAGGCGTCACCGACCCAGAAATCTTTGGCCGGATCATGGCAGGCAGCGATGTTGCATAACCCGCCAGAGCGCGGCTTTGCCGAGGCCGAATTTGCCGCCCGCACCCAAAAGGCGCAGGCGTTGATGTTGGCGCAGGGTCTGGACGGGCTGCTGCTGCTGTCTGAACCAGAAGTGCGCTATTTCAGCGGCTTTCACACCCTGTTCTGGCAAAGCCCGACACGCCCCTGGTTTCTGTTTGTACCCGCCACCGGCAAACCCATCGCGGTGATCCCTGAAATTGGCGCCGCCCTGATGCGTCAAACCTGGATCGACGACATTCGCAGCTGGAACGCCCCTGCCCCGCAGGACGATGGCATCAGCCTGTTGCAAGACCTCTTGGCACCACTGGCGCAACGGCGCGGTCGCCTCGGGGTTCTGACCGGGCACGAAACCGCCTGGCGAATGCCGCTGGCAGATTGGCAGCGGCTGCTGACCAGCCTGCCAGGACTGGATCTGGCAGATGCCACTGGGTTGGTGCAGGGGTTGCGCATGGTCAAATCCGAGGCCGAGATCGCCAAGCTGTCCCATATCTGCGCCATCGGGTCTGCAACCTTTGCCAAAGTGCCGGAACTGATTGCGCAGGGCATGCCCCTGGAAGAAGCCTTTCGGGCCTTTCGCTGCGCCGGGCTGGCCCAGGGGGCAGATGATCTGCCCTATCTGGTTGGCGGTGCCGGGCCGGGCGGCTATGTTGATGTGATCTCGCCACCTGGCCCCCGCCGCCTGCAAGAGGGCGATATCCTGATGCTGGACACTGGTGCCAGCTGGGATGGCTACTTCTGCGATTTTGACCGAAATTTTGCGATTGGCTCTGCCGATGATGTAGCCCGCCGCGCCTATGATGTGCTGTGGCGCGCCACCGAGGCGGGGCTGGCGGCGGCCAGACCGGGGAACAGCATTTGCGATCTGTTCCAGGCAATGCAGCGCGTAATTGCCGAGATGGCCCCGCAGGGCGGCGACATCGGGCGACTGGGGCACGGGCTGGGAATGCAACTGACCGAACAGCCCTCTATCGCTGCATTTGAGCACAGTCCGCTAAAGCCAGGCATGGTGCTGACGCTGGAGCCTTCGCTGGGGTACGGTGATGGGCTAATCATGGTGCATGAGGAAAATATCGTCATCACCGATCAGGGGGCAAGACTGCTCAGCCAGCGAGCGGCGCCCGAGCTGCCAGTAATTTAACCGGTAATTTGGCCAATCTTACAAGGGGCACGCGGGGCATTGGGCCTGGACGGACTGGATATTCAGCTTGTCCTTTGTCGGGGTTCCACGCTTTATCTGCATATGGATGACAAAGATCTCAAGATACTGAAACAGGTTCAGCACAATGCCCGCCTGACCGCAGAGGCGCTGAGCGCCGAGTTAGGCCTGTCGCCAACAGCCGTGCAAAAACGCCTGAAGCGGCTACGCGAGACCGGGGTGATCGAACGCGAAATCGCGGTGCTATCTGCTGCCAAGCTTGGCCGCGAGATGACGGTGATTGTCGAAGTGCTGCTGGAGCGCGAAAGCCGCCAGCATCTGGATGCTTTCAAACATCGCATGCGGGCGGCACCGCAGGTACAACAGTGCTATTACGCCACTGGCGCGGCCGATTTCATCCTGATTGTCGTGGTTCAGGATATCACTGAATATCAGGCGTTTACCCAAGAACACTTCTTTGATGAATCAAATGTCAGCCGGTTCAACAGCTCAGTAGTAATGGAACGGGTCAAAGTCTCGCTTGATGTGCTATAGGCTGCCC
This sequence comes from Pseudophaeobacter profundi, assembly GCF_029697505.1. Taxonomy (GTDB): domain Bacteria; phylum Pseudomonadota; class Alphaproteobacteria; order Rhodobacterales; family Rhodobacteraceae; genus Pseudophaeobacter; species Pseudophaeobacter profundi. Next base: position 12,371 of record NZ_JARJEF010000025.1, on the reverse strand, counting down.
GCAAGGCCTGTTGGCTCATGGCTATACTCTTAGACAAAACCGCCTTATGATTGTGCTTAATCAGGAGCAGAGTCACATGAAGGCTACATTCAGAGACGTCAAATCGGACATCATGGCGAAAATCACCTCTGGTGAATGGGAGCCAGGCAGGCTGCTGCCCAATGAGATGGATCTGGCCGAAATCTATGGCTGCGCCCGCGCCACCGTCAACCGCGCGATGCGGGAATTGGCCGATGAGGGCGTGGTCGAACGCCGCCGCAAGGCTGGCACCCGCGTGCGGATGGCACCGGTGCGCCAGGCGCGGTTTTCCATCCCCATCGTGCGGGTCGAGATCGAAGAACAAAATTCCACATACCGCTATGCGCTGGTCAGCCAGGACGTCGTGGCGGCACCGCAGTGGCTGCGCGCACGGTTGCAGCTGGCGGCCGATTGCCCGGTTCTAAGCCTGACCTGTATGCATTATGCGGATGGCGCGCCCTATCAGTTCGAAGAACGCTGGATCAGCCTTGGTCTGCTACCACAGGCCCAAGAGGCTGATTTTTCCGAGATCGGGCCAAATGAGTGGCTCGTGTCGACTGTGCCGTTTTCGGATGCCGAGATTGCCTTTTCCGCGACGGCAGCAACGCCGGACCTGGCGGATCATCTGGGCTGCGCGCAGGGGGCAGCGCTGTTCACGGTTGAACGCTCTACCTGGCTGAAAGGCGAAGCCATCACCTTTGTCCGCCAGAGCTTCCGTCCCGGTCATCGTATGACCAGCCGCTATTAGACAGGTGCCAAACCTGCAGCTATGGCCGCGCGTGGGGGGTGATTTAGGCTGGGCAACGGGCCCGATTGAACCCGTTGCCGCCAGTGTTTTACTTCAAGATGCCAGGCAGGCGCAGATTGTGCACGCGGGCGCAATCCTTGGCCTCTTCATAGCCCGCATCGGCGTGACGCATGACGCCCGACGCGGGGTCGTTCCACAGCACCCGCTCCAGCCGCTTGGCCGCCGCATCGGTGCCATCGGCGCAGATCACCACACCGGAATGCTGGGAAAAGCCCATGCCAACGCCACCACCATGGTGCAGCGATACCCAGGTTGCACCCGAAGCCGTATTGGTCAGCGCATTTAGCAGTGGCCAATCCGAAACCGCGTCAGAACCATCCATCATGGCTTCGGTTTCGCGATTGGGCGAGGCCACCGACCCAGAATCCAAATGATCCCGACCAATGACAACCGGCGCGCTCAGCTCGCCATTCTTGACCATCTCATTGAAGGCAAGCCCGGCCTTATGGCGATCGCCCAGACCAATCCAGCAGATCCGCGCTGGCAGGCCCTGAAAGGCAATGCGCTCATCCGCCATGTCCAACCAGTTGTGCAGATGCGTGTTCTCGGGGAACAGCTCTTTCATCTTGGCGTCGGTCTTGCGAATGTCTTCTGGGTCACCAGACAGCGCCACCCAGCGGAAGGGACCAATGCCGCGGCAGAACAATGGCCGGATATAGGCCGGGACAAAGCCGGGGAAATCAAAGGCGTTTTCTAGCCCTTCTTCCAGCGCCATTTGGCGAATGTTATTGCCATAGTCCACGGTGGGAACACCCATGGCATGGAATTTACACATCGCATCCACCTGCACGCGCATGCTGGCCCGGGCGGCTTTTTCAACGGCTTTCTTGTCGGTCTCGCGCTTTTCCTTCCACTCGCCCATGGTCCAGCCCTGCGGCAGATAACCGTTCACCGGGTCATGAGCCGAGGTCTGATCGGTGACGATATCGGGGCGGATACCCCCTGCTTCGGCACGGGCCAGCAGCTCGGGGAAGATATCGGCGGCATTGCCCAGAAGGCCAACGGATTTGGCCTCGCCTGCCTTGGTCCAGCGCTCGATCATTTCCAACGCTTCGTCCAGGGTTTCCGCCTTTTCATCCAGGTAGCGGGTGCGCAGGCGGAAATCGAGGCTATCGGGGTTGCATTCCACGGCCAAGCAGCAAGCGCCGGCCATGACAGCCGCCAAAGGCTGGGCACCGCCCATACCGCCAAGGCCACCGGTCAGAACCCATTTGCCTGTCAGATCGCCATCATAGTGCTGGCGCCCAGCTTCGGCGAAGGTTTCATAGGTACCCTGCACGATGCCCTGGGTTCCGATGTAGATCCACGAGCCCGCGGTCATCTGACCGTACATCATCAGACCCTTTTTATCGAGCTCGTTAAAGTGATCCCAGTTGGCCCAATGCGGCACCAGATTGGAGTTGGCAATCAGCACCCGCGGTGCATCCGCATGGGTCTTGACGATGGCGACAGGCTTGCCGGATTGCACCAGCAGGGTTTCATCGTCTTCCAGGTCTTTCAGGCTGTCAACGATGAGGTCGAAATCATCCCAGGTACGCGCGGCGCGACCGATGCCACCATAGACCACCAGTTCATGCGGGTTTTCCGCCACATCCGGGTGCAGGTTGTTCATCAGCATCCGCATCGCCGCTTCGGTCTGCCAGCTTTTCGCGGTGATCTCGGATCCAGTGGGCGGATAGATGTCACGGGTATTCTTGCGGGGATCGGTCATGTTGTACCTCCGGTCTGAGGAGCCCAGTCAACCAGGCTGTTAAGTATATGTTTCAGGTGAACGCGCAGGCGGCTGGCCTTGGTCTGGTCATAGGTCCAGGGCGCAGCCTCAGCGCTAAGATAGGTGGACTGCGCCAATTCCATCTGGATGGCGTGTAGCCCTTCATCGGGGCGGCCATAGTGGCGGGTGGTCCAGCCGCCTTTGAAACGGCCATTCAATACCGAGCTGTAGCCTTCAGCCCCGGCGCAGATCCCTGTGACGATCTGTTCAATTTCAGCGTCGCAGGTGGTGCCCAGATTGGTGCCGGTGTTGAAATCCGGCAGGATGCCGTCAAACAGAAACGGGATATTCCCCCGGATCGAATGGCAATCATACAGAATGGCAAAGCCATGCAGATCCCGCACCCGCATTAGCTCGGCCTCCAGCGCGGCATGATAGGGCGCGTGAAAGGCGGCGCGACGCGCGTCAATCTCGGTCGCGCTGGGGGGCTGATCCCAAATATCATGGCCATCAAAATCCGTCAGCGGCACCAGCGTCGTGGTGTTTTGCCCCGGATAGAGCGAGCGTCCTGAAGGGTCGCGATTGGCATCAATCACATAGCGATGGAAGGTAGCGCGCACCGTAGTGACTTGGGGTACAAGTCCTTCATAAAGCTGATGAATGTGCCAATCTGTATCATCCAGCCCCCGGCCCCGCAGGTTCAGGTTTGCCAGGATATTGGCAGGCACATGGGTGCCAGTATGCGGCAGCCCCAGCACCAGGGGGCTATCGCCCCGGTGGATTTCAACGGGCGCAATCATGCAGAAAGCTCCGGCATGGGAACATCGGTACAACGGGCAATCGCGCCGCTGGTGATCAGCGCCGAGGCCGCTTCGATGTCGGGGGCGGTATAACGGTCATCGCCCAGCGGGGCGACCTGCGCACGCAGCTGTGCCATCACCTGCGACAGCGCCGGGCTGGTTGGCAGGGGCGCACGGAACTCGACACCCTGCGTCGCGCAGAGCAGCTCTACCCCGAGGATGCGTTCCAGGTTCTGCAGCATCTGCCCAAGGCGACGCGCACCATGGGCCGCCATCGACACGTGGTCTTCCTGATTGGCCGATGTTGGCGTGCTGTCGGTCACGCATGGGTTGGCCAGATGTTTGTTTTCGCTCATCAATGCGGCGGTCGTCACCTCAGCGATCATGTAGCCCGAATTCAAGCCGGGGTTTGGCGTCAGGAAAGGCGGCAGATCGTGGCTCAGCACCGGGTCGACAATCAGGGCGATGCGGCGTTGCGCAATCGCGCCGATCTCGGCAATTGCCAAGGCAATCATGTCAGCGGCAAAACCGACAGGCTCGGCGTGGAAGTTCCCGCCGGAAACGATCAAGTCGGCGCCCACCAGCACCAGCGGATTGTCGGTGGCGGCATTGGCTTCGATCTCAAGCGTCTGCGCCGCCTGACGCAGCACATCCATCGCCGCGCCGACAACCTGCGGCTGGCAGCGAATGCAATAGGGATCCTGCACCCGTGCGTCATCCTCACGGTGGCTTTCACGGATGACCGAACCCTCCAGCAAGGCCCGCATGGTGGCGCCCGCCTCGATCTGGCCGCGATGGCCGCGCAGCGTGTGGATTTCGGGCTGCAACGGCGCGGTGGACCCCATGATGGCATCCGTGGTCAGCGCCGAGGTCACCAGCGCGCTTTGGGCCGCGGCCCAGGCCCCAAACAACCCGGCCAGGCCAAAGGCCGTGGAAAACTGGGTGCCATTGATCAGCGCCAGCCCTTCTTTGGGACCAAACTCAATCGGGGTAAGACCGGCGGCGGCCAGGGCCTCGGCGCCGGGCATGATCTTGCCATCATACTCAGCCTCGGCAGCGCCCATCATCACGGCCGCCATATGCGACAGCGGAGCCAGATCTCCCGAAGCTCCAACCGAACCCTGGGCGGGAATGACCGGGGTGACGCCCGCCTCCAGCATGGCCTCTAGCAGATCGACGACCTCTAGCCGCACCCCAGAGGCACCGCGCCCCAGACTCAGCAGTTTGAGCACCATCATCAAGCGCGCATGGCCACGCGGGATGGCCGGGCCGACACCACAGCAGTGGCTGAGAATCAGGTTTCGCTGCAGCGTGGCGGTATCCTGCGCCGCGATCTTGACGCTGGCCAATTTGCCAAAGCCAGTGTTCACCCCGTAAACGGCGGCCTCGCCGGCGGCGGCTGCGGCAATGCGGCTCTGGGCAAGTTCAATGGCGGGGCGACAGGCTGCATCCAGGCGCACGGGGCATTCTGTGCGAAACACATGCTCCAGTTCTGCCAAGGAAACATTGCCGGGGGTCAGGGTTACTGTGGTCACTGGGAGCCTCCAAAAATGCGGTCGTGAAGCGGGTTAAAGCCGATACGATAGGCCAGTTCAGCCGGGTGGCTGACATCCCAGATGGCAAGATCGGCGCGCTGACCAACCGCGAGGGTACCGCAATCGGTCAGGCCAAGGGCACGGGCCGCATGGGATGTGACGCCGCGCAAAGCCTCTTCTGGGGTCATGCGGAACAGGGTGCAGCCCATGTTCATCGTCAGCAACAAAGAGGTCATCGGCGCAGAGCCGGGATTGCAATCGGTTGCCAGTGCCATCGGCACACCCGCCGCGCGCAGCGCCGCAATGGGCGGTGCCTGGGTTTCGCGCAACGTGTAGAATGCGCCTGGTAAAATAGTGGCAACGGTGCCGGCTGCGGCCAGGGCCTCTACGCCATCTTGATCCAGATATTCGATATGATCCGCCGAGAGCGCGCCATATCGCGCCGCCAACTGCGCCCCGCCAAGATTCGACAGTTGTTCGGCATGCAGCTTCACTGGCAGGCCCATCTCTTGGGCAACATCAAAGACTAGCGCGATCTGATCCGGGGAAAAGGCAATGCCTTCACAAAACCCGTCCACCGCATCAACCAGCCCTTCCTGATGCGCAGCCCGCAGGGTGGGGATGCAGACATCGGTGATATAGGCATCGGGGCGATCGCTATACTCTGCCGGGATGGCATGGGCACCAAGGAAGCTGGTCACCACCCGAATGGGACGGTGCTGCGGCAGGGCACGGGCGGCGCGCAGCATGTTCAGCTCGGTCTCACGGTCCAGCCCATAGCCGGATTTCACCTCAATGGTACTGACGCCTTCGGCCAGCATGGCATCAACGCGGGGCAATGCCTGTGCGATCAGCGCGTCGACGCTGGCGGCGCGGGTCGCGGCAACAGTAGAAACAATACCACCGCCGGCGCGGGCCACCTCTTCGTAGCTGGCCCCATTCAGCCGCAGTTCAAATTCTGCGGCACGGTTGCCGCCGTGCACAACGTGGGTGTGGCAATCAATCAGCGCTGGCGTCACCAGCCGGTTTCCCAGATCAGTTTTGGGCAAATCGGCATAGTCCGTCGGCAGCTCTGCCTCGGCACCGATCCAGGCGATCCTGCCATCGACCAGGGCAATCGCTGCCGCCTCTATCAGACCATAGGGCGCGGCCGTCTCGCCCATGGTTGCGGCGCGAAGCGCGACTAAAACTTGATTGACGTCCTGCATATCTGCCTCACCAATTCTGCATTTCCCTCTTTTCTGGTACAAATCAATATGCCATATGTCTAGACATAAAATGAGGACGTGACATGACCGTGATCTTTGCAAACCGAGCTCTTCTGGCCACTGGCTGGGTACAAAACACCCGGCTGACCCTGCGCGATGGTACGATTAGCGCCATTGAATCGGGGGCCGAACCACAGGCCGGAGATCAGCACGTCGATACGATTTTGCCAGCGCTGGCAAATCTGCACAGCCACAGTTTTCAGCGCGCCATGGCCGGGATGACGGAATACCGCAAGGCCGGGCGTGATAGCTTTTGGACCTGGCGCGACCTGATGTACCGCTTTACCGCGCATCTGACCCCAGAGCAGATCGAAGCCATCGCAGCGCTGGTTTTCTTGGAGATGCAGGAAGCGGGCTATGCCTCGGTTGGAGAATTCCACTATCTGCACCACCAGAAATCTGGCAAGCCCTATGATAATCTTAGCGAACATTCCGACCGGATCATGGCAGCCGCCCAGCTCAGCGGAATCGGCCTGACGCATCTGCCTGTGCTGTACAGCTATGCTGGCGTTGGCAAACAGCCACTGGAACAGGGGCAGATGCGCTTTGGCAATGATGTGGATCGTTTCTGCCGACTGGTCGATCAGGCCCGCACCCATGCGAAAGCCACCCTGCCCGCCGATTGCCGGGTTGGTATTGCGCCGCATTCGCTGCGGGCCACCGCGCCCGATGATCTGGCGACTGTTCTGGCCGCGCAGGGCAATGCCTCAAACCCGGTGCATATCCATATCGCGGAACAGCCCAAAGAAGTGCAGGAGGTGCAGGCAGGTCTGGGCGCACGCCCGGTGGAGTGGCTGTTGGACAATGCGCCGGTTGATGAAAACTGGTGCCTGATCCATGCCACCCATATGACCGAATCCGAGACCCGCGCCATGGCGGCATCCGGCGCGGTGGCGGGGCTGTGCCCGGTGACCGAAGCCAACCTTGGCGATGGCCCTTTTAACGGTCCAACCTATCTGGAGGCCGGCGGGGCCTTTGGGGTTGGATCAGATTCGAACGTGCTGATTTCGCTCACCGAAGAACTGCGCACCTTGGAATATTCCCAGCGCCTGCGCGATCTGTCGCGCAATGTGCTGGTGCGGGGCGAAGGCTCGGTTGGCCATGCACTTTATACCGGGGCAGCCCAGGGCGGTGCCCAGGCGCTGGGGCGTACAGCCGGGACCATCGCGCCAGGCCATCTGGCAGATCTGGTTGCGATCGACAGCAATCATCCCTCGCTCTGTGCGCTTGGCCAGGATCAATTGTTGGACGGGCTGGTCTTTGCGGCCAAGGATCATGTGGTCACCGACCTATGGTCTGCCGGTCGGCACTGTGTTCAGGCGGGGCGCCATATCGCACGGGATCAGATTCTGGCCCGGTATCGCAGCGCCATGACAGAACTGCTTGCAGCAATTGGCTAGTCGCCGCCTCCACCGCCGCCCTGGCGCTATGAGGCTATGGGGCGGCAGCCGCGCTGCCGCTCACGTCGCTGCGGGCAATGGCAACAGATTTGACCACCGCATAGCAGTGGCTACCCGGTGCCAGCTCCAGTGCCTGGGCTGATCGGCGTGTGATACGAGCCAACACCCGGCCAGCATCCGTTTTTAACGATACCATTGCGCCGGGGCCGCTGCCGCTGCGGATATTTTCAACCTCTGCGGGCAGGATGTTCAGGGCGGAGAGGCCTTCGGGTTTTTGCCGGGACAGAATGACATCCTGGGCCAGAATGCGCAGACGCAGCAGGCAGCCCGGAGCCTGTGGCACCTGCGGCAAAAACAGGGAAATGCCACCGGCCGACAGTTCGCTCAGCCCATCGGGATGGTGGCGCAGCAGCCGCGCTTCAAGCAGAGCACCAGCCGCCCGCACCCCGGTTGGCATGACCTGCGCGTCCCCCAAGACTTCGGCGGCGCTGCCCTGACGCTGCACCCGGCCATCCTTCAGCACCACAACAGAGGTGGCCAGCCTGGCGACCTCGGCGGCGGAATGGCTGACATAGAGAACCGGGATTTTCACCTCGTCGCGCAGCCGTTCAAAATAGGGCAAGATCTCTTCCTTGCGGGCGGCGTCCAGCGCCGCCAGAGGCTCATCCGCGAGGATCATATCGGGCGCAGAGAGCAGCGCGCGACCAATGGCAACCCTCTGCTTTTCGCCGCCCGACAGGCCGGTCGGGCGCCGCTCTAACAAGGGGGCGATGCCCAGCATGGCGATGATCCGGTCAAAATCGTCCCGCGCCGCGCCTTTTGGTGCAAACCAGCGGCCAAACAAAAGGTTCTGGCGGACGTTCAAATGGGGGAACAGGCGGCCCTCTTGAAAGATATAGCCAATGCGGCGACGGTGCGGCGGCAGCCAGATGCCGCGCTCCAGATCAAACAACACTCGGTCGTGCAGTGCCACCCGCCCGCTCTCGGGGCGGTGCAGTCCGGCCACTGCGTTGACAACAGTGGTTTTTCCCGCGCCTGATCCGCCAAACAGCACGGTCACACCCGTGGGCGCCTGAAAGCGGACATCCAGGGTAAACCCCGGCAATTGCTGCACCAGATCGACCTCAAGCATCACGCGCCTCCGATCCGCTTGCTGGCCCGACGCGCCAGAACCTCCGACAGGACCAGCGCCCCCATGGCCACCACAATAGATACAGCCACCAGCCGCAGCGCTGCAGATTCACCGCCGGGCTGCTGCAAAAAGGCATAGATCGCCGAGGGCAGCGTCTGCGTCTGCCCCGGAATATTCGAGACAAATGTAATGGTGGCGCCAAACTCTCCCATGGCCTTGGCAAAGGCCAGGATGCCCCCCGCCAGGATGCCCGGCAGGATCAGGGGCAGGGTCACGCTGACAAAGACCCAGAACCGACTGGCGCCCAGGGTCGCGGCGGCCTCTTCCAGCTTGGGATCAACCGCTTCGATCGACAGGCGGATCGCCCGCACCATCAAAGGGAAGCCCATGATGGCCGCCGCCAGCGCCGCCCCGGTCCATTGAAAGGCAAACACAATGCCGATCTGCTGCAGCGCACTGCCAACCGCGCTTTGCGGGCCAAAGATCAAAAGCAGCAGATAGCCCGTCACCACCGGCGGCAGGATCAGCGGCAAATGCACCAGCCCATTGAGCAGGTGTTTGCCGGGAAAATGCCAGCGCGCCAACGCATAGGCGGCAAAGATGCCAAGGGGCAGCGTCAAGAGGCTGGCCCAGATCGAAACCTTGAGAGACAGCGCCACCGCCTGCCATTCCTCGGGGCCAAGCCAGCTCATGCGGGGTTACTCGACATCAACATCAAAGCCCGCCTCAAGAAAGGCGGCACGCGCCACAGGGCCTTGCAGATAGGCGTACAGGCTGGCCGCCGCCGGGCTGGCCGCCGTCTCGGCATTGGTCACTGGCCGGATCAGCGCCAGCGGATAGCGGATCGGCGCATGACTTTGGGGCGGAAATTCGGCCAGGATCATCACGCGGGGTTCCGCCCGGGCGTCACTGGCGTAGACCACCCCCAGCGGTGCCGCACCCGCCGCCACCAGCGCAAGTGCTGCGCGCACATTATCCGCCTGGGCAACCTGCGGTGCCAACCGCTGCCACAAACCCAACCACTGCAACGCGGATTTTCCATAGACCCCGGCCGGCACCGCCTGCACCAGCGCCATTGCCAGTTTGCCCTGTCCCAGCTGCGCCATCAGGCCCGGATCGTCAAATCCCGAAATCGGCTGCCCGCTATCGCGGGGGGCAACAAGAACAAGGTGATTGCCCAACAAATTTCGGCGGCTGTTGGGCAGGACATGTCCCTTGGCTTGCAGATAATCCATCCAGTCGGGGCTGGCCGGCAGGTAGAGATCGGCCGGAGCACCCAGACTGATCTGACGCGCCAAGATCGAAGATCCCGCTAGCGAGATTGCAAGGCTATAGCCGGTTTCTGCTTCAAAAGACTGGCTGATTTCGTCCAGGGCATTTTTCAGGCTGGCCGCTGCAAACAGCGTCACATCCGCCGCGCGCAGCCCCCCCGCTGCGCCAAGCAGGACCGCCAGAGCCAACAGGCCGGGCCAGGCAACCGCTGTCAGAAACCGAGTGATGCGGGACACGACGTCAGACCCTCCCGCAGTCTGCTTCAGATACCTCCCCCTTGGGGTAGCTTTGCGATCTATGCGGGGCAAGTCAAATCTGTAAAGCGCAGCGCATATCACGCCAAAACCCGCACCAGTTTCCTGCTACGGGCTTTGACAAAAGCGGTGACGCGCAATCAGAACAGGGTCAAACCACCCGGATCGGCCGCTGCTGGGGCCTGGGCAGGCCTTGGCGCCGGACGACGGGCTGCTGCCATTTCCTGCTCGCCAAGGCGGCGATCATTTTCAACCCGTGTCTGCTGGGCGCTTCCGGAAACCGCATGAAAGCGCACACGCCGGGCTGAGGTTCCGCCAACACTGGAGGAAATCACCGGAATACCTTCGTCCTGCAGGAAGCCCTGCACAAAATGCGCGTTAGAGGCCCCAATGTCCGACAGGTTCACCGACATTTTTGCCCCACCAAAGACCTTGGCCTTCAGGTTTTGCCGTTGCGCCCCCTTTTTCATGATGCCGTTGATCAAGAGTTCCATCGCATGGATACCATAGCGCGCGTTGACATCGTTGCCGTTTGCATTGGCCAAAAGGAAGTGATTCATACCGCCAACGCCGTTTTCTGCGTCATAGATACAAGCAGCAATGCAAGAGCCTAAAACAGTAGAGAATACTACTTTTGGGTCAGTCGAAACCCGGTACTCGCCCTGCAGGACCGTGACCGAGGTAGTATTGGCAAAAACTGTTGTCACAGCGCGCTCCTTATCAACATAATCAGGACTTGGCGGCCTGAAGAAGAGCCCCAGCCATACGGGCAAGGGAGACTTGTTTTTCTGCGGCGCCAGTTTCCCAAGCAACCCGTGGCATACCATAAACCACAGAAGACTTTTCATCCTGGGCAAAGGTGGCAGCCCCTGCTTTGCGAAGTTCCAGCAGTCCTCGAGCACCATCTTGGCCCATGCCTGTCAGGATCGCTGCAACTACGTCACTCCCATATGGCACTGCAGAGGTGAACAACGCGTCAACAGACGGAACATGACCGGAAATCGGCGGGCCTTCTTTCATACGGGTGCGCATCGGTTTGCGCTGCGTCATCCCCATGTGGCGACGCTGACCTGCGGCAATGTAAACATGGCCGACCTCCAGCTTTGTATTGTCTTCAGCCTGGACCACCTTGGCGGCACAAATCCGATCCAACAACGACACAAGGCCCTGACCAAAATTCTTGCCAGTATGCTGCACGATCATGGTCGGCGGGCATTGCGCCGGAAAACCGACAAGAACACTGCGCAGGGCCTCTACGCCACCGGTGGAAGAGCCGATCAAGATGATTTTCTTGAAGTCTTTCACAGGGGCAGCTGCCGCCCCCCCCATCCCACGGATGCCGGTCTGTTCACGCCTTGGCGCGTTGACCATCATGTCAAAATACTGGGAAAACTGCTGTGGCGTATCGGTTTTGGTCAGTTCAAAGATACCGGCACCGACATTCAGCAAGGGCGAAGACGTACGCGCAGGCGTCGCCCCTGCACTGTCCATCACCGCCACCCAGCGCGTATCAAGCGCTGAGAACAAGGCCAGCATCATCTCAAATTCGGGCAGTTTGGTGAACCCGTCCTCGACAAAGGCAAATACCGGCTGTGCGGCCTCTGCCTGATTGTAGGCCATCATGAGGTTATTCGCCAACAGCACCTTCATTCCCGGATAGCTGGCTTCCATATGGCTTTGAATTGAACGGGCAAAGGCCCGGTCTGTTGTAATGATCAATAGGTTCTGAGGCTGCAATGTGTCACCCAGTCAGGTTGATCGGTAAGAACCGAAGTTAATGGTCGATCCGGGGCAGTTCATCACCCCGGAGAGCGTCACTTAAAAATCTTGCCACAGGTCCTTGGCGGCATTTCCATCTGCTGCAAAGGCTGCGCTAGCGGACGATGCAAGCGCGTCATCCACATTCCAATCATCGTCACCATGGGCAGAGGGGAGCTGCCCAGCAGGCATGGAACTGGATTGATCTGGCTGCACCCGGGCCACGGTTGCGCCCGCCTTGATGCGAAAACCAGCAACCAATTGCGACAGCTGCGTCGAGTCAGAGTTGAGCAAATGCCCGGCGGCGGTTGCCTGTTCCACCATGGCGGCGTTTTGCTGGGTCACCTGATCCAGCTGGGTCACCCCGGTGTTGATCTCGTTCAGGCCGGTGGACTGCTCCACCGCGCCCTCGGCG
>NZ_JARJEF010000256.1 GCF_029697505.1 Pseudophaeobacter profundi | reverse complement strand
AGAATAATAAAATAACCAAAATGACACTTAGGTTGATCAGTTCAGTTAATACTGAAAGCAATTTGCTCTCTCTGTTAAACTTGGTAAATATTGTTCAAAACGAACCTTTGTTAGACTTTTAAGACTAGTTGATTTCATCACTCGAGTAACAATTTTTTTTGCCTCTGCGGCTAAAAAACATAGTTTTATCTAATATCGTTGATGGAAAAATAATTATCCTGAGATATCAATGAGTAATGCTTAGCAGTCTCCGACAACATCAGTGGAGGTTCC
>NZ_JARJEF010000255.1 GCF_029697505.1 Pseudophaeobacter profundi | reverse complement strand
CAACCAGAAGAACCAGAACGCCAACCAAGGCTAGAACTTCTACTACTACCTGCAGCAGGTTCTGGCTCGTTACAACCTGGAGAGGTACTCCAACGACCTGCCCAACGAGCAGCCCTACCAGTTCAACAAGAACGTTCAGCCCGGCTACAACCCCCAGCTCCAGTACCACAACGGCCAGGCCGTGCCCGCCCGCCAGAACAACGCTAACATCAACAACGCCAACAACAACTACCTGCAGCAGCTGCAGAACCTGGACAGGCGCATCGCCGACGCC
>NZ_JARJEF010000254.1 GCF_029697505.1 Pseudophaeobacter profundi | reverse complement strand
TAAAATACTAATGAAGTAAATACAAAACTTCCAAACGGCTTCAGTATATTAATGCTAACAAACTAACCTGAATCCACTAAGCTTTTGTAACAAAATAATACAGACTTTCTCTCAGTTTTATTTCAAAACATTTATTATCAACTGGTACATAAAACTGGTGACAAAACCTGTTAATATTCTAATGCATCTTTAAGTAATATGGTTTCAAACTCACAATCATGTTTAAAGGGTAAACTGATATTATGTTAACAATAAACTAATACATAAGTGGGAA
>NZ_JARJEF010000253.1 GCF_029697505.1 Pseudophaeobacter profundi | reverse complement strand
GGAGACCGAGATGGGTGCCGGGGTTGTGGAGTAGCTTGACACCACCGGAGCTACAGGGGTGACTGTAGAGTACCCTGACACAACTGGGACCGCTGGAGTGACTGACACAGCAGGAACGGCTGGAGTGACGTAACTACTGACATAACCACCGTGATCTCCTCCTGACACCTTGACAGCGTCCAACCCAACCAATCCGACAGCAGGTTTGTGTTCAATGTCCAAACTGTTGTACGCGTGGCCTTCCCCACTCACTGCGACAGCAGGTGCGGTGTGA
>NZ_JARJEF010000252.1 GCF_029697505.1 Pseudophaeobacter profundi | reverse complement strand
GGCGCAACTAAACTTCCGACACTGACAAGAGTTCATGAGTGTTGGAATCAGTCAATGTTTCATGTATTGCACACGAGAGCACTAGCCTATTCGAGGTCAGGCAGTTCTTCGTCGTCTGAGTCCGACTCTACATCTACATCGAAGTTTGGTTTGGAATCTCCGCCGCCAAGGCCACCCATGGATCTCATCATCTCCTCAAGGTCTTCCGACTGACCTCCACCAAACTCATCTTCACTGTCATCTTCGTCTTTCCATTTGTTAAAATCAACTTTCA
>NZ_JARJEF010000251.1 GCF_029697505.1 Pseudophaeobacter profundi | reverse complement strand
CAAAGTTCAGGATTCCTACGCTATTCTCCCACAGGCTGGAGAAGCACAGTTGCGGATCTACAACAGTTTAAACTGTTCACTCCATGTTAACGTGACTGATGGCGGAAAAAGTTACTCCTGGGCCATCGAGAGTTTGGGTCTTCTAGAGCAGAAGTCGCTTCCTGTCAACGGACAGGCAAATCTTATCTACTCCGCAGAGTTTGACAACATGGAATGTTCTTCAATGCTGCCGGTTTCTGTTGGCATTCTGGCAATATTTGAAGCCAAGGCTGTG
>NZ_JARJEF010000250.1 GCF_029697505.1 Pseudophaeobacter profundi | reverse complement strand
ACTGTTTTATAGACTCTCATTGTGTGAATATATAATCAATTCAAAATTGAAAGTTTTAATTACATATAAATTTAGAGAACAAGACAAACATACAAATAAAAATTTATTTAAAAATTACACAGCCAAAAGCCGCTCTGCTGCTCCCGGTACTAGAGATGGTGTGGATGGTCGATCAACAGAAAAGTACCAAAAAAGGACTGAGATACTGCAAAACCAAGAGAACCAAGTGGGTTTTTGAGACCAGACTTAAATGTATTTATTTTCTCCTTATGTG
>NZ_JARJEF010000249.1 GCF_029697505.1 Pseudophaeobacter profundi | reverse complement strand
GTCGTTGAAACTGTGCAGAAAATAGCCAAGAACAAAGCAGGCCAAGGAGTGGTCCTGCCGCTGTTCAAGTCAGATGCCAGCAAAGTGACCTGCAAAGGCATGGGTCTCAAGAAGGCCTACCTGCAGAAGCAAAACATGTTCACTGTCAGTTGCGCGGATGCTGGAAACAACATTCTGTACGTCGGAATCTATGGACCTAAGGGACCATGTGACGAAGTGTACGTGAAGCACATGGGTCGTAACAACTTCACCGTCAACTACGTTGTCAGAGAAC
>NZ_JARJEF010000248.1 GCF_029697505.1 Pseudophaeobacter profundi | reverse complement strand
CCACTCCCATCATGGGTGGCCAGTATGTGGTTGATTGCGCTCTCATCGCAAGGCTGCCTCAGATTAATTTTGTTTTGGGAGGAAAATCATTTTCTCTGAACGGAACTGACGATGTAGTGCGTGTGAGCCAGTTCGGCAAGTCCATCTGTCTGTCGGGCTTCATGGGCATCGACAGTCCCAAGGGGCCGCTGTGGATACTCGGGGACGTGTTCATCGGTCGCTACTACACAGAGTTCGACATGGAGAACAACCGCGTGGGATTCGCCAACGTAAA
>NZ_JARJEF010000247.1 GCF_029697505.1 Pseudophaeobacter profundi | reverse complement strand
GCCTGTTCCAAATATAAATTGACTAGTAGCAGTTAAAGTAGGAAGGAAAACAAAATTGTACTGGAAACTGTTAGGCATAGACATAAACCTAAAGAGATAGGTTATTTGTGAACAATGATGCATACAAGCAGGGCTAAAGTTGTTGTGACCTGTACTGGCAATTGATACTACATTTGGCCTTAGCAATATTTGATACTGAAGTTCAGAAACAAGAAGGAATGGAATATTTTAGTACATTATTGAGGCACTGAGTAGATACTTAAGTTAAATATAA
>NZ_JARJEF010000024.1 GCF_029697505.1 Pseudophaeobacter profundi | reverse complement strand
TCCCATGTCTATCACTCCCAATCCCCCCAACGAAAACCGTCGGGGCAGTGTGTTCACATGGGTCAATTCTCAGTGACAATTTATCGGCATACCGGGTCAGTTCTCAGTGACAATCAACAGAGATTGGCTCAGAGCAGTTTCACGGCGGTATGTTATATGCCAAATCGGCAATGATGCACATGGGCCGGTATGTCACCGGACTTGGCGAAGCGGCCAGTCGCCACGGCGCGAAAATCTGGGAAAAAGCGCCGATGACCGGCCGACGTCGCGAAGGCAACGGCTGGGTTATCGAAACCCCAAAGGGTGAAATCCGCGCAGAGCGCATCATTGCGGCCACCAATGGCTATTCCAACAGTGTCGACGCCGCGCCCTTGCGTTATTTCAAGAAGCGCATCATCTCTGTCGGGTCTTTCATCGTAGCGACGCGTCCCCTGACCCCCGAGGAAATAGCCGCGACCCTCCCCGGCAACCGGACCTATGTCACCTCCATGAACATCGGGAACTACTTCCGGTTGTCACCTGACAATCGCCTGATCTTCGGCGGTCGGGCGCGGTTCTCCGCCACATCGGACCAGTCTTCAGACGAGAAATCGGGCAAAGTTCTGCGCGCGTCACTGGCGCGGATGTTCCCGCACTTGGCCAATGCGGACATCGATTATTGCTGGGGCGGCATGGTCGGCATGACCAAGGACCGTTACCCCCGCGCCGGCGAGGCGGACGGCATGCTCTACGGCATGGGCTATTCCGGCCACGGCGCGCAGATGTCGACGCTGATGGGGCAGGTGCTGGCGGATATGGCCATGGGCCGCACCGACACCAACCCGTTGCAGGGCCTGTCCTGGCCGCAAGTGCCATTGCACTCTGGCAAGCCGTGGTTCCTGCCTTTGGTGGGATTGTATTTCGGCCTGAAAGATCGGCTGTCCTGACCCTCAGGCCCAGTGGTTCAAGCAAATGGAAGGGGGCCTCTGGCTCCCTTCTTTTTTCGGTTTTCCGCCGCGATGCGACCCCCTTGACGACTGCACCCCGTTTTGCAGTCTTGGCAAAACCCCGGGGGCGATGTCAGCCCAGCGATTGCAGGGCAAGCCCGTAGGTTTGCGGTCCACTCTCTGGCCGACGTTTGCGGCCGAACCGCATGTCGGTCACGGTGTCAAACACCCCCAGTCCCGCCGCAGACAGGAATGCCTCGAACGCGGCGCTTTCCGTCATACTGTCACAACGCAAGAACTCTCCTTCATGGGCGAGGACGAAATGGCCGGTCAGCTGCATAGCGACCGCATCCTGTTCCGCAACGACCGGCCCGACCAACCGGCCCTTGCCGAATTTGCGCAACATCGCATAGCCCTCAACCTCACCACCGCGCTCAGCCACGACCACCTCAGAGACCTTCAACAGCGCGTCAAGGATCACGGTCCGCTTCGCGCCATAGGCATGGGCATCCAGGGCGCGCAAACTTGGCAGATCTTCCGGCTCCATCGGGCGCACCAAAAGACCCTGAGGCGTCTCGGGCGGACGGATCGCACGCGCTCTGCCCTGATGCTGAGACACGGTTCCAACTTTGACGAAACCGGCACTTTCATAAAGCCGATAGCCTTGACGCGTCGCAGACAAGCGCAGATCGCGCCCGGCCTGATCGCGCATCACGCGACGCAACAGCCGTCCGCCGGTGCCCTGCGCCTGAAGCCGGGGCGTCGTGACCATCATACCGAGCATTGCGAAATCCTCGTCAGCGGGAAAACTCATGGCAGAGCTTAAGGGCCGTCCGATTTGATCCAGCGCCACGTAGCCACTTCCAATATCGACCATCAGCGCGATATCGGGCGCTCTGTGCGGCCAGAACACACTGACCGTCAATTCGTGCAGACGCGGCACCATAGAGTGATCCAGACCTTCGATTGACGCCTTGTAGATGTCGACCTGTAGCCAGTCGCTCTCGATTTTAGGCGCTTCACGAAGCATAAAGGCCCGATAGCGGGCGAGCGCTTCGGGTGGCATCAGTTCAGCGCTGCCGACAGGCAACACCACGTCTGATTGTTCTTCTACCACGCTCATGTTCTCGTCTTTCCGTTACTGGTCCGTCGCCGCATTCCGGGGCATTCCCAAGAACAGTATCAACCGGAACCTATAAAACCTTCTGCCGTATCAAGACCGCTACCCAAAGTTTCTGCCGTTCTTTACACCGCGCCTTGACACAGCCGACACGGCGCGGAAAGGGCACACAGGCCCTGATCGCGGCAGGGCTCTGTTGCGCAAAGCGCGTGAAGCCCGGACTTCCGCTTTCCCCAGACGCACTCTTCCTATGGGCTCTGTGACGTGTATGCCGACCGCGGTGTCGCCGTTCAGGACTGCGGCGCGGATCTGAAGTTCTGGATTGCTGTTCATATCCGCTGCACCTTCAGTAGGAAACTTTTCGTCATGAACCATCAATCTAAGGTCGGCTGACGTCAATGGGCTGAAGCCAGCCAATTTCGATTGTGGGGAATCTGGCAGGGTCTTTCGCACCTGCAGCAGAGCGTTCGCTGCGCATGGTCTGAATGTCGAGCTTGGGCCGTTGGTGGGGCTACTCTAGGTTACTTAGCCAGATCACGCGCGTCGCTAGCTTGCAACTCAGCGGTGCGCTTCAGCAAGGCGATCTGCCCTAAATCCATTCGCACCCGGCCAATTTCTGCCATACCCGGACTATCCTGAAACAGCGTTGGCGTTACCAGTGGCGCTTCTTCTGTCCGGTTTTCTATCGCCGCCACCCGCGTCATGAGCAAATCGGCCAGAGAGGTCAGCAGCGCCTTGTTGCTGTCATTCAGTGCGCCCAGCTTGCGATAATCGGCCACCAGCCCCTTCAACGAACCAATCGTCTCTTCTACCGGGCGCGATTCCATCAAGGCCTTGGCTATCTTCCCTGCCGTATCTGCGTCCAGCAGGTCGTCCTTGCCTGCGATGGCGTCCTGCAACGCACCGCTGCGCAGCAGGTTCCCGGCCCCTTCGCCATAGGGAAAGGCCTTGGCCACGGCGGTCAGCTTGTCGATATGGTCATCCGTGATCCCTGTTGCCATGGCCGCTATTTCAATCTGGCCGCGTTTGTCTAGCACCCGTTCCCGCGCTTCGTGGCTGAGCCCATCCAACCCTTTGGCCATCAGCACATCCGCCAATTCAGCGAAGGCTGCATCGCCACCGGGCATCACTTGGGTGAGCGTGGTACAAGAGGACAAGATATTTGGCAAATAGGCCGCCTCCATCCCGACGCCTTCCATATTCACAAGATCAAATCCGCGTTCAGTTCCGGCGATCATTGTGTTGACATTGTCGAGCTGTGACAGGCGCACGCGCAATTCAGCATCCTGCTTGTGCATTGCCTTCAGGTGCTGCTGGGAGGCTTCCTTATCCCCGCCTTCGGGGGCGAGCGGGTAATCCGGAGGCGCCAGGCCCCGCCCGCGCAACCGCTCTATGCCTCCCGCGCGCCATTTGGCGCGTTCGTCTTCCTCTTCTGCCCCAAACACCTGAAGCGAAGGATCAGAGGACAGCGCGTCAGAGCTGCGCGTCTGCAAGGCCATCACAAAGCCAATGCGCGCGCCCATCTGAGCAGCATCATAGTCGGCCCCACCGCCTGTGACCTCGCCGAGCAGCCGGTTCAACTCGGTATCTGCGGGTGAGGTAATGTTGCTGACCTGATCGCGGCTCACAGCCGCCTCGGCCAGCTTGCCCGCGCCAATCAGGGCGCGCACCATCTTTTTGCGCCAGGCCTGATGCCGTTCGCTGGCCGGATCGGTGCCCGAGGGTTGGTCGGCCTCCTTGGCCAGCGCCGTCGCCACCTGCGCGGTGGCCTTTGCGGCTGCTTCGGCGGCGGCGGCCTTCAGAGTATCGGTCGTTGCATTGCCCGGCTTGAACTGACTATCAAGTCGCGCCTTCTTGTCTGATCCGGTGCCGGTCTTGCCCGACTTGTCCGGCTCTTCAAAGGCGCTGCCGTCTGGCCCTAGCGCCAGCATGAGCGGGGCATAGAGCTTTTCCACCAACTCTTCATGGCTCTCCTGTCCGAGCGCCAGCCGCATCATGCCAGGGCTGGTCGATAGCGATGAAGTATTCTGAAACCCGAAACTCATCCGCGGATCAACACCTTGCGAGTTCAGCAAATAGGTCAAAGTGGTTTGCTCCCGCGCCTTCATGCGCTTTTCTGCCTCCTTGGCAGAACCCGAAGTATCATCCATCACCCCGGCGCCCCGCGACAGGCGCGCATTGGGCAGTTCGAGGAAGGGCAGCCCCTCATCGTAGCCCGTATTTGTTTTCTTGCTCGGCGTGATCACATCGCCGAGAAATCCACGCACAAAACTAGCATTGTCGGCAGCACGGGTCAGCATCTGGCGCTCTACATCGCCTTCGTGGGCCAGAAAATGCGTGACGATCTGTGCCTCTTCATTGTCCATGATGATTTCCGAGGCTTCCGCCGCTGTCGCAACATCCCAGGGCGCACCGCCCTCATCGATGGTCTTGCTGATCACCGTCAACCCGCCGCCCATAGCCTTGCCGGCGCCAAGGCTGGGATATTTCTGGTAACTTTTGTTCAGTAGGATTTCGAGCCGCCCGACATTCACCAGATCCTTGAAATGCACCACTAGCTTGTCAAGTTCCTGTTCGGTGCCGTCGCCATCCCGTTCCACCGTTGCATCGACGATTAACACTGCCGGTTTGGTAGCGGTTTCCAGCTTGGCGCGGTGCAATTCCAGAACCGGATCAACCTTGGCGAACAGCTTCTCCAACGTCCAGCCACTGCGATCCGCATCCTCTTCTTTCGTAACAGGGGTCGACGGATTCAGTGTCGCCATGATGACCGGAGGTTTGTACGGATCGGTATCGGGCGGAGCGACCGTGATGGCGGCGGTGTTGTCCGTATTGGTCAGGTTTGCCTCGACCTCAAAGTAATTCGCTGCATGGCTGGCCCCCTGATCCACCAGATGCAACGATGTATTGCCGGTGCGCGCAAAAGCGGTTTCAACCGCCGCTGACATGGCTCCCATTCCCGAGGACAGCATGAAGGTCTTGTGCTTGACATCCGGCATTTCGGTGTCGCCAACACTCGGCATCCGGCGGCTCATTTCCTTATGGGTGGCTTCGCGGTAGCTGGCTTGATCATAGGGTTTGACCGTAGCGAGTACGAGATAGGTCTCGTCCACCAGCAGATCGAACAATCTTGAAAAGCGAGGGGTGTCGTTGACGTAAGTAGGCATGACTTCCATCAGCCGCCCGATCTTGTCGAGCGCGCTCTTGACCAGCTTATTCTGCTCGAACGCCTCAACCTTGTCGCCCAGTGCGCTGAGGGCCTTTTGCAATCCTTCCACCATCTGCGCGGCGGCGCTGGCCGTTTGTTTCATCGGGTGTCCTGCCGGCATCTCGGCTAAGCTGACCCGGCCCGGCCCGGTGGTAATGGCGGCAAGGGTGACTGAATTCGGCGGCTGGATGGAATCGCTCATCGAGGCATCGCGCAGAATGTCGAAATCCGCATCATCCGCGGCAAGGCGCTCAATCTCATAGGCCGATGGTGTCGCGCCTGAGCCTTCAATCAGGCGGCTGCGGAAGGCCGGCAGGGGCGGGTCGCCGCTCGTGGGGTCGTTCATGATCATAACATGGAGATTGCCGTCAATCTTCTGCACCCGCTGCATCATGGTTTTATAGCTGCGGCTGCCATTCTGCGGATCTTTCCAATCCGGGCCATAGACACGGTCCAGCTTGCCCTCTATGTCGGGCGAATTCACGAAAATCACCTTGCCTTTGGCCATATCTGTGGCGCTGACTTCGGGCCAGAGACGGTCGGCTTCGGTCTGCCCGTCACTGTAAATCGCCGCTTGCCGCTTTTTCTGGTAAAGGTCGAACATCTTGTGCTCAAGCTTACCGGACAGGCTGTCGCGCTGATAGGCCGAGCTGTCATCATGGACGTTGCGAATGCCGGGCTGGTCGTCGCGGCCAACCAGCGTTTCAATGGTGCGGAGCGCATAGCTTTGAGCCAGATGATGGCCCGCATCTCCTGCGCCCTTGGTCAGGCCCACAAGTTCTGCGCGGCGGTCAGTCGAATAGATGCGCTCTTCGACCTGGTCAATCGTGGCGGTGCGGTCCACGGAGGCGCGGTCACGCAGTCGGTTTTGGGCTGATACGAAAAAGGCAGCGCGTTCCGGGTCGTAGAAGCGGCTTTCGCGGGCGATCAGCCAGTCATCAATATCCTCCACCGCATCTGGCTTGCCAGCGAGCATCCTCCGCGCTTCGGTCAACAGGGCGCCATCGGCAGCTTCATCGGTGTATCTGATGGCCTCGCACTCGGTCTTCATCCGGCAAATCAGATCCTTTGCGCCTTCCGGTTCGGGATCAAGTTTGGCGATTTCCCTGCTCAAATTCAGTAGGTTGACCGAGTCCGGGTTCTGGCTTTGCCGCCGTATCTTGTCGGCGCATAGTGGCAGCACCGGATCGAGCAATCCCGCAATACGTATATGCGCCTCAGCGCTTTCTGCATCGAAAGAACGATAGCGTGCATCCGGGGCGAGGCCCGCGCCGCGCCGCCCCTTGGTCGTCAGATAGCTGTCATCATAGCCCCAGCGTTTTTTCCAGGCTTTGAGTTCTTCCAGCTTTCCCATTGGGTATTTCCCTTTGCACCAAGGCGCTGTCTGCGCCGCGCGGCGCAATGCAACACGGTGTTTCGCTTGATCACTACATTTTGGCGACTGAGGCCTGAATGGATTTCAAAGCCTTGCTGAGTCCGGTGATGATGTCGACTTTAATTCCGAAAGGATTGTCTTCGCATTTTTTCAAATCGGCCAGATGGGCTTTTAGGTATTTCGCCGCCGCTGCCACCTCGCCCGAGATTTTTGCTTTGGCGGCGTCGGATTTGGAACTGTCTCCAGCGGCCACAAACCTTGCCAACTCCAAGAGCGCCCGCTCCAGTCCTTCGGGCACGTCTCGTGCCAGCACGCCGACTTTCACGGCAATGTCCAGCAGGTCAGGGTCCTCTTCGCGGGCCAGCCGGTCAACCAACGCGCCCAAGCCATCCACCGAGCGCATCCGCGAGACCTGCCACTGGCTGTGCAGCAGTTCGATATCGTGGACCCGCTGAGCCACCAGCCCTTCGGGCACGACCTCTTGGGCCTCAGCAGTTCGGGCGGCTTTCTGGGCAGTGGCCAGCCCATCAGCACAGCGCATCAACAGGTCCAGCGCCTTGGGCAGATCGCCCTTCTGAATAAGCGTCTTAGCATGGCCCATGGCAGCGGCCAGCTTTGCAGCAGTGTCAGGGTTGGCCTTTGCGAGCGTTTGAATGTCGCCCGGTAGAGTGCTGAGCAGACCTTTGATTGTCTCACGCAACCTGTCGGTGTCGATGCCAACGTCTGATGCTTGTTCTTGTCGTGGGGTTTGCTCTCGCTCATGGCCTTGCTCTTGAGAGGGCGTGCTTGGCAGGGAGGCCAACAGCTTGCTCACGCTGCCCAATCCAGCATTGACTTTGCCCAGTTCGCCAGCTTTCAGCCAATCTGCCAGTTGTGACAAGGCGCGCCCCACCTTGTCCCGTTGCGGGGTTGGCAGAGCAGCGCCTTGATTGCGCATTTCGACCAGTTTGCGAGCGAGGGCCTTGGCATCCTGCGTCTGTTCAGAGGTCTTCGTGGCCTCTGCCGAAGGAGCATCCTCGTCTTCAAAGAGCGATGGATCGTCAGGCAATCCTTCCTCTATGTCGCTTTCAAGAATATTGCCGTCGGCATCCATGATTTCGACATTGAGAGCAACCTTGTTGTATTTCAGGTATTTTTTGACGCGTTTGGCCAGCATGGGCAGGACCCGTTCGCAGGTCAGCCTCAGCAACTTGCGGTCAACTTCGGCCATACCAAAGGCGACCTTTGGACCCGGCCCCACGGACTTCGCCTCCTGCACGAGGACCTGAACGGAGCGTTTTCGGTGCATGCCCAGATAGTGCTCTTCTTCCGACTTGCCGGGGTTAAATGCGAAGGGCATTGGCTGTTTGCGCGCCAGTTTGATCATCTTTTTCAGCTCAGGTCCGCTGACGGCATATTCCCCCAAGACATCTCCTCCTGCGTCAGGCGCAGGCCGTCGGCCTGTTCCCTTGATGGCTCTGATGTGGCTCGCGCCGAAAAAGGCCCTTGCTAGAAAGGGCCAATGTGCAATCGCATTGCATCCGCCCCGCTCTCCTTCGCCGCGGGGGCGGTCACTCGTATAGCGCGAGTAGAGCATTTCATACCACTCTTGGGAATAGGGAATGCGCGTTTGCTTTCGGCAAGTCGGGCGCTGCACGGTGGACCAGTCACGCTTTAGTGCCGCCCCAAGTGCTCGTTTATGCGCCAGTGTCACCAGGTCAGACTGCTGTCTGCGACTGGCGGGAGGACGACTGCGGAAAGCACGCAATCCACGTGTGCTGACGCCGACAACGTCACACAACCGATTGGCAGGGAAATGGCCTCTGTGTTCTTCATCGGAGAAACGCCCCACCGGGGCCTTTCCTGATCCTCTTCAGTTTAAGATCTCCCTCTTGTCCTTGAGAAGCCGGACCTCACGCCGAAGCCGCTCATTCTCTCTGGCAAGGTCTGAATCTTCTTTCGAAACTACGTCAGTCTCCTTTGGTGCAATAAATGCTATCAAAGGAGCGGCATCACACCGTGACACGTCCAGTTCGAGCCTACGATGCTGCCGCAAAACGAAAAAGCACGGCAAGATCGCTCTCAAGGAGCACGTCAGCCCCCCCCTGGGACCAAGACTGGCGGTATAGTATTTAGCATGTACACCAACTTGTAATCCCGCAACCTATCAGAGTAGAGTGTCGCGGCGTCCGTTCCAACGCCGAGCGCGGTCTTTCGCGGTCCAACGCACAACAGTATCAGACAGGTTTACACGCAATGAAGGACTGGAATTCAGCCGCGGCTGGTCTCTACAAAGGCGAATTTCGCCGGATGTTCATCGATGGGCGCTGGTGCGAAGCGCGTTCGGGCGAGGTGATCGAGGCACGCAACCCGGCCGATGGTAGTCTGCTTGCAACCGTCGGGCGTGGCGGTCGCCCTGACATAGACGCGGCAGTGGCGGCTGCACGCAAGGCATTTGACGGGCCTTGGTCGAAATGGACACCATTTGAGCGTCAGGCCTTATTGCTGCGCATAGCTGAGCGTTTCGAGGCGGAATGGGAGACCCTGTGCCTGTCTGATACGCTCGACATGGGGATGCCCATTCAACGCACCCTTGCCAACAGCCGTCGCGTGCTTGGCATGCTGCGTTTCTATGCCGGTCAGGCAGTGGCGATCCATGGGGCCACGATTCCCAATTCCTTCCCGGGTGAGATCTATTCACAGACGGTACGCGAACCGATCGGCGTCGTCGGTGCCATCATTCCCTGGAACGCGCCGATTGCAGGCTCCGTGTGGAAGATTGCGCCTGCCATTGCGACGGGCTGCACAATCGTGCTGAAACCTTCCGAGGAAGCCTCGCTGACTGTTTTGATGATTGCCCGCATCATGCAGGAAGCGGGTCTGCCGGACGGCGTTCTGAACATCGTGACCGGCACGGGCAGCGAGGCCGGTGCGGCGCTAGCGGAACACCCCGGCGTGGACAAGATTGTCTTTACGGGTTCGACAGCGACTGGCCAGGCAATTGCCCGGGCTGCCACTGGCAACCTTAAGCGGGTGTCGCTGGAGCTTGGCGGCAAGTCGCCGGTGATCGTTTGCCGGGATGCTGATATCGAAAAGGCGGTGCCAGTGGCTGCGATGGCCGTTTTTGCCAATTCGGGGCAGATATGTATTGCAGGCTCGCGGCTGTTTGTGGCCCGTGAGATCCACGACGAGTTTGTGCGCCGGGTTGCCGATTATGCCGCGTCTTTGCGGATTGGTCATGGCATCAAGGAAGACACCGACATCGGCCCGATCATTTCCTCCCGCCAAGCAGAACGCATCGCCGACTATCTGGCGGCAGGCCCGCGCGAGGGGGCCATGGTCCTGACCGGCGGAGCCCGCGCAGACGGGCCGGAGCTGGAGGGGGGGCACTTCTTCCAACCCACCGTTCTGGCAAACGTAACCGACAACATGAGCGTTGCCCGCGAGGAGATCTTCGGGCCGGTGATTTCGGCCCTGCCTTTTGACAGCCTGGATGAGGTGGTCGAACGCGCCAATGCGACACCATATGGCCTGGCGGCGGGTGTGTTCTCTACGCATCTGGGCACGGCACACAAGCTTGCCCACCGTCTGAAGGCAGGCTCTGTGTGGGTGAACATGTACCATGCCATTGACCCCGCTGTACCCTTTGGTGGGGTCAAAATGTCGGGCTATGGCCGGGAAGGTGGATCCGAACACATGGAAGAATACCTCGACACGAAGGCGATCTGGATCAACGCGGACTGAAGTCCGGTTCCGAGCGCCTCTCACTTTAAGACAGAAAGAGCATCAAAATGCATGTTGGCATCATCGGCGTTGGCCTCATGGGGCATGGTATCGCCCGCAATGTCCTTTTGAAGGGCGGCTATAGCCTGAGTTTTCTTGACCACCCTGGCAACCAGCCAACGGAGGAAATCCTTGGCCTTGGCGCCAGTGCCTGCGCCAGTCCGGCCGAGGTCGCGGCGAAATCGGATGTCGTGATCCTTTGTGTCACCGGATCACCGCAGATCGAGGCCATCGTGACCGGCTCAGAAGGTGTTGCCTCTGCGCTGAAACCCGGTGCGGTTGTTGTCGACTGCTCGACGGCACTGCCGGAGACGACCCTGCGCATGGCCGAGATCATTGTTAAGGCAGGGGGTGATTACATCGATGCCCCTATGACGCGCACCGCGAAACACGCCCATGAGGGTACGCTGAACCTGCTGGTCGGTGGCGAGGCAACGGCGCTGGAAAAGGTGAGCCCGGTGCTGGCTTCCTTTACCGAAAAGGTCGATCACGTTGGCCCGCTGAGCCATGGTCATCGGCTCAAATTGTTGCACAACTATGTTTCTGTGGGTTTCATGACGCTGCTGGCCGAGGCCGCGGCACAGGCTGCGGATGCAGACATTGACCCGCAGGTTTTTGTCAATGTGCTGGCCCAAGGTGGCGGCGCGAGTGTCGCGCTGGAGCGGTTGGCCCCCTACATCGTCGAACAGGATCGCGAGGGGTTGCCTTTCTTTGTGTCGAACGCATTGAAAGACATAGATTATTATCGTGGTATGTGCGACGCATCGGGGGCGCGGAAGACGGTTGCCGATGGAATTTCAGAGGCCTTGAAAGCGCCGGTAGAAGCCGGCCAGGGCGAGGCCTATGTCCCCGAACTGGTGCAGCTGTTTCGCAAGGGTGAAATGGCTTGAATACAGGATCGGCAGCTCTCTAGCCTTGGGGTTGCCAGAAAAAATTGCCTTGTGTAGTAAATAACAACCTTTAGAGGGAGGATTCCAATGACTTTCGTGTATCGCGGGCTGGCCACTGCCAGCTTGCTCATTGCAGCCGGTTTGCCGGCATTTGCTCAGACAGAAGTGAAGATCGGCTATGCGCTTGCGCCTGACAGCCATTATGGCGTCGCGGCCCAGAAATTCGAGGAAGTTCTGAAGGCCGAAACGGGTGATGCGTTTGAATTCAATCACTTCCCTTCTTCCGGTCTGGGCGGTGAACGAGAAGTTATTGAGGGGCTGCAGCTCGGAACGATTGAGGCAACCATCGTTTCTTCCGGCACCTTGGCGAATTTTGTTCCAGACACGGGCGTTTTCGACATTCCCTTCTTGTTCCGCGATCTGGAACATGCCCGCGCGGTGCTGGATGGGCCGATTGGCCAGGAAATCCTCTCCAAGTTCGATACCGTTGGTCTGCATGGATTGGCCTGGGGCGAACAAGGTTTCCGCCATATCACCAACAACCGCAACCCAATCCACACTCCGGCGGATGCCGAGGGGCTGAAGCTGCGCACGATGGAGAACCCGGTGCATCTCGCCGCGTTCAACGCGATGGGTGCAGCGCCCACGCCAATGGCTTGGCCGGAAGTGATTTCTTCGCTTCAGCAGGGCGTCATTGATGGTCAGGAAAACCCCCTGTCGGTGATCGTTTCGGTGAAACTGGATGAAGTGCAGAAATATCTGACCTTGTCTGGACACGTCTATTCCCCGGCAATGCTGTTGGTGTCCAAGCCTTTCTGGGAAGGGCTGGACGATACGCAGAAGGCTGCCTTTGAAAAGGCCGCTACCGCGGCCTCCGAGGCAATGCGTAGCTATGTCGACAATGTTGAGACCAGCGGCGTCGAAACGTTGAAAGAACGCGGCATGGAAATCAACGCCCTGTCGACGGATGAGAAAGCGGCTTTTCAGGAGTCCATCAGCACCGCCTATGAAGGGTACTACGAGACCTACGGCAAGGATCTGGTGAACGCGATCGTCGCATTCAAATGATACGTGCGTGTCGACGCCGCTTCGGCGTCGACACCTTTTCGGTGGCGGGGACATCGTGAAAAAGCTGGAAAACATCTTTGTGGCGCTTAACGGCTGGGCGCTGATCCTGATGCTGTCGGCCATGGCAATCATCGTGGGCAGCAATATTACACTGCGATACGTGACCTCGCATTCACTGCCCTGGGCTGACGAGGCGGCACGTTATCTGATGATCTGGCTGACATTTATTGGCGCGGGGCTGATCCTGCGTTTCGGTGGCCACGTTGCAATCACCAATCTTCAGGATAGCCTGCCGCAGACCGGGCAACGTCTGCTGCGGGCGGTGATCGTCGCGATGCTCTTGGCGTTCTTTGCCTTTATGGTGCATGTCGGCTGGCAATACGCGCAACGGATGCAATACCAGGTTACGCCCGCGCTGCGCCTGCCCTTCTTGTATATATATGCGGCAATGCCGGTCGGCTTTTCATTGTTGATCGTGCATCTTTTGCTGATTGCCCGCTCGTTTATCGAGGCAGGAAGATACCGGTCGTTGGACCCCGATTCTGATGATACGGCCGCTTTGCCAGGTGGCGCGAATGGCTGAAATTCTGTTCCCTGCTCTGTTCCTGCTGCTGGCGCTTGGGCTGCCGGTCGCCTTTGCGATGGCGATTTCTGTGTTTCTTGCCATCACCTTTGCCTCCAATTACCCGCATCTGGTGGTGGTGAAAGAAATGTTTGCCGGCCTGGACAGTTTCCCGTTGCTGGCAGTGCCCTTCTTCATCCTTGCCTCCGAGATCATGACGGGCGGTGCGGTGACCCTTGCGATCTTGCGTCTGGCGCAGGCGTTTGTCGGCCATTTGCGCGGTGGTCTGGGCCATGCCAACGTGGTCAGCTCGGCGATGTTCGCGGGTATTTCAGGGAGTGCGCTCGCCGATGCCGCCGGCCCCGGTACGATGATGGTCCGCATGATGGAAAAGGGCGGCTATGATCGGCCTTATGCGGGGGCGCTGACAATTG
The DNA here is from genome assembly GCF_029697505.1 of Pseudophaeobacter profundi. Lineage (GTDB taxonomy): Bacteria > Pseudomonadota > Alphaproteobacteria > Rhodobacterales > Rhodobacteraceae > Pseudophaeobacter > Pseudophaeobacter profundi. The sequence goes on along the minus strand of NZ_JARJEF010000024.1, from coordinate 9,464 downwards.
CCAGTTCGGTTGTGGGGCCGATCATCCCACCCTCAATCACCATGATCATCTATGCCATGCAGGACAAAGAAGTCTCGGTCGGGTCGCTGTTCATGGCCGGTGTGTTGCCGGGTCTGTTGATCACTATGCTTATCCTGTTTGCCAATGCCCGCGTAAGCAAAGCGCGGAACTATGCTTCCGGGCAGCCGATGCCCTCGTTAGCCGAAATAGGCCGGATTGCTTTCTTTGCCGTGCCGGCGTTGTTGCTGATCCTGCTGGTTGTGGGCGGTATCCGCTTTGGTATTTTCACCCCAACGGAAGCCTCTGTCATCGCCGTGTTCTACGCATTGCTGGTCGGCATGTTTGTCTACCGTTCACTGCATCTGCGCGACCTGCCGGGCATCGTACTGCGAGCGGCGCTGACGTCTGGTGCGGTGCTGCTGATCCTGGGCGCCGCCAGAGCCTTTGCTTGGGTGCTGATCATCGAGAGCGTGCCGCAGTTCCTTGCAGAAACAATTATCTCTTGGGACCTCTCTCCTATCGTCTTCCTGTTGGCGGTCAACCTGCTGTTGCTGGTTTTTGGCCTGTTCATGGATCCGCTGCCGGGGGTGATGATCCTGGTGCCGATTCTCGCGCCAATCAGCTTTGCGCTGGGGATCGACCCGAACCATTTCGCGATTATCGTGATTGTGAACCTGACACTTGGGCTGGCCACGCCACCGGTTGGTAGCCTGATTTTCGTGGTGTCCTCTACCGTTGGGCTCAAACCCTCAACCTTGGTAAGGGAGATGCCGCCATTCTTCCTGGCCCTGGCGGCCGCGCTGCTGCTCATCACCTTCCTGCCGTTCCTGTCGACATGGCTCCCCCGCATCAGCGGGTTCTGACGGCTCCTTTGCATGGAGCTGTCGAAGCAGTGCAGTGTCTATCCGAACAAGATCAGCGGCGGGAAACGGGCGGCGATCAAGAACATTGCGCCCCCTTTTCAAGGGCGGCGACGATGGGGGCAAAGCCAGCGCGGTCGAGATAGACTAGCTTCATTCGAAGATCAGCCAGCTTGTGGTCGAACGCGATTTTTTTAAACGCGCCTGGGATCGCTAAGCAAGGATTGCGGGCAAATGTGCATTGAAGAAGATCCCACCGGGATCAGCGTTCGGTGTCAGTGCCAGATGCTGTCGCTCGCGCGCTCGAACCTTTGTTCGTGCCCAAAGGCGAGAGCGCTGAGCCTCTGGCATTCATGGGGATCATCAACAAGACGTTCCTGAACACTCCCTAATACGGGTCGCCAACTGGCACGGCACATGCGTGCGATTGGGCAAGCTTGGGGCGACAGCCAGATGTGCTTTGCGGGCTTCTGCAAATTTCATTTCCTGCGCTTCGTTGACCTTTTAGCGAGGTGCAGCACCGCCCTGGTCAACCGAGCAGATTTGAAGGTCCACTATCGGGAAGTCTTTCGCGACTGCGTGGCCACAGTCGAGCTTGACACAAGGCCCGCTTTAGATGCACGATATCGCTATGAGATTTGTTTTATCGCACAGCGATATTGGAGTGCCGATGACGAAACCCGATGTGCAAGACAGGATGTTCGTGGATGCGATTGATCGTGGTTTGAACGTGCTGCGCGCGTTTCGCGGGCATGAAAGCCTTAGCCTGACCGAGATCAGCCGCATTTCCGGCCTCACCATGGGGGCAGCACAACGCTATGTGCATACCTTCGAAGTGTTGGGATATCTGGTGAAGGATGAGGGCAAGCGCTTGAGGTTGGCGCCCGGCGCGCTTGAAATTGGCTCGATCTACCTGACATCAGACCCGCTGATCGAAAGGGCCAATCCCCATTTGGCCGCCCTGAACCACTCCAGCAAGGAAAGCGTGAACCTGTCCCGCCGGGTTGGTGATGACATGGTTTTCCTGGCCCGTTTCACCAGCCATGAATCGTCCTTCATTCATATGCCAATTGGTACGCGTATTCCGATGGCAGCTTCGGCAACCGGGCGCGCCTTTCTTGCCCGAATAGACCCCGCCGAAGCAGAAGAGATCGTGCATCGCACCGCTGGGCGTGCCTTTACTTCCCGCACCTTGACAGACCCGGGGGAGATCCTTGACCGCCTTGCCGAGACCCGGGAACGCGGGTTCTCCTCCTCCTCTGAGGAATTCTACCTTGGCGATCTGAACATCGCGGCGGCGGTCACCGGTGTCGATGGTCATCCGGTTGGCTGCATCAACATCTCTGGCCCAACAAGCCGTTGGTCGCTGCAAACCCTTGAGGACCGTTGGGCGCCCTCGCTGATCCATACCGCGCGGGCGATTTCATCGCTGGCGGTCTGATATCCAAATTCAAAAAAACAACCAACAGGAGACTACAATGAATAAATTCCAAAAACTTGTCAGCTTTACGGCCGCTGCCATCTTTATCGCGACTGCCCCATCCGCAGAATCCTATAAAGTCGGCTCCACCGCAACGGGTGTGCCGTTTACCTTCCTCGATGCCAAAAGCGGCCAGATCGAGGGCATGATGGTCGACCTGATCCATGCGGTCGGTGAGGAAGCAGGTTTTGAAGCGGATGTGAATGCCGTCGATTTCTCGTCGCTGATCCCGTCGTTGAATTCCGATCGCATCGACCTGATTTCCGCAGCGATGCTGATTACCCCCGCCCGTGAAGCGGTCATCAGCTTTTCCGACCCGGTAATGCCCTATGGTGAGGGGCTTATCGTTCACAAGGACTTCACCGGAACAATCGGCGGTGGTTTCAGTGGTCTTGAAGGAAAGGTCATCGGGGTCCAGCAAGGCACGGTCTACCTTGAAAACCTGCAGAAAATCGACGGTATCGGAGAGGTCCGCGCCTATGACTCGCTCGCCGACATCCTGTCGGAAGTGAACCGTGGCCGCATTGACGTTGGCGTCGGCGACAAGCCGATCGTGTCCTATCAGATGTCCCAGGGCACCTACCAGAACATCAAGTTCGTGGAAGGCTATGAAAGCCAGTTCGAAGGCTCGATCGCGATTGGGGTCCGCAAGGACGACACCGAGCTTCTGGAGCGCGTCAACGCTGCTCTGCAGGTGCTGAAAGACAACGGAACCGTTGGCGGGATCGCAGTGAAATGGGGCCTGCAGTAAGCTCAGGTCTTCGGGAGAACGTTTCCATATGAATGATTTCATCGAAAAATCAGGTGACTACCTGCCAATCCTGTTGAATGGGGTTGGCATCACGGTGTCCCTCACCATCACAGCACTTGTTATCGCAACCCTCTTGGGACTGGTCTGGGCATTGATGCGCTACTCTGGAATTGGGCCGCTTGTCTTCATTTCCAAGACAGTGGTGAACACTGTGCGCGGGATTCCGATCCTGGTTCAACTCTTCTACATATACTTCGTTCTCCCGGAATTCGGTATCGATCTGTCCGCTTTTCAAGCTGGCGCTTTCGGTTTGGGGCTCGCTTACTCCTGCTACATGGCAGAAAACTTCCGCGCCGGACTGGAAGCGATCGACAAGGGGCAGATCGAGGCGGCGCATTCCATCGGCATGGGCTGGCCACTGATGATGCGGCGGGTGATCCTGCCGCAGGCCGTGCGCACGGTGCTGCCCCCCTACGGCAACACCATGATCATGCTGCTGAAAGACACCTCTCAGGCCTCGGTTATCACGGTCGCCGAACTGACAATGAAGGGCAAGCTTCTGGCCGCCTCAACATTTGACAACATGACCGTCTATACGCTCGTCGCCGTGATGTATCTGGTTCTGAGCGTCCCGTTGCTCGTTCTTTCGGGCTATCTCGAACGGAGGTTCGGCAAGAAATGATCCGGCTTGAAAATATTCATAAACGTTTTGGTGAACTTGAGGTTCTCAAGGGTATCGATTGCGAAGTGCAACAGGGTGAGGTGGTCTGCCTGATTGGGGCCTCCGGCTCGGGAAAGTCCACGCTTTTGCGCTGCGTGAACGGTCTGGAAACCTACGAGGAAGGGCGTCTCACCATTGATGGCAATCTGGTGGATGCACGCTCGAAAGACGTCCGGAGCCTGCGGACCTCAGTCACAATGGTGTTTCAGCGGTTCAACCTTTTCCCGCACCGCACGGCGCTGGAAAATGTGACCGAAGGACCAATCCACGTGAAGGGCATGGCCCGCAGCGAAGCCATCGAGATGGGGCATGAACTGCTTGCGCGAATGGGGCTGGATGCCAAGGCACATACCTATCCCGATTCCCTTTCCGGGGGACAGCAACAGCGGGTTGCCATTGCGCGTGCCCTTGCCATGCAGCCACGGGCTATCCTGTTTGATGAGCCAACTTCCGCACTGGACCCCGAACTGGTCGGTGAGGTGCTTGAGGCGATGCGGGGCCTCGCGGACGAGGGGATGACCATGCTTGTGGTGACGCATGAGATGGGATTCGCCCGTGAAGTCAGCGACCGGGTTCTATTCATGGATCAGGGGCGCATCGTGGAAAATGGGTCAGCCGAACAGGTATTGACCAATCCCCAACATGAACGGACCCAGGATTTCCTGCGCCGTGTTCTGGAGCGATGACACCGATGGACATGACACCAATGTCAACGAGCCTTTGGGCTCATACTGCAACAGCCGCACCCCGGACCTCGGCACTGGATAGAAACGACGAGGTCGGCACGGTCGTTGTTGGCGGTGGCTTTGCTGGTCTCTCCACTGCACTGCACTTGGCAGAGCTCGGCGAAAGCGTCCACGTTCTGGAGGCGGGAGAGATCGGTCAGGGCGCCTCTGGGCGAAATGGCGGTCAGGTGATCCCGGGGATTAAGTACGATCCTCAAAAACTGCGCAAGATGTTCGGCCCCGAGGCCGGTGCCCGTGCCGTGGCCGATTTTGGCACCACAGCAGCTAAGGTGTTCGAACTGATCGACCGCTACAAGATTGACTGCGACGACACGCGTGTCGGCTGGATACAACCTGCCCATACCAAGGCCGGGCTAAGCGAGGCCTATGAGCGTTGCCGCCAATGGGCCGAAGAAGGTGCCGATGTGGCACCCCTGACCCGCGAGGAAGTGGTCGAGCGCCTTGGCGCTCAGGGCTATCATGGCGGCTGGATTGACCGCCGCGCAGGCAGTGTGCAGCCGCTGTCCTACGTCCGTGGATTGGCCGCAGCCATGCTGTCACAAGGTGGCGCGATTTCGACCGGAACCAAGGTCACACGTGTCGAGCCGGACGGCGCGGGCTGGCGCACCGTGACCGAAGGCGGTCACGTCCTGCGTTCGCGCAAGGTCGTGCTCTGCGGTAACGCCTATACGGGGGGGCTGATCCCAAGAATTGCGCGCAGCTATATCGCCGCCAACAGTTTCCAGGTTGCAACTGCGCCGTTGGAGCCAGGGCAGGCCGAAGAGGTGATGCCTGGCGGTATCGTGGCCTCGGACACGCGTCGGCTGCTGGCCTATTTTCGGCGTGACCGCGAAAATCGTATGCTGATGGGGGGGCGTGGAAGCTTCAAGAATCCTGTCTCGGATCAAGGCTTTGCCCATCTGGTGCGCATGCTGCACAAAACCTTTCCGCAGTTGGCAGGCCAGCCAATCGAGTTTCGGTGGGCGGGGCGTGTCGCAATTACACAAGACTTCCTCCCGCATTTTCACGAGCCGCAGCAGGGCCTGATTTCATTGGTCGGCTGCCAGGGGCGCGGGGTGGCCCTGCAAAGCCGCATGGGAGAATGGCTAGCTGATTACGTGGCCACCGGAGACCGCAACGCCTTGCCGCTGCCGGTCACGCCGGTTCGCACCATTCCGCTTCATGAACTGCGGGAACTATATGTGGCTGCGACTGTGGCTTATTATAAGCTAAGGGACCTGATCTGACTTTGGGCGGCAATCTGACGGACAGGCTGCACGCCATTTCCGTCCAAGACCAGCGCAGAACTGTCGTCGTTCCGCACGATCTCAGCGCCGCCGCCCATTACGCCAACCTCATTTCGCTTCAAGGATGGCAGACTTGTCGCCCCAAATCCTGCGAGAGATTTCGCCGAGCAGTTCTTGCCGAAAGACGCCATCGATCTGCCTGAGCAAGGACGGCTCGATTTGTATCCCCGCCATCTACACTGGGCCCAGTGCGAACCCAACGAGGCAGGCAGAGTATGTTCAGACGAACATACTGTCGAGGATGCGCCTGACTGAAAAGAACGGCATGGCAAATGCCGATATCAGACGATTGTGTTGAAAAACGCGCGCGACTTTCAAAACGCCCAGCAAACGCAGAACATTCGTTCTGCCTGAAAATCGCTACGCCCCAAACGACGGCAAGCATTCGACTGTAGGCAGAACAAAGTTCTGCTTCGAGGCCGACGCTGCCGTTGGCTCCGTTCGGTTCAATGGTCGCTTTGCAGATTTATCCGACTTCCATCATTTCTCAATGAGGGGCGGTTCGACTACAAAATGCGATTTTGGGCGCAATGACCTGACTGATAAGGTCACCAGTATTCACGGCAATATAGATGGATCTAGGCGGGCGGGCGCCTCCATCCACGCTGCGGCACACCCAGTCCCTTGCTTCCATTGATTTCAGTGACTGAGACAGCGCCCGATCTGTAATCGTCGGCAGGCGTCGCTTGATGTCCATGAAATGGCTTGGTTTGTGGAGCGACGTCAGAACCGGCAAAGTCCATGACCGGCGCAGCAAGGGCCAATCGTCCTCCGTAGAAACATTGTGAATTTTGTCAGCGATGGCCGCGACTGTCCTCCCCAGTTCCGTAAGCCGGAATTCCGGGCGCAGCGGATGGCCGAAACCGGGGTTTCGTTCAAGCAAACCCTGTTCGATCAAATGATCCATGCTTTGCGCGAAGGCTGTTCTGCCTGCGCCCGTCGCAGCCAGGAGGGGCGCTTGCCGTCCGGGGGTACCTGAATGCAGGCTAGATAAGATGGGCATCGCCCAAGCTCTTGAAGTGATGTTGACAAACATTCTTATGTCCATAAAGTATAGCTACTATGCTTTTAATCGTAAGGAAAGCCCATGTCACTCGTTTCCGTCGATCAGACCATCACCATCGCCATGTCGGTCAAGAATCGCCATGCAAGCGCGAAATGGTACGAAGCCATGCTGGGATTTGAGCTGCTCTATCACGCCGATGACGCGGGCTGGTCCGAGCTTCGGACCAACACGCCCGGTGTCGTCATTGGCCTTGGCGAGCACACCAAGCCAGCACCCGGCAACTGCGTACCAGTCTTTGGGATAGCTGATCTGGATTCAGCGCGGCAGAAATTGGAACAGGCCAAAGTCGAATTTGATGGCGAGACGGATATCGTCGAGGGAATGGTAAAGACCGCGACTTTTTACGATCCCGACGGCAATGCGCTGATGCTGGCGCAGGATTTGACCGGAGGCATTGGGTAAAACGCTAATTTCATATGGCCTCTGCGCCGTGTCTGCGGTTGATAGGAACGGCTTCAACTGGGCCTCACGGCAATTCTTCGGGGCTGTAAGTTCAACCACCACTTCCAGATGTGGCCCCTTAGCGGTCGTCTATAGCCTTCGCAGCATCAGACATTTGGGCTCTCCTTTCTCTTTCACCGCGCCAGTCGTGAATGTCTGATCTTCAGCTTAACCGTTCGCTCGACTCTCACGTAGCGCTGTGGCTAATGCCACCCAGCTTTTACAGTCGGCAACCGATGGACTAACGCATTCCCCACTTTCCTGCGTATGATCGCAATGACTGGCGTAGGCTTATCAGTTCAATTATGTGGCCCCGTACAATCGGCGTCAGGGCAGGCCATAGAAATGTTTACGGAGACTAGGTTCAGGACTGATACCCAATAAATGACAGTTGCGGCGAGGGCGATTGCCGGAAGGAAGACTTTGGGGCAGCGGTCATATCGGGTTGCGACCCGTCGCCAGTCTTTCAGCCTGCCGAACATGATCTCGATCCGGTTGCGACGCTTGTACCGTCGCTTGTCGTATTTCACTGTCGTCTTGCGTTGCTTTCGCCCCGGGATGCATGGCCGTATGCCCTTGTCTTGCAGGGCTTCTCTGAACCAGTCAGCGTCATAGCCCCTGTCACCAAGTAACCAATCGACGTTCGGCAGACTGCTGAGCAAAGCCCGTGCGCCGATATAGTCGCTGACCTGACCAACCGTGACGAAAAGGTTCAGCGGACGCCCCTGGCTGTCACAGACGGCATGCAATTTGGTGTTCATACCGCCCTTGGTCTGACCGATCAGACGTCCACGCCCCCTTTTTTGACGCCCATACTGGTCGCGGTGCGGTGGGCCTTCAAATAGGTAGCGTCAATCATGACGGTCTTTTCCTCGCTATGCTCGGCGGCCAGCCCCATCATGATCTGGGCAAAGACCCCCTTGTCGCTCCATCGCTTCCAGCGATTGTACAGGGTCTTGTGCGGACCATACTCCTTGGGGGCATCTCGCCAACGCAAGCCATTGCGATTGATGAAGATAATGCCACTCAGCACATGCCGACCATCCACACGTGGTTTGCCATGGGGCTTCGAAAGTAGGGCTCCAAACGCGCCATCTGCGCGTCCGTCAGCCAGAAAAGATCGCTCATATCATCGCTCAATTTTCGACCGATGAATCACGCCGCCATACGGAAATCAATGGGTCCTGACCCTAGGACTATGACAGGACAGAGCAATGCGCAGATTTGAAATCGACCAAGACAGCCTGCCGGATCTGGCAGGGATGATGCTGGCAACGGTTGAGGCACTGCGCAAGCTTGGCGGCTCTGCCACAATCCAGGAACTGGACGAAGAGGCCATATCGCTAGAAGGCGTCACCGAAGCCGAGCAAAGCTACATGATGGCCAACAACAATATGCCGCTGAAAACCGTGCTCAAGGTCGGCAATGGGCCGTTCAAGACAGGCTCATGCCTCTCCCGAAATCTCGAGTACTTGAACCGCATATTTCAGGGCATCAGCTGTTGTAGAATTTACGATTTTGAACTCTTCCCAAGCTTCAGAAGGCAACAAAAACCGAGTGTCCGATACTTGTGATGAAATATTCTCAAGAAAATGCGCCATGCCATCCAAACTGATTAGCGCATTTACCACGACGTCAATCTCATCCAATTCGAGAAGTCCGAGATCAGCCGTAAGCTGTTCGGAAAACAACCTATGTATTCTGCCAACAGATAAGAACTCACGGTTCGGGCGCTGAGTCTCTAGGTTTTTCTTTAGCGCACGTTGATAGTTTCGGAGCTCCGCAGCCAGTATTCGGCGCAGTGCTGTACGCCTGGCCCCCAGCTGCCTTCTATGTTCCTCGCGCGCATTTTGAGAATTTGAGCGTAGTGTCCAAATGACACCAACAAAACCGACAATACCCACGATGGTTGTTTGAAACTGCTCAAGGATTGCGAGGAACTCAGGGCTTATCATCTTACGTCTGCGCTTCTTTGGAACATTTAGGCAACATGCTGTTGATTGTCACTGAGAACTGACCCGGTATGCCGATAAATTGTCACTGAGAATTGACCCATGTGAACACACTGCCCCGACGGTTTTCGTTGGGGGGATTGGGAGTGATAGACATGGGA
>NZ_JARJEF010000246.1 GCF_029697505.1 Pseudophaeobacter profundi | reverse complement strand
CTCCGATGCCCCTCGCCACCGTCATGGTGCCGTTCGAGGCGGACTATGTCTCGTACTGGGGCGCCCTCGTCAGTCAGAACTGCCGCCACCCCGTCATGTGGCTTGTGTCAAGGGCCGCGATGGCCATCTCCTCGGAAGATCTGAATTTGTTCAGAGGCCTGCTTAACGTCAACAAAGAAAAGATTACAAAGAATTTCCGAGGGCCAAGCCCGGCTGGGGGGAGAGCTATATTCCACGTTAACCCTTCGTCAGATGTCAACAACCTGCTGTTCCC
>NZ_JARJEF010000245.1 GCF_029697505.1 Pseudophaeobacter profundi | reverse complement strand
GAAAAACAGAAGATGATGAATACAACCGTATGCATGCTACCTTTTTCTTCTATATAACAATGACATGTGTAGGAACAGGGTTTTATGTTTACTATGCACCTGATACCAACCTTAAAGATTGGGCCCAAAGAGAAGGATTTTTGGAGTTGAGAAGAAGAGAACAACTAGGGTTACCATTGGTTGACCCTAACTATGTTGATCCTTCAACAGTTTACTTGCCTTCTGATGAAGAGCTCGGGGATACTGAAATAATCATTTAAGCATCCAACAAATA
>NZ_JARJEF010000244.1 GCF_029697505.1 Pseudophaeobacter profundi | reverse complement strand
CTGCCAACAACGGCCTTTACGGATACTTTGACGTCTTCAGGAAGGTGGTCGGAAGCATTGTTGACCCCAACAACCAGTACCAGAACGCTCCCGGTGCCGTTGAGACCAACTCCGCTGCCCTGAGGGACCCCGTCTTCTACCAGGTCATCGCCCGCATCGTCAACTACTTCCAGAACTTCAAGAACCAACTGCAGTCCTACAAGCAGGAGCAGATCAACTTCAACGGTGTTGAGGTCCAGTCTGTCAACGTTGACCAGCTGATCACCTACTTCGAC
>NZ_JARJEF010000243.1 GCF_029697505.1 Pseudophaeobacter profundi | reverse complement strand
CGACAATAATTCTGAAACACCCTGCACAAACTTGCAAATAGAAACTGTGTAATTTTTCTTCTAAGAAATAAGATATAGAGAACTTTAGAGTGGTGTGTTGCTATGTATATTTTAATAATATTTTTATTGAAAATTTATGTGAATTACAGTACTTTAAAAGCCATATTTTTGCCTCATACCACAGATAAACGATACTTAATTGTTTTGTAACCGAACCTAAAACAGCCTGAAGGTTATGTGCTTAGTTACGTATTTAAGCATTTATATGTTTTCTA
>NZ_JARJEF010000242.1 GCF_029697505.1 Pseudophaeobacter profundi | reverse complement strand
CGCCATGCCGTCCACACAGACACAGCTGTACACCGTTGTATGTGTGAGTGTAGTCGTCGCCGGCGTCTCCGCTCTGTTGCTGGAGCAACCAGATGCTCGAAACGTGTTTCTGCCAGACTTCACGGAGGACTGTGTCGCTTGTATCTGTGACGCCTCGTCCGCCTGTAACTTGACCATCGGCTGCTTCGCGGGTCTGTGTGGTCCGTTCCTCATCGGCCGCCAATACTGGCTGGACGCTGGAGCCCCCGTCCTGCCCGGCGCAACTTGGCAGTCAA
>NZ_JARJEF010000241.1 GCF_029697505.1 Pseudophaeobacter profundi | reverse complement strand
GCGTGGCCTGCGGACAGAGACTGGGCAGAGCTGCAGACGGCGCGGCGGGTGTCCAGCTGTCGAGCAGCGCACGCAGTCAGCGCAGTTCACTTCACTTCACTCATCTCAGTCAGACGTGATGCGTCTTGTGACGTGTTCACTCGTGCCCGCTGCTCTTTTACTTTTCAATCAATACTTTTAACATTTTCCTTTGACCAGCAAATTTTGTCCGCGGACAGAGCGTTTTCATCTGACAAACGAAACTAGTAATTAAAAATTTTTTTTCAAGCTTGGGA
>NZ_JARJEF010000240.1 GCF_029697505.1 Pseudophaeobacter profundi | reverse complement strand
ACTGAATGTAACGTTCATCTAGTAATCTAGCTCGCAAATCTGGTTCTTTTAGGGCTTTGAAGTATCCCTCTGTCAGCACTGGCACCACAACGTCCATCTTAGCAATAAGATCCGTAATTATTTGGCCAGGATTTTCTAAGATCTGATTGTCGTTTTCACACAGCATCAGAACTCCAATAGGTAAGCCCCGTTTGTTGGTAGTGGCTCGAAGCTGAGAAGCCACCTTAAGTGCTGTTGAGTAACCATCACTGGCAAAGGACAGCATTACATACTTG
>NZ_JARJEF010000239.1 GCF_029697505.1 Pseudophaeobacter profundi | reverse complement strand
CGCCATCAGACGTGCCGGTGTGGTGTGCAAGGAGGGAGCGGACAAGATAACACACATGCTGGACAGAGCGCGCCACATCATGTGGACGGAGACCAAACAACCGGTGGAGGTCGGGGAGCAGTACCTTCATGAGTACGGGCCTTACCAACACTACCTGGGCCTGGGTGTGAGCTGTACACTGCTGGTTGTGTTGTCGTGTCTCACGTTTGGACTGTTCTGTGGCTACTGCGGCAAACGGCCGGACGGCGGATACAACGATGACTGCTGCGACAAAG
>NZ_JARJEF010000238.1 GCF_029697505.1 Pseudophaeobacter profundi | reverse complement strand
ACCAATCCTGTGAATGTAGTTTTCCCTGTTGGACGGCAAATCGTAGTTGATGACCAGTGAGACCTGCTGTACATCGATGCCTCTCGCCAGCAGATCAGTGGTGATTAGAACTCGGCTTGAGCCTGTGCGGAACTGCCGCATAATAAGGTCTCTCTCTCTTTGCTCCATGTCTCCGTGCATAGCAGAGACAGTGAAGTCACGATCGTGCATGTTCTCGGTGAGCCAGTCCACCTTGCGCCTGGTGTTGCAGAAAATGACCGCCTGGGTGATGCTCA
>NZ_JARJEF010000023.1 GCF_029697505.1 Pseudophaeobacter profundi | reverse complement strand
TCCCATGTCTATCACTCCCAATCCCCCCAACGAAAACCGTCGGGGCAGTGTGTTCACATGGGTCAATTCTCAGTGACAATTTATCGGCATACCGGGTCAGTTCTCAGTGACAATCAACACCCGGTCCCCTCCCACCAATCCGTTCTCTGTCACCGCAAGAAGCTGCTCACGCCGAGCGAATACATGGTCGCGACCAAGGGCGAGCGCTATGCGCGCAACAAGCGGGGCCGCGGGCACTCGGACGTTCGGGCGCTCATGATCGGCGAATTCTGTGAGATGGACGAATGTCGGGCGTCCCTGATCACCTCGGCCAAGGCCAAAGGCTATTGGCATACGCTCTCTGAAGATATGAAGAAGGCCATGGAATGGGCGGATGAGGAGATCCGCAGCCGCCTCAGCATCCTTGTGATGATCGATGTCGCAACACGCATGCCGTTGGCTTGGGTTGTTAGTGACCAGCCGAAAGCCGAAGCGACGATGCAGCTGCTGCGGATGGCAACGCGCAACAAGACCCGTGAGAGGCGCATCTACGGTTGCGAAGGCGATCCGACGCCCGCCATGGGCCTCGGCATGGTGCGCAACGACAACGGTACCGGCCTGCGCAACGTCGAGGTCAAGTCCGCGCTCATGGGGATCGCAGCGGCGAATACTGACGTGCGTACTCACGCCTCCGCGGACAAGCCCTATGTCGAGCGCATGTTCGGCACCACCGAATCCGTCTTGCTGAAACTGCTTCACGGATACACGGGGCGCAAAGGTTCGCCTCGAAAGACATGAGCAGCTCAAGAAACTCGGGGTCGAGCGACGGCTGCCCAGGAGCTATGTCAACGTGGGTGAAGCCCGCAAGAAGGCCAAGAGCCTGTTGCCTCATCTCGGCTGGTCACCACGCACGTGCCGATCGACACGGTCGCCCCAGGTACCTTGGCCAGCGCGATCTCGGGCCCGGGGATCCTGCCGCTCGGCGATGCAGGTCTCATCGACCACAAGCCTGCGGAGCCGACCTCTACGCCAGCAATACCAGCCAGGAAATCGAAGCCCAAGTCGACGAAACCGTCGTCGGAGCCGCCTGTCCGGCTCGGCCGCCCCGCCCAGAAGCGCGAGCTCTTGTAACTACCGCCATCTCAACGACGTCCCGCAATTCAAGGATACCCATGAGTTTCATCGACCAGAACCGGGTCAACGCATCACTTGCTCTGCAGCGTGGCCACTATACCTTCCCGCGCGCGGTAAAGCTCCGCGAAGCTTTTGAAAACTGCCTGCACGACTACTACGTCAAAGCCTCCATCGGCGGGCATTTCGAAGCACGCGGCTTGCTGGTGACTGGGGAAACGCGGGTCGGTAAGGCCTCCGAAACTGTCCGGCTTGTGGAGAAATTCAACGCCAGCATGACCGCGATGCCCAACGGGAAGCCGGGTAAGATCATCTACTGCAAGCTTGAAGGGTCGATCAGCTGGAAAGATCTTGGCCACAAGACCCTTGAGGCACTCGGTTACCCTGCGAATCCTCGGCGCACCCAGGGTGAATTCTGGAACATGGTTCGCCATCAATGCCGCGAACAGGGCGTCATCCGCCTCTACTATGACGAATGCCAACACGCCTTTACGTCGGGCCCAAAAGTCCAACGAAAAGCTCCTCGACCGTTTTAAGGCGCTGATGAAGGAACCGGAATGGCCATTGATGCTCATCCTGTCAGGCGTCCCGGTTCTGGCCAGCCATGTGAACTCTGAAGAGCAGATCGCCCATCTCCTCTCCCACATTCATTTCGATGAGATCCACCTGGGCAGGTTCGCTGATCCGACAAGGGATCCGGACATGATCGAACTGAACAAGCTCGTCTACACCTATGCCGAACGCGCCGATATCGATGTCGAAGACCTTATTGATGTCGATTTTCTGCAGCGCCTCGATTTTGCCTGGCCTCCAGGTGGGGCCTCGTCATCGAGCTTCTGATCCGGGCCTTCGGCTTGTGCAAACTGCATGGCCAGAAGAGAGCCACAATCAAGATGTTCTCCGAGGCTTATGCCCAGAACTCCCGCCTGCCTCAGGGCCTGTGCCCCTTCACTGCACCCGGCTATCGCGACATGATCGACGGCGACAAACTCATGGAGATGGTGCTGGAAGACTAGCGGCTGGCCAATACCGGTATGGACGTTTCAGGGCTCGCATTGCGGGCCCTTTTTTTGACCGCAGCCGTGCATGCTTATGTGTCTGCTGTGCATGCTTATGCTTTGCGGGCAAGAGGGGTCTGTGGTAAGTATCTGAAATACATAAGATAATTATGTGGCATGCAGTCGCCGAATCACCTGGGTGTGCAAGCTTATGGTATATTGGCAATTATTCGTGCAACTTGCCGTGCATCTGTTGCGACTGGTTGTCTATCGGTTACATGCCTTGGGCATGCCGACAGCATGGCTTTGGATGTAATGTGATGGTTGGCGGTGCGGGTTAGTGCGCGGCGCGGTCGCTTGTGGGCAGCGGCAGCCGCATAAAGACGCTTTGCGGATCTTCCACATAGCTGTCAAAGGGCGGGCAATAGTCATAGCCCAACCCTTCATAGAGTGCGCGGGCAGCGTCATAGCCGGGGCAGAGCGGCGAGCCGGTTTCCAGTACCAGCGCCGAAAAGCCGCTGTGCTGGGCGATCTGTGCCAGGTGCTGCATCAACTGGCGCGCCAGACCCTGGCCGCGGGCGGACTGGCTGACAAAGACGGATTTCACTTCGGCGCGGCCATCGGGTAGCGCTTTGAGCGCACCACAGCCGAGCGGGGCGCCCGCATGATATGCGGCAAAGAACTGGATGTCGGGCTGGCACAGATCCCCGATACCAAAGGTGTGATCGCTGGCCGCCGGGGCTGTCGCGGCGCCATGGCGCTGATTGCCCAGGATCAACGGGCGCAGGTCAGGGCTGGCCGGGTCTGCAGCGCGGATCTCTATCTGGTTGGGAAGGGTTGTAAGTTTGGCCAAAGTTGTCTCCATGTGGTCAGAAAAATCACATATATTCAATTGGTTAATTTAGAACATTTTGGGCAGGGAGCAAGGATCTCGCGAAAATCGGGGCAAGATCCCGCGAAGCCTTGAAGTCAAAAAGGAAAAGCCCGCCGAAGCGGGCTTGATCTCCAGATCTGAGATGTATGTTCAGGCCGCGGTTTTCGCGTCGAGCAAAATACCGACATCGACAACGATGGATCCAATTCCAGTTCGGTCCGGATTTCGAAAAGCCGGGATCCGTCCCTCGAGAATTTCAGAGAACAGGAATTCGAACCGGTCGGCGCTACGCTGGCAGGCATAGGAAATCGGGTGAAAGTCCCCATCGCAGGAGGGGGCGATTTCAGGCAAACGGGCAATCCTGACCAGAAGCTCATCCAGCCGCGACCGGCCGAAAACAACATGGCGGACTGAGCCGGGTCCCGATCTGGGGACCAAGGGCAGAACGAGCCCTTCGCGATAGAGGATTTCGATCTGGCGCTTCGACGCCCCAAGGTAGTCTGGGACATCGCGTAAGGGGACCGCGGCCTTGAATGCCTCGACCATCGGGATCGTGGTGGCCGCTTCGAAGACCATGTTCCCGCAGTCGACCTCGGTCGCATCAGCTGGGATCTCGCCAAGCTTTCTCAGGAGGCGCGACAGACGCGGACGGTCAATTCCGACAGCGGCGGACAGGCTATAGAGGGTGTGAAACCGCCTTTCGATGATCTGCATCGTGTCGCCGATGGTGCCCCAGCTGTCATCGGTGCGCTCCTGGATCCCCTCGGCCAAGTGAAGCTGCGCCCAGAGCAGGTCAAAAGCGAGGCCGGGCGCGGTGGGCGCGATACGGGTCTCGATCAGCTTGATGACCTCGGTCAGCTCCTGCGCGAGCTTTTTCTGCGAGGGGCGGTTGAGGAAGCTTTTGCCCCGCCGGATCGCGGCAAAGCGCTTGCGGATATCGCCTGCCACTGTCTCTGGCCCGGCGTCAGCCGCCAGAGCCATCCGCACCCGACGCTGCCGCGCGGCATCGCCTTTGACGCCTCAAGGAGCAGATCGGCCAGAACCTCGGCCCTTAGTGCCGTCAGATTGGCTTTGTTGAGTGCTTTGCCGGCCATGAGAGTTGCTTTTGGGTCTGAGAGGTCTGCTTGGCGTAGCGACCAATTCCACAAATCAACATATGGAAAAGGCGCCCAGGAGGCGCCTTATATCTTGATCGAAGCGTATCTTCGCGGGATCCTTGCCCCGATTTCGAGACAACTTTGCCCCGATTTACAGGGTCAATGGGTCCATGGGACGCGCCGGTTGGTGGCGAAATTCTCGCCGTAGCCGCCGGGGCGCAGATTGGCCTTACGTGGCTTTGGGTCAACTACCTCGGCGTCAATGCCGTGATCTTTGGCATATTCCAGCGCGGCCTCTTTGGTGTCAAAGCGCAGGCGTACCTGGGTTTGGGTGTCGCTGGAGGAGGTCCAGCCCATCAGCGGGTCCACTTCGCGGGCGCTGGCCTGAGCGTAGTCCAACACCCATTTACGGGTCTTGGCCATACCAGAGGTCATGGCATTTCGGGCTGGCCGGTAAATCCGCGCTCGCATCGGGGTCTCCTCGTGACTCGTCCTTGGCTATATATGCGCCGAATGGGGATTTGCCACAAGATGACAAATCCAGCGTATTCAACCCGTTTTGCACCGCTGCAACAGATGCAGTGGCAGAATCGCGATAAATGCTCTTGAACAAGAACAAAAACAGACCAAGATCAGCACACAAAGCAGGAGAGCCGGATGCCCTATGCCCATTCAGACAAGTCGCAAGCCAAGATGCCGCAGGCCGATCCCGAGCAGGTGCAGATGGCAGAGCGTGACGCGGTGCAGCGCCCCAAGCTGGAGGGCGGCAAGGCTTTTGTCATGCACACAGATTTTTCCCCGGCGGGCGATCAGCCCACTGCCATTGCCGAGCTGAGCGAGGGGATAAGAGAGGGCGAGCGCAATCAAGTGCTGTTGGGGGCGACGGGCACCGGCAAGACCTTTACCATGGCCAAGATCATCGAAGAAACCCAGCGCCCGGCCATCATCCTGGCCCCCAACAAGACGCTGGCGGCGCAGCTTTACGGCGAATTCAAGGGCTTCTTTCCGGATAATGCCGTTGAATACTTTGTCTCGTTTTATGACTACTACCAGCCAGAGGCCTATGTCGCGCGCTCGGATACCTTTATTGAAAAGGAAAGCCAGATCAACGAGCAGATCGACCGGATGCGCCACTCGGCCACCCGCGCCCTGCTGGAACGCGACGATGTGATCATCATCGCCTCGGTCAGCTGCATCTATGGTATCGGCTCGGTCGAGACCTATTCGGCGATGACCCAGGATCTGAAGGTTGGCAATGACTACGATCAGCGCCAGGTGATGGCGGATCTGGTGGCGCAGCAGTATAAACGCAATGATCAGGCTTTTCAGCGCGGCTCTTTTCGGGTGCGCGGCGACACGCTGGAAATCTTTCCCGCCCACCTGGAAGATCGCGCCTGGAAGCTGTCCTTCTTTGGTGAAGAGCTGGAATCCATCACCGAATTCGACCCGCTGACAGGGGAACGCACCGGCAGCTTCGAACAGATCCGTGTCTATGCGAATTCGCACTATGTGACGCCAAAACCGACGCTTAATCAGGCGGTTATATCGATCAAGCAAGAGCTGCGTAAACGGCTCGATCAATTCAATGGCGAAGGCAAGCTGCTAGAGGCACAGCGGCTGGAACAGCGCTGCAATTTTGATATCGAAATGCTGGAGGCGGCCGGCCATTGCAACGGGATCGAAAACTATTCGCGCTATCTGACCGGCCGTGGCCCTGGGGAGCCACCGCCAACCCTGTTTGAATTCATCCCGGACAATGCCATCGTCTTTGCCGATGAAAGCCATGTGTCGGTGCCGCAGATCGGCGGTATGTACAAGGGTGACTTTCGGCGTAAATCCACCCTGGCGGAACATGGGTTTCGGCTGCCATCCTGCATGGACAACCGGCCGCTCAAGTTTGAGGAATGGGACGCCATGCGGCCGCAGTCGATCTTTGTCTCGGCGACGCCTTCGGCCTGGGAAATGGACCAGGCGGGAGGGGTTTTCACCGAACAGGTGATCCGCCCCACAGGGTTGCTGGAGCCAGAGATCGAAATTCGCCCGGTAAAGATGCAAGTGGATGATCTTCTTGATGAAATCCGCAAGGTCAGCGCCGATGACATGCGCACGCTGGTGACCACGCTGACCAAACGCATGGCCGAGGATCTGACGGAATACCTGCATGAACAGGGCATCCGGGTGCGCTACATGCACTCTGACATCGACACACTGGAACGGATCGAAATCCTGCGCGATTTGCGTCTGGGCGCCTTTGACGTACTGATCGGCATCAACCTGCTGCGCGAGGGGCTGGATATTCCGGAATGCGGCCTTGTGGCCATTCTGGACGCCGACAAGGAAGGTTTCCTGCGTTCTGAAACATCGCTGGTGCAGACGATCGGCCGCGCGGCGCGAAATGCCGAAGGGCGCGTCATCATGTATGCGGACAAGATCACCGGTTCGATGGAACGGGCGCTGGATGAAACCAACCGCCGCCGTGCCAAGCAGGTCGCCTACAACGAGGAACACGGCATCACCCCGGCCACTGTGAAGAAGAACGTCGAAGATGTTCTGGCGGGGCTGTATCAGGGCGATGTCGACATGAATCGCGTCACCGCCAGTATCGACAAGCCGATGCATGGTGCCAATCTCGAAGCGCACCTGAACGGGTTGCGTGACGAGATGCGCAAGGCGGCAGAGAACCTCGAATTTGAAGAGGCGGCGCGCCTGCGAGATGAGGTCAAGCGCCTGGAGGCGGTGGATCTGGCGGTGTCTGATGACCCGCTGGCGCGGCAATATGCGGTGGAAAAGGCGTCCGAGGCGGCGGTGAAATCGCGCGGCCGATCCAGCGGCGGCAAGGCGGGCACGCGGGCCTATCGTGGCAAGTCGCAAAAAAAGTTTGGCGGATGACAAAGGCCAGGCCTGTTGCAGTGATCCTCGGTGCGGCGGTGCGCCCGGATGGCTCGCCCTCGCCAACGCTGCAGCGGCGCTGCCTGCATGCGGTCTCGCTGTATCAAAAGGCGGCGGTCACCCATGTGATCTGTAGCGGCGGCCTGGGGCGTTTCGGCCCGAGCGAAGCCTCGGTTATGCGCCAGATCTGCCAGGTTCACGGGGTGCCGGACCGCGCCATCCTGATCGAGGAAGCCTCTCGCAGTACGCTGGAAAACATGCAGAATATCCGGCCAATCCTGGCGAATCTGGGGGCACCGCCCGTACTGATCGTCACCGATTTTTATCACAGATGGCGTGCGGCCCTGACTGCGCGCCATTTTGCTATCCCGGCCCGCATGTCCTGTCCGAAAATGTCGGGCACCAAACCACATCGGATCCTGAAAGCCTGGCTGCGAGAGATCCCGGCGCTGCTGTATTATTGCTGGAAGCTACGCCCCCGGTTTGGGCCAGAGGGTGGGCCCGGCGCGGGTTAGCGGCTGACGCTGGCGCGCAGATAGTCTTGCGTGCCGTTGTCATAGACAGTGATCCGCACCATAACGCCGCCACGCACAATATCGCGCGCTGCCGCAGGCGCGATAGAGCCCCGCCGGATCATGTTTTCCATCACTGCGCGGTTGGATTTGTCCGAAAATAACGGATCCCATTCATCCCCGAACTGCGAGATGCCAAAGCGGTGATAATTGGCGCGGTCCTGTCGCAGGATCTGCCAGGGTTCGCGCAGGCGCGTGCCCTTGGAATTGTGCAGGTCGTCCTGACCGATGAAGGCGACATAATCCGCCAGGACTTCATCTGCCCGCGCCACAGTAGGCCCCAGCATCAGCGCCACCAGCATGCCCAGCAGTGGCTTTGGAAATCGTGTCAATTGCGGCATGAAATCTTCCTTCTGAATTCTTCGGGAAGAGTGTTCCGCAAGATCTGGGAAAAAACAAGCGCGCCCGCGCCCCTGGCCAATAGGGGGGGTAGCCCCCTGGATGCTTGGCCGCTGTGCAAGATCAGGGGCGCCGGTCGGGGCGGATCAATCCTGACGCATCTGCGCCAGTTGTTCCAGGATATTGGTGAAATTCTCGACCCCCTGGGCACCGCTGACCAGATGTTTCTGGTCAAAGATTACCGCAGGCACGCCCTGAATGCCCTGACCGCGCCAGAAGTTCTGGCTTTCGCGTACCGCCGCAGCAAAGCGCTGATCCTGCAGCACCGCCAGAGCCTCTGCCCGGTCGAGCCCGGTTTCGCCTGCGATCTCAACCAGCACAGCCTGATCCGACAGATCGCGCTGATGGGTGAAATGGGCAGTGAACAGCGCCTGTTTCAGATCGTGCTTGCGGCCCTGCTCCTCCGCCCAGTGCAGCAGTTGGTGGCTGTCAAAGGTGTTGTGCATGCGCATTTCAGGGTCAAAGCGGAACTCGAAATCAAGATCTTGCCCCAGCTGGGTGATCTGCATCCGGTTCTGTTCCGACTGCGCGGGGCTTACGCCGTATTTTTCCGCGAGATGTTCGCGCAGGTTCTGTCCTTCGGGCGGCATATCGGGGTTCAGCTCAAAGGGGTGCCAGTGCAGGTCATACTTGGTCTGCGTGGCCTCTAGCGCGGCTGCCAGCTGGCGATAGCCGATGATGCACCAGGGGCACATGACGTCGGAGACGATGTCGATACGCAGCGGGCTGGCGGTTGTTGGGCTGTCTGGCGCGCGGTCTTGCGGCTGCATCTGGGGCCTTTCTGCGCGGGGTGTCGCGCGGATTTCGGGGCGGATTGTGGGATCGTGTCTTTGTCGTGCGAAATAGGCGGTTGTCCGGCAAAATTCCAGTGGCAAGGCTGTGCAATCATAGCGTCTTGAAAACGGCGCTTGGGCCGGGGGCTTGGGCAAATGCAAAACCGCGCCACCCAGAGGGCAGCGCGATTTTGATGTGTTTTGGCTTTCTCGCAGCGCGAGTGGGCGCGCTTAGAAATCGTCCCAACCCACTGCCTTTGGCAGGCTGGAGTTGGCCGCGTTGTCGGCAAAGAAGTCATCATCTGTGTTGATGAATTCTGCATGGGCCGCGGGCGCGGAGGATGGCGCATGGGTTGGCGTCGCGCCAGTTGCGCCAGGGCTGTTGGCATTCACCTTGAAGACCGCAACCTGATTGGCCAGCTCGCTTGCATCGTTGCGCAGGATCTGGCTGGCGGCGGTGCTTTCCTCGACCATGGCGGCATTGTGCTGGGTCACATGATCCAGCTGCGATACGCCGGTGTTGATTTCCAGCAGCGTTGTGGACTGTTCATTCGCACCTTGGGCGATTTCTGCGACATGGGTGGAGATGGTGCCAACCCGGTCGATGATGCTGTCCAGCTCGCTGCCGGCCTTGCCAACAAGATCGACCCCCTTGGCCACATGCTGCGAACTCAGCGAAATCAGTTGCTTGATCTCCTGAGCGGCATCGGAAGAGCGCTGCGCCAGGGCGCGAACCTCAGAGGCCACGACGGCGAACCCGCGCCCCGCTTCACCCGCGCGGGCGGCTTCGACCCCGGCGTTGAGCGCCAGCAGGTTGGTCTGGAAGGAGATGTCGTCAATCACCGAGATGATCTGCGAAATCTGGTTGGAAGAGGTTTCGATTTCGGACATGGCATTGACCGCGTCGGTCACCACCTGGCCGCTCTGCTTGGCGCCGTTTTGGGCCTCGGTGACGATGCCTTCCACCTGTTTCGCCCCATCGGCAGCCGATTTCACGCTGACGGTAAGCTGCTCCATCGCGGCGGCGGTCTCTTCCAGTGTGGCCGCCTGGCTTTCGGTGCGCTGCGACAGATCACTTGAGGATTGGCTGATTTCTTCGGCGCTGGCACGGATGCGGGTGGTGCTTTCGACAACCGCATTCATGATGTTGACCAGGGTCGAAAGGGTGGTGTTGTAGTTGGTGCGCAGGCTCTCATATTCGCCCTCAAAGGGGGTGTTGATCGACTGAGTCAAATCGCCTTCGGACATGCTTTGCAGGGCGCGGTTCAGTCGATCGACAACCTGCTTCTGCGCGACCTGCGCGGCCTGGCGCTCTTCCTCTACCTCCTTTGCGGCGGTGAGCTGGGTTTTCAGATTGTCGATGGTTCGGGCAATGGCGCCCATTTCATCACGCCGATCCAGCAGCGGCACCGGCTGGGTGTAATCGCCATCGGCAATCACATTGATGGTATCCCCCACCGTCTTCAGCGGTCTGGACAGCACTCTGCGCAGTGCAAAGGCCGAAAGCAGGCACATGATGACAAAGGCAAGCCCGGCAAAGATATAGGTCTTCATCTGGTCTGGCGCAGCCTCTGCAAAGGCGCGTTCCGGCGACCAGATCATGGCAATAGAGCCGACGACCAGGCTGCCGTCTGCACCCGCAGTTGCGGGGGCTGCGATGAAATAGCCATCGGAGCTCATTTCCAGCGCGCCGGACACAGCCGAGGCCGCTGCAACCTGCGTCAGGGCATCGTGCTCGGCCTCGCTGGCTTCGCCGGCGGTGGCGACAACTTCGCCTTTGCTGTTCACAGCAACCCCGTAAAGGGCGCGCCGCTCAGAGAGGGTCAGGATTTCGTCGATATCTGCCGAGAGGCTGTCGGCATCGCCAAAGCGGATGGCGCCACCGGCCCGTGAGGCCAGGGTGATAGTGACACCCATGCCCAGGGTGCGGACCCCTTTTTCGACTGCGGCAACGAAGGTGTTGTCGCTGCGCACAGTAAGGGAGGCCGCCACAACCAAAGTTGTTGTTGCGATCAGCATGCAGCACTTCGTGAAGACTGACATGCCTTTGAATAGAGGGATCGAGGGGATGCGAGCTTTCATTATGGTACCTTTGTTTAAGTTATGCCCAGGGCTGCTTGCAAAAAAGACGTTACATCAAGGCTTCGGCGTCGATGCCAACCGTCATGGCGCCAATGGCAGCGCCGGTATCGGGGTCTACGATGGTCAATGAGATCTGCGCCTGATAGCGGCGGCTGGATTCATCCAGTTCAACCTCGCCAAAATGGCTGGCATCGGCGCCGACGCTATAGGTCATTTGAAATTTGGCCTCATCGCCCTGCCACATGTCAGAGGTGGGGCTGGAAGCGGCGACATTCAGCCCCTGCGCATCCATGATGAAGACCTCGGTAATTCGGCCGCCTGATTTCTCGACCTGCTCGCGCAGGAAGTCTGCGGCGCTGTTGTTCAGCACCTGATCGGTGAATGCTGAGTCCGGCGTGCCCACTTCTGCCCGCCAGCGGGTATCCATGGCGTCGATGGCCGCTTGATCAAACCCCTGAGTCTGACTGTTCTGACTTGCGATTGCTTCGACTAGAACAGGCGATTGCACCCAGTTGCGGATGTTGTTTTCAAGATAGCTTTGCATCGCTGGCGTATATTCCGATGCTGCAGCCGGTAGGGCCGCCAAGGTGATAAGGGTCGCAAGTGTTAGGTTACGCATGTGATGCTCCTCTGGGGTGTCCGTCCAAGACTTAGGTTCTGCCAGCCTATGGAGAGAGGTTTACCGGGGTCTTAACTGCACTGCGCCGGGCGGTTGTCTGGCCTGTTGGCCGGGATCTGTGCCCGTCGCGGCGCAGCAACCCAAGGATGCGGAGACTTTGATTTTTCCAGCGTAAGTATGGTGTAAACAAAAGGTTTTCCTGGGATTGAAAGCCTCTGATCCGACACAGAGTTATGGCTGGGAATAGTCGGTTGTTATTGAAAGTTTTAATGGTCTTTCCAGGCTGCAAAGGTCTGACAAGGGCTTTTCAAGCGGCCATAAGGCGCAAAACCGGGCGAGCGACGGAGAAGGGGGGGACTTCTTTGGGTTGTGTTCCTTGTGTTGCCCCTGCCGTTAAGCAATGATTCGTCATGCTTTTTGCGTATAGATGCCGATCCGGTTGGGGCAGGTCTGTCCGGCGGAGCGGTATGAACCAGCACTGTTGGTGGCGCGGTGTCGGGTGGGCTGTGGTTGCTGGCTTTTGTTGCAGCGGATAGATTGCCTCTGCCTGTGCGCAGCCCCTATGATCGCCGGATGATAGAACTCAGAGACTTACAGCTGCTGACCGCCCTGGCGCGGCATCAGCATTTTGCCAAGGCGGCGAAAGACTGCGGCATGTCGCAGCCGGCCTTTTCCATGCGGATCAGAAACCTGGAGGAAAAGCTGGGCCTGTCGATTGTGCGCCGGGGCAACCGCTATCAGGGGCTGACCGGCGAAGGCGAGATGATCGTGCGCCGCGCCCGTGGCATTCTTGATGATGCCAAGGCGCTGGATCAGGAAATCGCAGCCTCGCGCGGCGAGGTGACTGGTACGCTGGTGTTGGGGGTGGTGCCGACTGCCACGGCCTTTGCGGCGCAGGTGGTCAATCGGTTGCACGAGGTACATCCGCGTGTGCTGGTGCATACCGATGTGACGACCTCGATGGCGATCCAGAAGAGGCTGCTGGATGGTACCATCGACGCCGGGGTGACCTATGCGGATAGCGTGCCGCCCGGTCTGGTCAGCATCACCGATCTCTACGAAGAAACCTATGTACTGCTCGCCCCCGGTGCCATGGTGGCGGGGCATGGCGATAGTATCAGCTGGCAGGCCGCAGCCGAGCTGCCGCTTAGCCTGTTGGAGCCTGGCATGCAGAACCGGCGCATTCTTGACCATATCTTTGGCGAACTGGGCCTGAAGCCAGAGGTCATGTCTGAATCCAGTGGTTTCATGTCGGCTATTGTCATGGCGCGGGCCGGGGCTGTTGCGACAATCCTGCCGCGCGCCCTAATGGATGCGCTGGGCGAGATCAGCGGCACCCGCGCCCTGACACTGCACAGCGCAGAGGAGGAGGAACCGGCGCGGCCCCGCCCGATATGTCTTGCCTGCCTGCAGCGCACGCCGGAACTGACTACGGTTGCCGCTTTGCGGCGCATTGTTGACGCCTTTGTGCAATAAGCTATCGTTATTGTGCCTTCTGCAGGTTGGATTTGACGATATGATTTACTGATGGCATGCCGCCTGAATGGGCTGTCAAAGGCATGTGCAACATCGGAGATCATCGTGGCACCATTGGACAATAGCAAAGGCGTGTGGAAATCCGGCAAGGGCAAGGGGCGTCATACCCCCAAGGGCCGCCAGCTGGATTATCAGGCGCAGAGCCAAGTTCTGGATCTTCTCGGGGCGCGGCCCCGTAATCGGGATCTGCTGATTGAATTCCTGCATCTGGTGCAGGATGCCTTTGGTCACATCAGCGCCGCCCATATCCGCGCTCTGGCCGAAGAGCTGCACATCGGCCAGGCCGAAATCTTTGAGGTTGCCAGCTTCTATGCCCATTTCGACGTTGTGCGCGAAGGCGATACCCCGCCGCCAGCCCTGACAATTCGGGTCTGCGACTCGCTGTCCTGCGAGATGGCCGGCGCGGCGCAGCTGAAATCTGCGCTGGAGCAGGGTCTGGACGCGGCGCAAGTGCGGGTGCTGCGGGCGCCCTGCATGGGGCGCTGCGATACCGCCCCGGTGTTGGAGCTGGGCCATAACCACATTGATCACGCCACGCCGGAAAAGGTGCATGCGGCGATTGCTGCTGGCGACACCCATGTTCACATCCCTGCCTACGAAGGGTTTGACGCGTATAAGGCCGAGGGTGGATACACCGTTCTGCAAGAACTGCGCGCCAATGGAAACTGGGAAGAGGTTCAGGCCAAGATCAAAGAGGCCGGCCTGCGTGGTCTTGGCGGGGCCGGGTTCCCGTCGGGGACCAAATGGGGCTTTGTGCGTGCAAATGAAGGTCCGCGTTACCTTGCGGTCAATGGCGACGAGGGAGAGCCGGGCACCTTCAAGGATCGCTATTACCTGGAACGCACGCCGCATCTGTTCCTAGAGGGCATGTTGATGGCCGCCTGGGCCGTAGAGGCCGACAAGGTCTTTATCTACATGCGCGACGAATATCCGGCGGTGCTGCAGATCCTGGCAACTGAAATCAAGGCGCTGGAGGATGCTGGTCTCGTCGAGCCGGGCTATATCGATCTGCGCCGCGGCGCGGGTGCCTACATCTGTGGTGAAGAAAGTGCCATGATCGAGAGCATCGAAGGCAAGCGCGGCGAGCCGCGCCACCGGCCCCCCTTTGTGGCGCAGGTGGGTGTCTTTGGCCGTCCGACCCTGGTGCATAATGTCGAAACCCTGTTGTGGATCTGCAAGATCAACCGTGAAGGGCCCGAGTGCTTGAACAGTGTTGAAAAGAATGGCCGCAAAGGTTTGCGCAGCTATTCGGTCTCTGGCCGCGTGCAAAACCCCGGCGTCCACCTGCTGCCTGCGGGATCCACCATCACCGATATCATCGCGGCAAGCGGTGGCATGATGGCGGGCCATACCTTTAAGGCCTATCAGCCGGGGGGGCCGTCCTCCGGTCTGTTGCCGGCCTCGCTGCAGGATGTGCCGCTGGATTTTGACACTCTGCAACCGCATGGCACCTTTATTGGCTCCGCCGCTGTAGTGGTGCTGTCAGATCAGGATTCCGCCCGCGATGCGGCGCTTAACATGCTGCGGTTCTTTGAAGACGAAAGCTGTGGCCAATGCACCCCCTGCCGGGTGGGCTGCGAAAAGGCGGTCAAACTGATGGGCGAAGAAAAATGGGATCAGGGCCTGCTGGAGGAACTGAGCGCCGCCATGGTCGATACGTCGATCTGCGGGCTAGGCCAGGCCGCCCCCAATCCGATCCGCCTGACCATCAAACATTTTCCGGATGAGGTGTGAGCCATGAGCACTGATATTACTTTTACCCTTGATGGTGAAACCGTCACCGTCGAACCTGGCCTCACCATCTGGGAAGTCGCCAACGGCCGGGGCTTGAAGATCCCGCACCTGTGCCACAAACCGCAGCCCGGCTATCGCCCCGATGGCAATTGTCGTGCCTGCATGGTGGAAATCGAAGGCGAGCGGACGCTGGCAGCTTCCTGCATTCGCGAACCCAGCGAAGGCATGGTGGTCACCACCAATAATGCGCGGGCGGAAAAGGCCCGCAAGATGGTGATGGAACTGCTTGTCGCAGACCAGCCCAAGCAGGAAGAGGCGCATGACAAGTCCAGCCATCTGTGGGACATGGCCGATCTGAACGGGGTTTCAGAGTCGCGTTTCCCCAAGCTGGAGCAGGGCCGCATTCCGCTGCTGGATGACAGCCATGTGGCGATGTCGGTCAATCTGGACGCCTGCATTTCCTGTGGTCTTTGTGTGCGGGCTTGCCGCGAGGTGCAGGTTAATGACGTGATCGGCATGGCCGGCCGGGGCCATGATGCCTATCCAACCTTTGATATCGCTGATCCGATGGGGGCCTCGTCCTGTGTGGCCTGTGGCGAATGTGTACAGGCCTGCCCGACAGGCGCGCTGATGCCTGCGACGGTGGTTGATGACAATCAGGTCGGCGACAGCAAGGATTTTGACTCCGAAACCGAAAGCGTCTGCCCCTTCTGCGGCGTGGGCTGCAAGGTCAGCCTCAAGGTCAAGGACGGCAAGGTCAAATATGTCGAGGGCATCAACGGCCCTGCGAACGAAGGCCGACTCTGCGTCAAGGGCCGCTTTGGCTATGACTATATCCACCATCCGCACCGCCTGACCAAACCCATGATCCGCCGCGACGATGCGCCGGCCAAGGGGCTGAACGTCGACCCCGGCGATCTGACAACGCATTTCCGCGAAGCCTCTTGGGAGGAAGCGATGGATCTGGCAGGTCGCCGCCTCAAGGCCCTGCGCGAGGAAGACCCGCGTTCTGTCGCCGGTTTTGGGTCGGCCAAATGCACCAACGAAGAGGCCTATCTGTTCCAGAAGTTCATCCGCCAGGGCTTCAAGCACAACAACGTCGATCATTGCACCCGTCTATGCCATGCCTCGTCAGTTACTGCGCTGATCGAAAACGTTGGTTCAGGCGCGGTGACCGCGACCTTCAACGAGATCGAAAACGCCGATGTGGCGATCATCATCGGGTCCAACCCGATCGAGAACCACCCGGTCGCGGCGACCTATTTCAAACAGTTCACCAAACGCGGTGGCAAGCTGATTGTGATGGATCCGCGCGGCGTCGGCATGCGTCGCTACGCAACTGAGATGCTGCAATTCCGCCCTGGTGCGGATGTGTCGATGCTGAACGCAATCATGCATGTCATCGTTGAAGAAGAACTGTATGACGCCGACTACATCAAGCTGCGCACTGAAAACTGGGAGGCCGAGAAGGCCCACCTGAAAGACTTCACCCCGGAAAAGATGTCCGAGATCTGCGGCATCGAACCCGAACAGCTGCGCCGTACGGCGCGGCTCTTTGCCAAGGGTAATGCCGGGATGATTTTCTGGGGCATGGGGGTCTCGCAGCATATTCACGGCACCGATAATTCGCGCTGCCTGATTTCCCTGGCGTTGATGACCGGCAATGTCGGCAAACCCGGTGCCGGCCTGCATCCGCTGCGTGGCCAGAACAATGTGCAGGGGGCGTCGGATGCCGGGCTGGTGCCGATGTTCCTGCCTGATTATCAAAGCGTCACCTCGGATGATGTGCGCCGCTCCTTCACCGATGTCTGGGGGGGAGGCGACTTTTCAGATGAAAAGGGTCTCACCGTGACCGAGATCGTCGATCAGGCCTATGCCGGGACGATCAAGGGCATGTATATCCAAGGCGAAAACCCGGCGATGTCGGACCCGGATGTGGATCACGCCCGCGAGGCTTTTGCCAAGCTGGATTTGCTGATCGTGCAGGATATCTTTCTGACCGAGACGGCGAACTACGCCGACATTATCCTGCCGGCTTCGGCGCTTTATGAAAAGAACGGCACCGTATCCAATACCAACCGCCAGGTGCAGCGGGTGCGCCCGGCTGTGCCGCCCCCTGGCGATGCGCGCGAAGACTGGAAAATCACGGTAGATCTGGCGCAGCGCATTGGCCTGCCCTGGAACTATGCGGATGTCTCTGAGGTCTTTGCCGAGATGAAGCTCAACATGAAATCGTTGGACAACATCACCTGGGATCGGCTGGAGACAGAGACCATCACCTATCCCTCTCTGCATGACACCGACCCTGGCCAGGCGATTGTGTTTGGCGATGGCTTCCCCCGTGCCGATGGGCGGGCGCGCTTTACCCCGGCCAGCGTCATTGCCCCGGATGAAGCACCGGATGCTGAATATCCGATGATCATGACCACCGGGCGTCAGCTGGAACATTGGCATACCGGGTCAATGACCCGGCGATCAAAGGTGCTGGATGCGGTCGAACCCGAAGCCAACTGTTCTTTGCATCCCAAAACCCTGCGCGCCCTTGGGGTCGAACCGGGAGAGATGGTGCGGCTCAGCACTCGGCGTGGAACGATTGACATCATGGCCCGCGCCGACCGCGCCATTGCCGAAGACATGGTCTTTGTTCCCTTTGCCTATGTCGAGGCTGCTGCCAATATCCTGACCAACCCGGCGTTGGATCCCTATGGCAAAATCCCGGAGTTCAAATTTGCAGCCGTCCGGGTTGAAAAGGCCAATGACCAGATGGCGGCAGAATAATCTGCCAAGGCCAGGCCAATCAGCGAGGCGGTGTCATAAAGATGCCGCCTCTTTTATTTTGCGCTGCCCTTTTTGCTTTCGCCGGGCGCAGCTCGGCGCCGGGCCCAACGGGAGCAGAGGGGCCTTTGGTCCCTCATGCGACGGGCGGGAGCCCCTCTTTTAGGGGCGCTGTGTCACGTCAGCAGGGGGGCTGGTACTGCTTCCCAAGGTGTATATTCGCGCCCATCAGGATGAGTTCACGACCCTGTGGCGGGCTGATGGCGTGCCATGAAACGGTCGATATCTACCTGGCTCGGGCGCTGGCCGGTGAAGACTTCGATATAGTCGGGCATGAGCGCAATACGTTGATCTTCGGGCTGGTGGATCTGCATCGAAATATAGCCGATCTGGGTGTAGACCATGGTGCGTGCTCGGGTCAGCGCGCTATTGGGGCTATAGCCAAAGCGTTCCAGCATGGCGGCCATGGCCTGCTCGCGGCGGGCATCCGCCAGGTCCAGCCGGTGCTGGAGCGCGCTATCCTTGCGCGCCCAGTTGCGAATCGCCAGATCCAGCCGCGAGTCAAACAGCTCGGCGTCGAGCCAGCAGTCAAACAGGTTGAAGATCGCTTCGCAGACATTCGCCGCATAGGCCTCTGTGCGGGCGACCAGGGTACCGGTATTCTTGTCCTCCCAGTGCTGGATCATCGCTTCCAGCAGGGCCTCGCGGTCCTTGAAATGCCAGTAGAAACTGGTGCGCGACACCCCCAGCCGTTTTGCCAGAGGCATGATTTTCACCGCCTCCACACCAGAAAGGGTCAGCGTGTCATAGGCGGCTGTCAGCCAGGCCTCGGCAGAGGTCGGCGGGCGGGATTGGTCCTGAAATGTCATGGCTATGTCCTAACACCGACATCGTCGTGTCGCAACGAAGTTGACATGTATGATTGTTGAATCGACACTTATGTCAAGTAATGGCGCAAGACGGAGGAAGCAGAGATGGTCGAGGCACAGGTGGCATCACGGCGGCGGCGATCGCGACGCGGCGACGGGCGCTCGGCAGAGCCGGGGCAAAACGCATATTTGAAAACGCCCTTCATCACCCGAAAAATCCCGACCTATGATATCCTGTCGGAAGACAGCTTGGCCCAGATAGAGGCCACGGCTGACCGTATCCTGGCCGAGATCGGTATCGAGTTTCGCGAAGATCCCGAGGTGGTGGCGCTGTTTCGTGCGGCGGGGGCGCGGGTTACGGATCTTGCGGCTGATAGCTGGAACCTAAAGTTCGAGCCGGGCATGATCCGCCAGATCCTGTCGACAGCGCCGCAGCGCTTTACCCAGGTGGCGCGCAACCCGGCCAACAACGTCGAGATCGGCGGTGACGCCATGGTCTTTGCGCCCTCTTACGGATCGCCCTTTGTGATGGATCTGGACCGGGGGCGGCGCTATGGCACCATCGCGGATTTTGAGAATTTTGTGAAACTGGCGCAGATGAGCCCCAATCTGCACCATTCCGGCGGCACAATATGCGAGCCAACGGATGTGGCCGTGAATAAGCGTCACCTTGATATGGTTTACGCCCATATGCGCTATTCTGACCGGGCGTTTCTAGGATCGATCACCGCGCCGGAACGGGCCGAAGACAGTATAGAAATGTGCCGTATTCTGTTCGGCGCCGAATTTGTTGACCAAAACTGCGTCATCATGGGGAATTTCAACACCACCTCGCCGCTGGTGCTGGATGGGGTGACGACGCGGGGCATCCGTGCCTATGCGGCGGCGGGGCAGGGCTCGATCCATCTGCCGTTTTTGCTGGGTGGCGCGGTTTCACCGCTGACCATTGCCGGATCGGTGGCGCAGTGTCTGGCCGAAAGCATGGTATCCTGTGCCATCACCCAGTTGGTGCGCCCTGGTGCGCCTGCGGTTCTGGGCTCTTTCATCAGCTCGATGTCGCTGCGCACTGGCTCTCCCACCTTTGGCACGCCTGAACCGGCGCTGGGGTCGCTGGCCATGGGGCAACTGGCGCGCAGGTTGAAACTGCCGCTACGCTGCGCCGGCAATTTTTCCACCTCCAAGCTGCCAGACGGGCAGGCGATGCAGCAATCCATGATGTCGATGATGTCGGCGGTGCAATGTGGCGCCAATTTCATTCTGCACTCGGCCGGGTTTCTTGATGGGCTGTTGTCGATGTCCTACGAAAAATTCATCCTGGATGCTGATCTCTGCGGTGCATTGCACGCCTATCTCAGAGGTTTTGAGGTCACAGAGGACACGCTTGGCTTTGACGCTTTGGCCGAGGGTGGGCCGGGACAGCATCTCTTTGCCACCCAGCACACCCTGCGCCATTACCAGACCGCCTATTGGGACAGTGCGCTGGATGATCATCAGCCTTGGGAAACCTGGGATGAGCAGGGCGGCGTTGACGCGGCAACCCGGGCCAATCACCGCTGGAAGGCGCAGCTGGCCCAGTACGAGCCGCCCGCGATGGATCCCGGCACGGACGAGGCGCTGCAGGAATTTATCACCAAGACCAAGATCGCTGTGCCAGATGCTTGGTACTAATCACATACTTTGGCAACCGGGACTGTACTTTACAGCCGGGTGCCGTTTCATTGAACCTACCCCAAGGCCCGCCCCAGGAGAGACCCGCCATGTCTAACGACCCGCTGCTGCAGCCCTATAAACTGAAACATCTGACTCTGCGCAATCGGATCATGACGACAAGCCATGAACCCGCCTATCCCGAGGATGGCATGCCGAAAGAGCGCTATGCCGCCTATCATGCTGAACGCGCCAAGGCCGGGGTGGCCTTGACCATGACGGCCGGCTCTGTCGCTGTGTCACGCAACAGCCCGCCAGTGTTCAACAATATCCTCGCCTACAAGGACGAGGTGGTGCCCTGGATCCGCAACATGACCGACCAGGTGCATGCGCATGGCGCGGCGGCGATGATCCAGCTGACCCACCTGGGCCGACGCACCCACTGGAACAAGGGCGACTGGCTGCCGGCGGTTTCCTCTACCCGCCACCGGGAACCTGCGCATCATGCTTTTCCCAAACTGGCCGAAGATTGGGATATTGCGCGGGTGATTTCCGACTTTGCCGACGCGGCAGAGCGGATGAAGGAAGGCGGCATGGACGGGGTCGAAATCATGACCCATGGCCATCTGCTGGATCAGTTCATCTCACCGCTGACCAATGACCTGGACGGGGCCTATGGCAAGGATACGCTGGAAAACCGGATGCGTCTGACCACCGATATCATTGCGGCCGTGCGGGCGCGGGTGGGGCAGGACTTCGTGCTTGGGGTGCGCTTTGCCCCGGATGAAGCCCACGAAGGCGGCATTAGCCCTGAAATGGGGGTGGAGATTGCCAAGATCTTGAAACAGACCGGCCAGGTCGACTTTCTCAACGTCAATCGCGGGCGGATCCACACCGATCCTGCGATGACCGATATGATCCCGGTGCAGGGCATGAAAGGCGCGCCGCATCTTGATTTTGCCGGGTCGGTGCGCGCAGCCACCGGAATGCCCACCTTCCATGCCTCAAAAATTCCCGATGTGGCCACCGCCCGCCATGCGGTGGCAGCGGGGCTGCTGGATATGGTGGGGATGACGCGGGCACATATGGCCGACCCGCATGTGGTGCGAAAAATCATCGAAGGCCGCGAGGACGATATCCGCCCCTGCGTCGGTGCCACCTATTGTCTGGACCGGATTTATCAGGCCGGCGAAGCCCTGTGCATACACAACGCCGCCACGGGGCGCGAGCTGTCGATGCCGCACGAGGTTGCACCAGCGCCCGAGAAAAAGAAAGTCGTGATCGTCGGCGCGGGCCCCGGCGGGCTAGAGGCGGCACGGGTTGCCGCCGAACGCGGCCATGCCGTCACCGTGTTTGAGGCGCAGCCCGATCCCGGCGGGCAGATCCGTCTGACAGTGCAGAACCCACGTCGGGCCGAAATGATCTCGATTATCGACTGGCGTATGGCGCAATGTGCCGCGCGCGATGTGGAATTCCGCTTCAATACCTGGGCCGAGGCGGCAGATGTGACGGCGCTGAACCCCGATGTGGTGATTGTGGCAACCGGCGGTATGGCCAATGCGATGCTGCATGAAACCAGCGCCGAGGCGGAAAATGTTGTCACCAGCTGGGATATCATTTCAGGCGACGTGAAACCCGGCGCCAATGTGCTGATCTACGACGAAAGCGGCGATCACCCGGGGCTGATGGCAGCAGAGGTGGCCGCCAATGCTGGTGCCAAGGTAGAGGTGATGACCCCGGATCGCAGTTTTGCCCCGGACATCATGGCGATGAACCTGGTGCCCTATATGCGGGCGTTGCAGGACAAGGATGTCACCTTCACCGTTGCCCGCCGCCTGCTCTCTGTCGCACAGCAGGGCAATCAACTGCTGGCCTGCATTGGCACCGATTATAGCGACCACCGGGTGCAGGTACAGTATGATCAGGTGGTGGTGAACTATGGCACCTTGCCGCTGGATGAGTTGTATTTTGATCTGAAAGAGCTCTCCTCAAACCGTGGCGAGGTCGACCAGGCTGCGCTGATCGAAGGCCGGGGGCAGTCTATCATCACCAATCCCGATGGTGGTTTTCAGCTGTTTCGCATCGGCGATGCGGTCGCCGCTCGCAATACCCATGCCGCAATCTACGATGCGCTGCGCCTGCTAAAGGATATCTGACATGAAATTGGGCTTCATCGGAACCGGGACAATCGCCTCTGCCGTGGTGCGCGGCCTGACGGGGCAGGGCCATGAAATCCGCATTTCTGCGCGCTCTGCCGCCCGATCTGAACCCCTGGCAGCAGAGTTCCCCGAAGTGACGATCGCCGAGCTGCAAGAGATCCTCGACCAGAGCGAGGTGGTGTTTCTCGGGCTGATGCTTGGGCGCGCGCCGGAAATCCTCGGGGCGCTGACCTTTCCCAGCGGGCTGCAGGTGGTCTCTTTTATGGCGGGGGCGGATCTTGCACAGGTTGCTTCTTTGGTGACCCCGGCCCGTGCGGCGGCGGTGATGATGCCCTTCCCCAGCATTGCCCAGGGGGGCTCTGCGATCATGGCGCTGGGGGATACCGCTTTGCTTAATCGGATCTTCGCCCCTGCCAATACCGTCTTTGCGCTGGGTGACGCGGCCGAGCTGGACGCCTACCTCTGTGCACAAGCCGTGTTGTCTCCGGTGGCGCGCCAAGTGGCCGATGCCGCCGCCTGGCTGGGCGCGCGTGTGTCTGATCCCACGCAGGGAGAGGCCTTCTTGCGGATGCTGGTCGCCACCAGCCTGTCCCAGAGTGATGCCGAAACCCTGATTGCCGCACTGAACACGCCGGGCGGCTATAATCAGCGGCTGCGCCAACATATGGACGACGCAGGGCAGGGGACGGCCCTGCTGGCCGGGCTGACCTCCCTTGAGACCAAGGGGTGTTGAGTGATTCATGTACGAGAGTTGAGTGAGTCTGTGTGTAAGTCTGTGTGTAAGTTCTGATTTGGTGTTTTGGGTTTGTTTCTGTGGTGGTTTGGGGGGTATTCTTGATCGGTTTGCGGAGTTTTCCTTCGTGTAAATCGTTGATATTGTTTATGTTTCATAATTCTGTTGCAGAAAGTTGCGATTTGTTTTGTTTTTGGGTTGCGGGTGCTGCCGGTTATACTTAGAACCCCCTCTACCGGCAGCGGCGACGCGGTTGGTTGGGTCGCTTCGGTGGCCGGA
>NZ_JARJEF010000236.1 GCF_029697505.1 Pseudophaeobacter profundi | reverse complement strand
GCGAAGCGTAAGCGAACCAATCATTGGTCATGTCCAACAGAGTTGCCGACACAGACAACGGCACGATCAGAGCCGTGTAGCGAAGTGCGGTTCTCCGGCACAAGCCTGGATTGGTGACGGACATCATCCGGTAGCCAGCGCGTGAGTAGTCGGGTCGCAGGTTCCAGGAGAGAGCGTTGAAGTGAGGGAACTGCCAGGCGTAGAGCATCCCTGCGAGCACCCAGGCGGCGGGGTCCAGAGTACCGGAACAGGCGGCCCATCCCATCAGCGGCGGCA
>NZ_JARJEF010000235.1 GCF_029697505.1 Pseudophaeobacter profundi | reverse complement strand
CAATTGCTTGCAATCAGCTTGGAAGCAACGTTCACCAAGTTTTGGCAACTCCATCTTTATACACTTGATTGTTGCTGTTCACTCATGAGAGCTAGAGAAAGATCATTCCACTTGGACTCAGCTTCTTTCACAGTCATATGAGTATCACCATTATCTGCATCAGGATCCGGCAGCTCTTCAAGAGGTACAGTTATGTCGTCAAATGGAAGTTTATCTTCACGCCAAGCGTCATCAACAATATCTAGCAACCGCCCTTCTATAGTAACTTGACTGTCC
>NZ_JARJEF010000234.1 GCF_029697505.1 Pseudophaeobacter profundi | reverse complement strand
CTGACAGCGAGTTCCTCGCCAAATTCGAGAACAGATTGAAAAGAGCCATCCGAAATAAAGAAGAACGCTGCATCTGTCCTCCGTCTTCTCCAACTCCTGGTGATTACTGGACGAAAAGACTCTCCGACCACAAGCTAGACCCCTGCATCGACAACCTGGTCGGCGTCCTCCGTAGACGCTGACATGTCGACCCGGATGTACGTGAGGATCTGGAGGGAAGCGGAGGGGGAGTTGGCTCAGGTCCTGCAGGACGATAAGGACTACGTCGCTCAGGAC
>NZ_JARJEF010000233.1 GCF_029697505.1 Pseudophaeobacter profundi | reverse complement strand
GGAGCATCTCGATGATTTCGCGATACTGATCGTTGCAAATGTTGGACAGTTTACACCTGATGGCGTTCAGCCTGTCTGGATTCACCGGCCCTTGTAATGCGGAAGTGTCGAAACTGGTGTCGAGAACCAAGCTCCCACCACTCGACATGGAATGTCCTTGGATACCCCCACCCGGGAAAGAAGACGGCCAAGATGGTTCGTTCATGTTAGCAGTTTCCCAATCGAAGCCGGGTCCAAAAACATCGGTCAGAGGTGGAAAGTCCTCGGGGATGTCCA
>NZ_JARJEF010000232.1 GCF_029697505.1 Pseudophaeobacter profundi | reverse complement strand
ATTATATATAAGCCAACAAAGAGAATTGCAATAATTAATTAATTTAATATAATACATTTTTAAGTTAGTCCATATAAACTCAAAATTTAGTGAACAGTGAACATATGTGTATACAACAATGGAAATAGAAGATGAAGCCAAGTTCTACTTTCCCAGGAGACATGGACTGAGATGGAAGCCAATTGAAGATCCCAGTGTTAAAATTAATTTTATTTTCAAAAAGAACACAGTTTCTTAATTAAATTCTTCCAAAGTTTGGCCTAATTGTTAAATTCG
>NZ_JARJEF010000231.1 GCF_029697505.1 Pseudophaeobacter profundi | reverse complement strand
CGGTGGTGTGTTGGCTGTGGGTCTATGGTCCGTCATCTACAAGCACCAGTACGTCTCCCTGTTGACCACTTCCACCTACGTCCTCACCGGCTATGTCCTCGTCGTCGCTGGAGCCCTCGTCCTCCTCGTGGTCATCCTCGGCTGCTGTGGCGTCTGGAGGGAGAACAGATGTCTCTTGTTGGTGTACACATTCCTGTTGCTGCTGATCTTCCTGCTGGAAGTGATGGCGGGACTGTTGGCCTACGTCTACCAGGCGCAGGTAGATGACGGGTTGTC
>NZ_JARJEF010000230.1 GCF_029697505.1 Pseudophaeobacter profundi | reverse complement strand
GGCGAAGCTATAAGTAAACGTTCGACAAAGTATCATTAAAGATTAATAGCACAAAAGTTAGCGAATTTTAGATGAGACTGGTGTGTAGTATCGCCACAGAATACTGTAGCCTCTCTTGTGTTGGTGTATACTCTGTAGGTGGCGCCAACAGTCCAACATGTGATGGTAGTGAGGCATGTTAGGTGGTGATCCGGCGGCTAGCCCAGAGTTAGTGACAGCCATGCAGGTTCCAACAACAGTGAATGGGTAGAAAGAAGCGCTTGCAATATACTGTAC
>NZ_JARJEF010000229.1 GCF_029697505.1 Pseudophaeobacter profundi | reverse complement strand
GTCAGAATGTGAATCTAATGTTACATTCTACCCAGCTGACTGGGTTTGACAGTCCATATGAAAGCTCTTTGAAAATTTACAGTCTTGCTGTTTTACAAAATCCTTGGTAATTATAATTCGATAAGATCTCATAAACAAATCATAGAGCAGCCTATATTACACAGGGTGAATATACTACTATACTAAGAGTTTTTTATAATAATTTTCTAGATAAAGCCCATACAAAAGGAAAAAAATTAGTAAATAACAAAAATTATTAAAAATTGACAGTTTTGAA
>NZ_JARJEF010000228.1 GCF_029697505.1 Pseudophaeobacter profundi | reverse complement strand
CAGGCACCGACCTGCGCAGCAACTACCTGCTCAACACCAAGATTGCTGGTGTGGAGGAGGCCGACTGGATTCTATTGATCGGAACCAACCCGAGGTTTGAGGCGCCTCTCTTCAACGCGAGGATCCGCAAGGCGTACGTTCACAATGAAGCTAACGTCGCTCTCATCGGACCTAAGGTGAACTTGACGTATGACTACACCCACCTGGGGGACTCCCCTGCGGTTTTGGAGAAGTTGGTCAGTGGGAATCACGAGTTCAGCCGAACCCTGGCCAGTGC
>NZ_JARJEF010000227.1 GCF_029697505.1 Pseudophaeobacter profundi | reverse complement strand
GTTAGTTGGGGATAACATAATAAATGAAATAATATTAACAATATCTATAATTATTAAGCTAGGAGTTGCTCCCTTCCATAATTGAGTACTAATAATAATTAACAATATTAGCTACTGAACTTTATTTTCATTATTAACAATTATAAAAATTCCACCTTTAGTAGTATTGTATCAAATTAATAGAAGAATAATTATTCTTCCAATAATTTTAAGAGCAATTTTTGGAGCAATTTCATGTATAAATCAAACTTCAATAAAAAAAACTATTGGATATTCA
>NZ_JARJEF010000022.1 GCF_029697505.1 Pseudophaeobacter profundi | reverse complement strand
CTTTGAAGTCACCAAAATATTTGGTGATCGCTGCGGTCAGAGTGGTTTTACCGTGGTCAACGTGGCCGATGGTGCCGATGTTGACGTGCGGCTTATTACGTTCAAACTTTTCCTTAGCCATGATGGCCTCCTTTTGAGATTGAGGAAGGCCCGCGCAATTGGCGAACCTTCCAATATCTTTCGCTTACGCGAATTTAGCCTGAATTTCGTCCGAGATGTTCTGCGGCACGGGATCGTAGTGCGAGAACTGCATGGTGAACTGGGCGCGGCCCGAGCTCATCGAACGCAGGGTGTTGATGTAGCCGAACATGTTCGCCAGCGGCACGTTTGCTTCGATCGCAATCGCGTTGCCACGGGGTTCCTGGCCCGACACCTGACCACGACGGGAGGTCAGGTCACCAATGATACCGCCGGTGTATTCTTCCGGCGTGATCACTTCCACCTTCATGATTGGCTCAAGCAGCTTGGCGCCAGCTTTGCGCATGCCTTCACGCATACACATACGGGCTGCGATTTCAAAGGCCAGAACCGATGAGTCCACATCGTGGAACTTACCGTCGATCAGAGCAACCTTGAAGTCGATCACTGGGAAGCCTGCAAGCGGGCCGGAATCCATCACCGAGTTGATGCCTTTTTCGACACCTGGGATGTATTCTTTTGGAACCGAGCCACCAACGATACGGGATTCGAAGGAATAGCCTTCACCAGCTTCTGTCGGCGAGATGATCATCTTCACCTCAGCGAACTGACCCGAACCACCAGACTGTTTCTTGTGGGTGTAGGTGTGCTCGACCTCGTGACCGATGGTCTCACGGTAGGCAACCTGCGGGGCACCGATGTTGGCTTCAACCTTGAATTCACGCTTGAGACGGTCAACCAGGATGTCCAGGTGAAGTTCGCCCATGCCCTTCATGATGGTCTGACCGGATTCGATGTCGGTCTCCACACGGAAGGATGGATCTTCAGCAGCCAGACGGCCCAGACCCTGAGACATTTTCTCTTGGTCCGCTTTGGTCTTTGGCTCAACCGCGATCTCGATCACCGGATCGGGGAAGGTCATGGTTTCCAGAACCACCGGATCGTTGACGGCGCAGAGCGTGTCACCAGTGGTGGTGTCTTTCAGACCTGCCAGCGCGATAATGTCGCCCGCGAATGCTTCCGTGATTTCCTCACGGTCATTCGAGTGCATCATCATCATCCGGCCAACACGCTCTTTACGACCTTTGGTCGAGTTCAGCAGTGTGTCGCCCTTGTTCAGCACACCGGAGTAGATCCGGGTGAAGGTCAGCGAGCCAACAAAGGGGTCGTTCATGATTTTGAACGCCAGGCCAGAGAACGCCATGTTGTCATCCGCACGGCGGGGGATGTCACGGGTTTCTGTTTCGTCACCTGGTTTGAAGCCCATGTAATCAACAACGTCCAGCGGGCTGGGCAGATAGTCGATCACAGCGTTCAGCAGCGGCTGAACACCTTTGTTTTTGAACGCGGAACCACCCAGAACAGGCACGAATGCCAGCGCCAGTGTCCCCTTGCGCAGCAGTTTGCGCAGAGTTGGAACGTCGGGCTCTTCACCTTCCAGGTAGGCTTCCATGGCGTCGTCGTCCATTTCGACGGCGGCTTCGATCATTTTTCCACGCCATTCATCGGCCAGCTCTTTCAAGCTGTCGCGGATGGGGGCTTTGATCCAGGATGCACCAAGGTCTTCACCCTGCCACAGCCATTCTTCCATGGTAACCAGGTCAACCTGACCTTCCAGCTCTGTTTCGGCACCGATCGGGAAAGCAACAGGCACAGCACGTGCACCGGTGCGGTCTTCGACCATTGCAACACAGTTGAAGAAGTCAGCGCCGATTTTGTCCATCTTGTTGACAAAAACCATACGCGGAACCTTGTAGCGGTCAGCCTGACGCCACACGGTTTCGGTCTGGGGTTCAACACCGGCGTTGGCGTCCAGAACACAGACAGCCCCATCGAGAACCGCCAGCGAACGCTCAACTTCAATGGTGAAGTCAACGTGGCCGGGAGTGTCGATGATGTTCAGACGGTGCTTGGGAGAGTCAGCGGTTTCGCCATCTTCGGTGCGTTCCCAGAATGTGGTGGTCGCCGCCGAGGTGATGGTGATGCCGCGTTCCTGCTCCTGCTCCATCCAGTCCATGGTGGCCGCACCGTCGTGCACCTCACCAATGTTGTGGGATTTGCCGGTATAGAACAGGATGCGCTCGGAACAGGTGGTTTTACCTGCATCGATATGCGCCATGATACCGAAGTTGCGGTAATGTTCGAGTGTATAGTCGCGTGCCATTGGTCTAATGTCCTTTGGAAATTACCAACGATAATGGCTGAAGGCTTTGTTGGCTTCGGCCATTTTGTGAGTGTCTTCGCGCTTTTTAACAGCAGTACCGCGCGACTGAACAGCATCCATCAGCTCGCCTGCGAGGCGCTCTTCCATGGTGTTTTCATTACGCTTGCGGGCCGCAGTGATCAGCCAGCGGATGGCCAATGCTTCACGACGCTCGGGGCGAACTTCGACGGGAACCTGATAGGTTGCACCACCCACACGGCGGGAGCGAACTTCTACCGATGGTTTGATGTTTTCCAGCGCTTCGTGGAACACTTCCACGGGGGCGCGCTTGATTTTGACTTCAACGCGATCAAAAGCGTTGTAGACAATTTTCTCTGCAACCGACTTTTTACCGTCGATCATCAGATTGTTCATGAACTTGGTCAGAACGCGGTCACCAAACTTGGCGTCTGGCAGTACTTCGCGTTTTTCAGCGGCGTGACGACGTGACATATCAGCCTCTCCTTCTTATTTAGGACGCTTCGCGCCGTACTTCGAACGACGTTGTTTACGGTCTTTGACGCCTTGGGTATCCAACACACCACGCAGGATGTGGTAACGGACACCCGGAAGGTCTTTTACACGACCGCCGCGGATCAGAACCACGGAGTGTTCCTGAAGGTTGTGGCTTTCCCCTGGGATATAGGAGATCACTTCGAAACCGTTGGTCAGGCGAACCTTCGCAACTTTCCGCATCGCGGAGTTCGGCTTCTTAGGTGTGGTGGTATAAACACGTGTGCACACGCCGCGTTTCTGTGGGCACTGCTCCAGGTGCATGGACTTGGAGCGCTTTACTTTTGGCTGCCGCGGTTTGCGGATCAGCTGTTGGATCGTTGGCATTCCGGTTTTTTCCCCGTTTCGCAACTTTGGTCATGTACGCTCAGAAAGCATACGGCTAGGTCTTCATACGCAGGCGCGTCCGCAAGCGTAAAAACCGCAATCGCTTCCATTCCGAGGTAAGCGACGCGGCGGTTTAACAGAGGGTTCGGGTGATAAAAGTTCCCGAACCTTGGTCTACAACAGTATGATATCGGCTTTTGGGGCGACCCCCGAAGTGCCGGATAAGCGCGCGTATATGGGGAGTCGCGGTCCTTGTCAACTCTGTCCCCGTCTGCGCAGGGCCGGTCTTTGCCGATTTCCCCAGAGGCCGCAATTGGGGCCGGAAATGACGCAT
Organism: Pseudophaeobacter profundi; assembly: GCF_029697505.1. Classification (GTDB taxonomy): domain Bacteria; phylum Pseudomonadota; class Alphaproteobacteria; order Rhodobacterales; family Rhodobacteraceae; genus Pseudophaeobacter; species Pseudophaeobacter profundi. Next base: position 23,011 of record NZ_JARJEF010000022.1, on the reverse strand, counting down.
TTCATCCGACCCGCGCCCTGGCCCGCGAATTGTATTCAACCCAAGGCCAATGCTTGCGCCGGTGGGGCCGACGTGGCTAACGTGGCGACAGACTGATCCCACCCGCTTTCTTTTAGTGAATTTTCAGGACGTCACCATGCAGGTTATTGGCCTTTGTCGTTTTTCCTATCCCGCCATCGGGGGGTTTCAGGTTGAACACGACAGTATCGAAGATCGCATTGCCTTTCTCTACGCCGAGGCCCGACTCGAAGAACGCTTTCAACTGATGGAAACCATCGCCCTGCCCTGTCTGCGAGAACAGACCGATCAGGATTTCGAACTGATTGTGGTGATTGGCGACAGCCTACCGGTCCGCCATGCTGACCGGCTGCGCGATCTTTGCGCCGATATTGCCCAGATCACCATTCATGTGGAACCCCCGCGCAAACAACGCCAGGTGATGAAAGAAATTCTCAACGCCGCGCGGCGCGACCCTAAGGCCCCCTGCCTGCAGTTTCGTCATGATGACGATGATGCCATCTCGGTTGATTTTGTCGAGCGGCTGCGCCAAACCATTGCCGACTGCCCCGGCCTGGTGGCCAAACACCGGACGCTGGCGGTTGATTTCAACCGCGGGTATATCGCCGAACTTGGCGCAAAAGGCATCGCCGCCACCGAAATTCATCGCCCCTATTATGTCGCCGCGCTTGGCATGTATGTGAAGGGCAACTGCCCGCTGACCATCATGAACTTTGCCCATGAAAAGATCCTGCGCTTCATGCCAACCATCACCATCAGCGATGCGCCGATGTTCGTGCGCAGCCATAACGGCTATAACGACTCTCGCCAGAAGAAGGTAAAGCCGATCCCGGTGACACCAATTGATGCGGCGCTAGAGGCCGAGTTCGAGATCCGCTTTGCCCTGCGCCAATCTCAGGTGCGGGCGGTTTTTGGCAACGGCAACCAGCCCTAGCTGCGGCGTCCTGCGGTGGCCTGTCGGCGCGCCAGCCGATGTTCGCGGTAAAGGGTGAACAGCCCTGCCCCAACCACCAGCGCCGCGCCAAGCAGCGTCAGCGGAGCAGGCCAATCGCCAAATACCAGCCAACCCAAAATCAACGCCCAAAGCAGCCCAGTATAGCGAAACGGCGAAACCACAGCGACATCGCCCACCCGCATTGTCATCACCGAACACAGGTAGCCAAGCAGAATGAAACAGGCCGCCGCCGCCAGCATGCCCAGCTGCACTGGTGCAACCGGTGTCCAATCCTGCCAGAAACTGTAGACACAGCCAAAGGTCAGCACCGAAAGTGACGCCATCAGGGTCACCGTCAGCGAGGGCACATTCTCTGACATCCGCCGGGTCGACAGATCTCGCAGGGTGACGCAGGCCACCGCTCCCAGGGCATAGATCGAGGCCAAATCAAAGCCCTCCGGTCCGGGTCGCACAATCAGCAACATACCGCAGAACCCGGCCAGGATTGCCAGCATCCGGCGCCAACCGACCGTTTCCTTGAACAGAAGCGCCGCACCAAGAGTCACGGTCAACGGCAGCATCTGCAACACCGCGGTAATATTGGCCAGCGGCATCAGCATCAGTGCGGTCAAAAACAAGAAGGTCGCCCCCGCCTCTGACAGGCACCGCAGCGCCACCAACCCCCAGTCCCGGCGGCTGAGCCGCAAGCGCAGACTGCCGTAGTATCGGGCCAGGGCAAAGATCAGCGCGCTGGCCATAAGGCCGCGCAGAACCAGAATCTGCGACAGGGGCAACCCGCTGCCCACAGATTTGACCAGGGCATCATTGACGGTAAAGCCCGCCATGGCACCCATCATCAAGAAGGCGCCCCTTTGATTTGAGGATAGCATCTAAATCGCCTCCAGATCTGCAAGGTTGAGGCCAAAATGGCGCTGCAGGCTGGCGTCCATCTCTGCCTGTTCCATCCGGTGGGTGATCCCGGTCTGGGCAGGTTCCGATTTGTTGTCGCCATGAATGGTGCGAATATAGGTCGGCACCTGCATGTCCGAATACAGATTATAGTGCCGGGCCAGTTTACGGTGATTGTACCTATAGGGATTGGTGCTGGTGCCTTTCGGCGCCACCAATGCAGTGCCTGCGGACAGCGGCGCCTGTTCAATAGCGTCAAAAATTTGCGGCCCCTGGGGGGTGGCCCGCAGGTAAAACCCCCGATTGTGGGCGATCACAAAACCGGTTTCAGGTGGCTGCAGCGGCAGCAGACCGGTGGCCAATGCACGGGTGCGACGGACAAAATCCAGATCGACAGCATCGTCGTCATCCAGCCGGAACAGGATGCGATGGCTGGCATCGTTCTGCGGCACCGAGTCATAGCCCTGACGCAGCAAGCGGTAGTGATTGCGGGTTCCGACTGGGCGCAGGTGAATATTGTCATGTGGTTCCAGCAGCGCCCGCAGCCTTTGCAGATAAGGCTTTGGCATGGCGGCAGCGGTCAGCACCACCAGATCAAAATCACCATCGCTTTGGCGCAGCAACGACGGCAGGCAGAGGTTTTCGAAAATGCTGAAGCGCAGCGCCATCCGCTCGGGCGCGAAAAGATGGGCGGCCGTCTCGTCCAGCGTGGCAAAGCGTTCGGAATAATAGGTTGGTGTCAGCACCGAAAAGCGCACCAGCCCCACCATTTTCATTCTCTGCGTCATTCCCGCCCCGCCTGCATCTCCTTATCCTCTATCGCCGATCCCTGCGCAAAATGGCAGGTAAAAAATCAACCCAACAAAAACTGACCTGAAGGGCGCGCAAAAGAAAACCCCCACACCAAGGGTGCGGGGGTTTGCCATTCATTTCAAATATCGGGTAGCGATCAATCGCGGCTTTCCGGTGTATCCACCAGATTGTCGAATGTATCGCTTGCCAGAGTATCCTCTGCCACCGGGGCAGCCAGCGCTGCTGCGGCTTCGGCCTCTTCGCGGCGCGCTTCCAGCACGACATTGTCGCGACCCTGGGCAATTTGACGAACCCGCTGGGTGGCGCCACCGGTCCCGGCTGGGATCAGGCGGCCAACAATGACGTTCTCTTTCAGACCAACCAGTTTGTCCTTCTTGCCCTGCACCGAAGCTTCGGTCAGCACGCGGGTGGTCTCCTGGAAGGAGGCCGCCGAGATAAAGGAGCGGGTCTGCAGCGATGCCTTGGTGATCCCAAGCAGGATCGGCCCGCCCTTGGCAGGACGTTTGTTGCGCGACAGAGCCTTTTCATTGGCCGCTTCGAACTCTTGCTTGTCCACATGTTCGCCTTTGAGCAGCGTGGTTTCACCCGAGTCCGAGATCTCCCACTTCTGCAGCATCTGGCGCACGATGACTTCGATGTGCTTATCGTTGATCTTCACACCCTGCAGGCGATACACGTCCTGCACTTCGTCGATCATGTAGTTGGCCAGAGCCTCGACACCCATGATGGCAAGGATATCGTGCGGCGCAGGGTTACCATCCATGATGTAATCGCCCTTCTGGACGAAGTCACCTTCCTGAACAGGAATGTGCTTGCCCTTGGGCACCATGTATTCGACGGCATCCTTGCTCTCATCCACTGGATCAATCGCGATACGGCGCTTGTTCTTGTAGTCGCGGCCAAAGCGGACGTAACCATCAAGTTCAGCAATGATCGCGTGATCTTTGGGGCGACGGGCTTCGAACAGTTCCGCAACCCGTGGCAGACCACCGGTGATGTCCTTGGTCTTGGCGCCTTCACGCGGGATACGTGCAACAACGTCACCTGCCTGTACCGCATCGCCATCCTCGATCGAGAGGACCGCATCCACGGACATTGGGTAGGTCACGGGGTTGCCGTTATCCAGACGAAGCGGCTCACCATCGGTACCAACCAGAATGATTTCAGGCTTGAGTTCGCTGCCTTTGGGGGCGGCGCGCCAGTCAATCACAATCTTCTGGGTCATGCCGGTGGCTTCATCGGTTTCATCACGCACAGCGATGCCCGACACCAGATCGACATATTTGGCAGTACCGGCCTTTTCGGCGATGATTGGCAGGGTATAGGGATCCCATTCAAACAGTTTATCGCCGCGGGCAATGGTCTGACCTGCAGAAACGATCAGCTTGGAGCCATAGCTCAGCTTGTGGCTGGCCCGCTCTTCGCCGTGTTCGTCCTGGATGATCATCTTCATGTTCCGGCCCACGATCAGAACATCCCCATCGGAGTTCTTCAGCGTGTTCTCGTTTTCAAAGACGATCGTACCTGCGTGGCTGGCTTCCTGGAAGGACTGCTGACCACCCTGAGCAACGCCGCCGATGTGGAACGTCCGCATCGTCAGCTGGGTGCCGGGTTCACCAATCGACTGCGCGGCGATAATGCCGACAGCTTCACCGGTGTTGACCATGGTGCCGCGCGCGAGGTCACGACCATAGCACATGGCGCAGACGCCTTCTTCGGCCTCACAGGTCAGTGGCGAACGGATCCGCATGGTTGCAACGCCGGCCTCTTCGATGATGTCGGACAGACGTTCATCGATCAGCTGGCCAGAGGCCGCCAGGATCTCATCGGTGCCGGGACGCTTGACGTCTTCGGCGGTGACACGACCCAGGATGCGTTCGCCGAGGCTGGCAACCACTTCACCGTCATTGACCGCGGCAGAGGCCGTGATCGAATTTTCGGTGCCGCAGTCACGATCGCGCACGATGCAATCCTGTGCAACATCAACCAGACGACGGGTCAGATAGCCCGAGTTCGCGGTTTTCAGAGCCGTATCCGACAGACCTTTACGGGCACCGTGGGTAGAGTTGAAGTACTCCAGAACCGACAGGCCTTCTTTGAAGTTCGAGATGATCGGGGTCTCGATGATGTCGCCGTTTGGCTTGGCCATCAGGCCCCGCATACCGCCCAGCTGTTTCATCTGGGTAACCGAACCACGGGCACCGGAGTGCGCCATCATGTAGACCGAGTTCGGTTCCGCCTCAGAGCCGTCTTCGTGGCGCTTGGAAGTGGAGATGGTCGTCATCATGGCGTCGGTGACGCGGTCGTTACACTTCGACCAGGCATCGACAACTTTGTTGTACTTTTCACCCTGAGTGATCAGGCCGTCCATGTACTGTTGTTCAAAGTCCTTCACCAGATCGCGGGTCTCGTTGACGATGGGCCATTTGGTTTCAGGAACAACCATATCGTCCTTGCCAAACGAAATGCCTGCCTTGAAGGCCTCGCGGAAGCCCATGGTCATGATCTGGTCACAGAAGATGACCGACTCTTTCTGACCGCAATAGCGGTAGACGGTGTCGATGACCTGCTGCACCTCTTTCTTCCGCAGAAGACGGTTCACCAGTTCAAACGGTGCCTTCGCATTCTTTGGCAGCAGCGCGCCCAGCAGAACCCGGCCCGGCGTGGTTTCAAAGCGCTGAAGCACCTCGTTGCCTTCGTCGTCGATCTGGGTGATCCGCGCAGTCACACGGCTGTGCAGGTGAACTTCACCAGCGTCCAGCGCGTGCTGCACTTCTTCGATGGTGCCAAAGACCTTGCCTTCACCGATCATGCCTTCGCGGTCCAGGGTCACATAGTAGAGACCCAAGATCATATCCTGCGAAGGAACGATGATTGGCGCGCCGTTTGCAGGCGACAGAACGTTGTTGGTCGACATCATCAGAACACGCGCTTCCAGCTGGGCCTCAAGGCTCAGCGGAACGTGCACAGCCATCTGGTCACCGTCGAAGTCAGCGTTAAACGCCGAGCAGACCAGCGGGTGCAGCTGAATAGCCTTACCTTCGATCAGCGTGGGTTCAAAGGCCTGGATGCCAAGACGGTGCAGCGTAGGCGCACGGTTCAGCATGACAGGGTGTTCACGGATGACTTCATCCAGAATATCCCAGACTTCGGGACGTTCCTTTTCCACCAGCTTCTTCGCCTGCTTCACGGTAGAGGACAGACCTTTGGCCTCCAGACGCGAATAGATGAAGGGCTTGAACAGTTCGAGCGCCATCTTTTTCGGCAAGCCACACTGATGCAGCTTCAGTTCCGGGCCGGTCACAATGACCGAACGACCAGAGAAGTCGACGCGTTTACCCAAAAGGTTCTGACGGAAGCGACCCTGCTTGCCTTTCAGCATATCGCTGAGCGATTTCAGCGGACGCTTGTTGGCACCGGTGATGACACGACCACGACGGCCGTTGTCGAACAGCGCATCCACAGATTCCTGCAACATCCGCTTTTCGTTGCGGACGATGATGTCAGGGGCGCGCAGCTCGATCAGACGCTTCAGACGGTTGTTCCGGTTGATCACCCGACGATAGAGATCGTTGAGGTCAGAGGTCGCAAAACGACCCCCGTCCAGCGGCACCAGTGGGCGCAGTTCTGGCGGGATCACCGGGATCACGGTCATGATCATCCATTCTGGACGGTTGCCGGATTCCAGGAAGGATTCCACAACTTTCAGACGTTTGATGATCTTCTTGGGCTTCAGCTCGCCGGTGGCTTCGGCCAGTTCGGCGCGCAGGTGCTCGGCTTCGGAATCCAGATCAATGGCCGCCAGCATTTCGCGGATGGCTTCGGCGCCGATATTGGCGGTGAAAGCATCCATGCCATAGGCGTCCTGAGCGTCCATATACTCTTCTTCGGTCATCATCTGGCCATAGGTCAGATCAGTCAGACCGGGTTCGATGACAACATAGTTTTCAAAGTACAGAACCCGCTCCAGATCGCGCAGGGTCATGTCCAGCATGAGACCAATGCGCGATGGCAGCGATTTCAGAAACCAGATATGCGCAACTGGCGCGGCCAGTTCGATATGGCCCATGCGCTCGCGGCGCACTTTTTGCAGGGTAACTTCAACGCCGCATTTCTCGCAGACAACGCCGCGATACTTCATGCGCTTATATTTACCGCAGAGACATTCGTAATCTTTGATCGGGCCAAAGATACGCGCACAGAACAGGCCGTCGCGCTCGGGCTTGAAGGTCCGGTAGTTGATGGTTTCTGGCTTTTTGATTTCGCCATAAGACCAAGACAGGATCCGTTCCGGTGACGCCAGCGAGACTTTGATTTCATCAAAGACCTTGGTGGGCGTCAGCGGGTTGAACGGGTTGTTGGTGATTTCCTGGTTCATTTGTGTTTCCTCAAATTTGTGCGGAAGGGGGGAGTGGAGATAAAGGCTGGCGCCCTTACTCCTCCTCCTCCGCATCCAGGAGTTCCATGTTCAGGCCGAGGCCCCGGACTTCTTTGACCAGAACGTTGAAGCTTTCGGGTACGCCCGCTTCAAAGTTGTCCTCGCCCTTGACGATCGATTCATAGACCTTGGTCCGACCGGCAACGTCATCCGATTTGACGGTGAGCATTTCCTGCAGGGTGTATGCAGCGCCATAGGCTTCCAGCGCCCAGACTTCCATTTCCCCGAAACGCTGACCACCAAACTGCGCCTTACCACCCAATGGCTGCTGGGTAACCAGCGAGTATGGGCCGGTGGAACGGGCGTGGATTTTGTCGTCAACCAGGTGATGCAGCTTCAGCAGATACTTGATGCCGACGGTCACCGGGCGGGCAAACTGCTCGCCTGTACGGCCATCAAACAGGATCGACTGACCAGAGGTGTCAAACCCAGCCCGGATGAGCGAGTCGTTCACATCGGCCTCTTTGGCACCGTCAAAAACAGGTGTCGCAATTGGAACACCGTTCACCACGTTGCCAGCCGCCTCGATCAGGTCGAACTCGGACATATCCGCGATGCCCTCGGCGTAGACGTCTTCGCCATAGGCATGCTTCATCACGTCCCGCACAGGCGTCAGATCACCAGAGCGGCGATAGTCCTGCAGGGCCTCGTCCACCTGGATGCCCAGACCGCGCGCGGCCCAGCCCATGTGGGTTTCAAGGATCTGACCAACGTTCATCCGCGAGGGAACGCCCAGTGGGTTCAGACAGAAATCAACCGGGGTACCGTCCTGAAGGAACGGCATGTCCTCCATTGGGACCACTTTCGAGATCACACCTTTGTTGCCGTGACGACCCGCCATTTTATCGCCGGGCTGCAGCTTGCGCTTCACCGCGATAAAGACTTTGACCATCTTCATCACGCCGGGTGGCAGATCATCGCCACGGCGGACTTTTTCGACCTTGTCCTCAAAACGGGCATCCAAGGCGCGTTTCTGTGCCTCGTACTGCTCGTTCAGGGCCTCGACCACCTTGGCGTCCTGCTCCTCTTCGAGGGCAACCATCCACCACTGGCCACGGCTCAGCTGTGACAGGGTATCTTCGTCGACTGTCGCACCAGAGCGCACGCCCTTGGGGCCTTTGACGGCCACTTTACCCAGCAACATGCTGCGCAGGCGGGCGTAGATGTTGCGGTCCAGAATGGCCAGCTCATCGTCGCGGTCACGCGCCAGGCGTTCCACTTCTTCCCGCTCGATCTGCAGCGCACGTTCGTCTTTTTCGACACCGTGACGGTTGAAGACGCGAACTTCGACGATTGTGCCGTAGTCGCCAGGCTTCACCCGCAGGGATGTGTCACGTACGTCAGATGCTTTTTCACCAAAGATGGCGCGCAGCAGTTTTTCTTCTGGCGTCATCGGGCTTTCGCCCTTTGGTGTGATCTTGCCGACCAGGATATCACCGGGTTCAACATCAGCGCCGATGTAAACGATGCCTGCCTCGTCGAGGTTGCGCAGCGCTTCTTCACCAACGTTTGGAATGTCGCGGGTAATTTCCTCTGGGCCCAGTTTGGTATCACGGGCGGCGACTTCGAATTCCTCGATGTGGATCGAGGTAAAGACGTCATCACGGGCAATACGTTCCGAGATCAGGATCGAGTCTTCGTAGTTGTAGCCATTCCAGGGCATGAAGGCCACGACGACGTTTTTACCCAGCGCCAGTTCACCGATATCGGTGCTGGGGCCATCGGCAATCACTTCGCCCTTGCGGACTTCCTGACCAACACGCACCAGCGGACGCTGGTTGATGCAGGTGTTCTGGTTCGAGCGCTGGAACTTGCGCATGCGGTAGATGTCTACCCCTGCATCGCCCAGTTCCAGATCAGAGGTGGCACGGATCACGATACGCTGCGCATCAATCTGGTCGATGATACCGCCGCGTTTCGCCATGATCGCAGCGCCGGAATCCCGCGCCACAACCTCTTCGATGCCGGTGCCGACCAGCGGCGCTTCGGCGCGCAGCAATGGAACCGCCTGACGTTGCATGTTCGAACCCATCAGGGCCCGGTTCGCATCGTCATTTTCCAGGAACGGAATCAGCGACGCCGCAACCGAGACCAGCTGCTTTGGCGAAACGTCGATCAGATCAACGCTTTCGCTGGGCGCCAGCGTATAGTCACCAGATTGACGGGTCGACACCAGATCATTGGTGAACCTGCCGTTTTCATCCAGCGAGGCGTTGGCCTGGGCCACGGTGTGGCGCATTTCTTCGGTCGCCGACATGTAGTGAACTTCGTCAGTCACCTGACCTTCGCTCACAACACGGTAGGGCGTTTCGATGAAGCCATATTTGTTGACGCGGGCAAAGGTCGCAAGCGAGTTGATCAGACCAATGTTCGGACCTTCTGGCGTTTCAATCGGACACATCCGGCCATAGTGGGTCGGGTGAACATCTCGCACTTCAAAACCGGCACGTTCGCGGGTCAGACCGCCAGGCCCAAGCGCCGAGAGACGGCGTTTGTGGGTGACTTCCGACAGCGGGTTGGTTTGGTCCATGAACTGCGACAGCTGCGAAGAGCCAAAGAATTCACGCACCGCAGCTGCAGCTGGTTTGGCGTTGATCAGATCCTGTGGCATCACAGTGTCGATCTCGACAGAGGACATCCGCTCTTTGATCGCGCGCTCCATGCGCAGCAGGCCAACGCGGTACTGGTTTTCCATCAGCTCCCCAACCGAGCGCACACGACGGTTGCCCAGGTGGTCAATATCGTCGATGCCACCGCGGCCGTCACGCAGATCAACCAGGGCCTTGATGCAGGAAACGATGTCTTCCTTGCGCAGGGTCCGCTGGGTGTCTTCGGCGTCCAGCGCCAGACGCATGTTCATTTTCACCCGGCCAACGGCCGAGAGATCATAGCGCTCGCTATCAAAGAACAATGTATCAAACAGCGCCGAGGCCGCTTCGACGGTGGGCGGCTCGCCCGGACGCATCACGCGGTAGATGTCCATCAGCGCGGTATCGCGACCCATGTTCTTATCTGCCGCCATGGTGTTGCGCATGTAGGGGCCGACATTGATATTGTCGATGTCCAGAACCGGGATATCGGTGATACCGGCATCCATCAGCTCTTTGACGGTACCACCAATGATTTCGCCACCCTTGTCGTATTCCATGGTCAGCTCGTCGCCGGCCTCAACGTAGATCGCACCGTTTTCTTCGTTGATGATATCCTTGGCGACAAACTTGCCGATGATGTTCTCGAACGGCACCAGAAGATTGCTGATCGCGCCCTCGTCGATCATTTTCTTCACAGCGCGCGGAGTGACCTTTTTGCCGGCTTCGGCAAAGACTTCACCAGAGGCAGCATCAACCAGGTCAAAGGTTGGACGGGTGCCACGAACACGATCGGGGAAGAAGGGAGTCACCCAACCACGGCTGGTATCCAGCGAGTAGTTCACCGTGTCGTAATAGGCATCCATAATGGCTTCCTGGTCCAGCCCCAGCGCATAAAGCAGGGTGGTCACAGGCAGCTTGCGGCGGCGGTCGATCCGGGCAAAGACGATGTCTTTGGCGTCGAATTCAAAGTCCAGCCAGGAACCGCGATAGGGGATGATCCGGCAGGCAAACAGCAGTTTACCCGAAGAATGCGTCTTGCCCTTGTCGTGATCAAAGAACACGCCAGGAGAGCGGTGCATCTGAGAAACGATAACCCGCTCGGTCCCGTTGACAACAAAGGTGCCGTTGGGCGTCATCAGAGGCATATCGCCCATGAAGACGTCCTGCTCTTTGATGTCCTTGACCGACTTGGCGCCAGTGTCATCATCGATATCAAACACGATCAAGCGCAGGGTAACCTTCAGCGGTGCTGAATAGGTCATGTCGCGCTGCATGCATTCTTCGACGTCGTATTTAGGCTTCTCGAAGGAATATTTCACGAACTCCAGAACGGAAGTTTCGTTGAAATCCTTGATCGGGAAAACCGACTGGAATACGCCCTTGATGCCCTCACCGTCGAGCGGCTCTGGGGAATCTCCGGAACGGAGAAACAGGTCGTATGACGATTTTTGAACCTCAATGAGGTTCGGCATATCCAGCACTTCGCGGATTTTGCCATAATACTTGCGTAGACGTTTCTGGCCAAGGAACGTTTGAGCCATGTCAGATGTCACCTTTCGAGTTCTCACCGGTCAAGACTGCTGCCGGGCCACAGCATCTTGCCCATACGAGACAGCATGGTTGGATCTATTCATGGCCACCGTCCCGAATGGCGGCCTCCCGATCCGTTGAACCTCGCCTTAGGAAAGACCAAAGAATGGTCCTTGCTGAGACAGATTCGGCTGGACCCGAATTACCTCGGATCCAGCCTGAACTTTTCAAGGAATGCAGCGGAACGGTCCGCCGCATGCCCCAGAAGAAACGGCTTAGGCCACTTCGACTTCGGCGCCAGCTGCTTCCAGCTTGCCTTTGACGTCGTTGGCTTCGTCCTGCGAAACGCCTTCTTTGATCTTGCCGCCAGCTTCGACCAGCTCCTTGGCTTCTTTCAGGCCAAGACCGGTGATCGCGCGAACTTCTTTGATCACGTTGATTTTGGATGCGCCGGCGTTCTTCAGAACGACGTCGAATTCAGTTTTTTCTTCTGCAGCTTCACCGCCGGCGTCGCCAGCTGCCATGACTACTGCGCCGCCAGCGGCGGGCTCGATGCCATACTCGTCTTTGAGGATGGTTTTCAGTTCTTGTGCTTCCAGCAGGGTCAGACCCACGATGCTTTCTGCGAGTGCTTTCAGATCAGCCATTGTATCAGCTCTTTCCGTGTTCAGTATGTGTGTTCCAACGTGTGAGATAATCCCCACGCCAGTCATTCAGTGCCAACCGCTTACGCAGCTTCCGCCTTCTCTTCGATGGTCGAAAGAATGCTTGCGATATTGCTTGCAGGTGCGCCAATGGCCCCAGCGATGTTGCTTGCAGGTGCGCCGATGCAGCTTGCGATCTGAGCAATAAGCTCGTCGCGCGAAGGCATTTTCGACACAGCTGTAACACCAGCCCGGTCCAGAGCGTTCTCACCCATTGCGCCGCCAAGAATTTCGAATTTCTTGTTCTCTTTGGCAAAATCTTCGGCCACTTTGGCAGCTGCCACAGGGTCCTCAGAATAGGTCAGAACGGTCATCCCCGTCAGCAGGTTAGACATGCTTTCACACGGCTTACCCTCGAGGGCGATTTTGGCGAGCCTGTTTTTGGCAACACGCACGGAACTACCAGCTGCACTTGCGCGCGCTCGTAGGTCCTGCATCTCAGCAACTGTCAGACCGACGTAGTGGGAAACCACCACGACGCCAGAGCTTTCGAAGATCTGGCCGAGTTCCTCGACCAATTTCTCTTTCTGGGCTCTATCCACAGTTCTCTCCAAATTTGGGGTGTAAACACCCCGGCTCATTGATGTGCCAGACAAAAATGCCTGGCGTTCAAGTCCGTTTTACCGGGATAGCCAACTTCGCCCGAAGGTAAAAAAACCCTCGATCTTATTTGTCTCTCCCGTCTCAGGAGGGAAATTAAGACCCGATCGACAGGTCACCCACCATCTTGGACGAAATGAAATAAAGCGCACGACGAATCGCACGCTTTACCTCTTGGTCGTATTACTGCCAATTCGAAGGATTTCCAAGCGATAATTCCACCTGGCGCGATCCAGCGGCAGGCAATCGCGCCGCCGAGGCGAAAAACCGCCCCCTTTGGCGGAGACCATCACAATACGCGCCCCAAGCAGCACTGCCACTCAGATCAGCGCCAACGAAAATGGGCGGCACCCGTAAGCGCCGCCCATTCCATATCCGATCCAGAGGACCGCAGTCTCACTCAGAAACAGCGCCGTCCACATCCAGGGTCACGCTTGGGCCCATGGTCGAAGACAGAACGATCTTCTTCATGTAGGCACCTTTGGCACCGCTTGGGCGCGCCTTGGCAACCGCGTCGATAAAGGCAGAGACGTTTTCGGCCAGCTTGGCGGCATCAAAAGAAGCCTTGCCAACACCGGCATGCACAACGCCGCCTTTTTCCGCTTTGAACTGGACTTCGCCGCCCTTGGCCGCTTCAACAGCTGCCTTGACGTCCATGGTCACAGTGCCAACCTTGGGGTTTGGCATCAGGTTACGTGGGCCAAGGATCTTGCCCAGACGACCAACGACGGGCATCATGTCAGGGGTGGCGATGCAACGATCAAAATCGATTGTGCCGCCCTGAATGGCTTCCATCAGGTCTTCTGCGCCGATCACATCTGCACCGGCGGCCTTGGCTTCATCAGCCTTGGGGCCACGGGCAAAGACTGCAACGCGCATGGTTTTGCCCGTGCCGTTTGGCAGGCCAACAACGCCACGAACCATCTGGTCTGCGTGACGGGTGTCAACGCCCAGGTTCAAGGCAATCTCGATGGTTTCGTCGAACTTCGAGGTTGCATTGGCCTTCACCAGGGCAACGGCATCAGCAACGGAGAGGTTGGCTTTGCCAGCGACTGCTTCGCGCGCGGCGCGTGTACGTTTTCCGAACTTTGCCATCTTACTTCACCTCGATGCCCATAGAGCGGGCGGAGCCCAGAATGATCTTCATCGCCGCTTCGATATCGTTGGCGTTCAGATCTTTCATCTTCGCTTCGGCGATTTCTTTCACCTGAGCAACAGACACGGTACCAACGGTTTCACGCGAAGGTGTCTTGGCACCGGACTTAACCTTGGCAGCCTTCTTCAGGTAATAAGACGCAGGTGGCGTCTTGATTTCCATGGTGAAGGACTTGTCCTGATAATAGGTGATCACGGTGGGGCAAGGCGCGCCTGGCTCCATGTCTGCGGTCTTGGCGTTGAACGCCTTGCAGAATTCCATGATGTTGATGCCGCGCTGACCCAATGCGGGGCCAACGGGTGGAGATGGGTTTGCCTGACCTGCAGCAACCTGCAGTTTCATCGAACCAACAAGCTTCTTAGCCATGTGGTTGTCCTTTCAACGAAGGATGAGACGCGTCCCATCCGGTTTGGTGTTGCGTGGTCCGACCGAAGATCGCGACCTTCGAATCTCCCACGAGAGAATCTCGCCCAAAGACGATTGGGGGCATCTACAGCGGAATGGTTCAGGTGGCAAGTGGGGCGACTGACGAAAGCCAATGCCCGCTGTGAGCCCATCTCGACAAATTCAGCAGTGCAGCTATACACTCCAACTATGAAATGGTTTTCTCTCACATTGGGTATCGTTCTCTTACTGGTAAGCTGGCTGATGTTGCAAATCGCTAAAGGCTACACCTTCACCTATGGGGGCTATGAAGCATGGAACGATGAATTCCTCAATAAATACAACGCTTGCTGCCTATTGACTGATTTAAAATCGGTTGCTCCCTTTGCATTAGTTGGGTTGTCATGTTTGCTTTTTTCCGTCTGGCTGTTTACGCGAGAGCGATCAAAAGGATCATCCGGCTGACGGAAACTGCTAGGACAGCTTTGTCCCGCTCAGCTGCCGTTCCCACAAACAAAAAAACGCCGCGAGGCTTGGGGCTTCGCGGCGCTTTCTTGAATTCGAAAAATGAGAGCGATCAGCTCTGCTTGGTGACCTGGGTGTAGTCCAGCTCGACCGGGGTTTCGCGACCAAAGATCGACACGGAAACCTTCAGCTTCTGCGTGGCGTCATCAACGCCTTCGACCATGCCGTCAAAGTCTTCAAACGGACCGTCGTTGACCTTGACCCGGTCACCAATCTCAAAGGAGATCAGGGTGCGTGGGGCTTCGATGCCCTCTTCGACGCGGCCCAGGATGCCCTGAACTTCGGCGTCGCGCATCGGCATCGGGCGCCCCTGCGGCCCCAGAAAGCCAGTGACCCGGTTGATCGAGGAAATAAGGTGATAGCCCTGATCGGACATTTCCATGTGCACCAGCACATAGCCCGGCATGAAGCGACGCTCGGTCGAGACCTTTTTGCCGCGACGGACCTCGATCACCTCTTCGGTGGGGACCAGGACCTCATCGATATCATCCTCAAGCCCCTGTTCGGCAACCGAGGTGCGAATCTGCTCTGCGATTTTCTTTTCGAAGTTCGAAAGAACGCTGACCGAATACCACCGTTTCGCCATGAACTTGACCGTCCTTAGATTTGCCGCGCGAAGTATTTTCAGCGCCGTCAGTGAATATGATTTCTGCCGTGATCCTGCGTCAGACGCAAGCTGCGTCCTAACAAAAATCGGCGCGCAACTCGAATCGCCGCACGCCCACGTCAGAGGTTCCGGCTCAACTACCCGCCAATGGGTTCAAGATCAAGAGCCGGAGCAGGTTTTCCTGCAGGCATATAGGCCTGCGATTGGCCAGGGGCCAGCGGGGGTTGGGACTGGCAAGGCCCGCAGCCGCGTGCGACGCGTGCCGCAGACAACCGTTTAGCCAAACATGCCCAGCAGGCTTTGCAGACCAAAGCGGATCACAAGATCAACCATCGCAAAGAAGACAGCTGTCAGGGCCGCCATGATGAAGACCATAACAGTGGTCAGCAGAACTTCGCGGCGGGTAGGCCAGACGACCTTGCTCACCTCTGCACGAACTTGCTGGATGAACTGAATAGGATTTATGGTGGCCATGTGCCTTGTGTCTCTCTGCTAGCAGGGTCTGGCGCATCTAACGCCAACCTCCCTTGATTTCAAGTCTCGATTTCGCCGCCGCAGTTGTGACGCCCTTTCAGGACGGCACCAAAGGCAGCTGCGATAGCGCATGGTTCAGGATCAGCGCGCCATAGGTACCATTCTTGTGCACCCGGTCATCTTCTTCCGCGCCCAAGCTGGTCGCATAGTCCCGCCGGGTCAAGCCGCCATGGGTGATGGTCTCTTCGGGTTGGCGCAGCAGATGCACCCCGTCTGCTGCCATGGCCTGCGCAATTTCGTCCCACAGCGCTGCGCGGGCCTCGGGCGTTGCCTCGCTATCAAGGGTCTCTGCCAGCTCCTCCTCGCTCAGCGTGCCCTCATTTAGAAAACCGGCCGGGGAAAAGAATACAGGCCGGGCCTTGGCAAATTCGCGCGCGGCACGATAGCCCCGGCAGCTCTCGAGCCAGCGATCCAACATCAAGGCACGCACCGCCGCGCTCAGGTAGCCCGGGCTGCCCGGCTGACTGCGCAGCAGCGGCACCAGATAATCCGAGCTGCGCAAACGGCAACCGATAAAGAGAAAGCCATCATAATCCTGCGGTGCCAGAGCGGTACTGCGGGCAGGATTGATCTTGGCCAGACTGGCCTGGGCCGCTGCGGTGGTCGCCACCAGGCGCGCGTCTTGCAGGTGCAGATCGCGAAACTGCGGCCCCGGCGCGCCCCAGTATTCCAGCACGACGCCATCCAGCGACAACAGACCTTCATCCTGCGCATGTTTGATACAGGCGATATGACTGTCGCCAAAAACGCAAAAGTGCAGGCTCGCCTGCGGGGCATTTTCGGTTTGATCCGTCCCCGCCTGCCCCGTCTTGGGCTTATCCAAAGGCATCCAGAAACTCCTCATCGCATTGCAGCGCGCGTGCGCTGGGGGCTGCCCCCTTGTCCTGCCCCTGCCGCGCCCCCTTGCCCTGCCGCTGCAGCCAGGGGAAAGCAGCATTTTGGCAGGCAAAGAAACTCTCCATCACGTGGTTGACCCCCTGCGGCACCACGCTGCGCTGGTTCGGGGCATAGAACATACCACGATAGGCCGGGTGGGTGATGATCTCGTAGGACGGAAAGTAATCCACCTGGGCAAGCTCGGCCGCCAGTTCCCCCGCCACCGCGCGCAACACCGATTTGGAATGACTGGTCGCCGTCAGCACATGCTGCCCCGAGGCCGTGGCGGTCAGCGGCACCGGCGACACGGTCAACAGCACCTTCAGCTTGGGGTTTGCCTGGCGCAGCATCTTGATCGCGGCGCGCATATCGCGGTGAATGCCAACAAAGCTCTGGTTCACGAACTCATGCTGATCCGGGTCGAATTCTCCGGCCAGGGTCCCCGGACACATGGCATATTCCAGTTCACTTTCCCGGTGCCGCCAGCATTCGGTCAGCCCCATGGTGAAGACAAAGACATCCGCCTGGCTTACCGCCCTGCGCAGGGCCGCCAGCACCGCGCCGCGCGCGCCCTGCAGATCTGCCAGATCGACAAAGCCATCTGGTTCGATCCCCGGGCGCAGGGGATCATAAAACCGCCCAGCCTTTTCCCAGTGCTCCACCGGGAGCGGGGCCTCTTCGAGGGCATAGCTCAACCATTGGCGCAGCATACGCGCAGTGTAGATATTGCCCGTTCGGCAAGAGAAAATCCCATAGTTATAGTCGCGCGCCTGGGTCTCGCTCAGCAGTTTTGGCGCGGGCTCCGCATCCAGCCAACGATAGCCACGCGCCACCAGAGCCCGGCTGAAATGCTGCGCAAAACACGACCCGGCCGTTATCACCCTGTGCCGCCGCCCGATCGGGAACTTTGGCTGCCACAACTGGGAAATTTCCAGCGGGTTATGCGCCGCCACCGCGCGCTTCCAAAAGGCCCGTTCGGGCAGCCCCACATAGGGGTTGGGGGTTTGCTCGCTCATGTCGTCACGCCTGCCGATAGATCTGTTCCGATTTGCGCCCAGCCTAGGCGCGACGCCTGCCAAAAACAATTGCTTTGCGCAGATCGGACAGGCGCCCAGCACCCCGGATCAGCCCCGCCATGCAGCCTGATCTCTGCCGCCATCCCCCACAAAACGGCGACCAGCCCCCCTGGCAAGGGAAAGAAACCCAATTTTAATGCCCATGCCCTACCCCTAGAGACACGGCCTGAAAGTCTCAGAACGATGACTGGCCGCCAATTGCGTGACTGTGAGATAGGATTCCATGAACATCGCTAGATCCATGACCAAAGCCGAACAGCCGGAACGAGATCAAAAGCACCAAGACGCCGCCAGGATCTATGGTGACATCCTTGCCAAGTTCCCAAAGAACACCCGTGCGCGGGATGCCCTGATCGCCTTAAAGACAACGCCCCGGCAAGAGCTGCCCCTATCAGAGGAACAGCAGAACGCACTGCGCGCTGATTTTGCGGCGGAAAAATACGCCGCCGTTGCCAGCACCTGCGCCGCCTTGCTGAACAGCAACCGGAAATCGCATTTTCTGTGGAACATGCTGGGGAATTGCCACCTGAAATCCCAGGATCTGGACGCAGCAGCAACCTGTCTCAACAAGGCCTGTGAGCTTGCCCCCAGGGATGCGGCAACCTTTGCGGCCATGGCGGATGTCTGCCGCGCCCAGGGCCAGATCGACAATGCGCTGACCCTCTATCGCAAGGCTCTGAAACTGGATGAAACCCTGGTCTGCGGCCTCAGCAACATGGCTGATACGCTGATTGGTCTGGGGCGGCTGAACGAGGCAACGCCACTGCTGCAGCAGGCCGCCAGCCTTGCCCCCGATGATCCGGACGTACTGTCCAACTACAGCAATGTCCTGCTGAAAACCGGCCAGACCCAAAAGGCCAAGGCCCTGCTGGAACGCGCCACCGAACTGGCCCCCCAGCTGGAGAATGCCCAGTATAAACTAGCCCAGCTTCAATCCATGGATGGCGACACGGAACAGGCGATCGAAGGCTTCAACGCCATGCTGGAAAAGACCCCCGGCGATGACCGTACCCGCGCCGAAAAACTGCATGCCCAGGCACAGCTCTGTGATTGGGGCTGGGTGGCGGAATACCAACGCCTGCGCCGCCAACTTGGCCTCGCGGGACAGGCCTGCCCGCCCCTTGCCGCGCTGACCTTTGAAGACAACCCCGACCTATTGCGCCTGCGCATCCAGGCCCATGCCAACGCCGCTCTGCCCTCGGTTCGCGCCGCAAGGCCGCTCGCGGCGGAACAGCTGGGACAGGACCGTCCCCAGCGCCTGCGCATCGGCTATTTTTCCCCGGACTACCACGACCACGCCACCATGCGCCTGATGGCCGGGCTGTTTGAAGCCCATGACCAGAGCCGCTTTGACATCATTGCCTATTCCTATGATGCCACCCCCGCCGATGCCATGCGCAGCCGGATCCGCAAGGCTGTCACCAGTTTCAAGGATATCAGCCGCCTGTCTGACGCAGAGACCACCCAGTTGGTGCAGCAGGATAAGCTGGATATCGCGGTGGATCTGAAGGGGTTTGCCCCAAACAGCCGCACCGCGCTATTTGCCGAACGGCTGGCCCCGCTGCAGATGTCGTATCTGGGCTTTCCCGGCACCCTGGGCAGCACCGCGATGGATTATCTCATCGCCGATTCCGTTGCCTGCCCTCTTGGTAGCGAACGCTATTACGAAGAACACTTGCTGCGCCTGCCCCATAGCTATCAGGCCAATGACAACAAACGGCACATTTCAGCACATCAATACACCCGCAAGGACTGCGGCCTGCCGGACAGGGGCTTTGTGTTCTGTTCCTTCAACAGCAGCGACAAGATCACCCCGGCCGAGTTTGACATCTGGATGCGCCTGCTCGATCAGGTGCCGGGCAGCGTGCTCTGGCTGCTGGATTGCGGCGACAGCGCCAAGGCCAATCTGCGCCGCGCCGCGCAAGAGCGGGGCCAGGATGCGGACCGGCTGATCTTTGCCCCCCATCTGCCGCAGGACGAGCACCTTGCACGGCACCAGGCCGCCGATCTGTTCCTTGATACCTTTGTGGTCAATGGCCATGCCACAGCCAGCGATGCGCTTTGGGCTGGGCTGCCGGTCCTGACACTGCCGGGGCGGCAATTTGCAGCCCGCGTTGGGGCCAGCCTGCTCAGCGCGATCGACATGCCGGAACTCATCGCCAGTTCCGCCGCCGACTACGAGAGCCGCGCCCGCGATCTGGCCTGCGATACCGATGCCCTTGCCGCCCTGCGCAGCAAGTTGCAGCGCAACCGCAGTACCACCGCATTGTTTGACACCACCGGCTTTGCGGCGGCGATAGAGCAGGGTTTTGATATGGCCTATGACCGCCATCTGCAGGGGCAGGGCCCGGCGCATCTGACGGTCAGCAAGGGTGGCGCTGCACGGCCCGACCCGATGGACCCCGCCTTTCTGCCAACAGGGCAGGGTCTGCCACAGGCCCAGCAGATACAAGTGTAACCCCACAGACACATGGCCCGCGGGGAGACTCGCGCGCCATCCCTATTGGCACAGTGCCGCTGGCCGAAATCACCAAGGCCGGGATTTTTCACCAACTGCCTGCTTGTCGATCAGACCCATGTCTGCCATCCAGTTTAGGCAGGTGGTCCCGGTAGGGGTGCGCCAAAGGATTAAGACAGCCCGAGACACCTGAAATGGCAAACGACCCCCAAAAGAACATCCTGCTCATCAGCATGGATGATGCAGTGGCCTTCTGGAATTATAAGTCGATCTTTGGCGGGGCGCTGCAGACGCCCAATCTGGACCGGATCTGCGCCCAGTCCACCAGCTTTCATTCTGCCTATTGCCAGGCGCCAGTTTGCAGCCCTTCACGGGCCAGTTTCATGTCGGGACTGTCGCCGCATCACACCGGCGTCACCAAAGCCGATGCGCATTATTTTGACAAAGTCGCGCCGCCAAAGATGTGGCCAGCAAAGCTGCGCGAACAGGGCTATTACTGCGCGCCGGGTGGCAAGGTCATGCGCGGATACAGTGCCCTGCCCCAAGAGGTGCACGAAGAGATATATTCAACGCCTCACAGCGCAAGCCTGGGGCAGTTCACGCTTGGCAGGCGCAAGCGCCATTTTGCAGGCCGGGTGATCCCCGATCAGGTTGAATATGGCGGCCACCGGGGCGGCCCCGCCACAACAACACCAGAGAGCGACAACCAGCTTTACGACAACCAGGTTGCGAACTCTGCCATCGCCTTTCTACAGTCCTACGACCAGGACGCCCCCTTTTACCGCGAGGTCGGCCTGCAAAGCCCGCATGGCCCCTGGACCACGCCTGCGCGCTTCAAGGAGATGTATGATTTCAAAAGCCTGAACCAACCCAAAGACTGGGCGCGCGGCTTTGATCTGACCCAGACGCCCGCAGAACTGGCGCGGGAAAATATCGACAGCAGCCGCCGCAGGTACTGGCGGCAAAGTGTGCGGAACTATTTTTCCGCGCTGTCTTACGCCGACTACCAGATTGGCCGGGTCTGGGATGCGCTCAAGGCCTCGCCCCATGCGGACAACACGCTGGTTGTCATCCTGTCGGACCATGGAATGCACCTGGGAGAGCGCAACTGGTTTGGCAAGTCCACCCTTTGGGAACAGGTGGCCAATGTGCCGCTAATCATTCACGACCCCCACCAGCCCGAGGGCCAGGTGATCACCGATCCAGTTGGGCTGATTGATCTTGGGCCAACGCTGATGGCATATCTTGACTTGCCCCCCATTGCACATAGCGCCGGACGTTCTTTGCTGCCGCAGATCCGGGGCGCAAGGGTGCCTGACCGCGCCGTGCCGACCTTTTTTGAGGATCATGCCGCGATCCGTAAGGGGCGTTATCGTTTCATCCGGTATGGCGACGGGGCCGAGCAACTCTATGATCTGACCGAGGACTGGTGGCAGACCACCAACCTGAGCCCAGAGCACCCGGCCTATCAAGAGATGCGCCAGGCCCACGCGCAGTGCTGTCTGGACTACGGGCTCGATCTGTCTGCACCACCAGCCCGCCAGCCCAATGCCGCTGCCAACGACACTGCCACTGACGGGAAAACCACCCTTGCCTAAAGCCTGCTGCACGCCCCCCCCCGCCAACCGGGCCAAAGCAAGGCACCGCCGCGCGAAAGCAGGCCATACAGACAGGCCGACCCCTGCCCCGTCAGCCCGCAGACCTATGTGAAATTCCCGGCGGGCCGGGACTTATTGGCACCCGTCACCCGCTGCACCCAGAGGATGGCGAAGGCCCGCTGCGGCGGCAACTGATCCAGCCCTTTTCCCTGTGCGCCAGTGCGGTCAGCAACGCAGAGTTTGACGCCTTTGTCACCAAGACGGGATATATCACCGAGGCCGAAACCTATGGCTGGTCCTTTGTGTTCTGGGCCGACCTTGCCGCACGCGCCAGGGCAACCCATTCGGTGGATGGCATCGCATGGTGGCGCCGCGTCGATGGGGCCAACTGGCGCAATCCGCATGGCAGTCGCGCCGCAGATCCAGAGCTACCACCAGACCACCCGGTGGTGCATGTCTCCTGGAACGACGCCCGCGCCTATGCCAACTGGGTTGGCGGCCGACTGCCCACCGAAGCAGAATGGGAACATGCCGCGCGCGGCGGCAAAGCAGATGTGCGCTACCCCTGGGGCGACGACGAACCGCAAGAGGAGGGTTTTTTGCCCTGCAACATCTGGCAGGGTCCGTTTCCCAGTGCCAACAGCTGCGCCGATGGCTATGCCAGCACCGCGCCGGTACGCGCCTTCCAGCCCAATGGCTATGGGCTGTACAATATGGTTGGCAATACCTGGGAATGGACCGCTGACCCCTTCCGCATCGCCTCGCTCAAGAAACGTCTGCGCCAGAGGGCAAAGGCGATGCAGGGACACAAAGTGCTGAAGGGCGGATCTTTCCTGTGTCACCACAGCTACTGCCACAGATACCGCATCGCCGCACGCACCGGCAACACACCCGACAGCACCACCAGCCATCAGGGGTTTCGCATCGCCTGGGATCCATAGCAGTCGCCAGGCCGCAGCACAAAGCTGGATTAATATGGGCAGGGGCACCAGGAACCTAGCCCCGCGTCTGCAGGGCCAGGCTGTTCTCATGAGTGGTGAACTGTAAGGAAAGCGCCGCTTAACCTGCGGTCGGCAGAAGACCTGCTTCCTGGGCCGCCTGCACTTCGTCCAGATCAGCGGTGCCATCGGCATTGGTATTGACCTGAGCCCCAAGTTTCCTCCACCTAGCGGAGAGTCCTTGGGGTTGGTTTGATGGCCCTACGCGGCCAGTTTGTCCATCGTTCTTTTCTCAGCAAATTCTCTGGGCGTCAGGTTTCCG
>NZ_JARJEF010000226.1 GCF_029697505.1 Pseudophaeobacter profundi | reverse complement strand
ATTTATTTTATTGTAGGAATTATGTAATTCGACCCAAAGTTTAGTGCATGATTTTAGTTTGTTTTAACTTATAAAATGTTTCACATATTTTAATATTCTACGATAACACTGCCAATATACAAGAGACTATTTTTGTGAAATCAATGGTTCAAACTGCCGCCAAATACGGAGTTACGTTGTAAGTTAAATATTGTTATGATAAAATAAGCACCTAAAACTGTTGCTTGTTATAGATTATCACTATAGTATGGAGCATTAGTTGTTACCCAAAAAAAAC
>NZ_JARJEF010000225.1 GCF_029697505.1 Pseudophaeobacter profundi | reverse complement strand
ACAGGCTGCAGCTGAAACTGTTGGCCGACGGAGAAGAGCTCGTGACGCAGCGTTCTCTGCTTCAGTATAGTGTACCTGTCTCTGAACATCCTGCATTTTGAATCTGATGAACCAAATAAGTCATGTTGTTTTGATGGCTGAGGAAGAAATTTCTTACGGTCAATATTATAAATAAAGTGGGGAATTTCAAAAGCAGATATAACATTCAAAATAGTTATATTTTCTTCAGTTTCACTTTTACAGCAATCCAAAATTGCAGATTCAATGAGTCCCTTCT
>NZ_JARJEF010000224.1 GCF_029697505.1 Pseudophaeobacter profundi | reverse complement strand
CTCGTTCAGGAGTCATTCGTATCTGTTCTGAGGGTTGATTTCTTATCGCCTCCATCGACAAGCGGACAGGTTCACCTGTCGGTCTCGGTAATTTGGTATCGTAACCTTCGTCCTCATCGTATTCTTCCTGGTCTAAACTGGCAAGGGCGTTTTTAGGTGATCGGAAGGCATCACGAATTTCTAAAGAGAGGTATCTACTGACATCTACATCCTCTCTACTCAATCCCTTCTCACGAAGGAAGAATTCGTCCGAATCTATTTCTTCAATGACTCCGGC
>NZ_JARJEF010000223.1 GCF_029697505.1 Pseudophaeobacter profundi | reverse complement strand
ACCCACTCCATATTACATTCTATGCCACACAATATTTCTTGTTATAAATCAAGGGTTTAAAACATTAAAAAAAAATCAAAAAACTTTAAAGAACTTTTGTTCTAGAAAGATTTTTTTTTAAGAGGGTGGCGGCCTCTTTTTTTTACCTTGCATTTATACCTTTGCTTGGCTAAATATGACTAGCATCTATGGATTTCATTTTGTGCTACAGTATAAACCACAGTAATTTGGCAACAATAAAACATATTCATTTAAAATCATCGCCAATTGATTTCTG
>NZ_JARJEF010000222.1 GCF_029697505.1 Pseudophaeobacter profundi | reverse complement strand
AATAAACTAATCGTACTCACTATACTGTTAGTTTTACAAATACAATGGGTAACAGAAGTTCTTTACTTCTAGAATTTATCTTGGGATACAGCTTCGCCATCTCTTGGCAACTTTTCAAAAACAATCCGTCCCCCAACTTCATAATATTAGCTTTATGGACTGCAGTGACCTTCTTCCTGTTGTTTTTGGTAGCATAGTCAAAAGCAAACTTAGCAATCCTTGATGACTTATTGGCTGTTACGATCTTTAGACATTCCACAACCCCCTTGACACTTTC
>NZ_JARJEF010000221.1 GCF_029697505.1 Pseudophaeobacter profundi | reverse complement strand
CCTCGCTCTCAAGATGATCGGCTGACTGACAAATTAATGGGCATTGGCGGACCAACAGTTGATCTACCTCCAGGCACAAATGTGGAGAAGAAGTTTGCTGGCCGAGCCAGACTTTACATTGGTAATGTTACAAACGACATAACAGATGATGACTTGAATGGGTTGTTTTCATCTTATGGAGAAACAAGTGAACTTTTTGTCAACAGAGAAAAGAACTTTGCTTTTATCCGAATGGACTACCGATCAAATGCTGAGAAAGCCAAAAGGGAACTCGATA
>NZ_JARJEF010000220.1 GCF_029697505.1 Pseudophaeobacter profundi | reverse complement strand
ATTCGTCAGTAATGAACGACTAAGAAGTTGAGAAAGTATTGCAGATAACACAATGTCGAAAGCTTGGAAATTTCAAAGTAGGCCCTACCAAGTTTTAAAGGCAAGATTGTGTTCGTTTTCCAGTGGAAGTGCTGTTCAACCAGATGACGCAAGACCGGACAGCGCAGGAGAGTCTCAAGAGGATATGCACGCTGAAGAAGTGGCCTAAACCTGAATACACCTGCAGGTCGGTAGGGAAACACGGATTCTTGTGTTCATGCTCGCTGAAAACCAAAAC
>NZ_JARJEF010000219.1 GCF_029697505.1 Pseudophaeobacter profundi | reverse complement strand
ATTTAGTAGACACATTTATGTTTACAATTTTCCAAATTTTGATGACGACAAATGTTTAATGTCTGCACTTTTAATAATGCAATTTATAAACACCATGATCCAAAAAAACTAAACAACTTCAAAGCCTAATACAATCTGCTCAGGCACACTTGGTGCCATTGGTAATTTTTCCTGCTTAAAAAAACTTTAAAAAAATTATAACTACTAAACTAAAACCACTAAGGAAATACATGAGAAAGCCTAACTGTCGATTTGTACGTTTAAACCCAGATAGTCA
>NZ_JARJEF010000218.1 GCF_029697505.1 Pseudophaeobacter profundi | reverse complement strand
CCGATTGTCTGCCCGACTTCTTGGGCGTGCAGCAAGTGAAGTGAAAGTTCTTTGAGACGGCGGCTGGTCGACATGCAAAGGGACGGATCCTGGGATCACCCCCGTCCCCAGCAGATTGCAGCTGAGTTCCCCCTTCCGCCTTGGAGCCGCATCCACATTTACACGTGCCGTTTTGAGCTGCCGGTGCTTGTGAGCCATAACCGTAGCCGCCTGCGTCATCCCATGTGGCTGGTTTGTACTTGTTGTTGCTTACATCGTGACTGTCACATTCCCCGAC
>NZ_JARJEF010000217.1 GCF_029697505.1 Pseudophaeobacter profundi | reverse complement strand
CGTCTACAGAGACTACGTCGATATCTCCGTTGCTGTGGCAACTCCAAAAGGTCTGTTGGTGCCTGTTCTGAGGAATGTGGAAGGCATGAACTATGCAGACATAGAGAAGGGCATCAATGCGCTCGGAGAGAAGGCCCGCAAGGGTCAACTCGCTGTGGAGGATATGGATGGAGGCACCTTCACCATCAGCAACGGAGGTGTGTTTGGATCACTCATGGGCACTCCGATCATCAACCCTCCCCAGTCTGCCATATTGGGTATGCACGCCACTTTTGAA
>NZ_JARJEF010000021.1 GCF_029697505.1 Pseudophaeobacter profundi | reverse complement strand
CAGCTTCCTGCTCCTTGATCATTTGGATGATCTGTTCGTCCGTGAATCTCGTCTTCATTTGTCCGTCCTTCGGTTGGGCGGACTCTACACAAAACTGGAGGAAATTCAGGGGCTCAGGTCATCGTGAACAAGGCCTGATCAAACGCCCGGCGCAAGCGGCGGCTCGCACACACGCCAGAAGTTTTGCAGGGTTTCCAGAGTATTCCTTAGGCTATCCTGATTGCAGGGCTTCAAGATATAGCCATTTGCGCGACTGCTATACGCGCGTTCAATATCGCTTGGGTTGTCGGAGGTCGTGAACATATAGACCACGGTATCGGCATGCCCGGTATCAAGGCCGCGCAGCTCTGCCAGGAGCTCATGTCCGTTCATCCGTGGCATATTGATATCGAGCAGGATAAAATAGGGATGTGGAATGGCGCATTGATTGGTGTCGTTCTTCAGAAGCTCCAGGGCCTCGATCCCGTCCTGCACGTGCACAACGACGGCGTCCGGTGCGATCTTTTTCAGCGCACGTCGGGCGATCATCGCATCCACGTCATCGTCTTCGACCAGTAAGACATTCATCTGTCGGGTCATGTCAGGCAACCTCTTCAAGGGAGCTGGCAAACTCCGATTTTGGCCAATGAAACGAAAACGTAGCGCCATTTCCAAGCGTCGAGTCCAGATAAATATCATATCCGTGACGTGTAACTGCCTTTTTCACGATAGCCAGCCCAATACCTGTGCTGTCAGGGTCGGTGCCTTTGCGCAGGGTTTGGAACACATCAAAGATTTTTTTCTGGTGCTCCGGCGCAATGCCGGGGCCGTTGTCGCTGATCGACACAAACAGCGTGTCGCCTTCATCTTCTATGTCAATCTCGACTTCGGCGGCCTCGCGATCCGGGTGGTATTTAAACGCATTACCAATCAGATTTTCCATCACACGGCGAAAGCGCGTACTATCGCAAGACAGCGTTTCCACAGCAGATTGCAGTTGGATCTGATCGGGGCGCAGCTTGAAATCGGCAACGCAATCGGCAACGATGCGACTGATCTGCAGCGAAGCGGTCAAATCCGCCGATGCGTAGTTGATACGCGAAAATTCCATGATGCCGCTGGTCAGATTTTCCATGCGCTCCAGCCGCTCACGGATAAGCTGTAGGTGCTCCTTGATTTCACTGTGGGTCTCAAGCGGGCCGATCACCTCTTCCAGGTCTTCTTCCAGAACGTCCGTCAGAAACCCAATGCCGCGCGTCGGTGTTTTCAGATCATGTGAGGCAATATAGACAAATTGCTCGATTTCCTCATTTGCCCGTTCCAGGCTGACGGTCTTGGCCCGCAGCTCTTCGGTGATCTCATTTGCATAGGCCTGGGCGCGGCTATTGGCGCGGGCCATCATTGCGATCAAGGCAATCACCAACAGCTCGATCACCAAACCTGCAATCAGGATTATGGTTGGCTGGGTCGAAAGATTCTGCGTCCGAAAGGCTTTGGTCGTGCGGATATCAACCGTCCAGGTCCGCCCGTAGATATTCAACTCGACCAACTCGCGAAACATCGGGCTGGGGTCATATTCCGGCTCGAAGGTCTGGCTGTGTTCATCATAGAGCAGCGTGCCACCATCATGGATGCTAAAGTGAATTTCGCGCAGATCCTTGGCAAGCAGACCTGCAACCAGTTTGCGCATGATGAAAGGCGCATAGACGACCCCGGAAAAACGCGCCTGACGCTCTTCTACCGTGTCGGGTTGGCCGCCTTCGTAAAATGGCGTGTAAAACAGGAACCCAGGTGTATTGCCGCTGTCCTGCACCAAAATGATCGGCTCGGTAATCTGCGCCATCCCGCTGTCGCGACTGGCCAATAGACCTGTGCGCCGATTGTTTTCATGCGCCACATCCAGCCCGACAGCCGCCGCATTGAGAGCCTCTGGTTCGACAAAGGTGATCGGCAGCAAGACCTCCTCATCATGTGCGGGGAAGATCTTGAAATTTCGCCCCTCTCGCTCCCGCTCTGCCATGAAGGCCGCGCGCTCTGAACGCGCGACCTGATAGATCACGCCAATCCCGTTGACCCCAGGGTATTTTTCTTCCAGATTCAGTGAATTAGCAAAGGCGCGCCATTCCTGATGCGACAGTTCCCCCTCTAGCGTGGCAATATTTGCCACCCCCGACCAAAGCGCATCTTCGTAGCGCGACATCCGGTCGATTATCAGGCCAATGGTGCGTTCTTTGGAGGCGGTGAACCGGTTTTCGATCTGAATATTCAATTGATGTTTGGAATAAAGCCAGGCGCCAATGGTCATCGCCAGCGACATCGCAATGATAGCAAAATGCAACGCAGAGATGCGAACCCCCGCAGCACCGATGACCTTCATCGCACGTCTCCTTTTCCCGCCAGAAAACATCAAAACAGCCCCCTGAAATTGGGCCACACTGCCAAAAACCAGCATAGAAAGGCAGCTAGTGGAGCATGAAGCCTGCAACGGTCAAATCAGGCTACTACAACCTATGGCTTTAGCCAAGGGGCAGCTTTATCCGCGAGGTTGGGTCAGCGGCGTGTGCATGGGCGATGCCTGCGGGGGCCAATCCAGCCAGATTGGGACCAAACGGCCCTGACGTCTTGCACCCGACAGCCGCAGCCCGGTCAAAATGAAATAAATTTCACTACAAGATAGTTTTCCCATTTGTTGTTGACGAAACCCGGGTTGCTACGGATCAGTAGGCGCACTGAATGTAATTTCGGCCTTTGGTATTTCTTGCGAAATCCGGGGAGCCGGGCACATTCTTAAGGCCAAAGAGCCTTTACTCAGGGAGGAAGACATGAAGAAAGTGACTACAAAAAGGCTGATCGCGTCTGCAGTATTGGCTGTTTCTACAGTGACGACGACACCCGCCATGGCCGAAGGAACACTGGCCTGCGAACCAGGCGAAACCTATATCATGAACGTGATGGTCTCGAGCCACCCCTATTGGGTGCCCGTCTATCAGGGATTCAAACAAGCGGCCGAAGCCTTTGGCTGCAACACCGTATTTTCGGGTACACCTGACTACGACATCACCAAGCAGATTGCTTCTTTTGAACAGGATCTGGTCAAGGCCCCCGCCGGTATTCTGCTGCACCCGATGCAGTCGGATCCCTTTATCGAACCAATCAACCGGGCGATTGAGACCGGCACCGAGGTTGCGACCTTTGCCGCTGATTCTCCAAATTCGAACCGCACCGCCTATATTACATCGGACAATCACGCCGAGGCCAAATTCGCCGCAGAAGAGATCGTCAGCCAGATCGGCGACAGCGCCGAATATGCAGTGCTGGAAAATCCCGGCCAATCTAACCACGACCTGCGGGTGACAGCCCTGGTTTCCTATATGGAAACCCACTACCCAAACATGAAACTGGTGGGACGCCAGGCAACCAACCAGGATAGCAACGCCGCCTATCGCGCCACGGCCTCAATCGTTCAGGCAAATCCGGATCTTGGTGCCATCTGGATCCCAGAGGCGGGCTCTGCCGAGGGGGCAGTTGCCGCAATCCTTGAGGCCAAATCCGATGTGCTGATCATGCATGCCGATGTGACACCCGCAACGCTGGAACACATCAAGGCCGGAAACATCCACATGGCGCTGAACCCGAACCAGGGCATGCAGGGCTTCATGGGGTTCCTGTCGGTTTTCTTTGCCGCCCACAGCGATGTGTTTGATCCCTTCAACGACTACAAGGTCTCGGGCTTCAACCCGATGCAGATCCCCTATGTTGACAATGGTTTTGCGGTGATCACCCAGGACAATGCCGACAGCTTTGATCTGAACACCTATATGGCTGATCGCGACCCAAGCTAACTGGCCTGCGCACGCTGAAGGCGGCGATGCAGCACGCGCATCGCCGCCCCAACCGCCCCTTGCCCAAAACCGATGGCGACAAACCCATGACCGAAGATCTGCTTTTGAAAATTTCCGATGTGTCCAAATCCTTTGGTTCTGTCCGCGCGCTGCGCGGGGTGAATTTTGATCTGCGCAGAGGTGAAATACATGCCCTGGCCGGGGAAAACGGGGCGGGGAAATCAACCCTGATGAATATCATCGACGGGATCCTGCATCCGGACAGCGGGGAAATCCTGATCGATGGTCAGGCCGTCTCCATCGCGTCCCCCACACGGGCGCAACAGCTGGGCATTGGCTTTGTCCATCAAGAAATCGCCCTGTGCCCGGATGTCAGCGTCGCAGAAAACATCTTTATGGCAGCCACCAATGTCAGCCGCGCCCTGGTGATGGACTACGGCGACCTGCATGCCAAAGCCGCGACGACCCTTGGCCAGCTGTGCGATATTTCACCCGCGACCCTGGTACGCGACCTGTCCATTTCCAACCAGCAGTTGGTGGAAATCGCCAAGGCGCTGACGCTGGAGTGCCGGGTCTTGATTTTGGATGAACCCACCGCCGCACTGACCGAGAAAGAAGCGCAAATCCTGTTTGGCATCATGCGGAAACTGGCGGATCAGGGCATTTCCATAATCTATATTTCGCATCGCATGGTCGAAATATTCGACAATTGTGACCGGGTAACCGTGTTTCGCGACGGGCAGCATATTACCACCCAAGAGGTTGCAGATATTGGTCCGGACGATGTGGTCAACGCCATGGTGGGCCGCGTCATCGACGATCTGTACCCGCCCAAGCTGGCCGCCGCCGATCGCAGCGACGATATGATCCTTGAGGTCCGCAACCTGACAGATGGCAATCGCTTTCACGATATCAGTTTCCACCTGAAGCGCGGCGAGATCCTTGGCTTTGGTGGCTTGATCGGCTCTGGCCGCAGCGAGATTGCCAAAGGCGTGTGCCGCCTTGAATGCAAGGTGCGCGGCGAGACCTTTCTGAATGGCGCCCCCCTGACCCCACGAGACTATCAAGACAGTATCCAGGCCGGTGTGGTCTACCTGTCGGAAGATCGCAAAGGCGATGGCATCTTCTTGGACATGGCGATTTCGGCCAATGTATCTGCCCTGGATTTACAGCGGGTATCATCCCCGCTCGGAGTGCTGAACAGCGCGCAGGAAACCCAGCAAGCCGCAGATCTGGGGCGCATGCTCAACCTGAAATGTGGCAAGCTCAGCGACCCGGTATCGTCGCTGTCCGGTGGCAATCAACAGAAGGTAGCGATTGCCAAGATGCTGAGCATCAATCCGAAACTCATTATTCTGGATGAACCCACACGCGGCGTGGATGTCGGTGCCAAATGCGAAATCCACCGCATTCTGCGCGCGCTCGCCGCCCAGGGTGTCGGGATTGTCGTCATCTCCTCAGAGCTACCGGAACTGATTGGCCTGTGCGACCGGGTAGCAGTGGTGCGCGAAGGCCGCATCAGCGGTGAAGTCAGCGGCGCACAGATGACAGAAGAAAACATCATGCAGCTGGTATCGGTCACCGATGCGACGGCGGCGTGAAAGACAAAGGACCAAAGCGGTGAGGAACTCTACTTTGACAGAAACCGGCACAACACAGACTGGCGGAACGGGGCCCACCCCAAATCAGGCCAGCGCGGCAGCAGCGCAGAACATTGTGCTGCGACTGTTGCGCATGCGGGAAACGGGGCTGATTGCGATCATTCTAGCTCTGTTTATCGTGATGTCGTTTGCATCGCCCTATTTTCTGACCTGGGTAAACATGCGCGCGATGGTCATGGCCTTCGCGGTCGAAGGCATCGTGGTCATAGGCATGACAATCCTGTTGATTTCAGGCGGCATCGACCTGTCTGTCGGCTCTGTCACCGCACTGGCAATGGTGGTTGCGGGCTGGTTGTTCCTGGCAGGGGTTGACCCCTGGCTTGCCTCGGCGATTGCCATTCTGGTCTGTACTGGCGTCGGGGCCATCATGGGGTTCTTTGTCGTCCGTGTCGGGCTGCACCACTTCATCGTGTCGCTGGCCGTCATGGTGATTGCCCGCGGCATCTGCCTGCTGGCGACTGGCGGGCGTCCGCTGGGCCTGTTCACCCTGCCCCCCGAGTTCAAGTTCATCGGCCAGGGTTCTATCGGGCCGGTGCCACTGGTGATCATCATCTTTCTATTGACCGTGGTGACCTTTGATTTCCTGCTGCGCAAGACAACCGTATTTCGCAAGGTCTTTTACACCGGCAGCAATGAACGCGCCGCCGCCTATTCGGGGATCCGCACCAAGAAGGTTGTCTTTCTCACCACCACGCTGTGTTCAGCGCTCTGCGGATTTGCCGGGATCATCTATATGGCCCGCTTTGGATCGGCACAGCCAACATTTGGCATCGGCATGGAGCTGAACGTGATTGCCGCTGCGGTGATCGGCGGCGCCAGCCTGTCGGGCGGTACCGGCACGATCTTTGGTGCAATCCTCGGCGTAGTCCTTTTGTCGGTGGTCTCCAGTTCGCTGGCGCTGCTGGATGTATCGGTCTACTGGCAAGACATCATTCGCGGCTCTATCCTGCTGGCGGCAGTATCGATTGATCACTACCTGCAAAAACGGCGGGCACGCAAATGACCGAAGCAAGCCCTAACTATGAAACCGCCCGTCAAATTCACGCGGTTCTTGTGCTCCACTTTGTTGAGGGTCTGAAACAGTCCGAGATCGCAACAAAACTCAACCTGTCAACCTCCAAGGTGAACCGGCTGATCGCCCAGGGGCGACGGATGGGCATGGTCAAGATTGACATCAAAAGCCGGTTTCAGCATCTGATCGACTGTGAAGAACAGATGGTCCAGACCACCGGGCTGCACAGCGCGGTGATTACCCCCACGGCGTCGGGAAATCCTGATACAACCCTGCAACAGGTGGGCCGGGCGGCAGCCAATTTCCTGCTGGAAACCCTGCGCGATGGCGATGTCATTGCCATCACCGGCGGTAAGGCCATCAGCGCGGTAGTCGAAAACCTGACGGCCGATATCGCACGCGATGTCACCGTTGTACCGCTGACAGGCGGGGTGCAGGGCAAGTATTTCACCGACGTCAACCACCTGGCCACCCAGCTGGCAGAACGCTTGGGCGGGCGCGCCATGCTGGTACATGCGCCACTCTTTGCTGAAACCCGGGCCCAGCGCGACATGCTGATGGAGGTCGGATCGGTGCGGGATGTCTTTGATATTGCGCGCAAGGCAAATGTTGCGCTGCTGGGGATTGGCTCGATTCAGGCGGCGGACTCCAGCTATTACGACCTGAACCCGGTCCACGAAGCCGATCGCAAGATGCTGGCCAATTCTGGCGTTGTGGCGGAACTGCTGGCGCATCTGATCGGCGATGATGGCCGGGTAGCGGACTACCCCCTGAACCACCGCCTGGTTGCCCTTGATCCCGGAGATCTGGCCGAATGTGGCCGCGTGATTGGCATCGCCTCGGGGCTGGGAAAAGCCCGCCCTATCCGGGCCACGCTGAACGGAGGCTATCTGGATGCCCTGGTGCTGGACGAAGAAACCGCGCTCAACCTATTGAACCCAAAAGAGAGTAAACCCAATGTCGCATGAAATGCTATCGCGCCCGATTGGCAAAAGTGGAATAGAAGCCTCGGCCATTGGTCTGGGCACCTGGGCCATTGGCGGCTGGATGTGGGGTGGCACCGACGAGGCCACTTCGATCAAGGCAATCCAGGCCTCGATTGACGCGGGCATCAGCCTGATCGACACCGCCCCTGCCTATGGGCAGGGCACCGCCGAGGAAATCGTCGGCAAGGCCCTGAAGGGGCGGCGCGACAAGGTTGTTCTTGCCACCAAATGCGGGCTTGTCTGGCACTGCCAGAACGGCAACCATTTCTTTGACCTTGAGAGCGGACCAGTGCATCGCTACCTGGGGCGCGATGCGATCGTCTACGAGGTCGAACAAAGCCTCACACGGCTGGGAACCGATTACATCGACCATTACATCACCCATTGGCAGGACCCGACCACCCCGGTTGAGGAAACTATGGAGGCACTGGAACTGCTGAAGAAGCAGGGCAAAATCCGCTCTATCGGTGCCAGCAATACCAGTACCGCAGATATCAGCGCCTATCTGGCGGCCGGGCAGTTGGATGCCATCCAGGAAGAATACAGCATGGTAAAGCGAGACATCGAGCAGACCTTGCTGCCGCTCGCGCAGGAAAACGGCGTCTCTGTGCTCAGCTATTCCTCGCTGGCGCTGGGGCTATTGTCAGGAAAAATGACCGCCGAACGCAAATTCGAAGGCGATGACCAGCGCCGGGATAACCCGCGCTTTTCAGCGCCAAACCGGCAAAAGGTGCAACAGCTGATGGAGGAAATCACCCCCATCGCCGCAGCCCATTCTGCCAGTCTGGCGCAGATCGTCATTGCCTGGACCCTGCAACAGCCCGGTATCACCTTTTCCCTGTGCGGTGCGCGCAATGCCGACCAGGCCCTGGAAAATGCCAAGGCCGGGCGTATCCGGCTTTCTGCCGCAGACATCCAAGGCATCAACACTGCCGCGAAGCGACATCTACACGACCTAGACGGCTGATCACCTGCCCCTGGTTGACCTAAATTCTGCCGCCCGCCTCGGGTCGGCAAACGGAGAAGTTATGTCCAAACAACGCCAAAACAGCCTTGCTGCGCTTTCACATGATGACAGCTTTGATGTTGTTGTGCTGGGCGGTGGGATCAATGGGATCGGGGTGTACCGCGACCTTGCCCTGCAGGGGCTACGCGTTCTGCTGGTGGAGCGAAACGATTTCTGTTCCGGCTGCAGCGCCGCCCCCTCTCGGATGATCCATGGTGGCCTGCGCTATCTGGAAAACGGCGAGTTTGATCTGGTCAAGGAATCCCTGGCCGAACGCGATGCTTTGCTGCGCAACGCACCCCACTATGTGCAGCCCCTGCCCACCACCATCCCAATCACCTCTTTGCTGTCGGGCACCCTGAATGCGGCGGCCTCTTTCCTGGGGTGGTCTGGCAAACCCTCGCGGCGCGGCGCCCTGCCGATCAAACTGGGGCTGGGGCTGTATGACTGGGTAACACGAAGCAACCGGGTTCTGCCCAAACACCAGTTCCACAGCGCGGGCAGCACCCGTAGGGCCCGCCCGGCGCTGACGCCGGATCTGCTCTGCTCTGCCACCTATTATGATGCCTGGATCAGCCATCCGGAACGGCTGGGCTTGGAAATGATCCTGGATGTTGAACAGCACAGCCCGGCATCGCAGGCGCTAAACTATGCAGAGCTAACCCCCGAGGGCGAGAACTGGCATGTCATCGACAGGCTGACCGGCGACCGCCAGCCCATCAAGACCAGGGTCATTGTCAATGCAACGGGTGCCTGGCTGGATAGCGCCATCAGCGCGCTCAACCCCGGCGCGCCCCAGACCGCGCCGCTGGTGTCGGGCACCAAGGGGTCGCATCTGATCCTCGACAATGCCAGCCTGATGCAGGCGCTGGATGGCCATATGATCTACTTTGAAAACGATGATGGCCGGGTTTGCATTGTCTTTCCCTATCTCGGCAAAGTGCTGGCTGGCTCTACCGATATCCGGGTCGAGACGGCGCAGCGGGTGCGCTGCGAGGCGGCCGAACGCGACTATATCCTGGCCTCGCTTGGGCGGGTCTTTCCCGATATTGCCCTGTCGGCGGATCAAATCGTCTTTAGCTATAGCGGCATCCGCCCGCTCCCCAAGAGCGACCATGACTATACCGGGCGTATCTCGCGCGGGCATGATGTGCGCAGGATCAATGGCACGGTGCCGCAGTTCTGCATGATCGGCGGCAAATGGACCACTTTTCGCGCCTTTGCCGAACAGACAAGCAACGCCGTATTGCAAGAGCTGAAGCACCCGCGCCAGACCTGCACCCGCGCGCTGGCAATTGGTGGCGGCGCGGGCTTTGCCTCGGCGCAGACCGATGCCGCCGCCCAGGGCAACGCCCGCACAGATCATCTGCTTGCAACCTATGGCAGCCGCGCCACCGAAGTCGCCGCCTTTTGCGCTGCCTTTGCCGATGATCGCCCACTGACAGACACCAGCCCCACTACCACCGGGGAAATCGCCTTTCTGGCCCGCCACGAACATGTGGTGACCCTGTCGGATATCGTGCTGCGACGCAGCCCACTGGCGATTACCGGCCAGATCTCGACCCGGATGATTGACCGCATCTGCGCCGTGCTGCGCCCTCTTATGGCCTGGTCACAGGCCGAAACAACCCAGCAAAAGCAGGATCTGCTTGCTGAACTCAACAGCTATTACGGCGTATCGCAAGATATGCTCGACAGTCGCAATTGAACGAAGGACAACCCAATGAAAATCAGTACCAAAGCCCGTATGAACCGGATGTTCAGCAACGGTGGCTGCCTGGATGTGGCGATCGACCACGGCGTCTGCAACGAGCCGAGCTTTCTGGCTGGGCTGGAGAATATGCCAGCAGTCATGGACACGCTGATCCAAGCCCGCCCGGATGCCATCCAATGCGCCTATGGTCAGGCGGATTTGCTGCAATCACGGCCAGAAAAGGATAAGCCCGCGCTGGTGATGCGGATCGACATGGGCAATCCCTACAATGACCAGCGCCACCGGGTGATGTGGTCAATGCTGCAGAACGCCGATGAACCGCTGATTGGCGCCCTGGAAATGGATGCTGCAGCAGTGGTGGTCAATCTGTTCATGTTGCCGGATGAGCCAGAGCTGTTTCGCCAATGCATTGAAAACATCAGCCGGGTGCGGGCCGCCTGTGACAAATACGGCATGCCGCTGATGATTGAACCGCTGGTGATGCTGCCCAACGATATACGCGGCGGCTATCAGGTGGATGGCGACGCCCAAAAGATTGTGACCCTGACCCGATTGGCAAGCGAAATGGGCGCCGATATCATCAAGGCCGACCCGACCGAAAACCCCGAAGACTTCCACCGTGTTGTCGAAGCCGCACGGGTGCCGGTTCTGGTACGTGGCGGCGGCAAGGAAGATCTGAAAACCGTATTGATAAAATCCGCCGCGATTATGGCGCAGGGGGCCAAGGGCATGGTTTATGGGCGTAATATCTATCAGCACGACAATCCCAAAGCGGTTGTCGCCGCCCTCATGGCAATGATCCACACTGGCGCCAGCGGCGAAGAAGCCTGGGATGTGTACAACCGTGGCTGATCAGGAAAAATATCTGCTGGGGCTGGATGCCGGCAATACGGTGATCAAGGCGGTTCTGTTTGATCTTCACGGCAAACAGATCGCGCTTTGCGCCCTGGATGGCCAGTCCTCTACCCCACAGCCAGGTCACGTAGAACGTGACCTGGACGAGCTGTGGGACAATGCCCAAAGCGCCATTCGCGGCTGCATTGACCGTGCAGGCATAGATGCCGCGCAGATCATCGCCATCGGCTGCGCCGGTCATGGCAATGGACTCTATCTGCTGGATCAGGACCAGGCGCCGCTATTGGGTATTCAATCGCTGGATACCCGCGCCGCAGAGCTGGCGCAGGCGCTGGATGCGCAGGTCGGGCAGGACTTGCATGACATCTGCCTGCAACGCCCCTGGCCTGCGCAGACACCCAGCCTGCTGGCCTGGGTGAAACAACACCAACCCGAGCTTTATGCCCGCGCCGGAACAGTGCTGCTGTGCAAGGATTTCCTCAGCTATCAACTGACAGGCCGCCGCGTCAGCGACCTATCCGACATGAGCGGCTGCGGACTGGCCCAGCTGCCCGAGGGGCGCTATGACGATGGCCTGCTGGCGCTTTATGGGCTGGCGGATGCGCGCGACAAGCTGCCAGAACTGCTTGACCCCGCTGCGACGGTCGGCGGTGTGACTGCCACTGCCGCCCAGGCAACCGGGCTTGCCCCCGGAACCCCGGTGATTGCGGGCTATTTTGATGTCATTGCCAGCGCCCTGGGGTCAGGTGTTGTTTCGGCTGGCGAGGCCTCGATCATCGTGGGCACCTGGAGCATAAACCAGGTGTTCTCGACCACTCCGGTGCAGGATGACAGCGTCTTTATGGTCGCCGGGTTTGGCCCTGGGCGCTTTGTGAATATCGACTCCAGTGCCACATCGGCTGCCAACCTGGAGTGGTATGTCCGCACCTTTGTCGAACGCGGTGGCCATCACGAGGATCCCTTTGGCTATTGCAACGCCTGCTTGGATCAGACGCCACCGGGACTGGATGATCCGTTTTTCCACCCCTTCCTCTATGGCTCGCGGCTGGCGGCGCAGGAACGCGCCGGTTTCTTTGGGCTGGCGGGATGGCATGGCGAAGGCCACATGCTGCGCGCCCTGTTTGAAGGCGTGATGTTCGAACACAAACGCCATATCGCGGTCCTAGAGGCCGCCGGGGTCAGTTTTGAGCGCGCAACCCTGTCGGGGGGCGGAGCCCGCAGCCCGCATTGGCCGCAGATGTTTGCCGATTGTCTTGGCGTGCCAATAACCGTGGCCGAGGCGCAGGAAACAGGCGCACTAGGGGCTGCCATAGGCGCCGCTGTTGGTCTGGGCGAGTTTGCAGACTACGAACAGGCCCTTGCCGCCATGACCCGATCCGCCAATGGGTTTTCGCCGGATCCGCAGATGCAGGAATTCTACGCAAGGCGCTATGCCGCCTGGTTGGATCTGCGCCATCGTATGCAGGGCTTTGGGGGCGCGCGTGATGACACAGAGTGAACAGCTGGACGGCCACTATGACTATATCATCATCGGCGCAGGCACGGCTGGCTGTGTGCTGGCCAATCGGCTAACCGAGAACCCAAAGACCCGTGTATTGTTGCTGGAGGCCGGTGGCCGAGACAATTACCACTGGGTCAAGATCCCGGTTGGCTATCTCTACTGCATTGGCAACCCACGCACCGACTGGATGATGAAAACCGAGAGTGAGCGGGGCCTGAACGGGCGGGCACTGGTCTATCCCCGCGGCAAGGTTCTCGGCGGCTGCACCTCGGTCAACGGGATGATCTACATGCGCGGACAGGCCGCCGATTACGACCATTGGCGTCAACTGGGCAATCCGGGCTGGGGCTGGGACGATGTGCTGCCCTATTTCCTGAAATCCGAAGACCATCACGCCGGGACAAGCGAAATGCATCAGTCGGGCGGTGAATGGAAGGTCGCAAAACAACGGCTGAAATGGGATATCTTGAGCGCCGTTCAAGAAGGTGCGAAAGAGTTTGGCATCCAGCCGCGCGCCGATTTCAATGATGGCAACAACGAAGGCTCCGGCTTTTTTGAGGTGAACCAGAACAACGGCATCCGTTGGAGCACCGCCAGCGGTTTCTTGCGCCCTGCCCTGAAACGCCCAAACCTGCGGTTGCTGACGCAGGCCCATGTGGAAGCGCTGATGCTGGAGGGGAAAACGATTACCGGCGTGCGCCTGCGCGTCAAGAGCAAGCCCCTGTTCGCCCGTTGCCGCCAAGAGGTCCTGCTGGCGGCGGGTGCAATCAACTCGCCCAAGATCCTGGAGCTGTCGGGTATTGGACAGCCAAGGCGGATCAAGGACCTGGGCCTGCCCCCCCTGCATGACAGCCCAGGCGTTGGCGAAAACCTTCAGGACCATCTTCAAATCCGCACGGTCTACAAGGTGAAAAATGCCAAGACGCTGAATACACTGGCGAATTCAACCTTGGGAAAGGCAAGAATGGCCCTGCAATACATGACAACCCAAAGCGGGCCGTTGTCGATGGCGCCCAGCCAATTTGGCATGTTCACCAAATCACGCCCCTCTCTGGCGACGCCGGATCTGGAATATCATGTGCAGCCGCTCTCGACTGATCGGCTGGGGGATCCACTGCATCCCTTTCCTGCCATCACCGTCTCTGTCTGCAACCTGCGGCCCGATAGCATCGGGTCATGTCATGCGCAGTCCGGCACCCCAGAACAACAGCCCGCGATCCGGCTGAATTACCTGTCGGCCGAAACGGACAAACAGGTGGCCATACAATCGCTGCGTCAGGCACGCCAGATCATGACCGCCCGGGCCCTGGCACCACATCAGCCCGAAGAGATCCTGCCCGGCCCAGGGTATCAGAGCGACGCAGAGCTGTTGAAACAGGCCGGTGACATTGCCACGACGATCTTTCACCCGGTTGGTACCTGCAAGATGGGAACCGACCCCGCCGCAGTGGTCGGCGCGGATCTCAAGGTGCATGGCCTGACGGGCCTACGCGTTGTCGATGCCTCGATCATGCCCAAGATCGTCTCGGGCAACACGGCCTCACCGGTTGTCATGATCGCCGAAAAGGCGGCCCAGATGATCAAGCAGGAGGCCCGTTAGCCCCCCGCGACACACCCAGAAAGCGGCAGCCTAGGCGGCCCCCAAGAACGACAGATCACGCCGCTTCAAGCTTTGACGGGCAAGTTCCCCATAGACTTGGCGAACTTGCCCGCGCCCCTGTTCCCCGGCCAGCCCAAACACCGGTGCCAGGTCGGGGAAGAGTTCAAACAGCTCTCGCATATTGTCAGCCGATAGTCCGCGAATAGCCTCGGGGCCGGGCCAGAAGGTTTCCGTGGCAATGCCTTCGGCAAAAACCACCTCGTGTTGCTCGGTCATCAGATGAACATAGGTGACGCCCTGATCGGCATAGAGCTGCTGGCCACAGTTCTCGTCTATCCCGGCCAGCAACTTTGCTGACACAAAACTTTCTCCAAAGGGGGTATCTTGCCCAAGGGTCCGGCGATGAACCAGCAGGCGGTGCTGTGGCGACAGCAGCATCGGGCGTTCAGGCGACAGAAACCCGCCCGGGCTAAGGCGGTAGGGCCGCAGATGAGGCCGCAGCAGCAGCTCGGCACGGTCCAGCCTGCGCTGTCCGACCCAGATCACCGGCTGAAATCCATTATCGGCCGTTTGCAACATGTCCCCCACCCGGATTTGGCCAGCTGGCACGGTGCCGCGCCGGGTCGCCAAAAGAACCTCGGGGGTGAAGCAGGGTATCCCCGCAGAATGCAGTTGCGACTGGCTGGTGATTTGCGCCGGGGATACCCCTTTAAGCACCAGGCTCTCTCCGCCGGGAAAGCTGAGGAGCGCATTGCCAAAGCCATCATCCGACACCGATACATCCTGACTGCGGATGCTGCCATCCGGCCCGGTGCCACCGGTCAGATCTGAAACATCAAGCTGATCGTTGTAGAACCCGTCGTCATCGTCATCGGAGACACTAAAATCACTTAAGGTATCGGCACCGCCGCTTGCGGTCAGGATGATCTCGTCATAGCCAGCGCCACCGGTAATGAAATCGCTGCCGCCGCCAAGCGTGATCGTATCGTCGCCGGCGCCCGCGTCGATAATAACGCCAGCACTGTCAGCTGACGCGTCCACCACGTCGTCCTGCCCGGTCAGCGTCATCGCTTCAATTTCGGAAAAGCCAATCGTATCGGCGCCGTCGGTGACGGTGCCCGCCTCATCCCCTGTATAGGTGACCGTTACGCCACTGGCGGTGACCCCCGAAAGATCCACGGTGTCATAGTCAACGCCGGCCTCGCCACCGACCACGGTGTCATTGCCAAAACCGTCAGAGATCTCGAAGGTATCGGAATCCGCTTCACCATACATCAGGTCTGCGCCAGTGCCGCCGACCAGGAGGTCATTGTCATTGCCGCCATACATGGTGTCGTTGCCGTCGCCACCTTCCAGGGTGTCATTGCCGTCGGTTGCCACGATGCTGTCATTGCCGACACCCCCAACAAGGCTGTCGTCCC
Organism: Pseudophaeobacter profundi; assembly: GCF_029697505.1. Lineage (GTDB taxonomy): Bacteria > Pseudomonadota > Alphaproteobacteria > Rhodobacterales > Rhodobacteraceae > Pseudophaeobacter > Pseudophaeobacter profundi. The sequence goes on along the minus strand of NZ_JARJEF010000021.1, from coordinate 13,914 downwards.
CCGCCGAGTTTTTCAGCGTGTCATCGCCTTCGCCGCCCATCAGCGTGTCATTGCCCAGGCCGGTGGTCAGATAGTCGTTGCCAAGACCACCTTCGATGTAGTCATCACCGTCCCCCCCCGAGATGGTATCGCCGCCGTCACCACCGATCAGGGTGTCAGAACCGATCCCGCCGTCCATCACGTCGTCGCCGGCACCGCCATCCAGACTGTCGTTGCCATCCTCACCAAAAAGCGAGTCATCCCCGCCCTGGCCATAGACCACATCGTCACCAGCCCCTGCCAATACGGTATCGGCCCCTTGTTCGATGATGGAAACAACTGGGTCCTCGATGACATCCCCGGAGAGAGTGAAACCGGAATATCCTTCTCGCGTTTGCAGGGTAAACTCGATTGAGGATCGGTCCTCGAACTGGGCAGAGAACCAGGCATCCTGATCAGTATAGCTGTTTATTTCAGACCCGGTGGCCGTCACCATATTGCCGTCGGTTGTCGTCGTCAGCGAAGAATCCTGCGACACGCCAAAGGAGGTGAAGCTGTTGCCGTCCACAATGATCGCTTCGGCATCGCCAATATCAGTGTTGTCATCGACATCATTGAAGGTCGCGGTCGAGTTCAGGAAAACGGGTTCGCCAGTATTCGGGTCGTAGAATTCCAAACGGAAGGTCGCCTGATCCCCCGCCTCATCCCCGTCCAGAAAGACTTCTGCACCCTCGGCGTAGCCAAACTCCACCCACATATCCGGATTGGATTTTTCCACCAGCACCAGTCGGCCCCAGACCTTGCTGCCGTCCTCAAGCGTTGCAATATCGCTAAAGATGGCAGAATCGCCCGCAGACCCCAGGTAACCATCGTGGGAAACATATTGCATATTGGCGAGTTCAAGCGACAGAGGCGTGGCATTCGCCCCCTGCGCAAAGCCATCTCCCATGTCACCATAGATGACATCATCGCCCTCGCCCGCATCGATAATATCGCTGCCTTCTTCACCCGCAACTGTGTCGTTACCCGCGTCCGCGTTGATTGTATCGTCGCCGGTAGTCCCATCCAGTATGTTGTTACCAACGTCGCCAATATGGCTCGTATTACCGACAATAAGGTCTTCTAGCCAATCTGGTCGTATCATGAATTCTACCCGGCGTTCGTTGGTGGACTTGTGGAAACCAACGAAAGGTACCGGAAGGTTCGTAAGATTAGGTAAACCGGATAGTGCCAAATAAACCGAAATGCCCCGGCCTTGGCTGGTGGGATGCTCCCGATTGGCTCCAGCAGACGGCGATTGTCAAACCATGCATGTCGCATGTGATTTCGGGCAAACAGGTTTCAAGGCACATGTGCCAGGTGACCTGTACGGCCAAGATCCTTCTGAGCGACAGGAAGAGAACAACCCGGCGGATAAAGGTGAGCAACTTCAAATGGGGGGAAGCTGTACGCGTTCTCGACCCAATATAGCCCCCTCTCTCACGAAGCTTTTTAGCTAAATAAATCATACCCGCATTGGCAAATTAATCCTTGATTTAAAAAACTACCCAAGCTTGCATGTTACTGCATCCAGCAGTCATTAGAGGTTTAGCTTGTACGTTTTTCGACCATTGATTCTCCTATTCGCTATTTTCACGCCGACCTATTCCCTCTCATCAGAACCTACTGATGACACAATCGAGTGGGAGGTTCTCAATCGGTTTGGCCCATTCGCCACCCAGGGGAACGCCGAAGACCTGTTCCATAGGTACAAGCTGGAACCCGGAGAAAGCTTTGCTGACTGGCACAAACGGTTATCGGACCTTGGGTTGCCCTCGCCCTACCAAGCCTCCCTAAAAGAGGGGCAGAATGCGGGAATGCACTGGGACCAGAGTGCCAAGCAGCATTCTGAAAAGATACTGAGCTTTGTTCAAAATGAAGCTTCAGCCGCAACCACGGTAAGAGCTGTTGCCAGGGTTGCCTCATCGTCAGAATGCACATGGGTATATAATGGGGAAACTAATACGCTGCCCTGTGAACGTGGCTTTGAGTTTTCTGTACCGATCTCTGGCGCAAATCTGAGCGTATCCTACCAGGGCAGTGAAATCTCATCGTGGATCAAGCCAGAGCATGTCGTAATCGTCGGGATGGGGGATAGCTACGGATCAGGAGAAGGAAACCCTGACTATCCCGGTCAATGGAAGGCGGGTCAAACCCTTCCCGGCAAAAACAATCTGGAATGGTTGGTGGACAGCCAGCGCCTGGTCTCGCCACCAGAGGCCCCCGATGCAGACGTAAACCATTGGGTCGACGACACCTGTCATAGAAGTTTCTATAGCCATCAAAGCCTCACCGCGCTCAAGCTAGCTTCTGAACGGCCACATACATATGTCACTTTTTTGCACTACGCGTGTACGGGAGCAGAGATTTTTGATGGTCTTCTTGTGCCCCAATATCAGGCTTGGGGTAAGGGGGAATACGTTCCCTACTCTCAAGTGAACTTTGCAATTCGCGAACTCTGTCAAGAAACGCCTTCGAACTATGAAGCGGTATCCGCTGAGGAAATCGGCGGATTAAACATTCGGTCCTTTCATCGAAGAGGGGGGCCTGGAAACCGCCCTCGAAGTATGAGCAATCTGAATCCTGACCCGCGAGTAGATAGGTTCAGTAAGTTCACCAGAGACCTAAGAGAGACGAATGGCGGCAAGTTTCCTCAGTCTGGCTTTCTGACCTGTGCATCGGGGAACATGCGCCAACCCGACTACGTGTTTCTGAGTATTGGTGGAAATGACATCGGGTTCGCAGACATTGTGCAATACTTCGTAATTCCCACACAGTGGAAAATCAAACTCGTCGGGACCCTTCTCTTTCCGGAAGTCTGCCCCAGCCCATCCAACCGAGTAGATGCCAAAACCAATCGCCATTTGGATAGGTACTGCAGGAAATTAGACAGCAAAAACCTGTACCATGCAGGAGATTTGACAGACGGACATAGCACCTCCCTAGGCATGAAAGAAAGGTACAGCCTGCTCTTCAATGTTCTAGAAAAACGGCTAGCGGTGAAGCCCAGCCAGATTGTCATCCCGCAATACCCCGACCCAATGCGAGCGCGCGTTTCCTCGCAGCCCGCATGCGAACCACTTTCGGGTTCAGACTTCAATGTGCCTGGTGATCCTCCTAGAGAGTTTAACCCCAAGAGCGCTTGGAATGGCTTGAAAGCTGCCGCTCCCAATAGCCTGATTAGAACCTTAAGCAGGTGGCCTGGCCGAAATCTTCGGGAATGGCATTTCAATCTCACATCGAGCGAAGGAGGGCTGGCCCTGAAGCAGTTTGATCGGTTTCGGAGTGCCCTTTCCAAGGTAGCACGAGACCGCGGGGTTTCCTTTGTTTGTGAAACACGAGATGCTTTTGTTGGCTATGGATGGTGGAAGGGTGGTAGAGGAAATCTTCCAAACACCGAACCAAAATGGCCTGTATCGGACTGGAGACCATATGCTTATGAAGCTGATACCCGCGCCATCAGGACGGGCAACGATACACTTCTGACGCAGCCAGGCGATAAGCGGATTACGGGGGCCGTTCATCCCAACCTTACCGGCCATAGGCTGATAGCACAGCAGGTTTATGACAAGTTCTGGTCCACCCCATAGTCATTATTGAACGTGTTTTCCCCCGCGAGCAGATAGTGATTTTTGCTCGCGGAAATCACCTTTTCCTGGCTTGAAGTGACCTCGGGCAGCCAAGATGCACACGCCCTTCGCCCATTGCCTAGGTTTCACTCGTTCCTGATCTTCATTCTGCCCCAGCGATCCCTTTAAAGGATTAGGAAGATTTTCAATGTAACCTTCGGGTAGAGTTATCATGAAAATGGAACGTCAAAGTGACTATAAACGACCGCCGTTTGAATGTTCGGCCAGCACAAGGAGAAGCTCCTTTTGGTCTTCACGAAGTATTTATCTCGCGGACGGACGAACGCGGCATCATCAAAGCAGCCAACTATGTTTTCAAGCGGGTTGCGCACTATGATTGGGACGAACTTCTGGGGGCTCCGCACCGGATCATTCGGCACCCAGACATGCCCAAAGGTGTATTCCATTTGTTTTGGGAAACCCTGAAACAAGGTGAGAGCATTGGCGCCTACGTCAAAAACAAGACAAAGGATGGCCTGTATTACTGGGTTTTTGCAGTTGCCATACCTTGCCCTGGCGGCTTTCTATCTGCACGTATGCGCCCCAGCAGCGCAATGTTCGACCAGGTTAAGAAGGCCTATGCAGAGCTACTGCTTGCCGAACGGGAAGGTGATCTGTCCCCGCAAGAAAGTGCCGAACATCTGAAAGAATGGATCCTTTCAAAAGGATTTGAAAGCTATCATCAGTTTTGCACTGCCGCTCTGAGCGAAGAGCTGCTTTCGCGCTGCGCAGGTCTGAATATCCCACCAGATCAAAAGATCCTGCAGCTGCAACAAACCGTGTCAGATGCCAGCGCACTTGTAGCCGAAACCAAAAGCCTGATTTGGGAATTTGATGCGATGCGGACCATTCCACATAATCTGAGAGTGATCGCATCTCGCATCGAACCTGCGGGAGGCCCTGTTACGGTGTTATCGCAAAACTATGGCAGCATGTCCTCTGAAATGTCGAGCTGGTTCGAGGCCAACGTCATGGGAGAGAATAGCAATTTCAACAAGATCAAAGGTGCGGTGACCAACCGCCTGTTCGTTGAGGGCATGACGCGCATTCTGGAAGAATGTGACCAGCTACTCACCCAAGAGCGCCGGACACTCGGCAAAGTTGATATCGAGAAAGAGCGGCGGATTCTTGCAGAGCTTGTCGAAAGAGAAAGGGAATTGGCCAATAAAGGAGGGGATCAGGTCAATTTCGAAGCTGACAGGATTCAACAAGCTTGCAATGTGATGCACCGACAATTTTTAGGGTTAAGCACCACAAGGGTTCTTTGCAAAATAGAAGCCGCACGATTGCCCAAAGGTGGGGAAACCCTAGATGACATCATCAATCAACTCGGTAGTTTTCAGAGACGCATTGCAGAACGCTTGGCTAATATTGCCAAACTGAGCAACCAAGTCCGCGCCATAGAATAGGTTACGATGGCGCGCTTCGTCTACCGCCTGGTCAATCGCGCAGGAAACAATGAAAGGACGGAGCTTCGCCATCGCTGTCATAATCGGCGGTGCTGTCGTCCCGACCATCTTGGTTGAGGGGTCAGCCGCAGATAACAAACGCGATGACCGGGACTTCTGGGCCAAGGGGGTGGACTTAAACCTGCTCTGACCTGTGGCTTGGGCTTCTCCCGCCATTCTAGCAAAGTGCCTTTCCGCCCAGAACACCTGCTACTGGGTCAACGGATGGGGCCGGTTCCTGTCATGGACTGGCCCTCACTCGCAGCCCGAAACAACATAAGCGTTGCATCTGACCCCCTGATTGCCCTCTAAACCTCACCACTTCTCGTCCGTTGGTCTGCATCCGAACTACGATCGGAGGCGACAATGGCGGAACGTGAAGTCTGGGGGTTCAAGGTCCGGACATCAAAGTCACCATCGCCTACCCGCATCGTTCAGCGCTAATTGCGCAGGTTTTTATCCACCAAAACCCGATCTCGAACCGCCAGACTTGCCAAAGCCTCCACGTGAGGCGGCCGCAGCGCGAGACATTGGTGTTTTCCCAATCGTCGAGGCCGGGCGGGCGAATTGAGAGGTGCTCAGCTTTGTGGAGCCTCGGTTGCTCGAAAAAGTGCTGGAGCGCGAGGCGTTAGTATATCGCCCGTCGGAGCCTTTATAGAGCGGTTGCGCCGCAGCCATTCCTGCGCGCCCACCCATCATATTGCCGATCAAATAGCCTGCCATTAGTGGCATGAAAATGCTTCCCGATCCGCCCTGCGTCACGGCCTCTTCAGATCCGCAGGCATCTTCACCATGCTGTTCCTGACAGACTTCGAGGCTTTCATAACGGGGCGCGGCCTCGACATGCAGGGCTTGGGCCTCGGAAAAGGACGTCTCGCATTCTTGTGACGTGATCATCCCACCGCGCGATGCGTCTTCCAGACAGCTTTGCAAATCCGGGAAAGCAGAGGCTTCGACCTGTTCTTCGCGGCATCCCGCAAGAGCAAAAGCAGCTGCTCCGACAATCGCGATGGAAACCCGTTTCGAGCGTTTGGTCATGTAAATCGTCTTTCTGCCAAAGGGGCGCTGGGGCGTTTGTATCACGCAACGATATAGTGCGGCTTGAACCGGGATAAATCCTGCGTGATGCGGGATCGATCTTCTCGGATACCGACGCCGACACAGTCGTGCCCCACGATCCAGGCTCCGACCACCGGGCGAAAACCGTCGAATTTTGGCAGGGGCGCATAAGCTTGGATGACGCGCGGATGTTCGGCATAATCGGTATTCTTCGATTGCTCGATCAGCTCGCCGGACTTCAGGATCGAAACCGAGGCCCCCTCGCGCGACAAGATTGGCTTTCGCACATAGCCAGCTGCCAGTTGGGTCTCGGCGCGTGCCAGGGCTGCAGCGGTCGTTGCCGTCGCTGTGCCGCTGGCTACCATAGCGTCCCCTACATCTGCCTCAAAGAAGGCCGGTAATAGGTTTGGATGGCCCTCGAACATTTGCCAGAGCACGGGCAAAATCCCCTTGTTGGATAACAGTGCCTTCCAGGCGGGTTCCAGAAACAGGCAGCCGGATCCATCAATGTGATTGGCGTAATCGTCGCGCAACAGATCCTCCCACGGATAGAGCTTGAACAGAACCGCAATCCTGCGATCCTCATCATCCAGAAACTGGCCGTCGTCGCTGAGCGCTATCTTGTCGAGATCGCAGTAATGCGCCCCCAAACCGGCTTCGCGTGCGGCCCAGCCCATGGCTTCGACCGTGCCGTAATCTTCGGGGGTGTCGGCAACGGCCGTAAAGTGCAGATCGCTATCTTTCTCAAAAACGGCGCTAAACCGCGCGACCAGCGCCTCGTGGATACCATTAAACTGGTCCGTCCCTGCGGGAAGCACCCCGGATTCCAGCTGATCTTCAAGCCACTGCCACTGAAAGGCCGCGCTTTCGTAAAGAGAGGTCGGCGTATCGGCGTTATATTCCAGAAGCTTGGCGGGTGCCTTCCCATCATAGGCAAAATCGAACCGGCCGTAGATTTCAGGATCGCCCCGTTTCCAGCTTTCGGCGACAAGGTCACGGTGGGCTTCGGGGATCGCAAGCCGCTCCATCAGGCTTTCACTGGCTATAATTTCACCTACTGCCTCTCGGCACATGGCATGGAGCTCGGTGGCGGGGTCCTCCAGGTCGTTCTCGACCTGCTCAAGCGAAAACGCATAGGCCGAAGTTTCATCCCAATAGGGTTCGCCATGCATATCGGCAAAGGTAAATCCTACTTCTTGGGCGTGATCGCGCCAAGAGGGCCGTTCGGGCAAAGTGATCTTCTGCAAGTGTCCGTTCCTCAATTCTTCGACTGCGTTTAATGGGGTTTGAAGCCAACAACCAGACTTGGTTTTGGTGAATGCCAGAAGTTTGGAGGTTTTTGAGTGCCCACCGGACCCGCGCTATGGGTGCAATTGGACGTCGCTGTTTGGCAGGCAGCACCGATTTTAGCGACGAATATTTGAGGCTAGAAAGGGAAACCTGGACAGCCACGCCGTTGAGGCACCAATCTGCAGAAACCCATGCAAGATCAACCGAGCGGTAACAGATGAGAGGACGGTGGTGCGCCATCTCTGTTATAATCGACGGTGCTGTCGTCCCGACCATCTGGTCGATGGGTCAGCGGCGGATAACAAGCGCGACGACTGGGACTTCTGGGCCAACGGGGTGGACTTCGACCTGCTCTGACATGTGGGTTGGGCCTCTCCCGCCGCTAAAGCAACGTCCCGCTCCACCCTGAACACCCGCTACCGGGTCAACGGGTGGGTCGGGTGCCCGTCATAGACTGGTCCTCACCCGCAGCCGAAACCACTGGGGCCGAAATCCGGGGCGATTGGGGCCGGTTCGGGCTTCGTAGCTCTTACGTCTATGGCTGGAAAGTACTGGCTGGGGTGGTAGGAACAAAATCCAAAAATTCTCGACGCCCTTTTTTCACTCAAGCATATGAATACAATTGACGATCCAAAGCGAAATTGTAACACCGGACTGTAACACCAAGCTGCTACACTAGTGACTTAGAGGCCCTACAATGAGCTACATATTCAGGCGGGGCGCAAGCTACTATGCCCGGCTAAAAGTCCCGGTGGATCTGGTCGAGCTCTCTGGGAATAAAAAGGAACTGGTGAAAGCACTCGGCACCAAGGATAGGGAAGAAGCCAAGCGCTTAGTGATGCCAGTCATCGAAAGCTGGCGACGTGATTTCGACGATATGCGTGCGCGGCGAAACCTGTCTGAAGAGGACAAAGCGAGCGCCATCTGGGAGCACTACGAAACAACGCTTGAGCAGAGCGAACAAAGGCGCAGGTCCTTTCCGACAGCCGCAGAGATCAATGCAGAGAAAGACAGCATTTATCGTCGGATCGACAGGCGTGAAATTACGTCAGACGATTTCGTGGGCATGATTAACGCTTACACAGATTACGAGCTCATGCTGGGAGCACGCACTTACGACACAAAGCACCGTGAACGACGCCTTACTGCGTTGACCAACGATCTAATTTCCGGCGAGGTAAAGCGCATTGCTCCGGCCGCACAGAAGTTCATTAACGACAATAGATTATTCGTTGAACCGCACAGTGAGGGATACCGCGACCTTTGCAATCGCCTCATCCGGGCAGAGATAGAGGCGCTAAAACGCACGCTAGAGCGGGACGAGGGAAACTATGCAGGTGAACCCCAAGATCCCATCGTGAAACCCACTAATGGCCCTCTCAGAGCCGCCGCAGAGCCCGGACAGTCGCTTATTGAGGTGTTTGAGCAATACACAACGGAAAACCCAAACCAGGTGCGGGTAGACACTCTGAACCAAGCGAGGCGAGATATATCTTTATTCGTCCAGCATGTCGGCAGGACTTACCCGGTAACGAGTATAAACAAAAAGAACGTGCGCGAGTGGAAAGCGCTGTTATTAAAATACCCGGTAAAGGCCGCAGAGACAAAAATCTTTCAAGGAATGTCCTTAGGACAAATCGTTCAGCACAATGAGAAGGTTGCCAAACCCACAATCACTAAGCGCACTGTAAATCGCCACCTGTCGAGCCTTGGAGCCTACTGCAAATGGCTAGTCAGAAATGGCTACCTTGATCAGAACCCTGTTGAAGGAATGGCTCTTAACAAGGAAAAGCATAGCAAAACACTGACATTCACACCGGAGCAAATGAACGTTCTTTTCCGGTCCCCACTCTTTGTGGGATGCCAAAGCGACACACAGCCGCGCTTCATCAAGAGACCTGGCAATTTCCAGATTAGGGATCACAGATATTGGGTGCCTTTAATCATGCTGTTCTCTGGAGCGCGACCCGGAGAAATTGCCCAGCTCGCCATCCCTGATGTTCGCAATGACAAAGGCACTTGGATCATGCATATCACGGATGACGGCGAAGGCGGGAAACAAGTAAAGAACCAAAATTCGAAACGGATTTTGCCGATCCATACCCAACTCCTAGAACTTGGATTCATAGACTATCACACCATGACAAAAGAGACTGGCCATGATCGCCTATTTCCAAATGCCGAGAGAAACTCCAGGGGGCAGATGATCGCCGATTTCTCGCGGATGTTCTCGCGATACCTGACCGACCTCGGCATCAAGAACGGACGAGGGTATAGCCAATACTCTTTCCGCCATGGCGCTGCAGATGCTTTGCGCAGAGCCGGGTTCCTAGATCACGAGTTCAAATTCCTTATGGGGCACGGCGATACCTCAATGACTGGAAAATATGGAATGATGCCACAGGGAATGCTGGAAAAGCGGGCGGAACTCATCAATGCGATTTCCTACCCGGGGCTGGATCTGGAGCACCTAAAAACCCCACAGGGTAAAAACACCAGCAGAGGGTCCTGAACGACCAGAGCCCTACAGCCTGGACAGACGCTCTGCTGTTTTTGGCATTCGTGCCAGTGTTGCGCTGATCCGCTCACGCCATTTTGGACCGCGTGACTTTGCATCCTCCATGGCATCCTTCAACTCATCGGGCCGATCATCAGCCAACACGTCAATCAAGAAGGCCGCCTGCCTGCGGTCCTTTTCTGATTTCAACGCGTCCACGCCTGCGCGCCGCCTGCTGGCCACTATCAGTTTATGGACCGCAAAACGTTCGGGCTGTGGAATCTGCACCAACACACCACTGCGATAGTTAATCGCAGCCTTGATCGGTTCGGCAATGAGGAAGTTCAGATGATGCAGGGCCTGGGCGTCTACCCCAAGAGCGCTAAGAGGCTGCAACCCCTCCTTTTCATCAAAGGAAGGTGTCAAAAATTCCACCAGCGTGTCGCCACGGCTTTGCTTCCACCGCCAGGCCTTTCCCTTCTGCACGCTGGGCTGCGGTGCAAATGCCAAATCTTTGAAAACAGTCTCCAAGGGCGGTGCGGCGGTGTCTTCTAGGGCAAGGGACAGCCGCGTGAAGCTGGCAATGTCGATGTCGTCGGTCTGCGCCGCCATATCGACCCCCATGCGCACACCAAGCTCGCCCTCATATAGCCGAAATGCATGTGTGCCCACCACGGTGCCGCCGAGCCGGAAGACACCGGAAGCGGCCAATGCTGACAGCAGGCCACCCGTGGCAGCATCAAGGCTAAGAAAGCCTTCTGCTCGGAGCAGCCGAACAAGCCGGGTGCGGTTCTTGCGGCGCGCCTCTGTTGCGGATTTCAGGGTCTCATATGCCGCGATCCGCGCTCGCAGCTCTTCACTGTCTTCGCCAATATAGCGTTTGCGGACATCCGATCCGACCCGGTAGCTGTCATACCAATAGACACGGCCCTTCCGTTCAACCCGTGTTGGTGAACCACGGATCTCTGAAACTGCGTCGTCCTGAAGGGAACGCAAAAGGTCATGGTAGGCTGAGTGGGCTATAGATGAATGGCGTTCAATCATACGCGTTCCGTATTCAACAAAAATATTTACTGTTGAACATAGCGCATGCTCAACAAAAGTAAATAATGTTGAACATGCATCTCTTCCCGCCACAAACCCCATGCTGGCCGTCGCTATAACAGATGTATGCAGCATACTGCGTCACATCTGAGAGGCCTGAAATGACCCAAAAACCACATGCGGACACACCTTTGGCACAATATATCGAACGCCGTGTTCTGGAACTGAAACCGAAGAAATCCCAAGGGGAAATTGCAAGCGAGGTAGGTTTCCCAAACCCCAACATGGTGACCATGATCAAAAATGGCACAAGCAAGTTGGCCCTGGATCGTGTGCCGTCGATGGCGCGCGCCTTGGACTGCGATCCGGCATATCTGATGCGGTTGGCATTAGAGCAGGCCGTGGGAGATACCGCCGCGCAGGCCATTGTGGACATCTACGGCACACCCATCACCGAAAACGAGTTGGGCTGGCTGGAAGAGATCCGCGATGCCTCACGCAATAAGAATCCTCGCCTGACCACCAGATCTCGCGCGGCGCTCAGGGCGGTCTTTGGGGGATGAGTAGTATGGTCAAAACAGCCCCCCTCACAGCGAATGAATGTGCCTGGCTGCGCTTTCTGCGCGATGTGAGCAAAGGCACTGACCCCTCTCCAACACTGCGGCGTGTGCAGCTCCTGCGGCGCATCTGCGGTCTCAGGTGAGCCGATAGCTACAACACGGCTGAACACTGGCGAGGAATGGCTCAAGCGCCGCACCTCGCCGGATCCCGATTGCGCCCTCAAAAGGTTGCGTAAGGTTGACAAAGGTTTACATCGGACGCCGCAAAGCCTGATCCATGTAAACCTTTTGATGCCCAAAACGCGCAAAAATGGGCCAAAAGGTTTCCCTAAGGTTTACATTAAGTTGACAAATCTGAGCCTGAAAACAAAAAAATATGAGATTATGTAAACCTTTCGCGCCGTTGCGCCCAGTAATACAAGGGTATTGAAAACATCCCAGCCCTTAGATTTGCGGTTTCGGTAACTCGCAGGCCAGGCTTAGGGGCTAAGAGGGGCACGCAATTTCTCCGAAAAATTTGAACGCATTGATAATACGGCAGCATAATCGATGATGTGGCTGACAGATCACAACCAAATTCGGATCGTCCAGCGGAGCCTACCTGTCCGTCCGCGACCATCTCTCTCATCCCTGACCAGGCGACCCAGTCCTCCCAGTGCTTAGCAGCTTACCTCTTGGCCGCCTTATAGACCAATCAACAGATCAATCTGTATGGCCTTCAAGAGACTACAGAACAGTTTCTGCCATCAGCACGTTGCCGACATTCGCCTACGGTCGCCGTTAGTGTAGGTGGTCACAAACAGACCAAAGCGGCCGCTCACTTGCGAAGTCAAATGCTGCGGAGGCGGCCCAAATTGCGGGCATTTAACCAGCCCGTTATGCGAGGCGGCAATGACCTGCCACGGGATTTTTCCTCCAACTTCGATTAGAGTCCGGCCCAACTTGAGGACGGACAATGAAACGAACGAGATTCACAGACGAGCAGATCATCGGCATTCTGGCGGAGCATGAGGCTGGTGCGAAGTGCGCGGACCTGTGCCGCAAGCACGGTATGTCTGAGGGCACTTTCTATAACTGGAAAGCCAAGTTCGGCGGCATGACAGTGTCGGAGGCCAAGCGGCTGAAAGCGCTCGAGGACGAGAACGCGAAGTTGAAGAAGCTGCTTGCCGAACAGATGCTCGACCTCGCCGCGATGAAAGAGCTGGTTTCAAAAAAGTGGTGACGCCTGCTGTGAAGCGCGAGGCGGTCGCGCATCTGAGGGCCCGGTTCGGGCTGTCGGAACGGCGGGCGCCGGATACGGATCTGCGCGGGCGGCTGAGGGAGTTGGCCAATGAGCGGCGTCGGTTCGGCTATCGCCGCCTGTTCGTTCTGCTGCGCCGCGAAGGCGAACCATCCGGCATCAACAGGATCTATCGGCTCTACCGCGAAGAGGGATTGACGGTGCGCAAACGGCGGGCACGGCGCAAAGCCGTGGGCACATGCGCGTGTCGTGATCGCGGCCTGGGCGGCCAACTACAACACGGAACGCCCGCATTCGGCCTTGGATTACCAGACCCCGGCTGCCTATGCGCGGACCCTGACCACCGCAATCGCCCGCCCCGCTGCGCGAGATGAAAGCTCCGCGCGTCGGGCGATTGCTCATCCCACGCCAAATGGCGTAAACAACCACCGGGCTTCGGTCGTGGCTGGATGAAAGTTCAGTGGCAGGTCAGCAACCGCAGCTAGTTTTTAGCAAATCACATTATCTAAGACGCCATCGGCTGGGCTGCTATCGTCCGCTTGATGATCATCAATCCCAAGCCGCAAAACTGTCCTAAAAGCAGGACCACTTCAGTTACGCATGGGCCGGAGCGGCCTTTGACTACCTGCGCACTAATGTTCACGTTCCACTCGCTCCATAGATGTCCAACAACAGGTCAGGATTGGAACCTTCTCCCGCCAGCTCTGACTTCAGGTCTTGGAGGATGGGCAAGAACTTCGACCGCCGCCTTTGGAAATTCGTATTGGCCCCACGACGGGCCTTCAGGTCGTGTTCTGTTTTCTGAATTATAGCCAAGAGGTCGTCCGCCAGCGGATCGGCCCCGATCACCAATGCTGTAGGATCAACGAGACGCCATCTAACCAGGCCTGCAAGTAAGAAAGGCGCGTAGTTAAACATTGTATATTGGCCGCCGATATTGCGTTGGAAGTCCAAAATAGTCCTCTTGGTCAGCTTCTCTACGTCTTCTCGTTTCAGGTAAGATGGAGCGCGTGTTGATTGTCACTGAGAACTGACCCGGTATTTTCACCGAGATTTGACCCACCTTCAGTTATGCGCTGTAGTTTATGATGTGGTCAATGTTGCGGTCTCCTTTCCTGTTTTCTTTGCA
>NZ_JARJEF010000216.1 GCF_029697505.1 Pseudophaeobacter profundi | reverse complement strand
CTGAGATAGGTCTATGAAAATAGGTCTGATTTCCTTCATAACAGCTTTAGGCAAGTGAAAGTGATCATTATGAATGTACCTTTCATAGGTGTTTTGAGCCTTTTGGTACTTGCACCAACTCTGGCCCAGTGGGGCATAGTCCCTGCGCTGGTCGCTCATCAGTAGACCATTATTGAAAGTATAAAGCCCTAACTCCCTGTTTCATACTAGACAAACTACTTGTGTTTCTCCTGATAGCAAGGCCATAATATGAGGTTATCTGTTAGATAGCTGCGCC
>NZ_JARJEF010000215.1 GCF_029697505.1 Pseudophaeobacter profundi | reverse complement strand
GGAACCCCTCCGCTCATTGTTGGCTCGGTTACTCTCCATGGCTATGATCTGTTGTTTCTGGTGTTGGTAGTGGTACATCTGCGCCGACTGTGCGAGCCGCCGGTCTCCCGTCGGAGTGATCTCCTTGTTGGGACCCGTCACTCCGTAAGCTGGATACTCTATGTCTGCCGCTGCCTTGGAGTTTGTGTGCAACTTGTACCAAGCGATAGAGAGCGCCACCACTCCTGCAGCCGCCGCCGCCCCGCAGCCCGCGATGATAGCAACAAGTACGATATCC
>NZ_JARJEF010000214.1 GCF_029697505.1 Pseudophaeobacter profundi | reverse complement strand
ACGCTTTATAACTTTGGCAGCGATGAGTCGCTGTTCGGAGTCGAGATACGCAGAGGGTTCGTCGATGAGGTAGACGTCGGCGGGCTTGCCGAGACACAACGCCATCGCCACTCGCTGCAACTCTCCTCCCGACAGGTTCTGCACCTCTTGGTCAATTATGTCATCTATCTTGAGTGGTTTCATCACGTCGGTCACAAACTGAGGATGAATGTAGGCATCCCTGATCTTGTCATGCAACAGCTGACGCACCAACCCCTGGGACTTGGGGCTGATCTTC
>NZ_JARJEF010000213.1 GCF_029697505.1 Pseudophaeobacter profundi | reverse complement strand
CGGCAAATGAAACATTTTATTTTTTTTCGCACACCGCTCAGCAACAGGATATCTGATGGTAGTAAGGCTAGGCTTGTTGGAACATGCATGCGATGCATTTCAGTAGTCATGGAGAAGTAGTTGCCCTTTTGTTATGCGTTTTTGATATAAAAGAGTATTTAAATGTGGTTCAATCATTGCTTCTCAGCAGGGGTTTCGATCATTCTTTCATGGAGAAGTTCTGTTGCGTAGCACAACTCTGTGGTAGGTTACAAACTTTAGAACAACGGGATGTTTA
>NZ_JARJEF010000212.1 GCF_029697505.1 Pseudophaeobacter profundi | reverse complement strand
AAGATACCAAGCTTTGGCGACATTCCTGCAGAGTTCAACGTGGCGCTGCTGAAAGGTGCTCCCAACCCCAGAGCTGTATACTCATCAAAGGCTGTAGGTGAACCGCCTCTGTTCCTGGCGTGCTCGGTGCTGTTTGCTATCCGAGAGGCGGTGGCGGCGGCGCGCGCGGCCGTCGGACTCAACGGATACTTCCGTTTCGACTCTCCAGCGACGGCCGCGCGCATCCGCATGGCCTGCGCTGACCACAGTGCTCAGAAGTTCCCTGATGCACCTGAAG
>NZ_JARJEF010000211.1 GCF_029697505.1 Pseudophaeobacter profundi | reverse complement strand
ATGTGGCACGATCGGCAGAAGATGGTGATGTAGATGAAGAAAGGTCCGTGGTTGAGAGATAGGTGTAGGTGTAGGTCT
This sequence comes from Pseudophaeobacter profundi, assembly GCF_029697505.1. Lineage (GTDB taxonomy): Bacteria > Pseudomonadota > Alphaproteobacteria > Rhodobacterales > Rhodobacteraceae > Pseudophaeobacter > Pseudophaeobacter profundi. The sequence goes on along the minus strand of NZ_JARJEF010000211.1, from coordinate 199 downwards.
AGTAGCCAGCCAGCTCGGCGAAGGTGGAGTCCATCTCGTCGGCCAGAGACTTGTACCTATCCTTGTTGAGACCGAGCTCGTCTTATCGGATTTCCACTGACGCGTTGATGGTTATGTTTTAATATATTACAACACACAGCATGTTAATACAAGAGGACCGCAGGGTGCCTAAGCTCCCACGATCTCCGTGAGTGTCGCA
>NZ_JARJEF010000210.1 GCF_029697505.1 Pseudophaeobacter profundi | reverse complement strand
CTACACCAAAAAATAATATGTAACGCGAACGCGTTACATCGACTGAAATTAAACTGTTAAGAAAAGAAAGCGGAGATTTCAGTTTTTTTTTTACCATCGGTATTTTTTTGTTACCCCCTAGATGGAGTTTTAAAGATCCTAATTCTGGGTGTAAATTTTTTTTAACTGAGAAATTTTATTATTGTCAAGGAACCTTGCGTTGTAGATTCCTAGTTTATGTCAACGCTTTGTGTACTGCTTATTTTATAGAAAGCCGTAGGAATCCCAGAACATACTTG
>NZ_JARJEF010000209.1 GCF_029697505.1 Pseudophaeobacter profundi | reverse complement strand
TGAGAATGTGGCGTCCCAGGAACACACTCGACTGTTGCTGAGGCTGCAGACGGGGACCATGCACGAGCTGGTGCCGTCCAGTGTCGCCACGTCCGCACCACACAACATGGTCAAGCTGTTAAACGAGCAGCTGACAGTGTCCAGCCTGCAGCCAGTGTTGTGTCCGCGAGCCTCCGAGCTGATCGCGGACTACGATGAGCACGTTCTCGTGTCTAACTTCAAGTTCGGCGTCCTCTACCAGCGCTTCGGCCAGTCCAGCGAGGAGCAACTCTTCTCCA
>NZ_JARJEF010000208.1 GCF_029697505.1 Pseudophaeobacter profundi | reverse complement strand
TCAGAATTTAAATGACATTTTCTCCCAACAATACACGATGGGAGTTTTGAAAAACTTTCAAAATGTATACCAATTGATTAAAAATTGTAATCAGCTATTCATTATAGGCTAAAGAACAATAATTTAAATTGTCAAAATGATTTTGCGTTTTTATACTACACACAATTCCAGACACACATACATTGTTGAATAAAGATGATTGAGTTGAATTGAAAAAATAGTTTGACGTGACTTTCCAGCAGTGGTTCTCCTGAGGCATAAATATGTCTACAAGTCAA
>NZ_JARJEF010000207.1 GCF_029697505.1 Pseudophaeobacter profundi | reverse complement strand
GAAGCCGTATCCCTCGTCGGAGTAGTGGACGGTCCTCTTGGTGCCGTCGGGCTCGTACAGCTCGTAGTATCCCTTGACGTAGTCTCCGTCGCGCTCCTCGTGCTGGCTCTGGATGTCGTAGGTGTGGTCGTCGTGGACGGCGTAGTCGAAGGCGTACTTGGGGTGGGCGTCGTAAGGCTCGGGCTCGGCGTACTTGGCGGCGTAGGGCTTGGGAGCGTAGCCGTACTGAGCGGCGGCGACGGCCAGCAGGCAGGAGGCGGCGAAGAACCTGAGAGCCA
>NZ_JARJEF010000020.1 GCF_029697505.1 Pseudophaeobacter profundi | reverse complement strand
GCTGCAAAGAAAACAGGAAAGGAGACCGCAACATTGACCACATCATAAACTACAGCGCATAACTGAAGGTGGGTCAAATCTCGGTGAAAATACCGGGTCAGTTCTCAGTGACAATCAACACCGACAGTGGCGAATGTTGTGGTCAACGCGGATCGCACCCTGACCGTCAGCGGCACCACTGAACCCGGTGCAACGGTTACCGTAACCTTCCCCGATGGGAGCTCCGCTACAACCATGGCGTCTGGCGGTGCGGCGGCCTTGGCGCGCGGCACATTGCGCGTCAGGGGTGCTGCCCTAGCGCCGCAACCCGTTGGCAATTATTCCGTTGTCTCGGCAACGCCGCAAACCAGTGGCAATATAACCGTCACCGCGACCGATGCCAATGGCAATACCTCGGACGCAAACCTGACTGTCGTAGATGCCACTTCGCCAGATGTGGTGATCAGCGGTGCGCCAGAGCGGCTGACCCACAAGGCGAGCTTTGAAGTCACCATCACCTTCAGCGAAAGCGTGACCGGCTTTGAGGCAAGCGATATCACTGCGAGCCATGCAACCGTTACCGGCCTGAGTGGCAGCGGCGCGATCTACACCGCAACAATCGCATCTGTCGGCACTGGCAACGTGGGCCTCTCGGTGGCGGCAGGGGCTGCAGTGGATGCGGCGGGCAATGTCACCAATGCCTCCAACACGCTGGTCGTTTCCGATACCACCGTGGAAGAGACGCAAAAGACCATCGCCAGCTTCCTGTACAGCCGAGCCAACCAGCTGCTCTCCAATCAGCCTGACCTGACCGGTTTTCTTGATGGGACATCTGATGGCACGCTCAACGCGGCTGTCACCCGTGGCCGGGGTCACTTCAACCTGGCTTCTGGCGCGACCAGCAACGCCTGGTTCCGCCTCAAGGGGGCCTGGTCTGAGGATGACACCGCCGACAGCCGGTCTGTATTTGGCGCGTTTGGTGGCCACATTCACCTGCGTGAGACGGTTTTGCTGGGCGCGATGCTGCAGTTTGATCACCTGTCGCAGGAAGACGGAGCCTCCCGTGTCGAGGGCACGGGCTGGCTGGTCGGGCCCTATGTGGTCGCCAAATTACCGGGCGATCCGCTCTATTTCGAGGGGCGCTTGCTCTACGGTAAATCCTCCAACAGCGTGTCGCCCTTTGGCACTTATGAGGATGACTTCGACACCTCGCGCCTGCTGGCTCAGGTGAAAGTGACCGGCGAGATCGCCTCTCAGGGCACCCTGTTCAGCCCCTATATGGACGCCGCCTATGTGAAGGAAGACCAGGACGGCTATACCGACAGCCTTGGCAATGCGATTTCGGCACAGACCGTTGATCTGATGCAGGTTACTTTTGGCCTGGACGCGGAGCGTTCTATCGCGGTTCAGAACGGCGCCCTGACGCTGCGGGGCGGGATCTCGGGCATCTGGTCGTCGACAGGCGGCACGGCGGTGGCCGAGACAGTGCTGCCAGGCTACGCCGGCTGGCGCGGCAAGTTGGACGCGGGGGTGAGCTATGTGAGTGCAAGCCACGGCACCTTCACCGCCTCGGCCTTCCTCGACGGACTGGGCGCCTCAGACTATCAAAGCTACGGTGTAAGTGTTGGATACTCCTTAGCCTTCTGATCATATAGCGCTACATTGCAGACAATAACGGCGGCCCCCGTTGCAAAACAGGGGCCGCAACTATGTTTAGGGAATACCTGTACGCAACCCGAGAACCGTTTCGCCGTCGGCAATTGTGAGCCCGTTGTCCTTATCTCGTTCAAACGTTTCGCTTTGATGATTTCAGCTTGGTACGGGCAAGGCTATGGATCAGTTTTTCTGGGCGGGTTGAATAAAGGAGGCGCTTTGAAAATAAATGTCCCCGCCCCGCACATATATCGCGCGACGGTTTGTAGATAGGCAGATCCTCAGGCTTCATTATCGCAGACTATTTCCGAATATGGTTGTCTGCACCTGCGTTGATTGAGCGCGCACGCGCAGACACACTGGTTGCAAATCCCCTGACATGTGGTCCGACGTGATGGGCTCTGGCGGGATCGCCGCCATTCCCATCACCATACTTGATCCGCCCCACAGTGCGGCGTCTCCTGTGGTCCCCGCGCTTCATGAATCCGGGTCCCCAAATACCTTCTTTTCAGTCCAGCAGCCTAGGGCGCAAAGACCTCTCGTTCGGTGATCTTTTCAAATTCGGGCAAAAACTCTTCGTGGTGCAAAGCGAGATATTTCGTGATCCGCTTGTTGCTGACCAATCTGGCAACTTAGCCGCGCGCAAGAACGAGGTGTACTGTGTACATTTGGTGGTCGTGTCGGTCGCGGGCAATAGCCAAGGGTGCTCTCGACTGTACTCGCCTGTCATTGCACGCTTGACGCATTTCGCCGGTTTTCTGAGGTTTTCGAATGTGATTGAGGCAAAGCTAGGCGACGTTCCCCCCTCTCGCCTAATTGTTCCGACAGCCAAGAGCTGTTTTGACGCGGCGCGGTAGGGCTAAGTTTCCATCGACGCTCCTGCAGATCTTTCCTATGCTGACGGGATGCGCAGCACCCTCTTAAAGCTCTTCAATATCAAGTCTGTCTGGCTCATCCTGCGGCAGTTACGCAAGATTTGGGTACGCACAGTCAGCTTTGCATTTCTGGCGCTGGGCTCGGTTGTGCTGGCACAGACGCTGGGGCGACTGCTACCGCTCAGTCTGGGGGAAAAGCTGGGCGCCGGCGCGGTGGAGCAGGTTCTCAACATACTTGCGACCTCTATGTTGGCGGTCACCACCTTTTCGCTGTCGATTGCGGTTTCGGCCTTTTCCACGGCCGCCGGGTCGGCGACGCCACGCGCCACCGCCTTGCTGCAGGAAGACCACACCACCCAGAATGTGCTTGCGACGTTTTTGGGGGCTTTTCTGTTCAGCCTGGTTGGAATTGTCGCCCTGAAGGCGGGGTACTACACGCAGGCCGGGCGTCTTGTGCTGTTTGCCACGACGGTTTTGATGATTGCCTTTGTGGTGGTGGCGTTGCTGCGCTGGATCAGCCATCTGTCAAATTTTGGTCGCATTGAAGACACGCTGGAACGTGTCGAAATCGCCGCTGCTGGCGCGCTGAACCGACGACTTGAAAAACCATGGCTGGGTGGCAAGCCGCAAAAGCAGCCTCCCCCGGCGACGGCGCAGAAGGTCTGTTCACAGGACATCGGGTTTGTGCAGCATATCGACATGGGCGCGGTATCCAAATGCGCCAAGGAACTGGATCTCAACGTTTGGGTCGTGGCATTGCCCGGCGCCTTTGTGCATCGGGCCTCGCCATTGATGTATATTGACGGGCCTACGGTTGATGATGCTGGTCTTGCACCGCTCAGGGCAGCGTTTTCCTGTGGGCAGCGGCGCAGCTTTGATCAAGATCCAAAATTTGGCCTGATCGTCATGTCGGAAATTGCCTCGCGGGCCTTGTCGCATTCGGTGAATGATCCGGGCACCGCGATTGATGTGATTGACCGTCTTGTCAGGATCTTGGCGCCCTGGCGCAGCGGTGTTGATGCCTTGGTTGATTACCCCAATATCACCGTCCCGTCCTTGCAGACTGAAACGTTGATTGAACAGGCGTTTCGCCCCATTGCCCGTGATGGGGCCGAATTGATTGAAGTGCAGATCCGGCTGCACAAGGCGCTTTGCTCCTTGGCAGAGATGGACGCCGCGACCTTCCGCGCAGCGTCAGCCAAGGTTTCGCAGGATGCCTTGAAGCGGGCTGACAAGCGGGTTCTGACGACACAGGAAATGCGCCGACTGGAACAGATCTCTGCCAGCATATGAATCAGCCCCGCAGGGGGATACCTGCGGGGCTGATTTGCACTGGTTCGTCTTTGGGTCGGATCTTAGGTTTCGCGGCTGGGCACCGGCTTGGCGCCGATATCCCAGAACACCCCGGCCATCACCTTCAGCGCATCGCCGCAGAGCGGTTTCAGCACATGTTCGTTGGGCGCGTGTTGCGAACAGCCCCGGTAGGAATGCGGTACCCAGATGGTGGGCAGTTCCAGAATATCGGTGAAACTGTCGTTGGGCAGCGACCCGGCAAGGTTGGGCAGCACGTGCAAGGGGCCGCCAGATGTTTCGCGGATTGAATCGCCTACGAACTGCGCCCAGGGGTGGGCTGGATCTAACCGGGTGGCGGAAAAGAACCCGCGATCATGGGCTTCGATCTTTACCCGCTCAAATCCATGCGCATCAAGGTGGCGGCGCAGGGCAGGGATCACCTCTGCCGGATCGGTCCCCACGACAAAGCGCAGCTGGCAGGTGGCGCGGGCCCAGCCGGAAATCGCATTGACCGGGGCCTCGGGCACGCCCGAGACCATGGCCAGCACGGTAAAGCTGTTCCAGCCAAAGACACGTTCCGCCGGGGTCAGATCCTGCTCGCCCCAGTCGGGGTCGACCTGCGGGCCATCGCCGCCTGCAACGGGCAGGTCGCGCAGTGCCGCGCGCACGCTGTCTGTCAGGCTGTCGGGGCGCCATTCGGGCACTTTGATCTGGCCACGCACATCGGTGATGCAGGCCAGCGCATGCGACAGGATCATCGCCGGATCGGCCAGCAGCCCGCCCCAGTTCCCGGAATGATGCGCGCCTTCGTGGGTTTCCACCAGCAGATCAAAGGTGGTGCCGCCGCGCGAGCCCATGAACATTGTCGGCACCTCGGGCTGCAGGCGCGGCCCGTCCGATGCGATCAACACATCCGCCGTCAGCCGGTCCTTGTAGCTGTGAAACACCTCGGGCAGACCGACAGAGCCGACTTCTTCGCTCATCTCCAGCACGATGCGGGTGTTGAACCCAAGGCTGCCGCGGGTGGCGATCACCGCTTCGAGCGCAGCGATATTGATCAGGTGCTGGCCTTTGTTGTCAGCAGTGCCGCGTCCATAGAGACGGTCGCCTTCCTCGACGATTTCCCAGGGCTCCAGCCCCTCGCGCCACATGCCTTCTTGGCCGCGCACAGTGTCGCCGTGGCCGTAGGTCAGGATGGTCGGCAGGTCCTCGCCCTCTACCCGTTCACCCAGCAGCAGCGGGCCGCCCTTTGGGTCCGGGTTATTGATGATTTCGCAGGTAAAGCCGAGGGCTTGCAGGCGCGGCAGCATGGCCTCTTGCAGGTAGCGCAGCGATTCTGCGCGCGCTTCGTCAGCGGGGTTCTGGCTCTCGCTGCGGTAGGAAACCAGCTTGGCCAGGTCAGACTGGAAGGTGCCGGCCTCAAAATAGTCGGTCACATGAGAGATGGCGGCGTCACGGGTCATTGTTGGTCCTCGAGAACTGCGTCACCCCAGGGTGACATGATTTCAGTGCATCCACTGTTGGTTTCGCCATCGCGCATGACCCCGGCGGGGCAGGCAAAGGCATAGGGTAGAACGGTGCGCCGGGTGGTCTGTACCGGCATGACATCCGACAGGGCATTCAGCACCTCTGGCGGTAGGGTTTCATCTGCAACAGCGGTGGTTCCGCCCGAAACGTCGATGCGCGGGGCGTGAAAGGCGGTTGCTATATCCATTTCCCGATCCGTCAGGAAAGAGGCCAGCTGCGATACGGCCGAAACGATCTTGCGCCCGCCAGAGGCCCCAAGCGCAAAGCGGCGCGTACCGGATTGGCCAAGCGTCGGGCAGACATTCATCAGACAGGCCTTGTTGGGTGCCAGCGAGTTGGGCTTGCCCTGTTCCGGATCGAACCACATGATGCCATTGTTCATCAACAACCCGGTAGACGGCGATACCACGCGACTGCCAAAGATAGACAGCAGGGTCTGTGTATTGGCCACCATATTGCCGGCCCGATCGACAATAGAGAAATGCGTGGTGCAGCCGGGCGCCTTGGCGACCTCGCCGCTGTCGCCCATGCTGGAAACCCGCTCTGCATAGGCTGTTTTCAGGGCGCTGGCATAGGCGGGAAAGGCCTGGGCCGGAGAACTGAGGTCGCTTTCGGCCAGCTGCTGCATGACATGGGCAAAGGTTGGGCCGGCGGTCAGGCCCGGCATCACATGGAACAGGGCATCTCGGTATGGCACCGCCTGCGCGGGCCCCATCCAGGCGTGGTATCCGGCTAGATCCTGCGCCGAAAGGCTGCCGCCCTTGGCCTGCACATCTTGGGCCAGGGCCTGGGCCAGATCGCCTTCGTAAAAGGCGCGCGCACCGCCCTGCGCCAGGGTCTCTAGCGTGTCGGCCATGGCCGATTGGTCCAGCCGGTTGTCGGGAATGGCGGTCCAGCCAGAGCCCTTGGGCCAGATGCCATCATCCAGAAACAGTGCGGCGGCATCCGGGTCTTTCGCCAGATTGCGCGCTGAAGAGGCAATCAGCAAGGCGGCGTACCAATCCACCAGCATGCCTTCGCGGGCATGGGCAATTGCGGGCGCGAGCAGCTCTGCCCAGGGCATCTTGCCCCAGCGCGCATGCGCCTGACCGATCCCATCGACGGTGCCCGGCACCGCAATGGCTGCCGCGCCTTCAACATTGCGATCCTCGACCACCCGCTCCCAGGGGAAGAGATCGCTGGCCTTGCCTTCGCCTGAGAGGGGGTAGTCTTCTACTTTCAGCGCCCTGGGGGAGCGCATGCCAAAGTTGATAGCCACCGCTTCGCCGGTATCGGCGCGCCAGTGCACCGCTGCACCACCGCCCGCCGGGCCGCTCATCCAGGGTTCCAGCACGCCGATAGCAAAAGAGGTTGCCACGGCTGCATCTACCGCATCGCCACCGGCGCGCAGCACCTCGGCGCCGGCTTCGGCGGCCTGGCGGTGCTGGGCCGCGACCACGCCGCCCGCGGTTTCAATGACATGTTTACGGGTCTCTTGGGTCTGTGACAGCGCGCTCATGCCGCATCCTTTTCATACATCGGGCTGTCCGGATCATGCAGGTGGCACTCGACCCGGCCTGTCTCGTTCTCCAGCGGCCGGGGGGCGGTTGTTTTGCAATGCGCCGTGGCAAGCGGGCAGCGCGGATGAAAGGCGCAGCCCGACGGCGGGTCAATCGGATTGGGATAGGCCGTGCCTAGCGCGGTTTCCGGCACGCCTTGGCTTGGGTCCGGGGTGAGTACCGAATTCAGCAGCGCCTTGGTATAGGGGTGGCGGGGCCGTTCAAACAGTTCGGCCACCGGGGCTTCCTCGACGATCCGGCCCAGGTACATAACCGCCACGCGCGTTGCCAGATGTTCCACCACTGCCAAGTCATGCGAGATAAAGAGATAGGTCAGGCCGAATTCGCGCCGCAGATCACCGAGCAGGTTGAGGATCTGGCTCTGTACCGAGACATCCAGCGCCGAGGTCGGTTCGTCGCAGATGACGATTTCAGGCTTCATCACCAGGGCGCGGGCGATGGCCACCCGCTGGCGCTGACCGCCGGACATCTGGCTGGGGTAGGTGTTGATCACCCGTTGCGGCAGACCAACCACGTCGAGCATATCCTTCACCGCCTTGCGCTGGCTGGCGCTGTCGCCGATGCCATGCACCCGCAGCGGCAGCGAGATCAGATCGTAAATCGATTTACGCGGGTTGAGCGAGGAATAGGGATCCTGAAAGATCGGCTGCAGCCGTCCGGCCAAAGCGCGCCGGTCCAGATCCTGCATGGCGGTACCTTCGAACAGAACATTACCGTCGGTTGGCTTTTCAAGCCCCAGCAACAGCTTGGCCAGGGTCGACTTGCCGCAACCGGATTCGCCGACCAGGCCCAGCACTTCGCCCTTGCGCAGGGTCAGGTTGACATCGTTCACGGCTGTCAGCGGTTTGCGCTGGCCAAACAGGCCCTGCTTGACGGTATAGGTCTTTTTCACCCCGTTGAGGGTCAGGATCGCGCTCATGCGAGTTCTCCTTCTTCGGACAGGGCGCCATCATCATAGACGCAGCGAAAGCCATGGCTGGCGGTGCCATGCTGTGGGATCTCGGCCCGGCAAGCGACCTGCGCATGCGGACAGCGGGTGCGAAAAACACAGCCCGAGACTTCGCCGATCAGCGAGGGCACAACGCCGGGAATGGTCCCCAGAGGCGCACCGCGTTCGGTCTTGCCCGGTTGCGGAATGCAGCGCAGCAGGCCACGGGTATAGGGGTGGCTGGGGGTGGCAAAGACCTCTTGGGCCGGGCCTGTTTCCACCAGCTCGCCGGCATACATCACCGCGACCTTGTCAGCGACCCGTGCGACCACGCCCAGATCATGGGTGATCAGGATCATTGCCATGTTCATTTCACGGGTCAGATCAACCAGCAGTCGCAGGATCTGCGCCTGAATGGTGACATCCAGCGCTGTGGTGGGTTCATCCGCAATCAGCAGATCGGGTTCGCACATCAGCGCCAGCGCGATCATCACCCGTTGCCGCAGACCACCCGAAAGCTGATGCGGGTATTGCGACAGGCGGCTTTCGGCAGCGGTGATGCCGACCTTCTCCAGCAGCTCGATAGCGCGGGCACGGGCCACCGCTTTGCTGACCTTGCGGTGCAGAAGCAGCGTTTCGGTCAGCTGATCGCCGATTGTATAGGCCGGGTTGAGCGAGGTCATCGGTTCCTGAAAGATCATCGCAATGCGGTTGCCGCGCAGATCACGCATCACCCGGCGATTGGCCGCCAGAAGGTCGACGCCATCAAAGTTCATCTCGTCGGCTTGTCGGGCAATCGATTTGCCCAGCAGACCCATCAGCGCCAGCGAGGTCAGCGATTTGCCGGATCCGCTCTCTCCAACGATGGAGAGGGTTTCCCCCCGGTGCAGGTCAAAATCAATGCCGCGCACCGCATGTAGCGTGCCACTGCCGGTTGGAATGGTCAGGTTCAGGTTCTTGACGGATAGCAATGGAGTGGTCATCAGCTTCTCCCTTCCGGCGAGGTGACATCACGCAGCCCGTCGCCCATCAGATTGATCGCCAGCACCAGCACAAACAGCACCGCGCCAGGGATCAGCACCAGCCAGGGCTCAAACAGCATCATGTTCTTGCCTTCGGAAACCATAAGCCCCCAGGACGGCGTGGGCGGCTGGACACCCAGCCCAAGAAAGCTGAGCGCCGCCTCCAGCAGGATGGCATGGGCCATTTCCAGGGTGATCACCACGATCAGGTTGTTGAAAATATTCGGCATGATTTCGGTCAGTACGATGCGCGGCGTCGAGGCACCGATCACCTGCGCCGCGGCCACGTAGTCGCGACGGCTGACCTGTAGGGTCGAGGCGCGCATCACCACGGCAAAGCGATCCCAGAGCAAAAAGCCCAGAACGCAGATCACCACGGTAAGCGAGCCACCAAGGATCGCCACCACTGCCAGCGCCACCAGCACAACTGGCATGGCCAGGCGCACATTGATAAGGAAGGTGACAACTGCGTCGACCTTGCCACCAAAATAGCCGGCGGCCACGCCCATGGCGGTGCCGATCACGCCAGAGATAAGCGCGGCTACCGCGCCAATCAGCAGCGACACGCGGGCGCCATAAATCAGCCGCGACAGGTAGTCCCGGCCAAGATGGTCGGTACCCAGCGGATGTTCCCATGTGCCGCCCATAAAGACCGGAGGAACCATGCGGTTCATCAGGCTCTGGGCATAGGGATCATGCGGCGCCAGCACCGGCGCGAGGATCGCGATCAGGACCAAGAGACCAACCACGGCCATGCCAAACAGCAACCCCTTGTGGCCCAGGGCCCGGATTTTAAGCATTTGGCGGGGCGATGGTCCCTGGATTTCTTGCAAGAGTGGATCTGGGGCGTTGCTCATATCAGGCGCTCCGCATTCTTGGGTCCAGCCAGGCGTTCAGCACGTCGGCAAGGAAGGTGAAGATGATATAGAACATCGAAAAGACCAGGATTAGTGCCTGCACCGTTGGCAGATCGTTGCGGGCGATGCTTTCCCAGGCCAGGAAACCGGCGCCATGCAGGGCAAAGACGCTTTCGACGACGATAGAGCCGCCCAGCATAAAGCCCATCTGAACCGCAGCCAGGCTAACCACCGGGATGATGGCATTGCGCAGCGCGTGTTTGAACAAGACGCGCGTTTCGCCTGCGCCCTTGGCGCGCGCCGTGCGGATGAAATCGGACTCAAGCACATCCAGCATACCGGCGCGCGTCAGGCGCATGATGGCCGGCATGGCATAGTAGCCCAGCACGATGGTTGGCATGATGAAATGGCGCCAGGTTGACGCGCCGGAGGGCGGCAGCCAGCCAAGCTGAATGGCCAGAACCACGATCAGGATCAGGCCGAACCAGAAAGATGGCATCGCCTGGCCTGCAACCGACAGAAACAACGCCAGCCGGTCAATAAGAGAATTGGGCCGGATGGCGGCAGCAACACCCAGCGGCACCGCTGTCAGCAGCGCAAACAGGATGCCACAAAGACCCAGCAGCATGGTGACCTGCAGCCGATCTGCAATCAGGCTCGCCACTGGCAGTTTGAAATAGTAGCTCTCGCCAAAATCTCCACGCAGGGCCGAGAACAGCCATTCGCCATATTGCACCAGCATCGGGCGATCAAAGCCGTAAAGTCGCCGGATGGCCTCGATGTCTTCGCCGCTGGCGGTTTCACCGGCAAGCGCGGCTGCCGGATCACCGGACAGGAAGAGAAGGGAGAAGCTGATAAAGCTGACGGTGATGGCAACCAGCAGCGCCAGGCCCAGGCGTTTCAGAATAAAGGTGAGCATGAATATCCTTTCGCACCGGGCGCGGGAGCCCAGGCGTTGCGGGGGTAGACTGTCGGGAAAGGGTGGGTGAGAGGCGGGGCCTCTCACCCTGGTAGGATTAGTTCCAGGTCATATCCACGAAGCGCAGCACTTCGTCTGGGGTCGGCGCGTAGCTGACCTGATCTGTGAACACATAGTTGGTGTTATAGGTGAACATCGGGGCCCAGAAGGCCTCGCCGGTGATTTTGTTGATCGCCTTGGAGTAGTTGGCGATGCGCTCATCCGGGTCGGTTGAGCTGTCCGCCACATCCAGCCAATCGCGGACTTCGTCGTCGCGGGTGCTGTCAAGCGAGCCGTGCTTGAAGAATTGGCTGACCATGGCCGAGGCGTCGTTGATCGAATAGCTGCCCCAGGTCTGGAAGGAGAGGGCGACCTTGCCGTCCATGTTCAGTTCACGCAGGGCGGAATATTGCAGCATCTTGAAATCGGTCTTGATGCCGACATTGTTCAGATAGGATGCAATCGCTTCGGCATACTGACGGTCACGGTAGGCGTAAAAGGCGATCTCAAAGCCATCGGGATAGCCAGCTTCGGCCAGCAGTTCCTTGGCTTTTTCTGGGTTGAATTCATACTTTGTCACGTCCTGCTCGCAGCCAAACTGGCTGGGGAAACAGGGGGTGTAAACCACCTTGGAAGAACCCTGAAGCAGCGCGTCGACCAGTTCCTGACGGTTGATCGCGTAGTTCACCGCCTGGCGCACCAGTTTGTTGGTGAAGGGGTTGTCACCAGAACGGCCGGCGCTGTCCATCTGCAGATAACCGACGCGCATGGTTGATTCATTTGCAACGGTGAACTGACCCATCTGCCCCAGTTTGTTGGCCTGGTCGGCAGGCACCTGCCAGATCAGATCCAACGAGCCAGAGAAGAGCTCGGCCATTTGGGTGTTCACATCGGGAATGGTGCGAATGTCGATATTGGCAATCTCGGGCTGGCCTTTGGGGCTGTCGTGATAAGCGCTGTTGGCTTCCAGCTTGAAATGCTGGCCGGGGACAACTTCGGTCACCTTGTAGGGACCGGTGCCAACTGGTTTCAGCCCCATGCCGGATGGGCCGACTTCGGCGTAGTATTCGTTGGGATACATGGAAACAGGGCCAGACAGGAATTCGATCGCCGCCGGGAATTTCTTCTTCAACTTGATGCGTACGGTGTAGTCATCAACCTTTTCGGCGGATTCCATCCAGTTGACATTGCGCTGTGTCTTTACGCCGTTTTCTTCCTTGGCAACAAAGTTGACGGTGAAGACGACGTCATCAGCATTGAAAGGCTCGCCGTTGTGAAAGGTGACGCCTTCGCGCAGTTTGAATTCCAGCGTGGTGTCGTCAATCCATTCCCAGCTGGTGGCCAGGTTGCCGACATATTCGTTGGTTTCCGGATTGCGATAGATCAGCCCATCCCAGACAGCGCGCTGCATCACAACGCCTTCACGCGAAGAATTGAAATAGCTGTCGATGTTTTCCAGCTCTTTGGTGAAGGCCACGTTCAGCGTGCCCGAGGCTTTGTCAGCTACGGCAGGCATGGCGACACTCGCCAGCAGCGTGGCGGCGATCAAAGCAGCACGAGGAGATGTCTTTCTAAGCATGTTATTTCCCTGTTGCATAATTTAATGTATCACTATTTGATACTGGAGGTTGTTATTTAATCATCATAACCGAATGATATGGACACAGGTCAAGACCGTAGGCGCCAAAAAATTGACCGGTGGCGATATCAGTGGAGGCACGCATGGAAAAAAAGCAGGATAGCTTATACGTTAGTACCCTTGCACGGGGGTTACAGATTTTGCGCGCCTTCGACGAATCACACATATCGCTGTCGCTTGCGGAACTTGTGGCGCGCACGGGACTAGAACGCAGCGCGGTGCAGCGCATGGCGCATACGCTGCACCTGGAAGGCATGCTTGACCGGGATGAAAAGACCCGTCGCTTTCGCCCCAGCCACGCCTGGCTAGAGCTCGCCTATGCCTACTATTGGTCCGATCCGCTGATCGCGCGGGCATTGCCCAAGCTGATTGAGTTTAGCCGTGCCATGGGCGAGACGGTCAATCTGGCGCAAATCTCTGGGGATCACATCCTCTATTCCCTGCGGCTGCCCAACCAGCGGACCCATTTCGAGGCAAGCATTGTTGGCAGGCGGGTTCCGGCGCTGAACACCGCCTCTGGTCGGGTGATCATGGCAACCTGGCCAGATCATGAGACGCGCGAAGCCTGCGCCACCTGGCCGCTGAGGCAAGGCACGCCAAAGACGCTATTGGACCGGGACAAGATCCTGCAGGGCATAGAAACAGCGCGGGAGGATGGCTATTGCCTGACCCGTGATCAGATGTTGCTGAATGAAATCAGCCTGGCGGTGCCAGTAAATGGCAAGGACGGGCGTGCCCAGGCCGCCGTTCAGGTGTCGCTCTCTGGGGTGTCGTTCGACGAAGAGCAGGTCATCCGCAAGGTCCTGCCGGTCTTGCTTGACAGTGCGGCGGGTATTCTTGGCTGATACACTTGCCTGCAAGCTGCCCTGATCAACCAGCCGCCTGCTAAAATTCTCCGGGGGCACATTGCAGGCAGATCAGTCCCTCTTGGCGCCAGGTCTCGACCACGCAGCTTCGGTCATCGACAACAATCCAGGGTTCAAACCCATCTGCCCGCATTCTCTGCAGCAGTGCGCGCTTTACTTCTGGGTCGCTGGCACTGTCTTGTGCCTGTGGTCGCAGGTAGATCGCATCAAAGCCAAGCCCGTTTTGGCGCAGCCAGGCTTCGGTATAGGTAGACCACCCCTCGGGTCGGCCAGAGCAAATCACGATGGTTTCGCCGCCCTCCTTGAGGCGACGCAACAGCTGCGCCACCGGCGCGATGACCTCGGCGCTGGCCATCGCGTCATGAAACGCATCCCAGTTCTTGACCGGCCCATGCACAAGATGCCCCAGGCGATCCGCATCAAAATGCGCAAGTGTGCCGTCGACGTCAAAGACGACGCAGGGCTTGGTGATATCATCGGTCATATGTCATCTCTGAGTGGAGTGTTTCTTGATGCTGGCGGTCGCGCCAGACAAAATGCACCGGCGCTGCATTGGTCGGGCGCGTGCCCACAGAAGGCTGACCTGCAAGCAGACGGGCGGCGCGGATGGTACCCGAATGACAGATCATCACCGGCAGATGATCCCCTGCGCGTTCGCAGCATTCGGCTATGGCGGCACCGACACGGGCGATCATCGCCGCCCAATCTTCGCCCTCCGGCGGCTGGCCATCCCGCGGTGGCAGCAGGAGCAGCGACAGGCCCTCGAACACGCCCCAATCCCGTTCGCGCAGGCCCGCATGAATTTGGTAGGCCCGACCGGGAAAGCCAAGGGAACAGGTCTCGCGGGCGCGGTGCATCGGGCTGGCGAACAGGGCACAGGGCAGGGGCCAGGCGCAGCGTTGTAGCGATTTTGCCTGATCGCGCCCCCTGTCTGTCAGGGAAACCTCCAGGCGTCCGGCGATAATGTCATCGCGGTTGGCCGTGGTCTCGCCGTGACGAATGAGGCAAAAGGATTTTTGCGGTAGCGGGTAGGTCACAGGGGAATACTCTCGTGCATGAAGACCTCGGCCCCCAGCCCCTCTTCGACCAGATAATCCTCTGGGCAGGGGCAAAAGGCCGGGGCAAAGCGTTTTGCCTGCAACCGCTGCAGCATCTTGATCTGATCGCCCAGGGGCGGGTGCACATTCCAGCGTTGGAAATAGCCGCCGGGTACGGCGCAGATGCCGCGGGCATGGGCTGTCATATGGCCGGTGAAGACAACATGGGCATCGCGTCCCAGCCGCCCACCTTCGCGCCAGGCACGGGCGTAGGCCCAGGCGGCACCGCCATCGGCATTGGGGGTGTCACAGATCAAAAAGCGTGCCTCGGCGCTGTCGGCGCGATCAAGCAGTGGTGCGATCTCATGCGCCAGGGGGCTTAGTCCGGCCTGTGACAGCGCGCTGCGCAGTGCGCTGCGGCATTCCGGATCAAGGATCACAGCCTGCAGGCCAAAGCGGCGCACTAGATGCAGCGCCATTTCGCCGGCGCGGCCAGAGGGCGGCACTGGCAGCAGGATCTGACCGGGCAGCTGATCCAGCAGCGCATCCAGCGCCGCAAAGCGATCACGCTGGGTGATACTGTCCAGATGATAGGAACAATCCAGGATGGCGGTTGCCGCAGGGGGCGGCGTATCAAAGGCAAACCAGTCTGATTCTTCTGACCAGTCGCCGGAATAGAACAGCCCCTCGCCAATATCGAAATGCATCCAGACGCCGCCTAGGGCATGGCCATTGCGCCCGGTGGTCAGGCGAATGCCGTCAATCTCGCAGCTGCCCTGTTCCGGCAGGTAGCGGACCTGGGCGGCTGGCGGCAGGGCCGCTGCTGTCTGCTTGGTTGCATAGATCGGTAGTCCGGCCTCAACCGCATAGGCGGCCCCACCGATATGGTCGATGTGGTCATGGGTGATAAACACGGCATCGGCCCCCACCAGCCAGGCGGGGTCAAAATGCGCGCTTGCTTCGGGGCCATGGCCGCAATCCAGCAGCCAGCGCTTGCCCATCACGTTCAATTGCATGCAGGCCGGGCCTTTGTCCCCGATGCCCGACAGGATTCTGATAGTATTCATTTATGCCTCTGAAAATGCCCAGGGAGCACTCAGGCTGAGCCCCAGTTGTGCGCCTTCGGTGAAACGTTCACGGGTTTCGGCCAGCAGCAGATCTCCGTTTGGTGTCTGCAGGTTCAGGCGGTAGCGGCCGCCAAGATAGGTGCTGCGCGCGACCCGTGCGCGCAGATCGCCGCTTTCGCAGATGGTGATGTTCTCTGGCCGCAGACAGATCAGATTTGGCGCCTCTGCATCCGTGTGCACCGCGACCTGGGTGCCGCCAAAATGCGCCTTGGTTTCCTTGGGTCCATGTGACAACGCATCAATGGGCAATACGGTGCCGTCGCCAACAAAACCGGCGACAAAGCGGCTGCGTGGACGGTTATAAAGGGCTTCCGGGGTGTCGAACTGGGCGATTTTGCCCTCGGACATCACCGCAATCCGGTCTGCCATGGCCATGGCTTCTGCTTGGTCGTGGGTCACATAGATCATGGTGGCCCCGGTGCGGGCGTGGAAATCGGAAAACACCGTCTGCATAGAAGCGCGCAGGGCCACATCCAGATTGGCAAGGGGTTCATCCAGCAGCACGGCATCGGGGTCAGAGACCAGACAGCGCGCCAGGGCCACACGCTGGCGCTGTCCGCCTGACAGCTCAGATGGCATGCGCTCGCCATATTGGGTCAGGCCGGTTGTCGCCAGCGCCGCCTCAGTCTGCTGTGCCTGGGCCGCTTTGGGCAGGCCGCGCACCTCTAGCGGGTAGGACACATTGCGGCGCACGGTCATATGCGGCCAGAGCGCATAGGACTGAAACACAAAGCCGATGTTGCGCGCTTCGGGCGGCACCGCGCGGCTAGTGGCGGCATTTGCGACCTCGCGATTGCCAATAGAGATGGCACCCTGGGTGGGGGCTTCAAAGCCGGCCAGCAGGCGCAGCAGGGTGGATTTTCCGCAGCCCGACGGCCCCAGAAGCGCGACGAATTCGCCGTCCCTTACGCGCGCGGTGACGGAAGACAGGGCCACGGCCCCGTCAAAATGTTTGGCAACCGAGGACATGTTTATGTCTGCCATGGGACAACTCCTTTGGGTAGGTGGCGCGCAGCAAGCTGGATCGCGCCCATGAGCGCCATCACCACCACAACAATGGTCATGGCCAGAGCAGAGGCCATGACGGTTTCTCCGCTGTCATCAAGATTGAAGATCATCACGCCCAGGGTTTCCGTGCCGGAGGACCATAGCAGCGCCGAAACGGTCAGCTCGTTAAACGCGGTCAGGAACACCAGGATCGCACCCGCCGCCGCCGCCGGAGCCGTGAGCGGCAGGATGATCGTGCGCAGGCGTTGAAAAAAGGATGCGCCGACAGATTGCGCCGCCTCGTTCATTGCCGGGTCCAGCTGGCGAATGCTGGCTTGAATAGGGCGGAACATGATGGTCATGAACCGGGCAAGATAGGCCAGAAAGATGATCCAGATGGTGCCATAGGGGGTCGCTTCGGTAAAGGGCAGGTTGATCAGCAACAGGATCATGGCAATCGCCAGCACCACGCCGGGCAGGGCATAGGGCAGGTCAATCAGACTGTCGAACAGTCGCCCCAGTCGGGTTGGGCTGCGTTCCATCAGCCAGGCCAGGGGCAGGCAGATCACGATCAGCACCAGTGCCGCCCCGATAGAGAGCGAAAAGGAATTCACAAAGGCCCGCGTTGTTGCGGGTTGGCGAAACAGGGCCTCGTGCCAGGACGCAAGAGTGATCGTATCTGGGCGCAGCGCGACACCATAGGCTGGCACAAGCGACGTCGCCAGCAGCCCCAGCATTGGCAGAACCAGGATGGCCCCGACGGTCAGCCACAGCGAGATTTCGACCGGCAGGCGGGCCCGCCCCAGCGGAATTGCCAATGGCCGCGCGGTAGAGCCAACGAGATGCACCTTTTGCCGGGACTGGAAAAACCGCTGCAACAGGATGCCACAGATCGCCACACAGCCTATCAGCATCGCCAGCACCGCGACCTCTGCCAGCACGGTCGTGCCAAGCCCTGCGAGCTTTTGATAGATCAATGTTGGCAGGGTTACATAGCCCGCTGGAATGCCCAGCATAGCGGGAATGCCAAAGTTCCCCAGCGCCGTGACAAAGGTGATTGCGATACCGGCTGCCAGGCTTGGCAGGCACAGGGGCAGGATGATTTGCCACCAGACGCGCAGCCCCTTGGCACCGCTGATCCGGGCGGCCTCTACCGCTTCTTGGGGCAGGGCGCGCAGGCCGGCGCGCAGGGTCAGAAAAATGATCGAACTATGCTGGACACCCAGCAACAGGATGATGCCCTGTGCAGAATAGAGCGGTTGCGGCGCGCCCAGTGGCGGTGCCAGCCCCAGCGTTTTCAGCAGGACCGAAGAAGGCCCCATGATCTGGGTCCAGGACAGGGCGGTGATCTGCGGCGGGATCATCATCGGGATCATCAGGCAAAACACCAAGGTCGCCTTGGCGCGCAGATCGGTCAGCGCCACCAAAAAGGCAAAGGCGCTGCCAATCAGCACCGACACCAGGGTTCCCAGCCCGGCGGTGATCAGCGAATGCATCAAGGCCTGCTGGGTCGAGTGGCGCGCCATGATGTCTGTGATCAGGCCCAGGCTGGGTTGCCCCTCTATCAGAACGCCTTCGGCAAACAGCCGCAGCACCGGTGTCAGGGTCAGGGCAATCGCAATCAATAGAATAAGTGAAAGCAGCTGATCCTCGGACCGGCTGCCTCCGTTTGTTTTACGCGATAGCATTAGTCGGCGCCAAAGACATCGGCGAATTTCGCCTTGTTGGCCGTTGCGTTTGCCAGGGCCACAGCCGGGTCAAAATCCATCAGTTTGATATCTGCGCGGGCCGGGAAGCCTTCTGGCACACCCATATCGTTGCGGGCCGGAATATAGCCCATGTCCAGCACTAGATCCTGGCCCTGCTGGCTAAGGACGAAATCGACAAATTTCTGCGCGCCTTCCAGGTTCTTGGCGGTGGAAAGGATCGCAACCGGTTCGGTCACATAGGACACCCCTTCTTCGGGGAAGACGAACTCTACCGGAGAGCCCTTGGCCTTGTTGCGGATGGCCAGGAAATCAACAACCATACCATAGGGTTTTTCGCCGGCCGCGACCGCTTTGAAGGTGCCGCCATTGCCGCCTTTGGCGCGGGCGTCATTTGCGGCCAGATCTGAATAGAACTCCCAGCCGAGGCTTGCATCATTGGTCAGGGTCGCAAGGTGGATCAGCGCAGCACCGGAGTAGAGCGGCGATGGCATGGCAACCTGGCCCTTCAGCCCGGCGTCTTTCAGATCCGCCCAGGAGGTTGGCGTAGTTGCAGCACCCGTGTTGTAGACGATGCCGGTGGTGATCAGCTTGGTCGAGTGATAAAACCCTTCGCTGCTATAGAGCGCGGGATCAAATGCGGCCGCTTCTGGGGAGTGATAGGCGGTCAGCAGCCCCTCTTGCGCCATGCCTTCCAGGGTCACGGTATCGGCAATCATCAGGACATCCGGCTGTGGCTTGCCCGCTTCGATTTCTGCGCGCAGTCGGGCCATCAGTTTGGTCGTGCCATCACGCACCCACTCGACCTCGGTGCCGGGGTTTGCGGCCATAAAGGCATCTACGGTCTTTTGCGCATCCGCGTTGGGCTGCGATGTGTAGATGGTCAGGGTTTCTGCAAAACTGGCCGAGGCAAGGCAGGCAAGGGCGGTGGCAGTCAGGATGGATTTCATCACGTGTCTCCAGGGTTCAGTCTTTCGAACGAAAGCTTTCGATGGCTGCCTTATTTCCCGGAAATGCAACGGTCGTGTGACAGTTTTATGTAATAATTATATATGTTTGCAGGAAGTCCGCCGGTGGGTATAGCCTGCGCAGAATTGGATGAGTTTCGAAAGAAAACACATGACACGTGAGGACCTGAACAGGCGACGTGACCGCATTATCGCGCTGCTGTTGCAGGCCGGGGAAATGTCTGCCGGCGCCCTGTCTGCCCGACTGGGGGTTTCGGTGCAGACCATTCGCACCGATCTGCGCGCACTGGATCGCGCGGCCCTTGTGCAGCGACGCAACGGGGCGGTGCATCTGCGCCAGCAATCGGAGAATATTGCCTATTTGCCCCGCGAGAGCATATCCCGCGTGGAAAAGCAGCGGATCGCGCTCGCGGTAAAGAACCTGGTGCGTGATGGAGCCCGCGTCGCGCTGGGCACGGGCACAACGGTTGAACACTGCGCACGCCTGCTGGCAACCCGCAAAAACCTATGCGTTGCCACCAACAGTATCCATGCGGTGATGGCCCTGCAAAACGCGCCAGGCGCCGTTGTGGAATTGGCAGGCGGCACAGTGCGCCTGCGCGATCTGGATCTGTTGGGCAGTGCCAGCACCGCGTTTTTTGCGCGCTATCGCATGGATCACGCGATCTTCAGTTGCGGTGGCCTGTCCGCCACGGGCGAGGTGCTGGACTACAACTCTGATGAACTGCTGACGCGGCGGGCGATTGCGGGTTGCGCAAAAGAGAAAATCCTGGTGGTCGACAGTGCCAAGTTCGGGCGCGACCTGCCCTGCCAGATACACCACGTCTGGGAATATGATGTTGTTGTATTCGGCGCTGATCCGGGGCCGTATATCCTGGAGAAATGCGCCCGGTTTGGCTGTCGCGTGGTCCATGCCGACATGGGCTGCACGCCGTAGATCGACGCCCCCGCTGATCGGGTGCCCCGACGCAGTCAGCCCGGTGTCGCACAGGGTTGCAATCAGCCCAAGCGCCGACCTGCGAGCACATGCAGAGATCGGGTGTTTCGCCCGAGATTAAGGGAAACGTAGGAGTCGCCCGGCTATCCAGCAGGCTGGCACCCAGTAGAAAATTGCGGAGTTTGGCATTGTTTTTCAAGAGAAAGTCTCAAAATGAAAGTTCCGAAGTCGAGACAGGCAAGGTCATCTCCGATCTGATTGATCGCACTCAGGCGACCATTCAATTTGATCCCAAGGGGCATATTTTGACCGCCAACAATAACTTTCTCGCGGCGTTTGGATATCGTCTGGAGGAAATCAGGGGGCAGCATCATGCGATGTTTGTTGATGCAGACCATGCCAAAAATACGGATTATACCGCGTTCTGGAACAGGCTGCTTGCTGGTGATGATATCACCGACCAGTTCCCCCGGGTGGCCAAAGATGGGTCTATCATCTGGATCCAGGCGACCTATGCCCCAGTTCTTGATCGCGAGAACAATGTTGTCCGGGTGATCCAGGTTGCCTCTGAAGTGACAGCGCGGCGGCGCGGGCTGGCAGCAATTTCCGAAGGTTTGGCAGCCCTGCAACAGGGCGATCTGGCCTACCGTGTTGCCCTGTCGGAAATTCCGGACATCGGCGATTTGGGTCGCAGTTTCAACCAATCGGTAAAGCAGCTAGAGGCGACGGTCAGCAACGCCAAGGCAGTCTGTACCGGGGTGGGGCGCACCGCAACGGATATCAGCCAGGCCGCTGGCGATCTGTCGCGCCGCACAGAAAACCAGGCCGCGACATTGGAAGAAACCGCTGCCGCCCTGGATGAGCTGACAACCACGGTGAAATCATCGGCCAACGGGGCGAAAAAGGTCGAAGATATCGTTGCCGAGGCGCAGCAGGTGGCCACACACAGCGGTGTTGTCGTCAGTGAGGCGATCACCGCCATGTCCAAGATCGAAGGGTCTTCTGATGAAATTGCCAAGATCACCACGGTGATTGACGACATCGCCTTTCAGACCAATCTGCTTGCGCTCAACGCCGGGGTCGAGGCCGCAAGGGCGGGCGAGGCAGGGCGCGGTTTTGCCGTTGTCGCCTCAGAGGTGCGCGGCCTGGCGCAACGCTCTGCCGATGCTGCCGGAGAGATCAAGAATCTGATCACACAGAGCCAGCACCATGTGGGATCTGGCGTGGATCTGGTTGGAAAAACGGGTGAGGAACTGGAACAGATCATCAAGAGCGTCGGCACGATTTCTGTGCATATCGGTGATATTGCACGCGGTGCAGCCGAACAATCGGCCGCATTGGGCGAAATCAACACCGGGATGGTGCAGCTGGACGAAGTGACCCAGAAAAACGCTGCCATGGTCGAGGAAACAAGCGCCGTCAGCCAGACCCTGTCCAACGATGCCGGTCAATTGACCCAGCAACTTGGGGCCTTCAGGACCAAGGGCGACGGTGCAGGTATCGCCGCGGCGGGCGGGAATGTGATCCGGATGTCTGCCGCCACTGCGCGGGGCAAGCAGCCGAGATCCGCGCAGGCACCTGTGTCCGTTGGTGCCCCTTCCGGGCAGAGCGACGGTTCCGGTTGGGAGGATTTTTGACCTGGTGACAGGCCCTGCCTGCTGACCCTTTTCAACATGGCGCCCCGGGTCTGTTTTTATTGGGGGCGCGATATCGCTTGCCGCTTGGGTTGACACGCCCTTTTCACATCAACCACCAAGACCCATCGCGGTGGTTTGTATCGCGTTGGCAAAAGGCATATTGACAGCAGGCAGGCGCGCCGCAACCTTGGCGCCAAACAGGGTGGGAACAATAGGGTGAAACAGAGCGCGATGAAATTTCCGATCATTCGCACCGCCGGATTGGATGGGATGCTGGTGACATTTTCCGATGCGCTGAGCGAGGCTTCCAACCGTGCGACCCTGGCCTTTTGCGAGGCGGTGAAAGCCAGCGCCTGGCCCGGTGTGCAGGAGGTTTCGACCTCGTTGGCTTCGGTATTTTTGCGCTTTGATGTCAACACCCTGCGCCATGAGACCTTGCAAGAGCGGCTTTGGGAACTGCTGAGCCAGCAGGACTGGCTGCAGGCGCCGCTGCCGGGCGGGCGTCGGTTGTGGCAGGTACCTACCGTTTTTGGCACCGAACTGGCGCCGCAATTGGGCGAGGCCGCCGATGCGGCAGGCCTAAGCGAAGCCCGGGCAATTGAAAGCCTGGGGACGGCGCGGGTGCGGGTCCTGACCATTGGTTTTGCACCGGGGCAGCCCTATCTTGGCCCGCTTGGGGCGGAATGGAATCTGCCGCGCCAGACGGAACTGACGCCGCAGGTGCCCGTTGGTGCGCTGGTGCTGGCGATCAGCCAGTTTGTACTCTTTGCAACAACGGCCCCGACGGGCTGGCGACATGTGGGGCAGACTGGATTTCGCAGCTTTCAGCTGGGATCGCAGGATCCGATTGCGCTGCGCGCGGGGGATGAGATGATTTTCACTCCGGTTTCCAGATCTGACTATGATAGGTTCTGCGCAGAAGACAGCCGTTTTGGCGGGGCCAGCCGGGAGGAGATTCCCGCATGAATGCGCTCAAGGTTCTTCGCATTGGCCCGCTTGTCTCGATACAGGATCAGGGGCGACCGGGGCAGTTGCAACAGGGGGTGTCACGCGGTGGTGCGGTGGATCTGCTGGCTTTGGCAGAGGGCGCGGCGCTGCTACGCCAATCTGCCGATTTGGCGGCACTGGAAATGGCGGGCATGGGCGGGCTATTCGAGGCCACTGGCCCGTTGCGGATTGCCCTGACCGGGGCGCCGATGCAGGCCAGTCTGGATGGCGAGGCCCTGGCCTGGAACGCATCGCATCAGATGCAGGCCGGGCAGCGGCTGGAGATCGGCGCAGCACGGCGCGGGGTCTACGGCTATCTGCATCTGGGCGGTGGCATCGACAGCGCGGTAATGCTGGGGGCGCGGGCGGCACATCTGATGTCGGGGCTGGGACGCACCATCGCATTGGATGATCTGCTGCCCTGTGGCCCGGATCAAAGCAGTGAGACCGGGCTGGGACTAACGCCAGAGGATCGCTTTCAGGGCGGCACCCTGCGTATCGTTGCGGGCTTTCAGTCCGATCTTTTTGCCGCTGATGTACGGGCGCGCTTTGCGGAAACCGGCTTCAGGCGCGGATCCCGTGCCAATCGCATGGGGGTGGAGCTGGTTTCTGACGGGGCGGGCTTTGCCGCTGAAGGGCAGTTGAATATCCTGTCGGAAATCATTGTGTCGGGCGACGTGCAGATGACTGGCGATGGCAAGCCCTTTGTGCTGCTACGCGAGGCGCAGACCACCGGCGGCTATCCCCGGATCGGCACCGTGCTGCCCTGCGATCTGCCGCGGGTCGGCCAGGCCCAGGCCGGAACAGAGCTGCGGTTCGACTGGGTTTCGCTGGAAGAGGGGCTGGCGCTGCAGGCCAGGCACGATGCCCAGATGAAATCCCTGCCTGGCCAGTGCCTGCCCCTGCTGCGGGATCCGGCGCATATGCAGGATCTGCTGGCCTATCAACTGATCAGCGGTGTGGTTTCCGCCGATGCCGACCCCTTTGCCTGAACGGAGACACCCGATGAACAAGACCGTCGATCTGAACGCTGATATGGGCGAAAGCTTTGGCCCCTGGAACATGGGCGATGACAGCGCGCTGCTGGATATTGTGACCTCGGCCAATATTGCCTGTGGGTTTCATGCCGGTGACCCGGACGTGATGGCCGCCACCATGGCGCGGGCGCGCGACAATGGTGTTGGTATCGGGGCGCATCCCGGCTTTCCCGATCTGCAGGGCTTTGGGCGACGCAAGATGCAGATGACCCCGGCCAGCCTGGGCAATATGGTGCGCTACCAGCTGGGCGCGGCGCGTGGCATGGCAGCGGCGCTGGGCACACAGGTGCGGCATTTGAAATTGCATGGCGCCCTGTCCAACATGGCCTGTGTTGATCATGCCATGGCACGCGCCTGCTATGAGGCGGCGCTAGAGGTCGACCCCGATATCATCATCATGGTGCTGGCGGCCACCGCGATGGAGGATGTGGTGCGTGATCTTGGCTGCAACTGGTGTGGTGAGATCTTTGCCGACCGTGCCTATAACGACGATGGCACCCTGGTGGACCGCAGCCTGCCGGGCGCGGTGATCCATGACGCCAGTCTGGCCGGTCCGCGCATTTTGCAGATGGTGCAGGAAGGCGCGATCATCACACAAAGCGGCAAGCGGATCGAGACATCGATTGACACCATCTGCCTGCATGGCGACACCGCCGAGGCGGTCGCGCTGGCACAATCGGTGCGCAACAGCCTCAAGGCGGGCGGGGTTGGTTTGCAGCAGTTCGCCGGGCGCACAGGCTAGGCGCTGCTATTCTGCTGCGGGCTTGATGGAGGTTCGTCAATTGTATTGAGGATCAGCGTGGCGATCTGGGTTGCCGAACTGACGCCCAGCCGTCCATAAGCGCGCCGGCGCAGGGTGCGGATGGTGTTTTCGGATACGCCCAGTTCAAGCGCGCTGCCCGCCACGCTCATCCCGCGCACCGCCAGATCGCAGACCTCTGCTTCACGCCGGGTCAGTCCCCCAAAGGGGCCAGCATCCTGATCCCGCAGGGTGACAATGCGCCCCGCAGCCGCCCGCCCCGATGCGGCCCGGCCAAATGCGGTGCCGCCGGCGATCCGGTGGCGCACCCCGATCAGTTCATGTACCAGCGGTAGCACCTCTTGCAGCCGCTGCATCTCGGCATCGCTGATCCACCCGGCCGCCTTGCCGCGCAGGAAAAACGACTGAAAGCCCACCCGCTCGCTGTAGGATGAAACGGTGACCCGCTCGATCACCTGATCGCGAACATAGATCGGGCTGATCGGATCCTGCGGGCTGGGGCGCCAGCGTTCGATCATCAGCCCACCGCTCTGGGCAGCGCGGATCCGCTGCAGAATGCTTTGCATCAGCTGGTCATTCTTCAGGATCACGCTGGCATTGCGGTTGAACCAATAGCTGCTCATCTCGCCCGCCCAAATCGACAGAACCGGGGCAGGGCGGGACATGTCGGCCACATAGAAGGTGCCAAAATTGGCGATCTCGGCGGCGCCCCGAATATAGGCCAGCACCTGGAGGGCAAAATCAGGCTGCACCACGGCAGCGACCAACGCGGCGACATCACCCCGAGGGAGCGGTCTTGGAGGGAATATGTCACTCATTCGGGTGACAGACTGGGGCGTCTGTTGTGAAATAGTCAAGCAGGTTCCAGCGAACCCAGCGGCGAGGCCCGGCAGATGACCCAGATATTTTCCAACCGCAAACGTGCGATCCATTTGGGCCCCTACCCGATGGAACGGCTGATGCCTGGGCCGATGCCGGATCTGGCTGCGGTGCCGCCGACCCAGCCTCTGGACTTCCGCCGCCCCACTGCGCCGACCTCTATCGTCAATGCCATGGGGGAATACCAGGCTATGATGGATGCGATCCGTGACGGGTTGGTGAACAGGGCACAGGCCACCTGTCCCAGTGACCTTCAGGAACGCGCCAACCATATCAAGGCTTTTGGCTATTTTGCCGATGCCGCCATGGTGGGGATTGGTCCGATGCCAGAGAGCGCGCGGCTGACCCGGCCGTTTCGCAACCCGGATATTGACCGCCTGTCGCAGGATTTGAAGACCCGCCAGACCAAGACGCTGGCGGCGGGGATCGACCATATCATGGCCGATCTGAAAGAGGCGATGCAGGCACCGCCCACCACCATTGGCGATCACAAGCACGCCATCGTCTTTCTCTATGACATGCCACGCGATCCCCGCCCCGATGAAGAGGGGGCGGATTGGATCCAGGGGGCCGAGCAGCATCGCGCCTGCCTGCGGGCCAGTGAAACGGCCGTGGTGCTGGCCAATTACATCCGCCTGTTGGGATGGGATGCCAAGGCCCATACCGGCACTTCCTCGGATGTGGATCTGAACAAGCTGGCGGTGGCGGCGGGGCTGGTGACGATGCAGGATGGGCGGCTGGTCAATCCCTATCTGGGAGAGCGCTTTGGCATTGCGGTGGTCACCACCGATTTTGAACTGGCGCAGGACCGGCCACTGCTGCCGCTGGATCAGCAACCGATGATGCAGGTCAAGGGGCCAAAATGGTGGCTGGGGCTTGGCTCGCAGCGCTCTGCCTTTCATACGGACCCCTTTAAGACCCGTGAGTTCAAAGATGGGCCGCACCCGTTTGAGACGCTGAACCGGGTGGATGACCCCACCACCTATATTGACGAACCAAATGTCGCGCGGGTGCCCAAGCGCGCCGATATGTTTGCCCGCAGTCAGTTCGGCGACATGGGCAAGGCCAATCAGGCGGCTGCGACTGGTGGGTTCTATGTGCGCAAGGCGGCACCGTCGATGGCGCAGCGGCGCATGCTTGGCGCTTTTGTGCTGTTGCAGGATGGGGTGCCGTCACGGGGACCACGCCCTGCGGATGCCGCGCGCAATGCCGCCAATGTCAAAGCGGCCAGCTATTGGCTGGGCATTGATGCGGTGGGCATCAGCCGCTGCCCGGATTGGACCTGGTACAGCCATGACGCCACGGGTGCTGAAATCCATCCCGAGCATGATCAGGCCATCAGCATGATTGTCGATCAGGGCTTTGACACCACCGAGGGCACTTCGGGGGATGACTGGATCGCGGTGGCCCAGTCCATGCGGGCCTATCTGCGGTTCTCGCTGCTGGGCGGAGTCATTGCCCGCCAGATCCGCAATCTTGGCTACAAGGCCAAGGCCCATACGGTGATGGATGGCGAGGTGCTGCAGCCGCCACTGTTGTTGTTGTCAGGCTTGGGAGAGGTCAGCCGCATTGGCGAGGTGATCCTGAACCCCTTTCTTGGCCCGCGCCTGAAATCCGGGGTTGTGACCACCGATATGCCACTGGCGCATGACAAGCCAATCGACTTTGGCCTGCAGAAATTCTGCGAGTCCTGCAATAAATGCGCCCGTGAATGCCCCTCGGGGGCGATCACTGCCGGACCCAAGCTGATGTTCAACGGCTATGAGATCTGGAAGAGCGACAGCCAGAAATGCACCACCTACCGGATCACCACGCCGGGCGGCGCCATGTGTGGCCGCTGCATGAAGACCTGCCCCTGGAACCTGGAGGGGATCTTTGCCGAGCGCCCCTTTCGCTGGGCCGCGATGACCATGCCAAAGGCGGCGCCTGTCTTGGCCAAACTGGACGATGCGCTGGGCAATGGCGAGATGAACCCGGCCAAGAAATGGTGGTGGGACCTAGAGATGGAGGACGACGGTGGCTACCGCCCGACCCGCCATCCGGTGAACGCCCGCGCGCTGCAAAAAGATTTGGACCTGAAATACGAGGACCAGACCCTGGCCGTCTACCCGGCGCATCTGGCGCCGCATCCCTGGCCCTATCCCTTTCCGATGGACCGCGAGGCCGGGATCGAGGCCTACCAGCAGATGATCACCGCCGAGGACTACAAGGCGCGCCGCAGCAAGGGGGAGACCGGCCCCTGGGAGCATCGCTACAGCAGTGATGTTGACAGTCCGGTGCTGGCGGTACGGGTGGCGCGGGTCGAGAAGATGAGCCCGGGTGTCACCAAGTATGAGTTTGAGAGCCTGGATGGCGCAGAGCTGCCGCAATGGACTGCCGGGGCGCATCTCGACATCGTGGTGGCACCGGAATACCTGCGGCAATATTCCATGTCTGGCGATCCTGCCGATCGCAGCCGCTACCAGATTGGGGTGCTGTGCGAAGACGCGGGGCGCGGCGGATCGCAACTTTTGCACCGGATCTTTGCCGAGGGGCGGCGGGTGTTTGTCTCGCAACCGATCAACCATTTCCCGTTGGAAGAGGGTGCGGTGAAAAGCTATCTCATGGGCGGCGGCATCGGGATCACGCCAATGATTGCCATGGCGCATCGCTTGCATGCGCTGGGCCGGGCGTTTGAACTGCATTATTCGATCTCGGATCGCGCCAGTGCGGGCTATCTGACAGACTTGGCCGCCATGCCCTGGGCTGATCGGGTGCAGATCCATGTTTCGGCCGAGGGAACCCGCGCCGATCTGGATCAGCTGCTGGCGGGCTACGCGCCGGGGCAGCATGTCTATACCTGTGGTCCGACACGCTTCATGGACGGGGTAATGCAGGCGGCCGCGCGCCAGGGTTTCCCCGAGGAGGCGCGCCATCTTGAATATTTCACGGTCCCGGACCTGCCGGAGTATGAAAACCATGCTTTCAAACTGGTGCTGGCGCGCTCCGGCAAAACACTTGAGGTGCCCGCTGACCGCGCCGCCACAGATGTACTGACCGAAAATGGTGTGCACATCGACGTTAAATGCGCCGATGGCATCTGCGGGGTCTGCAAATGCGGGCTTGTGTCGGGCGAGGTGGAGCACCGCGACTTTGTCCTGTCCAAGGCGCAACGCAAGACGGCAGTGATCCTGTGCCAATCGCGCGCGGCCCAGCCGGACGGGGTGATTGAAGTCGATCTGTAGCGGTAGAGGGGGCCGCGCGGAGCAAGGGGGAGCTCCCGCGCAGCGCCAGAGACATCAAAGATGCCTCGCGCCCCTTGGGCCGGGCGCCGCAGCCAAGCTGCGGCGCGTTTGGCTCTCTTGACAGAGCGCCAAACAGGAGGGCGTGCAACTGGACACTGGGCGTGCCTATAGCGAAGCAAACCAATCCGGCAGCTGCGTGCGATGACCAAAGCGCAGGCTTTTACTGCGTAATACAGAGGTTGCACTGTCGCGGACCGGGGATTGCAGTTCTGTCCAGGCCTGCTCTTCGGCGGCTTCCCAGTTCAGTAGTGGCATGGCCCTGGCGTCGGCGACCTTCCCTTTGGCCTCGGTGCTGGCCTGCTGCCAGGCCTTGCCGGGCGTACCTGGCCCTTTGCTATTGCCGACTTCGTGGCGCACCGTGGTCATTTCAGCCAGGGCCGTGGCATCCGCAAATTTCAGATGTGCCAGATACACACCTCTTGGCATCACAAACGGAAACTCGGCTAATCGGCCGGGGCGCAGCTGAAGGCCGTGCCGCCGTAGCCCAATGGGGCGCCGTACCGCCCAGGCCTTGCTGTAGTGCCCGGTAAAGACCGCATCCCGGCGCCGGGCGAAAACTGACTGCCCTCTGGCCACCGGATCTGTGGGGGGGAAATCAAACATATTGAAGCCAAGCGCAAAAAGGGCAGGGGCCTCTTGCGCCCGCATCATCTGCCCCAGGGACCCCCAGCGTCCAGGGTCGACGCAGATCAGCTCATCCGCATCGGTGCGAATAACCCAGTCGTACAGTTCCAGCAGACCCTGCTGAAAGCTGTTCAACATGCGGCCGCGCCAATGATCAAACCCCTGCAAGCGATCGCGCGGTATCGTCAGAACAGAGACCCCGGGGCAGATCTCTTGCACCTGCGGGTCCGCACCATGGGAAACGACATAGAGATTCTCAGCCCCAAGCTGGCGGCTGTAGTGGCGATACCATTGGGACAGCGCCCAGTGGTCCTTATGCGCCATGGTAAGTGCACAGATATTCATGCCGCACACTATGTCGGCCTGGGCCTGTCTCGCCAAGAGGCTTTGACGGGCCGGGTTGCTCAACCCTCAAGGCAGTCTGATTCCTTCGTGCAAAGGAAGCAACCTCTGACTCGATTCATGACGTGAGTCGCGGCTACTCTTGTGGTCGGAAGGGGTGTTGCCCCTATATATTGATGCTGCGGCGAGGTGGGGGTCCTGGCTGCGCAAAGCTAAGCCTACGAAACCGTCGACCGAGTGCCGGTTTCGACAGCAATGGCTTACGGTAACTAGCTAATATTGCTTTATAAATCAGATGGATTTGAAAAAGGTGTAATTTTGTGAAATTATCGCTTGCGGGAAGTATGAGTTAACACTAGAACCCCCTCTACCGGCAGCGGCGACGCGGTTGGTTGGGTCGCTTCGGTGGCCGGACGGGTTGGAGAGACAGCC
>NZ_JARJEF010000206.1 GCF_029697505.1 Pseudophaeobacter profundi | reverse complement strand
CGCAGATCAAACTTGCTGTTGAGTCGTACCGCCATCAAGCCGTACTTGTTGACGTAGTGGAGCGCCATGTCGCCGAACTTTGCGCCGGCCACGATTACGTTCGCGCCGGCTTCTGCGATGGCCTTGATCTGTTCCTCCAACAACGTCTCCTCGCCGCGGCTGAAGTTCATTAACTCCTCGGCAGTT
Source organism: Pseudophaeobacter profundi (assembly GCF_029697505.1). Classification (GTDB taxonomy): domain Bacteria; phylum Pseudomonadota; class Alphaproteobacteria; order Rhodobacterales; family Rhodobacteraceae; genus Pseudophaeobacter; species Pseudophaeobacter profundi. Next base: position 92 of record NZ_JARJEF010000206.1, on the reverse strand, counting down.
TTGATTAGGACCGTGCCCTTGGTTTCAGTCTGTGTAATGTCAACGGCACAAGTGTAAACTGCGATCTTAGCTTGTGTCTTCTTGGTGATGTC
>NZ_JARJEF010000205.1 GCF_029697505.1 Pseudophaeobacter profundi | reverse complement strand
CCGCCTTGTCCTTGCCCGTCCATGAGAAGTATTGTTGGACGAGCTGTTTGGTCTCGGGGGAGGAAGGGTCCAGCTTCTTCCAGTCATACGACTCATAGTCCACTTGCCAATCTGGGCTCAACTTGAACGCCAGGTCCGGACCTCTCCACACCCACACTCCTGAGATGGTGCTGTCGTCATCCTTGCCAAACAGACAGACAGAAGCAAACGCCTGCTTCCTCATCTTGTCTAATCTCTGGAACATCCCTGTGATTAAATTACAGCTCATGTAGACCTTC
>NZ_JARJEF010000204.1 GCF_029697505.1 Pseudophaeobacter profundi | reverse complement strand
GCACAATCATCCAAAACCCGAACGTACCCAACATACACAGCTACCTACTCTTGGTAACACCGAGATTAAAAATAACCAAGAAGTAATTACAGCAAATAGGAAGTTAGAACAACCAAATGAAATTACAGAAGAAACAACTCCACATCAGCCACAGACAACATTAGAAAAACTAAGTGTGTCTGATGTCACTGTAAATAGCCAAACCGTTACTCATAGAGGCAGCCAAGATTTAAAAGAATACGGAGTAACTGATAACGTGAAGAAAAAAATACCAAAAC
>NZ_JARJEF010000203.1 GCF_029697505.1 Pseudophaeobacter profundi | reverse complement strand
CCAACACATACTTCGTCGTAGGCACTGCATTAGTCAACCCTGAAGAGTCCGAGCCCAAGCAGGGTCGGATACTCATCTTCCACTTCCATGACGGCAAATTAACACAAATCGCTGAGAAAGAAATCAAAGGAGCCTGCTACTCTTTGGTTGAGTTTAATGGAAAATTGCTTGCCAGTATTAACAGCACCGTTCGGCTCTTTGAGTGGACAGCAGAAAAGGAACTGCGACTAGAGTGCAGCCATTTCAACAATATAATTGCATTGTATCTCAAAACTAAA
>NZ_JARJEF010000202.1 GCF_029697505.1 Pseudophaeobacter profundi | reverse complement strand
CCTCTTCAATCAATCTAAGAAGTTCACTGTATCGAAAGATCCATGTCAGGTGCAGGCCAAAATCCAGGTACTGCCGTAAAAACGAATCTGACGTTTCACAAAGCCGAAGAAATTCATAGGTTGACTCTACCTTTGTAGCACAATCATTACAGATATTCGTGGGTAAGCCATCATCCTTCCTTACCTGTATATTTACACTGGACATAATTTTGCACACTAATGGCGGTCCTTTGTTAGTTTTAAGGTCGTTTTTATCTGGAAAAATAGGTATATTGGCG
>NZ_JARJEF010000201.1 GCF_029697505.1 Pseudophaeobacter profundi | reverse complement strand
CAGCAGCCCAGCACTCGCGCTCTCTTCAACCAGGGTCAGAACTACTACAACCAGACCCAGCAGCAGCAGCAGCAGTACACTCTGCCCCAGAACCTGATCCTGCCCAAGGGCTCCCAGAACGGCCAGCAGTACGTGTTCGTCGTCGCTGTGAACCAGTACCAGCCCAACAACAACCAGGACAACAACAACCAGAACCAGAACCAGGTCAACGACAACCGTCCCCAGGGCTTCCCCTTCGACCGTCAGGTCAACGCCAACAACTTCCAGCAGGCCAAGAAC
>NZ_JARJEF010000200.1 GCF_029697505.1 Pseudophaeobacter profundi | reverse complement strand
GTTAGATATGCTGTATTGTTGATCCCTTTATTTTGATTGTCTTGCAAACTTGTAAGTTTATGTTTTTTATTATCTTCCTGTTTCTTTCCATGTTGAACTCTGACAAAAGTATTTTCTTTGATTTCTTCTTTTCTTATCTCTGGGACTTGCTTGTTTTGTACTTTTTTATGTTCCAGGTTTTTGCTTATATCCAGACTACTTACATCCACATTGCATTCCAAGTGAGGTACCTATATAATTTATAGGATTATTAAACTAGAAGAAAGTTTTAACTTATCA
>NZ_JARJEF010000199.1 GCF_029697505.1 Pseudophaeobacter profundi | reverse complement strand
GTCAGTACAGCAAGAGACGTTGCTCCAGCAGTACACAGTACAGGACAGACACAGTCACAGACGCGATGGCCACCAAACTCTCCCTCATCTGCCTGTGCGCCCTTCTAGTCGCGGTCCACGGCCGCAGCCTGCGGGAGAGACGCTCCCCGGACAGCAGCGAGGAGACCTCCTGGACAGACACGTTCAAGAACACCTTCGAGAAGGCCAAGGAGAAGGTTTCCGGCGCCATCGAAGACGTCAAGGAGTCAGACGCGTACGCCAAAGTCAAGGAAGGAGTCA
>NZ_JARJEF010000198.1 GCF_029697505.1 Pseudophaeobacter profundi | reverse complement strand
AAGAAAACTTCGCTTTGTTGATTTTTTTGTTAAGAAAGTTGGAGAAAAAAATGGTGTTAACATCCTCTTAAAGCTATAATCAAACTCTTGTATTTTTTATTTGATAATTGTGTTCTTAAAACTGGTTTTGTTTTAATAAGTGACTTCCCTTTATGTGTAATGTGTAAACTAAGAGTTGTATACAAATTTACGATACAAAAATGCAATGGTCCGAAACAACCCTGTCATGAGGTTCCTATCATTGAAGTTTCATTTCGGCTAAGTTACTCTGTGTTCGGA
>NZ_JARJEF010000197.1 GCF_029697505.1 Pseudophaeobacter profundi | reverse complement strand
GACACGGACACTTGGACACCCCGGACCCCAGCTTCTTCTCCAGAGGGGAGATTATATGTGGGATTTTATCGGGGGTCACGATATAACGTTCTTGCTCTTTCTTCGGCTCCACTCCGATATCGACAAAGTACAGCCACTGAGACTTGACCTTGAGATCGGCGACGGGCCTGAGTTGCAACAACAAAGGGTCGATGACGTTCTCGATGGACGACTCCGCGTCGAAGGACACGGATACGATGTCAGGCTCCGGGTTGACGGTGGTCAACACCACGTCAAAAC
>NZ_JARJEF010000001.1 GCF_029697505.1 Pseudophaeobacter profundi | reverse complement strand
AATCCCATGTCTATCACTCCCAATCCCCCCAACGAAAACCGTCGGGGCAGTGTGTTCACATGGGTCAATTCTCAGTGACAATTTATCGGCATACCGGGTCAGTTCTCAGTGACAATCAACAATTGGTATTCCTGCTGCTCTACGCACCGATCCTGTCGGCGGTCCTGTTTTCCTTCAGCGCTGACCGCTTCCCAAGCCTCGATATGTCCGGGTTCAGCACCAAGTGGTATGCGCAGGTCCTGACCGACCGCGCCATGCTAGAGGCCCTCGGCAACAGCCTGACGGTTGCGGGGATCACCGCGCTGATTGCCACAGCCCTGGGATTTGCCGCAGCCTATGCGGATTATCGTTTCCGGTTCTTTGGCCAGAAGGCCGTGCTGGCGCTGGCCTTGCTGCCGCCGACGGTGCCGCTGGTCATCCTGGGTTTGGCGATGCTGGCTTTCTTCTCCCGCATCGGCATTGCCGGCACGCTTGCGGCCGTGGTTGCCGCGCATGTCGTGATCGCCGCGCCCTTCGCGATGGCAGTCTGCCGTCTGCGGCTGGCGCAACTGGATGAAACGCTGGAAACCGCAGCCCAGAACCTCGGTGCCCTGCCGCATTCCGCGCTCGCCCGCATCGTGCTGCCGCATACGTTGCCCGCCATCCTCGCTGCCTTCCTGATCACCTTTGCCGTGTCATTCGACGAGTATGTGATCTCCTGGTTCACGGGCGGCTTGAACCAGACCATTCCCGTTGCGGTTCTGACCACGCTTCAGGGGCAGGTCGACCCGACCATCCACGTCATCGGCACATTGAGTTTTTCCGTCACCCTGACGCTGGTTCTGATCGCGCTTGCCGTGGTCCTGCGCCAGAGCGGCGGCGCCATGTCCAAGGAGGAGACATCATGACCAACACACATCTGAAACTGGCGGGGCTTGCCAAGTCCTATGGTAACTTCATCGCCGTCGAAGAGTTTTCGCTGGATATTGCGCAAGGGGAGTTCATCGCAATCATGGGGCCGTCCGGCTGTGGCAAGACCACGAGCCTGCGCATGCTTGCCGGACTTGAGACCGCAGACCGGGGTGAGATCACCCTTGCGGGCAACCGGATCGACCAACTGCCGGTCTGGGAGCGGGAAACCCCCATGGTCTGGCAAAGCCTGGCGCTGTTTCCCTTCATGACCGTGCGGGAAAACGTCGAGTTCGGACTGAAGATGCGCGGCGTTGCCGGGGCAGAGCGCCGCCGCCGCGCCGACGACTGGCTGGAACGGCTGGGCATTTCCACCTACGCAGACCGCAATGTCGCGCGTCTGTCAGGCGGTCAGCGCCAGCGCGTTGCCCTTGCCCGCAGCCTGGTGCTGGAACCCAAAGTGCTGCTCTTGGACGAGCCGCTTTCGGCGCTCGACGCCCATATGGCAATCAAGATGCAGGGAGAGCTGAAGAAGCTCCAGCGCGAGCTCGGTATCACCTTTGTCTATGTCACCCACAGCCATTCAGAGGCCTTTTCGCTCGCCGACCGGGTTGTCATCATGAACGCTGGCAGGGTCGAACAAATTGGCAGCCCGCAGGACATCTTCCTGCGGCCGCGCAGCAAATTTGTTGCGCGGTTTGTCGGTGGGATCAGCCTGCTGGAAGGAAAGGTTTCGGGCAACGAGGACGGCAAACGCTTCCTGGACACACGCGACGGCAAAGTCCGGCTTTCCCACAGCAGCGGGCTGGCCGAAGGCGCAGCCGCAGATCTGGCTGTGCGGGCGGACAGGATTTCCGTGACGGTTGAGCCGGGCTGGGGCGAAAACGAAATCGCCTGCACGCTGGTATCAGAGGAATTTGCCGGGGCCGTCGTCAATTTGCACCTGGAAACCGCATCTGGTCACAGCCTTGTGGCACAACTCCAACAGCGCGACCTAGAGCAGTTGGACGCAAGCATCGGCGCGCGGGTCTATGCGTCCTGGCACTCCGATGACGGCTTTCTTCTGGAGAGTGCGCGACAATCGGGGCCGGGTCCCAAGGTGAGGGCTGCATGAGGTCTGTTGTCGACAATACCGTGGACGCTCTGCGGCGAGCCGGGCGGGAAGGGGAGGTTTTTCTGTCCCTGTTGCCGGACCGTGCCCGTGCGGAAGCGCGTCAAAGCGATGATCGCATCGAAAGATTGGGCCCCCTGGATGGGAGCACGGTCTCTTGGAAGGATATGATTGCGATCAAGGGCGTCACCACGCGTGCAGGCTCCTCGCACTGGCGTGCGGAGGCGCCCGCGGCTGCGGATGCAGAGGTCGTAGATCGGGCCAGCAAAGCCGGTCTGGTCAGCATCGGCGTCACCAATCAATCGGAGCTGGCGTTCTCTGGCATCGGGTACAATCCGCACCACGGCACTCCGCTCCTCGACGGGCGGGTACCAGGCGGGTCCTCCTCGGGGGCTGCGGCCTCTGTTGCGCGTGGGATCACCCGCCTCGCAGTCGGCACCGATACTGCAGGCTCCTGCCGGGTGCCTGCGGCGTTTCAGGGCGTGGTGGGCTTTCGGCCCACGCGCGGACGGTATCCGATGAGCGGCGTGATGCCACTCGCGCCCAGCTATGACACGGTTGGCAGCTTTGCCCGTTCGGTTGCCGATATCATCAAGCTGGATGCCATTCTGTCCGGCGATGCAGCCCGCCCGGACGCGGCCAGCGGCCTTTCGGTGCTCAGCGACGTGCTCGACGGGGGCGGTGTTGCCGCGCCGGTCTCCCAGCGCTGCGAGGAGGCGGTGACAGCTCTCGAACAGGCGGGCGTCTTGATGGAGCACACCAGACAGTCGCCTTTGGATGAGGCGCTGGCGCTGATCCGCGCGGGCGGCTGGCCGGGCGCCATTGAGGCGGTCGAAACCTATGGGCACCTGCTCGAAACCGAGAACGCTCCTCACCTTGACCCTTTTGTCGCGGCGCGGCTGCGTGCGTCGGCCGGTCTGGACCCGGACAAGATCGCGCGCGTCAAACAGGGTGCCAGAGCGTTGCGCGAAACGGTCCGGGCCTCCGATACCATCTACCTCCTGCCGACGGTTGCCATCGAAGCCCCGCACTTGGCGCCGCTGCTGGAAGATCCCGAAACCTTTGCCGCAGCAAATACTGCGGCTCTACGCCTGACCATGCCAGCGAGCCTGCTGGATTTGCCCGCCATTTCTCTGCCAGCCGGGAAAACGGACGCGGGGGCTTGGGTGGGATTGCAGTTGGTCGGTCCGCCAGACAGTGACCGCACCCTGCTTGCCACTGCGGCAATGGTCGAAACGCTGCTGATGCAAAAGGAAACCCCGACATGATCCGTAACCCGATAGAATGGCCAAACGGTGCCCGATGTGCCTGTGCGATCACGTTTGACGTGGATGCCGACAGCCTGATCCACATCGCCCGTCCGGACGATGGGCACCGTCGCCTCTACCCGATCAGCATGGGCCGGTATGGTCCGAATTCCGGTGTGCCGCGTATTCTTGAAACCTACCGGCGGTTGGGGCTCAAACAGTCCTTTTTCATGCCCGGCTGGGTGATGGAGCAATACCCCGAAACGGTCGAGGCGATCCTCGCGGGCGGGCATGAGATCGGTCACCATGGGTATCTGCACGAAGACCCTGCCGAACAGAGCGCCGAGGAACAGACCTATTGGTTCGAACGCGCGCTTGCGGTTCACCGGCAGATGACCGGCACCACCCCGCGCGGCTATCGCGCCCCGGTCTACAATGTCACCCCCGAGGTGCTGTCGCTCGCGGTGAAACACGGGTTGACCTACGAAAGCTCGATGATGGCGGACGATCTGCCCTATCGGATCGACACCGCATCCGGGGCTCTGTTCGAATTGCCGGTGCATTGGGGCAGCGATGACTGGCCGCCTTTCGCTCATTTCGACGAGATCGGCTACAAGATGCCGGTGATGTCGCCACGCCGCGGGCTGGAGGCCTCCTTTGAGGAGTTTGAGGCGCAATACGAGGCTGGCGGGCTCTGGATCGGGATATGGCACCCGTTCCTGACCGGGCGGCTGGCCCGCTGGCGGGTGGTGGAGCGGTGGCTTGAAGAGGTGCTGTCGCGAGGCGATGTCTGGTTCGCACCGCTGGAAGAGATCGCCGCCTACGCCGCAAGCCAGGAGGCCGAAGGGGCTTGGCAGCCGCATCGTGAGCCCGCAGCCCCCTACACGCATCCCGTCCTGATGGAGAAATGATGATGGATAACCTCAATACCCCGTTTGATGCCGCACAGCCCGACGGTGAGAACCCGAGCGCGCATCAGACGCTTGCAGAGGATGGCCGCCTCAGCCCCAATACCACCTACACCATTCCCGCCCGTCAGGGCCGGGCGATGCGCGTGAAAAAGGGAGAGCTGCTGTCGGTTATCAACCGCGACGGCAGCCAGATCGGCGATTTCTGGGCCTTTGCCGAAGGTGACTGCAACGAATATCTGTCGATGGAGCACCTGCGCCCGACACTGCGTCGCATTTCGCCACGTCCCGGCGACGCGCTGGTGACCAACCGGCGGCGCCCTATCCTGACACTGGTTGAGGACAGCTCGCCCGGCGTTCACGACACGCTTGTCGCGTCCTGTGATATTCACCGGTATGCCCAACTTGGACATCACGGTTATCACGACAATTGCACCGACAACCTACGCATGGCGCTGGGGGCAATCGGCTTACGTCCGGCATCAGTACCTTGCCCGCTGAACCTCTGGATGAACACGCCTATCGTCGAAGGTGGCGCGATGGAGTGGCGGCCCCCTGTCTCGACCAAAGGGGATCGTGTGCTGTTCCGCGCTGAAATGGACGCTGTGGTGGTGATTTCCTGCTGCCCGATGGACCTTCTACCGATCAATGGTGAAGATGCTGAGCCAAGCGCGCTGGAGGTCAAGCTGCACCGGAAGCCCGAATGAACCTGACTGCATTACGAATTGATGGCGCGGATTTCGATCCGCGCCATCTAGCTTTACCGTTTCAAAGGGTTGTTTCAGGCCGCTTGCGCCGCCCCACCGGCCAGTTTCACGGCCAGGTCGCGGGTACGGGCCTCTGCCGATTCAACCGACGCCTCGTGACGTGCGTCTTTGAATTCCTGATATTCGATAGCGACCGTCTCGATATCCGCCTGCGCGACGCCGAAGTAATGCGCACAAGCCGCCAGAGCCGGGTCAAGCGCGTTGAGATGGGCCCGCACACCACCTGGGGCAAAGCCGAATTCACCACGCGACGACAGCACCACCAGCCGTTTTCCCGACAGGATCGGCTCGATCGGCGTGTCGCCGCGGGCAAGGTCAAAGGAAAAGGTCCGACCGATCCGCGCGATGTGGTCGATCCAGCCTTTCAGGGCGGTCGGCATTCCGTAGTTGTACATCGGCGCGCCCAGGACGATGATATCCGCCGCGATCACCTCATCGACCAACTCGTCGGACAGCGCCAGACGCTCTTTCATCCACGGCTCACGTTCGTCGGAGGGGGTAAAGGCTGCATGGATGAATTTATGGTCGATCGCAGGAACCGGGTTCAGGCCGACATCCCGGGTGATCACTTTCGTGTCCGGTGCCTGAGCCAGAAAGTTATGAGTGAACAACCCGGTCAGATGACGTGTGAGGGAGCGTTCTTCAAGCTGGGCGCTTGCATCGATTCGCAACAGAGTGGGCATGGGCAATCTCCTGAGTTTATGCACTGCGCATTACGCCTACCAAGCGGCCAACCCTCTGGCGAAGGCGAATTTTTCATGGTCAGGATGAATGAAATTCACCCTGGCTCCACCCCGAACGGAAAGGATTGAACCGATGCGGCGCCTGCCTCCGCTCCACGCGCTACGTGCTTTTGAAGCCGCCGCCCGGCATCTGCATTTCGCCCGAGCCGCGGCCGAGCTTCACCTGACGCCAACCGCGATCAGCCACCAGATCCGCCAGCTGGAAGAGATCCTGGAGGTGAAACTCTTCCACCGCTATCCGCGCCCGATCCGCCTGTCGGCAGAAGGCGCGGCATTGTATCCGGTGCTGCGCGAGAGTTTCGACCGCATGAGCAGTGCCATCGCAGGGATTTCGCAGCTGGATACGGACCGCCCGCTGACGGTTTCCGTCACGGTGGCTTTTGCCAGCCTCTGGCTCATGCGGCGCCTGCCCGCATTGCGCAGTCAGACCGGGCTGAACCTGAAGGTCGAGGCCGACAACCAGCCGGTAGACCTGTCCGGTAGCGATGTCGACTTTGCGGTTCGCTACGCAGTCCAGCCGCAGCCCCAAGATCATTGGCTGCCGCTGTTCGAAGACAGCCTGATACCGCTCTGCGCGCCGGAACTGCTGCGCCGGACTCCGATCAACGATGACGCCGGTATTTTGCGCCTGCCGCTGATCCAGTACCGCTGGAATTGCGGCGCGGAAGCGTCGCCTAGCTGGCAGCGCTGGTCTCACGCAGCCGGGCTCGGGGGGGAGGTGCCGGAAATCACACAGCACTTTTCCGAGGAAATCAATGCCATTGACTCGGCGCTTGCAGGTCAGGGCGTGGTACTCGCTTCTAGCGTGTTGGCTGGCGCCGCTGTCGCAGCCGGGCACCTAGTGCGCCTGTCTGACGCGGTTTTGCCCGGCAGAACTTTTTGGGCGGTGAGCCGCAGCGATCATCCGCGTTTTGCCGAAGTGGAGCACTTTGCTTCATGGGCGCGTGCTTCCAGTTAGCCGCTGCATGCGCGTAATTCCGGAATATCCTGCGGTAAACCAAGCAAGACTTTAAAGGTTATGGGAGTAACGTTTCAATCCAATGAGCTCAGGCAGGTTATCAGCTCATGCTTTCGAAATGGCTTTGACAAAAAGCCATTCATGCCGTTTTCAGTACAGGCTTTTATGTCGCTTTTCTGTGCATTTGCGGTCAGCGCAATAATCTTACACGGTGCTCGCCCGGTATCTTTCTCGTGTTTGCGGATCCTTTGGGTCGCTTCGAGGCCGCCCATAACCGGCATGGAAAGATCCATCAGTATCAAATCGTATTCCGAAGCGAGATAGGCCTCAAGCGCGAGTGCTCCATTCGCTGCAAACTTGAGATCTACACCTGATTTATTGAGCATTTTTCCAACAATCAACTGGTTGGTCAGATTGTCCTCGGCCACGAGTATTCGCAGTCCGTTCAGCCCTTTCAAATCGGTTGTCTCCGAAAAAACGGCTTCATGGGTGATACCTGTAGCTAACCGATCTGGCGATGGCGTCTCCTTTACTGCTGTGGAGATGTCGCCTGTCGAAGCCTGCGCCGTCAGGTCAAGCGATACGATAAAAGTCGAGCCTTCGCCGGGCGTAGAATCGACCGAGATCTCTCCCCCCATGCGCTCAACAAGTGCCTGTGAAATCGCGAGCCCAAGACCTGTGCCTTCCGAGACCGCTTTGGGCGAACCACCTGCTTGTTCAAAGGCTGAGAAGATGCTGCGCAGCTTGCTTTTCTCAATTCCGCAGCCAGTATCTGAAACCTGGAACCGAAGTGGGCCTGTCTGTCGCCCGTGATCATGGGAAACCGTGACTGAAACATGCCCTTCTTCAGTGAATTTTATCGCGTTACCTATCAGATTCAACAGGACTTGACGGACTTTGTTGACATCCCCGATGAACGTTGATGAGACGCCTTCTGGATAGTTCACACGAAAATCCAGCCCCTTGTAGGCCGTTTTTGCGGAAAGGAGTACTGCAATGTCCTCAACAAGAACACGCAATGAAAAAGGTTCATTCCGCAACGAGACCTTGTCCGCCGTTATCTGCGAATAATCTAACACCTCATTGATGATTTCCAGCAACGCATTGGCAGAATTGAAAATTGTACTCGCAAATAGCGACTGCTCGTGATCCAAGTTGGTCTCTCGCAACAACTCACAGATACCAAGAATGCCGTTCATAGGGGTCCTGATTTCATGGCTCATATTGGCCAAAAACCGTTCTTTGGCCTTGTTCGCTTCTTCCGCCTTTTCTTTGGCTATCCTGGTAAGCTCCAAAGCCGCGTCACGTTCGCGTTCAGAAGTCAGATCTTCCATTGAGCCAACGAGGTGAGTGAGCCGTCCCGCTTGATCAAAAACGGGGGTCATCGTGTTCCGAATGTATCGGGTCCCCGAAATGGCCGGCAAATTGATTTCATAGGTAGTTTCTTTGGCAGAACGCACCACGTCCTTTTGAACAGCAAGCGCTCGTTCTCCAGTAGAACCACCAAACAACTCTAAAGCTGACTTCCTGAACCAACCGTTCTCAGGGAGCTTGGCCATTTCCCGAGACCGCTTGTTAATCGCGATGTATCGGGGGATTCCGTCGTCACCGACCTCCAAAACGATTACAGCTATGCCCACAGCATCCAAAATGGCATAGAGTTCGTCTACTTGCAGTCGCTTCACGCGTCATTTCCTCTGCGCATTAGAACACGTGCCCGACTATCTGGGCGCCGAGTACATACCTGAACCCAACCTATTATCAAGTTTCTCCTAACCAAATTTAAATGTGGCTGCCGCAACATCGCGAGTAGGCTGCATTATTTGGCTGACAAGGCTCACTTTGGATACGGACTGCGCCAAATGGAGGACCTTGAGTACATTCCTGAAGACTGTTTACAAATTGTGCCTAGATTTTGCAAAGCCGACTTCCTGCGCAAAGCCTTCGTCCACGCCATGGTGCCGTCGCGTGCCACGCAAGGGAGACAGGTGCCGCGGTAAATAGCCATCGCCGACGGAGAAAAATCGCGGTATGAGGGCACATGAACCATACAGACACATTTGAGATCTTCCTGACTGCAGCGCCGGGGCTTGAACCTGCCCTGCTGGCCGAAGCTAAAGAAGCGGGCTTTGTCGCTGCCAAATCCGTTCCCGGTGGCGTTACCGTCCAGGGCGACTGGCGCGAGGTCTGGCGGGCGAACCTGTGCCTGCGCGGGGCTGCCCGCGTGCTGGCGCGCATCGGTGAGTTCCGCGCCTTTCATCTGGCCCAGCTGGACAAGCGATCGCGCAAATTCCCCTGGGGTGACATCCTGCGCAAGGATGTGCCCCTGAAGGTGGAAGTGACCACCAACAAGAAATCCAAGATTTATCACGCCGGGGCCGCTGCGCAGCGGGTTGAAACTGCATTGGTAGAAAGCTTTGGTGCCAGCCTATCCAAAGACGCGGCGCTGACGCTCAAGCTGCGTATTGATGACAATATGTGCCAGTTCAGTGTCGATACCTCGGGCGAGGGGCTGCACAAACGCGGCCATAAATCGGCCGTGGGCAAGGCGCCGATGCGGGAAAACCTGGCGGCGCTCTTCCTGCGCGATTGCGGCTTTGATGGCGGTGAGCCTGTGGTCGATCCGATGTGTGGCTCTGGCACCTTTGTGATCGAAGCCGCCGAAATTGCGCTGGGTCTGGTGCCAGGGCGCAGCCGCGCCTTTGCCTTTGAACAGCTGGCCAGTTTCGACGCCGAGGCCTATGCGAGGCTGAAGGCCGACCTGACCCCGGCGGATGTGGATATCGCGACGTTGCACTTTTACGGCTCTGACCGCAATGCGGGCGCTGTCGAAATGGCCAGTGCCAACGCAGAGCGCGCCGGTGTAGCCGGGTGTACGACATTCAGCCATCAGGCGGTCAGCGACCTGATGCCGCCCAAGGGCCCGCCCGGACTGGTCATCGTCAACCCGCCTTACGGCGCCCGGATTGGCAACAAAAAGCTGCTCTTTGCCCTCTATGGTGCGCTGGGTAAAACCCTGATGGAGCGGTTCTCAGGCTGGCGAGTGGGGATTGTCACCAGTGAAACCGGGCTGGCCAAGGCCACCGGGCTGCCGCTTTTGCCCCTGTCTGCTCCGGTCGCGCATGGCGGTCTGAAGATCAGGCTGTTCAAGACCAAGCCCTTGCCGTGACGCCCAGCGTGCCACGGGGGGAGGGGCCACAGCGGCAGCTCTGCCAATTTCGGGCCGATGGTGCGGCACGATCAAAACCGACAGCCCTGCGCCCCGTCGCGTGTGTATTGAGGTCTCGTGGGTATTGAATAGGCAGGGTGCGCAGGTCTTTGGCCCTAGGGCGCGGCTGGCGGGCCTTCTGCCGGGGCGCGCGGCGAAAGGTGGGGCGCCATGATGCGGCCAAACAGATCAACCATTTTGGTGATGATTTCCGGGTCACGTTCATAGGCCGCCTGGCTGTGCAGTCCGCGCATGAAACTGCGGCAGATCGACCAGAGCAAAGAGAACTCTTTGGCGTGGGCAGCGCTGGCTTGGTACAGATGGGCAATATTGCGGTTGAAATCGTCATTGTAGGCCCAAAGCGCTGGGGTAATACGGGCGCTCAGGGCAGGATCGGTGCGGGCCGCCACCAGGATCTCCATCAGGGCGCGTCCCTCGCGGGTGTTGATCACCCGGTGCCATAGGTGTTGCAGCTGATCGGGGAGGGTGCCCATCTCGGGGGTGGGTTGCAACAACTGGGCCTCTTCGGTAGGCGAGGCCGGGCCGCGCACTGGCGCCAACAGTTGCAGCAGTGTCTGCACCATGATGTCTTCCTTGCTGGGAAAGTGATGCGTCAGAGCGCCGCGCGATACGCCAGCAAGCTGCTGCACCCGGTTGATTGAACATTCCGAATACCCCACCTCGTCCAGGCTGGTGATCACGGCTTCCAGAATGCGGCTGCGGGTCTGGGCCACGCGGCGGGGCGTGACGTTCGGTTGGTCTTTGGTTCCTGCGCCCATCTGCCTATCCTTTTTGCAGAATCGTAAAACAGAACGCATGGTCTGTCCAATCAGCTGTTGGGGATCGGACGCAGCGGCATTTGATTGAGACAGAGTGCGGAAGATGAGGGAGAAGACCATGCAACAAGCGAATGATTTTCGCGCCGAAAGCCAAGCCTTGGCGGCGGTGCTGCAGGATCTGCCAGAGGCAGATCTGCACCGGGTGACCCAGTTCAAGGATTGGACGATTGATCACGTATTGGGGCACCTGCACCTGTTCAACGTGGCGGCCGAGACCGCGTTGCAAGGGGCCGGGCCGTTTGATGCCTTCATCAGCCCGATCTTGGCAGAGATGCAGGCGGGGAAATCGATCCTGCAAAGCCAGTTTGGCTGGCTCGATGGGCTGTCAGGTCGGCCCCTGTTCGAGGCCTGGCGTGCCGGTGCCGATAGCTGCGCCGATGCCTATGCTAAAGCCGACCCCAAGCAGCGGGTGAAGTGGATTGGTCCGGATATGAGCGCGCTGAGCGCGATTACCGCCCGCCAGATGGAGACCTGGGCCCACGGCCAGGAGATCTTTGATGTGTTGGGGATCGACCGGATAGAGCAGGACCGGATCCGCAATATCGCCCATCTGGGGGTGTCGACCTATGGCTGGACCTTTGCCAATCGCGGTGAAGCTGCGCCAGAGCCTGCGCCCTATGTCGAACTTACCGGCCCGTCCGGGGCGGTCTGGACTTGGAACACCCCGCAAGAGGATAACCTGGTGCGCGGTGCAGCGGTCGAATTTGCCCAGGTGGTGACCCAGGTCCGCAACATTGCCGACACCAGCCTGGAAACCTGCGGCGCGGCGGCGGCGCGCTGGATGGAGGTTGCACAATGTTTTGCAGGACCGGTGGAAACGCCCCCCGCCAAAGGGGCGCGCCACCAACAGCGGGCCTAGCTCGCTGGTGGCTCTGCGTCGGTCTTGTCGTTCAGGCGGCGCCAGGCGGCGATCAGCCCCTCTAGCGCCATGCGCGTAGGGTCGGCCTGGGTGACGGGCAGCCCCTGGGCCGACAGGGCGGCCAGATAGGGGGCCGCCATATGGTCGGAACCAATGAGGGCCAGATTTTGCCCCAGCCAATAGGGCCGGGCTGCTGACAGTTCTGCCCCCAGCAAATAGCCCCAAAGCCTGCCAGAGATTTCGGGGTTTTGCGCCGCCTGCAGCTGATGGTTTGCATGTAATTCGGCCAGTCGCGCGGCAAGGCGTTCGGGGCGCGACATGGTTTCGGCCACGGCGTCCTTCAGGGCGCTTTCAGACCAATCGTCGTCAATGGATAATTGCTGCGCCAGGGCGGCCTGGAGACCGCTGGACAGGGTGCTTTGAAAACTGACCACTTCGACGGCGCTGACCTGAACCCAATGGGTGACAGCACCCGGCAGGCAGATCACCCCGTCCCATTTCGGGTTGAGCGCGAGAAAGCCGCCAACCTGCGCGGTGTTGCCTTGCATCAGCGCCAGGGGGGTCTTCTGGCGCAGACCGGACAGGGCCAACAGGTGCCAAGGGGCAATATCCAGCTGCACTGGTGCCAGTTCCGCGGGCTTGGCGGGGACCTCTACCGCTGCCGCCTGAGAAAGACCACAGGCCAGAATTGGATCGCGCGTCGACACCTCTGCCTGTTGAAGGGCGGTCAGCAAATCCTGCTGCGCATCGGATTGGCTGCGGAGGGTGCTATGGCGTTGCACAACCTCGCGTGCCGACATGGTCCAAAGGGTGACCTCGTTGCTCCCAACCCATGCGGCGGTCCAGTTGTTTTGGCTGTGGGCTGAGCACATTGTCTTGCTCCCTTTGTGAAACGTGTCGGGCCTGAGGCCTGCCTTCAGGATGATCGCCCGTGTCATAGCCTGTGCTGCGCCGGTTTCAAACCCTCTTGGGCCAGCCCTGTTGCCGCCCTCTGTTTGCTCTGCTTCCCAGCATCCGAGGCAAAGGCCGCAGCGCGGGCCTGAGAAAAGAGGCGTCAGGCACGTGTCAGGAATCAGGCAATTTGAGGGTCGAAAAAAGGGTATGACCTTCGTCGATTGCAATCATTTGGGGATAGTTTTGCGGCGAGAGGATGGATTGTTTCCATTTTCGCGCGACCTGGGCCTGATTTTGTCATATTTCCTATCCTTTAGTTATAATTTTCGCAAAAATGGCTAAATTGTAGATGTCATCGAATGCTGTCGCTTGAATGAGCGACGCGGCCATTGGGCCAGGCATCTTATCAGGCGCGAAGCATGTGGGGGCATGTTTCGAGACACGCTTTGAAGGTGACGATATAGCCCGCTTCGCTGCTGTTGTGGGCAATAGGACATTTGAAAGCCGAGGTTTCCAGGGGGGCAATCCCTGGGACACCAGTATTGAGTGCAGGGGAATACGATGAAAGATTTCGTCTCGGAAAGAGTGGAGCAGGTATGGGCTCTATCTGGGCTGCCTTTGCAGATCTCAAAGGCTTCGCAAGAGCGTCCCATGGGCGGCAGCGTTGCGCTGATCACAGAACAGAAGAAAACGGCCTATTCAGTGGTCGGTAAGCGGGTGCTGGATCTGACCCTTGTGGTATTGGCGTTGCCGGTGGTCCTGCCTGTCGTCGTATTTTGTGCGCTGATTTTGTGGCTGGAAAGCGGCCTGCCGTTTTACAGCCAGGAACGCCTGGGCCAAAATGGCAAGCGGTTTCGCATCTACAAACTACGCTCCATGGTGCGGGACGCGGATGCGCGGTTGCAAGGATATTTGCAAAACGACCCCAAGCTGCGCCATGAATGGGAGACCACCCAAAAGCTGAAATCTGATCCGCGCATTACCCGGATGGGGCGCATTTTGCGCATGACCTCTCTGGATGAATTGCCGCAACTCTGGAATGTCTTCACCGGAGAGATGAGCCTGGTTGGCCCGCGCCCGATGCTGCCCGAGCAATTGCCGCTCTATGGGGAGCCTTTCGCCTATTTTACCGTCAAGCCTGGCATTACCGGGATCTGGCAGGTCTCTACCCGCAACGAGAGCAGCTTTGCTGCGCGGGCGACGGCCGATGCCAGCTATCTGCGCCAAATGGGGCTGCGGCAGGATCTGCGCCTGCTGTGGCGTACCATCGGCGTGGTGGCCAGGGGCACGGGATATTAATCTCTATGTGGTTGAGTGTGGCCGTCACAGGCCAAGCCCCGAGATCAGGATCTGTTGCGCGGCAGTATAGGCGGTTTGGCACATGGGCACAGCAACCAGATGGGCCGGTCAGAGGTTTGCAAGGGCAGGAATTATGAGGGTAGCATGTGTGGGCCCCCAGAACAGGACGCGCGTCGCCGGGGCTGTGCCGAGTATTGGCCAGGGCATTTTGCGGCCCTCAATGTTGGATCTGTCAGGAGATGACGTATGAAGCATTTTGCAGTATCAGCCCCAGTTGGTCGTCCCATCGGTCGTCCAGCCGGCGGCGCTGCCAGCGACGGGCCAGCGCGCGCTTTTGAACCGGACGGTGAGGATCGCATGACGCAACAGGGATTCAAGAGGTTTCGCCGCCGTAACCGGCAGTCCACGTCGGACCAAGCAGCAGACCAACGGCCAGAACCAGCTGCAGAACCATTTCTGGACCGCGGATATCAACCAGAGCCTGAGGCTGAATTCGGGCAGGAAAATACTGCGCCTGCCGCCAAACCGGCGGCGGCTGTAGAAGATGTGCCCGTGACAGGCCGACGCCGACGGCCGCTAAACCTGGCAGCGCAATCGCGTGTCGATATCATACAGCCACCAATGGAAGTGTTGCCAACCCGCTTTGATCCCTGGAATCAGATCGAACAAATTCCTTTTGATTTTGGCGGGCCAAAGGCATCTCGCCTGCCTTTGGTGAGCGCATTTCGGGCCTCGCCAACGGCGCGTGCCTTTGATCTGTTGCGTACCCGGCTGTTGCACAGCCTCAATGCGCATGGCTGGTCGCGGGTCGCAGTTACCAGCCCCAGGGCGGGCGGCGGAACCACCTTCTGCGCGGTCAATCTGGCGCTTAGCCTGGCGCGGGTTCCCGAAAGCCGCAGCCTGTTGATGGATATGAACTTTCGCCAACCCGGCGTTGCTCAGGCGCTGGGCATTGCCCCACATGGCAATATGGCAGCGTTCCTGGCACAAAAGGCGACCTTTGATCAGCATCTGCAACGCCTGAGCGATACATTGGCCGTGGGCAGCAATAGCGCGCCAGATCAAAATGCTTCTGATTTGTTGCATGATCCCCGCGCGGCAGCGGCCATTGCAGATATGATAGAGGCGACCAGCGCCGAGACGGTACTGTTTGATCTGCCACCGGTTCTGGAACATGATGATGTTGCTGCCTTCTTGCCGCAGGTCGATGGGGTGCTGCTGATCTCGGATGGCACGCGGACCACCGCCGCAGAACTTGCGGCCTGCGAAAAGATGCTGGCCGGGCACGCGCCGCTGCTTGGGGTGGTGCTGAACCGGGCCGAATAGACAGAACACACATAGGGGGCGTCCTGACGATCACTGGCGCGGCTGGCTGGCCATCAGTTGACCCATGCCGGTCACAGTTTTGCCCGGTTGCTATGATCTAGGCTGGGGTAACCGTGACCCAGTGCCGGGTACGCGACCACAAAGAAAGCAGAGCCATGGGGCCTATTTTTTCACTGACGGATTTCTTCCGTATGCTGCGCCGCCGCGCCGCCGCGATTGTCTATGTCATTGTATTAGGTAGCATTCTATCGCTCTGGCTGGCGCTGAATCAGCAGCATATGTACGGTAGCACCGAGGTGCTGCAGGTCACCCGCCCCACTATTGCAGATGATTTGGCGCGCTCTACCGTCGAGGGATCTTCGGCGCGGCGGATGCAGTTGATCGAACAGCGCCTGATGGCGCGTGGTAGCCTGCTGGAGATCATCGAAAAATTTGGCCTCTATCAGGACCAGCCAAGCCTAACCTCGACCGAAAAGGTTGTGCGGCTGCGTAACGCGGTCAATATCACCGGGGTGGCGGCGGCGCGCGAAGGCTTTACCGACGACGGCACCATTTCGGTTCTGACCATCTCGGCGACGATGCCAACGGCTCTGCAGGCGCAGCAGGTGGCCAGCGAATTTGGCCGCCGCACCATCGAGCTGAGCGTCAGCAGCCGGATCGAACAGGCCCGCGAAACCCTGAGCTTCTTTGCGGAAAAGGAAGCGGCGCTGAGCAGTCAGATCGCCGTGCTGGAAGATGAAATCGCGTCCTTTCATGCGGCCAATGACGTGGTCCTGCCTGGGACGGTCGAATTTCGCCGCAGCGAAGTGACGGCAATCAACCAGGGCCTGCTGGATATCGCCCGTGAAAAGATCCTGATCCGGCGTGAGGCCGATCAGGCCAGCGCCACGGAACGCCCGGCGACTGCACGCCGTCTGCTGGCCGAAGCGCAGGAACAGCTTGAAACCCTGGACGCCCAGCATGCCCTCTTGTCGCAACGCAAACGCGAGCTGGAAGCAGCCCTGCAGACCACGCCCGAAGTGCAGCGTCAGCTGGGGGCCTATACCCGGCAGGTGCAGGCCCTGCAGGGAGAGCTGGAAGTGGTGTCAGCCCGGCGCAACGAGGCCGAAGTCGGCTTTCGTCTTGAAACTTCGCGGCAGGGAGAGCGCCTGACCGTTCTGGAGCCTGCCGGATTGGCGGATTATCCCTCGACCGGATCACGCAAGAAAAAGGCCGTGATGGGGGGCGTGGCCAGCATTCTGGTGGCGTTAGCGGTCGCCTTTGCGCTAGAATTGCGCACCCCGGTTCTGCGCACGGCAAAACAGATGGAGCGCGAAACGGGCCTGGAGCCAGTGGTTGCGATCCCGGTGTTGCGCGCGGCATCGGGGCGCGGTGCCGGGCTTTTGGGACGCTTGTTCTCTGGCTTGCGCGGCAGGGGCGCTGTCCGACTGCAAAAAACAGCCCGCCGCTGATTTGCTCCTCACCACTGTTGATTAACCTAGTGGAGGCACCAGGGTGGTGACCAGGGTCTGTATCCGCCCGAAATGCCAATAGATTGCGCCGGTGCCACAGATCCCGGCAAGGATGGCAAAAAGCAGATCATGGACCGGATCCCAGGCTTGATGCCTGCGCGCCAGCCATATCAGTACCGGATAGGCCACCAGCATGCCCCCACCCATGGCGACAATCCCGCCGGGCAGGCCAAACCACAGGGTTGCCAGTAAAAACAGGCCCGTTTGCAGCAGCGCCCGGCTGGCAGTGAAGACAAAAAACGAGCGGCTATCCCCCGCAGCCAGTGCCGCCTGATCATAGGTCATGGTAATCACCGCAGGCACCAGCGCCAGCGAGATCAGCACGATCATGGCCCCCGCCGGGGCATAGCGCGGATCATATAAAACATCGACCAGCCAGGGGCCAATCCAGGCCATCAGCAGCAGCATCGACAGGATGGCACCGGTCAGCCCTGCCCGCAGCAGGCGCTGTTTGCGCCGATTGGCCGGATCGGCCGAAATGGGCTTGTCGCGGTAGACCGGGATCATCAGCCGCTGATTGATGGCATGCCCCAGAAGCATCGGAAAACTCGCCAGAAAAAAGCCGATATTGTAGATCCCCAGGACCTCAAGCGAGACGAATTTCCCTAAAATGGCGCGATCCCCCTGCGAGGTCAAAAACCAAAAGGCGGTAGACAGAAAAATCCACTTGCCAAAGCGCACCAGCTCCTTTGCGGCCGCAGGCTCCCAGCGGAATTGGTTGCGCCGCCCCGGCAGGCCATAGTGGGTCAGCATCAGCTTGGCCGCGGCCTGGATCACCCCGCCCAGCACCAGGGCCAGAACAGATCCGCTGATCCAGGCCAACAGCACCATGCAGCCAATGCCAATTGCCTGCGCGCACAGATCCAGCAGGGTGACGCGCCCCACCAAAAGGTGGCGGTGTGCGGTCTCGATCCTGGTGGGGAAAAAGCCGGCAATCGCCAGGCCAATCCCGGCGATCGGCAGATAATACAACAGCTCTGGTGCCGCGTAGAACCACGCCATCGGCCATGCCAACGCCAGAGTCAGCAACCACAGTGCAAAGCCGCGCAGCACCTGAAGGCTCCAGGCGGTGTTGAGGAATTCGGGATCGTCGCCGCGGGCGTTCTGCGCAATTGATGGACCAATCCCAAGGTCCGAAAACAGCGACAGACCCACCGTGACGACGGTGACCAGCGCCATCAGGCCAAAGGCCTCGGGGAAGAGCAGGCGCGCCAGGATCAGATTGGCGGCCAGTCGCAGGGCCTGACTGCTGCCATAGCCAATCATCAGCCAAGAGGCCGAGCGCAGCACCCTGGCCAGCAGTCCCGTGCCCCAAAAACGCTGCGCCATCTGTTTCATGTCTTCTCCTGCTGGCCATTCATATGGGCCATGGTGGGGCGGCTGCCCCTGCGGTCGTTTGGGCGGATTTTGCGAGGCTATGCAGTGCGTGGAGGGGCGTCAATTGCTGCGGCTGCCCTGGGTGAATTCATGGTAGGAAAGCGGCGCGCTGGCAAGACAGTCTGGCAGCTGGTGGGCCATTGCACCAGCTTTGAAAACAGGGGCTGTATTTTGCGAACCCGATCCGGGAAAGCCCCCTAGGCAAGCCGCAATAGAGCCGCTACGCTGACCAGGTACTGGCTGACCGACGGGAGCATGAGCCTTTGATAATCGCTTATATCCTGAACAGTTACCCGCAGCCGTCCCATAGTTTTATCCGCCGCGAAATCCAGGCGCTGGAACGTCAGGGCCTGACCGTGCTGCGGCTGGCCATGCGGCCTGGCTCGGCACCACTGGTTGATCCGGGCGATCAGGCAGAAGCGGGGAAAACACACTATGTCCTGCTGGCGGGTCCCTGGCACCTTCTGGTGGCGACACTGACGCAGGCAGCGCGTGCACCAGTGGCCTGGCTGCGGGCTCTGCGGCGGGCAATCCGGCTGGGCCGGGTCTCGCAGGTTGGGGTGCTGCGCCATCTCATCTATCTGGTCGAGGCCTGCTATGTAGCACAGCGATGCCGGGCGGGGGGAATTTCCCATCTGCACGCCCATTTTGGCACCAATGCCAGTACTGTTGCCTTGCTGGTGCAGGCACTGGGGGGGCCGGGGTACAGTTTCACCACCCATGGTCCAGAAGAGTTCGACGCGCCGCTCGCCCTGTCGCTGGGCGAAAAGGTCAACCGGGCGCGCTTTGCCGTGGCGATCAGCAGTTTCGGCAAGAGCCAACTGAGCCGTTGGGCGGATTTCAGCGCCTGGGAGCGGCTGCATGTGGTGCATTGTGGCATTGAGCCGGCGCGCTTTGATGCGCCTGCCTCGGTGCCGCAGGGGGCGCTGCGCTTGGCGGCCATTGGCCGCTTTGTCGAACAAAAGGGCCAGATGATCCTGTTGCAGTCGCTTGGCGAGGTGGTGAAGACCCACCCGCAGGTACATCTGTCGCTCATTGGGGATGGCGAAATGCGCGCCGAACTGGAGGCTGCGATCACCGACCTTGGGCTGCAAAACAACGTCACCCTGACTGGTTGGCTATCAGAGGCTGGGGTGCGACAGGCGTTGGCTGAGTCGCATGCGCTGGTCATGCCCTCCTTTGCCGAAGGTCTGCCGATGGTGGTGATGGAGGCCATGGCGGCCGCGCGTCCGGTTCTGGCCACCTATATTGCGGGCACGCCCGAGCTGGTCTTGCCGGGCCAAACCGGCTGGCTGGTTCCCGCGGGCGAGGTGGGTGTTCTGGCCCGTGCCATCACCGATCTTGCTGAAACACCGCAGCCCAGGCTTGACGCCATGGGGCAGGCGGGGCGTGCGCGCGTGTTGGAACGCCATGACAGCGACCGCGAGGCGGCGAAACTGGCGACGCTGTTTGCCGCAGCAAGCCCCAAGATCTAGGATATAGATCCCGCGTTCAGCGGCCTCGGGTCCAGCGCTGAGTTGATCGAAACAGCGGTGTCTTTACGGCCAGCGTGACCAGTGCATAGGCGGCAAAACCAGAGGGGTCCTGCCCAAACAGGTGCAGGGTTTCGCGCCAGTTCGGGTTCGCTTTGTCATCATTTTCCAACAGCTTGGGGTGGGTCTCCGCCAGTTCCGCAACACCCGCGTTTTGTCGCCGCCTGACGCGGGTCAGATTGCGAAACCCCTCTACCAGTGGCCAATGATACTTCCCCGGCAGCTTGATCCGTTCGCTGGGGCTAAAGGACAGCCGGGCAAAACTGTCGTCTGCAATAATGTCGGGCCAGTCCTGCCAGCGCCGCCGCCCGGCGCGGTTCATTGCAAAGAGCCCAAAGCCAGGCACCCCCTGTTGCACAAAGGGCAGGCGCGTCCAAAACCGGCCATAGGCCCGTGTCAGGGCGCTTTGGGCTGGGGCAATCTGGGGGGTGCCGCTGGCATAGCGCGGCTGATCGGTGCTGAGCGCGCGCGTGAGCTGGCCAATCAAGGCGGGGTCTACCGTGACATCTGCGTCCAGATAGATCAGCACCCGGCCGCGCGCCACCGCATCGCCTGCATTCAGCGCCTTGAGTTTGCCGCCTTCGGGCAGATCCAGGACGGTGAGGTGCCAGTGGGGGGCCTCTGCCCTGGCTGCGGCAAAGGCGGCCCTGGCATTTGCAACCGTGGCGTCGTTGCAGCCATTGGCCAGCAAAAGCACCTCTCCCTGCTGACCTTCTGGTAGCGGATCAGAGGCAAAGACGGCTTGCAGGCAGGACGCGATATAGGCGGCCTCATTATGGGCCGGGATCAGGATACTGACCTGAGGCGCGGTGGCGGCATGCGGGACAGAGCGGGGCGGCGAGGTCATTTCACCGCCTCCAATGCGGACCAGCGTGGGTTGCTGTCGCTGAGGCTGCGCAGCGCCCCCCAGCTGCCCCATTTCCCCGGCACGGAGACATCGGCATAGGCGGTGAACAGACTGCCGCCCAGCTCCTGCCAGCGCGCAAGCAATTGTGCGTAAAGCGCGCCCATCTGGGGCGTATAGTTGAAATGGGTGAAAAATCCGGTGAGCAGCGCATCCTCGACCATGGGGCCGATACCCACCACATGGCTGCCGCCTTCATACATGATCAGATCCAGCCCATGCCGATCGGCAACCTCCTTGTGGTAGGGCAGCACCCGGCCGAGCAAATCGCTGAGCGTATCGGTAGCATCGCCGGTGACCAGACCGTCGGTCAGCTCTATCGCGGCCTGTTCGCTGGCGACATCGTATTGATGCGCCGCGATGAAAACGCGGGCGGCATCGCCACGCAGGCCTTTTGCGGCGGCGGCCTGTTGGGCGTGTTGCTGGCTGTCGCCAATCCAGGCGCGCACAATGGGCGCGCGGTCTTTCACCCCCAGGATGCCGCCAAAATAGCCGGTCACCGCATAGGCATCGAAATAGCGGGCAGGGGGCAGGCGGTCGGCTTCTTCCGCCTGCCAGAGCGGCGCTGTCAGGATTTGTTCTTCCAGCCCCAGCCAGCCGGTCTGGGTGGCCAGAACCCGCACCAGCCGCGTTGGTGGCGCACTGTCAAAGGCCGCCCCCCAGATCTGCGCGACCTCGGCCGCACGGCCGCCATAGAATTGCATCCACAGCTCTTTGCCGCCCCAGCGGGCCTGCGCCTGTTCGTCCGCCCAGCGGGCCTGATCGAACTGCCAGTTCCATACCTCGTTGGAATATTCCACATAGGTCTTGAGGTCCGCGTCCAGATCCGCCGCTACCTGTTTGGCAAAGTTGCGGATATAGCTGTCATCGGCCTGATGCGGCATGTTGAACCAGGGATCAGTGCCCAATTGATTGGCGAGCTCCAGCATGATCTCCAGTGGCACGCCCTTGCGCGCCCAGGAATAGTCGCGGACCCTGGGCCGGTCCTCCCAGCCGATCAGCGGTGAATTATTGGTCTGCATCCAATCCATGAAGCGCAGCGCGGCAAAGCCGTCCAGCAGATCAAGCCAGCGCGGATTGAAGATCTCGCCGGCGGCAAAGGCCTCTTGCTGGTCTTCCCTGACCACGGTGATATTGCGCGGATAAGTGCCATCGCGGCCAATGCGCTGCAGGCGAATTTCAACCGGGCCGGGTCCGGGGGTGTAGTCAAACGACACCTCGCCCTTGCCATAGCGCTGATTGTGCGCCCGGCCTGAGACTTCGACAATGCCCTGGCCCTCAAAGCGCAGCACATAGCGCCCGGCCAGCGATTGCGCAGTTTCCGGCAGGTCGGTCAGGATCACCGTCCCGATAGAGCCAAGCTCGGGTGGCAGTGCAGTCGGCCAGCCGTCGGGATCAAGGTAGCCGGCTGCCCTCAGGTCGGCCTCTGTTGCGCCGCCCCACTGACCCGGCAGGTGCCCAACCCAGGGGCGCGCTGTCTTGAAATGATCCAGGAATGGTGCCTGTGGGCTCCAATCGGCCAGGGGCATCAGGTTCATGGCGATGGGCTGGCGTTCCGGGGGCGGCGCCTCTGAATGGCGTGGAGAGCTTGCCTGCGGCACAGGCTGGGCCACAGGCCCATTGAGCTGCGCCATAGCGGGCTCTGCCGGTGGCGGCGGTGGATCCTGCGGCAGCGCGGGCGAGGCAACATCTGCGCCCTGGGCGGCGGCCCAGGCCAGCTCTTGCAGGCGCGCGGCCAGTGCGGGCGCTGGCGCGGCAAAGGCCTTGCCCCATCGGTCATGCAGCTGATGCGGCAGCCCGCGTGGATCCTGCCCGGACAGCACCACATATTGCACCAGGCTGAGGTAATAAAATCCAATGGCATTGGGGTGGATATCGTCGGCAAAGACCTGCGAGATATTGCGCAATCCCGGCACTGTTCCGGCCTGAATGGCATCATCCAGCCGCGCCATGGCCTGGCCGGCGGGCAATAGGCGAATATCGCCCTGCGTGCTGTTGTTGACCTCGTCCACCAGGGCCTGCCAGCGCGGCAGATCCTGCTCTAGGCGGTTGCGCCAGGGCTGGTCGGCCCCATCATCAAACTGCACCTGCACGCCGGTGCCACTGGCAAGACTGTGCCAGGTTTCCTGCAGGTAAAAGCGCACCTCGGGATTGGTGGCGCGGGCGCGCTCATAATACTGGGTGATGGCCTGTTCGGTGCCGCTCCACTTCAGATGATTGGCCAGGGGAATGGCTTCGGTCACGATGACCACATCCACCGGGGCGGCAAGCCGTTGCCGGGCGTTGATGCCCTCGGCACTGTCGCCATGTTGCCAATTGTAGCTGAGCGGTGCGCCATTGATGATCTGGGCCTCGACGGTGATTTTGGCCGGGGCGGCGGACTGTTCCGCCAGCAGCTGTTGCAGCATGACCGGATTGTCAGGGCCAAACAGCGAATGCCCCACCATCAATACCGATGTGATCAGGGTTTCCAGGTTCATGGGTCTGCCGACGCCTGGGCGCCCCCCTTGGCGGCAAAGCCGCTGCGGGGCTGGGCTTGAACCACCTGCCAGACAATGCGTTGAATCTCGGCGGCCCCCTGTGCCGACAGGGCCTGCGCTGGGAGGCCGTTGGCGCGGGTCAGCTGATGCGGCAACCCCAGCGGCGGGCGCAGGTAGAGCACTGAATAATGGGTCAGCGCCACCACATAAGCCCCCAGATCATTCAGGTGGATGGTATCAATGCCACCTTGATCATTGCGGCTAAACAGATCGCTGCGTGCCTTCAGCCCGTCGATCTCGCCTGCTTCGGCGGCGCGGGCAACAGCCGCCATCACCTGTCCAGCCGGGATTAGATAGGCGGCGCGATCGGGCGTGGCGCGGCTGTCCTTGCCGGTTAGTTTTTCCAGCCAGAGCGGTGCCAGATCCTGCGCGATCCGGGTCTCCCAGCCTGCCGGGTCATCCAGGTGGTGCCAGGTTTCATATAGAAAGATCTGGGTATCGGGGTTGCTGCTGCGGGCCAGATCGGCCCAGCGGTGAAAATACTCTGCCCCGTCAAAATAGCGCAGGGCGTCGCGCAGCTCGACCATCTCGGTCAGGACTACGGCGTCATATTCACCCGATCCAATGGCGCTGCGCGCGTCACGGTAGGCGGGGGAGCTGTTGGCGGTGTCAAAGTCGCGGATCGCCAGTTCCGGCTCCCAGTGTTCTTTCAGTGCGGTACCAGAACCAAGCTGGCTGTTCCAGATATGCCCCTGGGGGGCCAGTTGTGCCAGCATGTGCGGCACCTCCGGCCCGACCAGGGAATGGCCAAGGTGAAAGACCGCAAGCGGCGCCTGTGGGGGTTCGCGTGTCGCGACCGGCGGCAGCGGCGCAGGGGCAAACCAACGTATCAGGGGCCAGAGCACCAGTGCGGTTGCCAGCGCAACAAGAGCCATAAGGGTAGGGCGTGTCCGCATTCGCTCACCCTCGCAATTCTGCTGTGGTGACAATCAGCCCGGCACCAATGGCAAAGCCCCCGGTGATGCAATCGCCACAGTGAAACGGCGGCTGATCCGCGCAAAAACGGGCCGAGAAGCGCTGGCGCTCCAGGTCGATATCCAGTTCCATCCCGTCAAACCCATAGTAACGGGCACTGACGGAAAACTGGCATTTATAGGCTGCTTCCTTCGCGGAAAAAATCACCTTGGCCATCTGGCCGGGGTTGGCTTGGCGGCGCAGCCAGCTCTGTTCCTGGGGGGAACAGATGGCGGGCCACAGATCATCGGCCAGCGGCTTGTCCTCTTCAACGTCAATGCCAAGCCCGCGGATCGCACCTGCGTGCGCCACCACGGCCATGGCGCAACTGCGGGTATGGGTGATCGATCCCACCAGCCCGGCGGGCCAGATCGGGGCGCGGTTTTCGCCAACGCGGATGGGCTGAACCTGCAGCCCCAGTTGCGCCATCGCCTGATGCGCCGCAGCCCGTCCGGCAGCAAATTCATTTCGACGTTTGGCCACGGCATTGGGTGACAGGCAGGCGGCCTCGGCGCTAAAGGGGGAGGGCGGATTGGCCAACGGGTCCGATAGGCCCAAGGCGATGTCATCGCCAAAGAGCGGCCGCACGAGGGTAAACCGCTCTTGGTCTTGGGGTGCAATCACTGTCGTCATCCGGCTCGTGCTTTGCGGTTTGCCCGCATGGCGCGCCGTTTCGACATGGTGTCTGATTTGGCGGCCTGCGTTGTGTCGTCCTGGCCCGGATCATCGGGCTTTGCGCCGCCGCCTGCAAGGCCTTCTATATGGCTGGAAAGACCAGCCAGGGTGGGGAAGCGGAAGATGTCGGTGATCGACAGGCCGGGCAGGTCCAGCGCGGTGCGCAGGTCGCGGTGTGCCTGCACCGCCAAGAGAGAATGCCCG
The DNA here is from genome assembly GCF_029697505.1 of Pseudophaeobacter profundi. GTDB lineage: Bacteria > Pseudomonadota > Alphaproteobacteria > Rhodobacterales > Rhodobacteraceae > Pseudophaeobacter > Pseudophaeobacter profundi. Next base: position 675,019 of record NZ_JARJEF010000001.1, on the reverse strand, counting down.
CCCAAGGCAAAGAAGTTATCCTGCGCCGAGATGTCGTTGATCCCCAGAATTCGGGACCAGACCTTGACCACTTCGCCCTGCACACCGCCTGCCGATGCGTCGCCCACCTGGGCTGCGCCGCTGTCTTGCGCCCCGCCTGTGGCGGCCTGCTGGGCCGATCCTGCCGCTGTGCCAGCCTGGGGCACATGGCGGGCAAGGCTGGAGACGGGCTGCCGCGCGGCAAGCTCCTTGCGGTCTATTTTCTTGTTGGGGGTCAGTGGAAAGGCCTTGAGCGGCACAATATGGGCCGGAACCATGACGGAAGCCAACTGGCGCGCCAGATCCAGCTTGATCGCGGCGATATCCAGTTCGGCTTGTTCTGCACCGTCGCCATGCGTCACATAGGCCACCAGTTGCAAATCTCCGCCCTGCTCGCGGGGCACCACGACAGCGCCGGTGACACCGGGCTGATCCGCCAGCGCCGCCTCGATTTCCCCAAGCTCGATCCGCTGACCGCGCAGTTTGACCTGATGATCGCTACGCCCGAGAAAGGCGAGCTGACCATCCCCCCCCCAGCGCACCAGATCGCCCGTCCGATACAGGGTTTCTGTGGTGAAGGGCAGCTGGACAAAGCGCTCTGCCGTCAGGTCGGGGCGCTGCCAATAGCCTGCGGTGACACCCGCGCCACCGATATAGAGCTCTCCGGTGGCACCCAGAGGTACCGGGCGCTGGGCCGCGTCCAGCACATAGACGGTGGTATTGGCCACCGGCTGCCCAATGCTGGCGATCCCCTTGGGCTGGGTGGTGAGCGTGGTGCTGGTGGACCAGATCGTGGTCTCGGTTGGGCCGTACATATTGTGCATCTGCGCCGGGGTGGCCTCGCGCAGGGCGCTGATCAGATCACCGGGCAGGGCTTCGCCCCCCAGCAACAGATGTTGCAGCCCCGACAGCACTTGCCGGGCCTCATCATCCTGCACCAGCATCCGCGCCATCGAGGGGGTGCATTGCATGTGGGTGACACGGTGGCGCAGCATCTGGGCGCTGAGAGAGAAGTCATCCGCCGCCAGCTCTTGCGCGCGGTTGGTGCGTTCCAGCACTTCGGCCAGGGGTTTCAGCCCCTCCAACACCACCTCTGGTGCAATGCCATAGTCGATGAGGCAGGCAATTTCGTCGACGCCGATGGCTTTCAATTGTTCGCTGCGCGCCAGGGCGTCGTCCACGGTGCCAAAGAGGCCAGAGTCTTCAAAATAGCGCTCAAAGGCAAAGTCGAGGATTGCCTCCAGCTCGTCTTCGCCCAGCATATCCAGCTGCATTTCAAAGGCGTTGTTGACCCCTTTGGGGCGTTTGAAGGCCGGAAAGGCCCAGGCGTACTGCTTGATCAATCCGGCCGCCGCGCGCAGATAATCCTTCATCGGTTCGCGGGCAATGCGGCGGGATTCTTCGCGGGTTTCGGCCAGATAGCTGTGCAGCATCAGCGTGACCTTGAAATCGGCCGGATTGCGGCCACCGGCGCGCAGCGCATCGTGATAGATGCGGATCTTGTCGCCCACCTCTTCAATGCTTTGCCCCAAGAGATGCGTCAGCACATTGGCACCGATTTCGCCGGCCTCGCGCCAGGTATCGGGATTGCCCGCAGTGGTGACCCAAAGCGGCAGCTCTTTTGACACCGGTCGGGGCTGGGTGATGACACTGTGCAACGTGCCATCCTGACGCGGAAAACTCACGTCTTCGCCGCGCCAGAGTTTGCGGAGAGTATCGATGCAGTCATACATCGCAGGTTTGTTGGCGGGGGGGGTATTTTCGGGGCGCAGGATAAAATCATCCGGCTGCCACCCCGATGCAATGCCAAGCCCGGCACGCCCATTGGTAAGATTATCGATAACCGACCATTCCTCGGCGATACGGGCCGGGTGGTGCAGCGGTGCCACGCAGGATCCAGCCCGCACGCTGATATTCTGCGTGACAGCCGCCACTGCCGCACCGGTCACCGCCGGATTGGGATAGGGGCCGCCAAAGGCGTGGAAATGTCGTTCTGGTGTCCAGACCGCGTTGAAGCCATGCGTATCGGCAAATTTGGCACCTTCCAGCAGCAGGTGGTATTTGCGCGGTCCCGGCCCATCGTCGTTGCCCCAGTAGAAGAGGTTGAAATCCATCCGTCGATGGGAAATCGCCACGCGCCCTCGGGACAGCTCAAGTCGGCTTTCATCGCTGGACAGCACCAGCTTGAAGCCGCGCGACAGGGTCCAGAACAGTTCAAGCACCGAAATGTCAAACGACAGCGAGGTTACCGCCAGCCAAGTGTCACCGGCCTTGAAGGGGATACGCGCATCCATGGCGGCAAAGAAATTGGCCACATTGTCATGGCGCACCATGACGCCCTTGGGCAGGCCGGTCGACCCAGAGGTATAGATCAGATAGGCCAGATCGTCGCCGCTGGCAGTGCTGGTGATGTTTTCTGCATCTTCACCCAGCGGCTGGGTATCCAGCGCCAGGACTTCTGCCTGGCTATCGGGCAGATCCGCGCGCAGGGCCTGTTGGGTCAGAACCACACTGGCTTGGCTATCGTTCAGGAAATGGGCGATGCGGTCGCGCGGATAGGCAGGGTCCAGCGGCACATAGGCCGCCCCAGCCTTCAGCACTGCAAGGCTGGCCACCAGCAGATCGACGGAGCGCTTTATATAGATGCCTACATGGCTGCCGGGCTGCACGCCCATCTGTTGCAGCCGTGCCGCCAGCGCATTGGCGCGGGCGTTCAGGGCGCTATAGCTCAGGCTTTGGTCTTCAAAGACCAGCGCTGTTGCGTCAGGGCTGCGCGCCACCTGGGCCTCAAAGGCGGCCTGGATGGTGGGGGCTGGTACTGTCCCGTCCGCGGGATCTGCATTGCTCTGGTTCCAGTCTTCCAACAGCAGCCTGCGCTCGGCCTCGGGTAGGGCGGTCAGGTCCGACAGGGCACGATCGGGGTGCATGTGGGTGACCTCAAGCAGGTGTTGCAACCGCGCGACGAGCAGCTCTGCGGTTTTGGCATCCACCTGGGCATCATCCACATGCAGCGCCAGCCCGCCCTGATACAGGGACACACTGGCGGCGCAGCCTGGCAGGGCTGTATCCCGGTCCAGTGTCACCCCGATGGCAGGCTGCACAAGTGGCGTGAGTTCGGGGGCGCGGGCCACCAAATCACGGGCGAAGCCGCCGGAGTTCTGCGCGCGTTCCAGCCTGGGTTTGATATGTTCAATCAGGGCATTGGCCGAAAGGTCACGCCGGACCTGTAGCGGCACCCAGGCAGAGAGAGCCTGTCCAATCAGCGCCGCCGCCGGTGCGGCTGGGGCAGCGAGGGCGATATCAGCCTGATCCTCACCAGTGCCCAGCAAGGCCCAGGTCAGGATCGCGGCAAGGATTTGATCTTGGCTCATGCCCTGCGGCAGGGCCACGGCCTGGCGGCTGAGGCTGGTTTTTCCTGTGGGCTGCCCGGAGGCCCGGGCCAGCGGCAGGGTGACAGGTTGCAGGTCTTGCAGGGCGGCGCGCCAGGGCAGATCCGCCTTATGGGCGCGCGCCAATGCCGCCTCCAACTCCTGTGCCTCTTTATCCGTCAAGCTTGGCAGCTGTGCGCCAGTGGTGAACAGGGCGGGCAGATCGACAGGTGCGCCCTCCAGGCTGGTGATATCTGAGAGCAGCACAGCGCCGTCAGAGGTGGCTACCGTGATTGCGCCCCCGGTGACGGCAAGCACGGTTCCCGCAGGTGGGGTTTCCGGGGGCGAGAGGTCCAGCGCAGAGATTTTTCCAACCCGCAAGATCTGATCGTCAAGGCGCAGCTTGGCGCAGCACAGCGGATTCCAATAGGCGCCAAAATCAAGGCCGCGCACCAGGCGACACAGGGCGATAGAGGGCTGGGAAAAGGCCAGCAGGCCACCTGCCGACGGGCGATGGTCGCGGGAAAAATAGCGCCGTTGCGACAGATCCTGCGGCTGCCGCTGCAGGGCATTTTGCGCCAGTTGCTCCAGAACCTCGCCAAAGCTGTCCATTGCGGCGGCATAGCATTTGGAGTTTAGACTGAAGGCGGTATCATCGGCGTCGATCGCGAACAGGCGCTGGGCCAGAATATCGCCCTCATCAATGCCGTCTTCCATCATGTGCCAGGTGATCCCATGCTGGGGCTCGCCGGTGATCAAGGCCCAGTTGGGGGTGTTCAGCCCGGCCATTTGCGGCAGTGGTCCATCATGGAAATTCACCGCCCCGTGGCGCGCCAGTGCCAGCACGGGATCTGGGATCACCTGCAGGTTGGCGATTGACAGCAGCCAGTCAAACCCGCCCGTAACCCCGTCCGCGATCTCGGCAGGGCGGCCCAGCACCATCAGCGATTTTTCCTGCGCCCAGGCACGGATGTCTTGGTCGGTGGAAACCACCGCAGCGATCTGATGCCCCTGATCCAGCAGCGCTTCGGCACAGCCGATCAGCAGGGATTCATTGCCAACTACAACACAGGAAAACGGGGTCATTTTAAATCCTTTGACATCGAAGTGCGCAGGCGCGTTTCCCCCTGTCGTTGAGGGCTGCGGCGCGATGGTACAAGCGCGTGGGCGATCAGGTCGCGTAAAAAATGGTCTGGGTCCGCCTGGGGCTTGCCCTGGATCAGGCGGCGCAGCCCGTATAGGCCACAGCCGGTGATCCGCGCCAGCGTGGCCAGGGCGGCATAGGCGCGCCCATGTGATTTGGTGAAATAGTGACTGCGCGAAAAGAACCAATAGGCTGGGGTGCGGCTCCAGGTTTTCATGCCCGTCGATGCAGAGCCCAGATGCGTTACCCGGCTGTCCGGCACATAGTGGGTGCGCCAGCCGGCCCGCGCGGCACGGCGGCACAGATCGGTTTCCTCAAAGTACAAAAAGAAGGTCTCGTCAAAGCCACCGATGTCTTCCAGCACGGGGCGGCGGATCATCAGGCTGGCGCCGGCGGTCCAATCAACCTGGGTCTCGGTCGCTGGTATGTCCATGGCGACGACCCAGGGCGCAAGCAGGCGGGTAAAGATCCCGGTGCGCGCGGCCATCTCAAACTCTCCGGCGATGGAGGGAAAGCGAAAGGCGGTGCGATGTGGGGTGCCATCGGTGCCCTGCACAAATGACCCCGCCAGCCCGGCGCCCGGATGCTGGCCCAGAAAATCGCGCAGGGTGGCAATGGTTTCGCCCTGCACAAAGGCATCAGAGTTGAGCAGATAGTAGTAGTCGGGCGCGGTCCCATCCGACAGCCCGGAGGCAAAACCGATGTTCATGCCAGCCCCAAAGCCGCCGTTTACCAGCGATTGAAGCAACCTGACTTTACCATCCTTGTGCCAGCCGCGTTGCTGAAAGCCCTCTTGCAGTGCCTCCCAGGATCCATCGCCAGAGCCATTGTCGATGACCAGTACCTCTCCCGGCAGGTGCTGCATTTCCGCCAGAGCTGCCTCGGCCGCCTGCAGGGTCATTTCGGGTGTGCGGTAGTTCAGAATGATGGTGAGGATGCTGCCGGTGCTCATGCGCGTTTACTCTGTTGGTCATCAAAGGACGCTGCTTGCCTTGCGGCAGGCGAGGCGGGCGCAGATGGGGTCAGCAGAGGTTTTATGGCGGCGGCCAAGCTGCTGACATTGGGCACCAGAACCATGCTGTCATGATCGCCGGGGACCTCAAGTACCGCAAGATTTGGCGCCCACCGGGTCCAGTCATTGTCGGCAAAGACATACTCGCGTTCACGGCTGACCCAATTGCCGCCCGAGACCGGCCAATGGCGATCCAAGGGCGGGCGCAGTAACGTCAGCGGCCCATCCCAGGCGCGCAGCCTGTAGTTTTCCACGGCCTGACGAAAGGCCAGCTCGATCTTGCGATTGTTGAAACCCGGCGCCTGTCCGGTTTCCGCTGGCGGCTGGTGGCGTTTGCTGATTTCCCACAGGATCCGGTTTCGGCCCCATTCAAGCAAATAGCCCGTGCCTTTCTTGCGCAATTCGCGCAGTTTGATCAGTGCTTTGTCAACAGATTTCAGCGCTGGGCGTACCGGCAGCGGCGTGTCCAGCAACACCAGGGCGGCGGTTTTCTCGCCGTTGGCCTGCAGCTGCTGGGCCATTTCATAGGCGGTGATCCCGCCGCCGGAAAAGCCGCCCAGGTAGTAGGGGCCGTCGGGCTGGATCTGCTTGATTTCAGACAGGTAATCGGCTGCGGCTTCGGGGATGGTGGCATGCGGCGTCGCGCTACCGATCAACCCGCGTGCCTGTAGCCCGTAAACCGGGCGTCCCTGGCGGCCGTTGCTGCCCAGTTCCTGGGCCAGATGGCGCAGGTTCAAGACATTGCCAAACATGCCTGCCACCAGGAACAACGGCGCAAGATCGGCACCCGATCCCGGGTGTAGCTGTACCAGATGGCTATAGCTGGCTGGCGCGGCAGCGGCGCTTTCCTTGGCTGTGCTGTCGCTTGTGCCCACGCCGCGCTGTATCAGCAGATCCGCCAGCGTGGCGACGGTTGGGGCCTCGAACAGGGTCGACAGCGGCAGATCTATGTTGAACTGCCGCTTGATCTGGGCAAACAGGCGGACTGCAATCAACGAATGGCCGCCAAGATCAAAGAAGCTGTCGGCCGTGCCAACCTGACCCAGACCAAGCAGGCTCTGGAACATACCGGCGAGCTGCTCTTCCATGGGGGAGGAGGGCGCTAGATATTCGGTGTCGATATCGGGGCGTTCAAAGCTCTGGCTGCCGTCGCTGGCCTGTTCTTGCGCGGGGGTGTCGCTTTGGCGGATCAAGGCGGGCAGGTCCAGCGCTGATATCACGACCTGGGGGCGGCCACTGGCCACGGCGCGCAGCAGTGCTTCGGGGCCTTCACTGGCACGGATGCCATTGGCGATGGTCAGTTGCAGGCGGCGTTCTTCTGCCGAGAGCGGCTGCACAGCGTTGCCCCCCGCAGCAAGGCCCAGGGCCTCTGCGCTGTGATCGGCGCTGGCCGGGGCCGGGCTGGCCTCAAACCCGCCAGCAAGACGTGTCATGTGGAAACCGGTGATTTCAACCAGAACTGCCCCATCGGCATTGGTGAGGGTCACATCAAAGCTGGCGCTGTCGACATTGACCGGTTCCTCGGTGCTCAGTCGTATGTGGCTGTGGATTTCTTCCGGCAGGGGCGCAAAAATGCGCAGGTTGCGATAGGCCATCGGCACCCAGAGGTCGGCCCCGTCATAGCCTGGGACCAGCGACAGCGCCCAGCCGGTGGCCAGATCCATCAGGCCGGGGTGCAGCAGGCAGTTGTCGCCCCTTGCGGTTTCGGGCAGATTCAGGCGGGCAAGACCTTCCTGCGGGCCAAGCGCCATCTGTTGCAGCACCTGCCAGCGCGGTCCAAAGGCAAGATGATCATCCTGCGGAGAAGAGAGCGCCGCACCTGTTTGTGCTGTTTGAACTGCACCGCAGCGCTGCTGAATGGCCTCCAGGTCCAGGGGGGCTGGCGGTTTGCCGTCCGGTGCAAGGCGGATCTCTGCTTCGCAGTTGAGGGCAAACCCACCGCCGGGCAGGGCACTATGGGTGGCAAAGGCATAGCCGGTTTCCTCTGCCTGCAGGCGCAGCATTACCGACTGTGGCGTGGCCGAGGCCACCACCAGCGGGCGCAAGAAATACAGATCTCGGATTTCAAACGGTGCGGTCAGATCCAGCGCCGCCAGGCTTTCTGCGATCCATTCAATATAGCCGGTGCCGGGCACCAGCGCGGTGCCTGCCTGGGTGCGGTGTTCCGCCAGCAGCCAGCTGTTCTGAGCGTCAAGTGTCACGGCAAACACCGGATTGCCAAAACTGTCAAAGCCAGCTTCGTCCAACAAGGGCTGGGCGCAGTCCTGACGTGGGCTTGGGCCAGTGTCGCCTTGGCGCGCGGTCATCGCTTCATAGGCCATGCCGGTATCGGCCCAGACGCCCCAATCCACCGCGATGACGCGGGTCTTGCCGCCCTGGCGATGGCCGGCATAGGCGTTCAGATAGTCATTGGCGGCAATATAGTCGACCTGCCCGGCGGGCCGGGTCACGGTAGAGGAAGAAGAAAACAGAACCAGCAAATCCAGCGTCCCATCGGGGAACAGTTCTTCCAGCACCCGCAGGCCGGTGACCTTGGGGGCCAGGACACGGGCCATCTGCGCCTCCGTCTTTGCCAGGATCGGCCCGTCATCAATCACGCCGGCGCCGTGGATGACACCGTTCACAGGGCCAAACTGGTGCTCTGCCTGGGTGACAGCGCGGCGCATTTCGATGCTGTTGCAGCTGTCGGCGGCAAGGGGCAGAACCGCGCCGTGGCCGATGGCCTCCAGCTCTTGTACCGCGCGGATGCGCTGCGCCTGGCGGTTGGCGGGGCTGTGGGTGGCCAGGTAGCGGGTCCATTGGTCGCGCGGTGGCAAGCCAGAGCGGGACAGCAGCACAACCTTGGCGTCAAGATGCTGCATCAGATGCGCCGCCGTCCGCAGCCCAATACCGCCGTATCCGCCGGTAATCAGGTAGCAGCCGCCCTGTTTGAAGCCGGGGTGTGGCAGGGCGGTCCCGGCCTCTGCCTGCGTCGGTTGCGTCCCTTGGGGCAGGGAGAGCGGACGCCAGGATTTTTCAAACCGCTTGTCGCCGCGCCAGGCGGCGGTGGTATTGGCGGGCTCTGCCAGCAGCTCTTCCAGCAGGCGCGGGGTCAGATCGTCAGGCATGGCCCCGCGTAGGGTGGCAATCAGCCCCGGGGTTTCGGGCAGTTCAATGTCTACGGTGGCGCAGGTGAAGTTTGGGAGTTCGCGCAGAATGGCGCTGGCCGGGCCAGAGATCATGGCCTTTTCCGGATAGGGCAGCGGCTCATCCGTGATCTGCGCCGCACCAGTGGTAAAGAGCGTCAGATGTACCGGCTCTGCCAGATCCAGCGCTCCCAGTTCCTGCGCGAGGGCGGTGACACCGTGAAACCCCATTTCCAGATTGCGATTAAAGAAGGAAGAACCGGGGCGGAAGCTTTCGCTGTCGGTGACCAGCCAGAAATGCGCAATGCGGGTCGGCAGGGTTTCGGTCTCGGCAAGATCGGCCAGCAGGGCATTGTAGCCAAAGCGGCCCTGTTCAGGGGCCAGGATATACTCGCCTTCCGCCAGTTTGGCGTAGGTATCGCCGGGGCGCACGAGATCAACCCGGTGCCCGGCCTGGCGCAGACGTGCGGCCGCCGCACTGGCCAGCCCACAGTCATCTGCAAAGATCAGCCAGTTTTGCGGTGCCTCGCCCAGATCGGTATCAATATCCAGGGCGCAATCAGCAAGCCGCAGGCGCCAGCAGGGGCGATAGCCCCAATCCGCGATATCCGCCGTGCGGGCTGGCAGTGGCATCTCTTGCGGGGCTTTGTTGCTACCGGGTTCGATGAAATAGCGACTGCGTTGGAACACATAGCCGGGCAGGGGCAGTCGATGGCGCTTTGCTTCGCCCCAGATCTGATCCCAGTCGGCCTCGATGCCGCAGGCCCACAGGCGGCCAATGACGCCAAAGAAATAGGCATCATCCAGCACGACCTGATCCTGGTGGCGCAGCGCGCTTAGCACTTGATTGGGCTGCACGGCGGGCGACATCTGGGTCAGGGCGCTCAGGGCCTTGCCGGGGCCGACCTCTAGAAATACGCGACCCGGCGTGGCGGCAAGCGTGGCAATACAATCGGCAAACTGCACGGTATTGCGCAGCTGGCCAACCCAGTAGTCGGGATCCTGTGCCTGTTCTGCGGTCAGTCTCTGGCCGGTTCGGTTTGAAATCACTGGCAGTTGCGGCGCCGAGAGCGACAGCCTGCGCAGAAAATCACCGTAGTCCTGCAAGATACTGTCAAGCATGCGCGAATGGGCGGCGATATCGATCTGGATGCGCTGGAAATCGACCTCTTGCGCCAAGAGCTGTTCTGCCAGCCGGTCCAGCGCGGCCTGTGGCCCAGAAACAGCGGTCAAAGCGGGGGCATTGACGCTGGCAATGTCGAGCTCCTCACTGATCATCGCCTGTACGTCGGCCAGGGGCAGGGCAATCGACAGCATGCCACCGGCTGGAACCGTGTCAAACAGGCGCCCACGCAGCAGCACCAGATCAATGCAGTCTTCAAAGGACAAAACCCCAGCCAGACAGGCGGCGGTGTTTTCCCCCATGGAATGTCCAACCAGCGCCGCCGGGCGAATGCCCCAGCTGATCCAGAGTTGCGCCAGCGCATATTCCAGGATCATGATCAGTGGCAATTGTACCGAAGGGCGTTGCAGCTGGGCGTTCGCGGCAGCCTCATCGCCGGGGGGCGGCAGCCAGAGCGCGCGCATGTCATAGTCGATCTGCGGTTGCAGATGATCCAGCCCACGATCCATCCAATCGGCAAAGACCGGCTCTGTCTCATAGAGGTCGCGCGCCATACCGGCATATTGCGCCCCGCCACCGGGGAAGGAAAATACCACCTCGGGGGCATCGCCCAGGCGGTCGTGGCTGAAAACCTGGCGCGGATCGCCGCCCCGCAGCATAGCGGCGGCCTCTTGCGCGGTTTCAGCCACCAGGACCCGGCGTTTGCCAAAGCCGCGCCGCCCCTGTTTCAGGGTGTAGGCGACATCGGCCAGATCGACATCCGGGTTGGCCTCCAGATAGTTGGCAAGGGCCTCTGTATTGGCGTCAAGCGCTGCTTTGGACTGACCCGAAAGGCACAGGACATGAAAGGGAAAATCGCTTTCTTGCGAGGTCTCGCGGACTGGCGCTTCTTCTAGAATGGCATGGGCATTGGTGCCGCCCACCCCCAGTGCATTGATCCCGGCGCGGCGTGGTCCCTGCTGCGAGATCCAGGGCGTCAGGCTGTCATTGACCCGGAATGGGGTATTGTTAAAGTCAATTGCCGGGTTTGGTGCCTCATAGCCCAACGAGGGCGGAATTTCACGGTGCTTTAATCCCAGCGCTGTCTTGACCAGCCCGGCAATGCCGGCAGCGGTATCAAGATGGCCGATATTGGTCTTGACCGAGCCGATCCGGCAGGGCGGGTTGCCCGCCGGGACATCGCGAAAGGCTTCGCCAAGGGCGGAGACCTCGATCGGGTCTCCCAGATAGGTGCCGGTTCCGTGGCATTCGATGTAGTCGATGCTGGCAGCTGGTATATCTCCCGCCGCCAGCGCCTGCCGGACTGCGCCTGCCTGCCCCGTGACCGAGGGCGCCAGATAGCCCGCCTTGTCTGCGCCGTCATTGTTGATGGCGCTGGCCTTGATGACGGCCCAGATATGGTCGCCATCGGCCAGGGCGTCCTCGATGCGGCGCAGGGCAACCGCCCCTGCGCCCGATCCAAAGACCGTACCTTGGGCGCGGTGATCAAAGGCATGGCAGTGACCGTCGGGCGACAGGATCTCGTTTTCTTTATACAGATAGCCTTGCCCCTGCGGCATATCGATGGTGACACCGCCGGCCAGGGCCATGCCGCATTCGCCATCGCGCAGCGCCTTACAGGCGTAATGCACCGCCACCAGAGAGGTCGAGCAGGCGGTTTGAATATTGACTGAGGGCCCTTTCAGATCAAACACATGGCTGACACGCGTGGTCAGGAAATCCTTGTCGTTCCCGGTGTGGCGCAACAGGAACATGCCGACCTCGTCCACCAGGCCGGGGTTGGAACAGATATTGAAGTAGAAATAGCTGCCCATGCCGCAGCCGGCATAGACGCCGATGGGCTCGTCCAGGCTTTCGGGGGGGTGGGCCGCATTTTCCATAGCGCCCCAGGCAACCTCAAGGAACTTGCGGTGCTGTGGGTCGAGAATGGCAGCCTCTTTGGGGCTGAAGCCAAAGAACTCGGCGTCAAAATCGGCAAACCCGTCGAGCAGGGCGGCATGCGGCACATAGTTTGGGTCGGCCAGGGTGGTCTCGGACACGCCTGCGGCCTGCAGGGTCTCGGGGCTGAGCGGAACGATGGATTCGATACCAGAGCGCAGATTGTGCCAATAGGTCTCCAGCCCTTCGGCACCGGGCACATTGACCGCCATGCCAACAATGGCGATATCGCCGCTATATTGCGGTGCGTCTGAGCTCTGATCTGCGGTCTTTGCCATGAAAAACACGGCCCCTCGTTCTATGCGGCTGTATGGTGGCTACCCTATCCCCTGTCGACGGCCCGCCCTGCCGAGAGGCGATGCCGCATCCCTTGGGGAAAGGGCGATGGTCTTCCTGGCCGGGTTCGCCGCGCCGTAGCACGGAAGACGCACAAACGCCGTCCCGCCGCAGACGCGCTGCGGACTCACCCAGGTGTGAAATTGCTTTGCCACTGCGGCAAAGTTGTGAAAGCAAGGTGGCCAAATTGGTCGCAAGTGCAATAACAATAAAGCAATCTGTTGAGCCATAAAATGCTTCATTTGCAACTATATCCGGCTGCGTGACGTGGATGATGGAGGCTGCGGCATCAAGATCTGCCTGCCTTGGAACAGGGGGCGCTTGCGCGAAAACACAGTTGGATCGCGCAGGCGTTCTGCATAGCCAAGGACTGATCCGGCACAAAGCCAGGTCATCGGCACCAGCGTATCATTGAGCAGCATATCCATCATGGTGGCGGCCAGGATCAGTGCGATGGCGGTAGAATAGGGTGAGATATCGCGCCCCCGCCGCCGCCGGATCTCGATCCCTAGCAACAGCAGCGGCGAACAGAGCAGCCCCATTTCCGCCAGATAGCCAAACCAGCCAAAGGTGCCAAAGACCAGGATCCAGTGGCCATCCGGGATCGAGATTATCGCGCCGGTTTCGATATCCCGGATCAGATTGCGCCCCCAACCGCCCCAGCCAAACCAGGGCTTTTCGGCGGCCCGCTCGAGCAAGATGGCTTCATTGTCAAAGCGATAGCCCAGCGACTGCGCCCGTGCCGGGCTGATGGCTTCGGCCTGCGCCAGTATGGCCTCGGTTGGGATAAGCCCCAGATTGCGCAGCATTGGATAGGTGATGGCGACAGCGGCCAGGGCAAGTGCAACCCGGATCTGCCAGCGCGCCGAGGCCAGTGCCACCAGCGGCACAAAGCTCAGCCCATAGGCCAGCGAAGCAAAGCTCTTGCATAGGTAGAGAATGCCGAACAGATAAAGGCTGGCCAGACCAAAGCGCAGTCGGCTGGGCCCCTGGGCGGCGCGGGCCAGCGCGGTGCAGGCCATCAGTGCCGAAAACATGAACAGCGCCAGCCACAGCGGATGCGGCAAGAATACAATTGGACGAAAGCCCCCTTGCCGCATGGTCTGGGAAAAATCATGCTGGAAAAACCCATAGATCATGGTGTTGATCTGCGGGCTAAGGCGGATCTCCAACAGCGCGGGCAGCGAATAGGCAAGGCCGGCAATGCACAGCGCCAGCAACAGCTCTTTTTGGCTTTCCGGGCTGGACAGGTAGCGCCGTGCCAGCAAGAAAGGCATCAGGACAATCACCTGATTGATCATCACCGAGCCCAGATCGCGCCAGCGCAGCCCCGGCAGCATATCGGTGAGAAAGACAATGGGATCAGACCCGGCCAGTACCTGGAATATGATGGGGTCGCCATTGGTCAGCACCGTAGGCACCACGGCAATAACAAACAGTATCATCAGCAGGCGGGCCAGCGGATGATGCGGCAGCAACGGCACTTTCTTGCGCAGCAACCCGGCACAGAGAATAAAGGCCATGATTGCGGGAATGGTAAACTTGTCCATATCCGGCACCAGGGGCAGATCGAATTCTGCCACCGGTGGCAGCAGAAGATAGCCACCGAGAATGCACCATAGGATCGCGCGCTCCAATGATAGGCGGCGAAACAGGACCAGGCTGACCAAAGGCCAGAGCAGCAGCATCAGGTAGGCAAGGGCGTTGGGCATGGTGGCAGGATACTTTTCAATTGCGGCAGCGCAATGTGCATATGGTGGCCAGGATGGGTCAGTTTGTTCGCATCGATGGCTAAAATTTCTGTCTTAACTAGTTGATCTTTGAACGCGAAATATCAGGCAAGGTTCTGTATAATATCGTGAAAGACCAGATTCGGCCAATCTGAAAGAGAGCGGCTGCGCGGTGCAAATTATTGGGTTGCACATATCTGGGTGACATTGCGCGCTTTGGTTCCAAGAGCGCGCGCCGGGGGTGAATGTTTGTTTTTTGAGTTTCAGGGCCAGCGTGTCACAGTCAATGTGCCCAGCAAGGCCGCGTTGGAAAGTGAAGTTCTCGCGCGTTTTGCAGCGGGAGAGGGCTTTGCTCTGGCGACTGTGAATCTGGATCATTTGGTCAAACTGGCGCAGAGCAAACCCTTCCTGGAGGCCTATCTCGGCCAGGATCTGGTGGTGGCGGATGGGCGCCCCATTGTCTGGCTGTCCCGCTTGGCAAAGCGCGAGGTGGAACTGATGCCGGGATCTGATCTGATACTGCCCCTGTGTCGACTGGCCGCCGCCGCCGGGGTGCCGGTTGCCCTGGTCGGCAGTACAGACAGGGCTTTGCAGGATGCGGCAGACTATCTGGGGGCGCAGGTTGCCGGACTGGATCTGGCCTGGTGTCATGCGCCCTCGGGGGTGTTCGATCCACAGGGAGATGAGGCCCAAGAGATCCTTGAAACCCTAAAGCGCAAGGGCATCCGGCTGTGTTTTTTGGCCCTTGGGGCGCCAAAACAGGAAAGCCTGGCCCATCGTGGCCGCCAGATTGCGCCTGCGGTTGGCTTCGCCTCTATCGGGGCAGGGCTTGATTTCTTTGGCGGGCACCAGATCCGCGCGCCGCTTTGGCTGCGCAAAATCGCTATGGAGTGGCTGTGGCGTGCGCTCAGCAGCCCGGCGCGAATGATCCCGCGCTATGCCAAGTGCTTTGCCATTCTGCCTGGGCACATCTGGGCGGCGATGCGGATTTTCGCGTCGAAGTAGTGCGCGCTACCGGGGCTGTTTGTATTCCATGATCTTGCGGTGGGTTCCGTGCAGGCGGTGCCAGAAATGCTCGGCGATGCCGGTGCTTTCGGCCAATTTTCCAAGAATGGAAAATAGGGCCGGACGTAGCCCCAAACGAGGGCTCAATCGCAGCAGTTGCAGTGGATAGAGCAGCAAGAGCAGTAGCGCCCAGGGTGAGAACAGCATGGCCAGAAGGAGCGCGCTTCCTGGCAGTACCATCCCCCACAATACCGCGCGGCGGGTTTCTTTGACCCAGTGGCGTTCTTGTGCCTTGCCATGCAGCGCGGCACCGGCCGCAAAGGCATATCCGGCGCGGCGGCTGCGTATCCACCACTGACGAAACCGGGTCATCTGGGCGTCGTGCAGGGTCATCTCTGCCTCAAGCCGCCAGATTTTCCAGCCCTCGCGGCGCAGGCGCAGGCAGAGTTCGGGCTCTTCCCCGGCAATAAGGTCTTCGCGGTAGCCCGAGACCGCGCGCAGCGCCGAGAGCCGCATCAGGGCATCGCCACCGCAGGCCAGGGCCTCACCGATGGGGGTGTCCCATTCCGCGTCGCAGATCTGATTGTAGATAGAAGCTTCGGGAAAGCGTTCGCGGCGGCGGCCACAGACCACGGCAACGCGCGGGTTCTGGCGCAAAAACTCGGCGGCCTGCGGGATCCAGGCGGCATCGACCTCGCAGTCGCCATCGACCAGCTGCACAAAGCCCTCTTGCGTGCTCAACTCTGCCAAGCCGGCATTGCGGGCGCGGGCGGCGGTAAAGGGCCGCGTCATATCCAGTGCCACCACCTCTACCCCAAGGCTGCGGGCAGCGGCAACCGACCCATCGCTGGAGCCGCTGTCGACATAGATCAACCGTTGCACCTGCGGTTGCAGCGAGGCCAGGCAGGCCAGCAGGCGTGTGCCTTCGTTGCGGCCTATCACAACCGCGCTTATAGCAGGGGGCTGCTCTGGGGGGGCGTTAGTCATCCGGCACCTTTATGGGCACTTTGCGGGGCCTCTGCTGACTGGCCTATCGCGGTGGCAAAGTCGGGATCCCGCAGCAAAAAGCCCTGTTCTTGCAGGGCGGCAATACCGGGGAAACGCTGGGCACTGGCGGACCAGAGGCTAAGATCCGGGTTTTCACGCAGGACCATAAGGCGCTGACGGTCTTCGCCGTGACCAATCGCCCCCTGTTCCACAGAGGCGTGATCGCGCGCCAGCGCGTCATTGGCAAATTTGTAGTGCTTGATCAGCGCGCTCATCGGGGCCAGCCGCAGCCCGCAGGAAGCATGCGGATGCACGGCGGGGGCGACGTCGGGGCCAACAAAGATCAGCGGGTGTTTGCTCAGGCAGCAGTTTTCGCCAAAGACCTTGCCGCGCAGCCCCCCAAACAGGATCTGTGGCGCATGGGCCGGGGGGATGTTCTGGCGTAGGAAATAGGCCAGTCCACTGTCTTCGCTGTGGTAGTCATAAGCTGAAACCGTGCTGATATCGCAGTAGCAGAACTGTTGCAGCACCATTTCATAAGGCAGGTTGGCCAGGCTGCGCAGCGGTGTCTTTGGGACCATCTCCAGCATCTGGGCCATCAGCCCGGAATAGCCGTGATCCGCCAGATAGCGGGTCAGACCTGCAAGACCGATCGAGGCGCTGCCTTCAAAGTCAAATAGTTCATCCATGTCGACAATCAGGCACCAGCGATTGCGGGCGTAGCGTTTGGCGGCATAGTTGCGGAAGTCGTTTTCAAACTGGCCCCAGGGCAGTTTCGACTGCAGGATCACCACCCCCGGCTGCTGGCGCAATCGCGCCAGGGTGTCATCGCTGGAGCCATTGTCGAAAAAGACAAAATGCGCCACCCCAAGGCGGCGGTAATGTTCAAAAAACGGTTCCAGATAATAGGCCCCATCGCGCACCAGCGCGACCAGAACCACCTCATCCGCGGCTGCGACCCTGTGTCTGGCTCCGTGCAGGTGGCGCACAGAGGCTGAAAAGCGCATCTGATGCCGCAGACGGGCAAGCCGTTTCCTAATGCGCCCCAAGAGCGATGGCCGGTCGGGGTGGTCCGTCATGCGTTTGATCCAGATACTAGCCTTGGCTTGGGGTAGACTAAACCCTTGGCGGTGTTTCGAAAAGGGCGCATGACACGAAGGGTTCCCCCGCTGGCCTGTCTGCCAAGGGGGGCAGGCTGCCCCCGCTTGTGGGGGGCTTCAGTAATCGCGTTTGAAGAACAGGCCAAAGCCGCTTTCGCCCTGGTTGTCGACAGTGCCGGTGACGGTGACGCTATCGGTCAGATCCACATTGAGGCTCAACTCGCTGTCGCCACGGGTGTTGACGTTGAAATCGGTATAGGCCTTGTCGCTGATGTAGCCGCCAATCCCCAGCAAGCCCGAGCCGATGTTATCCAGCCCCAGTTCGACCTTGTCGGCACCTGTCTTGTCACGCAGCGCGTTCTTGTTGCCCAGGCCCCGACCGCTTAGCTGCAGCGCCGAGTTGGCCAGGCGTGCCAGCGCCAGCGGTGACAAATCATCCAGGTTGTCACCAAAGAGCAAGAGCGCCAGCGCCTGATCGCTGGGGCGTGGCGGATCAGAGGTGACCTTGATCTGGGGCGCGTCAATTGCGCCGGTGATTTCAAGCGTGGCGGTGCCGGTCGAGGTGCTGGCGGAGGATCTGAATTCCAGATAGGGTTTCAGATCGCCCAGCAGGGTAATGCGGCCCTCGTCCAATTCAAGCCGTCGCCCCAGAATGTCAAAGGTGCCGCGCACCAGGCTGATCTGCCCCGAAGGTGCCAGGGCTGCGGTATTGCCGCGCAGATGGACCTGCCCGCCCAATTCCGCGTTCAGGCCGCGCCCACGGGCATAGATCCGGCCCGGTGCGTCGATGATCACATCCAGGGCGAGGCTCCCGGCACCACCACTGCTGGCGCCGCTTTGGATCAGTCCGGCACGGACGCGGGTCTGTCGGACGGCGCGGGGTTCATTGATATGGCGCAGCGGCGGAATAGGTGCAGCAGAGACCGATCCGCCAGCCGTATTGAGGTTGATCGTGGTCTCGCCGATATCGATGCGTCCGCTCAATCTGCTGTTGCTGGCCAGCTGTCCCGTCAGATCGAGATTCCCGTTTACAATCGTTTTATAGATTAGCTTATCCGTCAG
This sequence comes from Pseudophaeobacter profundi, assembly GCF_029697505.1. GTDB lineage: Bacteria > Pseudomonadota > Alphaproteobacteria > Rhodobacterales > Rhodobacteraceae > Pseudophaeobacter > Pseudophaeobacter profundi. The sequence continues at coordinate 657,071 of NZ_JARJEF010000001.1, read as the reverse complement.
CACTGCTTCCTGAATGGCGATGTTGAGGGCGCCTTCAAAAGGCGGGGTCAGGGATACAGGGCCGCTCACGCGCAGGCTGCCACCATCGCGCGGACGGGCCGAGATCTCTATCTGCGCGCGGGAATCTTGCAGCGTCACCGTGGCACCAATGTCATCAAGCCGTTGCGCCGCGGCGGGCAGGGCCAGCGACGCCCCGGCGGTGGTGATCTTGCCACGCAGCGCAGCAAGGCTGGGCGGCCCCTTCAGCGCCAGGTCAAAACGCGCGGTGCCTTTTAGCAGGTTGGGCTTGATAAAGGGGTTTGCCCCCTCCAGCCGGGCCGTGCCACTGCTGCTGATATCAGCTTCACCGCTGGCTTCATCAAAGCTGCCAGAAAGTTCAGCTTCGGCGCCTGCCGGGGCCTTGGTGCTGGCGTTGATCTGCCATCGGGCATCCCGGCGCTGGATCTCGCCGGTTGCGGTCAGGGTGCCGGGCAGGTCCGGCACAAAACGCTGCAGGTCTTTCAGGCTGGCGTCAAAGGTGAAATCGGCGGCCCCATCCAGTGTGGCCTGGCCCTCCAGGTCCGCAAAAGAGGCATTTGGTCCCTCAAGACGCAGGGTGCCGCTTAGGCTGTCGCCGCTGCGGGTGACCTCGCCTTGCAGGCCCAGTGGTCCGGACATCTGCGGCAGCAGCGGATTCAGATCCTTGAGGCCTGCGTTCAAGGACAGCGCGCCGTCCGTGCTGTTCAGCCGACCGCTGGCCTGGGCCGTGATCAGGCCACTGTCGAGTTGAAAATCTTCGATTGCCAACCCCGAGGCATCGCGCCCACCTGCAAAGGTCAGCGCAAGGCTGCCGCCGGTCAGGCGGTCAAGTTCGGCCAGGCCAGTTGTCAGCCCCTGACCTTGCAGCGCCAGATCAGTGTCAAACGCACCGGACAACGGCGTAAAGCCCCCTTTGAGCTGGGCCTGTAGCGCCCCCTCCAGCGGGCGGTCGGCCAGCGCAGAAAACCGTGCCAGACTGGCAGCGCCCAGACGCAGATCGGCTGCAACCTCCAGTCCGGCATCCAGACCGTGAAAGGCCAGATCGCCGCTGGCCTGATAATCTTCGCCCTGCAGGAGCAGATCTGACAGGGCCAGCGCCCCTGGCCCTTCGGAGGTGAGATTGGTCGAGAGCGAGATATCGCTCCCGATGGCTGCTGCAAGGGCGGGATCGCGCAGGTTCAGCCCCGTAAGATTGGCCTTTATATCACCGTCAAGCGAAAGCGGCGCGCCCTCAGCTTGTTGCAGCAGGCCCTGGGCGCTGATGCTGCCCTGCGAAATCAACGCCTGCGGGTGGCTGAGCTGGCGCAGATCGGCATTGATAGACCAGGGGCCGTTGCTGGTTTTTTGCGCCAGAATCTCGGCCTGGGCCAGGGTGGTATCGGCGCCGGGCAGTGGCAACATCACCGCTGTCTGCCCCTGGGGCGCTGTGATGCTTGCGCGCAGATTGGCGGTGTCCAACTGGCCAGCTGGTGTCATCGACAGGGCACCCGACAGATGCAGCGCGCGGCTGAGCAGCGCAAAACTGTCCAGTGTCAGGCCTGCGCCATTGGATGCAGTGGTTCCGCGCAGGGTCAGCCGCAGGTCTGGCCCAAAGAAGGGGCGAAAATCGGGTTGCAGCAGCACATCGATATCTCCGCCAAGATCGGCGGCAAAGCCGATGCCCCCGGCAGTGGGCGCTGTTGTGTCGGTGGTGGTGTCGGCTGACTGGGTGGGCTGTGCCTTCAGCACGACCTCACCGGCCAGACGTTCGCTGCCATTCGTCGCCAGAGCAATCTTGGCGGTGAAGTCCTTGACCGGGCCGCTGCCCGCTGCCGTAAGCTGCAGGCTGGGGCGGCCGGGCAGTTGCAGGCTGGTGGCGATCAGCCCGTCTGCGGCTTCGGACAGGTCCAGATCCAGATCAATCTGGCGGCTTTCATTGCTGTATCCGGCTAGCAGCCGCAGTTTGTCGCCGGGCTTGTCCAGCCGGTTTACCTTTAGCTCAGTTTTCAGGCTGCCATCGGCGAGTTTCAGATTGCCATTGAGGTTGAGCGTGGCCGCAAAGCCAAGCAGCGGCTGCCCCAGCTCAATGCGCTCCAGACTGATCTCGCCCAGCTCAACCGAGACGGGCAGCTCTGGCAATTGAAAAGGCGTGGCCTCGGGGGGGGGCAGGCTGGGGTCTTCTGGCAGGGGCTGCGGTGCCCGAAGCACCTTGATTTCGGCGGCGGTCAGATGATTGACCTGAAACTCGCCGCGCAGCAGTGCCAAGCGGTTCCAGTCCAGCTCGGCCTTGGTCAGTTCCAGCCAGACCCCGGCCTCATCCGCGACCGTCAGCTGTTCGATGCTCGCCTGCGAGGAAAAAGCGCCGCTTAACCCGCTGACGGTAATGAACTGATTGTCGCCCGACAGGTTGTCCTGCAGAAAGCTTTCCAGGAAACTTGGCTCTGCGTCGCTGTCTTGTGCGGCCAGCGGGACGGGGCCGGTCAGGCACAGGGCTGATGTGACCAGTATCGCCGTGCGAAGGGGGGAAAGATGTCGCATCAAAAGGCCTGCCCGATACCAATGTAAAACTGCAATCCGTCGCTGCTGTCGCCATCCACCGGATAGGCAAAATCCACCCGCAGTGGCCCGATCCCTGCCACATCATAGCGCAGGCCTAGTCCGGCGCCAGAGTGGTGCTGCGACGCGCTGGACACAAAAGGGTCGCTATCCACATAGCCGATGTCGAAAAATCCGACCAGCGAAAGCTTGTCGCTCAGCTTGCCACGGAGTTCTGCCGAGAGGGCAAGGTAGCCACGCCCACCCACCGAGGCATTGCCAACCGGAATGCCCAGCGACTGATATTCGTGCCCGCGCACAGATCCCGACCCGCCGGAAAAGAACAGCAATGTCGGAGAGGCATTGCTGAGCGAAGGCCCGATCAGTGCGCCCAGCTGCGCCCGGCCTGCCAGGACAATACGGTCATCGCTGCCAAACCCATGATAAAGCCGCCCGTCCATTTTGACCTGTAGCCCAGAATCCGTGCCATCAATCCCGATAAAGGGCATCAGCCGCGCGTCGATGAAATAGCCGGCTGTTGCGTTGATCTGGCTGTTGCGCTGGTCATATTCGGCCCGAAACAAACCTGCGACAAATTTGAAACGCCGCTTGCCAAAGGCATCGCGGGCCAGAATGCTGCTGCCGCCGATAGCCGCCTCTGCAAAGAACTGATCCGAAAACACCCTTCGGACCCCGATACCAGCCGTTGCTTGGGTCGCGGAATAATGCTCTTCGTCCAGGCGCTCGACCTCGAGCAGGTAAAACAGGTTGTCATCAGGGCCAAGCGTTGCTGGACGATCCAGCCGCAGGGCAATGCGCCCACCGATGTCATTGCTGCCGCCCAGACCGGTGATCCGGCTTTCAAAGCGCAGTTTCTCGGCGCCGCCAAACAGGTTGCGATGCATCCAGGTCGCAGTGAGTTCTACCCCATCAGAGGAGCTGATCTCTGCGCCAAAGGACAGGCGCCGCGGTGGCATGTCTTCGACTTTGGCCACATAGTCGAGGGTGCCATCGGGGTTGGCCTGGGGGTGCGGCTGCAGCGTGACAGTCGAAAACGCACCGGTGCGGCGCAGGCGGGTGGCGGATTTGGCCAGCAGGTCGGGATGGTAGACTTCTCCGCTGGGCAGGCTGGCAATGCGCTGGATCGCTGCTTCTTGCACCGCACTGGGCGTGGTGAGAATCAATTTCCCAAAGCGCAAGCGTGGTCCCGGTGTCAGTGCCAGTCGGGCATCCAGCCTGGCGGCACGGTGATCTGCGGTGATGGCCTGTTGGCCCAGGCGGGCCTGCGGATGCCCGGCTCGTTGCCAGGCCTCTACACCTGCGGCGGTCACATCGCGCAGGACCCCGGTCTTGGCGGGCTGCCCGGTGGCAAAACTTTCGGGAATTTCGACTTCGCTGGGCGACGGCCAGGGGCTAATCTGGGCACGGCCAAAGCGGAAACTTGGGCCAGGCACCACGGTGATCTGCACCTGATTGATTTGGCGCGGTGCGTTCAACGGTTGGATCTGCGCCGCCTCGCGGCCGTCGATCCGGATGTTCACCTGCGGCGAAAAATGCCCCGCATCATAGAGCACCTGAACCAAAGTGCGATAATCCGACAGGGCAGCGGCCAGCAGCTCTTGCGGATCAACGGCATCCTGAGCCGCCAAAGAGGCCGAGGCCCCCTGTAAGCGCTGGCGCAGTGCATCCGATGCACCCGGAGCGGTTAAAACGGCTTCGGCACTCTGGCCTGGGTTGGGCAGGGTGAGCACAGCAAGGCAAAGCGACAGGGACAAGCGCGTAAGCCTGACCGAGAACAGAGGCGAAGTAGCCGTGCACAGAGCCTTGCGCAGGGGCGAATATAGAAACATGGGCACTCCGGGCAGCGTGCAGGGGCGGGCGCAGATCACCTCCCCAAAGGTTGCAGGGCAGACCAACCTATTAAGGGCAGCGTCGTGGTGTTCCGGAGAGACTAGCAGAGCAGGGCACAAGGTAAAGTGGTCAGGTGCCAGATGCCGGAAAAGTCAGCCGATGCGGCGATAACTTGCGTGGCGATCCTATGCGCTCCTGGTGGGGGCTGTGGCGGCAGGCAAGTTATCGCCGCCGGGAAAGCGTAGGGAGCAATTACATTTGGGCGTTCTTGAACCAGCGGCGGATCGCGGCACGATCTGCGGGCTCCATATAGGTGATATTCGCAGGGGGCATCGCATCGGTCACTCCGGCATGCAAAAACACGGCTGCGGCCTGGCGGGCAAGGTCTGCTTCGGTTTCCAGCAAGACCCCCTTTGGGGCGGTGCGGATGCCATCCCAAAAGGGTTCGCGCGCGTGGCACATGCTGCATCGGCCCAGCACAATGTCATGTACCTCTGCGAAGCCCTCGGCCTGGGCCATCACCTGTGCGGTGCCGGTCAGCGCCGCCTGCTCTTCGGCTTCGCTGTCATGTTCCAGCCCCAGGGTGGACAGGATGATGACCGCAAGGAACAACAAGATGGTCACCAGCCATGTCCAGGTGGGATTGCCGGTGCCCGCATGTTTGGTGTTGAAGTAATGGCGGATGGTCACCCCCATCAGGAACACCAGTGCCGCAATCAACCAGTTGTAATCGCTGGCAAAGGCCAGGGGGTAGTGGTTTGATAGCATCAGGAAGATCACTGGCAGGGTGAGATAGTTGTTATGGGTCGAGCGCAGTTTGGCAATCTTGCCGTACTTGGCATCCGGCGTGCGTCCGGCCTGCAGATCCGCCACGACGATGCGCTGATTGGGCATGATGATAAAGAATACATTTGCCGTCATGATGGTGGCGGTAAAGGCCCCTAGATGCAGCATCATCGCCCGGCCGGTAAAGACCTGGTTGAGCCCATATCCCATCGCCACCAGCAAGCAAAACAGCAGCAGCATCAGCAGGGTGGGGCGCGCCGCCAGGCTGGCAGTCTTGCACAGGCGATCATAGACCAGCCAGCCAATCGACAGGGTCGCGGCCGAGATGGTAATGCCTTGCCACAGGCTCAGCTCGGCTTTGGCCTGGTCGATGAGGTAAAGTTCTCCGCCGACCCAGTAGACCACCATCAAAAGGGCAAACCCCGATAGCCAAGTGCTGTAGCTCTCCCATTTGAACCAGATCAGATGTGCGGGCATTTCGGCCGGGGCCACCAGATACTTGCGGATGTGATAAAAGCCGCCGCCATGCACCTGCCATTCTTCGCCATGGGCACCAACGGGCAGATCCGGGTTTTTGCGCAGCCCCAAGTCCAGCGCGATGAAATAAAAGGAGGATCCGATCCAGGCCATGGCCGTGATCACATGCAGCCAGCGGATGGCAAAGCCCAGCCAATCCCACATCATCAGAATTTCATACATGCCGTGCCCTCTGCCTTACGATTTGGTCTGCGCCGTGACGCGATGGGGTTTCCCCAATGGCTACCCTAGGCAAACCGAAGTTTATTCGGTATTCCAGTAAACTTCCAAGCTGTATCAAAAAAAACAAGAAGAATGGTGCCGCGGTGGGATATGGGCCCGGCGGGCGCAATGATTGAGCATGAAATGACTGGGGGCGTATGTCTTATCTCGACAATATCCGAACCTTTGTAAGGGTCTATGAACTGGGCTCCATGTCGGCGGCAGGGCGGGATCTGCGCGTCTCTCCGGCGGTCACCTCGGCGCGGATTTCGCAGTTGGAGGACTACCTTGGGGTGCGTTTGTTCCAACGTACCACCCGCAATCTGACTGCAACCGAGCAAGGCCAGGCGTTTTATGCCGGGGCGGTTGCGGTGCTGGACACCGTGGCCCAGGCCGAGGCCCAGGTCATGCATCTGACGGATACCCCGCGCGGCAGCCTGTTTGTGGCCGCCCCCCTTGGTGCCGGACGACGGCTGGTCGCACCCGAAGTGCCTGAATTTTTGGCACAATACCCAGAGATCAAGATGCGGCTAAGGATGTCTGATCGCAGCGTCGACCTGACTACCGAGGGGCTGGATCTGGCGTTCTTTCTTGGCCAGCCAGAGGATAGCAACCTGCGCATTCGCAAGATTGCCGATTGCCAGCGGGTGCTCTGTGCGGCCCCCGGTTATATCAACCGTCATGGTGCCCCCCGCAGTGGTGCGGATCTGGTTGGCGGGGCGCATAACTGTTTGAACCTGCGCTATCCCGGCGCCAGCGAGTTCCAGTGGATGCTGCAAAGCGATGAGGGGCCAAAACGATTTGCGGTTTCGGGGCGCTATGAATGTGATGACGGCGATGTTCTGACCGATTGGGCGCTGGCGGGCGAGGGAATCGCGCTGAAGCCGGTGTTCGAAGTGGCTGAGCACTTGACCTCTGGTGCCCTGGTGGCGGTTGCAGAAGAGACGCCGCCGGTTTCCGTGCAGATGGCCTGTCTTTATACTCATCGTCGCCATCAGGATCCAAAAACGCGTCTGTTCATGGATTTCATGACCCAACGGATGGGGGCCTCGGTGCGCGCGGCTGAGGCTTTGGCCTTTGGGGCGACAAAAGCTGCCGGTTGATCTGGAAGCTTGTCAAAGGGGGGCTCCCGCCCCCGGTTGTAGGCCCTGGCGGGCCCACCCCGGCGTTGGGCCCGGCGCCGCTGCGCGGCGCAGGGCGCTGTTTGGCCTAGGCTGGTATTGCCTTGGCCCAGGGTCTGGTGCGGTTGGAGCTTGGGCGAAAAGAAAGAAATTTGCTGAGAAGCGCTTCAGGGGGCGATCTGCCCCTGAAGACGCCTGAGCGAGTGTATCTGTGTTCTGCCCGCCTCAAGGGCAAGCCGGGCGAGGCCCGGCGGCTGCGCCGCCCTTGACCCGGTCACAACACGGCAGGCGGAGGGTGCGGGCAGTCAGCTGCCGCGATAGGTTGAAAAGCCAAAGGGCGAGAGCAGCAGCGGTACATGGTAATGTGCGCTGGCGTCATTGATGCCGAAGCGGATCGGCACCTGATCGAGGAACAGCGGGTCGGCATCAGCCTGGCCGGTTGCGCGCAGGTAGCTGCCCGCGTCAAACACGAGCTCATAGGTACCGCAGGCAAAGGCGTCTTGCGGCAGGATCGGGCTGTCAGTACGTCCGTCTGCATTGGTGGTCATTGTTACCAGTTTGCTGCGCGTCTCGCCCTGCAGCTGGTAGAGGGTGATGGGCAGGTCGGCGGCGGGGCAGCCCCGGGCAGTGTCCAGAACATGTGTCGTCAGGTATCCGGTCATTTGGGCGTTGCTCCTTGTTGCAGTGCTGCTTTTTCCTGCACCAGTTCCATTTCTGCTGCAAACACCCCCGTTTTGACAGTGTATTCGGGAATATTTGAAAACCAAGCCGCCTGTTTTGCAATAGCAAGGAATGACAAGGGGCTTTGCAGGGTGTCACATGTCGCTGCAGGCCAGAAGTGAAGAGAGAGACGCAGCCCATGAACCGATATCCGCGCAATATGATTGGCTATGGGGCGCAGGCCCCGAATGCAGCCTGGCCGGGCGACGCCCGTGTGGCGGTGCAATTTGTGCTGAACTATGAAGAGGGCGGCGAGAATTGCACGTTGCATGGGGATGCCGCCTCTGAGGCGTTTTTGTCCGATATCGCCGGGGCGGCCCCCTGGGAGGGGCAGCGCCACTGGAACATGGAATCCATCTATGAATATGGTGCGCGCGCTGGGTTCTGGCGGCTGCATGACATGTTCACCCGCGCTGACATTCCGCTGACCATTTATGGCGTTGCCACCGCGCTGGCACGATCCCCCGATCAGGTAGCCGCGATGAAGGCCGCAGGCTGGGAAATCGCCAGCCACGGTCTGAAATGGGTCGAACACAAAGAGATGCCCGAGGCGGAAGAACGCGCCGCCATTAAAGAGGCCGTCCGGCTGCATACCGAAGTTGTCGGCTCTCGCCCGCGTGGCTGGTACACCGGGCGATGCAGCAGCAACACGGTACGTCTGGTGGCCGAAGAGGGAGGTTTCGACTATGTGTCGGATGCCTACGACGATGACCTGCCCTACTGGCTGGAGGTTGGCGCGCGCGATCAGCTGGTGATCCCTTACACGCTGGAGGCCAATGACATGCGCTTTGCCACAGCGCCGGGTTATATCACCGGAGAGCAGTTCTTTCAGTATCTGAAGGATGGTTTTGATCTGCTTTATGCTGAGGGCGCCGCAGGGGCGCCGAAGATGATGAACATCGGTCTGCACTGCCGTCTTATCGGACGTCCTGGCAAGGCCGCTGGCCTGAAGAAGTTCATCGACTATATCCAGGACTTTGACGGAGTCTGGTGCCCGCGCCGGATCGAGATTGCCGAGCATTGGGCCAAGCAGCATCCGCATCAGCGGCGTGAACGCCCCAGCCAGATGGACTTGGCGCGGTTTGTCGAGGTCTTTGGCGGTGTTTTTGAACATTCTCCCTGGATCGCCGAACGCGCCCATGGGCTGGAGCTGGGGGCGGCGCATGATACGGCGGGCGGGGTGCATAATGCGCTGTGCCGGATGTTTCGGTCCGCGAGCGAGGAGGAGCGCCTGGGGGTGCTGACCGCGCACCCGGATCTGGCGGGCAAACTGGCGGCGGCCAAACGGCTGACGGCAGAAAGCACATCCGAGCAGGCCAGCGCCGGGCTGGATGCGCTGACAGATGCTGAACGGGCGCGCTTTGGCCAACTGAATGAGGCCTATGTCAACAAACACGGGTTTCCCTTCATCATTGCGGTGCGCGACTATGACAAGGCGTCGATCTTGGCGGCCTTTGAACAGCGCATCGACAACAGCCGCGAGGTAGAATTTTCCGAGGCCTGCAGGCAGGTGGAACGGATTGCCGAATTTCGCCTGCGCGATCTGGTGCCCGCATGACACGCGCCGATGACCGGATCCTGATACAGCCGATCAGCGCCGGGGGCTTTGCCCCCTATGGTGATTTGCTGGAGGTGACTGGCGCGCCGGACAAGCTGATCAATCAGGGGCTTTGTGGGCGGTACCATGATCGTGCCCAGCTGGATTTTGCGGATGGCCGCGCCGGGGTCAGCCTGTTCAAGGCTGAACCACGCGACCTGCCGATGCCGCTGGCAATGATGGAACGTCACCCCGAGGGCAGTCAGGCCTTTATCCCGATGAGCGAACATGGCTTTCTGGTTATTGTCGCGCCGGATGTAGATGGCGGGCCGGGGCAACCCCTGGCCTTTGAAACCCAGCCAGGGCAGGCGATCAACTTTCATCGTGGCACCTGGCATGGGGTGCTGACCCCGCTGCAGGCGCCGGGAATCTTTGCGGTAGTGGACCGGATCGGTATGGGGGCCAACCTGCAGGAACATTGGTTCGACACCCCCTATGTGGTGGCGCGCCGAGAATAGATGCAGACCCGGAAACCAACCGCCCGGCAGAAGGTGGTGGTTTCCACTATGACCAACAGAACGAGGAAAAATAGAATGGCTGATGGATCAATAGGGAGCCCGGCACAGCTGCGGGATCCGAATTTCACGCCGCCCCTGGCGCGGGCGGTGCCGCTGGGCATCCAGCATGTGCTGGCGATGTTTGTGTCGAACGTGACGCCCGCGATCATTGTCGCGGGGGCGGCTGGCTTTGGCTTTGGCTCCAACTCGCCGGATTTTCCGGAACTGTTGTATCTGATCCAGATGTCGATGCTTTTTGCCGGTGTGGCGACCCTGTTGCAGACTGTGACGCTGGGGCCTGTGGGCGCGGCGCTGCCGATTGTGCAGGGGACGTCCTTTGCCTTTTTGCCGATCATGATACCGCTGGTGGCGGGCAAGGGTGTTGACGGTCTGGCGGCGCTATTTGGCGGGGTGCTGATTGGCGGTATCTTTCATGGGATGCTGGGGCTGGTGATCGGCAAGATCCGCTTTGCGCTGCCACCGCTGGTGACAGGGCTGGTGGTGACCATGATCGGTCTGGCGCTGGTCAAGGTTGGCATTCAATATGCGGCCGGCGGGGTGCCTGCGATTGGCACGCCTGAATATGGCTCTTTGTTGAATTGGTCGGCAGCCTTGGTGGTGATCTTTGCCACCCTTGCGCTGAAGTTCTTTGCGCGTGGCATGCTGTCGGTTTCGGCCGTTCTGCTGGGGCTGATCGTGGGCTATATCTATGCGCTGCTGATGGGCATGATCACGTTTGACGCGATCGGGAACAGTTGGTCGCGTGCCGCTGGTTTTGCGCTGCCGGTGCCGTTCAAATATGGTTTCGAGTTCTCTTTTGCAGCGATCCTGGGCTTTTGCCTTATGGCCTTTGTGTCGGCGGTTGAAACGGTTGGCGATGTCAGCGGCATCACCCGTGGCGGCGCCGGGCGCGAGGCGACAGACAAGGAAATCGCTGGTGCGACCTATGCCGATGGCCTTGGCTCGGCGGTGGCCGGGATCTTTGGCGGCTTGCCCAATACCTCGTTCAGCCAGAACGTCGGGCTGATTGCCATGACCGGGGTGATGAGCCGCCATGTGGTGACCATTGGCGCCCTGTTCCTGATCCTCTGCGGTCTGGTGCCAAAGGTTGGCGCGATCATCCGCACCATCCCGATTGAGGTGCTTGGCGGCGGTGTCATTGTGATGTTTGGCATGGTTGTTGCAGCGGGCATTTCGATGCTGTCGGATGTGGATTGGAACCGGCGCAATATGGTGATCTTTGCCATCGCTCTTTCGGTTGGTCTGGGGCTGCAGCTAGAGCCGGGCGCGGTGCAATATCTGCCCGGTACGCTGAAGGTGCTGATGACCAGTGGCTTGCTGCCGGCCGCACTGATTGCCATTGTCCTGAATTTGATCCTGCCCGCCGAGTTGGCGGATGAGGCCACCGAAGAGGTTTCAGGTGGGATGGCCGGTCATGGCGACGGTAGCCTGCCCGGAGAGTAATCCCCTGGTGCCAGATTGAACGGGGCACTCCCGCCCAATCTGGGACAATCAAAGATTGGCCCAGATCCGTTGGGCCCAGCGCCGCGCTATCGCGCGGCGCTTTTTTTTTGCTGAGAAGCCCTCAATGGGCAGCCCTGCCCAGTGAGGGCCTTGGCGAGGATAACGGGCCTCATCCCGCCTCAAGGGTGAAGCGCGCTGGCGCGCGCCAGCCTAGGCTGCCCTTGACCCGGGCTGTGGCAAGACGGAAGGTGGTTGCCGAAGCGGGGGCGCCGGATTGAACTGGGGTCAGGGGCGGGCCATTAGGCGGGCGACATCAAGCATGCGCGCGGAAAAGCCCCATTCGTTGTCATACCAGCCAAAGACCCGTATTTGCTGCTCGCCAACCTGGCGCAGTTCAGGGGCGGCCAGTACCAGGGATTCTGGTCGGGCGCGCAGATCCGAAGAGACCAGCGGCATTTCGGTCCAGCCCAGGACCTCGGTTGCGGCGGCCCCGGATTTGAGCGCGGCGGTGAAGTCGGCCATCTGCATTGGCTTTTGCAGTCGCGCCACCAAATCGACAGCCGAGACACTGGCGGTTGGCACCCGCACGGCGGCACCGCTGATCCGGCCTCTCAGGTGCGGCAGCACCTCGTCGATCAGATGGGTGGCCGAGCTGGTGGTCGGCACCATCGACAGGGCCCCTGCGCGCGAGCGGGCAAAATCGCCGCGTGGGGCATCCACCATGGGCTGCGAGTTGGTATAGCAGTGAATGGTGGTCATATGGGCGCTGTCGATGCCGCCGATTTCATCCACCAGCTTGACCAGTGGTGCCAGCCCATTGGTGGTGCAGGAGGCATTGGAGACGATGCGCGCGGTGCCAAGCTGGTCGTGGTTGACACCATAGACCAGTGTCTGTTCTGCAGCCGGCGACGGGCCTGATATCAGTACCTTGGCCGCACCTGCCGCCAGGCCGCGTTGGGCAACATCAGAGCTGCGGGCGATGCCGGTACAGTCCAGCACCACATCAACACCCGAGAGATCAACCCCTGTCAGGTCTGCCTTGTGATGCAGCGGGATCGAGCGGCCCAACACCCGCAGCTGTCCGTCACCGTGTTCAACCGGGTGCGAAAAGGGGCCAAAGGTGCTGTCATATTGAAACAGATAGGCGCACATCTCCAGCGGCGCAATGTCGTTGATGCATGTCACCTCTATCCCATCGCCGCGCGATGTGGTGAGGATCTGGCGTAGGATGGCGCGGCCAATGCGGCCAAATCCGTTGATGGCAATTTTCATGAGAGCAGGTCTCCGGGGCTCTGCATGTCCGGCAAAAGGAAAGGGCAGAGGTCTTCAGGGGCAGATTGGATAGGGCTGGCAGTGCGGCGCAGGCGCGCTAGTCCTGCGGGCAGATCAGAGTGGCGAAATAGCTGCCGGAAATATCGCGGTATAGCGTGTCGCGATTGGCGCTGCATCCGGTGGCGCTATGAAAGGCGCGAATGGCCTGGCGCACGCTGAGCACAGCTGGCGGGCGTTTGGGCAGCAGTTCTGTATTGAGCCTGGTGGCCCTGTAAAAGCCGGGAGCCTCCTCTGCCGGGTTGACATGCCAGGTACGTCCCAAGACAGAAACCGATTTGGTTTCTGCCGTGTCCTTGGCGCTGGCGGCCAGGGGGGGCAGGCTTGCTGCAAGGGCCAGGACAAGGCCCAGGCGAAGGGCTTTGCCCAGGCGGGCTACAGGCTTACCTGTCTCCAGATTCCGGATTAGGCCGCATGGCTGTGTGCTCTGTCTCATGCTCCAAGGCTCCCACTGGGTGAAAAACATTGACCACAGCCTAGCGTGACGATCTGGCTTTGCAATGGGCATCCCTGCCAAGTGCGGCAAAGAAAGCGACAGGGATGCAGGTTTTTTGGCGGGTGCCAGTTTGCGACGGTGCCGGGGCTACAGGCCGAGAGGCATATGTCTGTTGACGTCCTTGTACAGCAGGTAGCGGAACGGACCCGGCCCGGCGGCGTAGCAGGCCTGGGGGCAAAAGGCGCGCAGCCACATGAAGTCGCCGGCTTCGACCTCGACCCAATCTTGATTCAACCGGTATACTGCCTTGCCCTCAAGCACATAGAGACCGTGTTCCATCACATGGGTTTCCTCAAAGGGAATGACGCCGCCGGGTTGGAAGGTGACGATCGTGACATGCATATCGTGCGACATGTCTTCGGGATCCATGAAGCGGGTGGTGGCCCAGCGGCCTTCGGTGTCAGGCATCACACTGGGAGCGATGTCCTGTTCCTTGCAGACAAAGGCCTGCGGTTTGGACAGGCCGGGTGCTGCTTGCCAGCGTTTGCGGATCCAGTGAAAGCTGGCGGCTGCATCGCCGGTGTTGTGCAGGCTCCAGCTGCTGCCGGCAGGCAGATAGGCAAAGCTGCCGCTGGTTAGTGTGTGGTGGGTGCCGTCGATGGTGATCTCTAGCGCGCCATCGGTGACAAAGAGACTGCCCTGGGCCGCGCTATCGCTTTCCGGCGTGTCAGAGCCGCCACCGGGCTGCAGTTCGACGATATACTGCGAAAAAGTCTCAGCAAAGCCTGTCAGCGGTCGAGCGATCACCCACATGCGCATTCCTTCCCAGCTGGGCAGGTAGGAGGTGGTAATATCGCGCATCGTACCCTGGGGCAGCACTGCATAGGCATCGGTGAAAACCGCGCGTCCTGTCAGCAATTGCTCCTGGCCGGGGTGGCCGCCTTTGGGGGTGAAATAGCTGCTTTGGGTCATCCTGGTCCTCGTTCAATCCGGCGCGCTATGCCGCGTGCCTGTCGCGTCGTCCCTGGTGCGGGTGTGGCACATTGGGGGCTTGTCTTCGCGACTATGCTCTGGCTTTGACCCGGCTCCTAGCGGCACAAGGAGGATAGCTTTCTTCGTGATTTTTTGAAAACAGGTCCCAATGTGGGGGGGGCCGGGAAACCAGCCAGTCTGCTTGCCGGGTGATGGCAAGCAGCAGGCGTCAAAACGCACTGATCTGGTTACAGATCTTCGACCACATTGGTCTGGCGCAGATCCGCGGCACAGATTTGCAGGGCCTGTAGCAGGGCTTCGGTGTTTTTGCCGGTATCGCTGCCGCGCGGTGCAGAGCTGCCAACCACCACAGGGGTTTGGCCGGGGCGCGATACCGGGACAGCATAGCCGATGATGCCGGGTTCAAATTCGCTATCGGTGAGGCAATAGCCCTGGCTGCGTGCCTTGGTGATCTGCGGCAAGATCTCTGCTGCGTCGCGCCGTGATTGTTCAGTGTGCTGCGGGATGTCGGCGCTTTCTAGCAGGGCAGCGGCCTCTTCCTGCGCGAGGCAGGCCATCAACATCCGGCCCAGGCTGGTATGAACCAGCGGGATATGTGCGCCAGCGGTGAACCCATAGGTGATGGGGCCATGTTCGGTGGTGGATTGGGCCAGCAAAAGGACTCGACCTTGGTCAAGCGTGGCCAAGCTGACCTCGGCGTCGATCTTGCGTGCGTGCTGGTTGAGGATGGGTTGCACCCGGCGGCCAAACTGGTTGGCCTGCAGAAAGCCGCCTGCCAGTGCCAATACCCGTGGGGTCAGCGATAGCATGCGGCCTTGCTGGCGCAGATAGCCGGCCTGCACCAGGGTTAGCGCGCCGCGCCGCGCCGTGGCACGATCCTGCCTGGTGCGGCGTGCGATTTCCGCCAGCGTCATGCTGGGGGTGGCGGCATCAAACACGGCCAGAACAGCCAGGCCTTTGGCAAAGCTCGAGGAAATATTGCGGTCTTGTTCTGGTTTGGTCATGGTCCGGTCGCTTGTATTGTCTGAAGGGCAGGGGAGGCTTGGCCTTGACAATGGCCGGTACACATCGCAAAAGTTGATCGTATTTAACATCATAAGTACGTATAACGAACCAAGTCAAGTCTGTTTTACTAGGCAGATCCCTATAGGTCCATCGCAAGAAGGAAAGCCAGCCATGATTAGCCAGGAAATGAACGACAGCCTCACCCGGGTTGGCAAAGGCAGTGATGCGGGCGAGGTACTGCGGCGATACTGGCAGCCTGCGGCGCTGCTGGATGAGCTGGACGGCCCGCGCCCGGTGGTGCCGGTACGGCTGTTGGGCGAAGATCTGGTCCTGTTTCGCGATAGCGAAGGGCAGTTGGGCCTGATCGGGCGGCACTGCCCGCATCGTGGTGCTGACATGTGTTTTGGTCGCCTCGAAGACAACGGGCTGCGCTGTCCTTTTCATGGTTGGCATTTCAATCGCGCGGGTCAATGCGTGGAACAACCCGGAGAGCCGGAAGGCAGCCGGATGCATGAAAAGATCCAGAACACGGCCTATCCGGTGGTCGAACGCAATGGGATCATCTGGGCCTATATGGGGCCCGGCACGCCGCCGGAGTTTCCGGCTCTGGACTGCTTTCGCGCGCCCAGCAGCCATGTCTTTGCCTTCAAGGGCCTTTGGGAATGCAACTGGCTGCAGGCAATGGAGGTTGGCATCGACCCGGCGCATGCTTCGTTCCTGCACCGGTTCCTGCAGGACGAAGACCCGGCCGAGGCCTATGGCAAGCAGTTTCGCGACACCGCCGGAAATACCGAAATACCGATGACCAAATTGCTGCGCGATTTCCCCCGGCCCGAAATCATCGCGGAAGAGGCAGATCACGGGCTGAAGGTGACCGCGCTGCGTGATCTGGGCGATGGACGCACCCATGTGCGCATCACCAATCAGATCTTTCCCGAAGCGATCTGCATCCCCATGTCGCGCGAGATGACCATCACCCAGTGGCATGTGCCGATCGATGATGAAACCTGCTATTGGTATTCCATGTTCACCAGTTTTGATCAGCCGGTGAATAAAGAGCTGATGCGCGAACAGCGCCTGAAGGAGCACCGCCTGCCGGATTATGCACCGCTGAAAGGGCGTCATAACAACTATGGTTTCGATCCCAAAGAACAGGCAACCGAGACCTATACCGGCATGGGGCTGGATATCAACGTGCATGACCAATGGGCAGTAGAAAGCATGGGGCCCATCCAGGACCGGACGCAGGAACACCTGGGTAAGACCGATGTTGCCATCATCCGCTACCGTCGCCAGTTGCGCGCCGCCATTGCGGCGGTGAAAGAAGGTCGCGACGCTGATCTGCCAATGCACGGCGGGCTGGACCTTGGTACCGTTTTTGGGCCAGTTTCCAACGACTCGATTGCGCAGGATGGTGATTGGGAGCGCGCGGCGCAGGAGGCTGACCTCCAGCGTCGCGGTGCCTGCCCCTGGAATGCCAAGGTCTAGGCGACCTGCCAGTGCATCACGAAAGACGGATCCCGGAGGCAGCCAGTGGGCTGTCGCCGCAATATAAGGCGGAAAGTGCAATGGCTGAAGATCTGGCAACAGGGCGCTTGGCGCGTGCGGGGCTGCTCAGCCCAGAGGCGTTGGCGCAGGCCAGCGAGGTTCTGGCCGAAGCGCGTGCTGCCGGCCTAGAGACGCTGCGGGTGCTGATGGTGGATCAGCACGGTATCCTGCGGGGCAAGACCCTGGTGGCTGACGCCTTTGAGGGGCTGTTTCGCTCTGGGCTCAACATGCCCTCGACGCTGCTGTTGAAAGATACCTCGCATCGCACGGCCTTTGCGGTCTGGGGCGCGGGGGGCGAGGCCGACGACCAGGGATTTGAACCGATGCGTGGCGCGGGCGACATCCTGTTGGTGCCCCGCCCCGAGACATTTCGCATCCTGCCCTGGTCGCCGCATTCTGCCTGGATTCTGTGTGAGACAACGCAGTCCGACGGCACGCCGATTGGTTTTTCCTCGCTTGAGGTGCTGCGCCGGGCCGAGGCCGATTTGCAGGCCGAGGGAATGGAGGCGATCTTTGGGCTGGAGGTCGAATTCCAGGTCTTTGAGCGCCAGGACAGAGGGCTGGACCACGGGCAAAGCACCATGCCCGGCGCGCCTATTGCCACCCGCAACCTGACCCAGGGCTATCAGTATCTGACAGAAACCCGCTATGGCGATTGCGAAGCGATGCTGGACCAGATCCGCCGCAATGCCCAGGCGCTGGGCCTGTTGGTGCGCTCGGTCGAGATCGAGATGGGGCCGAGCCAGTTTGAATTCACCTTTGCGCCGCTGCCCGCCGTGCAGCAGGCTGACGCCATGGTGATGTTTCGCACCATGGTCAAAGAGGTCTGCTCCCGCGCCGGGTTCCACGCCAGTTTCATGGCCAAGCCGCGGTTGGAGAATGCCATGGCAAATGGCTGGCACCTGCATCAATCCCTGGTGGATCGTGCAAGTGGGCGCAACCTGTTTGAACCCAATGCTGACGGCAGTCTCAGTGTCGCGGCCTCGGGCTGGATTGCAGGGCTTTTGACCCATGCAGAGGCCTGTTCGGTGATGATTGCGCCGACGGTGAACAGCTATAAACGCTATCTGCCGTTTCAGCTGGCACCGGATCGGATCCAGTGGGGGCAGGACAACCGTGGGGCCATGCTGCGCGTCTTGATGCAGCCGGGCGATGCGGCCTCGCGCATTGAAAACCGCGCGCCGGACAGTTCCGCCAATCCCTATTATGCCATTGCCGCCCAGATCCTGGCCGGCTCTGCCGGGATGGCCGCAGGACTGCAGGCGCCGCCTGCAACCACCTCTCCCTATGAAGGGGCGGCGGCGCGGCTGCCGCGTTCTTTGGGGCAGGCGCTGGGGGCTTTTGAGGGCTCGGATCTGTTTGCCACCACCCTGGGGCTGGATTTCGTCAGCTATTTGTCGCAGCTGAAACGGTTTGAATGGGATCGCTATCTCAATACTGTCAGCGAATGGGAACAGGCAGAGTATTTCAACCTGCTATAGGCCGTGTTTGCACGGGCTTCGGCGTGCTTTTGCGTCTTGAACGCACCTCTGGGCGCTGGTACTTTGTGCCCCTGTCTATGGCAGGCCCAGGCGGCATGTGCCTTCGATCCCGATCAGACCAAGATTGGATCGGAACCACCCCCCGATCTGGATGGCCAGACCTAGATAGGTAAGCGATCTGGATAGGCAAAAGACAGGATGACAGTGATGAAATTTACCGAAGAACACGAATGGCTGGATGTGGATGGCGATGTGGTGACTGTTGGCATCACCGCCCATGCCGCCGAGCAGCTCGGCGATGTGGTCTTTATCGAACTGCCAGAGGTTGGCGATGAATTTGCCAAGGACGACGAGATCGTGGTGATTGAATCGGTCAAGGCGGCTTCGGATATTCTGTCGCCGTTGGATGGTGAAGTGGTCGAGGTGAATGAAGCCCTGACCGAAACCCCCGGCAAGGTAAACGATGACCCGCAGGGCGATGCATGGTTTTTCAAGCTGAAGGTCGAAGACCTCTCTCCGATGGAAGACTATATGGACGAACGCGCCTACAAGGCCTTTATCGGCTGAAGATGCTTCCCCGTTGCACCCAGTGTGCAACGGGGAATTGGCATCAGTAGCCGCGCTGCCGGTCAACCAGATGCAGCAGCGGCTCTTCTGCGCCCAATCGGCGGAAATTTTCGGTCACATCCCCCAGGGCATCGCCCAGATGCCAGCCAGAGACATGCGGTGTGATGGTGATCTTTGGGTGCTGCCACAGGGGGTCTGACGCGGGGAGAGGTTCGCGGCACAGTACATCCAGCACCGCGCGGCCCGGTGTGCCGCGATCCAGCGCCGCAATCAGTGCGGCCTCATCCACCAGATCGCCGCGCCCGGCATTGATCAGGGTGGCACCGGGTTTCATCGCCGCCAGGCTTTCGGCATTGATCAACGCGCGGGTCTGCGCGGTTGAGGGCAGGATGGCGCAAACATAATCACAGTGCCCCAACATCGGTATCAGCGTGGCGCGGCCATGGTGGCAGGTCACGCCGGGGATCTCCTTGGCAGAGCGGCTCCAGCCGTGCACGTCAAAGCCGAGATCGCGCATCAGCAGCGCCGTCTGATTGCCGATATGGCCCAGCCCCAGCACCCCGACGCGGGTTTTGTGATTTTGTTTTGGCGCCAGCGGTTCCCAGGCGGCGCGGGCCTGGCTCTCGGCGTGGGCTGCAATATTGCGTTGTGCATGCAGCACATAGGCCAGGCAATACTGGGCAATCTCGCGGGCCGGTTCCAGTGGTTTCAGCCGTGCCACCTGCACCTCTGGGGCGATGGCGGGGTGGGCGACGATGGTTTCCACCCCGGCGCCCAGTTTCTGCACCAAGGCCAGGTTTGGCAGTTTGGCCGGTAGGTCTGCCGCCAGCGCTGAAACCGCCAGCATGGTGATATCGGCCAGATCTCCGGGGGCGTCCAGGGTGCGAATATCGGCTTCTGGCATTTGTGCGCGCAGTTCCTGTGCCAGTTCGTCGTCCTTGTACCAGCCGTCGTGCCCAATGTTCACCAAGAGCGCCATGCCCGTTCCTTTCCGTTGTTTTTCCTTTGTCAGCCAATAACGTTCCGTCACTGCGCTGGACAGATCTTGCCAGACTAAGCCATGGTTTTTGCTAAAGTGAAAGCGGCAGTGGAGGAGATTCTGGGATGGATATGAATTTTGGCATGCGGGCAGAGAACCGCAAGCTGTTGGAGCGGGTCGCCACCATGGTGCGCGACGAGATCATGCCACTGGAGGCCGAATACCAGGCCGAAGTCGCCACCGGCGACCGCTGGCAGTATACCGCTCGCCAGACCGAAATCCTGGAGGGATTGAAGGCAAAGGCCAAGGCGCAGGGGCTGTGGAACTTCTGGCTTACCGATAGCGATAAGGGCTTTGGCCTGTCGACGGTGGAATATGCTTATTTCGCCGAGGAAATGGGGAAGACGCCGCTGGGAGCCGAGGTCTTCAACTGTGCCGCGCCGGACACCGGCAATATGGAAGTGTTTGAGCGTTACGGTACAGAGGCGATGAAATCGGAATGGCTGGCGCCGCTGCTAGAGGGTAAGATCCGCTCTGCCTATCTGATGACCGAACCGGATGTGGCCTCTTCGGATGCGACAAATGTGTCGATGTCCTGCGTGCGCGACGGCGATGACTATGTGCTGAACGGCGAAAAATGGTGGGCTTCGGGGGCGGGTGATCCGCGCTGTAAGGTCTATATCGTCATGGTGAAAACCGCCGGCGAGGAACAGCCCAAGCATCAGCGCCAATCCATGATCGTTGTGGGGGCGGATAGCCCTGGCATCGAAGTGCTGCGGCCAATGGAGGTATACGGTCACGACGACGCACCACACGGCCATATGCATATCCGCTTTACCAATGTGCGGGTGCCTGCGGAAAATCTGCTGCTGGGCGAGGGCCGCGGCTTTGAAATTGCCCAGGGGCGGCTTGGGCCTGGACGCATTCACCACTGCATGCGCGCCATCGGTCAGGCCGAAAGCGCGCTGGAGCAGATGTGCAAGCGGTCGCTGAACCGCGAAGCCTTTGGCAAGAAGCTGGCCCATCTGGGCGCGAACTATGACATTGTTGCGGAATGCCGGATGGAAATCGAAATGGCGCGTCTGCTCTGCCTCAAGGCGGCCTGGTACATGGACCAGGGCGATGGCCGCGCTGCCGCGCCCTGGATCAGCCAGATTAAGGTGGTGGCACCACGCGTGGCGCTGAAGGTGATTGACGAGGCCGTGCAGATGTTTGGCGGGCAGGGCGTCAGCCAGGACACGCCTCTGGCCGTTGCCTGGACCCATGTGCGCACCCTGCGTCTTGCCGATGGTCCCGATGCGGTGCACCGCCGTCAGGTGGCCCGCGCTGAGTTGAAGAAGTACACGCAGGAAAAGGTCTGATCCATGACTTCCAAGGCTCTCATGGCGCCATCGTTCTTCTCGCAAAACTCTGATGGGGTTTTTGTGGGCAATGACCCGGCGCGGGGGCCCTGGTCCGCCGATCATTGCCATGCTGGGCCGGTCACCGGCCTGGCCGCCCGCGCCGCCGAGATCGAAATCGGCGCAGAGAAAATGCTCTGCCGGCTGACACTGGATATTCTGCGCCCGCTGCCCCTGTCAGGGCTGCGGGTTGCGGCTGAAACCACCCGGCATACCCGCACATTGGCCACGACGCAGATCACCGTGCATGATCTTGACAACACCCTTTGCGCGCAGGGCACCTCTATGCATTTGGTGCGCAAGGATCTGGGCGATGTGCCAACCGCAGCGGTGGTGCCGCTAGACCGCGCCAAGGCTGTGCCTGGTCCCTTTTCCATTGGCGTCGGCCTGCATGACAAACCCTATTTCGGCCAGTTTCTGGATGTGGCCTACCCGCCAGGGTTTGACCTGCATCCGGGCCCCAAGACATTGTGGATGCGCACCCCAAACCTGCTGGAGGGCGAGCAGCAATCGCCGATTCAGTCGCTTTGTGCGCTGGCGGATTGTGGCAATGGCATCTCGTGGAATGCGCCCCCCAAGGAGATGGGGTTCATGAATACCGATCTCACCCTCAATGTGCACCGCGAGCCAGAGGGAGATTGGCATGCCTCAGAGTCCATTTCGCATTGGCACAGCAGCGGCATTGGTATGTCCCAATCAGTCTTGCAGGACGAAAAAGGCCCGGTGGCGACAGCCCTGCAGACGCTCGTTCTGCATCCGCCCAAGGCCTAACAGGACAGGCGTGATTTTATCTTACGTGGCAAACACATCCACCGGATATCCCACCCGCGCCAGATAGAGGCCGTGGCCGGGACAGACGGGCCCGCAGGCGGCGCGGTCGCGGGCGTCAAGCGCGGTTTTTACATCTAGCGGATCCCAGGCACCCGCGCCGACGCGTTCCAGTGTGCCGACAAAGCTGCGCACCTGATTGTGCAGAAAGGACCGGGCGCGCACGTGGAAATGCACCTCGGGACCGGACAGGCCCGCGACCCGCTCGATACGCAGCTCATCCAGGGTTTTCTGCGGGCTTTGCGCCTGACAGATCGACGACCGGAAAGTGGTGAAGTCATGGTTGCCCAGCAGGTGATTGGCAGCCTCCTGCATGGCCTCGACGTCCAGATCATTGTTGATCTGCCAGACCTGACCTGCGTCATGGGTTGCGGGCGCACGGCGGATCAGGATGCGGAACAGATACTGCCGCTCAAGTGCGGAAAAGCGGGCATGCCAGTCTTCATCGACAGCAGCACAGGCGACAATCGCCACCGGATTGGGCTTCAGGTGGTGGTTCAGGGCCTCTGACAGGCGAAAGGGGCTCCAGTCTTTGGCCATGTCGCAATGGGCCACCTGGCCCAGCCCATGCACCCCTGTATCGGTGCGCCCGGCTGCGGCAATGGTATGGGGGCCGGGTTCCAGCCGCGCCAGGGCATCCTCTATCGCGCCCTGCACCGAGGGTTGATCCTTTTGCCGCTGCCATCCGGCAAAGGGCTTTCCATGATATTCGACTTTGAGGGCATAACGGGGCATGGGCAGCACGTAACCCGGCAACACTGGCGAGGCAAGTGGCCTGATGCTCTGGAAACCGGGGCGGGGTCTGACTATCTTGGGCAGTGACCCAAAACAGCAGGTGCGGCGCGTGGTAGTATCGATAGTGACGGATGGCGCGGCGCGCGGGCTGGGCAGCCTTGGCAGCGCTGTCTCCTCGCGGTTTTTTGAACCTAGTCTGCGCCTTGGGGTGACGGGGCTGGCGCGGGCAGGCAAGACCGTCTTTATTACCTCTCTGGTGGCCAACCTGTTGAACCGGGGCCGTATGCTGCAGCTGGCCGCAGCGCGACAGGGGCGGATCGAGAGCGCCTATCTGCAGCCACAGCCTGACGATACGGTGCCGCGCTTTGCCTATGAGGATCACCTGGCCGCATTGACGGGACCCGCGCCGCACTGGCCCGACAGCACCCGCGCGGTGTCTGAACTGCGGCTGAGCCTGACCCTGCGGCCCGCGGGGCTGCTGTCCGGGATACAGGGATCGCGCCGCCTGCATCTGGATATTGTCGACTATCCCGGCGAATGGCTGCTGGATCTGGGCCTGTTGGACAAGACCTATGCCCAATGGTCGGCTGAAGTGTTGGCGCGGCTGCCCGCCCGGCCGGTGGCGGCCGAATTCCTGCAATTGCTGACCACCGTCGAGCCAAAAGCTCCGCATGATGAACCCAAAGCGCAGGCCCTGGCGGCGGTCTTTACCGGCTATTTGCAGGCCGCACGCGCTGCCGGGTTTTACGATTGCTCTCCGGGGCGGTTTCTGTTGCCGGGTGATCTTGCCGGTTCTCCGGTCCTGACCTTTGCGCCGATCCCCCCCGAGGAAGCGGTGACGCGTCGCAGCCTGTGGCACGAGATGGAGCGCCGCTACGAGGCCTATAAGGCCAAAGTGGTGAAACCCTTTTTTCGCGACCATTTCTCGCGGATTGATCGTCAGGTGGTGCTGGTTGACACGCTGAGCGCCATTCATTCCGGCCCGCAGGCGGTTGAGGATCTGCGCGGTGCCATGGGGGATGTGCTGGCTGCCTTTCGCCCCGGTCGCAATGGCTTCCTGACTTCGCTGTTGCGCGGCAAACGAGTGGAAAAGATCCTCTTTGCTGCAACCAAGGCCGATCACCTGCATCACCTGCAACATCCGCAGATGACCGCTATCATCGAGGCCATGACCCGCGAGGCGCGCGATCGGGCCCAGTTCGCCGGGGCCGAGACCGCCGCGCTGGCGCTTGCGGCCCTGCGCGCCACCACCGAGGAAACGCGCCAGCACGATGGGGCAGAGCTGCCCTGCGTGCGCGGCCGCCTGTTGGACAGTGGCCGCCAGGCCGCTTTTTATCCCGGTGCCTTGCCAGAGGATCCGGCGCAGCTGCTGACCCCGGCGCGACAAGGGGCCGCGCGCTGGCTGGAGGGGGAGTATCAGGCGATGCAGTTCGCCCCGGCGCCGCTGAACCTGAAACCGGGGGATGGGCCGCCGCATATCCGGCTGGACCGCGCGGCAGAGTTTTTGATCGGGGATCACCTATGACGATACCGCCCCCCGCCCCGACGGCCCCGATATTGCGCGCCGCCCAGCCTACCGATGCCGGGCGGCTGGGGGCGATCCTGTTTCAGGCACAGCAGCGGGCGCGGTGGCTGCCCAAGCTCTATGCCGAGGTCGAGATGATCGCCTTTTGCGGTGTGATGATTGACCGGGGCTGGGTCACGGTTGCCGTGCAGAATGGCGTGATTCAGGGCTTTGTGGCGCGCGATGGGGCCGAGATTTGCAGTTTGTATCTGGCGGCGGGGGCCTGCGGGCAGGGGCTGGGGGCTGCGCTGATGGACGCAGCCAAGGACACCGCGCCAATGCTCTGGCTGCGGGTGATTGCCGCCAATGAAGCCGCCCGCAGATTCTACCTGCGCCAGGGGTTCCGCGAGGCCGGGCGCAGCGATGGTTCTGATACCGCAGAGGCCCTGCCCAATATCCGCTTTGAATGGCATGACTTCTGCCAGAAAGAGACCGCCGCATGAGCCGAAAACCTGTCTTGTTTGATCTGGAAGCCGACGCAGAGAGCGATGCGCAAAGCCGGGCGGCTGGGCCTGAAATGCCTGATGTGTCAGTCGCGCCGCCGGTGCCTGATTTGATGTCATCGGATCAGGTTGGATCTGGCGGGCATGCGGCAGGGCTGGCAGCCCGGCGCCCGTCAGGGATCAGCCGCTGGTTCTTCGGTGTGGTGCTGGCGCTCTTGGGCTGTGTGGTCTCGGTTTCGGCCTGGGATTTTGCCACCGGATTGCTGATCCGCTGGCCGTTGGTCGGCTGGGTGGTCAGCGCGGGCCTGGGACTGGCGTTGTTCTTGGCCCTGATCCTGGCGCTGCGGGAATTTGCCGCCCTGGCCCGGCTAAAGCGGGTGGATGGGCTGCGGCGCGACAGCCCGGTTGCCAGTGCAGACCTTGCCGCGGCCAAGGCGCATCTTGCCCGGCTAGAGGCGTTTTACGCCGGGCGACCGGATATGTCCTGGCAGCTGGCGCGCCTGGCTGAGCGTCGCGCAGAAGTGCTGGATGCAGATACCTTGCTGATGCTGGCAGAAGAAGAGCTGCTGCTGCCCCTGGATGCCCGTGCCCTGCAAGAGGTCGAGGCCGCTGCGCGGCAGGTGGCCACGGTGACTGCGCTGGTGCCGCTTGCGCTGGCGGATGTGGTTGTGGCGCTGCTGGCCTCGGTGCGGATGATCCGCCAGGTGGCGCAGATCTACGGCGGGCGTTCAGGGCTGTTCAGTTCTTGGCGGCTGACGCGGGCGGTGCTGGCACATCTGGCCGCGACGGGGGCGGTTGCCGCTGGGGATGACCTGCTGGAGTCGGTGCTGGGCGGGTCAGTTCTGTCAAAACTGTCACGCCGGTTTGGCGAAGGCGTGGTGAACGGTGCGCTCTCGGCGCGGGTGGGGATTGCCGCCATGGAGGTCTGCCGCCCGATGCCGTTTTCCCCGCCGCACCGCCCATCAACCCGCCGGGTGATCCAGGGCGCGTTGGCGGGATTGTTCCGCCGCGAGACAGGCGGCCCATAGTCGCAGGTTTTGCAGGCATTTGGCACTTGGCCGGGGCTGGGGACTTGAACGCGGCATCGTTGCGGACAGAGAGGTCGCGCGGGGATATCAGCAGGCCTGGGTTCTTCATGCACAGGCGCACAGGTCGAATTTTGCTGTTTCCCCTGTTTTGAGGTTATCTTTTGTCCACTTCTACGCGGGAATTCTACGCTAATTTATTTTCACTATTTCCCTTTATCCACTTTCTCCATCATCAGGGGCTTCCGCTGCGCTGGGTCTGTTGAGGCCAGCGTGGTGGGTTGCCAATTCATCCGAGAGGGCGATCAGAACAGTTTGGGCGGCGCGTCCTTTGGCTGTCGCATTGCGACAATTCCGGTGCGGAAGCCTTCGCCGATGCGGTCCGCCAGGGTCCCCCACTGCAGGGCCAGCGCGGGCGAGAGTTCGGCCTGTAGCACCTGGTGAAACAGCCCGAGCCAGATCGTGAAATGTTCGGCCTGGATCTCTGGCCGGGATACATGCACCCGCATGGGATTGCCGCTATAGCTCTTCTCACGCAGGATGGCGTTGCGCCAGAACCGGGCGATCTTGGCCTCGTGCTCCGGCCAGTCGACATCGGCCACATAGCGGGCAAAGATCGGACCAAGCACCCTGTCGGCGCGCACGCGGATGTAGAACAGGGTGACAACTCGGTCGATCTGGGCGGCAGAAATATCAAAGCGCCGCATGGGGTAGTCTTGGTGGGAGTGATCTGGGCCTGGTTGATCTGGGAGCTGGCGCATCATCTGTCCTGTTTCACATAGCTTTGGCCCTGTGCTGTGCGCCAGACCTCGGGCCAGCCTGGGGGGCAATACAGTGCTGGAAATTCCTGTTATCCATATGACAGGGACGTGGTTCCGGGGCAATGGGCGGCGGCGGTGTGACGCAGCTGCTGCTGGTGGCTGCTCCGATCAGATTTGACATGCGGCGATTAGCAAACCCGCTTTGGAGTTGGGATCACAACCCCGCTTTACCCCGGCGCCCTAGCGGCCTATAACGCCCCCCATGTCCCATATCGTGGCCATCATTATTCGAATTATATCCCCGGCGCTCTGATTGAATGAGACGCCGGGCAAAGGCGCTTGAGCTATCGCGCTGCACTGAAATACCCAGTTTCCGAACCGATTATCCAAAGGACGCCACCCATGTGCGCCGAGACAGCTGACACCCCTGAATACAAGCAGACCCTGAACCTGCCCAAAACCGATTTCCCAATGCGCGCAGGCCTGCCCAAGCGCGAGCCCCACTGGCTGGAGCGCTGGGCCAAGATTGGCGTTTATGACCGGCTGCGGGAAAAGCAAGGCCGCAAGCCTTTCACGCTGCATGACGGCCCGCCCTATGCCAACGGCCATCTGCACATCGGCCATGCGCTGAACAAGACCATCAAGGACATGATCGTGCGCAGCCATCAGATGATGGGCTTTGATGCGCGTTATGTGCCGGGTTGGGATTGCCACGGCCTGCCAATCGAATGGAAGATCGAAGAGCAGTACCGCAAGAAGGGCAAGAACAAAGACGCGGTGGATGTGGTGGAATTCCGCCAGGAATGCCGCGCCTTTGCCGACAAATGGGTGGATATCCAGCGCGAAGAGTTCAAACGCCTTGGCATCACCGGCAATTGGGCCGATCCCTATCTGACGATGGATTTCCACGCCGAGGCGGTGATCGCGGCGGAATTCCAGAAGTTCCTTATGAATGGCACGCTTTATCAGGGCTCCAAGCCGGTGATGTGGTCGCCGGTTGAAAAAACTGCCTTGGCTGAGGCCGAGGTGGAATACAAGGACAAGGACAGCTTTACCGTCTGGGTGAAGTTTGCAGTCTCTGGCGGTGCCGACGATCTGGCAGGTGCCAGCGTCGTCATCTGGACCACAACCCCCTGGACCATCCCGTCCAACAAGGCGGTGGTCTACGGCGAAACATTCGATTACGGCCTCTATGAGGTCACTGACGCGCCGGAAGAATGCTGGGCCGCCAAGGGCGACCGCTTCCTGCTGGCCGACAAGCTGGCAGGCGATGTCTTCAAACGGGCCCGTCTGGAAGAGGGCATGTATACCCGTGTGCGCTCTGTGCCGGCCGAAGAACTCTCTGGCCTTTCGCTGGCCCACCCCCTTGCTGGGGCCGAAGGCTCCAATGGCGAATGGGACGCGCCGCGTGATTTCCGCGCCGCCCCCTTTGTGACCGATGAAGAGGGCACTGGCTTTGTGCACTGCGCGCCAAGTCACGGGATGGAGGAATTCGAACTCTATCGCGATCTCGGCATGCTGGAAGACGTCATCACCTATAACGTGATGGATGATGGCGGTTTCCGCGCCGATCTGCCGTTCTTTGGTGGCAAATACATCCTCAACCGCAAGGGCGGCGAGGGAGATGCAAACAAGGCGATCATCGACAAGCTGGTCGAGGTCGGCGGGCTGCTGGCGCGTGGCAAGATCAAGCACAGCTACCCGCATTCCTGGCGTTCCAAGGCACCGATCATCTATCGCAACACGCCGCAGTGGTTTGCCAGCGTTGACCGCCCCGTTGGCGATGGTCAGGACGAGATGGGTACAACCATCCGCGAACGTGCCCTGCGTTCCATCGACGAACTGGTGAAATGGACGCCGCAGCGCGGTCGTAACCGGCTCTATTCCATGATCGAGAGCCGCCCTGACTGGGTGCTGTCGCGCCAGCGCGCCTGGGGCGTGCCGCTGACCTGCTTTGTGAAAAAGGGTCTGTTGCCGACCGATGAAGGCTTCCTGCTGCGCGACGACGCGGTCAATGCTCGTATCGTTGCAGCCTTTGAGGCTGAAGGCGCCGATGCCTGGTATCTGGACGGTGCCAAGGAACGATTCCTGGGATCGGACTACAATGCAGAGGAGTGGGAGCAGGTCTTTGACGTGCTCGACGTCTGGTTTGATTCCGGCTCAACCCATGCCTTTGTGCTGCGCGACCGCAAAGATGGCACCGAAGATGGCATTGCCGATGTCTATATGGAAGGCACAGATCAGCACCGCGGCTGGTTCCACTCTTCCTTGTTGCAGGCCTGCGGCACCAAGGGGCGCGCACCCTATCGCAATGTGGTGACGCATGGGTTTACCCTGGATGGCAAGGGCAACAAGATGTCCAAATCCCTGGGCAATACCATCGTGCCGGAAGAAATCGTCAAGCAATACGGTGCCGATATTCTGCGGCTCTGGGTGGCGCAGACTGATTACACCTCGGATCAGCGCATCGGGCCTGAAATCCTGAAAGGCACGGCTGACAGCTATCGCCGCCTGCGCAATACCATGCGCTATATGCTGGGTTCCCTGCACGATTTCACCGAAGATCAGCGGGTTGCGGCAGAGGATATGCCCGAGCTGGAGCAATGGGTTCTGCACCGTCTGGCAGAGCTGGATCATCAGGTGCGCACCGGCTATCAAGCCTTTGATTTCAATGGCGTCTGGCAAGCCGTCTTTACCTTTGCCACCGTTGATCTTTCCGCCTTCTACTTTGATGTGCGCAAGGATGCGCTCTATTGTGATGGGGACACGCTGAACGCGCGCGCCGCCCGCACGGTGCTGGATATCCTGTTCCATCGGATCACCACCTGGCTGGCGCCGATCCTGGTCTTCACCATGGAGGAAGTCTGGCTTGAACGCTTCCCTGGTGACGAAAGCTCGGTACATTTGACCGATATCCCCGAGACACCGGGCGATTGGCTGAATGAGCCGCTGGCGGCGAAATGGGCAAAGATCCGGCAGGCCCGCCGGGTGGTCACTGCGGCACTAGAGGTACAGCGTATCGACAAGGTGATCGGCGCCTCTCTTGAGGCCCATCCGGTGGTTCATCTGCGCGATGCAGAGGTTCTTGAACTGCTGAAATCGGTGAACTTTGCGGATATCTGCATCACCTCTGATATCAGCCTGACAGGTGATCCTGCACCGGACGAAGCCTTCCGCATGCCCGAGGTCGAGGGGATCTCGGTAGTGTTTGAAAAGGCCGAGGGCGATAAATGCCAGCGGTGCTGGAAGATTCTGCCGGATGTTGGAACCTATACCCATGCGGGTGTCTGTGGGCGCTGCGAGGCGGCACTGGCCTGATCCTCGGATCAAACCGCTGTGACAAATCTGAAAAAGGCCCCCGAAACCGGGGGCCTTTTGTTTTGTGAAACACTGGAAACCCAGGGGGATCGGAGCTCAGCTGGTCACCGCAATAGCACTGCGGGCGTCGCGATATGCGCGCTCTGCGATCAGGCTGCTGGCGGGCTTGGGGCCGGGGGCATAGCTCGACGCCTGAACCAGGAAATGCGCCATCAAGGCCTGTTCACTATAGCGACCGCGTCCCAGCGCCTGATCGCGGGCAGCATCCAACGCCGGACCCGGAGACCGGTTCGGGGAATGGGCCGCTGACTTGCCGGAGACAGGAGAGACGCCGCCGCTCAGCGCGGTCTGGCGCTGGATGGCGCGATTCCAGCCTTGGGACTTACCCTCATTCAGGCTTGCATCCATCGCCGGAACACCTGCCTTATAAGACGCTGCTACGCTATTGCCGTGAAAGCCGGACCCAATCGCCGAAAACATGATACACCTATTTGTTGTTACTCCCTCAGTTTAACTGAATTTTAATAAAGCCATATCCTCCCCTTGGGTCACCGGAAGGGGAAATCAGGATAGGACCTATACGAATGTGTCTCTTGTCGCGGTGGGATACCCTGCAAAGGTTTGCACTGTGCTTTGGCAGATCTGCGTGGTTAACATGATTCACTGTAAGTGATGTGGAGAATGCCAAGGTGCCTTCAGCGACAGTTGATACCCCCGTCGGCCCCCTGTGCCTGAGTGAAGCAGACGGTGCTATCACCGGGCTGGGCTGGCAGTGGGGCGGGGCGGATGACACGGCGCTGCTGCGTCGGGCGGTTGAACAGATAGAGGCTTATTTTGCTGGTGAATTGCAGATCTTTGATCTACCGCTGCACGTCGCGGGATCTGATTTCCAGCGCGCGGTCTGCGACGCCATGCGGCAAATCCCACTGGGAGAAACCCGAACCTATGGCGATTTGGCCAGGGTACTCAAGGCGCCACCACAGCCAATAGGCAATGCCTGTGGGGCCAACCCCATTCCAGTGATCATTCCCTGTCATCGGGTGCTGGGGGCGAATGGTCTGGGTGGGTTTTCCGGCCGGGGCGGGGTTGAAACCAAGGTTGCCCTGCTAAAACACGAAGGTGCCGCCGGTCTGCTGATATAGTGCTGCACAATGCCACGCCCGGTGAAGACTTGGGGAAAAGAGCGCCCGGACCGGATCACAGAGTGGGATCTGTCGGCCCGGGCTGGGCGGCTTTGCTTGCGGCAGGCTTGTTTCGCAGGGGGCGCGGTACGGAGCCGGGTGCTTAGCGTTTTTCGGGGATGATCTGCTGGGCAATGCCAACAAAGACCAGATAGATCGAGGTCACAATCAGCCCCCAATGCGCCCAGCTTTCAGGATGGAAATCGACCCAGGCGGCCCAACCGGCAAAAAAGGTCCAGGCCAGCGCGATGGGCAGCGACAGGCGACGCCAACGCTCGGTGCGGACGGGATGGATGAATTTCAGCGGCAGGAACATGGCAACAGACAGTAGCGTTACCAGTACCAGAATGGTCCAGTGATTGGGTTCTAGCGCAAAAATCACCAGCACCAGCATATTCCAGCAGCCGGGAAATCCGGAAAAGGAATTGTCCTTGGTCTTCATCCGGGTATCGGCAAAATACATTGCGCTGGCAAAGGTGATGACGATGATCGCAAACCAGCCGGTCCATCCCGACATCAAGTCTGATTTGAACAGTGCAAAGGCCGGGATGAAGACATATGTCAGGTAGTCGATGATCAGATCCAGCAAGACGCCGTCAAACTGCGGCGCATAGCGTTTCACCTGATAGTGGCGGGCCAGCGGGCCATCGACACCATCCACCGCAAAGGCAACCACCAGCCAGACAAACATCAGGCTCCATTTGGCGTCCACGGCTGCCAGCATGGACAGCATGGCAAAAACAGCGCCTGTTGCGGTGAGAAGGTGAACGGAGAGGGCGCGGATCTGTGGTGTCATGCCCCCGTGATGGCGAATTTCATCCGCGGCTGCAAGGCTTCAGTGCAGCCAAACGGGCGATTCGTCGTGGGCCTGAAGCAGTTTTCTTGCATTCAACTGTGCCTGCCGCAGCACCATTCTGGCCCGGCTGGTGCCTGGAGCCGGTAGGTCGGGCCTGCGGTTTTTGTGTGGCATCTGGGGAAAGCGGATCTGCGAGGGTGCAGGCGAAGGCGCCGCTGGGGCAGGATGAAGCGAGAGCGTTTCAAATGTCATCTTTTGGCATCCTTTCTGGAGCATCGGGTGCCTTTAGATACGGGTGAAGGGATTAACCACTCATGCAGTCCCGCGTGAATATTAGCTCAAATTTTAGCGGGTGCCGGGGCAGGGGGTAGACGGGCCGCTGATGCCAGGCCGCTGATGACGAGTCACGCCTTGGGGTGGCTGCGGTTGTAAACTGCCATCAGATGGGCGGTATCCACCGCGGTATAGGCCTGGGTCGTCGACAGTGACGAATGCCCCAGCAGTTCTTGGATGGCGCGCAGGTCTCCGCCCGCTTCCAGCAGGTGGGTGGCAAAGCTGTGGCGCAGCGCATGTGGCGTGGCACTGGCCGGCAGGCCCAGCTGGGCGCGAGTCTGGGCCATCACCGTCTGGATCTGGCGGGGGTTCAGCGCCCCGCCGCGCACGCCACGAAACAGCGGCTTGTCGTCTTCTTGCGGATGGGGCGACAGGGCGAGATACCGGTCGACGGCACTGCGGGCGGCTGCGATCACCGGCACCAGTCGTTCCTTGCCACCCTTGCCTGTTATGCGCAGGCTGTTTGGCAGTGGCGCTGCGCTGCCGGGCAGTGCCAGCGCTTCAGAGATACGCAGGCCACAGCCATAGAGCAGGGTGACCACAGCCACATCACGTGCAGCCACCCAGCTTTTGCTCGATTGCATCTCGACGGTGTCCAAGACCGCGCGGGCGGCATCTTCTGCGAGGGGGCGCGGCAATTTCTTTTGAAACTTGGGGGCGCGTGCCGCCAGGACGGCTGTCGGTTCAAACCCTTCCCGTTCGGCCAGCCAGCGATAGAAGCTCTTCACCGCCGAAAGCTTGCGCGCCAGAGAGCGCGGGCCAGTGCCGCTGTTGCGCTCCTGTGCCATCCAGGCCCGCATATCCGAAGTGCTGATCTGCGCCAATGCGCCCAGTCCCTGACGCGCGCCGCTATGGGTGGTCATGAAGCTGAGAAACCCAGTCAGGTCCCCCTGATAGGCGTTGATGGTATTGGCCGCAGCCCCTTCGAGCGCGCTAAGCCCCTGTAGCCACAGCTGCAAGGCGTCGCGGCCGGCGGGGGAAATCAGAGAAGGGGCGGCGTCTGTCGTCTTCATGCGGGGCCCTTCATATGGAAGCCGTCATGTTTGTTTGCCAGTTCTTATTGTACCAGTGTTTCCGTGTGCCCATGGTACAGTGTCTCCAGGCTGCAGGGATCAGGACAACCAGCGGCACATGCTGCGTTCAAATACCCCGGCAAAAAAGGTCAGAAGATCAGTGCCATGCTGCGGGGTGAACTGGTTGGGATCCGCGGATCCCAGCACCAAGAGCCCCGGCAGGCGTCCGGTGCCCAGGTCCAGCCTCAGACAGGCCTCTGATCGGATGTCCTGCGCCTTTGCGCCAAACACACTGTCCGTGCCAGCCTGCAGCTGGCGCAGCAGAACGCGGCGCTGTGGATCGCCACGCCCGGTATCGGCGTAGTAGTTGACAAAGCCAGGGGCGGCGACTTTCAGCACTTCGCCCATGCGCGCAGCCGCGGCGGTGCCGTCATCCTGATGCGTTTCCAGCACGAGTGCCACGCAGTCTACCCGCAGGATCTCTGCCAGATCGGTGTTGAGTGTGTGCAAAAATCCGGGAAAATCGACAGGATCCAGCAGGCGCAAAACTGCGCGGTGGATCTGATTCGTGCCGGCCAGGTTTTCATAGGCCGCTGCAATCACCGAACGGTGGGTATCTTCCAGCCGATCCAGCCGTGCCTCCATACGTTCCATCGCAATGCCACGCAGGTCAACGATATTGGCCCCCATGGCACGATCACTGGCCGAAACCAGGGCATCCATCAGGCCCTGATCTTCGAGAACCGCGTCTGGCTTTGCCAGAATTGCATCGCGCAGGGGAGCGTCTAGTTTGGCTGTTGTGCTGCTCATTCTTGAACCTCTATTGGGCGTTTGGCCTAGGGTATAACACAGGCCTTGCGGCAAAGTGGCTAAAAAATCCTTACGGGCAGGAAAAGGCCTAAAGGCCCTGCGCAGCGCCAGAGGGTCGATTGCGGGAGGGCGGAACGGTTCTGTATGGGGCTGGGACAGGGCAAGGGGGCGCTCCCGCCCAGGGCGGCTGGATCAAAGATCCCTTGCCCCGGTTGGGCCGGGCGCCGGGCTTTGCCCGGCGCAAAAGACAGGGGCTGAGAAGCGGTTTAGGGGCTGGACTGCCCCTAAACGCGCCTTTGCAAGTCTATAAGGGCTATTGCGGCCTCAAGGGCAAGCCGCGCCAGAGGCGCGGGCGCTTGCGCGCCCCTTGACCCCGAAAAAGCAAAAAAAGGCAGCGACTGGGCTGGCAATGAGACCTGTCAGAGATGGGCTGGATGATTCGTGATCTGGGTCAACGGATATCGTTGATTGCCAAGCGCTGGCCAGGGCGCCGAGGCGGGATGCGGCGATTGTCGAGCCGCGCGGTGGTGGCCCCGATCTGTTGGAGCCACCATCACCAAGTTCATACCGGTGGGCGTATGCGCAATATCCTTACAGGATTTTGATATCGGCGGCTTTGATGTCATCCAGGAAAGTTGCCAGGCCCTTGTCGGTCAGTGGGTGGTTGGCCAGTGATTTGATCACGGCAGGGGGGGCGGTGATCACATCGGCACCGATCAGGGCGCTGTCGAGGATATGGTTGGCCGAGCGGATCGAGGCGGCGAGGATTTCGGTATCGAAGCCATAGTTGTCATAGATCTGGCGGATATCGTTGATCAACTCCATGCCGTCTAGGTTGATATCGTCGAGGCGGCCAATGAAGGGTGAAATGAATGTGGCGCCGGCCTTGGCGGCGATCAGCGCCTGATTGGCCGAGAAGCAGAGCGTCACATTGACCATATGGCCATCATCGGACAGGACCTTGCAGGCCTTGAGGCCATCCCATGTCAGCGGCACTTTGACGGCGATGTTTTCGGCGATTTCGACCAGCTTGCGGCCCTCGGCGATCATGGTCTCGGCGTCTGTCGCGGTGACCTCGGCAGAGACGGGGCCGGTGACCATGGCGCAGATCTCTTTGGTGACCTCGATAATGTCACGGCCGGATTTTTTGATCAGCGAGGGGTTGGTGGTTACACCGTCTACCATTCCAAGGTCGTTCAGCTCGGCGATGGCGTCGATTTCGGCGGTATCTACAAAGAATTTCATCGGCAGGGATCCTTTTGGGAAAGTTTGGCCTTGATTGCGCTAGCCTTTAGCGCATGGCGCAGGCATTAAAAAGCCCCGAGGTTTGGAGGCGGTACAGGTGAGCGGGCAGGAATTTTTCCATCAGGGCGACAGGGTGGCTGTACTGACCGCGCAACCTCTTGATCGGCTTTTGGATTATCGCGCCCCCGAGGGCGGTTGTTTTCGCGGTGCCTTTGTCGAGGTGCCGCTGGGGCCGCGCAAGGTTCTGGGGGTTATCTGGGGCGCGGGGGGCGGTGACTTTGATTCGGCCAAGCTGCGGCAGGTCAATCGGGTGCTGGATGTGGCACCGATGCGCGAAGAGATGCGCCAGTTCCTAGGCAAGGCCGCCGAATACACCCTGACGCCGATGTCGGCGATGCTACGGCTGGCTACCCGCGCGCCGGGGCTGGCAGATCCGCCGTCGATGCGCCGGGTGCTGCGTCTCGGCGATAAGGAACCCGACCGGATGACACCGGCCCGTGGCAAGGTGCTTGCGGTGATGGATGAGTTCGCCTCCATGGCCTTTACCCCGAAAGAGCTGGCCGACATGGCCGGGGTGACGCCTTCGGTAGTCAAGGGGCTGGTGACCCAGGGGACGCTGCGCGAGGAAGAGACCCCTCGGGATTTGCCCTATCCTGTGTTGGACCCCGCACGCCCTGGCAAAGAGCTGACAGCGGATCAGGCCAGCGCGGCCTTGACCCTGGCGGCGGGCGTCGAAAGCGGCGCCTATGGCACCACCTTGCTGAAGGGGGTGACGGGGTCGGGCAAGACCGAGGTCTATCTGGAAGCGGTTGCGGCCTGTCTGCGTAAGGGGCGCCAGGCGCTGGTGCTCTTGCCTGAAATTGCCCTGACGGCGGAGTTTTTGAAACGTGTCGAGGTGCGTTTTGGGGCCACCCCCGCCGAGTGGCATTCCGGTGCCACCATGACAGAACGCCGCCGGGTCTGGCGAATGCTGGGGCAGGGGAACGCGCAGCTGGTGATCGGCGCGCGGTCGGCGTTGTTTCTGCCATTTCGCGATCTCGGGCTGATCATTGTCGATGAAGAACACGACACCGCCTACAAGCAGGAAGAGGGGGTGCTGTATAATGCCCGCGATATGGCAGTGCTGCGTGCGGCCATGTGTTCGGCGCAGGTAGTTCTGGCCTCGGCCACGCCCAGCCTGGAAACCTGGGCCAATGCAGAGGCGGGAAAATATCAACGGGTCGATCTGACCGCGCGTTTTGGTACCGCCGTGCTGCCCACGATGCGCGCTGTGGATATGCGCAACGAGGATCTTGCCCCCGCCACCTGGATTTCGCCGCGCCTGAAATCGGCGATGCAGGATCGGATCAGCCGGGGCGAACAATCGCTGCTGTTCCTCAATCGGCGGGGGTTTGCGCCGCTGACCATCTGCCGCGCCTGTGGGGCGCAGGTGGCCTGTGACAATTGTGATGCGCGCATGGTGGAGCATCGCTTTATGAAGCGGTTGATGTGCCATCAGTGCGGCGAGACAAAGCCGATCCCCGAGGTCTGCCCCTCCTGTCAGGTGGAGGGCAAGATGGCCCCGGTTGGGCCGGGTATTGAACGGTTGGGAGAAGAGGCCGCAGCGCTGTTCCCGCAGGCGCGCATTGCGGTGCTGAGTTCTGATCTTTTTGGATCAGCCCGGGCGCTGAAGGCGCGGATCGAAGAAATTGCCGCCGGAGAGGCCGATATCATTTTGGGCACCCAGCTGGTGGCCAAGGGGCATAACTTCCCCCTGTTGACCCTGGTGGGGGTGATTGATGCGGATCTTGGATTGCAGGGCTCTGACCTGCGGGCCGGAGAGCGCACCTTTCAGCTGATGCGCCAGGTGGCGGGGCGGGCGGGGCGCGCGGAACGCCCCGGAGAGGCCCTATTGCAGACCTTTCAGCCGGAACATCCGGTTATTCGCGCGATCCTGAGTGGCGACGAAGAGGCCTTTTGGGCGGCCGAAGCGGCACAGCGCCGCGAAGCCGGGGTGCCGCCCTATGGGCGCATGGCGGGGATCATCCTGTCAGGAACGGATCTGGCGCAGGTGTTTGATCTGGGCAATGCGCTGGCGCGCAACGATGGCCCGTTGCGTCAGGTTGGAGCCCAGCTATTCGGCCCGGCGCCTGCGCCGATCGCCCGAGTGCGGGGGCGTCACCGGGTGCGGTTGCTGGTCAAGGCGGCCAAGGGGGTGCCGTTGCAGGTGGCCCTGACCCGGTGGATCCAGCCCTTTCGCATGAAGGGCGATCTGCGCCTCAGCATCGATATCGACCCGCAGAACTTTTTCTAAACCTCCGGGACGAGGCAAAGCCTAGGCTGTGGCGGGCTGGAGACGCTGATCAATCAGCAGATCTGTCGCCATTGCCCCGATCCACATGCAAAACAGCGCCAGCCAGGCGGTGCCAGCAAAAATGGATCCACCGGTGACACCTGCGCCAATGGCACAGCCACCGGCCAACATGCCGCCAAAGCCCATCAGAACCGCGCCCATCATCGCCTTGCGCATGGTTGCGGTATCGTCAAAGGCCTGCAATTTCATCTCGCCCGCAGACCAGGCCGCCAGCATCGCGCCGATAAAGACGCCGGGAACCAGGCCGATGTCAAAATCCAGAACGGCATTGCGGTCGAGAAAAAACATCAGCGTATGCGCCGAGGGTCCGGTGAAGGTGGCGCTTTCGATCTGCACCGGATCAAAGGCAACCTGGCTCAACCCATAGGTCAGCACCCAGCCCAGTGCCACGGCAAAGCCGACGCCAGAGGCAAAGACCAGCCGCGCCGCACTAATCCGATTGTGCCGCGACAGTGCCAGCGCAAGAGCCGCGATGGCCAGCCCAAGTGCCAGACCGCCCCAGTCGGGCAGGCCAAATTCCACCAGCAAATCCATATTGCGCCCGCCCGTGGTAACCCAGAGCTGGGCAAGTGTGTCGCGCAGCGGCGACAACATGCCAGAGAGGCTCATCTGGGCCACCACGGCAAAGATCAGCCCAGAGACAACTGAGCGCAGATTGCCAGTAGCGGCCAACACCAGAAGCCGCCCTGAACAGCCCCTGGCCAGCACCATGCCAACGCCAAAGATCAGCCCGCCCAAGATGGCACCAGACCAACTGCCCGGCACTGCCATCATTCGGGCGTCTGCCCTGTGCATCAGGCCCAAAAGCTCGGCCATCTGCACCCAGACCACGGCGGTGGAAAAGGTCAGCAGCCAGACAGCCATCCGATCGCCCAGCTGGCCGCGGGCAAATTCCACCGTGGCAGCGCGCAGGCAAAACCGAGAGCGCTGGGCCGCGATGCCAAAGGTGACGCCGGTCACCAGACCAAAGAGCGCCGCCAAGGGCGCTTCGCCCAGGCGTTCGGCCAGGGTCTCTATCAGCAGAAGCAAATCCATGCCTTGGCCCTTTCCCAGAAGAATTCAATAAATCATATGCGTGAAACTGATGCGGGCAACCTTGATGCAGATCAGTTTGCAGGCAGGCGGGGCTTGTTCCGCCTGCTGTGCGCGGATGCAGCGATCTATGTGCGCGATGTCTTTGCACTCGCGCTGGATCAGAAAGAGGCGTAAACCGCATCCATGACTACACCTCTTTCCCTGGAGGCGGCCCATGATCTGCCGCTATGGCGTCGCCCAACCACATTGCTGTTTGTGATGGCGATCTGCATGCCCATTGCCTTTAATGGCTGGTTTGCCTTGCTCAATAACTTTGTCATCGAGGTGGCACAGTTTGACGGGGCTGATATTGGCCTGTTGCATACGGTACGCGAAATCCCCGGCTTTTTGGCGGTGGGGGTCATCGCCATCATCCTGTTTGTACGCGAGCAGGTGCTGGGGCTGATTTCATTGGTGATGTTGGGCATTGCCACCATGCTGACAGGCTGGTTTCCCTCGCTCGGGGGGATCTTGATGATCACCTTGCTGAGCTCGATCGGGTTTCACTACTACGAGACGGTAAACCAGTCTCTGCAGCTGCAATGGCTGCCAAAGGACCGTGCACCACAGATGCTTGGCTGGCTTATCGCCACCGGGTCGGCCTCGACGTTGGTAGTCTATGGGCTGATCGTGCTGCTGTGGGAGACCTTCGATCTAAGCTATAACCTGGTCTTCATGACGGCGGGCGGTGTGACCACAGCAATTGCTCTGCTGTGCCTGCTGGTTTATCCGCAGTTCGATTCACCGACGCCACAGAACAAGAAGCTGATCCTGCGGCGGCGCTATTGGCTGTATTACCTGCTGCAATTCATGGCCGGGGCGCGGCGCCAGATCTTTGTCGTTTTTGCCGGCTTCATGATGGTTGAACGTTTTGGCTTTGACGTGCATGAGGTCACAGGCCTGTTTCTGATCAACCTGGTGATCAATATTCTGGTGGCACCGCTTTTGGGGCGCTTTGTCGCCTATTTTGGCGAACGCCGGACATTGGTCATCGAATATACCGGGCTGACCCTGGTCTTTGCCCTTTATGGCGGGATCTATTGGTTTGGCTGGGGGGTGCTGCTGGCGGCCTGCCTCTATGTGGTGGATCATGTGCTGTTTGCCTTGGCGCTGGCGCTCAAGACCTATTTCCAGAAGATTGCCGATCCGGCAGATATTGCGCCAACGGCGGCGGTGGCCTTTACCATCAACCATATTGCTGCAGTGTTTCTTCCGGTTCTGCTGGGGCTGTTGTGGGTGGTGTCGCCGGCGCTGGTCTTTGTGCTGGCCGCCCTGATGGCGCTGCTGTCGTTGGGCCTGTCCTGCCTGATCCCGCGTCACCCCAGCCCAGGAAATGAAACGATTTTTGCCAAGTTCCGCTTGGCAGCAGCGGCAGAATAAGGCCAGGCCGGGACCTTTCGTCAGAGGCTGTGAAAGAGCTTTGGTCTTGACCCTGCCAAAGCTTGGGCCTAGGCGCTTGGCAGCCCTGATGGAGATCTGACATGCCGACCTTTACCGCTTTGACCACCCTGCCTGGAAAACCTCAGGCGGAAGCCTTGGGCGCGGCGATGGAACATCTGATCCCCGAACCCACAGGTGTTGGCGTTTTTGAAATGGAAGATGGCTCTGGCCTATGGGAAGTCGGTGGCTATTTCACCGAAACCCCCGATCAGGCCGGCCTTGCCCTGCTGGCGAGCATGCATGGTGCCAAGGAATTTGCCGTGTCAGAGCTGCCGGAAACCGATTGGGTTGCGCATGTGCGCCGCGAACTTGCCCCCGTCGAAGCCGGGCGGTTTTATGTCTATGGCAGCCATGATGCCGAGACCGTGCCCGAGGGGCGTATCCCTCTGCTGATCGAGGCGGCAATGGCATTTGGTACT
Source organism: Pseudophaeobacter profundi (assembly GCF_029697505.1). Classification (GTDB taxonomy): domain Bacteria; phylum Pseudomonadota; class Alphaproteobacteria; order Rhodobacterales; family Rhodobacteraceae; genus Pseudophaeobacter; species Pseudophaeobacter profundi. The sequence goes on along the minus strand of NZ_JARJEF010000001.1, from coordinate 616,689 downwards.
GGCCACCATGGCACAACGCTGGGCTGTCTCAAGGCGTTGGATCATCTGATCGACGAGGGCTTTACCGGTGCCAAGGTGGCGGATATTGGCTGCGGCACCGCCGTTCTGGCCATGGCCGCCGCACGGGTCTGGCAGGGAGAGTTCATCGCCAGCGATATCGACGAGGTTGCCGTAGAGGTGGCCGAGGCCAATCTCAAGGCGAATGGCATGGCCGGGGCTGTCACCTGCCTGGAAGCTGCCGGCTTTGACCATCCGGGCCTGAAGGCGGCGGCCCCCTATGATCTGATCTTTGCCAATATCCTGAAAGGTCCGCTGGTGGCCCTGTCGCCGGATCTCTGTGGCAATCTGCGGCTAGGCGGATACGCTATTCTTTCGGGGATTCTGAACGAACAGGCCGAAAGTGTGATTGCGGCTTATGCCGAAAATGGAACCAATCTTGTGCGTCGCGACATGATTGGTGAATGGACGACCCTGCTATTGCAGCGAAATGTCTAATTTTACGAAGGATTAAGTTAGATTTTAGGCAACTGCCTTGGAATTGCCTTAATTCAGTTCTATAAACTTTCATCCGCTGGTGGGGGCCAGTTCGGGGCAAGTTTATGACTGTTCAACATAAAGAGTTTCACGGCCGTGTGGCCCGTTTGCAGACAAAACACGCTGCTTTTTCACGGGGCTATACTGCACGTGTCCAATCGGATGGGCTTATCATTGTGGAGCCACGCAGGCTCCGTTCGCGGGTTTCTGGCCGTGTTTTCCTGTTGATATTGACCGGTTTTCTGATCTTCAAGGCCTTCCTGATGGCGGCCGTCGGATTTGCCAGCTATGATGAGCGGGTGAATAAACTGGCCTCTGGCACCATGATTGAAAAGCTGGGCGCGGTGCTGATGCAGGCGGATCCGGTTTCGACTTGGGGGGCGCAGAAAATGGGCCCCATCCTGCGCTGAGATCGGCCAGGTTCCATCCCGTTTGGCGGTGACGCCGGGGCAGAGACGCGAAACCATCACTTTGCCCGTCTGCCGGAGGTGCGGTCTGATAGGATTGCAGTCTGCAGGGGCCAGTCAAACAGGGCAGAGGGGCTGCAGCACCTAAATGACAATACGGTCGGTATGCAGGCAGGACTGGGTTTGCGCAGATCCGGTTCGACGCCGGTTTCGCATATAAAAACCGCCGCGGCCTGTTTGGCGCGCGGCGGTTTTGTTTTGCTCGGTATGCAGCGGGTCGCCCGCAAAAGGGACCGCTCTTGCCGGGTTTTACCTGAACGGCGGCGGCCTTAAAAGACGGGCTTGCCTGCCGCGATATCTTCGATGTCGCCGCGGCACAGACCGATGTCTGCCAGTTCGCGGTCGGTCAATGCTCCAAGGGTCTTTTTAGCCGTGCGGGCGTCACTCCAGGACATTACGGCGGCGGCTGCCGCGACAAAATATGTGCCGATACGGCCAAACAGGCCGGTGGAGCCATAGGTGGTGCGGGTGGTGTCAAATGCAGCCATATCCTCATCCTTCTTATTTGAGTGAACGTGCTTCTGCGCTGGCGATTTCCAGCATTGTGTTGTTACGGATTCCGGCTCTAGAGACGAATTTTCCGCCAGGCAAGAGCGAAATTTGCATGTGTTCCATGTGCAAAATGCATATCTTGAACATGACAAAATAAGGCAGTTTTTCCCTTGTTAATATAGGGCCGGAAAATGTCGCGACACCTGTCGCAAAGGGTCGGTTTTGGAACAGGATTCTGGTATTTTCCCAATCCGGGCACCTTGGGAAAGCAATTGGACATGTTCGCGTTTTGTGCTATTTGATGGAAAAATAATTCGAACACTCAGGCAAAGGCCGGGCAGCACATGCGTATTTTGGGAATTGATCCGGGGCTTCGCAACCTTGGCTGGGGGGTGATCGAATCACAGGGCAGCCGGTTGAGCCATGTCGCCAACGGTGTTTGCACGTCGGATGGCGATGATCTGGGCGAACGCCTTTTGTCACTGCACAATCAGGTCACCGAGGTCATAGAAACCTATCAGCCAGACCAGGCAGCGATCGAACAGACCTTTGTCAACAAGGACGGGGTGGCGACGCTGAAACTGGGCCAGGCACGTGGTGTTGCGCTGTTGACCCTAGCCAAGGCCGGGCTGCCAACGGGTGAATATGCACCCAACCGGGTGAAAAAGACGGTTGTCGGGGTGGGGCACGCCAGCAAGGAGCAAGTGATCCATATGGTCAAGCTGCAGCTGCCGGGCAGCAACCCAAAAGGGGCAGATGCGGCGGATGCTCTGGCGATTGCCATTTGTCACGCCTATTACGGGGGCACCCAGCAAAGGCAGCTCAGGGAGGCGCGGGCATGATTGGCAAACTGACAGGGCGTTTGGAGTATCGCGCCAGCGACCACGTGCTGATTGATGTGCGCGGGGTGGGCTATCTAGTCTATTGCTCGGAGCGCACCCTGATGCAGTTGCCCGGTGCTGGCGAACCTGTTGCGCTCTATACTGATCTGGTGGTGCGCGAAGACCTGATGCAACTGTTTGGCTTTACCTCCCTGGTGGAAAAAGAATGGCACCGCCTGCTGACCTCGGTGCAGGGGGTCGGGGCCAAGGTGTCGCTGGCAATCCTGGGCACCCTGGGGCCGGATGGGGTTGGCCGGGCGATTGCTCTGGGCGACTGGGGCAGCGTCAAGGCGGCCAAGGGGGTTGGCCCCAAGACTGCGCAGCGCATCGTGCTGGATTTGAAAGACAAGGCTCCCGGCGTCATGGCTCTGGGCGGCACCCTGCCCGAGGCGATGGAGGGCGTGGATCTTGACGCGGTGGTTGAACCGGCAGATCCGACCCCAGCAAAGAAGGCCGCGCGCAAATCAGTCGCCAAGCACCCCGCAGGCGCGGCAGCTGCTTCGGCAGGGGCGCTCTCGGCGCTTGGCAACCTGGGGTACAGTCCTGGCGATGCGGCTTCTGCTGTGGCCACTGCCGCAGGCGAGAATCCAGAGGCGGATGAGGCCGGGCTGATCCGCGCCGCCCTGCGGCTCTTGGCGCCAAAGGGATGAGTGCGGAGATGCCTGACCCAACCGTGCCCGCCGACCGTCAAGACGTGCAACGCCGCGAGAGGCAACTGCCATGATCGATGCGGATCCGACCCTGCGCCCCGAACCAATCCCCGAAGACAGTTCTGGGGAGGGGGATCGCGCCCTGCGTCCGCAGGGGTTAAGCGAATTCATCGGCCAGGCCGAGGCCCGCGCCAACCTGCGGATCTTTATCGAAAGTGCGCGGCGGCGCGGCGAGGCAATGGATCACACGCTGTTTCATGGGCCGCCCGGTCTGGGTAAGACCACGCTGGCGCAGATCGTGGCGCGCGAACTGGGGGTGAACTTCCGCATGACCTCGGGGCCGGTACTGGCCAAGGCGGGGGATCTGGCGGCGATCCTGACCAATCTGGAAGCGCGCGATGTCTTGTTCATTGACGAAATTCACCGGCTGAATCCAGTGGTCGAAGAAATCCTTTATCCGGCGCTAGAGGATTTTGAGCTGGATCTGGTGATTGGCGAAGGGCCCGCCGCGCGTACCGTGCGGATCGAGCTGCAGCCCTTTACCCTGGTGGGGGCAACGACGCGTATGGGGCTGCTGACCACGCCGTTGCGCGACCGGTTTGGCATTCCAACCCGGCTGCAGTTTTACACGGTGGATGAGCTGTTTGAGATTGTACGGCGCAATGCCCGCAAGCTCGGCACCCCGGCCGATGACGATGGCGCCCGTGAGATCGCGCGGCGCGCGCGGGGCACCCCAAGGATCGCCGGGCGGCTCTTGCGCCGCGTGGTGGACTTTGCGGTTGTGGAGGGCGACGGGCATATCACCCGAGACCTTGCCGATGGGGCCTTGACCCGGCTTGGCGTGGACAATCTGGGGCTTGATGGCGCGGATCGGCGCTATCTGCGACTTATTGCGGAAAACTACGGCGGCGGGCCGGTGGGGATTGAAACCCTGTCAGCCGCCTTGAGTGAAAGCCGGGATTCGCTGGAGGATGTAATCGAACCCTATCTGCTGCAACAGGGATTGATTCAGCGCACGCCACGTGGGCGGATGCTGGCACAAAAAGCCTGGACTCACCTCGGCATTGCCCCGCCGCAGCGGGCAACGGATTTGTTCGGCTAAACCGCGATCATCAGCAGCCATGCCGCTGCTCGCTGCCCCGTTCCCTTTCGTTGCTCAGCTTGGTCGGCGGGGCGGGGTGGTGCCTTGTCGTTTGGCGCGGCAGCAGGCATAAGCCCGCATTACGATGTTTCAGCCTTGATGGAGCCCTTGCATGTCCCTGGATCTGACGCCGGAAGAAATCCAAGCACTGTTCACCCGCAGCGATGGCTCTTACGGGTTTGCCCGCTGGGGGCGCCCGATTGCGCCAATTGTCTTTGGCGTGCAGGACGAAACCCTGAAGGTGGTGAAGGGGGCGATTGAAGCCGTTGCGACCCTTGCAGGGCAGCCCATGGCAGAGACCGATCCTGAGTTGGGATCCAACCTCATGTTCTTTTTCTTCCGCAACTGGGATGAGCTGCTGGATGTGCCCGATCTGGATCGCCTGATCCCGGATCTTGCGCCGCTGGTGGCGCGACTGCAGGCGGCGGATGCCAGCCAGTACCGTGCCTTTCGATTCGATGACACAGGGGCGATCCAGGCCAGCTTTGTTTTTTTGCGGATGCAGGGTGCCATGGCGGAACTGCCAGCCGAAACTCTAGCGCTGAGCCAGGCAACTCAAATCATCCTGTTGTGGTCGGATCAGGCCTTTGCCCAGACCTCGCCGCTGGCGATCCTGCCAGACACCGGCGCAACCATTCTGCGCCCCGAAATTGCCGCCATTATTGCGGCGGGCTATGATCGCATGATGCCCCCCAGCGCCAATGATGCCTCGCATGCGCTGCGGCTGTTTGCGCGGCTGCAGGGGTAGGCGGGGCAACATGTCGGGGCAGAGCAGTGATCCGCGCCTGATCCGCGCCGGGCTTGCGGGCCGGGGCGGCGAATTCTAGGGTGGCGCGACGAAACAGGATACTCTTTGATGCCGCATATCTTCCCGGTTCGGGTATATTACGAAGACACTGACATGGGTGGCATAGTCTATCATGCCAACTATCTGCGCTTTATTGAACGTGCCCGCAGCGATTGGGTGCGCGGTCTGGGCAATGACCAGAACGCAATGCGGGACGCTGGCGTGATCTGGGTCGTGCAACGGATAGAGGCGGATTATCTGGCCTCGGCCAAATACGATGACCTGCTTTCCATCGAGACCGAGGTGCTTAACCTTTCCCGCGCGCGGCTGACCATGGCGCAGCTGGTCAAGCGGGGGGAGGCTGTATTGTTTCGCGCCACTGTCACCGCCGTTTGTGTTGCCTCCGATACTGGTCGGCCCACCCGGCTTCCGGCAGAGATTCGCGCATTGCTGTAACATTCCGGTCCTGGGCGCGTTGTTTGCTTGGCTTTTGGCATGAAACTGAGCTAGCCTCGCGATAATGAAAGCCGCAACAGACGGCTCGGGGCTGAAGGCGCAGTGCTTCCCCTTTTGGGGGGCAGTAGGGCGAAAACGAGCAAGACCGGAGCGATCCGGCAGAGATAGAGCAGGCAAATGGAAGCAGAAACTCTGGCGTTGGCGCAAGAGATTGATTTCTCTATGTGGGGTCTTTTCGCGCGGGCCACCCTTACCGTGAAACTGGTGATGCTGTTGCTGACCGGGGCTTCGATCTGGTCTTGGGGCATCATTATCCAGAAGCAGATCAACTATCGCCGTGCCCGTCGGCAGGCTGCCCGGTTTGATCAGGCGTTCTGGTCCGGAGAGCCGCTGGATGGCTTGTTCGAACAGCTGGGCCCGGAGCCCTCCGGTCATTCAGAACGTATTTTTGCCGCAGGCATGAGCGAATGGCGTCGCAGCCATCGCAGTGATGGCGGCCTTATTCCTGGGGCGCAGGCGCGAATTGACCGCTCCATGGATGTGGCGATTGCAAAAGAAACCGAAAATTTGCAAAGCGGGTTGTCGGTGCTGGCAACCGTCGGATCAACCGCGCCCTTTGTCGGGCTGTTTGGGACTGTCTGGGGGATCATGACCGCGTTTATCGAGATCGCGCAGCAGCAAAGCACCAATCTGGCGGTGGTTGCCCCTGGTATTGCCGAGGCGCTTTTGGCCACTGGCTTGGGGTTGCTGGCGGCGATTCCAGCGGTGGTATTTTATAACAAGCTGAGCGCCGATAGTGATCGCATCCTTGGCGGCTATGAAGCCTTTGCCGATGAATTTGCCACTATCCTCAGCCGCCAGTTGGATTCCTGATCCATGGGCGCCGCTGTACAACAGTCTTCCTCTGGTGGGCGCCGTCGTGGACGGCGTCGCAATCGGGCCAAGCCGATGGGCGAAATCAATGTGACGCCCTTTGTGGATGTCATGCTGGTCTTGCTGATCATCTTTATGGTGGCGGCACCGTTGACTACGGTTGGCGTGCCGGTTGATCTGCCCAAAACCGCTGCAGGCGCCCTGCCGAGCGAACAGGAAGAGCCCTTGACGGTTACCATGATCGCCGGTGGTGAAATCCAGATCCAGACGACGCCAGTTGCACGCGAAGAATTGGTGGGCAAACTGCGGGCCATCGCGGCGGAGCGGAGCTCTGACCGGGTCTATCTGCGCGCAGATGGAGCGATTTCCTACCGCGACGTGATGCAGGTCATGGGGGCGCTGAATGCCGGGGGCTTTGCCAATGTCGGGCTGGTCACGGACACGGCGGGCCCTGCGTTGGACGGTGGCGCCACGGATGGTGCCTCAGTCGGCGCGACGGAATAGGCGGGGGCACGCAGCGTGCAGACCGGAACCAAAATTTCCCTTGCAGCACACGGGTTTCTAGTGAGCTGGGCGGCCCTGGGCGGCTGGTTTTCGTCGGAACCCCTGCCCATCAAGGTGCAGGAGGTCGCGGTGATTTCGGCGGCGGAATTTGCCAAGCTTAGCCAGCAAACCCAGGCCCCCGATGTAAGCGAAACCCCAAGCAGCCTAGCCGCGCCAGACCCCGCACCAGAGCCGCCGGAGGTGTCAATGCGCCCGGCGGACCGCCCCGATGTGACGCCCCCCGAAAGCACCGCCATCCCAGAGGTGGAGGCCCCGGTTCCCGCTGAGCCTCAGCCCGAACCGGAGCCAGAGGTGAGCGACAGCCTGCCCGATCCGGTGGTGCCGCCAGAAACGGCAGAGCCGCTGCCGCCGCTGCCGGACACAACAGAGCCTGAAGCGCTCCGCCCGGCGGATCGTGTCGCCCCGGTCCCGGTAGAGGCACCGGAGCCAGAGGTGGCGCTGGATGATCTGGTGCAACCGGAAGTGAGTCCTGACGCGGGCGCTGAAATTGCGCAAGAGGTGCAAGAGGCCACTGCGCCCGAGGCGGCCAGCGACCGGATTGTCACCGAAGCAAACGAGAGCGACGAGGCCGAGCCCGCGCCGCCCGTGACTGCCCCTGTGACTTCGGTACGGCCCAAAACGCGCCCCCGCAGGCCCACGCCGACGCCAGAGCCCGCAACAGAGGTGGCTGAAACCACACCGGAGGCGCCGGAAGACGAGGCGCAGTCTTCGGCGATTGAGGATGCGCTTGCGGCGGCCATTGCAGGCGGCGGCGAGGTGGCAGCGCCTGAACCTTCTGGCCCGCCGCTGACCCTGGGGGAAAAAGAGGCCCTGCGGGTGTCGGTCTCCAAGTGCTGGAATGTCGGCTCGCTGTCTTCTGAAGCGCTTAAGACCACTGTCGAGGTTGCGGTTAGCCTGGAACGAGATGGCCGCCCAAAGGTCGGAACCATTCGCATGGTATCCAGCACTGGTGGATCCAGCGGCGCGGCGCGGCAGGCCTATGAGTCGGCGCGGCGGGCGATCATCCGCTGCGGTAGTGATGGCTTTCAGTTGCCAGGCGATAAATATGACCACTGGCGCGACATCGTGATGACATTTAACCCTGAAAAGATGCGTATCAAATGAGACACGAAAAAGTGACAGCGCCGCAGGCTGGGCGCGGCTATGACACAGGGAAACGGGCGGGCGGTTTGCCTGCCGCATCCCGGCGCGGACCATCCAATACTCACATGACATTCATTTCTGAAAGGACGCGAGGCAAATGAGGCGCAAACTGACAGCCCTGGTGGCAAGTCTTCTGCTGGCGGCACCGCTGCTGACATCCGGCAGCGCAGCCCTGGCCCAGAATGGTCCCCTGCGGATCGAAATCACCGATGGCGTGATCGAGCCCTTGCCCTATGCCGTGCCCGATTTCCTGGCTGAAACCCCGGCTGCGGCCGATCTGGCCAATCAGATAACCCGGGTAATCGCGGCGGACCTGAACGGCACCGGATTGTTCCGCGAAGTGCCCGCAACGGCGCATATCTCAACGGTGAGCGACTTTAACGCGCCCGTGAAATTTGCCGATTGGAAAGCGGTGAATGCCCAGGCACTGATCACCGGGGCGGTGTCGGTCAATGGCAAGCAATTGACGGTGCGGTTTCGCGGCTATGACGTCTTTGCCGACAAGGAGCTGGGGGCGGGGCTGCAATTCAGTGGCACCACCGATGGCTGGCGGCGCATGGCGCACAAGGTGGCGGATGCCATCTATAGCCGGATCACCGGCGAGAGCGGCTATTTCGACAGCCGGGTTGTGTTTGTTTCCGAAACCGGCCCCAAGAATGACCGCCGCAAGCGTCTGGCAATCATGGATTATGACGGCGCGGAAGTGCAATACCTGACCAATAGCGCAGCCCTGGTGCTGGCGCCGCGGTTTTCGCCAACTGGAGATCGGGTGCTCTATACCAGCTATGAAAGTGGCTTTCCGCAAATCCATGTTCTGGATGTTGGCAAGGTGCAGCGGCGGGTCCTGTCGGCGGACAATGGCATCATGAGCTTTGCCCCCCGATTTGCGCCCGATGGCAAGATGGTGGTCTATTCGCAGGCCGAAGGCGGCAATACCGATCTTTATACCATGGATATTGCTACTGGCAGCCGCACCCGTCTGACCAATGCCCCCTCGATCGAGACGGCCCCCTCCTATTCGCCCGATGGCAGCCAGATCGTGTTTGAAAGCGACCGCTCCGGCTCGCCGCAGCTTTATGTGATGGCCGCCTCGGGCGGCGAAGCGCGCCGGATCAGTTTTGGCAAGGGGCGCTACGGTACACCGGTTTGGTCGCCGCGCGGTGATCTCATCGCCTTTACCAAACAGAACAAGGGGCGTTTCCATATTGGCGTGATGCGGGTGGATGGCAGCGAAGAGCGCCTGCTTACGGCGTCATTTCTGGATGAAGGTCCAACCTGGTCGCCAAATGGTCGGGTGATTATGTTTACTCGTGAAACCCAGGGGGCCAATGGTCGGGCGCTGCTATATTCGGTGGATATTCTGGGGCGCAACCTCAAACCGGTGCGCACACCGGATGGGGCCTCGGATCCGGCCTGGTCGCCGCTACAGCAATAAGGCACAGTTCGGCGTGATCCGGTGGCAAAAGGCAAGACAGAAGACCTGCATAGAATCGACCCCGCCTCTGTGGTAGGTTGTGGTCAGAAACCAAAGGAATAGGCATTGTGATGAGCGGTTTTAAAAAGGCATTCGTACTGGTTGCGGCCCTGGGGCTGGCAGCCTGTAGCAACACATCCTGGAATGATGCCGGAGCGGGCGGCGCTGGTGGCAGCGGAACTGCCGGGTCCAACCTTGATCCTGCCAGCCCGGCCTATTTTCAGGAAACCATTGGCGACCGGGTGCTGTTTCTGATCGATCAGTCCACCCTGAATCCCGAAGCCGAGGCGATCCTGCAGGGGCAGGCGCGTTGGCTGACCAGTAATTCCGACTATGTCGTCACCATTCAGGGCCATGCGGATGAACAGGGTACACGGGAATACAACCTTGCCCTGGGCGCACGCCGCGCCAACTCTGCCCGTGAATATCTGATCTCGCAGGGCGTTGCCGGCTCGCGCATTCAGGTGGTCAGCTATGGCAAGGAACGTCCGCTTGAAATTTGCTCGGCTGAAAGCTGTTATGCCAAAAACCGGCGCGCGGTGACCGTGTTGGCTGGCGGATTGACGGGGTAAGATGATGCGCCTGTTGCGAGCTGCCTTCCTTTTGACCACCCTTTTGACTGCGCTTCCTGTTGCGGGGCCCGTCTTGGCGCAGGACCAGCAAACCCTGGCGGATATCCGCCAGGAGTTGACAGTACTGCACGTGGATATCCAACGGCTGAAACGTGAACTGTCGACCACCGGCGGTGTCGGGTCAGGCGCAGCGGCGGGCAGTTCGGTGCTGGACCGCGTTGGTGCCATCGAGGCCGGGCTGCAGCGGCTGACCGCGCAAACCGAACAGTTGGAATACCGGATCAATCGCATCGTTGCAGATGGCACCAACCGGATTGGCGATCTGGAGTTTCGCCTGGTTGAACTGGAAGGTGGCGATATTGCCGCCCTTGGTGAAACTACCACGCTGGGCGGCGTAGAAACGCTGGAACAGGCAGGGGCTGGGGCTGGCTCCGGGGCAGGGGGCAACACCGCGGATGCGCAGGATACCGAACTTGCAGTGGGCGAACAGCAGGATTTCAACGCCGCCGTGCAAGCCCTGAGCGAGGGGGCGCATCAGGTGGCTGCAGAAAAATTCGCCATCTTCTCGCAATCTTATCCTGGCAGCCCATTGGCCCCAGAGGCAGATTTCAACCGAGGTAAGGCGCTGGATGGGCTGGGCGACACCCGCGAAGCGGCACGCGCATATCTGGCATCGTTTTCTGGCGATGCGACCGGCTCCATCGCGCCTAAGGCGCTGTTCGAGTTGGGCGCGGCGCTGGGGCGGCTGGGGCAGCTTGATCAGGCCTGCATCACCCTGTCCGAGGTTGGTGTTCGCTTTCCAGGGGATGAGACCGTAGCGCAGGCCAATTCTGAAATGGCCACGCTGGGGTGCTCTTGACGGGAATGAACCCGGATCAGACAGAGACGGAACAGCGGCGCCAAGCGCTAGTGGAGCATCTGCGCGGCCAGTTTTCGTCGGACCTGCCGGCGCGCATCGGCATTGCGGTGTCAGGCGGCAGTGATTCTGTCGCCTTGATGCATTTGCTGCAGGACTGTTTTTGCGACACCCCAGTGGAACTGATGGTGGCAACGGTGGATCACGGATTGCGCCCCGAAGCAGAGCAAGAGGCGGCGGAGGTCGCCGATATGGCGCGGGATCTAGGCCTGTCGCATACCCTGTTGCGCTGGACTGAGGGGCCAACAACGACCGGAAACCTGCAGGATCAGGCTCGCCGCGCCCGCTACGGGTTGTTGACGGGCTGGGCGCGTCAGAACGGCATTGCGAAGCTGGCGCTTGGGCATACGGCGGATGATCAGGCTGAAACTGTTTTGATGCGGCTGATGCGCGCATCTGGGGTCAAGGGGCTGGCGGCAATGCCGCGGCGACGCACCCAGGATGGTATCACACTGATACGCCCACTGTTGGGCCTGCGCCGCGCAGAGTTGCGGGCCTATTTGCGGTCTCGTGAACGGACCTGGATCGAGGATCCTTCGAACCAGGATGAACGGTTCGACCGCGTCAAAATCCGCAAAGCTGTTGGCGCCCTGGAGGATCTGGGGCTGACAGTCGAGGCGCTGTCAACGGTTGCTCAGAATATGGGCAAGGCCCAGCGGGCACTGGGGTGGTATGCATTTTTGGCTGCACGTGATATGATTCAGTTTGAGTGCGGTGCCATCGTGATTGAGTTGCGAAAGTTTCGCGCTTTGCCGGATGAAATCTCTCATCGGCTGATGTCTCAGGCGCTTTTGTGGATCTCTGGCAGCCAATACCCGCCCAGACGCCAACCAATGATCGAGGCTGTCGCACTTGCGCAAAGGGGCGGCTCTCTGACGTTGTCGGGCTGTCGTATCCTTGGCCATAAGGGCAAGATCTGGATCTGCCGTGAAGGTGCTGCTGTGCAAAAAACGACGGCCTTTCCAGGGCAGGTTTGGGATCAGAATTGGCGAGTTTATGCAGGTAATTTAAAGGCTTGCGAGGTCAGGCCGCTGGGCGAAGAGGGGCTGAAATCTTGCCCCGATTGGCGTCAGACCGGCTGTCCAGCTGCGGTTCTGGAGGTCACTCCGGCGCTGTGGCGCGGGGGGGGGCTGATGGCCGCGCCGCTGGCCGGAGTGAGCAATGGAAGCCGCGCAGAAGTGGTAAATAGTGTAGAAGAGTTCTACGCATCGCTTTTATCGCATTGAACCTGCCTGAATGTTCCTTATTTTATGCGTAACGAGGGCCCCCTGTGAGGGGCCCGGATATTGGGAGATATTCCTTGGGTAATGCACGCAACATCGCTTTCTGGGTTGTTCTGTTCGTCTTGATCCTGGCGCTGTTCAATCTGTTCAGTGGCTCAGGCGGAACGATGCAGAGCAATGAACGCACCTTTTCTGACTTTGTAACCTCGGTGGAGTCAGGTCAGGTTGCCACTGTGGTTCTGGATGGGGAGCAGGTTCGCTATTCCACTTCGGATGGCAGCAGTTTTGTCACCATCAAGCCAGCCGATGCAGAAGTCACCGCGCTACTGATCGAAAACAACATTCCGGTTCGCGCCGAAAAGCAGCAGCAGTCGGGTTTTCAGTCCTTCCTGATCACCCTGTTGCCCTTTGTGTTGCTGATCGGCGTCTGGATCTACTTCATGAACCGGATGCAGGGTGGCGGCAAAGGCGGCGCTATGGGCTTTGGCAAGTCCAAGGCGAAGATGCTGACCGAGAAACACGGCCGCGTCACCTTTGATGATGTTGCAGGCATTGATGAAGCCAAAGAAGAGCTAGAAGAGATCGTGGAATTCCTGCGCAACCCGCAGAAATTCTCGCGGCTCGGCGGCAAGATCCCCAAGGGGGCGCTGCTTGTTGGCCCTCCCGGTACTGGTAAGACCCTGCTGGCCCGTGCCATCGCAGGCGAGGCCGGCGTGCCGTTCTTCACCATCTCGGGCTCTGACTTTGTGGAAATGTTCGTTGGTGTCGGGGCGTCCCGTGTGCGCGATATGTTCGAGCAGGCAAAAAAGAACGCACCTTGTATCGTCTTCATCGATGAAATCGATGCGGTTGGCCGCCATCGTGGTGCTGGCTATGGCGGTGGCAATGATGAACGCGAACAGACCTTGAACCAGCTGCTGGTTGAAATGGACGGTTTTGAAGCCAATGAAGGCGTGATCATCCTGGCCGCAACCAACCGTAAAGACGTGTTGGACCCTGCCTTGCTGCGCCCCGGCCGTTTTGACCGGAACGTCACCGTAGGCAATCCCGACATCAAAGGTCGCGAAAAGATCCTGGGCGTACATGCCCGCAAGACCCCGCTGGGCCCTGACGTCGATCTGCGCATCATTGCGCGCGGCACCCCTGGGTTCTCTGGTGCCGACCTTGCCAACCTGGTGAATGAATCTGCCTTGATGGCTGCGCGCGTTGGCCGCCGCTTTGTCACCATGGAGGATTTTGAAGCCGCCAAGGACAAGGTAATGATGGGGGCCGAGCGTCGCTCTATGGTGCTGACCCAGGACCAGAAGGAAAAGACCGCCTACCATGAGGCAGGCCATGCTGTTGTTGGCCTGAAGCTGCCGGAATGTGATCCTGTCTATAAGGCAACCATCATTCCACGTGGCGGAGCCTTGGGCATGGTTGTGTCGCTGCCGGAAATGGACCGGCTGAACTGGCACAAGGATGAGTGCAACCAAAAGCTGGCCATGACCATGGCAGGCAAGGCAGCCGAGATTATCAAATACGGCGAAGACCATGTATCAAATGGTCCGGCGGGTGATATCCAGCAGGCCAGCCAATTGTCCCGCGCGATGATCATGCGCTGGGGGATGTCCGATAAGGTTGGCAATATCGACTATGCTGAGGCCCATGAGGGCTATAGCGGCAATACCACTGGATTCTCGGTCTCTGCGCATACCAAGGAGATGATCGAGGAGGAGGTCCGCAGCTTTATTCAGAACGGCTACGACCGCGCCTTTGAGATCCTGACAGAGCATAAGGACGAATGGGAGCGCCTGGCACAGGGGCTGTTGGAATATGAAACCCTGACTGGCGACGAAATCAAACGCGTCATGCGCGGCGAGTCACCCCATGAAAGCGGTGATGATTCCGACGAGGACGCGGGCAATTCTTCGGTGACGGCCATCCCAAAGGCCAAGCTTAAAAAGCCAGCTTCTGAAGGTGACAAGGATTCCGGGCTGGAGCCTGAACCCACCTCATAGGTGCTAAGAGGCCTGCGCCCCTGTGCCACGATTAACAAGAGAAAGCCCCAAAAACCGCTGCTGGTTTTTGGGGCTTTCCATTGGTTTCATTGCCTTTATGGTTGCGCGCAGAACAACTGCTGCAACAAGGATGGGAACGGACATGCCGGTCTTGCTGGAAACCGAATACAAAGGCGATGTGGTCTGGGCTGGTGCAACACCGGCTGATGGTGGCGTTTCGGCGACGCCTTCTGGGGCGCTGACCCTGGGGTTTCACGGGCTGCTGGGCGAACGCCACCAGGGTGAAAACCGCGCCTCGTGTGTGCGGGTCTCCAATCTTTACCCGCAGGGCACCACCATCCGCAACGTGCGACAGCTTAGCATCCTTTCCGAGGAAGAGCTGGCGCTGATTGCTGCGGACATGGGACTGGAGCAGGTAGATCCGGGTGCATTGGGGGCCAATCTGGTGCTGCGCGGGATCCCGGATTTTACCTTTGTGCCGCCCTCGTCGCGGCTGCAGGGGCCGGATGGGGTAACCTTGACGGTCGATATGGAAAACCGCCCCTGCATCTTTCCGGGGCGTGAAATAGAAAAAACGCACGCAGGCTTTGGACCCAAGTTCAAACCCGCAGCACGCGAACGGCGGGGAATCACCGCCTGGGTCGAACGCCCCGGCCAGTTGAAGATCGGCGACAGCCTGCGCTTGTTTGTACCCGATCAGCGGGCCTGGGCCCCCTGAGGACGGGCAAATTGGGGCAGGGATTTCGTTTGCACGCCATTCGTTTCCGGCAAACTTTGGAGGAACGCCGCTTCATGGCCGGATAATGTCGGAAATCACGCGCGCGTTGTGCCGCATTCTGTCTAGATCTGAAACAGAACCGGCGTTGACATGCCAATGATCTATACTCTCAGTCAGGAACCAGGCCATGAGCTACAAGAGTGATATCGAGATTGCCCGCGAGGCACAGAAGCTCCCGATTCAAGAAATCGGTGCCAAGATTGGCATTTCCAGTGACGATCTGCTGCCCTATGGCCACGATAAGGCCAAGGTGAGCCAGTCGTTCATCAATTCGGTGCAAGACCGGACTGATGGCAAGCTGATCCTGGTGACTGCGATCAACCCGACCCCTGCGGGCGAAGGCAAGACCACCACCACCGTGGGCCTGGGCGATGGGCTGAACCGCATTGGCAAGAACGCCATGGTCTGCATCCGCGAAGCCTCGCTCGGACCAAACTTTGGCATGAAGGGCGGCGCAGCGGGCGGCGGCTATGCACAGGTTGTGCCGATGGAGGATATGAACCTCCACTTCACCGGTGACTTCCACGCGATCACCTCAGCGCATTCACTGCTGTCGGCGATGATCGACAACCACATCTATTGGGGCAACGAATGCGAGATCGATATTCGCCGCGTGGCCTGGCGTCGTGTGGTCGATATGAACGACCGTGCTCTGCGTCAGATCACTGCCTCGCTGGGTGGCGTGTCCAACGGCTTTCCGCGCGAAACCGGTTTTGACATTACCGTCGCATCCGAAGTGATGGCAATTCTGTGCCTGGCCACCGATCTAAAAGACCTGGAGCGCCGCCTGGGCGATATCATCGTGGCCTACCGTCGCGATAAAACCGCCGTATATTGCCGCGACATCAAGGCCGAGGGCGCGATGACCGTGCTGTTGAAGGACGCGATGCAGCCAAACCTGGTGCAGACGCTGGAAAACAACCCCGCCTTTGTGCACGGCGGTCCCTTCGCCAATATCGCCCATGGCTGTAACTCGGTAATTGCCACCAAGACCGCGATGAAAGTTTGCGATTACGTTGTGACCGAAGCGGGTTTTGGTGCGGATCTGGGCGCTGAGAAGTTCATGAACATCAAGTGCCGCAAGGCCGGAATCGCGCCTTCGGCCGTGGTTCTGGTTGCGACTGTGCGCGCAATGAAGATGAACGGCGGCGTTGCCAAGGCGGACCTGGGCGAAGAAAACGTGGACGCGGTGAATAACGGCTGCGCTAACCTTGGTCGCCACATCGAAAACATCAAGAGCTTTGGGGTGCCGGTTGTTGTCGCGATCAACCACTTTGTCACCGACACAGAGGCCGAAGTCGATGCGGTCAAGGCCTATGCCGCGACCCATGGCGTCGAGGCAGTGCTGTCGCGCCACTGGGAACTGGGCTCGGAAGGTTCTGCCGCACTGGCGGAAAAGGTCGTGGAAATTGTTGATGCCGGTCAGGCCAACTTTGCCCCGATCTACCCGGATGAGATGTCCCTGTTCGACAAGATCGACACCATCGCCAAGCGCATCTACCGCGCCGATGAGGTGCTGGCCGATACCAAGATCCGCAATCAGCTGATGGAATGGGAAGCAGCCGGCTACGGTAATCTTCCGGTCTGCATGGCCAAGACGCAGTATTCCTTCTCTACCGACCCAAGCCTGCGTGGCGCCCCGGTAGGCCATTCGGTGCCGGTACGTGAGGTACGGCTTTCGGCAGGGGCAGGGTTTATTGTCGCAGTCTGTGGTGAAATCATGACAATGCCGGGTCTGCCCCGTACTCCTGCGGCGGAAAGTATCCGCCTGAATGATGGCGGCCAGATCGAAGGCTTGTTCTAAGACGTAAAATACGTCATCTGCGGCCCGGAGAGATCCGGGCCGCAAGAGTTTTGAACCGATGAGTGACCGCAAACCGCCAGAAGCCTGTGCCGACATGCCGGAACTGCGCCAGCAGATTGATATGCTGGATGCAGAACTGATACGGATGTTGACTGTGCGGGCAGGCTATATCGACCGGGCGATCAGGCTGAAGCAGCAAAACGGCTGGCCGGCCCGGATCCCGGATCGGGTTGAAGAGGTGGTCGAAAACGTGCGCCGCCGGGCCCTGGCCGAAGGGTTGGACCCTGATCTGGCCGAAGATTTGTGGCGGCCGCTGATTGATTGGTCGATTGCCCGCGAGGCGCGGGTTATTCGCGAGACGTGATCGGGCTGCAGGCCCGTGTCGAAAGGAAGAAAGCAATGGCAGCAAACATCATCGACGGCAGAGCTTTTGCCGCAACTGTGCGCGACAAAGTGGCAGGCCACGTGGCGCGTCTGAAAGACGAGAACGGCATCACCCCGGGCCTCGCCGTGGTCTTGGTGGGTGAAGATCCCGCAAGCCAGGTCTATGTCCGTTCCAAGGGGCAGCAGACTGTGGAAGTCGGCATGAACTCCTTCGAGCACAAGCTGCCTGCAGATGTCTCCAAGGAGGAGCTTTACACCCTGATCGACCAGCTGAACACCGATCCCGCTGTGCACGGCATTCTGGTTCAGTTCCCGGTGCCCGATCACCTGAGCGAAACTGAAATTGTTTCGCGGATTGATCCGAGCAAGGATGTCGATGGCCTGCATGTGGTCAACGCCGGTCTGCTGGCCTCTGGTCAGAAAGCCATGGTGTCCTGTACCCCGCTGGGCTGCCTGATGCTGCTGCGCGACCAGCTAGGGTCTTTGTCGGGTCTGGATGCCGTTGTTGTTGGCCGCTCGAACCTTGTGGGCAAGCCGATGGCTCAGCTGCTGATCCGCGAAAGCTGCACCGTGACCATTGCGCACAGCCGCACCAAGGACCTACCTGACGTCGTGCGCCGCGCCGATATCGTGATTGCTGCCGTTGGTCGCCCGGAAATGGTGCCCGGCGACTGGATCAAGGAAGGTGCCACGGTAATTGACGTCGGCATCAACCGCATCCCGGCACCTGAAAAAGGTGAAGGCAAGATGAAACTGGTAGGCGACGTTGATTTTGCCAGCTGTTCAGAGCGCGCAGGAGCCATTACGCCGGTTCCCGGTGGTGTGGGCCCGATGACCATTGCCTGCTTGCTGGCAAATACGGTCACGGCTTGCTGCCGCGCGAATGGTCTGGCAGAGCCCGAAGGCCTGACGGCCTGATCCTGGCCACGGCAGGTTGCGATTGAACAGGGCCCCCATTTTTGGGGGCCTTTATTGTGCCCGCTGTTGCACAGGGCCGGGTGCTGCGACATCAGCGGCAAAAGGGGCGGTGATTTTTGCATATGGTGGATGCTACGGCGGTGCCGATCAGTCGTAGCTACAAACCCGCCGCCCAGGGCTGCGGCCTGATGTAAGAACGGGTCGGCACCTCTACTTCACGATATGCTCGTCCTTGACAAACATATTGGCCCAGGCGCGGTCGATCAGTTCGGGGGTCATTTGATAGGGGATACCTTCGAATTCGCAGATGGCGATCATCTGGTCGATGAGAAAGATCGGCTGATAATTGGCATAGATGTTGTCGATTGTCGGGTACTTTGCTTTCAGCAGATGCACCAGCGCGCCTTCGTTCAACGGCATGCGCCGCTTGCGTGCGACCATGGCAAAGATCTTGAGAAAGTTTTCCTGGTTCGGCCCGTCGATCTTGATCTTGAAAAAGATCCGCCGCAGCGCCGCTTGGTCAAAGATCTCATTGGGGTGAAAGTTGGTGGAAAAGATCACCAGCGTGTCAAAGGGGACCTCAAACTTTTCCCCGGATTGAAGGGCCAGGATGTCCTTGTTTTCTTCCAGCGGCACAATCCAGCGGTTGACCAGCGATTGGGGGGGCTCTGCCTGCCGCCCAAGGTCATCAACGATGAAGATGCCGCCGGTTGATTTCAGCTGCAGTGGTGCCTGATAGGTGCGCGCGGTAGGGTTGTAGACCAGATCAAGCATGTCCAGCGACAGCTCGCCGCCGGTGATGACCGTCGGGCGTTCGCATTTCACATAGCGGCTGTCGAACCGTTTCGGGCGGCGCAGGGCGGTGGGGTCCTCGGGGGCTTCCTCTATCAGGCTGTGTACGATCGGGTCATAGACGGTAATCACCTGCCCGGCATATTCAATCGCCCGCGGCACATAGACATGATCGCCCAGAGCATCGCGAATACCGTTTGAAATTGAGGATTTACCGTTGCCTGGAGGGCCATACATCAGGATGGAGCGCCCGGCGCTGACTGCCGGCCCCAGATGATCAAGCAGGCTGTCCGGCAACACCAGATAGCCCATGGCACTGACCAGCTGCGCGCGGGTGACCATGATATTGCGGATCGATTGGCGTTCGATCTGCTCACGGTAGACCGCCAGAGGCACTGGCATGGCACCAAAGTATTCAGACTGGCTCAGCGCATCCTGCGCCCGCGATTTGCCCGCATCCGTCAGCTGATAGCCCATCTCATTGCCGCTGTTAGCGTTGAGCGTACCTGTTGCCTGCAGCAGTTTTTGTTCGCGGGCCAGGTCGATCAGCTCTTGGGTAACGGGGATTGGCAAGCAAATGGCCTCGGCCACTTCGCTGACGACATTGACGTTTTTGCGGTAGATCGTTTTCAGCAGGATATCCCGCATCATCACGATGGGAAGTTGCATCTGCGCCAAGCCCTTGGGGGCGGGGGGGGCCGTTACGGGGCTGTCGTGCATATTCATCGTAAAGGGCCTGCTGTTGTTGGCATTCCGGTAGGGCCGTTCCGCTTAAAAGCTGCGGGCAGGCGTGGGCAACAGTCTATTCAGCACTGCGGCAAGACTGAGGCAAAGCCATAGCATTTTGACGATAGGCTGCGGCGAATTTGAAATGGATTGGCGGCAATGGGCGATTTCTGCCCCAGCCTGAGGTTTGTCATCGGGGATCGCCGCCGTTAAAAATCGCCTTCAGCGCCCGAAACAGGCCACCAGTATCAGATAGATGGCCAAGGTCCCACCAAGGCTAAAGCCCATGGGGAATTTCTTGCCGACGTTCCAGCTGCTCCAACTGGGTGCGAGGCTGCGCAGGGGGGTAAATTTTGTCAGGCGATGGGTGGCAAAGGCGGCCAGCAGGTTGGCAGAGTAAATCATCACCAGAGCAGGGAGGTCTGCAAGGACAACCAGCGGCGCAGCCGCGCCGATGAATTTGGCATCCCCAGCCCCCATGACCCCGGCGGAAAAGAACACAAACCCCAGCGCCACGCCAATCGGCAGGTGCAGCAGTTGCCAGCCATAGTCAGCCCAAGTCGGCATGATGAACAGCCCAAGGATCACATAGACTGCGCCGAGGCTGTCATTGATCCAGTTGGGGATGCGCATCATGCTCAGGTCGGTATAGGCGGCCGCGAAACACAGCGGCAGCACAAAGGGCAGGAACCAGCGGGCAACCTCGGCCGAGCCGACAAGCCCCACCATGATCAGCTGTTCTCCAGGGCGTCCAACGCCTTGGCTGCGGCCTCAAAGTGCTGCGGGTGGGTGGCCACGGCCTGACGCAGCAGGCCTTCGCCTGTCTTTACATCGCCCTGTTTGACCGCTGCAAGCGCCAGCGTATGCAGCAACTTGGCCTGTTCGGTCTGGGTCATGGACATCACCGGCAGATCATAGTTGCGCTGTGCGCCGCGGGCCAGAACCAGATTGTTCTTTGCGGTAAACAGGCTTTGATCCTGATGGATGGCTTCGCCAAACAGCCGCTCTGCCTCGCGGTAGTCGCCGCGGGTCAGCTTGGAGTATCCCCAGTTGTTCATGATCTTGGCGGGGCTGGTGGTCAGGCCTGCGGCGATTTCATAAAAACTGTCGGCGCGTTTCCAATCCTCATTGGCATCTGCCACCATGGCTTCCAGGCGATAGCGTTGGTAGGTTTCATGGGTGGGCGGAATGGCGTTCAGTGCGACCTTGGCGCCTTCCCAGTCGCCGGTGCGGATCTGGGCATCGGCCAGACCGAGATGATCATCGTTGTTTGCCTCTGGCAGAGCGACCACTTTTTTCCAGGCCGCGACGGCTTCGGTGTTGCGCTTGGCGCGGATTAACGAAATGGCCAGGCCGCGCTGCAGATCGATCCTGTCGGGGCTGTCCTTGACGGTGTCGCGGAAGTAATTCACCGCCTGATTGGGATCAGCCACCGTCATCATCACGTCGTTGAGGTTGCTTTCGTCAATGACATTGACGTCCTGAAAGGCGCGTTCAACGGTTTCATCCGCATCTTTCTCGCAGGCCGACAGCGCCAGTGCGCCTGCCAGACATGCAGATGTTAGAAATACATGGCGCATTTTGCGTCCCTTTGCTGCTCTGCCTCTAGAGATCGGGGGTTTTGCGAATTGCGTAGCTTCCCCCGCCCTGTTGCACCAACTTATAGATGTTGCTTTCTGTGCTTTGCGGCCCAGTATGGGGGGTATTTTCAAATTTTTCGAGGGCCATGCGCAAATTATCCCGAATTGCGTCACTTTCGCCATTGTCGAGCGCATAGGCGCGCTTGAGAATTTGCACCGCCTCGGGGGTTTTGCCGCGTTCAAGCAGCACGACACCCAGATTATTGTGCGGGGCAGCCCAGTCAGGGGCGGCTTTGATGGCGCGCCGCAGCAGGTCTTCGGCCTGACCCAACCGCCGAAGCCCAAGGTTGGCAGAGCCGAGGCTGGACAGGATTTCCGGCGTCAGCCCGTGGTCCAGCGTGGCCCGCATAAACGCATCCAGGGCCAGTTCGTATTCTTCCGCCGCCATCAGGCGATGCCCCACCACCAGCGGATCTTCGCCCTCTTGCCGGGTGTCGACGCCCGGGGCCCAGGTGCCAGAGGTGTTTTCGGAAATTGCAGATGGAGAACAGCCAACTGCCACCCAGCAGAAAGCAAGGGCGGCAGTGCGCGGTCCATATCGGAAAACGGAAAAGATCCGTTTGAATGTCGTCATCATCAGTTGCCAGTGTTGCCCATATTCGCAATGTTTTGCATCGACGGACCAACGAGGATTATCAGCAGCGGCGGCACCGTCAGCATCATTGTGGCGATGGTCATCTTCACTGGCAACTTATTTGCGGCCTCTTCGGCGCGCATGACTCGTTTATCTCGCATTTCGGCGGCATAGACCCGCAGCGCTTCGGCGATCGAGGTCCCAAAGGCCGCAGATTGGATCATCACGGTCACAAAAGAGGAAATATCCTGCACCCCACAGCGGGTGCCCATGTCGCGCAGCACCTTTTCCTTGTCC
The DNA here is from genome assembly GCF_029697505.1 of Pseudophaeobacter profundi. Classification (GTDB taxonomy): domain Bacteria; phylum Pseudomonadota; class Alphaproteobacteria; order Rhodobacterales; family Rhodobacteraceae; genus Pseudophaeobacter; species Pseudophaeobacter profundi. The sequence goes on along the minus strand of NZ_JARJEF010000001.1, from coordinate 594,603 downwards.
TTGCCGGCCTTCATTTCCTGGGCGACAATTTCAAATTCAAAGGCCAGCTGCGGGTAGGAGGCCTGCAATTCAGACGCAACGCGCACGATGGATTGATCCAGTGATTGACCGGCTTCAACGCAGACCAGCATCATATCAAGCGAATCCGGGAAACCGGATTCGATTTCTTCCTTGCGCTCGGCAATGCGGCGGGTGACCCAGTATTTTGGCAGCAGATAGCCCGCACCACCGGGGCCAATGATCCGCAACACCATGGCCTGGGTGTCGAATTTGAAATCGGCGTTCAGCACATAGACATAGAATAGCCCGGCTGCCAGGCCAAGCAACCCCAAGGCCATCTGGGCAAAGTGAAACACCCGTACTGCATCCTTGGAGGCATAGCCCGCCTGGCGCAGCTTCAACTCCATCGCTGAGAGCTCTTCGGCGTTTTGTGGTTCCAGGAAGCTGGCAAATTTTTGCAACTGCTCGTTGCGGTTTTTTTGGCGCAGGCGCTCTGTTTGCGGCTTGTTGCTGGGGCCGGGGGCTATCTCGCGCTGCAGCTTGCTGAGTGGATCTTCTGGCTGGTTCAGCAGCAAAAGAACGGCCAGCAGAACCATAAACACGCCCAGCACCCCCAGTACCAAAAGCGGGCCAAAGGCGCCAAATTGGTCGGTCAGGAATGTTTCTATTGTGGTCAGGATGCTCATGTCGTGCTCCTCATACCTTGATGTTGGTCAGGACGCGCATGACAAACAGATTGACCGTTAGCATGATCCCAACAAAGAAACAGGCAGGAATGAACCAGGGGTGATCCATGACGCCGTCATAGTAGTGTGGATCCTTGACCAGGGTGCCAATCAGCGCCAGCAAGGGAAAGGCAGACAGGAATTTTCCTGACCACTGGGCCTCGGCCGTGATCGCCTTGACCCGGCGAAACAGGCGGAATCGTGCCCGGATCACCTTGGCCAGGCCGGCCAGCACTTCGGCCAGGTTGCCGCCTGATTGCTGCTGGATGGTCACCGCCACCGACAAAAACCGCAGATCCTGAATATCAAGTCGTTCGGCCATTTCCTTCAGGGCTTCGCCAATATCGCGGCCATAGGTGCTTTCATCTGCGATGATGCCAAATTCGGTGGCCAGCGGGTCTTCGATCTCATTGGCGACGATCTGCACAGTCGAATTGAACGGATGGCCGACACGCAGGCTGCGCACCATCAGCTCAACCGCATCGGGCAGTTGCTCTTCGATCATGCTCATGCGTTTAGCGGCTTTTTTGTTGACCCAGAAGAACACACCGCCAATGCCGATGACAATCGCGGCCAGGATCCGCGCGGGCAGGGGGGTGCCGGTGCCGATGCTCAGCCCGATAAAGGCAAAGGTGGCAAGGCCCGCCATGATCAGCATCAATTGCTTGGGACTAAAGGCAATTGCCGCCTTCTGTGCCCGTTCCGCCAGCAAAGAGTAGAGCGGGATGGTCTTGGATTTCCCATGTTGCCCCATCTCTTTGCGCAGCTGCTCCAGTACCTGTTGACGGGAACTGCCCTTTTCCATCATTTCAAGGCGACGGTTGACCTGGCTGTTCAGCCGGATGGATTTGCCAAAGGCAACCAGGTAGATGCCTTCGACCAGCACCACCACCCCAACAAAGATCAATAGATAGATGACCGGCTCTGCACTCAGTTGCATGTTCAGACCTCCACTTGGCTGGGTTCGTAGATCGACGGCGGCAGATCATAGCCCCAGAGGCGGAAGCGCTCGGAATAGTGGCTGCGCACACCGCTGGCGGTGAAATGGCCAATAATCTTGTTGTCGGGGGTCAGGCCTACGCGCTGAAAGCGGAACAGCTCTTGCATGGAGATTACATCGCCTTCCATGCCGGTGATTTCGGTGATCGACGTCATGCGGCGAGAGCCATCCTGCAGGCGCGAGGCCTGTACAATCACGTTTACCGCTGAAGAGATCTGGCTGCGGACTGCCTTGATTGGCATCTCCATGCCGGCCATGGCGATCATGTTTTCCAGTCGTGAAATCCCATCGCGCGCCGAGTTGGCGTGAATGGTGGTCATCGACCCATCGTGGCCAGTGTTCATCGCCTGCAGCATGTCGATGACTTCTTCGCCACGGGTTTCACCGACGATGATGCGATCAGGCCGCATCCGCAGGGCGTTTTTCAGACAGTCACGCGGGGAAACTTCGCCTTTGCCTTCCACATTGGGTGGGCGGCTTTCCATCCGGCCCACATGGGTCTGTTGCAGCTGCAGTTCGGCGGTGTCTTCGATGGTGAGGATACGTTCGGAATTATCGATAAACGAGGATAGCGCGTTCAACGTGGTGGTTTTACCAGAACCGGTCCCGCCCGAGACGATCACGTTGAGCCGGGTGGAGACCGCCGCCTGGAGGTAGGCGGCCATTTCTTCTGTGAAGGCGCCAAATTCAACCAGATCATCAATGCCGAGTTTGTCCTTTTTGAACTTTCGGATCGACACCAGCGAACCATCCACCGCAACCGGGGGAACCATGGCGTTGAAACGCGAGCCATCGGCAAGGCGGGCATCGACATAAGGGTTGCTTTCATCGACCCGGCGGCCAACGGCCGAGACGATCTTGTCGATGATCCGCATCAGGTGCTTTTCATCCTTGAAGGCGATATTGCTCAACTGCAGTTTACCGCTGCGCTCGATAAAGATCTGATGCGGACCATTGACAAGAATATCGCTGACCGTGTCATCCTGCAGCAGGGTCTCTAGCGGGCCAAGGCCGGTCACCTCGTCGTAGAGTTCCTTGTTCAGGGTCATGCGGTCTTCGCGGTTGAGCACAATGCCCTTTTCCTCGAGCAGCTCTGAGGCGATGGCCGATATCTCGCCGCGCAATTCCGCTTCCGGGGCGGTTTCCAGGGCTGCCAGATTGAGGTTTTCCAGCAGATCGCGGTGCAGCTGAACCTTGATGTCGCTCAGTCTCTCCTGGCGTTTGCGCTCTTTGTCCTGGGCTGTGGCCTCGGCGGCTATGCGCGCGGTTGTGGGGCGGCGCAGGCTTGCGCTCGGCTTGGCGGCAGGCACGGGGGCTGCGGCAGCTAGGGCCGCTGGTTTGGCGATTTCTGCTTTTGGTTTGGTGACTGGCTTCTTGTATTTGGAAAACATGAGAGACCCCCAAGGTTGCTCTATGACGTTTCAGAGGTTCGAAACTAGGCGGCGGCCTCGGCCTCACTGGCCCCCAGATCATGCAGAGAGCGCGCCAATTTGGCGATTTCTTTGCGCAGGGGGTTCTTGGCGTTGGACATGGCCAGTGGCAGCCCGTGATCGCAGCTTTGGGCGATGGGCTTACCGCCATCTGGCAGCTGCAGATCAATGGCAATGTCCAGGCTTTCGGCCATCCGTTTGACGCGGCTTTTACCGCTGAGATCGGTGAACTTTGGCGCCCGGTTCAGGGCAAAGCGCAGCTTGTCAAAAGGTAGGCCTTCGGATTGCAGCGCCCGTTTTAGCCGCAGCGCGTTCTGGGCAGAGCGCATGTCCAGCTCGATCAGGGCGAAATACACATGCGCCATTTGCAGGATGGTTTCAGACCATTGCACCAGCGTATGAGGCATATCAATGATGACAAAATCAAAATGGCTGCGGGCCATTTCCACCACGCGTTCCACATCTTCAACCGTGATGAATTCAAGCGGGATCATTTCGCTGGGTGCGGTCAGCACCTGCAGTTTTTCCTGAAACGGCAACAGGGCCTGGCCAAACATTTCGGCATCCATGTTCTCGGTTTCGTTGAACATCTCCATCACCACCTCTCGGCGGGGCAGGTCCAGATAGGTAGAGACAGACCCCTGCTGCATGTCGAAATCCAACAGGCAGACCGAAGGCGATTTCTGTGTGCTGATCTCTGCCAGTTCCCAAGCGAGATTCACGGCCAGGGTGGTCGAACCGGTGCCTCCGGCCAGCCCGTGGCAAACGATCACCGCGCCTTCACGGCGGGAGTTTTCCTGCAATGGGTGCAGGGTGCTTGCGGCGACGGGCTCTGGTTCAGGTGTGCTCAGCCGGTCAATTGCCGCCTGTAATTCGCGTTCGGGCAGCGGGTAGGGGATGAATTCATCAGCCCCCTGGCGCAGCAGGGTATGCAATGCCGCGGGGCTGACTTCTTCGGCGATCAGGATTACCTTGATGTCGCGCGCCTTGGCCTGGCTGATGATCTCTCCCATCTGGGCCAGGTTGGCTTCGTCTTCGCCATCCATCGCCAGGGCTACAAATTCAAGGGTTTCGGCTTCGGGTTGGGCAAAGAAGGCCAGGGTTTCGTTAAAGCCCAGATCGCCCCAGGCCTCGCCCAGGGCCGCTTCCATGTCTTCAATCAAGAGGTCAAAGTTCTGCACGTCGCGGCTGATGGTGCAGGCGACAATGGCAGGGGTTTCTGTTTGCGGCACTTCACTGCTCATCGACATCATCCTCTTGGTTTCAAGGTCGCCTGACGCAAGACGGAACGCAGGTTACCTCTGAGGCTCAATGTCGATGAAGATCTGGGCAAGATTGGGGCCAAAAAGCCCCAAATGTAGGGAATTGTTAAAGGAACCTTACCTATTCCAGGTTGGTGTTCAGCGCTTGATCGGAGGTAAGCGTGGTACTGGATACTGCGCTGGCCACATAGTCCCGGTAGATGATCTGCGCATATTTCCCATCCAGAACCGTAGGATGGCGCTTCAGAAAGCCGCTGACTTCGGTCACGGTGCGGCGATTGCGGCGTTCGGCCTGTTGGGTCAGGATCAGCGGCTGGCTTTCCCCCTGCGATACCATGGCCTCCAGGCGATTACGGCTGATACCACGGCTGACCAGATGGTTGACGGCAGCGCGGGCGCGGCGCAGGCCCAGACGTTTGTTGTAGCTGCTGCTGCCAACAGAATCGGTATGACCATAGACGCGGAAGCGCACTTCGGGGAATTGCTTGATCCAGCTGGCCTGACGATCCAGAACCGCGCGGGCTTCGCCGTCCAGCCTGGCGTCATCAAAAGCAAAATTGATGGTGGTTGGCACTTCCTCGGCAAAGCGCGTCGCCAGTTGGATGGCATAGGCGTCTTCGCCGCTCATCATCGCGGCGTTGTTGCGCGTCGATGCCCCCAGAAGGCTTTCATCAAGTGGCTCTCCTGCCTGATTATAGCTGCAGGCTGAGATGCTAAGAACCAGCCCAACGAGGGTCATGCTTTTGATCATTTTCCCGGTCATCCTTTAGGTCAGTCCATCACATAGCCGTAAGAGCCATTGAAGTCTTGCTTGGCAACTTCGCTGGCGGGGCCTTTCTGTGTATTGGCCGTACGGCCCAGCAGGAACAGTTCAGCCTCGCTTGGCGGCTTGATGCGATCGGTCGGCAGGCTGAGGGCTTCGCCACGGGTGGGCGTGACCAGATGGGCGCTGACAATGATCACCAGTTCGGTCTGATTGCGCTGATAGTCCGCGCTGCGGAACAAGGCGCCAAGCACCGGAATGTCACCGAGCCAAGGTACCTGGCCTGAGTTGTCGCGAAACTCGTCTTCAACAAGGCCCGCGATGGCAAAGCTTTCGCCATCACGCAGCTCAACCGTTGTTTCGGTTTCACGACGTGAAAATGCATTTACGCTTAGTCCTGCTGCAGTAATCGAATTGGCGGTATCAATCGCCGAGACAGCGGCGCGAAGTTCAAGATTGATCAGGTCACCATCCACCACCCGCGGGATAAAGTTCAACTCGATCCCGAAGGGTTTGAATTCAATGGTTACAACCCCTTCTTCCTGAGACACAGGGATCGGATATTCCCCCCCTGCGAGGAACTTGGCTTCCTGACCTGACAGGGCCGAAAGGTTTGGTTCTGCCAGGGTCCGGACCACGCCCTTTTTTTCCAGCGCTTCCAGGAGCAGACTAACCTGTGTTGATCCGACACCAAAATTCAATGCCAAAGCGCCTTCTGATCCGGGCAGACCAGTGCCGCTGAGAAGGCTACCAGTTACAGATGCGGCAGTACCGGTACCTGAATCGATGCTTCTGGACAGACCAACGGAGGAGCGCAGGGCCTTAGAGACCGAGCGCTGCATTTCGGCAAAGCGTACCTTGAGCATCACCTGCTGCACGCCACCGACGCTCATCAAATTGCTGACACGTTCGGGGGCGTAGCGTTCGGCCAGATCAAGGGCACGTTGCAGTCGGGCCGCGCTAGAGACATTGCCGGACAGCACGATACCGTCATTGGCCGTGCGGACCTCGATCTTTTCACCGGGCAGGATCTGGCCAAGGCGCTGTTTGAATTCCGACACATCTGCCGCAACCCGGACGTTTACATTGGTGATCAACTGGCCAGAGGCATCCAACAACGTCAGCGTGGTAAGGCCCGGTGATTTGCCCAGCACATAAATGGTACGATCCGATAGGGATGAAATATCGGCGATATTGGGGTTGGCGATGCTCAGCTCGGCAAAGGGGTCGTCGCTTTCGACCACCACTGCGCGGTTCATTGGCACGTCCAGGGTGACAGAGGTGCCGCGCTTGACAACCCGCAGCCCATTGGCCTGCGCCACATCTGGCGCACTCATGCAGAGCAGCGAAAGCCCAGTGAGCGCCGCCGTCATAATTCTACGAATTTTCATGTGACCTGCCTTTCCGATCACGCCTCAATTTCGGGTCTTTTTGCCCGGTGTTGTGGGGCACTGTGCTGCAATTTGTGAATTATTGCAAGAATCAATGGCTTCTGAGGCGGCTTTGCTGTGGGCCGATGGCAACAGACAAAACCGAGCCACCCTTTTGGGATGGCTCAGTATATGGGGCAATTTATTGAGAACACATCAGTTATCGCTCTGGCGAGATGGTGGCCAGGAGGGGGGCGACCGGATCAGTTGGTGCAGGGGATCGGGATCTCGACCACCTCTGCACCGCGTCGGGTGCGGATGGTGCAGACGCGTTTTTGCTCTACCGGCTCTGGTATCTGGCGTTCGCCCAGCCCCAAAAGACTGCGCTGGTTCACTTCTATGACGGAAGCAACAGTATCGTCACCGGCCCCAACAAGCGACAGCGACAGCCGCCCGGTTGTCTGCGCCTGTGCCAGCGCAGCAACCTGTCCGGGCTGTACCGCGACGGTCACGGTGCGGGCGATGGTTGCACCATTGATTTCAGAGCTGGCGCTTTGGTCAACGGCGATCAGTTCAATGCTGGGTTCAATCAGCCGGGTGATTTCCTGATTGCCGCCACTGCTTTGACCGCGTACCGACCCGGTCCAGTAAACGTCGACACGGTCACCGGGGCGCAAAAAGCCAGAAACGCCAGAAGAGACATCAACCTTGATCGCAAAGGCGCGCATGCCGCGCCGCAACTGCGAGGTAATCCCGGCACCCTGGCCCGGATTGGTCAGCTTGGCGGTCAGCAGGGCCTCGTCCTTTTCCATTGTCCGCAGCACAACCCGCAGATCGCCGGGATTGGCCGGAGGGAACAACTCGTCCAGCGAGGTAAAGGCACCTTCGGGAATGGATTCGCTGGGCCAGCGCACCTTGCGCACGGCCTCTTTTGTCAAGCGTTCGCCATATTTCAGCGGCTTGTTAGCAACAAAAACATCTGTTGTCGGGATCACTTCGCCACGATTGGCGCGTTCCCGTGCAAGCTCATTCTGGTAGGCGGTGATATAGTTCTTGGCCATCATCACGGCGCCACCGGCGAGGGCGACCCCGACAATCAGGACTAATCCAAACACTGCGCGCATGGTTGAGACCTCTCAATTATTGTCCAGACCGGGTCAGAGTTCCCTGGCAAGGTCGGAGCTGTGTCGTGGTAACAGGGCAGGCTCTGCATTCTGCAGCAGCCTGGCTGGCGATGGCGTCAGAAGAAATCGATGCTTTCCAGGTAGATTTGGGTATTCTCCGCCACGGTAGAGATCGCAGTGGGCATCATTGTGTAGATGATGGCAGCCAGTAGAACCACAACCGCCGTCATGACCACCCAGTCTACAGTCACGGCACCGTCGTCACTGGCAATGAACAACCAGAACTTTTTCATAGCACACTCGCAATCGTTCAGCCTAGGACAAGAGGCCGCGTCCTTTTGAAAGACGCGGCCTCGGAACTTATGCAGGCCTAAGCCAATAGCCTAGGAGACAAGACCTTATGGCGTCACGTTTGCGTTCGCACCACCTGCACCAACGGTGTTTACACCGGTGGTGGTGATGAAGCTTGCGGTGTCGCCAGACACGGTGTCTGTGGCGGTTTCGATGGCAGTGTATGCGGCACCGGCCAGGGCAGCGACGGCAGCGGTCAGAACAACCCAGTCAACGGTCACGGCGCCAGAGTCGTCTTTACGGAAGTTTTTGATGAACTTGATCATTGTGTTGTCCCTCCAAAGGATCACTAAATATATTCGATGTCCTGGCGACGTTGTTTCAGGGTCTGTCTCTCTCTCTCACCGACCCTGTGTCGCTTGGATGAATATATATAGCCGGGAGAGCATGGCAGCATTTGGGCTGGAATCTGGAAAACCCTGCCTAAATTTAACTTTTCCACAAGGAGGGTTTTAACTGGTTGATAATGTAGATTTTATTTCTTTACCTTTTATCAACCTCAGAGGCCGTTCAGCGGCAGAACAGGCGAAATAAGGCGATTTTGCCTGATTTGCCCCGCTAAAACTGGCATTTGTCGCCGCGATCGGCGAGTCTGCTGGGCAAAAGACCCTTTGAGCGAGCACGGATATGACCAAGAGATCAATATTGGGACTGCAGGTGTTCTGCGCAGCGCTTGCCCTGGCCCTGGCTCCAGAGCCCGCCGCAGCCCAGCAAAGTGGCAGCGCGACTGGCATTGGCACCGATAATGGCCACGGGGCGGTTGGTGCGAAATCGCCGCCGCCGCCCTTTCCCAGCTTTGAAGCGCGGCGTGTCACCGCGCCAAAGCCGGGTACACCACCAAAGATCACCATCCAGATTACCGAGCCCGCGCCTCTGGCTCGGGTCACCAGCCCAGAGATCACAAGCGGTCCGGCAGGGGAGGCAGCAGAGGTTGGCCGCTATGGCTGGTTCTGGCAGCGGGTCCCTGCCGGGCTAGAGGGCGAAGGGCAGCGCAATCGGCTAGAAAACGCCCTGGCCGCCCTGCAGACCGCGCCCACACCTGTTTCGACGCCGGGCCTGCAGCTGATGCAGCAGATCATACAAGAGCAGGCGGCGCCGATCCTGTTGTCTTCGGCGGGGACAAAGGTTTCGCCTGCGCTGGTCTTGGCGGTGATTGCGGTGGAATCCTCGGGCGAAAGCGATGCGGTGAGTTCGGCGGGCGCTGGTGGGCTGATGCAGCTGATGCCGGATACCGCCGCGCGCTTTGGCGTCGATGACGCGTTGAACGCCGCGCAGAATATCAGCGGTGGGATTAAATATCTGGATTGGCTGCTGGAAGAGTTCTCGGGGGATGCTGTGCTGGCGCTGGCGGGCTACAACGCCGGAGAGGGCGCGGTGCGGGCGCATCAAGGTGTGCCGCCTTTTGCCGAGACTCGCGACTATGTTCCCAAGGTGCTGGCTGCCTACCAGGTGGCACGGGCGCTTTGCCTGACCCCCCCCGAGTTGATTTCCGATGGCTGCGTTTTTCGCCAGTTGAAATAGGCATCTGCAGGGGCAGGGGAGGGAACGCGGGGCCAGTCCGTAAGAGCCCCGCGTCTATCGGTGCTGCGCGGCTTAGCCGTAAAGCGCACGCGCCTGAGAGAAAGACAACAGGCGTTTGCTATTCTCGTCCCAGAGATGCAGCCGGGCACAGGACAGGCTCTCTCGGATGGTGAGCCGGTTCTTCATCCCCAGTTCGGAATGATCGCGGATCACCTCTGTCAGGCGGTAAAACGGGATGCGGCTGTAAAGATGATGCACCTGGTGAATGCCGATATTGGCAGAGAACCATTGCAGCACTGCTGGCAGCACATAGTAAGAGCTGCCATTCAACGCCGCATCGTGCAGTTGCCAGTCTTCGGCCGTTTCCCAGTGGGTGGTTTCAAACTGGTGCTGGACATAGAAGAGCCAAACGCCAGCCGTGGCTGCCAGAATAGTCGAGGGCAGAAAGATCAGCAGCAGCGGCAGCAACCCGCCAAAATACCAGATCACCGCCAGCGCTGCCAGAATGGCCAGATTGGTGCCCATGGCGCTGGTCCAGTAGCGCAGGCTGTTCATCAGCCCCAGTGGAATACGGTTCTGCAACAGGAACAGATAGCTAGGCCCCAAGCCAAACAGGGTAAAGGGGCTGCGATAGACCCGGTAGTGCAGTTTGCCAAAGGTCGACAGCGCCTTGTATTCGGCCACGGTCAGCGTATGCACATCGCCCATGCCGCGCTTGTCGAGGTTCCCCGCCGCGCTGTGGTGCTCTGAATGGGTGCGGCGCCATACGTCATAGGGGGTGAGTGTCAGAACCCCCAGCACCCGGCCGACCCAGTCGCTCAGCCGACGGTTCTTGAAAAAGGCACCATGGCCGCAATCATGCTGAATGGTGAACAGGCGCAGCAAAAAGGCCGCATTCAGTACCGATATGCCAAAGGTCAGCCAGTAGCTGATCGAAAGCGCCCACCAGGCCAGGGCCCAAAGCAGGACAAACGGGATGGCACTGACACCAAGCTCAAAGCTGCTGCGTAGTTCATTCGGCTCGCGGTATTTTGCCAGAATCTTCACCCAATCGCGCGAAGACCGCTCCGTTGGTTGCGGTTTGGGAAGGTCATTGGGGTTTGTCATGCGCCTGCCGTATTATCGTTGGAATGTGGACCATCGGATAAACTACCTGTGCTGCTTGGCAAGGTATTTGTGACAGCAATCTGTGCACATGGTCTTTATGCTATCAAAAAAGACGCAGGTATTCTGGGTTTTGAGCTGTAGACCAGCCTTTGGATCCAATGGCCATCTGACGTTACGTTAAGGTCAGGATTGGCAAACACCAAACCGGTGCAATGACTTGGCCGTTCAGATGTTAAAAAGGGCCCAACTGCGCAGGCAGATGGACCCAGGGAATGTCTGCAAGGTCTGAAAACACCGCCGCCGATGCCTATTGCGGCCCGCTCGGCGGAAATCAGCGCTTTGCGGTTTCAGTTAACAAGCGTTGCCTGTGTTGCGGCCCGCAGCTCGTCTTCGGTGACGCCTTCAGCGCATTCAACGATTTTCAGGCCCCCTTCGACGACATCCAGCACACCAAGGTTGGTGATGATGCGATCCACGACCTTTTGACCGGTGAGGGGCAGGCTGCATTCCTTCAACAGCTTGCTGTCGCCGTGTTTGTTGGTGTGATCCATGACCACAACGACACGGCCAACACCAGCGACCAGATCCATGGCGCCGCCCATGCCTTTGACTAGCTTGCCGGGGATCATCCAGTTTGCCAGGTCACCGTTTTCGGCCACTTCCATCGCGCCCAGGATGGCCATGGCGATCTTGCCGCCACGGATCATCGCAAAGCTCTGCGCCGAGTCAAAATAGGCGGTCTGCGGCAGTTCGGTGATGGTCTGCTTGCCGGCATTGATCAGGTCGGCATCTTCTTCTCCATCAATGGGGAAGGGGCCCATGCCCAGCATGCCGTTTTCCGATTGCAGGGTCACTTCGACACCTTCGGGAATGTAGTTGGACACCAGAGTTGGAATGCCGATGCCGAGGTTCACATACCAGCCATCCTGCAGTTCCTGCGCTGCGCGGGCGGCCATTTGATTGCGGTCCCATGCCATGGATCAGGCCTCCTGTTTTGCGCGGACTGTGCGCTGTTCGATGCGTTTTTCGTGATCACCCTGGATGATGCGATGCACATAGATGCCGGGCAGGTGGATGCTGTCTGGATCAAGCGAGCCAGTGGGCACGATCTCTTCCACTTCGACCACACAGATCTTGCCACAGGTGGCGGCAGGGGCATTGAAATTGCGCGCCGTCTTGCGGAACACCAGGTTGCCGGTTGCATCTGCTTTCCAGGCCTTGATGATGGCCAGATCGGCAAAGATGCCCTCTTCCATGATATAGGTCTCGGATGCACCATCGGGGCCGGTGGGAAAATCCTTGTGCTCTTTGTGGTCGGCAATCACCGTGCCAACACCGGTCTTGGTGTAAAAGCCTGGGATGCCCGCACCGCCTGCACGCATGCGCTCGGCCAGGGTGCCTTGGGGATTGAACTCCAGCTCCAGCTCGCCGCTCAGGTACTGGCGCATGAATTCAGCGTTTTCACCCACATAGGATGAAATCATCTTTTTGACCTGCTTGGTCTGCAACAGGATGCCAATGCCGAAGTCATCAACGCCCGCGTTGTTGGAGGCAAAGGTCAGATCCTTGGTGCCTGCCTCCTTGATTGCATCGAGCAGAAGCTCGGGAATGCCGCAGAGGCCAAAGCCGCCTGCCGCAATGAACATGCCGTCATGAAGCACCCCATCGAGGGCTTCGGCGGCGTTGGAATAGATCTTTTTCATCGAGTTCTCCCATCAACTGCCAGTTGGGCTTGGTTCTGGTACCAAGACGGTCCAGAGTCAATAATACCGAGACCCGCGCGTATTACTACGGAGCGCCAGGGCCAGGGGGGGCTCCCGCGCGTTTGTGGTGTTCTGCTGCGCGAAAACACCACAAAACCCTTGGGCCGGGCGCCGGGCTGTGCCCGGCGCAGTCGCGCGATCCTGAGGGTGTGGTTTCGAGTGGAAATGCCACAATGGAGGAGGCGTTTGCTTGGGGGCACCCCAAGCAAACACGCCGCGCCAAAGGCGCGGCGCTGGGCCCAACGGGAGAGGGGGATCCAATGGATCACCTGATCCGGGCGGGAGCGCCCCGCTGATGACCTTGGGCGGATACGCCAATGACCTGGGCGGACACCCGGACGACGCGCCCAAACACGGGCCTAGGCTTCGCTATCAGCCTTCTGTGCCGGTGCCCTTTTGTGCTGCGGGGGCTTTTTTGGCAGCGGTTTTTTTTGCTGCTGGCTTTTTTGCTGCGGCTTTTTTGGCAGGGGCTTTCTTCTTTGCCGGCGCCTTTTTCTTGGCCCCGGATTTACCTGCCTTTTCCGCGATCCATTCCAGCGCCTGCTCCATGGTCACATCTTTGACCTCGACCTCTTTCGGGATCGTGGCATTGACCTTTTCCCATTTCACATAGGGTCCGTAGCGGCCGTCCATGATGTTTATCGCGCCACCGTCCGGGTGGTTGCCCAATTCCCGCAGGGCCTTGGCAGCAGCCCGGCGCCCGCGCCCCGGGTTGTTGCGCTTCTCGGTGATCATTTCCATCGCCCGGTTCATGCCGATTTCAAAAACGTCCAGCGTCTCTTTCAGATTGGCATAGACCGGTTTTTCCTCATCCGGCAGCTGGTGCATGATATAGGGGCCGAACCGCCCGAGGTTTGATGAAATGACACCGCCTTCGGGGTGGGGACCAATTTCACGCGGCAGGGTCAGCAGGGTGACAGCCTGCTCCAACGTGACCTCATTCGGCCCCCAACCCGGCAGGAAATCCTTGCCCTGCTTGGGCAGCGAAGAGCGCGGTGGCTTCTTGTTTTCGGGTGTGGCCTCACCGCGCTGGACATAGGGGCCAAACCGGCCGGATTTCAGATGGATTTCATCGCCATCATCCTCGCCCAGCACCCGTTCGTAGCCCTCGGCACCTTCACCTGAAATGGGACGGGTATAGACGCATTCGGGGTAGTTGCCGCAGCCGACAAAACCACCGGTGCGCGAAGTCTTCAGGTGCAGTTGCCCCTGGCCGCATTTTGGGCAGATACGGGGGTCGGTACCGTCTTCGCGCGGCGGGTACAGTTGCGGCGCAAGGGTTTCGTCCAGCACATCCAGCACCTCGGAGATGCGCAGATCAGAGGTTTCTGAAATCGCCGCCGAGAAATCGCGCCAAAATTTGCTCAGGATGTCTTTGTAGTCTCGCCCGCCGGCACTTACGTCATCCAGTTCGCCTTCCAGATTCGCGGTGAATTCATAGCCCACGTAGGTGCGGAAGAAGTTCAGCAGAAAGATGGTGACAATCCGGCCCTTGTCTTCGGGGTACAGACGGTTCTTGTCCTTGCGGACATATTCGCGGTCCTGGATCGTGGTAATCACCGAAGCATAGGTCGAGGGGCGGCCAATGCCCAGCTCTTCCATGCGCTTGACCAGGGTTGCTTCGGTAAAGCGGGGGGGCGGCTGGGTATGGTGCTGCAGGCCCAGAACCGCCGCATTGTCGGACAGGATTGCAGCTGTGGTGCCGGCTTTTTCGGCCTGCGCCCCAAGAGAGGAGGCAAATTTCAGTGCCTCGCCCTGCATGATCTGTGGCAGGCGCTTGTCGTCCTCATCCACCACATCATCGCGGCCCTCTTCATAGACCCGCAAAAAACCGTCGAACAGCATGACCTGGCCTGTGGCGCGCAGCATGACCTGGCCATCTTTTGACCCCAGATCAACGGTGGTACGTTCCAGCCGTGCGCCCTCCATCTGGCAGGCGAGTGTCCGCTTCCAGATCAGATCATAAAGCTTGCGTTGGTCATCTTCCGAGACCTTCAGGCTCTTTGCATCGCGGCTCATTTCGGTGGGGCGGATACATTCGTGCGCCTCTTGCGCGTTCTTGGCCTTGTTCTTGTAGATGCGCGGGCTGCTGGGCACATATTCGGCGCCATAGCGGGTGGCAATTTCAGCGCGCGCTTCCTGGACCGCTTCGGGCGCCATGTCGATGCCGTCTGTCCGCATATAGGTGATATAGCCCGCCTCATAGAGCCGCTGTGCCGTGTTCATGCACTGTTTGGCGCCCATGCCGAACTTGCGGCTGGCTTCCTGCTGCAGGGTCGAGGTCATGAAAGGGGCGGAAGGATTGCGCGCGGCAGGCTTGGCCTCGACCGATTGGGCAACCATGTCTCGGCTGGACACCGCCTGCACGGCCAGTTCGGCGGCGGTGGAATTGGCCAGGCTGTATTTGTCGAGCTTGTCGCCCCCAAGGACTGTAAGCCGGGCTTCGAATTCCTGGCCGCGCGGGGTGGCGAGGTTGGCCTTGACCGACCAATATTCCTGCGGATTGAAGGCTTCAATCTCCATCTCGCGCTCAACAATCAGGCGCAGACAGACGGATTGCACGCGGCCCGCCGATCGGGCACCGGGCAATTTGCGCCACAATACCGGCGACAGGTTGAAGCCCACCAGATAGTCCAGCGCACGGCGCGCCAGATAGGCCTCGACCAGGGGCATATCCACCTGACGGGGGTTGCGCATGGCTTCGGCCACGGCCTCTTTGGTGATGGCGTTAAAGGTCACCCGGCTGACGGGGGTATCCTTTTTGATCGACCGCCGTTTGGTCAGCGCCTCTTGCAGATGCCAGCTGATCGCCTCGCCTTCGCGGTCGGGGTCAGTTGCGAGAATCAGTTCGTTGTCTTCTTTCAACGCATCGGCGATGGCTTTGACATGTTTTCGGCTGTCGGCGCCGACTTCCCATGTCATCTCAAAGTCGTTGTCGGTATCAACTGATCCATTCTTTGCAGGCAGGTCACGCACATGGCCGTAGGAGGCCAGAACTGTGTAGTCCGAGCCCAGATACTTATTGATAGTTTTGGCTTTGGCCGGGGATTCGACGACAACAACTGGCATGTAATTCTTTGGCCTCTTATGTGCACTAACGGGCGTTCTATGGCTGCGCAAGTTCAGCGGCGCAAGGGGAGAATGTCAATGAGAGAGCATTGGACGCAGCCCAGACGCTGCAAGCAGAGGGCAAATTACTGGGTAAGCAGATCATAATTTCGGGTGGGTGCCCGACCTGTTTTCGGCGGATTGGCCTGTGCCAGATCGCGGTGCCCTTTTGTGCCCGTCTGGGTCCCGGTCCCGCGCGGCGGCGGGCGCTACAAGGCGGGCGCTGCGCTTAGGGCTTGGTGCTATGGCGGGCGAGGAACCCACCTGGGAAACGTTCGATCTTGCCTTCCAGCTCCAACTCAGTGATCGCGGGGGAAAAGGTCTGGGGCGAAACCTTTAGATCCCGCATGACCTGTTCCGAGGCCGTCGGGCTAGGCCCAAGGCGGGCCAGGATTTGTTGGTGCAACGCTGCGGTTTCTTGCAGGCTGCGGGTCTCGGGCGCGGCAACGGGCAGGTTTGACTGCGCCTGGTTAAGCGCGGAAGGTTGGCCCAACCTGCCTTGGGTCTTGTGGCGGCGCGCAGGCGCGAGGGCAGGCACCGCCGGGTCAGTGTCTGGCGGAAACAGGTCGGTGGCGGCCTGGGCAACCGGTGTTTCGGTTGGTCGGAGCTGCGTGTCAGAGCCAAGCGGCGGCAAGGCGGCAATCACATCCTCGGCGTTGCGTACCAGAATGGCCCCATCGCGGATCAGCGCATTGCAGCCATAGGCGCGGGCATCAAAGGGGTGGCCGGGCACCGCCAGGACATCGCGGCCAAGATCCAGCGCGTCGCGTGCGGTGATCAGGCTGCCAGACCGGCCGGCGGCCTCGACCACGATCACCGCCAGGGAAAGACCGGCAATAATGCGATTGCGGGCGGGAAAATGCCGGGCCTGGGGCGTCTGGCCCATTGGTTGTTCCGACAGGGTCAGCCCCCTGGCGGCAATGTTTTCAGCCAGCGAGGCGTTTTGCGGTGGATAGATGACATCACATCCCCCGGCGAGCACCGCGATTGTGCCATTGTCGAGGCTGGCAAGGTGCGCCGCAGTGTCAATGCCGCGCGCCAGTCCGGAAACCACCGCATAGCCGGCCGCACCCAGGTCCTTGGCAAGGCTGCGCGCCATACGCGTCCCGAGGGACGAGGCATTGCGGGCGCCGACAATGGCAATCATCGGCCGAGTCAGCAGTTGCAGATCTCCAATCGCCCAAATCAGCGGCGGGGCAGACGCAAGCTGCGACAGAGGGGCAGGATAAAGGGGGTCATCAAAGCACAAAAGCCGCGCTTTGGCGGCTTTTGCAGTTGATAGTTCTTTGGCTACTACTGGTGCAGGACATATTTCATACCCTGTGAACCCGGCAGCACGCGCCATTTTAGGCAACGCTTCCAGCGCATTCTGCGCTGAACCATGCTCTGACAGCAGGCGGTGAAAATTTACCGGCCCTACACGTCGAGAGCGCAAAAGACGAAGCCTGGAAAACAAAGTTTCTTCCGTGGTGGGTGGGAGTGGGGGGTGAGTGGAAGAATGTGCTTCTTCAGTCATCCGCGGCTCCGCCTATTTGCTGTTAATGAAATACCCCGGCAATGGTTAACAGGGTGTGAATGTCTGAAAATTATCCAAATTTTTTTGACAAAGACGTCATGCATTTCAGTCACCTCCGTCGTGATGCAGCAGGGCCTTGAAATCCAAAGTGAAAGATTGGATTCGCCGGGGCAAGTCTGCCCTGTATTGGCCTTTCTGGATCGTTAAAAACACAAAAAACGCGCCCATACGGGACGCGTTCTTTGGTCTTTGGGCCGCTGGAGCGCGGAAATCTGCGATGGAATCCTGATCTTCTTCCCTGGGATTCTCTTAGGTGGCAGAGCCACCAACCGTCAGCCCGCCCATCAACACGCTGGGCTGGCCAACGCCAACGGGCACCCATTGCCCTGCCTTGCCGCAGTTGCCCATGCCCGGATCCAGCGCCATGTCATTGCCGAGGGCGCGAATTTGTTTCAGCGCGGTGGCGCCGTCGCCAATCAGCGTCGCGCCCTTGACGGGTGCGCCAATCTTGCCGTTTTCCACCCGGTAGGCCTCGGTGCAGGAGAAGACAAACTTGCCATTGGTGATGTCAACCTGGCCGCCACCAAACCCAACGGCCCAGATGCCATCCTTGATATCGCCGACCAGATCGCCGGGATCGCTGTCGCCGCCTAGCATATAGGTATTGGTCATCCGCGGCATCGGCGCATGGGCATAGCTCTGGCGGCGGCCATTGCCGGTGGGTTCGACCCCCATCAGGCGGGCATTCTGGCGGTCCTGCATAAAGCCCACAAGGATGCCATCTTCGATCAGGGTGGTCTTTTGCGAAGGGGTGCCTTCATCATCTACCGTGATGGAGCCGCGCCGGTCTGCGATGGTGCCATCGTCCAGGACGGTGACACCGGGGGCCGCAATGCGCTGGCCCATCAGGCCCGCAAAGGCGGAACTGCCCTTGCGATTGAAATCGCCTTCCAGTCCATGGCCAATGGCTTCGTGCAGCAAAATACCCGGCCAGCCAGGCCCAAGCACAACTTCCATCGCACCGGCCGGGGCTGGGACAGCCTCTAGGTTGACCAGGGCGATCCGCAGGGCCTCTTTGGCTTTGGCCCCCCAGGCGGCGGGATCAATCAGCCCATCCAGGCCGATGCGGCCACCGCCCCCGGCCGAGCCGCTTTCGCGCCGCCCGTCCTGTTCGACAATCACCGAAATGTTCAGTCGGGTCATCGGCCGCGTGTCGCGCACACGCACGCCATCGGCGCGCAGAATTTCAATTTCCTGCAGAGAGGCGGCAATCGAGGCCGAGACCTGTACCACCCGTGGATCCAGGTCGCGGGCAAAGGCATCAATTTCGCGCAGGGTTTCGACCTTGACGGGAAAGGCGTGATCGCCAATCGGGTCGGCATCGCCATAGAGTTTGGTATTGGTGGGTTTCGGGGCATCGGCATAGGTGCCGCCACCGCTGCCAACCGCCAGCCGAGCCGTCTGTGCGGCGCGTTTAAGAGCAGAAATCGATACATCGGTCGAATGGGCATAGCCTGCCACTTCGCCGTTCACCGCCCTCAGCCCAAAGCCTTCGGCTGCATCATAGCTGGCGCTGCGCAGCCTGCCATCATCAAACATCAAGGCTTCGGACTTGTGGCGCTCGACAAAAATCTCGCCATCATCGGCCCCAGTGAGGGTCTTCCGCAGAATGGGCAGCGCCTCATTCTCGGGGAGAAGGGTTTCAAAGGGTCGAAAGGCTGGGTTTTCCATGTCACGGACCTCGGGTTTTTTGATCTAAATCAAGAAAGCGACGCTTTGACGCTTGCCTGCCTCTTTATCTGTACGCCTGAATATGATTTTAAGCAGCATCAAAGACAACGGGTCAGGCGCGTTTTGTGGAATCATCATTTCCGCGGGCGCGATCGGCTGTAGGAACAACACGATCAATAAAGATCAGGACATGATATGAAGAATGCTTTGATGCTTTCGGGCCTTTTTGCTGGCCTTTCCAGTCTTCCAGCCGCCGCGCAAGAAGGGTTGGAAACTATTGGTAAGCCGACAGATGGCGGCCTGAACTTCCAACCGGCGGGAACTGAACTTGCCGAAGGCATCCACCAACTCGACTGGATGATTCTTATCATCATCACGGTCGTTTGCCTCTTTGTCGCGGGGCTGATGCTCTACGCTATCGTGCGGTTCAACCGCCGCGCCAACCCAGAATCGGCGAGCTTTACGCACAACACCCCGATTGAAATCGCCTGGACCCTGATCCCCATTCTGGTGCTTGTGTTCATTGGTTCTTTCTCGCTGCCCGAACTGTTTCGCCAGCAGGAAATCCCTGAAGGTGACGTCACCATCAAGGTGACCGGGTATCAGTGGTACTGGGGCTATGAATATGTCGACCACGAGTTTGGCTTTGAGAGCTTCCTGCTGCCAAAGGACAAACTGGCTGAAAACGGTTTCGCCGAAGATGAATATCTGCTGGCCACCGACACCTCGGTTGTTGTGCCCGTTGGCAAGACCGTCGTGATGCAGGTAACAGGCGCGGATGTGATCCACTCCTGGACGATCCCTGCCTTTGGCGTGAAGCAGGATGCGGTTCCAGGCCGTCTGGCCGAACTGTGGTTCAAGGCGGAAAAAGAAGGCATCTACTTTGGTCAGTGTTCGGAACTGTGCGGTAAGGACCACGCCTATATGCCGATCACCGTAAAAGTGGTCAGCCAAGAGGCCTATGACGCATGGCTGAAAGGCGCAATCGACGAATACGCCGGTCTGCCCCAGTCCTATCAGGTTGCTTCCAACTGAGGCACGCCTCACCAATCGCCTCTTTGGGTGCGCAGAATGGCGCGCCGGGAGAGGCATGAAACCAGAGAAATGCGCAGGGTTCTGCGCATTTCTGGTCGACAAAAGGGTCTATGATGAGCGACGCAAGCATCAACGCCAGCACTCCCCGTGAAGACGAGGCCAGCTTTGGCGATTATTTCTCGCTGCTGAAGCCACGGGTGATGTCACTGGTGGTCTTTACGGCCTTTGTTGGCCTGTTGGCGGCCCCTGTTGGCGTGCATCCGGTGATCGGCTTTTGCGCTGTTTTGTTCATCGCCATCGGTGGCGGGGCCTCTGGCGCGCTGAACATGTGGTGGGATGCCGATATCGACCGGGTGATGAAGCGCACCAAATCGCGCCCCATTCCGGCGGGCAAGGTTGAAGCGGGCGAGGCGCTTAGCCTCGGGCTGGCACTGTCGGGTCTGTCGGTGATCATGCTGGCATTGGCTACCAATGTGCTGGCCGGGGCCTTTTTGGCCTTCACCATCTTTTTCTATGTGGTGGTCTATACCATGTGGCTAAAGCGGGCGACGCCGCAGAACATCGTGATCGGTGGCGCTGCGGGGGCGTTCCCGCCAGTGATTGGCTGGATCGCAGCCACTGGCACCATGTCGGTGGAACCCTGGCTGATGTTTGCCCTGACATTCATGTGGACGCCGCCGCATTTTTGGGCGCTGGCTCTCTTCATGCGGTCGGATTACGATGATGCCGGAGTGCCGATGCTGACGGTGACTCATGGGCGCCGCTCTACACGGGTTCACATCCTCGTCTATACGATCTTGCTGGCTGTTCTGGCCGTTGGAACTGCGTTTTCCGGTATTGGCGGGCCGATCTATCTGGCCGTCGCTTTGGTGATGAATGCGCTGTTCCTGCTGGGCGCCTGGAAAATTTTCCGCCGCGACGAAGACAACTCGGAAGCGGATAACTTCAAGGCAGAGCGCGGCTTCTTCAAGCTGTCCTTGCTCTATCTGTTTTTGCACTTTGGTGCCATTCTGGTGGAAGCAAGCCTGAAACCCTATGGACTGGGAGGCTGGTAAAATGGCTTTGAATAAAGAACACGATCTTCACAAACGCCGCTTTGGCCGCAATATGGGCGTCGGCCTTTTGTTGGGCAGTTTCGTGGTGCTGGTGCTGGCCCTGACTATGGTCAAGGTGACCTCGAACGGGTTTCAGTTTCCGCAGGAACAGGGGGTACAGGACTGATGGCGATGCAGGGTCCACAAAAGACGGTTCTGCAGTTGGTGGCCGTCGTTATCACCATGGGCGCGCTCTCCTGGGCTTCGGTGCCGTTTTATGACTGGTTCTGCCGGGTCACGGGCTTTGGTGGTGTCACAGGCGTGGCCGCGCGCGGTTCCGACACCATCCTGAACGATACCGTTACAGTGCGCTTTGATGCCTCCAAGGAGCGGGACTTTGCCTGGGAATTCAAACCCGTGCAGCGCGAAATGGAGATCCAGATCGGTGACACCGGCCTGGCGTTCTATGAAGCCTACAATCCAACGGACCGGCCTATTGCAGGCCAGGCCTCTTACAATGTGACGCCCTATTCCGCAGGTGCGTTCTTTGAAAAAATCGATTGCTTCTGCTTTACCGAGCAGGTGTTGCAACCGGGGGAACGGGTGGAAATGCCCGTAACCTTCTTTGTCGACCCGGAAATTGTTACCGACCGGGACGGAAAATTCGTGCATACGATCACGCTTTCGTACACGTTTTATGAAATCGATCTGCCCGAGGGCTATGCCGCCCTCGAGACCGGGGAAAACACCGGGGCAGATCTTACCACGAACCAGGCCGATGGGTGAGGGACACTTAAATGGCGCACGCTAAAAATCACGATTTTCACATTCTGCCTCCATCGATTTTGCCGCTTATGGCGTCTGTTGGTGGTTTCATCATGCTTTTCGGGGCAGTTCTCTGGATGCACGGCATCACCGCCTGGATGTTCTGGATCGGCCTGGTTGCCGTTCTGTACACTGCCTTTGACTGGTGGTCCAAAATGGTCGTAGAGGCCCGCGAGGGCGATC
This sequence comes from Pseudophaeobacter profundi, assembly GCF_029697505.1. GTDB lineage: Bacteria > Pseudomonadota > Alphaproteobacteria > Rhodobacterales > Rhodobacteraceae > Pseudophaeobacter > Pseudophaeobacter profundi. The sequence continues at coordinate 572,755 of NZ_JARJEF010000001.1, read as the reverse complement.
ACGCCCCAGTGGTCCGGATTGGTCTGCGCTACGGCTTCATCCTGTTTGTGATGTCCGAAGTCATGTTCTTCTTTGCCTGGTTCTGGTCGTTCTTCAAACATGCGATCTACCCGATGGAGACCTATGTCGGCACCGAATATGTCGCCCCTGCGATCCATGCCGTTGATGCATTCCATCTGCCGCTGATGAACACGCTGGTGCTGCTGCTTTCGGGCTGTGCCGTCACTTGGGCGCACCATGCGCTGGTGCATGACAACGACCGCAAGTCGCTGGTACAGGGCCTGGCCATCGGCATCGTTCTGGGCGTCTTCTTCACCCTGTTGCAGGCCTATGAATATTATGAACTGCTGGCGCATGAGGGCTGGAAGTTCGGCGAGGATGAGTTCTACTCGAACTTCTTCATGGCGACGGGCTTCCATGGTTTCCATGTTCTGCTGGGCACCATTTTCCTGATCGTCTGTCTGATCCGTGCGATGAAGGGCGATTTCACCCCTGAACAGCACGTCGGTTTTGAAGCCGCAGCCTGGTACTGGCACTTTGTCGATGTCGTCTGGCTGTTCCTGTTCTTTGCCGTCTACCTCTGGGGTGCCCCTGCCATGTAATCTGGCAGCTGTGTCCGGCCGAATGTACCGGGTACATGTTTGAGGTTTTAAAACCAGGCAACAGACCGTATCAAGCACAGCGCATGGGGAAACTCATGCGCTGTTTTTTATGGCAACGGGACTGATATGCAGCGACTGGGTTTTCTTGCGGTCATTGGTGGGCTTGGGCTTGCAGCCCTGGTAAGCCTTGGCATCTGGCAGGTGCAGCGCCTCGCCTGGAAAGAGGAGCGTCTCGCAACGATCCAGGCACGTATTACGGCCGCGCCCGTGCCCCTTCCTCCCGCGCCCAGCCCTGACAGTGATGCCTACCGGGCCGTGGCCCTTCGCGGAGAGATCGAGGAGCCGGAGCTGCATGTTTTCTGGGTCACCAAAGAGGCTGAGACCGGCTATCGCATCATCGCGCCGCTTGTCACGCAGGAGGGGCGGCGGATTCTGTTGGACCGCGGTTTTGTGCCATCAGCGGCCAAGGGCAGGCTCCGTAGCGTCGGGGCCAGTGCGATCACCGGGAACCTTTTGTGGCCTGACGAAGGTGATTGGACAACGCCTGCGCCCGAGTTGGACACAAACATTCTATATGCACGCGATGTCACCTATATGGCAAAACGCTTGGGCACAGAGCCAGTGCTAGTTGTCGCGCGCAGCGTGTCGCCCGAAACCGCAGTTCAGCCGCAGCCCGTGACAAGTGCTGGCATTCCAAACAACCACTTGCAATATGCGATCACCTGGTTTTCGCTGGCCTTCATCTGGGCCGCGATGACTGCCTCTTTCCTATGGCGCACAAACGCTAAATCCGAAGGTTGAAGCGATGAAATATATCTCTACCCGTGGCCAGGCGCCCGAACTGTCATTCGAAGACGCGATGCTGACGGGGCTGGCCCGTGATGGCGGGCTGTATGTGCCAGCCGAAATCCCACAGATGAGCCAGGCAGAGATCGCAGCCCTTGCCGGATTGTCTTACGAGGAAACCGCCTTTCGCGTGATGCGCCCTTTCTTGGGCGATTGTTTCACCGATGACGAATTTCGCGGCATTATCGAACGCGCCTACGCCGGGTTCAACCATGCCGCCCGCGCGCCGCTGAAACAGCTGGCGCCGAACCATTTCCTGCTAGAGCTGTTCCATGGCCCGACGCTGGCCTTCAAGGACTTTGCCATGCAGTTGATCGGCCAACTGTTTCAGGTGGCGCTGGAACGGCGCGGCGAGCGGGTGACCATTGCCGGCGCGACATCAGGCGATACTGGATCCGCCGCGATGGAGGCCTTTCGCGGCCTCAGCAATGTCGATGTCTTCATTCTCTATCCGCATGGTCGCGTGTCCGAGGTGCAGCGGCGCCAGATGACGACGCCTGCTGACAAGAACGTTCATGCCTTGGCGCTGGACGGCGATTTCGATGATTGCCAGGCGCGCGTCAAAGACATGTTCAATGATTTTGAGTTCCGCGACGGGGTGAAGCTGGCCGGGGTGAACTCGATCAATATCGCTCGGGTGCTGGCGCAGGTGGTCTATTACTTCTCTTCCGCCGTCAGCCTTGGCGCCCCTGCGCGCGAGGTGAGCTTTACCGTGCCCACCGGTAATTTTGGTGATATCTTCGCCGGCTATATCGCCAAGCAGATGGGCCTGCCGATCAAAGACCTGGTGGTGGCCACCAATCAGAACGATATTCTGCACCGCTGCCTGAGCGGGGCAGGCTATCACAAGGGGGACACCGTGCCTTCGATTTCTCCGTCGATGGATATTCAGGTCTCGTCAAACTTTGAACGCGCCTTGTATTTTGCCTATGACAAGGACGCAGGCGCGGTTGCGCAATTGATGGAAGAGCTGAAGTCGGGCGGATTTGAGGTGAGCCAGGGTGCCATGCAGGCCCTGTCCGAAACCTATAAATCGGGCCGCGCATCCGAGGCGGAAACCCTGGCGACGATCAGGTCTGAACTTGCCGCGTCGGGAGAGTTGCTGTGTCCGCATGGGGCCGTGGCGGTCAAGGTCGCTGCAGAGCATCGCGAATCCAAGGTGCCGATGATTACCCTGGCCACCGCCCATCCCGCCAAGTTCCCTGCCGCCGTCAAAGAGGCCTCTGGCCTTCATCCGGCGCTGCCTGAACGGATGGCCGATCTGTTTGAACGCGACGAACGGGTCAGCCAGATCGCCAATGAACTTGGCGCCATTGAAGCCCATATCAGAAAGAACATCACAGAGTGAGAAACAAACAGTGAGCGTCCAGCAACATCAACTTGCCAATGGCTTCCGTCTGGTGACGGAGTCCATGCCGGGGCTGCAATCCGCCTCTATCGGGATCTGGGTCACAGCTGGTGGGCGCAACGAGCGGCTGGAGCAAAACGGTATCGCCCATTTCCTTGAACATATGGCGTTCAAGGGCACCAAGCGGCGGTCTGCGTTGCAGATCGCCGAGGCGGTAGAGGATGTCGGCGGTTACATCAACGCCTATACTAGTCGCGAGGTCACGGCCTATTATGCGCGGGTGCTGAAGGATGATGTGCCGCTGGCGTTGGATGTCTTGGCCGACATCCTGCGCAACCCGGTGTTTGATCCGCGCGAAATCGAGGTAGAGCGTGGCGTGATCCTGCAAGAGATCGGCCAGGCGCTGGATACGCCGGATGATGTGATCTTTGACTGGCTGCAGGAAGAAAGCTATCATAATCAACCTCTTGGTCGCAGCATCCTTGGCCCGGCAGAACGGGTCAGCGCCTTCAGTCGCGAAGATCTGACTCAGTTTGTTGATGAACACTACGGGCCAGAGCAGATGATCCTTTCTGCTGCTGGGGCTGTGGATCACGCCACTCTGGTGAAATTGGCCGAAGATTTGTTTGGCGATATGGAGTCCCGCCCCGGCCGGGTGATGGAACCGGCCCAGTTTACCGGCGGTGAGGCGCGCCATACAAAAGAGCTGGAGCAGGCGCATTTTGCCCTGTCTTTTGAAAGCCCGGGCTATCGGGACGATGCGATCTATACGGCGCAGATCTATGCGGGTGTTATGGGCGGGGGCATGTCCAGCCGCCTGTTCCAGGAGGTGCGCGAGAAACGCGGGCTGTGTTATAGCATCTTCGCCCAGGCCGGCGCGTATGCCGATACTGGCAGTACCACGATCTATGCGGGTACTGCAGGCGATCAGCTGGAAGAACTGGCCCATATCACCATTGATGAGATGAAGCGTGCAGCCCAAGACATGAGTGACGCCGAGGTTGAACGCGCCCGCGCCCAGATGAAGGCAGGCATGCTGATGGGGCTGGAAAGCCCGACCAACCGGGCTGAACGTCTGGCACGTCTGGTTCAGATCTGGGAACGGGTGCCGCCGCTGGAGGAAACTGTCGCCCTGATTGATGCGGTCAGCACCGAGGATGTGCGCCAGATGGCCGAAGAGCTTGCCCTGCGCGCCCCCGCTGCCATGGCGCTCTATGGTCCTGTTTCGGGGGCCCCTAGCCTTGCTGCGCTGCAGGCGCGTCGTATCGCCTGATGTTGCTGAGCCGTCGCAAACTCCGACTTGAAACAGAGCGGCTGACGCTGCGCCCGCCGGTGCATTCGGATTTTCAGCCCTGGGCAGCGCTGCGGTTGAAAAGTCAGGCCTATCTTACCCCCTGGGAGCCAGCCTGGGCGGCGGATCATTTGGGACGCAAGTCCTTTACCAATCGGGTTTATTGGGCGCAGCGCTCGATCTCTTCTGGCACGGCGTTGCCGCTGTTTCTGATCCGGCGCGAAGATCAGGCGATTGTCGGGGCGATCACCCTGGACAATATCCGGCGTGGACCGGCGATGGCGGGAACGCTGGGGTATTGGACGGGGCAGCCCTTTGGCCGACAGGGCTACATGCGTGAAGCCATAGGCACGGTGGTGCACTATGCCTATGGCAAGCTTGATCTGAGCCGGATCGAGGCGGCCTGCCTGCCTGAAAACACCGCATCGCGCGGGTTGTTGGAAAAATCCGGCTTTAAATACGAAGGTGTGGCGCAGTCCTATTTGCAGATTGCCGGGCGCTGGCGCACCCATGTCCTCTATGCGGCGCTGCGACATGATCGCCGGGGGCGAACCCAGGTCGGTTGAGTGTTATTTGCTGTGCGATTTCACCGGTGGATTTGCAGTCACCCGGTGAAATCGCACAGCTGCCGGGCTGAGCTGTCCAGGATCCAGACCAAGAGGCTTGCCATCGGGCGCCAGATTGGGGATGCAGGGGCATGACATATAAATCCGCTGATGCTGTCTTTGCTGCCACCCTCTCTGCCGCGCTGCCAGAAGGGGTACTGTGCCGATGTGAACCGCGATATCTGGAAGAGCCACGTGGCCGCTATCAGGGGCAGGTGGGTCTGCTGGCCAAGCCAACCTGCACTGACCAGGTTGCCACCCTTGTGCGCGCAGCCAATACCGCGCGTGTGCCGGTGGTGCCCTATGGTGGCGGCACCGGGCTGGTTGGTGGACAGGTCATGCCCGAAGGGGCTGCGCCCTTGTTGATCTCGCTGGAGCGTATGGCGCGCATCCGGGCTGTCTATCCACAGGAAAACGTGCTGGTGGCCGAAGCCGGTGCCATTTTGGCCGATGTGCAACAGGCAGCCCTGGCGCAGGACCGGCTGTTTCCGCTGTCGCTGGCAGCCGAAGGCACGGCGCAGATTGGTGGCAACCTGGCCACCAATGCCGGCGGGGTCAATGTGCTGCGCTATGGCAATGCCCGTGATCTCTGTCTTGGGCTTGAGGCCGTGTTGCCAAATGGCGAGATCTGGAACGGGCTGAGCCGCCTGCGCAAGGACAATACCGGCTATGACCTGCGCAACCTGCTGATCGGCGCCGAGGGGACTTTGGGCGTGATCACCGCAGCCACTGTTAAGCTGGCGCCAATCCCGGCCCGGCAGGGGGTGGCGATCTTTGTTGTGCCAACGCCCGATGCCGCGATTGCCCTGTTGGCTCTGGCGCGTGATCGTCTGGGCGAGGGGGTAAGCGCCTTTGAACTGATGCACCGGCAGGGGCTGGCGTTTCTGGCAGAGCACCTGCCACAGCTGCGCCAACCCTTTGCCGAGCCGCCCACCTGGTCGGTGCTGATCGATCTCGGCCTGTCGCGCGGGCAAGATCCGGTTGCGGCCCTCACAGACCTGTTTGAAGCGGCGCTAGAGGCTGGGCTGACCGAGGACGGGGTGATCGCGCAATCGCAAAGCCAGGCGCAGGCGCTCTGGGCAATGCGGGAACAGATCCCCGAGGCCAACCGCATGGTCGGCTCGATCTCCAGCCATGACATTTCGGTGCCGATTTCGCAGATCCCTGATTTCATCCAGGCCGGTGGTGCGGCAATTGCCGCCCTGGGCGAGGGGGATATGCGGGTCAACTGCTTTGGGCACCTCGGCGATGGAAACCTGCACTATAACGTCTTTCCGGCCCCAGGAAAATCGCGAGTAGACTATGAACACCTTGCTGCAGATGTCAAACGCAGGGTGCATGACCTGGTGCAGGAACGGGGCGGTTCTTTCAGCGCCGAACATGGGGTAGGCCGGATGAAAGTGGCCGACCTGCAGCGCTATGGCGATCCGGTGAAACTGGCGGCGATGCGAGCGATCAAACAGGCGCTGGACCCTAATGGGATCATGAACCCCGGTGCGGTTCTGCCGCTGTAGCGGGTTTGATACGGCCTGCGAGGCAGTAAAGGGGGCGCTCCCGCGTAGCCTGTGCCCTTCCTGCGGAAGGACCGGCCACTTGGGCCCGGCGCCGCGCATCCGCGCGGCGCGCCTTTATGGCTGTTCCAGCCATAAAGGCCATGCCCAACGGGAAGGTCTCCATGTGAATGGAGGCCTGACGGGCGGGAGGACACCGCCCTGTCAGAACTAGGGATGAGAGGCTATTCGCCCTCGAATTCGCATAAGACGTGCACATCCATTCCCATGTTTTCCAGAACCTTGCGGCCACCTAGATCGGGCAGATCAACGATAAAGGAACAGGAAATGATTTCCCCGCCCAGGCGTTCGATCAGTTTGATCCCGGCAGAGGCGGTGCCGCCTGTCGCGAGGAGGTCATCAACCACGAGAACCTTTTCGCCCGGCTGAATGGCATCTTCATGGATTTCGACGATGGCTTCGCCATATTCCAGCTTGTAGTCTTGGCTGATGGTGCGGCCCGGCAGCTTGCCTTTTTTTCGGATGGGCACAAAACCGACGCTGAGCTGGTGGGCAATGGCTCCGCCCAGGATAAAGCCCCGCGCCTCAAGCCCGACGACCTTGTCGATCCGTTCTCCGGCATAGGGGTGCAGCATCTGGTCGATGGCCATGCGAAAGCCGCGCGGATCGGCAAAGAGCGTGGTGACATCGCGGAACATGATGCCCTCGTGGGGGAAATCAACAATGGTGCGGATATAGTCTTTGACGACTGTCTTCTTTGGCATGGTTCGGCTTTCCGTTATTGGCAGATGGTATCGTAGGGCGCGCCTTCAGGCCAACAGGGTTTGGCTGATGCAGAGGACGCACGCAAGGGGTGAGGGTGCGGCGCATCCCCATGAGGTCAGCGAAATACTCGAGTTGTCAGGCGCATCAGGCCTTCCAGTGGGCCGCGTCTGGCGAAGAGCCCCCAAAGCCAGCTTAGCATCATGGAGAGCGCACAGAAGCCAAGGCTGTAGCCTAAGATCTGTTGCGGGGTGAGACTGCCATCCAGCTGCCCCAGGGCCTCCAGCGTGCCCATGCCCACCAGGATATGCGCGATATATAGGCTCAGCGCGATCCGCCCCGGCGCGGCCAGCCATTCGCCGAGGCCAAGCCGGTCCAGGGTTGGGGTGGCGCGCAGTGTAAGGCCGAGAACCAGCGCGGCACTGCCGCTGGCAGCGAGGATGTAGAACGGCCCCGGCGGCAGCGCTGCGGTGCCGAGCACTGCGGCCAGATCCGGATCTTGTACCATTTGGCCGGGCAGGCTGGCCAGCAAGGCGCTTGTACCACCCCAGAGGATTAGCCGGGTCTGAACTGCTTTTTGTCCCAGATCCTGCCGCCCGATCCACATGCCAATAAAGACAAAGCTTATCCAGGGGAATACGGGGTGCCAGCCGTTGAAAAAGGCGTGGCGCAGAAATCCTTCCAAGGTCCAGAACTCTGCGTAGCTCAGGTCATTCCAATCCCAATGTGCCTCATAGTCCAGCAGCAAAAGCCCCAGGAGGCCAATCACTACCGCGCCAAGCGCGGCGGCCAGCAGGTGGCGGGGGGCCACTTTCACAAAGGGCAGGGCGAGCAGAAAATACAGTGCGTAGAAATGCAGAATATCCGCCTCGAATACCTGCAGGTTCAAGAGCCCCAGCGCAAAGAGAACCCCGGCCCGTGCAAGAATTTCGCGTTTGGTGCTTGTGCCCATGCTCAGGCCAATCCCGGCCAGTACAACAAAAAGCGCCGCGGCACGTCCCTCCAGGCTGTTGGTCAGCAGCGAGGCAAAATCCTGTCCGGCAGTGACCTGCGCTGCAATCCTGAAATTCACCAGAACCATGCCGCAATAGGCAAGAAACCGTGCAATATCCAATCCATTTTGGCGCATGTGGAGCTCTCTCAAATTTGTCTGACAACTATGAATGTGTCTCATCACGTCGCCGTGAAGCTACCTATCTAATGAAGGGGCGGGCGGCGAAATAAAAAGGGGGCAGGCAAAAAGGCCCGCCTCCAGTTGCGAAAAACTGCCTGTTGGCGGCGGTCAGCCCAGCACCCGGCCCGCCACCGCATCCAACTTTGCCAGCAGGGCCGGATCGCGTTTTTCGGGAGCAGTCATCACGGCGAATTCCAGCGCGCGGTCGCAGCCCTGCGGACAGGGGGCGCGTGCAGGCCCCAAGAGCGCGGGCAGATGGCGCACCAGCGCGCGGGCATGGCTGGAATTGCCCTGTAGCGTGGACAGAATATCGCTGATATCGACTGCCCCGTGATCAGGGTGCCAGCTGTCGTAATCGGTGACCATGGCGATGGAGGCATAGCAGAGTTCGGCCTCGCGGGCGAGCTTGGCCTCGGGCATGTTTGTCATGCCGATCACATCACAGCCCCAGCTTTCGCGATACATTTTGGATTCCGCTATCGACGAGAACTGCGGCCCCTCCATACAGAGATAGGTGCCGCCGCGATGCACCGTTACGCCTGCCGCGCGGGCGGCCTGTTCAGCTGCATCGGACAGGCGGGCACAGGTCGGATGGGCGACACTTACATGGGCGACGCAGCCGGTTCCAAAGAAGCTTTTCTCGCGGGCGAAGGTCCGATCGATGAACTGATCGACGATGACAAAATCTCCCGGCGCCATTTGCTCGCGGAAGGATCCGCAGGCGGAAACAGAAAACACATCCGTCACCCCAAGCCGCTTGAGCGCGTCGATATTGGCGCGGTAGGGCACTTCGGTTGGCGAATGGACATGGCCGCGCCCGTGGCGGGGCAGGAAGGCCATTTTCACCCCGTCCAGCTGCCCGGTGAGGATCTGATCCGAGGGCGCGCCCCAGGGGGTTTCAACCGAGGTCCAGCTGGCGTCCTTCAGCCCGTCGATTTCATAAATGCCGGATCCGCCGATCACGGCGATCATGGTGTCCTGTGTCACGCGTCTTGCTCCTGTTGTATTCGGTTGGTTCTCTGCCTGCCTGCTTGCCCACCTACCTGGTTGGGGCGCTGCGGTTGTGCCTGTTGATTTGTGCCTGTTGATTTGTGCCTGTCTGGTGGCAGTTTGACAACTGCAGCAACCACTGTACCGGACGGCTGGCTGGCGGTCTTTGGTGGTGGTTTGCGGTGGCGCGGCCTATCGCAGGCTGCGGTCGGGGTGCTGCAGGGCGCTGTCCATCATCTTGCGAAAGGTGGGGCATTGGGAATGCTGCGGCGCCTGGCAGCGGGCGACATGACGGAGTGCGCGTGACAAGATGGCCAGTTCGCGTATGCGGTGGTCAACCTCCTCTGCGCGGCTGAGCAAGCGGTCGCGATCAAGGGTGAAATCCGCCTGCGCCGCACTGGCAGGGCCAAAGATGTTGGCAATATCGCGCAGCGAGAACCCGGCCCGCCGCCCCATGGCAATCAATGCCAGACGGTCCAGCACCGAGGCGTCATATTGCCGACGCAGCCCCTTGCGACTGTCGGCGGCAATCAGGCCCAGCTCTTCATAATAGCGCAGGGCAGAGGGCTTCACACCAGCCCGGGCGGCCACGTCGGCGATATCCATCGATTTCATCTTGACCTCAAGTGCACTTTAATTCGCAAACAAGACACCTGTTACAATCATCCGTCAAGAAAAGGAGTTTGGGATGAGCGGGTTTTATCTGGAAATGGGGCGCATTCTGTTGGTGGGGCTTATCGCGACGGGGGTTATGGATGTCTGTACATTGCTGCGCAGCCGCCTGTTGCACGAGAAATCCATGGATTGGGCCCTGGTGGGGCGCTGGCTGGGACAGCTAGCGCAGGGCCACTGGGTGCTGAAGGATGCAAAGACCGCCCCGGTGCAGCCTTTTGACCGGGCTCTGGGCTGGCTGTTTCACTATGTGGTTGGCGTTGGGCTGGCTGCGGCGATGTGGCTGGTGCTGGGGCGCGCGGCACTGGCAGAGCCACAGCTGCTGGTGTGCCTTGGTTTTGGCGCGCTGACCGTGGTGATTCCGATGGCAACCCTGCAGCCGGGGCTTGGGCTGGGGCTTGCGGCGCGCAAACTGCCTAACCCCTGGGCCGCGCGCAGGCGCAGTTTGCTGACCCATCTCAGCTTTGGGCTGGGGCTGTATATTGCGGCAGCTGCTGTAGCCAGTGTTCAGACCAGTGTCTTGGCCTGGCCAATCTGATCGGCCAGGCCGCCGACAGCGGCCCCAGCCCTTGTGCCATTGGCGAAATTCCGCTAGGGGCGGGCAGCGAACAAAGCTCCTCCAATCACAGGTACCCCCCCCAATGAGACGCGCCGCCATGGCCCTGCTGGCCAATCATATCTCCCCGCCGAACCTTTCGATCATGCAGGACGAAGGCTGGTCCGTTGCGCGGGTGCGCACCGAGATCCTGTCGGGTTTCACGGTCTCGCTGGCCCTGGTGCCCGAAGCGGTGGCCTTTGCCTTTGTTGCCGGGGTGCACCCTCTGGTTGGGCTTTATGCGGCGTTTATGGTTGGGCTGGTAACAGCCTTGATTGGCGGGCGTCCGGGGATGATTTCTGGCGCCACCGGTGCGTTGGCCGTGGTGATGGTTGCGCTGGTGGCCCAGCACGGGGTCGAATATCTTTTTGCCACCGTGGTTCTCATGGGCATTTTTCAGCTGATTGCCGGGGTGATGCATTGGGGGAAATTCATCCGTCTGGTGCCGCATCCGGTGATGTTGGGTTTTGTGAATGGTCTGGCGATCGTGATTTTCCTGGCGCAGATGACGCAGTTCAAGGTGCCGGGCAGTGGTGGCGCCGAGTGGCTGTCTGGGCTGTCATTGATGGTGATGCTGGGGCTGGTCGGGCTGACCATGGCGATCATCTGGGCCACACCCAAGATCACCTCGATCATTCCCGCGCCGCTGGCCGGGATTGGTATCGTGGCCGGTATCGTGATCGTCTTTGGCCTAGATGTGCCGCGTGTGGGGGATATGGCGTCGATCAAGGGGGCCTTGCCCTCGCTGCATAATCCCTTTGGCCAAGGGCTGGGCATCTACGGGGATATGCTGGCACCGTTCAATCTGGAAACGCTTAAGATCATCCTGCCCTATGCGGTGATCCTGGCCGCCATTGGCCTGATCGAGAGCCTGCTGACGCTGAACCTGGTGGGGGAAATCACTGGCAAGCGGGGCGGCGCCAGTCAGGAATGCATCGCCCAGGGCACTGCAAATGTGATCACCGGTTTCTTTGGCGGCATGGGGGGCTGTGCCATGATTGGTCAGTCGATGATTAATGTTAAATCGGGCGGTCGGACCCGGATTGCCGGTATCGTCGCGGCGCTCTGCCTGTTGTTGTTCATCGTCGTGGCCTCGCCACTGATCGAGCAGATCCCGCTGGCGGCGCTGGTGGGCGTGATGTTCATGGTGGTGATTGGCACCTTTGCCTGGAACAGCTTGAAAATCATGACCAAAGTACCGCCGATGGATGCCTTTGTGATTGTTCTGGTGACTGTCGTTACCGTCATGAGCGACCTTGCCATTGCGGTTGTGGTTGGGGTGATCGTGTCGGCGCTGGCCTATGCCTGGAACAACGCACGCCGTATTCATGCCATCACACGCGAGTCCGAAAGTGAGGAAGGCGCCAAGGTCTATGAGATTGAGGGGCCGCTGTTCTTTGGCTCTACTGATGGCTTCATCGAGCTGTTCGACGTGGAAAATGACCCCGACAAGGTGATTGTCGAATTTGAACGCAGCCGAGTTGTGGACCAGTCAGCGTTGCAGGCAATCGAGGTCATCGCCGGCAAATATGAGGCGGCAGGCAAGACCTTGATGCTGCGCCACCTTAGCCGGGATTGTCATGAATTGCTGGCTAAGGCCGGCCATCTGATGATCGATAGCGACGATGATCCTGAGTATCAGGTAGCGGTGGACTATTCGGTCAAAACCGGGATTCTTGGCGGTCACTGATCCTGCTGCCACCCTGCCAGTTTGTTGTGCGGTCGCGCCCCTGACGGGGCGCGGCTTTTTTGTTTGGGGGTTCGGATTTACCCAAGCAGCAGGTCAGGGCTGGCGCGGGTGTGGGTCAGTCGGGGGCGAGGCTTTCCAGCATTTCGAGATCGCCCGACAGCAGGGCCGGTTCGGCGCGCGACAGCAGCTCTTGTGGCCAGTGCCACCATTTCAGCGAGAGCAGTCGCGCGATCTGCGGCTTTGGAAAGCGAAAGCGGGCAATGCTGGCAGGGTTGCCAGTCACGATCGCATAGGGCGGTATGGTGCCGCGCACGACCGCGCCCGCGCCGATGATGGCACCATCGCCGATCCGGGCACCGGGCAGTATCATCGCACCGTAGCCAATCCAGACGTCGTGGCCAATGACTGTATCGCGCGTATCGGGCTGAAAGCCTGCCATCTGATCCGGGTCAAACACTGGGAAGGGATAGCAGCTGATCCCCTCTTGGGCGTGATTGGCCGAGGCGGTGATAAAGCGCACGCCATGGGCGATCTGGCAAAACCGGCCAATCACCAGCCGTTCACGCGCCCCGGCAAAGAGATAGGGGGCGAGGTGGCTGGCCCAGTCCTGCGGAGGTTGAAAATCGGAGGCATAGCTATAGTCCCCAACCTGGATATTGGGGTGCGAAATCACACGCGACAGCATGACTGTTCCGGCATGGGGCTGGCCATCTGGCAAGACGATCGGGTTGCGCAGGGCCGGGTTGGGCAGGGGCATCAGAAATCCTTAGTCATCAGGGCGTGCCAGCGAGAAGACCTCGCGGATTACGCTGTAATCACGATAGCCCATCCGGGCCAGCGGTTGGAATGTGGTCACATCAAAGATGCCATCGCGCAGGCAGTCGTCGCGCAGATGAATGCCGGTGACCTCGCCAAAGGCGACCCGGTTGGCCGCGCCCGGCAGGGTGACGATCTGGGTGAGCTTGCATTCCAGCGCCGCTGGGGCCCCGTCGATTCTGGCGCAGTCAATCGTGTCGCAGTCTACAGCCGTGAGGCCGGCATGGTCGAATTCATCCACTTCTTTGGCCAGCGCCTGCGAGGTGGCATTCATTGCGTCGCGCATCTCGTAGCCGACAATATTGACGCAAAAGACGCCGGTTTCCTCGATATTTGCCAGGCTGTCCTTGGTGCCGGGCTGGTCGTCCTTGCTGCCGGTCGAGGCAAACATCACCTGCGGCGGCGTATAGGCAACGCCATTGAAAAAGGAGTAGGGTGCCAGATTGTCGTGCCCATCAGCGGCGCGTGAAGAGATCCAGCCGATCGGACGCGGCGTGATCAACGCGTTAAAGGGGTTGTGGGGCAGCCCGTGGCCGTCTTCGGGGCGATAGAACATGTCGCGTCTCCAATTGTTTGCCCCAGACTTACGCCCGTGCTAGGGCGATTTCCAGCCCCGAGAGATGCGGGCAAGCGCGCGGAGGTCGAGTAGCGTGATCGAATTGTTGGCAGAGCAACCCGATGATCGTTGGGAGGTTGAGGCGCTATATGACCTGTGCTTTGCGCCGGGGCGCGAGGCGCTGTCGTCGTATCGCCTGCGCGATGATGTGCCACCGGTGCCGGGGTTGAGCCAGGTAGCCCGTGATGAACTGGGCATTTTGGCGGGCGCGATCCGATTCTGGCCTGTCCATATTGAACGCTGCGATCCGGTGCCCCGGGATTGCGATTCCCAGGCCGTCGCCCGGAAGCTCACCAATGCCGAAGAGGTGCCGAATACCCGTGTCACCGCGCTGTTGCTCGGGCCGGTTGCCGTCCATCCCACCCACCAGGGAGAGGGGCTTGGCGGCTCTCTCATTCGTGACAGTCTGGCCAAGGCGGCAGAGCATGGCTGGCAGCGGGTGATGCTGGTCGGTGACGCGCCCTACTACCAGCGCTTTGGGTTTCGCCGCCTTGCGGGGGTCGAGATGCCGCCGCCGACAAACCCGGATCGGGTGCTGGGCTTGGCGACGGCTCCGGGGGCCTGGCAGGGGGTTTCCGGGCGGGTGGTTCGCTGGGAAGCTGCTGGCGCCCCCCTGTCCAGACCTTGAAACCCGTGCCCTGCGGGCCAATCTTTTCCTAAAGGAGTGCGGCAGGATGAGTGAGATACTGACAGATCGGCGCAGCCTGACGGGGGCCGAGTTCGAGGCCGAGCTTGCGGCCCTGGCGCAGCGCTACCAAGCGGCAAGTGGCCTTGGGGTCAATCTTCTCAATGTGCTGGGCGGTCAGGTCGAGAGTGTGTTGGCACGGTTGCCAGCCGGGCTGCGCGGCCAGTTGGAGCAGTCGACCCAGCAGGCGTTGCATCTGGCCATGCAGGCGGCGCGTCAGTCCCGCCGGGTGGTGCCGGGGCAAACGCCCAGGGTCAATCGTTTGGTCAGTACGGCCATGGGGGCAGCAGGCGGCGCTGCCGGGCTGCCGGGGGCGCTAATAGAGCTGCCGGCGACGACTGCCTTTTTATTGCGCACGATTCAAGATGCCGCCGCATCCGAAGGGTTCGACCCCGATGCGCAAAGCGTGATGTTTGACTGCCTGCGGGTCTTTGCTTCTGCCGGGCCATTGGCTCGGGATGATGGGGCTGAAACTGCCTTTTTCTCGCTCCGGCTGAGCCTGTCTGGCCAGGCGATCAATCAGCTGATCAGCACGGTGGCCCCCCGTCTGGCCACTGCACTGGGGCACAAGCTGGCAGCGCAATCAGTGCCCATTTTGGGCGCAGCCGCCGGGGCTACGGCGAACTATGTCTATTCGGGCTATTATCACGAGGTGGCCCTGGTGCATTTTGGCCTGCGCCGCCTCGCGATTGACGCGGGGCTGCCCGAGGCGCAGGTGCTGGAGGGATTTATCAGTCACTTGCCGCTGGCCCCGTGATCCGCTGGCCCGGCGCCCCATGACGCGGCCTCCTTTGAGCGCCGATCTATCCTGACGGCGAAAGCCTAACATAGGCGTCGTTCCCCCGCAGGAGGGCCATTTTTTGTCTTGATTTTGAATTTACTGCCCCGCTATTCAGCAAAGCCTGCTACGAGTAAGAGAATGATAAACTACAGCCTGAAATGCGCCGAAGGTCATAGCTTTGACAGCTGGTTCCAGTCGGCCTCTGCCTTTGATAAACTGGCCTCTGCCGGGCTGGTGACCTGTTCCTTTTGTGGCAGTGCCAAGGTCGAAAAGGCCATCATGGCGCCACGGGTGCGCACCGGGCGCAAGGCCGTTTCAGGCATCGGTGAACCAGAGCAGAGCAGCCCGGCGTCGGATCCCGGCCAGCAGGGCGGCGACAGCAGGGCGGCGACAGCCGCTATGTCCCCAGCAAAGGTTGACCCCGAGGTCAGCCATGGCCCCCGGGGCGGCCCCGTTGCCGGTCCTGGCGCGCTGAGCGCCCCGGCAGAGGGGCAGGCCGCAGAACTGCAGCGTGCCCTGCGTGCGCTGCGCCGTCAGGTCGAGGCCAACTCTGACTATGTGGGCAAGGATTTTGCCAGCGAGGCAAGGGCGATGCATCTGGGCGATACGCCGGAACGCGCTATCCATGGTGAGGCCAAACCAGAAGAGGCCAAGGCCTTGATCGAGGAGGGTATTCCGGTTTTGCCATTGCCCTTTGGGCGCAATCGGAAGACAAATTAGACCAGCGAACACAGATTTATGAGGCAAGATCCCATGCATATCGTGATTACCGGTGCCAACCGTGGCATTGGCCTTGAAATGGCCACTCAGCTGCGCAGCCAGGGTCATGAAGTGACTGGCACATCGCGAGATGGCTCTGGCAGTGCCCAATTGGATGTGACCGACCCAGCTGCACAGGCCCGATTTGCCCGCGAACTGGCGGGGCGCCCTGTTGATCTTTTGGTGTGCAACGCAGGTGTCTATCTCGATAAAGGGATGGAGCTGGAAGACTATACCGCCGAAATCTGGAGCCAGAGCATGGCGGTGAATGTCACTGGCGTCTTTTTGACGGTGCAGGCGCTGCTGCCGAACCTGCGGCTGGCGGATGCGCCCAAGATCGCGATCATTTCTTCGCAGATGGCCAGCCACGCGCGGGCGCCCGGCGGCAGCTATGCCTATCGGGCATCCAAGGCGGCGGCGCTGAATGTGGGTCGCAATCTGGCCACGGATCTGCGCCCCAAAGGCATTGCCGTGGGGATCTATCATCCCGGCTGGGTGCGCACCGATATGGGCGGCGAGCAAGGCGATATCTGTGTGGAAGATGCAGCCCGGGGCCTGATTGAAGAAGTCGAGGTGCTGACCCTGGGGACGACGGGATGTTTTCACACTTGGGATGGCCGGATCCATCCCTATTGAACCGGCCCCTTGCTGAAGGCTTTGCCGGGGGCCACGGCAACAGCGCGGTGCCGTGGCTGACATCCGTATCGAAACAAAAAGACGCCGATGGGAAACCACCGGCGTCTTTTTGTTTTTTGTTCTGGATCGCGGCACAGAAACAGATACCGCGATCTTGGCTGATTGGTCTTGGGTTAGTCCCAGCAGCTGACCAGAACGGTCATGCCTGTAGCGCGGCGTGTCAGCGCCTGATTGGTCAGATCCGAGCCCGCAGGCTGGGTCTTGGCGCTTAGCCCGGCGCTGTCCAGCGCGCTGCGGATGGCGGCAGCATTCACCGCAAAGCTCACCCCGTCGGGCAGTTGGCGATCATTGGCCGCCTGCGGCAGCAGCATACCCAGTACCGCACCCGAGGCATCGACAACCGGTCCACCAGCATCGCCGCTCTGCGCTGTCAGTTCAAGTCGGGCAATATCGGTATTGCCATCCAGGCTTTTTACATCCGCCAGCTTACCCCAGGTGAGACTTGGCGCGCCCAGAACCCCCTCATAGGAGAAGCCAGAGACCGCAATATCGGACTGCAGGCGCGGGCTGTGGCCGCTTAGCTCTGCCACGGCCATGGGGGCCAGCGCCTGCGCAGGGCGCAGGATGGCCAGGCCATTTTTGCTGTCACGCGCAAGCACCTCGGCCGTGTAGCCATGATCCAGCGTCACGCGGGTGCAGCCCTGCACCACATCAGAGGTGGTCACAACCGCACCATCGGTGCTGACAAAAAAGCCAGAGCGCGACATCTTGGGCTTGCGGATTTCCAGGCCGGACAGCAGATCGATATTCTGCTGAATATCGGCACCGGCGGCATCATCCAAAACGCCGTCTCGGCGTTCAAAGCTGTCCTGCATGGCAGCCAGAACCCGGGCGCGGCGGGCTTCGTCGTTGGCGGGCCAGATCAGGGTAAAGCCCTTGATTTCACCATTCTTCAGGCTGGCCTGGGTGAAGGAGGTAAAGCGGCTGTTGCGCCCTTCCAGGGTGAAGCTGTCGCCGCTGCGCTGACGTGGGCCTTCCAGCGGCACGATTTCCAGCGTCTGCATGATGTCATAGAGACCGTAGAGCGTACGCTTGTCGCCGCGCTGACTGATCAGCAGCACCCGCAGGCCCAGATCGCCAGAGCTGTCGTAATGGGCAAAGGGTGGTTCGTAGCGGGCAAACCCTACCTCTGCGGCGGGGATCTCCAGCGAGATGCCAGCCTGTTCATCGGTGATCCGGCGCATGCCAACCGAAATCAGTGGCGCGTTATAGTCATCCATCAACGCCTGGCGCTGCGCGGTGGTCAGCACTCCTGTCGCCTCATGGCCGTTCGAGACCTGCCAATCCGACATGGATGCGCGGGTGCCGCGACCAAATGCACCATCAATGGCAGAGGTGTAAAACCCGGCCGCCTTGAGCGCGACTTGCAGGTCTTTGCGTTCGTCCCTGCTGAGCAGGCTTTCACTGCGCCGCGCCTGTGCCGGGGTTTCGTCTGGCAGGGCTGGCGCCGGGTCCGCAATAGCAAGAGGCGCGGTATCTGGGCTCTGGCCGACCTCTGCGCTGGCTGGCGCCGTAGCCGTTGCATCCGGATTCTGCGGTGCAGGATCTGCCGGTGCTGCATTCGTCTGGGCCGCGTCTTCGCCCAGCGGATAGAACTGGGTGCGCAGGTTGGCGGGAAAGGCGATGAAACTGTCGCGCGGGATCTGCCCTTCAGAGCGATAGACCTGCAGCACGCGATTCGCATCTTCGCGGGTATAGGGGCCAATTAGCACCCCGTACCAGCCGCCGCCCAGGGAAAACCCGGCCACATCCGGCAGCCTGGCGGCGATTGCGCGCGCCTCTGCGCTGGCCGAAGCCAGAGAGGGCCGCGCGGCCACCTGGATCCAGACGGTTTCCTGCGTGTTTTGCTGTGCCTGGGCAGGCACGACCAAGCCAATGGCCAGCGCTTGTAGCGACAGAACCAATGCGGCGATCAATTTTTTCATTATCAGGACCCTATCCCGGTAAACCAAATTATTGCGGCGCAGATAAACATTTTGCAGCGGCAAAGGGAACGCCTCTTGCGGGGGGGAATTCCCCCGGCGCTGCAGCAAACTGTGGATTATGGCCTTATTGCCACGGCGAATCCGGTTGGCCGGGCAATTGTTGTGGCAAAAGGCGGGTTTCGGCCCGTGCCGTGTGTGGCAATGGTCCTCTGGCGGGGGCTGGCGGCGTTCTAGCCGTTGACCCTGCCGGGGGGCTTGCATAGGAAGAAGCGCGCATTTGCTGCTGCACTTCGCCCCATACGAAGGATTTGGACATGACCCAGACCACCGGCCATACATCTGAGATGACATCTGGCGCGGCCAGAGCCGCTCCGCGCTCTTTTCAAGAGATCATTCTGCGGCTGCAAAATTACTGGGCTGGCCAGGGCTGCGCCATCATGCAGCCCTATGACATGGAAGTGGGCGCAGGCACCTTTCACCCGGCCACCACGCTGCGTTCGCTGGGCAGCAAGCCCTGGGCGGCTGCCTATGTTCAGCCTTCGCGTCGCCCCACCGATGGGCGCTATGGTGAAAACCCCAAT
This sequence comes from Pseudophaeobacter profundi, assembly GCF_029697505.1. Lineage (GTDB taxonomy): Bacteria > Pseudomonadota > Alphaproteobacteria > Rhodobacterales > Rhodobacteraceae > Pseudophaeobacter > Pseudophaeobacter profundi. Next base: position 553,810 of record NZ_JARJEF010000001.1, on the reverse strand, counting down.
CGATTGCAGCATTACTACCAGTTTCAGGCGCTGATCAAACCCAGCCCGCCCAATCTGCAGGAACTGTACCTCGGCAGCCTTGAGGCAATCGGCGTTGACATGTCCATGCATGATATCCGCTTTGTCGAAGACGATTGGGAAAGCCCAACCCTGGGGGCCTGGGGCCTTGGCTGGGAAGTTTGGTGCGACGGTATGGAAGTCAGCCAGTTCACCTATTTCCAGCAGGTCGGCGGCCACGACTGCCACCCGGTTTCCGGCGAGCTGACCTATGGGTTGGAGCGTCTGGCGATGTATGTGCTGGGCGTCGATCATGTGATGGACATGCCCTTTAATGACCCGGATGCGCCGATCCCGCTGAGCTATGGCGATGTCTTCAAGCAGACCGAAGAAGAATACGCTCGCTGGAACTTTGATGTGGCTAACACCGATGTCCTGCTGCGCCATTTTGAAGAGGCCGAGGCCGAATGCGCCACCATCCTGGCCCAGGCCTATGACGACCCAAAGACCGGCAAACGTATTATCATGGCGCATCCTGCCTATGACCAGTGCATCAAGGCCAGCCATATCTTTAACCTGCTAGATGCCCGTGGGGTTATTTCTGTGACGGAACGCCAGGCCTATATCGGGCGGGTGCGCAACCTGGCCAAGCAATGCGCTGATGCCTTTGTGCAGACCAGCGCCGGTGGGTTCGCCGCCTAGGGCGGCTGACGAAAAGGCGGTGGTCATATCCGGGCACCGTGCCCCAAGCGCGCCGCTGTGCGGGGCGAAATTATGAAGGTTATTGCTAATGTTGGGTAAGTTTCTTGCCATTGTTCTTGTCGTTTCCGGGCTCGCGGCGGGCGGGGCGATGTATTACCTGCAGGTCTATGGCTACTATGACGATGTTGCCCTGACCCCGGGAGAGGATGTGGTGTTGCTGCCACTGAGCGCCGAGACCCCCAAACCGATTGCCTATGAAAATTTCCAGGCGATTGACGCAGAAAGCTCGCCAATCCGCTATCGCGCCTGTTTCACCACCCCGCTGCGGCCGCAGGCGCTGGAACAGCTGTTTCAGGTTTCCAGCCAAAAGGACCCGCGCAATGCGCCGGGCTGGTTTGACTGCTTTGACGCCGAGGCCCTGGGCGCGGCTCTTGCGGATGGCACTGCGACGGCCTTTGTCTCTGTCAAAAACATCTTTTACGGGGTGGACCGCATTGTTGCGGTGACGGAACAGGGCCAGGGCTTTGCCTGGCATGAACTGAACGCCTGCGGTGAAAAAGCCTATGATGGCACCGTGGTCGGGGAAACCTGCCCGCCGCGTCCCACCCAGGGCGACTAGCCCGAAGACGATCTAAATGCGGTGGCCGCTTGTGATGGGATGGCCGCCGCCCCGTGAGACCAAAGCGCAATCTATCTGCGCGCCCGCCGTCAAAAGATGGCGCAACGACTGTGCAAGGAACTTCGATGCCTGATCTGCTGATTGAACTGTTTTCCGAAGAGATCCCGGCCCGCATGCAGGCGCGTGCAGCCGAGGACCTGAAAAAGCGCATGACCGATGGCCTGGTCGAGGCCGGGCTGACCTACGCCGGGGCCGCAGCCTTTTCCACGCCGCGTCGTCTGACCCTGGCAATCGAAGGTCTGCTGGCCGAAAGCCCGACGCTGCGCGAAGAGCGCAAAGGCCCCAAGGTGGGAGCGCCGGACAAGGCAATCGAAGGTTTCTTGCGCGGGGCTGGCCTGACGCGAGACCAGCTGGAAGAGCGCGACACCCCCAAGGGGGCGATCTATTTCGCCAGCATCGAAAAAGCCGGACGCCCGGCCTCTGCGATCATCGCCGAGGTGCTTGAGGCAACCATTCGCAACTTTCCCTGGCCCAAGAGCATGCGCTGGGGGGCGGGACCCCTGCGCTGGGTGCGCCCGCTGCACTCCATCCTGTGTGTGCTGAGCGATGAAAACGGTGGCGAAGTGGTGCCGCTGGAGCTGGACGGGATCACGACGGGCAAGACCACCCGCGGCCACCGCTTTATGGCACCGGATGAAATCAGCGTATCGGGTTTTGAGGACTACGCCGCCAAATTGAAGCGCGCCAATGTGGTGCTGGACCCGGCCGAACGCCGCGAGGCGATCTGGCAAGAGGCCAGCAATCAGGCCTTTGCCCGTGGGCTGGAACTGGTCGAAGACAAGGGATTGCTGGCCGAGGTTGCCGGCCTGGTGGAATGGCCGGTGGTGCTGCTGGGCGATATCGACGCTGAATTTCTGGAGCTGCCGCCAGAGGTGCTGCAGACTTCGATGAAGGAACACCAGAAATTTTTCAGTGTGAGAAACCCCAAAACCGGTCGGATCGAAGGCTTTGTCACCGTGGCCAACCGTGAAACAGCAGATCACGGCGCGACCATTCTGGCGGGCAACCAAAAGGTGCTGAGCGCGCGTCTGGCAGATGCGAAGTTCTTTTGGGAGAACGATCTGCGCATCGCGAAATCCGAGGTTGGCATGGAAGGCTGGCTGGAGAGCCTTGGCAATGTGACCTTCCACAACAAGCTCGGAACCCAGGCCGCGCGGATTGACCGGATCGCGGCGCTGGCGCGCGAAATCGCCCCCGTTGTGGGCGCGGATGCGGATCTGGCGGAACAGGCGGCGAAACTCGCCAAGGCGGATCTGTCTTCCGAGATGGTCTATGAGTTCCCCGAATTGCAGGGGTTGATGGGGCGCTATTACGCTCAGGCCGCAGGGCTGCCGCAAGAGGTCGCCAATGCCTGTCAGCTGCATTACTCGCCGCTGGGCCCCAGCGATGAGGTGCCGACAGAGCCAGTATCGGTCGCCGTGGCGCTGGCCGACAAGATCGACACGCTGACCGGGTTCTGGGCGATTGATGAAAAGCCCACCGGCTCCAAAGACCCCTATGCGCTGCGCCGTGCGGCGCTCGGTGTGATCCGGTTGGTGCTGGAGAATGATGTGCGGGTGAACCTTGCAGGCCGTTCTGGCATTTTCGCCATACCATTTTCTATGTTTGCGACGAGCCTGCATATGAAAGGTTTTGACGGCAAGATTGCTGATCTCCTTTCCTTCTTCCACGACCGCCTCAAAGTCTTCCTGCGCGATCAGGGTATTCGTCACGATGTGATCGACGCCTGTATCGCCATGGAGGGCAATGACGACCTGATGCTGCTGGTGAAACGCGCCCGGGCGCTGGAGGAGTTCATGTCCTCCGAGGATGGCGAGAACCTGCTGCAGGGGTTCAAGCGCGCCAACAACATCCTGTCTCAGGCCGAGGAAAAAGACGGGGTCGAATATTCCTTTGGTGCCGACAAGAAATTCATCGAAGACCCGGCAGAAGCGGCCTTGTTCGACGCGCTTGCCGCAAACGAGGGGGCGATCTCTTCGGCCATCGAGGCCGAAGATTTCGCGGCCGCCATGGGCGGCATGGCGGCGCTGCGCGAGCCAGTGGATGCGTTTTTTGAGGCGGTGCAGGTGAACTCCGACAAGGAAGTGGTTCGCCGCAACCGGCTGAATCTGCTGAGCCAGATCCGCAAGGTCTGCGGCCAGGTGGCTGATCTGACCCGGATCGAAGCGTAAATCTGCCAAGACGATTGGCCCGGTTTCCTGGCCAAGTGGATCAAACATCTTCAAGGGTCGCGCTGTGGTGCGGCCCTTTTTTTGTTTTGCTGAGAAGCGTTTCAGGGGCCGATCTGCCCCTGAAAGCGCCGCTGCGAGTTTTGAGGCCGCGGCGGGCCTCAAGGCTGAACCCTGCTGTGCAGGGCCGCTGCGCGGGCCTTGACCCCCGTCGCGGCGAAAAAAGGGGACTTCTTGCCTGCTTTTGGGATTTGCAGCACTGTTTTATGGCTTTTCCGGCCTGGTGTCGGGGCTTGGGCCTTGCGGTGTGATCTTGGGGGATTATGCTGCAACACAAAGAAGAGGTGCCGCAGTGCAGAATCCCCCGTCTGAGACTCCGCTTGCTTCGTTGATCACCGCAACGGCGCCCATTGCCACGGCCAGTCACGGCGGCCGGGCCAAATGCCTGCAGCGACTGGTTCGGCTTGATTTGCCGGTGCCCTGTACCGTGGCCCTGTCCTTTGCTGCAGTGAAAAATGCCGCCGCAGGGGCGTTGCCCGATATTCGCGCCATCCTGGAAGAGTTTTCCGAGGATGCGCTGCTCTGTGTGCGCCCATCTTCAGAGGTGCAGGATTGGGGCGGGCCAAGTGCGATCCTGAATATCGGCATGAACGACGCGCGCTACCTGTCGTTGAGCAAGGTTTTGGGGCAGGAGGCTGCGGCCTCGCTGTATCTGCGGTTTGTGCAATCTTATGCGGTGCATGTGGCGCGGCTGGACCCGGATGTTTTTGACGATGTAGAGGATGGCGGGCCGGATGCCTTGAGCGAAATCCTGCAGGCCTATGAGGCGGAAACCGATGAGGAGTTCCCGCAGGATCCCGGCGAGCAGTTGGCGGCGGTCTTACGTTCCATGGCACGGGCCTGGGAGGGGACATCGGCGCGGTTGCTGCGTCAGGCCAAGGGCGCGCCGGTGGATGCGGGCCTGGGGCTGGTGGTGCAAGAGATGATCCCGGGGCTGGGTCAGGGGGAATGCGGCTCTGGGGTGTTGCAACTGGTGGATTCGACGACCGGCCTGCGGCAACTGACGGGCCGTTACCTGAGCCAGAGCCAGGGGCGCGAGGCCCTGGGGGCGGGGTCAAATGCGCTGTTCCTGGAAAAGGATGCGCGCGGACCTTCGTTGGAGGAGCTGGCACCGGAGGCCTTTGCCAGCATCAAGGCGGATGCCGCGCTGATGCGGCAGCGTCTACGCGAAGAGATGCAGGTCGAATTTGTTATTCAAAACGGAAAACTGCATATCCTTGACGGGGTGCGGGTGCTTCGATCTTCGCATGCGGCTGTGCGGATTGCGGTCGCCCTGGCCCAGGATGGGATTATCCCGCCGCATGAGGCTGTGATGCGGGTGGATGCCCATGTGCTGAATGAATTGCTGCACCGTCAGGTTGCCCCAAGCGCGGCGCGGGATGTGATCGGCTCCGGCATTGCGGCCAGTCCCGGCGCGGCAACCGGGCATCTTGTCTTTACGGCGGCGGATGCCCAGTCTGGCGCGGCGCGTGGCGAGCCCTGCGTGCTGGTGCGGCGCGAGACCTCGCCAGAGGATGTGCGAGGCATGCATGCGGCGGTGGCGGTGTTGACTGGCAAGGGCGGCATGACCAGCCATGCGGCGGTTATCGGGCGCGGTCTTGGCCTGCCCAGCATTGTCGGCGCGTCGGATATGACCTTTGATTCCCGCAAGAAACAGCTGATTTCCTCTAAGGGGCAGGTTTTTCACGCTGGTGATATCGTGACCATTGATGGCAGCAGTGGCGAGGTGCTGGCGGGCGAGCCAGAGATGCTGGAGGCGGCGCAGGATGATGCCTTCCAGGCCCTGCTTGCCTGGGCGGACGAGGCCCGTGACATCGATATTCGTGCCAATGCCGATACCCCGGCAGATGCGCAGACGGCGCGCAATTTCAATGCCCAGGGCATTGGCCTGTGCCGGACCGAGCACATGTTCTTTGATCCGGGTCGCTTGACGGTCATGCGCGAGATGATCTTTGCCGAAACCTCAAGTCGGCGCGCCGCAGTTCTGGCCCGGCTGCTGCCGATGCAGCGCGATGATTTCCATGAACTGTTTCGCATCATGGAGGGGCTGCCTGTCTGCATTCGCCTGTTTGATCCGCCGCTGCATGAATTCCTGCCGACCTCCAAGTCGGGCCAGCGGGAGCTTTCAGAGGCCCTGGGGATCCCGGTGAGCGATGTGACCCGCCGGGTCGAGGATATGGCGGAGTATAATCCGATGCTGGGCCTGCGCGGGGTGCGCCTGGGCGTGACGGTGCCGGAAATCTACGACATGCAGGCCCGCGCCATTTTTGAAGCCACGCTTCTGGCGTCTCGCGATAGGGCACCAGTGGTGCCCGAGGTGATGATCCCGCTGGTTTCGGCCAAGCGCGAGGTCGAACTGGTCAAGGCGCGCATCGATGCGGTGGCGGCGGCTGTCGCGTCAGAGCAGGGGGAGACCTTTGATTACCGTCTTGGCATCATGGTCGAAACCCCGCGCGCTGCGCTGCGCGCGGCAGAGATCGCGCCGCATACCTCTTTCTTGAGCTTCGGCACCAATGATCTGACACAGATGACCTATGGGTTGTCGCGAGATGACGCGGGCCGCTTTATGTCCAATTATGTGCAGCAGGGGGTCTTTCCTGAAGACCCGTTCCATGTGCTGGATGTCGATGGCGTCGGAGAGCTGTTGAAGCTTGGCGTGCAGCGGGGCCGTGAGGCAAACCCCGAGGTGACCCTGTCGATCTGTGGCGAACACGGTGGCAACCCCGAATCAATCGCATTTTGCCGAGAGGCCGGCTTTGATTATGTCTCGTGTTCCCCGTTCCGGGTTCCGGTGGTGCGCTTGGCCGCGGCGCAGCTCGCAATCCAAGAGAAAACCGGGGTGGTTTCTCCAACTTACGAAAAAAGCTAAGAAAATTTTCCTCTTTTCACCTCCACGTTTCTTTGGTCCCTGTGGGGGCGAACTGGTGTCGTGTGGGCCTGATTTTGCCAGAACTGGACGTTTTGCCAAAATGCGCTTAAGGGAGGCGCTTGTGACGGACTGGGGAGGCCGCACGCAAGCGGAAAAATGAGGATCCCTGAACATGAAATTCCTGACCTTGGCTGCCCTGGCGGCAGCAACATCAATGATGGGACAAGTGGCGGCGGCCGAAACCAGCTTGGGTGCCCTGTTCAAGCGTGAGCAATCCACCCTGAGCGCGGTCCCAAATACCCGGCTGTCCGGTTTTCTTGGCTTTCAATTTCGCCCCAAAGATGCGCCAGCAGATGATCTTTCGTTTTCGAAAGCCTGGTTGGATGAGCAGCCCATGGCCAAGGGTGGAGAAAACTTTGCCTGCCTAGCAGAGGCCTTGTATTTTGAGGCGCGCGGCGAGACGGTCAAAGGCCAGTTTGCGGTTGCCGAAGTGATCATGAACCGGGTTGAAAGCGCCCAGTTCCCCAATTCGCTGTGCGGTGTAATCAATCAGGGTACTGGGCGGCGCTATCAGTGTCAGTTCACCTATACATGCGATGGACACAAAGAGGTGATTCGGGAAAAAACCGCTTATGAGCGGGTGGCCAAGGTGGCCAGGGCAGTGATTGATGGGGAGGTCCCGGACCTGACCGAGGGCGCCACCTATTACCACACCACAGCTGTGCGTCCGCGCTGGAGCCGCAGTTTTACCAAAACCACGCGCATTGGGGTGCACCAGTTTTACCGTGACGACCGCTATCGGACCGCGATGAACGACGAAAGCTGACGGCTAGGTTGATGCCAGCTCTGTAGCGGAAACGGCCTGCAATCTGCGAAAGATCAAGGCAGGGGCCGACTGGCCAGTGCGGCCCATTGATGTGACGTGGAAGGATGTTTTGGGCCGGGCGAAGCAGTTGCAACGCCGCATTCGCTCTCTAGTCTGGCGCTTGCAGGCCTGTTAAGGCCCCGGCACAAGAGTACACAGAACCCACCTTTTCCCGTTAGCCAGCCAAAGGCCCGTCTTTGCCCATGTCTTCAGAAGTTCGCCTCGCCTTTGAACATCCTAGCGAACGCGCTGCCGCAACGGCGCGGCCAGGCCCCCTGGACCGGATCTCTCTGCGCGATCACATGGTTGAGGTTGAGATTGGTGCCTTTCAGGCAGAACGCGGCAATACCCAGCGGATCAGCTTTAATGTGGTGGTCGAAGTGACGCCCTTGCCAGCCGATCTGGACGATGATGTGGACCGGATTCTGTCTTATGACAAGGTCACGGAAGCCATCGCTTATGAGCTTGCGGCAGAGCGTATCAACCTTTTGGAAACATTGGCAGAACGCGTGGCAGAGCGGATCTTGCTGGAACCCCAGGCCGTGCGGGTCTTTGTGCGGATCGAAAAGCTGGACCGTGGCCCCGGTGCCCTAGGGGTCGAGATCGCGCGCTCAAAGGATCAGGTGAGCCACGTGGTCGAAGAGGATGAGCCACCGCATCCCCGGCTGATGTACCTGTCCAATGCAGCCATCGAAAGCAAAAACTTCTCTACCTGGATCGACCAGATGGCCTGCCGCCAGCGACCACTGATTCTCTGTGTTGGGGCGCATCCACTTGAGGTGCCCAAAACCGGCCATAAGATGACCCAGCGCCGCATTGATCTGTTGTCGATCGAGCAAAACGCCTGGCGCGTGGCGGCAAAAGATGACCGCTGTGTGGTGGTCGCCACCCGGACAGAGCTCGACTGGGCAATGAAAAATGGGCAGATCTGCGTCTGGGCTCCGTCCAAGATTGTGCTGGACGCGGTGGACGGACCATCTGCGGCCCCGTCTGAATCAGTTGCATTGGCTGCCTGGTTTGCGGCAACCTTTGAGGCAGGCGAGATGATCGTCATTGGCGCCGAGCTGCCTGCCTGTCCTCAGGTTCCTTTGCGCGTCGTGGATGTGGAGCAAACACAGTTGTGATGTATTACCGGCCGTTGGTGCGGCATGGAGAGACAAGACCAGAAGGTGCGCTGCCGCTTGCCGGTGGGGCGCTGTGGTTTTCCGAAGTCGAATTGCTAAGCCGGGATGCGCCGCCGCGCATCGTTCCGGCTGGGCTTATCCCGGCAGAGATGCGCCAGCGGCTGAGTTTTCGCCGCGCCGCCATTGCCGGGCTGGATATGACGCGTCCCCAGATCATGGGGATCTTGAACGTAACACCTGACAGCTTTTCTGACGGCGGGCGCAGTATCGGCGTAGCCGCCGGGCTGAGTGCAGCCCAGCGTTTGATTTCTGATGGGGCCAATATCCTTGATATTGGGGGCGAATCTACCCGTCCTGGTGCGAAGTTTGTACCCGAAGCAGAGGAAATTACGCGCACTGCGCCAGTGATTTCTGCCATTCGGGCGGTATCTTCGGTGCCAATTTCCATCGATACCCGCAAGGCGCAGGTCGCGATGGAGGCCTTGGACGCAGGTGCGCAACTGATCAATGATGTGTCCGGCTTTACCTATGATCCTGCGCTGGCACCTCTGGCGGCGCAGGCGGGGGCTCCGGTCTGCGTGATGCATGCGCAGGGCAGCCCGGAAACTATGCAGGACGATCCAAAATACGCCAATGTCCTGCTGGATGTGTATGACTTCCTGGCGGCGCAGGTGGATCGACTAGAAGCAACCGGCGTTTTGCGCGAACAGATCGTGGTGGATCCGGGCATCGGCTTTGGCAAGACGCAGGCACATAATCTGGCGCTGTTGAAAGGGCTGAGCCTGTTTCACGGGCTTGGCTGTCCAATCCTGCTGGGGGTGTCCCGCAAGAAGTTTATTGGCAGCATTGGTAATGCCCCCGAGGCCGACAAACGCGCGCCCGGCTCTATTGCGCTGGCGCTGGCTGGGGTGGCCGAAGGCGTGCAGTTGCTGCGGGTACACGATGTGGCCGAGACCGTTCAGGCACTGAACCTGTGGCAGGCGGTGCATTAGGCTCGCTTTGTCTTTGGCGTAAACATCCGGGTCAAGGCGCCCCACTGGCTGATGCAAACCCCGGATAGAATAAGCCCCAGCGCCAAGAGCAGGGTCGCGGGCAGCGGTTCTGCCAGAAACAGCGCGCCTAGCAGGACCGACCAGATCGGCACCTGATAGCTGGTGAGGCTCATGAAGGTGGGACCCGCGCCGCGAATGACCAGTATGCGCAGGAAATTGCCTGCCGCAGTGGGCAGCAGACCCAGCAGGGCGATCCAGAACAGTGTTTGGTGATCGGGTAGCGGGGGCGCTCCCTCCAGGATCAGCGCGAGGGGCAGGATCAGCAGCGCGCCAAGGCACAGCAAGACAGCCGCCAGCCCCACGGGATCCACCGGGGGCAGACGGCGCGTCAGGATTGACGAAGTCGCATAGCAGGCGGCTGCCCCCAGACATGCCGCCCGGCCCAGGGGTTCGTGCGCTGCGCCCGTGCTGTCAAACGCCTGGGTCCCGATCAGCAGTGCGACCCCAAGAAAACCAATCAGGAACCCGATAAAGCGGCGCAGCGACATGCGTTCTCCGGGGATGAGAAAATGCGCCAGTGGCAAGACCATCAGACCGGTGCCCGCCATGGCAACGCCGGTAAAGCCAGAGGTGATATATTGCTGGCCCCAGCTGATCAGCAGAAAGGGCAGCACCGTGCTGGTCAGGCCAAGAGTGGCGATGATTGGCCAGTTGGGGGCCCCATGAAACAGGCGAAAACCACGCGCCCCCCAGATGCACCCCATTACCAGCGCAGCACATACAATCCGCCCAGCGGTTAGCCAGACCGGGGTAATGCCCTGCAGCGCCAGCTCGATCACCAGAAAGGTGGATCCCCAAATGAGCCCCAGCGTAGCAATCATCAGCCAATAACGGCCCATATGTTCCGGCATATTCTGGCCCTTTATGGTCGTTGGCGATGGGCGGCCGGGCGGCTGAGCAACAGTCCGGCAAGGATAAGAGCCAGGGCCGCAAACAGCTGCGGCGGCAGGGTTTCATTCAGCAAGAGGGCGCCAAAGAACACCGACCAGACGGGCACTTGATAGTTTACGGTTGCCAGGAAACTGGGCCCGGCACTGCGCGCCACCTGCACCAGCAGCACCTGCGCCAGCGCGGTCGGCACCAGGCCAAGATAGAGCACCGCCAGCAGTGATCGTCCCTCAGGCAGGCTGGGCAGGCCTTCCTGCCACAGGGCGGTGGGGACGATCATCAATGCGCCGCAACTTAGCGCCGCTGCAGAAAGCGACAGCAGGTTCACGCCGGGGCACAGCCGGGTGATGATGGAGCCAATCGCGTAGCACAGCGCTGCGCCAAGGCAGGCCAGCCGCGCCAGTGATTCATAGTCACTGCCCGCACTGGCAAAGGCCTTGAACCCGATCAGGGTCAAGACGCCGCCAAAGCCGATAAGGAAGCCCAGGGCGCGGCGCAGGGTCATGCGCTCGCCCGGCACCAGAACATGTGCCAGTGGCAGCACAAATAGCGGCACCACCGCCATGCAGACCCCGGCAAAGCCGCTGGCCACATAGGTCTGCCCCCAACTGAGCAGCGAGAACGGCAGCGCATTGCTGAAAAAACCCATCCCCAAAGCACAGAGCCAGATAAGGCGCCCCTGGCGGCTGGCAAGCGAGGGCAGGCCAATACGCATCACCGAGGTGATGGTCAGCAGGGCGGCCGCGCCCAGGCTGATCCGCCCAGCGGCAATCGTCATCGGCCCCAGCCCCTGCAGGGCAAGGGTCACGGACATAAAGGAGGAACCCCAGATAAGCCCGAGAATAAGCAGCTTGATCCAGTTGATGGTGCCGGCCCCGGTTGGGGCGGGCAGCGTTTGGGCTGGGCTCTGCATGGGGGGCTCCTGATAAAAAATAGCAAGGGCGTCCCAAGAAATGGAACGCCCGGCAGAAAAGTAAGGCCAAAAGGGACTAGACCGGGCGGACTGTTCCGCCAAGCCAGTTTGGCAGCTTAGTTTTTCTCTTTGTCGACCATTTTGCCAGCCGAGATCCAGGGCATCATACCGCGCAGCTTGGCGCCGGTGGCTTCAATGCCGTGTTCGTCATTGGCGCGACGCGAGGCCTTCAGTGTAGGCTGGCCAACGGCATTTTCGAGCATGAAGTCACGCACAAATTTACCCTGCTGGATGTCTTCCAGAACCGCTTTCATGCGGGCTTTGGTTTCGTCGTAGGGCAGGATGCGCGGGCCGGTGACGTACTGGCCATATTCAGCTGTGTTGGAGATCGAGTAATCCATGTTGGCGATGCCGCCTTCATAGATCAAATCAACAATCAGCTTCACTTCGTGCAGGCATTCAAAATAGGCCATTTCGGGCGCATAACCGGCTTCAACCAGAGTTTCAAAGCCGCAGCGGATCAGCTCTACCAGGCCGCCGCACAGAACGGCTTGCTCGCCGAACAGGTCAGTTTCGCATTCTTCGCGGAAGTTGGTCTCGATGATGCCCGAGCGACCGCCACCAATGGCAGAGCAATAAGACAGGCCGATTTCCAGCGCCTTGCCAGTGGCATCCTTGTCGACGGCTACCAGGCAGGGCACGCCGCCGCCTTTGGTATATTCGCCGCGCACGGTGTGGCCGGGACCTTTGGGCGCCATCATGATGACATCAACGCCGTCTTTTGGCTCGATCAGGCCAAAGTGCACGTTCAGACCGTGGGCAAATGCAATGGCAGCACCTGGCTTGATGTTGTCGTGGACGTATTTCTTGTAGGTCTCTGCCTGCAGTTCATCGGGCATGGTGAACATGATCACGTCACACCAGGCTGCGGCTTCTGCGATACCCATGACTTTCAGGCCCTCGCCTTCGGCTTTCTTGGCAGAAGGGGAGCCTTCGCGCAGGGCAACCACGAGGTTCTTGGCACCGGAATCGCGCAGGTTCAGCGCATGGGCGTGGCCCTGGCTGCCGTAGCCCAGGATGGCCACTTTCTTGTCTTTGATCAGGTTAACGTCGCAGTCGCGGTCATAGTATACGCGCATCTCTAAGATCCTCTTGGTTGTCGTTTGCAGGCACCATAGGCAAGGAGGGGGCGAAATGCACGGTGGTTCTGGCTGGAACTTGCAGGATTTTTAGAGTATTCATTCGTATTGAATTCAGATATTGATCTTTTCATGCTTGATGATCTGGATCGGCGCATATTGCGCCATATGCAAGGCGATGCGGAACAGTCGATTCCGGATCTGGCCGCGACACTGGGAATGACGCCGACGCGGCTGTCGCGCCGTCTCGATAAATTGCGTGAGGCAGGCGTCCTGCTGGGCAGCCGGGTGGTGATTGACTGGCACGCGCTTGGCTACACAGTCGAAGTGTCATTGCGGGTTACTTTGGAAAAGGCCAACCCGCGTGCCTTTGACGAATTTATTGCCAAAGCGCGTGAAATTCCCGAAGTGCTGGAAATTCAAACCTTTCTGGGGCAGGTCGATGTGCGGCTTTCGGTGATTGCCCGTGATATGGCGCATTATCAGCAGATCTATCGCAGCGCCATTCTGACCCTGCCGCATATCTCGGATATTGAGGCCCTGATGCATGTCGCCCGCATCAAAACCAATGAAAGCCTGCCAATATGAGCGATCTTGATGTTATCGATTTTGCTCTGCTCAAGGCGCTGTCGCGCGATGCCAATCAGTCGGCGGGTGCGCTGGGGCGCAAACTGGGGCTGAGCCAGCCTGCCACTTGGCGGCGCATCAAGCGGCTGCAGGATCTGGGCATCATCACTGGCCGGCGGCTGGAACTGGACCGCGAGAAGCTGGGCTTTGGTGTTACGGTCTTTCTTGGCGTCAAACTGGGCACCAAGGGCCGCGTCAGCCTGGAAGATTTTGAACGCGCGGTCTGCGCCATTCCCGAGGTGCAGACAGTGGAACATGTATTGGGGCTTTACGACTATCGCCTGCGGGTCACAGCCCGCGATATTGCCGATTTTGAACGGGTCTTGCGCCGCCGGGTCATGCTGCTGCCGGGGGTCGGTTCTGTGGATGCCAATGTGCTGCTATCCGAAGAACGTCGCCCCGGCCCCTTGGGCTAGGCCTATTCGGTGGCATTGTCTTTTGATTTTGGACAGAGCTATCGCCCCATGCCGGGTTTCGAGCGGGCGCGCAATTCAGTATATCTGCAAGGTAACCGCGCCCGGTATCCAAGGCGGGCGGGCAGTCATGCAAAAACATCGGAGACTATAATGGCGCTTTTGAACACTGTGGACCCGGACGGTCTCGACGAATTCTCGGTGGTCTTCACCGATCGCTCGCTCAATCATATGTCAAAGACCTTTCAGGCGGTGATGCTGGATATCAATGCCATGCTGAAAGAGGTCTACCATGCCGAGGCAGTGGCGCTGGTACCGGGCGGCGGCACCTACGCAATGGAGGCTGTCGCGCGCCAGTTTGCCAAAGGCCAGGATGTTCTGGTGGTGCGCAACGGCTGGTTTTCCTATCGCTGGAGCCAGATCTTTGAAACCGGTGGCCTGACGGCCTCCTCTACCGTGCTCAAGGCCCGTCGGGCAGGAAATGAAGACCAATCGCCCTTTGCACCTGCCCCCATCGACGAGGTCACCGCGACCATCCGCGCACAAAAACCGGGTATCGTGTTTGCACCACATGTGGAAACTGCCGCTGGCGTCATTCTGCCAGAGGGTTATGTGCAGCAGATGGCTGCCGCCGCGCATGAAGTTGGTGCGCTGATGGTGCTCGACTGCATTGCTTCTGGCTGCGCCTGGGTGGATATGCAGGCCAGCGGTGTCGATGTGCTCATTTCAGCCCCGCAAAAAGGCTGGAGCGCCGCTCCCTCTGCCGGCCTGGTGATGTTCTCGCCACGCGCGCTTGCCCGGCTTGAGGACACGACCTCCGACAGCTTTGCCCTCAACCTCAAACAATGGCGCGCCATCATGCAGGCCTATGAAGACGGTGGCCATGCCTATCACGCAACCATGCCCACCGATGCCCTGCGCGCCTTTCGCGATACCATGCTGGAAACCCGGGACTACGGGTTTGAACGCCTGCAACAGGCCCAGTGGGACTTGGGCAATTCCGTGCGCGCGCTACTGGCCGGCAAGGGCGTCACATCCGTGGCGGCGGATGGGTTTGGCGCGCCGGGCGTTGTGGTTAGCTACACCCACGACCCAGAGGTGCAAAACGGTAAGAAATTCGCCAGCCTTGGCCTGCAGATCGCCGCGGGCGTACCGCTGCAATGTGATGAACCAGAGGCATTCCGCACCTTTCGGATCGGCCTCTTCGGCCTTGATAAACTCTATGATGTCGAGGCAACGCTGGCGCGCCTGAAACCCGCCCTGGATCAGGTGCTCTAAGGGCCATTTGCAGGCAAAAGGCCTCAGATGTGGGGCCTTGATTTCATCTTGCTGAAAATACCTTCGCCGAAGGCCCCGGCTTTCCCCTTGGGAAAGCCGGTTTCTTATGCTTTCCGCCGCAGGCCTAGGATTTCACTCCAAGCCCCATTTGCATCAGGCTGCGCCGTACAGGTGCCAGCGAATAGAGCGCATTCAGTCCCAGCGCACGCAGATCGCGCAGCGGGCGGGCTTCAATCATTGAACTGCGGTTCAACAGATCAATCCCTTTTACCCGTATCAGAATCTCGCGGTGGCGCGCCCGGTGGTAGGTGGCCAGCATTTCAGCATCCCCCAGCCCCTCTGGGCGGGCTTCAGCCAATTGCAGCAGCAGCCGCAGATCGCCCAGTGACATATTCAGCCCCTGCGCGCCGATTGGCGGCACCACATGGGCGGCTTCGGCCATCAGGGCCAGACGTTGATTTTCCAACCGGGCTGCATACTGGCTGATGATAGGCCAGATGCTGCGGCGCGAGGCCAGCGTCAGGGGACCGAACAGCCCACAGCTGCGACGGGTCATTTCCGCCTCAAACTCGGTGGGATCCAATGCCTGAAGGGCATCGGCGCGCGCTGCCCGTTCCATCCAAACCACCGCGGAACAGGGCTGGCCCTCGTGATCGGGCAGCGGCACCAGGGTAAAGGGCCCACCCGACCGGTGGATCTCGGTTGATACATTCTCATGCGGGATGGGATGGGTAACAGCAAAGGCCAGTGCCTTTTGTCCATAGCGCGTTGTCTTGACAGGAATGCCCGCTGCCTGCCGCATCGGGGATACGCGGCCATCACAGGCGATCACCAGCCGGGCGCGGATCTGGCTACCATCGGTCAGGGTGACGCGGGCCTCATCGCTGCGGGTAAACAGGGTTTCTGTTCCGGTGCCCGCGCGGAAATCCACATTGGGCAACTGGCTGATCCGCGACAGGATCTCACGGCGCAGCAGCCAATTGGGCAGGTTCCAGCCAAAAGGTTTGTCAGAAATATCAACGGCGTTGAAATCCTTGGTCACCCGCGGTTCCGGGGTGGATCCTCCGGCGTCGACAATACGCATGATCTGTAGCGGCGCGGCGTGATTGGCCAGGCTCTGCCAAAGGCCAATGCGCTCAAGCAATTCCTGTGCGGGTTGCAAAAACGCCGTGGTGCGCAGATCCGCCCCGGCGCCATCGCGGGTGGTTACCGGGGGGGTCGGGTCAACGCAGATCACGTGAAACCCGGCCGCCCCAAAGCCCGCCGCAGCGGTAAGACCGGCAACACCGCCACCGGAAATCAGAATATCACATGTTTCACCCATGGCCCTGCCTCCTGTCGTTCTTGTTCAGATAGGCTGGCAGCTGCAGCAATGACAAGCAGCATCTTCGCCTGGTGCCAGCGGGGCAGGGCCAATTGCGTGCCCCAGGCCCAGTGCCTAGCCCCGAGTGATGGCGATGAGCAGGGTAAAGATCACCGGCACCAAGGCAACGGCGGGCAAATAAAGGCCGGGAATGCCAAACAACAGGACCGAGCAGCCCCAAAGGCACACCAGGCTGATCAGGGCGTAGATGAAGTTTTCTTCCGGGCCATAGGCGACCTCTTTGGCGATCCGTCCCAACAGGGGCAGGGCAAAGAGAATACGTTGCCACAGGGGCAGGCGGTCGGGGAGAGTATAGGCAAGAGCCATGCGCGCGATCCTTATCAGTGTCTCGCAGCTGCATATAGGATGGAAAAGATACCTTTTGGAGATCTGTTTGCCGGTTCCTGACGATCTTGGCTGCGGCAGAATGTCCGCGCCGTGACTGGTCCGGCCGCAGTTACAGAATTTTGGCTAGAAATCCGGTCAGGTCATCGGTCTGGTGGTGGATGTGGCTGCTGTCGTGGTCTTCATCAAGTGGGTTTGGTGCAACATAGACAGTGCGCATGCCCATGGCATGGGGTGCAGAAAGGTTGCGCGGATCATCCTCGAACATGGCGGCACTGGCAGTCTGAATGCCGGCCTTTTCAAACACCATGTCAAAGGCGGCGCGCTCTGGCTTGGGGCGGAACTCGGCGTCTTCGACCCCGTAAATTCCATCAAACAACCCGCTAAGGCCCCGCGCGGCCAGAACGCGTTTTGCATAGGGCGCGCTGCCATTGGTATAGACGATACGCTTGCCGGGCAGCGCGTCAATGCGGGCGGCCAGTGCGGGATCCTGTTCCAGGTGATCCAGCGAGATATCGTGCACGGCATCCAGATAGGGCAGGGGATCCATGTCATGGTCGCGCATCAAGCCCGCAAGCGTGGTGCCGTGATCGCGCCAATAGCTGCTGCGCAGATGATCCGCCTCGGCTTGGTCCACCCCCAGCTGGGCCATCACATAGTTGGTCATCTTGACCTCGATCTGGTCAAACAGCCGGGCCGAGGGGGGGTACAGCGTATTGTCCAGGTCAAAGACCCAGTGGCGCACATGAGAGAAGGATGTCTTGATCATGATACTGGCTTAGGCAGGCCGGGGGCGATTTGCAATCGGGTTTTCTGGCTGAGCAGCGGCATTGTGGCAGTCGGCGCTGCCTGGTTTTCTGGATTATCGGCGTGCCAAGGCTTGTAAGCCATGGCACGACCTGTAGGAATATACCGCGACTGTCAAAGTGGGAAAGCCGATGAACCAGAGCCGCAGCAACCAGAACGATGCCTATTCCCTTATCCTGGAAGCGATCGACGTGGGCGTCTACAAGCCGGGCGACCGTCTGGTGGAAAGCGATCTTGCCGAGAAATTTGGCGTCTCGCGCACCCCAATCCGCGAGGCCCTGCAGCGGCTTGAAACCCAGTCGCTGCTGGAGCGGGATGGGCGTTCACTGATTGTCGCCTCGCTGGATCACAATCAGATGGCTGAACTTTATATGGTTCGGCGCGAACTGGAAGGCCTTGCCGCCAGTCTGGCGGCGCGCCACGCCACCGAAGAAGAGGTGCGGGTGCTGCAGGATATGGTCGATGCGGATGACGCGCTGGTTGATATGCCCTCTGATCTGGCCAAGGCGAACCGACGGTTTCACGAACAGATCCACCTGGCCTCGCATAACCGGTATCTGGTGCAGCAGCTGAACCTGGTGCATCGTTCCATGGCGCTGATGGCGACTACTTCGCTGGCAGCAGAGGGGCGTGGCGAAATTGCCCAGGCTGAACACAAGCGCATTGTCGCCGCCATCCAGGCACGGGATGAAGAGGCGGCAGGGCAGGCGTTGAAGGATCACATCTCTGTCGCCTTTATGACCCGGCTGAAGCAGGATGCCGGCGAACGTGGCAAGGGCCGCTAGCGGGTATCGCGCCGGATTCAGGCGCTATTTCACGGATAGGCGGCATAGAGTTTGCAGTGTCTTGTCAGACCTGTTCGGTATTGTCCCTGCGTTTTTTGGCGCTGGCAGTCTTTGCGGTCTGCGACCGCCCTTCTTTTGCCTGCGCGGACTGGGGCTGCGCGGATTGGGACTGTGCCGTCTGAGCTTCGCCAGGCTGCGCCGCAGCACGATCGGGCTGGACTGTCTGTTGTGGCTGGGGCGGCGGTTCTGGTCCAGTGAAAGCCGGATTGTCGGAGGGGCCAAGATGGTGCTGCGCATCAGTGTCGGGGGGGTGAACCCCATGGCTGGTCTTGTCCCAGAAGTAGGGATCATACAGCAGCTCATACAGGGCTTTGTATACGGCAATGGGCCCCATCAGATAATAGAACGGCAGCATCGGCACCCAGAGCGCCAGGCCAGGACGGCCTGAGGCAAAGGCCCCGAATGCGGCGATGATCATGCCGCAAAGTTCAAAAAAGACCAGCCAGGAAACCCCAAGATAGAGCAGATGTTCAGGCAGAATTTCGGCGCTGGGATGTGGCAGGCCAAAGACGATCAGCCAATATGTCCACAAAAAGGGGGACAGCAGAAACTGGCCGACCGTGCCGAGGAAAAATGCCTGAAAGCCTAAGAAGCCGACCCAGCCGAGTTCACGGGCCAGTCGAACGGGCTGGCGCATATGGACCAGATAGGTGGCCATAAACCCCTTTAGCCAGCGTGAGCGTTGGCGGATCCAGGCGGGATGGTGGCAGGCGGCTTCTTCATAGGTGGTAGTGGGCAGCATCTGGGTGCGATGGCCGGCGCGAAACAGGCGTACCCCGAGATCGGCATCCTCGGTCACATTATGGGCGTCCCAGCCGCCCAGATCATCCAACACAGCGCGCCGTATGAACATGGTTGTCCCACCCAGTGGTACCACCAGTTTAAGCCGCGCAATCCCCTGCAGCACGATGCGGAACCAGCCGGCATATTCCAGAGTGAAACAGCGTGATATCCAGTTTGCACGAGGGTTGTAATAATCCAGAACACCCTGAAAACAGGCCACTTCGGGCGGTGCCTGGGCAAAGGCGGCGGCGACCCGGTGTAATTGATCGGGTTGCGGTGCATCTTCGGCATCCCAAACCCCGACGATATCGCCGCGACAGAAATTCAAAGCATAGTTCATCGCGCGTGGCTTGGTGCGCAAGCTGCCCCAGGTTGGCACTTCGATCGCCTGCATCCAACTTGGCAGATTGGCCTTGGAAATGGCTTTCTGGGTGACGGTATCACCTTCCTCCAGCACCAGTATTATATCCATTAGCGCTGTGGGATATTGCAGTCGTCCCAACCGTTTGAGCAGCGCAGAACTGATCGCGGCCTCCTTGTAGAGGGGCACCAGCACGGAAATCTTGGGCAAAGCCTCCGCAGCGGGGGGCGGGCTGGCGACCAGCTGTTGTGGCTGTGCACCGCTGGCAAGTGGCGCTTGGTGTGCCGTTGCCTGTGTCAACAGATGGGCTGCCAGCCCCGTCAGTTTCAGCGCCGTATAAAGCATCAGCAGGATCAGCGCCGCGCCGCAACAGACAGCAAAGACCTCTAGCGGGAAAACGATAGACAGCGAAACGAACGAACTGACCGGCAGCAATTGTTTCAGCCGCTTTGAGTGTAAGAACAGGGTTCGGGTACTGAGCTCAGGCGCGATGCTGATGTTGGCCTGCCGCGCCATGGCGGTTTTGAGATGCTGTTGCAGCAGTGGCAGGATCTGGGGTTCGGGGGCCAGGACCGGGATAAAGGGGCCAAAGCGGTCTGTCAGAACTTGCCTCTGGCTTTCCGCGGCCTCGGCACTGCCAAATGCGATGGCAACGGTATCGCCAAGTTGGACCCAGGGAATTGCGCAGTTGCGCAGCCAGAAACTGGCAGGCATCCGGTTCAAGAGCGGGATGCTGGGCTTGTGTTTGCTCAGGTCTATGATGCGCAGGGCAAGGGCCTCGGCGCGGTAAACGCCATCGACCGCCGGTGGCGCGGATGGCAGCGTTTGCTCCCCAAGGTCTGCCGGTTCCAATGCCGCCGCCTGTTCGGACAGTGCAGTAAGGGACGGGGCTGTGCCGGGCAGCGCAGGGAGGTGTCTGTCAGTGGGCGTCGGCGGATGTCGCAGTGGTGGGGGCGGGTAGCCTTCTATTTCGACTTCTCCCGCTGGTCTTTGCGTCCTGTGTTTTTCCGACAGTTGGTACCGGGGCGCGGTATTGGAAACGGGTGTCGTTGCTCCTGCTCTGGTTGCCCAGGCAGGGCGGCGAAGACGTCTAGATCCGGGAGGCTGCGAACTGGGCATGCAATCACTCAACACCAAACAAACTCAGATCCTTGATGCATCCGAGATTGTTTAGCGTGACCTAGGCTAGGGGGTAGCTCAACAACCCTAGCGTGATTTTACCAAGAATTTACCCAGGCTTTACGAGGCTTTTCTGGTCGCCATGGCTTCGGCAAAACGTTCAAACAAATAGAAGCTGTCTTGCGGTCCAGGGCTTGCCTCTGGGTGATGCTGGACGGAAAAGACCGGGCGCCCGGTCATGCGAATCCCGCAGTTCGACCCATCAAATAGCGAGACATGGGTTTCTTCCACGCCTTTGGGAAGGCTTTGGGAATCGACGGCAAAGCCATGGTTCATCGAGGTGATCTCAACCTTGCCAGTGGCGTTTTCCTTGACCGGGTGGTTGGCACCGTGGTGGCCGTGGTTCATCTTGACGGTCCGGCCGCCAAGCGCCAGCGCGAGCATCTGATGGCCAAGGCAGATGCCAAAGACAGGCAGGGTGGTGTCCTGCAGCAGGCTTTCGATCATCGGTACCGCATATTCGCCAGTGGCAGCGGGATCGCCGGGGCCGTTGGACAGGAACACCCCATCGGGGTTATGTGCCAGCACCTCTTCGGCGGTGGCGGTTGCTGGCAGGACGGTTACGTCACAGCCAGCCGAAGCCAGGCAGCGCAGAATATTGCGCTTGGCGCCATAGTCGAGCGCAACGACCTTATGCACGGGGGCTTCCTGACGGCTATAGCCCTCGGGCCAGGCCCAACGCATTTCATCCCAGCGATAGCTTTGGGCGCAGGTCACCTCTTTTGCCAGATCCATGCCTTCCAGCCCCGCCCAGGCGCGGGCTTCGGCAATCAGGGCCTCGACGTCAAAATTCCCGTCAGGATCATGCGCCAGGGCCACATGGGGGGCGCCTAGCTGGCGAATGGCGCGGGTCAGGCGGCGGGTGTCGATACCGCCAATGGCGATCCGTCCGGTACGGCTGAGCCAGGCTGCCAGTTCTTCGGTGGCGCGCCAGTTGGAGGATTGTGTCGGATCCCATTTGACCACCATGCCGGCTGCCACGGGATCTGTTGTTTCGTCATCTTCTGGGGTGATGCCGGTATTGCCGATATGCGGAAAGGTGAAGGTCACGACCTGCCCGGCATAAGACGGATCGGTCATGATCTCTTGGTAGCCGGTCATAGCTGTGTTGAAACACAGTTCGGCCACGCATCGACCGGTGGCGCCAAACCCGGCTCCGTAAAAGACGGTGCCATCGGCAAGCGCCAGGCATGCGGTTGGCTTGGACGGTGCGGAATCGGCCATGACGAGACTCTCCTGAGGGTTAAATTCATCGGCTTTTAGGGGGCGGCGGGCGTGGGGTCAAGCCTGCCTGACATGCTTGGGCGCTTGCAAATGCACCGCCCGGAAAATGAACTATCGTGCGTCGCATTGGGCTATCGCTTGCCCTCAGGTCGGTTGCAACAGGCTGGTGCTTGAAATGCGCCCGGGGATTGGCTAGAGGTGCCAATTCCGCTTTCCTGAGGATGGATAAAACGTATGGATATGCGCAACCTGGTCAATCAGGCTCTGAAAAAGGCAATGAAAGACAAGGACGCCCAGCGGCTAAGCACGCTGCGCCTGATCAACGCTGCGATCAAGGATAAAGAGATCTCGACCCGTGCAGATGACGGCGAGACTGCCATCGGCGACGATGACGTTCTGGCGATTCTGGGCAAAATGACGAAACAGCGCAATGAAAGTGCCCGCGCCTATGAAGAGGGTGGCCGCCTGGATCTGGCGGAGCGGGAACTGGAAGAAATTGCAATCATCGAAGAATTCCTACCCAAGCAGCTGAACGACGCAGAAATCCGCGCTGCCGTAAAGGCCGCCGTGTGCGACACTGGTGCCGCATCAATACGCGATATGGGCAAAGTGATGGCGACCCTGAAGGGCAAATTCACCGGCCAGATGGATTTCGGCAAGGTCGGCCCCATGGTCAAGGACGAGCTGTGTAAAGACGGCGGCTGTTAGCAGGCGGCAGATCGCGTGTGCATGGGTGACATTGGCTGTCACCGCTGCAGCAAAGTTTGTTGACTTTTGCGGTGATGATTGGCGCGGTCTGAGTATTCATGGAAGGATGCTCTTGATGGACCGCATCGTAATGATCGTTGTCTCTATCCTGTTGGGTAGGACTATTGGCTATATCGCCAAGACGCCTACGAGGATCCGATCCTCTGGGGAGGCTGCGGCATGACAGCCGTCATTATTGGTAGGATGCAAATCCATAGTCGGGATTGGATGGGCGAGTACTTCGCAAAAATTCCCAAGGTGGTGGAAGAGCATCGGGGGCAATTTCTGGTACGTGGCGGCGATCCCGAAACCATGGAAGGCAGTGATCCGCCGCCGGATGCTGCGTTCATCATTGCGTTGCCGGAGCGGGCTCATACCAAGCGTTTCTGGAGTTCTGATGCTTTTCAAGCGCTTGCGCTATTGCGCCAGCCGGGTTCTACGTTGAATGCGATCTTGGTCGATAAGCTTTTGCAATGAATTGGCGGCTATGTCACGGACAACCGTCTTCTGCTTGCAGTTTCGCAGTCAAAAAACGCCTACAAGCTCGTCATAGAGCGCCTTGCGCTCATCCTCAGACAAGAACGCGCCTATTTCCACTTCGCGGTTGCCACCGCGCAGCGTGACATAGTTGGGCACGGGGCCATCCGTTGGGTGTAGTTCCACCGTTACCCAATAGCGATTGCACTGCCAGCTTTGCTGGGTGCCATTGGCATTGCGTCGCTCTAGCCGGGCCTCATGGGCATCAAGCGTCAGGACCTCGATCACCTGCGCATCGCGCCGGTTGCGGTCCAGTGCATATTTCAGGCCAAACAGCGCCAGCAGCAAAAACGGCAGCAGCCCCCAAAAGACTGCGGACCCGGCAAAGACCAGCAGTGGCAGGGCGATCAGCAGCGCGGTCATTCCAATGAAACGCGCATAGCCCTGCGGCGGCAGCGATTGATGCGGCCACAGATGCATTTCGCAGGGAGACTTGGGGTCTGGTGCGGAGGGTGGGGTGATCCAGGAATAGGGCATGGGTGGTCTTTGGCAATGGGCGGCGGTGGGGGAGCTTTGGGTATTTAGATATGTTGGAGACAGCTTTTCAAGCGGTCAAATCGGCACGCGTTCCCGGAAATGAAAAAGGCCCCGAAGCTGCTGCTGCGGGGCCTTTTGTTTAGCGAACACCAAACCTTAGTGAGAGTGGGATTTGTCCCAGTCTTCCTGCTTTGGCAGGATCTCGAAGGTGTGCTCTGGTGGGGGGCAGGGCAGGGTCCATTCGAGAGTGTCGGCGTATTCATTCCAGTAGTTGTTCTGGGTGATACGTGCGCCGCGCAGCAGCGAGTAGATCATCACACCAAAGAACAGAATGAAGGATGCAAAGGACAGGAAGGCGCCATAGGACGAGATCTTGTTCCAGTAGGCAAAGCCTTCGGGATAGTCGATGTAACGACGTGGCATGCCCTGACGACCCAGGAAGTGTTGGGGGAAGAAGGTCAGGTTGGCGCCGATGAAGAACATCCAGAAGTGAATCTGTGCGCCCAGCTCGTTGTACTGACGGCCAGTCATCTTGCCAAAGTAGAAGTAGATACCCGAGAAGATCGCGAAAACAGCACCCAAGCTCATGACGTAGTGGAAGTGTGCAACCACGTAGTATGTGTCATGATAGGCACGGTCCACAGCGGCCTGGCTCAGCACCACCCCGGTGACACCACCAACGGTGAACAGGAAGAGGAAGCCGAAGGCAAACATCATTGGTGCTTTGAACGAGATGGAACCGCCCCACATGGTGGCAATCCAGGAAAACACCTTAACGCCGGTGGGAACCGCGATCACCATGGTGGCCAGCATGAAATAGGCCTGTTGGTTCAGCGACATGCCAACGGTGTACATGTGGTGCGCCCAGACAACAAAGCCCAGAACGCCAATGGCGATGATCGCCCAGACCATGGGCAGATAGCCAAAGACTGGCTTGCGCGCGAAGGTGGCGATCACGTGGCTGATAATACCAAAGCCTGGCAGGATCACGATGTAGACTTCGGGATGCCCAAAGAACCACAGAATGTGCTGGTACAGGATCGGATCGCCGCCGCCGGCCGGATCAAAGAAGGTGAAGCCAAAGTTGCGGTCCATCAGCAACATGGTGATTGCGCCAGCCAGAACAGGCAGGGACAGCAGGATCAGCCAAGAGGTGACAAAGATCGACCAGCTGAACAGTGGCACCTTGAACAGGGTCATGCCGGGGGCACGCATGTTCAGGAAGGTGGTGATCATGTTGATCGCGCCCAGGATCGAAGAGGCGCCAGATACGTGCACCGCAAAGATCGCCAGATCCATCGAATAGCCGCCTTCATTGACGGACAGAGGTGGGTACAGAACCCAACCCACACCAGACCCCAGCTGATCGTTGCCGCCAGGCGACAGAACAGAGGCAACCGCCAGCGAAGTACCGGCGACATAGAGCCAGAAGCTGAGGTTGTTCATCCGGGGGAAGGCCATGTCAGGCGCGCCGATCTGCAGTGGCATGAAGTAGTTGCCAAAGCCGCCGAACAGCGCTGGGATCACCACAAAGAACATCATCAAGATGCCGTGGGCGGTGATCAACACGTTCCAAAGGTGACCGTTCGGGGTACATTCGCTGGAAGCGTCCGCAACAAAACGGGCACCTTCTGCACACATGTACTGAACGCCGGGATCCATCAGTTCCAACCGCATATAAACGGTGAACCCGACAGAGATGAAACCAACAATCGCCGAAACGATCAGGTAGAGAATGCCGATATCCTTATGGTTCGTGCTCATGAACCAGCGGGTGAAAAAACCGCGCTCGTCTTCGTGGCCGTGACCATGAATGGCTGCGTCTGCCATTAGGTGCCTCCTGTTGCATAACTTTCGGCCCCAGGAAACACTCCGGGTGGCCATAGACTCATATGCGGTTTTAGTGTGCCGTGTTGTGGCCTTCAATGGCGGAGTTTGATCTGGATCAAGAATAATTGTCGCGGGGACTTGTTTTTTTCAGCCTTTTTGCCAAATTCTGTGGCCCCATCCCAGATTGGTCGCGCTCAGGGCGTTTGGGGCAGGTTGCCCAGGACATGGGGCGCGGCGCTGACCGGGCGGCGCAAGACTTGACCCGCAGGCGCAAACCCGCAAAACCATGGCATGACCTAGCAATCAAGGAGCGCCCGTGATGACGGCCTATGACCCAGACAACATCTTTGCCAAGCTCTTGCGCGGGGAGATACTGGCAGAACGTGTTTATGAAGACGACGAAACACTGGCCTTCATGGATATCATGCCGCGGGCCGATGGGCATCTGCTGGTGATCCCCAAGACCCCCTGCCGCAATGTGCTGGATGCCAGTCCGGAACAGCTGGCGGCGGTGATGGCGACGGTGCAAAAGCTGAGCCAGGCCGTCATGCGCGCTTTTTCAGCCGACGGGGTGACGTTGCAGCAGTTCAACGAAGCGGCGGGCGGGCAGGAGGTCTTCCATCTTCATTTCCACATTCTGCCACGCCACGAAGGCGACAGGCTGCGCCCGCCCGGAAAGATGGCCGAGCGTGAAGTGATCGCCGCCCATGCTGCCCAAATCCGCGCCGCCTTGGCCGATGCATAGCAGCGGCGCGTAAATTCCTCGGCAGGCGCGGTCAGATCCCTGATGGCGCTTGCCCGAGTTCAGGCAATTTGTTCAGGCGATTTCCGCGGCAAAAACATCGAGAAAGCTGCGCTTCAGCGCCACATCAACATCTTCTAGGGTGACCGGCAGCCCAAGATCCACCAGGCTGGTGACGCCGTGTTCCTGGATGCCGCAGGGCACGATGCCGCCAAAATGCGCCAGATCGGGTTCGACATTGATCGAAATCCCGTGAAAGCTCACCCATTTGCGCAGGCGGATGCCGATGGCGGCGATCTTGTCCTCGCTCAGGCTGCCATCCGCCTGCCGTGGCTTGTCGGGGCGTTCCACCCAGACGCCAACACGCCCTTCGCGGATATGCCCGGTGAGGCTGAATTCAGCCAGCGCCCCGATCACCCAGGTCTCTAGCTCCTGCACAAAACGGCGCACGTCATGGCCGCGTTTGGCAACGTTCAGCATGACATAGACCACCCGTTGGCCCGGTCCGTGATAGGTGTATTGACCGCCGCGTTTGGAGGCATAGACCGGAAAACGATCGGGATCGGTCAGATCCTCGATCTTTGCCGAGGTGCCGGCGGTATAAAGCGGCGGATGTTCCAGCAGCCAGATGCATTCGTCGGCCGCGCCTGCAGCGATCTTTGCGGCCCGGTCTTCCATGAAGGAAATAGCCGTCTCATAGTCGACCAGACTGTCGGAGGTGATCCATTCAACCATAAAATGCTGTCCTATTTGGTTACGATCGGGAAACCCTGACCTCAGATTGCTGGCGAAATAACTAGGTTCACAAGGGCAAACCGGGTATTCTGATTCCATTCATGAGATCTATAAGGGGTGAGTGGCATGTTATCAAAGTCACTGAAGACGGCGTTGGCCGCATCAATTGTTTTTACATCCGGCGCAGGTTCTGTATCTGCTGACAACCTGGGCGCGGCCCTTGTGGGGGGGCTGATTGGCGGTGCCATTGTAAATGAGGTCCAGCGCAACAACCGCAACAATCGCACCACGCGGCGCAGCACGTCGAGCACCTATTCCGCGGCGCGGGAGCAAAACCGTGAAACCCAGACCTCGCTCAACTATTTTGGCTTTCCTGCGGGCACGCCCGATGGGGTCATGGGGCGCAAGTCGCGCACCGCAGTTGGGCAGTATCAGGCCTTTATGGGCTTTCCCACAACCGGCAAACTGTCTCCTTATGAGCGCGATTTCCTAGTCTCGTCCTATAGTCGCGCGCAGATTGGCGGGCCACAGGTCATCAAGGCGATGCAGGGCAATCAAGGCGTGCGCGGTCTGCTGCATGTCTGGCGCGACGAGGCCGCAGGGGTGCGCAGCGCCGGGCTGAGCTATAGCGGATCGGGATACGGCGGCATGCCCATCGAGGTGAGCCAGGCGGTGGATGAGATCGCCGCGAGTGCCGAACCCAGTGCCGAACAGCTGTTGCAGCGCTCTGGCTTCATGCATCTGGCCGATCTGAACGGCGATGGCAAAAACGACTACATGATTGATACCTCTGTCTCGGGCAGTTCCTTTTGGTGTGGGGCAACGCACTGTTCAGTCATGGTCTTTGCTTCGACGCCTCAGGGCTATCAGCGCAATGACTTCATGGCACGTGGTGTCACCACGGCGAGTTTCTCTTGTCATCAGGGCGTCTGCCGGATGAACGAAGATACCCAGATGGCCAGCGCTGCCGCCCCGGCGGCCCCAGCGCCAGGTGGCACCGTGATGGCCGCGGCCCCCGCACCGGTTGCGGTTGCGACCGCCCCCGCGCCAGCTCCGGCGCAGCCGCTTGCGGGCATCCAGCTCTTTGCCGCCCCGGCGGCGCCCGCCGCGACCCTGTCGCTGGCCAGCCATTGCAGCAAGCTCAGCCTGCTCACCGGGTCTAATGGCGGCTACATGACGGCGGCGACCATGACAGACCCCGAAGTGGCCCTGGGAGAGCAGTTCTGCCTGGCCCGGTCTTATGCAATCAATACCGGTGAAGGCATGGTCGCCAAGCTGGGCGGGGTCACCCAGGCGCAGGTCGATAGCCAATGTGATGCCTTTGGGCCTGCGGTGCAGCCCTTCCTGGCCAAGCTTGGCACGTCTTCGAGCCAGGCTCTGGTTGGTGAGGTGCAGAAGTTCGTGCTGCAATCCAACATGTCGATTGAGCAGTTGGCCAATACTGCCGGGATCTGCATGTTCTCTGGCTATCGCCGCGACAATATGGAGGTCGCGCTTGGGGCGGCCCTGATCATGGTTGGCATCGGTCAGCGCCCCTATGCAGAACTGCTTGGCCATCATTTGTCGCAGGGGTTTGGGGTGGCGAAATCCACAGCCCAGGCGCAGGATTGGTACGGGCTGGCGCTCACCGCGCTTGAGGCGGGTGCCGAGCCGGTGTTTGCTCCGGGCCAGCCTGAACGCTCCGGATTGATCAAGGCGGCCTCTGCTGGCCTGAGCGGCGGCGCTATGGTGCAGCCAGTCCCCGCAGCAGCAAGCAGTTCGGCATTGCCAACCTTTTCTTCCGACTGAGGTTCTCGGAAGATCTGACACGATAAATCAACGGTCGGCTGTCTTGTCCGGCCGTTGATTTTTCTTTTCGCCAAAACTTGCACAAAGGTTGAATTAGCCTCTTCACATCTGGGTGCTGCTCGTCTAATACGCCCTCACCAAGCCTAGACAGTGCGGTCGTGGCGGAATTGGTAGACGCGCAGCGTTGAGGTCGCTGTGGGGTAACACCCGTGGAAGTTCGAGTCTTCTCGACCGCACCATTATCAAGACCCAAGATAATGATAATGTCTGGTGAAATCGAGAACGCGATATCTTGCGTTCTGCAAGCCCCCCATTCTACCACGCATGTCTGCACAGCGCTCAATCCAGATGTGGCCCCTGTGGCATTCAGTTCCGATTGGCTTGCTGTCTAGTCGATCTTGATCTCCCCTTCTTTTTCGCCCTATTGGCCGTGTATCGATAAATGCCGAAGCCTTTCCGCATCTCTATTAGCGGTAGCTGGGGGTGCCATTTGCTGCTTTCTTTTCGAAGATGTGAACCAGGCAACCCAGCGGAAATCAATTCATCCTGCCGCCAAGGCTTCGAATCGCTGGCGCAGGCTATTTCTGGACCGTCATGTATTTTCCAAACTTCCCGCCAAGTTTAACAAAAACATACCACCTGAAGCTGAAACGAAAACTACCCTCGCGAGAATTATTTGGCTTAAATCGAAAGCCTATACCATATTCAGTATGGTGTAGGGGGTGATAGCACTAGTCTATACATTTTATTGAAAATTTTATTAGACTGTGGCAGATTGATATTCCGGAAGTCGTGGAGACATCGGAACTGACGAGTTCGGATCTGTCGGAAATATCACGTATTCCCAAATCGCATATATGCCAATAGCTGCCTTATTTTCTCGGAAGTATCCTGGGGAGGAATGCATTTGCGTACCAATATTATGCCACGCGTCGTTGCGCGAAATCACAAAGTAATCCTAGTTGCCGGTGGTGCCGGTTTCATTGGATCAAACCTCTGCCATCGTTTTTTGGATGATGGGCACGAAGTTATCTGTGTCGATAATTTTCAAACCGGCAGCAGGCGTAACGTTGCAGAGTTTTTAAAGCGACGTTATTTCAGATTGATCCAGCATGATATCTGTGACCCGATTGATATATCTGGGCCTGTTCATGAGATATATAACATGGCCTGTGCTGCCTCACCGGATCGGTATCAGGAAGGTCCGATCCACACCTCCAAGACCTGTTTTCTCGGCGCGCTCAATCTGCTTGAGCTGGCCCGCAGAAAGAAAGCCCGGATTTTGCAATCCTCCACCTCGGAGGTTTATGGCGATCCCGAAATTTCTCTGCAGGATGAAAGCTACCGCGGCTGCGTCAACACCTGCGGCCCCCGCGCTTGCTATGATGAAGGGAAGCGCATGGCGGAAACATTGTTCTGGGAATATGGCGCCCACAAGGGGCTTGAAACGCGGATTGCCCGGATATTCAACACCTACGGCCCCAACATGGATCCCGAAGACGGGCGCGTTGTGTCAAACTTCATTGTGCAGGCTCTGAAAGGCGAGGATCTGACCATCTACGGCACCGGCACGCAGACCCGCTCTTTTTGCTATGTGAGTGATCTTGTTGATGGGTTGATCCAGCTAATGGCATCGGATGAGAAGATGCCGGTCAACCTGGGTAACCCCTGCGAATTTACCATGCTGGAACTTGCTGAAAAGGTCGTCAAAATGGTGCGATCGCGGGCAGGCATCACGTTCCGACCGCTGCCGCAGGACGATCCCAGACAACGCAGACCCAATATTGAACGCGCCAAGACGATCTTGGGATGGGTGCCGAAAGTGAGCCTGAACGAGGGATTGAGCACCACAATTGAGTGGTACCGTGAACGATTGGCGGTGGATAAGGAAGCGGAGGCACCGGTAGGACAATGAACCATGCGTCCTCAATCCTTGTTACGGGCGGCGCTGGGTTTATCGGCTCGCATAGCTGCAAGGCCTTGAAAATGGCCGGGTATCTTCCCGTTGTTTTTGATAATTTGTCTACCGGACATGCAGAGGCCGTCCGTTCTGGCCCCTTTGTGCAGGGCGACATACGCGACTGCGATGCGGTTGTGGCCGCGATCTCAAAGCATAAGATCACTGCCATTTTGCATTTTGCAGCCTCCGCCTATGTCGGAGAGAGCGTGCAGCAGCCAAATGCCTATTACGACAATAACGTCGGCGGCATGATTTCATTGCTAAAAGCCGCAAGCGCAACCGATATCAAGCGGATAGTCTTTTCATCAAGCTGTGCCACCTATGGTGTGCCCGAAACCTTGCCAATTGTTGAGACAACGCCACAGGTGCCGATCAATCCCTATGGCCGGACCAAGCTGATTGGCGAGCAGATGCTGGAAGATCTCGCCCGTGTGAGCGATCTGACATTTGCCTGTCTGCGGTACTTTAATGCCGCAGGGGCGGATCCCGAAGGCCAGCTGGGCGAGCAACATGATCCCGAAACCCACCTTGTTCCGCTTGCCCTGATGGCCGCGTCGGGGCAGCGGGAGGTCTTGTCTATTTTTGGTGATGATTACCCGACGCCGGATGGAACCTGCATTCGCGATTATATTCACGTGGCCGATCTGGCGAGGGCGCATGTTCTGGCGCTGCAGCATCTGATGCAGGGGAAGCCGTCGATCAAGCTGAACCTGGGCAGTGGGAGGGGGCATTCGATCCTTGAAATCGTGCGCGCCATCGAGGCAAAGACCGGCCGGAAATTACCCATCAGGATTGAACCCCGTCGCGCCGGTGATCCGCCATCGCTGACAGCAGACCCTTCGCGCGCTGCCGAGGTGCTGGGGTTTCGTGCCGAGCTGTCCTCGCTTGAGCGGATTATTGAAGACGCAGCCCCTTGGTTTGGGTTGAAATGCAATGTCGCGGCCTGACCCCGGATATCGCAACCTGTCCCGTATAATTGTGGGACGTAAACGGGTTCTGTTCTTGGCCCTGCTGGGGATATGGGGGGCGGCGACGCTCTGGTTCTGGACCTGGTGGTTCGCACCTGAACATATCGCGTCGCCCTGGCGGTTTGCATTGGTGACCGGGCTATTGGGGTGGCTGAGTTTCCTGCAATGCTACTTCATCTATTTTGCGATGCGCGCTGTTCGCTCCTGCGCGCCCGATCCAGTACCGGGGCAGTTCCGCGTGGCGATGATCGTGACCAAGACACCTTCAGAACCGTTTGAGGTCGTTCAGACCACCCTTGAGGCGATGCTGGCACAGGACTATCCCCATGATACCTGGCTGGCAGATGAAGATCCCAGCCCGGACACCATAGATTGGTGCAACCGCCACGGTGTGAGGATTTCCAGTCGCAAGGGGGTTGAAGACTATCATCAGGCGGTCTGGCCTAGGCGAACGCGCTGCAAGGAAGGCAATCTTGCCTATTTCTACGATCACTGGGGCTATGCGGAATACGATATCGTCAGCCAGCTAGATTCCGATCACGTGCCGCAGCCGGGATACCTGCGCGAGATGTTGCGCCCCTTTGCGGATGCGGATGTGGGCTATGTAAGTGCGCCATCAATCTGCGCCTCGAACGCCTCCCGGAACTGGGCGGCGCGTACGCGATTGCACACCGAGGGGGCATTTCACGGGGTTCTGCAGGCGGGTTATACTGCGGGGTTTGCGCCGATGTGCATCGGATCCCACTACGCCGTGCGGACCTGCGCCTTGCGCGAGGCGGGCGGGTTGGGCCCTGAACTGGCCGAGGATCACTCCACGACAATGCTGATCAATGCGGCAGGCTGGCGGGGGGTGCATGCGCTGGATGCGATTGCCATTGGCGACGGTCCGACAACGGTGGCCGATCTTGCGATTCAGGAATTCCAGTGGTCCCGCAGCCTGGTGACCCTGCTGTTGGTACATACGCCGCGCTATCTGCAACAAATGCCAATGCGGCTGAAATGGCAGTTTCTGTTTTGTCAGCTGCTCTATCCGATCTTCGGCGTGACTTTCTTGCTGATGTACCTGTTGCCCATCCTGGCGGTTGTGTTTGATTTTCGCTATGCAGAAATTACCTTTCCACAGTACCTGTCGCACGCGATGCCACAGATCGCGGCCTTGCTGCTGCTGGCAAGTGCGTTGCGGCGGCAAAAGGTCTTTCGGCCGGTGGATGCCCCTCTTATCAGCTGGGAACGAACCTTGTTCCTGATGCTGCAATGGCCCTGGGTCCTATGGGGCTGCATTTCGGCCGTGCGGGACAGCTTGACAGGGCGCTTTGTCGATTTCAGGATCACCCCCAAGGGCGACACCGGGCCAACCCGTTTGCCGATGAAGATCTGGGCTGTCTATGCAATTCTGGCTTTGGGGTGTATCCTGCCTGTGTTGCTGGCCGGAAATCTGGAGCAGGCGCAAGGGTTTTACCTGCTGACGTTGTTTTCCGGGAGCCTCTATACCGCGACGCTCTCCGTGACAGTGCTGAGACATTTTCACGAGAACGGATGGCCCGTAAAACTGCAGTGGCGGGATGTTGTGGTGCAGACAGGTGTTGTGGCCACCATCGCGACTTTGCTGTTTAGCGCCTTTGCAATTCGCGCAGCAGAAAGCGTCTATGCGCTGTCGATCGGCCTTGAACCGGTGAAGATCGTTGAGGTGCAGGTCAACGTCGCGGGGGCAGGCAGCGCAAATCGAGAACCGTTTGGCTATAGGTTTAATTTTGAATGGGGTGATGAAACCGCCCCAGTGTGGTGACCAAAACAGGAGGACCAGGTCTATGGAACGTTTCAAACCAGTCTCTCGCGCCAGGCGCATACTTGCGGTGGGTGCAATCGCGGGGTCTCCACTCATTCTGGCCGCTGCTGCTCTTCCGCCAGGCAACATACCCTATGGCGCATTTGATCCTGTAGGGGATTACAGCGAGGAAACCGATGTGATGATCGAGCATGTCTTCCTGCCGTGGGAGGATGTGTCGCTGATTTCCCTGCTGGATGCCGATGAATATGCACTGGAACGCGGGCGCGCCCTGATGGTCACTGTCGAACCCTGGACCTGGACGGTGGATGAACGCAACACACCTGAATTTCTGCGCAATGGCATCCTGAACGGCTATTATGATTCAAACATGCGCGGCATCTGCCAGGTGCTCAAGGATCTGCAAAGCCCAATCTCTGTGCGGTGGGGGCAGGAAATGGAGCGCGACGAAGGCCAGTTCATCTGGTCAGGCTGGGAGCCGGAGGACTATATCACCTCGTTCAAGCGGATGATTGATATCTGCCGGGACCAGGCCCCCGATATCAGCGTTGTCTGGTCGCCTGCCGGGGATGACGGGCTGGAGAAATACTATCCCGGTGACGACTACGTCGACCTTGTCGGCCTGTCGATTTTTGGGCTTGAACAATGGGAGACCGAAATTCTAGGCGGGTCGCGTCCATATCAGCAATGGCTGGACGAAACCTATGCCCGCGTAGCCGTCTTTGGAAAACCGGTCATCGTTGCCGAACTTGGCTTTGCCGGCAGCGCCAGCTACGTCGCGCAATGGGAAGGAGAGGTCCGGAAGCCCCAGCCCGAAAAACCGCTGTTGTCCGGTGTGGTCTACTTTAACCAAAAAGAGGTCTACCCTTGGCCCGATGGCTATGGCTTGCCGGATTGGCGCCTGGAAAACCGGGTGAACAGCAATTAGCGAGAATTCGCCACTCATACAGCCGACACAAATCAACCGTTGCTTAAACATATGAATGCCCTATTCAGGCGCAATCAAGGTGGGGTAACCACCGACGCTAGTTAGAGGCAGTGAGCATGTTTATCAAAACGGCGACCAATTGGGTGTCAGCGACACTCAGTGTTGGACTTATCGTGGCACTCTCTACCATCCCAGTGGCTGCAGTGGCCGAGCAGCAGAGCAACAATCGAACTCAGAATGTTTATGCTTTCAATTGGATGGCCAATGTCAAGACTGTTAGCAAACGCGAAGAAGCACGTGCACGCAAGGCTGCTAGACGCGCCTCTTTGAGGAGCACGCGCGGCGGTGCCACGTGGATTTGTTCTCCGGCGGGGTTTGGTCAGCCGTCACGTTGCCATCCCAGCTAGAGCCGTGATCCCTGCGATACGGGACCCAATCTGAACAACGACGCCAAGCAAAGCTGCCCCACCCGTTTGTGCGGCGCAAGGCGGCTGCCAATAGGGTTGGCTTGCGGTAAGGTGTGTCGCGAAACTTGGGGAGGGCTGTATGGGAACGACGTTCAGCCGAAAGACCGCCATAGCGCTCGACAACTACAGCTAGGCCTTCTGGCAATTTGGAGCGGCAATGCTGCTGGATGCAGCGCTGCCCGGCAGCGATCTAGCAATCCGGTGGCAGGGCAGGGGTATTATCGTTGCGCCAGCAGTTCTCCGATAACTTTGGGTTGCATGACGGCATCAAGACAGGGGGAGGTATCGGGCAGTGTCCGACAGGCTCTCGATAGGGCTTTCAGGGTCCGTCTGCCTGCAAATCCGTCCGGGGGGCCAATAGCCTTGCCCTGTTGTTTGAATCTTGATTGCAGCACGAAAATTGCAAAATTCGGGTTACTTGCAAAGATATCCATGCCAAAGGCGGTGGTTTTCAGATCTGGTCGGCTTTCGAATTCCGTGGCGAATTGGTCAAACTGGTCAAAGCGGCGTGTGCTTGCCAGTTTCAGGGTGAAGCTCAGCCGCTCCCGATCCGCCGGGTCAAGAAGTTGGGAATATTTCTCCAGATAAATGGCGGCCTGTTCCGGTGCCTTTCTGACATTGAGCCGGTTGCCATCGCGGACCAGCTGGATCAGGAATTTGGCGGCGTCGGGGTTGCCATCTTCTGATGCCTGCTCCAGCAAGTGGATCGCATCCGGGCCGCTTGCGCGCATATTAATTCCGTATAGCTGGCGCAGGGCCTCCAGCTTGGCGATACGGGTTTCACCCGCCGCACGCGCCTTTTCGGCAAAGGCTTCAAATTGTCCACGCCGGTCCGCCCCAAGGTATCCGAACATCGCACCTTCAGCCAGGGTTGCCCAGGCGGCGCCAGTGCCCAGTTCTCCGCTTTGGATCAGCAGGGCCTTTGCGGCCTTGGGGTCAACCCGACGCCACATCATATCCGCACCGAGGTGCAGGATACCCTCGCCATTGCCCGCCTTTGCCGCTGCTTTGAAAAGCGCAGTGGCGCGG
The DNA here is from genome assembly GCF_029697505.1 of Pseudophaeobacter profundi. Classification (GTDB taxonomy): domain Bacteria; phylum Pseudomonadota; class Alphaproteobacteria; order Rhodobacterales; family Rhodobacteraceae; genus Pseudophaeobacter; species Pseudophaeobacter profundi. Next base: position 518,135 of record NZ_JARJEF010000001.1, on the reverse strand, counting down.
GGCCGATCTTTGGGAAGGCTTCCGCCGTAAAACAACAATTTGCCAAGCGCGACTTCGGCCTTTGCATCGCCCGTGTCCGCGGCGCGTTCCAGCAGCAGGACACCGGCAGCAATGTCTTGGTCCATAATCCGGCCATCGATAAGTTGTTCACCCAGGGTGCGCATTGCATTTGGGCTTCCCTTCATCGCTGCCGAATTTAGATAGCTGTGCGCTTTTATGGGGTCAGCCGGTGTTCCTTCCCCCCACAGGAATGCCCGCCCCAGCGTTTCCTCTGCTAGTTGATTGCCTTTGTCGGCGGACTTTTGCAGCAGACGCAGCCCCGTTTCGGGGGCAGCCTCAACATAAAATCCGTCCAGCAGGGTTTTTCCCAGCACCGCTTGCGCCGCGGTGTGTTCCGCAGCTGCCGCCTGTGAAATTAGCGCCAGCCCCCGGTCCTTGTCCTGGGGCAGGCCTCTGTTGCCATAAAGAAGGATCTCGCCAAGCTGAAGTTGCGCGTCAACTGCCGCCGGATCTGCGGCAGCGTGCTGCAAGGCTTCAATGTCAAGCGTTTGGGCGTGGATGGCTGGTCCGGTTGCACTGAAAAAAACAACAAGACTGATGCCAACCAGTTTCAATAGAGGAGGACGTACGGACATTTCCTTTCCCTCATTATTTATCCCTATATTAAATGTACCTGTGGCTGTCTTTGTCAAATGAATACGGCGGGCATGGATTTCTGGTTATTAAGTACCAGAAGGGGGCTGCCGTATTATGGGGGTATTTGAATTTTCCGGTATTACCATAGCGTGCAAGTGCGCGGCCGGTTTCTAATTTTGGTCTTCACCGGACGTCTGGCCCAAAGCCACACTGAAGAGAAGGGCGAAATTGCGCTGGAATATAATAATGGGAAACGGCGGTGGGCAAATGCCAATCACAACCAGTTAGTTTTCTCTGCTGGAAACGCGGCGGGTGTCCAGTCTGCTCAGGACGCTGTCAAACGCCTGGCCCGTTGGAGTCAGGATCAGATCATCATTGACCAGATTCAGCTGCGGAGTATGGCCGCGCCAAGTATAGGGATTGGCCGCAAACCAGGCATGCCTTTCCACGAAGGGCAGTCCCTCCATCATGCGGATCGCCCCTTCAATGAATTTGGCGTTCTTCAGATAGGTTGTGGATCCGGGGCGGCGCCAGTCGATATGGGCAAATTCGGTAACCCAGATCGGGCGATTGTATTCCTTGTGTACGGCTTTCAGCCAGTTGCGAAACTCTGCCACATTTCCGTTTTTGGAATAATAATGTACTGCCATGAAATCGACCCGCAGCCCGCGCGCTTCGACTTCGTTCATAAAGCGGCGCTGCCAGGAATTCGCGCCCAGGGTTCCGCCTTGTTTGGTGGCAGGGCTGCCAAGGCGCAGGCCGCGCCGTTCCAGCTTGGGCCACAGTTTGATCGCACGCGCAACAGACAGCCTGCGTTCGCCGTCCGGTTCGTTGAAGCCCAGCAGATGCCGCAGGGGCAGGTCGGATTGTATCGGCTTGTTCACATCCGACGCATTGTGAATCATGGGGACGAATTCCACACTGCGCCGGTGGCGGGACTTGGAATACATCTGATCGGGACGCCAGTTGTAATACCAGCCAAGTGCGGGCGTATCTTCCAGCCACTTCAACATGGTGTAGCTGGAATTTTCCCAGGCACCGACACCGGCCTTCTGGGCCTCTGCTGATCCAACCACCATCATGGCCAATAGTGTAGCAAACAAATAGCGCAGCATGGGCCTGTCTTTCCAAATTGTTGCCTCCGCAAGCCGCCTGCCACGGCTTGCAGTCAGGACGGACTAACGCGTTAAAGCGGCCATTTTTGGGCGAGAAATGGGTACAAATGGTTAATTCTGTCGCGCATTTTTTTGCCGCAGGGCCTAATTTCTGCTAAATTATTGGGACAACTCTTGAAGAGTTGGTTTCTGGGGAGGAAATCATGACCATTTTTAAGAAAATTCTTGGAGCTGTTTTGGCCTGCCTTATCGGTCCCACTGTTGCTGCCGCGCAAAGCCAACCCTCTGAGATGCCGCTGGCCTCATTTTGCGATCCTTTGATGTCGTCCGGGGACAGGGACGTTGAAAAGAGCGATCGTGACGAAGATGTGCTGAGCGAGAGGCGTCGTTACGACCTGGAACAATCAGAGCCACTGACCACGCCAGAAAACATCATGGATGTGATGTTTGAGGAGAAATGGAACCTTGAAACAGGCGAGCCGATCGCCCGTTACGAATTGTGCAGCGCCGAGCCAAGCTACGTCGTGCTATGGACGCGGCTGATGCGCGAGGTTGATGCTGGTGAATTGGACACCGATGCCGAAGGGTACATGGCGATCCAGAAAGACGGGGCATTTAAGCTGGTCTTTGCCAAACGCCCTTACGCCGGATCCTGGGAATTGGATGGCACTGAAATGGTGCTGTCAGCAGATTGGCTGAACAAGGGGCAGCCGTACCGAGCCCCGGTTGAAATCGTTGAAACGCCCGTGGAAACCACAGATCCCGAGGGTAAGCAAAACACCTATACTGAAACGATGTACCAGCTTGGGGCGTTCCGCTTTTTCAGACTGCCGACAACGGTGAAGGGCGCAGAAAGGGATTGCAGCTGCGTGAATGCCAATAAGTGACCCCATCTCGCGGCGCCCGGTTTTGAATAGGCCAGCAGCGGCTGGCAGGGCGGCAAAAGGGCAGGCGATCTCCAGCGCGTATTTTGTGTCCTGTGTTTTCGCGTTTGCGCGTTTTAAATATGCCTAAGTCGCAATCATATGGGGGGGGCGCTGCTGGTGATTTAGGCGAATGCGCGGGAGCACTTGCGCTCTCGCAGGGGGGGATCTTGTGATCCTGCGGGGCGCAAAGACAGACTTGTGGCATGACAACTCCACTGCGTCTTATGGTGTTTACCGATCTTGACGGCACATTGCTTGATCACGACACCTATTCTTGGGCGGCGGCGCAGCCAGCGCTTGCTGCTCTGAAAAACCTGTCTGCAGCGGTTGTCCTGGCCAGCAGCAAAACCGCCGCCGAGGTGGGCAGGCTGCGCGCGGCTTTGGGGGTGCAGAACTGGCCCGCCATCGTCGAGAACGGGGCAGGGCATCTGCCGCCTGGTGTCAGCTCTGTGCAGGGGGGCTCTCGCTATGCGGATTTGCGCCAGGTTCTTGCCGGAATGCCCCCGGATCTGAGCCAGAATTTTCGCGGCTTTGGGGATGTCACGCTGGCACAACTGGGCGAGATGACCGGGCTGCCGCCCGCTGCGGCACAGCTGGCGCAGCAGCGTGTTTTTTCCGAACCGGGGCAATGGCTGGGGACGGCGCAACAGCAGGCGGACTTTCTTGCCCATCTGCAGGCGCAGGGCGTGCGCGCGCAACAGGGTGGGCGTTTTCTGACGCTCTCTTTTGGCGGCAACAAGGTCGACCAGCTGCGCAGGATTGTTCAGCGCTATGCCCCCCAGCATACAATCGCGCTGGGGGATGCGCCGAACGATGTTCAGATGCTGGAGGCAACTGATTTTGGGGTGGTCGTGGCCAACCCGCATCGTGCCCCCCTTGCGCCGCTTCGGGGCGAGGCAGAGGGCCGGATCATCCGCAGCACAGCCCCAGGTCCGCAGGGCTGGAATGCGGCGATCATTCATCTCCTAGATCGATTGCAATTGAACAAGGGCTAAGGCGTATGGCTGATTTTCATCAGAACGGAAACATCACGACACTGCACAATCTGCGCACCCGGTCGGCCGATCAGTTGGAGCATGAGCTTGCCGTTTTTGCCCAGTCCCGCAAAATCTCGCTGATCCTGCCCTGTCTGTATTCCGAATTGGAAGGGGAGGCCATGCCGCATATCCTGACAGAGCTGGCAAGTGTCAGCTATCTGCACAGGATCATCATTGGTCTGGATGCCGCCGATGAAACCCAGTACCGCCGGGCCAAGGAATTCTTCAAGGGGTTGCGGCAAAACCATATCGTCATCTGGAATGACAGTCCCAGAATGCTGGCGCTGGGGGCACGGCTAGAGGCCTTGGGCCTGGCCCCAACCGAGAAGGGCAAGGGCAAGAATGTCTGGGCCAGCCTCGGCTATCTGATTGGCTGCGCCGATAGCGCTGTCATGGCGATCCATGATTGTGATATTCTGACTTACAACAAAGAGATGCTGGCCCGCTTGGTCTATCCGATGGCCAACCCCAGCTTTCCCTATCAGGTGGCCAAGGGGTATTACCCGCGTATCGGCGGCGACAAGATCAATGGCCGGGTCACGCGCCTGTTGGTCAGTCCCTTGCTAATTGCGCTCAATCGGGTGATCGGCAGCCGAGATTACATCGATTATCTACGCAGTTTTCGCTATCCCCTGTCGGGAGAGTTTGCAATGCGCACGGCTATCCTGCCGGATCTGCGCATCCCATCGGATTGGGGGTTGGAAATCGGCGTCTTGTCAGAGGCCTGGCGCAATCTTGCGCCCAAGGCGGTCTGCCAGGTTGATATCTCGGATGCCTATGATCACAAGCACCAGGGGCTCAGCCCAGGGGAAGCAAACGCGGGGCTGAACCGGATGTCGACTGATATCTGCAAGGCGATTTTCCGCAAGCTGGCGGCGGATGGCACCATCTTTACCCCCAATGTCTTTCGCACCTTGAAGGCCACCTATTATCGCTGCGCGCTTGACCTGCTAGAGGCCTACTACAACGATGCCAAGATGAACGGCCTGTCGATAGATCGCCATACCGAAGAGACCTCGATCGAGCTGTTTGCGGAAAACATCATGCGCGCGGGGCAGATGTTTCTGGAAAACCCGCATGAGACGCCGTTTATTCCAACCTGGAACCGGGTTCATGCCGCCGACCCCACCTTTCTGTCGGATATGACCGCCGCCGCCAAGGCGGATGAAATGGACTATACCTAGGCCTGTTGCGCAATATGCGCACCGGGTTTGGATGTGCGGAACATGCACACGAAAAACGACCGCGCGTGTGGTGTCAATGCAGGTGACGGCGCGTCGCGCTAGCCCCGGTTGGTGATCCAGCGACATTGATAGGGCGAAAGAACCAGCGCGTCCTGCTTCATATCGACTTCCTCTCCGGTCAGCAGATCAACCCAGGTTTCATCCTCGATCAGGTTCATCGACATATGCGGCAGGGTTGTGGGCTGGTCGCTGACATTGTGCAGCGCAAAGATCGACTGATGCCGATCCAGGCTTTGCCGCCAGACGCCAAAGATCTTGTTGTCCAGCGGCATGGTGAACTGGGTCGCATTGGGGTGAAAGGCGGGTTGCCTGGCCCTGATCTTCAACCGGTCTGACAGCGCCGCCAGAACCCGTGCCTGCAAGGAACTGGGGTCATCCAGCAGGGCGTTCAGCGTTGGGTAATCCCAACGGTGCCGGTTGATCGCACGGTTCATCCCGCGCCGCGCGACCTGATCGTGATCATTGGGCGTGGCCAGCATCGCGTGAATGTAGAATGCCGGGATCCCTTCTAGCGACATCACGATCGTTTGCGAACATAAGAACCGATCAAAGTGGTGGTCGTCTTCGCCCGAAAATGTCTGCCGGGTTGCCTCAAAGAAGGTGGTGTTGATTTCATAAGGTGCCTCGCCTCCGTCCGGCAAGGCCCGCATCGAGACCAGCCCGCCGGTCTGCTTGATCGTATCAAGCATCTTTTCCTGCTCCCGGTCTGGCAGGATGCCTTCGACTGGGCGCATACCAATCCCATCGTGGCTGGCAGTGAAATTCAGATAGGCGCATCCCAGCTGGGCTGGGGGCATGCCGCTCTGCCAGCGGCGCAAATACTGAGCAGACCCGGACAGGACCGCATGTAGAATCAAGGGCGGCAGCGGGAAGTTATAGATCGCGTGGGCTTCATTGCGGTTGCCAAAATAGCTGAGATTTTCCGCCTTTGGCACATTGGTTTCGGTCAACAGGATAATGGTTTCGGTGGCGTAGTCGCACAAGAGCCGCATCAGTTGCACAATCGCATGGGTCTGGGGCAAATGGATCGAGGCGGTGCCAACCTCTTTCCATAAAAATGCAATTGCATCCAGGCGGATGGTTCGCACGTCGTTGTCCACATGCAGGCGGATAATTCGCAGGAATTCTAGCAGGACCTCGGGGTTACCAAAGTCGAGATCAATCTGGTCATGGCTGAAGGTGCACCAAACATGGCGCGGGCCATTGGCTGTTTCGACCTCTTGCAGCAGCGGCGTTGTGCGGGGGCGAACCACCGCGCGCAGGTCATCCATCGGCGAGGCTTCGAAGAAGAAATCCGCATAGGGCGCCTGGCGCTGACGGTAGCTGTTGAACCAGCTTCCCTGGCTGGAGACATGGTTCAGCACCAGATCGGACATCAGGTGAAAATCTTTGCCGATCCGGTTGATATCCGGCCAATCCCCCAGCTGAGGGTTCACGGTGCGAAAATCCGACACCGCAAAGCCATCATCAGAGGTGAAGGGAAAGAACGGCAGGATATGTACCCCGTTGACGACCCCGTTCATCCGGCGAAGCAGGAAATCATGCAGAAGATCCAGTGGTTTATGGGCACCATCCAGGATGGAGTTGCCATAGGTGATCAGCAGCGCGTCGCGTTCCGTCCACAGATTGTTGCTTGGCCGCCGCCCACGTTTGCGACGATGTGTATTGTCGGGCCAGAAGGCGGCGATAATTTTGCTGGAAAGCGCTGCGGCATCCATATCAGGATAGATCTGCCGTATCAGCGCCGCCAACCGGTTTGAGAATGCATCTGTCTGGTCGTTAGGCATGTGAAAAGGAAATCTGAAAACCCGCGCAACACAAGGCTTTGGCGGTGTTTTGGGTCACAAAGCCCGGATCATCGGCAGCCCCGGTGGCCCGCCGTCAGATTTTGACCATTGCTGACTAAATATTAGGCATTTACTGGGTCGGTTCCGGTGCAGTTGGAGCGGTGGCAGCTAGTCCAGGAACAGGCCAAAATAATCCTGTGCCTCGGACAGTTTTTTGACCCGGCGTCCGGCGGTATCCCCAAGGCTGGCGCTGACATCCTGCAGCAGCAGGTTCAGCCCGGTGGTAATGCCTTGCGGCATCGCCAGGAAAAAGTGGGTCTCTGCCGGGTAGCGCAGGACATAGGGCGTGATGCCGCCAGCCCAGTCGCAAAATTCGTCCGCTAATACAATGACATCAATGCCACGCTCTTGGGCGAGTGCCGCCAGGCGGGGGCCATGCGCCCCGTAGCGGTAGACATCCATCATGATCAGCGCAACCCGTTCGCCGGGCTCTGGCAGCAAGCCGGCATAGACGCCGTCGATCCCATCTTCGAGGTGAACCTTGTTGCGCAGATAGGACAGGCGGCGGAAAAAACCGTCGGCAAGGAAATGCATGGTTTGAAAGCCGGTTACATGCACCGCATCCGAGTGCGCAACCAATTCGACGATCTGTTCCCAGAGGGCGCTGCCACGCAGTTCAAAGGCGGCCTCAACAGAGGCCCGGCTTAGCTGAAGATCCTTTATGGCCTTTTCAGAGCTGGGGCGCGAAAAACTATCTTCAAACCGTTTGTCGACGCGGTCATTCCCTGGCCTATAGGTGTTCTGGATGGACTGTGCGCGCGCATCAGCTGTGTCGGTGAAGCCGATTTTGCGGAAAAACCGGGTCAGCGTCATGGTGCTCAGGTCAAGTTTCTTGGCAATGTCAGCGTTCTTTTCGACAATCACCGCATCTGGGCGCGCCAGGAAATAGGCCGCGATCCGCTTCTCTTTTTGGGTGAGCTTTGATTCTGCCTTGGCGATGGCATTGGCCAATAGATCCTGCTCTTCCTGCACCTTTCGCCCCCTTCTTCCCCTGTGCTTACTGTTTCATCACATGTAATTTATTAGTATATTCAACTGTATAACAGCAAATGTTTTCCAGCAAACTTTTTTTATAAAGATGTTTGCTTGATAACATTTTCAAACTTTTCTATTCCAAGGTATCGCCCGAAACGCGTGCCGCCACTAAGGCAACACAGTGAAGTGCCGAGGAGGTCACGCGTTGGCGGCAGATCATATATCGCTCAACAGGAAGGTTTCTGAAATGAAATTCAAGTCTCTCGCCCTTGCCGCTTTGCTGTCCAGCACTGCGGTTGCCGCCCAGGCTGACGCCATCAAACTTGGCTACAACGGTCCCCCAGACGCCGAAAAGAACGCGGTGCATTTCTTTGCTACCAAACTGGAAGAGATCGTCGAAGCCAAGACGGATATCGAACTGGAGCTGTTTGCCAACTCGCAGCTGGGCGAAGAGCAGGAGCGCATGGAAAACACGCTGGCCTCGCCGATGTTGAACATCGCCAGCTTTGCCGGTGTGTCACCGGTGGTGCCAGAGGTCTTCGTTTCCAACACGCCCTTCATGTTCACCAGCCCCGAAGAGGCCCGCAGCTTCTTTGATGACGGCAAATACTGGGGCATGGTCGAAGAGGCCTTTGCCGAGCGCACCGGCGGGTCGGAAATCCTGGCCGTGGTGGAAGAGGGCGGTTTCCTCGCGTTCACCAGCACAGACAAGCCGATCCATTCGCCCGCCGATTTTGACGGCATGAAGTTCCGCGCGATGGATCCGTCGCAGGTGGCGCTGTATGAAGCCATGGGCGCATCCGGCACGCCAATTCCATGGACCGAAGTTTATAACGCGCTGCAAACCGGGGTTGTCGACGGGCAGATGAACCCGCCGCTCTATATCATTATCGGATCCTTGAACGAGGTGCAGGGCTATATGACCCGCGCCAATATCCAGTATTCCATGCAGTTCTTGACCGCCAATGGCACATGGCTGGCAGGTCTTTCCGACGAAGAGCGCACAATCCTGGAAGAGGCGGTGGTTGAGGCCAACGCGCTGACACGCGATGACGTGCAGGCCAATGTCGAAGGTCGGGTAGAATGGCTGTCGCAAAATGGCGTCGAGGTGATCACCCCCACCGCCGAGGCCATGGCAGAATTCCAGAAAATCGGTCAGCCCGGCTTTATCACATGGCTTGGCACCCAGGACATCGACAAGAGCTTCCTGGAAGCCGCCTTCGCGGATCTCGGCAAGTCTGACCTGATCAAGTAATGATCGTCGCTTTGCAAAAATTGCTGGCACGCCTTTCAATAGGCGTGTCAACGCTGCTCATCGCTTGGGTGACGGTGTTCATCCTTTATGGGGTGGGGGCGCGCTATTTCCTTGGCGCTTCGCCGATCTGGTTTGATGAACTGGCCCGCTATTGCATCATCGGGGCTGCGATGCTGGGGATGGGTGCGGTCTGGATTGAAGGCGCGCATATGCGTGTTGCGATCCTGGAAAACCGTGTTCCGGCGCCGATCAAACGAGTGATCGTTTGGTATCAATGGCTGTTGACCCTGGCGCTGACGGGGGCAATGACTTGGTTTTCCTATGAATATGTTGGCAGCGTCGGCTTCTTCAAAACGCCGGGTCTGCAGATTTCGCGCTCTATCCCGGTGGCGATCCTGCCGGTTGGCTTTGGGCTGCTTTTCCTTCTGGCGCTGCTGAATGGCCCCAAGCCAATGCGCGCCCAGACCGTCGAGGATGACGAATGATTGCCACCATGCTTGCTGTGATGCTGCTCAATGTGATCATTGGGATGCCGCTTTTCCTCAGCCTGATGACCACTGCGGTGATCGGATTCTCCTTTGTGGGCTTTGAACAGATGAGCCGCATCATGCCGCAGCAGGCCTTTGGCGGCATTGATGTGTTTTCCCTGATGGCCATTCCGCTGTTCATTCTGGCAGGGAACCTGATGAACAATGGCAATATGACGCCACGGCTATTGAACCTTGCAACGCGCCTTGTAGGGCATCTGCGCGGTGGTCTGGGCCATGTGAATGTCGTGGCCAGTGTTTTTTTTGCCGGCATCAACGGCTCTGCCGTGGCCGATACCTCGGCGCTGGGCACTCTGCTGGTGCCGGGAATGCGTAAGGCCGGGTTTCCCGGCACCTATGCGGCGGGGCTGACCGCTGCCAGTTCATTGATCGGGCCGATTATTCCGCCGTCGATCTTTATGATCCTCTATGCCAGCCAAACCGGAACCTCTGTTGGGGCGCTGTTTCTTGGTGGGGTATTGCCGGGGTTGGCGCTGGGTGGCGCATTCATGGCGATGAACGTTGTCTATGCGCGCATCTATAATGTTGAAAAACTGGACAAACCTGCGCGCTTTAGCGAAATTCTCTGTGCGGCCTATGCCGCGTTACCGGCCCTGATCGCGCCGCTGATCATTGTCGCGGGGATTGTATTTGGCGTGGTGACGCCGACGGAATCCGGCGCCTTGACCGTGGCCTATGTGGCAATCTGGGGGGTGATGTCGGGCAATCTGAACCTGCGCAGTCTTTGGATGTCTTTCAAAGACACGGCGATGCTGACCTCGGCGGTATTTGCCATCATCGCGATTTCCTCAATTATTTCGTGGCAGTTGGCCTTTGCCAATGCGCCCGAAGCCTTTGCCGATATCCTGGCGCCCTTTGCCGATAATCCGGCGCTAACCCTGATCGCGATTTCATTTGTGACTTTCATCACCGGCATGTTCATGGAGGAAGTCTCGGCGCTGATGCTGTTGACGCCGATCTTTTTGCCTGTGGCCCAGGTAACGGGGATTGATCCGGTGCATCTGGGCATTGTCATCACCCTGAACATCACCATCGCGCTGATTACGCCGCCGATGGGGGCCTGCATCTTTGTCGCCTCTGCGGTTGGCAAGGTCGATATCGCCCGTCTGTTCGTAGCGATCTGGCCCTTCATCGCGGTGGCGCTGAGCGTGCTGTTGATCATCATTCTTGTGCCCGGGCTTACCACCTGGCTGCCAACATTGTTGCACTAAATGTCTAAACCACAGCCAAATGTTCTGAACTGGGAGGCCGCGGCGCGGCTCAACATCGCTGAGAACGGCGAAGTGCTTGTCCCCACCTCCGGTTGTGCAGCCTGGCTGACGCGCCCCGTTTACCATGCCGATGGCCTGCCCAATGCCCTGCCAGATGTCTGGGTGCGTGCCGGGGTCTATGATCGTTTGCGCATGGCGGCGCGGGCCTTGCCGCCGGGGTATCGGCTGGTCCTGCTGGATGGGTGGCGCTCCAAAGCCCTGCAGCAGGCCCTGTACCAAAAGATCCGAAGCGATGTTGCTGCGCGCCATCCAGAGGCCAGCGCCCCGGAGATTGACCAAATTACCATGCAGTTTGCGGCACCACCTTCGGATAGTCAGACAAGACACAGCCCGCATGTCACCGGCGGCGCTATCGACGTGACACTGGCGGATGAAACCGGCGCAATCCTGCCTATGGGCAGCGGCTTTGACGAACCCAGTGCGCGCAGTTGGACAGATGCCGCTGTAGGATCCCCCGAGGTCGAGCGCCGACATCTACTGTGCCAGGCGATGTTTCAGGCCGGGTTTACCAATTTGGCAAGCGAATGGTGGCATTTTGACTATGGCAACTGGGTCTGGGCTGTTGCCGCCGGGCAGCCAGCCGCCTTTTATGGCCCAACCAGCCTGCCGGAAGGATGCCTGAAAATATAGCGGGGCACTGGAATCCTGGCTCTGCCTGTTCATTGTGCATCCCGTGTCTGAACACTGGGCTTTTGCGGGGAAATGCCTTCAAACTTGCATAAATTGTCAAGATACGATCCTATTCTTTCGAACCACCGCCATCTTTTGGCCTTATGTTCAGGCGAAAGTACCGAACCGTCCATACGCGTGCTCAGGCGATGGCGGTGATTGGGTGTCTTTGGTGCCCGTTCAGCGAGAAAAAAGGACGACGTGAATGACGCTTCGGGGATGATGCGCATGTTTGATTTACCAGCCGATTTGAAGGCTTCGGTTGCGGCACAGAACCGGCTTGTACGTGGCGACCTGCCATCTCGGTTTGCCTCCATCACGCTCGTCTCGGTTTTGTCCCTGTATTACCTGCCTTTTGTGACGGTTTGTGCTATCTATGCCTGCCTTTGCGTGATCGAAGTGATCGGTATTTTTGCCTATCGCAAGCTGGAGCGTGAGGTCACGCCTGGCGGGGTTGTGCTGTTGCTTGGCTCTGCCTTTGTCGGGATCTGGGTCTTCAACGCGATTCCGGTGCTTTTGTTCTTGCAGCCAGAGCCCTTTCCCAAGCTGGCCGGCACGATGTTGCTGATCATTGCTCTCAATCATAGCGTTGTTGCGCGCTCCGAATGGATGCTGTTTGGCCTTTTGACTGCGGTGCCGATTATCTGCGCTGTGGGTTTCATGATCATCAATTTCCTGTACTCCTTTGCCAGCCCGATGGAATTTGTCATCGCGTTGATTATCATGATTTTGGGGGCCGGGTATGTTGCCCATAGCATGTGGGTGCTGCACAGGCTGACCAGACGGCTGCGCGTAGCGCTTAGCGCAGCCGAGGCCGGTAGCCGTGCCAAGAGCCGCTTTCTGGCGGCGATGAGCCACGAAATCCGCACGCCTCTGAACGCGATTTGCGGCATGTCTGAACTCATCGATGAGGAAGATACCGATACAGAGACCCGGCGTGAGCGCACCATTTTGTTGCGCAAGTCAGCCCAGGCGCTGACCGGGATTCTGGACGATGTTCTGGACCATGCCAAGGTTGAGGCCGGCCATATCGAAGTGAGCCTGGCTGCCGCAGCCCCCAAGCTGGAAATCGCCAGCGCGGTAGAGGTGTTTCGCGCGGCGGCGGATGCAAAGGGGCTGCGGCTCGATGTTGCAATCGGTGAAGGCCTGCCAGCCTATGCCGAATTTGATGCGTTGCGCCTACGTCAGGTAATTGGGAACCTTGTTTCCAATGCGATTAAATTCACTGAAACCGGCTACGTCTCTGTCAAGGCGAGCGGCGCGCTGGTCCGAGGGGAGACGCTGCTGGCAATCGAAGTCTGCGACACGGGGCGGGGGATCGCGGCAGATCAGCTTGGCAAGCTGTTTACGGAGTTCTACCGCGTCGAGGATAAAGACGCCCCCACGGTTCCGGGCACAGGGCTGGGCTTGGCGATTGCGCGCCGTTTTGCCCGTATGATGGGCGGGGATATCACGGTTGTTTCCACGCCGTCCAAGGGCAGTTGTTTTACAGTGACCTGTCAGATCAAGGTTCTGGAAGAGGCAGATGTACCGCTTGAGACCGAGCGGCCCAGCGGCGCGGCTGCGCCTCCCAGCAGGGATGAACTGCAAGAGCTGGTGCGAGATCTTGGGATCAAATCCATCCTGCTGGTTGATGACACCCGATCAAACCGGATGGTGGTGCGGGCCTTTCTCAAGAAGGGGGATTTTGAAATATTGGAGGCCGGCAATGGTGTCGAGGCGCTGGACTGTCTGGAACAGCGGCCGGTTGATCTGGTGCTTCTGGATATGAAAATGCCGGTGATGGATGGCGGCGAGACCTTGATGGAAATGGCCCGGCGTGGCGGGCATATTGCTGCTACGCCAGTGATTATGCTGACGGCGAATGCCGGGGCAGAAGATCGCGAGCGATATCTGGCTCTTGGGGCCTCGGGCTATATCGCCAAACCGGTGAAAAAATCAGTTCTGTTGTCGGAAATGCGCAAGGTCGTGACTGCGTGGGGGATGGCCTCAGGTCAGTCGCAGCAATCGGACCGATCGACAGGCCCGGATGGCCTGCCAACAGAGGCCGAAGCGCGACCAATTCCGGGGCAGAGCACAGAGACCAGTCAGCTTTCCTCGGCAGAGACGGAGGAAGCCACCGTTTCGATTGACACAGGGCTGCGTCGTGCCGTTAAGTAATACCAGTTGCGTTAATGTAAAATTTACGATTGCCTGTAAGAGTTGTGTTGAATTTTATTAAAACTCCCATGAGGGGGTTAGAAATCCTCCAGCGACTGGGCAGGCGCAACGATGCAATCCACAGAGATCACCTTTGACAACTTTGGTGAAACAGGAACCTTATTCACCGCGCTTCTGCGCGCCAGGTATCACCATTTCATTGAAGCGCGCGGCTGGAAGCTGCCAAATACCCGTGGGCTTGAATTTGACCAATATGACAGCCCGGAAAGCATTTATTATGTGATCCACGATGGGCTGACGGTGCATGGCGGGCTGCGGGTGACGCCGACAACGGCCCAGAACATCAACGCCAGCTACATGCTACGCGATGCCCAATTGGGCCTGTTGCCGGATCTGCCCTCCGATATTCTGGACGAGCCAGCCCCGCAGGATCCCAAAATCTGGGAGGTCAGCCGGGTCTTTGTTGCCGACACCCTAAGCAGCCGGGAACGGATGCAGGTGCGCGGGGAGATCGGCATTAGCCTTGCCCGTTTGGCCGAGTCCTGGAACTTCAAGGACTATATCTGCCTGACATCGGTGGCGGCAGGGCTACTGATGCGGCGGACTGGTTTGACAATTTCCCCAGCTGGGCCGCGCGTTGAAATCGGCGGGGAGACCTGCCAAGCCTACCATTTGAAGGTGGATGCCAAAAATGTCCGCCGCTACGCGGCCTGACCCTTTGCCCGACGGGCTGCGGGGCATTTTAGCGCCCCGCCTCGCGCCCTGGTAAAGGAAATCTCAATTCTGTCACGATATCACAGCAGGGACCTGCGGTTTCAGACAGAAGGCTGATATGAGCAAATCCCAATTAGGCCCACGCCTTATTTCTTTGAGTATGGCGCTTTTTCTTTCGCCTGCCAGCTTTTCAGCTGTTGGCGCGACAGAACAGTTTTCCATCGTCAACGAAGGGTTCTTTCGTCAGGGATCTACGGCAGCGGCGCAGCCGATGTTGGCGCGCCATACTCCGGCTTCGGTTCTGGCGGGCGAGACAGCACCGGGTCAAGCTGATCTTCAGGGGCAGGGGCAGGGGCTTGAGGCCGAGATGGAAGCGGTACAATCCAATCTGGCGAGCCTCTTTGCCGATCGGCACGGCACCAGCCTGTTCCGCGCCATGCCCAAGGGGGGTGTTGCACGCGGTGCGGTGGCCAAGCTGATGCAGTTGATTGCCAGCGCCGAGGCCGGCAGCGCACAATATGATGCGGTTCAGCATGCCGCCAAGGTCCGCCCGCAAAAACTGCCAACCCAGCTGACGCTGGGTGAAATATACGACTGGATCGCCCGCACCCCAGGACAGCAGCACGCCATCGGGCGCTATCAGTTCATTCCGGCCACCCTTAAACGTCTGGCACGCCAGATTGGGGCCGAACGAGGAGAGCGCTTTTCCCCTGCGTTGCAGGACCGTCTTGCACATCAGTTGCTGGAAGAGGCAGGCCTAAGTGCGGTGATGGCAGGCAAGATGGACCGACGCGATTTCATGCATAACCTGTCCAAGATCTGGGCCGGGCTGCCCACCTCGACTGGTAAATCCTATTATCATGGCCTGGCGGGCAACCGTGCGGTGCTTAGCTGGGCGCGCTTTGACGCAGAGATGGCGCGTATCTTCCCCAGCTAAGACATACCATCCGCTATCCGCCGACAGGCCCACCCCGCAGGGTATTGGGAAGCCAGGTTGCCAGCTCTGGCCAGGCCACCAGGATAACGACCATCAAGAGCATCAGTCCCACCATCGGTAGGGCGGTCTTGGCGATATAGGAAATTTCGTGCCGGGTCATGCTTTGCAGTACAAAGAGGTTGAAGCCAATCGGTGGCGTGACCTGCGCCATTTCAACCACCACCACGATAAAGATGCCAAACCAGATCACATCAATGCCTGCCTGCCGGATCATTGGCTCTACAATTGCCATGGTCAAAACAACCGAGGAAATCCCATCCAGGAACATGCCGAGCACCACGTAAAACAGGGTTAGCGCAATGATCAGCACCAGCGGGGACAGGTTCATCTGATCAATCCAGGCTGCCAGCGCCCGTGGCAAGCCGGTAAAGCCCATGGCCAGTGACAGGAAAGAGGCCCCCATCAGGATCAGCGCGATCATCGCCGATGTGCGCGTCGCCCCCATCAGGGAGGCGCTGAAGGTTGCCCAGCTGAGCGAGCCTTGCAACAGCGCCAGCGTCAAGGCCCCGACAACGCCCACGGCGGCGGCCTCGGTGGCGGTGGCCAGGCCCAGATACATGGAGCCAATGACGACGGTGACCAGGATCAGCACCGGAATCAGGAACCTGCTCTCGGCAAGCATCGCACCAAAAGACATCGCTGGTTCGGGTTCGGGGCGCTGGTCTTTGGCCAGAAAGTGCCAGGCCATGATGTAGGCCATGAACAGGCTGGCCAGCACCAGGCCGGGGAAAATCCCGGCCATGAACAGTTTGGTGATCGATTCATTGATCGAAACGCCATAGACGATCAGCGTCAGCGAGGGCGGGATCATCAGCCCAAGCGTGGCAGCCCCGGCCAGGGTGCCGACGATCATATATTCCGGATAACCGCGCTTGCGCAGCTCGGGGATCGACATTTTTCCCACGGTGGTCAGCGTCGCCGCGGATGAGCCCGAGACGGCAGCAAAGATGGTACAGCCCGCGATATTGGTGTGCAGCAGCCCCCCCGGTAGCCAGCGCATCCAGGGGGCAAGGCCGCGAAACATGTCCTCTGACAATCGGGTGCGATAGAGGATCTCTCCCATCCAGATGAACAGGGGCAGCGCCGTCAGGGTCCAGCTGGAGGCACCGGTCCAGATGGTCGTGATCATGGCATCGCCTGCGGGGCGGGTGGTGAACAGCTCCATGCCGAACCAGGCCACGCCCATCAGCGCCAGCCCAATCCAGACGGAACTGCCAAGCAGCGCAAACAGAACAAATATAAAGATAAGCGTTGTGTAGATCTCGCCCATTATTCCACGGCCTCCGATGTGATGCTGGCCTTGCGGGTGATCAGCAGACGGCACAGATAATCCCACAGGGCCAGGGCCAACAGGACGGTGCCAATCGACATCGGCAGCTGTGGCAGCCAAACGGGGGTATAGACCCAGTCGGATCCGGTTTCAGCCCAGAGCCTGCCCCATTGCGACGGCGCGGTGACAAACATGGCAAAAAACGACAGCAGCCATTCCGGGGTGAAATCCTGCCCCTGGGTGCGATCATTCAGCATTTTTGACATGATGTTGGTCTTGATCGCGTAGCGGGCGAAATAGGTGGCGGTCACGGCGGCAATCCACATGGCCACCCCATCCAGCCAGAGGCCAAAGCGATAGCCCATATTCAAAAAGACCGAGACCCGGATATGGGCGCCTCGGGTCAGCGCATGGGCCAGAGCCAGAAACGAGGTCGCCGCCATGGCGTAGCCGGCATATTCGGTTGAACCGGGAAAGGTCAGGCTGCTCCATCGCGCTACCATCTGGGCGAGGATCAGCCCAAGAATGGTAATCATGCACAGTGCGGCCAGCATGCCGGACAGCAGATAGATCCGGTCCAGCAGCCGTTGCAGCGGCCGCAAAGCCCGGCCCATAGCTGCCGGTGACAGCAGACAGGCCAATGCCAATACTGTTGGAATCACAAAGAGCCAAACCCACAGGGGCAAGCCCAGAAACGGTTGCCAGTCACGCATGCCCATCCCCTAAAGACGTCACAGAAAAGACGGCTCCGCCCCCAAACTCCGGGGGGCAGAGCCGTCGAATTTTTGGTTCGCTTAGTTTGCGTTATAGGCGTCCAGAATGGCCTGGCCGTCATCTCCGGTGCTGGCCAGCCAGTTGGCAGCCATCTTGGCACCGATCTCTTCCAGTTCGGCCAGGAATTCGGGGCCCGCATCGGTGACTGTCATGCCGTTTGCAGCGAGCTGCTCAAAGTACCAATTGGCCAGCTCTTCCGATTTGGCCGCACAGGCCGCGCCGGTTTCATCCGCAGCCTGTTGAATCTGTCCCTGCGTTTCGGCGCTCAGCCCTTCCCAGACCTGTTTGTTGACCATTACATAGTTGCGCGGCAACCAGGCGTTGACCTTGTAATAATGGCTCAGGTTTTCCCAGACCTTGCGGTCATACCCGGTAGATCCGGACGAGATGAATGCCTCGGCGACGCCCGTTGCCAGGGCCTGGCTCAGCTCGGCGGCTTCGACCTGCACCGGGATCATGCCCAGTTCTTCGGCAAAGGTTGCGGTTGCGGTGTTATAGCTGCGGAACTTGATGCCCTGGGTGTCCTTGGAGGAGGAGACCTCTTTGTTGAAATAAAAGCCCTGGCCCGGCCAGGGGCAGGTGTAAAGCGCAACAAGGTTGAGATCGCCCAACTGGCTGTTCACCCGGTCTTTTGCGGCATGCCAGAGCTTTTCGTTATCGGCGTAGGTGGTAGCAATAAAGGGCAAGTTATCCCAGCCCAGCAGCGGCGCCTCGTTGGCGTGGGCGGACATGAAGCGTTCACCAATCGGGGCCTGGCCAGTCTGCACCGCGCGCTTGATTTCACCGCCCTTGAACAGCGATCCGCCTGCATGCACGGTGATGTCAATATCGCCGCCAGTGTAGTCGCGGACCTTGTCGGCAAAAACCACGCCCATTTCCGAATGGAAGTTGGACGCAGCATAGGCCATGGGCATGTCCCAGCTTTCGGCCAGGGCGCCCGTGGCCGCAAGGGCCAGCGCCGAGGCGGTGAAGGTCATTGTGAGCGAGGTTCTAGCTGTCATTTCTGTTCTCCCTGAAGGTTTGATTTTGCTGTTTGTCAGCTTGTTATTTTTGATGGTGCCAAATGGTGTCACCTAAAACGATCCGGGGCATAGGCGCGCATGTCAAGGTTCATCGGCTGACCGGTGATCAGCCCGGCCACCATACGCCCGGTTTTTGCGCCACCCGTCAGGCCGATGTGATGATGGCCAAAAGCGGTATAGACGCCAGTGCTGCCAACCTCGCCGATCAGGGGCAGGCTGTCCGACGGGGCGGGGCGAAAGCCCAGCCATTCCTGCTCACCGGTGGCGCGCATCTGGGGAAAGGTCTCGGCGACGGTGCGGCGCAGCAGATCCAGCGGTGCCTTGGACGGCGTCGGGTCCAGCCCGCCAAATTCGACGATGCCGGCACAGCGCAACCCCTGATCCATCGGGGTTGCCACGAATTTGCCAGAGGCCACCATCAGCGGCGCGCGCGGGGTAATGCTGGGGGATTCATACACCACGTGATAGCCACGCTCGGTCTCCATCGGGACCGAAAGACCAAGTTTCTGCATCAAGGGCTTGGACCAGATCCCGGCAGAGATGACCGCTTGGTCACAGTCAAAGCGTCCCTGATCCGTTTCAACGGCAGCAATACGTCCGCCGCTGAGATCAAAATCTTTGACCTCTGCCTGCACAAATTTACCACCCATTTCCACCAGCAGCTTGACCAGATCCTTGACGTAGTTTGCCGGGTTCAGGATGAAGCCGTGGTTCTTGTTCACCGCCAGCAGGCCGGTGTTTGGCCCCAGGGCCGGTTCGTGTTCCTGCACGGCCGGGCCTTCGATCAGATCGGGGACAAATCCGGCTTCGCGGCGCAGATCCCAGACATAGGAATCCGCCTCAAAGGCAGCGCGATCCTGATAGGCAAAGTTATACTCGCTCTCCCGGATCCATTTTGCCGCCGGGGTGCCGTGTGTCAGCGCCTGATGCTGTTCTACGCTGTCGCCAACAATATGGGTCAGCGATTTTGCAATGCGCCGGGTGTCGCGATCATTCGCATACGAGAGATATTTCATCAACCAAGGCAGCAGCTTGGGCGTATATCCCCAACGCAGAAACAGGGGGAACTTGGGGTCCAGCAGGTATTTTGGCCCCTTGGGAAGCAGGCCGGGCGTGGTCACCGGCACAATGGCGCAACTGGCGAGAATACAGGCATTGCCATAAGAGGCCCCCATGCCGGGTTCGCCTTTGTCGATCAGGGTGACGTCATGCCCGGCGCGCTTCAGCCAGAGCGCGGTGGCCGCGCCGACGATGCCTGCACCCACCACGATTGTATGTTGTGTCGTCATTCTAGATAGCCTTTTTGATCGCGGCCGAGCGCTTGCTGTGCGAGGATGGTTTCCACACGAATTGTCGCCTAAGCACTGTCAATGGAATAATCTTTTCCCAGACCATGCCGATTTCGCAGGGGCATTTCAAATGATATCTTTTGGCGTTGGTGTGGCTGCGGGTGAAATCGTGCGGTGGCGCGCGTTGCGCAGGCCCGGGGCTTGGGAAGGGGCAGATCTCTGGTGTTGGGGCCTTTGGTGCACCATCAGCAGCGGGCCTCTTGGGGGATGCCATGCCCTGGTAAAGCTGCTAGGGATATGGCGATTTTGCGGGGCATCCAGCGGAGAGACAGCATGCAGCAGGGTGGCAAGACAGTCTATGGGGCTGCGGTTGGGATCTTGATGCTTGAGACACAGTTTCCACGCATTCCGGGCGATATTGGCAACGCTCTGAGCTGGGATTTCCCGGTGCATTACCGGGTGGTGCGCGGCGCAACACCGGATCTGGCAGTGCGCCAGGACCCGGGCCAGCTTGCCGATCTGTTCATCGAGGCCGGGCGCGATCTGCTGGCCATGGGCTGCGATGGGATCACCACCAGCTGTGGCTTTCTGGCGCTGATCCAGGATCAGGTGAAACAGGCCCTGGGCGTGCCGGTAGCGACCTCTTCGTTGATGCAGATCCCCATGGTGCAGGCGCTGTTGCCAGCGGGCAAGAGGGTAGGGGTCCTGACCATTTCAGAACAGTCTTTGACCCCGGCCCATCTGCGGGCGGCGGGCGCCCCCGAGGATACGCCCATCGGCAGCCCCGAAGGGCTGCGTTGTTTCACCCACGACATCCTGCGCGATGCGGCGCAGATCGATTTTGCGGCCTGCGAGCTGGATATGATCGATGCGGCGCAGGCATTGATTGGGCGAAACCCGGATCTGGGGGCGCTGGTGCTGGAATGTACCAATATGGTGCCTCATGCGGCGGTGCTGCGCCGCGTCACCGGGCTGCCGGTCTTTACCATCCACAGTTTCATCACCTGGTTTCAGGCCGGGTTGATGCCGCGTCAGTTTGAACGGGGCCTGATGGACCACCGGACCTAGCGCGGGTTTGCATTCTGGACGGTTAGCTTAGCACCAGCAGCCAGAACCAGATGGTCAGCACCGAAGCGGCGGTGGCGATAAGCACCGAAGAGGCGGCAACCCGCTTGGCCCGCCCATACATATTGGCAAAAATATAGGCGTTGAAGCCAGGTGCCATGGCCGCATTCAGCACGCCAGAGCGGAACAGATCCTGCTTGACCCCAAGCGTGCCGCCCATCAGCCAGACAATGCTGGGATGTACCATGAGGGCGGTCACACAGACAAAGCCGATGGTGCGCAGGTCGCCTTCAGGGCGGTATTGCACCAGCACCCCACCAAGGGCGAACAGCGCCGTCGGCAGCGCTGCACGGATCAGCAATTGCAGCGCAGCATCGACGGTGCCGGGAATGGACAACCCGGCAAGATTAAAGGCAAAACCAAGGGCGATACCCAGGATCAGCACGTTCTTGAACATGGCGGTCAGCACCGAGGAAACTGTCTTGAACCCGCCAGCGCCCCGGTTTCTGACCACCTCCATTACGGTGATACCCAGCCCATAGCAAAAGGGCGAGTGAAAGGCGATGATCGCATAGTTGCCAGTCAGGTTCTCTGGCCCAAAGGCGCGTTCCGTGATTGGTAGCCCCAAGAGGACGGAATTGGAGAACAGGCAGCAAAAGCCAATGGCGACGCAGTCTTCCCAATCGCGTTTGAAAACCAGCCGTGCGCCGGTCAGCCCGATGCAGAAACACACCGCCGCCCCGGTGTAAAAGCTGATCAACAGCGCCGGATCAAAACTGCTGGAAAGGTCCAGATTGGCCATGGCGCGAAACAGCAGGCAGGGGATGGCAAACCCCTGGGTGAACTTCATCAGCCCATCAATCTGCGCCGGGCTGAAAAATCCTTTCTGTGTTGCGATATAGCCCGCTGTAACCACCAGAAATACTGGCAGGATGACGTCAATCAAGCTTTGCAGCATTGCAATCTCCTGTCAGCCCACAGTCAACCGCAGGCGGCCTATGGGCGGCATCAATACGCGGGCACCACCGGGGCCAAGACCCGAGGGGCAGAATAAATTTTCAATCAGCACCCAGGTACCAGCCTTGGTCCGATCAAAGTCAAATGGCTCCTAGAGCGGGCAGCGGATCACCATCCCGTCATAGGCCGGTGTAATGTGGTCATCGGTTTCCGCCGTAATCGTGTCATGGTCAAGATCGATATGCATATTGGTCAGAACCGCCCGCTTCGGCTGCATCCGCGCAATCCAGGAAAGGGCCTGTTCCAGGCTGAAATGAGTAGGGTGCGGGGTGCGGCGCAGCGCGTCCAGTACCCAGCAGTCCAGCCCTTCCAATGCGGCAAGAGAGCGATCGGGGATCTCGGCCACATCTGGCAGATAGGCAAGAGAGCCGATGCGAAAGCCCAGGGCGTCCATCGCACCGTGATTGACTTCAAACGGGAGAAACGGAATTTCCCCGCCAGGCCCGTCAATGCTGAAGGCGCCGTCAATGGTGCGCAGATCCAGGATTGGAGGATAGGGCGATCCTTCGGGCTGCACAAAGGCATAGCCAAATCGCGACAACAGCGCATTTTGCGTCTCGCCATCTGCATAGACCGGCACTCGGTTATGCATGTTGAAGACAATCATACGTAGATCATCAATGCCATGCACATGGTCTGCATGGGAATGGGTGTAGATCACCGCGTCCAGCCGCCCGACTTCGGCGTCCAGCAACTGGCTGCGCATATCCGGAGTGGTGTCAATCAGCACCGTGGTAGTGCCATCCGGGCCGTCCCGCTCCACCAGCATGGAACAACGGCGGCGGCGGTTGCGGGGGTTTTGTGGGTCACAGGCCCCCCAATGGCCGCCAAGCCGCGGCACCCCACCAGAAGAGCCGCAGCCCAGAATTGTATAGCGCAGTTCAACCATCAGGCAGTGGCCTCATAGCGGGTGGCCTTGCAGAACAGGCGGTCAAAATTTTCCTGGGTTGCCGTGGCAAAATCAGCATAGTCCAGACCAAAGGCCTTGGCACCGATCTGCGCGGTGAGGGCGCTATAGGCGGGTTCATTGCGTTTGCCGCGATGCGGTGGTGGTGCCAGATAGGGCGCATCGGTTTCGACCAGAATGCGGTCCAGCGGCGCGGCGGCAAAAATATCGCGCAGTTCCTGGCTCTTGGGGAAGGCGGCGATGCCGGACATCGACAGGTAAAACCCCAGATCCAGCGCCGCACGTCCCAGCTCAGCCGAAGAGGAAAAGCAGTGCATCACGCAGCTATAGGCACCGTTCTGCATTTCTTCGCGCAGGATCCGGGCCATATCGTCATCGGCGGCGCGGGCATGAATGATCAGCGGAAGCTTGGTTTCGCGCGCGGCGGCGATATGGATCCGCAGCGATTGCTGCTGCATTTCGGCGCTTTCGCTCGTGTAGTGGTAGTCCAGCCCGGTTTCGCCAATGCCGACAAATTTCGGATGTTTGGCCAGGGCAGTTAGCTCGTCAAAGCTGGCCATGGGTTCGCTTGCCACGCTCATCGGATGGGTGCCTGCCGCATAGAACACTGGAGGATGGGCCTCGGCGATGGCGCGGACCTGTGGTTCGTTCTTGAGCTTGGTGCAGATGGTGACCATGCGGGTCACCCCGGCCTGGGCGGCGCGGTCGATCACAGCCTCCAACTCGCCGTCAAAATCAGGGAAGTCCAAGTGGCAATGGCTATCGGTGATCTGTGCCGGACCTTGGGCCATAGCTTGGGAAGGGGTGCTCGTCATGCCTGCCTCGTCTTGTCGTCATTGGCCGGATCCGGGCGCTGCCGTTGGTGGGTCAGCGGGACGCGGTCTCTTGCATCTTGAAAACCGTATCTAGGACAAGTGAAGCCGGGTCAAGGTTCACCGCTTGGCCATGCCGCGCCCGCGCGGTTGCTTCGGCGGAAAGGTCGGCCCAGGCGCGCGCCTGTTGCGGCGTTGCGGCCAGCCGGGACAGCATTGCGCTTTCGCCGGGGGCGGCTTCGGGTTGTGGCGGCTGGCCCATGGCCCCGGTGCGCGCCAGCCGCGACAGCGCGATTTCGATCAGGGTGAGCAAGAGTTCAAATTTCTCTGCCGCGCCACGCTGGGCAGCAGTTTCGGCCAGGGCCATGGTGCGCTGTCGGTCCAGCCGGGGGAGGGTGGCCATGATCTGCACCAGCTCGCCATAGGTTTTTAGCCCGCCAAGATTCAACAGGCGCAGAGCCGCGCCTACGGATCCCGCCGCCAGAGCCGCCAGATGTGCCGTGTTTTCTGGCAGGTCCGCCCCCGCCTGGGCCAGCGCGGCCTGCATGTCATCAGGGCTGAGCGGCGCGAGCCGCAGGCTGCGGCAGCGCGACCGGATGGTGGGCAGCAGTCGCGAAGGCTGATGCGAAATCAGGATCATGGTGGTGCGCGCGGGGGGTTCTTCCAGCATTTTCAACAGCGCATTGGCGGCGCTGGTATTCATGTCGTCCGCCGCGTCCACAATCACCACCCGGCGCCCGCCATCGGTCGCGGACAGGCCAAAGAAGCGATTCAGTTTGCGAATATCATCCACCACGATCTGGTCTCGCAGCTTTTCCTTGTCGTTATAGCTGCGGCTGATAGAGGCCAGCCCCGGCTCGGCCAGGGCCTGAATGCGATGAGCGACAGGCAGATCTGGGTCCACCGACAGAGATGTTACCGGCGGTGGCGCGCCAAACAGCCCGTCTTCGGCAGGTGGGGTGGCCAGCAGAAAGCGGGCAATGCGCCAGGCCAGGGTGGCCTTGCCGATGCCCTGAGGCCCGGTCAGCAACCAGCCGTGGTGCAGGCGATTGGAATTGAAGGCGGTCAGAAAATCCTGCTCTGCCCGATCCTGGCCAAACAGCTGCGCGGTTTCCCGTGGATGCGGCGCGCCAAGTGCTTGATCGGCACGGGGCAGCGCCTCTGCCTCCTTGGTCTTGGTGGCGCGGCTCATGGTGTTGCGGTCTCGCGTGCGGCGAGCGCCGCAGTGGCCTGCTGTAGAATATCCGCCGCCACGCTGTCGATGTCCTGGCTGCCGTCGATGACGCAGAAGCGATCGGAAAATTCCTGTGCAAGTGCAAGAAACCCGGCACGCATTTTTTCCTGCAGCGCCAGGCCGAAATCTTCAAACCTTTCTTCTGAACCCTGCCGCCCCTTGGCACGGGCCAGGCCGGTGGCGGGGTCCATGTCTATAAGCAGGGTCAGGTCGGGTTCGCGGCCGATCATCAGGCTGTGCAGCTGGTCGACGGTGGCGCGCAGATCGCCGCGCGACAGTCCCTGATACATCCGGGTGCTATCGGCAAAGCGATCACAGATCACAACTTTGCCCGCCGCCAGAGCGGGCTGGATGGTCCGTTCCAGATGATCGCGGCGCGCGGCGGTGAACAGCAGGATTTCCGTTTCAGCGGACCATTTGTCAGGGTCGCCTTCCAGGACCAACCGGCGGATATCTTCCGCACCGGGAGAGCCGCCAGGCTCGCGGGTGACAAGCGTGTCATAGCCTGCGGCGCGCAGGGCTGCGGCCAGGCGCTGACACTGGGTAGATTTGCCCGACCCATCAATGCCTTCTAAGGTCAGGAATAGGCCTTTTTCGGCTGTGGCGCTGGCCTGCGCGTCTGACTTGATCGCGCTCACTCTGTGGCCTCGGGCCCATTGATCAGCCGCTTGGAAAGAACCTGAGCAGCGGTCTTTATGCGGACAAAGAATCCGCCTGCTGCAATGTCCTCGGCCGCCACCAGGGGCAGGCGCAGTTCTGGCAGATCATCGGGCTGTAGCACCAGTTCTGCCAGGGGGTCGCCCTTGCTGACAGGCGCATTGATGGGGCCGGAATAGACCACTTCGGCGGCGATTTCCTTGCCTGCCAGTGCCGGTAGCAGGATTTCCAGATCGGTTTGTGGCACCAGCCCTACCGATTGTTCAGCTCCCTGCCAGACCTCGGCGCGCGCCACCGGGATGCCGGCTTTGGCGATGATCTTTTTGGCAAATTGACGAAACGACCAGTTAACAACGGCTTCGGCCTCCTCTGCGCGGGCCTTGGTGTTGTCCAGCCCTGAAATCACAAAGATCACCCTGCGGTCCCCCTGCACGGCAGAGCCGACCAGCCCATAGCCGGCTTCACTGGTGTGCCCGGTCTTGAGCCCATCTGCCCCAATACCAAGCCCCAAAAGCGGGTTGCGGTTGCGGGTGTTCGAGGGCGCGCGCCCATCAAAGGCAAAGCTTTCTTCAGAAAACAGCGGGTAATACTGCGGGAAATCTTCGATCAGATGCTGCGCCAAGATGCCGAGATCGCGCATCGACATGCGATGCCCGGCTGCGGGCCAGCCGTTGGAATTGGCAAAGCTGGCGTTGTTCATGCCCAGCTCTTGGGCGCGTTTGGTCATGTAGCGGGCGAACCCGGCCTCGGTACCATCTGGGCTCAGCGCTTCGGCAATCACCACGCAGGCATCATTGCCGGACAAGACGATAATGCCGCGCAACAGATCCTCGACACGCACCCGGTCAGTGGTGTCCAGAAACATGGTTGATCCGCCATAGCTCATGGCGTGGGCGCTGACCGGAAGTTGTTCATCCAGGGTCAAACGGCCATCCCGAAGCGCCTCGAAGGCCACATAGAGCGTCATCAGCTTTGACATTGATGCGGGGGGCAGGGGGATTTCGGCATTTTTCGACAGCAGCACGGTATTGGTGCCTTGGTCCAATACAAATGCTGCCTCGGCGCGGGTATCAAAGGCGGCCAGCGGCAGTGCCGTCAGGCAGAGCCCAAGGGCGGCGGCCAGAAGCTGTTTGGCAATGGGGCGAAACGGTGATTTCACGCCTGCGTCCTCCTGAGGGTCGGGGGTATGAGAATTAGTTGGTGACGGCATAGGCATCGGTAAATCCGGCGGCTTTGACGGCTTTCAGCAGATGGCTGCGTTCCGAACTGGACTGGGCCGGGCCAACCACCACCCGCCAAAAGGGCTTGCCGTTGCTGGTCTGTGCCAGCACTGTGGGGATCAGCCCGGCGTTGCGCATCTGGCCAGCGGTGTTCTTGGCATTGCTTTCCACGCTGAAGATGCCGATCTGGATATAGGGTTTGGCCAGCGGAGAGACGCGCTGCGTGGCGGGCGCTTGCGGCGCGCTTTGGGTCGGTGCGGCCTCGATGGCGGCAGCGGCACCGGCAATCGGGTCCAGGGGGGTTGCCTCGATGTCATTGGCGGTCAGGGCGCTGGCGGCCTCTGCCTCCAGGGGGGCGTCTTCGCCGGTGGCGGCTGGCAGTGGATCTTCGGGCAGTTCTTCGGCTTCGCGCCGCAGGGCGGTAACATTCAGTTCAACCGGCGCACCGGCCAGCATACCAAGTGCCGCTGCCGCATCCGAGGAGGTTTGCAACCGCGGGCCAGGAATTTCACGCTCGCGGCGGAACAGGGCACCGATGACGAATTTGCCATTGGATGTGTTGCGAATGATTACCCGCTCTGGATCTTTGGCATCCGGGTGCGCCACCCAGACCCCACCCAGCGATGGGCGCCCATCCCAAAGCCCTGCCTCGTTTACCTGAAAGACATCCGGCGCTTCGACATCGCGCTCCACCAGCTGGGTGCTGCTGGAGCTGGCTACCTCGGGCTTTGCTGTTTTGGGTGACAGAAAAGAGAGGTTTGGCCCCTCTTCACAGGCACCTAAGATCAGCAGCGAAAGCGCCGCAAAGGTGAGGCCCGCACCGGGGCTCCGTCTTGGCATGGGGTGTGTCATGATGGTTTCCTTGCCTCTGCTCTTCCACGCCATAGCGCGCTTGCCGGGTTTCCCGGTCATCTCTGCGATTTGGCAGATGATAGCCTGCGATGGCTGGCATGAAAACCCTATGGTACACCGCCATTTGTGAAAGCCGGGCGATGGGCATCTTTCTGCGCGTCGTGATAGCCGAGGCAGGGAAAATCCCGGTATTTCCCCACAATCGCGGATCGACAGCGCAAAGCCGATAATTTCCTCTTGCGTGTTGGAGTGTCGCACCTTAAACCGCCCGCAGACCGGGGAGGTGGCAGAGTGGTCGAATGCGGCGGTCTTGAAAACCGTTGAACGTGAGAGCGTTCCCAGGGTTCGAATCCCTGTCTCCCCGCCACTAAATCAAGCACTTACGTGATTTCCGGCCTGCTGGTCGGGTTAGGTAAACTTGTGGGTTTCCAGCCTTTTTCTCACAGTTGTGTTTCGTCCTCTGAGGCTTCGCGCCGCGTTTGAAACGCGCCGTTCGAGTGTTTTGCATCATCGGCAAACTTTCGTGCCCCATGATGGCGTTGTCGCGCAAATCTCCTGAGGGGGGGGCGCTGTGTGAAGCCTGCATGATAGCTGGATGGTGTGAGCAGCCCGGTGCCTGAGAAGTGCAAGACCAGGAGTTCGCCCTCGTATAGTTAGCCAGTGAATGTGCCGCCAGTTCGTCCCACTGGTCATCGCACTCAAGCCACACGGATCGCCTGCGATCTGGTTTGATCCGGAAATGACCTGGATGCCACCGCAAACGGGAAAACTTGGCGGTCAAAATGCCGGATTTGGTGTAAGATTCACGTCAGCGTCGATGAGGCAGGAAGTGTGGATGCTCGGCATGGTTGTCACAAGGGGGGTGTATCCGCCCTTGAAAGGGGGAAGGCGCGGTTGAAATTCGATTTGTGCAACGAGGGTGTATTATGGCGCCGTTATTATTTACGCTGAACTTCTGCAAGAATTTGAAACTTTATCTTTAGTGAAAGATAAAGTTATCTAGCATTCGCAGTATTATAGGCGTGATCCCTTCGGTTAGCCCGAAAGGTTCAGTAAAAACGGCTTGTTGCATTTTGTTTATTACTTGTAGAGTGTTGCAAGTTCATGTCCAGTGGGGGGGGGCGTTTTCGGAAATGCCAGAGCGAAAACTATATATTGCCGATGATAATTTTGAATTCGTCGAATACCTTCAAGCGGTTGCAAGCCGCGCTGGGTGGCAGGTGGAAACCTGCGGCAATGGCAATGAACTGCTTGCGCTTCTTTTGTCTGGCCAGGATCCCGCTGTCGTATTGGTTGATATCAATATGCCCGAAAAAGACGGCATCGAAGTGATCGAAGGGCTGACTGATATTTCGCGCCCACTGCGATTTCGCTTTATGACCGGGGGCGCAGATGCCCCAATGTTGGCGGCCAAATTGATGGCGCGGGCCAGAAATCTTTCGGTTGGGCGCAATCTCTATAAACCCATTCCAATGGACACGCTGAAACGGGTGTTGGTGGAGGAGTGGGAGGAGCTTTTGCTTTTGCAGGAAAGCCCCAGCCAGCAGGTGCAATAAGCACGCCTGCCAGGTGGTTAGCTCGCTTGATATCCGCAGCAGCGGCCTTACCAGAGTGATCCCGGCTTTCAGGTGGTGGTGGAGGTCGTTGATTGGTCGGCCGGTAATACATGTGTCTGCCGTAGGGGCGGGGCGCAGGTTATCACCATACACGCGGCCACCGGACGGATCGGCCCATACGGCCATGCAGCATGGGATAACGTCACTGGCTTCTGGCTCAAGGGCTGGCTGGCGTCAAAAGCCGTGCATGCGTTTGGCCCATTGATAGGCTACAACCAGTCCCTTCATGCGGGGCAAGAGCGCCAGCGAGGCGCCAATGGTCACCGCAGACATGATCAAGGCCAGGGTCAGCGGATCGGGGCGGTAGGTGATGTAGGTGATGTGCAGCACAAACCCCAGCAGATGGCCCACCAGCAGAATGGTCAGGTAGGCTGGGCCGTCATCGGCGCGGTTGTGGTGCAGCGGTTGCCCGCAGTTGCCACAACTGTCTTTTACTTTCAGGTAGCTGTGCAACATCTTGCCTTCGCCACAGTTGGGGCAGCGCAGCCGTAGCCCACGCAGGACAGCAGGTTTCCAGGGGCGTGGTGCTGCTTCTGTCGGGGTGATTTGGGCGGGCGTGGTCATGGCGGCTCTCCTGTGTTGTACGGTTTCTAGGATGTTCGAAAATTGATTGCAATCAATTATGCAATCAATTACCGATCAATTTGACTGCACCGGGTCAACCGCCTGTGCGTGCCTCCGGCATCAAAGAGCGCTGGACAGCCCGCCACGGGACCGCCTGCCAAGGGAGAGAGTTTTGAAACAATGGCATCCAACCCTGCCGGGTTCTGATCGGCCGCGCTATGTGGAGATTGCCGACGCCATTCGCGCCGATATCCGCGCTGGGGTGCTGCATCCGGGCGACCGCCTGCCGCCACAGCGCGGAGTAGCACAGGATTTGGGTGTTGATTTTTCTACAGTTTCAAGAGGGTACGCCGAATCCGTGCGCCGGGGGGACATTGAAACCTTTGTTGGACGTGGCACCTTTGTGCGCGCACCAGAGGTCGCCACAAAACCGGACGAAGCCCTGCCTCTGCCAGATCCGCGTCGGGTTCTGGAAGAAGATCCGATGATGAATATGCCGCCAGAGCCCAATGATCCGGCGCTGGTCGCCCGGATGGCTGCTGGCGTCTCCGATATTGCCGCCAATCTTGTACCGCTGCTGCGCTATCAATCGGTGCGGGGCAGTGCCGCCGACCGCGACATTGCCCAGGGCTGGATGCAGGCCAATGGGCTGGAATATGCACCGGATCGCTTTGCCATCACACCGGGGACCCACGCCAGCCTTTATGCGATATTGACGCAGCTGAGCGAGCCGGGGCAGGTGCTGCTTTGTGAGACCTTGACCTATCCTGGTATTCGCGCCATCGCGGCCCGTCTGGATCTGCGTCTGGTGGGGGTTGCTTCTGACCAGGATGGGATGTGCCCGCAGGCGCTGGAGCAGGCGATCACCAGCCATTGGCCGGTGGCGCTTTACCTCAACCCGACCTTGCAAAACCCAACGACCCAGACCCTGAGCGAGGGCCGCCGCCGCGAGATTGCCGAGGTGTTGAAACGACATGAGATGCCGCTGATCGAGGATGATGCCTACCGCTTTGTCGCGCGCGATGCACCGCCGCCCCTTGCCCAATCTCTGCCTGATCTGGCCTGGCATGTGGCGGGGATTTCAAAATGCTTTGGCGCCGGGCTACGGCTTGCCTATACTACGGTGCCGCAACGGGCGGATATGGGCGGATTCTTGCAGGCCCTGCGCAGCATTAATGTGATGGCCTCGCCGCTAAGCCTGGCGCTGTTGGGGCGCTGGATCGAAGATGGTACCGCCGCCGAGATCCAGGCCTTCGTGCGCAGCGCTGCCGCCGAGAGACAGGCGCTGGCGCAGAGCTGTCTGAGCGGCTGCGCCCTGCGCGGCGCACCCGAGGCCTTTAACCTGTGGATTGATCTGCCCGCAGGCACCAGCCGGGCAGAAATCATGGGTCGTATGGCCAATCATCAGATTGGCATTATGCCCAGCGATGCCTTCACCGTCACCGAAACCCCCAGTGAAGCCCTGCGCGTGTGCCTTGGCGGACCCATCGGCCTGCCGCAGTTGCGTCAGGATCTGATGGCTCTGCGCGATGCCATCCTGCGTAAGGATTGGCTGGGATGATGGGTACTGCAATCCTTCCCTCTCTCGGAGAGCGCCGATGACCTCACATATTCCATTCCGGGTTCTGGGGACGGTGGTCCTGGCCATGACCCTGATTGTCACCGGTGATGCCGCTGGCAAGGCCCTGACCATGGCGGGGGCCAGCCCATTTTTCGTGGCCTGGTCGCGTTTTGCCGTGGCGGCGGTGGTGCTTCTCCCCTTTAGCGGCTTGCAAGCGGCAGAACTGCGCGGGTTTCTTGATTGGCGTATCCTGTTGCGCGGTCTGCTGATCGCCACGGGCATCCTGTGCATTTTGACCGCGCTGCGTACCGAACCGATTGCCAATGTCTTTGGCGGTTTCTTTGTTGGGCCGATTGTGGCCTTCGCGCTGTCGGCGCTGGTGCTGAAAGAGCGCGCCGATCCAAGCCGTGTGGCACTGTTGCTGGTCAGTTTTGGCGGTGTGCTTTTGGTGGTCAAGCCGGGGTTCGGCATGCAGGCCGGTATGGGGTTCGCCGTGCTGGCGGGCTGTTTCCATGGGTCTTACCTAGTGGCGACACGCAGCCTTGCAGGGCAGTACCGACCTCGGTTCTTACTGATATCACAGTTGATTATTGGTGCTGTTGTGCTGCTGCCCTTTACCCTGGGGGCGCTGCCGCAAAGTCTGGGCCCAACGCAGATCGGGCTGGTCTTGATCAGCGCCCTTGGATCGGCGGCAGGGAATTTCCTTTTGGTGCTGGTCAACCGAACAACCCCCGCAAATGTCGTGGCGCCACTGATCTACAGTCAGCTGCTGGCTGCCACGGTGCTGGGCGGTGTTGTCTTTGGCACCTGGCCCGATGGGGTGGCGCTCTTGGGGCTCTGCGTGATTATCCTGTCGGGACTGTCATCGCTGTGGCTGGCAGGGCGGCGCCTGGCGCAGACTTGAACCCGGCGTTTTATGCGGCGGAGGGCGTGCGGCGTAGCAGGTAGATATCCATGATCCAGCCGTGGTCAGCCCTTGCCCTGGCGCGGGTTTCGCAGATCTGGTCTGCCACCTCGCGCAACCTGCCAGAGATGCTGATCTGGTTTTCCATGCCAGCATAGGCTGACCACCAGATGTCCACCCCTGTGGGGTCGATCTTCTGGAATGAGCAGTCGCCATCCAGCATGATCACCAGGGTATCGGCACTGTCAGGCCAGCCGTTTTCGCGCAGCTGTCGCCCGGTGGTCACCGTAAAGGGTGCGCCAATCTCGTTCAGGGGGATGGCATGTGCGGCGGTCAGCGCCTGGATCGAGGTCACGCCGGGAATGACCTTTAGCGTGATATCCTGCGTGGCCTTCAGGCGCTCGGCGATGCGCATGGTGCTGTCATATAGCGACGGATCCCCCCAGACCAGAAAGCCAACCCTGACCTTGCCACCGGGGCAGTGGTCGCGGATGGTTTTGATCCAGACCTCGGCAATGGCATCGTGCCAGTGATCCACGCGGGCGGTGTAGTCCTGGATCGCGGGGTCGCGCACCGGCAGGGCAAATTCAACAATGCGCGGGCCGGGGGGCTGGATCACCTGGGCGCAGATCTGCTGGCGCAGCCCGGCGAGGTCGTCTTTGCCCGCGCCCTTATGCGGGATCAGGATCAGATCGCAGGCATTGAGCGCGGCGACTGCTTGCAGGGTCAGATGCTGCGGGTTGCCGGTGCCAATGCCAATGAGCGAAAGCTCGATCATGGCCGCCGTACTGTCATTGTTCATCTGTCGGGCTCCTGCCAAAAAGAAACACGGCCCGCTATGGCGCCGTGTTTCAGCATAATCAAGCCCGGATCCGGCGGCATCGCGGGATCGGGCCGCTTTGTATCGACTTCGCGTCAGGTCAGGCGGCAGACCAGGGCTGCAACCGGGGCACCAAGGGGTCAGGGGTTTTCAATGATCACGCTGTCAGCAATCGGATCTGTCCCGATCATCAGCGGGCTGTGGCTATTGGCGTTCAGCGCCACCGTGATTTCGACCTTGCCCTTGGGCAGATCGCCCAGATGCAGCCAGTTGCCATAGAGCCGCGTCAGCTTGCTGCCGTTGATATAGACATGGGCATGGCCTTCGCCGGGACGATCCGCGGTAGAGACGTGCTCGGGCGAGAAGAGGAAGTTTTCTGTCGTGACCTGCAGGTTCCAGCCAGACATCGGGTCCTTGTGGACTTTGACTGCGATTTTCGGCGCGCTACTGCCCGCTGTGATCATCAGCGGCTGGCTATGTGCGTGGCCGAGGCTTTCCATCTGGTGCTCTGCGCCGCCGTGCTGCGCCGGGTCGCCGTGGTCGTGACCGGTGAAGGTGATGCCATTGCCGGCAGCGACAACAAAACCGATGCCACAGCCAAAGGTAAGCCCAATGGCAAAGAGTGCGAGGGAACGGGACATTCTTGATCCTTTGAAACAGAAACCTCCGCCGGTGGCGATGCGTCGGCGGAGGTCTTGTTGCGATTACGCTGCGGCGGTACGAGGCGCTTCCGACTGCCAGAAATAACCGGCGAAGGTGCCAAGCAGAACCCAGGCGGCCATGCCAACGCCAAGGGCGCGTGCGGCAAACAGCGCGCCGATCTCGGTTGGAACCGGACCGGTAAAGCTGTCTGGTTCCGGGGCACCAATCAGATGCGGCAGCAGCAACAGCGCCACGGCAATGGCATAAGAGACCAGATTGCCGCCAAAGGCGATGAGCCACATGGCAATGCCAGCAGCAGCCACGGTTGCTGTCCACCAGATCTGGCGGTCAAAAACATCGGCAGCGGCGACGCCGGGCACTTCTGGTGCCAGGGTCAAAGCTGGCGCCAGATGGAAGGTGACAAAACCTGCCAGCCCCCAGAGAATGCCCGCCCGTGCGGTGACAACATGGCCCTTGCTCTCGGCAAGTGACATCAGGGCAACCATGACCAGCGCATAGCCGGTGTAGGTCAACATGGTGAAAATGATGCTCAACCCGTCGCGCATGACGTCAAAGCCGGGCAGCTCCGGATGCGCCGAAACTGCGGCACCGCCAAAATGCACCAGCTCGCCGCTTTCATAAAGCTCGGCATGCAAAAGAACAGGCTGCACAAAAAGAAGCTGCAGCAGAGCGGTTATCAACCCTGCTGCAGCACCAGCGAACAACGCGCTGGTCAAGATACGGTTCATCATCTGCTTAGTGGCAGGGGAAGCCGGTTGCGTGACGGACGTCATGGGCCGCGTCATGCAGGGCAGAGGCCTGTACGTGACCGGTCAGGGTGACAATACCCAGGCCGAGGATCACGGCAAACAGAGCGGGTGCAAAACCAACGCCTGCAGCGGATTTGTTCAGTGTCTTTGTTGTCATCATTATTCTCCACGTCGTCACACCCGACGACAAAAGTTGCATTCCAATACATGGCCGGTCTCCTGACTCGCAGGTCACGGCGGTTTTTCCCCTTCCCGGTGGCCAGATTGGCCCCAGTGGATATGAATAACCGCTCTCTGCTCACAGTCGCGGGGGCGGTTGAGGGTGTGGCGCCGCGATTTGGTCCGCCATTCCTCATTCCCGTTTCAGCCCTGATGCTTTGCACCGTTGGACACCATGTTCATTTGTTGTGCCCTTTGTCACACCGCCCGGTCAAGTTGGAAACCGTCCTGCATGGGCAAAGATGCGACTTTTCGGCGGGCAGGGTGATTTTGCCCCTGTTGCAGGATCTAGTCCAGATCCGCCGGGATTCGCGCGATGGCCTTCATCCGCAGCGCTCCCAGAGGGCGGGCATCTGCCAGGGTGCCATCTGCGCTTTCGTTAAAGAGCCGCAAGAAGACGACGATATCTGGCAGGTCCGCTGCGGTGATCTCGCCAAAGAGATAGGCCGTCTTGCCGCTTTGCCGTACCGCAAGGGTCTGCGGGCGTGTGCAGCCGGACATGCAGTCCACCTCCTGCACCCGCGCCGCGATCCCGGCCTGTTTCAAGGCCTCTGTCAGGCGAAGGGGCAGGGCCAGATCGGCGCTCCGGCAACTCCGGCAGAGGGTCAGGGTCGGCTGCGGCACCGGCTCAGCCTCCCGGGGTCAGATCGGTATCGGCCAGCGGGCCGTAGAGTATGAGAACCGGCGCAGTGGTTTCCATCGCACGCAGAACCTGTGGCAATTCACCCACCGTATGGCAGCTGAGTTCCTGTTCGGGTGTGGATACCCCCAATGCCACCAGCGCATGGGTTTCAGGTGGCAGACCGGCTTCGACCAGCTTTTCCGCCAGGGCGGCAAAGGTGCGTTTGCCCATATAGACAACCGTGGTGGCATCAGGGTCGGCCAGAGCCGCCATGTTGAGGCTATCTGGCAGGCCACCGGTGACGTCGTGACCGGTGATGAACTGCATACGGCGCGCCGTCAGCCGCCGGGTCAGCGGGATATTGGCCGCCGCCGCCGCCGCCGAAGCGGCCGTTACACCAGGCACGATCTCAAACGCGATACCGGCGGCCCGCAGCGCAGTGATTTCTTCTTCCAGGCGACCAAAAACGCCACTGTCGCCGGATTTCAGCCGCACCACATTCTGTCCGCTTAGGGCGTAGTCCACCAAGAGCTGGCTTACGTGGTCCTGTTTGGGCGAGGGGCGTCCGGCGCGTTTGCCAACACCCACCAGATCGGCCTCGGCGCGGGCATGGGTAAGGATCGGCCCGGCAGACAGATCATCAAACAGCACCGCATCGGCAGCTTCCAGTCTCTTGACCGCCTTCACCGTCAACAGGTCGGGATCGCCCGGCCCGGAAGAGACAAAGCTGACAAAGCCGCTCATGCGCCTTCTCCGGTGATCAGATGGAAAAAGGTGCCGGTGACATGGCCCTTGATGGAGCCGGTTTCCGGCACCGGATTGCCATCGGCGTCCATGACATGGGCCAGTGGGGCGTCGGGTTCATCCAGAATGGTGGAATAGTGGAACTCATGCCCGCGCAGGGCTGCACCTGTTGCAAAGCCCGGCATCGGCGCCTGCAACTCGGCGCGGCGATAGCCCAAATGGAATTTGCGTTTCTCATAGGAGGTGACCAGCCCCAGCAGACCGGCCATCTGATGGCGGTTGCCCTCTTTGTCGATCAGCGCGTCGCCAAGGGCCATGTAGCCCCCACATTCGCCATGCACTGGCCTGGTCTCGGCATGTTTGCGCAGGCCCGCACGGAAGGTCTCGGCGGCGGCCAGGGTGCCGCCGTGCAGTTCCGGGTAACCGCCGGGCAGCCAGACCAGATCGGCGTCTTGGGCCGGGGCCTCATCCGCGAGGGGGGAAAACGGCAGGATTTCAGCGCCAGCGGCGCGCCAGCCGGTCAAAAGATGCGGATAGGTAAAGGAAAAGGCCGCATCCCGTGCCAGCGCGATGCGCTGCGCCGGGGGCTTTGGCAGCCTGTTGGGGGCTGGGGCGGCCGCGCCCATGGCTGCCGATTTGAGCGCCTCAAGATCCACATGTTCGCGCAGGAAAGTGGCATAGCCTGCGATGGCGGCTTCCAGATCGGGATGTTCCACCGCCTGAATCAGGCCCAGGTGGCGTTCGGGCAAGGCGAGATCGCCGCGCCGGGGCAGCGCGCCCAGAACCTTGACGCCTGCGCGCTCCATCCCCAGCCGGGTCAGGCGTTCGTGGCGGGGGCTGGCAACCCGGTTCAGGATTACGCCCGCAAAGGGCACCTCGGGGTCGTAGGATTTAAACCCCAAAGCGGTGGCGGCAGCGGACTGCGCCTGGCCGCCCACGTCAATCACCAGCACCACCGGCCAGCTCATACGCTTGGCGGTTTCGGCAGAAGAGCCAAAGCCGGTCTGCCCACGGGTGGCAACCCCGTCAAACAGCCCCATCGAGCCTTCGCCGATGCAGATTTCAGCCCCTGTTGCCTGTCCGGCAACCGCATCCAGCAGCGGCGCGTCCATCGCCCAGGTATCCAGGTTAAAACTGGGGCGTTTGGCGGCGGCAAAGTGAAAGGCCGGGTCGATGTAGTCGGGGCCGCTTTTGAAGGGCTGAACCGCCAGGCCGTCTTCGGCCAGGGCCCGCAGCAGGCCCAGCATCACCGTGGTCTTGCCGGTGCCAGAGGCCGGGGCGGAGATCATCAAACCTTTGGGGAAATCAGTCATCACCTTCGCTCCAGTTGGCCCATTGGCTGTCGGCGCTTTGTGGCCGGTAGCGGCGGTCGTAATCCTGCGCGTAAAGGCAGCTTTCGTCAAAGCCTTCGTTGCCAAGCGCCGGTCCGACCAGGATCAGCGCGGTGCGTCCACGCATCCCACCCGTCGCCTCTTCCAGGGTGCCTAGCGTCGCCTTGACCACCTTTTGGTCGGGCCAGCTGGCGCGCCAGACCACGGCAACCGGGCACTCGGCGCCATAACTGGGGGTGAGCCGGGCGATCACATCCTCCAGCACATGCACCGAGAGGTGAATGGCCAGGGTCGCACCGGTGCGGGCAAAGTTTTCCAGCGTCTCACCCTCGGGCATGGCCGATGCCTTGCCGGATGTGCGCGTCAGCACCAACGATTGCGCCACGCCGGGCAGGGTAAGTTCTGCACCCAGGGTGGCGGCGGCGGCGGCGAAGGCCGGCACGCCGGGCGTGATGTCATAGGCGATGTCCAGCGCGCGCAAGCGGCGCAGCTGTTCGCCAAGGGCCGACCAGACCGACAGATCGCCCGAATGCAGCCGCGCGACATCCTGCCCGGCGGCATCGGCGGCCTGAATATGGGCGATGATCTCATCCAGTGACAGGGCGGCGGTGTTGATCACCTTGGCCCCTTTGGGGCAGTGCTGCAGCAGGGCCTCGGGCACCAGCGATCCCGCATAGAGACAGACCGGGCAGGCAGCGATCAGGTCGCGCCCGCGCAGGGTGATAAGATCGGCGGCGCCGGGACC
The DNA here is from genome assembly GCF_029697505.1 of Pseudophaeobacter profundi. Lineage (GTDB taxonomy): Bacteria > Pseudomonadota > Alphaproteobacteria > Rhodobacterales > Rhodobacteraceae > Pseudophaeobacter > Pseudophaeobacter profundi. Next base: position 480,084 of record NZ_JARJEF010000001.1, on the reverse strand, counting down.
GGCGCCGATGAAGTGAACGGTCATGGCTCAACTCTTTCTGCAATTGCCGCGGTGGCGATACCATTCGCGGTGATAACTCGGGGGGCGATCAGGCGGGACCGGGCCAGGTCTGCGCCTTGGCGGGCGGCCACCAGGGCGCAGGCCTCGGCAACCGAGCCGGTGCCAAATCGGGATTTTATGCGGGGTGAACAGGTGAGGGTCTGTTCGCCGGCGATGTCTTCTTCGCGCAGGGCAATCAGCGGCAGCGCCAGTTCCCGGGCTAGCTCTATCAGCGCAGGCTGCGCCGCCTTTGTCGCCAGGCTGGCCAGGGCATCGGGGCGCGCCCCTGTCAGGGCCAGGGCGGCGCGCAGATCGGCCAATGTTGCGGTGCTGCGAAATCCAAATCCAGCGATCTTCATCGGGTGACGCTCCACTGGATGACCGGGCGGGCGCGCTGCCAGTCACGCATGGACCCTAAAGGCCCGGCCTCGGCAATTTCAGCCTTCAGCAGATGGCCGCCCCATTGTGCATGGGCCTGCATCAGCAGGGTTTCGGTCTCCAGCGTGACGCCATTGGCCACCAGCCGGGTGCCGGGTGGCAGGATCTGCCACAGATGATCCAGCAGCGCCTGCGAGCCACCGCCGCCGATAAAGACGCAGTCGGGCAGCGCATGTCCCGTCAGCACTTCGGGGGCTTTGCCCTGGACTGCCACCATGCGGTGGCTCAGGCCAAAACGCGCGGCATTGGCGCGGATGTTTTCCAGCCGCTCGGTACGGGGTTCAAAGCTGATGGCGCGGGCTCCGGCAGCGGCCAGACACCATTCCACCGAGACAGAGCCAGAGCCGCCGCCAATATCCCACAGCAGTTCGCCTCTGCGTGGCGCCAGCGCCGAAAGGGTCAGGGCGCGAATGGGGCGTTTGGTGATCTGGCCATCGCTGGCGAAATGCGCATCGGCCAGCCCCGAAGCCTGCGGCAGCCCGGGCTGAGTTGCCTCGATGGCGACGAGGACCGGAGCCCCCCCTGGCGGCAGATCCCATTCCTTGGCGGTGGCCTGAAACAGGCGTTCCCGGGGGCCTCCCAGCCGTTCCATCACATGTATCCGCGCCGCATCCTGGCCGTTCTCAACCAGCCAGCGGGCCAGTTCAGCCGGGGCCGCGCCGTCGCGCAGGGTGCAAATTGCGCGGGTGCCCCGGCCCAGCAGCGGCAATAGTTGTGCAAAAGGCGCTGCATGCAGCCCGAGGCAAAGCACCTCTTCCAGTTTCCAGCCCAGCCGGTTGGCGGCGAGCGCAAAGCAGGAGGGCACCGGATGAGAAACCCATTCGTGAGGATCAAGGTCGCCCATCAAGGATCCTCCGGCGCCGTGCCAGAAGGGATCACCCGAGGCAAGCACCACCACCGGGCGTCCCCGTTGCGCCAGAACGGGCTGGATGGAAAAGGGCACCGGCCAGGGCTGCCCCTTGACCCCAGCCTGCACCAGATCAAGATGACGTGGCCCGCCAAAGATGGTTTCCGCATCCGCCAGCGCTTTGCGGCTTGCCTCTGACAGGCCGACCAGTCCATCTTCGCCCAGACCAATCACCGTGAGCCAGGGCTGGCCTGCGGTTTGCAAGACAGGATCAGACATGACACGCACCCTTGTTCTGGGCGGCACGACCGAGGCCTCTACGCTGGCGCGCGCCCTGGCCGACAGCGGCGCCGATGCGGTGTTTTCCTATGCCGGGCGCACCGCCAAGCCGGTGCCGCAACCCTTGCCGATGCGGCTGGGGGGCTTTGGCGGTATTGTCGGCTTGCGGGCCTATCTTCGGGAAAATGACATCAGCCATGTGGTGGATGCCACCCATCCCTTTGCTGCCCAGATGAGCCGCAATGCACTGCAGGCCTGCGCCGAGGCGGGGGTTGCGATCTGCACGTTTGAACGCCCGCCCTGGCAGGCCGAGGCTGGCGATACATGGTGTCATGTGCCAGATATGGCTGGCGCAGTTGCCGCTTTGCCCCAACAGGCCGCGCGGGTGTTTCTGGCCATTGGCAAGCAGAATTTGGCCCCCTTCGCGGCAAAGCCGCAGCATTACTATCTGCTGCGGCTGGTCGATGCACCGGCGGCGGATCTGCCGCTGCCTGACTGCACGGTGGAATTGGCGCGTGGGCCGTTTGATCCGGCGGGCGATCTGGCGCTGCTGAGGCGTCACCGCATCTCTCATATCGTGGCCAAGAACGCAGGTGGCACCGGCGCAGTGGCCAAACTTACTGCTGCGCGTGCGCTGGGTCTGCCGATCATTATGATCGACAGACCCAGGCTGCCAGCCCGGCGCGTGCTGGGCTCTCTGGCTGAGGTTTTGGCCTGGCTGTCTCATGTGTCTGATGCGTAGCGCGGCGTGTAGACATGCGGGCCGACACGGCGGGTGTCCTTGTTGCCGACGATGACCACGGTGCGCATATCCGCCATTTCTGGCCGCGCCTCGTTCAGGGTGACGGTGGTGATTTCCTCTGTCGGTTTGGACACATCGCGGGCAAAGGAAATCAACGTCTCGCCACCGCAGGCCTCGCGCAGGATCTCTAGTGCCCGGCCAAACTGATGTGGCCGTGATTTGGAGCGCGGATTGTAAAACCCCATGGCAAAGCCCGCTTCGCCGGCAAGGCGCAGGCGCTTTTCGATCAGGCCCCAGGGTTTCAGATTGTCGCTGAGGTTGATGGCGGCAAAGTCATGCCCCATCGGTGCGCCGATCCGGGCCGAGGCCGCCAGCATCGCGGTGATGCCCGGCAGCACCTGAATATCGAGATCCAGCCAGTCAGGGCGATTGGCCAGCTCCAGCGCTTCGAACAGGGCCGAGGCCATGGCAAAAACGCCGGGATCGCCAGAGGAAACAACCGCGACACGCTTGCCCTCGGCTGCCATTTCCAGTGCATGGGTCGCGCGCTCCACCTCGACCCGGTTATCTGTGGCATGTAGGGTCAGGCCAGGGCGCTCGGGAATACGTTTCACATAGGGGATATAGCCCACCACATCGGTGGCCTCGGCGATCACCTGCTGGACCTGGGCTGTCACCATGGTCTCGTCGCCGGGGCCAAGGCCGAGGATCTTTACCCAGCCTTTTGTTGCTGCATCTGTCATGGTCTGCGCCCCTGTCCATGCACCAGAACGATCGAAAAATAAGGCACATCGCCGGTGAGCTCGGAGAGTTTTTTCAGGCTTTGGCTTGGCATGGTGCCGCGTTCCACCAGCCAGGCATCCTGCAGTTTATTGGCGCGCTCCAGAGCGCGACGCAGCTTGGGCAGGTTGCGGCCAATCTTCATCACCACCAGCGCGTCGGTTTCCGCAATGCGGCGGGTGAGTTCATCCTCGCTGAGCGTGGCCATTGCCACGGTCAGCACATCATCGCCCCAGGTGATGGGATGGCCGGTGGCTGTCCAGCAGCCGGACATGCCGGTGATGCCGGGAATGATCTCTTGCGCGATACGACCCTGCAACCGGGTATAAAGATGCATGTAAGAGCCGTAAAAGAAGGGATCCCCTTCGCAGAGCACCACCACATCATCGCCGTCGTTCTTTGCAATACCGGCCAGAGTTTCGGCCCATTGATCATAGAAGGCAGCAAGGATGCGATTGTATTCGGGGTCAGAGAAATGGATCTCGGTGGTGACCGGATATTCCATCGCGTGTTCGATCACCCCGGCGGGCAAAAGACCTTCGACCAGGGCGCGGGCCTGACCTTTGCGGCCTTCCTTGCGGAAATAGGCCACATGTTTGGCCCCCTGGATGGCTCGCCAGGATTTGACGCTCATCAGGTCGGGGTCGCCAGGGCCGAGCCCGGCGCAGATCACTTTACCCGGTGTTACTTTTGGCATGGTCACTCTTTCCAGCTGGCAAGCGCATTGACCGCCGCCACGGTGATGGCAGAGCCGCCCAGGCGGCCCTTTACGATCATCGAGGGCACCGGAAGGTCCTGCATCAGGGCGTCTTTTGATTCCATAGCGCCGACAAAGCCAACCGGGCAGCCGATGATGGCGGCGGGGCGCGGGCAGGTGGGATCCTTCAGCATGTTGAGCAGGTGAAACAGGGCGGTGGGGGCATTGCCGATGGCGACAACGGCGCCGTCAAGATGTGGGCGCCACAGCTCCAGCGCCGCGGCTGAGCGGGTATTGCCCATCTCTTTGGCCATCTGGGGTACACGTTCATCGCGCAGGGTGCAGATAACCGGGTTATTGGCGGCAAGTCGGGGGCGGGTGATGCCCTCGCTGACCATATAGGCATCACAGAGGATCGGCGCACCACCAGCCAGCGCGGCGCGGGCGGTTTGTGCCATCCCAGGGGAAAAACGCACATGTTCTTCCAGGCCAATCATACCGGCGGCATGGATCATGCGAACGGTGACGCTTTCCTCATCCTTGTTGAACCGGGCCAGATCTGCCTCGGCGCGGATGGTGGCAAAGCTCTCGGCATAGATGGCGGCGCCGTTGGTTTCATAGGTGTGGAGCATGTCAGCTGCCCTCTGTCAGGATTTGTGGCGCGGCGCGCAAGGCGCCGGCCCTTAGGGAGACTCTTAGCGGTTGATCCCCGGCCTTGCCATGGTGGATCAGAGTAAATGTGTCGGGGGCGGTTGCGGTCAATACCAGTGGCGCCGGGCCGGGATGGGCACAGCCCTTGGCACAGCCCGAGACATGCAGCAGCTGCCCTTCTGGTACGAAGCGGGCCAGATCGCGGGCCAGATCGCGGGTGGCCGAAAGCGCCTGCAGGCAACCGGGCGCGCCGGTGCAGGCGCTCACCCGCAGGCGCGGATCGCGGGCGTCAAGGATCAGGCCGGGCAGGTGGCGGGCGGTCAGGTCGCGCGCGCCTTCTACCAGCAGCATGCGCCAAGGGGTCAGGCGCAGGGCGCCTTGCTCTGCCAGGGTCGCGAGGGCTTGAGCGGTGATTTGGCCGAACTCAAGCCCGACCAATTGGCCAATGGCGCAATGTCCGATCATTGGCGACGGGGTGCTGGTGCGACGGGGCGTGATATGTGACGTGGGTGGCCCGCGGCGCGCTATGAGCGGCTGCATTCTGCCACGCCCCTCGGGCGCGCCGCCCTGTTGCAAGAACCATCGCGCCAGATCGAGTGCTGCCTTGGCGGCGGTCTTGGCGGAAACCACTTTGCCATAGTCTGCGCCATCAGCCAGAAGCAAAAGCTCGGCACCGCTTGCCTCAATGCGAATATCGCCGGCGCAGTCGCGTAGCCGTGGGCTCTCTCCCGCATCGACCACGAAGCCGAATTTTCCGGGCAGCGAGAGATCCTGGGCATCGCGGAGCGCCTGTTCAAGCTGGGTGGCGATACGGTGACTGATGTCCTCGGGCTGCCACAGGGGGGTCAATGTCACGTTGCGGCGGGCCTCGGCGGCGCTGTCATGATCCACCAGACCGAGGTCCTGCAGGGCGGCAATCAAGGCAGGATAGCTGTCGGCAGTGATGCCGCGCAGTTGCAGGTTGGCCCGCGCCGAGAGGTCGATAAGACCATTGCCAAAGCGTTCAGACAGGCTGGCAATGGCGCGCGCTTGATCCTGGCTGAGCCGCCCCTGCGGTGCCCGGATGCGCAGGACCAGCCCGTCGCCCGACATCATTGGATGCAGGGCGCCCGGGCACCAGCCATAGACCTTTGGCTCAGAAGCGGCAGCAGGGCCAGGGGCTTTGGTCACGCGGTGTCCTCCAGCAGGGCCATGATGGAATTGCGCCGGGTGGTCCACAGATCAGCCGCTGCTAGGGCGCGAAAGCGGTCGCGCATTGCCGCCAGGGCTTTGGGATTTTCCTGTTCGAGAAAGGCGACAAGATCTTCGCGCCCCAGGGTGGCCTCGAAGTAGAGATCAAACAGATGCGGCGGCACCACCTGGGCCAGATGGGCAAAGGCCGCCATATGATCCAGCGTGGCCGCAATCTCTGCCCCACCACGAAAACCGTGTTGCATCATCGCGCTGGCCCAATCGGGATTGCTGGCGCGGGCTCGGGTGACGCGGGCGATCTCTTCGCCCAGCGAACGGGCCTGCGGACGGTCCGGCCGGGTGGCATCCAGATGGTAAAGCGCAGGTGCTGGGGCGCCGATGCGGGCCATGGCAGCGGCAAAGCCTGCCTCATGGGCGGCGTAGTCTTCGGCAATCAACAGGTCCGTTTCGGGCAGATCCTGCAGGTGAACAAAGCTGTCGGCACCCTTCAGGCGGGCCTCCAGGGCGCTGCGGGCCTCTGATATATCGCCCTGGGCATCAATGGCATGTGACGAGGCGGTGATCCAGGCCTCGCCCGCCGCTGCGCGTGCATCGTCGCTGTAGCTGTCGATATGTGGCCCCATGGACAGGCCGTAGAGGCCGGGTTTGGGGCCAAACACCCGTGGGCCCTGTGCCAGGTAAGGATTGTCGGAGGGGTCTTCGTCGCGCCCCGCCAGCGCCCCGGCGGCGGCTTCGAACATCTGGGCCAGGCCGGGAAAGATATCGCGGAACAGGCCGGAGACCCGCAGGGTGACATCAATGCGGGGGCGTCCCAACATGGAGAGGGGCAGGACTTCAAAGCCGGAGACCCGTTCCGAATCCTTATCCCATTTGGGCGCCAGTCCGGCCAGATGCAGCGCCATGGCAAATTCCTCGCCGGCGGTGCGCATGGTGGCAGAGCCCCAGAGATCAATCACCAGCCCCTGTGGCCAGTCGCCCTGGTCCTGCAGGTGGCGGCGCAGCAACTCTTCCGCCAGTTTGACCCCCTGCACCTGCGCCGCCCGTGACGGCACCGCGCGCGGGTCGGTGGTAAAGAGGTTGCGCCCGGTGGGCAGTACGTCTGAACGGCCGCGAAACGGAGAGCCAGACGGGCCGGGAGGCACCAACTGCCCATTCAGCGCAGCGATCAGCCCGGCATGTTCCGCCGCGCCGCAATCGCCGGTGCCAAAGATGTGCAGCCCCTCGCCATACTGGCTTTCCTTGATGTCGCAGACAAAGGCATCGATCCGGGTGATGGCCTCTGCCGCAGAGGTTTCAGGGGTGAGGCCGAGATCTGCCTCGACGCCAGTGCCCTGGGCCTCAGCGCGGATATCCTCCAGCAGACGGTCGCGCCGTGCCGGGTCCAGCCCATCGGCGGTGGAATATTCATCCAGCAGGTTTTCCAGCCGCGCCATACCCTCGGGCAGGGTGGTCTGGGCCAGGGGCGGCGGCACATGGCCCAGGGTTACGGCACCAATGCGGCGCTTGGCCTGGGCGGCCTCGCCAGGGTCGTTGACGATAAAGGGATAGACTACGGGCAGCGCGCCGGTCAGCGCTTCGGGCCAGCAGGCCGCCGAGAGTGCAACGGATTTGCCGGGCAGCCATTCGAGGGTGCCATGGGCACCGATATGGACCAGCGCATCGCTGTGCTGGCGCAGCCAGAGATAAAAGGCGACATAGGCATGGCGCGGCGTGCGTTCCAGATCATGGTAGTCGTCAACGCGGGTCTGTACCTCGCCACGTTCCGGTTGCAGGGCGATCAGCGCCTTGCCCGCCTGCAGCGCCTTGAAGTGAAACGCGCCATCCCTGCAGTCGGGATCCTGCTGCGGCGCCCCCCAGGCGGCGGCCAGGTCCTGTTGTAGCACCTGCGGCAGGCTGGCCAGCGCGGCGGTATATTCCTGCAGCGAAAAGCGCAGAGCGGCGCTGTCCAGCCGCAGGCCAAGATCCCCCTGCGGCGCGGTATCATAGCCCTGCTTGGCCAATCCTGCCAGGATTTCCTCACAGGAGGCCAGTGCATCCAGCCCCACCGCATGGGCCAGATTGTGGGCCTTGCCGGGATAGGTCGATAGGATCAGCGCCGGGCGCTTGGCCGCATTGGGCTGGGCTGCAAGACGCAGCCAGCCTTCGACCCGGTCGACAACCGCCGCGATGCGATCAGCAACGGGGCGGTGGGCAAAGCGGGAATACTGAAGGTCCGGATCCTGCTTGCCGGGGGATTTGAAACTGACAACCCCTGCCAGGATACGACCGTCTACTTCGGGCAGAACGACATGCATCGCCAGATCCGCAGGCGAGAGCCCGCGCGCCGCTTCGGCCCAATCCTTTTTGCGGGCGGTGGACAGCGCCACCTGAAACACCGGGCAGCCAGTGGCATTCAGCGGCGAGGCGCTGCCATCACTGCCCTGGGCCGAAAAGGCGGTGGCGTTGACAATAGCGGCTGGCTTCAGCACCGGCAGGGTCTCGCGCAGCCAGGCGGCGGTCTGGGTGGATTTCAAGCTGGCGGCAAACACGCCGTAGGCAGCGTAGCCACGGGCGCGCAGTTCAGCAATCAAGGCATCCACCGGGGCGGTATCGGCGGCAGTCAGGTAAGAGCGGTAGAAACTGATCAGAACCAAAGGTTTATTCTGCATATCGGGGGGCGAAATCACCCCCAGATCAGGATCATAGAAGCCGTGCTGCGGGGTGGATTTCAACCCCAGAACTGGCCCGGCATATAGTCCCGCCGCCAGCGAGAGCTGCGCCAGCGCCGCCTGCGCCGCTACCGCACCGCCCGCATCACAAAGCGCCTGCAGCCGCCGCAGGGTCGAGGCTGGTAGGGTCGACAGATCGTCCAGCCGAGGATCTTCACGGCCATCGGCAGGCAGGATTGCCAGGGCGATGCCGCGGCGGCGGGCCAGATCCTGCAGGGTGGCCAGCCCATAGGGCCAATAGCTTTCGCCGCCAATCAGCCGCACCAGCACCCCCTTGGCCCCGGCGAGTGTCTGTTCGGCATAGGTGTCGACTGACAGCGGGTGTTTCAGCGCCACCAGATTGGCCAGCCGCAGGCTGGGTAGTTTGCCATCGGCGCGATGCCAGCCTGCCGCAAAGGCCCCAAGGTCGCTGTCGGAAAAGGACAGCACCACCAAATCTGCGGGCGATTGCCCCAGATCCTGTGGCGTGTCGGTTTGATCCAACCCGTGGCTTTCACGAAAAACGACGTGCATTGGTGAGGCCTCTTGCAGAGTGTTTAGGGTGCCGCCTGGCCTTGCAGCCGGAATGCGGCACCCGCGTTTGCTTTGTCTTTGCCAGTGGCCTAGGCGCCCAGGTCTGCCCGGATGGCGGCCCCGTCGATATTGTCATGTTCGGCAATGACCACCAACTGGGTGCGACGCGGTGCATCGCCCCAGGGCTGATCATATTGTGCCCGCAGACGTTCGCCAACGGCCTGTACCAACATGCGCATTGGCTTGCCCTTTACTGCAACATAGCCTTTGACCCGCAGGATATTGCGAGTCCGAGCCAGATTCACAATGGCATTTTGCAGCGCTTCCGGGTCAGAAACTTCGCCCATTTCGACAACTATGCTTTCAAAATCGTCATGTTCGTGGTCGTGGTGGCCATCGTGATGGCTGGGGCGTGCCTCCAGATCGTCTTCGGCGGCTGCATTCAGCCCCAGAATGATGCGCGGATCAATCACGCCCTCGCTCATGGGGAGGATCGGCAGCTGGCGCGGGGCTTCGGCCTCGATCACCTTGCGGGCCTGTTCCAGTCCGGCCTCGCCCGCCAGATCGGCCTTGGACAAGAGCACGATATCGGCGCAAGCGATCTGATCCTCAAACACTTCCGACAGCGGCGTTTCGTGATCCAGGCTATCGTCGGCAGCGCGCTGGGCCTCGACGGCGGCGAGATCGGGGGCAAACTGCCCTGCGGCCACGGCTTCGGCGTCGGCTAGGGCAATGACGCCATCAACGGTGATGCGCGATCGGATGGCCGGCCAGTCAAAGGCCTTGAGCAGCGGCTTGGGCAGGGCCAGGCCTGAGGTCTCGATCAGGATATGTTCGGGGGCCTCTGGCAGGGCCATCAGGGCCTCGATGGTGGGGATGAAATCATCCGCTACGGTGCAGCAGATACAGCCGTTTGCCAGCTCCACAATGTTGTTTTCAGGGCAGTTTTCATCGGCGCAGGATTTCAGGATATCGCCATCGACGCCTGCGGTGCCAAATTCATTGACCAGAACCGCCAGGCGCTTGCCCTGGGGGTTTTGCATCAGGTGGCGGATCAGCGTGGTCTTGCCCGCACCGAGGAAACCAGTGATGACGGTGACAGGAATTTTGTTGAGATCGCTCATGGGGTTTCGTCCTTGCAGGGGAATGTGATCGGGGGAATGCGGGCGATGGATTGCTTGCGAAATACCTGTGGGCGTTCGCGCCAGGGCACCAGCCCATCGGTCGTGGCAGCATAGGCGGCAGCCCCGGCCAGAATGTCGTCGACATGGGCTTCGGGATCTAGGTCGCCGTAGATGTAGCTCCAGCGGGTATCGCCACCGGTCAGCACCATGGCGCAGCCACGTTTGCAGGCGGACAGGCATTCAACACCCCGCACCGTGACCCCGTCTGGCAATGTCGCCTCGGAGAGGGCCGACAGCAGCAGGGTGCCGGGGCGTGTGGACTCGGGGTCAACACCTTCGCGTTTGCAGGTGGTGCAGATCGTCAGGGTGACCTCTGCGGTATTTGGGGCGGTGGGGTCCGCCATATCGTCTGCCATCAGCGCGCACATCCATTGTGGGGCCAAGGGGCAATGCCAGCAGGGGGAGGGCAGAGGTGCGCTCCCACAACCAGTTGCGACACACCCCGTTCGCCCGTTGTCTCATGCGTTGGCAGGTCTCCCGGCTTGCGGATTTCAACAGGCCTGGGGCCTGTCTGCGGCTCTCTTGCCTTCCCGGCGCTGGGCACCAGTGGCATCAGAGACCTCTCCGGTCACGGTCGCGGGGGCGGCTGTGCTTGAGACTGATGCCAAGGGGGGGCACCTGCCTGTCACATTCCCTCTTCGCCTGCAATTTGCAGGAACCAACGAAAACCCCTTGCGCTATTGGGGGCTTCCTTGTCAAGACTTGCACAAACAGCAGGAGTGACCCCAGTGAGCGAGAAGTCCGAAACCGGCGTTTCAGAAGAGGAAGCGGCACGGCATGCCTCAAAGATGGCCAAGAAAAAGGCCGCCCGCGATCGCATGATGAAAAACAAGGATGGCGAAAAGGGGCTGATCATCGTCCACACTGGCCCGGGCAAGGGCAAGTCCAGCTCGGGATTCGGGATGATCATGCGGTGTATCGCCCATGGCATGCCCTCGGCTGTGGTGCAGTTCATCAAAGGCGCCTGGCAGACCGGCGAGCGTAGCCTGATTGAGGAAAACTTCAGCGATCTGTGCCAGTTTTATGCGATGGGCGAAGGCTTTACCTGGGAAACACAGGATAAGGCGCGCGATATCGCTGCGGCGCAAAATGGCTGGGAAAAAGCCAAAGAGATGATTCGGGATGAGCGCAACACCATGGTGCTCTTGGACGAGATCAACATCGCGCTGCGCTATGATTACCTGGATCTGGACGAAGTGCTGGAATTCCTGGTGGAGGAAAAGCCGCCGATGACCCATGTGGTGCTGACCGGCCGCAACGCCAAAGAAGAGCTGATCGAGATCGCCGATCTTGTCACCGAGATGGGGCAGGTCAAGCACCCCTTTCGTGCCGGTATTAAGGCGCAAAAAGGCGTGGAATTTTAAGAGAAAGGCGCTGCGCGGTCGAAAAGGCGGGCAGTGCCTTGCCCGCCGCGCAGGCGGACTTGTGCATCCCCAAAAAAACGGATCAGGCCCAGATTATATCTGGGTCACGTCTGAGCCACCGACGCAGCCCGGTTTTCTGCAGCTGACAGAAGGGCGGGATTGTTTCGAATATACGCATCCACAGCCGCACGCTGGGCTGCATCAAGCCGCAGGTTCAGCTTGGTGCGGCGCAGCAGGAAGTCTTCGCCTGTGCGCACCCATTCGTTCCTGATTACCCAGTCCAGCTCGCGTGCAGTGATGGTTGCGTCAAAATCCTGCCCCAGATCTTCTGGTGCTTTTGCATCTCCCAGAACCTCCCAGGCTTCCAGCCCGTAGGCACGGATCAGACGGCGCGTGGCATAGGCGCTGAGGAACGGATAGTCGCTGGCCAGTTTGGCCGTCAGCTTGGCGACATCTTCCACCGGAAAGTCGCCTCCTGGCATCGGCACGCCAGCGGTCCAGTTGCCTGAAAGGCCTGGCAGGGCCTCGCCAATCTTGGCCAGGGCGGATTCCGCCAGCTTGCGATAGGTGGTGATCTTGCCGCCAAAGACATTCAGCAGCGGCGCCTGGGTTTGATCCAGCGTCAGCACATATTCGCGCGTCGCTGCGGTGGCCGAACTGGCGCCATCATCATAGAGTGGGCGCACCCCGGAATAGGTCCAGATCACATCATCGCGGCTGAGCGGCTTTGCAAAATACTGCGACGCAAAATTCACCAGATAGTCCTGTTCTTCTGGCGTGCATTCCGGCGCGGTTCCGGGATCAGGGTGATCTGCATCGGTGGTGCCGATCAGGGTGAAGTCTTCTTCATAGGGGATGGCAAAGATAATCCGGCCATCGGTCCCCTGAAAGAAATAGCAGCGACCGTGGTCAAACAGTTTTGGCACCACGATATGGCTGCCGCGCACCAGACGCACGGTTTCGCGGCTGTTTTGCCCCAGTGTCTGGCGCAGCAGATCCGCCACCCATGGCCCGCCTGCATTGACCAGCATCTTGGCGTGATGCTCTGCCGTTTCGCCGCTGGCGTGATCCTTGACAGCGATGACCCAGTGATCGGCGCGGCGCTCTGCGTGCAAGACTTCGGTGCGGGTCATGATATTGGCGCCACGGGCCTGCGCGTCGCGGGCGTTCAGCACCACCAGCCGGGCGTCTTCGACCCAGCAATCGGAATATTCAAAGGCCTTTTTGAATTTCGACTTCAGCGGGCGGCCCGCCACATCGGTGGTCAGATCCACCGTGCTGGTGCCGGGCAGGATGCCACGCTTGCCAAGGGAATCGTACAAAAACAGCCCCAGACGGATCAGCCAGGCAGGGCGCCGCCCCTTCATCCAGGGCATGAAGGTGGTCAGCAGTTTAGACGTCGGCGTGTCATTGTCGAACCGCATATCCTTGTGGAAGGGCAGCACAAAGCGCATTGGCCAGGAAATATGCGGCATCGCTTTCAACAGTACCTCGCGTTCGATCAGGGCCTCGCGCACCAGTCTGAATTCGAAGTATTCAAGATAGCGCAGCCCGCCATGAAACAGCTTGGTCGAGGCCGAAGACGTGGCCGAAGCCAGGTCGTTCATCTCGGCCAGCGTGACGGAAAGGCCGCGCCCGGCGGCGTCACGGGCGATGCCGCAGCCATTGATACCGCCGCCAATGATAAAGAGATCGGTGATCTTGGTGTCAGACATTTTCGGGGCTTTCGTTTGTGGCAGTGGTCAGGATGCGGGTGCCAGCGGCGCGGGCGACATCGCAAAATTGGGCAGGGGGCAATTGGTCGGTGATCACGATATCCAGGTCTGTCAGGTCGCAGATTCGCACCGGTGCAGAGAGAGCGAATTTGCTGCCATCACAGAGAAGGATCTTGTTGCGCGCATTCTTCAACAGGGCGCGGGCGACAGAAACCTCGTTGGCGTCATGGTCCAGGACGGCGCCATCCGCATCCAGCGCCGAGGCGCCGATGATGGCATAATCCACTTTGTATCGCGAGATGAACTTGACTGCATCCTCGCCAATGATTGCGCCATCGCTTTGCCGCACAGTGCCACCGACCAGAACCAGCTCCTTGGACTCTCCGCCAATCATAAGATTGATAATATTTATATTATTGGAAAGAACAGTCAGCCCCCGGTGACTGCTGAGCGCCCGTGCAGCTTGTTCGGTTGAGGTGCCGATATTCAGCGCGACAGAGCAGCGATCGGGGATCAGATCTGCCAGAACGGCGGCCATGGCCTGCTTGGCGCTGGCGTTTTGTTTGCGCCGATCGGCATAGGCGCGGTTGGCAGCAGAGCTGATGCGCACTGCGCCGCCATGGACACGCGACAACGCGCCCCGCGCGGAAAGATCGCGCAGATCCGTGCGGATGGTTTGCAACGAGACCGCAAAACGGCGCGACAGATCCTCCACCTCGACCCGTTCCTGGGCGTTCAGCAGATCCAGAATGTGAGAGTGACGAGTCGCTGCATCCATTGGCTTTCCTTTTGATGTGGGATTTAGCCTATCTTATTTCGAGAGTCATCATTTGTTTTCGTTTTGCTTTCGCATCTGGGGGCGGGAAAAGAAAAAGGCGCGATCAAAGACCGCGCCTCGCCATGGATTGTAGCTTTGTCCCAACATCAGCCCGGGAATAAACCTGCCAGATTATCCTAGCCGAATAAGGTGGTTGTCCCAGGCTAGATCATGGCTCTGCTGGTGGGTGACTGTGGGGCCATCCAGCGTCAGAACCTGGCCAAGCCCGGTGCTGGCCATCAACCCGCTTGCGGTTGTCGCCAGGCCACAGACATCCGCAAGCGGGATTTCCTGAATGATTTCGGCGCTTTCAATCTGCATCACCTGTACCAGCCCGCCACGCGGAGAGCTGACCGCGATCTTGCGCCCATCCGGTGTAAAGGCGACTGAACCACCATATCCCTGCAGATGCCGCAAACGGGGATCATCTTCCCCCATCAGCCGGGGGGGCGTATCCGGGTGGTAAAGGCCAACAATCGGTAGGTCGGCGCCCAGATCCCCCTGCCACTGCATTGCAAACCCCACCCCCCCATCAGCCGAGAGCGCAAGGTGACGGATCGAGTTCAGGCGCAGGTCCGGGGCCAGCTCCATCACATCCTGCACATCGCCGTCCAGCGACAGCAGGCTGAGATTGGGCCGCATCTGCGGCAGGTTCAGCTTGGCGCGGCCACTGTCTGGGTGGGTTTCAATGCCGCCATTGGCCACAACGATCTGCTGGCCCGCCTCGTGGTGGCGCAGCAGCATGTCGTGGGGGCCGATCCCTCCAGAGCTAAAGCTGGCGCTGCGCTGATAGCCCCGCGCGACCTTCCAGACGCCGATGACGCCGCGGCCATTTTCAAAGTCATTTTCGGTCGTGTATAATCGGCTGCCATCGGGGCTAAAGACGCCATGCCCATAGAAATGGTGTCCCTTTGGGGGCTCTAGCCGGGCAAGGCGCGCGCCGGTCCGGCAGTCGATCACATCGGCAAATCGTCCGGGACGGCGGGCAAAGGCCACGGCTTCGGGGCGTTGCGGGTGGGCGGCTGCGGCATGGCCCCGGCCGGGCAGGGGGCAGGTAAAACGGATCGCCCCCTGATCAGAGAGCCCCGCGAGCAGATAGCCGCCCTGCGGGGTTTTGGCGGCGGCCAGAAAGGCAGGGCCGCCAAGATCAGCCCAACTGGGGCTAGGGGCAAGGCCTGTCGCCAACAGCCCGGCGAGAAAGCCACGTCGTGTCGTCATCTGCTGCTCCTTGTCTGACACAGGATGAGTGGGGCCGGAACCTAGTCGCCATCCAATGAGTTGAAGCCCGCCAAGACCCCAAGCGCCGGGCCGAGATCACTGGCGATCAGGGTGCGCAGGTCATTGATCTCTTGCTGCAGGGCCTCGATGTGGATGCGTTTTGCGGGGTCCGCAACACCTGCAAGGATGGGGTCCTCAAGTCGCAGCGCGCGTAGGGTCGGCCTTTCAAAGGCGGCGTCAAGGCGGGCGATCAGGGCGGCATCGCCATCTGCCAGGGCAGTGGCCAGCGGGTGGAGTGCTTGCAGGGCCAGCACGATATGGTGCTGGCTGCGACCAGAGCGCCAGGCCTCGGCCCGTTTTGGGCGCGGGGCATCAAACCGTCCGAGCGGCCGTCCCAGCCGCATGTCCGCCAGCATTTGCAGCCCTGTGTTCAGCGATTTGAACAGCTCTTGCTTGACCTCTGCTTCGTCCTGATAGCGCCCGGTGGCATTGCGCATCTGCGCGGCATAACTGTTCTGCCAGTCCTGCTGGATCGCTCTGGCGGTTGTGGCGATGTCCTGGGCCATGACGGCGGCCAGCGTGCAGCGATAAGCGGCCGCGGGGGCGCTGGCTGCTTTGGGATCAAAATAGAGGAACTCCAGCGCATAAAACCCGCGCCCGGCGATTGAAGACTGCGCAAAGGTGTTCGGCTCCAGCAGGGCGGGATCCGCTGCTTGCAGGTGTTTTGCCAGGGTTTTGGGGATCTTGCCGCGGCTGTCGGGCCAAAAGGCCAGGGCAAAGGCGCGGTTTTTGGTCTCGCTGGGGCCAAAGCGCAGGTGACTGACCTGGATCCAGTCATCAAAGGCTTGATCATAGGCGTCCCGCAGTTTGCCCCCCTCGGGGGTGCAATGGGTCTGCGCGGTCTGGGCCAGATACGCGCTGCTATCGACCAGGGCCTGCATCCCAGGCAGGATCTGATCGTCGAGAACCTCATCCACAACATCCGCCCGCAGCGCAGGCGGCGCAAGGCAGGCAATGGCGGCGACGGCAAAAAGGAGGTGTTTCACATCAAAGACTTTCCAAGAAACGAAGAAGGGCAGCGCGATCCGCTGGGGCAAGGGCGATGACACGGTTGCGCGCGGGCTCTGCCTCGCCGCCATGCCAGAGCACGGCTTCCAGCAAGCTGCGGGCGCGCCCGTCATGCAGGTAGGTGGCATCGGCGTTGACCTGTCGCGTCAGGCCAATCCCCCAGAGCGGCGGCGTGCGCCATTCCCGGCCCGTCGCGCGGCCCTCGGGGCGATTGTCGGCCAGATCCGGGCCCATGTCATGCAGCAGGAAGTCGCTATAGGGCCAGATCAGCTGAAAGCTGTTTTCCGGCCGGTCTGTCAGCCGCTGTGTGACAAATTTGGGCTGATGGCAACCGGTGCAGCCGCTGCCATAGAACAGGGCCTTGCCGCGCAACACCTGCGGGTCGTCCAGATCGCGCCGGGCAGGCACGGCAAGGTTGCGGGCGTAAAAGGTCACGAGATCCATATTGGCCTGGTCGATTTCGGTGCCGCGTATATCACCGTCGCCATGCGGCGCCGCAAGGCAGCCTGTCTGGGCGGCAGTGCAATCGCCCGCAGCTGCGTCAAACAGCGGCGTCGAAATGCCGATATCGCCGGAAAAGGCCGCTGCCGACTGCTGATGCAGCGTGGGCATCCCGGCCTTGTGGCCAAATCGCCCCAGCATGATCTGGTCGTATTCAGCCGACCATGCCAGGTTGGCCCGCCCGGATATACCGTCGCCATCGGCGTCGAGTTCATCCACATTGGCCAGGATATCAGCGGTTGAAATTGCCTCGATCAAGCCAAGGCCGATCATCGGCGGCGCCAGCCGGGGCGATAGCATCGCATCGGGGTGGAGCGGCCCATACCCCAGCGCAGCGGCGGTGTAGGTTGGACGGCGCAGGGTGACGCTTTCGCCGCCGCTCAGGGCCAGGGTTTGCGGGGTGTAGCTGACCTGCAGGCGGTATTCCGAGGGTACTCCGGGGCGGGAAAAATCCTGCAGCTGGCCGCCATAGTTCGGGTCTGGCGCAGTGCCAATATAGTCGCGCACGGCGCGCATCTGCGCAGGTGGTGGCGCAGGAATTGAGACGCGCAAAAACATCGAGGCGGCGCGGTAATCCGGGTCTGTCGGCACCTGGCCGCGCCCGTCCTTGATATGGCAGCGCTGACAGGATCGCGCGTTATACAGTGGCCCCAACCCATCTGACGCAAGCGTCGAGGCCGGGGAAAACACCCAGATTTTCTTGAACAATCCATTGCCCAGCTTGAAGGCCAGTTCCTGTTCAAAAGAGAGATTGGCACCATGCTGCGAAAAGGCGGTGGTGTCGCCGCGCGCGGGCACGGTAGCGCTGCCGACGGGACGGGCTTCAAAGGCTTCGGGAGCGGTGAAATTCTGTGTCGGCGCGGTGACGGCTGCGATACGCGCCTGTTCTACCGCGCTGCGGGGCAGGCTGTTCAGATGCGGATCCGACAGGGGGATCGAGGAGAGTTCAAAGGTGGGTTCCCCAGCGCATGCAGGGGCAAGACCGGCAAGGGAGGTGGCAACCACCAGAGCGGTAGCCACCAAAAGATTACTCTTCGACCGCTTCCATTTTGGTGGCGTTGAGCTGTGCATAGTTTTCGGCGCCAATCCGGTCGTGCAGGTCTAGCTGGGTTTCGAGGAAGTCGATATGGCCTTCTTCGTCTGCCATCAATGTTTCAAACAGTTTCATGGTGACGTAATCACCCGCCTGGTTGCAGATTTCGCGGGCCTCTTTGTAGAGTGCGCGGGCACTTTCTTCCGCCGCCAGGTCACATTCCAGCGTTTCCTTGGGCGTCTGGCCAATGCGCAGCGGATCCAGCTTTTGCAGGTTTGGATGACCGCCGAGGAACAAAATACGTTCGATCAGATCATCCGCATGCTGCATCTCTTCGATGCTTTCCTCGCGGCTTTTCTTGGCCATGCTGCCAAGGCCCCAATCGTCCTGCAGGCGATAGTGGAGCCAGTACTGGCTGACGGCTGTCAGCTCATGTCGCAGCGCTTTGTTGAGGTAGTCGATGACTTTGGGGTCGCCCTTCATAGGTGATCTCCTGATTTGTGCGGCGGCGCAGGTTCTGTAATTGCGCCGGTACGGTCACCTTATCATTGCTACGCATGGTGTCGAGGAAGAGTGGCATGCACCCGCCACAATCAGCGGTTTTCCCAAGGGCATGGTAAATTTTTCCAGGGGTGATGATGGTCTCTGGGTCGGCGCTGCGCATCCAGTCGATGGCGGCGTGGATATCATGATCAGAGATAGAGGTGCAGTGGCAGATAATCATGCGGAGGTCCCAAGGATATGTCTCGTGGGGGGGTGGCTTGAATATCTGACAAAAAGAATAGGTTTTCAAGGGTGAAATTCTTATGGTTTTAGTAAGGCACGGGTTTTCGTCGATATCGCCTTGTAAAAACGTGCTCTTTTCTTGCGGTTTTGGCTTGTTTTACGCGCGGCTTCTGGCCCAATACGCCATAAACTGACTGGCTGGCCCTGAGGACAGGATAGCCAGCCAGTCAGGCCTGGTTTGTTGGGGTTAGCTGCCCAATGGAACCACCAGATTGAGGCCAAGGATGGTGTCCTTGATGCCGCTGTCGTCCTGATAGGCCAGCGCGCCGCCGAGGGTCATGCCGTTCTGGAATTCGTACTCAGCCGCGAGTGAGTGCAGATCCGTCTTGCCGCCTGCGTCAAGATCCCGTTGCGACAGTGTGCCCGAAAGGGTCAGATCGCCAATGGCATAGGCCGCGTTCAAGGTTGCAAAACCTGCATCATCCGCACCGCCGCCAAAGTTGTCGAAGCTGGCAAATTCGGCATAGAGATCAAAACCGCCCTGGAAGCTGTGGCCAAGACCGGCCACCAGGCCCTGTTCATCATCCACGTCACCCGCGCTGGCGCTTAGGTGGCGCGCGCCGATGTGGAACCGGGTTCCGTCGACCTCATGCGCCCATTGAATGGCAAAATTGTCCAGGGTTCCGGTATTGCCCGCACCGCCGGTGTCGGATCTGTTGCGGCCCCGATCTGTGCCCCAGGATCGGCTTAGCCCCGTGTCATCGGCGAAAAAGACACCAAAGGACAGGGTGCCTGCACCGTTCAGTTCCACATCGGCCAATACGCCGATCTGCTCTGCCAGTTCATAGTCTTCGGCCAGGGTGCCACCAAAGAAGCCAGCCGCATCGTCCCAGGCGGTGCCAAAGACCGGGTGCAGTTTACCAAGCGTCACCGTGGTGGCCTGACCCAGGCCAAAGCTAAGGCCGAGCTTTTCAACATAGAGGCCCATATCGTCAAAGCTGCGATCTGCGGTCGGGTCTGTCACGCTCTCGGCGGTGAGGGTGGAAAAGATCGAAACGCCAGACCCAAATGTATAGGTGCCGGTGGCGGTGATGATGGCATAGGTGTTGCGGATTTCATTCCCTGCAACATCAGAAGAGACAACCTGTTCGTTGCCGATTTCGATTTCGCCTTCCCAAGAGAAGCCTTGGTCCGCCAGGGCCACATTGGCGCACAGCAGCAGGGGTGCGCCGAAGGCCAGCGCGGCAGATGTATTTCGTGTCATTTCAGGAGATTTCTTTGCTTGAAAAGGGGGCGGGCGGGCAGAAGAGCTGGCTGCCCCCTTTTATGTTTGTGTAATATTACAGAGGATTACTGGAAAACCGCATTGGGGTTATCCAAGCTGTCAGAGCCTTCGAAGGCCAGGCCATCCAGGTTGAGAACCTTTACCACGCGTTCAATTGATCGTGTCTGATCGACCAGGCCATTGACGCCACCCATGACAAGGGCTTCGCCAGCGGCATTGCCCTGTTCCAGCATCTGATCATAGGAAAAACCTGCCTCGGCGGTGGTCTTGATGCGGCCCAGAGCCTGCATGGTGGTGGAGAGCTTGCGGCGCATTTCGCTGTCCAGATCTGGGTCGGCTGCGGCGACCAGATCCGACAGTGACGGGCCAGAGACTAGCGCGCCATTCACCCGCACATATTCACCCAGATAGACGTTCTGCACCCCAAGCCCATCGTAATAGTGGCTGTTGTGGGTGTTGTCGGAAAAGCAGTCGTGCTCTTCTTCCGGATCATTGAGCATCAGGCCCAACCGCATGCGTTCGCCGGCCTGTTCGCCATAAGACAATGACCCCATGCCAGTCAGCATGGACGAAATGCCGGCACTTTCATTCGCAAGCAGGGTGCTGCGGGCCGCGCCGGTTTCGGACCACTGCGCCGCCATCCAGTCCAGATCAGCGACCAGCAGATCTGTTGCGGCTTTCAGGTAGGCACCACGTCGATCACAATTGCCATTGGTGCAGGTGTCGCCTGCCGCATAGTCGGTCCAGCTGCGCTGGCCTGCACCGTGCTTGGTGCCGTTCAGATCCTGCCCCCAAAGCAGGAATTCGATGGCGTGATAGCCAGTGGCCACATTGGCCTCGACGCCATCTGCTTCGTGCAGCGTCTCGGCCAGCAGGGCAGGGGTGATCTGGCTGGTGTCGATGGTTTTCCCAGACAGTTCAAACTCCGGGTTGGCCACCACATTCAGCGCAGCCAGGGCATTTTCGTCGGTGGCCCCGCCGTAAGAGGCATCTGTATAGTCAATCAGACCTTCATCCAGCGGCCAGGCGTTTACCTTTCCTTCCCACTCATCGACGATGGCATTGCCAAAGCGAAAGACTTCGGATTGCTGATAGGGCACGCGTGCGGCCAGCCAGGCCTGGCGCGCGGCGGTCAGGGCCTCGGCTGAAGGGGCGGCAATCAGGGCCTCGACGGCGGCCTGCAGGGTCTGCGCCGTGGACAGGCTGTCTTGGTATTTCGCCTGGGCGATATTGGCGTAGTTGGTCAAAACACCGCTTGCATCGGCGGCCAGGGCCGAGGTGCTGCCAAAGGCAAGACCTGCCAGAGCGGTACCCGTCAGAAACAGAGATTTCATATATAAAGTCCTTGATGGTTTTGCGGGGTGGGTCGGTTGAAAGGAGGTCAATGCAGGGTCGCAGACCCCGGACGATAGAGACGCCGTAGCGGGGCCTTGCCGACGAGATGTAGCAATAACAGGCCTGTCTGCGCCGCCAGGGCGCTAAGCGCCTGCGCCTTTTGCGGTGGGACAAGCAGCGCGGCCAGGAGGTCGGCATCAGCTGCCTCGCCCTGGGTTGCCGCCGCGACAAGGTTGGCAAAACAATTCTCGTCAGCGCCCAGGCAGGAGCAGGTCATGCCATGACGGATCAGCGGACGGCGGCCATGGGTGACGCAAAAATCACAAAGCCTGCCAAAGCTGTCATAGGCGCTTTGGGCGCTGTCGGGGCCAAGGCTGTCGCAAAGCGCCTGCTGCAGATCGGCGCGGGCCGATGGGCCGCTGAACCAATAGCGAAAATACCGCACCGTCCCCGCCTCTAGCGGGGGGAGATCGGCCAGCAGGCCGACAGCAGCGCCGCCGCGAAGGGAGGTCTGCGGCTGGGTCATTTTGTCAGGATCAGCTTTCCGGCCCGGGTGATGCGCAGGCTGTAGATCTGACCATTGAGCAGAATGCGTGCCTGAATGCCGCCGCGCGTCAGGTCCTCTGCGTGATAGGTCGGGAAAACTTCGGGGGTGGCGGTGGTGGTTGCCACCGGATCAGATGTCATCTGGTTCATAAGGATTGCCCATTGTTGAAGTCCGCCTTGTCCAAGAGCCATTCCAGATTTGCGCCCGCCGGGGCGATCCCGGTCAAGGACAACTCGGCCAGCTCGGGGCTGGAGAGTGGGTCGCGGTCGGCGCCCGGCGTGGTCTGATATGTATCAGGCCTGGCCTTGGGGGTAAGGCGGGTTCGGGCCGTGCGAGACTGGAGAGGCTTGGGCGACATAGCGGCGATTTCTAAGTTGTGAAGCTGCGGTGGGCTGGCCTGTCGAGTCAGGTTGGCTGAGCCTTTTATATCTTATTATTTTAATCAGGAAACCCTTTCCGAGTATTTTTGTCGGAAAAAGTATCTCAATAATATATCTATGCGGAACAGCTTGCGATATCTGCAGGGGGCTGGGCGCGGGATGCCTTGCGGCTGTGGCGGGCACCGGTGGGGCAGGGGCTGAAAAAAGGAAAAGCCCGCCTGAAGGCAGGCGGGCTTTGCAGGGTGTGGCGGGCCTGAGGGCCCGCCGGATTGGGATTTGTGGCGCGGAAGCGGATCAGTCGCGGTTGCCGGCGAACCTGGCCTGCCAGTCTTCGCGCTCTTCGTCGGTGATCTTGGCAAAAAGGTTTTCCGGCACCGTAAAGCCATGGCCTGCGGGCAGGGCCGCCAGGGCGGTTTCGATGTCACTGGGCCAGCTGTCGTCGGTGCAGTTCAGGGCCTGCATCAGGGTGGCGCTGGCGGTGGGAATGAAAGGGGCGCTCAACACGGCATAAAGACGGATCAGATTGAGCCCAAGGCGTACCTGGGCTGCAGCTTGGTCGGGATCGGTCTTGAAGGTGGACCAGGGGGCCGTGCTTTGCAGATACTCATTCCCGGCCACCCAGATGGCACGCAGTTCTTGCGCGGATTTGCGGACTTCCATGTTTTCCATGTGCTGCTCGTAGGCCCGGACCCGTTTGGTCAGATCCTCCATCAGTGCCTGCTCTGCTGCGCCATAGCTGCCGCCCTCGGGGACGGCTTCGCCAAACTTGGACCGGCAGAATTTGGTGATGCGGCTGACAAAGTTGCCCAGAACATCGGCCAGATCTTTATTGGTGGACTGCTGGAAGTTTTCCCAGGTAAATTCAGCATCAGAGCTCTCGGGGGCGTGGCTGAGCAGCCACCAGCGCCAGTAGTCGGCTGGCAGCAGCTCAAGCGCCTGATCCATGAAGATGCCGCGCCCCTGGCTGGTAGAGAACTGGCCGCCATCATAATTCAGATAGTTGAAGCTTTTCAGGTGATCGACCAGTTTCCAAGGCTCGCCAGAGCCCAGGATGGTCGCCGGGAAGGACAGAGTGTGGAAGGGCACGTTGTCTTTGCCCATGAACTGGACATATTTCACGTCATCGGCACCCATGTCAGTGCGCCACCAGCGCTGCCAGTCAGCGTCGGTTTTGCCATTGGCCTCGGCCCATTCGCCAGCGGCGGCGATATATTCGATGGGGGCGTCGAACCAGACATAAAAGACCTTGCCCTCCATGCCGGGCCAGTCTTCCGTGCCCTTTTTCACCGGAATGCCCCAGTCCAGATCGCGGGTGATGCCCCGATCCTGCAGGCCGTCGCCATCATGCAGCCATTTCTTGGCGATAGAGGTGGTCAGTATCGGCCAGTCGGCTTTGCTGTCGATCCAGGCGTCCAGCTGGTCTTTCATCTGGGATTGGCACAGGAACAGATGTTTGGTCGCGCGGACCTCCAGATCGGTCGATCCTGAAATGGCCGAGCGCGGATTGATCAGATCGGTGGGATCCAGCTGTTTGGTGCATTCTTCGCACTGATCGCCACGCGCCTTTTCAAAGCCGCAGTTCGGGCAGGTGCCTTCAACGTAGCGGTCGGGCAGAAATCGGCCATCCGCATGAGAATAGATCTGGCTGTCGTCAACTTCGCGGATCAGGCCTGCCTCGGCCAGCTTGCCGGCAAAATGCTGGGTCAAGGCATGGTTTTGCGGGCTGGAAGAGCGACCGAAGTGGTCAAAGCTAAGGCCGAACCCCTTGGCAATATCAGCCTGGACCTGGTGCATTTCGGCGCAGAATTCCGCAACCGGTTTGTCGGCCTTGGCGGCGGCCAGCTCTGCCGGGGTGCCATGTTCATCCGTGGCGCAGAGAAACAGCACCTCATTGCCAATGCTGCGCTGGTAGCGGGCATAAAGATCAGCCGGAAGCTGACTGCCAACCAGATTGCCCAGGTGCTTGATCCCATTGATATAGGGAATTGCCGAAGTAATCAGAACGCGTGCCATGCCATCTACCCATGTGTAAAGTCAAAGCTGCGTCTACCCCATGCAGCGCGGCGCGAAAACCCCGGCTGAGCCATTGGCGGGAAATTTTGCTGCCATAGCGGCGCTAGGGATCTGTCACGATAGGGGGCAGGGGCAGGTTATTTGCGCTCCCGTGCGCGTTTCATCAGGCGTCCGATAGTGAAAGAGGTCCGCGGTGCATAGACATAGCGGGTGCGTTCTTGCGGGTCTGGGGCGGCGCGGGCATGCATCCGGGTCAGGCCAAAGGCGATGAGCAGCGCATGGCCCAGGGCGACAAAGGCAAACAGCGCCGAAGGGCCAAACTGGCTGATCAGGCTTGAGGCCACCAGCGGCGCGGCAATCGCCCCAAGGGCAAAAAAGAACATCAAGGCTGCGGCCAGCTCGACGCGCTGTTCGGAGGTGGCAAAATCATTGGCATGTGCCGAAGAGAGCGAAAAAATCGGAAAGGTGGTCAAGCCAAAGAACCCGGCAGCCAGCATCACCCCGAGCGTGCCAGTCTGGCTGGCGGCCATGGTGATCAGGCAGCTGGCCACCGCCGCCCCCGAGAGCCAGATCAGCACCCAGCGCCGGTCATATTTGTCCGCCAGCCAGCCCATCGGATACTGCGCCAGGGCACCGCCCAGCACAAAAGAGGCAAGGAAAAAGGCGATCTGGTCGATCTCCAGCCCGACCTCCTGACCATAAATCGGCCCCACCATCCGAAAGGAGGCAGAGCTGAGCGCCGCCACCGTCACCCCAGCCACAGCTAAAGGGGAGCATTGCCAGGCCAGCTTGGGCCGCAGGCGTGGCGCGCCCGGTGTCGTCGGCTGGCTGGCACGGGTCAGGGTCAGCGGTAGAAGCGCCGCACAGCATAGCAGCGCCAGCAGGTTGTAAGACAGGTAATAGGCCGGCGGCAGTACCGCGATGAGCAGCTGCGCCCCAAGTGAGCCGCCCATATCGACCAGCCGATAGGTGCCCATGGCACGGCCGCGGGTTTCATTGGTGACCTTGGCGTTCAGCCAGGCTTCGATCACCGTGTAGCTGCCCGCGACACAGAGCCCGGAGGCAATGCGCATTGCGGCCCAGGCGTAGGGATCATTTGTCAGCGTATGCGCCAGCAGCCCCATAGCCCCCAGCGCGGTACAGACGGCAAAGGTGCGCGAATGGCCAATGGTGCCCAGCAGCCGTGGTGCCCACCAGCAGCCAATGAAAAACCCCAGGAAATGCGCCGACCCCAACAGGCCAATCTGCTCTTTGTCAAAACCAAGGGCAAAGCCGGATAGCGCATCCAGCGGGCCAACGCCGCCGGTGGCGAATTGCAACAGCACGACTGACAGGAAAAGGGCGGCAAAGGAAATGATCATACGCATGATCTGGCCATCAACGCCGCGACTGGCACAGAAGGCAAGTGGTTTTCCGACGCAAATGTCGCATTCGCGGTGGCAGTGGCGTTTTACTGATCGCGAATAATACGGGCATCGATGGCCAGCTGCACCCTGTCCCCGACCAGCGCGGCAAAACCCGAGGCCCCATAGGCGGCCCGGCTGAGGCTGCCGGTCAGACGGAACTCCAACTGGCTAAGATCATCCATCGCGCTGCCCGCGCGCCGGTACAGTGCTGCCTGCAGCGTGATCGGCTTTGTGATACCTCGCAGTGTAAGATCGCCAGTGATTTCAGCCCCGTCTGACAGGCGCCCCTTCGCACCCAGGTGGATCTTGCGGGATGTAAAGTGGATGGTCGGATAGCGTGCGATATCCAGAACCTCGGGGCCGGTCATGGCCTGGGTGGCAATGATGAACCCGGTTTTGGCCGCAGTTGCATCCAGCACCACAGAAACTCTGGTGGCGGCCAATTGGTTTGGGTTTAATTCAATCGCTGAGCTGGTGATGGGCATGGTGCCGCTTTGCCATATGCCATTGAGTTGAAATTTAAACTGAACGGTGGTCGCATCCAGATCCAGCCTGTAGCCACTGTTGCCGGCCCAAAGGCGCACAGGTGTTGTGACAAGACCTGCGTAACCAGCATGGCCCAGCAGACCCAGAAGCATCTGGCGTCGTGACGGCATGAGAGGGATCCTGCTATTGCTTGGTCCGGCGTGAAGGGGTCACTCTGGTCTCCGACTAAAATGCTAGCACAAAAAAAGCGCGCGCACAGGATTGCTTTTGGTCTTGCTTATTGGTCCTGCGGTTCTGGCTGGATAGTTTGCGGCGCATGCAGCCTGTGGGGCAGGCAAGGGGCAGCAGCGGCGACAGGCCGCTGGACTGCAGTCAGCGCGATTTGCGCGCGACGCCACGCGGCTTGCCTGCAAGAGCGGGGCGCAATCAGCGGATCAGGCCGTCTGCGGCACGACGGCCCCGCCCGCCTTTTCCCAGGCGGTAAAGCCGCCTTCAAGATGCATCACCGGGGCGAGCCCCATTTCCATCGCGATGCGCGCGCTGAGCGCCGAACGCCAGGCGCTGGCACAGTAAAAGACATAGGTTTTATCCTGGTTGAATATGGGCTTGTGATAGGGGCTGTCAGGATCGATCCAGAACTCCAACATGCCACGCGGGCAGGAGAAGGCGCCGGGAATCAAACCGCTGCGCTGCAACTCGCGGATATCGCGCAGATCAACAAAGACGTAGTTGGGATCCAGCGCCTTTTCCTTGGCCTCCTCTACCGACAGGGTGGTGACCTTGGCATTGGCCTCGGCAAGCAGGGCCTTCACGCCCTTGGTAATGTTCTGCGCCATTTCTTGGCTCTCCTGGCTGAACTTTGGATGCGGGTAGGCTGTTGTATTTTGTGGCAAAGCACAAGGCGACTGTTGGCTTGCGATCACGGGACGGGGCGCTAAGGTCGCGGAGGGAAATATCAGGCCTGTTGGCATCCAAGCAGTGAAGGAAAGCGCAATGAAGAAGAACCCCCTTGGTCGTACTGGAATGGAGGTTTCGGAACTCTGCCTTGGAACCATGACCTATGGCACCCAGACATCAGAGGCCGAGGCGCATGTGCAGATCGACACGGCGTTGGCGGCCGGGATCAACTTTATTGATACGGCAGAAATGTATCCGGTGAACCCGATCCGCCCCGAAACCATCGGCCGTAGTGAAGAGATCCTGGGCACCTGGCACGCGAAAACCGGGCGGCGGGGCGATTACATCCTGGCGACCAAACATTCTGGCGAGGGTATGCAGGCCGTGCGTGACGGCGCGCCGATCAGTTCGCAGACCATCGCCGCCACGATCGAAGGGTCACTGAAACGGCTGCAGTGCGATTATATTGATCTCTACCAGTTCCATTGGCCCAATCGCGGTAGCTACATGTTCCGCAAGAACTGGAGCTATGATCCCTCGACCCAGAACCGTGAAGAAACCCTGGACAACATGCGCGACTGCCTGGAGGCGTTGCAGGGGCAGGTCGACAAGGGCAATATCCGCGCCTTTGGGCTAAGCAATGAAAGCGCCTGGGGCACGGCACAGTGGCTGCGCCTTTCTGACGAGGGGCTGGGGCCAAGGGTGGCCTCGATCCAGAATGAGTATTCGCTGATCTGCCGGATGTATGACACCGATCTGGCGGAGCTGAGCGTCAACGAGGATGTGGGGCTGTTGGCCTTTTCACCGCTGGGAACCGGGTTGTTGACAGGCAAGTATCAAGAGGGGGCGGTGCCGGAAGGATCACGCAAATCCATCGTCCCAGAGCTGGGAGGGCGGCATTCGCCACGGGTCTACGATGCGGTTGCCGCCTATCTGGACATTGCCGCGCGGCATGGGCTGGATCCGGTGCATATGGCGCTGGCCTGGTGTCGCACACGGCCCTTTATGACCAGCGCCATCTTTGGCGCCACGACGCAGGGGCAACTGGAACATGCGTTGAAATCGGTGGAGCTGGAGCTGTCGGCAGAGGTGCTGGAGGAGATCAATCTGGCCCACCGCGCCCATCCGATGCCCTACTAATCCGAGAAGGGGGGGCGCTCCCGCCTGCGCCAGAGGCATTAAAATGCCTCTTTGCAGTTGGGCCCGGCGCCGCGCTATGCGCGGCGCCGGCACGCGACTTAAGAGGTGGCTCAAGGAGGTATATCCCCCCTCTTTAGGCCGCCAATGCCAGTGTCCTCTGCCTAAACCCGGCGGCGCTGGGCAGGCCGCCGAAGGTGCCTGGCTGCCCTATTGGGTTAGTGGGTTGTCGGGCGCGGCGTTTCCGGGCGGGAGGACCCCGTGGTGCCAAAGCTGGCACTACTCATGCTGCTGCGGTTTTGACGCAGTTCGCGGGCAGAGGTGCCATGGGCAACCCGAAAGGCGCGGGCAAAGCTTGAGGGCGAGGTAAAGCCAGTAGCCAGGGCAACCTCCATCAGGGACAGATCCGTATCGCTGACCAGGCGGCGGGCCTCGGCCAGACGCAGGTGCAGGTAGTGGTCCTGTGGGGTTGTGTTCAGCCGCAGGCGGAACTGCTGCTGCAGGCTGCGTGGGCTGGTGCCAAGGCGCTCGGCGATGGTGGTCAGGGTCAGGGGTTCGTCCAGAGCGGCCTCCATCAGCGCATTGGCCTTGGCGGTCAGTGCATTGTGCTTGTGGCTGCCCAGGCGGCTTTGGGCGCGTGTTGGTGCAGCGGGGCCGTCATAGAGGAACAGACCAGCCACCCGGGCGGCAAAGCCGGCCCCATGGCGGGCGCTGATGATATGCAGCATCATTTCGATCGCCGGCGTTGCGCCGCCAGAGGTCAGGCGACCCTCGGAGACGGTGAAGCGGTCATTGCGGCAATCCACCCCGGCAAAGCGGTTGGCAAAGTTTTCCAGATCTTCCCAATGGGTGGTGGCGGGGTGCCCCTCCAGCAGCCCGGCCTCTGCCATCAGCCAGGGGCCGCCGTCGATGCCGGCAATGGTGGTGCCCCTGGCCGCCAGACGCCGTAGCCCCGCCAGCAGGCTGGGGGTGGCTTGCTGGGCCAGCTGGAAGCCGGCCACCACGATCAGCAGCTCGCAGTCTTGCAGCCGGGCCAGGGGAAAGCCTGGCACATGCAGGCCACTGGTCAGCATTGGCTGCTCTTCGGTGGCACTTACATAGTCCCAGTCAAAGACGCAGCGCCCGGCAAGGCGATTGGCGGCGCGCATCGGATCGACGGCGGCCGCAAAAGAGAGCGTGTTGCATTCGTCGAGTACCAGCACCGCTGTTTTCAGCGGGCGATGTTCGGGCTGCAGGATGTTTTTTGCGGATTTCATCAACTTCGATTCGCTTAGTGTAAACTGTCTGCACAAAGGCTGAGGCAGACTAGGCGGTGAAGCAAATAGGAATCTGGGGAAGAGCTTGGGGATAACTCTAGGCACAACCCTGTACATTGCGGGGAAAACCAAAATGCCTCTGAATATGAACAAAAACGTCTTTATCACCTGCGCCGTGACCGGCTCTGGCAGCAGCCAGGATCGCAGCCCACATGTGCCGCGCTCGCCTGCGCAAATCGCCGAGAGTGCCATCGCCGCAGCCAAGGCCGGGGCGGCTGTGGTGCATTGCCATGTGCGCGATCCCGAGACCGGTGTGCCCTCACGCGATCTGGGGCTCTACCGCGAAGTGACCGATCGGATCCGCGACAGCGACACGGATGTGGTGCTGAATCTGACCGCCGGCATGGGTGGCGATATGGTCTTTGGCGATGTTGAAAACCCGCTGCCGGTAAATGAGGCTGGAACCGACATGATCGGCGCAACCGCCCGGATGGCGCATATTGCAGAATGCCTGCCAGAGATCTGCACGCTGGACTGCGGCACCATGAACTTTGCCGAGGCCGACTATGTCATGACCAACACCCCCGGCATGCTGCGGGCCATGGGGCAGATGATGGCCGATCTTGGCGTGAAGCCCGAGATCGAGGCCTTTGACACCGGCCATCTTTGGTTCGCCAAAGAACTGGAGAAAGAAGGCATCCTGCAAAGCCCTGCGCTGGTACAGCTTTGCATGGGGGTACCTTGGGGCGCGCCCAATGATCTGAACACATTCATGGCGATGGTCAACAATGTGCCTGAGAGCTGGAACTGGTCGGCCTTCTCCTTGGGACGTGATCAGATGGCCTATGTGGCGGCCTCGGTGCTGGCGGGCGGCAATGTGCGCGTCGGGCTTGAAGACAATCTCTGGCTGGAAAAGGGAGTGCTGGCCGAGAATTATCAGCTGGTGGAACGGGCAGGCAGCATCATTGAAAACATGGGCGGCAAGCTGATGGGGCCAGCGGAGGTGCGCGCGCAGCTTGGGTTGACCAAACGTGCGCCCGTGGCGGTGTGATCTGCCGATGCACAGCCGTTTGAGGATCGCCGCGCAGCACAGGTCTGCGCGGTTCTCATCGATAACCGTTGGATCAATCAGCGCGGTGGATGCGGCAGAGGAAGCAATTGTTGCTGGCACTGCGCAGATCGACAAAGGCAATGTCCGGGCGGGCCAGCAACCTGGCTGCATAGTCGACCAGCTGGCTGCGCGGGGTGACGGCACCGGTGCCGTAGACGATGCGTTCCGCAGCCGAGTAGCCGCGCAGGATATAGGCATCCGCCTGCAGCATCGCGGGTGGAACCGGCGCAGGCTCGGCCCGCCTGCATTTTTCGGCGCAGAGGAAAATCGGCCCTGTCTCGGAAAACGGGTTGCGGGTTTGAAACGGGCGATGTGCCAGCGTCAGATAGGGCTGTCCCTCGGCAACGTGGCACAGACAGTGGCGACAGGGCATTCCGCCTGCTTCGGCACGGGGGTGGCGTTCGACAGGATCGCCGTAGGAATCAAGACCCGTGCGATGGATGGTCTCGACCACCTCGCTGGGCAAAGCGTGAAATTCAAGTCTCATGAAATGTCTCCTTTCCTGGGTGTTGTGGCAGAGCACCTACCGGTGAGGCGACCCGAAATATGCGGGAAAGAACTATGACAAAAACAGCAGCAATCATCGGTGGCGGTGTTATTGGCGGCGGCTGGGCCGCGCGGTTCCTGCTCAATGGCTGGGATGTGCAGGTCTTTGACCCCGACCCGGAAGCCGAGCGCAAAATCAGCGAGGTGCTGGACAATGCGCGCCGCTCATTGCCTGGTCTGGGCAATGTGGCGCTGCCCGCCGAAGGCGGGCTCAGCTTTCATGGGACAATTGCCGAGGCTGTCGCTGGGGCTGACTGGATCCAGGAAAGCGTCCCCGAGCGGCTGGACCTGAAACAAAAGGTCTATGCTGAACTGGAAAAACACTGCGATGGTGATGCGGTGATTGGTTCTTCCACCTCCGGGTTCAAACCTTCCGAGTTGCAGGAGGGGCGTGGCAATGCAGGCCAGATCCTTGTGGCACATCCATTCAACCCGGTTTACCTGCTGCCCTTGGTCGAAGTCGTGACAACCCCCGCCAATTCAGAGCAGGTGGCAGTGCGGGCCAAGGATATCCTGTCGGGTCTTGGCATGTATCCCTTGCACCTGAAGAAAGAGATCGACGCCCATGTCGCTGACCGCTTCCTGGAGGCAGTCTGGCGCGAGGCGCTGTGGCTGGTCAAGGATGGCATCGCCACCACAGAAGAGATCGACAATGCCATTCGCTATGGTTTTGGCATTCGCTGGGCGCAGATGGGGTTGTTTGATACCTATCGCGTTGCTGGTGGCGAAGCGGGCATGAAGCATTTCATGGCGCAGTTTGGCCCCTGCCTGACCTCTCCCTGGACCAAACTGATGGATGTGCCAGAGTTCACCGAAGAGCTGGTCGACCTGATCGCCGGCCAGTCGGATGCACAGTCTGGACATTTGCCGATCCGCGAGATGGAGCGTATTCGCGACGACAACCTTGTGGGCATGATGCGGGCCTTGGGTGCCAATGACTGGGGCACGGGTGCGCTGCAAAACGCCCATGACAAGGGCCTGGAGGCTGCAGCCGGACTGGTCAGCACGCTTGAGGATCTTGCGGATCTCAGCCAGCCGGTGCTGACCCAGAGCCGTATCGTGCCACTGGACTGGACCGACTATAATGGCCACATGACCGAAAGCCGCTATCTGGATGCCTTTGCCCAGTCCACCGATCGCTTGATGATGCTGATTGGCTGTGATGCTGAATATATCGCCAATGGTGGCAGCTATTTTACCGCCGAGACCCATATTCGCCACATCGACGAAGTGCATGCAGGCCACCCGATTCAGGTCAAGACCCGTGTCATCATGGGGGCGGGCAAGAAGATGCACCTCTGGCATGAAATGTACGAAGGCGACCGGCTGCTGGCCACCGGGGAACATATGCTGCTGCATGTGGATCTAAAAACCCGCCGCTCGGCGCCGCCCGCGGCCCATATCGAGGCCAATCTGGCCAAACTGGCCAAGGCCCATGCGGATCTGTCGGCACCAGAGGGGCTGGGCCGTTCCATCGGCGCGCCGCGATGACATCGCCGCGTCAGCGGGTTTTGATTACGGCTGGCGGGGCCGGGATTGGCCGCGCCATTGCCGAGGGGTTTTCGGCGGCAGGATTTGAGGTCTGGATCACCGATTTCAACCCCGAGACCGTTGCAAACCTGCCCGAGGGCTGGCGCGGCACGGTTGCCAATGCTGCAGATGAGGGCGAGGTCAGCGCCTTGTTTGCGCAGATCGCAGAGGTCTGGGGCGGCTTGGAGGTGCTCTGTGCCAATGCAGGCATCGCCGGCCCGACGGCATTGGTGGAGGATGTGGAACTGGCGGATTGGCGCGCCTGCGTCAGCGTCAATCTGGAGGGGGCCTTTTTGGCGGCAAAATACGCCACGCCGATGATGAAGGCGGCCAAAGCTGGCGCGATCATCGTGACCTCGTCGACGGCGGGGCAATATGGCTACCCCAACCGGGCGCCCTATGCGGCGGCCAAATGGGCGATGATCGGCCTGACCAAAACCCTGGCGATGGAGCTGGGCCCCCACGGTATTCGCGCCAATGTGATCTGCCCTGGTTCGGTGGAAGGCCCCCGCATGGAGGGCGTTTTGGCCCGCGAGGCGAGAGCCAAGGGCATGACCCGCGATCAGGTCTATCAGGGCTATGTGTCCGGCACCTCCATGCGCTCTTTCGTAGAGGTGGAGGACATCGCCAATATGGCGGTCTTCCTTGGCTCTGATGCAGCGCGGCTGGTGTCGGGGCAGGTGATCGCAGTGGATGGCCATACCGAAAACCCAGATCCAAAAGTCTGATCCGTCACCGGCTCTGTTGGCGCGAGGCAGGCTCAAACCGCTGCCGCGGTTTGAGCCTGAGCGGCGCGCTTGCGCGCGCCTGACGCAGGGGGCGAGGCCTGGAGCATGTTGCGCAACATGCTCTAGGTGTTCAAGGCTGCCTTCAGGGCGCGAATGCGACCGGGGAGCTGGCGGGCGGTGATATCGGATTCGCGGATCAGTTGATCAAAATGATGGGTGAAGGTCTCGATCCGCTCGCGGTCTCGAAAGGCCATATAGTGGCTGCCGCCGTAAAAGACGCAGAGCAGCGGGCCAAAGATGGTGAGTGGCGCGGAAAACAGCCGCTTGGCATCAAACAGGTATATCCGCAGGCGCGGATAGAGCTGGGTGGTGAGGCGTTCAAACTGTTCCAGCTGTTCCAAACGGATTTCCAGCGGCAGCCCCGCATAATAGCCGGTGGCCTGGGCAAAGCTGTCCAGCTCGTACAGGGGCATGGCGATTTCATAATCCGATTGCGCCTGGCGCATCCAGGCCAGGCGATCCTCTGAGGCGCCAATGGCCTGATCAGCAGTCCGCCCCAGATGCGGCGCATATTCCCATTCCAGCAGCGCCCGGGTCTTGAGCATATCGGGCAGCGCCGCAGGCACATAGCGGATTTTATAGCCGGCTGCCTCTACGTGCCAGTCAAAGATCCGCTGATCTACCAGGGCGCGGGGCGCTTCGCTTAGCGACATGCTGGCGGCCATCAACTCTGCGGCGCTTTCGGGGCGGTCCGATAGAGACAGCAGCCAGTCGGCAGAGACCCCCAGCACCGCAGCGCAGGCGCCGACCACATGGGCATTGGGCAGCCGGGCCCCGTCATTCTTGAGCAGCTGCGAAATGGTGGAGCGATCCACCCCGGTGTCGCGCGCCAGGGCGCTTTGGCTCAGCCCGCTTTCGCTCAGGGCCCGGTTGAGGCGGAGGCGAAACTGTTCGGCGCGACGGCGTTTGTCAATTTTTTGCGGCATATGAAGATAATTATCACCATTGATGGGAAAAGTTAACCATATTCGGAATTCTTCACCGTGGTCCGGGGCGCTACGACTGCTGGCATGGCATCCGCAGGAGAAAGAGCAACATGGAAACCCGCAGGCGATCACTGGTTAAGGCCTTGGTCTGGAACGCAATCGGGTTTGCGACCATGACGCTCGTCGGGGTGGTGGCCACTGGATCTGCCAGTCTTGGCGGGATCATGGCGCTGGCCAATACTGCGCTGGGGTTTACCTGCTACGTGATCTATGAGCGGGTCTGGACCCGCATCACCTGGGGGCGGGTAAATGTCTGATCCGCACCGGAGCGTGGATTGTGCAACAGCCCTGCCGCGCGGGGTGGAGTGGGGCACGCTTGTTCTGATACTGGCCTGTTATGGGCTGTGGCTGCTGGTGTTGTTCCTGCTGCCGGGGCTTGGGCTGGGGCTGAGCGCGCTCTGTCTTGGGGGGCTGGCGGCGCTGCATTCCTCGCTGAGCCATGAAGCGCTGCATGGGCACCCGTTTCGTCGCCCCGGTTGGAACGAGGCGCTGTTATTCTTGCCGCTGTCCCTGTTCATCCCCTATGGCCGGTTTCGCGACACCCATCTGGCGCATCACCGGGATGATCGCCTGACCGATCCCTATGACGACCCCGAAAGCAACTTTCAGGATCCCGAGGTCTGGGCCCAGATGCCGGGCTGGCACCGGTTGCTGCTGCAGGCGAACAATACCTTGCTGGGGCGGTTGCTGTTGGGTCCGTTTGTGGGGCAGATTTGCTTTATGATCGGGGATTGGCGCCTGATGCGGGGGCAGGACCGCAACGGGGAACACCGGGCTGTGCTGCGCGATTGGGGCCTGCATGGAGTGGGCCTGGGTGTGGTCATCACCATCACCCTGGCAAGCCCGACGCCGCTCTGGGTGCTCTTCCTTGGCGGCTATATCGGGTTGGCCTTGCTCAAGATCCGTACATTTCTGGAACATCGCGCCCATGCCGAATGCCACAGTCGCACCGTGGTGGTTGAGGATCGCGGCCCGCTGGCCTGGCTGTTCCTGCACAACAATCTGCACATCGTCCACCACATGTACCCGGGCGTCCCCTGGCATGCGCTGCCGCGGCTCTACCGCGAGAACCGCGATTTGTTTTTGTCGATGAACCAGGGCTATCACTATAAAAGCTATGGCCAGGTCTTTCTGCGGTATCTGTTACGCAGCAAGGATCCCGTGCCACATCCGCTCTGGTCATCAGAAGACTAGCGGATCATAAAGGCAGCCATGCTGACCTGGATTCCCGTAACAATTGCCGCTGCGACCTTTCAGACCTTTCGCTTTATGCTGCAAAAGGTGCTGAGCACGGTCACCCTGTCGCCGGGCGGTGCTACCTTTGCCAGGTTTGCCTATTCGGCACCCTTTATCATCGCAGGGCTTGCGGCCTATCTGGTTGCCAGCGGACAAAGCCTGCCGCATCTCGGCGGGCTGTTCTGGGGCTTTGCCCTGGTGGGTGGCCTGTCACAGATCCTGGCAACGGTCTGCGTGGTGGCCCTGTTCAAACAGCGTAATTTTGCGGTTGGCATCACCTTCAAAAAAACCGAGGTCATCCAGACAGCCCTGCTGGGGCTGGTGGTTCTTGGGGATGGGATCAGCGCTTGGGGCTGGGTCGCAATTCTGCTGGGGCTGGGCGCAGTTCTGGTGCTGTCCCGACCACCGGATGCCACCGGGGCCTGGTGGCGACATCTGACCAATTTGGCCTCTCGGCTGGGGCTGGGGGCGGGGGTGCTGTTTGCCTTTTCTGCCGTCAGCTATCGCGGTGCGGCGTTGCAGTTGGGGGATCTGCCGGCCGTGTTTCGCGCGGCGGTCACGCTGGCCTCGGTGGTCAGCCTGCAAACCCTGCTGATGGTGGTCTGGCTGGCCTGGCGCGAACAGGGGGAAATCACCCGTGTCTGGCGGGCGCGGCGGGTGGCGATCTGGGTGGGATTGACCAGCCTGGGCGGTTCGTTTTGCTGGTTCTGGGCCTTTGCCCTGCAGAACGCCGCCTATGTCAAGGCGCTGGGGCAGGTAGAGCTGCTCTTGTCGGTGCTGGCGTCCCTTCTGTTTTTCAAGGAAAAGATCAGCCACCGTGAAATTACCGGTATGGCGCTGTTGATCCTGTCCATTCTGGCACTGGGGCTGGCCCTGTAATCCTGCCCCGGCCAGCCGCCCCGCGTTATTCTGAGCTGGGCATTGGTCTGCCCTTGAGACGCAGAAACAGGCTTTCTTCATCGTTGTTGCAGAAATAGGGCACACTGCGCGGTGGGGTGCGGTCCTTCAATCGGCCGGTGACTTCGGCCAGAACCACCTCGGTTATGAAGGGCAGATCAAAGCTGCGCACCTTGTTCAGCGGTATCCATTGCAGATGTGACAGCTCATCCGACGCACGCGAGAAATCATCCAGATCGCCGCTGATCTCATCCGCGTCGACCAGGAAGAACCGGGCATCAAACCGCCGGGGGCGGCCGGGCGGGGTGAGCGCGCGAAAGACAAACTGCAGCGCCCGAGCCGAGGGCAGATGGCCGGTGGCGGCAAAGCCGCGCCAATCCTCGGCGATCGTGTCCTTCCATGTGCCGGGATGGCCCAGAACCAGCCCGGTTTCTTCCCAAAGTTCGCGGATGGCCGCAATGGCCAGGGCATGATCCAGCCCGGTGCTGGCCTGATCGGCCAACCGGTCGCGGCAGATCGCGGGCAGCGGCTGGGCAAGCGGCACCGTGGCATCGGCCAGATCGACAGCGCCGCCGGGAAAGACGAATTTGTTGGGCATGAACACGGCTTTGGAGCCACGCTGCCCCATCAGAACCTTTGGATTATCGCCCATCCGGTCGCGCAACGCGATGATTGTTGCCGCATTGCGGATCGCGCTGCGGTCTTCGGATGTCACACCCTGCAATGCAGTCTTGCTCATCGGCCGGTTTCTCCCTTTTGCGTCTCCTAGGGGATGTTAGTCCTTGGTATCAAAGCCATACATCCGGCGGGCCCATTGATAGGCAACCACCACCCCTTTTAGTCTGGGCAAAAGATAGAGAGAAGAGACAATGCAGCCAATGGAGAATACTGAAAACGTTACGAGAGGTTCGGGACGCCAGGTGAAATAGACCACATGCAACAGCGGGGCCATGATATGGCCCACCAGCAAAATGGTCAGATAGGCCGGCCCGTCATCCGCCCGAGCCTGGGACAGATCCAAGCCACAATGATCGCAACGATCATTCATTTTCAGATAGGAATGCAGCACCGCGCCCTTGCCGCAATCAGGGCAGCGGCGCCGCCAGCCCTTGGCCAGGGCAGGCCAGGTGGCGCGGTCGGGGCGACTATGGACAGCGGCAGATACAGCAGCGGGGGAGGCCTGAGACTCGGTCATAGGTAATCCTGTTCTTGTGGCGCAATCATCGCCTGTCTGCCTGGCGATGGAAAGCCCGCGCAAATCGCTGCGGCCCGATGCCGCGGCGCCGGCAGGGTCGTATGCGCGCCGCCATTTTGCACAATTTTGCGCCGGGCGCGACGGAAAGCGCCGCATGGCGCGTTTAGTCTGGGTCTTGGGCAGCACAGGGCTGTCTTGGGCCAAACAGGAGATCAGAAACATGTCACGGATCAAGATTCAGACCAAACCTATTGTCGCCATTCTGGCCACAGCAGCGATGCTTGCGGCGACAACCGCCATGGCAAAGCCGGGTTTTGGTCCGATGGGACCAAAGGCTCAGTTCGAAGAGCTGGACAGCGACGGCAACGGCGAGATCACCAAGGCAGAGATGGCGGCACATAAGGCCGCGCGCTTTGGTGCAGCTGACAGCAATGGTGACGGCAAGCTTTCTGCAGAGGAGTTGCACGCCAGGGGCCAAGAGCTGCTGGCGAAACGGGTTGCGGCGATGATCCGCCATATGGATCAGGATGACGACGGTCAGCTGAGCCAGGCGGAAATGGGTAAGCGCGGCGATCATGGTGACATGTTTGCGCGGCTGGACCGCGACGATAATGGCAGCATCTCGCAAGAGGAGTTTGGCAAGATGCGTCATCATCGCGGTGGCAAGCAGAGGGCAGGACATGGTAGTGGCCATGATGGGTGTTCTGAACACAGAGCGGATGAGACAAATCAGGATTGATTGAAACAGGGTGTTGCACTTTCCCCCGATAGCTCTTGGCTGGTCTCTCTTGCGGGGCAGGGCCAGTCAGGGTCCCGCCCCGCAAAGGGGCGCGCGGTGAGCGGGCCTGCGACAGGGCCCGCGCCGCGCGCCGTTGCCGACCCTGTTGTGGACGCTGCCCCGTCAGATGCGATTTCTGCGGTGCGGTCGGCTGCGACGACGGGGGGGGCAACAGGGGCAACTGCAACGGATGACGCGTTGCTTGTGCTCTATGCCAATGGTGATCCTCAGGCCGCCGCCGATCTGTTGGCAAGGCTGGGGCCGCGTGCCTTTGGTGTGGCGCAGCGGGTTCTGGGAAACCGGGCCGAGGCCGAGGATGTCACCCAGGAGGCAATGATGCGTCTATGGCGCATGGCGCCGGACTGGCAGCCAGGGCAGGCACGGGTTTCAACCTGGCTTTATCGGGTGGTGATGAACCTGTGCATTGATCTGAAGCGGCGCCAGCGCGGCGGCCATGTGGATCTGGACGCCATTCCAGAACCGGTGGATCCGGCCCGCTCTGCGCCGGATCAATTGCAGGAAAACGCCCGCCAGGACGCGCTGCAACAGGCGCTGATGCAACTGCCAGAGCGCCAGCGCCAGGCCGTGGTCCTGCGCCACATCGAAGAACTGACCAACCCGGAGATTTCCGGGATCATGGAGATTAGCGTCGAAGCAGTCGAGAGCCTGACGGCGCGCGGCAAACGGGCGCTGGCAAAGATCCTTGCCAACCGCCAAGAGGAATTGGGGTATCGCGATGTCTGAAGGTGACAAAACTCTGAGTGAGATGGCGGATCTGGAGGATCTCTTTGCCGATGCCCGTCAGGCACGGCCCACCTTGCCGTCCGATTTGCAGGCAACCATCCTGGCTGATGCACATAGGATGCAGCGCGACCAGAGCATGGTCACGCCCAGCACCGGCAGCGCGAATGACCCCAGGACAAGACAGCAGCGCCTGTGGCGGCAATTCACGGCGGCGATTGGGGGCTGGCCCGCGCTGGGCGGGTTGGCAGCGGCGTGCCTGGTGGGGCTCTGGCTTGGGCTGGCGCCGCCTGTTTTCTTGCCCGATCCGGTGGCGGGCCTGGCCACGGCCTCCAATGCGCCGCAGCTGCTTGCGGATCTTGATTATGACGTGAGCTTTCTGATGAGCGATGAGGTATTCGAATGAGCCAGACACCAAAACCCGGCCTGCGCCCCTGGCTGAAAATCGTGTTGGCGCTGTCGCTGGCTTTGAACCTGGCGGTGATCGGGTTGGGCGCAGGGGCGGCCTGGCGGTACCATGATGCGCCGCATGGCTCCAAGCATCGCCGCGACAAGCCACCGATGCTGGGGCGCTTTATCTTCAAGGACATCGGCCGCCAAGAGATGCACCGGTTGCTGAAACAGCATGAGGGGGACAGCCAGAGCGCCGCAGATCGGCGCCGCGCCGAGATGGACCAGATGATTACGCTGCTTCAGGCAGAAAAGCTGGACCGGACGGCGGTTGCGGCGGTGCTCGAGGCACATATCGTTGAGACCCATCAATTTTTGCGCCTTGTTGTCGATGTCTGGGGGCAGCGCCTGGAGGGACTGAGCCTGACAGAACGGCGCAGGCTTGCCGAGCGGATGCAACATCAGTTGGAGCGCTGATCTCCAGCCCTTTGCAAATCATATGGTGCTGCATCGCCAGATCCGATCCACGCCCGGCATGATTTTGTCTGCGATTGCTGGCTTTACTGCTGCCTGCCGTCAGGCCGCCACTGGGGAGGGTTTGCCGAGGGTGACCTGATTGCGCCCGGCATTCTTGGCATCATACAGGGCCCGGTCTGCCTGCGAAATCATATCAGTGACGCTGATTGTGCTGCGGTCCTTGGCGGCGGACGCGCCGCAGGCATCGCGGCCAATCACTGCGCCAATGCTGATGGTAACGTCGATCGGGGTGGCAAGGCCGGGCACATGAAAGGGTTGACTATTGATGGCATTGCACAGGGCCACAGCCGCCATGCCCGCAGTGATTTCATCGCCGCCGGGCAGCACAATCATGAACTCTTCGCCGCCGACACGGGCGACCAGATCGACGGGGCGCATCTGCGCCTGCAGCCGCCGGGCGGCTTCGATCAGGACGGCGTCTCCAGCGGGGTGGCCATATTTGTCATTGATCCGCTTGAAGTGATCCAGATCTGCCAGCATCAGGGCAAAGCTGCCATTGCTTTCGATGGCGCGTTTGGCAGTGCGGTCCAGAAAGGGTTTGGCATAGCGGCGATTATACAGCCCGGTCATCGGGTCCTGCACCGCAGCCCGTAGCCCGTTGCGAACGCTGTCGCGCAGTTGATCATTGCGGGATTTATACTGAAGCTGTGTGGTCAACCGCAACGCCAGTTCGTCAACATCAAACCCTGCCTGCAAGACGTCATGGGCACCACGGTCCAGCGCCTCGGCGGCGATGACCGGATCCGCCGGGTTGGGCACCGCGATGACCACCGATTTCCGGGTAGAGGCGCGGGCGCGCAGGTCGGCCAGCAGTCGCAGCCCGGGGCCCGCAGATGTTTCGTTCAGCTCGATGATAAAGACATCCGCGACCGGGGCGCTCATCATCAGTTTGATATCGTTCAATTGGTGGCACTGTAGCGTATAGGGTAGTTTTTCACCCAATCTTTCCGCCCAGGCCTGCGCGGTTTTGGTATCCTGCGCCACCAGGGCGACATTTGCCGTGCTGGGCTGTGCATGGCCTGCACGGTCCGACAGAGGCAGCACAAACCCATGCGAGGCATCGCGCTGCATGTGCAGTTCTTCGTTGGTGCTGCGGGCACGCAGCAAACTGCGAATGCGGGCCTGCAGGATGACATCATCGACGGGCTGTGGCAGCACATCGTCAATCCCGGATGACAACGCGTTCAGACGCTGTTCAATCGCATTGGACTGGGTGATGGCGATGACGGGAATATCGGCAAGCATATCATCCTGACGCAGCGCATTCTTAACATCCGCGGCGGTACCGTCGGGCAGGGTCATGGCGGTCAGCACCAGATCAGGGCAGCTGTGGCGCGCCGCCTCAAGGGCATCGGCAACGCAGTCGGCCTGTTCCACACCATAGCAGGCTTCCGTCAGCTGAACCTTCAGCATAATACGGTTGGTAGAAATACCATCTATGACTAGGATCGTTCCTTGCACGCGGGTCGCCTTTCAAGCCTTGTACTCGCTACACTGGAAGTTTCCGCTAGACAGGTTAATAAACTGTTTCGGATTTTTACTAATTTGACGAGACCATGTCAGGAATAGGACAACTATGCAGATCTCCGCTGATCAGGCCGAAGTCATTGGACTACAGGCTTTGGCCTGGCTGATGGCAAATGATGAATTGTTTCCGGTGTTTATGGGGGCAACCGGTGCCGCAGAGGCGGATTTGAAGGCGCAGGCCGGTGATCCTGAGTTCCTCGGCTCGGTGCTTGATTTCTTAACTATGGACGATGCCTGGGTGGTGCAGTTCTGCGATCAGGCCAATTTGGCCTATGAAACGCCGATGCTGGCGCGGATGGCGCTTCCGGGTGGTGCGCAGGTTCACTGGACCTGAGACCACTGTCGATTCTGGGCAAAATTCCAACATGGGCAAATTTCCAAAAGGTTGCGACTAAGGGCTTGCACCAGGGGTGTTTGCCGATACGGTTCGCGCCAGATCACAACGCGCAAGGATAAATGATGCCGGTAGATGCCTTTCTCTTTGACAAGGACGGGACGCTGTTTGAATTCAAGGCCACCTGGAATGCCTGGGCGGCAGATATGCTGGGTCAGCTGAGCCAGGGTGACGAGGCCCGTGCCGAGGCGATGGCCCAAGTGATCCGTTTTGACCGCGCCGCCGGCGGCTTTCATCCCGATAGTCTGGTGATTGCCGGTACCAATGGTGAGGTGGCGGCGGTGCTGGCCCCCTTTGTCCCGCAGATGAGCGAGTCCGAGTTGGAGCGCTTTCTGGCCAAAAGCGCCGGATCGGCCGCGCTGTGCGAAGCTGTGCCTCTGGCGGCGTTCCTGGATGATTTGCTTGCGCGGGGCAAGGTGCTGGGAGTCATGACCAATGACGCAGAGACCTCGGCCGTCGATCAGTTGGAGCGCGCCGGGGTGTTGGACCGTTTTGCATTTGTTGCGGGGTTTGACAGTGGCCATGGGGCAAAGCCGGACGCGGATCCGCTGTTGGCGTTTTGCGCCGCGACTGGTGTGGCGCCGGGGCGCACCGCCATGGTGGGCGATAGCCTGCATGATCTGGTGGCGGGCGCCGCGGCAGGCATGACCTGCATTGGGGTGCTGACGGGCATGGCAGAACACAACGATTTAGCACCCCATGCGGATGTGGTCTTGCCACATATTGGCGGAATCCCGGCCTGGCTCGACCGGTAGGGCCTGCCCTCAGATGACCTGAGAGATATATCGGCGGCGTCTTTCCCTTTGTCTGGGGGAGGGGCGATCTGTGTGGAACTGGGCACATCTGTACAGAAAAGGGATATCTCTGCGTGATATGGTTCATTTGCGACATGAAGTGTCGTAATTGGGCAGGTTCGCCGGGTCGAGATTGGGCCTGCTAAAGTTGCCCGGGGCGCAGCATTCAGCGGGCGATCCCAGCGCTGGCACTTGCACAGGAGGCTTTCATGACCCGCGAAACAGATCCATCAGGTGGCAGTTCCGGGGGCTCTGCGGCAGCGGGGCCCAGCGACAACCTGATCGCGCGTGCTACTGGAAAGCGCAACAGTCGACGCGGCGGCGGGCGCGCGGGCGCGGCGGCGCGGCGTGGGCAGGCGGCGCTGCAGCAGATGCCCTGGTCCATTCCGCAAAACATTGATCCCCCCATTGAGCCGCTCCGCCCCGAAGGGGTTGCAGCCATTCACGACGGGGCCATGCGCATTCTCGAAGAGATCGGCGTTGTTTTCCTCAACCCAGAGGCGCTGGCGCTCTTCAAACAGGCCGGCTGTCAGGTTGAAGGTGACCTTGTGCGCATGGATCGGGGCTTTGTGATGGAGATGCTGGCGCATGCGCCGCCCGAGTTCACCATCACCCCTCGTAACCCGGCACGCAGTATTCCTATTGGCGGCAAGAACCTGCTGTTCGGCAATGTCTCCTCGCCGCCCAACTACTGGGATCTGGATCTTGGCAAGAAGGTTGCCGGCTCTCGCGAGCAGTGCCAGAATTTGTTGAAATTGACCCAGTATTTCAACTGTATCCACTTTGCTGGCGGCTACCCGGTAGAGCCAGTGGATATCCATGCCTCGGTGCGGCACCTTGACGTGCTTTATGATAAGTTGACGCTGACCGACAAGGCAATGCATGCCTATTCGCTGGGCAAAGAGCGGGTGGAAGACGTGATGGAGATGGTGCGCATCGCTGGGGGGCTCAGCGATGCGGAATTCGAGGCCAAGCCACGGATGTACACCAATATCAATTCCACCTCGCCGCTAAAGCATGACTATCCGATGATTGATGGCTGTCTGCGACTGGTGCGGCGGGGGCAGGCGGTTGTCGTGACGCCCTTTACCCTGGCCGGGGCAATGGCACCGGTGACGATGGCGGGGGCTGTGACGCAGTCTCTGGCTGAAGCTCTCTGTGCGATTGCGTTGTTTCAATATGTGCGCCCCGGCACCCCCTGCGCCATTGGCACCTTTACCTCGAATGTAGATATGAAATCAGGCGCACCCGCCTTTGGTACACCGGAATATATGCGCGCTACCCAGATGACCGGGCAAATGGCGCGCTACTATGGGCTGCCGATGCGCTCTTCCGGGGTCTGTGCCGCCAATGTGCCGGACGGGCAGGCCATGTGGGAGACCTCCAATTCGCTCTGGGCAGCGGTGCAATCCGGCACCAACATGGTTTATCACGCGGCCGGCTGGCTAGAGGGCGGACTGATCGCAAGCCCGGAAAAATTCATCATGGATTGCGAGGTCTTGCAGCAGATTCAGCGCTATATGCAGCCAGAGATCTGCGCCACCGGAGAGGATGATATCGCCCTGGATGCAATCCGAGAGGTGGGACATGAGGGGCATTTCTTTGGCATCCAGCACACTCAGGATCGGTATGCGAGCGCCTTTTATCAACCTTATCTGAGTGACTGGCGCAATTATGAGGCCTGGGAGGCCGCCGGAGCGATCTGGACGCCAGAGCGTGCCAACAGGCTCTATAAAGACATCCTGGCCGAGTTCGAACCACCCGACATGGAGGTCGCAACCCGAGAGGCGCTGCAGGATTTTGTCGCCCGGCGTAAATCGGAAGGCGGCGCACCCACCGATTTCTAGCTGGCAAGAGCGCCCAGCCCTGTGCGGCTGGCTGATCCGTTTCTGTATCGACACGGGTGTCTTGTCACTTCTTTGGGAGCGGGTGATTGTTTTTCTTTCTCAAACGAGTTTATCGCGGTATGACGCGTTCCAGTTGACGGGGCGGTCTGTTCTGCTTGCCTGGCCTAGGCTTATGGCAGCAGAGAGGAGCCCGGATAAGTATTTGCAATTTCAAGGTGATCTATTTTTTTCAGGTTGCAATAGAACGCTAGGATAAGGGGGCGTAATTACGTGTGCCAACCAGATGTTTTCGCAGGATTTCCCCCTGAAGTTCGGTAAAACTTTAGTTGTTGGGTGTATATTAACGATACGGCGCCATTTATGGGCGCAGTGTAACAAGGGGCCAATTTATGCATGGTCTGATCAACAGAGCTATTCAG
The DNA here is from genome assembly GCF_029697505.1 of Pseudophaeobacter profundi. GTDB lineage: Bacteria > Pseudomonadota > Alphaproteobacteria > Rhodobacterales > Rhodobacteraceae > Pseudophaeobacter > Pseudophaeobacter profundi. The sequence continues at coordinate 435,115 of NZ_JARJEF010000001.1, read as the reverse complement.
GCGTTTGTCGTCAGTACCTACGGGGAAGACCGGTGGGCTAGTATTATGGAGTCCGCTGACCTTGGCTTTACAGAGTTTGAAGCCATGCTGTTCTATACGGACGCGCAATCCACCAAGATGCTCAGAGCGCTGGAGCGCTCGCAGGAGCGGCCCCTGTCTGAAATTCTGGAAGATACCGGTACCTTTTTGGTGTCCAACCCCCAGGTTGAAGCCCTGCGCCGTTTGCTTCGGTTTGGCGGGGTAAACTATGTTGAATTCCTGCATTCCTTGGATGATCTGCCTGATCGGGCGCGATTGGCGGTGGCGGATCTGCATCTGCCCGCGCTTGAACTGGTAGAAATCTCTCCGGGGCAGTTTGAATTGATATGCCAGCCTGGCTTGCCTGGATTTGCCTTTGTGCTGATGGGCGTGTTGCGGGCCATGGCAGATGACTACGGTGATCTGGTGATCTTGGACTATCGTGGCACCCAGGATGGCACTGACGAGGGCGCAGAGGTGATTTCGATCACCCTAGTGGAAACCGATTTTGCCGAAGGGCGGACCTTTGATCTGGGGGCACATAGCCTATGATGAATGACGCTGAACTTCTGAAGATCATGGATCTCCTGTGCCCAATGCATGCGGTCGTCGATGCTGCTGGGCGCTTGGTTTCCGTCGGCCCCACATTGAAGAAACTGCGCCCCGATCTAGACTGGTCGGGCAAGCGGTTCTTCCGTATTTTCGACATGACACGCCCGCGCCGGGTGCGTTCGATGGATGACCTGGTCAAGACGGTCGGCACGAAACTGCATCTCCAGTTTCGTGACAGCCCCCAAACCGGCCTGAAAGGCATGTTGATCCCGCTGCCGGATGGGAAGGGCGCGCTGATAAACCTGTCTTTTGGGATTTCAGTGCTTGAGGCGGTGCGCGACTACGATCTGACCAGCGCGGACTTTTCGCCCACGGATCTGACCATCGAAATGCTCTACCTGGTCGAAGCCAAATCTGCCGCGATGGAGGCGTCTCGTCAGTTGAACCTGCGCCTGCAGGGGGCAAAAATTGCTGCCGAGGAACAGGCCTTTACCGATACGCTCACCGGGTTGAAGAACCGGCGCGCCATGGATCACATCCTTGAGCGGCTGATTGGATCGGGCACGGATTTTGCCTTGATGCATGTGGATCTCGACTTCTTCAAAGAGGTCAACGATACGCTGGGCCATGCGGCCGGGGATGCAGTCTTGCAGAGTGTCGCCAGGGTCATGGTAGAATGCACTCGCCAGTCCGATACGGTTGCTCGTGTCGGTGGTGATGAGTTTGTCATTATATTTGAAGGTGTTAATGAGCCAAAAGTTCTTGCAGGGCTGGCGAAGAGACTGATCCGCCTACTGGAAGAGCCAGTGCCCTATGGTGGCAAGATGTGCAAGGTTTCAGCCAGCGCTGGCACCACTTTGTCGACGTGGAATTCTGGCACGGTGGAGGCTGCAGCCATGTTGCATCAGGCTGACCTGGCGCTCTATGCGGCCAAGCGGGCGGGGCGGTCGCAGCATCTCTTTTATGAAGAGGGCATGCAAAAAGGTGACCCAGAAACGGTGGCAAACGGCGTGCACTAGTGGCGAGGCGATGCCCAGGCAGCGCGTCAGATGCAATCCGTTTTAATCTGACAGGTTGCTAGGCTTTGCTGCGCGTTGTCGTGGCCCCGGCTATGGCGCGCCGCGCAGCCCTGCAGGCAGGGGCAAAGCGCAATACAACACTGCTGTTACCGCGTTTATTCTTAATCAGAGTGGGGAAGTGGCAGCCCGTAGGGGAGTCGAACCCCTCTTTTCAGGTTGAAAACCTGACGTCCTAACCGATAGACGAACGGGCCACTGTTTCGTGTGGCTGTATTACTTAGTCATAGCCGGTGGCGCAAGGGGCAATTTTGGTAAATTGGCGTTTTTTCTGCAGCGCGGTAAGTGTTTGAATAAAAGCCATATATGCCAAGAAGCATGGCAAATATCATGCCAGGTGCGCCAGATTGGCATTTTGCTTCAAGGGGGGAACAGTGGCAGCCCGTAGGGGAGTCGAACCCCTCTTTTCAGGTTGAAAACCTGACGTCCTAACCGATAGACGAACGGGCCACTTGCTGTGGAGCGGTGTTTAGTTTCTCTATGCCAAAGCCGCAAGCTAAAAAAGGCATCAAAAGTAAGTTTTTTTGGTGTGGGTAGATTTCTTTCCGTTTAGCCCCCTTTGAGGCAGGATTATTGGGTTTCGGCGGCGTCTTCCAGGCGCAGTTGCGGGCTTTGGCGCCCGCCCCAAGAATTGATTTCAAGCCGACCGGCAAAATGGAATCGCGCCCCGCCATGGTCCAGCAGGCGCGGGCCAAGGGCGGTGTCAAAGGCACCAAAGCAGATCGCATCCAAAGTGCCGCCAACCCCATCCGTCAGCGAAAGCTTCAGGTGGGTCTCGCCGATGCGTTTGGCAAAGCGAATTGCCAGATCGGGAAAGCCGTAGCGCGGTGCCGCAGCACCTGCCCCAAAGGGGCCGGCCTGCTCGATCTGCTCGATCAGATCAATCGTGGCGGCCCCGGGCATCAACATGCCATCCAGCTTCAGATCCGACGGCCCAAGCTGATCCGCGCCCTGTTTCGCCAAAAGGTCGCTCAGCCGTGCCATCGCCGCCTCCAGCTTGTCCTGCGCAAGGGTAAGGCCCGCCGCCATCTTGTGCCCCCCACCTTTCAGCAGCAAATTTTCGGCTGCTGTGCGTTGGATTGCGGCGCCAAGGTCGATACCGCTGACCGACCGGCCAGAGCCCTTGCCCTCGCCATTGTGCAGGCCAATGACCACGGCGGGGCGGCCTGCGGCCTCTTTCAGGCGTGACGCAACGATCCCGACAACACCTGGATGCCAGCCTTCACCGGCGGCCCAGACCAGCGGCGCGTCAAAGCCGCGTGCCTCGGCCTGTTCCATGGCGGCGGCACGCACCGCGTTTTCGATATCCCGCCGTTCGGTATTGAGCTGATCCAGTCGCTCGGCCAGGGCGGCGGCCTCATGCGGGTTGTCCGTCGACAAAAGCCGCGCCCCAAGGTCCGCCTTGCCGATGCGGCCTCCGGCATTGACCCGCGGCCCAAGCAAGAAACCCAGGTGATAGGTCGAGGGGGCGGCATCCATCCGCGAGACATCCGCCAGCGCCACCAGGCCTGGGCGTTGCCTGGCCCCCAGCACCTTCAGCCCCTGACGTACCAGCGCCCGGTTGGCACCAATCAGCGGCGCCACATCCGCCACTGTGGCCAGCGCCACCAGATCCAGCAGGCTCAGCAGGTCCGGCCCTGCCGCAAGTCCCTTTTCGCGGGCCTGGCGGCGCACCTCGACCAGCATCAGGAACACCACGCCAGCAGCGCAGAAATACCCCAGATCACCCGTTTCATCCTGGCGGTTCGGATTCACCACCGCAACGCAGTCAGGCAATGTTTCACCGCCAAGGTGATGGTCCAGCACGATGACATCTGCGCCCTTGGCGGCGGCAATCGGCCCATGCGAAAGGGTGCCACAGTCGACGCAGACGATCAGATCATGGTCCCGTGCCAGGCAAGACATGGCCTCATCATTGGGCCCATAGCCCTCGTCGATGCGATCGGGAATATAGAGCGTGGCCCGCAATCCCATGTCGCGCAGCCAAACCAGCAAGAGCGCAGCAGAGCTGCCGCCATCGACGTCATAATCGGCAAAAATGGCGATGCGCTGTCGCATCTCCACAGCCTGCAGAAAACGGGCGGCTGCCAGTTCCATATCCTTCATATGGCGTGGATCGGGCAGCAATTCTTTCAGCTGCGGCGTCAGAAAGCCGACCGCCTCATGGGCGGGCACGCCGCGCCGGGCCAGGACTTGACACAGCGGCGTCGGCAGGCCGGTCTGCTGTACCATATGTTCCGCCGCGCGCTCCAGATCAATGCCCAGCCCCAGCCAGCGACGCCCAGTCAGCGATGCCTCTACCCCAAGAAAACTCATGGATGGCTCCTCATCCTCGTCTATGAAAAAGGGCCGGACCCGCCTGGATCCAGCCCTTCATTTGGCCAAAAATATCCCCGCCGGAGGCCGTGGCGCAAGCCACTTCTTTGCTGGCGACAGCCACTCTGGACAGACCGCCCAACCTGGCTGCGGTGACGGGCCTGTTTTATCAGGCTTCCAGCGCGTCCACTGGCGTGCGGTATGACATGCGCCGTACCGATCCGGTTTTTGATCGCATCAGCAGGGTGGTGGTTTCCACCCAACCGGGCTGGCGTTTGATTTCCGGCAGCAAAGAGCCACCGGTCACGCCAGTCGCGGCAAAGATCACATCCTGGGTCACCATTTCGTCACGGGTATAGATCCGGTCGAGATCGGTGATGCCTGCCTTGGCGGCGCGGCCTTTTTCGTCCTCGTTGCGGAACAGCAGGCGGCCAAAAATCTGCCCGCCCATGCATTTCAGCGCCGCCGCAGCCAAAACGCCCTCAGGGGCGCCGCCCTGGCCCATATACATGTCGATGCCTGTGATTGCCGATTCGGCGCAGTGCATCACGCCGGCAACATCGCCATCGGTGATCAGCCGGATCGCCGCGCCGGTTTCACGCACTTCGGCGATCATCGCATCATGGCGCGGGCGTTCCAGAATGCAGACGGTGATATCGGCAGGGGCGCAGCCCTTGGCCGCTGCCAGGGCTTCGACCCGCTCACACGGGGACATATCCAGCGAGACAACGCCTTCGGGGTAGCCGGGGCCAATGGCCAGCTTGTCCATATAGGTATCGGGGGCGTGCAGCATCGAGCCGCGCGGCCCCATGGCAATCACGGTCAGCGCGTTGGGCATGTCCTTGGCGGTCAGCGTGGTGCCTTCCAGCGGGTCCAGCGCGATATCCACGCCAGGGCCGGTACCAGAGCCAACCTCTTCGCCGATATACAGCATCGGGGCCTCGTCGCGCTCGCCTTCGCCGATAACCACGACACCTTTGATGTCCAGCAGGTTCAGCTGTTCGCGCATGGCGTTGACGGCGGCCTGATCTGCGGCCTTTTCGTCGCCGCGCCCGATAAGCGAAGCCGAGGCGAGTGCGGCCTGTTCTGCCACTCGGGCAAGGCCAAGTGACAGCATGCGATCATGAAATGGGGCGTCTGTGGTGGTCGAGGTCATACTCAATATCCTGTTACAATCCGGGCGGGTTGCCTGTCGAATACCCCTTTGCGGGGGCGGCGGGCAAGGGATGATAGCGATAGCTAGGGCGGGAAGGCGCGCGTTGTGCCCCGAATGGAGCATTTTTGCGCGCCTTTACTAGGGGATGGGCCGGTTTGCGGCCCAATTGAATGTTTTATGACCTGGTTTTGGATCCAGGCTTTGACAACCAGACGCGCGCGCTGCGAGCCCGGTCAGAGCTCTTCGATGCGCAGGGCGACAGGCGCGCCGTCAACAACGCCGGTCTGGGCAAGGGTCTCGATTGCGACGTCCAGCGTGGCAGAGGTGGTCTTGTGTGTCACGATCAGCACCGGAGCTGTGGTTTCCGCGTGGCCGTATTGGCGCATCCGGTCGATGGAAATCCCTGCATTGCCAAGCGCTGCGGCCACTTTGGCCAGGGCACCGGGTTTGTCCTGCAGCGCCAGACGCAGGTAATAGGGGGCGGGAAGGCCGGTCTGGGCCGCTGGGATTTCCTGCAAAGAGCTGGCTGGCTGACCAAAAGTTGCGATGCGTAGCCCGCGCGCCAGATCGCAGATATCGCCAAGCACAGCGCTGGCGGTGGGGCCTTCACCGGCACCGGGGCCCTGAAGCACCACCTGTTCGATCGCGTCGCCTTCGATGACCACCATATTGGTGCCGCCTTCCAGCTGCCCCAGCGGCGAGTCAGCAGGCACCAGGCAGGGGGTCATGCGCTGTTCCAACCCACGGGGGCTGCGCTGTGCAACGCCCAGCAGCTTGATCCGATAGCCCATGTCGGCGGCATGGCGAATATCGTCGATGGCGATGCGCTGAATGCCCTGAAGTTGCACATCCTCAAAGGCAGGCTTGCTGCCAAAGGCAATAGAGGAGAGCAGCGCCAGCTTGTGGCCGGCATCAATGCCGCCAACATCCAGATTGGGATCGGCTTCCAGATAGCCCAGGCGACCGCATTCTTCGAACAGGGTGTTGTAGCCCTGGCCGGTGGCCTCCATCCGGGTCAGGATATAATTGCAGGTGCCGTTCATCACCCCCATGATCCGGGTGAACTGATTGCCTGCCAGCGCCTCGGTGAGCGTTTTGACAACCGGGATGCCACCGGCGACGGCGGCTTCAAAGCGGATCACCTGGCCGGCTGCCTCGGCCTGTTCTGCCAGCGCCTGGCCGTGGATGGCCAGCAACGCCTTGTTGGCGGTAACCACATCCTTGCCAGAGGCCAGCGCGGCCTCGGTGGCATCTTTGGCGGGGCCGTCGTCGCCGCCCATCAGTTCGACAAAAACGTCAATATCGTCACGCTTGGCCAGGGCGACTGGGTCGCTCTCCCAGGCGTAGCCGGTCAGGGCAACACCGCGGTCCTTGTCGGCATCGCGGGCCGAAACCGCCGTGATCACCACAGGGCGACCGGTGCGCATCTCCAGCATTTCAGCCTGGCGGCGGACGATTTTCACCACCCCCACGCCAACCGTGCCCAAACCTGCAATCCCAAGACGAAGCGGTTTTGTCATAGCCGGAGATCCTTTTCGTATCCATCTGTGTTGACCCGCCTTAGCGGGTTCAGGGAAGGGGTGCAACGGCGCTGGCGGGATAGCTGGGGAAATCAGGTCTCAAGCGGGATATAGACGGCGCAAATAGCGGCGCAAAGCGGGCAAGCCTATGCTGTCAGATCTTCGTTGTTCCTGGAGGGCCTGGTTACTGTGAGGCGCGGCGCAGGGCCTCGGCTCGGCGGTCCAGTCGGTCGCTGCGCGCCTTGAGTGTCTCTTGCAGCTGTTCTGCCGCGTCTTCTGGGGTGGCCTGAGGGGCGATCAGGTCATCTATCGGGCGTAGGGGCGGGTAGGCTGCGGCGCGCAGCTCTGGTGTCAGGCGATTGTTCAGCTCGGGCACGTTGCTGCACCCGGCAAGAGATGCAAGTCCGAGGCTGGCGCCAAGCAGGATCAGGGGCAGGGGGCGATGCATGACATTTTCCTATTGCTTGCCTCTTGATGCACAATCAACCGACAAGGTACAAGCTGGCAGCGTGATTTATCCGCTGCTGCGGCCCACTGAAGTCTGCCTGTCCATTGGGCTGGCCTGACCTTTGAACCGGCCTCAATATTGGGTCCCACCCAATGTCTTTTGGGTCGGAATGCAGCAGGGTCTTTTTTCTGAACAAATGTTCAGTTATCGTGAGGCATGGCACGTACGCAGGGTTCCCATTCTGACATCACCGGCCCGCGCATTCGTAGCGCGGCACTGCGGCTGTTTGCGCAGCATGGCTATGCGGCGGTGTCGATGCGCCAGATCGCCAAAGAGGTCGGTGTACAGGCAGGGGCCTTGTATAATTACACCCCCGACAAGCAAAGCCTGCTGCATTCTCTGATGGATCGGCACATGCGGGAACTGCTGGCGGCCTGGCAGGTCGAGGCGGGCGATGGTGACGCGCTGAGCCAGCTTGAGCGCTTTGTCCGTTTCCACATCCGCTTTCACATGCAGCGCCCGGATGCGGTTTTTATTGCCTATATGGAACTGCGGAATCTGACGGAAGAAAACTTCGCTGCCATTGAAACCCTACGGCGCGCCTATGAATACGCGTTAGAGGCAGTGCTGAAGCAGGGGGTGGCCAGTGGGCAGTTCACCATTCCCGATACCAAGATCGCGACCTTGGCGGTGATTGCCATGCTGAACGGAGTGATGACCTGGTATCGTAGCGGTGGCCGCCTCTCGCTGGAGGAGGTGGAAAGCGTCTATTGGGATATGGTGCGCAAATCGGTCACCGCCTGAACCGGCACATTGCACATGGTGCAAGGGCGAGGCAGCAGCGGCAAGACCGCTGATCTTGCCGCTGCTGCTCTTGCATCAATGTGCGGGGGCGATGAAGGTGCCGTTGCGCAGATCCTTGAAAGCTTGCTGCAGCTCGGCGCGGGTGTTCATCACGATTGGCCCATGCCAGGCTACCGGCTCTTGGATCGGGGCGCCTGAAATCAACAAGAAGCGCAGGCCTTCCGGGCCGGCCTGCACGGTGACCTCATCGCCGGTGCCAAATCGCACCAGGGTCCGGTTGCCAGACATATCCCGGATATTGAGTTCCTGGCCGGCAACCTCTTTTTCCAGCAGCACGCCCTGCGGGATTGCCGCATCGACAAAGGCCCCGGCCCCTTCGAAGACATAGGCAAAGGCGCGCCGGTAGGTGTCGATCTTGAAGGTCTTGGTCACCCCGGCAGGCACCGATATGTCCAGATATTGCGGATCCGCAGCGATGCCATCGACGGGGCCGCGTTTGCCCCAGAACTCGCCGGTGATCACCCGCACATGGGTGCCGTCGTCATCGGTGATTTCGGGGATCTCGCGGGCGGCGACATCCTGATAGCGGGGGGCGCACATCTTCTGGTCAGAGGGCAGATTTCCCCAGAGTTGAAAGCCATGCATCTGGCCCTGCTTGTTACCGCGCGGCATTTCCTGATGCAGGATGCCCGACCCGGCAGTCATCCACTGCACATCGCCAGCGCCCAGGCTGCCGGCATTGCCGAGCGAGTCGCTATGAGAGACCTCGCCGGACAGCACATAGGTGATGGTTTCAATGCCGCGATGCGGATGCCAGGGAAAGCCCTGCTGATAGTCTGCCGGGTCTTCGTTGCGGAAATCGTCAAACAGCAAAAACGGGTCCAGCTCGCTTGGGTCCTGAAAGCCAAAGGCGCGGTGCAGTTTCACGCCTGCCCCTTCGAGTGTGGGTTGGGCCTGACGGGTTTCCAGAATGGGTCTGGGGGATGTGGGGCGAAGCGACATGGGGGTTCTCCTGTACGGGACACTGCCGTTTCTGGGGCAGGGCTGGACTACATCTAGGCCGGGAACCTTTGTTGCAAAACACCCAAGAGACCACCGTTGCTGTGCAGGGATGCACAGACCGTCGGGCCCCGTCCGTGCCTGACTGCCGGCGGGGCTGTTCGTGGTGGCAAAAGCAGGCTATGTCCAACGCAACCAAAGGTCCGGGCAGGACCCGGACGATGGCAGGAGAGCGATAAATGACGGATGAAGTCTTGGTAACAGTAGAGGCCTCGGGGCTGCGCCGGATCATGGGGGTGGCCATGCTGGCGGTGATCGGCGTGACCCTGCTCTATGTGGCGGTTGCAACACCGCCGTCGCTGGCCTGGCTGGTGTTTCTGCTGCTTGTCGGACTGGGGGCGCTTTGGTTGTCGGTGCGGATGTGGCAGGCGACGGCCCACCAGATCGAACTGACCGAAGAGGTGCTGCGCTGCACCGATGGCACCGTGATCGCGCAGGTTGCCGATATTGAAACGATTGATCGCGGCTTTTTTGCCTTCAAGCCATCAAACGGATTTTTGATCCGTACCAGTGCGCCAGGCGCACGGATCTGGCTGCCGGGGCTGTGGTGGCGCGCCGGGCGACGGATTGGCATTGGCGGGGTGACGCCAGGGTCGCAGACCAAGACCATGTCGGAAATTCTGGCGGCGATGATCGCCAAGCGCAGCATGGGACCGCTGTAGGACATACTGCGCTAGAGCGGCTACCGGTTTGCGCATCGAATACATGCGCCATCAAACAGGGAGAGCCAGTCGCACGACAGGAAAGGGGCGTGAGAAGCCTTAATCCAGGGCATCCGAGCCATCATCATGACTGCCGCCCCCACCGTCGTTCTGGTTTTCAAACAGCACCTGCGGTGCAAAGCGGGGGCGGGTGAAGACAAAATTGTTGATGTCCAGGTTCGGCAGTCCAACGCGAAAGGCGGGAACCATCTCGTTGCGGGTTTCCACCAGGATAACGCGTTCCTGATCTGGCATGCTGGGCAGGCTCTCTTCGACGACACTGATGGTATCATCGGTCCATTCCACCAATGAGGTGCCGCGCACCTTGGACCAGTCGACATAGTAGCGGTTATCGTCTTCATTCCAGCGCACCACAGATACGCGCAGGGTGATCTGGGAATCCGAACGGATCAACAGCTTGGCCATTTCATGCATGCTGTCGATATAGGTTTCGTTCAGTTCGGCCGTCTCGCGAGAAATCAAATCCGAGATGGTATAGGCTGCCTTGAGGTTGACGGTTTCCTGCCGGAAGGCATCAAAGAAGGTGTAGATAGCGGTGAAGGCCCATAGCAAGAGTGGCGCGAAGATCACAAATTCGACCGTTACGGTTCCCTCTGCACGGCGGGCAAAGATGCGGAGGCGTTTTGTCAGGAAAGAATGCATGGTCTATCTCGGCTCCTGAACAAAGGCGGATACGGCGATAAGGCTGACCAACCCCTCCGGGTCGTCGTCGACGAGATCCTCGCCCAGGCCCCAGGCTGAAATCATCGGTCTAAAGCGCATGCAGGCGCGGATCAGCATCAGCTCGTTTGACGCTCCATCCTGAGAGAACCCACGTACCGGCAGGATTTCTTCGGGTTTGCTGATGCAGTCAGGCTGCGGGTCGACGCCTTCCCAGTCAAAGGGATCCAGCTGGACCAGTTCCAGCCGCAGCGAGGTTGCGCAATTCTCGGTATAGCCAGACAGTCGGCAGATCTGGTCGCGCACCACATCGTGCTGGGGCGCGGCGCCGGTTGTTAGGCGAATTTCGCGTACCGCGATATCCAGCGCGCGTTCCAGCTGGGATTGGCGCAGAATGACCATGCCCATCTCAACGGTGGAAATTAGGAACATGAAGAACAGCGGCATCAGCAGGACAAACTCGACCGTCACGGTCGCCTCGGAGCCGCTGCGGAAGCGGCGCAGGACGCGGGCTGTTGTTGCGGCGATCATTGTGTCAGCCTCAGCTGGCGGATGGAGGTCGCGATCGAGGCAAAGGCGTCTTTGATCTCCAGCCCATCTACATCAAAATAATGCGCACTGGTGCTGGCACAGTCGCGCAGGACCGCAACGCCGTCACTGGGTGCTTCAAAGCCGATGGTATAGACAATAATCCCTTTGGCCTTGGCGGCGGCGCAGATGTTGCGGGTGCGGGCATTCTTGGTCCCATTGCCGTAGGTGGAATAGATGCCATAGTACCATTTGTTGCGGGCGTCGTAGAAATCCATCCAGTCGTCAAAGATATAGCGGTAAAGGTATTTAAGCGAAGTGCGCGCAAAGAGCTCGCTGTACGTGAGGCTGGCAACAACTGGTGGATTGTCCTGGGGATCTGCGTTTTCTGACATCGTGCGGCAGCTATTGCCGTACCGGTCACAGTCATAAAAGGTATCATTGCCCGTGCCTATGGGGTGGTCTGCCCACTTGGCGCCATAGGGCAGGTGCCAGTAATAGCGACCATAGTATGCATCATAGGTGGAATACACCTTTAGCGAAGCGCTGTTGGTGCCATAGCGGATATCGTCGCGCCCCACGATGGTCGAGAAATAGACACCCGAGGCCCCATCGCGGTGATCGTCGTCGACATAATACTGCGAGGTATTTTGCCCATCGGTCATCAGCACGATAATCTTGATGGTATCTGAATCGGTATAATCTGCTGGCCGGGCGCTGAAATCATTTGGTACCGAAGCGTCCTGTCCCGTTGACAGATTCTGGATGGCAGGGCGGGCGCTGGGGTCCAGCAGGGTGGTGCCCCATTTCATGCCAATATCAATCGAGGTATTGCCGGCCGCCGAGAGGTTGCCAATGAAGGTCTTCAGCACATCAGCGTCTTTTTGCAGCGGCAGAATTTCGCGCGAGGCTCTGTTTTCGCAAACCGGATCCTTGATCAGGCGCGGTGTGCTGTAATAGGTTCGCCTGTCGCGATTGCTCTCGCCCCAGGGGGTGAAATGCATAGAGCGTTTCAATGTCTGGTTGGTGGGAAGCGCCGCCTGATTGAAATCAGACCCCTGAAAATTGATGCAGTTCGAATAGGGGTTTTCACCAACCGTTGAATATTCACCAATTAGATCATCAGGCAGCGACACCTGGGTGGCATAGGGCACAATTGAAATCGACATCTTTCCATCGGTGGTATTGGCCACCATGGTATCAATGAAGTCTTTGGCCGCGATCTTCAGATTGGTAAGGCGGCTGTTTGATCCCATCGAGCCAGAAACATCCAGCACCAGCGAAATCTCCAATCCGTCGATGCTCTCTTCTGCCTTTGAGGCAGCGTAGATCGGCATATCAGCGCCGCCGGAGTATTTTAGCCACTGGGCCTCGAATGTACTGTTGATGGTGGCTTTGACTCGTTTGTAACCCAGCCCGGATTCCACCTCTGGCGGGCTGTAGTGATCACCTAGACCCGCCTTTGTCAGATAGTCCTGAACCACCACGGCAGGGGGCTGGGTCTGGTCAAGGTCGGCCGCAGCCAGCACCGCACGGTCGAGGGTGTATTGCAGAATGGTTCGGTCGCGTTCCAGTCGCATCAGATCCACGCCGATACCGCCGATCGCCAACATCGCCACCAAAAAGGCCATGGTCGGGTAGGCCATGACGCCACTGTCCTGGCGGCGAAAGTCCCGCAATCTGTTGCCGCACTGGTGCAGGGCAACAAGCGGAAGTGCGGTAGCGGTTCTAAAACACTGGTGGGTCATCAACAACAACCTCTTCGCCCCCAAAATAGGGACATAGGAGTGGAACGGGGATGGTACTCTTCATATTTGGTTTGGGAAGATGGCGGAAATTGGGCGTGTCCAAGTCAATTTGGTTTCAATTTACTTAATGTGGGGATGGGTCTGCGACCTGATGACAGCCTCAACGAGGGGGCTGGTTCGAATCAGTGTGGCCCTGGATTTGCCAAAACATAATCGCGCAACCTTCGAATATTGAATAATTTTTAGAATGAAATGGTCAAAAAGGTCGCACTCGTTAAACATCCATGCGTAGAGTTGCGCTAACGATGGGAATGAGTCGTTGGAAGAGTACGGAGAACCGCAAATGAGCAACCTGCAAGAACCAAGTTTCCGTGAGAGTGTTGACCTCATGTTCAATCGGGCCGTCGCCCTGATGGACCTGCCGCCAGGCTTGGAGGAAAAGATTCGGGTTTGCAATGCGACCTATACGGTGCGATTCGGGGTGCGTCTGCGCGGCGAAATGCATACGTTCACTGGCTATCGCTCGGTGCATTCCGAACATATGGAGCCGGTCAAGGGCGGCATCCGTTACGCCATCAACGTGCATCAGGACGAGGTCGAGGCGCTGGCGGCGCTGATGACCTATAAATGTGCTCTGGTCGAAGCGCCGTTTGGGGGCTCCAAAGGGGGCCTGTGCATTGATCCACGCAAATACGAAGAGCATGAGCTGGAGCGCATCACCCGCCGCTTTGCCTATGAGCTGGCCAAGCGCGACCTGATCCACCCCTCTCAGAACGTGCCTGCGCCCGATATGGGCACGGGCGAGCGTGAAATGGCCTGGATTGCGGACCAGTATGCGCGCATGAACACCACCGATATCAACGCCCGCGCCTGTGTCACTGGTAAACCGTTGAACGCGGGCGGCATCGCCGGCCGGGTAGAGGCAACAGGACGCGGCGTGCAATATGCCCTGCGTGAATTCTTCCGCCATCCCGAAGATATCGCCAAGGCGGGGCTTGAGGGCAAGCTGAAGGGCAAGCGCATCATCGTGCAGGGGCTTGGCAATGTGGGGTATCACGCCGCCAAGTTCCTTAGCGAAGAAGATGGCGCGCTGATTACCGGCATCATCGAGCGTGATGGTAGCCTGTATCGTGCCGAAGGTCTTGATGTCGAGGCAGTGCATAACTGGATCGCCAAGCACGGTGGTATTTCCGGCTACCCGGACGCCAAGCTGTCAGAGGACGGCGCTGAGCTTTTGGAGCACGAGTGCGACATCCTGATCCCAGCGGCGCTGGAAGGGGTGATCAACCTGACCAACGCCAATCGTGTGCAGGCCCCCTTGATCATCGAGGCCGCCAATGGCCCTGTGACTGCGGGCGCTGACGAGATCCTGCGCGAAAAGGGGACGGTGATTATTCCGGATATGTATGCCAATGCCGGTGGTGTGACTGTTTCCTACTTCGAGTGGGTAAAGAACCTGAGCCATATCCGTTTTGGCCGCATGCAGCGTCGCCAGGAAGAGGCGCGTCACCAGCTGGTGGTGGATGAGCTGGAGGCCATTTCGGAGAGCATGGGCAATAAATGGAGCCTGAGCGACAACTTCAAGCAAAAGTACCTGCGCGGTGCTGATGAGCTGGAGTTGGTACGCTCGGGGCTCGATGACACCATGCGGATTGCCTATCAGTCAATGCGCGAGGTTTGGCATGACCGGGACGATGTGACCGATCTGCGCACCGCCGCCTATCTGGTCTCGATCACCAAGGTGGCCGCCAGCTACCGGGCCAAAGGACTTTGAGGTCAGCCGGTCTGGCCTAGGTCGAAATCATCATGACGAAAAGCGGCGCGCCAATGGTGCGCCGCTTTTTTGTCTTGGTTTAGCGCGCTGCGCTGTGCCGTCTGCCTGCGGGGCTGGCCTGTTCTGTTTGTCTCTTTTGGTGGGCAATCACTACTGGACATAAGTGCCCATTATGGGGTCAAGTGCAGGCAGGAGCTTGCCGGTTGCCGTATTCTTTCAATCGGGGGCTAGGCCTTTTGCGGTATTGGGGCTAGCAATATCACAGGCTTATCCTGGGTCGACCAGTGGCAGGCTGCCCGGGTATGGCACTGGGCAAAGCGGTGATAGCCAAGGGGAGAAATATGCGATGCGGTTTTCGGGATGGCGGGTGCTCAAAGAGGGGCTGACCGGCAACAGGGGCTGGGGCCCGCAGTGGCGCGACCCGGAGCCCAAGCGCGAATATGACGTGGTGATCATCGGTGGCGGTGGCCATGGGCTGGCCACGGCCTATTACCTGGCCGCGGAACACGGGATCATCAATATTGCGGTGCTGGAAAAGGGCTATCTCGGCGGTGGCAATGTCGGGCGCAATACCACCATCGTGCGGGCCAATTATTATTTGCCGGGAAATTCCGAATTCTATTCCCATTCGCTGCGGCTCTGGGAAGGGTTGGAGCAGGAGCTGAACTACAATGCGATGATGTCGCAGCGTGGCATGATCAACCTGTTTCACAACGATGGCCAGCGCGATGCCATCGTGCGCCGTGGCAATGCCATAATCAATCAGGGCGACGACGCCGAGCTGCTGGACCAAGATGCAGTGCGCAGGCTGGTGCCCTATCTTAATTTCGACAACAACCGTTTCCCGATCATGGGCGGACTGTTGCAGCGCCGTGCCGGGACCGCGCGCCATGATGCTGTGGCCTGGGGCTTTGCCCGTGGCGCCGATATGCGTGGCGTCGATCTCATTCAGAACTGCGAAGTCACCGGCATCGACGTCGAAGGCGGCAGGGTCACCGGGGTGCAGACCGCGCGTGGCCCGATCCGCGCCAAGAAGGTGGCGCTGGCGGCGGCTGGGCGCAGCTCTCAGGTGGCGGCCCTGGCGGGGCTGACGCTGCCAATCGAAAGCCATGTGCTGCAGGCTTTTGTCACCGAAGGGATCAAGCCGCTGGTGGATCATGTAGTCACCTTTGCCGAGGGGCATCTTTATATTAGTCAGTCCGACAAGGGTGGCTTGGTCTTTGGCAGCTATCTGGATTTTTACAGCTCTTACGCGGCGCGTGGCAATCTGCCGATGGTGGAACATACGATGGAAACCTGCCTGGCCATGGTGCCTGCCATCAGCAAGGCGCGGTTGTTGCGCAGTTGGGGTGGGATCATGGATATGACTCCGGATGGATCTCCGATCATTGATCACTCTCCGATTGCGGGGCTCTATCTCAACTGTGGTTGGTGTTACGGCGGGTTCAAGGCGACGCCGGGATCGGGCAATGCCTATGCCCATCTTATCGCGACAGACCGGCCACATGGGGCGGCGGCAAAGTTCCGGTTGGATCGTTTCAGCACAGGCCATGGATTGATGGACGAGGAGGGGACCGGTGCGCAACATAATCTCCACTAGGTTCTTGGGGCTTCGGCTGGATGCCTCCGGCGGAGGTATTTTGGGTAAGATGAAGCAGGAGCGTCAGACATGAGGATCCACTGTCCGCTATGCGGCGCGCGTGATCGCCGGGAGTTTTCCTATAAGGGAGCTGCGCTGGTACGACCGCTTGCGGCGGCTGAGTCGGAGGCCTGGCACGCCTATGTGAACCTGCGGGAAAATCCTGCGGGGCCTTTGGCAGAGCTTTGGTATCACGAGATGGGCTGTGGCAGTTGGCTGCAGGTGACCCGCGATACCGTGAACCATACGGTTTCAGAGGTGGTTCTGGCCCGGGATGCAGCATTGGGGGCGGGCGTATGAGGATTGCTGGCAAGGGGCAGGGCGCGGATGCCAAGACGGTGAACTTCACCTTTAATGGGCGGCATCTGATGGGGCGCGCCGGGGAGACGCTGGCGGCGGCTTTGCTGGCCAATGATATTCATCTGGTGGCCCGCTCGTTCAAGTATCATCGCCCGCGCGGCATTCTGACGGCGGGCAGTGAGGAGCCGAATGCGCTGGTCACGCTGGGCGCAGGTCCGGTGCAGGATCCCAATCAGCGGGCGACCACTCAGGAGCTTTATGAGGGGCTGGAGGCGCGCAGTCAGAATTGCTGGCCCTCGGTCGAGCATGACGTGATGGCGGTCAACAATCTTGCCGCGCCGTTTCTGGGGGCAGGGTTTTATTACAAGACCTTCATGTGGCCTGCGGCCTTTTGGGAGAAGCTTTATGAGCCGATGATCCGTCGCGCGGCGGGGCTTGGGGCCTTGTCGGGGCTGGCGGATACGGACCGCTATGAAAAGGCCTATGGGTTTTGTGATCTGCTGGTGGTTGGTGCCGGGCCTGCGGGGGTGATGGCAGCTTTGACGGCAGGACGCGCGGGTGCGGATGTCTTGCTTCTGGAGGAAGACAGCTGCCTAGGTGGGCGTCTTTTGGCGGAAGAGGAAGAGATTGACGGCAAGCCGGCGCAGATCTGGCTGCAGGAGGCCGAGGCTGAGCTGCAGCAGCTGGACAATGTACGGATCATGCGGCGCACAGCGGTGACCGGGGCCTATGATCACGGCACTTATGGCGCGCTGGAGCGGGTTGGGCATCATCTGCCACGGCAGCATTCGCTGAAGGGCAGCCAGCGCCCGCGGGAGTGTTTCTGGCGTATCGCGGCAAAGCACTGCATCCTGGCGGCGGGGGCGATCGAGCGCCCGGTGGCCTTTCGCAACAATGACCGGCCCGGCATCATGATGGCGGGGGCGGTACGCGCCTATCTCAACCGGTGGGGTGTCGCACCGGGAGAGCGGGTGACGCTGTTTTCCAATAATGATGATGCCCATCGTACCGCCCGCGACCTGGTCGCTGCCGGGGTGCATCTGGCCGCAGTCATCGACAGCCGTCATGATGCGCCCGACAGTGACCTGTATCCGGTGCTGAAGGGGGCGCAGGTCTGCAATACCAGTGGGTCCAAGCGGTTGGAGAGCATCACTGTGCGTTCCGTGCGGGGGGAAGAGCGGATCCAGAGCGATTGCCTTGCCATGTCGGGGGGGTGGAACCCTTCGCTGCATTTGACCTGCCACCTGAATGCGCGGCCCAGTTGGCGGCGAGAGCTGCTTGCCTTTGTGCCGCAGGTCGGCGCGGTGCCGGGGATGCGGGCAGTTGGTGCCTGCAATGGCAGTTTTTCCACCCATGCTGCGCTGCGCGAGGGGGCGGCGGCGGCTGATGCTGTATTGGCAGAGCTTGGGCTGCGAGTGACTGCGGCGGCGCAATTGCCAGAGGCCGAGGATCAACCCTACCGCATTGCGCCGCTTTGGGCGGTGCCGGGCAAGGGGCGGGCCTGGCTTGATTTTCAGAATGACGTCACCGTGAAGGATGTCACCCAGGCGGCGGATGAGAACTTTCGCTCTGTCGAGCATATGAAGCGCTACACCACCCAGGGTATGGCAACCGATCAGGGCAAGAATTCCAATGTGGCGGCCCTGGCGGTGCTGGCAGATGTCACCGGGCGTTCCATCCCCGAGACCGGTACCACGACCTTTCGTCCACCTTTTGTTCCGGTGGCCATCGGTGCCATGGGGGCCGGGGCGGCGGATCAGGGGTTCAAACCGCAGCGCTTTGTACCCTCGCATCTGGTTGCCGAGGAGCGCGGCGCCAGCCAGTTGGAGGTGGGGCTTTGGTACCGTGCGGCCTATTTCCCCAAACCCGGTGAAACCAACTGGCGTCAGGCCTGTGATCGAGAAATCATGTCGGTGCGCCAGTCGGTGGGGGTTTGTGATGTTTCCACCCTGGGCAAGATTGATATCCAGGGACCGGATGCGGCCAAGCTGCTGGATTTCGTCTACACCAACACCTTTAGCACGCTCAAACAGCGGCGCGTGCGCTATGGGCTGATGCTGCGTGAGGACGGGTTTGTCATGGATGATGGCACCTGCGCGCGGTTGGGGGATACACATTATGTGATGACCACCACCACGGCAGCGGCGGGTGAGGTCATGGCGCATCTGGAGTTTATCACCCAGGTGCTGCACCCGGAATGGGATCTGCGCTTTACCTCGGTGACGGAAAACTGGGCGCAGTTTGCCATTGCGGGGCCAAAGTCGCGGCTCCTGCTGAACGATCTGTTGGATCAGCCGCTGGCGCCTGCCGACTGGCCCTTCATGGCCTGTGGTGCGGTTACCGTCGGCGGTATCCAGGGGCGGCTGTTCCGGATCTCTTTCTCGGGAGAAGAGGCCTATGAACTCGCCCTGCCGGCCAGCTACGGCGACAGCCTGTTTCGCACTCTGCTGGAGCGCGCCGAGGCGCTGGGCGGTGGGGCCTATGGGATGGAGGCGTTGAATGTGCTGCGGATCGAGAAGGGTTTTGTCACCCATGCCGAAATCAATGGTACGGTGACGGCGCAGGATCTTGGCATGCAGGCGATGATGTCACAGACGAAGGACTTCATCGGCAAGGCCATGGCACAGCGTCCCGGCCTGGTGGCGCCAGACCGCATGCAGCTGGTCGGACTGAAGCCTATCGGTGCGGTCCAGGAGCTGAGCGCGGGTGCCCATCTGTTTGACCCGGAGGCCCCGGTGGAGCGGATCCAGGATCAGGGCTATGTCACCTCGGTAGGGTTTTCGCCGCTGCTGGGGCATATGATCGCCTTGGGCTTTTTGAAACGGGGCGCATCGCGCATTGGTGATGAGATCCGGCTGGTGGATCACATGCGTGGAATCGATGCGCTGTGTCAGGTGGTGGAACCGGTGTTTTTTGACCCCGAAGGAGAACGGATGCGTGGTTGACCTGCTTGCAAAAACCGCTTGCGACGGCTTGGCGCCGTTGAACATTGGCACTGTCTGCCTGCGGGAGGGGCCGACTGTTCCCATGACGACCCTGGCACCCTATCGCGGCCAGCAGGCGGCGTTGGATGCCGCGTTGCAGGCAGCGCATGGGCTGGGTTTTCCGCCCATTGGTGGCTCTTGTCAGAGTGGCGATGCGCGCGCGCTTTGGTTTGGCCGGGATCTGGGGCTGCTTATGGGGATAGAGCCAGAGGCGACATTGGCGCAATATGCCGCCCTGACGGACCAAAGCCAGGGCTGGGCCGTGATGCAGCTAGAGGGCCAGGGGGGCGAAGAGGTGCTGGCGCGGCTCTGTCCGGTGGATCTGCGGCTTTCGGCCTTTGGTGTCGGTGCGGCCCTGCGCACCGAGGCAAGGCACATGCAGGCGTCAATTTGTCGGATCGAGGAAGATTGCTTTCAGATCATGGTGTTCCGCTCTATGGCGCGAACAATGTACCATGATCTCAAAACAGCGATGGAAGCGTGGGCGGCGCGCGGGTAATCTGCCTCAACCATCAACTGATTCCGGGAGCGATCCATGATCCGCATCACCCTTGCCGCTGCTCTTTTGGCAGCGCCTGCCTATGCAGCTGAAAACAAAGAAGATAGCTGCAAGTACCAGGGCCAAGTCATGGCCGCAGTTCAGGCCGCGCGGCTGGACCGGGTTTCCCAGGCGGATGTGGAGCAGGTCATCCTGGACAGCAACCCAGAGTGGCCCGAGCAATACTCCAAGGCGATCCCGCAGCTGACTGCGCATATCTATGCCATGAAGCGCCGCGATGTGAAGGCAACCGAGTTTGGCCCCCTGATGGAACAGCAATGTCTGGAAAACTGGGATCAGATTCAGGCGATGAAGCAACAACTCAAAACAAACTGATCCCCGGAGCCCGTTTTCCACGGCGGGCTGCCAACCGTGGGTGAAACTGGCAACTGCTGTTGTCGGTTTCTCAGAATGGCCCCTAATTCGCCGACAATACTGTCCCTGTACTGCCCCTGTCGGCACAGCTGAAAACGAACTGATATGTCTTTGACACCTGGATTCATGGATGAATTGCGCAGCCGCGTCAGCATTGCGGATGTTGTCGGGCGCAAAGTCATGTGGGATCAGCGTAAATCCAATGTCGGCAAGGGGGATCTTTGGGCTCCTTGTCCTTTTCATCACGAAAAAAGTGCTTCTTTTCATGTGGATGACCGCAAGGGGTATTATTATTGCTTTGGCTGTCAGGCCAAGGGCGACGCGCTGAAATTCATCCAGGAAACCGAAAATGTCGGTTTTATGGAGGCGGTGGAAATCCTGGCGCGCGAGGCGGGTATGGAACTGCCGGCGCGCGATCCAAAGGCCCAGCAGAAACAGGACCGCCGCACTCTGCTGATTGATGTGATGGAACAGGCCGTGCAGTTCTTCCGCCTGCAACTGAAGACTGGCAATGGCAGCATGGCGCGCAGCTACCTGCAGCGGCGCGGTTTGACGCCACCAGCGCTGGAACGCTGGGAAATCGGCTTCGCGCCGGACGGCTGGCAAAACCTATGGGATCACCTGCGCGGCAAGAATGTGCCCGAAGATCTGATCCTTGCCGCCGGTCTGGCCAAGGCCTCGACCAAGGGGGGCAAGCCCTATGATACCTTCCGCAATCGGATCATGTTTCCGATCCGTGATGCCCGCGGCCGCGCCATTGCCTTTGGTGGTCGCGCCATGGACCCCAATGATAACGCCAAATATCTGAACTCCCCCGAAACGGATCTCTTTGACAAGGGGCGCAGCCTGTATAACCACGCGCCCGCCCGCGCCGCCGCCGGCCGGGGAACGCCGCTGATTGTTGCCGAGGGCTATATGGATGTCATTGCCCTGTCCGAGGGGGGCTTTCAGTCCTCGGTGGCGCCGCTGGGCACGGCGGTGACGGAAAACCAGTTGCAGATGCTGTGGCGCATGGCGGATGAGCCGATCATCGCGCTGGATGGTGATACCGCCGGGCTGCGCGCCGCGATGCGGGTGATCGACCTGGCGCTGCCGCTGTTGCAGGCGGGGAAATCGCTGCGTTTTGCCATCATGCCGGATGGGCAGGATCCGGATGATCTGATCAAGGCCAAAGGCCCCGAAGCGGTGCAGGCGGTGCTGGATCAGGCGATGCCGATGGTCAAGCTGCTGTGGCAGCGCGAAACCGAAGGCAAGGTGTTTGACAGCCCCGAGCGCAAGGCGGCGCTGGACAAGGCACTGCGTGAAAAGATCAAACTGATCCGGGACCCTTCGATCCGCAAACACTATGGCGATGATATTCGTGATCTGCGTTGGGAACTGTTTCGCGGTAATCGTCCCGAAGGCGCGGACCGTGATTTTCTTACCCCACCGGGCGGTGACAGCTGGAAGAGCGGCAGCGGCAAATTTGGCCGCAAGGGCGGCTTTGGCGATGGCACGCGCAAGCCCTGGAAGGGGCAGGGGGCAACACCTGCGCCCATGGCCAGCACCCGCAGTTCTGTCGTGGTGGCGGCTGATGACGCTGGCCTTGTTCGGGTGCGCCAAGCCGTGGTACTGGCGGTGGCCATTTCAACGCCAGATGTGATTGGGGAATTTGAAAGCAACCTGGAGAGGATGCCCTGCCAGGATCCCGATCTCGGGCGGCTGCGCGATCAGGTCTTGCGCTATGGTATTGATGCACCACAGACCCTGAAACAGCGCATCCTGGAAAACCTTGGCCCCCAGGCCCTTGAAAATCTGATGACCCTTGGCCATGTGGCTATTATCCCCTGCCTGCGCAGGCCCAGTGATTTTGACGCCGCGCGCCAAACCCTGGCCGAAGAATTCGCCAAACTGGAGGCCGTGCTGGGATTGGATGCTGAACTTGCCGAGGCCGAAGAGGACCTGACTGGCTTGGCGGATGAAGCCTTGACCTGGCGCCTGAAACAGGCGGCAGAGGCGCGAAACCGAGCCGTACGCAGTGAAAACGAGGACAAGGCCAACTTTGATGTGGGCGAAAACGGCGCGCGCCTCGACCGCGAGGAACTCGACGCTTTTGGCGCCCTTTTGGACAGGATTGGCTTCTCTGAGAAGTGATTCGTGGCATCCGCGAGTCGTTTTGCTAAGGAAGAGCCAAAGAAAATTCGCTAAACCGGGTGACGAATCACACGATCGCGCTAATGATTCGGCATCCGAATCGCCCAGCCTCTTAGGGAGCAATGAATGGCCGCCAAAGATAACGACGACCGTAAGCCTGACGATCAGGACGCTGAAATCACGCTGGATATGAGCCAGGCCGCGGTCAAGAAGATGATCGCTGAAGCCCGTGAGAAAGGCTACATCACTTATGATCAGCTGAACCAGGTGCTGCCGCCCGATCAGGTCAGCTCGGAGCAGATCGAAGATGTGATGTCGATGCTGTCCGAGATGGGCATCAATATCATCGAAGATGAAGAAGTCGACGAGGACGACCAGAAAGGGTCAACCGAACTGGTCTCTGCCGATAGCCCGCGTGAGGTTGCGGTTGCTGGTACTGCTTCGGAAAAACTGGATCGTACCGATGACCCCGTGCGCATGTACCTGCGCGAGATGGGCACCGTCGAACTGCTAAGCCGCGAAGGCGAAATTGCCATCGCCAAGCGGATCGAGGCTGGTCGCAACACCATGATTGCGGGCCTGTGCGAAAGCCCGCTGACCTTTCAGGCCATCACTATCTGGCATGATGAACTTCTGTCCGAAGACATTCTGCTGCGCGATGTGATCGACCTTGAGGCGACCTTTGGCAATCAGCTGGATGAAGAGGGAGACGCGGAAGAACCGGTGGTTCCGGTAACGCCGGGGGCTGCTCCGGCAGCCCAGCCTGCCAAGGATACCGGACCCGAACTCGACGCGGACGGCAACCCGATTGCCGATGACGATGAAGATGACGAAGACGAGCAGGCCAATATGTCCCTCGCCGCGATGGAAGCGGCGCTGAAGGATCGCGTTCTTACCACATTGGAGCGGATCTCGACCGATTTTTCCCAGCTATCGGAAATGCAGGACAGCCGGATTTCGGCCACCCTGAACGAAGACGGCTCTTTCACCAAGGGCGACGAGGCAACCTATCAGTCCCTGCGCTCTGAAATTGTTGAGCTGGTGAACGGGCTGCATCTGCATAACAACCGGATTGATGCGCTGATCGACCAGCTGTACGGCATCAACCGTCGGGTCATGCAGATTGACAGTTCCATGGTGAAGCTGGCCGACCAGGCCCGCATCAACCGTCGTGAATTTGTCGAGGCCTATCGTGGCCGAGAACTGGATCCGAACTGGCTGACGGAAATGGGCGAAAAGCCGGGCCGTGGCTGGCAGATGTTCATCGAGCGTTCGACCGAAAAGGTCGAAGAGCTGCGCGCCGACATGGCGCAGGTGGGCCAGTACGTCGGTCTGGATATCTCGGAATTCCGCCGCATCGTGCAGCAGGTGCAAAAAGGCGAAAAAGAGGCCCGTCAGGCCAAGAAGGAAATGGTCGAGGCCAACCTGCGTCTCGTGATCTCCATCGCCAAGAAATACACCAACCGCGGGTTGCAATTCCTTGACCTCATTCAGGAAGGCAACATCGGCCTGATGAAGGCGGTGGACAAATTTGAATACCGTCGCGGCTATAAGTTCTCGACCTATGCGACGTGGTGGATTCGTCAGGCGATCACCCGCTCGATCGCCGATCAGGCGCGCACCATCCGTATTCCGGTGCATATGATCGAAACCATCAACAAGCTGGTGCGCACCGGCCGTCAGATGCTGCACGAGATCGGCCGCGAGCCGACGCCGGAAGAGCTGGCCGAAAAGCTGCAAATGCCGCTGGAAAAGGTCCGCAAGGTGATGAAAATCGCCAAGGAGCCGATCTCTCTCGAAACCCCGATCGGGGACGAGGAAGACAGCCAGCTGGGCGATTTCATCGAGGACAAGAATGCCGTGTTGCCTTTGGACAGCGCCATTCAGGAAAACCTCAAGGAAACCACCACCCGCGTGCTGGCGTCGCTCACCCCGCGTGAAGAACGGGTTCTGCGGATGCGCTTCGGCATCGGCATGAACACCGACCACACGCTGGAAGAGGTCGGCCAGCAGTTCAGCGTGACCCGTGAACGGATCCGCCAGATCGAGGCCAAGGCGCTCAGGAAGCTGAAGCACCCCAGCCGCTCGCGCAAACTGCGCAGCTTCCTTGATCAATAAGTTCAGAAGGCGCTCCCGTTGGGGCGCCTTTTTTCTATGAATGCGGGCGCCAACGCGTGGGCTAAGAATTGCCTGCTCAATTGGAAACGTTCGGCCAATTGAGCAGCCCAGCGTCGCCGCTGGGCGTACCTGGGGATAGCTGCCTGAACGATGTCGATACCCATATAAGTGTCTCCAGACCTAGCGCAGAGCTTCTGGCTACAGACCTCATCGTCTTTGATGGGGAATGTGTGCTGTGTTCGCGTTTCTTGCGCTTCATGCTGCGCCATGACAGGGCGCAGCGCTTTTCCTTTGCCACGGCGCAGTCAGACCTGGGCCAGCGACATTTCCGCGAGCTGGGCCTGCCGCAGGACAGGTTTGAAACCATGCTGGTGGTTGTGGGTGGCCAGACCTATCAGCGGCTGGATGCCTTTGCTGCCGCAATGCGGGCTTTGCCGGGGGGCTGGCCTTTGCTTGGGATATGCCGCTTCCTGCCCGCCCGTGTTAAAGATCTGCTGTATCATGCTGTGGCCCGAAATCGGTATCGCCTGTTTGGCCGCCACAGCGCCTGTCTGGTGCCGGATGCGGATTTGCAGGCGCGGTTTCTCGATTGGGTCCCGGCAGGGGCGGTGCCGGTCGCAAAGCCCGGGCGCGACGGGGACACCTCAAGTTAACCATTCGTTAACCTTTCCCCTTGTCGCGGGGCCGTTGGCGCGTTTACACTCTTCTTGCACTTGTTGTCTTACATGCACCGCCTTTGGGGGACCGATGTCTGCAAATCAAAACCTGACCACGGCGCTGGAAGCGCTGGAAGCGCTGGAAGATCAGCTCAGAACGCTGCAAACTCTGACCAATGCCAATGAATTCATGGTTGCCGCGCTGAAAGAACAGGGCGATGCCCTCAAGTCGATGGAGCCGGAACCGGCGCGCGATTTGCTGCGCTCGCAGGCGCGTGAACGGTTCAGCCAGGATCATGGCAGCGCCCCGGATGAGGCAGTTCTGAGTATCCTGGAGCAAAGCCTGGGTAAGGGGCTGGGCGCAGAAATTATTCCGTTTCCCGGCCCGGCTGCGCGGAAAGCGGACTAGGCCTGAATTGTCGCGCGGCAAATGCCGGTTGAATGCCTCTTGGCGTGATGGCGCATTGCATGCGCATTTTGCCAGTCCTGCTGTGTTCTCGGGGGTGTTCCCCTTGGAACACGCGGGCTTTTTTCCTATGTATGTGGCAAGCAAGGGAAAATGATTGATGAAAAAGCAACTTATCGCCACCGCATTGACCGCAGCCCTATTGGTGCCTGTCAGCGCTGAGGCCTTTACCACACCGCGTGGCGTGCGGGTGAACCCAGTGGATGATGTGGTCTTTGAAGTCATTCCGAAAAGCTCTGGCAGCTATGGTGATTTCTGGTGTGGCGCATCGGAATATGCCCGCCGGGTCAAGGGGGCAGGCTGGCGTGATCTGGTCTATGTGGTGCGCGGGCGCGGCGACAGTGTTACCACGGGGCGGCGTTCTGCAGCGCAATTCACCCTGTCACCCGACAAGGTCGATCTTCCCCCTGCGCCACAGGGATGGCTGGCCCTCGGGATCAAGCCGGGTGATCGTATGTCGGTGCAACAGGCCCGCAACTATTGTGATCAGTTTCCGGTTCGATCCAACTGATCTGGCCAAAAAGATGTTGAAATGATTTCCCACGCCCTAAATGATCAGCTGCAAGGGGAACGACGCAACGTGCCCCGGTGTTGATTTGGGGGCTACAATGAAATGTGCCACAACAACGGCTGTCGTCGGTTCAGGCGGTTGGTCAGTCCGCTTTAAGGTGGCCCTGTGCTGCGCGGTTGGCCTGACCCTTGCGGCCCCGGCAGAGGCCTTTACCTCCAGAGATGGCAGCCGGGTCAATCCTGTATCTGATGCGATTTTTGAAGTTATCCCGCGCAGTGGCGGCGCAGGGCGGCTGTACTGGTGCGGGGCGGCAGATTACGCCCTGCGTGCGCATAAGGCCCCCTGGCAGGCACAGCTGACCATTTCACGGGCGCTCGCTGCGAGCGAGACAACAAACCGGCGCTCGGCGGTGCAGTTCACCCTGCAGCCCGCGCTGGTTGATGGATTGGAGGCGCGCCCATACGGCAGCGTCAATGGGTTGGCGCGGGGCGATACCATGTCGGTGCGCGATGCGTTTGATCTATGCAATCAGCTGCCGGTCGGATTTTGATGGCTGGCATGATGGGCAAAGGGGCAGGTGGCGCAGGCTGGACGTGCGATCTGGTCCTATACCGATCTGACACCAACTGGCGTGATGCCAAGGGGGAACTGTGAGAAACAACATGCGAACGAGGCTGCGCAAAGGTACAACGCGGGCAGCTATCCTGCTTTTTCTGGGCGGGGTTCCGATGGGGGCACAGGCCTGGTGGGCCTGGAACCGACATGAGGTCTTTCCGGTTTCCGAGGGCGTCTGGGAGGTCGTCAGTCAGGTTGGATCTGGGGCGCAGGATTATTGGTGCGGGATTGGCGATTTTGCCCTGCGCGAGCTGCGCACCAAGGCAACCCAGCGGATCTACATCTGGCAAGGCATCGGGCCTTCGGTGACCCGACCGGGCCGCAAATCGGTTCAGTTTTCGCTGACGCCGCCACCGGGCGGCGACACCCAGCCGCGCCTGTCGCTGAGCGTGAAGGCCGTTGGTGATAACCTGAATGCGGCGACGGCGCGCAACTATTGCACCGACCGGCTGGAAGATCTGTTCTATCCCATTAACTGACAGCGTGACCGGGGCAGTGGTTCTGTAGCATGCAGCATGAATTTGAAATCCGCACCCAGGGTGCTGGTCTCTACGAGTGTACCGCGGATCTGCGGCACTGGTTGGCCGGTGTTGGCGGGCTCCGTTCGGGGCTTCTGACGCTGTTTGTGCGCCATACTTCCTGTTCACTTCTGATCCAGGAAAACGCCGACCCCGAGGTGCAAACAGATCTGCAGGCCTTTTTTAGCCGGTTGGTGCCCCCTTCGGATCATCCCTCGATGCGCTATCTGCGCCATACCTATGAAGGCCCTGATGATATGCCTGCCCATATCAAGGCGGCGATGATGCCGGTGAGCCTGTCGATCCCGTTCAGCGACGGTAGCCTGGGCCTGGGCACCTGGCAGGGCGTCTATCTGTTTGAACACCGCCAAGCGCCCCACCAGCGCAAAATTCTGGCGCATCTCAGCGCGTGACTTGGCTGATTTAGCGGTTGAATTTCTCCTCTACCCAATTCCTAGCGGCTGCCCTATAGTTGTGGATAAATGTGCGCAACTAAGCACAATTAACGGGTATTGGGATAAGGGGATCGGCAAATGCGCTGTCCGTTTTGCGGGAATATCGACACTCAAGTAAAGGACTCGCGTCCCGCCGAGGATCACGTTTCGATCCGTCGGCGCAGGTTTTGTCCGGCCTGTGGCGGTCGCTTCACGACCTATGAACGGGTGCAGTTGCGCGATTTGGTCGTGGTGAAAACCAACGGCAAGCGGGAAGATTTCGACCGGGACAAACTTGAACGCTCGATCCGTATTTCAATGCAGAAACGCCCCATCGACCCAGAGCGGATCGACCAGATGATCTCTGGTATTGTGCGGCGGTTGGAAAGCATGGGCGAGACGGATATCTCTTCCAGCAAGATTGGTGAAATCGTGATGGAAGCCCTGGCCCGGATTGATACGGTGGCCTATGTGCGCTTTGCCAGCGTTTACAAGAATTTCCAGGCTGCGGATGACTTCGAAGATTTTGTCCATGAGCTGCGCCCTGATGTCCCTGGTGATTAACCTAGGCTAAGAGGGCCGACACTGACGACACGCAGCAGGCCCGGGGCTTGCTGCGTTTTTTCTGCGGGCTATTGTTACCCCTATGATCCGGTTGCGGGGGCAGGGGAACTCGGCCTGATGCTGCACTTCTCATCACTGGGGTGTGGGGCTATGTAGGGGCAAGATCAAAAATAGGCGGTGATCAGGTGGCAGATACAGATACACGGTATATGGCGTTGGCGCTGTCGTTGGGGCGGCGGGGGCTGGGCAATTGCTGGCCCAACCCGGCGGTTGGCTGTGTGCTGGTGCGCGAGGGACGGATTGTCGGCCGCGGCTGGACCCAGCCCGGCGGCCGCCCCCATGCCGAGGTCGAGGCGCTGACCCAGGCCGGAGAGCTGGCACGGGGTGCTACAGCCTACGTCACGCTGGAACCCTGTTCGCATCAGGGCAAGTCTCCGCCCTGCGCCGACGCGCTGATCAAGGCGGGGATTTCGCGACTGGTCGCGGCGATTGGTGATAGTGATCCGCGGGTTTCAGGCCAAGGGTTTGAGAGGCTGCGCCAAGCCGGGATCGCGGTCACTGTCGGGGTTCTGGCAGAGGAGGCCGCGCGCGATCACGCTGGGTTTTTCTTCAAGACGGAACTGGGCCGCCCCTTGGTGACGCTGAAGCTGGCCAGCAGTTTTGATGGCCGTATCGCCACAGGATCTGGCCAGAGCAAATGGATAACCGGTCCCGAGGCCCGCCGTGAAGTCCATGCCATGCGGGCGCGTCACGATGCGGTCATGGTCGGGGCTGGTACGGCGCGGGCGGATGATCCGTCGCTGACGGTGCGCGATCTTGGCGCTGCCCATCAGCCGGTGCGGGTGGTGGTGTCACGGCACCTCGATCTGCCGTTGATCAGTAAATTGGCCACCTCTGCCGCAGAGGTGCCGTTGTGGCTGTGCCATGGCGCTGGCGCTGATGTTGAACGCAGGCAGGCCTGGGAAGGGCTTGGCGCGCGGCTGCTGCCCTGTGCCAGCCGCGGTGTTCAGTTGGATCCACAGGACCTGTTGCAACAGCTGGGCCACGCCGGGCTGACGCGGCTCTTTTGTGAAGGTGGCAGCGCGCTTGCGGCCTCGCTCTTGGCTTTTGATCTGGTGGATGAGCTGATTGGCTTTACCGCTGGGCTGGGTATTGGTGCCGAAGGTCTGCCGTCGATTGGCGCGCTGGGGCTACATAGTCTGGAAGCCGCAAGCCGGTTTGATCTGATCGAGACCCGCGCGGTTGGCGGCGATGTGCTGCACCGCTGGCGCCGCCCGACCTAACGCTGCCTGACCTGACACTGCCCTGCCTGTTGCGACGTGACCTGCGGCATCACAGGGGCTAGGGCATGGCGGGCAAAAGTGGGGACCGGATTTGAGCGGCCAAAACAGGTGACATCGGATGAACGCGGCTAGCTTTAGCCACGTCGCCATAGATGCGCATAGGTGGCAAAGGCCCCTTGAAGTTTGGCCAGCCCCCGGTTGCCCAGCCCCGCCTGTGGCAGGGCGCCAGATATCAGCCGCTCGACCACCACTTCGGGCGGGCAGGGTTGGCGTGTGACCGGATCAAAATAGCGCGGATAATCAATCAGAACCGCATGTGCCAGCCCCAACAGATCTGGGCGGGCCTGGCGCCAGGGCGGGGCGGGGCGGTGGTCCCGTGTCAGCCCCCAGCCGGCATAAAAGGGCAGACCCAGGGTGGTTACCTTGATGCCGCGCAGCAGTGCTTCAAACCCCAGCAATGAGGTCATGGTCCAGACCTCTTGCACCACATCCAGCAGCGCCATGGCATCGCAGTTGCTGGCCACCACATCGGCAAGCCCCTCGGGGATCCCTTTTGCTGTCAGGCCGCCGTTGCGCAGGCCTGCTTCGACATCGGGATGGGGTTTATAGATTATGATGGCCTTTGGGTTGGCCTTACGGGTGGCGCGCAGCAACGCCAGGTTGGTATTGATGCGGCCACATCCGGCAGTGATCGAAGCATCGTCTTCCACCTGACCTGGCACCAGAATGCAATGCCCGGCGGGCAGATCGGGCAGGTTGGTCTGCATATCGGTCAGGTTGTATTTTGACAGGCTGTGGCGGATCAGCTGCTGGACCAGGGCTTCGGCGCGCATGGCCTCAGCCGGGCCAAGATCGGCGCGTTGCGTGATCAGGTCATCCAGATCACTGGGCTGGCGCGGATCGTAGTAGATGCCCTGCCGGTCCACCACCAACGAGAGCGGCGGCACCAGATCGGCCCCCAAACCGCGCGAGCGCAGAAAGCCATCCTCGACCCGGCTGGCCCCGGCATGGGTTTCGGCATCGGCCTTGCTGGCCCAGACCATCCAGTTGCGGCCGGTCTTGCGTGCGGTTTCACAGTCTTCGGTGAAATGTAGTTTCTTGTGCTGGCCAAAGAAGCCCTGCAGCGGTTTGCGTTTCCACAGCCGCATGCCCGAGGCGCTCCAGCCGGCGCGATCCTGACGCCAGGCGCGGGTGCTGGCCTCCAACGTGTCGATCACCCGCTCCAGTTGACAAAGCTGATCACTAAAGGGGTCGTACCAGGTTGGATAGAGAAACATCGCACCAGAAAACAATTGCGCCCGCGTCAGCCTGCGTTGGCGGCGCGCCAGGGGCTCTTCGTCTTCGGTCAGGCCCCAGCCGGCATAGAAGGGCTGGCCAAAGACGCGGGGCCTGTGCCCGGCCAGGATGGCCTCGAACCCCAGTTGAGACGAAACGGTATAGACCGCAATCGCCCCTTCCAGCAGCGGCCAGGGGGAAACCGGTGCGCTGAACATCTCTATCCGGCCCTGGGCGTCCTTGTTGGTGAAATGCCCCGGTCTCTTGCCGGCAGCTGTTTCCGGGTGGGTCTTGATCAAAATGCGCGCGCCGGGGTGTTCTTGCTGCGCAAAGACCAGCATCTCGCAAAAGCGGGCGCGGTTGGCCTTGGAGGCGGTCACGGAGGCATCGCCGCGCAGCTGGTCCACCACCAATACATAGCCGGGATCCGGCACCGGCGCGCTGGCGGAAAAGGCGTTGTATTTGCTGAGGTGGGCATCTTCTATACGGCCAATGGCGTTGCGGGCGCGGCGCATCATCTGGCTGTCGTCCAGCGGGTGCGTCGCCAGAATCTCCTCCAGATCAGAGGGTTGCGCGGGATCAAAATGCACCCCCTTGCGATCCAACAGCAGCCCCAGAGGGGGCTCTTTGCTGGCGCGGCCTGGGTGGATCGAGCGCAGGAAGGCGTCTTCGACATGCAGCAGGCTGACACCGCGTTTTTCGGCGACGGCCCGGCCGCGATGGGCGGTGGGAGAGTTGCCCCAGATGCCGACCAGATCGTCTTGCTGTGGCAGGCCGAGGCGGGTGTGATAGCCCGCCAGATCCAGAATGCGCCGAATTCGGGGTTGGGTGAGAAAGCCACCATTGTAAACAAAAAGCCGGGAGCCTTGGCTCCCGGCTTGGGGTCTGTCTGTCTGTCTGGTCATATGCTCAGCCGCCAAACAAGGTATCCACACTGGCAAGTGGCGTCAGCGGGCTGGCCAGGAGCGAGATCGTCTTGGTCCACTGTGCATAGGGCGCTTCGGTTACATAGAGGGTGTCTTCGTCGCGGACCACAAAGTCGCGCGCAATAAACAAACCGTTGGGTTGGGTTAGATTCAGCACATAGACCATACGCTGGGCGCCGATCAGGTCGTCCCGGCCCAGCACCTGATTGGCAATGGCGGCTGGTTCGTTGCGGAAGATAAACACCCCAGTCGGATCAGAGCTGGTTGAAATCAATCCGCCCACCTGGGCAATCGCCTCAAGCGCCGAAAGATCCTGACTTTCAAATGGTACCCGCGCCTGGGCGCTGGTTGCCCCAAGGGCGGTGAAAGAGCGGCTGTCTGATTCCACCAGAATGCGGTCTCCGCCGCGCAGGGCGATGTCCAGCTCGGGGTGGTTGAACAGATCCTGGAACCAGATCTTGCCCTGCTGTTCGCCACGGATCACCGTCACTTGGGCAATTTCGGGTTCGATTGCGACGCCACCGGCGCGCGCCAGCATGGTTGACAGGGTGCGGGTGGGGCGTTCAATTGGATAGACACCCTGGCCACCGACGGCACCGGTCAGGCTGACGGTAGAGCCATCGCCTGCCACGCGGCGCACCTGAACCTGTGGGTCCGGTGTCTGATCTTCGAGCTTCGCGGTTATGACCTCCCGCAGTTGTTCGGGGGTATTGCCAGAGGCGCGCAGGCGCCCGGCATAGGGCACAAAGATATAACCCGCACTATCCACCTGCACCTCTTCGAGTGCGGTGGCATTGGTGGCTTCATTGGCTAGCAACCCGTCATCGACGTTTTCCCAGATGGTCAGCCCCAGCACATCGCCAGGGCGGATGGTATCGGAGGTGAGCTGACCAGCCGTCACAAAGCCGTCGGAAAATCCAAGGGCGGGAACCACAGCGGTGGCACGGGTAACACGGTCATTGACGGATACGATAAAGGCGTCGCCTTCTTTCTGAACCGACCCCGCAAATATTTGGCGTTTACTGGGGCCGACTTTTGGCAAGCTACAAGACGCCGCCAGCGTCAGTGCAGCAAGAATCGCCACGGGCCGCACCCAGGAAAGAGGGACGTTTTTCACTGCTCGGTCTCCTCGACCTATTATTGTTTTGCCTCAGTTTTTTGGAAAGACTAGTGCAGTTTTCTGATAAAATCCAGTGTTGCAGTCAGCGCGCTTAATTGACCACAGACAACTGTTGCCGAGGGGCCGCTGTGCCATGGCGCAGTGCATCATAGGGATCATGCGGCGACAGCATCATGTCCACCACATGACGCAGCAGTTGCCGCCGTCCTGAGCGCGAATAATATCCCCCCGGCACCTGCGAGGTTTCCAGCAGGTAGCGGCGATATTCTTTATAGGCGCGATTGTCGGGGCGGGCAGGGCCTGCAAAGAACTGTGCCAGTGGCTGATCCGAGGTGAATTCAGCCTTGTCATACACCGCCGCGCCAAACACCTTGAGCGGAATACCGCGCCACAGAACCTGCTGACCGGCGGTTGAGTTCACCGTGACGGCGGTGCGGGCCTCGTTCAGCAGCGCGGCCAGCTTGCCGCCGCGCACATAGTGGATCCGGTCTTGAATACCATGCATCCGCGCGAGGCGCCGCAGTTCCTGTCGGATGGGGCTGCGGCCATCCTCAAGCGGGTGGGCCTTGATCACCAGATGGTGGTGACGTGGTGCCCCGGCAGCAAAGCCGATGATCACCTCGGTCAGGAAATCGGTCATGCTGTCAAAGGGGGAATGCATCTGGAATGAACTGTCATGGGCCAGTTGCAGCAACGCCAGGTGATAGGGAAATCCACCATTGCGGATGCGGCGGGTGGCCAGCCGCCGTTCCAGTGCCTGTGCAGGCATCAGGATCAACCGTTTGAGGTGGAGCTGAAATTCGCGGGTAACCGGCAGCGCGCGATGCGGTTGAAAGTTTCGGTACTTGCGGTTCCAGAACATCACAAACCAGTGGTACAGCGCGCCGTAGAACACATGCTGGCGCATGTCCCCCCAATGGGCCGGTGGCAGCGGCGCCTCGAGGTCTGAACGCGCCAGTGCTGTCTGCATTTCAGCCACATCGGTTTGCATCAGGCGCGAATGCCCATTGGTCCCCTCGCGCTCATAGGTCACCCAATAGGGGCGCAGGTAGCCCTCTTCAAACACATGGACCCGCAGGCCGCAGGCGCGGGCGGCTGCGATGGCCTGGGCGTGGATCGGGCGGGTATCGCCATAAAGTACGATATCGGTGATGCCCTTGTCGCGGCAGGTCTGCTCAAAAAACGGCTGCCAGTCCGACAGCGTATCGCGAAAGGGAATGTATTGCGCGCGGTTGCGCCAGAAAGCCTGATCGCCGGCATTGAATCCAATGCGCCAGACGCCGCAGCCTGCGGTGCGCAGCATCTTGCCCAAAGCGTTGAAGAACGGTCCGTGCGGCCCCTGCAGGAACAGGAAAATGCGTCTATCTTGGCTATGGGCTTGCATCAGGGCACAAAAACATTCTGAGTTTAGGATCTGGTTTGCCTAGCAGGGCACTGGGGCGAAACTATGGCTGGCACTACTGCGGCCTGCCCCGTGCCATAGCGGCTTGCGCGGGCCATCGCAATCTATTGCGCCGGGTGCCGCGTGTTTGCAGGGGCAGGGGCCTTGTCGCGGCCTGTCGGCTCGGCTACCTCTGGGCCAGGATCCCTGCCGCAACCATAGGAGAGCAGCCAGATGTTCACCGGTATTATCACTGACATTGGAACCATTGCCCAGCTTGATCAGCAGGGCGACCTGCGCGCGCGGATCACCACCGGCTATGACACTGCAGGCATTGATCTGGGCGCCTCTATCGCGTCGGATGGGGTTTGCCTGACGGTGATCGAGCTGGGCTCTGATTGGTACGATGTGCAGATCTCGGCTGAAACGGTGTCCAAGACCAATATTGGAGCCTGGACGGTTGGCAAACGGGTGAACCTTGAACGTGCGCTCAAGGTCGGCGATGAGCTGGGCGGGCATATCGTTTCGGGCCATGTCGATGGTGTTGCCGAGGTTGTGGCGATGCAGGAAGAGGGTGATAGCACCCGTGTGACCCTGCGCGCCCCGGCTGCGCTGGCGCGGTTTATCGCCCCCAAGGGATCGGTTGCGCTGAATGGCACCTCGTTGACGGTGAACGATGTGACAGGCTGCGACTTTGGCATCAACTTCATCCCCCATACCAAAGAGGCGACCACATGGGGGGATGTGGCGCTGGGCGATCAGGTGAATTTGGAAATCGACACCCTCGCCCGCTATGTTGCACGTCTGAACGAGGCAGGCTGACGCCACCGCTTGTGGGGCTGGCCTTTGCATCACGACTGGGCTATTTCGCCTATGTACCCCGATGGGCGATGGGCTCTGCGGGCATCTGTAGTGAAAGGCTGTGAACATGAGCTTTGAAACACCGGGGCCGGTCGAGGCCCGTTTGCGCGCGGCGATCAGCCCGATTGAAGAGATCATCACAGAGGCCCGTGAGGGGCGGATGTTCATTCTGGTCGATCACGAAGACCGAGAGAACGAAGGCGATCTGGTGATCCCGGCGCAGGCTGCAGATGCAACTGCCATCAACTTCATGGCAACCCACGGACGCGGCCTGATCTGTCTGACATTGCCTGCCGAACGTATCGAGGCGCTGGGCTTGCCGATGATGGCGATGCATAATTCCTCGCGCCATGAGACCGCCTTTACCGTGTCGATCGAGGCGCGCGAAGGCGTGACCACAGGCATCTCTGCGGCGGATCGTGCGCTGACAGTGGCCACCGCGATTGATCCAGAAAAAACTGCGGCTGATATTGCCACGCCGGGCCATGTCTTTCCGCTGCGCGCCCGCCGCGGTGGCGTGTTGCAACGGGCAGGCCATACCGAAGCGGGCTGCGATGTGGCGCGCCTGGCCGGGCATTATCCTGCCTCGGTGATCTGCGAGATCATGAATGAGGATGGCACCATGGCGCGGCTGCCCGATCTGGTGGATTATGCGGAAAAGCACGGGCTGAAGATTGGCACTATTTCCGATCTGATCACCTATCGTTCACGCAATGACAATCTGGTGGTGGAAACAAGCCGCAGCACCGTGACCTCTGAATTTGGTGGTGACTGGGAGATGCGGCTGTTCACCGATCAGATTCACGGTGTTGAGCATGTGGTGCTGATCAAGGGTGATATCTCCAGTGGTGGTCCGGTGCTGACCCGCACCCATGCGCTGCACGAAGCCTCGGATGTTCTGGGGCTTGGCCCCAAGCCGGTGCGCGAACTGCCCCGCGCGATGGAACTGATCGCAGATGAAGGGCGCGGTGTCGTCTGCCTGTTCCGCGAGCCACGCCATGCGCTCTATGCGCCCGAAGATGAAGGCCCGCGTACCATCAAGCAAACCGGTCTTGGGGCGCAGATCCTGTCAGAGCTGGGGTTGGATGAGCTGGAGCTTTTGACGGATTCGCCTGCCACCACCTATCTTGGGCTTGATGCCTATGGGCTGTCCATCGTAGGCACCCGCCCGATCCTGAAGGAGTCCTGATATGGCCGGACACGAACAGCACTACATCATGCCGCGCCCCGAATTTGACAAACCGGTCAAGCTGGCCATTGTCATATCGCCCTACTACAAGGACATCGCCGACAATATGCTGGCAGGGGCGCAGGCCGAGATCGAAGCCGTTGGCGGCAGCTTTGAAGTGATCGAAGTTCCCGGCGCGTTGGAAATTCCAACCGCGATCGCCATTGCCGACCGGAAATCAAACTTTGATGGGTTTGTGGCACTGGGCTGCGTTATTCGCGGTGAAACCACCCACTACGATACGGTCTGCAATGACAGCAGTCGCGCCATTCAATTGCTTGGCCTGCAGGGGCTGTGCATCGGCAACGGTATCCTGACGGTGGAAAATCGCAAACAGGCCGAGGTGCGCGCCGATCCCGATGATCAAAACAAGGGGGGCGGCGCGGCTGCTGCAGCCTTGCATCTTATTGCGCTGACGCGTAAGTGGGGCGCCCAGACCAAGGGAGTCGGCTTCAAGGCGCCTTCCGAAGCCATTCAGCTGGCTGGCACAGAAAACGGACCCCGCACAGCATGACCCATTCGGACAGCGCCCCCAAGGGCAATGGCAAAACTCAGATGAAATCCGCCGCCCGGCTATATGCCGTTCAGGCACTGTTTCAGATGGAACACAGCGATCTGACCTTTGACAAGGTGATTGCGGAATTTGAAAATCATCGCTTTGGTGCCACCTATGACGGCGATGAAATGGCCGAGGGTGACACTGGCCTGTTTCGCAAGTTGTTGAAAGATGCGGTGAATTTTCAGGCGAAGATTGACCAGATGACCGATCGCGCCCTGGTAGCGAAATGGCCCATCGACCGGATCGACCCCACCCTGCGGGCGCTGTTTCGCGCTGCCGGGGCCGAATTCACCCAGTCGCAAACGCCGCCCAGGGTGGTGATCAACGAATTTGTAGATATCGCCCGCGCCTTCTTTCCCGAAGGCAAAGAGCCAAAATTCGTCAATGCAGTGCTGGATCATATGGCCCGCGAGGCAAAGCCCGAAGCTTTTTAACGGGCCGTTCACACCCGGAAAAAACACACGGATGCGCGCCCCTTGGGGCGCGTTTTTGCTTTCGGCCATTTCCCGCCTGTATGATACAAGCGCTGGACCTTGCAGGGCAGAGTGCTAGAGTATCCATTGAAACATGGATGAGGTGGTCATGCCCAAGCTGGTGAAACTCTACATCAAGAATGTTGTCATTGGATTTGCGATCGCGGCAGGCTTTGTGGCGATGTTGCTCTGGTTCAATGTCATGAATCTCTGGGGGCTGGTCAGCCAGTCCAGCGACGGTATTCTGGCGGTCTTTCTGCTGTGGTTCATGAACGGAATCGTCTTTGCCGGGGTGCAGTTTGCCTGGGTGATCATGGCGATGGCGAAAAAGGACAGCGGCCCCCGTGGTGGCACGCCTATCGCCCATTCGTTTGAGCCGATCCGCATCAAGGCAGAGGCCCCATCGCCGCAAAACCGCCCGCGTCAGCGTCGCCGCTAGGCTGCCCTAGGGGCCAGCATCTGGACCGACTTGCGGGCGTTGCCTTTGTGTGGCGATGTTTGCTTGAAAATAAACCATGAAAACCGCGCATCGATGTTCCGGTGCTGCGGTTTTTTTACGGCTCGGCCGTGTGTTTCGCGGCGGTTGATCATGACTGGTCGCGCCTTGCGCGCTGCCGTGATGTTCAATGCGGGATGAGGGAATGTGACGGGACCACCAAACAGACGTGCGGTTTTGATTCCCGGGGACCTGTATGTACAGGTGGGCACCAGATAAACGGACCAGGGTCCGAACAGAGCCAGCTCCCGTGGAATTGCTTAAGGCCACTGGAATGCTGCCGGTCACTGAAAGGGCAGAACCCGCCACGCCCTGTAGGTAGTACCCCGCTGTCGGCAAAGCAAGGGGCAGAGGGAAATCAGTTGATCACTATGGGCGCGCTATGGAAAGCCGCTGAGGCTGGACAGCTGGCTTTCTGGTTTGTCTGGTGCGGTCCTGGCCGACTGCAAGATTTCGTTTCAGCCGGTGACCAGGCGTGCTGCCTGGGCCGCCGCACGTAGTTCTTCGGCAATTTCTTCGGCTTCTTCCGGATCAAAATCCATTGGGATCTCGACGCCATCGGCCTCAATAAACAGTCGCACCATGCCCAGGTCGGTTGGACCGATCTGCATGTTTGCTTCGATGTCGCGTTCGCTATTGATACCCATTTTGCACTCCTGTCGCGGCGGCCTATTGCCAGTCTTGGTGCTAGCCCGCGCAAGCGTGAAAGGCAAGCCGCCACAGCGGGCAGCGCGGACAGGCAGGCTTGCGTCGTCAGTCACTTGGTCGCAACGGAAGGGCAAGCTGGGTTGAAAACTGGCGCGGGGGCGCTGCTTGGCCCCGTAGACGAGAATTTCATCAAACAAAGCTGGAAACTTGTGATATAATCCCCTTGCGCTTCGGTTTTCTCTAGGCTAAATCGCCCCCAGTGCCGCCTTAGCTCAGTAGGTTAGAGCGCCTGATTGTGGATCAGGAGGTCCCCCGTTCGAGCCGGGGAGGTGGTACCATCCCCCCATACTTGTTGTATTTGCAGACGGATGCCCGGCTAGGTGGGTGCATGGCCAGGTTCGCTGTCAGGCCGACTGGCAATAGGGCAGACCGGCCAGAGACAGGTTTTCACCCAGCCTCAATCTGCCCGCGTGGGCTCATTTTGTGGGGCCTCGCCTGTTGGCTGGGAGCGTCGCATGGCGCAGTTTACGCCCTTGGGACGGGTCGGCAGCCAGTCGCGATTATTTGATGTTGATTTCCTGACGCACCGCATGGCTCTGTGGATCCAGAATCAAGATCTGATTCTGTGTCGTTACCACCGCGATCCAGCCGCTGCCAAAGGTGACCGCCTGCGCTGTTACGCCTGCGGGCAGGGTGATCTCGCTTGGCAAGCTGGGGCCATCGGCAGACAAGCGGATGACAAGCAGTCCAATTACCACTACAAGCCCGCCAATCATCACCACGGTCAGGGTGGTCACCAGTCGACGCAGAAATCTGAGCTGCGCAGGCTCCTCTTGAATTTCAGGCTTGGAAGGATCAGTCATGGGCAGCCGCCAGATTGAGTTTGTCATTGCGGAAAACCCGCCTAAACGGCTTGATAAAGCGGTTTCACGGGATGTGCCAGAGGAAGCGACGCTTTCGCGGACCCGGTTGGCGCGCCTGATAGAGGCTGGCAGTGTGCAAATCGACGGTGTGGTGGTGCAGGACGCCAAGGCCCGCGTCGATGAGGGCGCGCAGGTCATCATCACGGTGGAAGAGGCTGAGGAAAGCCATATCGGCCCGGAAGACATCGCGCTGGATGTGATTTTTGAAGACGATGATCTGATCGTGATCAACAAACCTGCGGGTATGGTGGTGCATCCTGCCCCCGGAACGCCGTCGGGGACCTTGGTCAATGCGCTGTTGCATCACTGTGGGGACAAGCTGTCCGGTGTCGGCGGTGTCAAACGCCCCGGAATCGTGCACCGTATTGATAAAGAGACCTCTGGCCTCTTGGTGGTGGCCAAAACCGATGTTGCGCATCAGGGGCTGGCGGCACAGTTTGAAAAGCATACGGTCGAACGCTATTACCGGGCCATCTGTTACGGGGTGCCGGATGCCAATGATCCGCGGCTGCGCGGGGTCAAGGGCACCAGTTTTGAACCCGGCAACATCTTGAAGCTGACAACGCAGCTGGCACGTCATAAATTTGACCGCCAGCGTCAGGCAGTGCTGTTTCAGGGCGGACGCCACGCGGTGACACGGGCGCGCATTGTGCAGCCCTTTGGCTCGCCGCCCGTGGCAGCCTTGATTGAATGCTGGCTGGAAACCGGGCGCACCCATCAGATCCGCGTGCATATGACCCATGCCGGCCACAGCCTGGTGGGCGACCCGACCTATGGCGGCAAACGCAAGCTGGCAGCAAAATCGCTGACGCCTGCCGCCATTGCAGCAGTGCAGGGATTTCCCCGTCAGGCGCTGCATGCGGCAGTGCTGGGGTTTGTCCACCCTGTCAGCGGTGCGGCGCTGCGATTTGAGGCCCCGTTGCCCGATGACATGGCAGGCTTGATTGATGCTCTTTCCCAACCTGTTGAAAACTAATAACTAGTTTTGCAACTATCTGTGATATGCGTCACAGATAGTTGCGCCAGCACGGTCTATGGTGTTTCATGTTAGCGCCCCCTTGAAAGGGCGCAAACGCTGACCCATATAACCTAATGTTAAATCCATAAACATCCTGGGAGCGACCGTTAATGGCTAATTATGCAAATCTGCCCGCGCCAACACCTGAAGGCGGTCTCAACCGCTATATGCAAGAAATTCGTAAATTCCCGCTTCTGGAGCCGGAAGAAGAATACATGCTGGCCAAGGCCTGGGTGGAGAAGGAAGATTCCAGTGCTGCGCATCGGATGGTGACCTCGCACCTGCGTCTGGCCGCCAAGATCGCTATGGGATACCGAGGCTATGGCCTGCCACAGGCCGAGGTGATCTCGGAAGCCAATGTTGGCCTGATGCAGGCGGTAAAGCGGTTTGATCCCGAAAAAGGCTTTCGTCTTGCGACCTATGCGATGTGGTGGATCCGTGCCTCGATCCAGGAATATGTGCTGCGCTCCTGGTCGATGGTGAAACTTGGCACCACCTCGGCGCAGAAAAAGCTGTTCTTCAACCTGCGCAAGGCCAAGGCCCGTATCGGCGCGCTGGAAGAGGGTGACCTGCGGCCTGAAAATGTTAAGCGGATCGCCCATGATCTCGGCGTGACCGAGGACGAGGTGGTTTCGATGAACCGCCGGATGTCCGGTGGTGATGCCTCGCTGAATGCCACGGTTGGCAGCGAAGGCGAAGGCACCATGCAGTGGCAGGATTGGCTGGAAGATGAAGATGCCGACCAGGCTGGCGATTACGAGGCCCGCGATGAGCTGGAAGCCCGCCGCGCCCTCTTGGGTGATGCGCTTGAGGTGCTGAATGACCGCGAGAAGGATATTCTCACCCAGCGGCGTCTGGCGGAAAAGGTGCAGACTCTGGAGGAGCTGAGCGCGCAGTATGGCGTCAGCCGCGAGCGTATCCGGCAGATTGAGGTCCGTGCATTTGAAAAGCTGCAAAAGAAGATGCGTGAAATGGCTGCGGCCAAGGGGATGTTGGCACTGCAATAAGGGCGCGACCTTCTTTCCATGTGGATGATCAGCAAAGGCGGGGCCAGATGGCTCCGCCTTTTGTTGTTTGGGATGGCTAAGGCGCGCAGAAATGGCTGGCCTGCAGAAATGGCTGGCCTAGGGGGGGCTGGCTGGTGCTGGCAAGAAGAGGGCTGGGAAGCGCCTAGGCTGGCCGAGAGGGCGGGCGTGGCGGGCATCTGGCTTATCTTTTCTGGTTGTCCCGTCGCTGGCCAATATGGCGGGCTGCGGTGCCGTTCATGGGGCTGGGGCCTGTCTTGCTGGCTGGCCTCTGTGAAGGCTGGCATGCGGGATGGGGCGTCTTGCTGGCGGCTGCCTGTCGCCACAGGCGGTATTGTGGTCAGCTGTGCAAAATTCGAACGATCAGGCCGAACGATCAGGATTGGCTGGCTGGCTTGGTTCGATAGGGGGCTGGCTGGGCTGGCTGTCTGGCGGGTCCCGTATCGGGACTGGCTGGAGTAGCTTGCTGCGTGCTGCCTGTGAACTGGCGTGCTGCAAATCCTGCCCTCTTTCTAGAATGTATATCGTGGTGCGTCAATATTGTTTTCAGAAAAGATCGTGCAAAATCAAGTAGTTGACTTTTATTGTCGGGTATTTCCTCTAGGGTGAAGCGACAGGGAAACCGTGCCGTGCATGCGTGGTCTTGAGGTTTGATTTCGTTCATAAAATTGCGTCGGTCGTTGATGGCGCTGCAAGAGGGGCACGCTCTGCGGTCAAATAATCCATCCGCATGGCCAGCCGGGGGCACAAAAAAGATGGCGTGAAAATTCACGCCATCTTCCGGGGGCAAAGGCCTGTGCGACAGGGCTGGAAAACAGAACTTGATCGGCTTGCACGTCTAGGTGGCGGACAAGATCAAATACGTCTGAGCCGGTCGGGCGCAGGCGGAAGGACGTCAGTCCTCCATGGCTTCCAGTTCGTCGATCATATCGGAAATCATCGACAGCCCCTTGTCCCAGAATTTGGGGTCCGAGGCATCAAGACCAAAGGGCGCAAGCAGTTCTTTGTGGTGTTTGGACCCACCCGCCTTGAGCATGTCGAAATACTTGTCCTCAAATCCTTCTTCGCCCTCGGCGTAGACGGAATAGAGCGCATTTACCAACCCGTCGCCAAAGGCATAGGCGTAGACATAGAAGGGCGAATGGA
Source organism: Pseudophaeobacter profundi (assembly GCF_029697505.1). Taxonomy (GTDB): domain Bacteria; phylum Pseudomonadota; class Alphaproteobacteria; order Rhodobacterales; family Rhodobacteraceae; genus Pseudophaeobacter; species Pseudophaeobacter profundi. The sequence goes on along the minus strand of NZ_JARJEF010000001.1, from coordinate 392,521 downwards.
CAAAATGCGGGATATAGACCCAGAAGGTTTCATAGCCTTCCATGAAGTCAAAGGCGTCGCCCAGGGATTCGGCCTGCACCGACATCCATAGCGCATTGATGTCATCGGGGGTCAGCTCGCCTTGGGCGCGGGCCGCATGCAGTTTGCATTCAAAATCGTAGAACGCGATCTGGCGTACCACGGTGTTGATCATATCCTCGACCTTGCCTGCCAGCAGGATCCTGCGCTGTTCTTTGGTTTCAGCCTTTTCCAGCATCTTGCGGAAGGTTAGCATTTCACCAAAGACGCTTGCGGTTTCGGCCAGGGTCAGCGGGGTGGAGGACAGCATTTCACCCTGATCAGCGGCCAGAACCTGATGCACCCCATGGCCCAGCTCATGCGCCAGGGTCATCACGTCGCGCGGTTTGCCAAGGTAGTTCAGCATCACATAGGGGTGCACGTCGGTGACGGTGGGATGGGCAAAGGCGCCGGGGGCTTTGCCGGGTTTGACAGCCGCATCAATCCAGCCCTTGGAAAAGAACGGCGCGGCGATTTCCCCCATGCGCGGATCAAAGGCCTCATAGGCCTCCATCACGGTTTTTTCGGCCTGCGCCCAGTCCACCACGCGGCTGTCTTCCATCGGCAGGGGCGCGTTGCGATCCCAGACCTGCATGCGCTCCAGCCCTAGCCATTTGCGTTTCAGGTCATAATAGCGATGGCTGAGCTTGGGGTAGGCGGCGACCACGGCTTCGCGCAGGGCCTCGACCACTTCGGGTTCGACATGGTTTGACAGGTGACGCCCAGTCTGTGGTGTTGGCATGCCACGCCAGCGATCGACCACCTCTTTTTCCTTTGCCTGGGTATTATGGACCCGGGCAAAGGTCTTGATGTTGTCCTGAAACACCTCTGCCAATGCGCGCGAGGCGGCCTCGCGCTTGCTGCGATCCTGTTCGGTCAGCAGGTTGAGGGTGCCTTCGATGTTCAGCTCTTGGCCGTCGATGGTAAAGGTGAGCCCGGCAATGGTTTCGTCAAACAGACGCTCCCAGGCGTCGCCAACAACCCCCAGATCATGCAGGAATTTTTCCAGCTCGTCTGACAGCTGATAGGGTTTCATGGCGCGGATGCGATCAAACACGGGTTTGTAGCGGGCAAGATCGGCATTGGCGGCAAAATGGGCCTCAAGCGCGGTGTCTTCAATGCGGTTGATTTCCAGCGTGAAAAACACCAGCGGTGTGGTGAAGACGGTGATCTTTTCCTGCATGTCGGACATGAACTTGGCGCGATCAGCATCGGTGGTCAGCTGATAATAGCGCAGGCCCGCATAGGACATGATGCGCCCGGCAATGGCATTGATCTTTTCATTGCGCAGCACACAGGCCAGCAGGCCATCGGCATCCAGCCCGGCCAGATTGCCCTCGTAATCGGCGGCAAAGGCGCTGCATTCCTGCTCCAACCAGTCCAGATCGCGGCGCAGCTCGGGCGCGTCCTCTGCTGCGTAAAGGTCGGTCAGATCCCATTCGGGCAGGTTGCCCAGCTCATCAGAGCCAGAGCTGGCATTGGCATCACGGACAGGGAAGGGGAGTGGCAACATGGGGCCTCCTTGGCGGGCATGTTTGTTTCAGCGTTGCACAACATCTAAGCGCGGCATGGCCGGATCACAAGCAAAGCCCCGCGCCGAAATTCGGGGCAGGGCGGAATTTATGCGCAGCAATTGGTGCAGGTTTGGCCTGACGTCATTTTACCCGCGCTTTGGCATATTGGCCGCAGCACGCGTCGGGATCGGCTAGCGGTATTGATCAAACAGCCGGGTCATCTTGTCAAAGGCTCGGGCGCGAATCTCTGGGGCTTCCATCACGATTTCATGCTGGGCTGGGTCAATCAGATCCAGCTCGCCGCCGGGCCAGCGGGCCATGCGGTCCTGCACGGCGGCGCTGTTGACGATCTGCTCCTGCCTGCCAAGAAATGTAATGCAGGGCAGTGGCGGCGAGGGGCGGTTCGCGAGGGATTCGCATTCTTTCAACCCCTGGGTCAGCCAATTGATCGTTGGCCCACCCAACACCAGTGCGGGCTGCTCGCGCAGCTGGTCAATCATTAGCTGATACATCGCCGGATCATTGGTCAGGGTATTGTTCTTGAAGGGGGCCGTTTCCACATAGTGGCCGACGGTGGTGGTCGGCACCCGCTTGCCCCCAAGGCCCAGACCGGGGGCAAGGCTGCCCAGGAGGCGTGCAATGGGTTTTAGAGCCGGCGGAATCAGGATCCCCCACATGGGGGCGGAAAAGGCGCAGGCCCTGACGGGTAGCCCTTCCATCAGGGCGCGTAGACCAATGGCGCCCCCCATCGAATGGCCAAGCAGGAACCAAGGCTCAGGCAGGTGCAGCTGTTTGGCCAGTTTGACCGTCGCGGCGACATCTTTTTGGAAATCATCAAAGTCGTCGACATGGCCCAGGCGACTGTCCGGCAACATGCGATCCGCCAGGCCCTGGCCGCGCCAGTCAATAGCCAGTGTCGCGTAGCCGCGCGCGCCAAATTCGAGAGCGGCGGGGCCGTATTTTTCAATATATTCAGTACGACCGGGAAAGATCAGCACGGTGCCTTTGGCGGCGGTGTCCTCGGGGGGCAGCCAGTGGCCAACCCGGATGCGGATCCCGTCCTCTGTGGTTGCCCAATGGGCCTGCCCTGTGTCGGGCCCCTGCGCGATCTCGGCAAAATAGGGCGCTGGGGTCAGGTCCATCAGGCTCTTGTCCATCAGGCCAGCGCCGACGCCAGTTGCATCGCGGTGCCCATGTCGCCGTCAATGGTCAGTTTGCCGGACATAAAGGCGCTGGTGGGGTTCATTTCGCCAGACAGAATATCCTGAAAGGTTTCGGCATCCGCCGAGAGGGTCACATCGGCTTCGTCATCGCTGACGCGGGCGCCGGTGCTGTCCAGGACAATGGCCCCCATGCCTTCGATCTGGAATTTTGCCGAGGCCGAGAAATCGCTTCCGGCCAATTTTTCGTTCATGGCGGCAGCGGCCTGTTCGAGTGTTTCGCTCATTGTTACGTCCTTTGATCATCGGTGCGCCGGGTGGCACCAAAACTGAAATTTGGCGCTTTGCGCAATTTTACGTGACGCAGCGATTTCCAGTACTGGAAAATATGTTGCGCAGGGTTACACTGAGCCATCATGATCGCAAATCACCTGAACCTCAAAGCTATCGTGGCGGCAACGCTGTTTACAGTCACTATTTCGCTACCCTTGGCAATATCGGCGGACGAAAAATCCGACGAATCTGCGCTCTTGGCTGCGCTGGTTTCTGCCGATGCCAAGGCGGCCTCGGCGCTCGACCGCGAGTTGCAGGCCCTGTGGCGCAACAGCGGATCGGCAGCGATGGACCTATTGCAATCGCGGGCCAATCGCGCGCTGGAGGCAGGCGATGTTGCTGCTGCCATTGAACATCTGACGGCGCTGACCGATCACGCGCCGGATTTTGCGCGGGGCTGGTATCTGCGGGCGCGGGCCTATCATGTGGCCGGGCTCTATGGTCCTGCGGTTGCCGATCTGGAACGCGCCCTGGTACTGAATCCAAATGATTACAATGCAATCTATGCACTGGGCACCGTGTTTGAGCAGTTTCGCAGGCCCCAGCGCGCCCATGCGGCCTATTTACGGGCCAAGGCTATACATCCCCATCATGAGGAAGTACTCAACGCGCTGGAACGTCTGCAGCCCCAGGTGGCAGGCAAGGATCTTTAGCCGACCTGGTCCCCGAAGTGTCACAATTGACCTGTAGGGGAGGGGCAGAATAGGGGCTGAACAGATGGCAGGCGGATCACGGGTACTTGCGGTTTTGGGACCGACCAATACCGGCAAGACGCATTACGCGATTGAACGGATGCTGGGCCATCGCACTGGCATCATGGGATTTCCACTGCGGCTTTTGGCGCGCGAGGTCTATGACAAGATCGTCGCCATTCGCGGCCCTTCCGTGGTGGCGCTGGTCACCGGCGAAGAGCGGATCGTGCCGCCGCGGGCCAAATACTGGATCTGCACGGTCGAAGCGATGCCGCCCGGCATGGGCTGTGATTTTCTGGCCATTGATGAAATCCAGCTCTGTGCCGATCAGGAACGCGGCCATGTCTTTACCGAGCGGCTGTTGAAATCGCGCGGCACCAACGAAACCCTGTTTCTGGGTGCCGACACCATGCGCGGGCCGATTGCAGCGCTGGTGCCAGGGGTCGAATTCCTGCGCCGTGAACGCATGTCGGAACTGGTCTATGGTGGCTCCAAAAAGATCAGCCGGATGCCGCCGCGCACAGCGATCGTGGGGTTTTCGGTTGATAACGTCTATGCCATCGCGGAATTGCTGAAACGGCAAAAAGGCGGTGCTGCGGTGGTCATGGGGGCGCTGAGCCCGCGCACCCGCAATGCCCAGGTGGCGCTATATCAAAATGGCGAGGTCGATTATCTGGTGGCCACCGATGCCATCGGCATGGGGCTGAATCTGGATATCGACCATGTGGCCTTTTCGGCCACGTCCAAATTTGATGGCCGCCGGATGCGGCCCCTGATGCCTGCGGAACTGGCGCAGATCGCGGGCCGTGCCGGGCGCGGCATGAGCCATGGCAGCTTTGGCGTCACCGGGGATGCCCGCCCGCTGGACGACCATGTGGCCGAGGCCATCATGGAACACCGTTTTGAGCCGCTGAAAAAGCTCAACTGGCGGTCGTCTGATCTGCAGTTCGGCACCGTCGAGGCGCTGATCCGTTCGCTCGAATCAATCCCCGAGGACGAAGTCCTGATGCGCGCCCGTGAGGCTGATGATCTGGGAGCTTTGAAATTTCTGTCCCGCGATAGCGGCATAATCTCGCGCACAACCAACCCGCAATCGGTGCGTTTGCTGTGGGATGTTTGCCGGATTCCGGATTTTCGTGGTATCTCTCATGGGGAACATGCAGCGCTGATTGGGGGTATATTCGAATATCTGCATGGCGGCGGCGTGGTCCCGGATGATTGGCTGGCCCGCCAGATCAAGCGAATTGACCGCACGGATGGCGATATTGATACTCTTTCCAAGAGGCTGGCCTTTATTCGTACATGGACCTATGTCTCACAGCGTAAAAATTGGTTGCATGACGAAAGCCATTGGCGCGGGGTGACTCGCGCTGTAGAAGACAGGTTGTCAGATGCGCTGCACGAGCGCTTGACTCAGCGATTTGTGGACCGGCGCACATCCGTGCTTCTGCGCCGGCTCAAACAGAAGGAGGCCCTTTTGGCCGAAGTGAATGACAAGGGTGAAGTGACCGTCGAGGGCGAATTTGTCGGACGGTTGGACGGGTTTCGGTTTACGCCGGACAAAAGCGCACAGGGCGCCGAGGCAAAGACATTGAAGTCTGCCTCGCTGCAGGCGCTGGCGCCGCAATTCCATCTGCGCGCCGACCGGTTCTACAATGCACCCGATACCGAGATCGACTTCACCGAACAGGGTGGCCTGATGTGGGGCGACGCTGCGGTTGGTAAACTGGTGGCCGGCGCTGACCCGCTGAACCCGCAGGTTGAAGTCTTTGTTGACGATGCCGCCGGCGCCGATGTTGCGCAAAAGGTCGAACGCCGCTTGCAGCATTTCATCTCTCGCAAGGTGCAGGCGCTGTTTGAGCCGCTTATCAATTTGCAAAAAGACGAAGAGCTGACCGGCCTGGCGCGTGGCTTTGCCTTCCGTCTGGTCGAAGCTCTTGGGCTGCTGCCGCGTCATACCGTGATGCAGGAAGTAAAAGAATTGGATCAGGATGCCCGTGGCGCACTGCGCAAACACGGTATTCGCTTTGGTCAGTTCACCATCTTCATGCCGCTGCTGCTGAAGCCGGCTCCGACGCGCCTGCGTTTGGTGCTGTGGTCGCTTGCCAATGGTGTGCAGGAATTCCCCGAAGCGCCGCCTCCCGGTTTGGTCACCGTGCCTGCCGCCAAAGACGCGCCTAAGGGCTATGATACCATGTCCGGCTACCGCGAAGCAGGCGAGCGGATGATCCGCATCGACATGCTGGAACGTCTGGCCGACATGCTGCGCGCCGAAGACAGCCGAGGCGGCTTTGAGGCCAAAGCCGATATGCTGTCGATCACCGGCATGACGCTAGAGCAGTTCGCAGATCTGATGCAGGGACTTGGCTACCGTGCCGAAAAGGGCGAACGCGCCAAGGTGAAGGCTGCGGCAGAGACTGCCAAAGAACCCGAAGCTGAGGTATCAGGCGATACAGCAGCCGACGCGCCAGGCGAAACACCGGTCGAGACACCTGTTGAAGCGCCGGTTGAGACACCAACAGAGACCCCAACCGCGCCCCCAGCCGAAGTTCCTGTCGAGACCCCGACAGAAACACCGGCCGAGACCCCGACGGAAGCACCGGCTGAGGCCCCCTCAGAGGGCGCTGCTGACACTGCTGCCGAGGCCCAGGCTGAGATGGAGGTTTTTTATACCTTTGCCTGGGGCGGTCGTGGTCGCCAGGGCGGCAACCGTGGCGCGCGGCGTAGCGATGCTTCTGGTCAGGACGGTCAGGAACGCCGCGGTGGCAAGCCGCGTGGCGTTGGTGGCAAGGCACGGTCTGGTCAGGCTGGTTCCTCTGGTGAGCGCACCGCTGGTAAACCCGCTGGCCGCCCCGGTGGAAAGCCCGGCGGCAAAAAAGCGGGCCGCCCGCAGCAGCAGGGGGGCAAGACCTATTCCGCCCGCCCGCCCAAGAAGGAAAAGCAGATCGATCCGGACAATCCCTTTGCCGCAGCTCTCATGGGGCTGAAACAGGGCGATTGACCCGGCATGGAGCCGCAGGCTGCTAAACTCCGGGTCGACAAATGGCTTTGGTATGCGCGGTTTTTCAAAACCCGCAGCCTTGCAGCCAAACAGGTCAGCGCCGGGCATCTGCGCCTCAACGGCACCAAGATCACAAAAACGGCTCAGAGCGTCACCCCAGGCGATGTTCTGAGCTTTCCACAGGGGCGACAAACCCGTGTGGTTGAAGTCCTCGCCCTTGGCAATCGCCGCGGTCCGGCCCCCGAGGCACAGGCGCTTTATCTTGATAAAACGCCAAAACAGGACAATGTACCTGTAAACCCCGGGTTTGAGGGAAAAGGGCGTCCTGACAAGAAGACTCGCAGAGCGCTTGACCTTTCCCGCCAGCGGGACTTCACGTGATGGCTTGAAGCTGGGGCGAGTCTGATTTAGCTAGTGGCCAAACAACAAATGGGACCGCACCCACATGACCTATGTCGTTACGGATAACTGCATTGCCTGCAAATACACCGACTGTGTCGAGGTTTGCCCGGTAGATTGTTTCTATGAAGGTGAAAACACCCTGGTTATTCACCCGGATGAATGCATCGATTGCGGCGTCTGTGAACCGGAATGCCCGGCGGATGCCATCCGTCCGGATACCGAGCCAGATATGGACAAATGGGTTGAATTCAACCGCAAGTATTCCGAAATGTGGCCGGTGATCGTGTCCAAGAAAGACCCGATGCCCGGCGCGGAAGAGCGTGACGGAGAAGAGGGTAAGCTGGAGAAATATTTTTCCGAAGCCCCCGGTGAAGGCGGGTAATCCGGGAAATTTCGGATAATTTACGGCGGCTATCCTGCTGAAATCGCTTAAAATGGCCGAATTTTGACCGTTCGGCGCCACTTCACCCCTTGCCCGCCTTTCGGGGAGGGGGTTTTTGTGATATGATAATCATCAGATGTATATGAAACTGGAACTCACCTCACGCAGCACAGTTGATGTCGCGCGCGGGCTGGGGGATTGAATCACGGTGACGATTGATCTCTGGTACCGCACTATTGCGGGGCCGGGGCGCAAGCGTTGCCGTTGTTGTGTCGGATCTCCCTTCGGGGACTAGGCCGACCTCAAGTGCAAGGAAAGACCTGTATGACAAAATCGAAGAAGCTCGCATTCCGTCCTGACGAATTTGTGGTTTATCCCGCCCACGGGGTTGGGCAGATCATTTCGATTGAGGAACAGGAAGTGGCCGGCTTTGCGCTGGAACTTTTTGTAATTACCTTCGAAAAAGACAAGATGACGCTGCGGGTGCCAACCAACAAGGCGATCGAAGTGGGCATGCGCTCGCTCAGCTCTCCGGATGTGATCAATCAGGCGATGAAAACCCTGAAGGGCAAGGCCAAGGTCAAGCGCGCCATGTGGTCCCGTCGGGCGCAGGAATATGAGCAAAAGATCAATTCTGGCGATCTGATCGCTATTGCCGAAGTGGTGCGCGATCTGCACCGCACCGATGATCAGCGCGAGCAAAGCTACTCTGAGCGCCAGCTTTATGAAGCCGCTCTGGAGCGGTTGACCCGTGAAGTTGCCGCAGTGGCAGGCGGCGACGAAATCCTGGCCGCAAAACAGGTCGGCGATGTGCTGACCTCACGGGTTGCCGCCTGATCCGAGTGTTGCCCCTTTGAAACGGTGCGCACCAGATCAGGCTGGGGCTTGAGAAAATAGTCGGGAAGAGGCCCGCAGTCTTATTGGCTGCGGGCCTTTTTGTGGTCGCAGATCAGCTGTAGATGGCGACGAGGGTAAGCACTCCCGCAACTTCACAGAGTTGTTGACAGGCGCCCAGTACATCGCCGGTCTGGCCACCGATCTTATGCTGTGCCAAAGCCCCCAGTCCCAGACAGGTAAGCACGAGCATGGCGAGAACGGCCAGAATATGCGCCCCCAGCAATGGCAGCGCCAGTGCAACGGCAAGGCAAACGCCAAGGCCGACGGCCCGCCGGGGTGGCCGCCCGAGGCTTTGCGAAAGGCCCGACTGGCGGGCATTGGGAAGCCAAAGCATCACAACGGGCATCGCGGCCCGGCTCAGGGCTGCCAGGGCCAGCAGGCTCCAGATCTGCTCCAGTTCGATCAGCAGCGCAATGGCCTGCCAGCGCAGCCCAAGCGAGAGCACCAGCGCCAGAACGCCGTAGCTGCCGATCTGGCTGTCCTTCATGATCTCAAGCCGACGGGCAGGATCAAACCCTCCCCAGAACCCATCGGCGCAATCCGCCAGTCCGTCTTCGTGCATCGCGCCGCTCAACAGTACCTGAACCACCAGCAAGATCCCGGCGGCAAGGGGGGCTGGCAGGCCAAGCGCCAGGGCCAGTAGTGCCAGCAGGCAGGCGGGCAGGGTAACGGCCACCCCGGCCAGCGCAAAGGCCCATGTGGCGCGCGCCTGCCGATGAAAGCTGGCTGCGTTCAGGCGCGGCAGCGGCAACCGGGTCAGTAGCACCAGCGCCAGGGGGATATCCACCAGAGATGTGTCGTTTTTTCTCATTTGCGGGCCTCATGCAGGACTTGTGAAGCCGCGATAAGCCGCTAAACAGGACGAACCAGATTTACCCGCACCTGCGGTTCAGATGCAACGAGGCTTTAGTCAATGCTGCCAACACTTTCTTCCCTTGATGACATGCGCCGCCAGTTGGCACAGGCCAGCGGTGCAGACCAGATGGCGCTTGATGCGGCTGGCCAGCGTAATGGCCAGCTGACCAAACCTCCCGGCGCGCTGGGACGGCTAGAGGATCTGGCGATCTGGTATGGCGGCTGGCGCGGGACGGACCGGCCAGCGATCACATCGCCGCAGGTCATTGTCTTTGCAGGCAATCACGGGGTGACGGCGCAGGGCGTTTCTGCCTTCCCGGCCGAGGTGACCGCCCAGATGGTGCTCAACTTTGAACAGGGCGGCGCGGCAATCAACCAGCTTGCCAAACTGGCCGGGGCGCGCATGGATGTTCATGCGCTGGAGCTGGATACCCCGGTGCAGGATTTCACCACGGGTCCAGCCCTGCCCGAGGCTGATCTGCTGGCCGCCTTGCAGGCGGGCTGGAACGCCGTTGACCGGGAGGCTGATTTGCTGGTCGTAGGCGAGATGGGTATCGGCAATACCACCTCTGCGGCCGCGCTGGCCCTTGCGTTGTTTGGCGGTGACGCGGCAGACTGGACTGGCCGGGGCACCGGTGTCGACGATGCCGGGCTTGCCAACAAGAGCCGGGTTGTCGCTGAAGGTGTGGCGCTGCACCAGGCTGCGATCCGCGATGGGCTGGATGCGTTGGGATGCCTGGGCGGGCGCGAAATCGCCGCCATGGCGGGGGCGATTGCCGCTGCGCGTGTCTTGCATATTCCGGTGATCCTGGATGGCTTTATCTGTTGCGCCGCAGCGGCCTGCCTGCTGCGCACCGATCCAGGTGCGCTGGACCATGCGGTGGCAGGCCATGAAAGCGCCGAAAGCGCGCATCCTGCCCTGCTGAAGCAGCTTGGCAAGGCCCCACTGCTGTCCTTGGGCCTACGCCTTGGTGAAGGCTCTGGCGCGGCGCTGGCAATCCAGGTGCTGAAAGGGGCCATTGCGTGCCACAGCGGCATGGCGACCTTTGCCGAGGCGGGTGTCGCCGCAGGCTAGCCCAAGAGGTTTTGCGCGATCGGCAAAAGCCCACGGCGCAGGCCTTGGGCTTTTGCCTTTCAAAGACCGCAGGCGCAGCCTCTTGGGTGCGTCGCGTTCATTTGTAATCTCGCAACCTGCTCCGCTTAGGTGATGCCGCATGTTTTAGCGGTGCAAGACCAGCGGCCACTTTTGCGCAAGATGTGCTAGCCCTTATCCTTTTTCTCGGCCAGGTCCTGCAGGGCGATTTCCAGATCCTTTTCCATTTCGCGGGCGCGTTCGATATAGGCCTGGTTTTCGCTGGTGGGGATGTCGGCCCGCCAGAAACTTGCCAGCTCGCGCAGGCTTTTGCGGTCATGGGCGTAAAAGGTCTGTTCTGCCTGGGCGGCTTCGTATTCGCTCAGCCCGATTTTTTCCAGAACATAGCGCCCGGCCCGCAGTGAGCTGTCGAACATTTCACGCACGATATCATCCGCACCCGCCTGGTAGAGCGCAAAGACATGGTTGCGATCATAGGCGCGGGCGATGATATGCAGGTCCGGGTAGGTGCGCCGTACATAGCTGACCAGCTTGACGCTTCTTTCGATGTCATCCAGCGCCACCACCAGCACATGCGCCTTGGCAATCCCGGCAGCCTTGAGCAGTTCTGGGCGGGTTGGATCGCCTAGGAAGCTCTTGAATCCGAAGCGGCGCATCAGCTGTACCGCCCGCATGTCATTGTCCAGCAATACGGTCTTGAACCCGCTTGCCCGGACCAGCCGGTTGACGATCTGGCCAAAGCGGCCAATGCCGGCAATGATTACCGGCCCCTGTTCGTCAATTTCATCCGGTTCATGTTCGACCCGCTGATCCTTTACGAAATGGGACAGCAGATCATAGAGAATGAACAGCAGCGGCGTGATCAGCATCGAGAGCGCAATGACCAGCAACAGCTTTTCCGCCAGCGGTGCGGGAATCACATTTTGCTGGCGGGAAAAGGCCAGCAGCACAAAACCAAATTCGCCTGCCTGCGCCAAGCTGAGCGTGAACAGCCAGTGATTGCGCTGTTTCAGACCAAAGGCCCGGCCAATGAAATATAAAATGGCCCCCTTGGCCACAATTACGAGCAGTGCCAGCCCCAGCAGATCGCCAGGGTTGGCCAGAAACAGCTTGTAGTTGATGCCGGCCCCGACGGTGATGAAAAACAGGCCCAGCAACAGCCCCTTGAAGGGGGTAAGATCGCTTTCCAGCTCGTGGCGGAATTCAGAGTTGGCCAGAACCACCCCGGCCAGAAAGGCGCCAAGCGCCGGGGACAGGCCCACCAGGGTCATCAGGAAGGAGATCCCAACCACGATAAGCAGCGCCAGCGCGGTATACATTTCGCGCAGCTTGCTGGCATTGATGAAGCGGAATACCGGTTGGGTCAGATAGATGCCAGCCAGCACCACAGCCCCGATCACCCCGAGGGTTGTCAGCGTCACGGCCCAGCCGGGCAGCCCGGCAACAAGTGACAGGCTGTCATGGCCCGCAGCGCTCTTTGCCGCGCCTTCAAGGCCGCGTTCAATCGTTCCGTTTTCACCAAGTTGTAGCCCGCCATTCACAGCCAACAGGGGCAGAAAGGCGAGAATGGGAATGACGGCAATATCCTGAGTCAGCAGCACCGAGAAAGAGGCCCGACCACCACCGGTTTGCATCAACCCCTTTTCCGACAGGGTTTGCAGCACAATCGCGGTAGAGGACAGCGACAGCGCCAGTCCGATCGCCAGGCTGACTTGCCAGGTTTCCCCGGCCATCAGCGCGGCCGCCATCAGCGCCAGGGTGCTGGTCAGGACCTGTAGCCCGCCCAGCCCAACCAATTTGTGACGCATCGCCCACAGAGCGCGGGGATCAAGCTCTAGCCCGATCAGAAACAGCATCATGACAACGCCAAATTCGGCAAAATGCTGCAGGTCTTCGGTTTCGGCCCCGACAAGCCCCAGCACTGGTCCGATAATGATGCCGGCCGCCAGATAGCCCAGAACAGAGCCCAGCCCTAGCCGCGCCGCGAGGGGCACGGCAATGACGGCAGCTGCGAGATAGATTGTTGCTTGATATAGAAATGCGTCCATACCAAATGGTATCGCAAGCGGTCCGCGACTTGGCAACGGTTTAAGCGGGTCGGCGGTAAAGCCAAATCTCCGCCCGGCGCATCCCCGCCAAGCGAATAGGGGGGAGGCCAGGGGCAAATGGGAAACGGCGGCCAGGTTTCCCCGCCGCCGCCTGTGCTGCCCTGCATCGCCGGTTTTTTTGGGGGGGGTTACTGATCCATCATGCGGATTTCATTGCTGAGCTTGCTAATATTGTCGAGGCGGCGCGAAATCCGTTCCTGGAAGACCCCAAGCTGGTCGATGATATCCGAAAGGGTCTCGCCTGATTCCGGCAGGCGTGCGCTTTCAATCTTACACAGGACGCGGGTTGAGCTCAGCCCCAGGAACTGGCGATGCATGACCTGACAGGCGCGCATGATACGGTCTGCCTCAAGGTCCACCTCTTCCACGCCTTTTCTGGCCCGATCTGTTTCCGCTTGCACCATATCGGTTAGGTTGCTGCGTTCGGCGTCCATATCGATACTGCCCAGGCCCCGTTGTTCGGTCTGAAGCTGCGCATTGCATTCATTCAGGATGCGGGCCATGCCTTCGACAAAGAGGCTATTGGTGACGGCCAGTTTGATGGCGTTGAAATTGCTGTTTTCTCCCATCACATGGGCTGCAAACCAATCCGACATCTCGCGCGACATCGCGCCATAGTTCTGGGACAGAACAGTGACCGGGCCGCCCGAGGGTTCGATACGAGAGGCAATGACCCGCAGGTTATGCGGGATCGTGTGCATGGCGTCGAAATCCTTGACCAGGCCCTGGGTCTCTTCGACCAGGGTTTCTGCATTGGCCATCATCCGGCGCAGATCAGAGATCTTGGCGTCTCTGGGGCGCTCCAGTCCTGCATCGCGGGCCAGCAGTTCTTCGCTCAGTGCATGGGTGGCAAACTGGTGATAGTTTTCGAACCCCTTGCCATGGATCCAATCCATCATCCTTTGGGCGCTGTCTACCGGGCTGAGACCTTCGTTGACTTCTGCCTGGCGCATGTCGTTATAGGCGGCTTTGACTTCCTCAAACAGGGTGCTGCAGGGGGAAATCCGTGCCGACAGGTAGCCCCCCTTGCAGGGCACGACAACTGCAAAAACCCAGTAATACAGTCCGTCTTTGGCCTTGTTCTTGACGTAGGCGCCAATGCTGTCTCCGGCATTCAGGGTATCCCAGAACAGCTGGAAAACACCCTTTGGCATATCCGGGTGGCGGATGATCTTATGTGGTGCGCCGATCAGCTCTTCCCAGCTGTAATTGGCGACACGTTTGAATACGTAGTTACCCGCTTGGATAACGCCTCGCTCGTCGGTACGGGAAAAGAATACCTCGTTCAGAGCGAAGGGGGCGGCGCCTGTCGAGGGGCGAACTTCGATGCGACGGTCTACAAAGGACAAGGGAGGGTTCCACTTCTATATCGTTCAGGTGTGATTCCTACATCGCAAACCTTCATTTACTGTTAAGTCGGCAGGGGCGCGTCGCGTTTTAGCTGCGCCATGACGATCTGGCTTTGCACGCGGGCCACGGCGGGATGCGGCAAAAGAATCTCGTGGATTAACTGATTTAGCGCCTGCAGGTCATGGCAATAGACCCGCAGCAGGTAATCGGCCTCGCCGGTCATGGTCCAGGCAGACGTTATTTCAGGACGGGTGCTGACCAGGCGGCTGAAGCTGGCGGATTGTTCCGGGCCGTGGCTGCCCAGATTGACATGCACAAACCCCTGCACCGTAAGGCCGATCTTGACCGGATCCAGCCGGGCGCAATAGGCTTGGATATAGCCTTCGGCCTCTAGACGTTGGCGTCGTCGGCCTGCCTGGCTGGGGGAAAGGTTCAGCAACTCTCCCAGATCCTGCGCGGTGAGATGTGCATTTTTCTGCAATGCCGCGAGCAGCTTGGTGTCGGTGGCGTCAATCATATGCGGTGTTTTCCCAATTTTTCGCATTGTTGCGTGAATATTCCGCATATGGAAGGGGGTATCGCATGAAGAACGCGCAAAACAAGCATCTCATGTGCGCTATTATCAAGGGGAACAGACACCTAAGCCCGCATCCCGCGACAATTGGAGGAAACCACCATGGGTCCATTTCCGCATAACGCGCCAAAAACAGTCATCAGCGAAGAAAACCCCGCCGGTACCGACGGTTTTGAATTTGTTGAATTCGCCAGCCCTAACCCGCAAGAGCTGCGCGATCTTTTCACCAAGATGGGCTATGAACAGGTTGGCCATCACAAGACCAAAACCGGGGTAGAGCTGTGGCAGCAGGGCGATATCACCTATATCCTCAACGCCGAAAAAGGCAGCTTTGCCGATAAGTTCGTAGCCGAGCATGGCCCCTGTGCCCCCTCGATGGGCTGGCGTGTTGTGGATGCGCAAAAGGCCTTTGACCATGCGGTTTCCAAAGGTGCCGAAGCCTATGAAGGCGACGACAAGACGATGGATGTGCCCGCGATCAAGGGTATTGGCGGTTCGCTGATCTATTTCATCGACCAGTATTATGAAACCTCGCCCTATAACGAGGAATTCGAGTGGACCAAGCAATCCAAGCCGCGTGGCGTTGGTTTTTATTATCTCGATCACCTCACCCACAATGTTTACAAGGGCAATATGGACAAATGGTTCCGGTTCTACGGCGATCTGTTCAACTTCAAGGAAATCCGTTTCTTTGACATCGAGGGCAAGTTCACCGGGTTGCTGAGCCGCGCGCTGACCTCGCCCTGTGGCCGCATTCGCATTCCAATCAACGAAGACCGTGGCGAGACCGGCCAGATTGTTGCCTATCTGAAGAAATACAAAGGCGAGGGCATCCAGCACATCGCGGTTGGCGCCGAAGATATCTACAGTGCCACCGACGAAATCGCGGATCGCGGTATCACCTATATGCCGCCACCCCCGGCCGCCTATTATGAGCTGAGCCACGACCGCGTCGTGGGCCATGAAGAGCCGCTGGACAGGATGCAGAAACACGGCATCTTGATTGATGGTGAAGGGGTCGTGGATGGTGGCGAGACCAAGATCCTGTTGCAGATCTTCTCTAAGACAGTGATCGGGCCGATCTTCTTTGAATTCATCCAGCGTAAGGGCGACGATGGCTTTGGCGAGGGCAATTTCAAAGCGCTGTTTGAATCAATCGAGCGTGAACAGATTGCCAACGGAGAGCTGGACGCTGCTGAATAAGCCAGACAATTTACCAGGCTAACAAAAAGCCGGGTCTCTTACATGGGGCCCGGCTTTTTCCGTTTCATTTCCGCCCGTGCAGCCTGTGGCCGGGCGGGGTGTGGGTATCAGTCGCCTGGAAGTTCTAACGTGATGTTTTTGCTTCTCTTTTGGTACTGAAGCTGGTTTTCGCCAATGGCCAGGACAGTGCCCCCGTCCAGGCGATCTCCGGTGCTGACCTGGCGGGTGCGGCCACTGGGCATCCGGATCAGGGCCTGTCGGTTAGAGGGCTTGCCGAAGATCCCGATCAGGTTCACCTGCCGTAGGTTGATGGCATTGGTGAGCGTGGCCTGGCGCGCCACCGAAGCAGAGCTGGGGATGCTGGGCGAGACCGTGCGCGGGGCTGCTGATGCTGCCGTGGCGCTGCTTGCTGCGGCAGTAGTGGCGCGTTGCCGTGTGGCACGGTCTACCAGATTGGCAAAGTTGGCAGGCCTGCTGCGCGGCGCGGTGGACGATGTCACAGCCAGGCTGCTGACGGGCTGATTTTCCTGTTCTTCTGTCTTCAGGCTGGCCGGGCGGGGGCGTGGCCTGACACGGGCCAATTCTGCCCGGCTTAGCCCGCCCAGGACCGCGCGCTCTGCCTGTTCTACCAGATCTGACGGGCGGGGACGGGGGCGGGTTTGCGACAGGGTTGCGATGCGGGCATTTTCCGCCTCGGTGTCGGCTGCGTCAAGCGCGGCGCGGGCGGGGGTGGGTGGCGGCACCACGTCTGGGCGGCCCAGGTAGACCATCACCCCATCTGGGTTCAACGTGCCGTCCGGGGTGGCGGTTACCAACCCGCGATTGTCCAGCTCAAACCCGCGTCCCGCCGCTGCCGGATCGCTTAGCGCATTTGGCACTGTATCGTGCTCCAATCCGGGGGACAGGGGCAGGGCAATCGCATCCTGCGACAGATTGCTGTTGTCGATAGAGGCAACATAGATGTCATCCAGTGTGACCAGCGCAGGCGGCTGGGTGATCTGGGGCACCTGCTGCCAGATGCCTGTCGCTGCATAGAGCGCGGCTGCGCTGCGCGCTGCTTCCCGGTCCGTCTGATCCTCTGCGGCCTCAGCGTCGTCCTGCGGCGTGCTCTCCTCCTCGAACGTATCAAGCACGGGCTGGCCCGTGCTTGCGTGCAGTTGCGGTTCTGTCTCTTGCGGTGTTGGGGCGCCTTGCTCGACAATGCCGGGGTCGGGCTGGTCTGGGATTGCGCTCACCTGTGGGGCGATGCTGACAGGTTCCGTTTCGTTTTCGCTGAGCGGGATTTCCGCGGGCTGGGGCACACCGGCCTCTGCGGGATCAATATTGGCGGCGGGCTCTGGGGTGGTGGCTGATCGCTCGGCTGCGGGGGGAAGTGGCGGTTCGTCTTCAGTCACTTCCAATTGCGTGCGTTCAGAGGCAAAGAAAGATCCGCCCTCTGAGAACAGCGCAAATGCGGCAATAGCGGCCATGGTCAGCAACAGCGCTGCGGTCAGGATCAACCCCAGATACCGCGGTTTACCCTTGGTGCCTTCAGATTCGAGGCTGTTTGCCGCCTGCGCGGCGGCGGGGCTGATGGCGGGGGAGGGCGTTGCGGCGCGGTCACCGGACGGGGATTGCAGGGGCTTGCGGCTGGCCTGTACGGGTTTTGCCGTGCCTGTCCCATCTGCGGGGCGTGGCGGCGCAACAGCAGGGGCGGATTTGCTGCCCACTTTTGCGTTGGGGGCTGCGGCATCAAGTGTTCCACCGCTGCCGGTCTTGTCGGCGGCATTTGCGGCGCGGGCCGGTCCAACCGGTTTTGCCGCTTCGCCCTTGGGATTGGCGGTGGCGGCAGGTGCCGGTTTGACATGCGGCGCTGCAACCGTGGCTGCGATCTTTGCTGTTTCTGCCGTGGCGGCACCAGCATCGGGGCGGCTGGGCGCATCCGTGGGTTTACGGCGACGCGTGCTGAACCCGGCGATTGGACCGCTGTCTGCCTGTGGGGCTGTGTCCGAAAGGCCAGATCCCGAAGCGGGGGCATCTGGGTCCAGTTCTGCCGGTGCCTCAGGCAGGGTCAGCACCGCCTTGGCCGCAGGTGTCTTGGCGTCGCGAAGCCTGTCTTTGCCTTGTGGCTCTTGTGGTTCTGAGGCCTTTGTCTCTGGTACCTTTGGCGCTTTATTCTCTGGCTGGGGCAGTTTTGCGGGGCCGACATCGACCACGGCAATGCCGTCTGGCTCGATCTCTTGATGGCCCAGCGATGGGGCCGGACCAAAGAAGGGCTCTCCGAGGAAGCCGGACCCTCCGGGCACCGCTACAAAGGAGGCTGGCGTAAAGCCGTTTTCCAGCGCAAAGCTTTCGGCCTCTGCCAGGGTTTCATGGGCCACCGCGGCAATATGGGTCTGGCTGCCGTCTTCTGACAGATCAAAGGCCAGGTCGGACACGGCATAGGGCGTAGCCCCTTCCAGCGCGGCACGCGCCACGTCGCGGCGGCGTGCGGGATCCGATACCCCGGTTTCAATGGTCAGGTAGCGGATCTGCTCATTTGGAATGATCAGCTTGCACAGACCATTGCTGTCCAGCGCATCACCCTTGGCGCGCAGGGCGGCAATATCGGCGGTCATAGTGTCACCGCCAAGCGGCACAGACCCCACATTGCGCCAGCCCCCGGCGGCACGATGCAGCAGAACAATACCCTCAGCGGAAAGAGAAAGAGCAAACCCCGGTTTCATAATGCGGTCAAACCATCCAAATCTTAAATGCCCGGACCGCGAGGAGTCCATTCAGGCTGTGTCAGGGCAGACCATAAAGCAGGACTCCGCCGAGTGAAAGGAAAAGAGCACAACCAGCCCTTGTCAGCGGTGATCTGCCACCCCCATCTTAGGCGGGAGAAAAAGGAGCTTTAACAATGAAAACAAAGACAGTTTTGATCACCGCCCTGGCATTGGGTTTGTCCTTGGGCAGCGTGGCGAGAGCGGAGACCCCAGTGGATCGCAATATTGTGGTCACCGGAGAGGGGCAGGTCGAGGTCTCGCCGGATATGGCGGTTATCACTCTTGGCGTGAGCAAAGAAGACGTCGAGGCAGGCGCGGCTATGGCGGCGGTCACGCAGGATATGGCGGCGGTTGTGGCGACGCTGCGTGACGCGGGGATCGCGGCCACGGATATGCAGACACAGCAGATTTCTTTGCATCCGGTCTGGTCCAACCCGCGCGGGCAGGGCACAGAGGAGCCACGCAAGATCACCGGGTTTTCTGCCTCCAATACCCTGAACCTGCGGGTGCGCGATCTGGATCAGCTGGGCACGGTGCTGGATCAGGTTCTGCGGGCCGGGGCCAATCAGTTCCAGGGGCTGCGCTTTGATGTGGCGGATCACGCGGGCCTGGAGGTTCAGCTGCGCGCGGATGCGGTTGCGGATGCCATGGCCAAAGCAGAACAGTTGGCCAAGGCGGCTGGGGTGACATTGGGCCCGGTGCGCAGCATCACCGATCGTCAGCCCGGTGGTGGGCGTCCGATGATGGCCATGGAAATGGCGCGCGGCGGAGCCATGCCAATCGAAGCGGGCGAGCTGAGCTTTACCCATAATGTCGATGTGGTCTTTGATCTGCAGGTGTCGGAAACAAAGTAGCGCAGTAGCGCAGAACCGGCTGCCGGTTCTGCGCACCTAAAACATGCGAAATAGAATGACCGCGACAAGCTCTCGTGATCAAAAGGCCGGGCAATTGCCCGGCCTTTTTCTTGTCAGTGATGGCTGTTGTGCAGTGTCAGCCGCAGGCTTTGGTCAGGGCCTGGTCCAGATCGCGGATCAGATCGGCGGAATCTTCCAGGCCGATGGAAATCCGCACCACATTGGCCCCCGCGCCAGCGGCCTCTTGCTGTTCCGGTGAAAGCTGGCGGTGAGTGGTCGAGGCAGAGTGGATGATCAGCGACCGGGTGTCGCCAAGGTTGGCCACATGGCTGAAGATCTCCAGTGAATCGACCAGTTTGATGCAGGCGTCATAGCCGCCCTTCACTGCAAAGGTGAACAGCCCGCTGGTGCCCTTAGGGAAGCATTTCTGCGCCCGTTCATAGTAGGGAGAGCTTTCCAGCCCAGCGTAGGTCACATAGTCGACCCGGTCGTCCTGCTCCAGCCAGCTGGCAACGGTTATGGCGTTTTCGCAGTGGCGCTGCATCCGCAGCGACAGGGTTTCAACGCCCATCAGTGTATAATGTGCTGCCTGTGGGTTCATCGTCATTCCGAGGTCCCGCAGCCCGATGGCGATGCCATGGAAGGTAAAGGCCAATCCGCCAAAGGTCTCATGGAATTTCAGTCCGTGGTAGGCGGGCTCTGGCGCGGAAAGCGAGGGAAATTTGTCGCTGGCGGACCAGTCGAATTTTCCGCTGTCGATCACTGCGCCACCGGTCACTGTGCCATTGCCGGTCAGATATTTGGTGGTTGAATGCACCACCAAGGTCGCGCCCTGGGCAATGGGGTTGCACAGGTAGGGTGTGGCGGTGGTGTTGTCGACAATCAGCGGCACACCTGCGGCATCAGCCACATCGGCAATGGCGCGTACATCGGTGACATAGCCGCCGGGGTTGGCGATTGATTCGCAGAATACCGCGCGGGTGTTTTCATCAATTGCCGCCGCAACCGCGGCTAGATCATCGGTATCAACAAATTTGGCCGACCAGCCAAAGCGTTTGATTGTTTGGCTGAACTGGGTAACCGTGCCGCCATAAAGACGGGTCGAGGCAATGACATTGCAGCCTGGGGCCATCAACGGGAATAGCGCCATGATCTGCGCTGCGTGACCAGAAGAGCAGCATACCGCCCCAACGCCGCCCTCAAGCGTCGCCAGGCGTTCTTGCAACACCGCAACCGTGGGGTTGGTCAGACGGGAATAGATGAAGCCGACTTCCTGCAGATTGAACAGGGCAGCGGCATGATCGGCATCGCGAAAGACATAGCCGGTTGTCTGGTAGATTGGTGTCTGCCGGGCCCCGGTTGCCGGGTCGGGCTTGGCGCCTGCATGGATCTGCAAGGTATCAAAGCCATAGGCTGGTGCATCGCTCATTCTGGTCTCTCCCTGATCAATACTGTTGGCGAATGTCTAGGACAGCTTGCCGCGTAGTACAACGCAGGCGTTGCAGTTTGGAACGCTTCGGCGTCTTTTGCTGCCACAGGAAGAATATTGTTCCAGGACCCTGCCTGGGTGCCCGATGGCTGCTGTAAAACCCGCATGGCGCGGCTGCTGCGGGGCAGCCGACCTTAGCGCAGCCAGTGCCCTGCAGATTTGATCTTGTTGCGGATGGCCTGTTCGCGCCGGGGCAGGTTGTCCTGATCAAACAGGGCCCGCACCCTTGCGCCTCGGTTTTGATAGACCAGCCGCTTGATCGGCTCATAGGTTTTCAGCACTTTTTTCAACCAGTTTGGCGCTGCGATCTCTTCGAGCAGCGCAATGACCGCATCGCTTTCACGGGCATAGAGCAGCGGGAAAAGGCGGTAGTGGCAGCTGGTGTCCCCATCAAGATAACCCGCAGGCAGCGTGTCGCGCCCACCACCAAAGGAGTGGATCACCAGTGGCAGAGCCACCTGATCCAGCCAGGGATCCAGCGACTGGCCAACCAGTTCGATGGGCGGATCAGTCAGGATAGACTGCGCGTAGCTGGCAAACCTTGCGCCAAAGGCCTGGGGGCAGGCACCATAAAAGAACCCGGCATTGAAATAGAGATAGCGTTTCCAATATTCATCAGGTTGGCTGTGATCCAGCGTTGGTTCGATATCAAGATCAAAACGCCGATACAGGGCGCGCCAGATCGCATCATAGCCAGGCCCGTAAAGGGTTGGCTTGGGCCAGGTGCCTTCGCGCCGCAAAGACGCCGATGGGCGGCAAAAATCGAACGGCACTGCCTGCAGGTCGCCGGTGATCAGGGTGTCGCTGTCAAAGAAGACAAAGGGCTCTCCCTCGGGCATGGCCTGCAGGGCCTCGATCTTGTTGCCATAGGGGTAACTTTCGCCAAAGAGCTTGCTCTCAAACGGGAGCAATTCAACATCCAGACGGGTCAGCGCCGCCAGCACCGCCGCATTGCGCAGGCTGGGGTCTTTCTGCCAGAGCGGGCCGGGCTGCGGCACGGCGACAAACAGGCGTCCCGAAAAATCAGGGCAGCTGTGGCGCAGAGAGGCGGCAAAAAGCAGTGCCTCATATTGCAAACGGCCGGACTGGCCGATGATCATGACGTTGAAAGATTGCTGCGCCATCGCTGTTCCTGTCTGCTGCATGCTGTGCGCGGTTGGGGAGTGGGGGTCTTTTGCTCTATAGTGCAACTTGGACCTGGCCAAAACCCACTCTGCGAAGGGGGGCGTCTCATGGTGCCGGTCCGCGACTTGTTTGTATCAGTTTCAGCGAGGGATTGAGAATGTTGAGAGGTTTATTTGCGGCACCTATCTGCCTGGTCCTGGGCATGGTGCCAGCCCTGGCGCAGGCAGCGCCCTTTACCACTGCCGCCGAAGTAAAACCGATACTGGCGGCAACCAAGGCAAACTGGATCTCTGTACGGGAATTTCAGGGGCAGGATCTGCTCTATGTGACGCATCTGTGGTCCTGGCGCTGTGGGCTGTCGGGGATCCGCATCAGCATCAATGGCGCGGCGCCTGAAAACTGGCCCTTGCCGCCATGCCACGAAGACCAGCCCGCACCCAATGCGATCCTGGAAGAAGACGGGATGCCCTATAAAAGCTATCCTTTACAATCGATCGAGCAGGTTTCTATTGATCTGTTTTACGATGACCAAACGGTAGAGAGCCTGACCGTTGACCGCGCAGGCCAGCCCATCGCGCGCTAGGGCCGCCAGGCTGGGCCATCAGGGCGTGAGCAGAGTAACACCGGGAATGCCGCGAACTCTCTCCATGTCCGCTTCATATAGCGCAGTCACCTCCTCAACCAGGGTTTCGCTCCAGCCGGGCAGATCGATTTCCTCTACCAGCGCGTCTTCATCGACGTATTTGTCCAGAAAGGCAGCAAAGACGCGATGGCGCTGGGGCTGGGACAGGTCCGGATGCTGCGCCAGATATTGACGCAGGCGTCGCATGCCTTCGCGGTCCATGATCGCCGCGAGCAGATCCATGCCACCATTCAGGCGTTCATCCGCAGGTATTGCGGACATGTCGCGGATGATTTCGGCCCAGATAAGCGGCATGTCCTCAAAGCACCAGGTGGTGATCTTTACCTCGGGCACCGCCTGGCGCAGCCGATACAGCAGATCAGACCAGCGCAGGCCATAGGGATCTAGCGCCTGCAGCACCTGCGTCTTGCGATCCGGGTGGGCGTTTTCCAGTAGAACAGGCAGCAGTGTGGCGGGGTTGCGCAACCCGATGAACAGTTCAATCTGATCCTGTGCAAACAGCTGCTGCAGTGAGCGCAGGCGCTCCTCGGCCTCGGGGTAAAAGCGACTGCCGTCAATGGATTGCCGTTGCGAACCAAAGAAATGGGCATTCGACAGCAGGACACGCCTGGCCTCTTCCTCCTCCAGAATAGCGTCCCACAAAACATCGCGTGATCCTGGCGCTGCAGTGCCATCCTGCAGCGCGGCGATACAGTCCTTAAGCAGATAGCGATATTTCCCCGGCGCCGGCACAGCCGTCCCATGGGCGCGAAACCGTTCCTGGTTGCGCTGCAATGTCTTGACCAGGCGATCCTCTTCGGTGCCATGTGCTCCGCAGTGAAAAATGACCTGCATGTGGGGTCTCCGGGCGTCTTGGATGCGTCAGGCTTACTCTGCTAACCGACCTGGGTCAAACCAGCTGGATCGGGGCACCGGGTCCACCTTGGAATATTGCGCGCGCGGCACACCCTTTGCAGGCGCGCTCACTCCCGATATGGGGCCAAGCAGCAGCCGCAGAAATTCCGCGCATTTTCTTCCTCGGGGGTCTTGCAAACAGTTTCTGTTGGTGTAGAAGGACGCTGCAACCGCGAAGCACCGATCTGATCCGGTCTAAACGCGGTCCTGCAGTAAGAGTGCCCCTATAGCTCAGCTGGTAGAGCAACTGATTTGTAATCAGTAGGTCCGCGGTTCGAGTCCGTGTGGGGGCACCATTTATCATTGAAATCGCAGTACTTTCATGGTGTTAGTGGCTATACCGCTACACAAACGCTACACATTCTGTGGTGGCGCACATGAGGATTGCCTTGGATCTACCGCATCTCAAACCCGCTACAGCAACAGCAAATGCCAAATATCGTAGGCGTGTCCCTGAAGATCTCCGAGGCGTTTTTGGGAAAAATGCTGTGGAGTGGTCTCTTGGTACAAAGGATCCCGCCGAAATCTATGAGGCATGGAAGATTGCTCACGCCAAGTATGAAGCAATGGCTGGTAGACGCTCAAAGGTTTCCACCGAACAAATTAGATGGGAGATCGCTCAGAAAGCGGCAATTGAACATGGCCTTGCAACCCCCCGAGACAAACGCATTGGGCCTGTTGATTTAGAGCTTGAGCAAGGAAAATATCAGGACTTCACCGATGCAGTCCGCAAGGAAGCCGAGAAACTGTCATCTCAGCAATTGGGAGCAAAGTTCGCTAACAATCCAGCTCCCTCAAGTTTTGACGTGCTCTTGGAGGCGCAGCTCAAAGGCATAGAGCGCCCTCCAGTGACCCTAAGAGACGCTGCTGACAGCTATCTGAAGGACCGAGAGGCCCGAGCAACCTACCGGGATATTTCAAAGCAGGTTGGTCTTGTTCTGAATGGGATTGAAGAGGCTATAGGCTTGGAGAACCCTTCCCTTGAAGCGCTGTCCTTTGACCACGCCTATGCTTACCGGGTCAGTTCTCAGTGACAATCAACAGCGTTCCGGCAAAGGCAATGAACCCGGTCAGAAACTTACGGCGTTTCATTTGGAAGTCTCCTCTACAAGTGGACGTGCCCCCTCCGCCAACGCGGAGGGGGAGGGGACGATTGCGCAGAATTACTTGGGAACAAGCACGCTATTGACGACGTGGATCACGCCATTGGATTGATCGACATCCGCAACAATGACCTTGCTGGCATTGCCGTTTTCATCGATGAGGTAGACATTGCTGCCCTTCACCTGTGCCGAAAGCGCGTCACCGGATACGGCGTTGAAGTGATAGAACCCATCGCTGCTGGCGCGCGCTGCTGAAACGATATCGGCGGCAGACCAGTCACCGGCCACAACATGCGCCGTCAGGACCTTTTGCAGCATTCCCTTGTTTTCGGGCTTCAGCAGTGTTTCGACCGTGCCCGCAGGCAGCGCCGCGAATGCATCGTCAACCGGGGCGAATACCGTGAAGGGGCCTGCGCCCTGCAAGGTGTCCACCAGATCGGCGGCTTTCACAGCGGCGACAAGCGTCTTGTGGATGGGGGAGTTCACGGCATTTTCGATGATGTTGCGGTTTTCAAGCATCGGCGCGCCGCCAACGGTTGGGTTGTCAGCAAATGCAGCGGTGCCAAGCGCCAGAGCAGCAGTGGAAGAGGCAATGAATGTCTTGATCGTCATGGGTAGTCTCCTTCGTTGCGTTGGCCCTTTGTGGGCCGGCGATGAAGGAGACACGGGACGTTCCGAGAGAAAGTTTCAAAGTTTTTTGAGTTTTTTCGAAACTCTGTTTTGGGGCAGATTTTTAGGCGTCTGCCACAGGTCCAACGGCAAGCACCGCACCTGTCGGTGCACCCGTTGGCGAGCCGCCGGCTGGTTCGTCACTGATGGCCAGTACTGCCTTGGCCATTTGCGTCGCCAGGGCGCTTGGCAGCTCGATACGTACCTCGGGATCTTCGGGCAGAACACCCAGTGACACGGGCGCATCCGCGCCGTCCGCAATCAGCCACAGTTCCAGCACGCGTCCCGGCAGGGCGTTCCCGGTTTGGCGCGAGATCTGAAGTGTATTCGTTTCGGCAATGAAATGCGCTGTAACAATAAGCGAGCCGTCTTCAGCAGCAATACTTGCCGTGTATGTCGGGTCTAGGCCGATATCAGGGATAAGGTTGGGTGCCAACAGAATGGCGCCGATACCAATGCCGGCAGCAACGACACCGCCCACCAGCCATCCCCACCAGGGGCTGCGGCGCGCCGTGTTGTCCGGGAAGAGCGAGCTGTGCAGCCGGGCTTTTACAGCGGCTGGTGGCGTGACAGGAGCAATATCATGCGTCATGAGGGAAAACTGTTCGTCCCAATCGCGCACCAGATCGCGCAGGGCCGGCTCAACAGCCATACGCTGCTCGAACGCTGCGCGCTCGGCATCATCAAGAAGATGCAGCACATACTCGCCCGCAAGGGCGGTATCGTCGCTATGGTCTTCTTCCGGGCTCATCGGCTCAGGCATTCCCTTAGTTTCAGAAGGCTGCGTCGCAGCCATGTACGCATTGTATTAAGCGGCACCTCGTATCGTGCCGCCAGGTCCTGGTAGCTGTCACCGTCCAGATAAGCGCGACGCACAGCCTCTGATTTGTCCGCCTCTAGCTCTTGCAGGCATTGATTCAACTGCCTGCGCTCGGATGCGGCGACAGCCTCTGCCTCGGGCGTCGGCGCCCCGTCAGAGAGATCGTGGACATCATCGATATCCACATGGCCGTCCCGCCGGGTGCGTAGCTTGTCGATTGCCGTATTCCGCGCCAATGTAATCAGCCAGGTCATCGGGCTATATCCGTTCGCACTATAAAGCCGGGCCTTCTGCCAGACTTTCACAAATACGTTCTGGAGCGCGTCTTCGGCTTCGGCCCTATTATTCAATACACGTAGGCACACGCCAAAAAGTTTCGCAGAGGTTGCATCATAAAGCGCAGAAAATGCAGCACGGTCACCAAGACCCACCTGCAAGATCATGCTCTCAATGTCGCTCTTCTCGTCCACTTGGTGTTCAAACCTCAACTGATTTCAGGGGAACAATGCTCTGCTGAACTCCGAAAGACCAGTGGCAAAAGAATACCTAGGTCAGTGCAACGCGATGGGCAAGAAACTGTTGCCATACCGCATGTGGCAATATCGGTCTTTTTGACCTGGACTGAAAGCAGAGGATGCGCAGATGCCCGCCGCCTGCGTTGCAGCAAGCGGCGTGGCCTTTTCCATTGTCCCAGTCGGTGCGTCAGTTGTGCGATATGGCTGCTTTGGTTGAAATCATCCGCGTCCACGATAGGTTGGGACGCCCTGATCCGGGATCCAGACAGTCGCAGGCTGCGCGCCCGTCTGGTAGAAAATATCAATGGGAATGCCACCACGCGGATACCAGTAGCCTCCGACTCGCAGCCACTTGGGGCTCAGCAAGTCCACGAGCCGCTTGCCAATGGTGACGGTGCAGTCTTCGTGAAAGGCGCCATGATTGCGGAAGGCTCCAAGGAAGAGCTTCAGCGATTTGCTTTCCACTAGCCAGTCACCGGGCACGTAGTCCAGCACGATATGGGCAAAATCCGGTTGCCCGGTCATTGGGCAGAGGGAGGTAAATTCAGGCGCAGTGAAACGCACCGCGTAGTCGGTTCCCGCCTGCGGGTTGGGAACGCGTTCCAGCACCGCCTCTTCTGGCGAATTGGGCAGCTCGGTTTTACCACCAAGCTGGGTCAGATTTGCATAGATGTCTTCGTTAGCCATTGTTCTAGTCCTTCAGACGCCGCGTTTGTTGCCCCAGACGAGCACGTGCAGCTGTGGCAGGATGGTGGGGGTATACCAGCGATCCCCCAGAGTTTTGTCGATCAACCACTCGTAGCGGTCCATGATGCCGTCCATGTCGATTTCGGCATCTTCTGCCTCGGGGGGCGGAGGGGTATGATTGCCCGGCTGCAGATAGAGCGGCAGGCGGGGGTACTTTGCGGCGACGCCGCGTGCCCAGGCATAATCTGTTTCGTCAAAGATCACGATTTTCATCACGGTTTGCCGATGTTGCGCAGCTGCGATGCAGGCGTCGAACCTGGCCCAGTCGACCGTCTCACCCGAAGAGGGCGGCTTGGGGCTTAGGATCAATGTGGACAGCGCGCTGAACCAATCCTGTGCAATGGATCCCTGGGTTTCCATGACAAAGCTGTATCCCTTGGCCCGCCCCAGTTCGATCAGCGGAGCAAAGTCCTGAATTGCCGGGTTGCCACCGGACAGAGAAACGGCCAGCGGCACCCCGCCGGACAGGCGCTCTACTGCCGCAAAAACCTCTGATGGGGTCATGGCTGTCCAGTCATGGCGGAACCTGCTGTCCACCGCGTGCAGGCTGTCGCACCAGGTACAGCGATAGTCACATCCGCCGGCCCGCACAAAGACGGTCGGAACCCCGATGACGGCGCCTTCCCCCTGTATGGTGGGGCCAAATATTTCTGCGATACGTAGGGGCTTCATGGGCGGTACTCGGCCCAGGTTTTGGGGGTCTCGCTGATCCGCACGGCGCTGGTTTGGGGCCAGCGTGCCCGGCAGAAATCGAAGATCGCCTTGGCCAGATATTCCGAGGTGACCATGTCGTGATCAAAGACCTCGTTCAGATGGCGGTGATCCAGTGCATCGTCGATCCAGGTCTTCAGCGGTTTCAGCTCGCGGTAGTCCAGAACAAAGCCATGCGCATCCAGCTCTGGTGCTGCCAATTCCACCTCGGCAATATAGTTGTGCCCATGCAGGCGGGCGCAGGGGTGGTCCTGATGCAGGGCACAAAGCTGGTGGCTGGCGGAAAAGTGGAACTCTTTGGTGATCCGATACATCAAGCGGCACCCACCACGGATTTCCAGTAGTCCGGGTCGCTGTAGCTGGTGGGATCCGTGATCCCGGCGATATGGAAGGCTTCGCGCCGCTCGACACAGGTGCCGCAACGCCCACAGTGATCGCTGCCGCCCTTGTAGCAGGACCAGGTTTCAGCAAAGGGCGTGCCGTGCCGGGCGCCTTCGGTGACGATGGCCGACTTGGGGACATGCACAAACGGCGTATAAAGTTTGACATCGGCATAGCCATCCAGCGCCTTGGCCTGCATCGCCTCAAAGGCCTCGGTGAAATCCGGGCGGCAATCGGGGTAGATGAAGTGATCGCCCCCGTGGACGGCGGTGGCCACCGCATCGGCCTGTTTGGCCGCCGCGACGCCAAAGGCAATGGCCAGCATGATGGCATTGCGGTTTGGCACCACGGTGGCCTTCATGGTTTCTTCGGCATAGTGTCCGTCGGGAACATCCACATCGTCGGTCAGGGCCGAGCCAGACAGATGGGCGCCGATATGGCGCATGTCGATCAAGTCAAAGGGGGCATCCAGACGTTTGGCGCAGAGCGCGGCAAAGTCGGTTTCCTTGCTGTGGCGCTGGCCATAATCAAAGGAAATCAGGCCTGCCAATTCGTGCTCTGCCGCAACCTTATGCGCCAAAGACACCGAATCGAGACCGCCTGAGCAGATAACGATTGTCTTCATTTTTCAGATCCATGTTTTGTTTGCCGGGTTGGCTACGACCGGCGCTCACACTGTGTGAACGCAGCCGTTCTAGCAGATATGGCTGGCGGGGAAAACCAACTTTCTCTGGGGGGATCGAATGCAGCCCGCCAGAAAGATAAGGGCATCGAGCGCGGCAATGGGGGCTCTTTGCTGCTGATCTAGCGGGTGTTGTGACTTGGAAACAGCCGCCTGACCCTAGCGCGCAGCAACAAGATCACGCATCCGGGTGTCGCTTACAGGTTTGGTCAGCCGCGTCAGGTGCGGCGCATTCGCCAGGGCCTTGGGGGTGCGGCTGGTTTCGCGGGTGGACATCAGCGCCAGCTGGCAGTCGGGAAACAGCTGATGGCCAAGCTGCAAAACCTCCCATCCCGAGGCACCGCTGTCGAGGTTGAGATCACTGATAATCAGATCCAGCTGATCCTGTTGGCGCAGCTGGGCGGTGCCCTCGGCAAAAGAGGCCGCGCGGAGCACCTGATAGCCGAGACGCTCTAGGGTGGTGGCGGTCGAGGCGAGATAGGCCTGATCGTCATCCACCACTAGGGCGCTGCGCTGTGTTGGCAGCGGATCTGCGCGCGGGGTTTCGTCGGTCAGGGGCGGAAAGCACAGGGTGACGGTGGTGCCCTGTTCGGGCGGGGCGGTGCGCGATGTCAGGGTCAGCTCACCGCCTGATTGATGCACAAAACCATCCACCATGGACAGCCCAAGCCCGGTGCCATTGCCGCCATCGCGATGGGTGAAAAACGGCTCTGTTGCGCGCCGCAGCACCTCTGGTGGCATGCCAGAACCGCTGTCGCGCATGGTGAGCCGCGCACCGCCGTCGGTGTTTTCATCCACTCGCAGGCTGATGGTTCCAGCCCCGCTGATCGCCTGGCCGGCATTGACGCAAAGGTTGAGCACCGCGCTTTCCAGCTGGCCCGGATCAATGCGGGCCAGAACCGGGCTGTTGCTAAGCTCTAGCTGGATGGTCACGGTGCTGGGCAGGGCGATTTCCAACAGATCAACCATGCCGTCGATCAGCAGGCCGATATCTGTCACCTGAGGTTCCAGATGCTGCTTGCGGGCAAAGGCCAGCAACCGTTCCGTCAGGGACACGCCCAGATCCACAGCTGATCGGATGCGGGTGCGGAAATGGCGCGCCTGTTGCGAATCCGCCCCCTCCAGCAGGTGTAGGTTACCAGAAATGCTGGATAGGATATTGCCAAAATCATGGGCGATTTCACCCGAAACCTTGCCCAGAGTTTCGATCCGGCGAATTTCTTCCAGCCGTTCCTCGACCTTCTTGCGTTCGGTGGTTTCCGACAGCAACCAGACCACGCCACCATCGGGCAGGGGGGAATGGCGCATCTCCAGCACATTGCCGGTGGGATCGACATATTCCTCAAAGCCGCCGCGCTCTCCGGCGCTGGCCTGGCGCACAAAGGACGACTGCGCGATCAGATCCTGCATCCGGTCCTGCGCATCGGGGGCTGCCTGTGCCAGCCGCAGCAATTGGCGCAGATTGTCGTTTTCCGCCTCAATCCAGCCCGTCGCCGAGGCAATCGCCACCCCATCTGTGATATTACGAAACACCCTTGAAAACAGGGCGTTCTGGTGGCGGATCTGGTTGGTGCGCCGATCCAGCTTACGGGCGTTTTCACGAAAGACGCGAAAGGCTGCAAACAGCTGGCCGATTTCATCTTCCGAGCTGGGGCCACGCGGCAGGGCGGCACTGTGGTTGCCGGCAGCCAACCGGCGCATGGCATCGGCAATGCGGTGCAGGTTGCGCGCCACATAGCGCGAGACATAGAGCGACGAGGTCACCGCCACCAGCAGGCTCATCAGGGTGAGGGCCAGAAAGGTATTCTTGGCGATCCCGAGGTTATCGGAGGTCTCGGCGCGGGCCTGTGACAGGCGGGCCTCTGCCTGGGCGACCTTGCCTTCGGCAAAACGGGTGATCCGGCTGGTCTCTTGGCGGATGCGAAACAACGCGTTTTCGGCATCAAGCCGGGCGGCGATTTCGCGATGTTTTAGGGCAAACAGGCTGTCGTTGCGCTGGATAACATCCTGAATTTCATCAAAGGTTACCTGGTGTGGTGCTCTCAGGCGCGGCGCAATATAGCCGCGGTCCTTGGTGTAGCGGCGATTGAAATCGCCCAGTTCGATCAGGGCGCTTGCCCGCCCGGCGCCCAGGGCGCTGGTGGCCATCTGTTGCAGCCCGGCCCAGACCTCGCGTTCTGCCAGTGGACGGGTTGCATCGCGGGCCAGGCGGCGGATGCGCTGGTTCAGCCGCACCAGATCGCGATCAATCGCGGTGAGTGCTGCCTTCCGCGCGGTCTGTGGCACAAGTGCCGTGGTCAGATCGTCAATCGCCAGCCGCAGCCGCGCCAGGGGCAGGGCCAATTCCGGGTCATCCCGCGCATACTTTTCGATGTTTTCCAAGTTTTTCAACACGTTTTGGGCTTCTTGTTCCAGCTGAAAGGGCGGGAACAGCGCGTAGAGAAACGGGGCCGAGCTTGCCAGATCCGCCGAGATCCGCGATAGATCCAGCGCATCAGAGACCTCTGCCAGGGTGTCCTGATGCAGCACGTTCATCCAGAATTCCGTGCGGTTCAACACCCGGATGCCAATCAGGCTGACCAGCAGGATCAGGCCAAAAAGCACGGCAATCGCCGCAGAGAGGCGAAAGCGGACGCTAAGACGGGGGAAGGCGGGCATCATGGGATCAAACCGGCGAGAGCTGGAAGATATAGCCCTGGGCACGGCGGGTCTGCAGATGCACCGGCTTGGAAGGCACCGCCTCGATCTTGCGGCGCAGGCGCAGGATCAGCACATCAATGGTGCGGTCGACATAGCGCTGCATGTCAGAGCCCAGCTTTTCCAGCAATTCTGGCCGTGGGATGATGCGGTTGGGGTTCTGGGCAAAATATTCCAGCAGGCGGTATTCAGCATTGGTCAGGGGGATTTCTTCGCCCTGGCCATCCAGCAGGCGGCGCGATTGCACGTCCAGACGCATGGTGCCAAAGGCGATTTCCTGATCGGGGGCGGCGCTGGGCCTGGTGGTCCCATGGCCATAGCGGCGCAGCACGGCGCGGATGCGGGCAACCAGTTCGCGCGGGTTGAAAGGTTTTATCATATAGTCGTCGGCGCCGGTCTCCAGCCCGATGATCTTGTCGATCTCATCACCAACACCGGTCAGCATCACAATCGGGATCTCATAGCGTTCGCGGATATGGATCGCCAGGGTCAGGCCGCTTTCACCGCGCAGGCGCAGGTCAATCAGCGCCAGATCCACCTGCGGCGGATCACCAAGCGCCAGAAAGGCGGGGATATCCGGGCAGCAGACAGCATCAAAGCCGCTATCGCGCATCAAGGCAGACAGCGTGTCGCGTACATTGGCGTCGTCATCGACAATGGCAATCAGCGGCTCGGCTCTGTCTGCCTGCATTGCGCGTTTCCTTTGTTGTTGCCGGCGTTCCTGTGATGGTGCGCCGCCTCTGGTGCCGCAGTAAACGGGCGCTTTCACCTGAGTGCCGTAAATTCAGCTAAATATTAAGAGCATCCGGCAACGATTGTAATACTGTTAACATGAAACCGCCGTTTCGGCTGTTCCATTAACAGAAGACGCCTCGCCTCTGCTGTGGCCGCGCTTCTATCGTGAGGCGTCAGCGCTGAATCCCGCTTGCTTAGTCGCAGTGCGGGCCCGGCGTATTAAGGGAGGACACCATGACGAAATTTATCACCCGTGCCGCAACGGCGCTGGGCATCCTGTCAGTGAGCGCAATCGCTGCAGCAGCTGCCGAAAACTGTGAAACCCGCGGTGCGCTTGATGTGCTGTATTGCGATGCCAATGGCGATCTGGTTGCGGATACCCCCACCGATCCCGCCAAGCTGAGCAACCCGG
Source organism: Pseudophaeobacter profundi (assembly GCF_029697505.1). Taxonomy (GTDB): domain Bacteria; phylum Pseudomonadota; class Alphaproteobacteria; order Rhodobacterales; family Rhodobacteraceae; genus Pseudophaeobacter; species Pseudophaeobacter profundi. The sequence goes on along the minus strand of NZ_JARJEF010000001.1, from coordinate 359,676 downwards.
ACACCCTGGTCTTTGCCTACACTCCGGTTGAAGACCCTGCGGTTTACGCCGATATCTGGGCGCCGTTCATCACCCATCTGGAAGAGACCACCGGCAAGGACGTGCAGTTCTTTGCGGTGCAGTCCAACTCTGCCGAGGTTGAGGCCATGCGCTCTGGCCGTCTACATGTTGCAGGTTTCTCTACCGGGCCGACCCCCTTTGCCGTGAACCTTGCCGGCGCGGTTCCCTTTGCCATCATGGGCGCTGAAGACGGCCAGTTCGGCTATAAGCTGCAGGTCTTTACCCAGGCCGATAGCGACATCAAGACCGTCGCCGATCTGGCTGGCCGCCGTGTGGCGCATACCTCTCCCACCTCCAACTCGGGCAACCAGGCCCCACGTGCCCTGTTCCCCGATCTGGGTGTCGAACCCGACAAGGATTATGAAGTGGTCTATTCCGGCTCGCACGATCAGTCGATGCTGGGCGTGGTTGCTGGCGACTACGATGCGGCACCTGTTGCGTCGGAAGTCGTGGACCGCATGGCCGAGCGCGGTCTCTATGACACCGCAGATGTACGCAAGATCTGGGAAAGCGATCCCTTCCCAACGACCTCTTTCAACCTGGCGCATAACCTCGACCCCGCGCTGGCTGAAAAGATCAAGGAAGCCTTCTTCACCTTTGATTTTGCCGGCACCAAGCTGGGCGATGAGTTCGCAGGCGTCAGCAAGTTCATCCCGATCACCTACAAAGATCAGTGGGCTGTGATCCGTCAGATCCAGGGATCCAATGGTGTGGAATACACACCACAGGGTCTTGCCGGGAAGTAATTCCGCCCAAACCATCCACCCGGTCGGCCAAGACAGCGCCGACCGGGTGACACTGCCCCAGGCCTGTTTCGCCCCTTTGTCCGCTATTGCCACTTCAACTCTGCGCCGCTTGGATCCCCCTTGCGGGGGCGGCTGGCTCTTGTCCGAAAGACCATCATGCTAAAAATCTCCAAATTGACCAAACGCTATGGATCCGGCGATCCCGTTCTGAAAGAGCTGGACCTGACCGTAGAGGGCGACCAGCTGACCTCTGTCATTGGCTCTTCCGGGGCGGGCAAAAGCACGCTGTTGCGTTGTATCAACCGGCTGGTTGAACCGACCTCTGGATCCATTGATCTGAACGGCACCGAATTCACCACCTTGAACCGCCGGGATCTGCGCGCCGCACGCCGCCGTATTGGTATGGTGTTCCAGGGCTTTAACCTGATTGATCGCCTCACGGTCATGGAAAATGTCCAGTCCGGCCGACTGGGCTATATCTCGACTTGGGCGGCGCTGACCCGGCGCTATCCGCGCGACGACATCCGCCACGCCTATGAACTGATGGAGCGGGTCGGCATTGCCCATTACGCCAACAAGCGCGCGGATGAGCTGTCGGGCGGCGAACGTCAGCGGGTTGGCGTGGTGCGCGCTTTGATGCAACGGCCGGAAATTCTGCTGGCGGATGAACCCACGGCTTCGCTTGATCCCAAGACATCTGAACAGATCATGTCGCTGCTGCGCGATCTGGCCAGCGAGCTGAAGCTGCCGGTGATCATCAACATCCACAACGTGACCGAGGCCAAGGAATACAGCGACCGCATCGTCGGGATGCGCTATGGCCGGATCATCTTTGATGATCTGCCAGCAAAGCTGACCACGGCAGAAATGGACGAAATCTATGCCGGGGTTCCGGCGATGGATCGCGCCGCAGTTGGGGCCGCGGCTGGAGCAGAGGCATGAGCGGAGCAAAAGACACCTGGCGCAAGCCGCCCTTTATCGCCAATCCGCTACTGCGCTATGGCCTGTATGGCGCGGTACTGATCTACTTTGTCGCCACCATGGCGACGCTGCCGATCGACTGGGACCGGGTCGCCGATGGCATGACCCGCGCGCAGCGGATTTTCAACGGTGCCTTTCCGCCCAATTTTGAACGCTCTGGCCTGCTGATCGACGGCTTTCTTGAAAGCCTGAAAATCGCCATTCTTGCCACGGTGGGCGGCGTTGCGCTGTCGGTGCCGCTGGCCTTTATGGCGGCGGGCAATATTGCCATCAAACCGGTCTATTTTCTGGGCCGTGCCATCATCATCGTGGCGCGCAGTTTCCACCCGGTGATCGTGGCGATCATCTTTGTGAAGGCGGTTGGCTTTGGTCCCTTTGCCGGGGCGCTGACGCTGGTGGTCTATTCCATTGGTTTTGTTGCCAAACTTCTGGCCGAACGGATCGAAGAGATCGACTTTGGCCAGGTGGAGGCGATGCGCTCTGCCGGGGCAGGTTTCATTGCGACGCTGGTCTATGCGGTGCTGCCGCAGATCATGCCGCGCCTTGTTGGCCTGGGGATCTATCAGCTGGACAGCAACCTGCGGGCTTCGGCTGTTGTGGGCATTGTGGGCGCGGGCGGCATCGGTGCCACGCTGGCCAATGCCTTTGGGCGCTATGACTACGATTTTGCCCTGGCGATCACCATGGTCATCGTTGGTGTCATCCTCATCTCTGAAGCGGTGAGCGGATTTGTCAGGAAGCGGATTGCATGATGAGCACTCAACCTTTGCAAAACACACTGGATCACTGGTCCCGTTTCACCCTGCGCCAGCGCATGATGCGCTATGGCGGTCTGGCCTTGACCCTGCTGTTGGTTGGCTGGGCACTGGGCAGCATTGATGTCATCTGGGAATGGGTCTGGGATTCCCCCCGGCAGATGGGCGATTTGTTTGGCCGCATGATGCCGCCAGACCCCAGCAATCTGCCCTCGATCCTGGAAGCGATCTGGCAGACCGTGAATATCGCCACCCTTGCGACCATGATCGCGGTGGTTGTGTCACTGCCAGTGGCCTATATTTCCGCACAGAACACCACGCCCAACCGCGTCGCCCTGTGGATTGGCCGGTTTATCCTGGTGTCGTCCCGGTCGGTGAATACCATCATCTGGGCGCTGCTTTTCGTGGCGATCTTTGGACCCGGCATCGTCGCGGGGATCGTGGCGATCATGTTCCGCTCTATCGGGTTCCTGGGCAAACTGTTGGGCGAAGCCATCGAGGAAATCGACCACAAGCCGGTTGAAGCCCTGGAGGCCTGCGGCGCGTCGCGGTTCAAGATCGTGCTTTATGCCATTGTGCCCCAGGTGATGCCTGCCTTCTTTGCGGTGGCCATTCTGCGCTGGGACATCAACCTGCGTGAATCTACCGTTCTTGGCCTGGTCGGTGCAGGTGGCATCGGCATGATCCTGCAAGGGGCGATTGATACCTTCAACTGGCCCGAGGTCTCTATGGTGCTTTTGACCATCCTGGCACTGGTGGTCTTTGGCGAGGTCGTGTCGTCCTATCTGCGCAAGAAAATCCTGTGAACCGGGGCAATATGACATGATCCAGGCCCGGCAGCTGCATCTCATGCACTGCCGGGCCTTTTTATTTTGCTGGGCTTGTGCATCCGGGTGAACCGGGGCAAATGGAGCCGCCAGCCCCAAGACCCGCAGCGACAGAAAGACATGGACAAGATGACCAACACCAACTGGGCTTTTGACCGATATGAAAGCGTGCGGGCATTGCTGCCGCAGGCCAGCTTCCCAGCCCAGAGTCGGCAGGGGCAGGATTTAGGCGATACCATTGCCGATTATGATGCCTATGTGCTGGATGCTTTTGGCGTGCTGAATCGGGGCGAAACCGCGATTGATGGCGCAGTTGAACGCATGGCCCAGCTGCGCGCATTGGGTAAACGGCTGCTGGTTCTGACCAATGCGGCCAGTTACACCCGCGCAGAGGTTCTGGCCAAGTATCATCGGCTTGGGTTCGATTTCACCGCTGATGAGGTGGTGTCGAGCCGCGATGTGGCCTTTGCCGGGCTGCCGCAACTGCCTGCGGGGCAGGTCTGGGGCGCGGCCGCCGCACCAGAGGATGATTTCAGCGATGCCCCTGCGGGGGTGCAGATTGAACATCTGGCGGATGATCCTGATTTGTTGCACCGGGCAGGTGGCATTCTACTATTGTCGAACGCCGGTTGGGGCGCGGATAATACCGCGATGCTGATACAGGCGCTGCGCGACAACCCGCGGCCGCTGGTGGTGGCCAATCCTGATCTTGTGGCCCCGCGTGAGGATGGTCTGTCGCTTGAACCGGGCCTGTTTGCCCATGATGTGACCGAGGCCACCGGCGGGCGGGCTGATTTTTTCGGCAAACCTTTTGGCAATGCCTTTGACAGGGCTCTGGCGCGGTTGGGCGATCTGCCGCGTGGGCGGATCGCCATGGTGGGGGACACCCTGCATACCGATGTTCTGGGCGGGGCAGCTGCGGGGATCGGCACCATCCTGATCACCGACCACGGGCTGTTTCGCGGCCATGATGTTGCCCCCTATATTGCCAAGTCGGGCATTCGCCCGAACTGGATTGTCGCCACCACCTAACGGCTGGCCCAGTGGCGATGCAGCCCGGCTCACCAGGCATCGACATAGCGGGCTGCGGGGGTGCTGGGCCCGGCGCAGGCCAGGGCGCGGCTGATTTCGGCCCGGCTTTCGCCCGGGTCGATCACGGCGTCGAATTCCAACAGGCTGGCGGCGTTCAGCGCCGCGCCGTTTTCATAAAGCGCATCAACCAGACGCCGGTATTCCGCCTCGCGGGCTACCGGATCCTGGATAGCCTCTAGCTGGGCACGCTGGCCCAGCTTTACCGCGCCCTCTAGCCCCATGGCCCCCACTTCGCCACTGGGCCAGGCACAGCAATAATGCGGTCGGTCAAACCCGCCGCCTGCCATGGCCATTGCCCCCAGCCCATAGGCCTTGCGCAGAATCAAGGTGACCAGCGGTTGCGAGAAATGCGCCCCGGCCAGAAACAGGCGCGACACATGCGCCACCTGGCCGGTGGCCTCGATCTCTGGGCCGACCATGAAACCGGGGGTGTCGCAAAGCGTCACAACCGGCAGCCCCCAACTATCGCAGAGCTGCAGGAACCGCGCGCCTTTGTCGGCGGCAGGGGCGTCGATGGCACCGCCCAGATGCAGTGGGTTATTGGCCAGGATGCCAACCGCGCGGCCATTGATGCGGCCAAAACCGGTGATCATCCCGGTGCCAAATCCGCGACGCAGTTCCAGCAAGGTGCCCGGATCAAGAAGCGCGCCAAGCGCGTTGCGCATATCATAGGCGCGGGTCCGGTCCGCTGGTACCACTGATCGCAGGGCCGCAACCGGCGCATCTGCCACATGCGCTTTGGTCACGTTTGGCAGGGACAGCAGGGTCTTGGCCTGGGCGACGGCCTCGGCTTCATCGGCGGTCAGCAGATCGATTACGCCGTTTGCCGTCTGCACGTCGCAGGGGCCGATCTCTTGCGGTTTGAAAACGCCAAGGCCACCGCCTTCGATCATGGCAGGGCCGCCCATGCCGATCTGGCTGTTTCTGGTAGCGATCCGCAGATCGCAGACGCCAAATAGGGCGGCATTTCCGGCAAAGCACAGGCCCGAAGCGATGCCGATTTTTGGGCCGCGATGGGCGGCAAATTGGCGAAAGGAGGGCACGTTCAACCCGGCGACTACCAGCTGCGCCACATCATGGTCATTGGGCCGCCCGCCGCCGCCTTCGGCAAACAGAACGATGGGCAGATTGTCCCGCCCGGCCAGCGCGATCAGACGATCCATCTTGCGGTGGTGGTTGTAGCCCTGGGTGCCGGCCATGACCATGTAGTCAACCGCCATTGCAGCAACGGGGCGCCCCGCTACGGTACCGGTACCGCAAATGATGCCATCGCCTTGGGTCCGCGCCTGCAAATCATCCAGCGGGCGGGTGCTGCGCTGCGCTGCCACTGCCAGGGCACCATATTCGGTGAACGAACCGGGATCGAACAGATCGGTGATGTTTTCGCGTGCGGTGCGGCCACCGCTGGCATGCCGCCGGGCCACGGCCTTGGGGCGGCTGTCATCGCGCAGTAGGGAGATACGCGCCTCAAAGGCGGTGAAATCTGCGCGCGGGCTGTTGTCCGGGCTGGGCCGTGGCGCGGCGCTGACCTCGGCGGGGGCAAGGCTGATCAGAGGTTCCGCGCCGCGCAGTTCATCGCCTGCGCTGACATGCACCTGGGTCACCACGCCGCTGCAGGGCGCACAGATATCCTGCTGCATCTTCATCAATTCAGTGACGAGCAACACCGTGCCCGCCGCAACTTCATCCCCCACCGCTACGCGCAGCTCCGAGACGATTGCGGCATTTTCGGCTGTGATCGTTTTCACCTGATCCCTCCCCAGGGTTGTGGTCGTTCGCAGGGGCAAGCATGCGCCAGTTGCGCGGGCTTGTGCAAAGGACGTGCCGTCACTTTGGCTGTGGCGCATTTTTTGGGCCCCGCAAAGGCGTTGACGGGCCAGAGACCTCCGCCCAATCTGTCGCGAATATTGCATCACTAACCGAAAGTTCGCATCATGCAGATCTCTTCCATCCTCCGGCGCGCCGCGCAGATCAATCCAAACGGGATTGCCACGATATGTGGCGCGCGTCAGCAAAGCTGGAGCGAGATGTTGGAGCGGGTGCAGCGTCTGGCCGGGGCCTTGCAAGCCCAGGGGATGCAGCCGGGGGACCGGGTGGCGCTGATTTCGCTGAACTCTGACAGATTTATCGAGTATTATTTCGCTGTGGTCTGGGGCGGCGGCGCCATGATGCCGATGAACATCCGCTGGAGCGCCGCTGAATGTGCCTATGCGCTAAAGGATGCTGGGGCTGAAATTCTGATCTGTGACGAGGCCTTCAAGACACTGGCCGAAGAGATAAAGCCGCAGGTGCCTGGCTTGAAAACCCTGATCTATTGCGGCGATGCGGCAACGCCTGCGGGCATGGCAAACTATGAAGATCTGATCGCGGCAGCCGATCCTGTTGCCGATGCCGGGCGCGGTGGCGATGATCTGGCAGGGGTGTTTTATACCGGTGGCACAACCGGCTTTCCCAAGGGGGTAATGCTGTCGCATACCAATTTCTATGTGGGCGGCGTGTCCAACGCCCATGACATCAACATGACCGATGGCACCATCTATCTGCATGCGGCCCCAATGTTCCATATCGCCGATCTGATCTGGTTCTCTGCGCTGACCTTTATGGGCGGCACGCATGTGGTGATCCCCGCCTTCACCCCAGATGCCACCCTGGAGGCGATCGAAAAACACCGCCCCGACCAGACCCTGCTGGTGCCGGTCATGTTGCAGATGATCCTGCAAAGCGACAAGCTGGCGCAGACCGATATTTCCTCACTGCGTCAGATCGCCTATGGGGCATCCCCCATCACCGAGGGGGTGCTGAAAGAGGCCTTTGAAAAATTCCCGAATGTGGCCTTCCTGCAGGCTTTTGGCCAGACAGAGCTGAGCCCGGTGGCGACGATCCTGCCCACGGATTACCACGTCTTTGACGGGCCAAAGGCTGGCAAGCTGCGATCCGCTGGGCGGGCGACACGGGTCTGTGAAATCCGCATCGTTGATGACGCGCATCAGCCTCTGCCCAGTGGCGAGGTCGGGCAGATCGCGGTCAAGGGGCCGGTTACCATGCTCGGCTATTGGAACCAGCCAGAGGTGACGGCAAAGACCATCGTGGATGGCTGGGTGATGACGGGCGATGCCGGCTACATGGATGCAGACGGCTTTGTCTTCTTGATGGACCGGGTGAAGGACATGATCGTATCGGGCGGTGAAAATGTCTATTCCGCCGAGGTGGAAAACGCCCTGAGCCAGCACCCGGATGTGGCCACCAGCGCGGTCATCGGCATCCCCAGCGACCAATGGGGTGAAAGCGTGCATGCCATCGTCATCCTGCACCCCGGCGCAGGTGTCACCGCCGAGGAACTGCAGGCCCATTGTCATGGGCTGATTGCCGGCTACAAATGTCCGCGCAGCGTTGAATTTCGGCAAGAACCTTTCCCGCTGTCGGGGGCGAACAAGGTGCTCAAGACCGACCTGCGCAAACCCTACTGGCAGGATCAGGATCGCCAGATTTCCTGATCGGCCCCCTGCGCCCCCGAGGGCAGAACAGGCCGTCGCCGGGGGCGCGGTATAGGTGCGAAACGGCAACATAGCAACGCCTTGCGCGCGCCTGCCTTGACCCGGTCGGCGTCTGAAGGTAGCGCGCAGATACCCAGCGAAATGTCAGGCAAAACCGAAACCGCAAGAAGAGGCGGAAACCTGACATGTTTTTGCACCGAACCACTGTATCACTCTGGGCTTTGATGGCGGCGACGCCGGCCATTTCCCAGGTTGTTGCCCTCGAAGAAATCCTTGTTTCCGGCGGTAGCGCCGATGCCTATTTTGGCGAGAGTGTCGCGCTGGACACTGGCACCACCTCCAAGACAGGTGATGCGATTGTCGAAACGCCGCGCTCTGTTGCGGTCATCACCGCCCAGCAGATCGCTGAACGTGGTGCGCAAAACGTCGAACAGGCGCTGCAGTATTCGGCCGGCGTTCTGGGTGGGCAGTGGGGCCAGGATGCCCGCGCCAATTGGTCCCTGCTGCGCGGCTTTAGGCCCAGCACGCTGCATGACGGGCTGCCGTCGCGCTATGGCAATTACAATGACACCAGCCCCGAACCATTCTTGCTGAACAGTGTTGAAGTGCTGAAAGGTCCGGCCTCGGGGCTTTATGGCAGCGGCTCGGTGGGTGGGGTGGTCAATACCACCTCTAAAACCGCCGCACAGGATAGCGACAACATGATCCAGCTGCAGGCCGGATCGAACAGCCGCGCCCAGCTGGGGGTTGATGTCAGCGGTGATCTGAACGCCGACGGCACGCTGCGCTATCGCTTTGTCGGTTTGCTGCGCGACGCGGATGGTCCGGTGGATTTTTCAACCGATGATGCCCTGGCGCTTGCGCCCTCCATCACCTGGCGTCCCACTGATGATACCGAACTGACCGTGCTGGCCAACTACCAGAAAAACGATGGCAGCCCGCTGATCCAGTTTGCCTCTCTCTACGGCTCGCTGTTGCCTGCCACCGGCTTTGGCAATGGCACCTTCCTGGACAGCGACACCTTTGTTGGCGAACCGGGTTTTGATCTGTACAATTCTGAGCAGCGTTCTTTGACCGCGATGTTCAAGCACCGTTTCAACGCAACATGGAGCATGAACGCCAGCGCGCGCTACCTGGAAGGTGAAGCGCTGTATCAGCACGCCTGGTGGGCCTATGATAACACTGGAACTGGCCGCTACAATCCCGATGGCACCATCAACCGCACCTTTTACCGGGCCGAGAATGAGCTGAAAACCTGGGGGCTGGACAGCTATGCCACCGCTGAATACGCGCTGGGCGGGGTCGAGATGCGCACCATCATCGGCGCCAGCTATACCCAAGGCTATTATGATAGCGATACGGCGTACGGCGCGCAGGTTGGGCCGATTGATCCCTTCAACCCGTCCTACACTGGCTACAACCCGATCACCGTGACCGACACGGCAGGCAATACCATCACCGAATGGGGCCTTTATGTGCAGCAGCGTGCGGTGTTCCAGGACCGTCTGTTTGTGGATCTGGGGCTGCGGTATGGCGATATCGAAACCGGAACCAGCAATGGCAGTTTTGGGGCGACAACTGTGGCCGCCACAGACAGCGCCTGGACCGGAAACGCGGCGGTTCTGTACCGCTTTGACAATGGTCTGGCGCCCTATCTCAGCTATGCGGAAAGCTTCCGCCAGGATGCTATCGGCGCGGATGTCAACGGCAAACCCTTTGAACCAACCCGTGGCGAACAGGTCGAACTGGGCCTTAAATATCAACCTGTTGGCACCGATACCCTGCTGACGGCTGCGGTTTTTGATCTGACCAAATCCAACATGACAGTTGCGGATGCCGCCAATCCTAACTTCCAGGTGCAGACCGGAGAGGCCAAGGCAACGGGCTTTGAATTTGAAGCCTTCCACCGCTTTGGCGATCTGTCCGTGAACCTGGCCTATACCTATCTCGATACCGAAGACGCCGATGGTGATCATATCGCGCAGGTGCCTCAGAACGCTGCCTCGCTCTGGCTGAGCTATGCACCCGTTGATGGGGCCTTGGCAGGTTGGAGCCTGGGCGCAGGTGCGCGCTATAATGGGGCTGCCTGGGGGGGATCCAACACCTATCTGACCCCGTCCTATACGCTGTATGATGCCGCCGTTTCTTATGGGCGGGACAACTGGCTGGTGGCGCTGAATGTCCGTAACCTCACGGATGAGCGCTATGTCTCCACCTGCCAGTCGGGGGCCTGCTATTTTGGCGAAGGGCGCAATCTGGCCCTGACCCTGACCTCCAAGTTCTGATCGAACAAGCAGATGTCCTGCGGAGGCGGATATCGAAGCCTGCCTCCGCAACCCCGCAAACCTTATAACGACTTACCCCTGTGCCCATGATTGATGGGCGCAGGGCTTTTTGTTGCCTGGGAAGGTATCTGTTTAGAGTAGCGCGCCCAGATCTGCGCAGCGCCGAAGCATAGGATCCGTCTCTCACAATCCCCAAGCGGGGGGCTATTTGCTAAAGCTTATTGGTAGGGAAAACTTGGCGTGACCACCGCCCAGTTGCTTTGGCATCTTGGGAAACTTGCCCGCCCGGCTGACCGCTTTCAGCGCCGCCCGGTCAAACGCGGCAGAGCCTGAGGATTTGACGACGCGCACATTGACCAGCGCGCCGCTGGCCGCAACGGTGATCTGAACAACTACCCGGCCATCGCCACGCCCATCCGAGGGGTAGCGCTTGCGCCGTTCAATACGAGAGCGGATCTTGGCCCCCCAAACGGCCCTCAGCTTTGCCTGCCGCCCGGCGGATAGTGTTGCTGTTTCACTGCTACCAGAAACCCCGGACTGCGCCCCGCCACCAGCCCCGGCTGCGCGCTGGGCAGCGCGATATTCCACCGTCTGATCCGAAATCGCGGCCTCGGTCTGTTTGGGCGGCGGCGTGGGCGCTGGTTTTGGCCTGGGCTTCGGCCTTTGTTCAGGTTCAGGCGGGGGGGCCAGTTCCGGCTCGGGTGGCGGCGGGGGTGTTGACAGATCAACCTGTATCACGGTGGCGCTGCCAGGTTGGGGCAGGGCCATCTGCACCGCTACCTGCGGCGCCTCTGCCAGTTGAAATTCGGGCATTTCCGGCGCCTCTGGTGGCGTATCGGGGGTGACGAGATCCGCACTGGTCGCCGGAGGCCGTGGCGGGCGTTCCCAGGCTTCCACCATCTCGGTAACCGTGGCATTTGCAGCAGTGAGAGAGACCATGGCCTCGCCACCAGCACCGCTGGACTGGACGCCCGACTGCGGTGCCGTGGCAAAGAGGCTGACATGGATCAGGGCGGCAAGCCCGGCAAAGACGGTGACTTCGGCGCTGCGTTTCATTGGGGCGTTACCACCAGTTCAGCCCGGCCAAGCCCGGCGGCGGCCAGTTGGCGCAGAATGCCGGCCAGCGCCTTGGCCTCTAGTTTGGCATCGGCGCGCAGCAACACAACCGGGGCCTTGCCGCCAATCTGCGACAGGCGCGCCAGCGCGGCCTCTCCTTCGCTGCCGTCAAAATGCATGCGCCCCGCAGCGTCGATATACAGCACCGGATCAGCCTCCGCTTCGGCCTCCAGCGCAGCACTGGGGGGCACGATCTCAAACGGGTCGGGCTGCGCCAGGCGCGATGTCATCAGAAAAAAGATCAGCAGCAGAAACACCACATTGATCATCGGTACGATGGATTCTGCGCGTGGCCGACGGGGGGGCGATGAAAAATCCATCTGCGTCCTTACTCTACCAAGACGACATTGCTGTAGCCGGCGGCGCGCAGCAGGGTCGTGATATCAATGATGCGCTGCACATCGGCAGCATCGCGACCGCGCAGGATCACCAGATCTTCGGGTTTGGCCATCAAGGGCGCCAGGGCTTCGCCCAGATGGGTTTCCGCAATGGGCACACCGTTGAGATCCAGGTTGTTGGCGCCGATACCCACCAGCCGCGGCGGACCACTATAGGTACCGCCTCTGCCAGCCAAAGGCAGCTCCAGTACGGCTTCTGTGCCAAAGCGCGAGGCCAGCATGAAGAAGACCAGCAGCAAAAAGACCACGTCGATCATCGGTGTCAGGCTTGGCTTGCGTCGGCGCCTTGGGGGATCGCTGAACTGCATCTGCTCACTCTGCCGCGATCTTCAGCTCTGGCGGGTTTTGGGCGATGAACAGGCGGGTGGCGCTGTCTTCAATGTCCTGGCGGATGCGGGTCAGTACAGCCTCAAACCAGGTCAGAGCAGCCGAGGCGGGGATCGCCACCGCCATGCCGGCAGCCGTGGTCAAAAGCGCCTCCCAGATCCCGCCGGCCAGCAGCGCCGGATCGGCCTTGGACCCGGCCTGCTGCAGGGCCTGAAAGGCGGCGATCATGCCCAGAACCGTGCCCAGCAGACCAAGCAGCGGCGCGATGGTGGCAATCAGTTCCAGCGCGCCAAGCCCGGTGGCCGCCTGGGCCAGATGCTTTTTGGCCACCCGCGCGACCTCTTCCCGGGCGCGTGCTTCGGGGCGTTGCTGCAGGGCGACCAATCCGGCGCTGACCACTTTGGAACGAATGCCCATGCGGCCCTTGACGATGGCCAGTGCCGCGTCGGGCTGGCCTGCCTCATAGGCGGCAAGGGCCTGTCTTGCCTTGCCCCTGGACCAGGCCCCAATGAGCGCCAAGCGCCAGATCTTCCACAGGATCAGGGCAAGGGTAATCACCGAGAGCGCCGCAATCGCCCAGATGGAGGGGCCGCCATCACGCAGGAATTTCAGCGCTTTGTCAGAGCTTGCCTTGGCCAGTTGCACAAATGCCTGATCCTGGCCCAAGGGGGAGGTGTCGGGGGCGTTTGCAGCTGTCGCACCCGGCAGGGGGGCGCCCTGCGGGACAGGTGGTGCGGTGGTCGGGCTGGCGGGCGGTGCTTCTGAGACGGCCGTGGCACCTGGTGGCACGGCGACCGATGCGACCGGGGCGTCAGCCGCAGCTGTTGGGGCCTGTGGGGCCAGGCCCGCGCCGGTGCTGTCGACACTGGGCGCTGTCATGACGGGGGTCGGACTGGTGGCAGCGGGGGCAGGCTGCTGGGAGTCTTGCGCAGTGGCCAGGGTGCCCAGTGCAACTAGGCAGATGCAGGGCAGGGGAATATAGCGGGTCATGGCTGGCTCCAGTAGGCGGCGATATAGGTGGTTCCGGGGGCTGGGTCGCTCGCCTTGATGGCGGTACGTACCGGGGTGACGGTGCTTTTTTCACCGGCAAACCAGAAGAAGTGGTCGGGCAGGGCGGTGCGGGCCGTCAGGGCGCGTTCGGCAATGTCCCCGGCTTCGGACCGGGTCAGCCAGGTCACCTCTACCCCTTTGGGGGCCGCGATCGGATAGCCGCAGGCCGCGCCCTGCTCGGCCACAAGGGTGATTTGCCCCTGGCTGTCTGCAGAAAGGTTTTCCAGAATGCGCGCCGCTGCAGGAAAAGCGGTTTCATCGGCAAACAGTACAATTTTGTTGCTCTGCACCAACCCGCCGCCGCCGGGGCCTGCGATGGCCAGTTGATCGCCAACCGCTGCAGCGCGCACCCAATTGGTGGCGCGCCCGCCCGCGTGCAAAAAGATGTCAAACGCCATCAGCCCGGCTGCCCGGTCGATCCAGCGGGTGGTATAGACCGGGCGATGCAGCGCCTTGTCCCCCTTTGGCCAGAGGGTCGCACCACTGGCGGAAACGCTTGGCCATTCTGGCGCGCTGCAACCTTCCGGTGGCAGGACCAGCCGGAAGTGTATCGCATCGTCCTGAAAGCTGCTGAGGTCATCGGCTTTCACCTGCACCCTCAGGAAGGCTGTGCCGATGGGGGTGATGGATTGCACGGTGGTGAAATGCAGGTTTGGCGGCAGTTGGGGCTGCGGCGGTTGCCCCGGCTGGCGGGGCGCCGACACCTCTGTCTGCGAGGGGCTGGCGCTCTGTGTCCAGAGAAGGCTTTCAGCGGCTTCTGGCAGCAGCTGTGCCAGCGTATCGCAGAACCCATCCTTCAGCATGAACAATCGATCCGGCAGGGCGGCAGTAATGGTTACGACAGTGCCACTGCCGCGCGCCGCCAAGCGGTACTGGCCAAAGGCGGTGACCTCGATGCTGACCGCGCTGTCGCTGTCCTCCAGGATCTTAAGTTCATGCGCCTGTGCCTGCTGCAGCATGACCGCACGCAGCTGGGAAAAACCAACATCACAGAGCTCGGCTCTGGCCTCTAGGGGGAAAGCTGTGGATATCGACATGCTGCGGTCCTATTCTGGAATGACATGGGGGGTGGCGTGCACCGGGTCGGAAATGATCTGGCATTTCAGGCCAAAGACCTCGGCCATGTTTTCGCGGGTTACCACCTGCTCTGGTCGGCCCTTGGCAAAGACCTCTCCGGAGCGCAGGGCGATCATGTGGCTGGCAAAGCGGGCCGCCAGATTGATGTCATGCAGCACCATCGCCACGGTCTGCCCGCTGTCCTGGTTCAGCGATTGCACCAGAGTCAGCAGTTCGATCTGATGTGGCAGATCCAGATAGGTCGTTGGCTCGTCCAGAAGCAGGATATCGGTCTCTTGTGCCAAGGCCATGGCAATCCAGGCGCGCTGGCGTTGGCCACCAGACAGGGCTTCCAGGCTGCGTTGGGCAAGGGGGGCCATGCCGGTGCGTTCAAGCGCCTGCTCTACGGCGCGGGCGTCCTGGCGCGACCACTGCTGCAGGGCGGATTGATGCGGGGTGCGGCCACGGCTGACCAGATCATGCACCGTCAGGCCTTCAGGGGCGGTGGGGGATTGTGGCAAGATCGCCAGCCGCTGCGCCACTCCCCGGCTGCGCTGGTGGTGAATACTCTTGCCATCCAGCAGAACCTGCCCGCCCGAGAGCCGCTGCAGCCGCGCCAGAGAGCGCAGCAGGGTGGATTTGCCACAGGCATTTGGCCCGACAATCACGGTGATTTCCCCATCGGGAATGTCGAGCGTCAGATCGCTGAGGATGGAGGCCTGTGCATAGGCGACCGACAGCGTCCGGGCGCGCAGGCGTGCATCCTGGGGCGCATCCTGGCGGGTCGGTTGGTCGGCGTACAGGCTGGCAGGCTGGGTCATTCAGAGTTTTCCTTTGCGAAGCTGGGTGACAAGCAGCCAGATCATCACCGGGCCGCCAATCAAGGCGGTGAAGACGCCGGCGGGCAGGTGAAGGGTCACGATCATGCGGGCAGCCGTATCTGCGGCCAGCACCAGCAGGGCGCCAATCGCAGCCGCGCCCAGCAGGGCAGGCTGGCCATTGCGTAGCAGGGCGCGGGCAATCGGGCCGGCGGCAAAGGCCACAAAGGGCAGCGGCCCGGCGCTGCAGACTGCCAGGGTCGCCAGGACAATGCCCAGGGCGGTGATAGTCAGTCGCAGTTGTGACAGCCGCAGCCCCAGCCCGCCGGCCAGATCCTCTGGCAGCCCCAGGCGCGCCAGCGGGAAATGCAGCCAGACAAGCATCGGTGACAGCAGCGCAAGCCCGGCCCAGACCAGGGTGACATCCTGCCAGTCGCGGGCGTTCAGGGTGCCGATCAGCCATTTGGTCATATCGGCGGCGGTGCGCGCATCCGTGCGGCTCAGCAACAGGTCGGACAGGGCGGCAAGGGCAAAGCCCACGCCCAGCCCGATCAGCACCAGCCGCTCAGCCTGCAGCCCGTTGCGCCAGGCCAGCCCGGTCACCAGTACTGCGGTGCAAAAGGCCCCCAGCAGCGCCCCCAGCAATATCGTGCCCCCGGTTGCTGCGCTGCCTGCGGCAATGATCGCCACCAGGGCACCACAGCTGGCACCAGCGTTGAAACCAATCACATCCGGCGAGGCCAGCGGGTTGCGCAACATGGTCTGGAACATGGCGCCGGACAGGCCAAAACAGGCTCCGGCGCCAAGCGCGGTCAGAATGCGGGGCAGGCGGTGATCCAGCAGGATCATCTGTTCGATATCGCTGCCAGCGCCGCCCAGGATTGCCCCCCATGTTCCCGGTGCCAGCGGATAGCTGCCAAGGCGCAGCGCCAGCAGCGCTCCGGCTGCGATCATCAGTGCCAGTGCAAGCGCAATCGCACTGCCCCGCGCAGACAGGCGGAGCGATACAAAGGGCAGGCGCAGGGTCCAGTGGGTCATCGCAGGCCCCTTTCGTTGCGGCGCAACAACCAGACAAAGGCGGGGCCGCCAATCAGGGCTACCATGACGCCAGCCTGCATATTGCCGCCAAAGAAAGGCAGGCGTCCGACAAGATCCGCAAGCATCACAAGACCAGCCCCCAGCAGGGCGGAAAACAGGGTGCACCAGCGCATATCCGCGCCAGCAAAGCGCCGCGCCATATGCGGCACCACAAGGCCGACAAAGGCAATCGGCCCGGCCATGGAAACCGTGGCGGCACAGAGACACAGGATAGCCGCCACCGTCAGGGTTCGGGTGCCGCCGGTGCGCAGCCCCAGCCCGCGGGCGGTGTCTTCGCCCAGGATCATCGCGTTCAGATGAAAGGCGCTGACCAGCGCCAACGCCGCGCCAAGGCCAAAGATGGGGAGCAGGGCAAAAATGCTCTGCATCTCGATACCGTCCAGCCCGCCCAGAACCCAGAACCGATAGACATCCAGACTGCGCTGGCTGACCAGCAGCAGGCTGCGCCCCAAGGCGAGGAACAGCGCGCCAAGTGCCGCCCCGGCCAGGATCAGGCGCAGGTTGGACCCGCGTTGCCCACCGCCAAGCAGAAAGACCAGAATGGTGCTCAGCAGCCCGCCCGCCATGGCTACCCAGACAAATGCGGCAGGGTCAGAGATGCCCAACAGAAAGATACACAGGATCACGCCCAGAGCCGCGCCGGCATTGATGCCCAGCAAGCCGGGATCGGCCAGCGGATTGCGGGTCAACCCCTGGATCAGCACCCCCGAGGTCGCCAGTGCCGCCCCAGCCAGCCAGGCCGCCAGCAGCCGTGGCAGCCGCATTTTCTGAATGACGATGTGATCCGCGTTCTCTGGCGAATAGGCCACAAAAGAGTCCCAGATTTCGCTCCAGCCAATAGGGCGCAGCCCCAGCCGCAACGACAGGCCAGACAGGAGCGCCAGGCCCACCAGCGCCAGCAGCAGCCAGAGATGCCGGTCCGGGATGCGCCTGCGCTGTGGCCGCGAGGTGGTGGTTGTGATCAGGGTCATGTTAGCGCGCCTTTGGCAAGAGATCAGCGGCGGCCATGCTGGGCACCGGCGTGGCAGGATCGCCGTCCATCGCCGCCTCGATCAGCGGCACCAGCCGATCAAGCGCATAGCCGAGGCTGAGCGGGCTTGAATGGGACAGCGCTGCCGAAAGCAGCAGGTCGGCGTAAATTTCGCGCCCTTCGGCATAGGCCTGCAGGGTCGGGCGCAGCGGCATGCGCTGCAACCGGCTGACAGAACCGCCTGCGTCCAGCCAGATCAGTGCATCCACATCAATCGGTGACAGGTCTTCTGCCGGGATCAGGGCGTAATAGCTGTTTAGCGCGGCGCTGGTGTTGATGACCTCTGGCACCTTGAAGCCGAGGGCTTCGATGAATTGCCCGCGAATGTCACGGGCGGTATAGGCCCCTGTTTGCCCGCCCCAGACCATGACGGCGCTAGCGCCCTGCCAGGTGGGATGGCTGGCGCGCAGCGTGTCAAAGCGGCTTTCCAGATCGGCAATGATCTGCTGCGCCAGCTGGTGTTTACCGGTGGCCCGCCCAAGAACACGCAGCATCTCTTGCCAGGGGGTGCCATAGGCGCCGTACTTGTCCTGCGCCGGGATGGTGGGGGCTATGCGTGACAGCAGTCGGTATTCGGCCTGCGTCATGCCGGACCATTGGCCGACGATCAGATCGGGGGCCATGGCGGCGATGGATTCGATGTCGATTTCGCCCTGCATGACGATGGGTTTTGCCGTGCCCAGGGCCGCTTGCGCCCAGGGCCAAACCCCATAGGGATAGGCGCCGAACCACTTGCGTAGCGCATAGGGTGGCTCTCCCAGCGCTAGCAGAAAGTCATGACCGATATAGCTCAGAGAGACGATGCGGCGCGGCTTGGCCGGGATCAGGCTGCTGCCATATTGGTGATCGATTGTAACCGGGAAAGCAGCTGTCTCTGCAGCGGCCCTGCCTGACAGCAAGAGCAGCAGGACCAGCGCTACCTGTGCCGTCACCAGCAGTGGCCCGGCCAGTCGGCCCGTATGGGACCGGAACCAGGGCCTGCACCATACGGATATTAGCTGTCCCCAAGAGGGAGAGACACGTAAAACCAGACTCTTCGCCACCATATTGCTCCACTGCACTGTCGCAGGCAGAGACCTGAACAGGGCTTAAAGATATGGCTGGGCAAAGAGAGGAGGGAGCTCTCTGAAACCTTGCTGGAATTCAATGTGAAGGACCCATATTTATCCCTACCAGTTTTGTCAACAATAGGGTGGGCGCTAATCTGTGCTGGGCAGGCCACCGATTTCACGGATCCGGTTCCAGATCTGATCAACCCCGGTCCGGGCCTTGAGATTGGTGAAATAGCTGGGCAGGTCCGGCCGCATCCGGGCGGCATCGCGCGCCATGACATCCAGGCTGGCCCCGACATGGGGCGCCAGGTCTGTTTTGTTGATGACCAGAATATCTGACCGGGTCACGGCCGGCCCGCCCTTGCGGGGGATTTCCTCGCCGGCGGCCACGTCAATCACATAGATTGTCAGGTCTGCCAGCTCGGGGCTGAAGGTGGCAGACAGATTGTCGCCGCCGCTTTCGATCAGCACGATTTCAACCTCGGGGTGGCGGCTGACCATTTCCGCCACGGCCGCCAGATTGATCGAGGCATCTTCGCGGATGGCCGTGTGGGGGCAGCCACCCGTTTCAACCCCGATGATCCGATCCGAGGGCAGTACCTGCATGCGCACCAGTGCTTCGGCGTCTTCCTGGGTGTAGATGTCATTGGTGATGACCCCTATCGAATGACGCCCGCGCAGGGTTTCGGCCAGGGCGGCGGTCAGCGTGGTCTTGCCGGCACCAACCGGTCCACCGATGCCAATACGAAGGGGGCCATTGGGGCTCATCATGTGCGAAAAATCCTTGATCGTTGGGTTTCATGTTTCATTGCGGCAATATCGCCAAGAAAGGCGGTGGCCGACAGTCGCGTCAGATCACCATCCGCGCTCTGTGCCGCGATTTCGGGCAGACGCAGAGCGAGCCTGTGCAAGATCTCTTGACCTGCTGTCTGGCCAACCGGCAACAGCCGCTGGCCAGCGGCGATCAGATTGGACACAAAGGCCTGCAGATACATCGACAGGGTCAAGTCCAGTGGCAGGGCCTCGGCGGCGGCCGCCGCCCCCAGCGCAACCGGATAGGTCAGCCCAGTCGGGTTGGTCGGGCCAGGCAGGTTGGTCAGCTCGCCCCCCCAGATCGCCTGGGTTACCCTGGAAAAACTGCCACCCTGCTGGCAGGTTTCAAACAGGCGCTCTTTGCTGGCGGCAAAGGCGCGGGCGGTGGTGTCTGTTTCAATCAGGGTCTCGCGCGTTTCGGCGTGCCAGGCGGCGGCCAGCAACAGCGCATCCGAGCGCCCGGCACCATGTTCCAGCAGGTCCTCAAGCCAGTCTTGCAGGTCTCTGCCATCGCGGACCCAGCCTTGATCCACTGCCGCTTCCAGCCCATGGCTATAGGCAAAGGCCCCAACCGGATAGGCGGGGCTGAGCCATTGGCTCAGCAGCAGGATCTGGGCATTAGTGGCTGTGGCCATGGGTGCGTCCGTGCCCATAGGCACCGCCTTCGGGGCAAAAGGGGGCTTCTACCTCATGCAGGTCGGCCCCAAGTTTCTGCAACATATCGCGCAGCACATGGTCGCGCTGGATCAGCAGGCGGGTGTCTTCGATCTGGCAGGGGGTGTGGCGGTTGCCGATGTGCCAGGCCAGCCGCACCAGATCGCCAGTGACCTCTAGCAGGGCCTCGCTGGCGGGGACCACCGCGACCAGCCGCCCATCCGACAATTTGAAGGCATCGCCCCCCGAGACTGAGGTGGTCTGCGCCAGATCCACCAGGAACTGGGCACCGCTGGTGGTGGTCAGCACCTTGCGGCGCAGGAAGCGGGCGTCATAGGTCAGCGTGACCTCATCGTCGCTGTGATGACTGTGCAGAATTTCGCGGGCAGTTGGCAGTTCCATGCGGGTCTCCTCAGAACAGGAAATAGCGTTGCGCCATGGGCAGAACCTCGGCGGGCTGACAGGTGAGCAGCTCTCCATCGGCGCGCACCTCATAGGTTTCGGGATTCACCTCCATCGCCGGGGTGGCGGTGTTCAGGCGCAGATCTTTCTTGCCGATGTTACGGGTATTTTGCACCGCCAGGGTCCGTTTGGCCAATCCTAGCCTCGCGCCGATGCCAGCGGCCTGCGCCGCCTCAGACACAAAGGTGACGGCAGAGTTTTCCACCGCCCGGCCAAAGGCACCGAACATGGGGCGGGAATAGACTGGCTGTGGCGTCGGGATTGATGCGTTGGGATCGCCCATCTGTGCCATCACGATAGAGCCCCCCAGCAGCACCATTTCCGGTTTGATGCCAAAAAACGCCGGATCCCACAGCACCAGATCAGCGCGCTTGCCTTCGGTGATGCTGCCGATTTCATGGGATATCCCATGGGCAATCGCCGGGTTGATGGTATATTTGGCAATATAGCGCCGCACCCGGTAGTTGTCGTTGTTGCCGGTTTCCTCGGCCAGCCGTCCGCGCTGTTTCTTCATCTTGTCGGCGGTCTGCCAGGTGCGGATCAGCACTTCGCCCACCCGGCCCATGGCCTGGCTGTCGCTGGCGATGATGCTGAATGCGCCCATGTCGTGCAGGATATCTTCGGCGGCGATGGTTTCGCGGCGGATGCGGCTTTCGGCAAAGGCGACGTCTTCGGAAATGGATTTGTCCAGGTGGTGGCAGACCATCAGCATATCCAGATGTTCTTCCAGCGTGTTCACGGTGAAGGGCCGCGTCGGGTTGGTCGAAGAGGGCAGCACATGGTCTTCGCCGCAGATCTTGATGATGTCCGGCGCGTGGCCACCGCCGGCGCCCTCGGTGTGGAAGGCATGGATGGTGCGGCCCTTGATGGCGCCCAGGGTATGTTCGACAAAGCCGCTTTCATTCAGGGTGTCTGTATGGATCATCACCTGCACATCCATGGCGTCTGCCACCGACAGGCAGCAGTCGATGGCGGCCGGGGTTGAGCCCCAATCTTCATGCAGTTTCAAAGCGCAGGCGCCGCCCAGAACCTGCTCTTCCAGGGCGGCAGGCAGTGATGCGTTGCCCTTGCCGGCAAAGGCCAGGTTCATCGGAAACGCATCCGCCGCCTGCAACATGCGACCAAGGTGCCAGGCACCGGGGGTGCAGGTGGTGGCCAAGGTCCCATGGGCTGGCCCGGTGCCTCCGCCCAGCATGGTGGTCAGGCCGGAATGCAACGCGTCTTCGATCTGCTGCGGGCAGATGAAATGGATATGGCTGTCAAATCCCCCTGCGGTCAGGATGCGCCCCTCGCCGGCGATCACCTCGGTGCCGGGGCCAACAATGACATCAACGCCGGGCTGGGTATCAGGGTTGCCTGCCTTGCCGATCTTGGCAATGCGCCCGTCCCGCAGACCCACATCGGCCTTGTAGATGCCAGAGTGATCGACAATCAGCGCATTGGTGACCACCGTGTCCACGGCGCCAGCGGCACGGGTGGCCTGCGATTGCCCCATGCCGTCGCGGATCACCTTGCCGCCGCCGAATTTGACCTCTTCGCCATAGGGACCGGTGAGGTCACGCTCCACCTCGATGATCAGATCGGTATCGGCCAGCCGCAGCTTGTCGCCGGTGGTGGGGCCATACATGGCGGCATAATCGGCGCGGGAAATTTTTGCGGGCATCAGCTGTCTCCGATGGCATGTGTCAATTACGGGAGCCTTCTTTCGGGGCCGCAGCCCCGGATCGCGCCCGACCCGCCCCCCAGGGCGGGCGCGATTTGATCGCCCCCACCCACGGGACGGGCGCGATCCTCAGCGGATCCGTCTAGAGACCCCCCATCACCTGCCCATTAAAGCCATAAACCTTGCGCGCGCCGCTGATCGGGATCAGCTGCACTTCGCGGCGCTGGCCGGGCTCAAACCGCACGGCGGTGCCGGCCGCGATGTCCAGGCGGCAGCCATGTGCGGTGGTGCGGTCGAAGTCGAGCGCCGGATTGGCCTCGGCGAAATGATAGTGGCTGCCGACCTGCACCGGGCGGTCGCCGGTATTGGCGACCATCAGCGTCACCGCCTCGGCGCCCTCGTTCAGCACCAATTCGCCTGCGGCAGGGATGATTTCTCCGGGGATCATGGCTTTTTCCTCCTTAGCCAGCGATTATCAGCGCGGAGCCGGCAAGCGCGACCAGCCCACCCAGCGCACGGGTGACGAAGGGAGCGCGCTGCGCGATACCGAGGCCGCCCAAAACACCCGCCGCATGCAACAGCGCAGTCGCAAGCGCAAAGCCCGCCAGATAAGGCAGTGCCTCAGCACTCCCGAGTTCCGCGCCGTGCGCATGGCCATGGAATAGGCCGAACAGTGCGGTCAGACCGGCGGCAGTCATCAACGGCAGGCGCAGCGCCAGGGCGCAAAGCCCGCCCAGAACCAGCACCGAGGCCAGAATCATCGGCTCCACGAATGGCAGGCCAACACCCGCCATCGCCAGCAGGAAGCCCGCCGCCATCGCCCCGACAAAGGCAACCGGCAGCGCTGCCAAGGCGCGACGATCATTAGACCGGCCAGCCAGCGTCACCGCCCACAGGCCAACGGCGACCATGGCAAGGATATGGTCTGCGCCAAACACCGGGTGGCTCACCCCCGCAACAAAGGAGCCATGCTCGGTTGGATCCAAATGGGCCAGCGCAGGACCAGCGGTGAGGGTAAGGGCAGGGGCGAGAGCAAGCTGTCGTTTCATCTTGGGCGTCTCCAGATAGGACATTAGCGAATGGGGTTATGCACGGTCACCAGCTTGGTGCCGTCGGGAAAGGTGGCTTCGACCTGGACGTCATGGATCATCTCGGCGATGCCCTCCATGCACTGGTCTCGGCTGATGACCTCGGCGCCGGCCTCCATCATGTCAGCGACGGAACGGCCATCTCGGGCGCCCTCCACCACGGCATCGGTGATCAGGGCGATGGCCTCGGGATGGTTCAGCTTGACGCCGCGCGCCAGACGGCGGCGGGCCACTTCGGCGGCCATGGCGATCAGCAGTTTGTCTTTTTCTCGGGGGGTCAGGTTCATGTCAGATCATCCAGCATCGGGGAAGGGTGCCCTGTGTCAGGCGGTTCAAAACAGGGATCAGGCTCAGGCGCAGATCATGGGCGTCAGCGGCAAGAATGCGCAGCAGCAGCAGATCATCTCCAATCACCGAAGCACCGGCCTGCACGGGCAGCATGGCGCGCAGCGGGGCCAACTGGCCGCCGGCATCCGGGGCCACATAGATCACGGAGACCAGCGCGCGCGCCCCTGCCGCCACATGCGGGCGGTCCAGTTGCGCCTGCATGTCACCGTCAAAGCGCATGGCATCGCGGTAGAGCTCGGTGCCATTGCGGCGCAGCATAATGCGGTCATGAAAGCGCCCCTGCGTCACCACTTCGCCCATCGCCATACGGCCAAAGACCAGCGGTTCCACCAGCAGGGCGGTGGCATCCGGGGCGAGATCCACATCAAGCCGACGCGACAGGGCGCAGCCTTGGAACAGAATGGTTTCCTGCGGCAGCCAGTTTGCATGGCCACCTGCGGCAACAGTCAGTTTGGTCTGCAACCGCCCGACTTCACCGGGCTGGGCGCGATAGGCGCGCTCGGCCGTCTGTGTGGTGAGGGTCAGGGCGGCATTGGCACCGACCGCGGCGTTGATACGCATATCGTCGCCGCCAGTGATGCCGCCGGCTGTGTTGATCAGCACCGCCTCTAGCGTTGTGGTCTTGGGGCGCGGAAACAGGCACCTGAACGAGCCGGACTGGCGCAGCCCCTGCAGCGCCGTGCCCCGTGCCGTCAGTTTCGCAGACAGGCTGACCGTCCCGCGTGCGCGGGGCTGGCCCAGGTGAACCGGCTGGGCAGTTTGCTGCGATATGTCGGCAGTCAGGGTGATGCCGGTCTCCTCATGGGCAAAGTGGTGGGTTGCAATTCAGGTGCCACTTTTTTCGGCAGTTCCGGCCTGAGGCTCTACAAAAACCTGCAAAAAACAGGCCGGGAAAATCCAACTGCCTATTTTTTGGGTCTTGGGTGGGATGGATGCGCAAGTTTTGATCAATTCTGAGCATGGCATCGGGTTTCTCTGCCCTGTGCGTTGCTTCAAATGCCGCAATGCAGAAGCACTATAGAGGCCCGAGGCGAGTGGATGCTCTGGATTGGGTGTGTGACGACCAGACGAATTGCAGCTCTGAACGGCCGCCACACGGGTGCAACAAAGGTTGCGGGGACTGGGTACGGAAAGATGCGCATTGACGCAAGCACCCCCGACCCCCTCCGCCGGGAGATATACATGATTGATCTAAAAACCACATTGGCAGCCACCGCTGCTGTCGCCGCCCTGAGCGCACCGGCATTCGCCGATGACTGTTCCATCAAGGTTGGCGTCCTGCATTCGCTATCCGGGACCATGGCGATTTCCGAGACCACGCTGAAAGATACCATGTTGATGCTGATTGACCAGCAGAACGCCGCCGGTGGTGTTCTGGGCTGTGAGCTGGAAGCGGTTGTTGTCGATCCGGCCTCTGACTGGCCGCTGTTTGCCGAAAAGGCGCGTGAATTGCTGACCGTACATGATGTCGATGTGATCTTTGGCAACTGGACCAGCGTCAGCCGCAAATCGGTGCTGCCGGTGATCGAAGAGCTGAACGGCCTGCTGTTCTACCCGGTGCAATATGAGGGCGAAGAAAGCTCCAAGAACGTGTTCTACACCGGTGCGGCCCCCAACCAGCAGGCAATCCCGGCGACAGATTACTTTCTCGAAGAGCTGGGCGTTGAAAAATTCGCGCTGCTCGGCACCGATTATGTCTATCCCCGCACCACCAACAACATCCTGGAAAGCTACCTGCAGTCCAAGGGCATTGCGAGCGAAGATATCTTTGTGAACTACACTCCCTTTGGTCACTCTGACTGGTCCAAGATCGTGGCAGATGTTGTTGCGCTGGCGGCAGATGGCAAAAAGGTTGGGGTGATTTCCACCATCAATGGCGATGCCAACATCGGTTTCTACAAAGAGCTGGCCGCAGCGGGCATTTCGGCCGATGACATCCCCGTGGTTGCCTTCTCGGTGGGCGAAGAAGAGCTGTCGGGTCTGGATACCTCGAACTTGGTGGGCCATCTGGCGGCCTGGAACTACTTCCAATCGGCTGAAAGTGAGGCCAACACTGCCTTTATCGACGCCTGGAAAACCACCATGGGCGATGAGCGCGTCACCAACGACCCGATGGAGGCCCATTACATCGGCTTCAACATGTGGGTGAACGCGGTGGAAGCGGCAAAAACGGCGGATGTGGATGCGGTGCGCAGCGCCATGTATGGCCAGGAGTTCCCCAACCTGACCGGCGGCACCGCCGTGATGCTGCCCAACCACCACCTGGCCAAGCCGGTGCTGATTGGCGAAATTCAGGAAGACGGCCAGTTTGACATCATCAGCCAGACCACCGAAGTCCCCGGCGACGCCTGGACTGACTTCCTGCCCGAAAGTGCGGTCTTGATGTCCGATTGGAAAGACATTGGCTGCGGCATGTACAACACCGAAACCAAATCCTGCGTTCAGCTGAACTCCAACTACTGATCGTAACAGTCCCGCAGGGCCGTGTCTCTGCGGGACATTGAAGGCACCAGCATCATGAGAACTACCCTTTTGGCGGGCCTTATGGTCCTTCTGTCCAGCCTTGCTGCCCTTGCTCAACAGGTGCCTGAACCAGCCCCGGTGCAAAGCATCCTGCAAGAGCAAAGCGCGCTGATCCAGAAAAGCTCACGCAAGACAATTGCCCCGGCCATCGCCGCCCTGGCCGAGAGCGGCTTGCCCCAGGCCCAGGCGGTGCTGGAGGCCTGGCAGGTTAAGGCCCTGTGGATGCGCATATCTGACGGGATGTTCTTTCGCGGCGAAAAGCTGGAAGGCCAAACCTATCGCCTGTTTGATTTTGATACCGGGCAGGCGGTTGGTGATGTGGCCAAATCGGACCTGAAACAGATCAAACCCAACAGCGGCATTCGGGCGCTGATCGCCACCGCGCTGGTGCAGTTTCAGCTATCAGACCCGGATCCTTCCCGCCGCGAGGAGGCGCTGCTGGCGATTGAACGCGCCCCCGCTGGTGCGCTGCTGGCGCCGCTGCGCGCCTCGATCCCGGGCGAGACAGACCCGGTGCTGAAGGTGCGAAAGATGCGCATCGAGCAGCTGTTGACTATCGCCCATGGCACGGATGAGGCCCGCCGCGTTGCCACTATTCAATCCCTCTCCGGGGATCTGGGGCTGGACGTCCGGGCGACGCTCAACCCGCTGGTTTCGACCCAGCTGCGGGCCTTTGCAGGCGACATCCCGGCGGGTTTGAACGTCGCGCGCAGGGTGGCGCCGGGGGCGGGCGCGTTGTCGCCGGATGCGGCCTATGACCTTCTGGTTGCTGCCAAACTGGCCCCGGCGCGTCTCTCCAGCGATGAGATCCGCACGACGCTGGCTGCCCATATCGAAGGTGGCCGGGTCGGAGGTGTTCCGCTGGCGCAGCTAAACAAGGAAGACGCCCGTACACGCGCTTATGCTGCGCTGGTCGAGGCCGGGCAGGCCCCGGCGCGGGTCAGCGCTGAGCAAATTACCCAGAGCCTGAACGCGCATGTGTTTGCCGAAATCTACGATGAACCCTCGGCGGTCATGACCCATGCTGCGCAGGCGGCGCTCACTTCCATTGCCACCCAGGTGGCCGTTGGTCAGGCGGTAGATCTGACCCTGGATGCGCTGTCGCTGGCCTCGATCTATTTCCTCGCCGCCATTGGCCTTGCCATCACCTTTGGGGTGATGGGGGTGATCAATATGGCGCATGGCGAATTCATCATGATGGGGGCCTATACCGGCTATGTGGTGCAGCAGGTGATCCCCAACCATACGGTGTCGATCCTGGTGGCGGTGCCGCTGGCCTTTGCGGTGACCTTTGCCGCCGGAGTGGCGATGGAGCGGCTGGTCATTCGCTGGCTGTATAACCGCCCGCTTGAGACCCTGCTGGCCACCTTTGGCATCTCGATTGCGCTGCAACAGCTGGCTAAGAACATCTTTGGCACCCAGGCGCGCCCGCTGACCGCACCGGGCTGGCTGGATGGCGCCTGGATCATCAACGATGTGGTCTCGATCAGCTATATTCGCATCGCGATCTTCATGCTGGCGCTGATCTTTCTTGGCGTGTTCCTGTTCATTATGCGCCGCACCCGGCTGGGGCTGGAAACCCGTGCGGTGACGCAGAACCGGGCCATGGCCGGGTCCATGGGGATCAACCCGGAGCGGGTGAATATGCTCACTTTTGGCCTGGGGTCCGGTATTGCCGGTATCGCAGGCGTCGCCATCGGGCTGTTTGCCAAGGTCACCTCAGAGCTTGGCTCTGACTACATCGTGCAGAGCTTCATGACCGTGGTTGTCGGCGGCGTTGGCAATATCTGGGGCACCCTGGCAGGGGCCACCATGATTGGCTTTTTCCAAAAGGGCGTCGAGTGGCTGAACCCGTCGAACACCCTGGCGGCACAGACCTATATGATCGTCTTTATCATCGTCTTCATTCAATTTCGCCCACGAGGGATCATCGCCCTCAAAGGCCGGGCGGCAGGAGACTGAACCCATGTCCGACACATTCCTTACACGAAACCCGTCGACGCTGGTGTTTCTGGCGGTGCTGGCGCTGTTTGTGCTGTCGGTGACCCTGTTGGCCGAAGGCGCAGGCGTCGGGGTGATCTCGACCAGTTTTGTCAAAACACTGGGCAAGACGCTGTGCCTGGCGCTGGTGGCGCTGGCGATGGATCTGGTCTGGGGCTACACGGGCATCCTGTCGCTGGGCCATTTTGCCTTCTTTGGCCTTGGCGGCTATATGATCGGCATGTGGCTGATGTATGCGCGCACGCAGGCGATTGTTGTCTCGTCGCTGTCTGAGGCACCGATCCCCGCAACCGATAGCGAAATTGTCGATGCCATTGGCAATCAGATCTTTGGCGTGGTCGGATCCAGCGAGTTTCCCCTGATCTGGATGTTTGCGGACAGTCTGCTGCTGCAGCTGATGCTGGTGGTGGCGGTTCCGGGTGTGCTGGCGCTGGTCTTTGGCTGGCTGGCCTTCCGCTCGCGGGTGACGGGCGTTTACCTGTCGATCCTGACCCAGGCGATGACACTGGGGCTGGCGCTCTATCTGTTTCAAAACGACAGTGGCTTGCGCGGCAACAACGGGCTGTCGGGGCTGCAGAACCTGCCAGGCATGGATCATGTGCCACAGGCGACCCTGTCGATCTGGTTCTTCTGGGCCTCGGCTGCGGCGCTGGCGCTGGGCTATCTGTTTGCGGCCTGGATTGTGGCGGGCAAGTTTGGCTCGGTGCTGCGCGGCATTCGCGACAACGAGGCCCGCGTGCGCTTTCTTGGCTACTCGGTCGAGGGCTACAAGCTGTTCATCTTTACCGTCACGGCCATTATCGCAGGTATCGCCGGGGCGCTCTATTATCCGCAGGCGGGGATTATCAACCCGGCGGAGATTGCCCCGGTGGCCTCGATCTATCTGGCGGTCTGGGTGGCCATTGGTGGGCGCGGGCGGCTGTACGGGGCGGTGATCGGCGCCATCTTTGTCAGCCTGGTGTCCTCTTGGTTTACTGGCGGCCAGGCCCCGGATCTGGACCTTGGCTTTTACACTCTGAAATGGGTGGATTGGTGGCTGATTGTGCTGGGGCTGAGCTTTGTTCTGGTGACGCTTTTTGCGCCGCGTGGCATTGGCGGGCTGGTGGATCTGTGGAGCGACCGCCGCCAGCCCGACCGCCACGGTGCCGATCTGGGGCCGGGTGCGGGCGCACTGCGCGAAAAGGAGGCCGAGCAATGAGCATGCTTCTGGAAGTCTCGGGTGTCTCCGTCAGCTTTGATGGGTTCAAGGCGATCAACAACCTCAGCTTTGCTATTGGTCAGGCGGAAATGCGGGCGATCATCGGCCCCAATGGCGCGGGCAAGACCACCTTTATGGATATCGTCACCGGCAAGACCAAACCGGACGCGGGCCGGGTGATCTGGGGTGAACGAAATATTTCTCTCTTGGGGATGAGCGAAGCGCGCATCGCCCGCGAGGGCGTGGGGCGCAAGTTCCAGAAACCCACAGTGTTTGAGGATCAGACGGTGCTGGAAAACCTGCTGATGGCGCTGCGCTCAAACCGCAGTCCTTTTGCGGTGATGTTCTATCGCGCCACCGCCGCCGATCTGGCGCGGGTAGATGAGCTGGCCAGTGAGATTGGCCTGGCAGAGGCGCTGGGGCGCAAATCCGGCGAGCTGAGCCATGGCCAGAAACAGTGGCTGGAAATCGGCATGCTACTGGCACAAGAGCCGCGTCTGTTGCTGGTGGATGAACCCGCAGCTGGCATGACCCCGGCCGAGCGTGAGCACACCACCGCCATTCTGGTCGAGGCCGCCAAGACCCGCGCGGTTGTGGTGGTGGAACATGACATGGAGTTTGTGCGCAGGCTGGATTGCCGCGTCACGGTGCTGCACGAGGGGGCGGTTCTGGCTGAAGGTTCCCTGGATCACGTGACTGCAAACAGCCAGGTCATTGACGTTTATCTGGGGCGCTGACAGATGCTGACACTTGACGATTTCACCCTGCACTATGGTCATTCGCAAATCCTGCATGGCGTCTCGCTTGCAGCCAAGGCAGGGGCTGTGACCTGCGTGATGGGCACCAATGGGGTGGGCAAAACCAGCCTGATCCGGGCGATCTGCGGCCAGCATCTGCGCTCGGGCGGGCGCATGGTTCTGGACGGTGAAGAGCTGCCGGTGATGGCCGCGCACAGGCTGGCGCAAAAGGGCGTCGCCGTGGTGCCACAGGGGCGCGAAATCTTTCCGCAACTCACCGTGCGCGAAAACATGGAAACCGGCTTTTCCTGCCTGCCCAAATCGGAACACCATATCCCGGATGAGGTGTTTGATTTGTTCCCGGTGCTGAAGGATTTTATCGACCGGCGCGGCGGTGATCTGTCGGGCGGGCAACAGCAGCAGCTGGCCATTGCGCGGGCGCTGATCACCCGGCCCAAACTCCTGCTGCTGGATGAGCCAACCGAGGGCATTCAGCCCAATGTCATCCAGCAGATCGGCGAGGTCATCCGCCTGCTGCGTGGCCGTGGCGAGATGGCGATTGTACTGGTCGAACAGTATTTTGATTTTGCCTATGATCTGGCAGATTACATCGTGGTGTTGCGCCGGGGCGAGGTGATCTTTGACGGTGCCAGGGCCGATAGTCCGCGCGCCGAAGTGCTGCCGCTGGTCTCTGTATAGGGTCATATTTGGCGGCGCTGCCCTAGGCGTCGCAGGGTAAACTTGGGCATGTTTGAGCGCGCCGCCACAGGGCAGGGCGGTGCTGCAGTTTGGGGCGTCTTTTCGAAAGTGACCATATTACAGCGGCTTGCAGGCGTTCTGCGGGGCGTTGTTTTTGTTTATGCGCGGATCGTTATCCGCTCTATTCCTGATTTGCATGGGCAATTTGAAATTGGCATTGGCCGCTGGTCGGCGCGATGCATTAGGTAGCTTGCACAGATGTATAAGGGGGCCACCAAGGTCCCTGACAAGGAGGGAAAATGAATAATTTTATCCGCATCGCTGCGGCTGGCGTGATGTCGCTCACCTTTGGTGCAGTGGCGCAGGCCGAAGTCACGGTGAAGGTTGCCTATGACGCCGACCCGGTGTCTTTGGACCCGCATGAGCAACTGTCCGGCGGCACGCTGCAGTTTTCGCATATGGCCTTTGACCCGCTGGTTCGCTGGACCCAGGACCTGCAGTTTGAACCCCGCCTGGCCACCAGCTGGGAACAGATCGACGCGACCACCACCCGTTTCCATCTGCGCGAAGGTGTGAGCTTTCATTCCGGCAACATGCTGACTGCGGCCGATGTCGACTGGACCTTTGACCGCCTGAAAGAAAGCCCCGATTTCAAGGGCATCTTCAGCCTGTTCACCGATGTGAAGGTGGTTGACGATCACACCTTTGACCTGATCACCTCGGAACCCTATCCGCTGGTGCTGCACACCGCGACCTATATCTTCCCCATGGACAGCCAGTTCTATTCCGGCACCACCGAAGACGGCAAGGATCGCGCCGAGCTGGTAAAGCACGGCGACAGCTTTGCCTCGCGCAATGTCTCCGGCACCGGCCCCTTTGTTGTGACCGAGCGTGAGCAGGGCGTGAAAATGGTCTTTGACCGTTTTGATGGCTACTGGGACACCGAAACCGCCGGGAACGTTGACCAGATCATCCTGACTCCGATCAAGGAAAGCCCCACCCGTGTGGCCGCCCTGCTGTCCGGTGACGTTGATTTCATCGCCCCCGTGCCCCCCACCGATCTGGCCCGCGTTGACGAAAACGAAGGCACCAATCTGATCACAATGCCCGGCACCCGGATCATCACGTTCCAGATGAACCAGAACCGTGTCGAAGCGCTGAAAGATGCCCGTGTCCGCAAGGCCATCGACTATGCCGTCAACAATGCCGGTATCGTGGATCGCATCATGCGTGGCTTTGGCACGGTTGG
The DNA here is from genome assembly GCF_029697505.1 of Pseudophaeobacter profundi. Lineage (GTDB taxonomy): Bacteria > Pseudomonadota > Alphaproteobacteria > Rhodobacterales > Rhodobacteraceae > Pseudophaeobacter > Pseudophaeobacter profundi. The sequence goes on along the minus strand of NZ_JARJEF010000001.1, from coordinate 328,056 downwards.
CGCCCAGGCAAGCCCGGCTGGCTATCTTGGTCACAGCGCTGATCTGACGCCGCGTTTTGACGTTGCAAAAGCCAAGGAACTGATGGCTGAAGCTGGCTATGCCGACGGGTTTGAGCTGACCATGATGGCACCAAACAATCGCTATGTGAACGATGACAAGATCGCGCAGGCGGTTGCCTCGATGCTGGCAAAAATCAACATCAAGGTTGACCTGCAGACCATGCCAAAGGCCCAGTACTGGCCCGCCTTTGACGAGCGCGCAGCAGACATGATGATGATCGGCTGGCATTCGGATACCGAAGATTCGGCAAACTTCCACCAGTTCCTGAGCCACTGCCCAGATGAGGCAACCGGCAATGGTCAGTATAATTCGGGCAACTTCTGCAACCCGGAAGCCGATAAGCTGATGGCCCAGGCCAATGCTGAAACCGATGCCGACAAGCGCGCAGCCCTGCTGACGCAGATGGAAACCATCCTCTATGACGAGGCGGCTTTCATTCCGCTGCACTGGCAGAACCTGGCTTGGGGTGCCCGTAAAGGTGTCCATGCCGAAGCCATCGTGAACGCGCTGAACTTCCCTTACTTTGGTGACCTCGTCGTCGACTAAGGGGCGTCCTCGCTTGCGGCCGGAGCGGGTCATGTCTGACCCGCTCCGGCTCTTATTTTCTGCAAAGCCTTGAGGGGTGTGCTTCCCGCGCTGGGGAGGGCAGATCCGGCACCCGCCAAGATCCATTGCTGAAATCGGCCGCAGGCCATCTCTCTCTTCTCTACTCCCCCAGGCCCATTTACTTGCCCCAGGAAGGTGTAAAAGCATGTTTGCTTACCTTGTGAAACGCGTGTTTCAAGCGATCGCGGTGATGTTCGTCATCTCGCTGATCGGTTTTGCCATTCAGGACAATCTCGGCGATCCGCTGCGCGAGCTTGTCGGACAATCCGTCAGCGAAGAAGTCAGACAGGAGCTGCGCGATGAGCTGGGGCTGAATGACAGTTTTGTTACCCAGTATCTGCGCTTTGCGGGGAATGCCCTGCAGGGAGATCTGGGCACCAGCTATTTCTTCAAGGAACCCGCGTTGGATGTGATCCTGAAGAAACTGCCCGCCACGATGGAGCTGGTCTTTGGCGCCACCATCATCATTGTCGGCCTGTCGATCCCGGTGGGCGTTTATACCGCCATCTATCCCAACACGATCCTGAGCCGCCTGGTCATGGGGATTTCGATCATTGGCATTTCGGTGCCGGTGTTCCTGACCGCGATCCTGATGATCTTTGTCTTTTCCGTTGAATACGGCTGGTTCCCCTCTTACGGGCGCGGCGATGTGGTACATGTCTTTGGCCCCTGGGAGACCAATTTTGCCACCGTGGATGGCTGGATGCATATCCTGCTGCCCTCTATCGCGCTGGCCTCTATCATGTTGCCGCTGTTTGTCCGCCTGATCCGGGCGGAAATGATGGAAGTGCTGCAGAGCGAATATGTCAAATACGCCAAAGCCAAGGGCATCCGGCCCTGGCGGATCTATTTTGTCCATGCGCTGAAGAACACGCTTTTGCCGGTGATCACCGTGGGCGGCGTGCAGATTGGCACCATGGTGGCCTATACGATCCTGACTGAAACCGTGTTTCAGTGGCCGGGCATGGGCTTTATGTTCCTGGAGGCTGTGAACCGCGTCGATACCCCATTGATCGTGGCCTATCTGATCGTGGTTGGCTTTATCTTTGTTGTCACCAATACAATCGTTGATCTGATCTACGGGCTGGTCAATCCCACCGTCAATCTTGCGAGGATGGGCGCATGAGCAGCCTGAGCACCAATTCCGAACCCAGCCGTTGGTCGCAGATCTGGAATTCCAACATCGGCTATAGCTTCCGGAAAAATCCGGTTGCCATCGTGTCGCTGGTGATTTTCCTGGTCATCGCGGTCATGTCATTCTGCGCGCCGCTGATCGCGCCGTTTGATCCCTATGATCCGGGGCAGATCGACATCATGAACAGCGAATACCCGCCGCTCTGGGTTGATGGCGCTGATGCGCAGTTCATGCTGGGCACCGACGATCAGGGCCGCGATCTGTGGTCCACCATTCTCTATGGTACACGGCTGTCGCTGTTGATCGGCATCTGTGCCGTGGGGCTGCAGGCCATCCTGGGGATCTCGATCGGGCTGATCGCTGGCTATGTTGGCGGCCGGATTGACAGCCTGCTGATGCGGATGGCCGATATCCAGCTGTCCTTTTCCACCCTGATGGTGGCGATCATCTTTCTGGCGGTAACCCAGGCGATGTTTGGATCTGAAACCTTCAACCAATATGCGATCTATTTCCTGATCGCGGTGATTGGCGTGGCCGAGTGGCCGCAATATGCCCGCACCGTGCGCGCCACCGTTCTGGCCGAGAAAAAGAAGGAATATGTCGACAGTGCCCGGGTGCTGGGCTTTGGCCCGATGCGCATCATGGTGCGCCATATCCTGCCCAATTCGCTGTCACCAATCTTTGTGATCTCCACCGTGCAGGTGGCCAATGCGATCATTTCCGAGGCCTCGCTGTCGTTTCTGGGCTTGGGCATGCCGCCCAGCCAGCCGTCGCTGGGGTCGCTGATCTCATCGGGGTTTGACTATATCTTTTCGGGAAGCTGGTGGATCACCGCCATTCCCGGCATCGTGCTGGTGGTTCTGGTGCTGGTGATCAATCTGTTGGGCGACTGGCTACGCGATGCCCTGAACCCCAAACTGTATAAGGGATAAGCACAATGTCTTTGCTTTCCGTGCGCGATCTCAGCGTGAAATTTGCCATGCGCGACAATACCGTCACCGCCCTCAACCAGATCAGCTTTGATCTGGCCAAGGGGGAACGCCTTGGCATCGTTGGGGAATCCGGTGCTGGTAAATCCATTACCGGTTTTGCCCTGATGAACCTGCTCAGCCGCCCTGGTTTTGTGGATAGTGGCAAGATCCTGTTTCAGGGCGATGATATTGCCCAGATGTCGGATGCCCAGATGCGCCGCATTCGTGGCAACCAGATGGCGATGATCTTTCAGGATCCCATGGTCACGCTGAATCCGGTTCTGACCATTGGCCAGCAGATGGTGGAAACCCTGATGGCCCATCGCAAGCTGAGCAAATCCGAGGCCGAGCAGATCGCCATCGTCAAGCTGCGCGAGGTCTATATCCCCTCGCCGGCAGAACGGCTGAATCAATATCCGCATGAACTCTCTGGTGGGATGCGGCAGCGGATTATCATCGCGATTGCCCTGCTGCTGGACCCGCAGCTGATCATCGCGGATGAACCCACCACGGCACTGGATGTGACCATTCAGGCTGACATCATGGAACTCTTGCTGGAGCTGTGCGAAACCAACAAGGTTGGCCTGATTTTGATTACCCACGATCTGGGCGTGGTCAGCCAGATGACCGAACGCACACTGGTTATGTATGCCGGGCGCATCATCGAGGCCGGGCGCACGCGGGAAATTATCAATGACCCGCAGCACCCCTATACCCAGGGGCTGATCAATGCGCTGCCGCAACAGACGGCACCGGGCCAGCGGCTGAAGCAGATTCCGGGCAATATGCCCTCGCTGACCGCCATTCCCAATGGCTGCCCCTTTAGCCCGCGCTGTGAATATGTGCAGGACCACTGCCGCACCGAGGCGCCCAAAACTGTGCAATACACCCATGTCGAAGTGGCCTGCCACGAGGTCCACCGCCTGCATAGCGACAAAGCCGAGGAGATGAACCGATGACTGCGCCTCAGCCCTTGTTGGACATTCGCAATCTTGAAAAACGGTTTGAACTGGATCGCGGGTTTCTGGAAACCCTGAAACTGCGCGGCGGCAAGCTGGTGCAGGAAAAGCGCGAAGTGCATGCCGTCAACGATATTTCGCTGCAGGTCGCCCCGGGAGAGGCGCTTTGTGTGGTGGGCGAAAGCGGCTGTGGCAAATCCACGGTTGCGCGGCTGATCGCTGGCCTTTTGACGCCGAGCAGTGGGGAAATCCACTACGGCGGCGAACGCATCGACAATCGCTCGCGCCGGGCCATGATGCCGCTGCGCAAAAAGATGCAGATGATCTTTCAAAACCCCTATGCATCGCTGAACCCGCGCATGACCATCCAGCAGGCGCTGGAAGAACCGGTGCGCTACCACAACCCAAACCTGTCGCAGGGCGAGATCCGCGACAAGGTGGCGGATGTGATGCGCGCAGTTGGCGTCGATCCCAGCTGGGGCGGACGTTACCCGCATGAATTTTCTGGTGGTCAGCGCCAGCGGATCGCCATTGCGCGCGCCCTGACGGTGGACCCGGAATTCATCATCGCGGATGAACCGATTTCGGCACTGGATGTGTCGATCCAGGCGCAGGTGCTGAATCTGATGCTAGAGGCCAAGGAAGAGCGCGGCCTTACCTATCTGTTCATTACTCATGATCTGAGCGTGGTGCAGCACTTTGGCACCAAGGTGGCAGTGCTTTATCTTGGGTCGGTCTGTGAACTGTCTGACACCGCAACCCTGTTTGAAAATCCGAAACACCCCTATACGCGGGCCTTGTTGTCGGCGGTGCCGCAGTTGAAGGATGATCACCCCAATCATATCCGCCTACGTGGAGAGATCCCGACGCCGATCAACCTGCCCCCGGGCTGCCCGTTTGAAAGCCGCTGCGCCCATGCCAACAGCCGCTGCCAAAGTGAACAGCCCCGTCCGCAACTGCAACCTGATGGCGCGCTGGTTGCCTGCCATGCGGTTGAAGAGGGGCGCCTGGACGGGTAACCTCGGCCAGGTTGTGATTGGATTGACACAGTGGACATAGCCTGGCTCCGAGATTTTGAGGCTTTGGTCGCGCAGAAGAATTTCTCGCGCGCGGCCGAAGACCGTAATGTTAGCCAACCGGCCTTTTCTCGGCGCATTCGTGCGCTGGAGGAAGAGTTCGGCGTCAAGCTGATCAATCGTCAGACCCTGCCGCTGTCACTGACCCCGGCAGGAGAGGTGTTTCTGGCACAGTCCCGCGTCATGCTGCGCACCTATGACGAAACGCTGGAACGCTGCCAGATCATTGATGCGGCAGGCGAAAACGTTATTCGCTTTGCCACGTCACAGTCACTTTATATGACGCATTACAAAACTCATATCGCCCCCTTGGTCACCGAGGGCGGTCTAGAGATCGACCTGAATTCCACAGGCTGGGCCGCGGATCAGTTTGTGTCGGCCCTGCAGCAGCGCTATTGCGATGTGATCCTGACCTATTGGCACCCGGCGATGGATGCCCTGGCGCCGCTGGAACTGGGAAACTGCGAGTATATTACCCTGACCACAGACCGATTGGTGCCAGTGTCCAAGACCGGCGCGGACGGGCCGCTGTACCGGCTGGAGAGCGGCAGCAAAAAGCCGGTCTCGCTGCTGTCCTATGGCACGGTGTCGGCGCTGCGCCCGGTGGTGGACTACGCCCTGCGGCTGGATCCTGCGGGGCCAAAGATTCTGGTGGTCAACCAAAGCGCCCTGGCCAGTTCAGTCAAGGCGATGGTGATGGAGGGGTTCGGCCTGGGCTGGCTGCCACATAAGCTGTGCAAAACAGAGCTGTCCGACGGGCGGATGCAGATCGTGGGCGGGCAGGGCTATCAGCAGGATCTACAGGTCCGGTTGTACCGCGACAAGGATAACAGCAAGCCCAGCCTGAACAAGCTTTGGGATGATATGCAGGCCCATTCACAAGAGGATCGACAGGTGGCCGATCGCTAGCTGTGTTGCTGCGGCGGCGGTTCTACGGCGTAGGGCTGCAGACTTTCCAGAAAGGTATCGACAAAATCCAGCGAGAGCAGCGAACGGCTGCCAGAGGCAGGCCGCAGGATTGACAGCCAGTGAGAGATCTCCGGCTCAAAGGGGCGCATCTCAAAGCCCTGTGACTTGAAATGATCCGCATCCAGGGCGCTGACCACCGACACCCCCTGGCCCTGGGCCACCATGATGCAGGCCGTAGAAAACTGCCGCACCTCGACCCAGGAATTCAGCAAGACACCATAGTCAGAAAACGCCTGCGACAGGCTGTTGAAAAACGGGCTGCCCTTGCGGGTGTGGATGATCTTTTCATCCACCAGATCCAGCGGCGACACTGTTCCCTGTTTTGACAACCGATGGCCGCGTGGGAAGATACAGACGGTTTTGACAGCAATATCAATATGTTCAACCGCCGGATGACCGGAAAACCCATCTGTTATACCACAGTCATATTGCTCTCCTATGATCCACTCAAGGATCCGCTCCGGGCGGTCCGGCTCAAGTGTGAGGTTTACCCCCGGACGCTGTTGGAGGAACTGAGCAAGAAGTTGCGGCAAGTGGGAACTTGCAAAACCCGGCAGGCAAGCAATACGCAGATGGCCGGCCGTCCGATCCGTCAAGTCCCGGTTGAGCTCTTCCAGATGGCGCAGGCTGTCAAAGACCCGGCCAACCTCTGACAACAGATAGCGGGCTTCGCTGGTGGGAATCAGCATGCCATCCTTGCGGCGAAACAACTCAATCGCGACAGAATTGGAAAAGTCCGACAAGAGCCGACTGGTGGCTGGTTGCGAAATGCCCAGTGTTTTTGCCGCCCGCGTGACCGATCCGGTTTGTGCAACGGCCTGAAAGGCTTCCAACTGTCTCAGCTTGAATTTCAATGGCTTAGCCCCGGTTTTGCATGGAATTCGCAGCACTTCATAACATTGTGTTATGCGAAATGTCAAAAAACTTTCACTTGCATTATATTATCTTCTGCTCATTCTTTGGGCATCAAATGAACGGGGAAAACTCATATGTCTATCAAATCACTTTTGTGCACATCGGCCATGCTGGCGACCACCGTGTCGATGGCCTACGCCGAAACCGAGGTTCAGTGGTGGCACGCCATGGGCGGTGCCAATGGCGAACGCGTCAACAAGATCGCCGAAGATTTCAACGCTACGCAGAGCGACTACAAGGTCGTTCCTGTCTACAAGGGCAACTATACCGAAACCATGACCGCCGCGATTGCGGCTTTCCGCGCCAAAGAGCACCCGCAGATCGTGCAGGTTTTTGAAGTTGGCACCGCCACCATGATGGCCGCCAAGGGTGCGATCTATCCAGTTGAACAACTGATGAAAGACGCCGGCGAGCCCTTTGATGGTGACGCCTTCCTGCCTGCGGTTGTGTCCTACTATGAAACCCCTGAAGGTGAGCTGCTGTCGATGCCTTTCAACAGCTCGACCCCGGTCATGTGGTACAACAAAGACGCGCTGGACGCGGCTGGTGCATCGATTCCAGAAACCTGGGATGATGTGAAGGTTGCGGCGCAAAAACTGGTCGACAACGGCATGGAATGCGGTGTGTCCTTTGGCTGGCAGTCCTGGGTCATGATCGAGAACTTCTCGGCTTGGCACAACATGGAAATGGGCACCAAGGAAAACGGCTTTGCCGGTTTCGACACTGAGCTCAGCTTTAACACCCCTGCGGTTGCGGCCCGTTTGGACGACATTGCCTCGATGACCGAAGGCAACCTGTTCAAATATGGCGGTCGTCGCGGTGACAGCCTGCCAATGTTCACCAATGGCGAATGCGGCATGTGGATGAACTCTTCCGCCTATTACGGTTCGATGAAAGAGCAGGCCGATTTTGAATTTGGTCAGACCATGCTGCCGCTGGATACCGCCCTGGCGGATGCACCGCAAAACTCTGTTATCGGTGGCGCAACCCTCTGGGTTCTGGCCGGTCATGAGGACGAAGAATACAAGGGCACCGCACAGTTCCTGAGCTATCTGTCTTCGCCAGAAGTACAGGCCTGGTGGCACCAGGAAACCGGCTATGTGCCAATCACCACAGCGGCCTATGAGCTGTCCAAGGAGCAGGGTTTCTATGATGCAAACCCCGGCACCGACACCGCCATCAAACAGCTGAGCCTGAACACACCAACGCCAAACAGCCGTGGTCTGCGCTTTGGTAACTTTGTGCAGGTGCGTGACGTGATCAACGAAGAGCTGGAAGCGCTCTGGGCTGGTGACAAGACCGCGACTGAAGCACTGGATGCAGCGGTCGAGCGCGGCAACACCCTGCTGCGTAAATTCGAACGCTCAGTGAAATAAGCCACCCTTACATGATGTGAACCATGCCGCCTGTCTTTGGCGGCATGGTTTCGTTTTACACGCGGCACGAACGGGGCACTACATGCTGAAACGCGTCCACTTTCCTTCCTCTCCCTTGCCATATCTGCTGGTCGCACCGCAGCTGGCCATCACCCTGGTCTTTTTCATCTGGCCCGCCAGCCAGGCCATGTACCAGTCGTTCCTGATCGAAGATGCCTTTGGGCTTGGGTCTGAATTTGTCTGGTTTGAAAACTTCGAGGCCCTCTGGGCGGATCAGCACTATCTGGATGCCTTTCTGCGCACGGCGGTGTTTTCGCTCTTGGTGGCGGCGCTGTCGATGGGCGTGGCCCTGCTTCTGGCGGGGTTTGCGCAACGGGTGGTGCGCGGTGCCATGTTCTACCGGACCCTGTTGATCTGGCCCTATGCGGTGGCACCGGTTCTGGCAGGTGCGCTTTGGGTGTTCATGTTCAACCCAACGCTGGGGATCTTTCCCTACTTCCTCGATTTTTTTGGCATTGACTGGAATCATTACCTGAATGGCAATCAGGCCATGGCGCTGGTTATTCTGGCGGCGGCCTGGAAACAGGTTGCCTATAACTTTTTGTTCTATCTGGCAGCGATGCAGTCGATCCCCAACAGTGTGATCGAAGCCGCCGCCATTGATGGGGCCGGGCCGGGGCGCCGGTTCTTTTCGATCATTCTGCCGCTGATCTCGCCGACGACGTTCTTCCTGCTGGTGATCAATATGGTCTACGCCTTTTTTGAGACCTTCGGGATCATCCATGCGGTGACCCAGGGGGGGCCAGGGTCCTCGACCACCATTCTGGTCTACAAGGTGTTCAATGACGGTTTTGTCGGGCTCGACCTTGGCGGCTCTGCGGCGCAGTCGGTGGTCCTGATGGTGCTGGTGATTGCCATGACCATTGTCCAATTCCGCTATGTTGAAAGAAAGGTGGAATACTGATGGTTGAAAATCGACCTCTCACCGCGATCCTGACCCATTTCATGCTGGTGCTGGGGGTGATCGCCATCGCCTTGCCGATCTGGATCACCTTTGTTGCCGCCACCCATGATGCGGCACGCATGACCCAGGTGCCGCTGCCGCTCTGGCCGGGGACGCACCTGTGGGACAACCTGAAACAGACGCTGTTTGGCTCTGGCCTCAGCGGCACCGAAGGGGCACCGGTCTGGCTGATGCTGTTCAACAGCCTGGCCATGGCGATGATGATTTCGCTGGGCAAGATCGCCATTTCGCTGCTCTCGGCCTTTGCCATTGTCTATTTCCGCTTTCCCTTCCGCATGACCTGCTTCTGGATGATCTTCATCACCCTGATGCTGCCGGTAGAGGTGCGGATCCTGCCGACCTTCGAGGTGGTTGCCAATCTGGGAATGCTGAACAGCTATTGGGGGCTATCGATCCCGCTGATTGCCTCGGCCACCGCGACATTCATGTTCCGCCAGGTCTTTCTGACGGTTCCGGATGAAATGCTGGAAAGTGCCCGTATTGACGGGGCAGGGCCGATGCGGTTCTTCTTTGACATCCTGCTGCCGCTGTCGCGCACCAATATCGCGGCGCTGTTTGTGATCCTCTTCATCTTTGGCTGGAACCAATACCTTTGGCCGCTGCTGATCACCACCGATACCTCGATGACCACCATCGTCATGTCGATCAAGCAGATGCTGGAGGCAGCCGAGCAAAGCCCACAATGGAATATCATCATGACGACCGCGCTTTTGGCGATGATCCCGCCAATCTTTGTCGTCATCTCGATGCAAAAGCTCTTTGTGCAGGGCTTGACGGAAACCGATAAATAGGACGCCCCTCAATGGCTGAAATCAAACTGACCGACCTGACCAAATCCTACGGTCCCACTGAAGTGCTGCACCATGTCGAGGGCGAGATCAACGATGGCGAATTCATCGTCATCGTTGGCCCCTCGGGCTGCGGTAAATCCACCCTGCTGCGCATGGTGGCGGGGCTGGAGACCGTCACCTCTGGCGAGATCGCCATTGCGGGGCGCCGGGTGAATGAGCTGGAACCATCCGCGCGTGATATCGCCATGGTGTTCCAGAACTACGCGCTTTATCCGCATATGAGCGTGCGGGAAAACATGGCCTATGGTCTGAAGATCCGCAAACTTTCCAAGGCCGAAATCAACAAACGGGTGGAAGAGGCGGCGGATATTCTGGAAATCCATCAATACCTTGACCGCAAGCCGCGGCAATTGTCTGGCGGTCAGCGCCAGCGGGTGGCTATGGGGCGGGCGATTGTGCGCGACCCGCAGGTGTTCCTGTTTGACGAACCCCTGTCAAACCTGGATGCCAAACTGCGGGTGCAGATGCGGCTGGAAATCCGCAAGCTACAGCAGCGTCTGGGGGTGACCTCGATCTATGTGACCCATGATCAAGTCGAGGCGATGACCCTGGGTGACCGCCTGATGGTGCTGAACGGCGGCTATGTGGAACAGTTCGGCACCCCGATTGAACTCTATGATCGTCCTGCTTCGGTCTTTGTGGCCGGCTTCATTGGCAGCCCGGCGATGAATTTCCTGCCCGCCACCGCCGAAGAAGATGGCCTGTTGCTGCCCTCGGGCATCAAACTTGTCGCGGGCCTGGCGCAGCGCGGGCAGGTTTTGTTGGGTATGCGCCCGGAACACCTGATCCCGGATGCGGCCGGCCCGATTGCGATTGAGGTCGAGATGGTCGAACAGCTGGGGGCAAATACCCTGCTGCACGGCACGCTGAGCGGCACGGATCATGCCATGGTTGCCTCGGTCTCTGGTCATGTCAGCGCCGAAATGGGCACGGTACACCGCTTTGCGGTGACGCCAGAGCTGCTGCATCTGTTCGATCCTGAAACTCAAAAGCGATTGGAGGCCTGATGCGCTATCCCCAGCTTGCGGCTTTTTCGCGTCAGGAGGGCATCATTCGCGTGGTGGGCCACCGGGGCGCGCGCGGGGTCATGCCGGAAAACACCATGGAGGGGTTTGACTTTACCCTGAGCTGCGGCGTGCGCCTGTTGGAATTCGACGTGGTGGTCACCCGCGACACTGTGCCAGTGATCACCCATAATCACCGGCTGACGCGTTCTATTGTGCGCGATGCGGCAGGGCAATGGCTGCGTGGTGATGAACCCAAAGTGGCGGATCTGGACTGGGCAGATCTGGCCCAGTTGGATGTGGGGGGACTGGATGGCAACAGTGACTATGGCCAGCACTTTCCGGATCAGGCCTTTCTGTATGGCGCACATATCCCGCGTCTGCGCGATCTATGCGCGCGGGTTGCCCAGCCGGGATATCAGGATGTACATCTGATGCTTGAGATCAAGTCAGACCCGGCCGAGCTGAAAGACGCGGCAGCGCGCGTCAGGGTAGTGGACGCTGTGGTGCAAGAGGTGCGTGCCTTTGACCTGGCAGAGCGGACTTTGATGCATAGCTTTGACTGGTCGCTCTTGGCGGAATGCGCCCGGCTTGCGCCGGAAATTCCGACCTCTTTCCTGACCCAGTTGCCGCAGAATGTCGCCGATGCCGTCGATGCCGATGAAGACAGTGCCATGCCGGACTGCCCGGATTTGACGGCTCCGGGGATCAGCCCGCCTGATCTGGTTGCCAAGGCGGGCGGGGCGCTGTGGTGTCCCCATTATCTGGATGTGACTGCGGCGGATGTGCGCCGTGCGCAGGCGCTAGGGCTGCTTGTCGCTGTCTGGACGGTGAACGAGGTGGCGGATATCGATCGGATGATCGCCCAGGGCGTTGATGCGATCATTTCGGACTATCCCGGCCGGGTACAGCGTAGGCTCTTGGCGCATGGGGTGGGGTGGGGCGCAGGGCCTGCGGTCTGATCCTGCAGCGTTTTGCGGTCTGCGTGGGGTATCAAGCACCGCATAACACTTTGAAATCGTTTACTGCAAATCCGCGTTCGCCAAGGTGGATGTGGTGCGAAACGCTTTAGGCGCGAAACCCCGCCTCGCAAAAGTCGAGCAGCGCTTCGGTCAGGTCCTCGGCTGTTTCGGCCTGGGACAGGTCGGTGATGCGCCAGCGTGAGGTGCACAGAGACAGCATGGCAGAGACCATAAAGACAAAGCAGGCACTGATTTTCTGTGGATCCGCTTTGGGTAAAGTCTCTGCGATCTCTGCCAGGAATACCCTGGCGGTTGGGTCAAAACAGTTCTGGGCGATCTGTTGCCAGCGTGGATCCGACGACACATGCGCAATCAGGCGCCCATAAGCCGACCAGTGGGCACCACCATGCAGGATCTGGTGGATGAAGGGCGCAAGGAAGCAGTGCAGCACCTGGCGCAGGGGCAATGCCACCTCAGCGTCTGATTGGGCCTGTGCTTTTGCAGCTGCCAACGCCTGTAGTCTGAGGTTGGACAGCTCTTCCGCACGCCTGGCCACCACCGTGGCAAACAGCGCTGCTTTGCTGCCGCCGTGATGGCTGACCAGCGCCCCTTGCACCCCGGCAGCGCGCGCGATGTCACGAATCGACGCCCCTTCAAAGCCACGGTCTGCAAAGAGCTGTTCGGCTGCATCAAATATTCGGTCTCGGGTGGCGAGAGAGCGCTGGCTTGGCGCGCGTTTGCGCTGATTTTCGGGTACTTTTTCTGTCATGTCAGAATTACCTTGCCCTATTTTTAACAGTCGTTCAATCTAAATAGGTATCCAGCGGGTACCATTTGGGAGGATGATGAATGACGGCAGGGCCAGAGGCAGCGCAGGACAGCGCTGTCAGAGCAAAATATGCGCTGATCGGAGCCGGGCCAATGGGGCTGGCCATGGCCAAGGTGCTGAAGCAACAAGGCATTCCCTTTCAGGGATTTGAACTGCATTCAGATGTGGGTGGCCTGTGGGACATCACGGCACCGCGCTCTACCATGTATGACAGCGCGCATCTGATTTCGTCCAAGACAATGACAGAGTTTGCCGATTTCCCGATGGATGAGGGAGTGGCCGAATACCCGTCGCACCGCGAAATGCGCCGATATTTCCGCGATTTCGCCCGGCATTTTGATCTCTATCAGCATTATGCGTTTTCCTGCGAAGTGCTGTCCTGTGTTCCGCTTGGGGCTTCGGGGGCGGGCTGGCGCCTGACCTGGCGCGATGGAACTGGGGCAGAACATAGCGATGTTTTCGCCGGTGTTCTGATCGCCAATGGCACCCTGGCCGAACCCAATACCGTGCAGTTCAAGGGCGACTTCAGCGGTACACAGATCCATTCTGCCCAGTATCGTGATCCGCGCCAGTTTGCCGATAAACGGGTGCTGATCGTCGGCGCAGGCAATTCCGGCTGCGACATTGCTGTCGATGCGATCCACCATGGCAAAAGCTGCGATATCTCTATGCGGCGGGGCTATTACTTTGTGCCCAAGTATGTTTTTGGCAAGCCAGCCGATACTCTTGGCGGTGCCATTCGCCTGCCGATGTGGCTCAAACGTCGGGTGGATGGAATGATCCTGAAATGGTTTGTGGGGGATGCGCAGAAATACGGCTTCCCCAAGCCCGATTATGCCCTCTACGAGAGCCACCCAGTGGTGAATTCGCTGATCCTGTTTCATGCCGGTCATGGCGATCTGACGGTGCGCCCCGATATTGATCGGATCAGCGGCAAGACCGTCTATTTCACCGATGGCAGCCAGGGGGACTATGACATGATCCTGACGGCCACCGGATATTTGCTGCACTATCCCTTTATCGACAGGGAGCTGCTGAACTGGCAGGGGGCGGCACCGCATCTCTATCTCAACTGCATGCACCCAGAACGCGATGACCTGTTTGTGCTGGGCATGGTCGAGGCCTCGGGGCTGGGGTGGCAGGGGCGCCATGAACAGGCCGAGATGGTGGCGCGCTACATCACCGGGATTGGCGATAAGGCACCTGCGGCGCAGCGGTTGCAGGCCACCAAAGCCACCGATTTTGCGCGGGCAACAGGCGGTATGCAGTATCTCAAGCTTGCCCGGATGGCCTATTACGTCGACAAGGCGACCTACCGCAAATCCGTCACCGGCTGGATCTCGGCGTTGACGCAGGGGGGCACATGAAGGATCTTGACGCCGTTGTATTGAATTTCAGCGCCTCTAGCCTGCTGCTGATGAATGCCATTCTGGCGATTGTCATGTTCTCGATCGCCCTGGATCTGAAAACCAGTGATTTTCACCGCCTGCTGCGGGCACCAAAGCCGGTCCTGACCGGGTTGATTGCGCAGTTTCTCCTGCTGCCGGGCCTGACCTATCTGCTTATCCTTGCGTTGCAGCCGCAGGCGTCTATTGCGCTGGGGTTGATCCTGGTGGCGGCCTGTCCGGGGGGTAACATCTCTAATTTCATCACCCACAGGGCCGGGGGCAATGCGGCGCTGTCGGTGTCGCTGACGGCCTTTGCCACGGTTGGGGCCATTGTGATCACGCCGCTGAACATTGCCTTTTGGGGGCAGCTATATGCCCCGGCGCAGGCGATCTTGCAGCGGGTGCATATTGATCCGGTGCAGGTGGGTGTCACCGTCTCTTTGATGTTGATCCTGCCGCTGGTGCTGGGCATCGTGCTGAACAATCGCCGTCCTGTCCTGGCCAACCGGGTCAGGCACCTGCTGCAGAACCTGTCGATGCTGATTTTTCTGGCCTTTGTGGTGCTGGCGCTGGCGGCAAACTGGGGGTTTTTTCTGGACTATGCGCAATATGTCGGTGCCCTGGTTGTGGTGCATAATGCCCTTGCTCTGGCGACGGGCTATGGCGCAGCGCGGCTGGCCGGGCTGTCGTCCTATGATCGGCGCGCGATCACCATTGAAACCGGCATCCAGAATTCGGGCCTGGGGCTGGTGTTGATCTTTGGCTTTTTCAACGGGCTGGGTGGCATGGCCGTGGTGGCGGCCCTTTGGGGGATCTGGCATGCTGTCTCTGGCCTATGCCTGGCCCATGTCATATCCCGAACAGAGGCGCAGCTATGACCAAGATTTTGATTACCGGCGCCGCCGGGGATGTGGGCTCGGCCCTGTTGCAGGAACTGGCCGCAAGCCCCTATGAGGTGGTCGCAACGGACCTGTACCGTCCCGCAAACCTCCCAGCGGGCATGCGTTTTGTACCCATGGATGTCCGCGCCGGAGCACCGGGCCTGGTTATGGGGGATGAAAAGCCGGATGTGGTGATTCACCTGGCCTCGATTGTGACGCCAACCAGCCGCGCCTTTGCCTATTCGGTGGATGTCGAGGGCACGCGCAATGTGCTGAATGCCTGTCTCTTCCACCGGGTCAAGCGCCTGGTGGTGACGTCTTCGGGGGCGGCCTATGGCTATCACGCCGACAACCCGATGCCCCTGGTCGAAAGCGACGCGCTGCGCGGCAATGCGGAATTCGCCTATGCCGACCACAAGCGCCAGGTCGAAGAGATGCTGGCCAAGGCCCGCACCGAATCCCCAGAGCTGGAGCAGGTGGTGCTGCGGGTGGGAACAGTGCTGGGCGCGGGGATGGAAAACCAGATCACCGCGCTGTTTCACAAACCGCGCCTGTTGGCGCTTTTTCGCAGCGAGAGCCCCTTTGTCTTCATCTGGACACAGGACCTGGCCCGGGTCCTGAAGCGCGCGATCAAAGCTGCCCCGCAGGGGATCTTCAACGTCGCTGGCGATGGAAGCCTGGGCGTTTCCGATCTGGCGCGGGCGTTGAACAAGCCGGTTCTGCGCTTGCCGGCCTGGGGGGTGAAACTGGCGCTGGCGATTGCGCACCCGTTGGGCCTGTCGCGCTATGGCCCGGCGCAGGTGCGCTTTTTGCAATACCGGCCGGTGCTGGACAATACCAAGCTGAAGCGGGATTTTGGCTATGTGCCAGAGCTGACGAGCGCCGAGGTTTTTGCGCTGTGGCAAAAGGCCGCCGGGCTATGAGCGTGCCAGATGGGCCGGGAAAGACTGCTGTCATCACGGGCGGCGCGGGCGGGCTGGGTCTGGCACTGGACGCAGGCCTGCGGGCACGTGGCTGGTCGACGGTGCTGATTGACCTGCCGGGGCCGCAATTGCAGGCGCTGGCCCCATTGCCCAACCGCCGGACCTATGGCTGCGATCTGACTGATCGGGTGCAGCTGCGTCGCCTGTGCCAAGAGATTAGCAGCACCCAGGCGTCGATTGATCTGGTGATCTATAATGCTGGCATCACCTGGATTGGTGCCAGCGCTGATCTCAGCGATGCGGCCCACAGAAAGGTGTTCGACATCAACTATTTTGCCGCCACTGATATGGCGCAGGCGCTACAGGCGGATCTGCGGCGGGCGGGCGGCACCCATCTGGCGATTTCCTCTGTGGCGGGATTTTGCCCGCTGTACCACCGTACCGCCTATGCCGCTAGCAAACACGCGCTAGAGGGGTTTTTCAAATCCCTGCGCTGCGAGGAAAAGCCATTTGGCGTGCGGGTGGTGATTGCTGCGCCCAGCTTTATCGCCACCAACCTTGGCCGCCCAGAGGTCGCAGATGCACAGACGCAGGCAGCAGTGGCAGGCCATAGTGGCATCGCCCGTCCCGGATCCGCAGCGGATGGGATGGACTATATGAGCCCGGAAAGCGCGGCGCAGCATATCCTGACAGGGCTGGACCGGCGGCGCGATTTCCTCCCCGTCGGCCGTGTCGCCCGCCTCTCGGCGTTGCTCAACCGGTTTTTCCCCCGGATTTTTGCGGCGGTGATGACAGGCAGGATCGCGCGGTGACCAACCACAGGCGAGGGGCGCCCCCCCTGGCGGCGCGCTCTTTGCGGCAGGCGAGCTGCGTCTTGCTTTATGTGGACGGGCAGAATACTTCTCATTTTTGTTTAAATTAGACTATTGATTTGGCATTGTACCGGACTTTTGAGGGACACCCGTGATACATTTTGGAGCCCAGTTGCGGGCGGGGCTGATGCGGCGGGCCGACCTGCCAGCCCTTATTTGCAATGATCTTGGCCCGCTGAGCGGCACCACTTGCCTTGCGGCGATGGATCAGGTGCGCGCGGGCCTTGCCGCTGCCGGTCTGCCAGCAGGCAGCCGTATTGCCATCATTGCCCCCCAGCCGCGCCATGCGGCACTTGCCTTTGTGGCCTGCCTGCAGAGCCATGTGGCAGCGCCGCTGAACCCCGACTATACGCGCGATGAATTTCTATTTTACCTCAAGGATCTGCAGCCCGGTCTGGTGCTGCTTGGCGCGGGCGCAACGGCGGCGGCCGAGGCGGCTGTTGCCAGCTGTGGCCTGCCCAGCTTGCGCCTCGGGGATGAGGTGTTTCAAGCCGCGCCACAGGTCACAGCAGCCCAAAAGGTCAGCCAGATCGGGGCGGTGGGTGGCAATCTGCCTGCGCTCTCGGCGGCTGATGCACCGGGGCTGATCCTGCATACCTCTGGCACGACGGCGCGCCCCAAGATGGTGGCCCTGTCCCAGGAAAACCTTGCCAGCTCCAGCGCCAATATCGCAGAGTCGCTGCGGTTGAACGATGAGGATATTTCGCTCTGTGCTATGCCGCTGTTTCACATCCATGGCCTGATGGCCTGTTTGGGGGCGGCGCTTGTGGCGGGGGGCGCTGTAGTTCTGGCCGGGCGGTTCCAGCCAGAGCGCTTTGTCGACTGTCTGCTGCGGCATGGGCCCACCTGGTTTTCGGCCGTGCCGACCCTGCACCTGGCGCTGATGCATCATCTTGATCAGCGCGCCGCGCCGATGGATCATGCCCTGCGCTTTATCCGCTCTTCTTCGGCGCCGCTGCCGCCCTCGGTCATCGCCCGGCTGGAGGGCTATTTTGAGGCGCCGGTGATCGAGGCCTATGGCATGACCGAGGCAAGCCATCAGATCGCCAGCAACCCCTTGCCGCCTGCGGTGCGCAAACCCGGCACCGTGGGGCAGGCCTTTGGGACATCTGTTGCTATTCTGGATGACCAGGGCACCGCCTGCGCTGCTGGCGTGGTTGGCAATGTGGTGATAACCGGCGCAGGCGTCACGCCCGGCTATGTCGAAAACCCAAGCGCCAATCTGGAGGCTTTTCAGCCGACGGGTTTCTGGACCGGTGACCTTGGCGCCTTGGATGAGGATGGCTATCTTCGCCTGACCGGGCGGTGCAAGGAAATCGTCAACCGTGGCGGGCAAAAGATCTCTCCGCGCGAAATCGACGAAGCGCTGATTGCTATCCCCGGCATCACTGATGCGGTGGCCTTTGCCCAGCCCCATGCCAGCCTTGGCGAAGATCTGTTGGCGGCGGTCTGTCTGGCGCCGGGCACGGATCTGACAGGCGAAGCGATCCGGTTGCGCCTGTTTGAACGGCTGGTGGATTACAAGGTGCCTAGCCAGATTGCCGTGGTTGATGCGATCCCCGTCGGGGCCACCGGCAAGCGCCAGCGCCTGCAGATGTGGTCTGCCCTGCAGGGGCATTTTTCTGCGCCAATGCGGGCCCCTGTGACGCCTGTTGAAATCATCCTGTGCGAATTTACCGCTGAAATTCTGGGTCAAGAGCGCATAGGCCTAGATGATAACTTCTTTAATTTGGGCGGGAATTCCATTCTGGGTGTTGAACTTTCCGTCACCCTCGGCGACCTGCTTGGCTGCTATATTCCGCCCACTGTGATCTTTCGCCACCCCACCCCGGCAGGCCTGTCCGCATTTGTGCTGGGTCGGCTGAGCGATCAGGATCTGGCACAGCTGGATCAGGTGGTGCGCAGCCTCGCCGAGGTGGACGAGGTCGCAGAGACATGACGGTCGCAATTGACGGGTCCGCGCCTGATCAGCGGGCTGAGGCCGCTGGGAAGCGGGCGGCGCTGTTGCGGACCCGGTTGCAGCAGCGGCAGGCCCCCAGCGGGCATCAAGCCATTGCGCAGGCCTTCCTAAGTGCAGGGATCACCCATGTCTACGCGCTGCCGGGCAACCCGATGTATGCCACCCTTGGCGCCTGTGCCGAAAGCGGGCTTCAGGTCATTGGCTGTCGCAGCCAGTCCGGCGCGCTGAGCGCGGCACTGGCGCATAACTATCGCTGTGGGGCGTTTCGGGCGGTGGCGCTGTGCTCGCCCGCGCCGGGGGTGACCAATTCGATCACCGGCCTGTCTGATGCCAGGGGCAACCACTGGCCCATGGTGTTGATTACGGCCCTGATGGGGAATGCTCCCGATGAAGGCCCCGGCGAGAATGGTGAGCCTGGGCCAGATACCGATGCACATGCCGCCGGACCGCAGGCCAATTTCCAGGATCTTGATGGCGCTGAGATCGCTGCTGCTAGCTGCAAGGCGGTGGTACGGCTCACGGCGCGGGATGGGCTGGCGGCTGGGATCTTGCAGGCGGTGCAGCTGGCGCAAAGCGTCCCTTGCGGGCCGGTCTTTGTCGAGGTGCGGGCGGGCTTGCTCAATCTTCGCCAAACAGATGTGACCCCCGTTCCGTTACCTGCTGCCCCGGCTCAATGCGCTTTGCCGCCGGATCCTGCTGTTGTGGCAGGGGTGGCTGCGGCACAAAAACCGCTGCTTGTCCTGGGCGAGGGGCTGCGCTGGTCCCGACCGCTGACGCCGGATAAGACTCGCCGCCTGCAGGCTCAGGTTGACAGGCTTCAGCTGCCAGTGCTGGCCAGCCCGATGGGGCGTGGTCTCTTGCCGGATCGCCACCCGCGCAGCACCTTTATGGCGAAGGAGAAGGGGCTGGGGAACTGTGACCATCTGCTGCTCTGTGGTGCGGATCTGGATTGGCGCTTTGGCGGCCAGTTCCCGCATTCTGCCCAGGCGCGGATTGACCGAATTCTGCCCGATATTGATGTGTTGCTTGCCCTGCTGGACGCGGTGCCGGAGACCGCGCCCTCTTCGGTGGTTCACCGTAGCGCCTGGGCCGCTGATCTGACCCAGAACCATCTTTCCGCCCTGGCCAGGCTGGGTCGGCAGGCAGATCCCGGCAGCGCGGCGATGCAGATGAACCGGCTCTGTGCCGCCCTGGGCCGGTGGCTGCCCGAAGAGTCGCTGAGCATCATCGACAGCGGCCTCGGGCTGGCGGCGGGGCATCTGCTCTGGCCGGTGCAGCAGCCCTTTTCGCGGATGACCCTGGGGCAGAATGGCACCATTGGCCTGGGCATTCCCTTCGCCTTGGGCAGCGCAATGGCGCAGCAGGACCAGGATGCAGACCGTGCAGTTGTGGCGCTGGTGGGGGATGTCGGTTTTGGGCTGTCGTCAAGCGAGTTGGAAACCGCTCGCCGACATGGCGCTCGCCTCGTTGTCGTGGTGGCGGATAATGGCGGTATCAATGGCCGCGCCTTTCAGGACAATTGGTTCCCGGGTGAAGGCAGCCCGGATGTGCTGCGCTATCATCAGCAGGTGGATTATGCCGCCATTGCGCGTGGTTGGGGCGCACGTGCTGAGGTGACCCCGACGCCACAGGCCCTGCGGCAGGCGCTAGGCAGCGCGCTGGTGGCCGAGGGGCCGACAGTGATTTCGGTGCCGATGGCAGAATGTTTCCCACAGGGGCAGACCGAGGAACAGGAAGATGGGTGACGCGCAGGGCTCTTTGCGCCAACGGCTGCGCGGTTTGTTGCGCCAGTCCCGGCGGCCATCGGCAGAACAGATCCGTCGCCCCGCCGGTGATGTGGTGGTGCCAGCGCCGCTGGTGCAGCAAAACTTCTGGTGCCTGGATCAGTTCGCGCCCGGTCAGGGGCTGGCAAACGTGAACCGCGCCTGGCAGATCGAAGGGGCGTTTCAGCCAGAGGCCTGCCATTCTGCGCTACAGCGCCTGACCTCCAAATACGATTGCCTGCGGTGCAGCCTGTTCGAACAGGGCGACGAATTGCAGATGATCGTCAAGGAACACCAAGAGCCAGATTTTACCCTGGTCGATCTGCGCCAGAACGAGACAGAGCTGGCGGCGCGTATGGCGGCTGAAAGCCAGCGGCCCTTTGCTGATGGGGTGGGGCCCTTGCTGCGGCTGCGGGCCTATCGGTTGGCAGATCAGCGCTGGCTGCTGCATCTGGTCTATCACCACGCCATCCTGGACGGCTGGTCGCTGACCCAATTCTGCCAAGAGCTGGGGCAGCTCTATGCCCAGGATGCCGAGGCGGATCTGGTGCCGCAGCGCCCGGCCTATGATTTTGCCGATCACGCCAAAGCGGCGGGCCAGGTGGGCAAAACCCCGACCGCGCGGTCGGCATCCCAATCGGGCCTGCAACTGCCCTATGACTACGCACCGCCTGCGGTGCCGTGCTATCAATGCAAATCCACGCCGGTAACAATTAATGCCGCCAGCCGCGCCGCCGTAGAGAGCCTGGCCGCAGAGCTGAGCCTCTCGCCGGGGGCGGTGTTGCTGGCTGCCCTGCGTCTGGCCCTGTTCCGGATTTCGGGGCAGCGCGATTTTTGCCTTGCCAATACAATGATGAACCGCAATGCGCCGGGCCTGCACTCCATGCTTGGTGCCTTTGTTCAAAGCCTGCCAATTTGCACTGCTCTGCCGCGCGGGATCAGTTTTGCACAGCTTTGCCAGGGGGAGCAGGTCTCTCTGACCGAGGCCCTCATAGGTGCAGAAGACCGGAACCAAGACCAGCCCCCCGCGGAGGTCCCCTGTAACGTTCTGCTGAACTATCGTGGCTTTGCCACTGGTACGCTGGCCCTTGCGGGCTGCGAGGTCAGCCCATATGCGCAGGCCAGCAGTGCCAGCCCCTTTGCCTTGGTGCTCAATCTTGAAAATACCGCGACTGGCTATAGGGGCGAGTTGCTGTGGCAGGCAGCGCGCTTTGAGGCAGGAACCTGTGGGCGGATCGTGGCGCAGATCCTGGCCAGCCTTGCCGCTGGGCTAAAGGCGCCAAACGCGGCGATTGACGAGGATGCGGCTGAAATAGCCGCTGCCGGTTCCTGCTCTGCTCTGCCTGGCCCGTTGTTCAGCCCGTCGTTCAGCCAGCCGCCTGCTGCGACGCCTGACGGCCCGGTCCCCGCAGTGGGGCAGTTGCTAGAGCAGGCCTTCGCTCGCTGGCCAGAGCGCCGCTCGCTACGCATGACAGGCGATGATTCCGCAGCGCAGCCCTGGCGCTACCGCGATCTGGATCTTGCCAGTGCCGCCTGGGCCAATGCTCTTTTGCAGGCGCCGGGTGGGCCTGGGGATCTGGTGGCGCTGGCGCTGCCACGGGGGGCGGAATTCGTCGCGGCGCTGATTGGTATCCTGCGCAGCGGGCGCGCCTTTTTGCCCCTGTCGCCGCAGGATCCGCCAGAGCGGTTGAAACGCATTTTGCACAGTGCCCAACCCAGCCATGTGATCGCCGAGGCGGGGCTGGCGCAAGCGCTGGGGGTGGCGCCCCTATTGCCCCTGCCGCCAGAGGCAGACGGGGCGGCGATGGCGGTGCCCTTTGTCCGACGTGAACCCGAGGATCTGGCCTACGTGATGTTCACCTCCGGTTCTACCGGGGTGCCAAAGGGCGTGGCCATCCCGCATCGCGCCCTGGCCAACCACCTGGCCGGAACCTGCGCCGTCTTTGCGCCCCAGCCGGGGGATCGTCTGCTCTCTGTCAGCAGCACGACCTTTGACAGCATCCTCCATGAGGTGCTGTTCCCCTTGGTGAGCGGCGGTGAACTGGTGATGGTGCCAGAGGCGCTTCGCCGTGATCCCTGGCACCTGTGCGACAGCCTGAAACGCAGCGCGCCACATCATTTCTTTGCCACCCCCTCGCTGTGGCGCATGCTGCTAGAGGCCGGGTTGCCGAGCCTGCCGCACCTGCAGGCGCTGATCGGCGGCGAGACGATGAGCCCGGCGCTGGCTGCGCGGATCCTGCCACAGGTGGGGCGGCTCTATAATGTCTATGGCCCGACCGAGGCCACGGTCTTTACCACCTGGAAACAGGTGCTGCCTGCGGCCTGTGAGGGCGCGGACAGGCGTCCTGTCGGCTCTGATCTGGGGCAGCCATTTCCAGGCTATAGTGTTGCCATCATGGATGAAAATGGCCAAACGACCTGGCCTGGTGCCATGGGAGAGATCTGGATTTCAGGTCCCGGGATCGCAACCGGGTATTACGGGGATGCAGAACGTAGTGCCCAAAGCTTTGTCTCCACCGGTCTAGCATCTGGCGAGGAAGTGCAGGGGCGCCGCTGGTATCGCAGTGGCGATTTGGGGCGGCTGCAGCTGGAACCGGGTTCTGGGGGGCAGCAGCTTGCCTATCTGGGGCGACTGGATGACCAGGTTAAAATCAGCGGCCAGCGGGTCGAACCGGCGGAGATTGAAAACCTGATCCAGACCAGTGGCCTGGCCTCGCAAGCTGCGGTCGTCGCCGCCGGAGAGGCCGGGCGCAGGGTTCTGGTTGCCTTTTATGTCACCCAGAACGGCAGCGCCGATATGGATGCGGGCCGGGCGGGCGATGCAAACGCAGCCCTGCGGCACCATCTTCAGGCCAATCTGCCCTCGACCTGGGTACCGGGGCTGCTGCTGCCCTGCGCCAGCCTGCCGCTGAATGGCTCGGGTAAAATCGACCGTGCCGGGCTGTTGCGCCAGGCGCAGGAGGCGCTGAAGGGGCAGGGGCAAAGCCCGTCGCTGGATCCTGATTTGGCCCCTGTGGTGATCCAGGCCTGGGAACAGGTCTTGGGCCGTATGCCGACAGGTGACAGGCAGGATTTCTTTGCCTCTGGCGGAACCTCGCTGTTGATGATCCGGCTGTTGGCGCTGATCCGTGCGCGCACCGCCTGCCATCTGCCAGTGGCCGAAGCCTTTGGCGATCCGACCCCGGCAGGCTTGACGGCCCTGTTGGATGCGGCTGCGCCGCTTGATCTGCATGAGGCGCTGATTTGTGCCAGGCAGGGGGGGGCGGCAGATCCGCTGGTGATGCTGCCCGGTCTGGTGGATACGGGGCCAAACCTGACGGATCTCTTGGCGCATGGGCCGCCGGATCGTAGCGTCTATCAGCTGCAGCGGTCAGCAACCCTTGTGTCTGATGCAAAAGTCAGTTTTGCCGATCACACCCGCTATTTCGCCAAGGTCTTGCACCAGGGCTTTGCGGCTGATGGGCTGCATCTGGCCGGGTTTTCCTATGGCGGAGCCGAGGCCTTTGAAACGGCGCGCCAGCTGGTGGCGCTCAAGGCGCCGCCTGCCGGGCTGACGGTCATTGATCACGGGCTACGCTATTATAGGCCCCAGCCGATCAATCCCACCTGGACGGCCGCTTCGATTGCGGCAGAGACCCGGCGCCGGGCGCATGGGCTGCGGGTGTTAAACGCAAATATGAGCCTGGTGCGGGCAGAACGCCCGGGCCTGGTGTCGCTGGCAATGATCGCCCTCGGCTGGGAGGATTTTGTCAGCGGTGAGGTTGCCGTGCATGTGCTGCCCGGTGGGCATGCCGACATGCTGCATGCGCAGGCCGCGCAAACCATGCAGGTGATCAGCGGCCAGGTGCAGCCAGAGTTCCTGGTTGCCAGCTTGCCGGGGGCGGCTGATCGGCGGCGGGTCGTGCGTCTGATCGCAAAGAGAAAATACAAGGCGGCGCATGATGTGATTTGTGGGGTCAGCCGCGAACATGCGCACCACCCCTGGTCGGTTCTGATGGCGGATCGATTGGGTCGGCAGCTAGGGCGGGATCCTGATGGGCTGTTGTCAGACTGGATTGAAACGGTCCCCGAGGCGGTGCCGCCGGGGGTGCCGGAACTGGCTTGGCACGCGGGCCGTGCCGAGGTGCAACTGCGGCTGGGGGCTAGGGAAGAAGCGCTGCACACGCTGCAATCGGCGCGGGCCTGCGTGGCTGCAGCGGTCAACGTGGCAGGGCGGGGCGATGCGCGCACCGCGGCCCCCTCCGGCGCGATCATCCGCAATCTTGAGGTCTGCTATGGCGATGTGCTGCAACAGCTAGGTCGGTTTGAAGCAGCAAGCGCGGTGCTGGAAACTGCCGCTGACCAATATGGCTATACGCCCAGGATCTGGCGGCTGCTGGGGCTGAGCCTGGCGAAACAGCAACACTACGCCAAGGCCTTGCCGCTGTTGCAGCGGGCGGCGGTCGCCCCCAAGGTAAATGAAGAGGTGCAAACCTGGCTGGCCCGCGCGGTGCAGGCGGTTGAGGGCTGACGGGTTCTGCGGCCTGCGCCTAGGACGCGGGAAAGCGAAACGCGGCGCAGCCCTTCAGGGCGGCACCATCGTCGAGGATGCAAAACACCGGGGCGGTGATCTCGGGGAACTGTGGGTCCGGGCGGGTGAATTCTGTCAGAAAATCGCCCTGGGCCGGGCTGGTCAGCAGGTTGCGCGCCACGGTTCCGGCAAAGAACAGCCCGCCACGTGGCAAGAACCCTTTCAGCAGATTGCGGCACAGCAGCGCCAGTAGCCGGGCATAAAAGCGCAAAAAGGCGGTGCAGGTTGCATCGTCCTGCGCCTGCATGATCTCAGGCCCACTTCGGGGGGGGCTGTCTGGGGCAAAGGCTGCAAAGAGCGCAGAAAAACCCCGGCCGGAAAAGCAGCATTCCACCGTTTTGAACGGGGCCGCCCGCGGGCCGATTTCCGCAACCATGGCCTGATAGAGATCCAGCGGCAGCGCCACATGTCCATATTCTGCCCTGGGGCAGATCACGCCGGTGTCGCTGGCAATGACCGGGCTGATATTGAACCCGGTGCCAATGCCGATGACCAGTCTCTGGTCCTGGTGGCTGGCGTCGGCGCTGGGATGGATCTGCGCCAGATCCGCGCCTTGCAATCCCGGTAGGCTATGGCCCAAAGCGCTCAGGTCATTGAACAAATGCACCCTGTCCTGGTGAAATTCCTGTCGTAGATCCTGGGCGGATATATACCAGTCGCGATTGGTGACCCTTACGGTCTGATCGGCCACAGGCCCGGCAGCGGCCAGGACGATTTCACGGATTTCTGGCTGGCCCTGATCCGCCAGGTAGTGGCGCAACAGGGCAGAGAAACTGGCAAAATCATCATTGCGATATCTGCACAGGCTCTCGGGTGGCTGTCCCACCGTTGTGCCGGAAACCAGCGCCAACCGGCAGTTCGTCCCGCCCAGATCTGCAATCAGTCTTTGTGTCGTCAATTCAAGCGCTCACCTGTAGCGGGGGCAAAGAAGGAAACCTTGGCCAGATCAAAGGCGAGATCCAGCATCGCGCCGGGTTGCGCCTTGGTTTCAGCATGTAGTCGCGCCGTGACCTGTTTGCCGCCCAGTTGCGAGACCACATAGGTATCGGCACCGGCAGGTTCTACCAGATCAATGCGACAGGGGGAAGCCTGCACGGCACGGCCACTGTGAAACCCGGCCTTGGCAATGTCTTCGGGGCGCAGGCCCAGAATGACATCTGCGGGCAGTTCGCGCTGCAGCTCGCTGTGCAGGATCATCGGGCTGCCGTCAGGGCGGGCGATTACGATCTGCAGCCCATCCTTGTCGCGGCGGGTGCGGGCCGGGATCGAACCTTCGTTGAGGTCAAAGACCTTCTGGAAGTTCTGCCCGACGAACAGCTTGGCCAAGAGCGCCTGACCCTCTGTTTTGTCGCTGCCGGTGACATCGAACATGGCAAAGCTGTCGACATTGTACAGGAACCTCTCTCCCGGTGCTGAAGCACAGAGAAAACCCTTGCCCGCAGCCAGAGCCGTCGGCGACGGAAGAAATATCGGCCAGCAGGCCTTCTTCGTACCATTCCTGAGTGCCGGGGCCTTTCAGTTGCACCGCAGCGCCGTCATGGCCGCATCGCCACCGCCGCTGACCACTGGCATATCGGTCCAGGTGCCGCCGTTGGCCATGACGGTGCTGCAGGACGGCAACGGATTTTGCCTCGCCGCCGGATGTCCACCAATGCTGCCCCATGGCCCGGAGGGCAATACAGGCCGCAGAGGCCCGCCCGCCTGTCGCTGCTGCCCTATCCCTTGACCCCGCCATTAAGTTGGCTTTGACCCTGCCGAAATTCAGGGCTATTTGCAGCGGCGAGACTCTCGTATTACGCACAAGGACTTGTTTGTCTAAATGCAGCTTTGCTAGGTTGCGGTATTGTTTGCTGTATGCGGATTTGTAAAAATAGGGGAAATAATTAACGTTTTTTCCCTAGGAATTCATAGATACGCTTTTGGGTGTGGTGGTATGACTCTGTGGTAGAACCTTCTGAAAAACCCGTTTGGGGGCTGGTAAGGGCCACTTACACTCTTATTGTCATTGCATTTTTGGTAATCTTGGCTGGCGGATATTATTCCGAGCAAAAGAACGCTGAAGTTCATGACCGGGCTTTGCGCGCCGAGGTGCGGCGCGAGGCAAATCGAATCAAATCAAATTTCGAAGGCGCCTTGAACAGCGATATTCAGGTGGCGCGCGGCCTGGTTGCGGTGCTTTCGGCTGAACCAGATATGAACCAGGAGAGGTTTTCTGAGCTGTCCGAGCGGGTGATTGGCGCCAATACCAGTATCAGCCATATTGCTGCTGCCCCTGATATGGTGGTGTCAATGATCTACCCGCTTGCGGGCAATGAGGAAGCGCTTGGTCTGGATTACAACCATACCGAAAGCCAGCGGGCGGTTGTCATGCGGGTGCGTGACACGGAAGAGCTGATCTTGACCGGCCCCGTCCCGCTGGTGCAGGGCGGCAATGCGCTGCTTGGGCGCTTTCCGGTTTTTGCTGGCACGGGTGAGGGGCGGTACTTCTGGGGGATCGTGTCCTCTGTGATCAAAACGGAACCCTTTTTTGCCAGGCATGGTCTGGAGTCAGAGGACCTCGGGATCGAGGTGGCCCTTATTGGGCGCGATGGCATGGGGGCCAAGGGGGAGCAGTTTTACGGAGATCCCGATATCGTGACGGACAGGCCGGTGCGGGTGGATGTCTTTTTACCCGGCGGGTCCTGGCAGATCGCGGCGCGGCCAAAGGGCGGTTGGGAAGCACAGCAAGGCAATCCCTGGCCCTGGCGGGCAGTCCTGTTTGTGGCGGGAACCCTGATACTGGTTCCGATATACACCGCCGGGCGGTTGTCTGCTGCGCGGCGCGCCAT
Organism: Pseudophaeobacter profundi; assembly: GCF_029697505.1. Lineage (GTDB taxonomy): Bacteria > Pseudomonadota > Alphaproteobacteria > Rhodobacterales > Rhodobacteraceae > Pseudophaeobacter > Pseudophaeobacter profundi. Next base: position 300,133 of record NZ_JARJEF010000001.1, on the reverse strand, counting down.
CATTAGCACTCTGCGCGGCCGCGAGCATGAATTGGAAACCATCTCTCGGAGGTTGGAGGTCGCGGTGGAGATATCGCAGATCGGCATTTGGGAGGTGAACACCAAGACAGGCGTGGTGATCTGGGATGCGAACCTGCGCAAGATGTATGGTCTTGGTGCTGATGATCCTGTCCACTTTGGTACCTGGGAAGCCCATCTGCATCCCGATGATCACAAACGGGCCGTGCAAGAGCATAGGGATTCGTCACATGCGGGGGGCAGCTACGCATCGGAATTCCGCATCTTGCTGCCCACGAATGAGGAAAAGCACATTCGCGCCATGGGCACCGCCTATGTGGATGGGGATGGATGGCTGCGCATGATCGGCGTCAATATGGATGTAACCAGCGATGTGCATCTGCGTGAAAAGCTGATCGAGGCGAATTCAGCCCTGTTGCAACGCAACAATGAACTGAATGACGCCAAAATCGCTGCCGAACGGGCTGATCGTGCCAAATCGGAATTCCTGGCCAATATGAGCCACGAAATCCGTACGCCGATGAATGGTGTTTTGGGTATGGCGGATTTGATGGCAAATTCGGACCTTGGCCCACAGGAACGGCAATACCTTGATACGATCAGGGATTCCTCTAATGCGCTGCTGAAGATCATCAATGATATCCTGGATCTGTCACGCCTTGAATCCGGCCAGCTGGCGATCAACCCGGTTGATTTCGACCTGCGCCACTGTGTGGCCGGGGCGGTCAACCTGCTGCGCCCCAAGGCCCGCGAAAAGGGGCTGTGGGTCTCGGTTGAGTTCGCCGATGATCTGCCGGACCGGGTGCATGGCGATGATGGGCGGCTGCGGCAAATTCTGGTCAACCTAGTTGGCAATGCGGTGAAATTCACCGCACAGGGCGGGGTGGACATAAAAGTTGGCTGCCTGAAAGAGGATCCCTATCAGCTGCACATCTCGGTCGACGACACCGGAATCGGCATCTCTGACAGCCAGGCGGAACATATCTTTGATCGCTTTTCACAGGCGGATGCGGCCATCACCCGCGCCTTTGGCGGCACCGGGCTGGGGCTGACGATTTCCAGCATTCTGGCGCAGCGTATGGGCGGCGGCATAGAGCTGTGCCGCCAAAAGGAAAAAGGCTCTCGCTTTCGGGTTGCGGTGAATTTTGACAAGCCAATTGGCCCCAAAAGCAATTCTGCCGTCGACGCCCTGCTGGATACTGCGATATTGGCGGGCTGTCGGGTGCTTTTGGCTGAGGACAACAAAACCAACCGCCTGCTGGTGTGCAAATATCTGGAAGGGGTGGGGATCCACCTTACCGAGGCCCACAATGGCCGCGAGGCGGTGACCCTGTGCAAGCAATCTCTGCCGGATATTATCCTGATGGATATGTCGATGCCAGAGCTGGACGGCCTGGCCGCCACCCGCGAAATTCGCGCGCTCGATATCGCGCAGCCGCAGATTGTTGCCCTGACCGCCAATGCCTTTGATACAGATCGCGACGCCTGTCTGGCGGCTGGTATGGATTATTTCCTGCAAAAGCCCATTTCCAAATCGCTGCTGCTGCAAAGCCTCAGCATGCTGCGGGTTGGCCAGGAAACCCGGCAAGGTCTGTCAGGCTAACCCACAGTCCTTGTCGGCCCCATCTTTTGCCGGTCCCCCCCCCCTCACTGTGCCAGCCAGGCACTGACTGCGGCCTTGGCCTCTGTGCAGGCCTGGTCAAGGCTGGCGCCTGCGGCCAGGGAACAGGCCAGCGCCGTGGCCAGGCTACAGCCGGTGCCGCGCTTTTGCAGGGGCAGACGTGGCGCGGCATAGGCGCGATGGCCCTGTGGGGCCTGGGGGCTGAACAGGTGGTCAACGCTGCAATCACCGTCGGCATGGCCCCCTTTGATCAGCACCGCAGCAACCCCTTTCGCCTGTATGATCTGCGCTTGGCGCCGAAAAAGCACCAGATCGTCTTGCGGTGGTTCTTGTGTGGAAATGCATTGATTCTCAGTATTTCGCGGCATTGGCGTCAGCCCGCTCAGCCGGGCGCTTTCCTCCAGATTGGGGGTCAGAAGCGTGACCCGGCGCAGCAGCGGTGTCAGGCTGTCCAGCGACATCAATGTGCCGCCAGAGCTGCTCTTGAGCACCGGATCCAGCACAATGGGCAGGCCCTCGGGCAGGGTGTCTGCCAGGAGGCGCGCTGCCTCGGCACTGCCAATCATGCCGATTTTCACCGCCCTTGGCGCGGTGCGTTTGTCGTCAAAGGCGGCGCGGATCTGGGCCGAGATGATCTGCGGCGGCACCGGGTGGATGGCCTGCAGCGCCTGATTGGTCTGCACGGTCACGGCCGTCACCACCGGCACGACCTCGCAGCCCAGGGTGGTGGCCATGGCCGTGTCGCGGCTCAACCCGGCGCCACCGCTGCTATCGGTGCCGGCGATGACAAGAACGCGGTTCATGCGATGGCTCCGGCAGCGATAATTTCGATCTGTGCAAAGCCGCGCGTCTGCAGATCACGCGCGACCCGCCAGGCGCGCAGCCCCGAACGGCAGCACAGGACGATCGGGCGGTTGGGGCAGAGATCAGCCGCCGCGATCTCTGTGGGCAGGATGCGGCGGGCCTGGGCGGTGATCAGGTCCGGGGACTCTGTTTTGGGACGCAGGTCGATGACCTGGGCCTCTGGGGCGATCAGTGCCGGGCTGGTAAAACGCAGCGGGGTGGCGGGTTCGTCGGCGCCGTCAAAGCGAAAGCTGCCCAGGCTAAGATTGGCCATATCCATCTGCATCAGCTGCCCCAATGGCGAAGGGGCGTGATGCAGCAGAACCTTCAGTGCCATCTGCGCCTGCAGCGCGCCAATCATGCCAACCACAGGCCCCATCACACCACCGCTTGCGCAGCTGGCGGCGGTCTCGGGCAGGTCCGGGAACAGCGCCCGCAGCGAGGGCGCGCCAGCGCAAAAGCCGCCGACATAGCCGCGCTGCCCCAGCACCGAGGCGGATATCAGCGGCAGCGCCCGCTGCAGGCAGGCATCGGACAGAATATAGGAGGTGGCAAAATTGTCAGCGCCATCCAAGACAAGATCGACCTCTGTCAGATGCCGGTCAACAGTGTCGGCTGTCAGGGCGGTTTCCTGCACTTGCAGCGCCAGATCCGGGTTGCGCGCCATCAGATGATCGCGTGCCGCTGCCACCTTGGGGCGGCCGATGTCCTGCATGGTGAACAGGGTCTGCCGGTGCAGATTGCTTTGCTCTACCTGGTCGGGGTCCAGCAGGGTGATGTGGCCGATGCCGGCGCCTGCCAGATATTGCAGCGCCGGTGCCGCCAGCCCGCCGGCCCCAACCACCAGGATATGGGCGCGCGCCAGCATTGCCTGCCCCTGGGGGCCAACTTCGGGCAGCATCATCTGGCGGGCATAGCGCGACATCAGGCGCAGGCCTTGGCCCATTGGCGGCAGCGGGCTTCGGGGTCTTCGGCCTGTTGAATATCGGTGACCACGGCGGCGCTGTCAGCCCCGGCGGCAAAGACCCCCGGCAGGCGATCAGGTGTCAGGCCACCGATGGCCACCAGCGGCGTTGCCCCGGCCAGGGCTTTCCAGCGGCTGACACGATCCAGCCCCTGTGGGGCCCATTTCATCTGTTTCAGCAGCGTCGGATAGACCGGCCCCAGCGCCACATAGGCAGGATCCTGCGAGAGGGCGCGCTCCAGCTCGGCCTCATCATGGGTGGACAGCCCATAGCGCACCCCGGCGCGGCGCAGGGCGGCAAAATCAGCTTCGGCCATGTCTTCCTGACCGAGGTGAACAAAGTTGCAGTTGAGATCCAGCGCGATTTGCCAGTGATCATTGACCACCAGCTGCGCATCATGCACGGCGCAAAAATCGCGGGCGCGGGCGATCTGGCGGCGCAGCTCTGGCTCTGGCGCATCCTTGATCCGCAGCTGCACCAGCTTGGCCCCCTGCGGCACCAAAAGCTCCAACCGGCCCACATGGCCGACGATCAGATAGAAACGTTGCATCGGTTTTTGCTCTTTCATGTCAGCTCTGCCAGTCCCAGAACCGGGGTTGAGGGCACCGCCATGTCGCGGCGTGGCATCAGGTCTGCCACATATCCAAGGCGGCCGGCCTCAACCGCCAATGCCATCGCGCGGCCCATCGTTGCCGGATCGCCTGCCTTGGCGACCGCCGTGTTAAGCAATACCGCATCCATGCCCAGCTCCATTGCCTGCGCCGCATCTGAGGGGCGGCCGATGCCGGCATCGACGATCAGCGGAACATTCGGGAAATGCGCCCGCATCGCCCGCAACGCATCCGGGTTGCGCAGCCCCTGACCCGATCCGATCGGCGCGCCCCAGGGCATCAGCACTTCGCAGCCCGCCTCCAAGAGCTTTTCCCCCACCACCAGATCATCCGTGGTGTATGGAAAGACCTGGAAGCCGTCCTCAGCCAGAATCCGGGCCGCGTCCACCAGGCCAAAAACATCCGGCTGCAAGGTGTCGGCATGGCCGATCACCTCCAGCTTGATCCAGGCGGTGTTGAACAGATCGCGCGCCATATGGGCGGTGGTCACCGCCTCCTGCACCGAATGACAGCCGGCCGTATTGGGCAGAATATGGCAGCCAGCCTGTTGCAACCCCTGCCAGAACCCAGCACCGTCGCCATCGGCGGTTTCCCGGCGCAGCGAGAGGGTGATGATCTCTGTGCCGCTGGATGTTATCGCCTCTGCCAGCACCGAGGGCGCGGGGTATTGCGCGGTGCCAAGCAGCAGCCGGGAGGTGATTTCCGTGCCGTAGACTTGCATTTCAGCCTCCCTGCATCGGGGCCAGCACTTCCAGCCGGTCACCGTTGGTTAACAAAACATCACTGCGTTTCGCGCGCGAAACAAAGACCCCGTTGAGGGCGGTGGCAATCGCCGGGCTGGTAAAGCCCAATTCGCAGAGCGCGGCCTCTAGGGTCTGGGCGCGCACCTCATGCGCTTGTGCGTTCACGATGATTTGCATCTGCGGTCTCCTGAAAGAACTGGGCGGCCAGCTGTTGCGCCAGGGCCGGGGCCAGAAGGTAGCCGTGGCGGTAGAGCCCGTTGACATGGGTGGTTTGGCCCAGCTGGGTCAGGCGGGGCATATTGTCTGCAAAGGCGGGGCGCAGCCCGGTGCCGGTCTCGATCACGCTGGCCTCTCCCAGGGCGGGATGCAGGGCAAAACAGGCCCCCAGCAGCTCTAGCAGAGAGCGCAGGGTGATCTGTCGCCAGGAACTGCTCTCGATCATGGTGGCGCCGATCATGTAGATGCCCTTGCCGCGGGGCACCAGATAGACGGGGATGCGCGGGTGTAGCAGGCGTAGGGTGCGGGTGATCTCGACCTCGGGGGCCTCGATCAGCGCCATCTCGCCGCGCACCGGACGCAGCCCCGGCAAGGGGGCCGCCATGCCGCGACAATCCACATCCACATGGGCGGGCGCCGGGGTGCCATAGCGGATTTCGACCCCTAGCGCCTGCACTGCCTTGCTCAGGTCGATGAGGGCCTGGCGCGGGTCAAGATGGGCTTCGTCTTCAAAGAACAGCGCCTGGGCAAAGCGCCCGGCCAGCGCGGGTTCTAGTTGGGCCAGCTCTGCCGCTTCGATCAGGCGATGATTGGTGGTGCGGCGGGCAAAGCGGGTCAGCTCTGCCCGGTCGCGGGGCGGGGTCAGCACCAGGGTGCCACGGTCCTCGACCTTGGTGAACTGGCGCCACCAGGCCTTGGCGCCGATGCCAAGGCGGACCACCTCTGGCGCGGCGCTTTCGCCTTCGCACCAGGGGGCCAGCATGCCGCCGGCATACCAGGAACAGGGATTGTCCGCAGGATCCGCCCCGGTCTCGTATAGCGTCACCTCTGCGCCGCGGCTTGCCAGCTCATAGGCGCTGGCAAGCCCGGCGACACCGGCACCGGCAATGGTGATCATTCTGCCGGTTCCGCCTTTGTATCGGCTGCGGGCACATAGAGTTCACCGCCCTGACGGAATTTGGCGGCCATGGCCTCCATGCCTTCCTTCTGGGCCTCGGCGCGGATGTCATGGCTGATCCGCATCGAGCAGAATTTCGGCCCGCACATGGAACAGAAATGCGCCACCTTATGCGCCTCTTTCGGCAGGGTCTGATCGTGGAAGTCGCGGGCAGTATCGGGGTCCAGCGAGAGGTTGAACTGATCCTCCCAGCGGAATTCAAACCGGGCGCGCGACAGCGCATCATCGCGACGCTGGGCACCGGGCATGCCCTTGGCCAGATCGGCGGCATGGGCGGCGATCTTGTAGGTGATCACGCCGACCTTCACATCGTCACGGTCCGGCAGGCCAAGGTGTTCCTTGGGCGTCACATAACACAGCATGGCGCAGCCAAACCAGCCAATCATCGCCGCGCCGATACCCGAGGTGATATGGTCATAGCCCGGCGCGATATCGGTGGTGAGGGGGCCAAGCGTGTAAAACGGCGCCTCGTGGCAGCACTCCAGCTGCTTGTCCATGTTTTCCTTGATCTTGTGCATGGCGACGTGGCCCGGCCCTTCGATCATCACCTGGCAATCCTTGGCCCAGGCGATCTTGGTCAGCTCGCCCAGGGTTTCCAGTTCGGCAAACTGCGCCGCGTCATTGGCATCCGCGATCGAGCCGGGGCGCAGACCATCGCCCAATGAGAACGAGACATCGTATTTGCGGCAGATGTCGCAGATCTCCTCAAAATGTTCATAGAGGAAGCTCTCTTTGTGGTGGTGCAGGCACCATTTGGCCATGATCGACCCGCCGCGCGACACGATCCCGGTGACGCGTTCCACGGTCATCGGCACCATATGCAGCCGCACGCCGGCATGGATGGTGAAGTAATCAACGCCCTGTTCGGCCTGTTCGATCAGGGTGTCGCGGAACACCTCCCAGGTGAGATCCTCGGCAATGCCGTTCACCTTTTCCAGCGCCTGATACATCGGCACGGTGCCAATCGGCACGGGGGAGTTGCGCAGGATCCATTCGCGGGTGTTGTGGATGTTGCGGCCCGTGGACAGATCCATCACCGTGTCAGCGCCCCAGCGGATCGACCAGACCAGCTTGTCCACCTCTTCCTCCATCGAGGAGGTGACGGCAGAGGTGCCCATATTGGCGTTGATCTTGACCAGAAAGTTGCGGCCAATGATCATTGGCTCGATTTCGGGGTGGTTGATATTGGCGGGGATGATGGCGCGGCCTTCGGCAACCTCCTGGCGGACAAATTCCGGCGTCACGTAATCGGGGATATTGGCGCCCCAGTCGTGGCCGTCGCGGTGGCAGGGCGATGTCTCGCGCAGCTGGTTTTCGCGGATGGCGATGAATTCCATTTCCGGCGTGATGATCCCGGCGCGGGCATAGGCCAGCTGGGTCACCGCCTTGCCGTCCTTGGCGCGCAGCGGCGCAGGTTTCACCGGGAATTCCGGCGTCAGCCGTTCGCCAGATACAAAACCGTTGTCGGCCGAGGTGATTTCGCGGCCCTGGTATTCTTCGACGTCCCCGCGGGCCAGGATCCAATCGCGGCGCAGCTGGGCCAGCCCCTGGCGGATATCGGTCTGCTGGTCCGGATCGGTATAGGGGCCAGAGCTGTCATAGACCGGCAGCGGTGCTTCGCCAGCGGTGGGGTGGGTGGCAATTTCGCGCATGGGCACGCGAATGTCGGGGTGGATTTCACCGGGCACATAGATCTTGCGCGATGCGGGCAGGGCACCGGTGGTTACCTCTGGGGTGATCTTTGGCGGGCTTACGTTCATTTTGGTGCTCCTCGAGCCAATACTCAAAAAAGTCACCAGATGAGGCTTGGCTGGGAGGCTCGGAGAGGGTGTACGGCCCTCCCGGTTCGGGCGCACAGCCAAAGGGGGTACAGTCCCTGTCGCGGCGCGTCCTAGCTTCCTACGCCAGTGTCAACTGGGTCAGGTTCTAAGGGTCGCGTCACCGGGCAGATTGCTCTGTCCTGTCAGCCTCTCAGTCCCCTTGGTGGGACTCCCCTGCGTGGGTTAAGACCTAGGGGAGGCGATGGGTTGCCGTCAACTGGTATTTTGATAGATAAAATATAATATTATAATTCAATATCTTGATGGGTATTCTGCGGATTAATTCCGCGTTGCGGCATAAATCCTTTGTGCTGGCTGTATAATTATCTATAAAAACGAAAGCCATCTGGCCCAAGACCGCAACACCCGATCTTCAGGAGAGCCCATGCTGGACGCCGCCCCAATTCGAACCAACTGGACCCGCGCAGAGGCGGAAGAAATCTACAACAAACCCTTCATGGATCTGTTGTATGAGGCCCAGTCGGTGCACCGTCTGCACTATGATCCCAATCAGGTGCAGAAATCCAAACTGCTGAGCATCAAGACCGGTGGCTGCGCCGAAGATTGCGCCTATTGCTCGCAGTCGGCCCGCAACGGTGCCAAGCTTTCGGCCAGCAAGCTGATCGAGGTGGAGCGGGTGATCGCCGAGGCCAGGAAGGCCAAGGCAGGGGGCGCGACGCGCTACTGCATGGGGGCGGCCTGGCGCTCGCCCAAGGATCGCGACATGGCCGCACTTGAGGCGATGATCGAAGGCGTCAAGGATCTGGGGATGGAGACCTGCATGACCCTGGGCATGCTGGATGACAGCCAGGTCTTTCGCCTGCGCGACGCCGGGCTGGATTATTACAACCACAATATCGACACCTCGGAACGCTACTATTCCGAAATCATCACCACCCGCACCTTTGCCGACCGGATCGACACCCTGAACCGGGTGCGCGAGGCGGGGATGAAGGTCTGCGCCGGTGGCATTGTTGGCATGGGTGAACAGCAGATGGACCGCATCGACATGCTGCTGGCGCTGGCCACCCTGCAGGAGCACCCGGATTCGGTGCCGGTCAACATGCTGATCCCCATGCCGGATACGCCGCTGGCGGATGTGCCCAAGCTGGACCCGATTGAATTTGTCCGCACCATCGCGCTGGCGCGGATCCTGATGCCGAAATCCCATGTGCGGCTTTCGGCCGGGCGCACCGATATGTCGGATGAGCTGCAGGCGATGTGCTTTTTTGCCGGGGCCAATTCGATCTTTGTCGGCGACACGCTGTTGACGGCGGACAATCCCGAAGAGGACAAGGATCAGATCCTGTTCGACCGCCTTGGCATCACCGCCATGGGCGTGGGCTGCGATGGAAGCCAGGTATGAGCGCCGATATGACCGCTGGCATGACCGCAGAGACGCCGCCGCTGTTTCCCCGTCATGCGGCAGACCTGCAGAATTTGCGCCAGCGCGGCCGCTATCGTCAGCTGATGCCACGGGCGGGGCATGATTTTTCCTCTAATGACTATATCGGCCTGGCGCAGTCTGCGACGCTGAAGGCCGCCGCCCATGCCGCCCTGGATAGGGGGGTATCGGTTGGGGCAGGCGGGTCGCGTCTGTTGCGGGGCAATGACAGCGAACATTGCCTGCTGGAGGCCGAGGCCGCTGCCTTTTTTGGCAGTGAGGCGGCGCTGTTCATGGGCGGGGGCTTTAACGCCAATCAGGCGATTTTCTCGACCCTGCCGCAGCGTGGCGATCTGGTGCTCTATGATGCGCTGATCCATGCCAGCACCCATGACGGCATGCGCCTGGGGCGGGCTGAAATCTGCAAATTTGCCCATAACGATGTGGCGGATGCCAGCCGTCATATTGCCAAATGGCGCGCGGGTGGCGGCAGTGGTCAGATCTGGATCGCCATCGAGGCGGTCTATTCGATGGAGGGCACGCGGGCCCCCCTTGCGGCCTTTGCCAAGCTGGCTGAGGCTGAGGCGGCGATGCTGGTGGTGGACGAGGCCCATGCCACCGGGCTGTTTGGCGATCTGGGGCGCGGGCTGGCACATGACATCGCCCATTTGCCCCGGGTGTTGACCCTGCATACCTGCGGCAAGGCGCTGGGGGTGTCGGGGGCTTTGATCTGTGGTGCGCAGGTGTTGATCGAATTTCTGATCAACCGCGGACGTGGCTTCATCTTTGCCACCGCGCCTTCACCGCTGAATGCGGCGCTGGTGCGGGCGGCGCTGGTGGATCTGGCAGGGAACCCGGCGCGGCGCGACCGGGCCTGGGAACGTATCGAACACGCCCAGGCCGAGGCGGCGCGGCTTTGCGGGCTGGTGGGGTTTGAAAGTCAGATCCTGCCGGTGATCCTGGGGCAGGATGAACTTTGTATGCAGGTGGCCAAAGGTCTTCAGGATCAGGGGTTTGACATCCGCGGCATTCGCCCGCCCACGGTGCCTGCGGGCACGGCGCGGTTGCGGATATCACTCACAGGAAGTCTGAGCAAGCCGGTGATCACCGATCTGTTCGAACGGCTGGCGCCCGTGTTGCAAGATTTGTCGCCCGCTGGTGCATCCAAGGCTGACCCGGCCCCAGATCCGGCGCTAGACCAGGTGCGCAGCGCATGAGTGCCCTGGTGGTGACCGGCACCGATACCGGCATTGGCAAGACGGTGTTTTCCGCCGGTCTGGTGCAGGCGCTGGGGGCGCGCTACTGGAAACCGGTGCAGGCGGGGCTGGAAGAGGCAACCGACAGTGAGGTCGTCGCCCGCCTGTCCGGGCAGGAGGTCCTGGCAGAGGGGTATCGCCTGCAGTTGCCAGCCTCGCCGCATCTTGCGGCCGAGGCCGAAGGGGTGGAGATCGACCCGGCGCAGCTCTCCCTGCCTGCCTGCGATGGGCCATTGGTGGTCGAAGGTGCTGGCGGGGTGATGGTGCCGCTCAATCGCCGGATGCTCTATCTGGATCTCTTTGCGCGCTGGGGGGCGCCGGTGATCCTGTGCGCGCGCACCCAATTGGGCACCATCAACCATACGCTCTTGTCGCTGCAGGCGCTGCGGGCGGCGGGTTGCCGGGTTCTGGGGGTGGTCTTCATCGGTGCGCCCGAACGGGAGGTCGAGGATAGTATCTGCCTGTTTGGTAAGGTGGTGCATCTGGGGCGGCTGCCGATGATCCCCGGATTGGGGAAGGCTGCCGCCCGGCCGGGTCGTGCGGCCGGGTCTGACGCTCTGGCCAGGGCCTTTGCGACCCATATCAAGCTTGATCTGATCCGGGAGGTTCCGTGATGGGGGGAACTGATCTTACGCAGCTGGAATTCGACCAGCAGCACCTCTGGCATCCCTATACCAATGTGGCCAAACCCGGCCCGACCTTTGTGGTGAAAGAAAGCGAAGGTGTCTATCTGACGCTGGAGGATGGCACCCGGCTGATCGATGCCATGTCGTCCTGGTGGTGCATGATGCATGGTCACCGCCATCCGGCGATCACCGGGGCTATTCATGATCAGCTGGATCGGCTGCCGCATGTGATGTTTGGCGGGCTGACCCATGATCCGGCGATTGATCTGGGGCGTAAACTGTTGGCAATCACCCCGGCCAGCCTGACGCGGATCTTTTACTGCGACAGCGGCTCTGTCTCGGTAGAGGTGGCGATGAAGATGGCGGTGCAATACCAGCACGCCATGGGATTCGCCGGGCGCAGCCAGTTCGCCACCGTGCGGTCCGGCTATCACGGCGACACCTGGAAAGCGATGAGCGTTTGCGACCCGGACACCGGTATGCACCACCTGTTTCAGGGGGCGCTGAGCGTGCAGCATTTCACCCCGCGACCGCCCATCCGGCTGGGCGAAGACTGGATCGAGGATCCGGCACTGAATGGTATCGGCGCGCTGCGGGCGCTGCTAGAGGCCGGGGCGGAGAAGATTGCGGGCTTTATTCTGGAACCCGTGGTGCAGGGCACCGGCGGTATGTATTTCTATCATCCCGAATATCTGAACCAGGCGCGTGCGCTTTGTGATGAGCTGGGGATCTTGCTGATCTTTGACGAGATCGCCACCGGATTTGCCCGCACCGGAGAACTGTTCGCGACTGATTTCTGCGCGGTGGAGCCGGATATCATCTGTCTGGGTAAGGGGTTGACCGGTGGCCATATCTCTTTCGCCTGCACCCTGACCAATGACCGGGTGGCGCTGGGCATTGGGGGCGGCAATCCGGGTATCTTTATGCATGGGCCAACCTATATGGCCAACCCCCTGGCCTGCGCGGCGGCCCTGGCGGCGCTGAATGTGCTGACAGGGCAGGACTGGCGCGGCCGGGTCGCGGCGATTTCTGATCAGCTACAGCAAGAGCTGGCACCCGCCCGTGCATTGTCCAAGGTCCGCGATGTGCGGGTGCTGGGGGCGATTGGCGTGATCGAAATGCAGCAGCCTGTTTCGGCGGATGCTGCCCATGCGCTGGCACCTGAAATGGGGGTGTTTCTGCGCCCCTTTGGCAAGAATATCTACACCATGCCCCCCTTCATCACGACGCCCGCCCAGCTGAGCAAGATCACCGCAGGCATGCTGCGGCTGGCGCAAGACCTGTAGCGTCGCGCCTGGGGCAACGCCCTTTCCCCCCTTGTCGCTGTCCTGTTGTGGCGAGGGGGATTGGCCCATAGGTTGGCTGCAGCAGGCCAAGAATCGAGTCGGCGCTTGCCTTGGCGCGGTGGTGCTAAGGCGGCTTGCCCGGCGAATGGGCAGGGTTGGATTGTTCCTTCGTTCAAGAAATTGAATGAACAATCAAAAAAACCTGCGAAGTCCGCCGTAAAACCTCGACAAAGCGTCGCAAACCGTTCAAACACTTGTGGCAGGCCCGGTCACACTTGGTGCAATGCCGAGGGCCGCCCCCCGAGGTCACGCGGCACCGTGGTGGTGTCAACGAAATCCTTGGGGCGTGTGAACCGCTGGGTTCCATCAAACTGCGCCCGGCCTATCCTAGCGATTGGCGGGCAAAAACAGGGAAATCAACAATGAAAACGACGACATTTGCATGTGTTTTGAGCGCGGCATCATTGGCCGCTGGCATGGGGCAGGCGGCTGAATTGGGCGCGGTCGACAAGCCGATCAAACTGGCAATCAATGAATGGACCGGCCAACATGTTTCGACCCATATTGCGGGTGAAATGCTCAAGGCGGCGGGCTATCAGGTGGAATATGTCACTGCGGGCATGATGAACCAGTTCCAGGCCATCGCCGATGGTGAAATCCACGCCACAATGGAAATCTGGTCTTCCAATGTGTCGGACCAATATGCCGAAAAAATCACCGAGGGCACCATCGTCGAACTGGGCGATCTGGAGCTGGCGGCCAAGGAAGGCATTGCCTATCCGGCCCATGTGGCGGAACTCTGCCCCGGTCTGCCTGCCTGGGAGGCGCTGAAAGACTGCGCGCCGCTGTTTGCTTCGGCGGAAACTCTGCCAGTGGGTCGTCTGGTGGATTACCCTGCCGATTGGGGCACCCCTGGTGCTGATCGCATGACCGGCCTGGCGCTGCCGTTCAAGGCGGTGCCTGCGGGATCCGAGGGGGCTTTGATTGCCGAGCTGCGCGCCTCGACCGAGCGCAAATCGCCGCTGCTGATTACCTTTTGGCAGCCGCATTGGGCGATGTCTGCCTATGATGTGAAATTTGTCGACCTGCCGGTGGGCGAAGAGGCCTGCTTTACCGACCCGGCCTGGGGGCCAAACCCGGATGCGGTGAATGACTGTGATTTTGCACCGTCTCGCATCTTCAAGGCCGCCTGGTCCGGCACGGCTGAAACATGGCCTGCGGCCTTTGAAATCCTGTCGAACTACACCCTTGCAGTGGAAGATCAGCAACCCATGATGGGCGCGATTGATGTCGATGGCGGCGAGGTCACAGAGGTTGTTGCGGCCTGGATGGCTGCCAATGAAGACAGCTGGCGCCCCATCGTCGACGCCGCGACCAAGTGAGCGAGGCAACTGCCGTGACCGGGTCTGAAACCCCCGCCATTTCCTGCCGGAATCTCTGGCAGGTCTTTGGCGACAATGCTGACAGCGCCCTGAAACAGGCGCTGTCACAACATAAAAGCGCCGATGCGGTGTCGCAGGCGCTGCGTGCCAAGGGGCTGGTTCCTGCGGTGCAGGACGCCAATTTCGATGTCAAGGAAGGCGAGCTTTTCGTGATCATGGGCCTGTCCGGTTCCGGGAAGTCGACCCTGATCCGCTGCATCTCGCAGTTGCTGCCGGCCTCGGGTGGGGAAATCCGCATCGAGGGCGAAGACATCGTCTCGGCCAGCAAGGCCCGGCTGATCGCGCTGCGGCGCAAGACGCTGGGCATGGTGTTTCAGCATTTTGGTCTGTTTCCCCATATGACGGTGGCCGACAATGTGGCCTATCCGCTGCGGGTGCAGGGCATCAAGCGCAAGGCGCGGCGGGCCAAGGCGCAGGAGGTCATCGAACTGGTGGGGCTGGCAGGGCGCGAAGATCGCTATCCGCGGGAATTGTCGGGCGGGCAGCGTCAGCGGGTTGGCATCGCCCGATCCTTGGTAACCGATTGTTCGGTCTGGTTTCTCGATGAACCCTTTTCGGCGCTGGATCCGCTGATCCGCCGCCAGTTGCAGGATGAATTTCTTGATATCCAGGCCAAGCTGAAGACCACCATCGTCTTTATCACCCATGATATCAACGAGGCGCTGAAACTGGCAGATCGTATTGCCATCATGCGCGATGGCAAGATCGTGCAGATCGGCACGCCCGCCGATATCGTGCTGAATCCGGTGGACGACTACGTGCGTGAGTTTTCCAAGGATGTCGCCAAGGGGCGTCATGCCAATGTGGCCTCTGTCATGCAAAGCCCGGAAGGCAACAGCTATGGTGTCGATGATCCGGGGCTGCGCCGCGACATGACGCTGGATGCGGCGCTGGCGCGCTGTATGGATCTCTATGATCCTGTGCCGGTGCGCGACAGCGATGGCACATTGGTTGGGGTTATCAATCCGGCTGATCTGGCAGCTGCCCTACAGGTGGAAACAGATCATGTCTAATGCGCTTGCGGCCCGCGGGCTTGGCAAAGGTGCCCTGGCGGCGCTGATCGCGGGTGTCGTCGGGGCGTTCTGTCTGCTGTTCGAGGGGCTTTGGCCCTGGCTGAGCAGCTATCCAAACGACTGGGTGCTGCCGACCAGTGATGCTGTCGGCGGCGCGGTCAAAGGCGGGCTCGACTACCTCAAACCTGCCGCGCGGGTGTTTTCGACCCTGATGGCCTATCCGATGACGGCGGCGAATACCGTTCTGGCTGTGCTGCCCTGGCCCTTGCTGATTGCCGCCACCGTGGCGCTTGGCTGGCGGTTGGGCGGAGTCAAGATGGCGGCCATGGCGGCGATCGGGCTGGGGCTGGTGCTGGCGTCCGGCTATTGGCAGCAGGGGATGAACACCCTGGCGCTGGTTGCGGTTTCGGTGCCGCTGGCGCTGCTGGCGGGGGCAATGATTGGCATCTTTGCCAATGAATTCCCGCGCTTTCGCGCGCCGGTACAGGCGTTGCTGGATGTGATGCAGACGGTGCCGACCTTTGCCTATCTGACGCCTTTGCTGGTGCTCTTTGGCTTTGGCCCTGTTGTTGGGCTCATTGCCTCGGCGATCTATGCGGCACCGCCTATGGCGCGCAATGTTCTGCTTGGGCTGCAACGGGTTGAGCCAGAAGTGAAGGAAGCAGCGGTAATGTCCGGGGGCACCCGGATGCAGCAGTTGTTCCAGGTAGAGATCCCGGCGGCCAAGGTGCAGATCATGGTGGGGGTCAATCAATGTCTGATGGCGGCCCTGTCGATGGTGATCATCGCGGCCGTCATTGGCGGGTTCAATGACATCGGCTGGGAAGTGCTGCTGACCATGCGCAAGGCGCAGTTTGGCCCGGCGATGTTGGCAGGGTCGGTCATTGTGATCTTTGCCATCCTGATCGACCGGATGAGTGCCACCCTGGCGCAGGAACGTCGTCGGCTTTGGGATGGGCGTATTTCGCTGGCGATCCTGCTGCTGGGGCTGGTTGTTAGCCTGGTCTTCTGGCGCTCGCTTGGCCACCCGGACAGCTATCGGCTGCTGGATCCGCTGGCGAATGGGCTGGACAGTTGGCTGACCGATTTCACCCGTGCCAATGCAGAATTGCTGACCAACTTCAAGAATGGCGTGATGTTCTATGTGCTGTTGCCGCTGCGCATTGGCCTGGATCAGGCGATCCTGCCCTTCACCTGGGGGTTTCAGTGGACCTCGGGGATGAGCCTTGGCTTTTATGCGGTGGCGGCAGTTGTGGCCTTGGGGCTGGCGCTGCGTGGGCAGCCTACCCTGGGGTTGGTGGTCTTGATCGCTGCGGGCATTCTGGAGACCGGCGTGTCCCAACTGCCCTGGCCCTTTGTGTTGATCGGTGTTGGTGCCCTGTCTTGGGTGGCAGGGGGCTATCGTCTGGCGCTGCTCTCGGTGGTGCTGCTGTCGACCATCCTGGTTTCGGGCCTGTGGGACCGCGCCTTGCTCTCGCTCTACCTGTCGGGGGCTGCGGTCTTTGCCTGTGCGGTGCTGGGTGGCGGTATCGGCGTGCTTTGCGCCGTTTCCCCCATGGTCTGGCGGCTGGTGCGACCAATCTGCGACATGCTGCAGACCATCCCGCTGTTTGTCTTTCTTATCCCGGTGCTGATGGTGTTTCAGATTGGCGAGTTCTCGGCCTTTCTGGCGATCATCGCCTATGCCATCGTGCCGATGATCCGTTACACACGGCAGGGGCTTATCGCCACCCCGGATGAGATGATCGAGGCTGCGACGGCATCCGGCGCGACGCGCTGGCAGATGATGCGCGATGTGCGTGCGCCCTATGCGGCGCCCACGATCCTGCTGGGGCTGAACCAAACCATTCTCTATGCCTTTGCCATGCTGGTGATTGCGGCGCTGATCGGCACCACCGGCCTGGGCCAGTCGATCTATCTGGCGCTGGGGCAGGCGGATGTCGGGCTGGGCATTTCTGCCGGGGCGGCCATGGCGATCCTGGCGCTGATTGCCGACCGGATTGTTCAGGGCTTTGCCGAAGAGCGCAAAAAGGCGCTGGGGCTCTAGCCTCCGGCTGCCAGCATACCCGCGCCGCCGCCGCATTCGTGCCGGGCGGCGCGGCAATTCCGCCTCTGGTATCGGGGGGGAATTGCGGGTAGCACTTGAGGCATACTTCCAAATCACTGATGAGAGGGCTTTTGATGCATCTGGCCTATGTCATGACCGAAACCCGTGGCGGCACCGACCGGCTGCTGAGCAGCCTGGCCGAGGCGCTGGACGCCAAAGGCATTGCGCTGGCGGGCATTGTGCAAACCAATACCGAATGTAGCGATGACACCCTGTGCGACATGGATGTGCGGGTGTTGCCCGACGGCGAGACCATTCGCATTTCGCAATCCCTGGGCGCTGGTGCTCGTGGGTGCCGTCTGAACCCAGAGGCGCTGGAACAGGCGGTAGGACAGGTGACCAGCAGCCTGCACGCAGAGCCCCGCCCAGAGGTTCTGATCGTCAATAAATTTGGCAAGCACGAAGCCGATGGCCGCGGTATGCGCCCGGTGATCGCCGAAGCTCTGTCGCAGGGGCTGGTGGTGGTGTCGGGGGTGAACCGGATGAATGTAGAGGCCTTCAAGGCCTTCTCGGATGGTATGGCAGTGCAGGGCGCCGCCGATCTGGACGGGCTGGTGGCCTGGGTTGAGGCCGCACTGGCAAAAGACGCGGCATGATCGGGGCAGGGCGCTCACCGGGCCTGTTTTCTGTTTTTTCCTGGTGACTTGGTTTTCCTGCTGATGTGGCCTGCCTAGGCTATTGGCCTGTCTGACCTACTGGTCGGGCAGGCGTCCAAGATGGATGAGAGTCAGAGAACGCAGATCGGGGCAGATCGACGGAACGCGATTTTCTGCCGCCCAGATCAGTGAGAGCATTTTTCAGATCACCTGCGTTGAATGTCTCGCCATTTCCATCCACAGTTCGGGAGGAAATGGTGGGCGACCCTGGAATCGAACCAGGCGTGCGTCTCCGCGAGGGAGTTACAGTCCCCTGCCACACCTTGCGGCCTGTCGCCCACTGTCAGGTGAGTGTTGCACCTAACGTGAAGGCGTGATTACTAGCGCCACCGAGGGGCGTCAACCGAAAATCACAAGTTTTTTTGCCCTGACCTGAAATTCCTTTTGCCGGAGAGATCTATGTCCAAGAAACCCACCAAAAAGCCCCAGTGGGTGATTGAAAAGGAGCAGAACAAGAAGGCCGGCGGAGAAGAGACTGTCTGGCTCTTTGGGTTGCACGCGGTGCGCGATGCCTTGCTGAACCCAAAGCGGGAAAAACTGCGTCTGATCGTGACCTTGAATGCCCAGAACAAGCTGGAAGAGGCCATCGCCGAGTCGGGGATCGAGCCGGAACTGGTTGAGCCGCGCAAATTCAACGCACCGCTGGATCCGAACTCGGTGCATCAGGGGGCTGCACTGGAGGTGAAGCCGCTGAACTGGGGCTCGCTGTCGGAAAACTGCATCGGTGCCGAACTGCCGCGGGTGATTTTGCTCGACCGGGTGACCGACCCGCATAATGTCGGCGCCATCCTGCGTTCCGCCGAGGTCTTTGGCGCCAGTGCGGTGATTGGCACCCGGCACCATTCAGCCCCGGAAACCGGCGCGCTGGCCAAAACCGCATCTGGCGCGTTGGAGCGCCAGCCCTATCTGCGGATGCGCAACCTTGCCGATACCATCACAGAGCTGCAGAACATGGGCTATGTGGTACTGGGTCTGGACGGCGAGGCAGAGCAGACGATCGAGAGCTGCCTGGAAGGGCGCAAGGATCTGCCGGTTGCCTTGGTTCTGGGGGCGGAAGGTCCCGGCCTGCGGCAAAAGACCAAGGAAACCGTAGATCATCTGGTCAAAATCGACGCAGCGGGCGGATTTGGCTCGCTCAACGTCTCAAATGCGGCGGCAATTGCCCTATATGCATCCCTAGAGCGGTCCTGAGAAGCCGCCAGCATTTAGGGGAAGGGACGGCCAGACAATGTCACAATGCGGTAGCCATGGCGGCAAGATATTAAGCTGTTGTTATTGCGGCGTGCAGTCGGCCTTTTTGCCGGTTGCCGCCGCGCAGCGATCCGGGATGTCTGCGCTGATCTGCAGCACCTGCGGCGCGCCTCTGGCCGCCCAGAAAGCGCGCCCCCTGACCCCCGGCAAAGGCGCCAGCCTGCCAAGCGCGACAAGATTGCCCGCTGTTTCGGCACCAGCGGCAGGCGCTGGCCTCCCCCCCGGTCGAAGCAAGCCGCAGAAGAAAAGCAAGGCAAAGAAAAGCACCAAGAAGAAAGTCCAGCAGGCCAAATATGCGCCGCCCGTGCCGCGCAGGGGAAAGCCGGTCAAAAAGCGCAAGGGCCTGTTTGAAAAACTGCTCTCCGAGGCGGTGGATCTTGTGGAAGATATTTTCGACTGAACGCCTGGCGGATCCAGGCGCATGGCCCATCTGCCGTCGGACCTAGCGCGTGATCACATCTGTGTAACCGGGCTTTGCAAAGCCACGGTTCTGAGGCAGGTTCAAGCCGTTCCACGTTCTGCCTTTGGAGGCTCTCTTGGTGTTTCGCCAGATATTTGCGGCCCTGGTCGTTTTTGTACTGACTGCTCCGCTCCCGTTGCGGGCGGATTCGCCGATTTTTTCTAGCCGCGATGGTCTTGCACTCGGGGGGTATGATGTTGTGGCCCTGGTCGAGGAAAGAGGCACCATCGCCGGGCTGCAGGACTTTGCCCTGATGTGGAAAGGCGTTGTATGGCGCTTTGCGACATCGCAGAATCAGGCTAGGTTTGAGGCCAACCCAAGGGCTTATGCGCCTGTTTTTGGTGGCTATTGCGCCTATGCCATGTCGCAGGGCCACCTGGCGATAGGCGATCCGCATATGTCCTTGATGCGCAATGGGCGGCTTTATCTGTTGAACAATCCGTCGGTGCGCGACATCTGGCTGGAGGCGGCCCCGCAGCTGTTGGTGGCGGCACAGGCGAATTGGCCGATGGTGCTGCGCGACTAAGGCGGATTTGAGCCAAAACTAAAAAAAGATCCGACGACATCTTTTTTTTTACTGTTGCCATACTACATCTATTGGGACTGCGGGGTGGAACCTCCGTAGATCTTTTTAATGTCCCTCGTTCCATACCTTGCGCCTGGATCTCTGCGATCCGGGCGTTTTTTTGTCTTGCGTGTCGGTCCCGGGCCTAGGCGCTGCGCTACGGGTACGCTAGGTCTGTGGGATGACAGAATATACCGACAGCCATTTGAAAGCGATTCTGCAGCGCAGCCACACCATTGCGGTGGTTGGGGTATCGATGAACCCGGTGCGCCCCAGCTATTATGTGGCGCGCTATCTTGGCCTGAAAGGATATCGGGTGATCCCGGTCAATCCTGCCCATGCTGGCAAGCGTCTGTTTGGTGAACTGGTGCAGCCCAGCCTTTCGGCGATTGTGGATCCGGTGGATATGGTTGATATCTTTCGCCGCTCTGAGGCGGTGCCGCCCATTGTCGAAGAAGCGCTTGAGCATTTTCCGGCGTTGAAGTGCATCTGGATGCAGATCGGGGTGGAGCATGCCGCTGCCGCTGCCATGGCTGAGGCACGTGGCGTCGATGTGGTGCAAAACCGCTGTCCCAAGATCGAATATCAGCGCCTCTTTGGCGAACTGCGCATGGGTGGCTTTGCCACCGGGATCATTTCCTCAAAACTGTAACATCCAGCCGCGGCGGTGGCTCCCGCCCGTCGGGCTGGCATCACGGATGCCTGCCTCCCGTTGGGCCCAGCCGGGCCTGCGGCCCGGCAAGGCAGGAAAAAGCGGCTGAGAAGCGTCTGAGGGGCCGATCTGCCCCTCAGAGCGCCGGTCCGAGTTTGTGAAAGCTGCTGCCTCAAGGGTGAACCGCGCCAGGGTGCGAGCGCCCAGGGGCGGCCCTTGACCCAGCCCTATGGCTGCAAGGGGGCTGGAAATGGCGGGCCTTAGGTCTGGGGGCGGGCAGCTTTTTCGGCCAGGCCGCTGATGTTCTGGCGTTTGGCCAGCTCCTCCAGGACCGTATCCAGGGTGACATTCCGCGCGGCCAGCATCACCAGGAAGTGGTAGAGCACATCCGCACCTTCGCTGGCCAGCTTGTCGGTGTCGCCCTTGACGGCCTCGATCAGGGCCTCGATGGCCTCTTCGCCAAATTTTTCAGCGCATTTTTCCGGTCCCTTGGCGAGCAGCTTGGCCGTCCAGCTGCTGTCGGGGTCTGCGGATTTTCGCGCCTGGATGGTGGTTTCTAGATCGTGCAGGATGCTCATGTCAGCCTCATGGGGATACCGGCGGCGGCCATGTGTTGTTTCGCCTGCTGGATGGAAAATTCGCCAAAGTGAAAGATTGACGCGGCCAGCACAGCGCTGGCACCGCCCTTGGTGACGCCTTCGACCAGGTGATCGAGAGTGCCGACGCCGCCAGAGGCAATCACCGGCACATTGACCGCATCGGAAATTGCGCGGGTCAGCGGCAGATTGAAACCGGATTTCGTGCCATCGCGATCCATTGAGGTCAGCAGGATTTCCCCCGCGCCCTTTGCCACCACGGTGCGGGCAAAATCGACCGCATCAATGCCGGTTGCGCGACGTCCGCCATGGGTGAAGATTTCCCATTTTCCGGGACTGACGGTCTTGGCGTCTATGGCGCAGACGATGCACTGGCTGCCAAATTGTTCGGCGGCCTCGGCAATCACTTCGGGGCGGGCTACGGCGGCAGAGTTGAAAGAGACCTTGTCGGCACCTGCCAGCAGCAAAGCACGCACGTCTTCGCGTGTACGCACGCCGCCGCCAACGGTCAGTGGCACAAAGCATTGTTCGGCAGTGCGGCGCACCACGTCAAACATGGTGCCGCGGTTTTCATGGGTGGCATGGATGTCGAGAAAGGTGATTTCATCGGCACCGGCGGCGTCATAGGCCTTGGCCGATTCCACCGGGTCGCCCGCATCGCGCAGGCCGATAAAATTGACGCCTTTGACGACGCGGCCGTCGGCCACATCCAGGCAGGGAATGATGCGGGTTTTCAGCACGTCATTGCTTCCTTTTGCTGGTCTTGTGGTCAATGCCACGCCCCGCGGAAAAAGGCCAGTGCAAGCAGATCGCGGCGCAGGCCAGGGGAGGGCCGCCTGGTCGGTTCAGACCCGTTTCACCGCATTGCGGACGATGAGCACATGAAAGGGCATGATCAGGCGCAGATAGAGGCAGCCAAAGCGGTTTTTGGTTCGCACCCAGGTGGCAAAATAGATCTGGCCTTCCTGTTTGAGAACCGAGATGCGAAAATCCAGGTGCTTGTCGTCCAGCCCCAGGATCAGTTCATTGTCCGACCGGTTGACAAGCGGGAAAAACCCGATTTTTTCGGGGCTGGTGATCTCGGTATTCAGGCCAAAGGGGGTAACCAACAGATTGCGCAGGCGCATCAGGGCGGAAACCCAGGCAGGAAATTTGAAGGCACGTTCGGCGGCCTCTTCCAGGGGGCGGTCGGTGGAAGAGGCGTAGCAATCGACAAAATCGCCTGGCTGAATGCCCGCGGGCTGCTGGAACAGCAGGCTGGATGACGGCAGCGCTGTTGCCCTGACCTGTCCCATGTGGATCAATCCCTTAGGACGTCAAGGGCTGCGACCAGATCGATGGCGCCATCATATAGCGCCCGGCCAGAGATGGCCCCGTTCAGCGGCGCGCCACAGCTTTTCAGATCCTTCAGGTCCTGCAGGGATGACACCCCGCCGGACGCGATCACCGGGATCGAAACCGCATTGGCCAGATCGGCGGTGGCCGCCACATTGGGGCCTTTCATTGCGCCGTCGCGCATGATGTCGGTGTAGATGATGGCGGCGACGCCTGCGTCTTCAAAGCTGCGGGCCAGATCGGTGACCATGACATCGGTTTCCGTTGCCCAGCCCTTGGTGGCGACGCGGCCATTGCGCGCGTCAATGCCGACGGCGACCTTGCCGGGGAATTCGCGCGCAGCCTGGCGCACCAGATCGGGGTTTTCCACTGCGACAGTGCCAAGAATCACCCGCGCCAGGCCCTTGTCGATCCAACGTTCAATGGTTTTCATGTCGCGAATGCCGCCGCCCAGCTGGGCCGGTACATTGCATTGTTTCAGAATTTCCTCGACCGGGGCGGCATTGACCGGTTCTCCGGCAAAGGCGCCGTTCAGATCAACCAGGTGCAGCCAGTCGCAGCCCGCGTTGACGAATTCCAGCGCCTGGGCGGCGGGGTTGTCGTTGAAGACGGTGGTCTTGTCCATGTCGCCATGCAGCAGGCGCACGGCCTGGCCATCTTTGAGATCGATTGCGGGATAGAGGATCATATGCGCAGCCTTTGTGATCTGGGGCGCCGCCTGTGCTGGCCACGCCTGTTGGGCGCTGTTTTGCACGGGCTGGCTGTGAAATGCAACGCGACCTAAAGTCAGGCTTGCCTGAAAAGCCGTCTCTGCGCCACTGTGGGGGCCAAAGGGGGCGGTTTTGCGCTGCACCCGGACCTATACGACAGCAGAGGCAGACAAAAATGGGAGAGACGCGATGAAACGGTTTATGGCAACTGCACTGACCAGCCTGGCCCTGGCCACGCTGACCAGTGCCGGAGCGGCCCTGGCGGATCCGGTTTTGGGCACCTGGAAGACCCAGCCGGATGATGGCGCCTATGCGCATATTGAAATGACCCGCTGTGGCGCGGCGATCTGCGGCAAGATCGCGCGCACCTTTACCGATAGTGGCGAATATGCATCGCCCAATATCGGCAAGACCCTGGTGATCGATATGGTGGCGCAGGGGGATGGCCACTACACCGGAGAAGTATGGCGACCGTCAAATGACAAGATCTATACGGGCAAGATGGATCTGGACGGCAATTCCCTGGCGCTGCGCGGCTGTGTAGCGGGCGGGTTGATCTGTTCCAAACAGGCCTGGTCACGGGTGAAATAGGCGGCAGAACCGGCGCGGCGGTGAACCATGATCCGGGGAAGACGTGACCTGTGCAAACCCGGGCTGGGGCTAAAGCAGCCCCAGTTGCACCGGCAATGGCACAAAACCGCGCTTGAGCAGGGCATCACGTCGCGCGTCAAAGCCCTGCTGCGCTTCTTGCTGTTGCAGGAAATAGGCGCGGCTTTCCTGTCCGCCTGGGGCGCCGATCGGGCCCTTGGCCTGTTCCAGGCACCATTCGCCAAACAGCGTCTGGCTGAGCCTGAGAATGCAGTAGCGGTGGCGGCCATCCACATAGTCGAATTTTTCAAGTCGGGTCTGCACGGGCGAAATTTGAACCTGTGATTTGCGGGACTTTACCTATGCCCGCAAAGGCGCCCCCTGTCCATTGCCGAGATCGCGCTGCGTTATGCGCTGCGCTGGGGGGGGAAGTTGGGCAAGAGCGCCAGCGCTGCGGCTTTGGGAGGCCATCGTGCAATTAGGTATTTAGGGTAAGATGAAATCAGCGCAGCGACCAATTGACATTGGTGTCTTTGCGATGCAGGCCTTGGCGCCTTCAGGGGGTCCAGCGCAGGAAGTTGCCAATCATCCGCAGCCCGACCGCTTGGCTTTTTTCCGGGTGGAACTGCATGCCCAGCATGGTGTCGCGGCCAATAACGGCGGTGACATCGCCGCCGTAGTCCACATGGGCCAGCCGCTGGGCATCGGCGCTGGCGCGGAAATGGTAGGAATGCACGAAATAAACGTGATCCCCCGAAGCAATACCTTCAAAAACCGGGTGGGGATTGTCAATCACCAGATTATTCCAGCCCATATGCGGCACCTTGAGGCTGGCATCTTCCGGGGTGATTTTCACGACATCGCCCGCGACCCAGTCGAGGCCGGGGGTCTCGCTGTATTCATGGCCCGTTGTGGCCATCAGCTGCATGCCGACACAGATTCCCAGGAAGGGGCGGCCCTTTTGTTCCACCGCTTCCAGCATTGCCTCGTAGATGCCTTTATGGCCTCGCAGTTCTTCGGCGCAGGCCGGGAAGGCACCGTCACCGGGCAGGACCAGCCGGTCGGCACGCGCTACCACATCGGCATCCGAGGTGACGATGACCTCTCCGGCATCCATGTCCCGTGCCATCCGTTGAAAGGCTTTTTCGGCGGAATGAAGATTGCCGGATTCATAGTCGATGATGGCTGTCAGCATGGGGGCGTTCCTTGGTGAGAGGCCTTTGACCTCTCTCTATTTGTGCCAAAGGTCAAGAGTGGCGCGATGGGGCGGGTGATTTGGCGCGGCGCTGCATCAGTTCGGATCTGGCGCGGCGGTGCCAATCTGGTTGAGCAGGGCCATAACGGGAGCAAAGAGAGCATGGTGATCGGAGCGACCGTTTCCGGGGCCAAAGATGCCTGCCAGAAACAGATGCGAAAAGCCGTGGATCAGCGACCAGACCTGGGTTTCGACGATCCGGGGGTCAGTGCCGTTGGGCACAAAGGGGGCGCAGGTCTCGCGCAGAACACCATAGGCGGTGGTCTCACCTGCTTTCAGGTTGTCCGGATTCTGCGGCAGCGCCCCACAAGAGAAGATCAGCGCAAAAAGCGCTTGGTTTTCCTCCGCAAAATCCAGATACCCCCTGCAGAGCGAGAAAATGCGGCCCTCGGGGTCCTGGGGGCCCTGGGCGCGACTGTGCAGGAGGTGACGACGAAAGCGGTCAAAGCCTTCCTGGGCGATGGCGGCGCGCAGCCCGGCCAGACCATCAAAATGATGGGCCGGGGCCGCATGAGAGACTCCGGCGCGGGCAGCGCAGCGCCGCAGGGTCAGCTGATCTAGCCCCGATTCGGTCAGGATTTCGATACCGCTCTGGATGAGCGCGGCGGCGAGATCGCCGTGATGGTGCGGTTTCTTGTCTGTCTGGTTGTTCATTTGGCGAGGGTAGCAGCCATCTTGACATCGTCAAGTCACTGTGATTTTGACTATGTAAAGTTTACATAGTCAAATTGGAGAGAATATGCTTGTCCGACCTTCCCTGATCCGTCTGCGCAGCGCCGTCTCTTGGGGCTTGTCTATCTTGGTCGCCCTGGCGTCCTGGCGGTTCTTGTTGCTGGGGGTAGAGCAATCAATGCCCTTTGTTGCCTATCACGCGCAGGTGCGGCCGCTGGGGTTCTATGCCCATATCGGCCTTGCACCGGTGGCGCTGGCCTTGATGCCGTTTCAGTTCTGGATCGGGCTACGGCAGCACCGCCCGCAGCTGCATCGCTGGATCGGCCGTATCTATGGCGTGGCGATCCTGCTGGCGGGGCTGGGCGGCTTGCAGATGGCATTTGGCACCACGGCGGGGCCGGTTGCGGGGCTGGGGTTTGGCCTGTTGGCGATTGCCTGGCTGGGGAGCACCGGCCGTGGCATCTGGCTGGCGTGGCAGGGGCGCATTGCAGAACACCGGGCCTGGATGATCCGTTCTGCCGCTTTGACATTTGCGGCGGTGACGCTGCGGCTCTATCTGCCGCTGCTGTTTGTCACCTTGGGTGAAACAGCGGGCTATAGTCTGGTGGCCTGGGCCTGCTGGCTGCCGAATCTGGTCGTGGCGGAATGGATCTTGCGGCGCAACCGATCACTGCTGGCCGCAGCCTGATCTGACGGCGGGATCGCCCCGCCGCCGCCATTCGCCGTTGTGAGTTGAAACCGGGGCTAGAGCGCCCCTTTGGTAGAGGGGATGGCATCTGATTTGCGCGGATCCGTTTCCACTGCCAATCGCAGGGCGCGGGCCACAGCCTTGAAGGCGGCTTCGACGATGTGGTGGCTGTTAAAGCCATGCAGCTGGTCGATGTGCAGGGTGATGCCGCCGTGGGTGGCGAAGGCGGTGAAAAACTCGCGCACCAGCTCGGTGTCGAAGGTGCCGATCTTCTGGGTCGGGATGTCAACATTCCATACCAGAAAAGGGCGCGCCGACAGATCCAGGGCGCAGCGCACCTGGGCATCATCCATTGGCAGGTGGCATTCGCCATACCGCCGGATGCCTTTCTTGTCGCCAAGCGCCTTTGCCAGCGCCTGCCCGAGGGCAATGCCGGTGTCTTCGACGGTGTGGTGATCATCAATGTGATAATCGCCTTTGGCGCGGATGGTCATGTCGATCAGCGAATGGCGGGCCAGCTGGTCGAGCATATGGTCAAAAAAGCCAACGCCGGTCTGATTGTCATATGAACCCGCGCCATCGAGAGTGATCTCGACCGTGATTTCGGTTTCGGCGGTCTGTCGGCTGATCTTGGCGCTGCGCATGGGGCATTCCTTCGTGTCTGCCTGGCACTTATAGGGTGGAGAGGGGGGCTGGCTCAAGGGCTTTGCGATGGCCTGCGGATTGGGGGCTATTTGCCACGGGCAGGCCATTGCGCCGGGCGGCTGTGCGTGCCAGCTTGGGCGGGAAATCAGTTGCTCACACCAGATCAAAAGGGGCGCCCATGTCGACCTGCGTATTCATCCAGATCCGTTGCAAACCCGGTTCCACCTACAAGGTGGCCGAGGATATCGCCCTGCGCGAAATTCACTCTGAACTTTATTCTACCAGTGGCGAATATGACCTGCTGATGAAGCTGTATATTCCAACGGATGCCGATGTGGGGAAATATATCAATGATCACTTGCTGGTCATCCCCAATATTGAACGCTCTCTCACCACCATGACCTACAAGGTCTTTTGACCGCGGATAGATCCGCCCCCAGAATGTGGAAACGCCCCAGAGTGATCCGGGGCGTTTTTTATTGCTGTTTTCTGGCGGCGCCGACGATCAGTTGTCCAGGTGGCCAGCGGCCTTGAGGCTGTCATAGCTGGTATCCAGGGCGATTTTGACCCGTGCCAGCATATCGTCGATTTCAGCCTTGGTGATGATCAGCGGCGGACAGAAGGCCAGGGCATTGCCCGCAACGGCCCGCAGGATCACGCCGTTGTCCTGACAGGCTTTGACAGCGGCGGCACCGCCTTTGCCGCCGGCAATTGTCGCGCCGGTGGTTTTGTTGGAGACCAGTTCCAGCGCCGCAATCAGCCCCTTGCCGCGCACCTCGCCCACCAGCGGGTGGTCGGTAAAGATGCGGCGCAGCTCTGCCTGCAGGTAATCGCCAACCTCGGCGGCGTGACCAAACAGGTTGTCGCGCTCGTAGATCTCCAGCGTTTTCAGGGCGGCAGCGCAGGCAGCGGGGTGGCCGGAATAGGTATAGCCATGGCCAAAGACGCCAACCTCATTTGAGGGCGCCACCATTTCCTTGTACATCCAGCCGGGGATGACGCTGGCAGAAATCGGAAAATAGGCCGAGCTGAGCTGTTTGGCAAAGGTCATCAGGTCGGGCTTGATGCCCATGGTGGTGCAGCCAAAATCGGCGCCGGTGCGACCAAAGCCGGTGATGACCTCATCGGCCCAGACCAGAATGCCATGTTTGCGCAGCAGCGCCTGCAGTTTCTCATAGTAGCCCTCTGGTGGCACAATCACGCCCGAGGCACCGGTGATGGGCTCCATGATCATCGCGGCGATGGTGTCGGGGTCTTCGGCCAGGATCTGCTGTTCAAGATTGTCGAGGATCCGGTCAACAAACTGCGCTTCGGTCTCGTTGCCCTTGCGGCCGGTGTAATAATGGGGCGCATCGGTGCGCAGGATATGCAGCGCCTCTACGGGGGCGTCAAAATGCGCCAGATTGGCGGGCAGCGAGGTCAGCGACCCGGCCGCCACGGTAACGCCGTGATAGCCGCGCTCGCGGGTGATGATCTTGCGCTTTTCCGGTTTGCCGATGGCATTGAAGTAATAGCGCAGCATCTTGTAGTGGCTGTCATTGGCGTCCGAGCCAGAGTTGCCAAAGAAGATATGCGCGTCTTCCACCGGCACCATGGCGGCCAGCTTGTCGGCCAGATCAATCAGCGGCTGATGGGTCTTGCCGCCAAAGGAATGGCTAAAGGGCAGGGTGTTCAGCTGGGCGGTGATGGCCTCGATCACCTCTGTGTTGCTATACCCCAGAGAGGTACACCAAAGCCCAGCCAGGCCTTCGATGTATTTATTGCCTTCGCTGTCAAAGACATAGATGCCTTCCCCGCGGTCCAGGCACATGGTTTCGGTCGCTGTGAGATTGGTGGTCGGATAGACGACTGGGGCCATTGCTGAATTCCTCTTGTGATGCGCCTGCCTTGCGGACAGGGGCGCAGATAATCAATGGGCGCGCGGCGGATGACTCGGCGCGCCTGGGCCAGCATTGGCCTGTTTTCAAACAGAGGTCAAAGGAATTTGATCAAAAGTTCCGCGACCCTTTGTGCCAATCCGTGCCTGTGCCTGCCTGCGCCTGGGCGGCAATGGCCGGGGGCTGGGCAGCAGTGGTCAAGGTGGGGCCGTTCATCTGCGGTGGGAGCGCCACAAAAAAGGCCGCTGATGCGGTATGCATCAAGCGGCCTGTTTGATCCAAATGGAGCGGGCGAGGCGATTCGAACGCCCGACCCTAACCTTGGCAAGGTTATGCTCTACCCCTGAGCTACGCCCGCGCTACATTTGGTGAGCCGGTATTTAGGCAAAGCCGGGCGGGGCCGCAAGGGTAAAATGTGCTGCCGAGAAGAGTTTTTATCCGGGGGAAGCAAGGAGGCGTGGTGCCCCAGATGTCAGGCCGTCAGCAACCAGGCAGTCAGCAATCGGGCAGCCAACAAACAGGCAGCCAACAAACAGGCAGCCAACAAACAGGCAGCCAACAAACAGGCGCCACAAAAAAGGCCGCCGATGCGGATGCATCAAGCGGCCTGTTTGATCCAAATGGAGCGGGCGAGGCGATTCGAACGCCCGACCCTAACCTTGGCAAGGTTATGCTCTACCCCTGAGCTACGCCCGCGCTGCATTTGGTGAAGCGGTATTTAGGCAAAGCCGAGCGGAGCCGCAAGAGGAAAAATGCGCCAAGGGCAGAGATTTATTATGTCCCGGTGTTGTGCGGCAGCGGGGGCAGGCGAAACCCTGCCTGCTGCGCCAGCCGGTGCTGCTGCTCGGTGCGCGGGCGGCAAGAGATGAACTCGGAACTGCTGCAACCTGCCAGCCCCAGCGCCTTGATCAGCTGGCTGTCATAGTGGCCCGAGAGCAGCAGAATGCCCTCCCGCTCTAGGTGGTCGCGGGTGCCGCGCCCGTTGTCGGATCGGATCCGGCGCATGAAATCCTTTTGCTGCGCCACCGCCTCGACCACATCACGGGCGATGGGGGTGTTCTGGATCAGCCGAAACAGGCAGGCCATGCGGGCATTGCCGGTCTGTGCCGAAAAGATTTCTGCCACCTGGTCCGGGTTCTGGCAGCGCCAGAAATTCGCCGGATAGTCATGATCACACAGCAACCAGAGGATATGGCCAAAGCCGCTGGCCGAAACCGCCCCCTTGCCATCCTTGTTCTTGCCCTGGGTCAGATAGGCCGGGCGGGCGACAATCAGGCCCAGATAGCAGCGGGCGCGCTGTTCGTCGGCGGCCACCAACAGGCAGGGCTGATCCAGCGCTTCGGTTGGAATCATCCAATTGCTGCCCATCGTGTTCTTGATATCGACATCGCGGCCCAGGATCTGGGTATCCAGCCGCCCGCGCGGCAGGCGCAGCAGGGCGCGCAGCTCGATCTCGACGCGGGTGCCGATATAGGTCTTTTCGGTTTTCTCCAGCTCTTCATAGGCGCGCCGCCCGGTTTTGGGCGTCATGATCACATCATCAATGCAGCGGCGCAGCAGAACGGGAAAGTCCTGCTGCAGCACCAGCACGCCGCCGGCGCGGGCGGTGATTTCTGTCGCCAGTTCGGTCAGCAGATCATAATCCGCATGGCCGGGCACAATCAGGCTATCGGGCAGTTTCTGCTTCATCCTGGGCCGTTTCCGCCCTCGGGGGCGTTGTGCGGGATATCAGGCGCGCACGGCATGGAGCTTGGGCTTGGCGATGGCGGCTTTCAGTTGCAGCGCGACGGCCTCGGCGACCGGCGGCGGGAAGGCATTGCCGACCTGGCGGTAGGCATTGGTTTTGGCCCCGGTGAAATGCCAGGCATCGGGAAAGCCCTGAATGCGGGCGACCATGCGCACGGTCAGCCGTGGCATATCATTGTGAAAGGGATCGGGGGCCTCAACGGCGATGGTGCGCCCCTCAACCCCCAGGGACGCCCATGCGCGCCGCGCCCGCGTCGGGCCCAGATCCGGGCCGCCATGTTTTTTGGATCCACCAACGATGGTGGGGGCAATTTCAT
Source organism: Pseudophaeobacter profundi (assembly GCF_029697505.1). GTDB lineage: Bacteria > Pseudomonadota > Alphaproteobacteria > Rhodobacterales > Rhodobacteraceae > Pseudophaeobacter > Pseudophaeobacter profundi. The sequence continues at coordinate 269,211 of NZ_JARJEF010000001.1, read as the reverse complement.
CGGCCTGGGCGGCCCAGTCTTTGGCCCCGCGCCAGCCGCGCGCCTGCATCAGGTCCAGCAGGGTTTCCCCTACGGTGCGCGGATTGTGGGGCAGGGGTTCGGGCCAGGCAAAATCGCCGGCAAATTCGCGCCGCAGCGCGATGATCGCCACGCGGGGGCGCAGCTGTGGTACGCCGTAATCCGATGCATTCAGCAGTCGCCAGTCGGTTTCATAGCCCAGTTTGGCCAGCTGCCGCTTCAGTTTTTCACGGTAGTCGTGAAAGGCGGCATCCAGAAAGCCGCGCACATTTTCGATCATCACCGCGCGTGGACGGCTGGCATCGACGATATGAATGGCGTCATCAAACAGGTTGCGTTCGTCCTTTTCGCCCAGCTGTTTTCCCGCCACGGAAAAGGGCGGGCAGGGCAGGCCACCGGCCAGCAGATCAATGCCCCTGTAGGCACTGGCGTCCTCTTTGAACAGCCGCACATCTTCTTCCAGCACGTTCCAGTTGGGGCGGTTGTGGCGCAGGGTGGCGCAGCAATGCTTGTCTATTTCCACCAAGGCAGTGTGATCAAAACCGGCTCGTTCCAGCCCAAGCGCCTGGCCGCCAGCCCCGGCGCAAAGTTCCACGGATGTGAGCATGTCGTCTTGCCTGCCTGTTGCTGTTTTGCGTTCTGGATCTGTTCCTAGGCGGAAAGCTGATTCCGCGCAAGCTCTTGCTAGGGTCTCTTATTGCAACGCGAAAGGCCACCCCAAGATGGGATGGCCTTTTCGTTTCCAAATGGAGCGGGCGAGGCGATTCGAACGCCCGACCCTAACCTTGGCAAGGTTATGCTCTACCCCTGAGCTACGCCCGCGCAACATTTGGTGACGCCGACCTATGCATTCCTGTCCTCGCCCGCAAGTCAAAAATGCCGCTGCGGCGCGAAAAAAAGTCAAATCCCGCGACGGAAGCCGGGCAGACCTGCGTTTAGGTCAGAGGGTGCCCTGCGACAGGGGGGAAATCCTGCGCCCCAGTCGCGGGGCGCGACAAGACAAGATGACGAGAGTGGAGCGATACATGCGTAAGACCAAAGACACCCTGCGGCTCACAGCCTTGGTAGCGGCGATCACTCTGGGGCTTTGCGTGCAAAACCTGGCAAGTCCGGGCGGGCGATGGGATCCGCGCGCAGCGTTGGACCTGCCTGAGCAGCAGCCACATTGGCTGGCCTCTCCGGTCAGGGTTGAAACGCTGGCGCCCTATCTGGGCTAGGGCTGCGCGATATATCTGCTGCCCCCGCAGGTAAGGCGGAGGCAGCTATTCGTTTCGCGGCGGATCAGTCCAGATCTTCCAGTTCAACCAGCAGATCCTTGGCGTCGATCTGGGTGCCGGGCTGAACATGCAGGGCCTTGACGCGGGCGCTGCGTTCGGCGTGCAGACCGGTTTCCATTTTCATCGCCTCGATTGTCAGCAGCATATCGCCTTCGTGCACCTCCTGGCCAAGCTGCACCGCAACAGTGGCAACAACGCCGGGCATCGGCGCACCGATGTGGTTGGCATTGCCCAGCTCTGCCTTGGGGCGGCTTTCGGTCGTGGCCTTGACCAGGCGGTTGGGCACACGGATGACACGGGGCTGGCCGTTCAGTTCAAAGAAGACTTTGACCTCGCCCTTTTCATCGGTTTCCCCCAGCGCCTGCAGGCGGATTTCCAGCGTCTTGCCAGGGTCGATTTCTGCGGTGATTTCCTCGCCCGGTTCCATCCCGTAAAAGAAGGCCCGCGTGGGCAGGGCGCGTACTGGCCCGTACTGGCGGTGGCGGCCCATGTAGTCGAGAAAGACCTTTGGATACATCAGGTAGCCGTTGAGATCCTCGTCATCGACCTCTTTGCCTTCCAGTTGCTGGCGCAGCTCGGCGCGGGTTTCCTCCAGATCGACGGGGGGCAGATGGGCGCCGGGGCGGCTGAGGTTAGGCGCTTCGTCCTTCAGCACCTTGGCGGTGATACCTGCGGGGAAACCACCGGGAGGCTGGCCCAGATTGCCGCGCATCATGTCGATGACACTATCGGGGAAAGAAACCTCGGTTGCGGGGTCTTCCACCTGGGCGCGGGTCAGGTTCTGACTGACCATCATCAGCGCCATATCGCCAACCACCTTGGAAGAGGGCGTCACCTTGACGATATCGCCAAACATCTGGTTCACATCCGCATAGGTCTGGGCAACCTCATGCCAGCGGTCTTCCAGACCAAGGCTGCGCGCCTGGGCCTTGAGGTTGGTGAACTGTCCGCCGGGCATCTCGTGCAGATAGACCTCGGAGGCGGGGGCCTGCAGGCCGCTTTCAAAGGCGGCATACTGCGCCCGGACCTGCTCCCAGTAGCCAGAGATTTCGCGGATTTTTGCGATATCCAGGCCAGTGTCGCGATCGGTGTTGCGCAGGCCCTCGACGATGGAGCCAAAGCAGGGCTGCGAGGTGCCGCCAGAAAAGGCATCCATCGCCACATCCACCGCATCAACCCCGGCATCGGCAGCGGCCAGAATGGTGGCACCGGCAATGCCCGAGGTGTCATGGGTGTGGAAATGGACCGGCAGGCCGACTTCTTCTTTCAGCGCCTTGACCAGCTGACGGGCGGCTGCGGGTTTCAGCAGGCCTGCCATGTCTTTGAGGCCCAGCACATGGGCGCCTGCGGCTTCCAGTTCGCGGGCCATGCCGACATAGTATTTCAGGTCATATTTGGCGCGGTTGGGGTCCTGGATATCGCCGGTGTAGCAGATGGTGCCTTCGCAGAGCTTGCCGGACTCATTCACCGCATCCATGGCAACGCGCATGTTTTCCACCCAGTTGAGGCTGTCAAACACCCGGAAGACATCCACCCCGGTGACCGCCGCCTGGCGGACAAATTCCTGCACCACATTGTCGGGGTAGTTGGTGTAGCCCACGCCATTGGAGGCGCGCAGCAGCATCTGGGTCATCACGTTGGGCATGGCTTCGCGCAGGTCGCGCAGCCGCTGCCAGGGGCATTCCTGCAAAAAGCGGTAGGCCACATCAAAGGTCGCCCCGCCCCAGCATTCAACCGAGAACAACTGGCTGAGATTCTGCGCATAGGCGGGGGCCACCTTGATCATGTCATGGCTGCGCATCCGGGTTGCCAGCAAGGACTGGTGACCATCGCGCATGGTGGTATCGGTCAGCAGCAGCTGACGCTGGGCTTTCATCCAGTCGGCCACCGCCTGGGCGCCTTTTTGCTCCAGCAGGTTGCGGGTGCCAGAGGGCAGGGGCGCCGGATCCACATGGGGCGCGCGCGGCTCTTTCAGGTCGGTCGGCGGCGCGGCGCGGCCTTCGGTTTCCGGGTGCCCGTTGACGCTGATATCGGCCAGATAGGTCAGCACCTTGGTGCCGCGGTCCTGGCGTTTGGCAAACTGGAACAGCTCGGGCGTGTTGTCGATGAAGGTGGTGGTATAGCTGTTGTCGAGGAAGGTCGGGTGTTTCAGCAGGTTCTCGACAAAGGCGATATTGGTGGAGACGCCGCGCACCCGGAATTCACGCAGGGCGCGGTCCATACGGGCGATGGCTTTTTCGGGCGTTGGAGCCCAGGCTGTGACCTTGGTCAGCAGGCTGTCATAATAGCGGGTGATCACCCCGCCGGCATAGGCGGTGCCGCCATCCAGACGAATGCCCATGCCGGTGGCCGAGCGATAGGCGGTAATACGGCCATAGTCGGGGATAAAGTTGTTCAGCGGGTCTTCGGTGGTGACGCGGGTCTGCAGCGCGTGACCATTCAGGTGGATCTCTGCCTGGCTGTCTTTGCCGGTGGCCTCGGCAATGGTCTTGCCCTCGGCGATCAGGATCTGGGCCTGCACGATGTCGATGCCGGTCACCTCTTCGGTGACGGTATGTTCCACCTGCACCCGGGGGTTCACCTCGATGAAGTAGAATTTGCCGTCGTTCATATCCATCAGGAATTCAACGGTGCCGGCGCATTCATAGTTCACATGTTTGCAGATCTTGCGGCCCAATTCGCAGATCTCAGCCCGCTGCTGTTCAGACAGATAGGGCGCAGGGGCGCGTTCAACCACTTTCTGGTTGCGGCGCTGTACCGAACAATCGCGTTCAAACAGGTGATAGATCTCACCGTGCTTGTCACCCAGGATCTGCACCTCGACGTGGCGGGCGCGGGTGATCATCTTTTCCAGATAGCCTTCGCCATTGCCAAAGGCGGCTTCGGCCTCGCGGCGGCCTTCCAGGACTTTTTCTTCCAGCTCGTCAGGGCCGTGAATGGGGCGCATGCCGCGCCCACCGCCGCCCCAGGACGCCTTGAGCATCAGCGGATAGCCGACCTCTTCGGCCTCTTTGGCAATGGCCTTCATATCATCGCCCAGCACCTCGGTGGCGGGAATGACCGGCACGCCGGCCTCAACCGCGACGCGACGGGCCGAGGCCTTGTCGCCCAGGGCGCGCATGGTTTCGGCCTTGGGGCCGATGAAGGTGATGCCGTTGCGCGCGCAGGCATCGACAAAATCGGGGTTTTCCGACAACAGCCCATAGCCGGGGTGGATTGCATCGGCACCGCATTCTTTGGCAACGCGAATGATCTCGTCGATGCTCAGATAGGCGGCGACGGGGCCCATGCCCTCGCCAATGCGGTAGGCTTCATCCGCTTTGAAGCGGTGCAGACCCAGCTTGTCCTCTTCGGCATAGATGGCAACCGTGCGCTTGCCCATTTCGTTGGCTGCTCGCATGACGCGGATGGCGATTTCGCCTCGGTTCGCAATCAGGATCTTTTTGAAGTCAGGCATTGTGGCTCCTTGGGCAGTGTTGTGGGCAAGTGGTTTGGCGAAGTGTTAGGGGCTTCTTAGCGGTTGGTATAGACGTAGTTCTGGGTATCTGCGGCCTGATTGCGCTCTCATGCGGTCAATTTCCGTCTCTTTTGCTGCAGCTGCGGCATTTGGCCGCCAGTCCCGGCAGCGCCTTGGGTCAGGTCAACAGGCCAGGTCAGCAGGTTGATATCAGGGCAGCCCGGTCAACGCAGGAAGCCTGCGGACTTTCAGCTTGCGCAGCTCGGCAAGGTTTTGCAATCCCAGTTGCCCCATGTTGGCTTCAAGGTCTTTTGACAGAACCTCGATCAGATGCTGTGGTCCAGCAGAGCCTAATGCTGCAAGTGCGAAATGAAAAGCCCGCCCCAGCATGACAAAGTCGGCCCCAAGCGCCAGGGCACGCAGGATATCCAGTCCGCCCTCTATCCCACTGTCAAAGATCAGCGGCAGTCGGGTTGCGGCGCGCAGTTCTGGCAGGGCTTCGATACTGGCGGGGGCGGCGTCAAACTGACGCCCTGCATGGTTGGAAACCCAAAGCGCATCGACACCGATCTGTTCCAGCGGCGCGGCATCTTCCGCCCGCAGCACGCCCTTGATGACAAAGGTCCCCTGCCAGGCCCCGCGCAGCCATCTTACATAGTCCCGGTCGGGTGAGGTGCGCAGCAGATAGCCAATATGCGCCGTCGAAGACAGGCCGCCGCTATTGTCGGTGACATATTTATCCAATGTGCGCATATGGGGCATCCCGCCCTCATGTCGGTGCTGGTGTGCCATGCCAAGGGCCCAGCGAGGTTTGCGCATCACCTGCGCCAGCAGGCGTGGCGTCAGGCGCGGCGGCTGCGTCAGGCCTGAACGCACCTGGCGTTCGCGTCGCGAGGCCACCGGCACATCGACGGTCAGCACCAGGGTCGAAAACCCCGCCCGGCGCGCCCGATCCAGCATATCGCTGCGAATGGTCTCGTCCTTGGGCGGATAGAGCTGGAACCAGGCCTCTGGCCCCAGATGCGGTGCCAGATCCTCGGGGGATTGGCTGGCCACGGTGGACAGGGAGTAGGGGATACCTGCTGCGGCACCGCAGCGGGCCAGGTGGCCCTCGGCATCGGGCCAGATAAGCCCCGACATGCCAAGCGGTGCAATGCCAAAGGGCAGCGGCAGGTCGCGGCCCATAAAGCGGGTGTTCAGCGCCACCTCTTGTTCCCCATGCAGGATAGAGGGCATGAAGCCGATCTGATCCAAGGCACTGCGATTGCGCCGTTTCGTGGCCTCTTGGCCGGTGGCACTGTCAAGATATTCCCAGACGAATTCGGGCAGGCGGCGCTGGGCCGCAGCGCGCAGATCCTCAAGGCCGGGGTATGTTTGATGCAGATCCATGCGGCATTGATAGGCGGTGGCGCGCAATTGGCAAGAGGGCGGGGCAATCGCGCCATGACGCCGCCCTGAAAACCGGGTTTGGCGGGCATCGGCAAGGCCTGCGAACATAATGCGAACGTCCTCTTTTCTCGCAGATTGAATCACGCTAGTATTACGGACATGAGCAGTTTTGATGAAATGGACGCCTTTGAAGGCGCCTCCCTGTCGTCGCGGGCCATGGCCGCCCGTCCCAGCCCCTATCTTGAGGGGCTGAATCCTGCCCAACGCGAGGCGGTTGAATGTCTGGATGGTCCGGTCCTGATGCTGGCGGGCGCGGGCACCGGCAAAACCAAGGCGCTGACGGCGCGGATTGTGCATCTGCTGAACACGCAGTCGGCGCGGACCAATGAAATCTTGGCGGTGACCTTTACCAACAAGGCCGCGCGCGAAATGAAAGAGCGGGTCGGCAAGTTGCTGGGCCAGCCCGCCGAGGGCATGCAATGGCTGGGAACCTTCCATTCGGTCTGTGTGAAACTGCTGCGACGCCATGCCGAACTGGTTGGTTTGAAGTCGAATTTCACCATTCTGGACAGTGACGATCAGATCAGGCTGCTGAAGCAATTGATCCGTGCGGCGGATATCGACGAAAAGCGCTGGCCGCCGCGCATGCTGGCCGGAATCATTGATGACTGGAAGAACCGCGCCCTGACACCGGACAAGTTGTCGGCTGCTGAGGCAGGGGCCTATAACCACCGTGGCCCCGAATTCTATGCCCAGTATCAAACGCGCCTGCGCGAGTTGAACGCCGTCGATTTTGGCGATTTGCTGCTGCATGTGGTGACGATCTTTCAGACCCATGGCGATATTCTGGCGCAGTATCAGCGCTGGTTCCGTTACATCATGGTAGACGAATACCAGGATACCAATATCGCCCAATATCTGTGGCTGCGGCTGCTGGCAGGCGGGCACAAAAACATCTGTTGCGTTGGTGATGATGACCAGTCGATCTATGGCTGGCGCGGTGCCGAGGTGGGCAATATCCTGCGGTTTGAAAAGGATTTTCCCGGCGCCAAGGTGGTCCGGCTGGAGCAGAATTACCGCTCGACCGAACATATTCTGGCGGCTGCCTCCGGCGTGATCAGCGGCAATTCGGGCCGCTTGGGCAAAGAGCTATGGACCGCAGAAAAGGGCGGCGAAAAAGTGCGGCTGATCGGCCATTGGGATGGCGAGGAAGAGGCCCGCTGGATCGGAGAAGAGATCGAGGCGATGCAGCGCGGCACCCGCGGCCAGCGCCCGATTGATCTGAACGAGATGGCGATTCTGGTGCGGGCTTCGCATCAGATGCGTGCTTTTGAAGACCGGTTTTTGACCATTGGTCTGCCCTACCGCGTCATTGGTGGCCCGCGCTTTTATGAGCGGCTCGAAATTCGCGATGCTATGGGGTATTTCCGTATGGTGACCTCGGCGGATGACGATTTGGCCTTTGAACGGATTGTTAATACCCCAAAACGTGGCCTTGGCGACAAGGCGCAGCAGACCATTCAGGGATTTGCCCGCGAAAATGGGGTCTCCTTGTTTGAAGGTGCGCGCCTTGCGGTGCAATCCGGCGCAATCAAGGGCAAGGGCGGCGCAGCGCTGGGGCGGTTGGTCGAGAACCTCACCCGCTGGGGCCGTATGGTCGAGGATGCGGATATATCGCATATCGAACTGGCCGAAATCATCCTGGATGAAAGCGGCTATACGGGCATGTGGCAGGCCGACAAGAACCCCGATTCCCCCGGTCGGCTTGAAAACCTGAAAGAACTGGTCAAGGCGCTGGAAAACTTTGAAAACCTGCAAGGGTTTCTGGAACATGTCAGCCTGGTTATGGACAATGACAAACAGGATTCGGACCAGAAGGTTTCGATCATGACGCTGCACGGCGCCAAGGGGCTGGAATTTCCGGCCGTGTTTCTGCCCGGCTGGGAAGACGGGCTGTTCCCCTCGCAGCGGTCGATGGATGAAACCGGCCTGAAAGGCCTGGAGGAAGAGCGCCGCCTTGCCTATGTCGGCATCACCCGCGCCGAAGAGGTCTGCACCATTTCCTTTGCCGGCAACCGCCGGGTCTTTGGCCAGTGGCAATCGCAGCTGCCGTCGCGCTTTGTTGATGAACTGCCCGAGGAGCATGTCGAGGTGCTGACGCCACCTGGCCTATATGGTGGTGGTTATGGGGCCGCTGCGGGTGGCGACGATTCGGTGCGTTCTACCATCGAGGCCAAGGTGGCGCAGGCGGATGGCTATAATTCGCCCGGCTGGAAGCGGATGCAGGCACGGGCTGGCCAGCGCGGCAATGCCCAGCCCAAACCGGCCCCGGTGATTGACCTAACAGCCGTTGCCAGTTTCACGCTGGGTGAGCGGGTGTTTCACCAGAAATTCGGCTACGGCGCGATTACCGGGATCGAGGCCGACAAGCTGGAGGTGGCCTTTGAAAAGGCGGGCAGCAAAAAGGTGCTGGCGCGTTTTATCACCGCCAGCGGCGCTGCGAGTGACCCATCGGTTGATGATGTTCCGTTTTAGCGGCGATCATTTGGCCTGAAACGGGCAGGGGCTGAAACGGCAGGGCTGTGGCTGGGACTCTGTGCTGGCAGCCTGCGACAGTCGGGCACGCAGCGATTCGCCTCCCCTTCCTGTGGCCCCGCTGTAGGGCTCAACCGTTTCGCCAGATTTTGGGGGGCGGTCCGCGGGGCTGTCCTATTTCTCTATGTCATGCCGATGGAACGGCGCGCTTGGCGACCGCTTGGCGACATGGGGGGCAATGGTCGCGACCCGCGATTTTCAGGTTTTGCTGTTGATTGGCCCGTGACACCTGCATCTGCACGGCCTGGCAGGCTGCGTTACTGTGTGTTTTTTGGGGGGAGAGAAACATAAAACGGCGGCGCCCAGGGAGGAGGAGGGGGCACCGCCGTTCATGACAACATCAGGACCAAGGGAGGAGGAGACCCGGATGTATTCTTGTCCGGCAAGGGCCGGAATTAGGGTGCGGTGACATCAGGGAGGAGGAGGATGTCACCGCGTAGGACAGGCTCTCTAGGGAGGAGGAGAAAAGAGCCTGATCTCTATTAGTTGTTTTCGTATGCCGCCTGATAGGCGATGCGCCGGATCATCGAACGGTGCAGGCCCAGATCGGCCAGTTCGCGACCGGACAGCGAAGAGAGTTCATTATAGGTTTGGCGATACAGACGATGGCGAGCCAGCTTGGTGCTCAGCGCATCAAACCAAGCCAGGGGCAGTGCCGCAGAGAGGGCTTTGGATGGGGCGATTTGCTGTACGAGGGCCATCGGATAGATCCTTGAAACTGGTTATTTGCGTTGTGCCTGTATCGGCGTCTGTTGAGATCAAAATAGCGAATTGCTGCACCTGCACAATCCCCCGTATTGGCATTTCTGCTATGCAGCATTTGCATGGGTCGCCCCTATTCGTTTGTAAACAGACTGTTTTTTGGGCAAACTTGTCCAAATCTACTTTCCGCTAGGAAGAGATTGGCATGGTCTGGCGATGCGTGCCCTTGCGGATATCACCGGTTAAGAGCACTCTCTGGCGCCAGCGACAGGGGCACCGCAGGGTGGTCTTTCGCCCCTATAGCAATAAGAGGCCTGCAGCATATGTCGGTGAGTGAGAACCAGATCAACGAGGCGCAGATCAAAGAGGCACTGGCGCGACTTGCCCTGCCAGATGGGGGCACGCTGATCTCGCGGGATATGATCCGTGCCCTGACGCTTCAGCCGGATGCCGCAGGGGCAGGCGCCGTAAAGGTCAGCTTTGTCATAGAGGCGCCAAGCCCGGAAATCGCCCAGCATATGGAACCGCTGCGCCGCGCTGCCGAGGCTGCCGTTCTGGCTCTTGCGGGGGTTGGTTCTGTCTCAGCGGCGTTGACGGCGCATGGCCCGGCCAGCGCCGGGCCGTCCGCAAAGGGGGCGTCGGGCGCGCCTGGTCTCAAGTTCGGTGGCCATGCAAAACCGCAGGCCGGGCCGATAAAGCCTGCCGGGGTTGCGCGCATTCTGGCGGTTGCCTCTGGCAAGGGGGGCGTGGGGAAATCCACGGTCAGCGCCAATCTGGCGGTGGCCCTGTCGCGGCAGGGGCGCCGGGTGGGGTTGCTGGATGCTGATATCTATGGCCCCAGCCAGCCGCGCATGATGGGGGTCACGGGCCGTCCCGGCAGCGCCGATGGCAAGGTGATTGAACCCTTGCAGGCGCATGGGGTCACGATGATGTCGATCGGTTTGATGGTGCCAGAGGATAAGGCGGTTGTCTGGCGCGGCCCGATGTTGATGGGGGCGCTGCAGCAGATGCTGGGCCAGGTGAACTGGGGCGAGTTGGATATTCTTATTGTGGATCTGCCACCGGGAACCGGGGATGTGCAGTTGACGCTCTGTACCAAGAGCGAGCTGAGCGGTGCAATTGTAGTCAGCACCCCGCAGGATGTGGCGCTGATTGATGCGCGAAAAGCCCTGGATATGTTCAAGACGCTCAAGACGCCGGTTCTGGGGTTGATCGAAAACATGTCATTCTTTACCTGCCCAGATTGCGGCGGAGAGCACCATATCTTTGGCCATGGCGGGGTTGCCGCCGAGGCAGAGGCGCTTGGTCTGCCTTTGCTGGGGGCTTTGCCGATTGACCTGGAAACCCGGCTGGCCGGGGATGCAGGCCGGCCCGTCGCTGCCGGAGACGGCGCAATTGCACAGGCCTATGGCCAGATCGCCAAGGGGCTGATTGCAGGCGGCATGGCCTAGGTTCTGTCCCGGTAGCTGAATTGCATTCTCTATAAACGCGCGGCTGGACCTTTCTGTGCTGTGTTGCAGGATTTCGCCGCAGGGCGCGCTTTGCGGTGGCGGCCTGCCGGTCTGACTGCCTGCCTGTCAGTCTGGGTGGCGGCAGGTCTGTTCGGCGCAGGGCAGGGATCTGCCCTGCGGCCCCTCTCTTGGGTGGGATCTATCCTGATCGCCGCGCAGGCGGGGGCGGCTTCTGTTAGCAATCAAAAGCTGATCTTGCCCCTTTTTGTGCCTCTACGGGAAATCGTGGGACGGATGGGAAATCATGGGCTGAATGCGTGCCAGGCCCGCGCCAAAGGTCGATGAATTGGCGGAAGTGATTCGTTTTCAGCTCCGAATCAGTAGATGCGCAGGCGAAATTCTAATTACCCACAGAGTTATGCACAGATGGGGAGCGGAACATTAGCGGAACTCCTTAATGGAAGAAGGAATCCCATTCCTGCGGATGGGAATTTATGGGTGATGCAGGCCGGGGAGTGTGACTTTTTTCACTCTCTATATGTGGTGTCTAGGATTCGATGAATAACATTTTGTGCGAAATATCCCCTGATATTGGCCCGAAATTGCTGCAACTTCCGGGCGGTAAAAACTATTTAGGAGAAGCTTTTATTCTTTCCGGGTTGCCAGGCCATGAATTCCCATAGTATCCCTTTTACATCGGATGCAGCGAAGAGCACATCGGGGCGCCAAAGACCCCAAGCTCATAATAATAAGCAGGTTCATACAGGCCTTTGCTTCTTCCGAACAACGAGAGATCCGGCGCGCGGGCGAGCAGACATCCCCCCAGGTGGCGCGCGCAGTCGGACAACCCGCCAAGCGGGAACCAGGAGGCGAGTTGATCAGTGGCAGCAGATCAACTCGCCTCTTTTAATTTCGGGGAGCAGAGCGCGAAGGCGCCGGGATAGAGGGCTGAGATTTGGGCCGCAGGTTCAGAGGCGAAAGCCACCACAAGGTGGACACAAAGGGGCGGGTATCCATTCCAGCCTCCTTTCGTCGTGTGATCGAGGCAAGTGACCCCAACTGGAAGTCCGGTGAAAACCCTGAATTGGTAATCGTCTACGGCGATCAGCGCCGCAATTACCTGGAATGCTATACGATGGAGGCGATCGAAGAGGTCGACGCCAAAATTGATGCCTTGCCGCGTGGATCTATGCAGCGCAAAATGTTGCAGCGCATGTTTCATGGTCAGTCTTTCCCGACAACAGTGGACGAGACCGGCCGTCTGGTGTTGCCCGCCAAACTGCGCAACAAGATTGATCTCGAAAAAGAAGCCTTCTTTATGGCCGCCGGTGATACCTTCCAGATCTGGAAGCCCGAGACCTACGAAGAAGAAGAGCTGGCCCAAACCGAGAAATGGATGGATGAATTGCCAGAGGGTTTTGACCCGCTGGAGTTCCTAGATAACGCCGGAGGCGCATAGGCTATGACAACGGATCGCGAGACCTCGACCGGGCCGCATGTTCCGGTGCTGTTGCGCCCGCTGTTGCAGGCGGTCGCGCCGGTTTCCGGGCGCTGGCTGGACGGCACCTTTGGCGCTGGCGGTTATACGCGCGGATTGTTGCAGGCCGGGGCCGATCAGGTGATCGGCGTCGACCGCGATCCGCTTGCCTTTGAACTGGCCCAGCCCTGGGCCGCTGACTATGGTGATCGCCTGGTACTGCAAGAGGGCGTCTTCTCGCGCATGGATGAATATGCGCAAGACTTGGACGGTGTGGTGCTGGACCTTGGGGTCTCTTCCATGCAGCTGGATCTGGCCGAGCGTGGTTTTTCCTTTATGCGCGACGGGCCGCTGGATATGCGGATGTCGCAGACCGGGCCATCGGCGGCGGACCTGGTGGCCGAGCTGAGCGAAGTGCAGCTTGCCGATATCCTGTTTCATTTTGGCGAAGAACGCGCCAGCCGCCGCATTGCCAAATCCATCGTCAAGGCGCGCGCGCTGGAGCCAATCACCACGACGCTGCAATTGGCCAAGCTGATCGAGGGCTGTCTGCCCCGCGCCAAACAGGGCAAGTCGCATCCCGCCACCCGCAGCTTTCAGGCGCTGCGCATCGCGGTGAACGCAGAATACGAAGAGCTGTTCAACGGGCTTCTGGCGGCTGAACGCGCCTTGAAACCGGGTGGTTTGCTGGCTGTTGTGACTTTCCATTCGGTCGAGGATCGCATGGTCAAACGCTTCTTTCAGCATCGCGCCGGCAAGACAGGCCGCGCCAATCGCTATGCGCCGGAACAGGAAGAACTGGCAGCGCAGTTTGAACAGGTCACCCGCAAGGCGGTTGGCCCGGATGATGACGAACTGGCACAAAACCCCCGGTCGCGCTCGGCGCGGCTGCGGGTGGGGCGTCGCACTGCGGCAGAGCCGGTACCCATCAGCGCCAAGGACCTGAGCATGCCGCAGCTGAAAGAGGGGCGCAAATGAAGTCGTTGTTGTATGTGATCACCGCTCTGGCAGTCTTTGGGCTGGCGTTCTGGGCCTACCGTGAAAACTATGCAACCCAGCAGGTGCTGAAAGAAACCCGCGGCCTGCAGCGCCAGATTGGTGCGGCCCAGACCCGGCTGAGCGTCCTGCGGGCGGAATGGGCTTATCTGAACCGGCCGGACCGGTTGATGGAACTGGCCGAGCTGAACTTTGCCAGCCTTGGCCTCTTGCCGCTGCGCCCGGATCAGTTTGGCCGGGTGGATGAGGTCACATATCCGCTGCAACCCGAATTTACGATTACCGAAGGCGTCGAGGTTTCTGGTCTCAATACGCGGTCCCAGTCGGAGCAGAGCCAATGACCCGCAGACCCCTGCGTCCGCTTGCCCGTATTCTTGATGCCCGTGCCAAGGGGGAAAACCCCGACGCGATCGAAAAAGAAAACATCCGTCAGCGCCATGACGAGATGCAGGTCAAATCGCGCCAACGTGCCGAGGGCCGCCTGCTGGTTCTGGGGGTTTTCTTCCTCTGTGCCTATGCGGCCGTGGCAGGGCGTATGGGGGTTATGGCAACCTCGGAGCCGCGCGAACCTGTGGCCAGCACCGCAGGCAGCGCCATTGCCATGCAGCGCGCCGATATTGTTGATCGTCAGGGGCGCATTCTGGCCACCAATTTTGAGACCCATTCGCTCTATGCGCAGCCACCGCAGTTGATCGACCCGGAAGCCACCGCCGCGCGGCTGGTCGAGATTTTCCCGGATCTGGACCCGGCGCGCCTACTGGCCGATTTTACCGGAACGCGCAAGTTCTTGTGGATAAAAAAGAAAATCAGCCCCGAACAAAAACAGGCGGTGCATGATATCGGGGATCCGGGCCTGATGTTTGGCCCGCGTGAAATGCGTCTTTATCCCAATGGCAGTGTCGCCGCCCATGTTCTGGGCGGGGCTGGATTTGGCAAAGAGGGCGTCAGCGCCGCCGAGGTGATCGGTGTCGCCGGCGTGGAAAAGCAGTTTGACAGCTATCTGCGCGATCCGGGCAATGGCACAAAGCCGCTGGCTCTCTCGCTGGATCTGACCGTGCAGGCTGCTGCCGAGCGGGTGCTGGATGGTGGCATGAAGCTGATGAATGCCAAGGGTGCTACCTCCATCTTGATGGATGTGCACAGCGGTGAGGTGATTTCGGTGGTGTCGCTGCCGGATTTCGACCCCAATGAACGCCCGCAGCCGCCGACCTCTGGCTTTGACCCTTCGGTCAGCCCGCTGTTCAACCGCGCGGTGCAGGGGGTTTATGAGCTGGGCTCTACCTTCAAGATCTTTGCCGCAGCCCAGGCAATGGATCTGGGGCTGGCGACGCCGGACACGGTGGTTGATACCCGTGGCCCACTGCGCTGGGGGAAATTTGCGATCAGGGATTTCCGTAACTATGGCAATGCCTTGTCGGTGACAAAGATCATCGTGAAATCCTCTAACATTGGGACTGCGCGCCTGGCCCAGCAGATCGGGGCTGAACGCCAGCGTGATTTCCTGGATGATCTGGGGATGCTGGAGGCCACGCCAGTTGAAATCGTCGAGGCGCAGGGCGGCAAGCCGCTGTTGCCCAAGAACTGGTCTGAACTGTCAGCCATGACCATCTCTTACGGTCATGGGATTTCCACCACGCCAATGCACCTGGCGGCAGGTTATGCTGCCATCGCCAATGGCGGGCGCTATGTCAGCCCAACCATCCTTAAACAGGATGGCCCGCAGTTGGGGCGGCGCATCATGACAGAAGAATCGGCCAGAGCGGCGCGTCTTATGCTGCGCAAGGTTGTGACCGAAGGCACCGCCAGCTTTGCCCGCGTGCCGGGCTATCAGGTGGGCGGCAAGACTGGCACCGCGGATAAGCCAAGACCCCGCGGCGGCTATTACGAAGACAAGGTTATTGCGACCTTTGCCTCGATGTTTCCGGCGCATGATCCCAAATATGTGCTGGTGGTCACCCTGGATGAACCCTCTGTCTTTGCCTATGGCGAGGAACGCCGCACTGCCGGTTGGACAGCTGTGCCAGTGGCGGCTGAAATGATTGGCCGTCTGGCGCCGCTCCTTGGGTTGAGACCACAAGTTGAACCCGCCGAGGTGACTGGTATAACCCTGACCTCCAACTGATCCCGGGGGCGACTCCCGGGCCTAACCCCTGGTGAGGGCCGCAGATGCGCAGCAACCCCGACGAGACCCCTGAAACCCGCCCGCTGAGCGAGCTCGGCCTGACTGCCCGTGGCGGTGCCGATCCGCTGATTGCGGGCCTTGCAGTCGACAGCCGCAAGGTGGCCAAGGGCTGCCTATTTGCGGCGCTGCCAGGCAGCCTGGTCCATGGGGCCAAATTCATCCCAGCGGCGCTGGAGCAGGGGGCAACCGCCATCCTGACCGATGCGGCCGGGGCAAGGATCGCTGCCCAGCCGCTGGCCGACAGCCATGCGGCGCTGGTGATTGCCGAAGATCCGCGCCAGGCGCTGGCCTATGCTGCTGCCCTGTGGTTTGGCGCCCAGCCTGCCACCATGGTCGCGGTGACCGGCACCAATGGGAAAACCTCTGTCGCGACATTCGTACGCCAGATCTGGTGCGAGCTGGGCCATGCCGCCGTCAACCTGGGCACCACCGGCATCGAAGGTGCCTGGAGTCACCCGCTGGCCCATACGACGCCGGAACCGATCACGCTGCATGCGGCCCTGGCCAAGGCGGCGGCAGCGGGGGTGACCCATGCCGCGATGGAGGCCTCTTCGCATGGGCTGGATCAATGCCGCCTTGATGGGGTGCAGCTGGCGGCGGCGGGCTTTACCAATTTCACCCAGGATCATCTGGATTATCACGAAACCTTCGAGGCCTATTTTGCCGCCAAGGCGGGATTGTTCCGCCGCATCCTGCCAGAGGATGGCGTTGCAGTGATCAATATGAATGATCCGCGGGGGCCAGAAATGCGCGCCGTGGCGGCAGCCCGTGGCCAAGAGGTGCTGAGCGTCGGGCGTGGCCTGGGCGATATCAGCCTCAGCGGGCTGCGCTATGATGATACCGGCCAGGAACTGCGCTTTAGCTGGCATGACCAGCCCTATCAGGTGCGGCTCAACCTTATCGGCGGTTTTCAGGCGGAAAATGTGCTCTTGGCCTGCGGTCTGGTGATTGCCAGTGGCGAAGACCCGGCAGCGGTCTTTGCGACCCTGCCGCATCTGACCACGGTGCGCGGCCGGATGGAACATGCCGCGACCCGTGACAATGGGGCGGCGGTTTTTGTCGATTACGCCCATACGCCGGATGCGGTGGCTACTGCGATCAAGGCGCTGCGCCCGCATGTGCTGGGACGGCTGATTGCCATTGTTGGCGCCGGTGGTGATCGCGACGCGGGCAAACGCCCCTTGATGGGGCAGGCCGCACAGGACAATGCCGATCTGGTCATTGTCACGGATGACAATCCGCGCACCGAAGATCCGGGCCTGATCCGGGCGCAGGTCAAAAAGGGCGCCCCAGCTGCCCTGGAGGTCGGCGACCGCGCCGAGGCAATCCTGCGCGGGGTTGATATGCTGGGGGCGGGGGATGTCTTGCTGATCTGTGGCAAGGGCCATGAAAGCGGCCAGACCATCGGCACCGATGTGCTGCCCTTTGATGATGTGGAACAGGCCAGCCTGGCGGTGGCCGTTTTGGATGGGAAAGCAGTATGACAGCGCTCTGGAGCGCGGCAGAGGCCGCGCAGGCAACAGGCGGCGAGGCCAGAGGTGACTGGCAGGCGACGGGCCTGTCGATCGATACCCGGACGCTTGCGCCGGGGGATATGTTTGTGGCGCTGAAGGCCGCACGCGACGGCCATGATTTTGTGGCTCAGGCTTTGGAAAAGGGGGCCGCTGCCGCGCTGGTCAGCCGTCGTCCCGACGATGTGGCGCCAGATGCGCCATTGTTGATTGTTGCCGATGTCCAGGCGGCGCTAGAGGCTCTGGGGCGGGCGGCGCGGGCGCGCACCAGTGCCAAGGTGATTGCCGTCACTGGCTCTGTCGGCAAGACCTCGACCAAGGAAATGCTGGCCTGCATGCTGGCCGATCAGGGGCGCTGCCATGCCGCCGTGGCCAGCTATAACAATCACTGGGGGGTGCCGCTTACCCTGGCGCGGATGCCGCGGGATTCAGAGTATGCGGTGATCGAAATCGGCATGAATCACCCTGGCGAGACTGCGCCATTGGCCCGCCAGGCTCGCCCGCATGTGGCCCTGGTGACCACGGTTGCGGCGGTACACCTAGAGGCCTTTGACGATGTGGCGGGTATTGCCCGCGAAAAGGCGGCTATCCTGGAAGGGCTGGAACCGGGCGGCACCGCGGTGCTGAATGCAGATATCGCCGAGGCGCAGGTCCTGGCGCAAGAGGCCCAGCGGTTGGGCGCGCGTCCTGTCTGGTTTGGTCAGACTTCGACGGCCTATCACCTGCTGTCGACCCGGATCGAGGCTGGCGAAACCCTGGCCGAGGTGCGCTGCAACGCCACCAGGCTGCAGCTGCATATTCAGTCGCTTGGGGCCCATTTTGCCATGAACGCGCTGGGGGCATTGGCCGCGGTAGAGGCCGCTGGCGCCGATCTGGCGCGGGCGGCGCAGGTTCTGGCGCTCTGGTCGCCGGTCACGGGGCGCGGTGCGCGGGTCGAAGTGGCGCTAGAGGGCGGAAAATTGCTGCTGCTGGACGACAGCTATAATGCCAATCCCACATCAATGGCGGCGGCGCTTGACGTGCTTGCGGCGACGCCGTTGCCAACAGATGCCACGGCCCGGCCCCTCGGGCGCAGGATCGCCTATCTGGGCGATATGGGCGAACTTGGTCCACAGGAGGCAGCGCTGCACGCCGGTCTTGCTGATCTGGCGGCGCTGCAGGCAATTGATGAGATCCACTGCATCGGCCCATTGATGGCGCATCTGTACGCGGCCCTGCCCGAGGCCAAACGTGGCAAGCACTATGCCAGTGCAAGCGAGGCGCGCCCAGATCTGGCGGCGCAGCTGGGCTGTGGCGATATTGTGCTGGCCAAGGGATCTTTGAGCGCGGGGCTGGCCAAGATCGTTGACGGCATCCGGGAATTGGGTCATGGCAAGCGCACTTCTTAAACAACAACTAAAGGCGAGGATCGATCCAAGATGCTCTATTGGCTGACGGCCCTGTCGGATGGCGGCGATTTTTTCAACCTCTTCCGCTATATCACCTTCCGGGCAGGCGGCGCCTTTATGACCGCGCTTGTGTTTGGTTTCTTGTTCGGCACGCCGCTGATCAACGTACTGCGCCGCCGTCAGGGCAAGGGGCAGCCGATCCGCGATGACGGCCCAGAGGCGCATATGGCCAAGGCGGGCACCCCGACCATGGGCGGGCTGCTGATTGTCGGCGCCGTTCTCAGTGCCACGCTGATCTGGGCGCGGCTGGACAATCCCTTTGTCTGGCTGGTGCTTTTTGTCACCATGTCCTTTGCCCTGATCGGCTTTGCCGATGACTATGCCAAGGTGTCAAAGCAGAACACCGCCGGGGTATCCGGCAAAGTGCGGCTGCTGTTGGGGATTTTGATTGCGGTCATCGCGGCGGTCTGGGCCAGGGCCTATCACCCGGAGGCGTTGCAGAGCGAACTGGCGCTGCCGGTGTTCAAGGATACCCTGCTGAACCTGGGGTATTTCTATGTGCCCTTCGTGATCTGCGTTATCGTGGGTTCGGCCAATGCGGTGAACCTGACCGATGGTCTGGATGGGCTGGCCATCATGCCGGTGATGATTGCGGCGGGCACCCTGGGTGTGATCGCCTATGCGGTGGGCCGGGTTGATTTCACCGATTATCTGGATGTGCACTATGTGCCTGGCACCGGCGAAATCCTGATCTTTACGGCAGCGCTGTTTGGCGGCGGCCTTGGCTTCTTGTGGTATAATGCGCCGCCTGCTGCCGTCTTCATGGGCGATACCGGATCGCTGGCCCTGGGCGGCGCGCTGGGGGCGATTGCGGTTGTCACCAAACATGAGCTGGTCTGGGCGATCGTCGGTGGGCTGTTTGTGCTGGAGGCGCTTTCCGTGATCCTGCAGGTGCTGTATTTCAAACGGACCGGCAAGCGGATTTTCCTGATGGCGCCGATCCACCACCACTATGAAAAAAAGGGCTGGGCAGAGCCGACAATTGTGATCCGGTTCTGGATCATTGCACTGATCCTGGCGATGATCGGCCTGGCAACGCTGAAGGTGCGATAGACCTTGGCAGATTTTCCTGCTGCGTGATGGAAGATGAAAGGAGGCTACGGCCTCCTTTTTCATGCGTGGCACCCAGCAACAGGGGGGCGCTCCCGCCAATTTCGAGCGGCGCTGCCACTCTGGCAATTGTTGGGGGTGGCAGAGGCCCTCTGGGCCTCTGCAAGGGGCGCGCGGATAGAGGCATTTGCCAAGCCTCTGACCTCTTGCAAGTGGGGGGGGGGCGGTGCACTGTGCGGCGCAAATTTGATCAATTAGGTGAGGTGGGCGATGATCCCGGTTCAAGGGTTTGAAGGCGCAACTGTCGCCGTTTTGGGGTTGGGGCGGTCTGGCCTTGCCACGGCGCGGGCGCTGCTGGCGGGCGGCGCCACTGCGGTGTGCTGGGATGACCAGCCGCAGGCGCGCGCTGCCGCCGAGGCAGAGGGCTTTGAGCTGAGGGATCTGCACAGGAACGGAGCCTTTAACGATGTCGCGGTGTTGATCACCTCGCCGGGCATTCCGCATCTTTACCCGCAGCCCAACCCGGTGATCCGTGCTGCCCTGGAAGCTGGGGTGCCGGTGGACAATGACATCGGGCTGTTCTTTGCCTCGTTGCCGGCCCAGGGCTGGGATATGCTGGATCAGCCGCCCAAAGTGGTGGCGATCACCGGATCCAACGGCAAATCAACCACGGTGGCGCTGTTGCATCACATTCTGGTGTCTGTCGGGCGCGACAGCCAGATGGCGGGCAATATTGGCCGCGGCGTGCTGGATATCGATCCACCGGGAAATGCTGGTGTGGTGGTGCTGGAGCTGTCCAGCTATCAGACGGAACTGGCCCGCGCGCTGACCCCCGATGTGGCGATTTTGACCAATCTATCGCCCGATCATCTGGATCGCCATGCTGGACTGGGGGGATATTTTGCCGCCAAACGTCGCCTGTTTGCCGAGGGCGGCCCGGATCGGGCCATTATCGGTGTTGATGAGGACGAGGGGCTGTTTCTTGCCGGACAGATGGCGCAGGCGGCCAGCGATGACCGGGTAATCCGGGTGGCCTCGGGGCGCAAGCTGACTGGACCGGGCTGGCAGGTCTTTGCCCGCAAAGGCTTTCTGAGCGAGATGCGCAAGGGGCGTCAGGTGGCCTCGGTCGATTTGCGGCGGATGACGGGGCTGCCGGGGCAGCATAATCATCAGAATGCCTGTGCGGCCTATGCGGCGGCGCGGGTGCTGGGGCTGGCACCACGGGTGATCGAGGCGGCATTGGCCGATTATCCGGGCCTGCCGCACCGCAGCCAGACCATTGCCGAGGTGGCGGGTGTACGCTATGTCAACGACAGCAAGGCCACCAACCTGGATAGCGCCGCAAAAGCGCTGAGCGCTTTCAAGAACATTCGCTGGATCTGCGGCGGGTTGGAAAAAGAGGGCGGGCTGGCGGCGCTGGGGGGGCAAACCGGTGCGGTGCGCAAGGCCTATGTGATCGGCCGAGAGGCGGCGGGCTTTGCCCTGCAGCTGGATGTCGAGGCTGAGGTTTGCACCACGATGGCCAAGGCGGTAGAGCGCGCCATGGCAGAGGCCGAGCCGGGGGACGTGGTTCTGTTGGCGCCAGCGGCCGCCAGTTTTGATCAATATGACAATTTCGAGCAACGCGGCGATGATTTCATTGCGCAGGTTACGGCGCGTCTGGGCTGATCGCGACGTGTGACAGCGAGAGAGAGGCGGCAGGAAGAGAGAAGCTGCAGGTTCACCAAAACGGAAGGTCAGCTGTCGGATCTGCGGCGGCGCTAGCGCAGGGCGGCGATGGCGCAGCCGGCCGCATGGCCCGAGGCCCAGGCCCACTGAAAGTTGTAGCCCCCCAGCCAGCCGGTGACATCCACCGCTTCGCCAATTGCATAGAGGCCCGGGCGGGATTTTGCCTGCAGGGTTTTGGAGGAGAGCGCATCAGTATCGATACCGCCCAGCGTGACTTCGGCGGTGCGGTAGCCTTCGCTGCCGCCTGGGGTGAGCGCCCAGTGTGACAGCGCGGTGCAGAGGCTTTGCAAGGCGCTGTCGGATTGGTCGGCCAGGCGGCCTGTGATTTTGAATTCAGTGGCGAGGAAATCCACCAGGCGGCCCGGCAGGTGGCGGGCGAGTTCAGTGGTGAGAGCGCGGCGGCCCTGGGTCTGGCGTTGCTTGCGCAGCAGGGTAAAGAGGTCGATCATGGGGATCAGGTTGAGGCTGATTTCTTCGCCTTCGTGCCAATAGGACGACAGTTGCAACACCGATGGGCCGGAGAGACCGCGATGGGTGAACAGTAGCGCTTCATCAAAGCTGGCGCGGGGATTGGACAGGCGTGCGGGCAGGGCGGTGCCGGCCAGGGCAGTAAAGCGCCCTTCGGGAAAGGTGAAGGGCACCAGCCCCGGGCGCGTGTCGAGCACTGGCAAGCCAAACTGGCGGGCAATGTCATAGGCGAGGCCTGTGGCCCCCATCTTGGGGATGCTTTTGCCGCCGGTGGCCAGCACCAGGTTTTTGCAGTCAACGCGCTGCTGCGCCCCGTCACGCAGCAGCGTCAGCTGGTAGCCGTCGCCGCGCGCCTGTACCTGTTGCACTGTGGTCTGCAGCCAGAGTTCGGCACCGGCCTGGGCCATTTCGGCCGCCAACATGGCGACGATCTGCTTGGCGGATCCGTCGCAGAACAGCTGGCCCAGGGTTTTTTCATGCCAGGCGATGCCGTGGCGATCCACCAGCGAGATGAAATCCCATTGGGTATAGCGCGCCAGGGCGGATTTGCAGAAATGCGGGTTCTGTGACAGGTAGTTTTCCGGTGTAGTGTCCAGATTTGTGAAATTGCACCGGCCGCCGCCGGAGATGCGGATTTTTTCGCCAGGCGCTTTGGCGTGATCTACCACCAGGCAATCGCCGCCCGCCTGCATGGCGCACATCATGCCGGCAGCGCCAGCCCCAAGAATCACGGTGTTTACATACATGAGCCGCATCCACCATGGATGCCCAAGCGGTGCAAGGGGCGCGGCGCCTCTGTCGGTCGGCGGGCTGGTGGCGATTTTGCCGCGCTGTGGGCATCAAGGGACTGGCCTGAACAGCGGTTTTCAGCTAGTCTGGCATCAATGACCCCAAAATGGGGCTTTCTCGAGGCAAAATTTCTGGCGGTGTTCCCATGACTGAGATGGTCTATGGCGCGGTTCCTGTACCCACAGGTGAACCGATTCTTCCCAAATGGTGGCGGACCTTGGATAAGTGGTCCATGTCCTGTATTCTTGCGCTCTTTGTTTTGGGGCTTTTACTGGGGCTTGCAGCCTCGGTGCCGCTGGCAGAGCGCAACGGGTTTGACAATTTCCATTATGTGCAGCGCCAGGCCATTTTTGGCACCACGGCGCTGATCGCGATGATCCTTACCTCGATGATGTCGCCGCAGTTGGTGCGACGGCTGGCGGTCATTGGCTTTATCTGTGCCTTTGTCGCCCTGGCCTTTCTGCCGGTTTTGGGCACTGATTTCGGCAAGGGGGCTGTGCGCTGGTATTCGCTGGGCTTTGCATCCTTGCAGCCTTCGGAGTTTCTGAAGCCGGGATTTGTGGTGGTGGCGGCCTGGATGATTGCCTCGAGCCAGCAGATCAACGGACCGCCTGGGACCCTGATTTCCTTTGGGATCTGCATGGCAGTGGTGATGATGCTGGTACTGCAGCCCGATTTTGGTCAGGCCTGTCTGATCCTGTTTGGCTGGGGCGTGATGTATTTTGTTGCTGGTGCGCCCATGGTGCTGCTGGTCGGCATGGCGGCGGTTGTGGTCATGGGCGGGGTTTTTGCCTATTCCAGTTCCGAACACTTTGCCCGCCGCATTGATGGGTTCCTGAACCCCGAAATCGACCCGACCACCCAGATGGGCTATGCCACCAATGCGATCCGTGAAGGCGGGCTGTTTGGTGTCGGCGTCGGAGAGGGCCAGGTGAAGTGGTCGCTGCCGGATGCCCATACCGATTTCATCGTTGCGGTCGCAGCCGAGGAATACGGGCTTATCCTAGTGCTGGTGCTGATCGGGCTTTATGCCCTGGTGGTGGTGCGGTCGCTGTTCCGGCTGATGCGAGAGCGCGATATCTTCATCCGCCTGGCGGGCACTGGGCTGGTTTGCATGTTTGGCGTGCAGGCGATGATCAACATGGGGGTCGCGGTGCGGCTCTTGCCGGCCAAGGGCATGACGCTGCCCTTTGTCAGCTACGGCGGGTCTTCGCTGATCGCCGGCGGGATCGCGCTGGGGATGCTCTTGTCTTTTACCCGCGCAAGACCGCAGGGTGAGATCGCCGATTTCCTGCGCGGACGCGGGCGCGGCTGAGCAAGGACCCAAGAGCTGGCCGCTGCCCAAGGTGGCGGACCAGCCGCAGATATAGAAGCGCGATTGATATGACACAGAAACTGCTGTTGATGGCCGCTGGTGGCACCGGTGGCCATATGTTTCCGGCCCAGGCCCTGGCCGAGGCGATGCTGCGCAGAGGCTGGCGGGTGAAACTGTCGACCGATGCACGTGGGGCGCGCTATACAGGCGGCTTTCCCCATAGTACTGAAATTTCCCAGGTGTCTTCGGCGACCTTTGCCCGGGGCGGGATCCTGGCCAAGGCGCTGGTGGGACCAAAGATTGCCGCTGGTGTGGTGTCGATGGCGCTGCAGATGCGCCGTGATCGCCCCGATGTGGTGATCGGCTTTGGTGGCTACCCGTCAATTCCGGCGCTGGGGGCGGCAACCCTGCTGAAACGTCGGCGGATGATCCACGAACAAAACGGCGTGCTGGGCCGGGTGAACCAGCTGTTTGCCACCCGCGTCGCCGGGGTCGCCTGCGGCACCTGGCCGACCGATCTGCCTGACACGGTGCCGCACGAACATGTGGGTAATCCGGTGCGTGCTGCAGTGATGGAGCGCGCAGGTGCGGGCTATATCGCGCCGGGGGATTACCCGATGTCGATTCTGGTGATGGGCGGCAGCCAGGGCGCGCGCATCCTGTCGGATGTAGTGCCGGCCGCTATTGCCGCCCTGCCAGAGGCCATGCGCAGGTTTCTGCGCATTTCGCATCAGGCCCGATCCGAAGACATGGAGCGGGTGCGCGCGTTTTATGACAGCCATGGTATCAGCGCGGATGTGCAGAGCTTCTTCAAGGATGTGCCTGCGCGTATGTCCGAAGCGCAGCTGGTGATTTCGCGTGCGGGGGCGTCGTCGGTAGCGGATATCTCTGTCATTGGCCGTCCGTCGATCCTGGTACCCTATGCTGCGGCCACCGGCGATCACCAAACCGCCAATGCCCGTGGGCTGGTTGATGCGGGAGGTGCCATTCTGATCCCCGAAAGCGCCCTTGACGTCGCATCGCTAAGCGCGCAAATCAGCGCAGTCTTGAGTAACCCAGAAGCGGCCCAGCAAATGTCGCGCGCCGCATTGAGCGCCGGTGTTCCCGATGCCACCCAAAGATTGGTGGCCCTGGTCGAGCAGCTGGCAGAGGAAGGATAAGCATGAACCCTGCAACCAAACTGCCCGGCGATGTTGGCCCCATTCATTTTGTCGGCATCGGCGGCATTGGCATGTCCGGTATTGCCGAAGTGCTGCTGAACCTTGGCTATGTGGTGCAGGGCTCTGATCTGAAGAGCTCCAAGATCACCCAGCGGCTGGAAAAGCTGGGCGCGCTGGTCTTTGTCGGCCAGGAGGCAAAAAACCTGGAAGGCGCTGCGGTGGTTGTGATCTCGTCTGCGATCAAGCCCGGCAACCCGGAACTGGACGAAGCGCGCCGTCGCGGGCTGCCGGTGGTGCGCCGTGCAGAAATGCTGGCGGAACTGATGCGGCTGAAATCCAATATCGCCATTGGTGGCACCCATGGCAAAACCACCACCACCACCATGATGGCAGAGCTGATGGTCGCGGGGAAGTTTGATCCTACCGTGGTCAATGGCGGCATCATTCATGCCTATGGATCCAATGCCCGCATGGGGCAGGGCGAATGGATGGTGGTCGAGGCGGATGAAAGTGACGGTACCTTCAACCGGCTGCCTGCCACCATCGCCGTGGTCACCAATATCGACCCGGAGCACATGGAGCACTGGGGCGATTTTGACACCCTGCGCGATGGCTTTTACGAATTTGTCTCTAATATTCCCTTCTACGGCGTTGCGGTCTGTTGCACTGATCACGCCGAGGTGCAGGCGCTGGTTGGGCGCATTACCGACCGCCGGGTGGTGACCTATGGGTTCAACGCCCAGGCCGATGTGCGCGCCCTCAATCTGACCTATAAGGCGGGGGTTGCGCATTTTGACATTCACCTGCAGGCCGAAGACCGGATGATCGAGGGCTGTAGCCTGCCTATGCCGGGGGATCACAATGTTTCCAATGCGCTCTCGGCTGTGGCTGTGGCGCGGCATCTGGGCATGAACAGCAGCGAGATCCGTGAAGCGCTGGCCAATTTTGGCGGCGTCAATCGCCGCTTTACCAAGGTCGGAGAGGTCGACGGCGTTACCATCATTGATGACTATGGCCATCACCCGGTGGAAATTGCGGCGGTGCTGAAGGCGGCACGTCAGGCCATCGCCGATACCCCGGGTGCGCAGGTGATAGCGGTGCACCAGCCGCATCGCTATTCGCGCCTGGCGGATCTGTTCGAAGATTTCTGCCTCTGCTTCAACGAGGCCGACGTTGTTGCCATCGCCGAGGTCTTTGCCGCCGGCGAAGACCCGATCCCCGGTGCCAGCCGCGACGATCTGGTGGCGGGGATGATCCGCCATGGGCACCGTCACGCCCAGGCACTGCTGAGCGAGGATGACCTGGAAAGCCTGGTACGCGAGAAGGCCCGGCCGGGTGACATGGTGGTCTGTCTGGGCGCGGGCACCATCAGCACCTGGGCAATTGGCTTGCCGGACCGGCTGCGCCGCGCCAGCTGATGCTGCGGCCTGCGGATAGGCCGGTGCGCAGACAGCGGGGCCGCCCTGCGCCATGAGCATTCTTGCGGCCATCCTCTGGGTTTTTGCCAGCACCGCAGTTGCCATGCTGCCGGTAGAGCGGCATTTTGTACCGGGGCGGATCCTGTTGGCGCTGGCACCGCCGCTGCTTATCTGGCTGGGTGTCACCCAGGGCTGGGGTCTGGTGGTCTTTGGGATGTTTGCGGTGGTATCAATCTATCGGCGTCCGATCCGCTATTATTGGACGAAATGGCGCCAGCCAAAGGGTGCAAAGGAATGACCGTTTCATTGACACTTGCGGCCCTGTGGGCCTTGCTGGCCAATCTGCTTGCAATGCTGCCCAGCCGTGACAATCACTGGCGGCGCGCCTATTTCCTGCTGGCCACCGGTATTCCGCTGCTTGGCTATGTGACGTATGAAAATGGCCCATGGTGGGGGCTGGCGGTGTTTCTTGCCGGCATGAGCCTGCTGCGCTGGCCCGTCATCTATCTGCTGCGGTGGCTGGGAATTGCCCCGTCCCGCGACACCGTGGCGGCAGAGGAGGTGGATGCCGACTAGGCTGGCGCAAGGGCGTTTCGGCCAAAAGCCGCCTTAGATCGATCCGGCGCGCGGTTTGGCACCACAGAACCGTTGTCTTCATCCCTGCTGACGGGATAGAGGCGATTGAAAGTCAAGAAGATGGTCCCACAGGGTCGGGCAAAGGGAAGAGCGTTTGATGATTATCGAAGGGATCCGTGGCAAGCTGACGCAAAACCGTGATCTGTCCGAGCTGACATGGCTGCGGGTGGGCGGTGCTGCCGACTATCTGTTCCAGCCCGCTGATATCCAAGACCTGCAGCATTTCTTGTCGCATCTACCAAGGGATGTCGCGATTTTTCCCATGGGGGTTGGTTCGAATCTGATCGTGCGTGATGGGGGGCTGCGGGCGGTGGTTATCCGTCTGGGGCGCGGCTTCAATGCAATTGAAATCAATGGGGATCGGGTGACCGCTGGCGCTGCGGCGCTGGATGCCCATGTGGCGCGCAAGGCCGCCGAGGCGGGGCTGGACCTGACCTTCCTGCGCACCATTCCCGGTTCCATCGGCGGGGCGGTTCGCATGAATGCGGGCTGCTATGGCTCTTATGTGGCGGATCACTTTGTCTCGGCCCGGATGGTCACCCGCGACGGTGCGCTGCGTGATATCACCGCCGAGGACTTGCAGTTCCAGTATCGCCAGACAACCCTGCCGGAGGGCGCCGTTCTGGTCTCGGCTACGCTGCGCGCGACCGCAGGAGAGCCCGAGGCGCTGCAGGCTCGCATGGCGGCGCAGTTGAAAAAACGCGATGAGACCCAGCCGACAAAAGAACGTTCGGCCGGGTCGACCTTTCGTAATCCGGCTGGGTTTTCCTCGACAGGGCTGGCTGACGATGTGCAGGACCTGAAGG
The DNA here is from genome assembly GCF_029697505.1 of Pseudophaeobacter profundi. Taxonomy (GTDB): domain Bacteria; phylum Pseudomonadota; class Alphaproteobacteria; order Rhodobacterales; family Rhodobacteraceae; genus Pseudophaeobacter; species Pseudophaeobacter profundi. The sequence goes on along the minus strand of NZ_JARJEF010000001.1, from coordinate 241,338 downwards.
CCTGGAAGGTGATTGATGATGCCGGGCTGCGTGGGGCATGCGTCGGTGGTGCCCAGATGAGCGAGAAGCATTCGAACTTCATGATTAACACGGGTGGCGCATCTGCCGCAGATTTGGAAACTTTGGGCGAAGATGTCAGAAAAAAGGTTTACGCCAATTCCGGGCTGACGCTAGAATGGGAAATCATGAGGGTCGGAGACCCCCTGTTCGAGCAAAAATAACAACGTCGAGACATTTTGGGTAATCCTATCTTTTCAAACAATTTTAGTTTGATAGAAGGTATGGACCGTTGCAGGGCGCAGACAGGCAGCTTCGGATCTGAACATGGTAAAGCGGCCATTAATACCCCGGTAATATTTGCGGCGTTATGATGGCGGAAACAGCCCCGGAGATGGGCGTGAAGATACGGCGGCAGGCAGCCTAGGCAGTTGTTTGTGGCGATGGCAGATCTTGGATCTGGCACCAGGAACAGGGGCGATCAGCCCTGGTACGAGACGGGCAATGACCCAAAGATGATGTGGGCCGGTTTCAGGCTCCAATAACCAAGGGCAAAAGCCCGATAATTTTGAGGCGCTATCGTGGGTGAGTCGAGCAGAACACTCCCGAAAGTGGCGGTACTACTGGGCGGGCCCTCTGCAGAACGTGAGGTCTCTCTGTCGAGTGGGCGTGAATGCGCAGCCGCGCTACGGGGCGAAGGATTTGAGGTCACAGAGCTGGACGCGGGGCCGGACCTGGCCGCACAGCTGACTGTGATCAAGCCGGATGTGGTCTTTAATGCTCTGCATGGACGCTGGGGCGAAGATGGCTGTGTTCAGGGCCTGCTGGAATGGATGGGCTTGCCTTATACCCATTCTGGTGTGCTGGCCTCGGCCCTGGCGATGGACAAACAGCGCAGCAAGATGGTGTTTCAAGAGGCAGGCCTGCCGGTGATGGCAAGTGGCCTTTTCCCCAAACACGCGGTGATGGCGGACCATGTGATGGTGCCGCCCTATGTCGTCAAACCCAATAATGAAGGTTCCAGCGTCGGCATCTATCTGGTGCATGAGGCGGCCAACGGCCCGCCGAGCCTTTCGGCGGAGATGCCCGAAGAGGTCTTGGTCGAAGCTTTCGCGCCGGGCCGAGAGCTGAGTGTTTCGGTGCTGGGGGATCGCGCGCTGGAGGTTACCGATATCCTGACCGATGGCTGGTATGACTATGATGCGAAGTACAAGCCGGGTGGCTCGCGCCACGTGGTGCCGGCTGACATCCCGGCCAAGATCCGCGACCTGTGCCTGGACTATGCGCTGCGGGCGCATCAGGCCCTGGGTTGTCGCGGGCTGAGCCGGACCGACATCCGCTGGGACGAAACCAAAGGCGCCGATGGGCTGATCCTGTTGGAGACCAACAATCAGCCCGGCATGACGCCAACCTCGCTGGCGCCGGAACAGGCCGCTCACTGCGGTATCTCTTTTGGTGCGCTCTGTACCTGGTTGGTTGAGGATGCATCATGCGGACGTTGAAGGATCGGATTACTGGCAACGCCCGCAACACGCATAGTCAGGCGGACCCGGCGCCATCTCGGCTGAAGTATCGGTTGCAGCGCTGGATGCTGACACCCGGCATTCGCTTTGGCTTGAAATTTGGCGTGCCTTTCTGTCTGACCCTGGCGGCGGGCGGTGCCTTTTTGGCGGATGCGGCGCGACGCGAGATGGTTTCTGACACCCTTGCGTCTTTTCGGGCTGCGATCGAAGAGCGCCCTGAATTCATGGTCAATGTCATGGCAGTGGACGGGGCAGGGCCTTCGGTGGCGCAGGATGTGCGCGAAGTGCTGCCATTTGATTTCCCGATCAGCTCTTTTGATCTGGATCTGGCACAGATCCGCGCCGAGATCGAAACCCTGGCACCGATCAAGGCCGCGAATGTGCGTATTCGCCCTGGCGGCATCTTGCAGATCGATGTGGAAGAGCGCACTCCGGCCCTGATTTGGCGCAGCCATGAGGGCCTTGCGCTATTAGATGAAAGCGGTGCCCATGTGGCTGAACTGGGCCGCCGCGCCATGCATCCGGACCTGCCGCTGATTGCGGGGCGTTCTGCCGACGTCGTGGCGGTCGAAGCGTTGGAGTTGATCGAAACGGCGCGCCCGCTTGGTGGGCGGTTGCGCGGGCTGGTACGGATTGGCGAACGCCGCTGGGACATGGTTCTGGACCGGGGGCAGCGTATCTTGTTGCCACAGGAACACCCTGTTCAGGCGCTGGAGCGGGTGATCGTGGTGAGCGAAGTACAGGACCTGCTGGAACGCGATGTCGCGGTGGTGGATATGCGGATTGCAGCACGGCCAACCGTGCGCATGACAGACCATGCAGTAGAAAACTGGTGGCGCATCAGAGAGTTGAACGAGGGTGGGTTCTAGGATGACGGATCTTTATCAGTCCCAGCGGGCGATGCGGCAGATGCGCCGTCAGGCGCTGCAGCGCGGTGTTGTGGCGATTTTGGATATTGGCAGCTCAAAAATTGCCTGCCTGGTGCTGCGCTTTGATGGCACCACGCGGCTGAGCGAGGATAACTCCATCGGTTCTCTGGCCGGGCAGTCGGGGTTCCGGGTGATTGGCGCGGCGACCACGCGGTCGCGTGGGGTGCAATTTGGCGAAATCACCGCCATGCAAGAAACCGAACGGGCCATTCGCACTGCCGTGCAGGCGGCACAAAAGATGGCCGGATTGCGGGTGGATCACGTGATCGCCAGCTTTTCTGGTGCCAATCCGCGCTCTTACGGGCTGGATGCCAAGCTGGATCTCGATGGCCAGGAGGTCTCTGAATCGGAAATCGCCCAGGTTCTCGCGGCCTGTGAGGTTCCGGAATATGGCGCCGGGCGTGAGGTACTGCATGCGCAGCCGGTGAATTTTGCGCTCGACAATCGCAGCGGGCTGGAAGATCCGCGTGGCCAATTGGGACAGACCCTGGCAGTGGATATGCATATGCTCACCGTCGATACCGGCACGGTGCAGAACCTGGTGCGCTGCATTCAGCGCTGCGATCTTGAACTGGCGGGAATTGCCTCCTCTGCCTATGCGTCGGGCTATGCAGCCCTGGTCGAAGATGAACAGGAACTGGGGGCTGCCTGCATTGACATGGGCGGCGGGTCCACCTCGATTTCGATCTTTATGAAAAAACACATGATCTATGCCGATGCGGTGCGCATGGGCGGTGATCACATCACCAGCGATATCTCGATGGGGCTGGGCGTGCCGATGGCCAATGCTGAGCGGATCAAGACCTTTTGTGGGGGTGTGCATGCCACCGGGGTGGATGATCGCGACATGATTGATATCGGTGGGGATACCGGCGATTGGGAACATGACCGGCGCAGTGTCAGCCGGGCGGAACTGATCGGCATCATGCGCCCACGGGTTGAGGAAATCCTTGAAGAGGTGCGCACGCGCCTGGATGCGGCCGGGTTTGAATACCTGCCCAGCCAACAGATTGTGCTGACCGGCGGCTCTAGCCAGATCCTGGGCCTTGATGGGCTGGCGACGCGCATTCTGGGACAGCAGGTGCGGCTGGGGCGTCCGCTGCGGGTGCATGGCCTGCCGCAATCGGCCACTGGCCCCGGCTTTGCCGCCGCGGTTGGGCTCAGTCTCTTTGCCGCGCACCCCCAGGACGAATGGTGGGATTTTGAAACGCCAGTTGATCGCAATTCCGGTCGCTCTTTCAGCCGCGCTGTGCGCTGGTTCAGGGATAATTGGTAGGGCAGTCAAGAAAATATCCCCAGCCTGTGGAAAACTTGAAGCGTCTGGGTGACAGGGGCAAAAAAAACGGCTAACAAAGATTTAACTGTCGCAAAAGCGACACCGGCATACCGAGCAGTGTGCAGCCATAACTTTCAAAGTTTGCCCCTGGCATTTTGCCGGGGCGCTGCGCCTGTTGTGGTGGGCGAAACAAATTCTACCAAATCTGCCGGGATGAGCGAAATTTTGCGGATTTCACCCAGTATGATAGCCATATTTTGTGGTGTTTTTCGTTTTTTGGGATGACGAGACTCTGCCATCACGGTATGATTGTGGCGGATATAGACAGGAATAGCCCTTGCGGGAGGGCTTATAGATAGGCGGAAAGAGCATGACATTGAACCTTTCGATGCCCGGGCAGGAAGAACTGAGCCCTAAAATCACCGTGTTCGGTGTTGGTGGTGCAGGTGGTAACGCGGTCAACAATATGATCGCGAAAGAACTGGAAGGCGTCGACTTTGTCGTTGCCAATACCGATGCGCAGGCGCTGCAGCAGAATGCCGCCAAGAGCCGCATCCAGCTGGGGGTGAAAGTCACCGAAGGGCTCGGCGCTGGTGCGCGGCCTTCAGTTGGCTCTGCCTCGGCAGAAGAAAGTATCGAGCAGATCGTTGATCACCTGGCCGGGGCGCACATGTGCTTTATCACGGCCGGGATGGGCGGAGGCACCGGGACAGGTGCCGCGCCGATCATCGCGCAGGCCGCACGAGAGCTGGGCGTTCTGACGGTTGGTGTTGTCACCAAGCCGTTCCAGTTTGAAGGCAACAAGCGGATGAAGCAGGCCGAAGAGGGCGTCGAAGCCCTGCAAAAGGTCGTAGATACGCTGATCATCATTCCAAACCAGAACCTGTTCCGTCTGGCCAATGAAAAGACCACCTTCACCGAGGCCTTCTCGATGGCTGATGACGTTCTGTATCAGGGTGTCAAAGGCGTCACCGATCTGATGGTGCGCCCCGGCTTGATCAACCTCGACTTTGCCGATGTGCGCGCCGTGATGGACGAAATGGGCAAGGCGATGATGGGCACCGGCGAGGCCGAAGGCGAAGATCGCGCGGTTCAGGCCGCCGAGAAAGCGATTGCCAACCCGCTGCTGGATGAAATCAGCCTGCGCGGTGCCAAGGGCGTTCTCATCAACATCACCGGCGCGCACGATCTTACCCTGTTTGAACTGGATGAAGCTGCCAACCGGATCCGCGAAGAGGTGGACCCAGAGGCAAATATCATCGTTGGCTCCACGCTTGATACGGCGATGGAAGGCAAGATGCGGGTGTCTGTTGTTGCAACGGGCATCGATGCCACTGACGTGATGACCGAAATTCCGGTCCCGCGTCGGCCGATGTCCGCGCCGCTGAAAAAATCTGTCAGCGTTGAAGATGCACGCCCGGCTCCGCTGGAGCTGAACGCCCCGGTGGAACAGCCACAGGTTGCAAGCGCAGAAGCCGCGCCTGCACCGCAGGAACCATCGCTTTTTGAAGGCATGGAAGGGCAGCACGCCGCCCAGGTGCCAGTGGAAGATGTCTTTGAACCGGTTGAGGACCTGGGCCAGGACGGTCTGCCACAACCCGCTTATCAGCCACAGGCTCCGGCAGCCCAGGCGCAGCCAGAGGCCTCTTTTGTGGCCCCCAAGGCCCCCGCACCAGGAACACCTTCTGCCGATGCAATTGTGCGGTTGCAGGCGGCCGCCGCGCGGGCCCAGCAGGGGCAGCAATCGGCGCAGCCCGCACCGGTACAGCAACATCTGGCGCCCCAGCCGCAGATGCAGCAGCGTCCAATGGCCGCCCCCGGCGCGCAACACGCCGAGGCGCAGTCTGAACAGCGCCGGTTTGGCCTGAACTCGCTGATCCACCGGATGACCGGCAGCGCCGCCGAAGGGCAGTCTGCCAAACCGCAGCCGGTGCGCCAGCAGCCGCCGATGCAGCAGCAGGCCGTCGCACCGCAGCAGCAGCAAGAGCCTGACGCAGATCAGGAACGGATCGAAATTCCTGCTTTCCTGCGCCGCCAAGCAAATTAATCTTTCACTAATCAAGATTAAGAGGCCGCCTTTGGGCGGCCTTTTTTCTATTTATTGCAATAAGTTAGCTATATCTAAGCAGTGTTTTGCCGATCTGTTACAGGGATGTTTCAATCCGTTACAAAGATTGAGTTGTGGCTTTTTCGTGAAATCCTTACCTGTTCAGTCAACACGGCGCACGTCGCCGGACATGGTCAGTAGGAGCACAAGGTGCAGAATACGCTTAAAGCATCGGTGACATTTGAAGGGATTGGTCTGCATTCAGGTCGATCCGCCCGTCTGGTGATCAAGCCGGCCGCTGCCGACCATGGCATCGTTTTCAAACGCACCGACATTGCTTTGGGCAATCGCATTGTTCCGGCTCTTTGGGATCATGTGGAACGCACCGCGCTGTGCACCCGCCTGGTCAATGGCGCTGGTGTCAGCGTCTCCACCGTCGAACATCTCATGGCGGCGCTGGCGGGCTGCGGCGTACACAATGCGCTGATCGAACTGGATGGCCCGGAAGTTCCGATCCTTGATGGATCTTCCGCACAGTTTGTGCGCGGGATCATGGGGCAGGGCATTCGCCGCCTGACAACACCGGTGACGGCCATCGAAGTGCTGAAGCCGGTCACGGTTGAAAAGGACGGTGCCACTGCCACGCTGGTTCCCTGTGATCGCCTGATGATTGAATTTCACATCGACTTTGCAGAGCAGGCCATTGGCCGCCAAAGCCGGGCCTTGGACCTGCGCAATGGTGCCTTTGTGCGCGAACTTTGCGACAGCCGCACCTTCTGCCGTCGCGCCGATGTAGAGGCCATGCAGGCCAATGGATTGGCCCTGGGCGGTGTGCCGGGTGAAAATGCGATCGTCTTTGATGGCAGCCAGGTTGAAAGCGGTGAAGGCCTGCGCCACTCGGATGAGCCGGTGCGCCACAAGATGCTGGATGCGCTTGGCGATCTGGCGCTGGCCGGTGGGCCGTTGCTGGGGCACTATACCGGTGATCGCGCGGGCCATGCGCTAACGAACACTCTGCTGCGGGCGCTCTTTGCGACGCCTGGGGCAGTGCGCCGCGTTGAATGCGATGTGGCGATGGCATCCCGCCTGCCGGGCCAGGGCCTGGTGCGCTCGGAAATCCCCGGCCTTAGCCGTCAGGTTGCCTGAAACCTGCCCGTCCAATCCTTTACAATTTTCGGTGGCCTCGGCGTTTCGGACCGATTGAATTGTCGTGTACGGCTGCGCTCTGACCTTATTCACCCCTATGCCTATGGCCCCGTTTCGGCGGGGTTTTTGCCTGTTCTGCCCTCGGCAGGCGGCTGTTGCACGTTTGTCAGGCTTGACCCTGCCAAACATTCTCTGCCAAGTGGGGGCGAAGCGGGTGAAAGGCGTTTTGCACGCCGGATGAATGTGCTAAACGGGGCAGAACCGGGGCGTATACACCCGACAGTCAAAGACGGTGAGGTTTAGGCAATATGATCGGCATCAAGGCAGGAGCCAAATTCATCGGCGCGGCTCTTTTGATGGCAGCACTTTCTGGATGTGGTGGGGACGGTGGTGCCTCTGAACAGGCAGTGCCGTTGGAAACCTACACCCCCCAGCAGATTTTTGAGCGCGGCGAATTTGAGCTGGCCCGCAATCGTACTGAGGATGCCGCCTATTATTTCTCTGAAATTGAGCGGCTCTATCCCTATTCGGAATATGCCAAGCAGGCCCTGATCATGCAGGCCTTTGCCAATCACCGCTCCAAAGACTACGAAGGCAGCCGGTCTGCGGCCCAGCGGTATATCGATTTCTATCCTACTGATGAAGACGCGGCCTATGCGCAGTATCTTCTCGCGCTCAGCTATTATGATCAGATTGACGAAGTTGGTCGTGACCAGGGCCTGACATTTCAGGCGCTGCAAGCGCTGCGCACCGTGATCGAGGTTTATCCCGACAGCGAATATGCCACCTCGGCTATTCTGAAGTTTGATCTGGCCTTTGACCACCTTGCCGGCAAGGAAATGGAAATCGGTCGCTATTACCTGCGCCGGGGCCATTATACATCAGCAATCAGCCGGTTCCGTGTGGTGGTCGAGGATTTCCAGACCACAAGCCATACCGCCGAAGCGCTGCATCGCCTGGTAGAGGCCTATCTGTCGCTGGGCCTGACTGAGGAGGCACAGACCGCTGGCGCCATTCTTGGCCATAACTACCAATCGACCGATTGGTATGAAGACAGCTATAAACTGCTGACATCACAGGGGCTCAAGCTTAAAGATCGTGGCAATAACTGGCTGAGCCAGATCTATCGCCAGTCGATCAAAGGGCGCTGGCTGTAACTTTCCTGACGACGGAACAGGCGGTAAACCGGCTATGCTGCGCGCACTTGATATTCGTGATCTGCTGATCATCGACCACCTTGAACTGGCGTTTCAGCCGGGGCTGAATGTGCTCACCGGGGAAACCGGCGCGGGCAAGTCTATCCTGCTGGATTCGCTGGGCTTTGTTCTGGGGTGGCGCGGCCGTGCCGATCTGGTGCGTCAGGGCGCGGCCCAGGGCGAGGTGATCGCGGAATTCGACCTTGCGCCGGATCATCCTGCCCATGCCATTCTGGAGGAGGCCGGACTGCCCGGTGGGGCGGAATTGGTACTGCGCCGTATCAATACCGCCGAGGGGCGCAAGACGGCCTGGGTCAATGACCGGCGCTGTTCCGGCGAGGTGCTGCGCCGCCTGTCTGAAACTCTGGTAGAACTGCATGGCCAGCATGATGATCGTGGGCTTTTGAACCCGCGCGGCCATCGGACATTGCTGGACGCCTTTGCTGCATCTGGCGATCTTCTGGCGCAGACGCGCGGGGCCTGGCGGGCGCTCGCCAAGGCGCAGCAGCGGGTGCAATCGACGCGCGACGCGCTGGATGCGGTGCGGGCCGAAGAAGAATTCCTGCGCCATGCGGTGGCCGAGTTGGATAAGCTGAACCCCGAGGCGGGCGAGGATGAAACGCTGGATGAACGCCGCCGCCAGATGCAGCAGGCCGAGAGGATCCGCGGTGATATCGCCCGCGCCCATGCCTTGCTGAGCGATGGCGCCGAGGCCTCTTTGGGAGAGGCGCAGCGCTGGCTTGAAGGGGTGGAACGGGCCGAGGAAACCGGGCTGAATGCGCCACTAAGCGCGCTGAGCCGCGCCATGGTCGAGTTGGGCGAGGCTCAGGATGGGGTGACACGCATTCTCGAGGGGTTGGACTTCAACCCTGGCGATCTGGAAGACTGCGAAGCGCGCCTGTTCGAAATTCGTGCGCTGGCGCGCAAATATGCGGTGCAGCCGGATGAGCTGGCCGCGCATGCGGATGTCCTTCGTGGTAAGCTGGCCGATCTGGATGCCGGTGATCGCGACCTGGCCGATCAAGAGGCGGCGCTGCGTCTGGCCGAAACTGATTATCAGGCAGCCGCCGAAGCCTTGAGCGCCGCGCGTCTGGCATCAGCAGAGGCGTTGGACCACGCGGTGATGGCAGAACTTGCACCGCTGAAGATGGAGCGCGCCGTTTTCAAGACCAATGTGGACCCCGCAGAACCCGGCCCCGATGGTCAGGATGCGGTGGCCTTTACCGTGGCGACCAACCCTGGTGCGCCCTCCGGGCCGTTGAACAAGATTGCCTCGGGCGGAGAGCTGAGCCGGTTCTTGCTGGCGCTGAAGGTCTGCCTGCGTGGCAGTGATCAAAGCAAGACACTGATTTTTGACGAAATTGATCGCGGCGTCGGCGGCGCGACCGCAGATGCGGTGGGGCGGCGGCTGAAATCCCTGGCTGGTTCAGGCCAGGTCTTGGTGGTGACGCATTCGCCGCAGGTTGCTGCCCAGGGTGGCTTTCACTGGCGGGTCCAAAAACGGGTTGAGGCGGGCAGTACCCTATCCGAAGTCGTGCCGCTGGACGCGGGTGAGCGTGTGGATGAAATTGCCCGAATGGTTTCTGGCGATACCATCACACCAGAAGCCCGCGCTGCGGCCCGCGCACTATTGGCTAGCTAAATTTGCATGCCCTGGCACCGGGGTGTTCTGGCGCGGCGGGGCCAGAAAAAACTGGGCTATGGTGAAATCCCAATTAAATATTTACGATATCAGAGATATTTTTTGATCTAGCCCGCGCACATACCAGCCCCTACAGGACCCCATGCCCCAGCAGCCAGGCCTTTCCGTCACATCTGTTCTTGCCCAGGGCCGGTCTGCGGCGCGCGATCTGTGGCGGGTTCTGCTGCACCGTGGCCCCAGCCAGTTTCAGTTCTGGGTGATTGCGCTGCTGATCGGCATCGGCGCGGGCTTTGCGGCGCTGCTGTTTCGCAAGGGAATTTCCGCCCTGCAGGCCTGGGTTTATGGCGCGGATGACGTGAAATACCTGCATAGTTTTGCCGCCGATCTTCCCTGGTACTGGCTGGTTTTGATAGCCGGTATCGGCGGACTGGTGGTGGGGCTGCTGCTGGATCGCTTTACCCCCGATGGTCGGGTGCGATCCGTCGCGGATGTGATCGAAGGCGCTGCCCTGAACGAGGGACGCCTTGAAGCGCGCTCTGGCCTGGCATCGGCATTGGCGTCGTTTCTGACGCTGTCAACGGGCGGTTCCACTGGGCGTGAAGGGCCGGTGGTTCATCTGGCCGGGGTCATGTCGAGCTGGGTCAGTGACAAGATCCGCGCCGATGGCATCACCGGGCGTGATCTGCTGGGCTGCGCGGTGGCGGCGGCGGTCTCTGCCAGTTTCAACGCGCCAATTGCAGGGGCGCTCTTTGCGCTAGAGGTGGTGCTGCGTCATTTTGCCGTGCACGCCTTTGCACCGATTGTGATCGCCTCGGTTGCGGGCACCGTGATCAACCGTCTTGCCTATGGCGATGTCGCGGAATTTTCGATGACGACGCCGGGGGCCTTACAATTCTATGTGGAATTGCCGGCCTTTCTGATGCTGGGGGTGATTTGTGGGTTGGTTGCCGTTGTGCTGATGCGGGCGATCTTTTTTGCCGATCATGTCGGCGATGTGGTGCAGCAGCGGCTGCGCATCCCGCGCTGGCTGCGTCCGGCAATTGCTGGGTTGATGCTGGGCTGCATTGCCATCTGGTATCCGCATATCATCGGCGTCGGCTATGAAACCACTGAACTGGCGTTGACAGGCGGGCTGGTGCTGTCACAGGCGCTGATCTTTGTGGTGGCCAAAACAGTCGCCGTGGCGATCACCATGGGCGGCCGGATGGGGGGCGGCGTGTTTTCACCGTCTTTGATGATTGGGGCTATCACCGGCCTTGCCTTCGGGCTGGTGGCGACTTCCTTCCTGCCGGATGTGTCTGGCACCCATACGCTTTATGCTTTTGCCGGCATGGGGGCGGTGGCCGCAGCCGTGTTGGGGGCACCGATTTCCACCACCCTGATCGTGTTTGAACTGACTGGGGATTGGCAAATTGGTCTGGCGGTGATGGTGGCTGTGTCGATTTCCACCGCTCTGGCCTCGCGGCTGGTTGATCGTTCCTTCTTTCTGACCCAGCTGGAGAGACGCAATGTGCATTGTGCGGCGGGGCCGCAGGCCTATCTGTTGACGATGCTGAGAGTCGGCACGGTGATGCGCCCGCTAGAGGATCCGCGCGCCCCCAGCCTGGAGGCCTGCGAGGCGCTGTGCGAACAGGACCTTTGCTTGCGGGTTGATGCCACGCTAGAGGCGGCGCTACCGCTCTTTGATCGCTCTGATCTGCCGTTTCTGCCGGTCATAGGCCTGGATGACGGCGGCAAAACCATACTGGGGGCAATCTACCATGTGGATGCTCTGAAATCTTATAATCGCGCTTTGATTGCGGTCGCAGCCGAAGAACATAGCTAGCAGAGCCGCAAGCTGTGCATGGCGTCGTAGAATCAGTTTCTGAGCGTGCCGAACAGCCCAAAAAACGAGCTGACACGGCGGGGAGTCAATGGGAAAGAGGCGCAATCTGTTGCAAATCCCCATCATTTTTACGCTATCTGCTTCACAAATAGGTTAATTTTTACTTTCTATTGATTAACCGCTTCAACTAACGGAATTTGGCAGAACGGTAATAAAAGTTAGAAAAGTGCGGAAGGAAGAATATGCGTACTTTAGAAAACGGCCCAGAAGAGGCCGCGCAAGACCGTGTTGTAGGCGAGCGGGAAAAAGAAAAGGCTTCTTTGGAAGCACTGATTGAATATACGATTCAATGCGCGCTAGAGACCAATGTCTTTAGCTCTGATGATCGGCTGGAAGATATGCGGCGCAATCTGTGCCGCGCAGTTCTTTAACAGGTTTTCCGCGCGTCGATGTGTACAGGCTGTGCACAGGGCTGCCGGGTTTAACGAGTGAACCATATCGAGATATTTGGCCAGGGTTCTGTCGGATGCAGCTTGCACCCGGACGAGGAGCTATTTGCCTGCTTGCGGTTGTCAGGTGTTAGCCTGAGCTTGTGCCGCTCGTTTTCTGACGGCAACTGACACTGTATTGGGGCTGGGCGGAATATGTGTGGCATCAACTGCTGTGGCGATGATCACCCAGCTGTCCTGCCAGCAGACGAACGCGCGGGTGTTGGCCGCAGGGCGGCAACGGGACTGCCAGACCTCGCCCGGCAGCCATCGCGGCCTCAGATCTGTTCTACTTTGACAGAGTCGCCGGTATGAAAGGCAAGATAGCCCTTGATCTCCGACAGCGCCTCATTCGGAGATTCATAGCTCCAGACCACATTTTCCGTGATCGAGGATTTGTTTACGATCGAATAATAGGTCGCATCGCCCTTTAGTGGGCAATGGGTGGTCTTGTTGCTGGGATCAAGAAAGGCAATGGCGATGTCTTCGCGGGGGAAGTATATTGCTGGGGCATGGCCCTCTTCGTCCAGTTCCAGCGCACGGGTGCTTTCGCCAAGCACCGCACCACCAGAACGAACAACCCAGGTGCCTCCTGCTTTGCGAATACGGATTGTGCTCATAGTCTTCCCCCTGATTGCGTCTCTAGGCATATCCATATGCCTTAAATATGTAACAAGCTGATATCAGATTGGCCGGGTGACGTCATCCAGCCAAGCGCGTGCATCTTCAGTAACGTAGGGGCGCAGTTTCTCTGCGGTTTCACGGTGGTAGGCGTTGATCCAGTCGCGTTCTGCCGCAGTCAGCATATCGAGGCAGATCAACTGTCGGTCGATGGGCGCATAGGTCAGCCCGCGCCAGCTCAGCATCTCGCGTTCCGGGTCAGCGCTGTCCAGCGCCGGGGCCGGTTCGACCACCAGCAGGTTTTCGATGCGAATACCAAAGGCCCCTTCGCGGTAATAGCCCGGTTCATTCGACAGAATCATCCCCACTTCCAGCGGCACGGTAGAAACCCGGCTCAGGCGTTGCGGGCCTTCATGCACACTGAGATAGGCGCCAACACCGTGGCCCAGCCCATGATTGAAATCCTGCCCGGCCAGCCAGAGCGGCATCCGGCCGATGGCTTCGATATCGCGGCCTGCCAGCCCCTTTGGCCAACGCAGGCGCGAGATGGCGATCATTCCTTGCAGTACCCGTGTAAAGGCGGCGCTTTCGACGTCACCGGGCGTGCCAATGGCGATGGTGCGGGTGATATCGGTGGTGCCGTCCAGATATTGTCCGCCACTGTCGAGCACCAGCAGATGGCCCTCTTCCAGGCGGCTGTTGGTCTCTTCGGTGACCCGGTAGTGCATCACTGCGCCGTTTTCACCGGTGCCGGAAATGGTTTCAAAACTGATATCGCGCAGGGCGGGGTCACGGCGGCGCAGCTCTTCCAGGTGTTTGGCCACCTCGATCTCGGTCACCGTGCCACTGGGTTGGGCATCCAGCCAGGCGAGCAATTCCACCACGGCGGCGCCATCGCGCAGATGGGCGGCGGCAGAGCCGGCGATTTCAGCGGCGTTCTTGCGGGCCTTGGGCAGGGCGCAGGGATCGCCCGCATCTACCAGATGATCCCCAAGCGCATCGGCGACGATCTGCGGCAGGCTGGTGGCATCGACACTGACCTTGCCGCCAAGCGCCTGCACCGCGCCAAGGAAATCGCTGGGCGGATGGCAGGCGACACTGGCGGGTAGGTGATCGGTGATTTGATGCAGCTTTTCAGGCGCCATGAACAGATCAACCCGCGCATCATCATGCAGGATGGCGAAGCCATGTGCCACCGGGTTACGGGGAATGTCGCCACCGCGAATATTCAGCAGCCACATGATGCTGTCGGGCAGGGTGATCACGGCGGCGCTGTGACCGGCGGTGCGCAGATCCGCTGCCAGCCGGGCGCATTTGTCAGCCGCAGCTTCGCCAGCATAGCTCAGCGCGTGGGGCAGGGCAGGCTGCAGCGGCGGCGCGGGCTGGTCCTGCCAGATCCGGTCAACAAGATTGTCGCATTGCACCAGCTCGATCCCGGATCCTGTCAGGTCTTGCACCAGGCGAGAGATCTGGTCGCTGGCGTGTAGCCAGGCATCATAGCCGACCTTGCCGCCCTGTGGCAGTTGCTCTTTCAACCAGCTGGCAAGGGATACCTCGGGCCAGGGCACCGGGGTGAAATCGGCAGCGACCTGACGCTTGACCTGGGTACGGTAGCGACCGTCAATGAAGACGCCGGCTATGGTATCAAGCACGGCGCAGAACCCGGCTGACCCGGTGAACCCCGTCAGCCAGCTGAGCCGTTCGTCACGCGGGGCGACATATTCGCCTTGATGGGCATCGGCGCGGGGCACAAGAAAACCGTTCAATCCATCGCGGGACAGCTCTGCGCGCAGGGCTTGCAGGCGGGGAGGCCCCTGTTCGGGGCGCGCAGTGACGTCAAAATTCTGAAACATGGCAGTCTCCTCGATGGTTTTATCTGGTCTCGGGCTAAGCGGGCGTTGGTAAGGACGCCGGGGGCCCTGCCAAATGCGGCAGGCCCGGTAGTGGGGGCACGCCAACAGCAAGCACGGCCGACAGGGCTGGCCGCTGTTGGCGCGGATGTTGTGCAGGGGCTAGCCGACGTTGCGTATGCCCATGACCCGCGCGCGGGCGCGGGGGTCGCTGTCAAACAGGGCAGCCAGCTGTTCGGTCATGGCGCCGGCCAACTGTTCAACATCGGTAATCGTGACGGCGCGGTCGTAATAGCGGGTCACATCATGGCCAATGCCAATTGCCAGCAGTTCTACCTGTTTGCGCTTTTCCACCATGGCGATCACATCGCGCAGATGCTTTTCGAGATAGTTGGCCGGGTTCACCGAGAGGGTGCTGTCATCAACGGGCGCGCCATCAGAAATCACCATCAGGATCTTGCGGGCCTCTTGGCGGCCCAGCATCCGGCGGTGGGCCCATTCCAGCGCCTCGCCGTCAATGTTTTCCTTCAGCAGGCCTTCTTTCATCATCAGCCCCAGATTGGGGCGCACCCGGCGCCAGGGACTGTCGGCGGATTTATAGATGATATGGCGCAGGTCATTCAGGCGCCCCGGCATCTGCGGCCGCCCGTCATTGAGCCAGGCCTCGCGGGCCAGCCCGCCTTTCCAGGCGCGGGTGGTAAAGCCGAGGATTTCAACCTTGACGTTGCAGCGCTCTAGCGTGCGGGCCAGAACATCGGCGCAGATCGCGGCGATGGAAATGGGCCGCCCCCGCATCGAACCAGAGTTGTCCAGCAGTAATGTCACCACGGTATCGCGGAATTCGGTGTCTTTTTCGCGCTTGAAGGATAGGGGTGTTGTCGGGTTGGCAATCACCCGCGCCAGACGGCCGGCATCCAGAATGCCTTCTTCCAGGTCAAATTCCCAGGACCGGTTTTGCTGGGCCTGCAGGCGGCGCTGCAATTTATTGGCCAGACGCGACACGGCACCTTTCAGCGGTTCCAGTTGCTGGTCGAGATAGGCGCGCAGGCGCTCCAGTTCGGCAGGTTCCGCCAGATCTTCGGCGGCGATTTCTTCGTCATTGGCGTCAAGAAATACCTTGTAATCCGGGTCGGCCTCGGATGCTGCGGGCGGCGGAGGTGGGTCCAGCGGCGCTTCACCGTCTGGCATTTCGGTTTCTTCCGTCAGCTCTTCCTCGGCCATCTCATCCATAGAGACCTGGGCCTGGCTTTCGTCCTGCTGTTGCTCCTGGGCCTGTTCGGCATCGGCTTCGGATTGCTCGTCGTCGGAATCATCTTCGCCGTTGCCATCGGGGTCGGGCTGTTCTTCGGCGTCGTCCTCGGCCTCGTCATCCTGGTTGTCGTCCAGTTCATCCGGGTCATCGCCCAGCTGGTCGCCATAGCCGAGGTCAGCAATGATCTTGCGGGCGAATTTGGCAAATTCGGACTGATCGGCGATCTTGTCGTCAAGGTTTTCGAGTGTTTCCCCGGCCTGAGCTTCAATAAAGCCGCGCCACAGCTCCATCACATTATCGGCGCCCTCGGGCAGGGGGCGACCAGTGGCCAGATGGCGCACGAGATAGCCAGCCGAAGCCGCCAGTGGCGCCTCGGATGAGCTCTTCATCTGGTCATAGCCACGCCGGATGGCCTCGTTGCGGATTTTTACGTCGATATTGCTGGCGGTGCCGGGCATGTGCCGCGCGCCCATGGCCTCGCAACGGGCGGTTTCCATGGCCTCGTACAGATCGCGGGCCATTTCCCCCTGGGGGGTGTATTTGGCATGGGTGGCATCGTCGTGGAACTTGCGGCGCAGGGCGAGGGCATCCGCGGTGCCACGGGCCAGCAGCACCTCTTCGCGGGTCATGCGGCGGCTAACCTGCGGCAGGCGCATATTGTCACCGGACACACCCGAGGGGTCGACGGTATAGGAAACGCTCAGCTCCGGATCATCGGCCATGACCTTGGTGGCCTCGGCCAGGGCCTTTTTGAACGGATCAGCGGGATTGTCGTTTTGTTTTCTCATGGTCGCACCTTGTCCCTGATGAGCATCCCCCCTCTTCTTGGGAAAGTCCAGTCGAGCGGCAGCGAAAAGGGCGGCGCCAGACCCGGCGGGGAGGAAGCGAAGCGCCCGACCCGTGGGGGACGGGACGGGCGCTGCCCGGCCTTGCGACCGGGCGGCACGTCACAAATCAGCCCAGTGAAACGCTGGCAGCGCTTTCGGGCAGCTCTTCGTCAAAGCAGCGCTGGTAGAACTCGGCGACGGTCTGGCGCTCCAGCTCGTCACATTTGTTCAGGAACGACAGACGGAAGGCATAGCCCACATCGCGGAAGATTTCGGCGTTTTGCGCCCAGTTGATCACGGTCCGCGGCGACATCACCGTCGACAGATCGCCATTCATGAATGCGGTCCGCGTCAGATCCGCCACGGTGACCATCTGGCTGATGCTCTTGCGGCCGACCTCGGTGTTGTAATGGGGCGCCTTGGACAGCACGATCGCTGTTTCGGCATCATGGCTGAGGTAGTTCAGCGTCGAGACCAGCGACCAGCGGTCCATCTGGGCCTGGTTGATCTGCTGGGTGCCGTGGTACAGCCCGGTGGTATCGCCCAGGCCGACCGTGTTTGCGGTGGCGAACAGGCGGAAGAACGGGTTCGGGGTGATGATCTCGTTTTGGTCCAGAAGCGTCAGCTTGCCGTCATGTTCCAGTACCCGCTGGATTACAAACATCACGTCGGCGCGGCCTGCATCATATTCATCAAACACAATTGCAACCGGGTTGCGTAGCGCCCAGGGCAGGATGCCTTCGTGGAATTCGGTGACCTGCTTGCCGTCGCGCAGTTTGATCGCGTCCTTGCCGATCAGGTCGATCCGGGAAATGTGGCTGTCAAGATTGACGCGCACCGAGGGCCAGTTGAGCCGAGCGGCGACCTGTTCGATATGGGTCGATTTGCCTGTGCCGTGGTAGCCTTGGATCATCACACGGCGATTGTGCGAGAAGCCCGCCAGAATGGCCATGGTGGTGTCGGGATCAAATTTGTAGGTGTTGTCGATGGCCGGAACACGGTCTGATCGATCGGCAAAGCCCTTGATAGTCATGTCGGTGTCGATGCCAAAGACATCGCGGACCGAAATAGTATCGGTCGGTTTTGTATTCATATCCAGCATGCCATCGGTCATCGTCGTCGATCCTTGTTCCTCTCCCGCGGCTGCGGGGCCAATCCGGGGGATTGGTGCCTGATCTTGCGATGAAGGGCAAGGGGCAGAGTAGGTGGCAGCCAAATAACGTGGTGTTGCGGTGAAACTGGCCTTATCGCTGCTGAAATATATGCACCAGAACTGGCCTGGTCGCGGGATCGGTTGTGCGGTGGGCGCGCAACAAAAAGGGCAGCCCGTGCTGCCCTTTTGCCCATGGATTTAACGCAGGCGCTGCGGCCTATTTGAAGCTGCGGCTGTCCTTGATCTGTTCCCAGGCCCAGCGAACCTCTTGCAGCTGTTCTTCCTGGCTGCGGTCGCCGCCGTTCATGTCGGGGTGCAGCACCTTGATCAGCTTTTTGTAGGCCTTGCGAATGTCCGCCTTGGACCAGTCATCCTTGGCCTCCAGCACTTCGATGGCGCGGCGTTCGGTTGCGGGCAGGCGGCGCCCTGTTGCGGCGGAACGGCCCGGATTCTGCGTGGCGTTCCCGCCCAGTACCTGATGTGGGTCTTCAATGCCCAGCCGGGCCCAGGCGCGAGCCTCGGGATCGCCCATAGGTTTGGTCTGGCGTTCCCAGACCTTGTCCTTGGATTGCTGGGCGTTCAGTTCTGCCTCGGTTGTACCCTGGAAAAAGTTCCAGTGGTTGTTGTATTCGCGGACATGGTCCTGGCAGAACCAGAAGAAATCATCCAGAACATCGGGGGCCTTGGGGGCGCGAAACTTGCCGGCCTCCTCGCAACCCTCTTTGTCGCAGACCCGTACTGAGGTCTCTGAGGCGCCAGACATGCTGCGGCGGCCACGCGGATTTTTCTTTTTGGCAGAGCTGACGGACATATCGAAACCGAAGGGATCTGATTTGCTCATGTGGGGCACTTTCTAGACGCAGCTGTTCGACTCGGAGGCAGCAGTTTAGTCTAAGGGGCGTCAGATTGAAGGGGGGCAGAGAAATAAATATGAGGATGAGCAGAATATGAGCATAAATACGGAAATGGAACAGCGGCTGCGGGCTGCCTTTAACCCTACCGCCCTAGAGGTTGTGGATGACAGCAACAGCCATATCGGTCACGCTGGCCATGATGGCAGCGGCGAGAGCCACTTTAACGTGATGATCCGCGCCGCAGCCTTTGCCGGGCAAAGCCGGGTGCAGCGGCACCGGATGGTGCACAAGGCGCTGGGGGACATCGTGCCGCGCATTCACGCGCTGGCGCTGGACATCGGCAGCGACTGACCAATGAAAAGCGCATAACAGGTGCCCCCGATCACGCAGGAGGGGGCGCCCGCTAATTGCTGCCTACTATTTTCTGCATGGCGTGTGGCCTTTGGCGGCGGTCAGGTTTCGTCCGTTGTGCGGCGTTCTGCGCGGGCTTTCAGCGCCGCTGTCATGCCGGAAACCGGGCTGAGTTCTTCAACGCCATCATCGGCCTGCATCTTGGCCGCGCCCAGGCCTGGGACGGGGGTGGCATCCGCTGGCGCTTCGGGGTCGCCAGCCGTGGCAGTCAGGACGGGGGCTGTGGTTGCGGCTGTGTCTGTCGCGGAAACAGGGGGGGCAACCGCAGGCGCGGCCACCTGCGGCGCGGCCTGTGTTGTTGCCGGGGCAAGTGTGCGACGAAACACCAGGACATTGCGCCAGTTCGTGGTCGAGCCGGTCAGGCCCGAGCGTTCTTCCGAGGGCAGCAGTTCCGCGCGCTGATATTCCCAGCCTTCGGCGGCCATCTCGTTGAGGGTCATCTCAACCGAATTGGCAAAGCGGCTTTCAGGGGTCTTGACGCCCTTGGCCTTGGTGCCCTTGTGCGGGGCGGGAACAACTTTGTACTCGAAAGCTTGCATGCTGGTCTCCTGACTTGGAGCGCAGGTTTACCCGATGCAGGCGGAGCGTCAAGCGCAGGGACGCGCCGTTTCAGTTTGCCGCCTGTTTATCCTGGCCTTGCTCCGGCGGGGGCGTCACTGTGGTCACCAATAGAAAAGGCGGCCCTGCATATATGCAGGACCGCCTTTTTACGTAGGTTTTAGGTGCGTTTAGCTACCAAGTTTCTGGGCAACCAGCTGGTTTACAGCCTTGGGGTTGGCCTTGCCGCCAGTGGCCTTCATTACCTGACCCACAAACCAGCCTGCCAGTTTGGGGTTTTGCTTGGCTTTTTCCACCTGGGCGGGGTTGTCGGCGATGATCTGGTCCAGCGCGGCTTCAATGGCACCAGTGTCTGTCACCTGCTTCATGCCGCGCTCTTCGACGATCTGGGCCGGGTCGCCTCCCTCGGTGTAGACGATTTCGAACAGATCTTTGGCGATCTTGCCGGAAATGGTCTCTGCCGTGATCAGTTCGACGATGCCACCCAGCTGTTCCGGTGTGACCGGGCTATTGGCGATATCCGCCTCGTCTGCCTTCAGGCGGCCAAACAATTCGTTGATCACCCAGTTGGCTGCCAGCTTGCCGTTGCGCCCTTCGGCCACGGCTTCGAAATAGGCGGCAGAGGCCACATCGGCAGTCAGCACCGAGGCGTCATAGTTCGACAGGCCAAAATCGGCGATGAAACGGGCCTTCTTGGCGTCGGGCAATTCAGGCAGGGTGGCGGCGATTTCATCCACCCAGGCCTGTTCGATTTCCAGCGGCAGCAGGTCGGGATCGGGGAAGTAGCGATAGTCATGCGCTTCTTCCTTGGACCGCATGGAACGTGTTTCGCCCTTGTCCGGGTCATAAAGACGGGTTTCCTGATCGACCTCTCCACCGGCTTCGACAATGGCGATCTGGCGGCGTGCTTCGACTTCGATAGCCTGCTGGATAAAGCGCATGGAGTTCATGTTCTTGATTTCGCAGCGGGTGCCCAGATGAGAGAAGTCCTTGCTTGCCTGGTATTTTTCATACTGGCCGGGCAGGCAGATGGAGACGTTGACATCGGCACGCAGGTTGCCGTTTTGCATATTGCCGTCGCAGGTGCCGAGGTACTTCAGGATCTGACGGATCTTGGCAATATAGGCGGCGGCCTCTTCCGGGCCACGGATGTCGGGGCGGCTGACGATCTCCATCAGGCAGACGCCGGTCCGGTTGAGATCGACAAAGGACATATTGGGATCCATGTCGTGGATCGACTTGCCCGCGTCCTGTTCCATATGGATACGTTCGATGCCCACGGTGCGCGCGGTGCCATCGCCCATTTCCACCAGCACTTCGCCTTCGCCAACGATGGGGTGGTACAGCTGCGAAATCTGATAGCCCTGCGGCAGATCCGGGTAGAAATAGTTCTTGCGGTCAAAGGCCGACCAGAGGTTGATTTCCGCTTTCAGCCCCAGCCCCGTACGCACAGCCTGTTCAACGCAGTATTCGTTGATTACCGGCAACATGCCGGGCATCGCCGCATCCACGAAAGAGACGTTGGAGTTTGGCTCGGCGCCGAATTTGGTCGAGGCGCCGGAAAACAGCTTGGCGTTGGAGCTGACCTGGGCATGCACTTCCATACCGATGACCAGTTCCCAGTCATGTTTGGCGCCCGAAATCACCTTGGGCTTGGGGAGTTCATATGTCAGGTCGAGCATCTTGCATCGGCTCCTTTGATCGCGTTTAGCAGGCGTTCTAGGCCAGCGGGCCATGCGGGGCAAGAGGCAGCAGAGATTCTGCCGCGCCAATGGGGAATTGGGCGGCGAAATCCTGCAATTGATCTGTACTCCGGCGCAGCCGAGTGCACGCGAACCCTTGGCGCGACGGCGCGGCAGAGCTATGAAGATCGCCCGAGCAGAACGAAGAGGACGCATTCTTGGAAACCGCAGCCCGCATTGCCCAGACGATTGCCCGTGAAATCGGTGCCGCCCCGAACCAGGTGAACAGCGCCGTGACACTGTTGGATGAGGGCGCGACAGTCCCCTTTGTGGCGCGCTACCGCAAAGAGGTGACAGGCGGGCTGGACGACAGCCAGCTGCGCACTCTGGCAGAACGGCTGTCATATCTGCGAGAGCTGGAGGCACGGCGCGCGGCGATCCTCGACTCGATCAAATCGCAGGACAAGCTGAGCGATGATCTGGCCACATCCATCGCCAGGGCCGAGACCAAGGCGCAGCTGGAAGATATCTATCTGCCCTATAAGCCCAAGCGTCGCACAAAGGCGATGATTGCGCGTGAAAACGGGCTTGAACCACTGGTCGAGGCGATCCTGGGGGATCACGGCGCCGACCCGGAGGCGCTGGCGGCAGGCTATATCACCGAGGCGGTGCCCGGCACCAAAGAGGCGTTGAACGGGGCGCGTGACATTCTGACAGAACGGATGACGGAAAACGCGCATCTCTTGGGGCGACTGCGCCAGTTTCTGCAGGCCGAGGCCAGGCTGACCGCGCGTGTGGTCGATGGCAAAGAGCAGGACGGAGCCAAGTTTTCCGACTATTTCGACCATAATGAACGCTGGGCCGATGTGCCCTCACACCGGGCGCTGGCGATGCTGCGCGGCGCCAATGAAGGCGTGCTGACGCTGGATATTGGCCCCGAACCCGAAGAGGGGGTGGCGCGGGCCGAAGCCATGGTGGCGGCAGAGCTGGCCGCCAGCGGCACTGGGCCGGGGGACAAATGGCTGCGCAAGGTGGCTGGCTGGACCTGGCGGGTGAAGCTGAGCCTGTCGATGATGCTGGAACTGATGTCGGATCTGCGCGCCCGGGCGCAGGAGGATGCAATCCAGGTGTTTGCCCGCAACCTGCGCGATCTGTTGTTTGCCGCGCCAGCCGGTGCGCGACCGACGCTCGGGCTGGATCCGGGCATTCGCACCGGCGTCAAGGCGGCGGTGGTCGATGCAACCGGGAAAGTGCTTGCCACTGAAACGATATATCCTTTTCAGCCAAAGAATGATCTGCGCGGGGCGCAGGTCGCAGTGCTGAAACTTATTGCGGAACATGGGGTTGAGCTGATCGCCATTGGCAACGGCACCGCCAGCCGCGAAACCGAACGGATGGTGGCCGAGGTGATTAAACATCTGCCCGCCAAGGTGAAGGCACCCACCAAGGTGGTGGTGTCCGAGGCTGGTGCTTCGGTCTATTCGGCCTCCGAACTGGCTGCGCGCGAATTTCCCGATCTGGACGTCTCCCTGCGCGGTGCGGTGTCGATTGCGCGTCGCCTGCAGGATCCGCTGGCGGAACTGGTCAAAATCGAACCCAAGAGCATTGGCGTCGGACAGTACCAGCACGACGTCGACCAGCATCGCCTGTCGAAATCGCTGGAGGCGGTGATCGAGGATGTGGTGAACGCCGTGGGGGTTGATCTCAACATGGCGTCGGCACCTCTCTTGGCGCATGTCTCTGGTCTGGGGCCTGGCTTGGCCGAGGCCATCGTGGCGCATCGCGATATGAACGGTGCCTTTGCCACCCGCAAAGAATTGTTGAAGGTCGCGCGCCTTGGCCCCAAGGCCTTTGAACAATGTGCCGGTTTCTTGCGTATTCGCGACGGGCAAGAGCCGCTTGATGCTTCCTCTGTGCACCCCGAGGCCTATAGTGTGGCCCGCCGGGTGGTTGCAGCCTGTGGGCGTGATATTCGCCAGATCATGGGCGACAGCAGCGCGTTGAAAACGCTGCGGGCAGAACAGTTTGTCGATGCGAGTTTTGGTCTGCCCACGGTGCGCGATATCTTCAGCGAGTTGGAAAAGCCGGGGCGTGACCCGCGCCCATCCTTTGTCACGGCGACCTTTGCCGAAGGGGTCGAGACGATGAAGGATCTGAAGCCTGGGATGGTGCTGGAGGGCACGGTCACGAATGTGGCGGCCTTTGGGGCCTTTGTGGATGTCGGGGTTCATCAGGATGGGCTGGTGCATGTCAGTCAGCTTGCCGATAAATTTGTCAAAGATCCGCATGAGGTGGTGAAAACCGGCCAGGTGGTAAAGGTCACCGTGACCGAAGTCGATGTGACGCGCAAACGGATTGCCCTGACCATGCGCAAGGATGGCGGTGCTTCGGCCCGCGAAGAGCGCAATGCCCGCAGTGCCGAGGATGGGGCCAAGCGCGGGGTTCAGGGGCGTGGTGCCAAAGGCAGCGGTGGCAAGGGCGGCGGATACCGAGGCGGCGGCAAAGGCGGCAATATGTCTGCGGGTCCAAAGGAGGGCGGCGCGTCGCAGGGGGGGCAGACTGGGGCCCTGGGGGCTGCCTTGATGGATGCGTTCAAGAAGACCTGATCCATCGCGATGGCGGCGCGGCTCGGGTATGCCAAAACGGGTCCGGACCGGGTCCGAAGAATGCCCCCGCGACAGCGCGGCCAGCGTAGACAGAGCAAACCGCGCAGCCAGAGCAAGGGCCGGGAGTTTCCCGGCCGGTATGCCTGTTTCATCCGATCCTGCCCGACGGGCCGGTTTGGGAGGGCCGGTCTTTGGTGTGGCGTGTTTGCGCGGTTTTCAGGTCAGTAGGTCAATACCATCCGGGGTAAAGGCGATCTTGTGCCCGCATTCCAGTTCGTCGCGAAACACCTCGGCAATGCAGTGCAAGGCCCTGGCCTGGCCCTGGGTGGCAAAGCGGCGCAGAGAGGCGACATGGGCGTTGTTGTCAAAGCCTGCGCAGGCATGGGCCCAGATCAGTGGGTGCAGCTCATGCAGATGAGAGCGGATCAGCCAGCGCGCCGCCTTGGCAATCTGCGCCCGGTTCTTTTTGGCGTTTTGATCTGATTTCCGGCCTGCATCCTGCGATAAGGTGATGGCGCAATAGGCCGAAAGCAGGTTTACCATTTCCTGGCTGGAATCCACATTCAGGATGTCCTGCATCCCCTCCAGGAAAAACTTTGTATCGACGCGGGCGCAGGCCCGATCGTCAATCGCCATGGCATCAAAATAGACCCAGGTATAGCCGCCTGCGCCCCAGATGCCTTGGGTGCGCGCAGCGGTGCGCCGGGCTTCCAGTTCCAGTGCTGCATAGGATCCGTTGGCGCGTGGCAGCATCTGTGCCCCAAGCGCGCGCATCGGGCGGGGGTTGTTCGGGTCCTGGTCGATCAGTACCGCATAGGCATCCGCGACCTGCAGCGTTGCGGCGCTCTGGCCGGCAAAAAGCGCGCAATGGGCGGCCGATAAGAAGGCGCTGTTCTGGATTTGCGCCTGCAGCGGGGCCAGCAGGGCGGCAGCGCGCTCAAAATGGGCCGTGGCCCGGCGCAGGTGGGCCTCTGAGCTGAGGCCGGAAAGGGGCGTCGCTGCCGTGGTGCTGTCCGCGGCCAGGGCGGCAGCGGAACCGGTGTCGCGGCGCGGGCCGTCGTCGGCCTGGGATGCGGCTGACGTGATGGTGCTGCGCCAAACCCAGGCAATGTCGATATGGGCCAGGGCAACAATCGCGGTCAGATAGGCGTCATGGCGATGTTCACGCCGCAGGGCTTCCAGCGCCATGACCCCCTCTATGAGGATGCGATCTTCGCCATTGGGGCCAGTCTTGTCGCTGGGTTCCTGCAGGGCGTGATCAACTGCGTTGACCACATCGGCGCGGGCGCCACAGGCAAGAAGATCGGCCTCGGGCAGCCCACCTTCGGTGCGGCGGTGCTGTTGATCTGCGCTGCGGATCATCTTGGACAAATCGGCCCAGCGGTCCTGCCGGGCCAGGAACTGGCCCTTGTCCTGTAGTGCAAGGCGGCTGCGGGTGGCGGGGCTGTCGGTGCAAACCGGGATCAAGAGAACCTTGGCAAAGGTGGCCAGATCGGATTCGGCAGCTTGCACATCTGCCGCAGGCGTGCCGGGGCTATCGGCCTTCAGGGCGGTTGTCTGGTCGTCAGTGTCGCAGGACTGGGCGCATGCGCGTTGCAGGATCTTCTGCTGCTCTGCCTCGCTCTGATGCGGGGGGAGTGTGGCTGTACGGGGGGGCAGCTTAGTTGTCAGGCGGGAGGAGATCCAAGCGGGGAATTCGCGTTGCAGTCTGGACAGGCGCGTCCACATGGGGTCGTGAGGTTTGAACATGCAACATCCTGCAGGTTGGCGACTGATCTGTAGGAGGGCAAACTGCCGGTGTAATGCGGCGCAATCGTGGCAGGGATGGGGAGATTGCTGCCACGAATTGGGGAAATGCTGCGGCAGTCTCTGGACGATCTGGGACAGTTGCTTGCGGGCAGGCGCGACGGGCTGGGCGCGCGCAGGGCTGCCTGCCCGCAAGCGGCAGATCTAGAGACTGCTGAAAAGGTGGCGCTGGCAGGCTATGCCATGGGCCGCAAGGCTGGTTTTCAGGGCCTGAACAGGGGGTAGCGCCGGTTGTGGCAGGCGCAGCTTGGCGCCGCTGTGTAGCACCAGGGTGGCGTGGTAGGATAGGTCCCAGCGCCGATCCAGCCGCAGCAGCGCGACTTCGGACAGGGCAACCCCAGCGGCCTTTTGCGCGACATGCCAGCGGATCTTGCCCGCGCCAACCGTCAACCCAGAGCTGGGATTGCGCCACAGATCCCAAAGCCCCGGCAGGCAGGGCAGGGCAAGACCGCTCAGAATCCAGGGTGAGACCTGCGCCGCAACACCCCCGATGCCCAGCAATGCCAGCCAGCCCGCAAGCGCCAGTGCCAACCCGAAGGAGCGCCCCTGCCGCCGAAAGTGAAGCGCGGGGGGAGGCAGGGGTAAGTTCTTGGCCTGCTGTGGCGGGCCAAGGACCGGGGCGCAGGGGTCAGGCATCCAGGATACGGCTGACCATTTCGTTGGTGTCGCGGCTCAGCCCGGCGGTGGTCTGAATGCGCTGCAACTGCGCCGCGATCAAGGCTTGGCGGTCGTTGTCATAGCGCTTCCAGCTCTGGAAGGCGGTACACATGCGGGCAGTGGTCTGCGGGTTCAGGCCATCCAGCGCGATCAGATTGTCGGCCAAAAGCTGGTAGCCTGCACCGTTGGCGTGGTGAAAGCCCGCGTGATTGCCCGCCAGCGCACCCATCACCGCCCGGAACCGGTTAGGGTTTTTCAGGGTGAACAGCGGATGCCGGGTCAACTGTGCTGCCGTACGCGCGGTTGCCTCTGGCACGGCCATGGCGATTTGCAGCGCAAACCATTTGTCCATCACCAGCCGGTCGTCCTGCCATTGGTCAAAAAAGGCCTGGGACTGCACCGTGCCTTTTTCCGCCTTCATCAGATTGGCCAGAGCGCTGTATTGCTGGGTCATATTGTCGGCCGTCTCATACTGGCGCGCCGCCTGTTCGCCGCCATCCAGCCGGGTCAGCAGGGTCAGGATGCGGGCATTCAAGGCCCGGTTGCCGGCACTGACCGCATCTGGGGTATAGGCCCCGGTCACGGTGGTGTCGGCATAGAGCCGGGGAAGGCTGTCGGCCAGTTGCTGCGCCAGGGTCTGAGCCAGGGTTTCGGCGGCGTCGTAGATCTTTTGCGGATCGGGGGTATGGCCGCGCTCATGCAGGGTTTGGGCGATGTCGGACTGGCTGGGCGGCTGCAGGATCAGGGCGCGAAAGGCGGGATCCAGCGTATCGTCGCGCAGCAGTTTGGTCAGCGCATCCAGATAGTCTGCATCAGGGGCTGCCCCCTCCAGGACCATGGCAACACGCGCCTCGCGGGCCAGTGCATTGCCTGCTTCCCAGCGGTTGAACGGATCGGTGTCATGGGCCAGCAGGAAGGCACGTTCGGCATTTGATGTCTCGCGCTCCAGGATCACCGGCGCTGAAAATTCGCGCAGAATGGACGGAACCGGTTTCGTGGCGAGCCCCTCAAAGGTGAAACTTTGCTTGGCTTCAGTCATTTCCAGAACCTGCGTCTGGCGTATCTCGTCGCCATTGGCACCCAGCAGGCCCACCGCAATGGGGATGACGCGCGGGTCTTTGTCCGGCTGGCCGGGCGTCGGCGCGGTGCTCTGTTCGAAGGTCAGCGTATAGGTGCCATTCGCAAAGCTCTCTGCCACTGTCAGGCGTGGGGTGCCGGCCTGGCTGTACCAGCGTTTGAACTGGCCCAAATCGCGGCCCGTGGCGTCTTCGAAAACCTTCAGCCAGTCTTCGATCGTGCAGGCCTGCCCGTCGTGGCGCTCAAAGTAGAGATCCACGGCTTTTGAATAGTCCGCATCCCCCACCAGGCGTTTCAGCATGCCGATCACCTCGGCGCCTTTTTCATAGACGGTGGCGGTGTAGAAGTTGTTGATTTCCTGAAACTCTTCGGGGCGCACCGGGTGTGACAGCGGGCCTTGGTCCTCGGGGAACTGGCGGGCGCGCAGGTCGATGACATCCGATATCCGCTTTACCGGGGCAGAGCGCATATCGGATGTGAACTGCGAGTCGCGAAACACTGTCAGCCCTTCCTTCAGGCAGAGCTGGAACCAGTCGCGGCAGGTGATGCGGTTGCCGGTCCAGTTGTGGAAATACTCATGCGCGATGATCGCTTCGATCCGTTCGAAATTGGCATCCGTAGAGGTTTCAGGCGAGGCCAGCACGCAGGAGGAGTTGAAAATGTTCAGCCCCTTGTTTTCCATCGCGCCCATGTTGAAATCGTCCACCGCCACAATGTTGAAGATATCGAGGTCATATTCGCGCCCATAGGCCTGTTCATCCCAGGTCATGGATTTCTTCAGCGCCTCCATGCCAAAGGCGCATTTGTCCTCGTCACCGTGGCGGACCCAGATGTTCAGCTCTACCTTGCGGCCGGATTTGGTGGTGAACGTGTCGGGGTGATTGACCAGATCACCGGCAACCAGCGCAAAAAGATAGGCCGGTTTGGGCCAGGGGTCCTGCCAGACGGCAAGGCCATCGGATTTGGAAATCGGGTTGCCGTTGGACAGCATCACCTCTTCATCGCCTTCGATCCGCACGGTGAAGATGGACATCACATCGGGGCGGTCGGGGTAATAGGTGATCTTGCGAAAGCCCTCGGCTTCGCATTGGGTGCAATACATGCCACCTGACATATACAGCCCTTCTAGTGCGGTATTGCCAGCCGGATCGATTTCGACCTCTGCCTCCCAGACAAAGCGCTGTTGCGGCACATCGCAGGTCAGACCTTCGGGGGTAACTGTCGGGGCAACATCAACACCGTCGATCCTGGCCGAAATCAGCTTGAGCATTTCACCATGCAGAAAGAACCGTGGGTCTGGCGTACCGGGTTTGGGGATAAAGCAAATCTTGCTGACAACCCGCGTGGCGCTGGGCGCCAGTTTGAAGGTCAGCTCAACGCTTTCGACCTCAAACCCAAAGGGGGTGTAATCCTTCAGGTAGAAGGTTTCGGCGGTCTGTTGCGGTGTCTGGGTCAAATCGGCCGTCATCGTGCTGTCCTCATCTGTCGGGACCAGGGGCAGCCAGGGCGGTGCCTGTGGTCATGGCGTGTTCCAGTGGTAGGCAATGGCGCAGAGCCGGGCAAGCAGATGTCAGGCCAAAACACTGTAAAACCCAACGGGATTTACCTGTCGGATTTGAAGTTGGCGGCGATTTGCAAGAATAACTTGAAACAGCCTCCCCTTAATTGGTAAAATAATATTACCGCATATGTTGCCGATAGGAAACTTTTCCTGTATCCGGGAAACCACAGTGACAACCCGTGAAGGAGGATTTGATGAACGACATGCGCAATATCGAGGGGATGCAGGTCGCATCCGAGCTGGCAGAGTTCATTGAAGGCCAAGCCTTGCCGGGGACCGGTGTTCAGGCAGCGGATTTCTGGGCCGGGCTGTCCGGTCTGGTCAATGGCATGGGGGATGAAAATCGCGCCCTACTGGCCAAACGTGAGGATCTTCAGGGGCAGATTGATGCCTGGCACATCGCGCATCTGGGGGCGCCGCAGGATGCTGAAGCCTATACGGATTTTCTGCGCCAAATTGGCTATCTGCTGCCCGAAGGCGATGATTTCGAGATCGACACGTCAAATGTGGATGCCGAGATCGCCGCAACGCCGGGGCCACAGCTGGTTGTGCCGATCACCAATGCCCGTTTTGCGCTGAATGCCGCCAATGCGCGCTGGGGCTCGCTCTATGATGCGCTCTACGGCACGGATGCCATGGGCGATCTGCCTGGCGGCGGCGGCTATGATGCGGCACGCGGTGATCGGGTGATTGCCTGGGGTCGCAGCTTTCTGGATGAAACATTCCCGCTTGAGACCGGTTCCTGGAGCAACATCACCGGCTTGTCTGTTGTTGATGGCGCCTTGATGCCTGCCTTGAAGGCGGCCGACCAATTTGCCGGTCACGTCGGCGCGGCCGAGGCCCCGACGCGGGTGATTTTGAAGAACAACGGCTTACATGCGATTGTTGAAATTGATGCGGCTGGCAATATCGGCGCGACCGATCAGGCGGGGATCAACGACATCACGCTGGAATCCGCGCTGTCGACCATCATGGACTGCGAAGATTCCGTAGCCTGTGTGGATGCCGCAGACAAGGTTGTCGCCTATCGCAACTGGCTGGGCCTGATGAAGCGGGACCTGGCCGAAGAGGTCACCAAGGGCGGCAAGAGCTTTACCCGGGTGCTGAACAGCGATCTCGACTATACCACTGCCGGCGGGGAGGCTGCGAGCCTCAAGGGGCGGTCCCTGCTGCTGGTGCGTAATGTTGGCCATCTGATGACCAACCCGGCAGTTCTGGACAGCGAAGGCCGCGAAGCCGGTGAGGGATTCCTGGATGCGATGATCACCGTGATGATCGCCATGCATGACCTGCAGGCGGAAGGTGGCAATTCGGTGCAGGGATCTGTCTATGTGGTCAAACCAAAGATGCACGGCCCCGAAGAAGTGGCCTTTGCCTGCCGTATCTTTGATCACGTCGAGGCGGCGCTGGGCCTGCCGGCCAATACCGTCAAGATCGGCATCATGGATGAAGAGCGCCGCACCAGTGTGAACCTCAAGGAATGTATCCGCGCTGCCAAATCGCGGGTAGCCTTTATCAACACGGGGTTCCTGGATCGCACCGGCGATGAAATCCATACCTCGATGGAGGCAGGGCCGATGCTGCCCAAGGGCGAGATGAAGGGCACCGCCTGGATCGCATCCTATGAGGATCGCAACGTGGATATCGGTCTGGCCTGCGGCCTGAAGGGGCGGGCCCAGATCGGCAAGGGCATGTGGGCCATGCCTGATCTGATGGGCGAAATGCTGGCCACCAAGATCGGCCATCCCAAGGCGGGCGCGACCTGCGCCTGGGTGCCTTCGCCAACGGCCGCGACGCTGCATGCCACCCATTATCACCAGTTTGACGTGCTGGCGCACCAAGATGCGCTGCGCGCCGCTGGCCCGCGTGGCACGCTGGAAGATCTGCTGACTATTCCGGTGATGCAGGGGCAGAACCTGTCGAAGGACGAAATCAGCCATGAGGTTGAAAACAATGCGCAGGGCATTCTGGGCTATGTGGTGCGCTGGGTGGATCAGGGCGTTGGCTGCTCCAAGGTGCCCGACCTCAATGATGTTGGTCTGATGGAAGACCGCGCCACCTGCCGGATCTCATCTCAGGCGCTGGCGAACTGGCTGCATCATGAGGTGGTGGACGAGACACGTGTGATGGCGGCGATGCAAAAAATGGCCGCTGTGGTGGATGCACAGAATGCAGGCGATGCCAGCTATACCCCGATGGCCCCCGGCTTTGACGGTATTGCCTTTCAGGCTGCCTGCGATCTGGTGTTCAAGGGGCGGGTGCAGCCTTCGGGCTATACAGAACCGGTGCTGCATGCCCGCCGCCTGGAGTTGAAGGCGGCGGCAGGCTAGGGCGGCCGATCTGACAGAGCAACAGGGGCAGGGCGTGATCCTGCCCCTGTTTTGACTGAGCCAGCAGGCCTGATCACAAGAGGGACAAGAGAATGACAATTTCGCTGAAATCAGCCCTGACGATTATTGACGCCAGCCTGGCCAAGGGACGCGAGATGAATTTCAAACCGCTTTCCGTTGTGGTGCTGGATGCTGGTGGCCATGCACAGGCCTTTGCCCGCGAAGATGGGGCAGCGCCCGGGCGTTTTGCCATTGCTCATGGCAAGGCCTATGGCGCGGTTATGCTGGGCATGCCGGGCAGCGCCCAGATGGCGCGGGCCGAGGCG
The DNA here is from genome assembly GCF_029697505.1 of Pseudophaeobacter profundi. GTDB lineage: Bacteria > Pseudomonadota > Alphaproteobacteria > Rhodobacterales > Rhodobacteraceae > Pseudophaeobacter > Pseudophaeobacter profundi. The sequence continues at coordinate 209,698 of NZ_JARJEF010000001.1, read as the reverse complement.
CAGCCCTATTTCATGGCAGCGGTGAACGGAGTCTACGGCGGCCAGGTCATTCCGGTGCCCGGCGGCGTTTTGCTCCGTGACGACAGCGGTGCGGTGATCGGCGCTGTTGGTGTAACCGGCGATACCTCTGACAATGATGTGGTTGCGGCCCTCGCCGGGATCGCGGCGGCTGGCCTGACCGGCGAAAGCTGATCCAGGCCGCGCAGAAAGAAAGAGACAGAGCGTTGCAGCATGCTGCGCCCTGTTTGCATGTCTGGGTCCCGTCTGGGTAAATTTCTGCGGGGGCAGGAATGCGCAAAAGCCGGCTGTCAGGTGCTGGTCGTGCATAATTGAACAACCGCCTGCGCGGGTGCCCGCGCTTTGCGCGCTTGCGGGATCTGGGGGGAGGCCGTAGTTTTATGCTGTTGCATCTTATCTCGGAGTCCCCATGGCGCGTCCCAAAGTCGGTATTATCGGCAATTCCTATCTGCTCAACGATCAGTATCCGGCCCATGCAGGCGGGACAATGAATTCCGAGGCAGTGGCCGAAGTGGCGGGCTGCATGCCGCTGTTGATTCCTTCTGACCCACGCTTTCTGTCGGTTGATGAACTGCTTGACAGTTTTGATGGCTTTTTGCTGACAGGGGGGCGCCCCAATGTGCATCCCAACGAATATGGCGAGGATGAAACGGCGGCGCATGGGGCCTTTGATCGGGCGCGTGATGCCATCGTGCTGCCGCTGGTGCGTGCCTGTGTGGAACGCGGCCAGCCCTTCCTGGGGATTTGTCGCGGCTTTCAAGAGGTGAATGTCGCCATGGGGGGCACGCTCTATCCTGAAATTCGCGATCTGCCCGGCCGGATGAACCATCGCATGCCGCCTGATGGCTCGCTAGAGGAAAAATTTGCCCTGCGCCATCCGGTCAAGATGACCCCAGGCGGGGTCTTCAACGAAATCTTTGGCGCTGCCGAAGTGATGACCAATAGCCTGCATGGTCAGGGGATCAAAACGCCGGGCGCGCGGATCGTGGTTGAAGGGCATGCCCCCGATGGCACCCCGGAAGCGATTTATGTGCAGGATGCGCCGGGTTTCGCCCTGGCGGTGCAGTGGCATCCCGAATGGGATGCGGCCAATGATCCGGTCTCACGACCGCTGTTTCAGGCCTTTGGTGATGCGGTGCGCAGCTGGCAGGCCGGCAGCCTGTTGCCCCCCCGGCATTCTGCCACCGGATAAGACCTGACACGGGCCAGTCTGGGAACTGGTGCCCCCAGCACCCACTGGCGGCCCGCAGCATGCCAGTGGGTGCTGAATGGTTCATACAAAGCTAAAACGCTTGTTCAGGGGCAATTCACGGGCACGGTCCCCGGTGAGATCAAAAATCGCATTGGCCAATGCAGGTGCCGCTGGCGGGGTGCCGGGTTCGCCCGCGCCGCCCATGTGTTTCTGGTTTTCCAGTACGGCGACCTCGACACGCGGCATGCTGGGCATGCGCAGTGCGTCGTAATCAGGGAAGTTTTCCTGTTCTACCATCCCGTCGGCAAAGGTGATTTCGCCAAAACAGGCCGCCGAGAGCCCATAGGCAAGACCGCCAAACAGCTGCGCCTCGATGTTGCGCGGATCAATGGCCAGGCCAAGATCCGCGGCAATCCAGGCCTTGGTGATGGCGATGTCGCCGTCTCGGTCGGCCACCTCTATCACCTGCGCCACCGGGGTACCAAAACTGTAGGCCAGGGCGACTCCGCGCCCGACGCCTGCCGGGGTTTCGCCGCTCCAGCTTGACATGTCGCGCACGCGCTCCAGCACCTGGGCGGCAGGTTCCCATTCGGCGCGGGCCAGCTCCAGGCGGAATTCCAGCGGGTCACGCCCCGCCCTATGGGCCATCTCGTCGATGATTGTGTCGGAAAAGAAGCCGTTGAACGAGGCCGCTACTGAGCGCCAGAAGCCAACCGGGATCATTGGTTTCGCAAGATAGCCCTCGACGCGGAAATTTGGAATTGCCAGGGGCTGGTTGAATGCGGCGTCCACATGGCCCTTGTCGGGGCCGGACATGGGCAGCCCCAGCATCCGGCCAGCACCTTCCTGAGTGGTGGATTGCGCGGCGATTTTACCATGCACCATCAGGGCCTTGCCATCCTTGACGGCGGCACGGTAGCGAGCAATGGCACCGGGGCGGAAATAGTCGTGGCGCATATCTTCTTCGCGTGACCACGTCAGCTGCACCGGGATGCCGCGCAGCTGCAGGGCGATCTGCACCGCCAGGTTGGTATAGTCCACTTCGATGCGCCGCCCAAAGCCGCCCCCCAGATAGGTGGTGTTGACGGTGATTGCCTCAGCCTCCAGCCCGCTAAGATCGGCGGCGGCTTTTTGCACCACGGTCGGGCCTTGGTTCGGGGCCCAGATTTCCAGACTGTCACCAGTATAGAGCGCAGTGGCATTCATCGGCTCCATGGTGGCATGGGCCAGATAGGGCAGGCGGTACTCAACCTCCAACAGCTCCGCCCCCTCGGGTAGGTCATCGACATCGCCATCGTCGCGCAGGGTGGAATTTGGGCTGTCGTCAAAGGCAGCGGCAATCTCGGCAAAGATTGCCTCGGTGGTCTCGGGGTAGTTCGCAGGTGCCCAGTCGACCTCGATGGCATCCACAGCCTGTTGCGCCAGCCAGGTGTTGGTGCCAACCACCGCCACCGCATCGCCAAGATCGAGGATCTCTTCGACACCGGCCATGCTTTTGGCGGCCGAGGCATCAAAGCTGCGCATCGCTGCACCATAGTGCGGGTTTTGCCGGATGGCGGCGAATTTCATCCCCTCGATCCGGGTATCAAGGCCGAAGGTGGCGGTGCCGGTGATCTTTTCCACCATATCAATCCGGGCAACAGGTTTGCCGATGTATTTCCACTGTGCTGCAGGGCGCAGTTCTGCCTCTTGGGCTTCAACATCAGCGGCGGCCACTGCCAGTTCGCTATAGGCCAGCGTAACCCCGCCCGGGGCCAGCACAACCCCGTCTTTGGTTTCCAGCAGGGCGCGGGCGACGCCAAGCTGCTGTGCTGCAGCCTCTTTCAGAGTTTCCCGCGCACTGGCGCCTGCCAGGCGCATCCGGGTGAACCCGTCCTTCATCGACGACGATCCCCCCGTCACCTGCAGGTCAAGGAATTTAGAGAAATTGCCGACAATCTGCCCCAGAGAGTGCTTCAAATCACTGGCATCATATCCGCGCCCCGGCAGGGCTTCGGCCATCATGGCGCTGTTGTAATAGGCCTTGGCGGCAGGGCCATGCAGCACGGTGACGGCAGCGGGGTCTACATCCAGCTCTTCGGCGATCAGTGCCGCCCAGGAAGTGCGCACCCCCTGGCCCATTTCTGCCCGTGGCGCGATCAGGGTCACCCCGGATTGATCTACAAAAACAAAGGGGTTCAGGATGGCTTTGCCCGCGCCCGGTTGCAGTGGGTTGGGGGCGGGCTGGTGGTATTTGAAGGTGCCAAAGGCAACCCCCCCGACAATCGCGGCAGAGCCGACAAGGAAACTGCGGCGGGCGATTTTTTTCAAGCTGGCCATGGGGTCAGGCCTCCTGCATCATTTTGGCGGCGGAATGGATGGCAGCGCGGATGCGCGGATAGGTGCCGCAGCGGCACAGATTGCCCTGCATCGCATCATCAATGTCTTCGTCGCTGGGACTGGGGTTTTCCGCCAGCAGGCTGGCGGCCTGCATGATCTGGCCAGACTGGCAATAGCCACATTGCGCCACCTGATGCGCCACCCAGGCCTGCTGGATCTTGGCCAGGTTGTCTGGCGTTCCAAGCCCTTCGATGGTGGTCACGTCGCCCTCGACATCGCCCAGGCTCAGCTGGCAGGATCGCATCGCCTCACCATTCACCTGCACCGTGCAGGCGCCACAGGCGGCCACGCCGCAGCCAAATTTTGTGCCGGTCAGACCAATTTCATCGCGCAGCACCCAAAGCAGGGGGACATCATCGGGCAGATCCACCTCATGGGTCTTGCCATTGATACGGAGCGTTTTTGACATGGGACTGGCCTCTTGCTGGATCCGAGTGACATTGCTGACAAAATGCATACCTTTTGTCACTCTGTCAATTGACAAAAAGACCTGTAACTGTCAGAACCGCGCCTATGAGAGTTTCAACTGCTGATACCAAAACACAGGCCATACTCTTGGCAGCCTGGGCGGGGTTCTCTGCCTATGGGTTTCGCAAGACGTCGATGGATGACATAGCGCGCGGCGCCGGCATGTCACGTCCGGCGCTCTATCTGCGGTTCAAGAACAAAGAGGCGATTTTTCGCGCGCTGGTTGACAGTTACTATGCTGAGGCGCGGCGCGACATCCGCGCCGCCCTGGAGGGGGAAGGCAGCCTGCATCACCGGCTGGCCCGCGCCTTTGCCGCCCATGGTGGTGCCACGATGGAGGCCATGATGTCCTCGGCGCATGGGATGGAGCTGTTCGAGGCGGGCATGAACGTGGCGGGGGATATGATCGAAGAGGGCGAGGCGCAGTTGCAGGCACTGTATGCCGCCTGGCTGACCGATGAAGCCGGGCAGGGGCGTGCCGCTCTGACCTGCGACCCCGATGCGCTGGCGCGCCTGTTTTGTGCCTGCCTGAAAGGCATCAAACACACCTCCCAGAGCTATGAGGCCTATCGCGCTGGCGTACAAACCTATGCGGCACTTTGTGCCCAGGCGCTGATATCGCCTGACGCCCCGGTCTGATCCCGCGCTGCAGCGCCGCGCAAAGCGCGGCGCCGGGCCCAACGGGATGCGGCATTTTGATGCCGTAAGACGGGCGGGAGCCCCCCGTCGTGGCCGCTGTCCTACAGGCTGGTGCGCAGGTGCCAGAGCTCGGGGAAGAGTTCCACCTCCAGCATCCTTTTGAGGTAGTTCACGCCGCCGGTGCCGCCAGTGCCGCGCTTGAAGCCGATCACCCGTTCCACCGTGGTGACATGGTTGAACCGCCAACGGCGGAAATAGTCTTCAAAATCAACCAGTTTCTCGGCCAGCTCATAAAGCTCCCAATGGGTTTCCGTGGCGCGGTAGACTTCGGACCAGGCGGCTTCTACCTCGGGCGAGGGCTGATAGGGGGCCGAAAGATCGCGATTGATCACCGCCTCGGGCAGGGCAAAACGTGCATTTAGCGCCCGCAGGGCCACATCATAGAGCGAGGGCTGCGCCAGTTCGGCTTCCAGCAGTGCCACCAGATCGGGGCGATGGGCATGGGGTTTCAGCATCGCTATGTTGCGATTGCCCAGCATGAACTCGATCAGCCGGTACTGATGCGACTGAAAGCCTGAACTCTGCCCCAGGGCATCGCGAAAGGCGGTGTAGTCCGACGGCGTCATGGTGCGCAACACATCCCAGGCGGAATTGAGCTGCTCAAAAATACGCGCCACCCGCGCCAGCATCTTGAAGGCAGGACGCATCTCGCCCTGCAACAGGCGATCGCGCGCTGCTTGCAATTCGTGGATCGCCAGCCGCATCCACAGCTCAGAGGTCTGGTGCTGGATGATGAAGAGCATTTCATCATGGGTATCGCTATTGGGGTTTTGTGCGCTCAGCAGCGCATCAAGCGACAGATAGTCGCCGTAGGACATGCGGCCATCAAAATCCATCTGGGCGCCATCTTCTGCAGGGTTGAAGGGGCAGCCGGGGGTCGGTGTCTTGGAATCGCTCATGGGATTCCTCCTTTTTCTGAATTGAATACTAGCTCAGGAAAAGGAGAAAACCCGCCTGTTCAGTCTGCCACATTGGGCCAGGCGACGCCAAAGCGCCACCCAACCAAAGGGGCGGCACAGGGGCAGGGCCTGTGTCAGGGGCGCGATCATCAGGTGACGGCCGCGCGGATTTTGTATTCAGGCACATCCCACAGGCGGTTGTTCATCACATCTGCAATGATGGCGATAGCCGCATCAACATCCGCCTCGTCGATATAGAGCGGGGTAAAGCCAAAGCGCATGATGTCGGGGGCGCGGAAATCGCCAATAACGCCGCGCGCGATCACCGCCTGCATCGCGGCATAGCCCTGTTCAAAGGCGAAGGAGACCTGGCTGCCGCGCCCAGAGCCATCCCGTGGCGAGGCCAGCACCAGCTCGGGGCAGCTGGCCTCGATCCCGGCGATAAAGCGATCACACAGCGCGATAGACTGTGCCCGCAGCGCCTGCATGTCGACCTGATCCCAGATATCCATAGAGGCATCAAGCGCCGCCAGCTGGATCATTGGCGGGGTGCCAACGCGCATGCGTTCAATGCCGGTGCCGGGACGGTAGTCAAGATCAAAGGCAAAAGGTGCCTCATGTCCCAGCCAGCCCGACAGGGCGGGGCGGGCCTTGTCCACATGACGCGGCGCCACATAGATGAAGGCGGGGCCACCTGGGCCGGAGTTGAGATATTTATAAGAACAGCCCACAGCAAAATCGGCCTTGCACCCGGCAAGATCCACCGGCAGCGCGCCGGCCGAATGGGCCAGATCCCACACTGTCACCACGCCCTGTTCATGGGCCTTTGCGGTCAGCGCCTTCATGTCGTGCTTGCGCCCCGATCGGTAATCCACTTCGGTCAACATCAAGACAGCCAGGTCATCGGTGATATTGTCGGCGACCTCTTCCGGCGGCACCACACGCAGTTCGTAGTCATCGCCCAGCGATTTCAGCAGCCCCTGCACGATATATAGATCCGAGGGGAAGTTGCCACTGTCCGACAGCACCACCCGGCGGCCAGGGTTCAGTTCCAGCGCTGAGGCGACGGCCTGATAGACCTTGATTGACAGGGTATCGCCCATCATCACATGGCCCGCTTCGGCGCCGATCAGCCGTCCGATGCGATCACCGATGGAGTTGGGCTGCTGCATCCAGCCCGCCTTGTTCCAGCCGGTGATCAGCAGCTTGCCCCATTCGTCCTCGATCATCGAGGCAACGCGGTCTTTGGTTGCCTTTGGCAGCGGGCCCAATGAGTTCCCATCAAGGTAGATCACCCCTTCGGGTAGATCGAACATTTTTTTGGTGGCGGCAAAATCGGTCATCGGAAACCCCGGGGCTGATATCAATGCTTCAAGCTTAAAGCTTTTGTATTTCGTATCCGATCAAAATGAGGCTGTCCAGTGCCCAGATGCTAGGGTTCCTTCTGTGGCGGGGCAGGCTGTGGGTCAGGAATACCCAGTTCGGCGCGTTTGCGTTTTGACAGCCCGGCCGTCACCAGCTGATAGGATAGGGCAATGCAGTCGCGCAATTCGGCGTCGTCCAGCCCGTTGGCATCAAACTGCTGCAGCCACTTCATCCCGCGCGAGGCCAGATAGGGCGCGGGGCGAACGCCGGGGCGTTCTTGCAATACCTCGTAGGCGATCTCTCCGGCTTTGAAGGTGAAGGCATCGCGGCCATCGGCCCAGCCGCAGAGGGCAAAAAGCTTGCCGCCTGCTTTCCAGACATCGGAATTGCCCCACTGAACCACATGTTCAGCGGCTGGAAAGGTAGCGCAGAAACGATTGAATTCTGCGCGGTTCATCAGGTCTGCCCACCGGCAATCTCGATGGTCTGGCCGTTGATTGACTGCGATCCGGGACCACAGAGCCACAGGGCCGCCGCCGAGACTTCCTCGGGTTCAATCAGGCGCTGGTGACGGTTGGCATTGACCATGACCTTCAGAGCCTCTTCTTCGCTGATGCCGGCGCGGGTGGCGATAGAGCTGATATTGCGGTCCACGATCGGGGTGTCGACATAGCCGGGGCAGAGCGCGTTGGCGGTGATCTGGCTGCCCATGTAATCTTCGCTCAGGGCGCGGGTCAGGCCAATCATGCCATGTTTGCTGGCACTGTAGCAGGCACCGCCTTTCAGGCCGCGCAGTCCGGCAATAGAGGCCACGGTGATGATGCGGCCCCAGTCGGCCTGGTGCATGGATTTCAGACATTCACGTATGGTCAGAAAGGCACCGTCGAGATTGGTCGACATCATGTTGCGCCAAAAATCCAGCGAGGTCTTGTGCAGCGACTTGCCCTCTGCGATGCCGGCATTGGCGACACAGATTTGAATGGGGCCGCGGGCGTCAACGGCGGCGGCAACCTTGGCGATGATGTCATCTTCATCGCGCACATCCATAGCCATGGGATGCAGGCCTTTGGTGGCGACCTCTTCCAGGACCTCTTGGCGACGTCCGGTGATGGTGACCTGGGCACCCTGGTCGGCAAGCGCCCTGGCGATGGCCAACCCGATGCCAGTGCCGCCGCCTGTGACCAATGCGTGTTTTCCGTTCAGATCCATAATGTTCTCCTCCTGTTTCGGACAGGTTATCGGCGGAGCCTGCTTGCGCAAGTGCGCCGTTCCGTCAAAGTGGTGATCCGCCCCTTTTGCGGCTGGAGATTTTGGCATTTACAATCATATTCATAGGTGTGAATAATTTGGGTGTATCAGGTTAAATCCTTGGGAGGTCCCTTATGAAAACACCGCTGTTTGCAGCGCTGGCCGTTGCCAGCCTGGCCAGTTCGGTTCTGGCCAGCGAAGATATTGCGGATCAATACCCGCAGTCAGAGCTTTATTCCAAACCGGTTGAGGTCATCCCGCATGTGTTTTCGGCCATCGGTGCCACTGCACCGCCCGGGTACGACAATGCAGGCCATAACAACAACCTCTCCTTTATCGTGACCAGCGAAGGTGTTGTGGTAATCAATGCCGGGGCATCCAATGCGCTGGCGGCGGCGCTGCATGCCGAGATCAAGGCTGAGACGGGTCAGCCCGTGGTGCTGGTGATCAATGAAAATGGCCAGGGCCATGCGATGCTGGGCAATGGCTATTGGCGCGATCTGGGGGTTGATGTCCTGGCGCATGAGGATGCGATTGCCGAGGTACAGAAAAATGGCGATTTCATCTTGCAGCGTATGCAGTCCTACAACGGTGATCGCGCGGGCGACACCCGGGTAGAGCCTGCCAACCTGAGCTTCGCTGACAGCTATGAGGTCATCCTTGGCGGGGTTGATATCCAGGTGCTGCATCTTGGTCCGGCGCATGATCCGGGGGACACTCAGGTCTGGATCCCGCAGTGGCAGATCATGATCGCCGGCGATATCGCCTTTCATGAACGTATGCTGCCGATCTTTCCCCATACCTGCACCAGCTGCTGGATGGAAACCTGGGTCGACAAGCTGGAACCCCTTGCGCCGACCTATGTGATCCCCGGCCATGGCCATCCAACCAACCTGGCGCAGTTGCGGCGCTATACCTATGACTATCTGGCTGACTTGCGGGCAAAAGTCGGCGCGCATATCGACGAGGGCGGCGATCTGGCGGGCGCCTATTATGTCGACCAAGAGGCCTGGCGCGGGCTGGATACCTTTGATGAACTGGCAACAAAGAACGCGGGCCGTGTCTTTGAAGAAATGGAATGGGAGTAGTACGTTTTTGCCTCGACACAGGGACACAAGGCCTGATGGTTGCATGCAGATGCGGCCTGCCGGGAACGACGTTGTGATATCCCCCCAAACAATGGGCAACCTGTTCTTTTATTGTGCGCATCCAAGGCGAAATGCTGGACCTTCCCACGCGATGCGGGGAGGGTGGCGGAAAGTTATCATTACTCTGGCGGGCTTTGGCCCTCTTCGAAAGAACATGAAATGAAGTGGATAGATTTGCCGCCAGTCTGGTTAGGTGCCGGTATCGCCTTGGCTTGGGGGCAGGCGCGGTTCTTGCCAATGGGGCTCGGCTTTGGGCCGGTCCTGGCAGATCTGCTGGGCGGGCTCTTGGTTGGTGGCGGATTGGTGTTGATGGCCTTGGCCGTGGTGGAACTGCGCCGCCAGAAAACCACGGTGCTGCCCCATGCGACCCCTGCCAAGCTGGTGCAATCAGGGATTTTCAGCCGCAGTCGCAACCCGATCTACCTGGGCGATGTGATGGTGTTGGCGGGGCTTATCCTCTACTTTGATGCGGTGCTGGCGCTGCCCCTGATCCCGGTGCTGACCTGGATCCTGGAAAAACGCTTTATCCTGCCCGAAGAAAACAGAATGCGCCGCGTCTTTCGCGCCGATTGGGCGCGCTATGAGCAAAAGGTCCGGCGCTGGCTGTGATCCGGGTCATGGTCGGGCGACTGTCATGTCAGGCAGGGGCGAAAATCCGGGCCAAGCCTCGCGGTGAATGATCTGGGCCGGTTGAAGAATCCGTGCCACTTTTGTTGAGTGGTGCAGAAATGCGGCAGCGCGGCAGCGATATGCGGCGTCGCGGCGTAATGGTTGCGCAAATATGTTGCGCAGGATAGTCATTATTTTTTCGATCCGTACTCAGCAAGTGCCGAGACGGGCAGGACGAGGGGGACCGTAAAGGTGAAAATTGGAACACCCAAAGAGGTGATCAACGGCGAGGCGCGGGTTGCGATGACGCCAGACTCTGCGCGTCAGCTGCAGAAACTGGGGTACGACTGTGCCATTGAAAGCGGCGCGGGGCTATTGGCAGGATTCAGCGACGAAGCCTATGCCGAGGCTGGTGTCGAAATCATCAAAACCGCTGCTGGCTTGTGGAAGACGGCTGACATCATTGCCAAGGTGCGCCAGCCAAACGAGGTTGAGCTGAAGCGGCTGAACTCAAAAAAGACGCTGATTTCCTTCTTCAACCCTGGTGGCAATGAAGAGGGGCTGGAACTGGCCAAATCCAAGGGCGCCAGCGTTGTCGCCATGGAAATGGTGCCGCGTATCAGCCGGGCACAAAAGATGGACGCGCTGTCGTCGATGGCCAATATCGCGGGCTATCGCGCGGTGATCGAGGCGGGCAACAACTTTGGCCGCTTCTTCACCGGTCAGATCACGGCGGCGGGCAAGGTGCCCCCAGCCAAGGTTCTGGTGGTAGGGGCCGGTGTTGCCGGTCTGGCCGCCATTGGCACCTCGACCAGCCTCGGCGCGATTACCCTGGCCTTTGACGTGCGCCCCGAAGTGGCCGAGCAGGTCGAAAGCATGGGGGCCGAATTTGTCTATCTCGATTTCGAGGAAGACCAGGCGGATGGTGCCTCTTCCGGCGGCTATGCCTCCGTTTCCAGCCCCGAATTCCGCGAGGCCCAGCTGGCCAAGTTTCTGGAACTGGCGCCAGAGGTCGATATCGTCATCACCACCGCGCTGATCCCCAACCGCGAAGCGCCAGAGCTGTGGACCGAAGAGATGGTCGCGGCGATGAAGCCCGGTTCGGTCATCGTTGACCTGGCGGCGGAAAAGGGCGGCAACTGCAAGCTCACCGTGATGGACGAAAAGATCGTCACGGAAAACGGCGTGACCATCATCGGCTATACCGATTTCCCATCCCGCATGGCGGCGCAGGCGTCGATGCTCTATGCCACCAACATCCGCCACATGATGACAGATCTGACGCCCGAAAAGGACGGTCAGGTCAATCATAACATGGAAGATGACGTCATTCGCGGCGCCACCGTCACCCATGCCGGTGAAATCACCTTCCCACCACCGCCACCAAAGGTGCAGGCAATTGCCGCCAAGCCCAAAGAGGTGACACCAGAGCTGACGCCAGAACAAAAACGTGCCGAAGAAGTGGCTGCCTTCAAGGCGCAGACCAAGAACCAGGTGACCCTGCTGGCCGTCGGTGGTGCCTTGCTGCTTGCGGTTGGTCTGGTCGCGCCTGCCTCTTTCATGCAGCACTTCATCGTCTTTGTGCTGTCGGTCTTTATTGGTTTCCAGGTGATCTGGGGCGTGGCGCACAGCCTGCACACACCGCTGATGGCGGTGACCAATGCGATCTCGTCGATCATTATTCTGGGCGCGCTGATGCAGATCGGTTCGGGCAGCTTCCTGGTGATCCTGCTGGCAGCCCTCTCGGTCTTTATGGCTGGGATCAACATCTTTGGTGGCTTCCTTGTCACCCGGCGCATGCTTGCCATGTTCCAGAAATCTTAAGGAGGCTACAGAGATGGAATATGGATTTACCACTGCCGCCTATGTGGTTGCGGCTGTTCTCTTTATCCTCAGCCTTGGCGGGTTGTCGGGCCAGGAAAGCGCCAAGCGCGCGGTCTGGTACGGCATTGCCGGCATGGCGCTGGCGATCTTTGCCACTCTTGTTGGCCCCGGCTCCGGTCTGTGGCTGCTGTCTATCCTGTTGATCGCAGGCGGCGGCGTCATCGGCTACCAGCTGGCAACACGTGTGCAGATGACGCAGATGCCCGAACTTGTCGCGGCGATGCACTCTCTGGTTGGTCTGGCGGCGGTTTTTGTGGGCGTGATCGCCCATGTCGAACTGGGTCGCGTCATGGCCATGGATGCCGACCAAAAGCAGGCGCTGGACGGCTTTGCCAAGCTCCTGGCCAAGAAAGACAGCGTCGAAGTGGCCATCCTACGGGTTGAACTCTTCCTCGGCATCTTCATCGGCGCAGTGACCTTCACCGGGTCGGTTGTGGCCTATGGCAAACTGGCAGGCCGGGTGACCTCTGCTGCGGTCAAACTGCCGGGCGGTCACATGCTGAACGCGGGCGCCGCTGCGATTTCCCTGATTGCACTGATCTGGTACTTCAACTCAGGTGGCGTTGTCCCGCTGTTGCTGATGACACTGGCGGCGCTGTTCATCGGTTACCATCTGATCATGGGCATCGGCGGTGCTGATATGCCAGTGGTTGTCTCCATGCTGAACAGCTACTCTGGCTGGGCGGCAGCAGCGATTGGTTTCAGTCTTGGCAATGACCTGCTGATCGTCGTTGGCGCGCTTGTCGGCTCCTCTGGTGCCATCCTCAGCTATATCATGTGTAAGGCGATGAACCGTTCGTTCATCAGCGTTATCCTTGGCGGCTTTGGTGGCAGCACTGGTCCCGCGATGGAGGTCGAGGGCGAGCAGGTGGCCATTGATGCCGATGGCGTTGCAGCCGCACTGGAAGAAGCTGACAGTGTCATCATCATCCCCGGCTACGGCATGGCGGTGGCGCAGGCGCAGCAGAATGTGGCCGAACTGACGCGGCGTCTGCGTGCCAAAGGCAAAAATGTGCGCTTTGCTATCCATCCGGTTGCCGGGCGTCTGCCCGGCCACATGAACGTGCTGCTGGCCGAAGCCAAGGTGCCCTATGACATCGTCATGGAGATGGATGAAATCAACGCGGACTTCCTCGAAACCGATGTGGCAATCGTCATTGGCTCCAATGACATCGTCAACCCGGCGGCGCAGGAAGATCCCAATTCGCCCATCGCTGGTATGCCGGTTCTGGAATGCTGGAAAGCAAAGCAGGTCTTCGTCTCCAAACGGGGCCAGGGCACTGGCTACTCCGGTATCGAGAACCCGCTGTTCTTCAAGGACAATACCCGGATGTTCTACGGCGATGCCAAGGCCTCCCTGGATCAGCTCCTTGGCATGATCCAGTAGGATTAGCACCTGGTTCCACCCTGACTAGGCGCGGCGGAGAAATCCGGCGCGCCTTCTTTTTTCCGCTCCACCTGGGCGCGTTCGCCATGGCTTCATTTGGCGGAAAATATCCCGGGGGCGGCCGTAGGCCGGGGGCAGAGCCCCATGTAATGCCAGCCGGTTCCCTGTGGTGTTGGGCGCGCTGTATACCATTGTACCCCGGTAACATGTTGAAATGAAAGAATTCTTTACAGGTTCTTCTGCGCTCGCTATGGTCTCGGAAGTTAGTGGAGACGCCGTTTATGCCCCCGATCCAAGACCACCCGCTGCGTTACGAGCTGGCAAATGAGTTGCACGCGCGTCCCTTTCCGGCGATGCAAAGTCCCAGCACGGTGATCTATCTTGCGGTAAAGCAGCCGCGCCAGGCGGTGCACCGGGATCGCGCGCTTGATATGGCACATCTGACGGCATTGCTGGACCGGCACGGTGCGGCGCATCCAAAGCCGGGTGCGACCCATCATTCGGCTCAGCTGGGGCGCCATGCGCTGAAATGGGAACAGCACACCGAATTTGTCAGCTATACGCTCTATGGCGATGGCGTCAGCGCCCGTGCCTTTGATCCGGCGGATTTTGACGTTTTTCCCAAGGACTGGCTAGAGCAGCTACCGGGGCAGCGGGTGACCTCGCTGATGATGCGGGTTTTGCCCCGGCCGCAGGATGGCGACATCAAGACTGCCCTGCAGGATTGGTTTGTCCCCGAAAGCCTGGCGGTGGCCGAGGTGCTGGAAAACAGCGCGGTGATCGCGGGGGATTTTCGCATTGATCCCGCTGGGCATATGCGGTTTGCGCTCTTTGCCAATGACACGACCGGGGCACAGCGTATCGGCCGTCTGGTGCAGCGTGTCTGCGAGATAGAAACCTACCGGGCGATGTCGATGCTGGGGTTTTCCCGCGCCCGTAGCCTCGCGCCGCCGATTGGGCGCCTGGATAGCGACCTCAGCGGCATGATGGCCGAGATGGCGTCTGACACCGCACCACCGGAACAGACGCTGACGCAGCTTTTGACGGTTTCGGCAGAATTGGAAGCGATGGCAGCGAAGTGTGAATTCCGCTTTGGTGCCACCGGCGCCTATGAGGCGCTGGTCAATCAACGTATCGGCCTGCTGCGAGAGCAGCGCCATGGCGGGTTTCAGCTCTTTGCAGAGTTCATGCTGCGCCGCTACGAGCCCGCCATGCGCACGGTGAAATCCACCGAGAAGCGCATCGCCAGGCTGGCAGACCGGGCCCGTCGCGGCGGAGAGCTGTTGCGAACCCGCGTCGATGTAGAGCGCAGCGGCCAGAATCAGGCGCTATTGGCCAGTATGGATCGGCGCGCCGATCAGGCGCTCCGGCTGCAGCATACGGTCGAAGGGCTGTCGGTGGTGGCGATCAGCTACTATGCGGTCTCGCTGGTGGCCTATCTGGCCTATCCCCTTGCCCTGGCGCTGGGGCTGAGCAAGGGGATGATGACAGCGATGATCACGCTGCCTGTTGTGGGCCTGGTTTGGCTTGGGGTGCGGCGGGTGAAGAAACGGCTTCACTAGCGCCATCGGTGCGCTGTGCATTTTGCAGCAGATGATGGCTGGTGACGCCGCCCAGGGCAATGGCACCCAGGGCTAGCGGCGCGGCGAGGCCAAGGGTGGACATCCCAGCAAGCCCGGCCCCAAGGGTGCAGCCACCAGCCAGAACCCCGCCAAAACCCATAAGCGCAGCACCCAGCATATAACGCCCGGTCTGGCGCGGGCTGTCAAAGCTTTGCCAGGTGAAATCCCCCCGCAGCAGAGCGACCAGCAGCGCACCGATCAGAACACCGGCAACCAGGCCGGGGCCAAAGCTCGCAGGCACGGCACTTGCAGCGATCGTGTAGAACAGGGTCTCGGACATTGGCGCGGTGAATGACAGGCTCTCCATCGCGATGGGGTCGAATTCGTCATATAGCACAAAGCCGGTTGTGACCCAGGCCAGCGGCACCAGCGCACCTATCGTGGCCCCTCCGAGGAGGGCGAGGCCAGAGTTTTGCGATCGCAGCGCCAGCCAGAGTGCGGGCAGGGCGACAAGGGCGCTCCACAACGGCGCACCGCCGGGCAGGGCGGCCAGACTGGCATAGTCGCCCAGCTGCAGGGTCATGCCGCCCAGGCCCGTGCGCAGCGGTGCCAACACGCCCTTCAGCGTCGCATGGGCGGTGATGGCAAAGACGACAAGGCAAAGCAGGGCACGCAGGTTGCCAGTGCCGCTCAGCACGGTCAGGCGCGAAATGCAGCCACGCGTCAGCACCATGCCGACACCAAACATCACCCCACCCAGAACAATCGCGACAATCGGCAGCTCGGCTGCCCAAAGCCGGTGACCGTCAAAGCTGATCCATCCCTGTGCAACCGCTGCCTGGGTGCCTAGCACGGAAACCGCCAGTGCCAGTGCCCAGACCCCGGACGCCTGGCGGCGATCCTCGCCAACCAGGGCGCGACGAAAACAAAACCGTGTCAGCTGCGCCAGGCCGCCAAAGCCAAGGCCAAGCAGAATGGCAAAATATACTGATACCGCGCGCGGTCCTGTCTCTTCAAAGCCGAGGGTCTCGAACATGGGTCTCTCCCGATAGAGTGGAGCTGAACTGGAATGATTTCCCGAAATGAGGCCAATTGCGCCGCACGACAAGGGGGAAAGCGGCGCATTCATCAGAATGCGCAGGAGAGATGTTCTGTTGATGGTGATTTAGGCAGGACCCTGTCCTGCAATGCCCGGCGTGGCAAAAAAATATCGGCCGCCCCAGGGGGCGGCCGGCATTTATTTTCTTATTTGAATATGTCTCAGCGAGAGCCGCAGCAAAGGCCCTGCTGCCCGCTGTTCCTAGCGGCCGCGAATCCGTGGATCCAGCGCGTCACGCAGCCCGTCGCCAAGGTAGTTCACGCTCAGCACCGTCAGAGAAATCGCCATACCGGGCCAGAACACCCGCTCCGGGTGCTGCTGGAGATAGTCGGTGGCATCAAACAGCAGCCGCCCCCAGGTTGGGAAATCGGGCGGAAAGCCAAGACCCAGGAAGGAAAGCGAGCTTTCGGTGATGATCGCGGTGGCGATACCAAGGGTGGCCGAGACCATGATGGGGGACAACACATTGGGCAGGATATGCCGGGTGATCAGCTTGTTGTCGGCGGTGCCGATAGAACGGGCCGCCAGAACGAACTCACGTTCCTTGATGGCCAGCACATCGCCGCGAACGATCCGCGCAGTGGGCATCCAGGAGGTGATGCCAATGGCGCAGACGATCAGGATGAAAATGCCCTGCTCTGGCCCAAAGGCGGCGTTCAGCGGTTCGCGGAACAACAGCATCATCACCAGCAAGAGCGGCAGCAGCGGCAGCGCCAGAAACAGATCGGTCAGCCGCATCAAAGGCCCATCGAGCCGTTTGAAGAAGCCCGCGACAACACCAATGAAAGAGCCGAGAAACAGCGCCAGCATCATTGCCGTCAGCCCGACGGACACAGAGGTGGAGCCCCCGGCCATCATCCGGGCCAGCATATCGCGGCCCAGCTGATCGGTGCCAAAGGGATGCGCCCAGCTGGGCCCTTGGTTGCGGGCCCGGATGTCGATATGGGTTGCATCGATATCCCATAGGAACGGCCCCAGATAGACCGTTGCCACGATCAGCAGGAACAGGATCCCGCCCATCAGGGCGCCGCGGTGCGATTTGAACTGGTCCCAGACGTCCAGCCACTGGCTGCGCGGTGGTTTGCTTGGGATAGGATTGCTCAGCTCAGTCATAGCGGATCCTCGGGTCTAGAATGCCATAGAGCACATCAGCGATCAGGTTGAACAGCACGATGAGGATGGCAAAGATAAAGGTAAGCGTCTGCACCATCGGCAGGTCATTGGCCTGGATCGCACCAATTAGCAGCTGGCCGATACCATTCACCTTGAACACCTGTTCTGTGATGATTGCGCCGCCAAAGATTGCCGGGATGCCCAGTGCAATCACGGTGACCACCGGGATCATTGAATTGCGCAGGACATGCACCATGACCACGACATATTCGCTTAGCCCTTTGGCGCGGGCGGTGCGCACGTAGTCCTGGTTCAGGTTGTCCAGCATCGAGGCGCGCATGAAACGGCTGAGCTGGGCGGTGATCTGCAGCGCCAGCACCATGACTGGCATGATCATCTGCTGCAACTGATAGACAAAGCTGTCCCAGCTATCCACCACATGGGTGGTGTCATAGATCGACGGGAACCAGCCCAGTTGCACCGAGAAGATCACGATGACCAGCACACCCGAAAAGAAGGGCGGCACTGAAAAGCCGACCATCGATATAAAGGTCCCCAGCTGATCAAACCAGCTATACTGGCGATAGGCTGAATAGATGCCAATGGGCAGCGCGATGAAGATGGCGACCACATAGGCGGTGCCAACAACCCACAGGGTCTGTGGCATCCGCTGGATGACGATATCCATCACTGGCGAACGGGTCTGCCAGGAAATTACCCGCAGATCCCCCTGCGAGAAGGTGGTGCCAAAATAGTGGTCAATCATCACCTGGGGTTCAATCCAGAAGAATTGCACCAGCCATTTCCAGAACCGGATCGGGGCGGGTTGGCCAAGGCCCAGGGCCTCGCGCATTTTTTCTTTGACTTCAGGGGGAACTGTGAGGGGAACCTGCGCCATGGGGTCGCCGGGGGCGAGTTCGAGCAGCAGGAAAATCACGAGACTGATGAACAGCAATGTCGGAACCGACAGGACCAGTCGCCTGATTGTAAAGGTCAGCATAGAGCGTGCGCCTTTTGCAATGTGTTATTGTTGATCCGGAAAGGGCGCGCAGCCCTTGGGGTGCGGCCTGTCCAGCGTGTCCGCGATAGAACGGAACGTGGCGCGGATGGCAAGAGGCCCCGGCGAAAACACCGGGGCCCCGTTTCTACAAGATCCGCTTATTTGATGCGGTACCAGTCAGCAGCGTTCCAGAGTTCGCTGTCCCAGACGTTGAGCTTAACGCCACCCAGGCTGTTGGCATGGGCCGAAAGACGACCACGGTGAACCAGTGGGATCATACCACCATTGGTTACGATGATGTCGTTCAGGCGCTTGGAGATTTCGGCACGTGCTTCGGCGCCGGCTGTTTTTGTCAGCTCCGCATGCAGGGCGTCATACTCTTCGTTGCAGAAGCGCGAGATGTTTTCGCCCTGCCATTGGCTTGCAGGCGAAGGTGCCTTGTCGCACAGACCGTTGGCCAGGTAGGACTGCGGGTCGGTGCCGTTGAAGGTATTGGCATACATTTCAACATCGGCATAGAACTTCTGGAAGGTGTCGGGCGAGCCGGGATCACCACCAAAGAACACAGAACCGCTGAGGTTACGCAGCTCGGATTCGATACCGATTTCGCTCCACCACTGTTTGATCAGAGCCTGGAAATCCTGACGCACGGCATTGGTCGAGGTCTGGTACAGGATCTTCATCGGAACACCCGATGGGGTTTCGCGGACGCCGTCACCATCGGTGTCTTTGTAGCCCGCTTCCTCCAGCATCGCGTTTGCAGCTGCAATGTCCTGTTTGTCACAGGTCATGGTGTCAGAGTTCACAGCAGCAGGGGCCGGGACCCAGTTACAGGTGACTTTACCCGCTTTGCCATAGCCGATTTCAACCAGCAAAGGACGGTCGATCGCCAGCGACATGGCGTTGTAAACGGCAGGATCGCCCAAGAAGGGGTGCGGGCGGATCACCGAGCGTTCATCCGGGCCAAGCGCCGGATCGGGGTTGGTGTTGTTCAGCATGATGCGTTCAACCAGCGGGCCAAAGCCTGCGACAGGCGTGCCCTTGCCGGCGGATTCCATCTGGGCCACGACTTCGGGGGCCAGCTGCAGGTTCCAGGCATAGTCGAATTCGCCGGTTTCCATCACGGCACGACCAGCTGCGGTTGCATCACCGCCGCCTTTGAACAGGACCTTGGCAAAGGCAGGCTTGGCCGGGTCGCGAAAGTTGGGGTTGGCCGACAGGGTTATCACATCGTTGGGCTTGAATTCATCCACAACAAAGGGGCCGGTGCCCAGCGGCGCAAAGTTGGCCTCGGTGCATTCGGGGGCCTTGGCGCCCATGCAATCAGCAAACTGAGCAGCCTGAATGATGGGGCTTTCGCCGCCAACAAAGGGGCCATAGGGGAAGGGTGTTGGCTGGGCAAAGGTGACCTTGACCGTCAGATCATCCAGCGCTTCAACCGAAGTCACACCTTCGAATTTGGTAACCTGGGCGCAGCCGCCTTCGGGATCCATGCAGTAATCTGCAGTGAATTTCACGTCTTTCGATGTGAAGGGCGTACCATCGGACCATTTAATGCCAGGGGCGATTTTCCAGGTGATGGTGGTCAGGTCTTCGCTGACGCCGCCATTCTCCACGGTTGGAACTTCGGATGCCAGGAACGGCACCATTTCACCAACTTCATTGTAGCGCGCCAGAGGTTCAATCACCAGAGAGGCAGCCTCGACGTCTTTGGTCCCACCGGACAGAAAGGGGTTCATGATCGAAGGGGCCTGCCAGTAAATAATATTTACCTGACCATCGGCGCCACGCTCGGCAAAAGCTGCCGGAGCGACGGCTGCCGAAGCGATGGCACCCATCAAAAGGGTTTTGAGTTTCATTACACTCTCCTTGTCGAACACGTTACGTGTCTTTTTGTGCCGGGCAACCAGGGCCTGGCTTGTTGCCGCAAAGCTGCGGATACGATGTCGCTCTGCCTCACATTGCGCGGAACAATTTGAAAAACAGACGCTTTTCAAATCACGGGGCCTATGCTGACCCGTCAAGATGGGCAGATACTGAGCATATCGAAACAGAGTTTGAGGAAAATGCAAGCCTTACCAGAGGTTTTTTCCGGCAAGGCTTTCCATTCGAGATTATTAAAGGCAGATTTGACGGCAAGACCAAGATCGACGTAGATTTCGGCAAGGCCCGACACCGGGCCGCATAACATAATAGATACAGGGGGGCGCCAGGTGCTTGATCAACCTATTGCGCAAATCAAAGGCCTGCGGGTTGAGTTTCAAACCAAGGATGGCCCGGTTGTTGGCGTCGAGAATGTTTCCTTTGATGTGAACCCCGGAGAGACCGTCTGCGTCGTGGGCGAGTCGGGGTCGGGCAAATCCGTCTCCTCGCTGTCGCTGATGCGTCTGGTGGAATTTGGCGGCGGAGAGATCACTAGCGGGGCGCTGATGTTTGATCGCCGTGACGGTGGCGAAATGGATCTGGCCCAGGCCTCCAGTGAGGTGATGAAGGATATCCGGGGCAACGAAATCGGGATGATCTTTCAAGAGCCGATGACGGCGCTGAACCCGGTGTTCACCGTTGGTCGCCAGCTCACCGAAGGGCTGCGGGTGCACAAGGATATGTCGCAATCCCAGGCCGAAGAACGCGCTCTGGAACTGCTGCGCGAGGTCCGCATCCCCGAACCAGAACGCCGCCTGAAGCAATATCCGCATGAATTGTCGGGCGGTATGCGCCAGCGCGTGGTGATCGCAATGGCCATGGCCTGTGAGCCGCGCCTGCTGATCGCGGACGAGCCGACAACCGCGCTGGATGTGACCATTCAGGCCGAGATCCTGGCGCTGATGGATCGGCTGAAACGTGAAACCGGCACCGCAGTCATGTTCATCACCCACGACATGGCCGTCGTGGCGCAGATGGCGGACCGTGTCGTCGTCATGTTCCGCGGCAACAAGGTCGAAGAGGGCACCGTCGAAGAGATCTTTGAAAACCCGCAGCATGATTACACCAAGGCACTGTTGGCTGCGGTGCCAAAGCTGGGCGAAATGCAGGGTAAGGCCTATCCTGAACCGATGAAGCTGATGGGGGTCGAGGATCAGAAGATCGCGCCGATCACTGGCACCAATGAGGTGCTGCTGAATGTTGAAAACCTGACCACCCGATTCGCCGTCAAAGGCGGCTTGCTGCGCCGGACCGTCGCAAATGTGCATGCGGTGGAAGATGTCTCTTTCAAGGTCTTCAAGGGCCAGACCCTGTCACTGGTGGGCGAATCAGGGTGTGGCAAATCCACCGCCGGGCGGTCGCTGTTGCGTCTGGTCGAACCGTTGTCGGGCAAGGTGGAATTTGAAGGGCGCGATATCCTGGGGTTGAACCATGCAGATCTGCACAAGGCGCGCCTGGATATGCAGATGATCTTTCAGGATCCCTTTGCGTCGCTCAACCCGCAGATGCAGTTGCTGGATCAGGTGGCAGAACCCCTGCGCAACTATGGCCTGGCGTCAGGGTCCGAGCTGCAGGATAGGGTTGCGAATCTGTTTGATCGGGTACAGCTGCCGCGCAGTTTCATGCGCCGCTACCCGCACGAGATGTCCGGCGGCCAGCGCCAGCGAATCGCCATCGCGCGTGCCCTGGCGCTGAACCCTAAACTGATCGTCGCAGATGAGGCCGTCTCGGCGCTGGATGTTTCTGTACAAGCCCAAGTCTTGAACTTGATGATGGAATTGCAGGCAGATCTGGGGCTGTCCTTCCTGTTCATCAGCCATGACATGGCCGTGGTAGAGCGGGTCAGCCATCAGGTCGGGGTGATGTATCTGGGGCGTATTGTTGAGCTTGGCCCGCGTGCCCGCGTCTTTGAGAACCCGCAGCATGCCTATACCCAGGCCTTGATGAAGGCGGTTCCCATTGCCGATCCGCATCGCCGCAAGAGCGAAAAAGACCTGAATTTCAAACCTATCCCGTCGCCGATTCACGGGCTGGACTATAAGCCCGAACCTTCGCAGTATCAGGAGGTCGAGCCAGGCCATTATGTGCTGACCACCGATAGCGGGTATTGAGCGCATGGCGACTATTTTGACACCGCTGGAACTGATGCAGCATCTGGTCAGCTTTCCAACCGTCAGCCGTGACACCAATCTGCCGCTGGTGGATTGGGTGCAGGACTATCTGCAGGGGCATGGCATCACCGCGCATCGCTGGGTGGATCCGGCCCAGCCCCATAAGGCGGCGCTCTTTGCTCATGTCGGCCCAGAGATCGAGGGCGCGGTCGTGCTGTCGGGGCATACTGATGTGGTGCCTGTGGATGGCCAGCCCTGGGATAGTGATCCGTTTACCGTGGTGGAACGCGACGGTAAATATTTTGGCCGGGGCACCTGCGACATGAAGGGCTTTGACGCCCTGGCGATCTGGGCATTGGTCGAGGCACATCACCGCGGCGTGAAACGCCCGCTGCAGCTGGGCCTGAGCTTTGATGAAGAGATCGGCTGCACCGGTGCGCCGCCGATGATCGAAGCCATGCAGCCGCTGCTGCCCAAGGGGGCGGCGGTGATTGTTGGCGAACCCTCGATGATGCAAGCGGTCACAGGCCACAACGGGGCCTATGCCTACAACACGCATGTGATCGGCTTTGAGGTGCATTCCTCGCTGTTGCCCACCGGGGTCAGCGCCATCATGGAGGGCGCCAAGCTGATCGATTGGGCCAATCAGCGCAACGCAGAAAACCAGGCGCAGGAGCCGGGCGAGATGCAGGCGCTGTTCAACCCGCCCTTTACCACCTGCCATGTCGGCACGATCTCGGGCGGCACGGCCAATAATATCACCGCCAAGGACTGCCATTTCATGATGGGCTTTCGTGTGGTTCCAGGCGAAAATGGCGACGACTGGGAAAAGGCCTATCTGGCCGAGGTCAAAAAGGTCGAGGCCGGGATGCAGGCGATCCACCCCGAGGCGCGTATTGATGTGACCCAGGCGTTTCATGTGCCCGGTTTGGTGCCGGAAGAGGCAGGCGAGGCCGAAACACTGGTGCGCAGCCTCACCGGTGATAACGCGACCCATGTGGTGACCTATGGAACCGAGGCCGGGCAATTCCAGGCTGCAGGCTATTCGGCGGTGATCTGTGGCCCCGGCGATATTGCCCAGGCGCATCAGCCCAACGAATATGTCACTGTCGCACAGTTCAATGCAGGCCATGACTTTATGAAAAAACTGGTCGCGCGGCTGGCGCAATAGCGGCGGATGCATCCTGTGCGGGCGGACATCTTCTTCTTTCTTCTTTGCACCCGCGAAAGGTAGCTATGCAAAATACCGAAAGCGACCTCTTGCAAGAGGTCTATCAAGACGTTGATTTTGCCGTGCTGATACAAATAGCCGGGCGGATGATTGCCCAGCACGTAGAGCTGATCGGCAAGGAAACCGGGCTATCTGCAGGGCATCTCAGCGTTTTGGGGATGATTCTTCGCAAGCCGGGACTGGTGCAGAACGCCTATGGGACGATCCTGGCCATCAATGACGCCACCCTGGGGCGCTATGTTGACAAGCTGGAGGACCACGGGCTGGTCCAGCGGGCGCGCTGTGACGGGGATCGGCGCACCGTGCGACTGACGCTGACGCAGGCTGGCCAGGACTACATTCGGACGGTCAAATCCCGCCTGACACAGGTGCGTGCAGAGGTGACCGGCGGGTTGCAAGCAGATGATATTTCTCTTCTGCATGAAAAGCTCGTTGTCTTTCTGTCGGCGCAGGGGCGGGACCAGCAAGACCCGTAGACAAGCGTTTTTTATTTTCGTACCAATCATCTCAAGTGAGAGGAGTTGAGCCCGTGCCCATCAAGAATAGATTTGCCGAAATGCAGCAAGAGGTGACCGGCTGGCGGCGCCACCTGCATGAAAACCCCGAACTGATGTATGAGCTGCACAAAACAGCGGCTTTTGTTCAGGAGCGTTTGCACGGTTTTGGTATCACCGATGTGACGCCCGGCATTGGCAAGACGGGTGTTGTGGCGGTGATCGAGGGCAAGACCAATACCTCGGGTCGGGTGATTGGCCTGCGCGCCGATATGGACGCCCTGCCAATTCACGAGGCTTCGGGGGTGGATTATGCGTCCAAGACGCCGGGGGTGATGCATGCCTGTGGCCATGATGGGCATACGGCAATCCTGCTGGGGGCAGCGAAATACCTGGCCGAGACCCGCAATTTTGACGGCAAGGTCGTTCTGATTTTCCAGCCCGCCGAAGAGGGAGGCGCAGGTGCGCTGGCCATGTGCCAGGATGGCCTGATGGAGCGTTGGGGCATTCAGGAAGTCTATGGCTTGCACAATATGCCGGGCAAGCCAGTTGGCGAATTTGCCATTCGTTCCGGAGCTTTGCTGGCCTCTTCGGACGAATTTGAGATCACTGTCACCGGCAAGGGGGGGCATGCCGCTGCGCCGCATGATTCCATCGACACCACCCTTGTGGCCGCGCAGATTGTGGTCTCGCTCCACTCTATCGTGTCGCGCAACGTCAACCCGGTCAAACGGGTGGTGCTCACGGTGGGCACCTTTGAAACCGACAGTACCGCGTCAAATGTGATTGCCCATACGGCCAAATTGCAGGGCACGGTGCGCACGCTGGATACCGAATACCGCGCCCAGGCGGAAGACTGGGTGCGCCGGGTGGCGACAAGCACAGCCGAGGCCTTTGGCGCCAGTGCCGAGGTGACCTGGTCACCAGGCTATCCGGTGACATTCAACACCGAGACCGAGACGGGCCATGCCATCGAGGCGGCGCGGGCGGTCGGGGTCGCTGTCGATGAGAATACATCGCCGATCATGCCGTCAGAGGATTTTTCCTACATGCTGGAAGAGCGCCCCGGCGCCTATATCTTCCTCGGCAATGGCGATACGCCGATGTGCCACCACCCGGCCTACATCTTTGACGACGAGGCAATTCCGCTGGGCTGCAGCTGGTTTGCCGAACTGGTCGAACGACGTATGCCTGCTGCGTAACCTCAACAGGGAAGGACAGGCGCGATGCCCGTTAAGAACCGAATTGCCGATCTGCACGACGAGGTGGCCGCCTGGCGTCGCGATATCCATGAAAATCCTGAAATCCTGTATGAAACCCATCGCACCAGCGCCCTGGTGGCTGAAAAGCTGCACAGCTTTGGCTGTGATGAGGTGGTGACCGGGATTGGCCGGACCGGGGTTGTTGCCGTGATCAAGGGGCGCAGCAATTCCCAGGGGCGCGCCATTGGGCTGCGCGCCGATATGGATGCGCTGCCGATGCAGGAACAAACCGGGCTGGACCATGCCTCTAAAATCCCCAATGCGATGCATGCCTGTGGCCATGACGGCCATACCGCCATGCTGTTGGGTGCGGCAAAATATCTGGCCGAAACCCGCAATTTTGATGGCACCGCCGTGGTGATCTTTCAGCCCGCCGAAGAGGGCGGCAATGGCGCCGAAGCCATGTGCAAGGACGGCCTGATGGATCGCTTCGGCATTGATGAAGTCTATGCCATTCACAATGCGCCGGGGCTGGAGCTGGGCAAATTTGCCATTCGTCCCGGCCCGATCCTGGCCTCGGTGGATGAATTCACGCTGCAGCTGCAGGGGCGCGGTGGCCATGCCGCCAAACCAAATGAAACCGTCGATACCACGGTGATGATGGCGCATATCATCTGCGCGTTGCAAACGGTGATGTCGCGCAATGTCGACCCGGTCTTGCAGGGGGTGCTGTCGGTGACCTCGGCTGAAACCTCTTCCAAGGCATTTAACGTGATCCCGGATCGGGCCGAGGTGCGCGGCACCATCCGCACCCATTCCCCGCAGGTGCGCGCCCTGATCCCAGAGCGGCTGCAGGCGATCGTTGACGGCATCGCCCAGAGCTTTGGCGGATCGGCGGAGCTGTCCTTTCACCTTGGCGTGCCGGTCACGATCAATGATGCGGCGGCAGCAGATCTGGCCCGGGTGGCGGCAGAAACGGTTTCGGGGGTGGGCGCCTGTGAAGAGGTGCCATTGGCCATGGGCGGAGAGGATTTTTCCTTTATGCTGCAGGAACGCCCCGGTGCGATGATCCGGCTGGGCAACGGACCCTCTGCCGGGCTGCACCATCCGGAGTATGATTTCAACGATGCGGCGATCCCAGCCGGTATCAGCTGGTTTGCCGAAATTATCGAACAACGCATGCCTGTCGCCTGACAGGCAATCTGCGCCCGACAGAGACCACCATTCAATAGCCTCCCTCGGACAAGGTGCCGGGGGTGTTACTTCCAAAGGAGAGCTTCCATGCCGGTCAAGAACCGCTTTGCCGAATTGCAAAAAGAAATCACCGAATGGCGTCGTGACATTCACGAAAACCCTGAAATCCTGTTTGAAACCCACCGGACCTCGGCGCTGGTGGCAGACAAGCTCAAGGAATTCGGCTGTGATGAAATCACCACCGGCATTGGCCGCACCGGGGTTGTTGGCGTGATCAAGGGTAAGACCGATACCGCGGGCAAGGTCATTGGCCTGCGCGCCGATATGGACGCGCTGCCCATCCACGAAGCAACCGGGCTGGACTATGCCTCCAAGACCCCCGATGCGATGCATGCCTGCGGCCATGACGGCCATACCGCCATGCTGTTGGGCGCTGCGAAATACCTCTCCGAGACCCGTAATTTTGACGGCACCGTGGTTCTGATCTTTCAACCCGCCGAAGAAGGCGGCGGCGGCGGTAAAGAAATGTGCGACGATGGCATGATGGAACGCTGGGGCATTCAGGAAGTCTACGGCATGCACAACTGGCCTGGGAAACCGATTGGCAGCTTTGCAATCCGTCCCGGTGCCTTTTTTGCCGCCACCGACCAGTTTGACATCACCTTTGAAGGGCGCGGTGGCCATGCGGCAAAACCGCATGAAACCATCGATACCACCGTGATGTCTGCGCAGGCGGTTCTGGCATTGCAGACCATCGCATCGCGCAATGCGGATCCGGTGGACCGGGTTGTTGTGTCGGTGACTTCGTTTGAAACCTCTTCCAAGGCGTTCAACGTGATTCCACAGCGGGTTCAGATCAAAGGCACCGTGCGCACCATGTCGACAGAGATGCGCGATCTCGCCGAAAAGCGGGTCCAGGAAATCTGCGCCGGCGTGGCGGCGACTTTTGGTGGTAGCGCAGAGGTGACCTATCACCGCGGCTATCCGGTGATGGTGAACCACGAAGAGCAGACCGAATTCGCGGCCAAGGTGGCCAGCGGTATTTCCGGTGGCTGCGATGAGGCACCGCTGGTGATGGGCGGCGAAGACTTTGCCTTCATGCTGGAAGAGCGCCCCGGCGCCTATATCCTGGTTGGCAATGGCGACAGCGCCGATGTGCACCATCCGGAATATAACTTCAACGACGAGGCCATCCCGGCCGGCTGCAGCTGGTGGGCGGAAATTGTCGAACAGCGCATGCCTGCGGCCTGATCCGGCAGCCAACCCAAACACCTGTGCAAAAGGCCTGGCGATTGCCGGGCCTTTTGTCTGTCTGGCCCGCCTCTTTGTCTGCTGGGCCGTTGTCTGACGACCGCCGCCATCGGCGCGCCATCTTATCTTGCAGGGCTTAGCCCTTGCTCCATAGTTCTTGGTAAACTGCTTCAATGCCTTCGGCCTCGCGGGTGGCGCTGAAGCTGTTGATGGCAACGTCACGGGCGCGGGCGCACATGGCCTGATGGCGGTCTGGGTTTGACAATAGCGCCAGGGCGGCTGCGGCTGCGGCTGCGGCGTCCTCTAGCGGGACAATCTTGCCGGTGGTTCCCTGGGCGGAAAAGGCGCTGTAATAGCCCGCTTGCGAAGCAATGAAGGGCACACCACTGGCCATGCCTTCCAGCGGCACCATGCCGTAGCCCTCATAGCGCGGCAGCTGCACCACAAGTGACAGGGCGCGCATGACCTGCGGCAGGTCCTGCGGGGCCACCTCGCCGGGGAACAGGATACGATCGCTCAAGCCTGCGGCCTTGATACGCGCCTGAAGCCCCTGCAAAAACCGTTGATGTTCGGGGGCCGCGCGGCCCAGCACCAAGGCGGTTGCGCCGGGGAGGTCGGGCAGCAGCTGCAGCATCGCTTCGACAAAGAGATCGGTGCCTTTTTCCGGCCGGATCCTGCCAATACTGGCCAGCCCCAACGTGCCACCATAGCCAAGCGCCCGCCAGGCAGTGGCGCGATTTTCGGCGGGGCAGTAGAGATCGGTATCAACCCCGTGCGGCACCACGGCGCGCACATGGGGCACAAAATCTGCTGCCTTTTCAGTGGTGGCGACCACCGCATCCATGCGCGAAATCAGCCAGCGCGGCAGCGCCGAATGGCGGCGCTGTGCAGCCGAGGTAAAGACAATGCGGATTGGCAGCCGCAGAACATCGCGGCTCCAGATCGCGGCGCGCATTTCAGTGTTGCGACGTACATGCCAGATGGAAAAGGGGTAGTCCTGCGGTGGCTTTGCCGCCAGGCGGCGCGCGGTCTGCAGCGACATCGGCGCCGGGCAGGCGGGCAGCGCACGTCCGATCAGCCGCACCTCATGCAGCGCCATCTGCTGGCGCAGAACATTGGCGGCAGTGGCCGAGACCCCGGTGAAGTTCTTGTTGAAGTTGGTGACATAAAGCTCATTCACGCCGGGTCTCCTAGGTTGAGGCCGGTGATCAGCCGGGTGACCACCTGATCCAGTTGGCCCGATTGCGCCGCAAGATAGTCGCCTGCGGCGTCGCGGGCGGCGTGCAGCGCCTCTGGCTGGGTAAGCCAGTGATCCACCGCTGCGGCCAAACTGTCGGCATCCGCCACCTCGACTGCGCCGCCCGCGGCGATCAGCGGCGGAAAGGTTTCGCTGAAATTGCTATAGCCCGGACCGGTCAGCACTGCCGCTTTGGCCTGGGCCACCTCAAAGGGATTATGGCCGCCAATCGGCAGCAATGATCCGCCAAGAAAGACAATCTCGCTCAGCGCGTACCAACTGCCCAGCTCTCCCAATGTGTCGGCCAGATAGACCTGCGTTTCACGGGCCAGGGGGGCAGCGCTGCTGCGTTGCGCAAAGGTCAGGCCAGCCTTGGTGATCTTGTCGCGGACCTCGGCGGCACGGGTCGGATGACGCGGTGCCAGAAGTAGGCAGAGATCGGGGTGATCGCGCAGCAGGGCGCGATGGGCGGCCAGGATGATCTCTTCTTCGCCTTTGTGGGTTGAACTGGCAATCCAGACCGGGCGTCCGGATAGCGCGGCGCGCATTTCGGCCACAAGGGCGGTGTCTTGCGGCAGCGCAGCAGCAGCGGCTTTGAGGTTGCCACTGGGAAATACCCGGTCAGCATTGCCGCCAAGCGAGACCAGATCCTGCGCCACCGCCGGGTTCTGCGCCAGCAGCAGATCAAACAGCCCAAGAATGAAACGCGCCGTTGGCAGCTTTTTGCGCCAGCTGGCAACCGAGCGTGCAGAAAGGCGGGCATTGACCAGCGCCAGCCGGGTACCACGCGCCTTGGCGCTTGCCAGGGTAACCGGCCACAGTTCACTTTCGACAAAGATCCCGGCGTCGGGGCGCCAATGGTCCAGAAACCGCCGTACCGCCCTGCCGCTGTCCAGCGGCGCAAACTGGTGCTGGCAGCCCTCGGGCAGACGTTTGGCTGCCATCACCGCTGATGTCGCCGTGCCGGAGGTCAGCAAAAATCGTGCCTTGGGCAGCTGCGGGCGCAGGCGGTTGATCAGCGTCAGCGCCGCTTGGCTTTCGCCAACCGAGGCCCCGTGAAACCAGATCAGCGCGGCACCCGGTGCAAGAGCAGGGCGGGGTTGGCTGGCCCGGCCAAGTCGCTCGCGTTGGCGCAGTCTGGGAATGCCTTCGGCAGCCAGTTTTGCGGCAACTTTGCGATAGGCAAAGGGCAAGAGCATCGCGGTCAGGGCGCGATAACTGTGAAACAGCAGCGTTGGCGGTGCTGTTTTTTCAGGTTTTGACATGGGCTTCGCTTACCCGCCGGTATGGCTCATGTGGCGGGACATGGTGCCGCCGACTTCTTGCCGGGAATAGTCAAAATCATGGCCTTTGGGTTTGTCGCCAATGGCGGCACGAATAGCATTTTCCAGCAGGTCAGAACCTTCGGGGCTGGCCCGCAGCGGGCTGCGCAGATCAGCGGACCCTTCCTGGCCGAGGCAGGTATAGATCTCGCCGGTGCAGGTGATGCGCACCCGGTTGCAGCTTTCGCAGAAATTATGGCTGAGCGGGGTAATAAAACCGATCTTCTGGCCGCTTTCTTCCAGGCGCACATAGCGCGCCGGCCCGCCAGAGCGTTCCGCAAGATCACTGACGGTATAGTGTTTTTCGTATTCCGCGCGCAGCTCTTTCAGGGACCAGAACTGGCCGATGCGATTGGCATCGCCGATGTCTTCGCCCATGGGCATTACCTCGATCCAGGTCAGGTCGATGTCGCGGCTGGCGCACCAGCGGGTGATGTCCGGTAGCTCTGCCTCGTTGAAACCCTTTAGGGCGACGGCGTTGATCTTGACCCGCAGCCCCGCCTTTTGTGCCGCATCAATGCCGCGCAGCACTTGGGGCAGGCGGCCCCAACGGGTGACGCGGGCGAATTTTTCTTCGTCCAGGGTATCAAGCGAGATATTCACCCGGCGCACCCCGGCGGCAAACAGATCTTTGGCGTATTTTTCCAGCTGCGATCCATTGGTGGTCAGGGTCAGTTCTTGCAGGGCACCGCTGTCCAGATGCCGCGACATCGACTGAAAGAAGGTCATGATACCTCGCCGCACCAGGGGCTCTCCGCCAGTGATGCGCAGTTTTCGCACACCTAATTTGACAAAGGTAGAGCAGAGCCGATCCAGTTCTTCCAGGGTCAGCAGCTCTTTCTTGGGCAGAAAGGTCATGTTTTCCGACATGCAATAGACGCAGCGGAAATCACAACGGTCAGTGACCGAGACGCGCAGATAGGTGATTGCGCGGGCGAAGGGATCAATCAATGGTGCATTCATGCCCTATAGCTAAGGCGCAGTCTTGCTCAGGGCAAGAAGAGACTCTGTTTTGGTGCTGGTCATGGCGCTGTACCAGGGCTAGGCTGGCGCTATGAAAAAGCTGATCCTTGCCTTTGCGCCCGCCGTTTTGCTGACTGCTTGCAATACCTTGCAGTGGAACTCTGATATTCTTGGTGGGCCGCGGCCCGACACCGCCCAGGGGAGCGGCCAAACGGCGACTGCAGATTCTGGCGCGCCGCTCTCGGCAATTTCGACCGAGGATGCCCTGGCGTCGGGGGATCTGACGGATAGCCTGGTTGCTGTGCCCTCAACCGACCCGGCGGATGCCTTTCAGGGGCGCGCCAGTACGGTGGCCTCGCTGGGGGATCCGGCGATCCCCGGCATGTGGATGCAGACTGACCTGGTGACCAGGCCCCAGGCCGCGCGTCTGCGCAGTGCCAATGGCAAAGAGGTGATGGTCACGCTGAAACCCGCTGCGGCGGGCAGTTCCGGCGGTGGACGCCTGTCGATAGGTGCCATGCGCGCCCTTGGCGCCCCCTTGAGCGAGCTGGTTGAGGTCCAGGTATTGCCCGCAGGCTGACCTTCTGGCGAAGACCGGCCTGCAGGCACGCCCCAAGGCGGGGCTAACTTAGGTATTGGTCGCCTGGGCTTTAGCTATCTGCTTTGTCAGCTACCGCCTGATCTGGCGCGTCCTGATCCACCTGATCCTGTGCGGGCTCGGGTTGGGGGAGGTTGGGATAGATGATTGGTTCTTTCAGGTATTTCGCCGCTTCCTTGCGGGCAAAGGGCTTCATCGCTGCGCCATTGGCCATCAGAAATTCCCGGCTGGCGGCGGCGTCATGTTTGCTCAGGTCGCGGACCCACCAGGCGATGGCCTTTTGCAGGAACCAGTTGCGATCGGGCACATAGGAGGCGGCCCAGCCCAGGATGCGGTCGCGCCGTGCCTGATCTTCGGGTTTGAGGTTGTTCAGCTTGGCCCAGGGCAGGCAGGCCACAAGCGCGGCGCGCCGGGTCCACATATTGTCGCTGGTTGTCCAGGCTTCGACATCATCCAGGCGCGTTGGATCGGCGGTCAGCCGTTTCTGCATGGCCATCGCGGCGTGATCGGCAATCGCCCAGCTGTCAAAATC
Organism: Pseudophaeobacter profundi; assembly: GCF_029697505.1. Classification (GTDB taxonomy): domain Bacteria; phylum Pseudomonadota; class Alphaproteobacteria; order Rhodobacterales; family Rhodobacteraceae; genus Pseudophaeobacter; species Pseudophaeobacter profundi. Next base: position 177,570 of record NZ_JARJEF010000001.1, on the reverse strand, counting down.
CGGCAGCCAGCTTTGCAGCAGATCCCAAATCGCGGCATCGTCTTTGATGCGGGCCTGGGTCAGCAGCTTGGCTGCGGCCAGGCGGGCCTCAAAGACGTCACTTTTCCACAGCTCATCCGCCAGGGTAACACGCTCTGGCAGGGTCAGCGCCTGGCGCCAGGCCTTGGTGATATCGTTGATCGCGGTGTTGGGGACGCCCAGAACGATGCGCTTTTGCTTGTGGTAGCTGACCATTTGTTCAGCGCGGCCGGGTTCATTTGCGGCGTTCAATTCGGCCAGGGCATCTTCAAGGATCATCAGGTTACTCCACCGTGACGGATTTTGCGAGATTGCGCGGCTGATCTACATCGGTGCCTTTGGCAACCGCAGTGTGATAGGCCAGCATCTGTGCCGGCAGCGCATAGAGAATAGGGGCCAGGCTGTCGTGAACCTGTGGCATCTGGATGGTTTGCCAGGTGCCGTCTCCCCCTTCCTTAAGGCCCGCCGCATCCGAGATCAACAGCACCTTGCCCTTGCGCGCCATGACCTCTTGCATGTTGGAAACGGATTTATCAAAAAGAGCGTCCCGTGGGGCCAGTACCACCACCGGCATCTGTTTGTCGATCAGGGCAATGGGGCCGTGCTTCAATTCTCCAGATGCATAGGCTTCGGCGTGTATGTAGCTGATTTCTTTTAGTTTCAAAGCGCCCTCCAGCGCCAGTGGGAACATCATTCCACGGCCCAGAAACAGTACGTCGCGGGCTTCGCTCAGCTTTTGCGCTGCCTGGCGTATGGTGTCGTTTTGCTCCAGCCCGGCGGCCAGTATATTTGGCAGCCCGCGCAGGGCCGAGATATGCGCCTGCAGATCCTCAGCCGAGATTTCACCGCGATCCGTTGCGGCCTTGAGCGCCAACATCAACAATACGCTGAGTTGGCAGGTAAAGGCCTTGGTCGAGGCCACGCCAATTTCAACGCCTGCGTGGATGGGCAGGGCCAGATCGCTTTCGCGCGCGATCGAACTTTCCGGCACATTGACCACCGATAGGATCTTATCCGCCTTGCCCGCACAGTAGCGTAGTGCCGCCAAGGTATCAGCGGTTTCGCCGGATTGGGAAACAAACAGCGCTGCGGTCTTGCCCGGGATCGGTGGTTCGCGGTAGCGGAATTCAGAGGCGATATCGACTTCCACCGGAATACGCGCGATCTGTTCAAACCAGTATTTGGCGGTCAGGCAGGCATAGAAGGCAGTGCCGCAGGCGACCAGGGTCAGCCGCTCGATCTTTGAGAAATCAATGCCATCACCTGGCAGATGCACCGCATCTTCGCCGACGGGCAGATAGTGGCGGATGGCCTCTGCGATAACCGTGGGCTGTTCGGCGATCTCTTTCGCCATGAAGTGTTTGTGGCCGGCCTTGTCGACCTGCGCCACATCGATCTGGATGATCTTCATCGCCCGATTGGCCAGCGCACCCTGGGCATCGCGGATTTCCAGGCTGGTGCGGGTCAGGTAGACCCGGTCGCCTTCTTCCAGATATGTGACACGATGGGTTAGCGGTGCCAGCGCGATGGCATCGCTGCCGACGAACATTTCGCCATCGCCATGCCCCACCGCCAGCGGAGAGCCTTTGCGCGCGGCAATCATCAGATCGTCTTCGCCTTCGAACAGAAAGGCCAGGGCAAAGGCCCCCTCTAGCCGGTCCAGGGTTTTATTGGCAGCCGCGATGGGAGACAGTCCCTGGGCCAGGTGGTGCTGGGTCAGCAGGGCAACGGTTTCGGTGTCGGTTTCGGTCTGAAACTCGATACCGCAGCTGGCCAGTTCAGTGCGCAAATCGCGGTAGTTTTCGATGATGCCATTGTGCACGACAGCAACCGCGCCAGCACGATGCGGGTGGGCATTGCCGACCGAAGGCGCCCCATGGGTGGCCCAGCGGGTATGGCCGATACCGGATTTTCCGGGCAGCGGTTCATGCACCAGCAGGTCGCTTAGGTTGACCAGTTTCCCCAGGGCCCGCCGCCGCGCCAGGGCGCCGTTGTTGACGGTTGCAATGCCGGCGCTGTCATAGCCGCGATATTCCAGACGCTTGAGCGCCTCTACCAGAATGGGTGCCGCTTCATGTTTTCCAAGGACGCCTACGATGCCACACATTATTCGGATCCTTTTTTCAGACGGGTCTTTTTGGCGCGCAGCATGTCCATCAGCTTCTCGGCGTAGCCAGGCTTGTTTTCTTGCCGCGCGCGGGAAATGGCCAGCGCGCCGTCTTCTACATCCTTTGTGACCACGGTGCCCGAGGCCGTCATGGTTTCATGCCCCAGGGTCACGGGGGCCACCAGCAAGGTGTTGGAACCGATGAAGCTGCGCGCGCCAATCTTGGTGCGGTGTTTCATCACCCCGTCATAGTTGCAGGTGATGGTGCCGGCACCAATGTTGGTGGCCTTGCCGATCGAGGCATCGCCGATATAGCTCAGGTGGTTGACCTTGGCACCTTCGGCGATTTCGGCGTTCTTGATTTCGACAAAGTTGCCGATATGGGTGTCTTCGGCCAGTTCCGCACCGGGGCGCAGGCGGGCATAGGGGCCGACCTTGGCACCGCGGCTGACATGGCAGCCTTCCAGATGGGAAAAGGCACGGATCAGCGCGCTGCTTTCGATCGTGACACCGGGGCCAAAGACCACATTGGGTTCGATCACCGTGTCGCGGCCAATGACGGTATCAAAGGCCAGATAGACGGTCTCCGGTGCCATCAGGGTGACGCCCAGATCCATCAGCTCTGCCCGTGCTTTCGCCTGAAATACCGCATCCGCTGCGGCCAGATCACTGCGTGAATTCACGCCAAGGGTTTCGCTTTCGTCGCAGGCAACAGCGGTGACGCTGCGGCCCGATTTGCGCGCGCCCTCGACCAGATCTGTTAGGTAATATTCGCCCGAAGCATTGTCATTGCCGATCTCGGCAATCAGATCAAACATCAGCGCCGCATCGCAGGCTATCAGGCCGGAATTGCAAAAGCTGATGGCCCGCTCTGTCTCAGAGGCGTCTTTGTATTCGACAATGCGTTCCAGGCTGTCGCCCTGCATCACCAACCGGCCATAGCGGGCGGGATCCGCGGCCTGAAAGCCCAGCACCACCAGATCGGCACTGGCGCGGGCGGCAATCATGCGTTCCAGGGTTTCAGCGCTGACAAAGGGCGTATCGCCATACAGCACCACCACATCACCGCTGAACCCCGTCAGGGCGGCACGGGCCTGATCTACCGCATGGGCCGTGCCAAGCTGTTCTTCTTGCAAGACCACTTCGGCGGTTTCGTCAATCTCGGCAACCGCGGCCTGCACCGCCTCGGCCCCGTGACCGGCGACAACGATCACCCGTTCTGGATCCAGGACGCGGCCTGCAGCAAGCGCGTGTTCTAGCATTGACGCCTGGGCAATGGGGTGCAGAACCTTGGGGAGATCCGAATTCATGCGTGTGCCTTTGCCAGCGGCAAGCACGACAAGGGCTATGCTCATAATCAGTTTTCTCTTTGACTTTATTGCCCCCGTTCTATCGGCTAACAGCAAGGGTGCAAGCCAAAGAGCCATCAAAGATGGTTGCGACTTGCAATAAAGGGCAGCAAAAAGACGCCGAGTGGGGGCAAAATGCGAACAGTTATCTTTGATCTGGATGGAACACTGGCGGATACTTCGGGTGATCTATTGGCGGCGGCAAATGCCTGTTTTCGCCAGATGGGGCTGGGGGATATGCTGACCCAGCCGCAGGATGCGGCCACGGCCCTGCGTGGTGGCAAGATGATGCTGACGGCCGGTATGAAACGGGCAGGCGTCTATGATGCGGCGAAGGTCGAAGATTACTACCCGGTCCTGCTTGCGGCTTACCGCGACGCCATTGATCATCACACTTTCCTGTATCCCGGCGCGATGGAGGCGGTAGAGACCCTGAAACTGGCGGGATATGGCGTTGGTATCTGCACCAACAAGCCAGAGGCCTTGGCCGAACAGCTGATGCGCTCATTGGGCGTGCGGGATTCCTTTGCCTCTTTGGTCGGGGCGGATACTCTGCCGGTGCGCAAACCTGACCCCGAGCCCCTGTTCGAGGCCGCGCGGCGGGCTGGCGGGGATCCGGCGAGAACCATTCTGATCGGCGACAGTGACACTGACCGTAACACGGCGGCCAATGCCGGGGTGCCGTCGGTGCTGGTAACCTTTGGTCCGGCGGGGGGGGATATGGCCGCGCTCAAACCCGAGGCCCTGTTGCAGCGCTACGAAGATCTGCCCGATATGGTTGCCCGTCTGATTGGCTAGGGGCTGGCGGCTTGGCGGTGCCATGCTAGGGGCTTGCCGGTGGTAAAGGGGGCTTGCCAAGGGTTTGTTCCCCCTTGACCGCCGCGAAAGGGCGGCTCACAAACCCCTTATGAGCGAGAAATTTACTGGCAGCTTCACCCAGCAAGAAGCACTCTCTGAGGCGGCAATCGAAGCCGCACTGCAGGTTCTGCGCCATGGGCGCCTGCATCGCTATAACGTCACCGAGGGTGAGCATGGCGAGACGGCCCTGCTGGAGCAAGAGTTCGCGGCCCAGATCGGTGCCAAATATTGCTTGGCGGTCGCCTCGGGTGGCTATGCGCTGGCGACTGCGCTGCGCGCCGTCGGGGTGCAGCATGGCGAGTGCGTGCTGACCAATGCCTTTACCCTGGCCCCCGTACCGGGGGCGATCGCTGCGGTGGGCGCTTCTCCGGTCTTTGTTGGCGTCAGCGAGGACCTGACCATTGATCTGGATGATCTGGTGGCCAAGGCCGATCAGGCGCGCGTCCTGATGCTGAGCCATATGCGCGGGCATCTGTGTGACATGGACCGCCTGATGCAGATTTGTAATGACGCGGGCATCATCGTGATCGAGGACTGCGCCCATACCATGGGGGCGGCCTGGAAGGGGCAGGCTTCGGGCCGACAGGGCGCGGTGGGCTGCTATTCGTGTCAGACCTACAAGCATGTAAATTCTGGTGAAGGTGGCCTGCTTGTCACTGATGATCCCGACATCGCCGCCCGTGCGGTCATGTTGTCGGGGTCCTACATGCTGTATGAACGCCACCTGGCAGCGCCCCCGCCCGAGGCATTTGAGCAGGTGAAATACGATACGCCGAATATTTCCGGCCGCATGGATAATCTGCGGGCCGCTATCCTGCGCCCGCAACTCTATGAACTTGACGCGCAGGTGGCGCGCTGGAATGAACGCTACCGGGTTGTTGAATCCGGGCTGCGCGATACCCCCGGCCTGACCATTGTCGAACGCCCCGAGGGGGAGAGCTATGTCGGGTCGTCGATCCAGTTCCTGCTGCTTGATTGGCGCGATGATGCGCTGCAAGAGGTGATCGCCCGCTGTGGCGCGCGCGGGGTGGAGCTGAAGTGGTTTGGCACCCCGGAGCCGGTGGCCTTTACCTCGCGCTATGACAGCTGGCGCTATGCTGAGGCGCAGAGCCTGCCCAAAAGCGACCGCATCCTGGCCGGGATTGTCGATATGCGTGTGCCCCTAACCTTTAGCCTTGAAGACTGCGCCCAGATTGCGCGGATCATCCGGGAAGAAGTAGGCGCAGTCTTCCAGTCTGAGGCCCAGCATCGCAGGGGCCGGAGTGGTTAGGGCGGCAGCGGTTTTGCCCGAATGAAACAGCGTTGCAGTGGGGGGCTCCGGTTTGGTGCCCCCTTTTTTGTGTCACGTGCATTTTTGACTTTTCGATCTAATCCTTGGTTTTGCTTGATAATCCCGGTTTCGAGGATTTGTCGCGCCGTCGCCATCGCAGGGCAGGGATTGACCCGAATCAAGGTTGCGCTCTATGAAATGAACAACTGTTCAGATAATTTAGCCAGAACTGTGGGAAAGGGAGCGGGAAATGTTCAATGCGAGCATGCAATTCGATCTTGGAGATGAGGTAAATGCGTTGCGCGATATGGTGCATCGCTGGGCGCAGGATCGCGTCAAACCCATGGCGCAGGAAATCGACCAGAAAAACGAATTCCCAGCCGAACTCTGGGCCGAGATGGGGGAGCTTGGTCTGTTGGGCATCACGGTGCCGGAAGAATTTGGCGGTGCGGGCATGTCGTATCTGGCCCACACGGTCGCGGTTGAGGAAGTGGCGCGGGCCAGCGCCTCGGTCTCGCTGTCTTATGGCGCGCATTCAAATCTTTGCGTCAATCAGATCAAGCTGAACGGCAGTGACGAGCAAAAGAAAAAATATCTGCCCGGTCTGGTGTCCGGTCAACATGTCGGAGCCCTTGCCATGTCCGAAGCGGGCGCTGGGTCGGATGTGGTTTCGATGTCGCTGCGGGCGGAAAAGCGGAATGACCACTACCGCCTGAACGGCAATAAATACTGGATCACCAACGGCCCCGACGCCGATACACTGGTGGTCTATGCCAAGACCGATCCGGAAGCGGGCTCCAAGGGCATCACCGCTTTTATCGTTGAAAAAAGCATGACGGGTTTTTCGACCTCGCCGCATTTTGACAAGCTGGGTATGCGCGGATCCAACACGGCCGAGCTGATCTTTGACGATTGCGAAGTGCCGTTTGAAAACGTGCTGGGCGAAGAGGGCAAGGGCGTCAAGGTGTTGATGTCCGGGCTGGATTACGAACGGGTGGTTCTGGCCGGTATCGGCACCGGGATCATGGCCGCCTGTATGGACGAGATGATGCCCTACCTGAAAGAGCGCAAGCAGTTTGGCCAGCCAATCGGGAACTTCCAGCTGATGCAGGGCAAGATTGCCGATATGTATACGGCAATGAACGCGGCACGCTCGTATGTCTATGAGGTGGCAAAGGCCTGCGACAAGGGCACCGTGACCCGCCAGGATGCGGCGGCCTGCTGTCTTTTTGCCTCTGAACAGGCGATGACCCAGGCGCATCAGGCGGTGCAGGCGCTGGGCGGCGCGGGCTATCTGTCCGATAACCCCGTTGGCCGGATCTTCCGCGATGCCAAGCTGATGGAAATTGGCGCTGGCACCTCGGAAATTCGCCGGATGCTGATCGGCCGGGAACTGATGGGCACCATGTAAACCAACACCCCCCAGCTGTCCGAGGGAGGCCAGCTGGGGGGATTGAGGTGTTTGGCAGGCCTGTGCGGGCCCGCCAGTTGATGTTAGAGCAAGGGATCAGAACCTGTGAACGTAGCTGACACCAATGGTGACCGGGTCAATTTCGGCTGTGCCGATAGAGGCGCCGTTCAGGTAGGCATCGGATTCGATGTCCATGTAGCGGACGTTCAGACGCAGCGCACCCTTGTCGGAAACCTGCCAGTCAGCCCCCGCCTGGACCGCAAATCCCCAGCTGTCTTCAAGTTTCAGCACACCAAGGGAAGACTGCTCTTCAAAGAAGGTTGTGTAGTTGATCCCGGCCCCGATGAAGGGTTTGATTTTGCCATTGGTGGGGAAGTGATAGTTGACCGACAGGGTGGGCGGCAGCTGCTTGGATGTCCCGGCAAGGGCGCCGCCGATGCTGATGTCATGTTCAAACGGGGTCGCGGCCAGCAGTTCAATCCCGAGATTGTCGCGGATGAAGTACTCTGCGGTGAAGGAAGCCTGGGTATTGTCGTTTATTGTGGCCGGGCCACCAGCCAGGGTGCCATTATTCGACTTGGGGTTGACGTTGATGACACCGATACCAAAGGTCCAGTCGCCTTGGGACTGTGCAAAAGCCGGGGCCGCTACAACAGTGCAGGCGGTTACCAGCGCGAGAATGGAAGCAGAGCGTTTCATGGGGGGAATCCCTTTTCTTGTATTTACGCCTCCTCTTTGCGCCCTTGTCCGGATGAATGCTCTGATCTGGATCAAGAGAGAACTCGCTTTCCCCTTGGGTATGCAGGAAAATCCCGCATACCTGCCATGCAATATGAGAGTAGCTGCTGATGCGAGAATATCCGGGTTTGACCGCAGGGGGGTCTTGGTCTCTGCCTGCGGGGCTGAATATGGCGGCTCAGGCCATGGCGCATGCGCCAGCGGCGCTGGCGATCATTGATCTGACAGGGCCAGAGCGCCGCGACATCAGCCATGGGCAATTGGCCGAAATGGTCGACGGTCTTGCGCGCTATATGCAGCCGCGCATCCAGGCGGGTGACCGGGTTGGTGTCTTGCTTAGCCAGTCGCCCTGGTGCGCCGCCGCGCATTTGGCCATCTGGAAGCTGGGGGCGATTTCAGTCCCATTGTTCAAGCTGTTCAAACGCGATGCCCTGGCCTCGCGGGCCGGGGACGCTGGCGTTGCCTTTGTCCTGACCGATCCCGATGGGGCAGATCTCTTGGGGAATCTGGCCGAGGCGGTTCTGGTAGACCGCGTCGGGCGCCCCGGTGATCCGGTTGCCTTTGCCGACACGACGCCAGAAACGCCAGCGGTGCTGATCTATACCTCGGGCACCACGGGCAGCCCCAAGGGGGCGCTGCATGGTCATCGGGTGCTGACCGGCCATTTGCCCGGTGTGTCTGTCAGCCATGATCATCTGGGCCAGCCCGGAGACTGCCTGTGGACCCCGGCAGATTGGGCCTGGATTGGTGGCCTGTTTGATGTCTTGATGCCGGGTCTGGCGCTGGGCGTGCCTGTGGTGGCGGCGCGGCTGGATAAATTCAGCCCCGAGGCCTGCGCTGATCTGGTACAGCGCGGCAATATACGCAATGTTTTCTTTCCCCCCACAGCGCTACGCATGCTGAAAGCGGCGGGGCAGGGGCTCGGCGGTCTGCGCTCTGTTGCCTCTGGCGGAGAGCCCCTGGGCGCAGAGATGCTCGCCTGGGGCCAGGCGCATTTCGGCCTGACCATCAATGAATTCTACGGCCAGACCGAATGTAATATGGTGGCTTCGTCCTGTGGTGGCGACTACGCGCCGCGTCCGGGCTGCATCGGCAAACCTGTCCCCGGCCATCAGTTGGCAGTGCTGGACGCGACCGGTAATCCGACCACGGGTGAGGGGGATGTGGCTGTCCGCCGTGGGTCGGCCTCGATGATGCTGGAATACTGGAACCGCCCGGAAGAGACCGCCGCCAAGTTCTGCGGCGACTGGCTTGTCACCGGAGACCGCGGCATCTGGGAAGGCGACTTTCTGCGCTTTGTCGGTCGCGAAGATGACGTGATCACGTCTTCAGGCTACCGCATTGGCCCAGCCGAGATCGAAGACTGTCTGATGACTCACCCCGCCGTGGCCACCGTTGGTGTTGTCGGCAAACCCGATCCGTTGCGCACCGAGATCGTCAAGGCCTATGTGGTGCTGAAACCCGAGAGCCAGGCTACGCAACAACAATTGCAAGACTACGTAAAAGACCGTCTTGCCCAGTATTCCTACCCTCGCGAAATCTCTTTTCTGGAGGCCCTGCCGATGACAGTGACCGGCAAGGTCATCCGTAAAGAGCTCAAGGCGCGGGCCGCGCAGGAGCTCACGTCGTGAAGGTCGTTCAGTGCATCGCGGCTGCTTTCATCGCCTCCCTGGTGCTGACTGCCCCAATGCTGCGGGCGCAGCCCCAGCAAGAGAACATGTTTGACAGCCAAGGGTATCTTGCCGCTTGCAGCAGCCGGGTCTCAAATGGCGCGATGTTGGTTCCTATACGGCGACTTTGTATCTCGACATCAACCAAGCTTCGCAATCTCAGTCTTGAAATGCGCGGGCGTGGGGACTGCATGGTTTTCGGCTCTTTTTGGCTGGAGCAGGATAGCCCGCGCGTCAAGCAGCAGTATATCGGGGCTCAGACGATGGCGGAGACGTCTTCTGCTTTTCAGAATCGTCAGGTCGCCGACCTGACTTCTACCCAGATTGGCGCCTACCAAACGGCGCTGTTGAAATGGTTCAAACTCCGCGTGGTTGAACTCGACCAGACAACCCGCACCAGGTGATAAGGACGCAGACATGAAACTCAAATCCAAGGCGATGCCTTCCTCCGAAGGTTTCAAGGCAAATCAAGCCGCGCATCTCGATGCGCTGGCGCAGATTTCTGCAGTGGCCGAGGCTGCGCGCCTGGGCGGGGGCGAAAAATCTCGCGCCCGCCATGAAAGCCGGGGCAAGATGCTGCCACGCCGCCGGGTGGCGAACCTGCTGGATCCGGGCTCGCCCTTTCTTGAGATCGGTGCGACAGCGGCCCACAACATGTATGACGGTGCAGCCCCTGCCGGAGGCGTGATTGCGGGTATTGGCCGGGTGCATGGTCAAGAGGTCATGGTGGTCTGTAATGATGCCACCGTAAAGGGCGGCACCTACTACCCGATGACGGTGAAGAAACATCTGCGGGCGCAGGAAATTGCCGAGGAAAACCGCCTTCCTTGTATCTACCTGGTGGACTCGGGCGGCGCCAACCTGCCGCAACAGGACGAGGTCTTCCCGGACCGCGACCACTTTGGCCGCATCTTTTACAATCAGGCGCGCATGTCCTCCAAGGGCATTCCGCAAATCGCCGTGGTCATGGGCTCTTGCACTGCCGGTGGCGCCTATGTGCCCGCGATGTCTGACGTGACCATCATCGTCAAGGAGCAGGGCACTATCTTTCTGGCCGGCCCCCCCCTGGTCAAGGCCGCCACTGGCGAGGTGGTCACGGCCGAGGATCTCGGCGGCGGAGATGTGCACACGCGGCTCTCTGGCGTGGCGGATTACCTGGCTGAAGATGACGCCCACGCCCTGGCACTTGCGCGCCGCGCCGTGCAGTCGCTCAATATCATCAAACCGCAAACGGTGAACTGGGCCTCCCCCGAAGAGCCCGCCTATGACCCCGAAGAAATCCTGGGCGTGGTTCCTGGTGATCTGCGCACCCCCTATGACATCCGCGAAGTGATTGCGCGCCTGGTGGACGGCTCACGCTTTGACGAATTCAAGCCGCGCTACGGCGAAACCCTGGTGACCGGTTTTGCCCATGTCAAAGGCTGCCCTGTGGGGATCATCGCCAACAATGGCGTCTTGTTTTCCGAAGCCGCCCAAAAAGGCGCGCATTTTGTAGAACTCTGCTCACAGCGCAAAATCCCATTGGTCTTTTTGCAGAATATCACCGGTTTCATGGTGGGACGAAAATATGAAAACGAAGGCATCGCGCGCCACGGTGCCAAGATGGTGACGGCAGTGGCTTCGACCAATGTCCCCAAGATCACCATGCTGGTCGGCGGCTCCTTTGGTGCGGGCAACTACGGCATGGCCGGGCGGGCCTATCAGCCGCGTTTCCTGTGGACCTGGCCCAACTCACGCATCTCGGTCATGGGCGGCGAACAGGCGGCAGGCGTGTTGGCCACGGTGAAACGCGACGCTATTGAGCGCCAGGGCGGCAGCTGGTCGGCGGAGGAAGAAAACCAGTTCAAACAGCCCACCATTGATATGTTCGAAGAACAAAGCCACCCGCTCTATGCCGCAGCACGGCTCTGGGATGATGGCATCATCGACCCCCGCAAAAGCCGAGATGTGCTGGCCCTGTCACTGCAGGCCGCGCTCAATGCAGAAATCGATGAAACCCGCTTTGGCGTCTTCCGCATGTAAATGCCTTCCATTCATCTTGCCAAAAATACCTCGGGGGTCCGGGGGCAGAGCCCTCGGTCCGACGTTGCAGACAAAGGACCATCCCCATGTTCGATAAAATTCTGATTGCCAATCGCGGTGAAATTGCCTGCCGTGTGATAGAAACCGCCCGCTCCCTTGGGGTCAAAACCGTGGCCGTCTACTCCGATGCGGATCGCGCCGCCAAACATGTGGCCATGGCAGATGAAGCCTGTCACATCGGCCAGGGCCCGGCGCCGGCCGACAGCTATCTGTTGGGCGACGAGATCATTGCGCAGGCCCAGGCGATGGGGGCCCAGGCGATCCACCCGGGCTATGGCTTCCTGTCGGAAAACCCCGATTTTGTGGAGGCCGTCGAGGCAGCCGGGCTGATCTTTATTGGCCCCTCGGCAGACGCGATCCGCAAAATGGGTCTCAAAGATGCCGCCAAGGTATTGATGGAGGCGGCTGGCGTGCCCGTGGTCCCTGGCTATCACGGCGCCAATCAGCAGGCTGACTTCCTGAAAGCCGAGGCCGATAAAATTGGCTATCCGGTATTGATCAAGGCCGTAGCCGGTGGTGGCGGTAAGGGCATGCGCCTGGTCGAGGCTGGCAGTGAATTTGCCGAAGCGCTTGCCAGCGCCCAGGGCGAGGCGACAACGGCCTTTGGCAATCCGGATGTCCTGATCGAAAAATACATCCAGCAGCCCCGCCATATCGAAATCCAGGTCTTTGGCGATGGTACTCATGCGGTACATCTGTTTGAACGCGACTGTTCGTTGCAGCGCCGCCACCAAAAGGTGATCGAGGAGGCTCCGGCCCCCGGCATGACGGATGAAATGCGCGCCGCCATGGGGGCGGCCGGGGTACGCGCCGCCGAGGCGATTGGCTACAAGGGGGCTGGCACGGTGGAATTCATCGTTGATGGCTCCGATGGTCTGCGCGCCGATGGCTTCTGGTTCATGGAGATGAACACCCGACTGCAGGTGGAGCATCCGGTATCAGAACTGATCACAGGTGTTGATCTGGTCGAATGGCAGTTGCGCGTCGCTGCAGGGGAGAGCCTGCCAGCCCAGCAAGAGGATCTGGCAATTTCAGGTCACGCCTTTGAAGCGCGGCTTTATGCCGAAGATGTGCCAAAGGGGTTTTTGCCAGCCACCGGCACCCTGACACATCTGCAATTTCCCGCAGACTGTCGCGCCGACAGCGGGGTGCGCGCTGGCGATACCATCAGCCCCTGGTATGACCCTATGATTGCCAAGGTCATCGTGCATGGGCCAACCCGTGACATTGCCCTGTCGCGCCTGTCGCAGGCCCTGGCCGAAACCGAGGTCGGCGGCACGGTCACCAACCTGGCATTCCTGGGCGCGCTTGCGGCGCATGAAAGCTTTGCCGCAGGGCAGGTCGACACCGGCCTCATTGCGCGGGATCTGGAGCAACTGGTGCAGGTGCCGCAAGTGAAATTTGAACACAAGGCTGCCGCAGGCATGCAGGCTTTGGGCCTGGTGGACATGGATTGGGCGGCGGGCTTTACCCTTTGGTCTGATCTGCGCCGCTCGATACACCTCAGCTATCAGGGGGAAGTCTTTGAAGCCACGGTTGAAGTGGACGGTCCGGACCGCCAGATCTGGGAGTTCCCGGGACATCCCGAGGATCAGATCTGCGCCAACCGGGTTGGCGGCACTTGGCTACTGGGCGGTGATCGTTTGCCGCCAATGACCCAGGCGGGCAATTCCATCACTGTCTTTGATGGCTATGGCCAGGTCTTTGAAGTGATCGACCCGCTGGAGCGTGACGCTACGGCGGGCGGCGATCTCAATGTGGTGGAAGCGCCGATGCCGGGCCTGGTCAAGGCGGTCTTCGCCAAGGCGGGGGCCGAGGTCAAAGAGGGCGACCGGCTGGCTATTCTGGAGGCGATGAAAATGGAACATTCTTTGTTGGCCGCCCGCGACGGTACGGTGGCCGAGGTCCTGGCTACCGAGGGCGATCAGGTTGAGGCTGGTGCTGCGCTGGTGCGTCTGGAAGAGAGCTAGGCCGCAACAGGTTCGAGCCGCGCGTTCCGGGGCGCGGTTCGGAGTTTAGGTATTTAGGGTAAGATGAAGGAGGGGCGGGGCGTGCAACGGACTGTCGAGATCTTTGAGATGGGGCCGCGCGACGGGCTGCAGAACGAAAAGCGCGCCATCCCGGTGGCCGAGAAAATCGCATTGGTGAATTGCCTGTCGCGGGCCGGGTTTCGCCGGATCGAGGTTGCCAGTTTTGTGTCACCCAAATGGGTGCCGCAGATGGCGGGCAGCGCCGAGGTTTTAGCCGGAATTGGCCGGGTTGCCGGGGTTTCCTATGCAGCTTTGACCCCGAATATGCGCGGCTACCGGGATGCGGTGGCGGCGGGGGCGGATGAGATCGCGGTGTTTGCCTCAGCCTCGGAAGGGTTTTCTCGGGCAAATATCAATGCGACCATTGCCGAAAGCCTGGAGCGGTTTGAGCCGATTGTGGCGGCGGCGGCGGCGATCAATCTGCCGGTCCGGGGCTATGTGTCCTGTGTAACGGATTGTCCTTTTGATGGTACGACGGCCCCTGAGCAGGTGGCGCGTGTGGCGCAGCAGTTGCATGAGATGGGCTGCTATGAGGTCTCGCTGGGCGATACCATTGGCCAGGCAACGCCAGAGGCCATCAGCAAGATGCTGGAGGCGGTGAAGGTGCGGGTGCCGGTGTCGCAACTGGCGGGCCATTATCATGACACGGCGGGGCGCGCCCTGGTCAATATCGAGGCGTCGCTGGCGCAGGGGGTGCGAGTGTTCGATGCCGCAGTTGGCGGTCTGGGGGGGTGTCCCTATGCGCCGGGCGCCGCTGGCAATGTTGCCACCGAAGCGGTGCAGGATCATCTGGTGGCGCTGGGATATGAAACGGGGCTGGATCGTGGGGTTTTGACCGAAGCGGCCACTTTGGCGCGCAGGATGCGCGGAAGTGACTGAACAGGGCGGCCTGCCCGGGCAGGCCCCGGCGCGGTGTGACTGAGGAAGAGGAAAAGTGATGTACAAGACGGTGTTGTTGGAGACGGATGCGCGCGGGGTTGCACGGCTGACCCTGAACCGGCCGGAAAAGCATAATGCGATGTCTGGAGAGATGCTGCTGGAGATCAAGGCGGCTGCTGCCGAGCTGGCGGCGGATGAGCGGGTGCGTGTTGTGGTCTTGACCGGTGCGGGCAAGAGTTTTTGCGCAGGCGGTGATCTGGGCTGGATGCAGCAGCAGATGCAAGCCGATGCGGCCACCCGCGCCGCAGAAGCGCGTATTCTGGCCGAGGCTTTGATGCTGCTGAATACTCTGCCGAAGCCGCTCATCGGGGCGATTCAGGGCAATGCCTTTGGCGGCGGCGTCGGCATGGCATCAGTCTGTGATGTGGCCATTGGGGTGGATCATCTGAAAATGGGGCTGACGGAAACCCGTCTGGGCCTGATCCCGGCCACCATTGGCCCCTATGTGGTGGCGCGTATGGGCGAGGCGCGGGCGCGGCGGGTTTTTATGTCGGCACGTCTGTTTGGCGCGGCGGAAGCTGTCGATCTGGGCCTGTTGGCCAAAGCGGTTCCGGCGGCTGATCTGGCGGCTGCGGTGGAGTTTGAGGTGGAACCCTATCTGTCCTGCGCGCCAGGTGCGGTTGCCGCGGCGAAAAAATTAGCGCGAGATCTGGGACCGCGTCTGGATGATACGGTGATCGATATGACCATTTCTGCCCTGGTGGAGCGTTGGGAGGGCGATGAAGCCCCGGAAGGCATCGGCGCCTTCTTTGACAAGCGCAAGCCGCGTTGGCAGGGATGATACCAGCGCCAGGTTAATCCGCATTTTGAATGTCTGTTTTTCCGGGTGTCGCGAGAGCTCGCGGCACCTTTCCTTATGGAAATAATAAGAAATTAACCTGGGGCGGTCCAAATGGCGCCAAGTGATGCTGCTGGGTCTCGGCGCATGTAGAAAGCCCGGTTCATCCGCATTGGTTCGGTTGACGATAGGGGGGGCGGCGAGTAGACACATGCGCAAGTCAACACGCCAATTGACGGCGCGCGAGAATCCGCGCGCTCGGAAAGGAGCCACTCGTGGAAGAGATGTTGCGGGAATACCTCCCGATCTTGGTGTTTCTAGTTGTCGCGGTCGGCCTAGGAATTGTTCTTATTTTGGCGGCAGTTGTGCTTGCCGTGCGCAACCCTGACCCCGAAAAAGTCAGCGCCTATGAATGCGGTTTCAACGCCTTTGATGACGCGCGCATGAAATTTGACGTTCGGTTTTACCTGGTGTCGATTCTTTTCATCATTTTTGATCTGGAAATCGCCTTTCTGTTTCCCTGGGCCGTTGGGTTCAAGGATATGAGCGATACCGGTTTCTGGTCGATGATGGTGTTTCTTGGGGTTCTGACCATCGGCTTTGCCTATGAGTGGAAAAAGGGAGCTCTGGAATGGGAGTGATGACCGGGGCCAATACCGCTGGGGTGGACAAGGAAGTTGTTACCCAGGCGCTGAATGCAGAATTGCAGGACAAGGGGTTTCTGCTGACCTCTGCCGAAGATATCATCAACTGGGCCCGCACCGGCAGCCTGCACTGGATGACCTTTGGTCTGGCCTGCTGTGCGGTCGAGATGATGCATACGTCGATGCCGCGCTATGATGCCGAACGTTTTGGCATTGCGCCGCGGGCCTCGCCGCGCCAATCGGATGTGATGATCGTGGCCGGGACCCTTACCAACAAGATGGCGCCCGCGCTGCGCAAGGTTTACGACCAGATGCCAGAGCCGCGCTACGTGATCTCCATGGGCTCCTGTGCCAATGGCGGCGGCTATTACCACTATAGCTATTCGGTGGTGCGCGGCTGTGATCGTATCGTTCCGGTTGATATCTACGTGCCAGGCTGCCCGCCCACGGCGGAGGCCCTGCTTTACGGGTTGATGCAGCTGCAGCGCAAAATCCGCCGTACCGGTACTCTGGTGCGCTAAGCGATCTGGCTGGAGAGACATAAATGACTGAAGCACTGCAAGAACTCGGGACCCAGATCGCCGCCAAGCGCCCGGACTGCGTTTTGTCCTGGGATGTGGCCTTTGATGAATTGAACGTCGATGTGGCCCCGGCCAATATCGCCGGTCTGGTTGAATTTCTGAAAACAGACAGCAACTGCAAGTTTTCATCCTTGGTTGACATCACCGCCGTGGACTACCCCGAGCGCACCAAGCGCTTTGAGGTGGTTTACCATCTGCTGTCTATGTACCAGAACCAACGTATCCGCCTTCGGGTCTCCATTCGCGAAGACGACATGGTGCCGTCGATTGTTGCTGTTCACCCTTCGGCCAACTGGTTTGAGCGCGAAGTTTTCGACATGTTCGGAATCCTGTTTTCTGGTCATCCGGATCTCCGCCGCATCCTGACCGACTATGGCTTTCGCGGCTATCCGCTGCGCAAGGATTTCCCCACCACGGGCTATACCGAAGTACGTTACGACGAGGCGGAAAAACGCGTTGTCTATGAGCCGGTGAACCTTGTGCAGGAATATCGCCAGTTTGATTTCATGTCGCCATGGGAGGGTGCCGAGTACATCCTGCCCGGTGATGAAAAAAAAGAGGGCTGAGGCATGAGCGCGGCAAAGATAGATAGCCGGTTCGCGGAACCCACGACCCTGTTTTTTGGTGTCGGAGCCCAGAAGGCTGGGACAAGCTGGTTGCATGCCTACCTGAACCAGCACCCGGAGGCCTGCGTGCCGCCGGGCAAGGAGATGCATTACTGGAGCTATTGGCAAACCGGTTTATCGTTCCACCATGACGTGCAAAAGAAAAGACTGGCAGAGTTCAGCGAGGCTGGCGAAAAGCCTCCGGCGCTATTGCAACGAAGTATTGCCATGCGTGAGACGCGAGACCCAACGCATGAGCTTTATGCTGATATCGTGTTTGAGCGCTATAACGGCCAGAAATTGGTGGGTGAAATTACGCCGGACTACTCAAAGCTGAGCGTTGATACCTTTGCGCAAATGGCTGCGTTGAACGCTGACACAAGGTTCGTGTTTTTGATGCGCGACCCTATTGAACGCCTGCATTCAGCCGCGCGTAAGCAGCTGCGCGCGCGCGATAATGGTGATCGTTCGCGTAAAATTGGCAATGAGGAAATCCTGAACGAGCTGAAGACAATGCTTGCGCGGAAGAATTCGGCGGCCCTGCGTCGCTCGCGCTATCATCTGACAATTGCCAATCTGGAAGCGGCTGTGGAGCCAGAGAAAATCGGATATTTCTTCTACGAGGACATGTTCGAGAAGCGCAATGTTGACGATATCTGCGATTTTCTGGGGATTGCCCGCAAGTCGGGTGACTTTGATACCAAGGTGAACGTTGGTAATCCGCGCGAGAAAAAGTTTGATCCGGCATTCCGGGCTTTCGCTCTGGAACACCTTGGCGAGGTTTATGACCTGATGCAGGAAAAATTCGGAGACCGCTTGCCAGAGGCCTGGAAAGTGCACCTTGAAGGCGCCAATGATCTTCAACCCGCTACGGTAGGTTCGATATGAGAATGACCTGCAAGGATAACCACACGTTCGACGCTGCCATGCTGGGCCAGGGCCAGATCGCGATTGTGGCGCGCGCGTGTAATGAGGGGGAACTGGCATGATGGACGGCTCCAAATTCGATGACGCCCAGACCGGCGAGCAGAAGATCCGCAATTTCAACATCAACTTTGGCCCGCAGCACCCTGCGGCCCACGGGGTGTTGCGTCTGGTGTTGGAGTTGGACGGCGAGATTGTAGAGCGCTGCGACCCGCACATCGGCCTGCTGCACCGTGGCACCGAAAAGCTGATGGAAAGCCGCACCTACCTGCAGAACCTGCCGTATTTTGACCGGCTGGACTATGTGGCGCCGATGAACCAGGAACATGCCTGGTGCTTGGCAATCGAAAAACTGACCGGCGTTGAAGTGCCGCGTCGTGGCTCGCTTATCCGGGTTCTGTACTCTGAAATCGGCCGTATTCTGAACCACCTGCTGAACGTCACTACCCAGGCGATGGACGTTGGCGCGCTGACGCCGCCGCTCTGGGGATTTGAGGAACGTGAAAAGCTGATGGTGTTCTATGAACGCGCCTGTGGGGCACGTCTGCACGCGGCCTATTTCCGCCCCGGTGGGGTGCATCAGGATATTCCGGATGATCTGCTGGACGATATCGACCTCTGGGCGATGGAATTCCCCAAGGTACTGGCTGATATCGACGGGTTGTTGACCGAAAACCGCATCTTCAAGCAGCGCAACTGCGATATTGGCGTGGTGACCGAGGAAGATATCCTGGAATATGGCTTTTCCGGCGTTATGGTGCGTGGATCGGGCATGGCCTGGGATTTGCGCCGCGCGCAGCCCTATGAATGCTACGATGAATTCGACTTCCAGATCCCTGTGGGCAAGAACGGGGATTGCTATGATCGCTATCTGGTGCGCATGGAAGAAATGCGCCAGTCGCTGTCTATCATCCGTCAGGCCATCGTCAAACTGCGTGAGGCCACTGGTGATGTGATGGCGCGGGGTAAGCTGAGCCCGCCCAAACGAGGTGATATGAAGACCTCGATGGAGAGCCTCATTCACCACTTCAAACTCTATACCGAAGGCTTTCACGTGCCCGCCGGTGAGGTCTATACCGCCGTCGAGGCCCCGAAGGGCGAATTCGGCGTCTATCTGGTGGCAGATGGGTCTAACAAACCCTACCGCAGCAAGATCCGCGCGCCGGGTTTCCTGCATCTGCAAGCCATGGACCACGTTGCAAAAGGCCACCAGCTGGCCGACGTCGCTGCCATCATCGGCACCATGGACGTCGTATTTGGAGAGATTGACCGCTAATGCTTCGTCGCCTTCATTCCGAACAACCCGAAAGCTTTGCTTTCACGCCCGCCAACCAGAAATGGGCCGAGGCGCAATTGACCAAATTCCCCGAAGGCCGTCAGGCCTCGGCTGTGATCCCGCTGTTGTGGCGGGCACAGGAACAGGAAGGCTGGGTCTCCAAGCCGGCGATTGAATATATCGCCGATATGTTGGGCATGGCCTATATCCGTGTGCTCGAGGTTACCTCGTTCTACTTCATGTTCCAGATGCAGCCCACCGGATCGGTGGCGCATGTGCAGGTCTGTGGCACCCTGTCTTGCATGATCTGCGGCGCCGAAGATCTGATCGCGGTTTGCAAGGACAAGATTGCTGAAAAACCGCATACCCTCTCGGCGGATGGCAAGTTCAGCTGGGAAGAGGTCGAATGTCTGGGCGCCTGCGCCAACGCGCCGATGGCCCAGATCGGCAAGGACTATTTTGAAGATCTCACCGCCGCCGGCTTTGGCCAGATGCTGGATGATCTGGCGGCAGGCAAGCCTGTTGTGCCGGGGCCGCAGAATGGCCGTTATGCGGCAGAGCCAAAGTCGGGCCTGACCTCGTTGCAGGATTTTGATAGCGGCAAGGCACAGTATAACGCATCGGCACAGCTGGCGACTGATATTGGCGACGGTATCAAGCGGATCCAGGGTGATGAAGTTCCGCTGCTGACCCCCTGGGTTGGCAAGGATGGTGTGGTCGCAGGGCGCGCCTCAGCGGATCAGCCCCCCAAGGCTCCCGAGGCCGCGAAACCGGCCGCCAAGCAGGCCAAAGAGGCCGCAAAGGCACCGGTGAAAAAATCTGCAGTGGTAGAGCCTGCCTCCCCCGAAGGGGCGGCGGCCAAGGTCACCGAGGAACAGGAACCCAAGACGCTGAAAGAAGCGCGCGGTGGACTGCCGGATGATCTGAAACTGCTAAAGGGCGTTGGTCCCAAGCTGGAGGCAACCCTGAACGATCTGGGCTTTTTCCACTTTGACCAGATTGCGGAGTGGGGCGAGGCCGAAGTGGCCTGGGTCGACAACCGATTGAAGTTCAAGGGCCGTATCGAACGGGATGGCTGGATTGCACAGGCTGCCAAACTGGCGGTGGGTGACGAGACTGAATTTGCCACGAAGGCCAAAAAAGACGGCCGCTACGACGACGAATAACCGAACTGGCTGTCCTATTCCGGGGCAGGCAGGGAACAGACATGAGGACCTGAATGAGCGCAGATCTGGATAGGGCGATCGCAGCAAAGGGGCGGCACATCTCATTGGTGATTGCCGGAACCATGCTGGCCTGGTTGGCCTTGAATCTGATCATTGGCCCGGCAATTGGATTGCCTGGCCGCTTTGCGCTCTTGTTTGATTTCGCAGCCCTTGCCGCGATGATCTATGCAGGGGTCAATATAGTGCAACTCTGGCGCATGCGTCAGGCCAGTAAAAACGACAACCAAGGGTAGGCAGACATGCTGAAGGACCAGGACCGGATCTTTACCAACCTATACGGTATGCATGAGCGCACCCTGAAAGGCGCGCAGGCACGTGGCCATTGGGATGGCACTTCAGGGATCATCGACAAGGGTCGTGACTGGATCATCCAGACGATGAAGGATTCCGGTTTGCGGGGCCGTGGTGGTGCGGGGTTCCCTACCGGGCTGAAATGGTCTTTCATGCCGAAAGAAAGCGATGGTCGCCCGTCCTATCTGGTGATCAACGCCGATGAATCCGAACCCGGCACCTGCAAAGACCGCGAAATCATGCGCCATGATCCGCATACGCTGATCGAGGGCGCGCTGATTGCCAGCTTCGCGATGAACGCGCATACCTGTTATATCTACCTGCGTGGCGAATATATCCGCGAGCGCGAGGCGCTGCAGGCGGCTATCGACGAATGCTACGACAAGGGGCTTCTGGGCAAGAACGCAGCCGGATCAGGCTGGGATTTCGATGTCTTCCTGCACCATGGGGCAGGGGCCTATATCTGCGGCGAGGAAACCGCCCTGATCGAAAGCCTGGAAGGCAAGAAGGGCATGCCCCGGATGAAGCCACCTTTTCCGGCAGGCGCGGGTCTATATGGCTGCCCCACCACGGTTAATAACGTGGAATCGATTGCTGTTGTGCCCACCATCCTGCGCCGCGGTGCGGATTGGTTTGCAGGCTTTGGCCGACCTAATAATGCCGGTACCAAGCTGTTTGCGATTTCTGGCCACGTCAACAACCCCTGTGTGGTTGAAGAAGCCATGTCGATCTCGTTTGAAGAGCTGATTGAAAAGCACTGCGGTGGCATTCGCGGCGGCTGGGACAATCTGCTGGCGGTGATCCCCGGTGGGTCTTCGGTGCCCTGCGTGCGCGGTGAAAACATGCGCGATGCGATCATGGACTTTGACTACCTGCGCGGCGAGCTGGGCTCGGGCCTTGGCACCGCAGCGGTCATCGTGATGGATAAGCAGACCGATATCATCAAGGCGATCTGGCGTCTGGCGAAATTCTACAAACACGAAAGTTGCGGCCAGTGTACGCCCTGCCGCGAAGGCACCGGCTGGATGATGCGGGTGATGGAACGCCTGGTCAAAGGCGAGGCGGATCTGGAAGAAATCGACATGTTGTGGGATGTGACCAAGCAGGTCGAAGGCCACACCATCTGCGCCCTGGGCGACGCCGCAGCCTGGCCGATCCAGGGGTTGATCCGCAACTTCCGCGATGAAATCGAAGACCGCATCAAAGCGCAGAAAACCGGCCGCAAAAGCGCCATTGCTGCTGAATGATGGGATGTAAGGGACCAATTTTGATGGGACATGTCAAATTCATGACGGCGACGTTTGTCGTCACCGCGCTTTTGGCGGCCTGCAGCGATAAGGACATGCGTCCTGTGTTTGATGGCGTGCCGTTCCGCACCAAGGCCTCTGTTGTCGATAAGAAAGTCACGCGCGCGCGGTTCGAGGCAGAGGTCTATGATGTTGCGGCCTCGCCCTTGGGCGCGCGTGAGGCGATGCGCTATGCGGGCACCACATATTGCATTCAAAACTACGGCACCTCGCGTATTGACTGGCCGCTGGATCTGGACGACCCAGAAGTGCC
Source organism: Pseudophaeobacter profundi (assembly GCF_029697505.1). Classification (GTDB taxonomy): domain Bacteria; phylum Pseudomonadota; class Alphaproteobacteria; order Rhodobacterales; family Rhodobacteraceae; genus Pseudophaeobacter; species Pseudophaeobacter profundi. Next base: position 155,213 of record NZ_JARJEF010000001.1, on the reverse strand, counting down.
GCTGCCGCGTGATGGCGACAATGCTGTGCTGCAGGGGGTCTGCAAGTCGTGAGCGTGATCCAGGCATATTCTGGCCAATTGGCAGCGGCGCTATTGCATAGCGCGGCCGTTTTTTGGCCTTTTGCCTCTCCAAACTTCAGGAGAGACCGATGAAATATGCCCAGATGAAACTGGCCTGGATTGTACCTTTGATGGCAGCAGCGGCGTTTGCTGGTCCTTTGACTGCGGCGGCAAAACCGTCGCTGCGGGATGTGCCGGAAATTGAAAACCCGCTGTTTGCCGTGGCGATGGCAAAAGAGGTGGCGGATCATTGTGACAGCCTTGGTGCGCGCTTCCTTAAAGGCGTGGGCGAACTGCGTAGATTGCGGGCACGGGCCAATCGCCTTGGCTACGCTGACAGCGAAATCCGCGCTTATATCGAATCCGACGTTGAAAAGGCCCGGATGCGGGCCAAGGGCGAAAGACTGCTGGCGGCGCGCGGCGTCTCTTATGGCAATCAAGAAACATTCTGTGCGTTCGGTCGTGCGGAAATCAAGAAAAACAGCGCGATCGGCGCGTTACTGAGGGCGAAATAGACCATGGCTGACCTCCGCAAGATCAACATTGACGGAACCGAGGTTGAGGTGGACGGGGCGATGACCCTGATCCAGGCCTGTGAAGAGGCCGGGGTGGAAATCCCGCGCTTCTGCTACCATGAACGCCTGTCGATTGCCGGCAACTGCCGCATGTGTCTGGTAGAGGTCGTGGGCGGCCCGCCCAAGCCTGCGGCATCCTGCGCTATGCAGGTGCGTGACCTGCGCCCAGGCCCCGAAGGCCAGCCGCCGGTGGTGAAAACCAATTCACCCATGGTGAAAAAAGCCCGCGAAGGCGTGATGGAATTCATGCTGATCAACCATCCGCTGGATTGCCCGATTTGCGACCAGGGCGGCGAATGTGATCTGCAGGATCAGGCCATGGCCTATGGTGTTGATTTTTCCCGCTTTCGTGAACCCAAGCGCGCAGTGGACGATCTGAACCTCGGCCCGCTTGTTTCAACTGCGATGACCCGCTGCATCAGCTGCACCCGCTGTGTGCGCTTCACCTCCGAGGTGGCCGGGATCACCCAGATGGGCCAGACAGGCCGCGGTGAAGATGCTGAAATCACCAGCTATCTGAACGAAACCCTGGACAGCAACCTGCAGGGCAACATCATTGATCTGTGTCCGGTTGGCGCGCTGACCTCGAAACCCTATGCCTTTAGCGCCCGCCCCTGGGAGCTGACAAAGACAGAATCCATTGATGTGATGGATTCGCTGGGGGCCAATATTCGGGTTGATACCAAGGGGCGCGAAGTGATGCGGATCCTGCCGCGCAACAATGACGCGGTGAACGAAGAATGGATTTCCGACAAGACACGCTTTGTCTGGGATGGTCTGCGGCGTCAGCGTCTGGATCGCCCCTATGTGCGTGTTGACGGCAAGCTAAAGCCTGCCAGCTGGCCCGAAGCCCTGCACGCGGCTGCCGATGCGATGAAGGGCAAGAAGATTGCTGGCCTGATCGGCGATCTGGTCCCGGTTGAGGCGGCCTTTGCGCTGAAGCAGCTGGTTGAAGCCCAGGGTGGCCAGGTCGAATGCCGGACCGATAATGCGCGCCTGCCGATTGGCGACCGCGCAGGCTATGTTGGCACCGCGACCATCGAGGATATCGACAGCGCCAAGGCGATCATGCTGATCGGAACGGATCCACGCAATGAATCTCCGGTGCTGAATGCTCGGATCCGACGGGCCTGGATCAATGGGGCCACCATCGGCCTGATCGGCCAGCCAGTCGATCTGACCTATGACTATAGCCACCTGGGCACTGATCGTGCCGCGCTTGAAGCGCTGCATTCTGGCGATCACTCTGCTGCGCTGGACAAGGAAACCCTGGTGATTGTCGGGCAGGGTGCCCTGCGCGAAGCCGACGGGCTTGCGGTGCTGGCGCATGCCCAGAAATTTGCCGCTGATACCGGATCAAAACTCTTGGTGCTGCATACTGCGGCGGCACGGGTTGGCGCGATGGATATCGGCGCGGTGACCGAAGGTGGCATGGCGGCGGCCATCGAGGGCGCCGAGGTGATCTACAACCTGGGCGCGGACGAAGTGGAAATCGACGATGGTGCCTTTGTGATCTATCAGGGCAGCCATGGCGATCGTGGTGCGCATCGCGCCGATGTGATCCTGCCGGGCGCGGCCTATACGGAAGAGAACGGCCTTTTTGTCAATACTGAAGGACGGCCCCAGCTGGCGATGCGTGCGGGCTTTGCCCCCGGTGACGCCAAGGAAAACTGGGCCATTTTGCGCGCACTTAGCGCCGAGGTGGACGCAACTTTGCAGTATGACTCGCTGGCGCAGCTGCGTCAGGCCCTGGTCAAGCAGGTGCCGCATCTGGCGCAGGTTGATCAGGTGATCGAGAATGAGGGCACACCGCTGGAACTGGGGCCGCTGGGCAAGGCGGCATTCCTGCCTGCGGTCAAGGATTTCTATCTGAGCAACCCGATTGCCCGGGCTTCCAAACTGATGGCGGAACTCTCGGCCAATGCCAAAGCCCGCCGGGCCGAAAAGATGGCGGCCGAGTGATCCGCGCTGCACTCATATCGTTTCTGACGCTGGCGGCCTGTGCGCCGATCCCCGGCGGTTCAGCGGATGGCGTTGCCCCCCAGTATAACGGGGTCGACACCAGCCTGCTGGACGGCGATCTGGTGCAATTTCATGTCTCTATGTCTGGTGCCGCCTCTGGTGCGGATCTGGATGACTATGCCGAATGTGCCGCTGCACAATACGCGCTGATCCGCGGTTATGGGTTTGCGCGCCACGTGCGCACGAAAATGAAACAAGAGGGTGGCAATCAGATAGCCGATGCTGTCTACACGATCTCGCCCTCCCTTCCGCGCGGTTTGCGCACCATCGATGCAGAAGTCGTGGTCGCCAATTGCGAGGCTAACGGAATACCTACGGTGTGAGGACCTATGGCTGAATTCTTTAACACCCCAGGCGGCATTGCTGTACTGATCCTGGCGCAAGTGCTTGCTGTTGTTGCATTTGTAATGATCTCTCTGTTGTTCCTCGTCTATGGGGACCGCAAGATCTGGGCGGCGGTGCAGATGCGCCGTGGCCCCAATGTCGTGGGCGTCTTTGGTCTGCTGCAATCGGTGGCGGATGCGCTGAAATATGTGGTCAAAGAGGTGGTGATCCCGGCGGGTGCAGATCGCACCGTCTTTATCATGGCACCGCTGACCTCCTTTGTGCTGGCGATGGTGGCCTGGGCGGTGATCCCGTTCAACGATGGTTGGGTGCTGTCAGACATCAACGTCGCCATCCTCTATGTCTTTGCGGTTTCCAGCCTCGAGGTCTACGGCGTGATCATGGGGGGCTGGGCCTCGAACTCGAAATACCCCTTCCTTGGCGCCCTGCGCTCGGCGGCGCAGATGATTTCTTACGAGGTCTCGATCGGCTTGATCATCGTCGGGGTGATCATCTCTACCGGCAGCATGAACTTTGGCGATATCGTCCGCGCACAGGACGGCGACCTGGGCCTGTTGAACTGGTACTGGATCCCGCATTTTCCGATGGTCTTCCTGTTCTTCATCTCTTGCCTGGCTGAAACCAACCGCCCCCCCTTCGACCTGCCCGAAGCGGAGTCGGAACTGGTGGCCGGTTATCAGGTGGAATATTCGGCAACGCCCTTCCTATTGTTCATGGCGGGTGAATATATCGCTATCTTCCTGATGTGCGCGCTGACCTCGCTGCTGTTCTTTGGTGGCTGGCTGTCGCCAATCCCAGGCCTGCCGGATGGTGTGCTGTGGATGGTCGGCAAGATGGCCTTCTTCTTCTTCCTCTTTGCAATGGTGAAAGCCATCACCCCGCGCTATCGCTATGACCAGCTGATGCGCCTTGGCTGGAAGGTCTTTCTGCCCTTCTCGCTGTTCTGGGTGGTCTTTGTTTCCTTTGCTGCAAAATTTGACTGGTTCTGGGGCATCTTCGCCCGCTGGACCGTGGGAGGCTGATCATGACAAACCAGATCGATTACACCCGTGCCGCCAAATATTTCCTGCTGCAGGATTTCTGGGTCGGCTTCAAACTGGGGATGAAGTATTTCTTTGCCCCCAAGGCGACGCTGAACTACCCGCATGAAAAGGGGCCGCTAAGCCCACGTTTTCGCGGTGAACATGCGCTGCGGCGGTATCCCAACGGCGAAGAGCGCTGCATTGCCTGCAAGCTGTGTGAAGCGGTCTGCCCGGCGCAGGCGATCACCATCGATGCGGAGCCGCGTGAAGATGGCAGCCGCCGTACCACGCGCTATGACATCGACATGACCAAATGCATCTACTGCGGTTTCTGCCAAGAAGCCTGCCCGGTGGATGCCATTGTCGAAGGTCCGAATTTTGAGTTCGCCACCGAAACCCGCGAAGAGCTGTTCTACGACAAGGACAAGTTGTTGGCGAATGGCGAGCGCTGGGAAGCCGAGATCGCCCGCAACCTCGAACTGGATGCGCCCTACCGATGAGCGATGCAAAGAACCCCTTTGAGGCCATGATGGCCCAGGCACAGGCCCAGTATAAGGACATGGTCAAGGCCATGAACCCGGATCTGGCGGCGGGTCTGGATCCGATGTCGATGAAAGGGTTCGAGGCCCTGTGGCCAACCATGCCCAAAGAGGTCATGGAAATGATGTTTGGCAAGACCATCAACAAGGATGGTCTGGATGCCAAGACCCGGCTTTTGCTGACATTGGCCGGGCTGACCTGTCAGGGCGCGCAGGCGGATTCCGCTGTGCGTCAAACCGTGCGCCACGCTGTTGAGGCGGGTGCAAAGAAACAAGAGATCGTTGAAACGATCGGACAGATGTCGGTTTTCGCCGGCATTCCGGCCATGAACCGGGCGCTGGAACTGGCGCAGGAAGTCATGACCGACAAAAGGGACGATGAGACATGAGCGTTTTTGCCTTCTACCTCTTCGCCATCAGCGCCATCACCGGCGGGCTGTTCACTGTGATCAGCCGCCAGCCGGTGCATTCGGTTCTGTGGCTGATCCTGGCCTTTATCTCTTCGGCCGGGTTGTTTGTGCTGCTGGGGGCGGAATTCGTCGCCATGCTGCTGGTCATCGTCTACGTGGGGGCGGTTGCTGTACTGTTTCTCTTTGTGGTGATGATGCTGGATGTGGACTTTGCTGAACTGAAGGCAGAGATGGCGCAGTATATGCCGTTGGCCCTGTTGATTGGTCTGGTCATTCTGATGCAGTTCGTGATGGCCTATGGTAGCTGGGAAAGTGCCCATGGCGCCGCCGAACAACTGGCGCAGCCGATCCCTGCTGATCGCCACAACACCGAGGCCCTGGGCCTTATCATCTATGATCAATATTTCCTTCTGTTCCAGCTTTCGGGTCTGATCCTGCTGGTCGCCATGATTGGCGCCATCACCCTGACCCTGCGCCATCGCAAAGATGTCAAACGCCAGGACGTGATGCTGCAAATGTCGCGCGATCCGGCCAAGGCCATGGAACTGAAAGACATCAAACCGGGGCAGGGGCTTTAATAATGATTGGTATCGAGCATTACCTTACCGTCGCGGCGACGCTGTTCGTCATTGGCATCTTCGGGCTGTTCCTGAACCGCAAGAACGTGATCATCCTGCTGATGAGCATCGAATTGATGCTGCTGGCGGTGAATATCAACCTTGTGGCCTTCTCCAGTTTCCTTGGGGATCTGGTGGGGCAGGTCTTTACCCTGTTCGTGCTGACCGTGGCCGCCGCCGAGGCCGCTATTGGTCTGGCGATCCTGGTCTGCTTCTTCCGTAACCGCGGCACCATCGCCGTGGAAGACATCAATATGATGAAGGGCTAAAGCATCATGGAAACCATCCTCCTCTTTGCCCCTCTGGTGGGCGCGCTGATTTGTGGCTTTGGCCATAAATATATCGGCGAAAAAGCAGCCATGGTGACGGCGACGAGCCTGTTGTTCCTTTCGGCGCTCTTGTCCTGGATCACCTTTCTTGGATTTGACGGGGTTACCCGCCAGATCGAAGTCATGACCTGGATTGAAAGCGGTTCACTGTCTACGTCATGGGGGATCCGGCTGGACCGGCTTACCGCCCTGATGCTGATTGTTGTCACCTCGGTGTCTAGCCTGGTTCACCTCTACAGCTTTGGCTACATGGCGGATGATCCGCAGTGGAAAGAGGGCGAGAGCTACAAGCCGCGCTTCTTTGCCTATCTGTCCTTCTTTACCTTTGCCATGCTGATGCTGGTGACCTCAGATAATCTGGTTCAGATGTTCTTTGGCTGGGAAGGGGTCGGCGTGGCCTCTTACCTGTTGATCGGCTTCTACTACCGCAAGCCAAGCGCAAATGCGGCGGCAATGAAGGCCTTTATCGTCAACCGGGTTGGGGATTTTGGCTTTGCGCTGGGGATCTTTGGTCTGTTCCTGCTGACCGATAGCATCAACTTCTCTGATATTTTTGCCGCCATTCCCACCGAGGTCTCCGGTCAGCAGATATCCTTCCTTTGGGGCGAATGGGACGCAGCGAACCTGTTGGCGGTGCTGTTGTTCATCGGCGCGATGGGTAAATCGGCGCAGCTGTTCCTGCACACCTGGCTGCCAGATGCGATGGAAGGCCCGACACCTGTTTCGGCGTTGATCCATGCTGCGACCATGGTTACCGCCGGTGTCTTTCTGGTCTGCCGCATGTCGCCGCTGATGGAGTTTGCGCCACAGGCAACCATGTTCATCACGGTGATTGGTGCCTCTACGGCTTTCTTTGCCGCAACGGTGGGCCTGGTTCAGACCGACATCAAACGCGTCATTGCCTATTCCACCTGCTCGCAGCTGGGGTATATGTTCGTGGCCGCAGGCGTCGGCATGTATTCGGCGGCAATGTTCCACCTGTTTACCCATGCCTTTTTCAAGGCGATGCTGTTCCTGGGCGCAGGTTCGGTTATCCACGCCATGCACCATGAACAGGACATGATGAACTATGGCGGTCTGCGCAAGAAAATCCCCTATACCTATTGGGCGATGATGATTGGCACCCTGGCCATCACCGGCGTTGGCATCCCGCTGACCCATATCGGTTTTGCCGGCTTCCTGTCCAAGGATGCGATTATTGAGAGCGCCTTTGCCGGTGGATCCGACTATGGGTTCTGGCTGCTCGTGATTGCTGCCTTCATGACCTCTTTCTACAGCTGGCGCCTGATGTTCCTGACCTTCTTTGGCAAGCCACGTGGCGACAAACATACCCATGATCACGCGCATGAGAGCCCGATGACGATGCTTATCCCGCTTGGGGTGCTGGCACTGGGTGCGGTCTTCTCTGGCATGATCTGGTACGGCAGCTTCTTTGGGCATGCCGACAAGGTTGGAAAATTCTACGGTATCCCCGTGGCGGAAGCTTCGGCAGCGGCCCATGGTGAGGCAGCAGAGAGCCATGGCGAAAGCGATGCGCATGGTGCCGAGGCCGAGGCGGGTGAGCATCACTATGTCTTTACCGGCCAGCCGGGAGAGGGCGCGCTGTATTTTGCCGCCGACAACCATGTGCTGGACGATGCACATGCCGCGCCAAAATGGGTCAAGGTCTCGCCCTTTATTGCGATGTCCCTTGGCTTGGTGCTGGCGGTTTGGTTCTACATCGTGAACCCAAGCCTGCCTGGGCGCCTGGCAGAGACGCATCAGCCGCTTTATCTGTTCCTCAAGAACAAGTGGTACTTTGACGAGCTGTACGACGCGATTTTTGTCAAGCCTGCCTTGGCCATTGGGCGTTTCTTCTGGAAACGCGGCGATGGCAATGCCATTGACGGCTTCCTGAATGGCGTCGCCATGGGGATTGTTCCTTTCTTCACCAAACTTGCCGGTCGCGCGCAGTCCGGTTTCATCTTTACCTATGCCTTCTGGATGGTGCTGGGCATTGCAGCCCTGATCACCTGGATGTCGATCGGCGGAGGAGCCCACTGATGGACAACCTTCTATCAATTGTCACCTTCATCCCTGCTGTGGCAGCTGCTGTTATGGCGCTGCTGATGCGCGGCGAGGATGAAGCGGCGCAGCGCAATGCCAAACGGCTTGCCCTGATTACCACCAGCCTGACCTTTTTGGTCAGCCTGGGGATCTACACACAGTTTGACCCTGCCAACACCGGCTTTCAGTTCGTAGAAGAGCACGACTGGGTCTTTGGCTTAAAGTACAAGATGGGCGTTGACGGCATTTCGGTGCTGTTTGTCCTGCTGACCACCTTTGTGATGCCGCTGACCATACTGGCCAGCTGGCGGGTGACCACCCGTGTCAAGGAATACATGATCGCCTTCCTGTTGCTGGAAACCCTGATGCTGGGTGTTTTCATGGCGCTGGACCTGGTGCTGTTTTACATGTTCTTCGAGGCGGGATTGATCCCGATGTTCCTGATCATCGGCATCTGGGGCGGCAAGGAACGCATCTACGCCTCCTTCAAGTTTTTTCTTTATACCTTCCTTGGCTCTGTCTTGATGCTGGTGGCTATGGTGGCGATGTATGCCGATGCGGGCACCACCGATATCGAAACCCTGCTGACGCATAGTTTCTCTGCCACCAGCTTTGATCTGTTGGGCATTCATGTGGTCGGCGGCATGCAGACCCTGATGTTCCTGGCGTTCTTTGCCTCCTTTGCGGTGAAGATGCCGATGTGGCCGGTACATACCTGGCTGCCGGATGCACACGTTCAGGCGCCGACGGCTGGGTCTGTGGTGCTGGCGGCGATCCTGCTCAAGATGGGCGGCTATGGCTTCCTGCGGTTTTCCTTGCCGATGTTCCCGGTTGGCGCGGATGTGATGACCGATCTGATCCTGTGGATGTCCGCCATCGCGGTGGTCTATACCTCGCTGGTGGCGATGGTGCAGGAAGACATGAAAAAGCTGATCGCCTATTCATCCGTCGCGCATATGGGCTTTGTCACCATGGGGATCTTTGCGGCCAACCAGCAGGGGGTTGATGGTGCCATCTTCCAGATGTTGAGCCACGGCTTCATCTCGGCGGCGCTGTTCCTTTGCGTGGGCGTGATCTATGACCGCATGCATACCCGCGACATCAACGCCTATGGCGGCCTGGTGGTGCGGATGCCCGCTTACGGGCTGGTCTTCATGTTCTTTACCATGGGCAACGTTGGCCTGCCGGGCACCTCTGGCTTTGTTGGGGAATTCTTGACCCTGATGGGCACATTCCAGAAAAACACCTGGGTAGCAGCGGTTGCGGCTTCCGGCGTAATTTTCTCGGCGGCCTATGCGCTCTGGCTTTATCGTCGGGTGGTCTTTGGCGACCTAATCAAGGGCAGCCTGAAAACCATTCAGGACATGGATGCACGTGAACGCTTTATCTTTGCGCCACTGGTTGTGATGACTATCCTTCTGGGCGTCTATCCGTCGCTGGTCACCGATATCATCAGTCCATCGACTGAAGCGCTGATCGCAAACTTCAACCAGTCTCTGGCTGCTGCGGATACCTCCGCTGTAATCCAGACCGCGTCGCACTAAGGGAGCATGGGCAGATGATCCAAGCTGATCTCTCCGTAATTCTGCCAGAGATTATCCTGGCACTTTACGCAATGGCGGCGCTATTGGGCGCAGTCTACACTGGCAAAGACAAGCTTGCCTCGGCGATCACCTGGTCTACGTCGGGCCTGATGGTGGTGCTGGCCTTGTGGATTGGCACCAGCGGCAGCGGCAGCACAACGGCTTTTGGCGGCATGTTTGTCGATGACGGCTTTGCCCGTTTTGCCAAGGTGACGATCCTGCTGGCGGCAGCCGCTGTTCTGGTGATGGGGCAGGAGTATATGTTGCGCCGCGGCATGCTGCGCTTTGAATACCCGATCCTGGTCGCGCTGAGCGCGGTTGGCATGATGGTCATGGTTTCTGCCGGTGATCTGATGTCGCTGTACATGGGGTTGGAGCTGCAGTCGCTGGCGCTCTACGTTGTGGCTTCGATGCGCCGCGACAGCGTCAAATCGACCGAGGCCGGCCTGAAGTATTTTGTGCTGGGTGCGCTGTCTTCGGGTCTGCTGCTTTACGGTGCCTCGCTTGTTTACGGCTTTGCCGGTACCACCAAATTTGCGGGCATCATTGATGTAGCCCAGCACGGCGAGGTCTCTGTGGGCCTGCTGTTTGGTCTGGTCCTGCTGATTTCTGGTCTTGGGTTCAAGGTCTCTGCAGTGCCCTTCCACATGTGGACGCCGGATGTCTATGAAGGCGCGCCCACACCGGTAACGGCTTTCTTTGCTTCGGCCCCCAAAGTTGCGGCCATGGGCCTGTTTGCCCGGGTGATGCATGACGCCTTTGGCCACGCGATCAGCGATTGGAGCCAGGTTGTGGCGCTGCTGTCCGTCTTGTCGATGTTTCTGGGTGCGGTGGCGGCGATTGGCCAGCGTAATATCAAACGTCTGATGGCCTATTCTTCGATTGCCCATATGGGCTATGCGCTGATGGGGCTTGCTGCGGGTACTCAGCTCGGCATCGAGGCGATGCTGGTCTATATGGCGATCTATGTTTCGATGAATATCGGCACCTTTGCCTTTATCCTGATGCTGCAAAAGGATGGCCAGCCTGTCACCGATATTCAGGCGCTGAACCAATATGCCCGCCGTGAACCTGGTAAGGCACTGGCGGTTCTGGTGCTGCTGTTCTCGCTTGCAGGTGTGCCGCCGATGCTGGGCTTCTTTGGCAAGTTCTATGTGCTGCGCGCTGCCTATGAGGCAGATCTGGCCTGGCTGGCGATTGCTGGTGTGGTTGCCTCGGTCATCGGTGCCTTCTATTATCTGCGGATCGTCTACTACATGTATTTCGGCGAAGAAGCCGAAGAGCTGGACCGCACCGGGTCGCCTGTGCTCTGGGTCTTCCTTATGGGGTCGGCTGCAGTGATGGTTCTGGGGATTATCAATATGTTTGGTGTCGATGGCGCAGCGGCTGCTGCGGCTGCGGCCTTGGTCCACTGAACGGTTTAACATCTCTGACAAAGGGCCTGGTCCAGCGGACCGGGCCTTTTTGCCTTTAAAGGAATGAGACAATGACGGATTGGCCTGACGGTTACGGCAAGCGGATCTTGCAAGAGGTGGACAGCACCCTGGACGAGGCCAGGCGCATCGCGCCAGAGCTGACGGGGCCGGAATGGATCCTTGCCAAGCGCCAGACCAAGGGGCGTGGCCGCCGGGGCCGCGACTGGAAGGAACCGCAGGGTAATTTTGCCGCCACACTGGTGATGCGCCCAAGCGAGCCCCCGCAGCAGGTGGCGCTTCGCAGTTTTGTCGCCGCGCTGGCGGTCTATGATGCCTGCGAATCCCTGACCGGGCGCACCGTTGGTCTGGCGCTGAAATGGCCCAATGATGTTTTGTTCAACGGCGGCAAGCTGTCTGGTATTCTGTTGGAAAGCTCGGGTGCGGGGCAGGGGCTGAACTACCTAGCCATTGGCATCGGCGTCAATCTGGTGGAAACGCCGATGAAAGAATGGCTGGAACCGGGGGCGGTCTGGCCGGTGTCGCTGCTGTCTGAAACTGGGGTGCAGGTCACGCCCGAGGTCTTTTTGACCGCGCTGGCGGCGGCCTATGCCCGCTATGAACTGCAGTTCACCACCTATGGCTTTGACCCGATCCGCACCGCTTGGTTGGCACGCGCGGCCAAGCTTGGAGAGGTGATAATTGCAAGAACCAGCCATTCTGAGGTAGAAGGCACCTTCGAGACGGTAGACGCGGAGGGCAACCTTGTCCTAAACAGCGCCAACGGTCGGGTATCGATCCCCGCCGCCGATATCTTTTTCTGAGCGCAAAAGGGCATTCCATGCTTCTGGCTGTTGATTGTGGCAATACCAATACCGTCTTCTCTATCTGGGATGGCGAACAATTTATTGGCACCTGGCGCACGGCGACCGATTGGCGGCGCACGGCGGATCAGTATTTTGTCTGGCTCAACACATTGATTCAGGCGCAGGGCATCGAGACGGATATCACGGATATGATCGTTTCTTCCACTGTGCCGCGTGTTGTGTTCAACCTGCGGGTTCTGGCTGATCGCTATTACAACACCCGCCCACTGGTGGTGGGCAAACCGGATTGTCTGTTGCCGGTGGATGTCCGGGTGGACGAGGGCACCGCAGTGGGGCCGGATCGGTTGGTCAACACGGTGGCCGGTTTTGACCACTACGGTGGCAATCTGGTGATGGTGGATTTTGGCACGGCCACTACCTTTGATGTGGTAGCCGAAGATGGTGCCTATGTCGGTGGTGTGATCGCGCCTGGGGTGAACCTCAGCCTTGAGGCGCTGCATCAGGCGGCGGCGGCGCTGCCACATGTGGATATTTCCAAACCCGAGCACGTGATCGGCACCAATACGGTGGCCTGCATGCAATCGGGCGTGTTTTGGGGCTACGTCGGCCTGGTGCGCGAGATCTGCGCCCGGATCAAAGCCGAACGCAATGTTCCGATGAAGATTATCTCAACAGGCGGGCTGGCGCCTCTATTCCAGCAAGCTGCTGATCTGTTTGACGCATATGAGGATGATCTCACGATGCATGGACTGCAGATCATCCATAAATATAATAAGGATAACGGTACTCCTATATGAGCACTGATGAACGTTTGATCTATCTGCCCCTTGGTGGTGCAGGCGAAATTGGCATGAATGCCTATGTTTACGGCTATGGCCGCCCCGGCAAGGAACGGCTGATCCTGGTGGATCTGGGCGTTGCCTTCCCCGATATGGACAGCACCCCCGGTGTTGACTTGATCATGCCTGATATCACCTGGCTGCGTGAACGCGTTGACCAGCTGGAGGCAATTTTTATCACCCATGGCCATGAGGACCACATCGGCGCGGTCTCGCATCTGTATCGTCAGCTGAACGTGCCGATCTATGCCCGTGCCTTTACCGCCAATCTTGCGCGGCGCAAGATGGAAGAGCGCGGCCATGATCCGCTGGTGGTGAAAACGGTTGGTGCCTGGCCCGAAGTGACCAAGCTTGGCCCCTTTACCATCGGTGTCGCGCCGATGGCGCATTCGATCCCGGAAAGCGGTGGCCTGGTCATCGACAGCCCGGCGGGCCGGGTGGTGCATACCGGTGATTTCAAACTGGATCGCACGCCGCTGGTTGGCGAAGCCTTTGATCCTGAAATGTGGGCGGAAATCGCCAAGCCAGGCATCAAGGCCCTGGTGTGCGATTCCACCAATGTGTTCTCCAAAACACCTGGCCGTTCTGAATCGGATCTGCCCGAGGAAATTACCCGCCTGATCGGCGAGGCCAGCGGCATGGTCGCGGCAACCACCTTTGCTTCGAACGTGGCACGGGTAAAGACCCTGGCGGATGCGGGCACGCGGGCCGGGCGTTCGGTTGTCTTGTTGGGCCGCGCGATGCTGCGCATGGTCGAGGCCGCCAAGGAAACCGGCGTTCTGACGGATTTCCCACCGGTCTTTTCCCCGGAAGAGGCAAGGGACCTGCCCCGCAACAACCTGATGTTGATCACCACGGGCAGCCAGGGCGAACGCCGTGCCGCTTCGGCGCAGATGGCGCGTGGTAAATACCGTGGGTTAGAGTTGAAAGAGGGCGATCTGTTCCTGTTTTCCTCCAAGACGATTCCGGGCAATGAGCGCGGTGTGATCCGCATCATCAACCAGTTCTCGGAACGTGGCGTCGATGTGGTGGATGACAGCTCTGGTCTGTATCATGTCTCTGGCCATGCCAATGGACCGGACCTTGAGGCGCTGCATGCGCTGCTGCAGCCCGCGATGCTGGTGCCAATGCATGGTGAACATCGCCACCTACGGATGCATGCCCGTCTGGGCGAGGCCAAGGGTATTCCCAGCATTGTGGCGGTGAATGGCATGATGTTGAACCTGTCGGGTAACCGTCCCTCGGTGCTGGAATATATCGACACTGGCCGCACCTATCTGGATGGCACCACCAAGATTGGTGCGATGGATGGCGTGGTGCGCGACCGCATCCGCATGGCGCTGAATGGCCATCTGGTCGTTACCCTTATTCTGGACGAGGAAGATGAACCCCTGGGCGAGCCCTGGTGTGATATCAAGGGGCTGACAGATACTAGCAGCTCTAACGCGGCACTGATCGATGTTCTGGAAGAAGACCTGAATCAGTTCCTGATGCGGGCTGGGGCCAAGACGCTGAAGGATGACGACAAGCTGGAAGGCGAACTACGCCGGATTGCGCGTCAGACCTGCAACAACGAAATCGGCAAAAAGCCCGAAGTCACCGTGGTGATCAGCCGGATGCGATAAGCACCGCGCTGACATCCTGAATAGAAAAGGCCTCGGCAGATCTTGCCGAGGCTTTTTTGTGGGCGCTGACGGGGGAACCCGTCACTGCGCAAAACAGTGGCAGGCTGCTGCCCTTACGCGGTGCGGGGGCGTTGCAGCAGCGCGACGATTTTCTGGGGCAGGGCGCGCAGGCTGCGGCCAACCGCGCTCATCCCATCAGCCAAAGCCCGGGCGCGCATAGCTTCTGCGCGACGCTGGATGGCATGGATTTCATCAGCGGTGAGAGTAACAGGCTGGTGCTCGGTCATAACGTTCTCGGTCTATTGCGTTTTCGGATGGGCTACATGTAGCGGGCTTTGGGCGCGGTGACATTGGCCAATCTGTCAATCCCGCCATGCTGCAAGTGCAAAGGTCGCCAGCTGAAAATTCGGGAAGACCGCGTGACGCACTGGGTCGTGTAGACCGACTGCCTGTGAATTCAAGACCTTTCCCGGCACGCTCTAAAGCGCAAACGCAAAACGGCCGCCAAAGATGGCGGCCGTAAATGGTATTGATTTTATTGGAAAATTACCCGGCGCGACGCTCTGCAAATGAGAGCGCGATAAAGCTTGGCATGTGATCGCCCATGCCAACAACCGTGCGATCGTCACGACGCCCGCCTTGTTTGCCGCCACGGCCCCGATTGTTCTTGGGGGCAGTTTGTTGCTGCGCTGCAGCGTTTTCCTCGGCGACGGGCTTGTCGTCTGGCTTATCGTCTGCCTTGGCCGTGGCCTTGCGCGTACGCGAGCGGCCTTCGGATTTGGCACTGTCTGCCTTGCGGGGGGCCGATTTGCGTGCTTCGGACTTGTCCGTTTCAGTGGTTTCCTGCGCTTGCAGATCCGCAGATACCTGGTCAGCGCCGGCCTTATCTTCACTGACCTCTGCTTTTGGTGTGGCAGCATCCTGCGGCGCAGCGGCGTCCGCCGACTTGCGCGATGTAGCGCCCCGGCGGCTTCGTGTGGGCTTGCCACCGGAATTTTCGGTGTCCTGATCCGGCGTGTCAGTGGATTTCTTGGCAGCGCTGCGCTTGACCGGCTCTGCTTTCTTGGCAGGGTTGTCCATCCGGCTGATTTCTTTTTGCAGCAGGTTTTCAACGGCGGCGAGGGCCTTTTCATCGCGGACAGAGCAAATGGTGATTGCCTTGCCTTCACGGCCCGCGCGGCCGGTGCGGCCAATCCGGTGGACATAGTCTTCGGGGTGGCCGGGCACATCATAATTGAACACATGGCTGACGCTGGGCACATCCAGGCCGCGCGCCGCGACGTCAGAGGCCACGAGAATACGCAGCTGCCCGTCGCGGAACCCGTCGAGTGTCTTGGTGCGTTGGCTCTGGTCCAGATCGCCATGAATCGGCGCGGCATCATAGCCGTATTTTTTCAGTGACTTGGTCACAATATCTACATCCGTCTTACGGTTGCAGAAGATGATTGCGTTGGTCAGCTTGTCGCCTTCGCCGTCGATCAATGCGCGCAGGGCGGTGCGTTTTTCGCTGGCTTCGCGATCTTTGCGCGAGGCTTTGAACTGCACCACTTGTTGTTCGATGGTTTCAGAGGCGCTGGCCTGCCGGGCAACTTCGATTCGCTCAGGTGCGGAAAGGAAGGTATTGGTGATCCGTTCGATTTCAGGGGCCATGGTGGCCGAGAAGAACAGCGTCTGGCGGGTAAAGGGCGTAAGGGAGAAGATCCGCTCGATATCCGGAATAAAGCCCATGTCGAGCATCCGGTCTGCCTCATCGACGACCATGATCTGCACACCGGTCAGCAAGAGCTTTCCGCGCTCGAAATGATCCAGCAGGCGACCTGGCGTTGCGATCAGAACGTCGACGCCTTTGTCGATTAGCTGGTCCTGCTCCTTAAAGCTGACACCGCCAATCAAGAGGGCCTTTGTAAGCTTTAAGTGTTTGGTATAAGTGTCAAAATTCTCTGCAACCTGGGCTGCCAATTCGCGGGTCGGGCACAGGACCAGGCTGCGCGGCATCCGGGCGCGGGCGCGGCCACGGGCCAGCATGGTGATCATTGGCAGGGTGAAAGAGGCGGTTTTGCCGGTGCCGGTTTGGGCGATGCCCAGTACATCACGACCTTCAAGCGCAGGTGGAATAGCACCAGCCTGGATCGGTGTTGGTGACTCGTAACCCGCTTCTTCAATCGCTTTGAGGACCTTGGGGTTCAGGTTCAGATCGGTAAATTTTGTCATATGCGTCCGTTTTTGCGGACACTAATTTGGCCCGCGCGTGTTTTGACAAAGCCGGGTCCGCGAGAACAAGCGGTGTGACAACGTCCAGCTTTTGGCGGGACATAGCAAAATCTTGTCCTGCGGTCAATTATTGGCTGGGCTTGCCTGGCCGCTATCCGCCTCTGCTGGCGTGCCAAAATACCGGTCACCCCCGCGTCAGGGGCGCCGAATCGTTGCGCGGGGATCACCCCTGCGTGCTGTCAAAACTGGGGAAGTGCTTTTGTCGGGTCGCGGCGCGGTTGAGCATACGGATCCGCAACAGCCCTTCCTGTTCCAGCCGCTGGCGCAGGGCCGGGCTGTCGCCGCAGACTTCATCATAAAAGGCGCGCAGGCCTGGCACGCCCTCTTCGGCCTCTATTGCCGAGAGGAGTTCATGCAGGTTTATGCCGTCCTTATCCCTGGGTCGTGCGGGCGAGAGGTCGGCCCGGTAAGATCCGCGCTCTAGGCGAAACCGGTAATGCGCCAGCCAGTGGGGCCAATCCCGCGCATGCAGGTGGCACAGCTCAAGCGCAGGCAGTTCGGTCGTGGCGGGGTTTTCCAGCCGGTCCTCTGGGCTTTTGCCAGCGTCTTGGAAAAAGTTATGGATGCGAAAGCTGATATCGGGCAGTCCTGTGCGCACAAAGATCTTGCCCTGCACATGGCTGAGAAAGCCGCCACGCATATGTTCGCCGTAGCGCGGATACAGGCGGCCGACGATTGTGCCGCGTTCAGGCCCTTTGGGGATATGACCTTTGAAGGCAGTTGCATCGCCTGCAAGTGCCTCTATGGGGCGGGCGCGGGCTGCCAGGGTAGTTTGCGGCAGGGCCGCCAGCAGCGTGCCAATCGAGCTATTCGCCCAGAGGAATTCATCAACGTCAATATGGGCTAGCCAGTCCAGATCAGCAGCTTGGCGACGATAGGCACGGGTGGCATTCAGGCTTTGGCGAACCTGATGTTTGGCGGGCTTGCCGCCCTTGCGCCGCCTTTGCCAAGAGGCATCGTCGCAGTCAAAGACGCGGATCTTTGGATGCGCCTTGAGCAGAGGGCGGGCGCCGGGGCAGGGGGCATCGAGATATAGAAACAGACGATGTGCTCCGGCCTCCAGGTGGTAGGCGGCAAAATCGAGGATGTCTTGGGCCGGGGCCTTGATAGTGGCGACGATGCCCCATTTTGCGTTTGTGTCCATTGATGCCCTGCTCTCTGTATCCTTGCTCTGTCCGGTTGCGGGGCAGGGCTGTCTGCGCGGTGTCACGTGGCGCGATACTGCACAGGGTTCCCCCCGTTGGTCCAGTGCGCGCCGGACAGAAGAGCGGCAAAACCTCAAAATGCGGATCGGGCTGCGACCAAGCGGCGGGCCGCGACGTCAACGAAGAATCGCAAAAGGGCGCGCCGGTGATGGCGCGCCCAGATTATGTGAGCTTGTCTATCAGGCTTTGGGGCCGTAGCGCGGTGCCTCAGACCATCATTTCCTTGGTCGCGGTCAGTTGCAGATCGGGGTAATCCCGCTCTACCCGGTCGATGTCCCACTGCAGACGAGTCAGATAGACGACATCGCCATCATGGTCATAGGCGATGTGCTGTTTGTTGGAATTTACAAACTTGTCCACCGCCGCTTTGTCCCCATTGACCCAGCGCGCCGAGGTGAACTGAGAGCTGTCAAACCGCACCGGTAGGCCGTATTCCAGCTCGATCCGGCTGGCCAGAACCTCAAATTGCAGCGCCCCGACCACGCCAACAATAAAGCCGGAACCGATTGAGGGTTTGAACACCTTGGCTGCGCCTTCTTCGGCAAACTGCATCAGCGCCTTTTCCAGATGCTTGGCTTTCATCGGATCGCCCGCGCGCACGCCCTGCAGCAGTTCCGGCGCAAAGGAGGGAATACCGGCAACCCGCAGGGCTTCGCCTTCGGTCAGGGTGTCGCCGATGCGCAGCTGGCCATGGTTCGGAATACCAATGATATCGCCAGCCCATGCCTCTTCGGCCAATTCGCGGTCAGAGGCGAGGAACAGCACCGGGTTGGAAATCGCCATCGGTTTCTTGGTGCGCACATGGGTCAGTTTCATGCCGCGTTTAAAGTGGCCGCTAGCCATCCGCACAAAGGCCACCCGGTCGCGGTGCTTTGGGTCCATATTGGCCTGCACCTTGAAGACAAAGCCGGCGACCTTCTTCTCTTCGGGGGCAATATTTCGTGGCTGCGCCTTTTGCACCTGCGGTTCGGGGCCGTAGTGGCCAATGCCGTCCATTAGTTCTTTGACGCCAAAGGAGTTGATGGCTGAGCCAAACCAGATCGGGGTCATATGGCCTTCGAGCACCGCCTGCGGATCCAGCTTGGGCAGCAGCTCGCGGGCCATCTCGACCTCTTCCAGCAGCTTGTTCAGCAGATCTGCGGGCACATATTCGGCCAGCTTGGGGTCATCCAGGCCCTCAATCGCGATGCTTTCGGCCACTTTGTTGCGGTCGGCGCGGTCCATCAGCTCCAGTCGGTCGCGCAGCATGTCGTAGCAGCCGATGAAATCGCGCCCAACGCCGATGGGCCAGGCGGCTGGCGTCACGTCAATGGCCAGGTTTTCCTGGATCTCATCAATAATATCAAAGGTATCGCGACTTTCGCGGTCCATCTTGTTACAGAAGGTCAGGATCGGCAGGTCACGCAGGCGGCAGACCTCAAACAGTTTCTGAGTCTGGCTTTCCACGCCCTTTGCCCCATCAATCACCATGACGGCGGCATCCACCGCCGTGAGGGTGCGATAGGTGTCTTCGGAAAAGTCCGAGTGGCCGGGCGTATCCACCAGATTGAAGCGGAAGCCGTCAAAATCAAAGGACATTGCCGAGGCCGAGACCGAAATGCCGCGGTCCTTTTCCATCTGCATGAAATCGGATCTGGTGCGCCGTGCTTCGCCCTTGGCGCGCACCTGCCCAGCCATCTGAATCGCGCCGCCATAAAGCAGGAATTTTTCAGTCAGCGTGGTTTTGCCCGCATCCGGGTGCGAAATGATCGCAAAGGTGCGGCGCCGCGCGATTTCGGGCGGCAGGTCTGGGCGGTTTGCAGCGGTATCCAACATGAGCGCGCGTATAGGTTGGATTGTCGAGGCTGGCAAGAAAAAGCCCCCCCTCGTCGCAGAAAGCTGTGAAACAGGGCGGCCAGGGGGCTGCGCAGGTATCGCTCCCGATGATGCATCGCAGGCGACTTGTCCACGGAGGCGTCGGTTAGCGCAGCGAAGAGCGGCGCAGCATTTCAACCGCATCTGGGTGGTTCAGCAGGTTTTTCTGTACCTCCAACCCGTGGCTGTCGCGGCGCTGACCTGTGGCAAGGCCAGGGCCGATGCGGCGCAGCAGATCATCGGGCAGGGCGGGCTGGGTAAGGGGGTCCAGAAACAGGCTCTCTGCGGCGATGCCTTCGGCATAGATGATGTGATGCCGGTCAAACAGCAGCTGGAAGTAATCGACAAAGCCGCCATCCTGCACCACAACCGTTGTGCCATTGACCAGGTCACGCGCCCGCACCAGGAGTTCCGAACAGCCGGTGCCCAGCTCATCGCGGCGTTGATAGACCATCAGGCGGTGATCGGGGCTGACCAGCAGATCAGCGGCATTGTTCAAGACCCCGGCCCGGATCAGTACCGGGGCCATACGCCCCACCGCGCGCGATGTGGTCTGGCCAATCCAGCGCAACTCCTGCACCCCGTCGTCGCGGGTCAATACGCGATCACCGGGCACGAGGTCTTCGATCGGTTTCTGCGCCCCTGTGGCCAGGGTAATCCGGGTGCCGCGGGTGAATGACACACAGGCCATCTGCGCCAGTTTGCGCCGTGCACCGTCCTGTTCCGCCCGCACCAGCGTATAGCTGTGTTGCAGGTTCAGTGGTGCCATGGGCAACAGGTAGATCGCAGCGATCATCCCGTCCGCGTCGACTTCGACCATTACCAGGGCTTCGACGTTATCGCCGGCCTGTGGCATCAGGGTCAGGACGCAGTCCAGATGCAGCCGAGCACCGGGGGTGCCGAGTGCCGTGCCTTCGGCGATGCAGAACTGCCCCTCTGCGTTGCTGGCCAGGGCCAGCCGTTGTGGGTGCGCCGGTGGGCTAAGCTGGTAGATGTCATCCAGCATCAGGTCCTGGTAAAGGCCAATCGGGTCACCCATGTTGGCACCAATTTCCACCAGGAACTGTTCGGCCGGGTAGGCCGGGATGGACTGAATGGCGTGTTCTACTGCTGGCACTGAAGTCCCCATCCTGATTTAGCTGTTGCGACGCAAGGGGTAACCCCTGCCTGGGCGCGCCGCAAACGCAATGGCATGCCCCTGGCACAGGGGTATAGCCGCGAATTATGGCATGATACCGACAAATACGGGCAGAAATCCTGACAAGCCATTAATTTCACCTATCCCTTTGTGGTGGTGCAGGCCAGCAGTCCAGCCAGCCGGCTCCAATCAGGGGGCCGCAGCGGCCAAATGTATCGGCAAAACCCGGCAGGCCGCCCCTGCGATTCTGGGCTGGCCATTACTGCCCAAGCGGTGCAGTCTTGGGCAAAATTCAAGCACGACGCAGGGAGCAAAGCTATGGATCTCGGGATTACTGGAAAACGCGCATTGGTATGCGCCAGCAGCAAGGGCCTGGGTCTGGGTTGCGCGGAGGCATTGGCCGAAGCGGGGGTCAACCTGGTGATGAATGCGCGCGGCGAAGAGACCCTCTTGCAGGCCGCGCAGGCCATTCGCGATCGCTACGGCGTTGAGGTCGAAACCGTGGCGGCTGATGTCACCACGCAAGAGGGGCAGGCAAAGCTGCTCGCCGCTGCGACAGGCGTTGATATCCTGGTCAATAACGCCGGTGGCCCGCCTCCGGGGCTGTGGTCAGACTGGGAGCGTGAGGATTTCATCAAGGCGCTGGATGCCAATATGTTGGCACCGATTGCCCTGATGAAGGCGCTGCTGCCGGGCATGATGGAACGCGGCTGGGGCCGGGTGGTCAATATCACCTCGCAATCCGTCAAGGCCCCCATTGCGGTGCTGGGCCTGTCAAACTCTGCCCGCGCCGGGTTGACTGGGTATGTGGCAGGCACCTCGCGACAGGTCGCAGGCAGCGGTGTTGCCATCAATAACCTGCTGCCCGGTATCCATGCCACGGACCGCGCGGTTTCATTGGATAGCGGCGTCAGCAGCCAGCAGGGTATCACCATGGAAGAGGCCAAGGCACAGCGCGCGGCCACCATTCCCGCAGGACGCTACGGCACCCGGCAGGAATTCGGCGCCGCCTGTGCGTTTTTGTGCTCGCAACATGCGGGGTTCATTGTCGGACAGAACATTCTGTTGGACGGTGGGGCCACCAATATGACACTGTAAGCAGTGTCCTGACGCAAGACACGGAGCATCGAATGGCCAGCGGGTTTTCCCTTAAGGACCAATTGTTCAATCAGCAAAAGACCCGCTATCTGGCGGGTCTTTTTGCCCCTGTGGTGCCGGGGTTTCAGGCTGATCAATTTGAAACGGATGTCATGGCGGGCCTGTTGCCGCTGGAATTGAAGGCGCGCATCAGTTGGATCGCCGAGGTTCTGGGCCAGCATCTGCCCGGACCGCTGCCCGAGGTGGCACCTCGGCTTTTGCAGGCGCTGCCGCCACCGCTGGATCCGGGGAGGACGGATGATGATTTCGGCGATTTCATCTTTGCTCCGGTGGGCGAGTTCGTCTTGGCGCGGGGGCTGCACAGCGACCCAGAGCTGGCGCTGGATCTCTTGGCGGAACTGACCCAGCGGTTTTCCATGGAATGGGCCATTCGTCCGTTCTTGAATACGCATCAGGATCTGACGCTGGCGCGGATGCAGCAGTGGATACAGCATCCCAGCTATCATGTGCGCCGCCTGGTCAGCGAAGGCACCAGGCCGCGCCTGCCCTGGGGGCAGGGGGTTGCTTTGACGCTGGCCGATCCGCTGCCGTTTCTGGACCATCTGCATCAGGATCCCACCCGCTATGTGACGCGATCAGTTGCCAATCACCTGAATGACATCAGCAAGAAAGAGCCGGATCTGGTCCTGGACCGGCTAGAGGCCTGGCGGGCACATGGCGCACAACAGGAAAAAGAGCTGACCTGGCTGATCAGCCATGCCTGTCGCGGCCTGGTGAAATCCGGCCACCCGCGGGCATTGCGCCTGCTTGGCTATGACCCTGAGGCAGAGGTCTCGGTCGATTTGCAGCTGGGGGCGTCGGCCCTGCGCATTGGCGGGGCGCTCAAGTTTGAGGTCACGCTTGCCTCCCCGACGGATTTGCCAGTGATTGTCGACTACCGTGTCAGTTTTGCACGGGCTGGTGGCAAGACCGCGCAAAAGGTGTTCAAGCTGAAGCAAACGAAACTGCGCGGTGCGGCGCTGACCTTGGCCAAACTGCATCGGTTCAAAGGCGATGCCACCACCTTCAAACTGTATCCAGGCCGCCACCAGATTGAAATTCTGGTCAATGGCCGCGTTGGTGCGCAGGCGGCTTTTGATCTGACCGCCTGACCATATGCGGCTTTGACGTAATTCTGGCAAATTGACGGGCTTTAGCGCGCCGGGGCTGAGGACTTGCACGGCGCTCGCCGGGTTGGTATTTGCCGCAAGGACCGATTGCACAATCGGCAAAGCTTGTGAGGCAGAATGAGCACAACACCCCCCAGCGCGCCCCAGTCTGAGGCCGCGCCGCATCCGCGGCTCGAGATCCGTAATATCCATCGCTATTATGATGGCCGTGCGGTGGTGGATGATGTTTCGCTGCAAATTCAGGCCGGGCAGGTTACCTGCCTGCTTGGGCCCTCTGGCTGCGGTAAATCCACCACCCTGCGGATGATCGCAGGGGTGGAAATGCAGGACAGCGGTGAAATCTATGTCGATGGCAAGCTGGTCTGCGACACGGTGTTCCGGGTGCCACCAGAGCGGCGCGAGATTGGGCTGATGTTTCAGGATTTTGCCCTGTTCCCGCATCTGAGTGTGGCGGATAACGTCGCCTTTGGCCTGAAGGGCAGCAAAGAGGCCAAGCGCGCCCGCGTTGAAGAACTGCTGAAAAAGGTTTCCTTGTCGCGGTTTATTGATGAATTTCCCCACCAGTTGTCAGGTGGAGAGCAGCAGCGCGTCGCCCTGGCCCGTGCCCTGGCACCGCGTCCGCGGATCATGCTGATGGATGAACCCTTTTCCGGGCTCGACAACCGGCTGCGCGATGGGATCCGCGACGAAACACTGACGCTGCTGAAAGAAGAAGACGCGGCGGTGTTGCTGGTCACCCATGAGCCGGAAGAAGCCATGAGGATGGCCGATGAAATTGCCCTGATGCGCGGCGGGAAAATTGTCCAGCAAGGCGCGCCCTATAACGTCTACACCCGCCCGACAGATAAGGCTGCGGTGGCCTTTTTTAGTGATATCAACGTGTTGCATTCGCAAGTGAATGGCGCGCTGGCGGAAACACCCTTTGGCCAGTTTCTGGCGCCGGGTATTGCTGATCGCACCGATGTCGACATCGTCTTTCGCCCGCAGCATGTGCGGATCGATTTTGACCGTGGTGGCAGGGGGCCGCTGCCAACCGCCACCGACGGCGTACCAGCCCGCGCGGTGGTGAAACGGGCGCGCTATCTTGGCCATGAGAGCCTGGTCGAGTTCCAGATGGATTACGACGGCTCTATTCTCAAGGTGACGGTGCCGCGCGTTTTCCTGCCAGAGGTGGGCCGGGTGATGTGGCTGACGGTGCCGCGCAACCGCTGTTTTGTCTTTCCCGCCTAAGGGCAACCTATCAGATGCCAGCTTGACCGAGGCCAGCCAGCCTGAGCCCAACCTTGTTGATCCGGGATGATGTGTTCCAAGGTGGCCTAGGCGCTGCTAGTGCCTGTCGCGATGCGGATCATAATCCGCCAGGGTCTTGCCGGGTTCATCCAGGAACAATTCGGGCAGGGCGCGCACCTCTTCGATCAGATCGACGCGAAAGACCCGGAAATCCGCCCGGGTTTCGCACCAGGCGGTCAGGGTCCAGACGCGGCCCCAATATTCCATATGCAGGGGGCGGATGGTGCGCTCTGTCAGGGTGCCATCTATGCGCTGGTACTGCAGCGCCAGCTTTTGGCGCGATTTGATTGCCGCGCGTAGGGTGGGCATATGGCCAAAGCCCCGCGCTGCATCGGCAAAGGGGTAGACGGCAAATTTCCAGGCGTCCGCTGCGGCGATCGTCTCGGTCGGCAAGACCGCATCCACCTTGGCAGCCAGGGACTGAGCGGCGGCCTTCAGATCGGCATCTGCGGCTTCGGCTACGATGGCCATGCCAAGGTTCAGCGCCTCCAGTTCCTCTGCGGTAAGCGTTAGTGGCGGCAGGGTGATCTGTTCACGCACCATATAGCCAAGACCACGTTCGCCTTCGACCGGCACACCCGAGGCAACCAATGTATCCATGTCGCGGTAGATGGTGCGGGTAGAGACCTCAAGCCGGGCGGCAATATCCTGTGCCCGATGGAGTTTCCCATCACGCAGGATCTGGATGATTTCAAAAAGGCGGTCGGTGCGGCGCATGGGGTTACCCTTGGCGCAGAGACAGGGGGGCGTCAAGCCGGGGCATGCAAGGGTGGTGCCCCGGCCGTCTATAGTGGCAGCGTAGGATTGCGTCACAAAGTCGGGTGGTTAGCTGGGCGCAACGGTCCAGTGGATGGTTTCGTGGCGCAGGGTGACCGTTTCTGGTGCAATCGCCGCCATCAGCGCCGGGGCAAAATCCTGTTTGCCAAAACTCTCGGCCACCTGCTGCGCGGTTTCCATATCTTTCCAGATCACGGTATCCGTCCACCGCCCATCAGCGCCACAGCTGAGGCGGCGAAAGATAAAGCCGGGGTTGGCGCGCACAAAGGCCTCGCTGGTTTGGCTGATCTTGACAAACTCTTCGGGGGTGACGCCTGGGTTCAGCTTGAAGGTCACGGTTTCAGCGACGTTTTGGGTCATATCAATCTCCTCTTGTGTTGATGAGGCAGCCCTAGCAGGGGTCAACTGACATAAACCTGTCAGTTGTGTGCCTGGGGGGCGAAAAAAAGCGATTTTGCTGCTGTCTCTCGCCCCAAGACCGCTGCCGCCTCTTTGCTCTGGCGCGGGAGGGGCCTAAAACCTGTGGTCAGAGAATAGTCAGCCGATGCAGCGCGCATTGGCAAAAGTGAAGGAGAGATTCACATGCTTAATAATATCGGCCTTCCCGGCCTGCTGCTTATCGCTGTTGTGGTTCTGGTGCTGTTTGGCCGCGGCAAGATCAGCTCGCTTATGGGTGAAGTTGGCAAAGGCATTACCTCGTTCAAGAAGGGTGTGAATGAAGGCACTGCAGAGCTGGAAGAAGAAAAAACTGTCGAAGCCAAGGACGTCACCCCTGCCTCCGGGTCTGCCTCTGAAACAGACAAGGCGTAACGGGGCATGTTTGATCTTGGGCTAACCGAACTTCTGGTGGTTGGCGTCGTGGCGCTGATTGTTGTCGGGCCCAAAGACCTGCCCGTGATGTTTCGCAATGTGGGGCGTTTCGTGGGCAAGGCCAAGGGCATGGCACGCGAATTCAGCAGCGCCATGAACGAGGCTGCTGATGAAAGCGGCGTGCGGGATGTGGCCAAGGGGCTGAAGGCTGCGACCAATCCTGTCAGCACCGCGATGGACGGGGTGAAGGAGGCGGCGCAGGATATGGCCAAATCCATTGATCCGACCACCTATAAGCCTGGCACTGAAACCGGTAAAATGGCAGTGGAACGCGCGCTGGAGGCCAAGAAGATCCAGGCCGCCACCGCGCGCAGTGCAGCAGAACGCAAAGCCCGCGAGGCACAAGACGCCCTGGCCCATGCCGAGGCCGCAGAAGCGGCAATTGAGGCAGGACCAGAACAGCCAGACAACGCGCCCTCCGAAGGAAGTGAGGCCAAGACATGAGCCAGACCGAAGAGGTTGAGGATTCAACCGCCCCCCTGATCGAACATCTGGCAGAGCTGCGCACCCGATTGATCCGGGCGGTGATGGCCTTTGCGGTGGGGGTCATTCTGGCCTTTGTCGTGGCCGAACCTATTTTGCAGTTCCTGGTAAAGCCCATCGAGGAAACGCTGCGGGCGTTAGGCGATCCGTCCCCGACGCTGCAATATACCTCGCCGCAGGAATATCTGTTCACGCTGTTCCGCATCTCGATGGTCTTTGGGTTTGCCCTGTCCTTCCCGGTGATCGGCTACCAGCTTTGGCGATTTGTGGCACCGGGGCTGTATAAAACGGAAAAAGGCGCCTTTTTGCCGTTCCTGATTGCCTCGCCCTTCATGTTTCTGCTGGGGGCGACCTTTGCGCAGCTTGTGGTGACACCGCTGGCGATGCAGTTCTTTCTGGGCTTTGCAGATGTCAGTTCGATTTTTGCCAACCTGTTGAGCCAGGCTGCAGGGGCTGTTCCTGATGGGGTGACCGTAGATGCGGCAGTGGTGCCGGAAACCGTCGATGGGGTGAAAATCACCTTCTTTGGGAAGGTGAATGAAAGCCTTGATATCACGCTGAAATTTATCATGGCCTTTGGGTTGTGCTTTCAGCTGCCGGTTCTTTTGACCCTGATGGGCAAGGCGGGACTGGTCAGCGCTGATGGGCTGGGTGCCATGCGTAAATATGCGGTTGTGGCCATTCTGGTTCTGGCCGCGCTGGTAACGCCGCCGGATGTAATCACCCAGATGATCCTGTTTGTGGTGGTCTATGGGCTTTATGAGATGTCGATCTTCCTGGTGCGCCGGGTTGAGGCCAAGCGCGAAGAAAAGCTGCGCGCCGAAGGGTACTACGACGACGAGGATGAAGACCCGCTGATGGCAGAATTCGATGCCGATGAGGGTGAAGACGACAGGTAACCCTGTCTGCAAAACAGAACCGGGGGCGTGTCCAGCAGGGTGCGCCCCCTTTTTTATGTGTTGATTTTCCCGTGACCTGTCAGGACTTGTCCGCCCCGGCGGAACGTGGTTCAAACCTTCCAGCCCTAAACGACCGGAGACCCCCAATGGACCAGATCCTATTGACCCGCATTGCCGAGGCGCTGGAACGGATGTCGCCCGCGCCGCTGGCAGCGCCCGATTTTGATGCTGCTGCCGCTTTTGTCTGGCATGTGGCCCCAGACCGGCTGGAGCCTGTGGCACAGGTCAACCGGATTGATCTGGAACTGCTGGTCGGGATTGGGCGGTCGCGCGATACCCTGTTGGAAAACACGCGCCGTTTTGCCCGTGGTGAGGCCGCGAACAATGCCCTCCTATGGGGGGCGCGGGGCATGGGGAAGTCCAGCCTGGTAAAGGCCATTCACGGCGCGCTCTTGGGGGATCATCCCGATTTGAAACTGGTAGAGTTGCAGCGCGAAGACCTGCCCTCGGTGGCGCGTCTGCTGAACCACCTGCGCCAGGCACCGCATCGCTTTATCCTGTTTTGCGATGACCTGTCATTCAGCCATGATGACCAGCATTACAAAAGCCTGAAGGCGGTGCTGGATGGCGGCATCGAGGGGCGTCCGGAGAATGTGGTGTTCTTTGCTACGTCTAACCGGCGGCACCTGATGCCGCGCGACATGATCGAGAATGAACGCTCTAGCGCCATCAACCCCTCTGAGGCGGTTGAGGAAAAGGTCTCTCTCTCGGATCGTTTTGGCCTGTGGCTGGGCTTCCACCCCTGTGATCAGGATGAATATCTCGATATGATTTCAGGCTATTGCAAGGCCTATGGTGTCGATGTCGATGCAGATGTCATGCGGGCAGAGGCGATTGAATGGCAAGCCACACGCGGGGCGCGTTCTGGGCGGGTGGCCTGGCAGTTCTTTACCGACCTGGCGGGGCGGCATGGGGTCTCGCTGGCCTAGGACGGCACCACAGGATAGCGGTCAAATGAACAGGGGCGGGATGTGGTTTCAACCGCATCCCGCCCCTGCTGTCTGTTCTGGCCTGCTGCTGCGGCCGCGCTGGTATCCGTCTAGTTCAGATAGGACAGCGGGTCGAGGCTGTCATAGCCGTTGCGCACCTCAAAATGCAGCGTCGCGCCCGCGACTTCTTGCAGATTGCCAATCGCCTGGCCGCGGCTGACCTGGTCGCCCTTGCTTACCAGGATTTTGTCAACATTGGCATAGATGGTTAGCAGCTTTGGATCGTGGCGGATCACAATGATCGGGATGTTTTTTGAATCCTTGGTGATGGCGGCAACTGTGCCGGCCTCGGCCGCCGTGACCTGGGCGCCCGCCGCGGCAGAGATATCAATGCCATCGTTGCGCCCCTTGGCGTAGGTTTTGATGATCTTGCCCTGCACCGGATAGGCCATGGCGGCCTGGTTGGGCCGTGAGGGGCTGGGCACATCGACTGAAGGCAGGTTTTCCGCAGCAACGCTGGCCGGAGCCACATTTTCTGTGGGCAGAGGTTTGGTCGCACTGGGCGGCGTTGGCGTGGCCGAGCCCTGGCCGGGGGCGGTGGTCACCACCGCTGCCGGTGTCTGCGAGGGGCGGCTTTGATCCTTGAGGGGGATCAACAGTTGCTGGCCTTCACGTATGGCAAAGTCGCTGCCCAATCCATTCCAGTCCGCCAGGGATTTCACGGGCACCTGATAGAGCCGGGAAATGGTATAGGCGGTCTCGCCTCGCACCACCTTGTGGCGTACGGGTTCTGGCCCGTCCTGCACCGCGACCGGCTTGGTCTGTGGTGTCGGCTGGATCTCGGTGGTGGTCACCGAACCGGGGTTGGGCGAGGTGGTGGGCGCCGCATCAATGGCATTGCCCGCCAAGGACGCAATGTCGACGCCACCGGCACTTGCGGTGCCGACAGTGGCAGGCTGGCTGGCTGGGGCACGGCGGGGCAGAACAAGCACCTCGCCTTGGCGCAGGCTGTCATTGGTCTGCATGCCATTGAAGCGGGCGATTTCAACTGCGGGCAATCCGATGCGTGCGGCCACATCCGCAACCTTGTCGCCGCGTTCGGCCACGGCCACCTGATAAGAGGGGTAGGTGATCAAGCCCCGGCTATCGGGGGCGGGGCGGTTCGCGGTTGCCGTCTGGGCGGCCTGGGTGGTGTTGAAACCACCAATCTGCCCGCGCAGATCATAATCCAATGGCCCTTCGCAGGCCGCAAGAAACAGCGGAGCCACGACCAGGGAAAGGCGCGCGACGATCGGGGCGGATTTCGGGTTTGGGCGGCGCTTGGGGCGGGTACTTGGGCGACCTGTCAGCATGCTGTCCTCGTTTTTTGTCGTTTTTTGACGCGCCGGACGGAGCGCCGGGCTTTGCGCCTGTTGTGCTGGGACCTGCGCCCGGGTCAATGGTTATTTGCACGTCCTGTTCAAATCGGCGCGGCTTTGCCTGTTTTTCAGGTGTCTTTGCCCAAACCTTCGAGCAGGGGCACAAAACGTACCGGGCGCAATTCGTCATAGTCAAGCCCATCATCGGTTTTGCGGACCCGGATCAGGGTTTGCACTGTATCGGACTGGCCAACCGGCACCACCATTATGCCACCGGGTTTGAGTTGCGCCAATAGCGGGCCGGGGGGATCTTCGGCGGCGGCGGTGACAATGATGCGATCAAAGGGGGCCTGATCCGGCAGGCCAAAGCTGCCATCGCCAACCAGCGAGGTGATATTAGGCAGTTGCAGCGCCTCAAAGATCATCCGGGCTTCGCGCACCAGGCGGGCATGACGATCGATGGTATAGACCCGGCGCGCCAGCTTGGCGAGGATGGCCGCCTGATAGCCGGAACCGGTGCCGACCTCCAGGACGGTGTCGCGCGGCGAAATCTGCAGCGCCTGGGTCATCAACCCCACCACAGAGGGCTGCGAGATGGTCTGGCCACAGGCAATCGGCAGCGGCGTGTCCTCATAGGCGCGATCTGAGAAAATGCCACGCACAAAGGGGCCGCGATCAATTTGCTCCATCGCCTCCAGCACCTTGGTATCGGTCACGCCGCGCGAGCGCAGGGCAAAGAGAAACTGCATCTTAGTTTCCGGGTCAGGGCTGCTCATTCGATCTCTTTGAACCCGTCGAGCATCTCGTGGGCGGTTAGATCGGCGCGCATTGGGGTAACAGAGACATAGCCTTCCAGGTTGACGCTGGCATCGCTATCGGGGGCGGTCTGGATATGCTGGTCGCCGCCCTTGATCCAAAGATAGCGCCGCCCATTCGGCGAGAGTTGTTCCTGCGCCGAGAAATGGCTGCCCCGGCGAAAGCCTTGGCGCACAACGCGGGTGCCCTTGACGGATGCGGCGGGGACAGGCGGAAAGTTGATGTTATAAAACAGCCGGTAATCCTGCTGATCCTGCGGCTCTGCTGCCAGGATCTTGCGGACGACCTCGGCACCATGCTGGGCCGCGGCCTCGAACGGGTTGTCGATATCTTTGTTCAGCGGGCCATAATACTGCGAGAGCCCCATGGCGGGAATGCCCTGCAAAGCAGCCTCCATCGCGCCGCCAAGGGTGCCGGAGTAGAGCGCATTTTCCGCCGAGTTATTGCCTCGGTTGACCCCGGACAAGACCAGATCGGGGCGCACATCCTGCATGGCGACATGGATGCCGGCCAGAACGCAATCCGCCGGAGAGCCTTCGGCCGCAAAGCGCCTTGGCCCCAGCTGGCTTAGCATGGAGGGGCGGGTATAGCTGATGCAATGGCCAACGCCGGATTGCTCAAACGCGGGGGCGACGGTCCAGACCTCGCCTGAGGGGCCGGCCAGTGTCTGGGCGATCTGTTCCAGCACCGCAAGGCCGGGGGCGCTGATGCCGTCGTCATTGGTGATGAGAATGCGCATTTTGTCCCCTGGTCGCTGTTTTGATCTGAATAGGCATTGGCATCAAAGGGGGCAAGTGTTTCGGCCCAATCAGAGGAAGGATCTGCTGGCAGCTTGGGTAGCTGTGCCACAGGTCCGGGTCGATAGAAGCTCTGCCTGGGGCGTTGGGCCGAGATTTAGGCGCCTGACCTTGGCGGTTAGGGTACGCTGCGCGTCAAGATCAGGGGCAGGCAGTGCATATGAGCATAAAAAGCGGGGGTTCCTGCGCGGATCAGGGCTTTTGGCAAAGCCCCTCTCCCCTTGGGCCGGGCAGGCTGCCGCCTGCGGTCGCGTGATTTGGCATGCCGGGGGCAAATCGGTTGGCTTGCACCCGGGGCTACCGACTTAGGCCAGAATCTGCGGCAGCAGGCGGGCGGCTTCGGCCTGGCAGTCGTTCAAGGGGGCGCGATCCTCGCCGGGGAAGAAGCGGGCGCGCAGGGCGGTAGGCATGGGCTGGGGCGTCAGGATCTTGACCTTGGGGCCGGTTTTGATCGTTTCCGCCTGCCAACTGCGGGCCAAAGCCATCTGGGCGGCTTTGCTGGCACCATAGGCGCCAAAGAATTTTTCTCCCGCCCGCGGGTCATCAAAGAAAACGGCCCGGCCGCTCTGACCGAGCAGCGGTGCCACATAGGGGATCAGCACCGAAGGGGCCGTGGCGTTGATCGCAATGGATTTGGTCCAGTCCTTTACCGCCACCGAGGGGGCAGGGCTGAGCGGCGCGGCATGGATGGCGCTGTGCAGCCAGAGGTCAAGCTGACCCCAGCGATCATGGATGCCGCGGCACAGGGTCGCCATGGCCTCGGGCTGGGTGATGTCCATCGGTGCCAGGGTGGCAGAGCCGCCTGCCGCCTGGATCCGATCATCCAGCTCTTCGAGCGCGCCAGTGGTGCGGGCGACCGCCAAGATGTGATGCGTGGGGGCCAGGGCTTCGGCCAGGGCAGCCCCGAGACCGCGGGAGGCGCCAGTGATAAGAGCGATTTTCTGTGTCATGAACAGCCTTGTGATCCGCTTGGCGCAGAGGGTCAAGTCTCCATTCTGGCGCAGGGGGCATGGCGCGACGCTTTCAGCAAGCAGAGCTGCCGCCAATGGCCAGGGCGGCCGGGCCGGAGCTTAGCTGCCGGGCATTTCAATGCGCTGGGTATGGCCCGATTTTTCCAACACGATGCCATTGGCATCTATGCCCAGAACACGGCTAAACGATACGCGCGCACCGGCAGAGACCGTTTTGATCCGGCCATTGGGCAGACGCACCATGGCTTGCAGGTTGTCCTTGGCACCGAACAGGCCCAGCAGGCTGAGGCCATGCTGTGGGAGTGCCGCATTCTGGGTGGCCGTCTGGGCGACACGCGCCGACGTTTTGGAAGAGGTGAGGGAATTTGTCATGGTCATCTTTGGTTTGGGTCGGTGGCAAATGGCGGTTTCAAGGCAGGCATTGACCAGAGAAACCTGGGCGAGTGAGTTTAGTCAGGCCTATTGCTCCGAGCCGGTTGCGCCAGGCCAGTTCGCCAGGCAAATCAGGAGAAAACGCCAGCCAGACCCGGTGAGGCCTACGCAGGCAGCAAGCAGGCAGCAATGAGAGAGCTGCGGCGGTCGTTCAGGCATGCGCCCAATGGTCCGTGGCACCTGCCGAGGCTGGCATAGGCCGACTGGGCGCAAAGTACGAGGCAAAAATGCGGGCACCGCAGGCACTGGGCCGTAGGTCGGCGGAGCCTTGCGGATAGGCGCGGCACAGTGGCGGGCTTTCGCCTGTCTTGGGGGGCTAGCCGCTGGCTGGCGGTGTTTGGGCGACACCTGGCTGGTTAAGAATCATAGACCAGCGACGCCAGGTCATGCCCATAGGTATGCAGTAGCTCAAACAGTTCTTCCAACTGGGCCCCGGTGTGCTGCAGCGTCGAGAGCGGATGGTTCGCTTCGGAAATCTGCAGTTCCGGGTATTGGCCTTCGGGGCGCATGTGCAACATGCAGGCAACGGGGCTGGTATTGTCCGGCGGGATAGCATTGGACAACCAGGCCGGGCGGCTGCCCAGGCTTTCGGTGTCTTGCATATCCAGCAGATCAAGATAGGCGTCAAAGTCATCCACCCCAAGATTGGCCCAGGTGCCCAGGATGAATTCCTGCCCGTCACTGTCGGCCAATGGCACCGCCAGCACCGCGCGCACAAAACGCAGATCGCCAAGGCGGCAAAAATCATCGGTCAGCACATCGCCCGTCTGGGCCAGAATGGCAGAGTTATCCTGCACCACAAGATCATCGGGGCACAGATCCGGGCGGTCGCAGCTGAGGCTGAGCAATTGCGCAAAGGTCGCCCCGCAGCAACGGCAACGGCGCGAGGAGGTCAGCATACGGGCGAGATGGGCATCCAAAGGGCGGATCTTTCATGTGGCCCGGTCACGGGCGAGAGAGCAAAACAAAGGAAAGGCGCCGATCTGTGTGATCAGCGCCTCTCCCCTATGACGTTGGGGTCGTCTTAACCTGCTTGTGGCGCGAATTCAAACCCCCCGTATGTCGCCCCCTCTGACGGTGGATCAGTCGGCCTGTTTCATGCTGTTCCAGGATGCCCCCTGGGCGGGCATGTCTTTGATTTTCTGGCTGACCCGGCCGCTGCTCTCCAGCCCCGCCAGGTAGTCCTGGCTGACACTGCCAGTGACATATTTGCCGTCAAAGCAGGAGCAATCAAACGCTTCAATATCCTTGTTGCCCTCTTTCGCGGCCCAGACCAGATCTTCAAGACGTTGATAAATAAGCGCATCGGCGCCCAGCTCTTGGCGGATCTCTTCTGTGGTGCGACCATCGGCGATCAGTTCATGCTTGGTGGGCATGTCGATGCCATAGACATTAGGGTATTTCACTGGCGGCGAGGCGCTGGCGATATAAACTTTTTTGGCCCCTGCATCGCGGCACATCTGAACGATTTTTTGAATGGTATTCCCGCGCACGATGGAATCATCAATCAGCAAGAGATTGAGCCCCTTCATCTCCAGCGGGATAGCGTTCAGCTTGCGGCGCACCGATTTTTGCCGCTCGGCCTGGCCAGGCATAATAAAGGTGCGGCCGATGTAGCGATTCTTGACCAGGCCTTCGCGGTAGCGAATGCCCATGGAATTGGCCACTTCCAGCGCTACGGGACGGGCAGAATCAGGCACTGGAATAATGCAGTCGATATCCAGATCGGCCTCGATGATCTGCTTGGCAAGGGTTTGGCCCATGCGCAACTGGGTTTTGTAGACCGAAATGCCATCCAGCATCGAATCGGGGCGTGCCAGATAGACATATTCAAAGATGCAGGGGGTCAGGCTGCCTTCGACGGCTTGGAAGCTGTGCATATTGCCGTCAAGATCGATGAGAATCGCCTCTCCGGGCTTCACGTCGCGCAGTTTTTCAAAGCCATTGATGCCAAAGGCCACATCTTCAGAGGCAAAGGCATAGTCGTGGCTATCGCCTTCGGCGTCGCGGCGGGCAATAGAGAGAGGCCGGATGCCATGCGGGTCACGAAAGGCCAGCATGCCAACCCCGGCCACCATGCAGATCACCGAATAGGCGCCTTGGATACGCTCCATCGTCATCTTCACCCCGGCAAAGAGGTTGCGAATCGGATCGACTGTGCCGTTGACCTTGATGCAGTCAGAGATCTTGTCGGCCAGTACATTCAATAGGATTTCCGAATCCGAAGTGGTGCGCAGATGGCGGCTGTATTTTGCGGTGACCTTGGCACGCTGTTCTGCCGTGTTTGTAATATTCCCGTTGTGTACCAGATAGATACCATAGGGCGCATTGACAAAGAATGGCTGCGCTTCGGCGGCACTCAGCGATCCGGCAGTGGGATAACGGACATGACCGATTCCAACTTTGCCACGCAGGGTTTCTGCATCTGCCGCGTTAAACACGTCTTTGACCAGACCATTTGCTTTACGCTCGCGAAAGAATTCGCCGTTGTAGGTCACAATGCCAGAGGCGTCCTGCCCACGGTGTTGCAGCATAAGCAACCCGTCATAAAGTTCGGCAAAAACCTCGTCCTGTCGGCTCGCGATCCCCAAAATCCCGCACATTGAATGGCTCCAATTTCACTGTAGCGTTGCTGTTCGGTTGCTGCAGGCCGGGACGCTGCCTGGACCCTGCTGAGGCTTCCTAGCTTGGATGGCTGGTAGAATACAGAAGAAAGCAGGGTTTTGCTGTGTCATTTTCCGTTCTGGTCGCCATGGCAGGAATATCGCTGCAACCACAGGCACAGAGGGGCCAAGGCAGATCAGTGAAACCGGGTGCGGCTGACCACAGGGCGGGGCTGCCTTTAGGCCGCTTTGGCGGCGGCGAGCAGATCGTTCAGCAGATCAGGGAAGGGCGCGCCGGCCAGTTCGTCTTCCAGTTCGACCGCCTCGGTCAGGGGCTGGGTCTCTTCGCTGGCCAGAACTTGACGGGTTTCCGCCAGGGACAGCTCTTTGAAGGCACTATCAGGGCCACCGGTGCCAGCCTGCATCAGCATGCCGCTTTCGGCCCAGATCAGCTCTTCCTCGGCGCATTCGATGTGAATACGGCCCAGACGTTCGGGGCATTCGGGCTTGATACCCTTATATCCAGCCAGCGAGATCAGCTTTACCAAAGCCAGAGGCACACCGAACAGACGTTCAACCGCGTCGAGTTCAAGGGCAACCATCTGATCGGCCGGCAGGTGCAGGTCGCAGTCATTGCCAAGGGCCCCGGCAGGCACATGCATCAAAGTCGTGAGGCGTGGAACCGCGTGGCGCAGGGTGACGACTTCCTGGCAGCCGCCATCAAAGGTGTAGACCATATCGCCGGGCTTGAGATCACGCGCCTGTAGAAAGCCACGATCGGTCTCAACCAGGGTGTCTGGCAGAAAGCCGCCGGTTTTTCTGCGCGGTGTTGCTGGGGCTTCCGCTTCGCGGCACACCATGGGAAAATCCAACAGAAGTCCAACAGGTTGGAAATCGGCAAAAGCGTTGAAATGATCCAGGAGCATGATGGCGTTCCTTCTGAGCGCTGGGG
Organism: Pseudophaeobacter profundi; assembly: GCF_029697505.1. Taxonomy (GTDB): domain Bacteria; phylum Pseudomonadota; class Alphaproteobacteria; order Rhodobacterales; family Rhodobacteraceae; genus Pseudophaeobacter; species Pseudophaeobacter profundi. The sequence goes on along the minus strand of NZ_JARJEF010000001.1, from coordinate 118,990 downwards.
CGTGTTCGTCTGTGTTGATCCTATCTGGCCCCGGAATTGGGCCGAAAATGGGGCAGGGGTGCGGCCAATTCCGTGCCAGGGCCATTTTGAGGCGACAAAAGCGGATTTTTCGCTGTTTTGTTTACCGGTCGCCATGGGGCGTTTGGGCTTTATTAATAGATTTCCGAAAATTCGCCCTATTTTAAATCAACTCATCAGGCAGTGATTCTCTTCGGCTCTTCAGACCTGAAAAATTGGCGGGCCGCGCAAAGCTATCGTGATCACTATGGCCCCTGTGCGGTTGCACAGAGCATTAAGCGATAAAAAAGGGCGCCCGTAAGGCGCCCTTGCTTTGTCCCTGTACTTACCGGTGGTCTACCTTATCGGACAGATACCGGGCTTAGCTCTCGCAGGTGCCGATCAGCGCCTCGTACTGCTGGGTGACCCAACCCAGGGCCTGCTCGGGATTGCGATCTTCGATCTTGCCGATCATCCGCTCAAACACCACGGCAGAACGGCTTTCATCGACAATGGTAAAGTTCTGGCCGGTCATCACCACATTATAAAGGAAGAAGGCAATCGCCACCAAAAGGATGCCGCGTAGAACCCCAAAGAAGAAGCCCGCCCCCTGATCTAACCCGCCAAGGGCCGAACGCTGTACCAAAGAGGAAAACAGCGGGGTGAAGAAAGACACCACGATCAGTGCGATGGCAAAGACTGCGGCAAAGGCTGCGATGATCGACAATTCACAGCTGTCAGAGATGAACTCCCCAATCACGGGGATCTCTGCCATCAGCGGTTCCACCTGTGGTGCAAACATAAAGGCAAGGATGCCAGCGGCAATCCAGCCAGCAATCGCCATGGCCTCGCGCACGAAGCCGCGCGAATAGGCCAGAAGCGCCGATAATATGATGACCAGGGCCACAACCCCGTCAATAATAGTGAAACCTTCCATGACCCTCGCCCGTTAGCCTGTAAATTATTTCGGCAACCCTAGCCGGCTCCAAAGAATTCGCCAACAAATCCGGCAAGATCCGAAGCTTGGCGCAGGCCAAGACCTCTGATCGAAACGGATTTGCCACCACTTGGAGCTATTGCAGAGGTGAAACCAAGTTTTTGCGCTTCTTTCAACCGGTTTTCGGTCTGTGGAGCAGGTCGAAGCGCCCCTGAGAGCGATATTTCTCCAAAAACTGCCGTATCTGCCGGAAGCGCCACATCTTCGCGGGCGCTGAGCAGCGCTGCCGCGACGGCAAGATCGGCAGCGGGTTCGGTAATCTTCATGCCGCCCGCGACATTAAGATAGACATCCAAACCGGCAAAAGGGATGCCACAGCGCGCCTCAAGAACCGCCAGGATCATTGCCAGTCGCGACGAATCCCACCCGACAACTGCGCGGCGCGGTTGCGAATGCGGCGAGGGGGCCACCAGCGCCTGCATCTCCACCAAGACCGGACGGGTGCCTTCGATACCGGCAAAGACCACTGACCCAGGCGAGGGCTCGCCGCGCCCCGATAGGAACAGGGCTGATGGATTGGTGACTTCGGCAAGCCCGGCGCCGGTCATCTCAAAGACGCCAATTTCATCTGATGGACCAAATCGGTTCTTAACTGCCCGCAAGATGCGAAATTGATGCCCGCGCTCGCCCTCGAAATACAGCACCGTATCAACCATATGTTCCACGACGCGCGGCCCGGCAATCTGGCCGTCCTTGGTGACATGGCCTACCATGATGATGGAAATGCCCTGGCTTTTGGCAAAGGTTGTCAGTTCATGCGCTGCGGCACGAACCTGGCTGACCGAACCAGGGGCGCTGTCGACATGATCGGCCCACATGGTCTGAATAGAATCGATAATGGCCAGCTGCGGCTTTTCGGCCTCAAGCGTGGTGAGAATATCGCGCAGGTTGGTTTCTGCTGCCAGTTTCACGGGGGCCTGCGCTAGACCCAAACGCTGGGCTCGCATCCGCACCTGGGCCGAAGCCTCTTCGCCACTGACGTAAATCGTTTTGACGCCAGCCCCAGCAAAGCGCGCTGCCGCCTGCAGCAACAATGTGGATTTGCCGATGCCAGGGTCGCCGCCAACCAGAATCGCCGAAGCTGCTACCAGGCCGCCGCCTAGTACACGGTCCAATTCTCCAACGCCACAAGTGGCACGCGGCGGCGGCGTTTCTTCGGTCGAGAGATCAGACAGCAAGATGGTTTTGCCACGCCGAATGCCAAGTGACTTTTTAGCGGGCCCAGCCGAGGACAGGCCCTTGTCCTCAACAATAGTGTTCCATTCACCACAGCCTTCGCAACGACCGGACCACTTGGAAAAGCTCGCGCCACAGGCGGAACAGGAGAAGGTATTTGATTTTGCCATATTGCCTTCTGCCTTATGTTCTTTGTTTGTTCAAGGGGTGAGCGCCATAGGCGCGAGGGGGCAAGGCCCCCCAAGTCATGTCTTGTTCTCCCTGCGGTTCTCCATCAAGCCGAGAACCAGAGAGGTAACAATGCAGGCTGTGAGCATATATAACCCCCAGGCGATTTCGAGTGTTGCATATGAGACGCCTTTGGCGACAGTGATGTAGAGGGCGATCAAAAATATGTCAGCCATGGCAAGCTTACCGAGGACATGCAGAACGGGGAGGGCGCGCGGATCTAACAAGTTCCACTGTATCAATGCCAAGCCGATAGTTTTGAGATAGGGGGCAAAAATTGCAAAGAAGGTGACCGTGAGGGCCAAGAACACGTCACTGCCCCAGAGGCTTTGCAATCCAGTGAGAACCGAGATTTCCGAAAGGCCAAAAATTGGTAAGAGACCAGCCCGCATCAAAGGCGCGAACCAGGCCACCGGGTAGAGAATCAGTAGTGAGAGGGTGGCAAGGCGAACTGCGATCATAGGATATCTCTTTGTGGCATTCGCGGCTTAGGGAATCTCCCTGTGAAACTAGGATGCGTTCAGCTCCCAAGGCAAGGAGCTGCGCAATGCGCTGTCCTGGGATTGCGGCTTTTGATGTCTCTTTTGGAGCCGCGATTTGCCAGCAGCATGGTCTTGCAGGCGAGTTCTGGTGTCATTCCCTTCTTGTGGCGAACGGGACGACCAGGCGGCACAGCATTGGTCCTGCGCGGCAGCTAAGTCAAGCTAGCCTCCTGTGGGAGGCTAGGTACCGGGGAAACTGCCGCGAAGTCACCGCACCGCTTCGATCGGGCCTTCGGCGCGGCCATGGATGAATTGGTCGAGATACGGATCGCCGGACTGGTCCAGATCGGCCACCGGGCCGACCCATTTGATCACGCCGTCATGCAGCATGGCGACAGTGTCGGCGATCGCACGTACCGAAGACATATCATGGGTGATGGTCATCGCCGTGGCGCCCATCTCGACGACGATTTCGCGGATCAGATCATTGATCACCCCGGACATTATCGGGTCGAGACCAGTGGTTGGTTCGTCAAAAAAGATGATCTCGGGTTCGGCGGCGATGGCGCGGGCCAGCCCGACACGTTTTTGCATTCCCCCCGACAGCTCTGCGGGAAAGCGGTCTGCGACATCAGATTTCAGGCCCACTCGGCGCAGCTTTTCTATGGCGATCGCGCGCGCCTCGTCGGCGGGGCGTTTCAGGGCGCCGCGTTGCAGGCGAAAGGCGACATTTTTCCAGACGGGTAGGGAATCAAACAGTGCACCGCCTTGAAACAGCATGCCAAATCGCGCCAGAAAGGCATCTCGGTCCCCGGACCCGGCGGGCTTGCCATCGACATAAATCGCGCCTGCGTCTGGTTTGATCAGGCCTAGTACGCTCTTGAGTGCGACGGATTTTCCGGTGCCAGAGCCGCCAATGATTACCATAGAAGAGCCCCTGGAAATCGACAGATCCATGCCCCGCAGGACGCGGTTTGAGCCAAAGGCTTTGTGGATGCCATCCATCCTGATCATCGGTGGGGGGGATTGGTCCTGGGTCATAGCGAAAAGAACACCCCTGTAAGGATAAAGTTGGCTGCCAAGATCAGCACGGCGGCGGCTTCGACCGAGGATTTTGTTGCGCTGCCAACCCCCTGGGCGCCGCGGCCCGATTGCATGCCGTAGTAGCAGCCCATGGTGGCGGCGATCACGCCAAAGAAGGCACCTTTGACCAGAGAGGAAATCACATCCAGAGGCTCTAGAAAATCGACGGTGTTTTTCAGATAGGCGGCAGCGTTGAAATCAAGGTTATGCACTGCAACCGCATAGCCACCGGCAATACCGATCACATCGCCGATGCCGACCAACAGTGGAACCGTGATCAGGGCGGCCAGCACCCGCGGTGCGACCAGATATTGCATCGGGTTGGTCGAGAGCGTCACGAGCGCGTCGATTTGCTCGGTCACCTTCATGGTAGCGATTTCGGCCGCGATAGAAGAGGTCACGCGGGCGGCGATCATCAGGCCGACCAGCACTGGTCCCAGTTCCCGCACCATGCCAATGGCGACGATTTGCGGCACCACCGCCTCGGCGTTGAAACGTGCGCCCCCGGCGTAGATCTGCAGGGCCAGGGCACCGCCGGTAAAGACCGCTGTCAGCCCAACCACTGGCAGCGACAACCAGCCGATCTGCAGCAGCGACAGGGCAAATTCACGCGGATAATACGGCGGGCGCAGCATATGGGTGAAGGTGCTGATCGCAAAAAGCGCGACCCGCCCCACCGCAGCCAGCGCCCCCAGGGCGAGGCGGCCCAGCCGGGCCAGAAGAGACAGCGGGCTCATCCCTGATAGGTCCGCGCGTAGCGATGGCCCAGCGAAGTCAGGATCTCATAGCCGATGGTATCGGCAGCTGCGGCCAGGTGGTCGACCGTCTGCGCCTCGTTCAACAATGACAGGCTGGCGGGAATTTCTTCCAGCGCGCTGATATCAACGGTGATCAGATCCATCGACACGCGCCCCACAACCGGGCAGGCCTGTGATCCGGCATAGAGCGAAATTCCGTGATTCATCAGCGCACGTTGCAGCCCATCGGCATAGCCTGCGGCAACAGTGGCGATGCGGCGCGGAGCCGGCGCAGTCCAGCTATTGCCATATCCCACGGTTTCACCAGCATCCACTTCACGGGTCTGGATCAGGGGCAGGTCAAGCTGCACCACAGGCAGGGCATCGTCATAGGGCGCGCCGCCATAGAGGCCAACCCCAGGGCGGCATAGGTCAAAGTGATAGTCCCGCCCCAGCAATATGCCCCCCGTTGCCGAGAGCGAGCGCGGCACTTCGATGCCGTCTGTCATCTCATGAAAGCACTGCAATTGCTGACGATTCATTGCATGGTTTGCATCATCGCTGCAGGCCAGATGCGACATCAGCAGAACCGGGTTTTGCCCCAACGCGATATCCCGCACTGCAGCCCATTCGGCGGGCTCCATCCCCAGACGATTCATACCGCTGTCCAGCTGCACGCCAAAGATATGGCCGGGCAGGGTTTCAAAATGGCGCAGCATCTGATCCAGCGAGTTCAGCATTGGGGCCAGCTGGAATTCTTTCAGCAGCCTTGCGTCGCCTTCCATATGGCCGGAAAACACCGAAATGCCGGGGCCGGGGCCAAGAGCACGGCGTAGCGCCACACCTTCTTCGGCGGCTGCAACAAAAAAGTTACGTGCGCCCGCGCGCATCAATGCCTTGGCCACGCGGCCTGCATCTAGCCCATAGCCATTTGCCTTGACGACGGCTGCGGTCTCGCAGTTGGTCATCGCGTTCAGATTTTGCCAGTTGGTCACCAGCGCATCAAGATTGATTGTCAGTTTACCCGTGCTCATGCCCCTGTTCTTGACATGCGCGGGGCAGGGGTCAAGTGAAATTCGCGGGGAATTCTATGCCTTGTGGCAAGGATCGGCTGCTTGCGGCTTGTTTCTTAAATCCGCGAGGGTCTTGCACAGGAAAAAAGACCGCCGACAGGATGGATATTGGCTGGTTTCAGGCGCGGCGGATCTTGCAGGCCTTCCGCGAAGGCCCGCAAAGCTGTGCATGAAATCAACTGCGCGCTAGAGCGCAGTCCAGAGCTGAAACAGCAGTCCGATGGCAAATGAACCGGTAAGCGCAATGGCAAGATAGAGGGCGAACACCTCTTTTTTGACCAAGGCCCAGACTGCGATTGCTGCCGGGAGCGAGCTGACCCCACCTGCAACCAGAAACGCCAGGCCGGCGCCCGGTGCCATGCCTTGCCCCATCAGGCCGCCGACCAGCGGCAGGGCGGCATAACCGTTCAGATAGGCAGGCACTCCCACAAGCGTTGCAATTGCGATTGGCGCAAGGCCGGTGCCGCCCAGCGAACGTGCAACCAGATCGGCAGGTAACCAGGCCAGCATCAGGCTTTCAAGGATGAAGGCGAGGGTCAGCCACTTGGCGAGAAAAAGCGTGGTCTTGATGCCTTCGCGCCAGAATTTTGCAACACGCGCTTCATCGCGCCAGAATTTCCAGACGACAGGCTGCACCGTGCGAACCTTGGCTCCGCCGCAGCCACCATTGCCGACACCCTCGCGCAGCGGATCGGACAGGCCACCCGCATGGGACAGGACGTGAACGGTAAAACCGCCAAGAACCCCCAGCCCCAGCGCCGCCAGCGTTTTTGCAACTGCAAACTCGAAACCCAGCACGCCGGTGGTCAGAAAGAACATCGAAGGGTCCATCACCGGTGAGGCCAGCCAGAAGGCCATGACCGCCGAAAGCGGCACACCCATTGCCAGAAGCGCGGCGATCAGAGGGATAACGCCGCAAGAACAAAACGGTGAAAGCCCGCCGATCGCTGCAGCGATAAGAATCATGACAACGGGCGATCCGGTAAAGGCCCGCGCGATCAGCCCGTCAGCGCCCGTTGCCCCCGCATAGGCCGCGATCCCGACGGAAAGCGCGAGGAAAGGCGCGACATTGGCAAGGTTCTGCGCCACGAACCCTGCCGTGGTAACACCAAGGGGCGTGGCAAAGATGAACAACAGCGCAAGAATTGCTGCCGAGATCAGCCAGACCCTTTCCTTTGTCCAGAGCCGGTGGAGTACGTCAATCGTCCGGGATCGGACAGTGAGAGAGAGGTCAGTCATGTCTACATCCTTAATTTTGTAGTTGTATTTGCCGGTAGAAAAGCGGGGCTTGGCATCAGGCTGCCCCTTTGCTTGCCAGCTTTATCCCCGAACAACATTCCGAGGTGAGGAACGACACGGTTTGATGCATGACATCAAAATCAACGCGGTTGACGATCTGCCGCCCCTGTCGTTCCTGTGTCACCAGTCCGGCGTCCACCAGCGTCTTGAGGTGATAGGCTAGCGTGGATGCCGCCATTCCCAAGTGCTGCCCGATCTCACCAATGTTGAGACCATCGTGACCCGCCCGCACCAGCAACCGAAAGATTGTCAGGCGGGCGTCGTGGCCAAGTGCGGCAAGCGATTGGGCGGCGGAGCTATGTTTCATCATGGGTATGAATAAAACTACAAATGTGGTTTTGTCAAGCCGCCCGGTGAAATCCATCACTTTAAAGCAAGGGCACCACCAATGGCATGTCCGATAGAAAAGTCGACTGGTCTGGTCAGGAAAGGAAAGCGCCCCCGCTCAGATTGCCTGGCAGGGGCGGGGGGCTTAATATTCGTCTTCACGCGGGCCATTTTGCCAGGCCTTGGCCAGGTTGCCAAAACGGGTGAATTCGGCGGTGAATGACAGTTCAACCGTGCCGATGGGGCCGTGACGCTGCTTGCCGACGATGACTTCTGCCTTGGCGTGCAGTCGCTCCATCGCGGTTTTCCATTCTTCCATCTTGTCCAGCTCATGGTCGCCTGGTTTTTCGCGTTCCTTGTAGTATTCTTCGCGGAACACAAACATCACCACATCGGCATCCTGTTCGATCGACCCGGATTCCCGAAGGTCCGACAGCTGCGGGCGTTTGTCATCGCGGTTTTCCACCTGACGCGACAACTGCGACAGGGCGATCACCGGGATCTGCAATTCCTTGGCGATGGCCTTCATCCCCATGGAGATTTCGGCAATTTCGTTCACCCGGTTTTCGGCCATACCACGACAGAGCTGCAGATAGTCAATAACCAGAACGTCCAGCCCATGGGTTCGTTTCAACCGCCGCGCCCGCGCCGCCAGCTGCGAAATCGGCAGAGCAGGCGTGTCGTCAATGAACAGCGGGCAGCTTTCCAGATCCTTGGCAGCCTGGACAAAGCGGCGGAATTCGCTTTCGGTCATGTCGCCCTGGCGAATCTTGTGGGAACTGATTTCCGAGGCTTCGGCCAGGACCCGGCCCGCCAGCTGTTCCGCCGACATTTCGAGCGAGAAAAAGCCAACCACCCCACCGTCGATCGCGCCTTCGCTTCCGTCTGGTTTGGTGCCTTTCTTATAGGCCTTGGCTACATTGAACGCGATATTGGTCGCCAGCGAGGTCTTCCCCATCGAGGGGCGCCCGGCCAGGATCAACAAGTCAGAGGGGTGCAACCCGCCAAGCTGCTTGTCAAGATCGGCAAGCCCGGTTGAAATCCCGGCCATGCCGCCGCCGCGCTGATAGGCTTCATTGGTGACATTGACCGCTTCGGTGACCGCCTTCAGAAAAGATTTGAAGCCGCTTTCGGTCTGGCCCTGTTCTGCCAGCTGATAGAGCGACTGCTCGGCCTCGACGATCTGCTCCTTTGGTTCAGAGGCCACATCCACCCGGCGCGCCTTGTCAGAGATGCTCTGGCCCAGGGCGATCAACTCGCGTCGGATCGCCAGATCATAGATCATCTGCGCATAGTCACGCACCGCAAAGGCAGAAATGGAGGAACTCGCCAACTTGGCCAGATAGGCCGGACCGCCCAGTTCTTTCAGCCCCTCATCGTCTTCCATAAAGGCCTTGAGCGTCACGGGAGAGGCAAGCGCGTTCTTGGAGATCCGCGCTGCCGCGATTTCATAGATGCGGGTATGGACCGGATCATAGAAATGGCTGGCATTGATGATCGAGGCAATCCGGTCGTAGACGTCATTATTGGTCAGGATGGCGCCCAAAAGCTGCTGTTCGGCCTCGACCGAGTGCGGGAGCTCAACCGCTTCGGCGGGTTTGGCGGCCAGGGCGACGGCCATTCCCGTTTGCCCCAGAGGGGCCAAGGCCTGGCCACCTGTGGCGGCACCGGGATCAGCAGCGCCTGCGATCATGTCGGGCGACATCTCTTCTGGCATCTCGCTTGAGATGTGATCAGGCATTTCATCGGGCATCGGCGCACTGGGGGCACCGCCGTCATAGGGCGGGGTTTCGTTCATTGCTGCTCTCTTCGCTATTAGCGCCAGTGATAGAGTTTTCTGTCCGGTTTGGGTATCGGGAAATCTTGTGGGTAAGCGCGGCGGGCCTGTGGATAACTGCGCAAATGGTGAAGAGGCCCGATCGCGAACCCGATCGCGAACCTGGGGCGGGATCGTTTTGGAATGAGGCCTGAAACCCAAGACCACAAAAGGCCGCCCATGCTGTCAGGCGGCCTTGGTCGGTGTGGCAAGGGGCCGTGTTAGCCGGGCTTATTGGCCTCTTGCCAGGCGCGCGGGTCACGCAGGAAGTTTTCCACTTCATCCAGGGTTGCCGGATCAAAGGCTTCTTGCGCCTTGGCTTCGGCCAGTACATCCCACCAGGTGCACAGGTAATGCAGTTCTACCCCATGGTCGCCCAGGCGTTTTGTGGTTTCCGGGAAGATATCATAGTAGAAGATCACCGCGGTGTGGCCACAGCTGGCACCGGTTTCGCGGATGGCATCGACAAAGGACAGCTTGGAGCCGCCATCGGTTGTCATGTCTTCCACCAGCAGAACCCGCTGGCCCTCTGACATCACGCCTTCGATCCGGGCATTCCGGCCATAGCCTTTGGGCTTTTTGCGCACATAGGTCATTGGCAGGGCCATGCGCTCGGCCACCAGAGCAGAGAAGGGAATGCCGGCAGTTTCGCCGCCAGCAATATTATCAAAGGCTTCGAAACCTGCGTTGCGCATGACCGTCACGGTCATGAAATCCATCAAGGTGGCGCGAATCCGTGGGTAGGAAATGAGCTTGCGGCAGTCGATATAGCTGGGCGAGGGCAGACCAGAGGCCAGGATATAGGGCGTGTCGGTGTTGAAGTTCACCGCGCCGATTTCCAGCAGCATGCGCGCCGACAGGCGAGCGATCTCTTCACGGGTGGGGTAGGCAGTTGGGATCATGGCGTATCCTTTGGGAACTTGGGGACCCGTGGCGCGGGCAGGAGCCTCCGGCGGAGGTATTTAGGGTAAGATGAAACCGGGTGCCTGATCCCTTTGGGGGCGCTCGGGCGGGCGCGGGTCAGGCAACGGACCAGAAGACCGGGAAGCCGGGATCAAAGACGGTGACGGGGCCGTCATCGCTGTTGATTTTGGCGGGGAACTGGCTGGGCTGGTCGGACTTTACCAGGGTGAGGGTCGTTTGGTTTTCGGGTAGTCCGTAAAAGGCGGGGCCGTTCTTGCTGGCAAAGTGCTGCAACTGATCCAGGGTACCGTCTTCGTCAAAGACATGCGCAAGCAGCGCCATGGTATTGGTGGCGGTGAAACAGCCGGCACAGCCGCAGCCGCTTTCTTTATTGGGGTCCGTATGCGGGGCTGAATCGGTGCCAAGGAAAAAGCGAGAATCCCCCGAGGTTGCGGCGGCGCGCAGGGCCAGGCGGTGCTCTTCGCGTTTGGCCACGGGCAGGCAATAGTAATGCGGCTTGATCCCGCCCACCAGCAGGTGGTTGCGGTTGATGATCAGGTGGTGGGTGGTGATCGTTGCACCAAGGTCGCGGGCATTGGATTTCACATAGTCGACGCCGTCGCGGGTGGTGATATGTTCCATCACCACTTTCAGTCCCGGTGTTGCCTTGCGGATGGGGTCCAGCACACGGTCAATAAAGACGGCTTCGCGGTCGAAGATGTCGATCTCGGCGTCGGTGACTTCGCCATGCACGCAGAGCGGCAGGCCGATCTCGGCCATTTTGTCCAGCACAGGTCGCACCTTGTCAAAGTTGCTGACGCCGCTGCTGGAATTTGTCGTGGCCCCGGCAGGGTAGAGTTTGACGGCCTTTACCAGGCCAGAGGCATGGGCGGCGGCAACATCTGCGGGATCGGTGTCTTCGGTCAGGTAAAGCGTCATCAGGGGGGTGAAATCCATGCCATCAGGCAGGGCCGCCATAATGCGGTCGCGGTAGGCGCTTGCTTGCGCGCCGGTGACCACGGGCGGCACCAGGTTGGGCATGATGATGGCGCGGCCAAAATCGCGGGCGGTTTCTGGCAAGACGGCCTGCAGCATCGCGCCGTCGCGCAGGTGCAGATGCCAGTCGTCGGGGCGGGTCAGGGTGAGCGTCTGAAGCGGGGGCTGGGTCATGGCGTCGCGTTAGCATAGCTTGGCAGAAAGGAAAAGACGCCGGTCCCGTCTATGGGGCTGGAAAAGGCAGTTTTGCCCCGGTGGCTACAGCGAGGAGGGCAGTTTGAATTCGCCCTCGGCGGCGCGTTGTTCCAGAGTGTTCAGGCGGCGACGAAAGCGCGGGGCGCTGAGCCGCCCCAGAACATTGCGGCACAAGAGGGTTTGCAGATAGGGGCGGTCCAATTGGTCAAGCCGCCCCATCAAGGCCCGCAGGTAAGAGGAATCATCGCGCCGTGCCCGGAACAGCCGGGCAAATGCCATGTAATCAAACCTTCCGTCGGCTGCCAGCTGCAGGATCTGGTTCAGGAGGCCCATTTTTACCATTCGCGTCTGTACGGCCGCGCCAAGGTTGGGCACCCGCAGGCGGGTAACGCAGGGGCGGTGGAACAGCGCCGCATGCATGGCGTCCAACCGTTCGTAGGGGTCATAAAAGACAAAGGCCTCTTTGGCCCCATCCAGCATATCGGGGGCAAAGCCATAGCGATCACTAAAGGAGGTACGGCGCATTTCGACGAAGCGATCATCCCATTCCGTTAGGCGCGGGTCCAAGGTGGCCTGGGGCTGGATTGCCACCACGGTTGCGCCGGGGGACGCCACGGAAAAGGCCGCGGCCGCATAGCCACAGGGGCCTGCGCCGTAAAAGATCACCTTGTCAAATTCTTCAAAGAAACCATCGTCGATCAGCTGGTCAATAAAGCCAAAGACCTGCGGGTCGCGGAACCAGGTGTCACCCTTGGAAATAAGGCCAAGATGCGACCAGCCTTCTTGTTTGACCATGTCAAAGCCAAGCGGCTGGGCCAGAGGGGAGAGGTTGTGCAGGCCCTCTTGGGTTTCAAAGGTGACCAGCAGGGTATCGCCCTGATCCAGAAAGGTGGCGCAGTGTTTTTCCCCCAAGGGCTGGAACATGCCCAGTTCTTCGGTGAGGGTAGCAAGGCGGTCCTGCCACTGGGCGGGTTTCAGACCTGACAGGTCTTCATTCAAGATCTCAAGGTTCTCTTGCATCGCCAAAATCCCTTACTCAGGCCGCAGCAGCGGTGGATATCTATAAGATTTAGGCCCGGAATGCGGCCAAATTAGGAAAAACTCTAGTCGCTTTGCTGACTCCTGCCCAGTTTGCGGGCGCGAGCAGAGCGAGAGGGGGGGGGCTGAGTGGGAGTTTTGCCTGCGCGTCTGGGCGCAGTCCGGCGGCCCGTCAGGGCGCATCCTTGGCAGAGCTTTGTGCGGCACGGCCCATATTGGCGAATTTGGTCAGTGTCTTGGCGGTGACGGCATTTATAGGGCGCGAAGGGGGCGTCATCAGCAGACGGGCGAACAGCGCCCGATAGGGTTCTTGCTGCATCAGCACGCGAAAGTGTTCGTGCCGCCAGGCCACTGATTTTTTGCGCAGATCTGCCAGCGCAGGATCCTGCAAGAGGGTCTTTTCCAGGCTGCGGCGGGCGCTGGCGTAGCGTTCGATCGAGTGATCTGTTTCGGTGTTGAAATTGCGCTCGACCCAATAGTCGACCCCCAGCATGTCCTGCGTATGAACGGCCCGTCCGCGCGCGGCCTTCAGGACGTAGCTTTCCATTGCGCCCAAGGGGTAGTGGTTCAACTGGGCCAGGTCATAGTTGGGGCGACCAAAGTTGGAGAACAGACGCCGGGATTTGAAGGCTTCCCCCAGTTCGCGCCCGCAGCAATCGAACCAGCGGAACTGGTCCAGCTGTTGCGGATCCTTGACCGACCGGGGGCGGTGGATGCCAATTTTTTGATAGGTGCCATCGTTGCGATACAGCGTCTTGAACATCGAGGCGCGCCAGGGCCAGTGGATCACCTCTGGGGCGCAGCGGCAGAACTGCGCGCTTACGGGGGTGTCTTCAAAGCGCAGCACATCATTATTGCCAAACAATCGCCAGGTCAGGGTGATTGCATCGGCTTCGGGCAGGGCGGTCAGCAGGTCTGTCAGGGTGCCGTCGCCGGTCTTGATATTGACAAATTCATCGACATCCAGCGCCAGGATCCAGTCGGCCTGTTGCACCAGGGGGTGGGTATCGGCACGTTTCATTGCGGTGAACTGGATGCCGCCCTTGCCATAGGGACCATCATTGCGCAGGTGGGTCAGCTGGCCAAGCGCCTCTAGGCGGTCCAGCATGGCATCGGTGCCATCCTGGCAATCATTGGAAAACACCAGGAAATCCGTGAAGCCCACAGCCCGGTGATGCGCCAGCCATTCCAAGAGAAAAGCGCCTTCGTTGCGAACAGTCAGGATGGCGAGGCAGCGCATATCTTACCAATCAGAGCGGAACACGGCGACCTTGCCGTGGGACCAGCGCGGAAAAAACACCAGACCAGCCGCATCCAGGCAGCGAAACACCTTTTGCATGCCGATCTTGCCGATCCATTGCGGGTGGGTTTCGATGACGACTGCCCGCAGCCCGGTCAGATCCATCTTGGGCAATAGATCCGCCTCGGCCCCCTCGATGTCGCAGATCAGCACTGTGGGGGAAAGATCGCGGATCACCGCGTTGACGTCACGGGTTGGCACATCGACCTTGGTGCAGTCTGCGCTGTCTTCCATTGGATCCAGAGAGGAGGCCAGAAAATTCTTGCGGATATAAAAGGGCGCGGTGCCGTCGCGCTCACCCAGAACCGCATGGGTGACATGGGCGTTGGTCACCTTGTTGAGCGCATGCACCTGGGCAATATAGGGCAAAAGCTGCGGGTTGGCCTCGTAGGAGTGGACCGATTTGGCTGGGGTCTGGGTGGCCACAAGGGTGGACATAAAGCCAATGCCGGCCCCCAACTCCATCACCACATCCTGCGGCTTTATCAGTTTTTTGGCAGCGGTTGCCTCTTTGGCCTCATAGGCATCGTTGCGCAGCAAGGTGCGGATGCGCGGCGGCAGGACGTTGCGGTCCAACGGAAAGCGCATACCACGGCATTTCAGGATCTTTTGCGGCTTTGCCACATCAGACGGGATGGCCCCTGCTGTATTTGCCTGGGGGGCGGCGGGCGTCTCGCTCATGTCTTAGCTCTCCAGATCAAGCGCCAGCGCATAGGCGACGCGTTCGGTTGCGGTCAGTTTGAGGCGCAGCGCCTGTTGAAACAGGTCTTCAAATTCGGCCATGTCATGCAATTCATCGGCCTTGGCGCGGTGCCAGTCCAGCCCCTTTTGGTGCCAGTTGCGCAGCGCCTTGTCCTTTAGAAGGCGATCATATTCAGCCTGCAACCGCGGCAGGTTGCGCTGGATAGTGATATCGCGGTGATCGTTCCAGTCCATACGGATCCAGTAGTTGATCCCGATAGAGCGATCCACATGCAGGGCGCGCCCGCGCTGGCGTTTGACCAGAAAGCTCTCGGCTGAGCGCAGCGCATAGTGGTTCAGCTGGACCAGATCATAGCCGATGGATTTGCGCGAGTTGCGCCAGCCATTGTCAATGGCTTCCCGCGTCATGTCGCGGCCCGACCCATTGACCCATTTCACCTGATCGCGCAGGGGCGCTGTCAGTTTGTTGGGGCGGTGGCAGCTGATCTTTTGATAGGCGCCAATGTTCTTGAACATGGTCTTAAAGCCCCAGACTGTATGCGGTTTGGGGCAATATTTCGGTGCGCAGGCGTCAAACTGGCCAATGACGAACCTGTCATGCAGGCGGTCCACCCCGTTTGAACCAAACAGTCGCCAGGTCATGGCGATATTGCTGGCGTCCGGCACCTGATCGAACAGATCCTGCAGCGTGCCATTGCCACAGCGCACATTGATGAATTCATCCACATCAATATGGATCACCCATTCCGAATCGCGGATCAGCGGCTCTTTCAAGGATTGGTTCAGCGCATGTTGCTGCGGCGAGTTGCCCTTCCAGTTGTCATTGTTCCGATGCTGCACGATACCCAGATCCTGTAGGCGGTCCAGCAGTTCGCTGGTGCCATCTTCGCAGCCATTGGTGTAGATGAGAAAGTTATCAACCCCGATGCCGCGGTGATAGGCGATCCATTCCAGGATATAGGGGGCTTCGTTTTTCATGCAGCCGACAATGACATTGCCGCTGGACCCCGGTGTCAGCTGCCGGAGCGGTACTTCGCGATATGGTGATTGAGGCTGGTCTTCGCCCTTTTGACCCAGCATGTTGTGTGGCTTGAACGCAGAGCTTTGTAGCATGTCGAAGTTTTCCACCGCCAGCGGGGGCATCACGGCCAGGGCGTCTTTGCTGGGCCGGGGGCGCTGGGGTGTTTCGGCCTGGTCCAGATCCTGCAAATCGGCCGCCTTGCCGCGTCTTTCTTCCTTGGTGGCCTTGGTGATGCGGCGCATGAAGGTCAGCAGGTACTGCGAGGCGCGATATCCGCGTGTCGTCGCGGCCTCTTGCCAAGGGGGGCTGGGCTTGGTCTTGGCGGAAATGACCCCGAAGTCAACGGCCAGCAGCGCCGGGTGCTGGCGCGCAAGGGCTTGATTGGCAGCCGAAAAATACTGTGAGACTGCGGCAAGGCTGGCGGGATCGATCGGCTCACCTTCGATGGCGATCTCGTTCAGAAAACTGCGCCAGAGCGGACGCGGCAGGATCATTTTGCGCTGGGCCAGCAGCTGCAACAGCAAGGTATTGAGCTGCCGACTGCGCGCCAGCTGGGCGGCAGAGGGCTGTTGCGGCACCTTGGCCTCTGGGCTGCGCCCAATCTGCCCGTCAATGCCAAAGGCGGCGCAGATCTCACTGGGGGCCTCGGTGCCATAGATGCTTGCGGGGGCAAAGGGGCGAAACGACACGGCGCCGGTGCCAAATGTGGCCTCCCAGTGCTGTTGCAAAGCCGTGTAGTCGAGCCAGAAAGGCGCGGCTTGGGTTTCTTCAAACTGCCCGGCCTGCGGGTCTGGCTGTGGCAGAGTGGTCAGCGCGGCCTGCCACCAGCCCATGTCCTGCTCCTGCGCCAGCCTGGCGATCAGCGCCAGCTCCTGGTCCAGCGTGCGGTCGCGTCCCTCCAGGATCTGGGTGCCGTAGTGATGTACCAGTGCGCAGGCGGGACTATCAATATGGGCGACGATCCTGATATCATCCGACAGCGGCGTCAGCAGGGCTTTCAACCGTTCCAGCTCGCTTTTGCGGTGCAGTTTTGCCCCCAGCTGCGAGGCCGACAGGATCAGCCTGTCTGGCTTGGCCTTGTCCACTTCTCGGTGCAGATCTTCGATCAGCTTCTCGCGCAGGCGTGCCTGCTTTTCCGTCGTGATAAAGCCGCGATTGTAGCGCAGGGGGTCAATATGATCTGCATCGGTGACCGCCATGAACAGGCGCGTATGGTTGCTGGAACCGGGGGCGCGGGGAAACAGGGTGCCCTTGGCCTGCAATTGGGACCGCTTGTCGGCCATGATGCGTTGCAGATGATCCGCGCCAGTCTGTTCCAGCCCGATATGTAGATAGATCCGCATCAGCTATCCTGTGCCTTTTTGTTGACATTGGCCTTGCCCCACCAGGGCAGGTCGCGGTTCAGGTGGCGGCTGACCTGGGCCTGGGCATCCGGGTTGGCGATGTCGAGCTCCAGATACCTGGGATCATCGCGAAACCAATGGGCCAGCGCTTCGTAGTGGCCATCAATCCACCGCATCTGTTGATCGGCGGTTTTGCCATAGCCAATCGGCAGCCCCGGAACCGTGCTCGCGGGCAACCGGGTCGTGCCAAGATTGTTCCAGGCCATGATTGATTTTGAATGGCTTGCAGCATCGCGCCTGGTGGCGATGAAACGCGCTTCTGGGTATAGATCTTGCAACACCTTGATCATGGCAAAATCAAACTGCGGCCAGATCGAGAATTTGCCATGAATAAAGCTGATCTCGCTGACCGCGTCATACTCCTGCATATAGGCCATCGGGTCGCCGACCTCATAGAGCCCCTTGTAGAGCAGCGAGCCGACAAAGACGCGGCGCTTGCCGGGGCGGTCTTCCTCGCGCTCTTTCAGGCGATGATCGGCGACATGATACCCCGCCCGCGACAGCGCCCGGTTCAGGGTCGTGGTGCCGGATTTCGGCAGGCCGAGGTTGATGACTTTCAGAACCATGGCGCGCCTCAGGATCCCTGCGCGGGCAACAGGCCCAGATCGGTCAGCAAGGCCTCTTCCTGCGGTGGCAGGGTCGGGGCGGTCAAGAGTTGCTGACGCATCTGCTGATAATCTGGCTGGGCCAACAGCTGATCGCGCCTGTCCCGGTGCCGCTGCAGGCAGATCTCGTGCAGCGCGGCGATTTCGGGGTCCGATTTCAGCGCCTTCAGCGCCTCTTGCAGATCGGGCAGATAGCGCAGGATAGAGCGATCCTCATAGGCGGGGTCATTGCGTTCGCGCCAATAGCTGTCGTCAAAGGCGCGGTGCTCGCGGTTGACATCGCCGCGGTCATTCTTGACCAGGTAGCTGTCAAGCGAGCGCAGCGCATAGTGGTTGAGAGTGGCCAGATCGCGGCTGCCCTTGGCGGGGAATTTACGGATGCGGCGGGGATTGTCCGCCACCAGAAACTTGGCTGGCACATCGCGCCCGGATCCATCGCACCAGTGGGGGAACTTGCGGGGTGGCAGGCCTTTCTTGAAGAAAGGCCGGTGCGCGCCGTAGTATTTCAGCGGAAAATCCTGACGCACCAGGGTTTTGACTTCAATTGCGGTTTCGGCACACCAGATATCGGGATTATGAGAGCGGCTGAACTGTGCGATCACCGGCTCATCAACAAATGCCTCTATCCCGTCGTTGGCAAAGAACTGAAAGCTGACGGAAATTGCACCGGGGTTGCCACAGGCCGTGATCAGGGCGGGAATGCTATGATCCCCGGTGTGTATATTGAGAAATTCATCCACATCTGCGATCCAGACCCAATCGGCCTCCTGTACCAGCGGCTGATGGGCGGCATCTTTCAGCGCTTCCATCTGGTAGTTGCGCCCCTGCGCTGGATTGGGCAGATGGGTCAGCAGGCCACGCGCCGCCAAGGCATCGAGCAATTCCGCCGTACCATCGGTGCAGTCGTTTGAATAGAAAAGAAAATCTGTGACGCCGATCAGCCTGTTATAGGCGATCCATTCCAGCAGGAACGGGCCCTCGTTCTTGACGCAGGTTACTGCAGTGATACGCATGTCACATCCCCTTTCATGCGGTGCAGACCGCAGCGCGAGGGATTTCCCGAGGCAGCGTCAGGGCTGCCAAGCGCAAGCCCCCCGCAGCCCCCGAACGAACTGTGTGGCCCGGAACCTGAAGGCCTGGAGCTGGATGTTCGGTGCATCGACCTGTCTGCCTCTATGCCCCGGTTTGTCGGGCGCGTGTTCTTATTGGCGGCAGCTTTGCATTGCCGCCCCTCTGGGTCAATCGTTGCGGGCCTTGGCGTCTTTACTCTGGCCGGTGCTGTTGCAAGAGTGTTGCGCCGGGGCCGGGTCCTTGCTCCGTGCCGCAGTTGCGGCGGCGCTGTGGCTTGACCCGGTGCCATGCCCGTGGCCTCTTGGTTGAAACCCAAAGAGCCCCCGGTAACGAGACCCCGGCAAACAGCCCAAGGAAGGATGCCACGAATGATGCAGGCCGCGACAATTGAGCAGGTGCAGACTGCGCTGGGCGAACAGGGCTATGTCTGTGATCGCGCCCTGGCGGTGGTGGTGTTTCTATCGCTGAAACTGGGTCGCCCGCTGTTTCTTGAGGGCGAAGCCGGGGTGGGCAAGACCGAAATCGCCAAGGCGCTGGCGGCGGCCTTTGGGCGGCGGCTGATCCGGCTGCAATGCTACGAAGGGCTTGATGCTTCCTCGGCGGTTTATGAATGGAACTTTGCCGCCCAGATGGTGGCCATTCGCACTGCCGAAGCAGCAGGCGGCGCTGATCGCGCAACCCTGCAAGGAGAGCTGTTCTCGGATGAATTTCTGATCGAGCGGCCGCTGCTTGAGGCGATGCGCCCGGATGAGAACGGCCCGCCGGTGCTGTTGATTGATGAACTTGACCGGACCGATGAACCCTTTGAGGCCTTTCTGCTTGAGGCGCTGTCGGATTTTCAGGTCACTATCCCCGAACTGGGCACCATCAAGGCACCGGTGCCGCCCATCGTGGTTCTGACCTCCAACCGAACCCGCGAGGTGCACGACGCATTAAAACGCCGTTGCCTGTATCATTGGGTGGATTATCCCGATTTTGACCGCGAGGTAGAGATCTTGAATGCACGCGCGCCGACCTTGGCGGCGCAGCTCAGCCGGGAGGTGGTGGCCTTTGTGCAGAGCCTGCGCACAGAGGATCTGTTCAAGAAGCCCGGCGTTGCCGAAACCATCGACTGGGCCAATTGTCTGCTGGCACTGGATGTCATTGACCTGTCGCCTGCGGTGATTGCGGATACCCTGGGGGCGATCCTGAAATATCAGGATGATATCTCTAAGGTGCAGGGGGGCGAGGCCAAGCGCATTCTGGATCAGGCGCGGGCTAGTCTGGACGCTGGCTGATGGTTGAATTGCCGGATCTCACCCTGCCGGATAATCCCAGGCTGGCGCAGAATATCACCCATTTTGCCCGTGCCCTGCGCAAGGCAGGGCTGCCGATCGGGCCGGGGCGGGTGATTGATGCGGTGGCAGCGGTGGCGGCGGCGGGCTTTACTTCGCGGCAGGATTTCTACTGGGCGCTGCATGCCTGTTTTGTCTCCAAACCCGAACACCGGGTGATCTTTGCCCAGGTCTTTCGGCTGTATTGGCGCGATCCGCGTTTTCTGGAACGGATGATGGCCGCGCTGTTGCCTGCCATCCGCGGCGTGCAAGAGGAACAGGCGGCAAAGCCTGGTGAAAAACGCGCCGCCGAAGCCCTGCTGGACGGGGCCAATCCGCAGCTTGATGCCCCCGATCCCCCTGAGGATGAGGGCACCGAGATCGAGGTGGATGCCAGCTTGACCATCTCGGCCGAGGAACGGTTGCGCAGCCTGGATTTTGAACAGATGAGCACCGACGAGGTGGCGCAGGCCAAGCGTATTCTGGCGCAGTTGAAACTGCCGGTATCGCCGCTTCAGTCGCGTCGCCTGATGGCGGCACAGCGGGGCAGCAGGCCGGATTGGCGTCGCACCTTCCGCGAAGCGGCCCGCCGCGGGGGCGATATCCAGTTCATTGCCCGCGCCAAGCACCGCACCCGCTGGCCCAATCTGGTGGTGATCTGCGATATTTCCGGATCGATGAGCCAATACAGCCGTATCGTGCTGCATTTCCTGCATACGGTCAGCAATGCCAAGGGGGCGGGCTGGGCCCGGGTGCATGGCTTTACCTTTGGCACCCGGCTGACCAATATCACCCGCCATTTGGCCACCCGCGATGTCGATGCCGCCCTTGCCGCAGCAGGCGCCGAAGCGCAAGACTGGGAGGGCGGCACCCGGATTGGTGCCTGCCTGCATGACTTCAACCGGGACTGGTCACGCCGGGTCATGGGGCAGGGCGCTGTGGTGCTGCTGATCACCGATGGGCTTGATCGCGATGACCCGGCGGCGCTGGAACGGGAAATGCAGCGCCTGCAGCTTTCGGCGCGGCGTCTGATTTGGCTGAACCCGCTATTGCGCTGGGATGGGTTTGCCGCCAAGGCGCAGGGCATTAGGGCCATGTTACCCTATGTCGATAGCTTTCGGGCCGGCCATTCCATTGCCGCGTTGCAGGATCTTGCAGAGGTGATTTCGCGCCCCGAGGAGAGCGGCGAAAAAGCCCGCTTGCTGCGCGATTTGTGACGCGCGGGCTCCGCGCCGCTGGTGGTCGCCGCGTACATCTTTTGCCAGGGTAGGGCCGTGTTTTGCCAGGGTAGGGCCGTGCGTCCGGATTTGCGGCTTGAAACTGCAAAGATGACGCGCAAAGCTGGTATCCAAGCGGGCAGGATCTGCCCGACCGGAGGATAGATGACCCAGACTAGTGACAGCCCGCCCGTCTCTGCCGACGTTTCCCCCTTGGCAGCCAGTGCGGCGCAAACCGCGCTGGCGTGGCACCGCGCCGGTCGGGGGGCGGCCCTGGCCACCGTGGTGCAGACCTGGGGATCGGCCCCGCGTCGGGTGGGGGCACAGCTGGTCGTCAGCGGTGATGGCGAGATCGAGGGCTCTGTTTCTGGCGGCTGTGTTGAAGGTGCCGTGGTGCTGGAAGCGCAAGAGGCGCTGGCGGATGGCAAGCACCGGGTGCTGGAATATGGCGTCAGCGATGGCGATGCCTTTGCCGTTGGGCTGGCCTGTGGTGGCACCATTCGCATTCTGGTTGAACCTGTGGGTGGTTCCATGCCCGTCGCCCTGCTGGCGGATCTGGTGGCGGCGCAGACGGCGCGCGACCAGGTGGCCTATGAGGTGAACCTGACCACGGGGATTGGCGCGGTGCTGCGCGATGCCTACCCCGAGCGGATGCGACTGGACCGCTCCGGGGTCGAAGACGACGGAGAGACCTTTGTGGCAGTGCACAACCCGCCGCTGCGGCTGGTCGTGGTGGGGGCGGTGCATATTGCCCAGGCGCTGGTGCCGATGGCGATGCTGGCGGGCTATGATCCGGTGGTGATTGATCCCCGCGCGGCCTTTGCCACGCCTGCGCGTTTTCCCGGTGTGACCCTGCTGGAGGATTGGCCGGATGAGGCGGTTGCCAAGCTGGGGCTGGATGCGCGCACCGCGCTGGTCTTGCTGACCCATGACCCCAAACTGGATGATCCCGCGTTGGTGGCGGGGCTGCAGCAGCGCTGTTTTTATATTGGTGCGTTGGGGTCCAAACGCACCCAGGCCAGCCGGGCAGAGCGGATGCAGGCTGCGGGCTTTGCGGCGCAGGACATCACCCGTATTCATGGCCCCGTCGGTTTGGATATCGGCGCGGCAGGCCCGGCCGAGATCGCCGTTTCTATCCTGGCGGAAATGACTGCCGTGTTGCGCGGTCGGGCCAAATGAAGTTCGGCACCGTCCCTGTCGCAAAGGCCGAAGGCGCGATCCTGGCGCATTCGATGCAGGCGGGCCAGCCCCCCTATGAAAACGCGCTGCGCTACCGGATTGCCAAGGGAACCCGTCTTACGGCGCAGCATCTGGCGGATCTGGCGGCTGCGGGTCATGCGCAGATCACGGTTGCCCGGCTGGAAGCAGGCGATCTGCACGAAGATGCGGCTGCCCTGGCGCTGGCGCAGGCCCTGGTGCCGGATGCGGCGGGCCTGGGTCTTCGCATCTCTGGCGCTGGTGCGGGCCGGGTGAACCTTTATGCCTTGGCTGCCGGTCTTGTCAAGCTGAACCCAGCAGCACTTGAGGCGGTGAATGCGGTTGATCCGATGATCACCATCGCCACGGTGCCGGATTATCACCGGGTTGATGCGGATGGTATGATTGCCACCATCAAGATCATTTCCTATGGGGTCGGGGCCGAGACGGTGAAGCAGGCCGGAGCAGGCGCGGCGGGCGCGCTGCGTGTTTTGCCGCCGGTCTTTACCTCGGCTAGCCTTATCGAGACAAGCGTCAGCCAAGAAATTCCTTCGGACAAAGGGCGGCGCTCTATGGCGGG
Organism: Pseudophaeobacter profundi; assembly: GCF_029697505.1. GTDB lineage: Bacteria > Pseudomonadota > Alphaproteobacteria > Rhodobacterales > Rhodobacteraceae > Pseudophaeobacter > Pseudophaeobacter profundi. The sequence goes on along the minus strand of NZ_JARJEF010000001.1, from coordinate 96,234 downwards.
ACGATTGCAACGCATGGGGCTGGAACTTTCGGATCGGGTGGTGGTGCCGCACCAGGAGGTGGAGCTGGCGGCGGCTTTGGCGGCGGCACCAGGAGAGGTCTTGTTAATCCTCACAGGGTCTGCGACCTCGGATCCAATGGATGTGGCGCCAGAGGCACTGCGCCGGGCCGGCGGCAGCGTGACCCGCTTTGGCATGCCTGTGGACCCTGGGAACCTGCTGTTTATCGGGGCATTGCAGGGTAAGCCGGTGATTGGCCTTCCGGGCTGCGCGCGCTCGCCGGCGCTGAATGGCGCGGATTGGGTGCTGGAGCGGGTTCTATGTGGTTGCCGGGTGGGCAGTGCCGATATTGCCGCGATGGGTGTCGGCGGCCTGCTAAAGGAGATCCCCACCCGGCCCATGCCGCGTAGTTTGGACTAAGGTTGAATTAAGAGGTGGGTGTTACCTTTTGATTTAACTGAATTTACGGCGAATTCAGCCGCCGTTTCTCGGGGTCGAGCTTGGGGTGGCGCGGGCTGGATGCTGCGCGCAGTACCGCAGAAAGCGAAGGCAAAAGCTTGCCAAGCGGCAAGATTGTTTGTGATGGCGCGCTTAAAAGGGGTTCGCGGAGACGCAATCCCGTGCTTAACTTCCCTTAGCCAACAAAAGTAGCAAAAATGGGAGGAATACATGACCAAGGTCTCAATGACCGTGAACGGCAAGCCTGCGCAAGCCGAGGCGGAGGGCCGCACCTTGCTCTCCTCGTTCCTGCGCGAAGAACTGGGCCTGACCGGCACGCATGTCGGCTGTGATACCAGCCAATGCGGGGCCTGTGTGGTCCATGTGAATGGTATTGCGGTCAAATCCTGCACCATGCTGGCCATTGAGGCTGAAGGCGCAGAAGTGGCAACCATCGAAGGCCAGGCCGCTGCGGATGGGACGCTCAATATCATTCAGCAGGCTTTCCAGGATCATCACGGGCTGCAATGTGGGTTCTGTACGCCCGGCATGGTGATGTCGACGGCGGCGCTGCTGCAAGAAAATCCCAAACCCAGCGAGCAAGAGATCCGCGAGTATCTTGAAGGCAATATCTGCCGTTGCACCGGGTACCATAATATCGTCAAGGCGATCATGGCTGCCTCCGGTCAGGATGTATCCGCCATCGCGGCGGAATAAGCCGCCCCCTCTTGGGCCCCATTGGGAGGTGTGGCCCTGGTAGATATCAAGACGCAAAGATCAAACTGCATAACCAAGAGGTGCGCCATTGGATGCACCCTCCAGGGAGGAGATTTGAATATGCCAAAAGATAGTGACCAAATTGACAGCGGCATTGGCGCCAGCCCGAAACGGCGCGAAGATGTCCGGTTCCTGACCGGGACGGGCAATTACACAGATGATATCAACCTGAACGGCCAAGCCTATGTGTATTTCCTGCGCTCGGATGTGGCGCATGGCCGGATCGTTTCCATTGACACCAGCGATGCCGCCGCGATGCCAGGAGTGGTGCAGATTTTTACCGGTGCCGATTTTGAATCCGTGGGCGGTATTCCCTGCGGCTGGCAGATCACCGATAAGCATGGCGAAGTCATGCAGGAGCCAGCCCATCCGGTTCTGGCCCAGGGCAAGGTGCGCTATGTCGGGGATGCTATTGCCGCCGTTGTCGCCGACAGTCTTGAGCAGGCCCGCGACGCCGCCGAAGCGATCATGCTGGATATCGAGGAACTGCCCGCCGTCATCGACATGAAGGCCGCCCTCAAGGAGGGCGCCACCAAGGTGCATGACGATCTGACCTCGAACCTCTGCTATGACTGGGGTTTTGTTGAAGAAAACAAGCCCGCAGTGGAAGAGGCCTTTGCCAAGGCCGCGCATGTGACGACGCTGGAGCTGGTCAACAACCGGCTGATTGCCAACCCGATGGAGCCGCGCGTGGCGCTGGGGGATTTCAATCGCGCCACTGGCGACAGCACGCTTTATACGACCTCGCAGAACCCGCATGTGATCCGGCTGTTGATGGGGGCCTTTGTTCTGGGCATCCCAGAGCACAAGCTGCGTGTCATTGCGCCCGATGTGGGGGGGGGCTTTGGTACCAAGATCTTTCACTACGCCGAAGAGGCCTTTTGTACCTTTGCCGCCAAGGCCCTGAATCGGGCGGTGAAATGGACCTCTTCGCGGTCTGAGGCCTTTATTTCGGATGCGCATGGGCGCGATCATGTGACCACCATTCAACTGGCACTGGACAGCGACAACAACTTTACCGCGCTGCGCACGGATACCCATGCCAATATGGGGGCCTATCTGTCGACCTTTGCGCCGTCGGTTCCCACCTGGCTGCATGGCACCCTGATGGCCGGCAATTACAAGACGCCGCTGATCTATGTGAACGTCAAGGCGGTCTTTACCAATACGGTGCCGGTGGATGCCTATCGCGGCGCGGGCCGCCCCGAGGCGACATTTCAGCTGGAGCGCGTCATCGACAAGGCTGCGCGCGAACTGGGTGTTGATCCGATTGCCCTGCGGCGGCAGAACTTTATCACCGAATTCCCCTATGCCACGCCGGTGGCGGTGGAATATGACACCGGCGATTACAACGCCACCATGGACAAGCTGGAAGAGATTGCCGATCTTTCCGGCTTTGCTGCGCGTCGCGCCAAAAGCGAGGCCAGCGGCCGGGTGCGTGGCCTAGGCGTGAACTGCTATATCGAAGCCTGCGGCATCGCGCCAAGTAACCTTGTCGGGCAGCTGGGCGCGCGGGCTGGCCTGTATGAAAGCGCAACCGTGCGGGTCAATGCCACTGGTGGTCTGGTGGTGATGACCGGGTCTCATAGTCATGGCCAGGGGCATGAGACATCCTTCCCGCAGGTGATTGCCGAGATGATCGGCATTGATGAAAGCATGGTGGAAATTGTGCATGGCGACACCGCCAACACCCCGATGGGCATGGGGACCTATGGGTCCCGCTCGCTGGCGGTTGGTGGCTCTGCCATGGTGCGGGCCACTGAAAAGATCATCGCCAAGGCCAAGAAAATCGCCGCGCATATCCTGGAAGCCTCGGATGCGGATATCGAGCTGAAAGACGGTCAGTTTTCGGTTGCGGGCACGGATAAATCCCTTGCCTGGGGGGATGTGACCCTGGCGGCCTATGTGCCGCACAACTATCCACTGGAAGATATCGAGCCGGGGCTGGAAGAAACCGCCTTTTATGATCCTGCGAATTTTACCTATCCGTCGGGGGCCTATGCCTGCGAGGTAGAGCTGGATCCGGAGACCGGTAAGGTGAGCATTGAACGCTTTGCCGCGGCGGATGATTTTGGCAATATCGTGAACCCGATGATCGTGGATGGTCAAGTTCACGGTGGTATTGGCCAGGGCATTGGTCAGGCGCTGCTGGAGGCGGCGGTCTATAATGAGGACGGGCAGCTGCTATCGGCGTCATACATGGACTATGCCATGCCACGGGCGGATGACCTGCCGTTCTATCAGGTCGATCATTCCTGTCAGACGCCCTGCACTCATAACCCCCTGGGGGTAAAGGGCTGCGGCGAGGCGGGGGCCATTGGCTCGCCGCCGGCGGTGGTCAATGCGGTGGTCGATGCGCTGCAATCGATGGGCAAGGATGTCACCCATATCGACATGCCGTTGAGCCCTGCGCGGGTCTGGGCGGCGATGAATGGCTGAGTGCGGGGTAGCAGCTTGATGGGCGAGGGGCTCTGCCCCTCGCGCTCCCCGAGGTATTTTGGGAAAGATGAAAGGGCCGGGCGAGCCGGTTCTGGGAAGGAAATGCGAAATGTATAATTTCGAGGTCGAAAAACCCACCAGTATTGCGGATGCAGTGGCGGCGCTGGGTGCAGAGGAGGCGCAGGCGCTGGGCGGCGGTCAAACTCTGATCCCGACGCTAAAACAGCGGTTGGCCAGCCCCTCCAAGCTGGTCTCATTAAGTGGTATCGCCGAGATGCAGGGGGTCAGACTGGAGGCTGGCACTGTCTGCATTGGCGGAGCAACGCCGCATGGGGTGGTGGCGTCTGAGGCGGCCGCGGCCTATCCGGCGCTGGCTGCTTTGGCGGGCAAGATCGGCGATCCTGCGGTGCGCAACCGCGGCACCATCGGAGGCTCACTTGCCAATAACGATCCGGCGGCCTGCTATCCGGCTGCTGCTTTGGCCAGTGGGGCGGTGATTGTCACCAATGCGCGCGAGATTGCGGCGGATGACTTTTTTGATGGGCTTTTCACCACAGTACTGGAGGAGGGCGAGATCGTCACCGAGGTGCGCCTGCCGGTGCCGGAAGTGGCCAACTATCAGAAGTTTGTGCAGCCTGCGTCGCGTTTTGCGCTGGTGGGGGTCTTTGTCGCCAAATTCGCCGGTGCTGTGCGGGTGGCGGTGACGGGGGCATCTGAGGAGGGGGTATTTCGCTGGAGCGAGGCTGAGGCGGCGCTGAGCCGCAATTTCAGCGCCGATGCGCTGGAGGGGCTGTCAGTCGCACCTGAGGGTATGATGGCGGATATTCATGGCTCCAAGGCCTACCGCGCCCATTTGATTGCGGTTTTGACCAAACGCGCGGTTGCCGCTGCTGCCTAGAGCGTGTCATCAAGAATAGAGTGGGGCCTGGGCGGGGAAATCCTGTCTAGGCCCGTATTAGGGGTGGCCATGTAAAAAACGCCCCAGCCCGGATGGGGTGGAGCGTTTCTAGCCAAACGAGGTTTGGTGCTATTTCTGTGGAAGCGGGCCGATCATCATGACCATTTGGCGGCCTTCCATCTTGGGCATGTTTTCAACCTTGCCCAGGTCTTTCACATCTTCGGCGACGCGTTCCAGCAACTGGCGGCCCAGGTTCTGGTGCGCCATTTCACGGCCGCGGAACCGCAGGGTGATTTTCACCTTGTCGCCCGCTTCCAGGAATTTGTAGACGTTACGCATTTTGACTTCGTAGTCATTGGTGTCGGTATTGGGCCGAAATTTGACCTCTTTGACTTCAATGATCTTTTGTTTTTTGCGGGCTTCGCTTTCGCGTTTCTGCTGTTCATATTTGAACTTGCCGAAATCCATGATCTTACAGACCGGAGGCGTTGCATTTGGCGAAATTTCAACCAGATCAAGACCGGCCTCATGTGCCATGTCCATAGCCTTGGCAGGGTGCACGACCCCGACATTTTCGCCATCAGCGCCAATCAGGCGAATCTCAGAGGCGCGAATTTTTTCGTTCGTGCGCGGGCCGGTGTCACGTTGCGGCGGCGCATTATGAGGTCTGCGGGCTATGGCTTTGATCCTTTGATTGTTGCCGAATTTCGAGCTCGAAACCTAAACCTAACCCGGCAAGGTTTCAAGCCGCAACGAGAGCAAGCGGGGTGGAATTCCTGCTGGATTGTCGCTTTTGCCGGTCGCAAATCTGGTTTCGGGACGATTGGTCGGGGCTTGGACCCGGATTGACCCCGGATTGGCAATGTCAAAGCGATTTTTTGTCCATTGCGCAACTGGCTGAAACGCGCCCGTTCCGGGGTGAGTCTGTCGGCGGGCATTGGCTGATGAGGTGGCGCGCGGGTTATTCCCCCTTGTGATGGTCGGCACAAACGCGCACCTGCCAGCCATCAAGTCTGCGTGGAATGCAGTATAATAGAAGGAGACGGGTCATGAAGCCTATTTTTGTTATTTTGGGTTTGGGTGTGGTTGCTGCAGGGGGCTATTTCTACGTCCAGAGCCAACAGCCGGAAACCGTGGTCAAGGGCGTGGTCGAGATGGCCCCAGAAGCCGTCGTCGAGGAAGAGAACACCGCAGAGCCATCGACAGAGGAACGCGTTGAGGAGGTGACCACCGCAGTGGAAGAGGCCGTCGAGACAGCCAACGAGGCGGCAAGCGAAGCCGCTGATGCTGTCGCCGAAGAGGTTGGTGAGGTCGCGAGCGAGGCCGGCGCAGCGGCCAATGAAGCGGTGAGCGCCGCCGTCGAAGGTGGCGAGAATGCTGCAGAAGCGGTTGCAGGGGCTGCCACAGAGGCAGGCGAGGTTGCGGCCGAGGTGGTAGAGGGTGCAACTGACGAGGTAAGCGACGCGGCAAATGCCACCGCCGAGGCGGTTTCGCAGGCGGTGACAGCTGCCGGTGAGGGCGCCAGCGCCACGACCGAAGGTATGGCGCAGTATCTGAGCCTGGACGGGTTCGACCATGAGAAGGTGATGGCGATGATCGAAGAGTCCGATCTGGATGCCGCCACGAAATCGGTGCTGAGCAGCGCTGTTACCCAGGCCAAGGACAGCCCAGAGCTGCTGGCAGGGGTGCTGAGCCAAATCAAGACTGCGCTGGGGCTCTGAGAGCGGCCCTGTTCCGATCTGGCCAGCCTATCTTGCTGGTCGGGTTGGTCCCGTTCTATCAGGCCTGACTGGTTTGACTGGCCTGCCTGTTACAGTCGGACATAAAAAAGGGCAGCCTCAATTTCGAGGCTGCCCTTTTTGCATGGGGCGCGTTCTGCTTTGGCCGATGCCAGGGGGTATTCCCGAGGGTATGGCCTGCAGGGGATCCTGGTGTGGAGATCAGTCCAGAAAGGCTTTCTCGACGACATATTGCGCAGGTTTGGAATTGGCACCTTCTTCCAGCCCGGCTGCTTCCAGCATGGCTTTGAGTTCCAGGTTGAAGGCCAGGTTGCCGCAGATCATTGCCCGGTCGTTATCGGGGCACAGCGGGGTGACGCCAAGATCCTTATAGGCCTCGCCAGAGTTGATCAGATCGGTGATACGGCCCATCTTCGGGCTCTCTTCGCGGGTGGTTGTGGGGTAGTATTTGATCTTTTTCCAGAAGCCTTCACCGATCACCTCATTGAGCAGCTCGTCGTCCTTCAGCCCCTCGATCAGCTCGGCGCCATAGGTCAGCTCACCGGCGGTGCGGCAGGTGTGGGTGATGATGACCTCATCGTAGTCTTCATAAGTTTGGGGTTCGCGCAGCAGCGAGGCAAAGGGCGCAAAGCCGGTGCCAGTGGCAAAAAACCAGATCCGCTTGCCGGGGATCAGCGCGTCATGCACCAGAGTGCCAACGGGTTTTGGGCGCAGGATGATTTCATCGCCGGGCTGAATATGCTGCAGTCGTGAGGTCAGGGGGCCGTCTTCGACCTTGATGGAATAGAACTCCATTTCTTCGTCCCAGCTGGGCGAAGCAATGGAATAGGCACGCAGCAGCGGCTTTACCTTGCCGGTTTTGGGGTCGGGGTCGTTCATCAGCCCGATCATCACAAACTCGCCCGAGCGAAAACGCAAAGAGGCGGGCCGGGTCACCCGGAAGGAAAACAGCTTGTCTGTCCAATGCTTGACCTCTGTTACAGTCTGGGCATCGGGCAGGGCAGGGGCGGCCTTTACAGGCGCGGGCGCGGGCTGGGTCGCAGAATCTGTCACAGGTGTAATCTCATTCATCGGTTGCTCTGCCAGTGGTATCACCGGCACCTCTGATTAATCTTTGATGTAGGTCAGGGGAAGCCCCGGAATGTAGCAAACCCGCAGCGTCAGTTCCACTGGGCTTGCACATTGGGGCCGTCCTGTCGGATCTGGTGGCGCTGGCTTTAGCTGGCAGCAGAGCTGCCACGCAGGCGGGCCTGATAATTATGGGCGTTCCACTTGGCGCGGGCAAGCCATTGATCCTGGGGTTGCCGGGCGGCAAGCTCATCGCTGATTTCCACCTCGTCGAACCCACAGCGGCGCGCCATGGCATATTGATCCGCCAGCACGTGTCCATGGGCACGCAGACGCCCGCCATAGCCCATGAGGCGCAGCTGTCGCGCCAGGGTAAAGCCCCGGCCATCGGCAAAGCTGGGGAAATCAATGCGGATGATTTCCACCCCTTGGGTCACATTCACCAGTGCCGAGGGATCCGCATCAGAGGTCAGATCAAGGGCGTTTTCGCCTTCAAAGCCCTTGGTCCAGGTTTCGGGGCCAAAGCCCGCGTCAGTCACGATTACAGTCATATCATTCATGCTCCTGTGCGGATGAATTGGCCATTCACAATGTGGATGCCGCATTCTTCCTTGGTCTGGTCGCGCCAGCGTCCGGCGCGGGGATCTTCGCCTGCTGCAACGGGCGAGGTGCAGGGCGCGCAGCCGATCGACGGATAGCCCTTGGCCACCAGCGGGTGACGCGGCAGGCGGTTTTCGTCCATATAGGCGCGCACATCCTGCGGTGCCCAATGGGCCAGCGGGTTGATCTTGATGCGCCCGGTTGATCCGGTTTCGGTGGTTTCCACCTCGAAGAAATCAAGCGCAGCGCGGCTGCCGGCCTGAAAGCGTTTGCGCCCGGTGATCCAGCCGTCGAACCCGTCCAACGCCGCCTGTAGCGGCGCGGTCTTGCGCAGGGCGCAGCAGGCATCGGTGTCAGAGAAGCGCAGCGCGCCATAGGGGTCCTTGGCTGCGATATCCGCTGCCTTGACGATCTGCACATTACGCAGCCCCAGACGTTCGCTCACCTCTTGCTGGTAGACCAGCGTTTCGGTGAACAACAGTTCGGTATCGACAAACAGCACCGGCACCATCGGGTCGATGACGGCGGCCATATGCAAAAGCACAACCGATTCCGCGCCAAAGCTGGAGACCAGCGCGATATGGCCGGCATCCTGCAGCGCGCCCTGCATCACCGCCGTGGCCGAATGATGCCGGTAGCGGGCATTCAGCCCTGCCACCTTGTCAATCAGCGCGCTCTGTGTCGCAGCGGGTCTGTCTGGCTCAAAGCTGTCGGGTTCTAGGTTCACCATGGGGCTATGCCACCTTTTTCTGGGCCTCAGGATAGAGCGCGGTCTTGAAGGGCTCCATGCCGAGACGACGATAGGTTTCCAGGAAGGTTTCCTCTGCGTCGCTGCGCAGGGTGAGATAGGCCTCGATCAGCCGTTCCACCGCAGGCACGATTTCATCATAGGCAAAGCCCGGTCCGGTGCGTGTGCCGATTGCGGCGGTTTCAGTGGCGTCGCCGCCCAGGGTGATCTGGTAGTTTTCCACCCCGGCGCGATCCAGCCCAAGAATGCCGATATGGGCCACGTGGTGGTGGCCACAGGCATTGATGCAACCGGAAATCTTGATCTGAAGATGGCCGATGTCGTGCTCCAGCTTCAGATCGTCAAAGCGGCTGGCGATTTCCTGTGCCACCGGGATCGACCGCGCTGTTGCCAGGGCGCAGTAGTCCATGCCGGGGCAAGCGATAATGTCGGAAATCAGGCCGATATTGGCAGTTGCCAGCCCCTGTTCTTTCAGACGCGCGTGTAGCGCAGGCAGGTCGGATTTATGCACATGTGGCAGGATAACGTTCTGCTGGTGGCTGATGCGCAGCTCGTCATAGCCCAACTCTTCGGCAAGATCGGCCATGGTGCGCATCTGCTCGGCGCTGGCATCGCCCGGGGTGGCGCCATGTGCTTTGATCGAGACGGTGACGATGGCATGGGCGCTGTCGCGATGTTCGGCCAGGTTGGTATCAGCCCAGGCCCGGAACACCGGGTCGGCGTCATAGGCAGCCTGATAGGCATCGGTGCTGCCAGTGCGCAGGGCGGGCGGGGTGAAATGGGTCTTGATCTCGGCCAGAAGCGCCTGATCAGTGCCATCAAATTCGCGCTGACGCTCGGTAAAACGGGCATCGACCAGATCACGGATCTTTTCGATGCCGTTTTCCTGCACGGTGATCTTGATGCGGGCCTTGTACTTGTTGTCGCGCCGTCCCAGCACGTTATAGACGCTTAGCACGGCCTCGAGGTAAGGCAGCAGATCGGCCTGGGGCAGGAAGTCGCGAATGACCTTGCCGACCATAGGCGTACGGCCCAGGCCACCACCGACAATGACTTCAAAGCCGATTTCGCCATTCTGTTCCACCATGCGCAGACCGACGTCATGCGCCTTGACCACGGCGCGGTCATTGGGGCTGCCGGTGATGCCAATCTTGAATTTGCGCCCCAGGAACTGGAATTCTGGGTGATCTGTCGACCACTGCCGGATCAGCTCTGCATAGGGGCGCGGGTCTGTCAGCTCATCCGCGGCCGCGCCGGCAAAGTGGTCGGCGGTGGTGTTGCGGATAGTGTTGCCAGAGGTCTGGATTGCGTGCAGGCCAACCTCCCCCAGGGCATCCAGCATATCGGGGATGTCGTTCAGCTTGGGCCAGTTGTACTGGATGTTCTGGCGGGTGGTGAAGTGGCCATAGCCCTTGTCCCACTTTTCGGCCAGCAGCGCCAAGGCGCGCATCTGGGCGGAATTGAGCGTGCCATAGGGGATCGCCACCCGCAGCATATAGGCGTGCAGCTGCAGGTAAACACCGTTCATCAGCCGCAGTGGTTTGAACTCATCCTCGGTGAGAGAGCCGTCAATGCGGCGTTCGACCTGGGCACGGAACTGGGCGTTGCGCTCTGCCAGAAAGGCGGCGTCAAAGGCGTTGTACTTATACATGGGCTTCGGCCTCCTGTTTGCCGTGGCTGTAGTTGGATGGGCCTTTGCGGCGGAAATCTTCGCGGAAATGCACCGGTTCTGGACCGTTGGGGCCGGCCTTGGCATCGGCCAGATAGGCGCCAACGATACGGATGTTCTGTTTTTCCGCCTCCAGCAGGCGCAGCTGCGCCTCGGCTTCGTCTTCGATCAGTTCGGCCTGGGCCAGATCACGGGTCCAGCTGTTGTCTGCCATGAAGTAGATGACATCGCCTTCCAGCAGATCGTTGGCGGTGATGACTTTGGGGGTGAAGGGGCGGGCCATTATGCAAGCTCCATGTTCAATGCGGTGAGGGCAGCCGCGCTGTGGCGCGGGGCAAGCCCCAGAAAGGTGAGGGCGGGGCCGTCAAAACCCGCAGCAGCAAGATCCGTTGGCAGGCGATCCAGTGTGGTTTCCAGCACCCGCTGATTGCGGCGTGAGGCATTTTCGACCAGGGTCACCGGCGTTGCCCGGCTGGCGCCGTGCATGATCAGGCGGCCCTGCACAAAGCGGGCGGATTTCTTGCCCATGTAGATCGCGGCAACCTCGCCGGGGCGGGCCAGAGCGGCCCAGTCCTGATCGGCGAAGCCGCGCATGTCATGCCCGGTGAGAAAGCGCACCGAAGAATTGCGCCCGCGCTGGGTCAGGCTCTGACCTATGCCAGCCACCGCTGCGGATGCGGCGGTGATGCCGGGCATGATCTGATAGGCGATGCCAGCCTCTTCACAGGCGGTCAGTTCCTCATCCAGGCGACCAAAGACGGTTGGGTCACCGGATTTCAGGCGCAGCACCTTTTTGCCAGCCTGGGCATGGGCCACCATCCGGGCGCAGATCTCTTGTTGGCTCATGGAAGGGCCGAAGCCCTCTTTGCCGACGTCTTCCAACTGGGACTGCGCCCCGGCGAGCGCGAGAATCTCGGCGCTGACCAGGCGATCATACAGGACCACATCGGCCTCTTGCAGCGCCTTGGCGACCTTTAGCGTCAACAGGTCCGGATCGCCCGGGCCAGAGCCTGCAAAGGCCACATCGCCGCTGACAAGGCAGCACATACCGCTGCGGCTGGGCGCGGGGACTGTGGTGTTCTGTGTCATGGGACCGGTCATGGCGGCGGCTTTCTGTTGTTTGACTTGGTGTTAGATATAGGAAATATTCCCGCCATTGCGCTATATGCAGAACCAAATAAGGTTGTTTGTTCTATCTGTCGCCATACCCGGATAGAATGGTCCTGAAACAGGGGGAATTTGAGAATGACAGTGCGGATCGATGCGACGGACCGGAAAATTCTGGCAGAGCTCCAGCGGGATGCGGGGCAATCCTTGGATGAAATCGCCCGTCAGGTGGGCAGTTCCAAGACGCCAGTGTGGAATCGGATCCGAAAACTGCGCGAGGCCGGGGTCATTGGCCAGCAGACCGTGGTGCTTGATGCTGAGGCTCTGGGTTTTGAGGCCTGTTTCTTTGTGCTGATCCGTACCTCGGAGCATGAGGCCGAGTGGCAGCAGTCGTTTCTGAAGGCGCTGCACGACCGCCCCGAAGTGCAAGAGGCGCATCGGCTGGCCGGGGATATCGATTATATCCTGAAGGTGCGGGTGCAGAACGCGCGGGCTTATGACAAGTTTTACCAGGCGCTGATTTCAGAGGTGCGGGTGCATAATGTTACCGCGCTCTTGTCGATGGAAGAGATCAAATCCACCACCATGCTGCCGTTGGAGGGCTGAGGCATATCGCAAAAGGCGTAGGACAAAGGAGCGCTACCGCGCGCCTTGATCTGACAGATGAGGCGTGACGGCAGATCGTAGGTGGGGCACCGGGGGCTAGGTTTGTGCAACAGACCTGCTGAGAAGCGCTTTGGCGGCAGGTCTGCCCCAAAGACGCCTGAACAAGTCTGACTGGGTTTGGCGCGTAAAGGACAAGCCCTGCGATGCAGGGGGGCCTTTGGCCCTCCTTGACCCGCAGGTCAGCCTGTGACCTGCAGCCCTGTCAGCCCGTGGAAATGGTAGCTGTTGCTATAGCGTGGTGCGGCGGCGAGTTTCAGTTGCGGGCAGCGCTCAAACAGGATCGGCAGGGCGACCTGCATTTCCATTCGTGCCAGCGGCGCGCCAACGCAGAAATGCAGACCGCCACCAAAGGCCGCATTGGTGCGGGCCGGGCGGGTTGGATCAAAACGCTCCGGTTCGTCTTCGGCGGCAGGGTCGCGATTGGCCGCAGCCAGCAGCAGGGCGACCTGATCGCCAGGCTGGAATGTATGGCCCATGACCTCGATCTCTTCGTAGGCGTAGCGGGTGAACATATGCAGCGGCGGATCAAAGCGCAGGATTTCTTCGACGAGGTTTTCGATGCCTTCCGGTGCCAGCCGAGCGGGATCCCAGCCCTGTTGCAGTAGCGTTTTCACCCCATTGCCCAAGGCGTGTACCGTGGCCTCGTGCCCAGCGTTCAGCAAGAGAATGCAGGTGCCGATCAACTCATCCGTGCTGAGGCTGTCGCCTTCTTCTTCGGCCAGGATCAGGCGGGTGATCAGATCATCCTGCGGATCGGAGCGGCGTTTGTCGATGTAGCCTGAAAGGAAATCGCTAAAGTCCTGCGCCGCCGTGGCGGCGGCCAGTTCATCGGCATGAGTCTTGCTGGCCTGATACATGGTGACCATCGCATGGGACCAGTCCAAGAGTTGCGGTGCCATTTCGCAGGGCACACCAAGTAGACGGCAGATGGTGATGACCGGAACCTGGGTGCAATAGGCTGGAAGCAGATCAAAGGGTTCGGCGGGAAAGGCATCAATCAAGCTGTGGCACAGCGCCGTAAGATCGGCTTGCTGCGCCTTGATCTCGCGCGAGGTGAAGGCCCGCATCACCAGTCGGCGCAGGCGGGTATGGCGGGGGGGCTCTGCCTCTAGCATCGAATGAGCTTCGACCGCGAGAAAGGGCGCAAGATGCGCTGGAGTTGCAGTGGCAATACCTGGTGGTACTTCGCGGCCAAATCTGCGATCGCGCAGGATGGCATGCACTGCGGCGCGGCGAAAGGCGGCTGGCATGTCATAGTCCTGCCAGTAGCACAAACCGCCAAGGCTGCGGCAGTTTTGGTAAAAGCGATAGGGGTCTTGCACAAAGGCGGGGTCGGTCGGGGACTGGATGACTGTTTGCATGGGCTGACTTTGCCGCGATGACTGGCCTTTGCAAGCCCAGTCTTGTTAGACTGGGAAAAAACACAAGCGCAAGAAAGCTGGTACAGGAATGCACAGATGGGCAGTGTTGCTGGGGTTCGCTCTGGCGGTAATCGCAATTGGTGGGGCAACATGGGTCTACGGCTACCGGCAAGCGTTGGATTCCCTGGCCGAGCGCAGCGTTGCTGATCTGGCGCTGGCCTCTGATCGCGTCAGTACACAATTGCAGATATATCAAGAGCTTGCGGTATTGATGGCGGATCATCCTGCGCTTGAACAGTTGGATGGCCCTGCGCGGCGCGGCGCGGCGCAGCACCTGCTACGCGGGGTGGCAGATAAGACTGCGGCTTTGGATGTTCTTTATGCTGATGCCGATGGTCGGGTGCTTGCCTCTGCCGCAGGTGTGCTTGGCGAAGACATCGCGGCTGAGGGCTATTTCCGCCGCGCCTTGCAGGGGGCGTTGGGCACCGGGGCGGCCGTATTGGCGGACAATGGCCACCGCGCCTATTTTTACGCCGCGCCGAATTTCTCGCCTGATGGCGGTATTTCTGGGGTGCTGGTGGTCGTGGCTGATGTCGAAGATGTCGAACAGACCTGGCGTGGTTCTTTGCCGACTGTCTTTTTCACCAAGGCAACAGGCGAGGTCTTTATTTCCAACCGGCCAGAGTTGCTGTTTTGGCAACAGACCGGGTCTGCTTGGGGTGCGGCAGGTACGGGGGAAACTGGTGGCGTGCTGCGCGACGGCAGCTCTTTGTCCTATAGGGTATCCAGGACTGGTGAACATGAAATCTGGCACCTGTCTGAACGACCCTATCTGCCCCGGCGCGCGCTGCATTTAACGGTGGGTTTGCCGGTGATTGGCTTGACCGGGCAAATCCTGGTTGATGTTGCGTCGGCCTGGCGGCTGGCGACACTACAGGCTTTGGCCTTGGCGGCGCTGTGCCTGGCCTTTGGCACCTTCCTCTTTCTGGCACTGGAACGTCGTCGCACCCTGGCCGAGGCCAATGCGGTACTGGAAAGCCGGGTCGAGACCCGCACCCGTGCCCTGCAGGCGACCAACAGCCAGTTGCGCCGCGAAGTGAGCGAGCGCGAGGATGCCGAGGCGGCCCTGAAGAAGGCGCAAGAGGAACTGGTGCAGGCGGGCAAGCTGTCGGCCCTGGGGCAGATGTCTGCCGGGATCAGCCACGAGCTGAACCAGCCCTTGATGGCGATCCAGCAATATGCCGAAAACGGCGATGCCTTTTTGCGGCGCGGTCAGGTGGATCGGGTCGGTGAAAACCTGACGCGGATTGCTGGAATGTCGGCGCGCATGGCCCGCATCATCAAAAACCTGCGGGCCTTTTCGCGCAATGAGAACGAGCCCATGGCGCGGGTGGATCTGGTGCAGGTGATCAATACCGCAGTAGAGCTGACCGCCTCGCGTCTGGAGACGGATGAGGTGGCGCTGAGCTGGCAGCCGCCTGACGGCAGTGAGCCGATCTATGTCTGGGGCGGAGAAGTCCGGCTTACTCAGGTTTTTGTTAATCTTATCAATAATTCAGCTGATGCCATGCTGGATCAGAAGACGCGGTCCATCGGCATCACCCTAGAGGCTGGCGATCGGCTCTCGGTGGCGGTGCGCGACATTGGTCCTGGCATCAAGGAGCCAGAGAAGATGTTTGATCCGTTCTACTCTACCAAGGTGGTCAGCAGTTCTGAAGGCATGGGGCTGGGGCTGTCGATTTCCTACGGGTTGGTGCAGAGTTTTGGTGGCAATATTCATGGCAAGAACATGGAACGCGGCGCGGTCTTTACCGTAGAGTTGGAGCGCTGGAACGACGGTGGCGCGACATGACAACCCGCAAGGTTCTTGTGGTAGATGATGATGCGGCGCTGCGCGAAGCTCTGGCGCAGACACTTGAGCTCAACGACCTGGTGCCCATCACGGCAGGCTCTTTTGTGGCGGCCAAGGATCTGATTACCGCTGAATTTGACGGGGTGGTCCTGTCGGATATCCGCATGCCGGGGCGGGATGGGTTCTACCTGCTTGACTATGTGCGCAGCGCTGATGAGGACCTGCCGGTGATCCTGCTGACTGGCGAGGGGGATATTCCCATGGCAGTCCAGGCGATGTCGCAGGGGGCCTTTGGGTTTCTGGAAAAGCCCTGCGTGACGGCGGATCTGCTTGCCGCGCTGCAGCGGGCGCTCAAGACCCGCCGTCTGGTGTTGGAAAACCGCAGTTTCAAGCAGAAGCTGGAAGAGGGCGACCCGGCGGCACGCATGTTATTTGGGACCTCGCCGCAGTCGGATGCCTTGCGCGCGCGGGTGCGCAGTGTGGCGCCAACCCTGGCCGAAGTCCTGGTGTCCGGTCCGGCGGGCAGCGGCGTTCCCAAGGTGGCAGAGGTCATTCATCTGATGTCGCCGCGTGCCCAGGCGCCCTTTGTCAAATCCCCCTCTGCCGGGCTTAGCGTCGCGGATCTGGCTGAACTTTGTCAGCAGGCGGCAGGTGGCTCGCTGTTTTTGGATGAAATCTCGGCACTGTCCGAGGCGCTGCAATATGCTGTGTTGGAGCGGATCGAACAGGGGGATGGGCCGCGTCTTATTGTCGGCAGTACCGCCGATCTGGCTGCTCTGGTGGCGGCGGGCAGCTTTGGTGCCGATCTGTATTACCGCCTTGAAGGGATGCGGGTGCGCATTCCTTCGCTGGCGGAACGCCCCGGTGACATCCCTGTTCTGTTCCGTCTTTATGTGGCCCAGGCTGCTGAACAGGCGGGAATAGAGCCGCCGGAAATCAGCCAAGAGCATCTCGCCGGGCTGATGGCGCAGGATTGGCCGGGCAATGCGCGATCCTTGATGTCGGCGGCCATGCGCTTTGTGCTGGGCATGCCAGATGAGGTGAGCGCGGCAACCGATCTTGGCCTGGCGGAACAGATGGCCCAGGTGGAACGCTCTTTGTTGATTGCCGCCCTGGGACGACAGAATGGCCGGGCCGCCGCCGCAGCCGAGGCGTTGAAACTGCCGCGTAAAACCTTTTATGATAAGTTGGCCCGCTACGGTATCCGGCCGGAAGACTATCGGCGGCCCTGACGGCTGTTGCTGGCCTAGCGGCCCTGTGCAGTGCGATCAGGCGGGGTATCTGTTCGGCGATTCCTTGCGCATAGGCGGCTGCCAAATTGTCGAACTCTGTGCGGATTTTCGCACAACACCCCGGAAACCCTGTGCGAAATTTCGCACAACACTCCAGCTGTGGGATATCTTGGGGGAGTTGATGTCGATGTAAGTCACTACGGAAGAATGCATAAATTTGAAATCCGCCCAAATTTGAAACAAATCTTGAGTGGCCCCGCACAACTGGCAATTCTATGGCGGAGGCCCCGCCGCAGGTGGGGACATCACCAATTCTGGGAGGATTGAAATGAAATATGTAACTGCTGCTGCCACCGCGATGGCGCTGACCGTATCCGCTGGTGCCGCACAGGCGGCCTGTGACGAAGGTGAGATCGTCGTCAAGTTCAGCCATGTCACTAACACGGATAAGCATCCCAAGGGGATTGCGGCGTCGTTGCTGGAACAGCGGATCAACGACGAGATGAATGGCACCATGTGCCTGGAGGTCTACCCCAACTCGACCCTGTACAATGACAACAAGGTGCTGGAAGCCATGTTGCAGGGCGATGTGCAGCTGGCCGCGCCTTCGCTGTCCAAGTTTGAAAAGTTCACCAAAGAATTCCGTCTGTTTGATCTGCCGTTCATGTTCAAGAACATCGACGCGGTTGATGAATTCCAGGCCTCGGAAAACGGGCAAGCCCTGCTGGATAGCATGCAGCGTCGCGGCCTGCAGGGGCTGGCCTATTGGCACAACGGCATGAAGCAGATGTCCGCCAACAAGCCGCTGGTGGCACCTACGGATGCCAATGGCCTGAAATTCCGGGTGCAGTCTTCGGATGTTCTGGTCGCCCAGATGGAAGCCATCGGCGGCAGCCCGCAGAAAATGGCCTTCTCTGAGGTGTACGGCGCGTTGCAACAGGGTGTTGTGGACGGACAGGAAAACACCTGGTCCAACATCTATGGCAAGAAGTTCTTTGAAGTGCAGGACGGGGTGACGGAAACCAACCACGGTATCATCGACTATCTGGTGGTGACCAATGTGGATTGGCTGGAAAGCCTGGAGCCTGCCGTGCGGGAACAGTTCCTCACTATTCTTGGTGAAGTGACCGCGACCCGCAACGCGGAATCGGCGCAGGTGAACCAAGAGGCCAAAGAGGCCATCATCGCCGCCGGTGGTGTCGTGCGCAGCCTGGATGCCGACCAGCGTCAGGCCTGGGTCGAAACCATGATGCCGGTCTGGCAGCAGTTCGCGGGCGACGTTGGCCAGGACAAGATCGACGCAGCACAGGCGATCAACGCCAATCACTGATTGGATCTGAAACAGGCGCCCGTCTCTTTGTGAGCGGGCGCCTCCGGGGCGCCGATCCAGATGATCTGGGCGCCCCGGAGTTCAGGCTGGGTATGGATCCGCAGTCTGCGTTTACTCTTTTCTCAAAATCATCGGGGTGACCAATATGTCGGGGGCAAGAACCGGCCCGTCTGGGTTTATCAACACCCTGGAAGAAACGCTGATTGCGCTGCTTCTAGGGCTGATGACCGCCATTACATTTTCCAATGTGATCGCGCGTTTCGTCTTTAATTCCAATATTCTGTGGGCTCTGGAGGTGACGGTATTCCTTTTTGCCTGGTTGGTGCTTCTGGGGGCGGCCTATGCCGTGAAGACCCACGCACATCTGGGCGTGGATGCCATCGTCAATATTCTAAACCCAGGCGCGCGCAGGGTCGTGGGGCTGATTGCTTCTGGCTGCTGTCTGGTGTTTTCGCTGTTGCTGCTCAAGGGGGCCTATGACTACTGGGCAGTTTTTGCTGATCTGCCGCCGACCTCGGGACGGTGGTTCCCTACCGGGTTTGATTTCAGCGCGCGCTCGCAGAGTTTTTATGAGGTGCAGGATGTACCGATGGTCGGGGTCTTCCGTTTTCTGGAAGAGCTGATCAACTACGGCGATTCCTATGAGAAGCTGCCAAAGGCGGTGCCCTATGTGGTGCTGCCGCTGTCGATGCTGTTGCTTGTCTTGCGGTTTGCTCAGGCGGCGCGGCAAGTGTGGCGCGGTGAGGCAGACCGGCTGGTTGCCAGCCATGAGGTCGAAGATGAGCTGGACGAAGCCCGGGCCCGCGCGACCGAGGGAGAAATTTAATGGACGTGATTTTCCTGTTTGCCATGGTCATTGGCCTGATGCTGATCGGTGTGCCGATTGCGATCTCGCTGGGGCTTAGCTCTGTTCTGTTTCTGCTGATCTATTCGGACAGTTCGCTGGCAAGCGTCGCCGGCACCCTGTTCGAAGCCTTTGAGGGACATTTCACCCTTCTGGCCATTCCGTTTTTCATCCTGGCTTCAACCTTTATGTCCACTGGCGGCGTGGCGCAGCGGATCATTCGGTTTTCGATCGCCTGTGTTGGCCACTTTCAGGGGGGGCTGGCCATTGCGGGCGTCTTTGCCTGTATGATGTTTGCCGCCCTGTCGGGATCGTCGCCTGCAACCGTTGTGGCCATTGGCTCTATCGTTATCGCAGCCATGCGCCAGGCCGGGTATACCAAGGAATTCGCCGCTGGGGTCATCTGTAATGCCGGCACGCTGGGCATTTTGATCCCGCCGTCGATCGTCATGGTGGTCTATGCGGCCTCGGTTGATGTTTCGGTTGGTCGGATGTTCCTGGCGGGGATCATTCCGGGGCTTTTGGCTGGTTTGATGCTGATGGTGACGATCTATGTGATCGCCCGGATCAAGAATATGCCCAAGGGGCAGTGGGCCGGTTGGGGCGAGGTTGGTGCCTCTTTCCGCGAGGCCTTCTGGGGCCTGTTCCTGATCGTGATCATCATGGTCGGTATCTATGGCTATCCCTGGTATTCGGCGGAACTGGGGCTGTACAAGGAAGCGGCCATCTTTACGCCCACCGAGGCGGCGGCTGTGGCCTCTGTCTATGCGTTCTTTGTGGCCTGCTTTGTCTATCGCGACATGGGACCATTGGCAGAAACCGAAGGACGCAAGCGGCGTTCTGTGTTGCAGGCACCGACGGCATTGCTATCGGTTTGGGTGCACCGAGACACCAAAAAAGCGCTGTTTGATGCGGGCAAGCTGACCGTGACGCTGATGTTCGTGATCGCCAATGCGCTGATCCTGAAGCATGTGCTGACGGATGAGCAGGTGCCACAGCATATCGCCAATGCAATGCTGTCGGCCGGTTTCGGCCCGGTGATGTTCCTGGTGGTGGTCAATGTGATCCTGCTGATCGGCGGCCAGTTCATGGAGCCGTCGGGGCTGTTGGTGATCGTGGCGCCACTGGTGTTTCCGATTGCAATCGAGTTGGGCATTGACCCGATCCACCTCGGCATCATCATGGTGGTCAATATGGAGATCGGCATGATCACCCCGCCGGTTGGGCTCAACCTCTTTGTGACCTCCGGGGTTGCGGGCATGCCGATGATGGCGGTGGTGCGGGCGGCTTTGCCCTTCCTTGCCGTGCTCTTCGTGTTCCTGATTATGGTGACCTATATTCCATGGCTCAGCACGATGATCCCCAATGCGCTGATGGGGCCTGAGATCATAACCAACTAGCCCGCCTGGGAGCGATCCCTGAGGATGCGATAAATAGGAAACGCCCCGGTTTTACCGGGGCGTTTTGTCATTGCGGGATAGATATGTCTGCTAGGGGCGCTGCCCCTCTTGGCCTCTGGCCAATTCACCCCGAGGTTTTTTCGGTAAGATGAAGCCGTTCTGACGAGGCACCAGGATGCGCGGGGGTCAGCTGGCGTCGAGGGCGGAAATGATCGGGATAAATTCCTCTGCCGTGAGGCTGGCACCGCCGACCAGAGCACCGTCAACATTGGAGACGGCAAAGATTTGCGCGGCATTGCCGGGCTTGACCGAGCCACCGTAGAGCAGCCGGGTGGACTCTGCCATTTCAGCGCCGAAGCGGGTGGTGAGCTCTGCGCGGATGAAGTTATGCACCTTGGCGATCTGCGCCAGGCTTGGCACCTTGCCGGTACCAATGGACCAGACCGGTTCATAGGCAAGGACCGTGTTTTCACCGGTGGCCCCATCGGGCAGAGAGGCCTTGAGTTGGGCTGCCACGACATTCAATGTATCGCCTGCTTCGCGCTCTGTCAGGGTTTCGCCGACGCAGATCACGGTCATGAGGCCAGCCTCCCAAGCGGCGCAGACCTTGGCGCCCACTTCTTCGCTGCTTTCTGCATGGTCGGCGCGGCGTTCCGAATGGCCCAGGATCACCGCGCTGGCGCCGGCGTCCTTGAGCATATCTGCCGAAATGTCCCCGGTATGCGCGCCAGCGGTTGCGGCGTGGCAGTTTTGGCCACCAATTGCAATTGAGCTGTCTTTAACCACATCTGCGGCGCGCGACAGCAGGGTGGCGGCTGGGCAGATCAGTATCTCGGCGCGTGCTGCACCCTGTGCCGCTGCCAGGGCCTGAAGCTCGGCCAAAGCCGCGCCTGTTCCGTTCATTTTCCAGTTGCCCACTGCCATTTTTTGCCGCATGTGCCGTTCCTTTTATGGTTTCTGGCCACGTGGTAACATCCGCAGCTGTGCGGGGCAATCAGACAAAAGGGGCAGGCCGCCGCTGGCCGCGCTTGTCATATATCAAGCAAAGCGGTGGTCAGAGGTTCGGCACATCCTTGAAACTGATGGATTCGCCACAGCCGCAAGCCTCTGAGACATTGGGGTTGTTGAATTTGAAGCCGCTTTCCAGCAGCGAGATCTCATAGTCGATTTCAGTGCCAAAGAGAAACATCTGTGCCATGGGGGCAATCAGCACCCGAGCGCCATCCTGTTCGACCACCTCGTCGTTGCTGTCGGGGTCATCGACATATTCCATGGTGTATTCCATCCCGGCACAGCCGCCCTTTTTGACGCCAATGCGCAGGCCTGCATGGCCACCACTGGCCATCAGCTTGCTGATCTGGGCCGCAGCCTTTGGGGTGATTGTCACAGCCTGTTTGCCAGGAATGCCGAACATGAGTGTCTCCAATACGCGCGTTACACCCTATCTAGGGCGGCTGGGGCGCAGGCTCAAGAGGGGGGGCGTGAAATCGCGGGCCACAGGGAAGGGGGAGGCCGGGGGGTGGCCTGCGATGATCTGGTGCGCGGCAGGCGGTTATAGCCCCATGCAGTTGGCGTAGTAGGTGACGGTTGCTGGCCAGTCGGAGAAGATCCCGTCGATTTTCACGTCCTGTGCCAGCACATCCAGAACTTCGTAGTAGCTGGAGGCATTCTGCACCGCAGGCTGCACGGACTGGAAGTACCAGCCGCCGCCATCGTTCAGCGGGCCAGAGCGTTCCAAGGTCCAGGTGATCAGGTGCAGCCCGGCAGCCTTGGCTTCAAGGGCGTAGGCCGATGGCACCATCTTGCCATCTTTCATCGTGAGCAGGAACCAGAGCGGCGGCGCGATGTAATTCACGCCCATATCAGCCAGGTCCTGCATCGAGGGTTGAAAACTGTCGGGCGCGTTGGGATCAAGCGGCGCGCTACCCTGATTGCGCCCATCAAGATAGACTGCCTGGCGGCCGAACTCCGGTTCATTGTCTATCCAGTATTTCACCACCTCGAGGTTGAAACTCTGAGGCCAGACATCGGCTGCAGGGATACCTGCCGCCTTGTAGTCGTCGATCAGTTTTTGGGCATAGTCTTGCAGGGTAAAGCCGTTGAAGGGCATCTCGACCACAGGGGATTTGAGCTCGGGAGTGAACTTTGTCCCGAGAGATTTGAACAACGCGATGGATTGCGCATGGGTCATGGCGGTGGCGCCATCCTCGTATTGCGTGCTGCGCCAGGGCGCGACCCCGCCCTGTGAGGCGGCGGCGCTGGTGGCGGTCTTGTCAAAGCTGTCCATCTTGGGGGTGAGGCTTTGAAACTGTGCCAGGGTGATATCGCTGCTGCGGCACTCTGCCTTGGCGGGGCTGTCTGGCGTTGCGGGGGTAAAGGGCTGGATGCAGGTCTCGGCCAGATCGGTGGTCAGGATATTTGTGGTTGTGTGAAGATCGTTTTGGGCGTGGCGGCAGATCAGCTCCAGGTCTTTGGTGAAGGTGACATCGCATTCCAGAATACCTGCCCCCATGCGCGCGGCGGCCTGGTTGGATTGCACGGTATGTTCGGGAAACATCAAAGGGGCGCCCCGGTGTCCGATCGAAAAATCGCTGCGGCGCGGGGGCTGCGCCGCGCAGGACTGCAACTTTGTTTTCAAATCACCCTCGGGCAGCATCGCAATCAGATGGGCGGGGCGGGGGCCATAGCTGAGGCCAGCGTCTGAGTCTGCCTCCGGGGTGGCGGCTGTGACCGGAGCAAAGACGCCAAGAAGCGGCAGCGACAGGGCGAGAGCAGGGGCAAGAGCGTAGCGCAAAGGAGATCTCCAATGAAATGAAATACAAAAGAAAAATCGCGACGAAAGGTAACCCCTTTGCCGCGATCCTGTGACGTTTTTATGATCTCTTTGCTGCCGCGAGGCCGCTACATGAAGCCAAGCTCAAGCCGGGCTTCATCGGACATCATTTCCATGCCCCAGGGTGGTTCCCAGGTGATTTCCACGTCGACATCCTTGACCCCGGGCACCGGCGAGACCGCATCGACAATCCAGCCGGGCATTTCACCCGCAACAGGGCAGCCCGGCGCGGTGAGGGTCATGATGATCTTGACCTCGTTCTCGGCATTGATGTCGATGGTGTAGATCAGCCCCAGTTCATAGATGTTGACTGGAATTTCAGGGTCATAGACTGACTTGCAGGCATCCGCGATCTGATCAAACAGCGGGTGTTCGACGGAAGACGGTGCGATGAGGGGGGTACCTTCAAGCGGTTCGGAAGCGTTGGTCATATCGGTCCCTGACTGTTAATCCGACTGTTTATATAGGGAACCAGGCGGGGAAGGTCCAGTGCCTGTACGGGTCTGGCGACAATTTGAACCGGGCGGTGGCACCGTCATGAATGCTGCCTGGAGCCGACAAAAACTGCCCTGCCATCACCCTGTCGTGACTGTATATGTTGCGAATGCCGTCGCGCAGAGCAGGGCTGATGAGATGCGCCATTTAACCCCGATTTAGGGCCGGGGTGTTTTTGTCGGCTCTACTGGGGGGGGCAGCCAAGTCTGCCAAGTTCGCGTTGAAAAGTGATTGAGCAAAGAAAAGGCCTGCGGCTTCATGCGCAGGCCTTTCCGTTTCTTGAGGCTTGGTACATCGTCAAAGGCTGGTCCGGTGTCCGGGCGGGGCGGATTTGTTGTCAATCGTTGATGTCGTGGTCGAAGTTCTTCACCTGACCAGAGGGAAGGGCAAAATAGCGACGCATCAGCAGCCAGGAGACCAGCGATAGTCCGGCAAACAGAAACAACAGGGCAGGCAGGCCTGGCCCGGCGCTACCAAGGATTGCCAGCAATATGCCACAGGCCAGGGCACCCAGGGTAAAGCCCAGAAAGACAAAACCGGGGACCAGCACTTCGAGGATCGCCAGGATCAGTGCGCCAGCGCACCAGACCCACCAGAGCGCCCAGAAGGGGGTTGCGAGCTCCATCATTTGCCACCTTTCAGAAGTTTGAAGGCGTCGCCAAAGGCTTCGAGTGCATGGGCGGGCAGAATGATGGTCTGCTTGCCAGCGCCATTGCCAAGCGCATTCAGGGCTTCGACCTGTTTCAGGGCAACCTGATATTGCGCGGCTTCGAGGCCGTTTTCCTGGATCGCCTTGGCAACAACTTCTGTGGCATAGGCCTCGGCGTCGGCCTGAATGCGGCGGGCCTTGGCGATCTGTTCAGCGGCGTAAAGCTCCCCTTCGGCGGCCAGTTCAACGGCGCGTTTAGTGCCTTCGGCCTCGGTAACCTGGGCGCGGCGGGCGCGTTCGGCATTCAGCTGTTGCAGCATGGCGTCGCGGGTGGCCTGGTCAAGGTTCACATCCAGGATTTCTGCGCGGGTGACCTGGATTCCCCAGTCATCAACAGCGTCTTCAACCGCAGCCTGAATCTGGCCAATCAGCTGGGCGCGGTTGGATTGGACCTCGTCCAGGTCCATCTTGCCGATCTCGGCACGGACAATGCCCGCAACGGTAGTCGCAATGGCGCCATCCACATCGCGGATCCGGTAGACGGTTTTTTCGGGCTCAAGAATGCGGTAGAAAACAGAGGTATCTATCTGCACCAGAACGTTGTCTTTGGTGATGGCATCCTGGGCGGCATTGGGCAGTTGGCGTTCCAGCACTGAAATGCGATGCGCGACGCTGTCCAGCAGCGGCACAATAAAGTTGATGCCAGGCCCCAGAACCGAATGCAGGCGGCCAAAGCGTTCGACGACAAATTTTTCGGATTGGGGGACGATATGAACCCCCTTGAAGATAATGATGATCAGGAAAATTGCGCCAAGCAGGTATATGGCGTTTTGGGAAATCAGTCCAATGAGGATGTCTTCATTCATCGGGGGCTCCTAAAGTAATGTGTGCTATTGTATACAGATGTAGCCACCCAGAGGCCGTTTCAAGGCGCTGCGGGCAGGGGGGGGCTTTCCGGATCTTATGAGCTGTACCTTGCGGGCTGGCAAGACGGCTTGAGACGTGCCAAAAGGCGTGCACTCAGGCAAGTGCAATGGCTTTGGCAGGCGAAGGATAGCAAACAATGGCACCAAAAATCACCTTTGATTTGAAAGCCCGCGATGGCAAGGCCCGCACCGGGGTCATCTCAACTCCGCGTGGCGATATCCGCACCCCGGCCTTTATGCCGGTTGGTACTGCTGCCACGGTCAAGGCGATGATGCCGGAAAGTGTGCGCGAGACGGGCGCTGATATCCTGCTGGGCAATACCTATCATCTTATGCTGCGCCCCACCGCCGAGCGGATTGATCGGCTGGGCGGTTTGCACAAGTTCATGAACTGGGACCGGCCCATTTTGACGGATTCCGGTGGCTTTCAGGTGATGTCCTTGGCGGGGCTGCGCAAGCTGACCGAACAGGGGGTGACTTTCAAAAGCCATATCGACGGTTCCAAACATGAACTGACGCCGGAACGCTCGATGGAGATCCAAAAGCTCTTGGGGTCTGACATTGTGATGTGTTTCGACGAATGCCCAGCCCTGCCTGCCACCCGTGACCGCATCGCCGAAAGTATGCAGTTGTCGATGCGCTGGGCGGCGCGGTCGAAACAGGCCTTCGGGGATCGGCCAGGTCATGCGCTGTTCGGCATTATGCAGGGCGGTCTGGAACAGGACCTGCGCGAAGAGAGTGCCGAGGCGCTGAAAGAGATCGGTTTTGATGGCTACGCGGTAGGGGGGCTTGCCGTGGGCGAAGGGCAGGAGGCGATGTTTGACTGCCTCGACTATGCGCCCGACATGCTGCCGCAGGACAAGCCGCGCTATCTGATGGGCGTTGGCAAGCCTGACGATATCGTGGGTGCGGTGGCGCGCGGCATTGATATGATGGACTGTGTGCTGCCGTCGCGGTCGGGGCGCACTGGTCAGGCCTTCACCCGCCACGGAGTGGTCAACATCAAGAACGCGCGCCATGCGGATGATCCGCGTCCGCTGGACGAGAATTGCAGCTGCCCGGCCTGCTCCAAATACAGCCGCGCCTATCTGCACCATGTGTTCCGCAGCAACGAGATGATCTCTGGTATGCTGCTGACCTGGCATAACCTGCGCTATTTCCAGGACATCATGGAGGGCATGCGCGGTGCCATCGCGGCGGGTAGTTTTGATGCCTGGCAGCAGGATTTCCACGCCAAACGGGCTGAGGGCGATATCGCACCGCTTTGAGGTTTGGCCTTTGGGCGCGCTCTTGCGGCCCTGGGGCTGGCGTGGCCTTGATCGGGGTCATGCATGGTGGGCGTGGCGCAAGAGGCCGGTTTCGCAGCACTTACCCATCTGAAAGATGGCCCTGCCGACGAGAACATGGCGGCCTTCGGCAAGCAACTGGTGAGTCCGCAGTCAACTTTGGCGACCTTTGGTCAGGCCCGGCCGCGGCTGAGCTGTGCGACTACTGATGCTTGTACCCGCAAACAGAGCCTGAAAAACAGGCTCTGTTCCTGATACGGTGATTTGCGCTGCATTTGCCAAAAGCGCTCTTGTGGTTCGGCGGTGCTGCGGGCAATGTGGACCCCAAATTTCAGGCACTGTGGTTGAAAAATGTTAACCGCTCTCCCAGATAATAACCATCAAAGAGGAGACTGCCGCGGCTGCCGATAATGGGGCCTGGTGGACTTGCTAAGTAAAGGACGAAGTATGAACGAGCCGCTTAATTCCTCCTACCCTGTACTGCCGCTGCGCGATATTGTGGTTTTTCCACATATGATTGTGCCGCTGTTTGTCGGACGGGAGAAATCTGTGCGCGCCCTCGAAGAGGTGATGGCCGATGACAAGCAGATCCTGCTGTCCAGCCAGATTGACCCGGCCGAGGACGAACCGCAATCCGATGGCATCTACCCGACAGGCGTTCTTGCGAATGTGCTGCAACTGCTGAAACTTCCTGATGGCACCGTAAAGGTGCTGGTGGAGGGGCACGCACGGGTCAAGATCACCGAGTTCCTGGAAAACGAGAACTACTTTGAGGCCAGAGCCGAATATCTGACCGAAATCCCCGGCGATGCCACCACCATTGAGGCACTGGTGCGAACCGTGGGCGATGAGTTCGAGCGCTACGCCAAGGTGCGCAAGAACATCCCCGAAGAGGCACTTACGGCGGTCGGCGAAACCGCAGAGCCCGCCAAACTGGCGGATCTGGTCGCAGGTCATCTCGGGATCGAAGTTGATCGCAAGCAGGAACTGTTGGAAACCCTTTCGATCAGCGAACGACTGGAGAAGGTCTACGGCCTGATGCAGGGCGAAATGTCGGTGCTTCAGGTTGAGAAAAAGATCAAGACCCGTGTCAAATCGCAGATGGAAAAGACCCAGCGGGAATACTACCTGAATGAGCAAATGAAGGCCATTCAGAAGGAGCTGGGCGATGGCGAAGAAGGGGCTGGCGAAATTGCCGAACTGGAAGAAAAGATCGCCGCTATCAAGCTGTCGAAAGAGGCCCGCGAAAAAGCCGATGCAGAGCTGAAGAAGCTGAAGAACATGTCGCCCATGTCGGCCGAGGCTACCGTGGTGCGCAACTATCTTGACTGGATTCTTGCAATCCCGTGGGGCGTGAAATCGCGCGTCAAGAAAGACCTGGGTCGGGCTGAGAAAATCCTTGATGAGGATCACTATGGTCTTGAAAAGGTCAAGGAACGCATTGTTGAATACCTCGCGGTGCAGCAGCGTTCGGCCAAGCTGAAAGGCCCGATCCTCTGCCTTGTTGGTCCCCCTGGCGTGGGTAAAACCTCGCTTGGCAAATCGGTGGCCAAGGCAACTGGGCGTGAATTCATTCGCATTTCCTTGGGTGGCGTGCGCGACGAGTCCGAAATTCGCGGTCACCGCCGGACCTATATCGGCTCGATGCCTGGCAAGATCATTCAGGCGCTGAAAAAGGCCAAGACAACGAATCCTCTGATCCTTCTCGATGAAATCGACAAGATGGGGCAGGATTTCCGGGGTGATCCGGCCAGCGCCATGCTGGAAGTGCTTGATCCGGAACAGAACGCCACCTTTGTGGATCACTATCTTGAGGTCGAATATGACCTCTCGAATGTGATGTTCCTGACCACCTCGAACAGCTACAACATGCCTGGGCCACTGCTGGACCGGATGGAAATCATTCCGCTGTCTGGCTATACCGAGGATGAAAAGCGCGAAATTGCCAAGCAGCATCTGATCTCGAAACAGGTGAAAAACCATGGTCTCAAGGCCAAGGAGTTTGAGCTGACAGACGAAGCCCTGAACGATATCATCCGGGTTTACACCCGCGAAGCCGGGGTGCGGAACCTTGAGCGTGAAATCGCAAAGGTCGCCCGTAAGTCATTGACCAAGATCGTCAAAAAAGAGGTCGAGAGCGTCAAGGTTACCTCTGAAAATCTTGATGAATTCCTTGGCGTCGCGAAATACCGCTACGGGCTGGCAGAAAAAGAAGATCAGATCGGTGTTGTCACCGGGCTTGCCTATACTTCTGTTGGCGGTGAACTCTTGTCGATCGAAGCGCTGCGCCTGCCGGGCAAAGGTCGGATGAAGACCACCGGCAAGCTGGGCGACGTGATGAAAGAGTCGATTGAAGCGGCGTCGAGCTACGTGCGCTCTATCTCGCCCCAGATTGGGATTAAGCCGCCGAAGTTCGATAAATGGGACATTCACGTCCACGTGCCGGAGGGCGCCACCCCCAAGGATGGCCCTTCTGCAGGTTTGGCCATGGTGACCTCGATTGTTTCGGTGCTGACAAAGATCCCGGTGCGCAAGGATATCGCGATGACTGGCGAAGTCACCCTGCGTGGCAATGCACTGGCGATTGGTGGTCTCAAGGAGAAACTATTGGCGGCGCTGCGCGGTGGTATCAAGACCGTGTTGATCCCGCAGGAAAACGCCAAGGATCTGCCAGAGATCCCGGACAACGTGAAGGAAGGGCTGGAAATCATCCCGGTCAGCCATGTTTCCGAGGTTCTGAAATACGCCTTGGTGCGCCAACCTGAAGCCATTGAATGGGACGAGGCCGCAGAGGAAGAAGCGGCCGCTGCCAAGGCGGCGCTGGAAACCGAAGGTCGTAGATCAGGCGCGCCGGCTCACTAGGGCAGGCGTGCCAATCAATCGCAGATGTGCGAGGGGCCAATTGGGCAGGCGTGCGTCGCAAGACACAAACAGAAAGGGCGGCCCGTCAGGGTCGCCCTTTTTTGTTGCGATCTTGCTGCTACCGCGTTTCTGGCGCGCGCGGATCAGGCGGCGCTCTGTGCGGCCATATGGGCCTGGACGGTGCTAATTGCCACCGCATCGGGGCTTTGATCCGTCGCCTTGGCCTGGGCCAGGATGGTTTCCAGCGTGACATCCAGTGCCCGCAGTTTTTCCGTGACAAAGGTGTCCCGGTCACTGATCTGTTCGATTTCGGTAGCGACGTTGATGATGCCGCCGCCGTTGGTGACAAAGTCCGGCGCATAGAGAATACCGGCTTCATGCAGGGCCACAGCATCGGCCGGGCTGGCCAGTTGGTTGTTGGCCCCACCACAGACGATCGCAACTTTCAGCTGCGGAATGGTTTTGGCATTCAGAATGCCGCCAATGGCGCAGGGGGCAAAGATATCGGCCTCGACGCTGTAAATTTCATCGGGGGCGACGGTCTTGGCACCAAAGACCTTTTGGGCCTTGTTCAGTTGGTCCTGGTTCACATCCGTTACCACCAGACTTGCCCCGGCCTGCGTCAACAGCCCGCACAGGCTCCAGCCGACATGTCCCAGCCCCTGCACCGCGATCGTCAACGCCGAGAGATCCTTGCTGCCGCTGATATGCGCCTGACTGGTGCAAATGGCATTGAAAATACCGCGTGCGGTGATCGGAGAAGGGTCGCCACTGGCAAAGTCTCCCTCGGCCAAACCGGCAACATAGGGGGTTTCTTCCGCCAGAATAGCCATGTCGGCAGGGCTCATGCCCATGTCTTCGGCGGTGTAATAGCGTCCGTCAAGGCTATGAATGGCGCGGGCAAAGGCCCGCAGCAGGGCGGGCGTCTTTTCGGTCGCCGGATCGCCAATGATAACCGCTTTGCCGCCACCAAGCGCCAGGCCCGCAGCGGCGTTCTTGTAGGTCATGCCCTCGCTTAGCCGCTGCACATCAACCAGGGCTTCGGCTTCGCTGGCATAGGGGCGCATCCGCAGGCCGCCCGCCGCAGGCCCCAGCTGGGTGGAATGCAAGGCAATAAACCCGACCAACCCAAGGGTGGGCTCTTCGACGCGATAGATCTCTTCATGTGTTGTTGAGGGGAGGGCGGTGATTGTCATGTATCTGGCTCCTGCTGGGGACGCATTATTCTAGCCTGCAGGGGCTGGTGTTTTTCCCTAAATATGACTGTTTGAGTGTTGGTGGTTGGTGCTATTCTCTACTCGCGGGGTTAATCTTGGAGGAAATCACTATGGACGCTATGGATCGCAAGATCGTCGCGATATTGCAGACCGAGGGGCGGATCAAGATGGCCGAGCTGTCAGAGCGGGTTGGACTGTCGCCAACGCCCTGCGCGCGCCGTGTGGCCCTGCTTGAACAGGCCGGGGTGATCTGCGGCTATTCGGCCCGGGTGGATCAGGCCAAGCTTGGCCTGCCTGTCACAATCTTTGTGGCGGTTGAACTAGAGAGCCAGTCTACCGATGCCCTGCAGAGTTTTGAGCGCGCGGTGAGCAAGTTTGACCAGGTGATGGAATGCTACCTGATGACTGGCACCCGCGATATCTTGTTGCGGGTGGTGGCGCAGGATCTCACCGATTTTGACCGCTTTCTTGAAACCCGGCTGATGCGGGTGTCAGGTATTCGCAATACGCGATCCAGCTTTACCCTGCGTACGATGATTGCCCGCAATGCCCTGCCGCAGTTCTAAGGCGCTGAAAGCCGGGTCGCATCTGCATGTGCGGGGGCGACAGCCAGGCCTAGGAAACCACCAAAGAAAGTGAAATGCGGCAGCGATTTCTTTCCACCGCCCTCTTGCGCCAGCTCTGGGCTAAGGGTAATACCCGGCCTTGAGGGTGATTAGCTCAGTGGTAGAGCGCTTCGTTCACATCGAAGATGTCAGGAGTTCAAATCTCTTATCACCCACCATCCAGCCACCTTTAAATTATGGTTCCCTGCGGGGATGTGGGTCATTTATACAAAGTGTTCCTTGGTTCTCTGAACCTAACTCGATATCATCTGACTTGTCGTACTTGGGTGAAATCCAGAATTTCTGCAGCATCTTGCAGGTGATCCGGTGCAAATCTGGCATAGCTTTGACAGGTGATCGCCACGTTGGAGTGCCCGAGGTATTGGGCAACCTTTTCCAGCGTCACTCCATTTGAAACCATGGCCACAGCACTGGAATGGCGGATCGTGTGGACTGTTACGTTTTCCAGTCTGGCCCTCTCGCATGCCGCCTTTCCTGTAGACGCAGCCCCTGGAGCGTCCGTGGGGCCGCTTTGGGCTGTAAGC
Source organism: Pseudophaeobacter profundi (assembly GCF_029697505.1). Taxonomy (GTDB): domain Bacteria; phylum Pseudomonadota; class Alphaproteobacteria; order Rhodobacterales; family Rhodobacteraceae; genus Pseudophaeobacter; species Pseudophaeobacter profundi. Next base: position 64,650 of record NZ_JARJEF010000001.1, on the reverse strand, counting down.
CGTTATCAGCGGCTCTTTCTGGTCAATCCCCTCTATTGAAAATCAGGGCAATCTCTTCTCCAGTAAGGAGCCGCCATTCCCGAGGTGCCAAGCCATCAGGGAGTGCTAGGTCGCCTAGGCGCTCGCGGTGCAGTCCCACGACGTGGTTGCCGGTGGCAGCAAACATGCGGCGCACTTGGTGGTATCGGCCCTCGGTTATACTGAGCAAGGCTTCGGTTGTCGAAACCACTTCCAATTCAGCGGGCGCTAGTGGCTTGGTTTCGCTGTCCAACATCAGGCCCCCAGAGGCAAACAGATCGCCTTCGGTGCCATTGAGTGGGCGGGCCAGATTGACCCGATAAGTTTTCTTCACGAAGCGCTTGGGGCTGATGACTTGGTGCAACAGATCACCATCATCCGTTAGCAACAAAAGGCCAGAGGTTTGTTTGTCCAAACGACCGACAGTTGAGATCGCAGGAGTGCGCGACCTCCAGCGCTTGGGGAGGATATCATACACCAATGCTCCGTCATTCTTATGCGAGCAGGTCATGCCTATAGGTTTGTTTAATAGGATAACCATGTGCGCGAGAGGATCGAGAGCCTCGCCGCATATCGTCATACGCGTTGGCAAATCCGGAGTGACAGCAATACGTTGGGTAACGTCCAAGAGTGAGGCTGCGTCTAGAATAATGCCGCCGGCCTTGGCTATGCGTGCGATTTCTTTGCGCGAGCCGTAGCCCATAGAGGACAGCAGCTTGTCGATGCGTGAGGTTGGAACCCTAGCCATTAACTTGGCTCCTAATTGGAAGTCTAAGACTTGGACTGCAGAGTGACGGTTTGAGATTTTTGGATCATCTCTTGGGCCATCTGCATTCACCGCTGAGACAGGACCTGGCACCACACGAGAAGGGCGCGCCCTCGTCGGTGGACCGGCGCCCCCCCCCCCCAGGCTGACGGCTTCAGGCGCCATCTAAATGGCTCTGGATTGGTCATGCCTGAGGAAGGTAATCACCAGTTTGATCGGAGATTTCAGTCTCACGTGTTTGGCTGAGGTTGTCTCACCTCAAGGACCGTCAACGTCCGCCGCTGATCATCTCGCGTGTCCCAGTAGAAGCTGCTCCCTTCAGACAGCCCCAGGAGCGCGATACCGATGGGCGTCATGACCGAAACACAAAGGTTCGTGATATCGGCCTCTTCAGGATAGACGATCGTTACGGTTTTTTCGTGTCCGGACACTTCGTCCCGATAGGTTACGTTGCTGCCCATCGTCACAATATTGTCCCGCAACCTGGCGGGGGCCACGATACGGGCGCGGCCCAGCTCTTCCAGTAGCCGGTCTGCCAGTGCTGGCTGACGTCGCATCATGCCGTCAGCCAGCCCTTCGAGGTGGGCCAGATCATCTGTGCTGATCACAATTTTAGGTTTGCGCTTGGATCGTTTTTGGGTGGTTTCTGTCGAGGTCAACATAGGAGGAGTTCCTTCAGAGGAAGCAATGGTGCCGGAATGGTCGCAAGGGTTTGAACAACGCGCGACCCTGTGAGAATAGGCCCGTCGGTGGTCGCAATGTGGGAAAGGTTCGACGCTGAACGTCATCTATCCACCAGCGATAGTATCGCTAGATCCACGTTTCAGGACTGTAGGAATACCCCGGAAGGTTAGGCAGACGCGGACGCGCCTAAGCCGCCCGGGGAAGGGGGCGGTTTAGCAAAGGGAACCGGCAATGATTTGCATACACCATCATATTTATAGAGCTAGGCATGCCCTGCTCGATAGTCAATCTCGATAACAAAAATTAGATTGCGCAATGTTTTTGTGGCATTTAGGGCCCATTCACCGCATTGGGCAAGACCTGGACGCGCTGACAGATCACCCGGCCTATCTGCTGGTCCATGACGAGGCGAACGAATGGGCACATGCGGCTGTTCGGTGCGGGTGGGAAACAGGGCCGCAGCAGGCTAAAGTAGCTGCCGCTTGGCCAGGTTTTTCATCAGTGCCCCCGTGCCAAAGCTCCAGGCGGGGCATTTGTTCGAGAGATTGATCCGATTGCACAGCGTTCCGAGCAGCGGGGTTGAGATGGTTACCTGATCGCCCAGTTTATGGGTGAACCCCTGGCCAGGTTCATCGCGGTCCTGGATCGGCGCGAACATGCTGCCCAGATAGAGCATCAGGCCGTCTGGATACTGGTGATGCGGCCCCAGGGTTTGGGCAACGATGCTTTCGGGCTGGCGGCTGATTTCGCGCATGGCGCAGCTTTCTTCCAGGCTAAAGCCATCTTCGGCGCCCTTGATCCGTAACAGGATTTCGGCCTGTTTGATATCAGTCAGGTCAAAATCCTGATCAAATATTCGGATGAAAGGGCCGATCGCGGCAGAGGCATTGTTGTCCTTTGCCTTGCCCAGCAATAGCGCCGATCGCCCCTCGACATCACGCAGGTTCACGTCATTGCCCAGCGTCGCACCGCAGATCCTGCCATTGGACGAAACCGCCAGGACAATCTCTGGTTCGGGGTTGTTCCAACCAGAGTCAGGATGCAGGCCGATCTCGGCGCCAGTGCCGACAGCAGAAAGCGGCTGCGCCTTGGTAAAGACCTCGGCGTCGGGGCCGATCCCTACCTCCAGATACTGTGACCATAGGTTTTCAGCCTCCAGCAGGGCTTTGACCCGGGCGGCGGCTTCGGATCCGGGGGTGATGTCTTTCAGAGAGCCGCCAATAAGATCAGCAACCTGGGTGCGGATTTCACTGGCGCGGGTGGCATCGCCTGCGGCGCGTTCCTCGATCACCCGTTCGATCATGGATCTTGCAAAGGTGACGCCGGCAGCCTTGACCGCCTGTAGGTCGCAGGGGGCCAGAAGGCGCAGCCGATCCTGCGGCGCGTTCCGGGCGCAGGTACTGTGCTCCAGCTCTGCCAGGGTGCAGACACGCGTGCCTTTCACGCCGTTGACATAGGCGGCAATATCCTCTGCTTCCAGCAGCGCCGAGAGCGTCGCTGCTGCCGGACTGGTGATATCCCAGACCTCTTTTTCACGCAGGGTGACAAGGCAGGGTCCAATGCCGGGCCGCCAGAGGCGACCAAGGTAAAGGCCGCTTGGGTCCAGTCCGAATTCCAAAGGGGGCATTTGCATTGCTTTCAATGTGGTTTTGTCGCTTTGGTGTCCTGCCTAGCATCCTAGAGTTGTTTAACCAAGAAAAAGGGCGCAATGATCATCATTGCGCCCTGTTCAGATCTTGCCGTATCGGCCGTGTGTTAGGCGAAGCGCGCCTTAGAAGTGGGCCGAGTTTGTGGCGGATGGGATCGCCAGAGGTGGTGCAAACTTGGTCAGGTCAATGCCTTCAACGGCGGCCTTGTATTCGTCAATTGTTGGTGTGCGGCCCAGAATGGCCGCCAGCACAACAACCGGGGTCGAGGCCAGCAGGCTTTCGCCTTTCTTTTCGGCGGCATCTTCTACCACACGGCCCTGGAACAGCCGCGTCGAGGTGGCCAGAACGGTATCACCCTTGGCCGCTTTTTCCTGGTTGCCCATGCAGAGGTTACAGCCGGGGCGTTCGAGATAGAGAATGTTCTCATACTCGGTCCGGGCGTTGTTCTTGGGCATGAAATCGTCGAATTCAAAGCCAGAGTATTTTTGCAGAATTTCCCAATCGCCTTCTGCCTTCAGCTCATCCACGATGTTGTAGGTCGGGGCTGCAACAACCAGAGGCGCGTTGAAGGTGACTTTGCCTTCTGCCTTTTCCAGGTTCTTGAGCATCTGCGCCACAATCTTGATATCACCCTTGTGCACCATGCAGGAGCCAACAAAGCCAAGATCCACCTTTTTGTTGCCGCCGTAGTAGGAAACGGGGCGGATGGTGTCGTGGGTATAGCGCTTTGACACATCGGCGTTGTTTACATCCGGGTCAGCGATCATCGGTTCGACCACTTCGTCCAGATCTACCACGACTTCGGCAAAATACTTGGCGTTGTCATCGGGGGTCAGGGCGGGCTTTTCACCGGATTTGATCTCGCCAATCCGTTTGTCTGCAATGTCGATCAGCCCCTGCAGGGTGCCAGCCGCATTGTCCATACCCTTGTCGATCATGATCTGGATCCGGCTTTTCGCGATCTCAAGCGATCCGATCAGCGTCTCGTCTTGCGAAATGCAGATAGAGGCCTTGGCCTTCATTTCCGCTGTCCAGTCGGTGAAGGTAAATGCCTGGTCTGCCAGCAGCGTTCCGATGTGCACCTCGATGATGCGGCCCTGGAAGACGTTATCGCCAAACTGCTTGAGCATCTGCGCCTGGGTGGCATGTACCACATCGCGGAAATCCATGTGATCTTTCATGGTGCCCTTGAAGGTCACCTTGACGGATTCAGGGATCGGCATTGTGGCCTCGCCGGTGGCCAGAGCCAGGGCAACGGTGCCGGAGTCGGCGCCAAAGGCGACGCCCTTGGACATACGGGTGTGGCTGTCGCCGCCGATGATGATGGCCCAGTCATCCACGGTGATGTCGTTCAGCACCTTGTGGATCACATCTGTCATGGCATGGTATTCGCCCTTGGGATCACGTGCAGTGATCAGGCCGAATTTGTTCATAAAGCTCATCAGCTTGGGGATGTTCGCCTGGGCCTTGAGATCCCAGACCGACGCGGTGTGACAGCCCGACTGATAGGCGCCATCCACCGACGGAGAGATCACCGTCGCGGCCATGGCTTCCAGTTCTTGTGAGGTCATCAGGCCGGTGGTGTCTTGTGACCCCACGATATTGACCTTGACGCGTACATCTGACCCGGCATGCAGTGGCGCATCCGACGTCAGCCCACGAGCGTTTTTGTTGAAGATCTTTTCAACTGCGGTCAGGCCCTGGCCTTCATGCGAAATCTCTTTCGAGGGGGCAAAGGCGGATTTCAGCTCCTGGCCCAGGGCCTCGGCGGCAAATGTTTGTAGTTTTTTGCCAAAGACCACAGCGTAGGAACCGCCGGCCTTGATGAATTCGGCCTTTTGTGGCGTCAGCGAGGCGGAGATATCCACCAGCTCTTTGTCGCCTTCATAGAGCTTCTTGGTCTTGGTGTTGATGGTCAGCACCTTGCCGGTTTCAACCGAATAGCTCTGTTCCAGCACCGGGTCGCCATTGGCATCCAGTACGGGTTTACCATCTGCGTCCAGTTTCTTGACCCAGTTCTTCAGGTCGATACCAATGCCGCCGGTCACGCCGACGGTGGTCAGGAAGATCGGTGAAATGCCGTTGGTTCCAGCCACGATGGGGGCATAGTTCACGAATGGCACATAGGGGCTGGCGGGCTTACCGGTCCAGAGGGCAACGTTGTTGACACCGGACATGCGCGAAGACCCAACGCCCATGGTACCCTTTTCTGCGATCAGCATCACGCGGGCATCGGGATGGGCAGCCTTCAGGGCTTCGATTTCGGCCTGGGCCTCTGGCGTGATCATGCACTTGCCATGCAGCTCGCGATCAGAACGCGAATGCGCCTGGTTGCCGGGAGACAGCAGGTCGGTGGAAATATCACCTTCGCCGGCGATATATGTGACAACTTTGATTTCTTCCTCGATCTCGGGAAGCGTGGTAAAAAACTCTGCCTTGGCATAGCTTTCAAGAATGTCACGGGCGACCGCATTACCATCAGCCAGCGCGGCGGCCAGCCGATCGGTATCGGCCTCATAAAGGAAGAACTGCGTCTTCAGCACTGCGGCGGCCTGCTGCGCGATGGCTGCATCAGTGCCCAGTGCCAGATCCAATAGCACCTCGACCGAGGGGCCGCCTTTCATGTGGGACAGCAGTTCAAAGGCAAAATCAGGGGTGATTTCGGCCACTTCAGCCGCGCCCAGAATGATGTCTTTCAGAAACTTTGCCTTCTTGTCGGCAGCGCTAGTGGTGCCGGGCAGGGTGTTGTAAATAAAGAATTTAAGGCTGTCCTCACGGTGGGGGTTTGCCGGATCTTTGATCTGTGTAATCAGCTCTGCCACAAGCGCGCCGTCATCAATGGGCTTTGGGTGCAGGTCCTGGGCTTTGCGTGTTTCGATTTCTGCTAGGTAGTCCGTGTACAAGGTCATGCTATTGTCCCGCCGATGAGTGTTGCGCATAGCTTGAATGACGGGTGTCAGAAAGGTCTGGCGAGTCGAAACAAGCTGGTTGTATGCGGTGGTATACTTTTTAGTTCTGCTTTGCAAGATGCCCAATATCGGCCCGGCTGCGGCGCGGGATTGGTGCTGTCCCAAGCCAGAGCATGCAGGTGCCGTTACAGCATCAAGTTTCCTGCGCGACTAAGCATGATTTTGCTGTGGTGGCAACAAATGCCGCAGGGTGTTTCTACGGCATTTGTTCCCGCGCTGCCGCGTGGTCAGCGGTGGGCGACTGCCTGCATGAAACGGGTGCGGATTTCCACCGGATCCATGGTGATTACCGGCATCTTGGCATTGCCGCTGTCACATTTGACCACCAGGACGGTGGCCTGCTGCGCTGCCAGCGCTTGTTGGAGCGCCGGGCCTGTGTGGCGATCGCGCACCTCAACCACGTTGTCACAGCCTGCCGCCCGCGCCATGCCTGCCAGGCTGGTTTTCTTGCCGGTATAGGTCGGTTGATCCCCGGTAGAACCATATGAGCCATTGTCGATGATCATCAGGATGTAGTTTGCCGGGGCATTGTTGCCGATGGTGGGCAGGGTACCAAGATTGGTCAGCACCGAGCCATCGCCGTCAATCACGATGACGGGTTTGGGTTGCGCCAGCGCCAGGCCCAGACCAATGGACGAGGCAAGCCCCATGGTGCCAAGCATGTAGAAATTGCTTGGTTGGTCGTCGATTGCGTGCAGTTCCTGACTGGGGATACCGATATTGCAGACCACCAGCTGGTCGCGCAAAATGGGTGCGATTTCGGTTAGGATTTCAGACCGGATCATTGATCGCCATAGCCTCCCCAGAAGGTGGCATCCGTCAGGATTGCCACGGGTTTGTTGCACATGAAGGTGTATTTCAGGATCGTGTCGAACTCTGCCACGTCGCTTTGCTGGTGAAAGTGATAGGTGGGGATATTGAGCTGCGCCAAGAGCGCCTTGGTGTGCAGCGCCATTTCCACCTGACAGGCGACAGGTTCGCGCAGTTCACCGCGATAGGAAATCAGCATGGGCAGCGGCATCCGGTAGTATTGTATCAGGGTGGCCAGGGTGTTTATGGTCACGCCGATGGCGGTGTTCTGCATGATGATCGCCGGGCGCTTGCCACCCATCCAGGCGCCCGCACACAGGCCCATGCCTTCGTCTTCCTTGTTGGCTGGGATATGAAAAATATCATCGCGCTGGTCGATTTCCTTGATCACTCCGGCCAGCTGTTTGCAGGGCACGGTGGTTACAAAAGAGATATCATTGGCGACCAGATCATCGGCGATCCGTTTGTCTATATTCATAGGGGCGGGCCTTTTTGCCGGAGATCTAACAGGCGGGGCTGCGGCGAATATGCACTGCACACCGCCAAGCTGGCAACAGCTGCCTTGTGGGCATTGGCCTGGCAGCGGGGCTGCTGAATAGAAAAAGGGCGGATACTTGCAGCCAAGCATCCGCCCCCTGTTGTTGACTAAGGCCTGTACCTATTGATTTTCGGCGTGCTCATCGCGCAGCCCGCGTAAGATGCAATAGCACATGACCAGCAGCACCACAGTGAACAGCAGGCCGGTGGAAATCACCATGGATTGCAGGGCTGCAAGCCCTCCGCCCAGCAGCAAGGCAACGGCAACCGCGCCTTCAAAGATGCACCAGCACACGCGCTGTGGCACCGGGGCGTGAACCTTGCCCCCGGCTGTGATGGTATCAATCACCAGCGAGCCAGAGTCCGAGGAGGTGACGAAGAAGACAATCACCAGAACAATGCCGATGAACGAGGTCACAGACGACAGGGGCAGCTCTCCGAGCATCTGGAACAGCTGGCGCGGCAGTTCTGCGCTCTGCGCTCCGGTGAAGTTATCGGTGATCACCTGATAGATGGCGTTGCCACCAAAGATCGACATCCAGGCGACACAGACCAGCGATGGGATCAGCAAAACACAGACGATGAATTCGCGTACTGTCCGACCGCGGCTGACACGGGCGATGAACATGCCGACAAAAGGTGACCAGCTGATCCACCAGGCCCAATAGAAAGAGGTCCAGCCCTGGCTAAAGTTCACGTCCTCGCGTGCAAATGGATTGGCAAGGGCAGGTAGGTATTCAACATAGGCCGTGAGGCTGTCCCAGAAGAATGTAAACAGGAATGCGGTAGGCCCTACCACCAGTGTAAACAGGGCCAATAAACCTGCCAGCCCCATGTTGATTTCAGACAGGACCTTGACCCCGCCATCCAACCCGCGCAGCACCGAGACCAAGGCAATAGCGGTAATGCCGGTGACCAGCACCACCTCTGTTGTGCTGCCCATCGGTATGCCAAACAGCTCGTTCAGCCCTGCGCTGGCCTGTTTTGCACCAAATCCCAAAGAGGTCGCCAGACCAAACAATGTGGCAAAAACGGCCAGAATGTCGATGACATGCCCCGGCCAACCCCAGATCCGTTCACCAAAGACTGGATAGAAGGCAGAGCGGATCGTTAGTGGCAGGCCTTTGTTGTAGCTAAACAGGGCTAGCGCCAAGCCGAGAACCGCATAGATCGCCCAGGGGTGCAGGCCCCAGTGATAGATCGTGGCCGCCATGCCCAGGCGGATTGACTCTTGCCGATCATCCTGCGCCCCGGAAAGCGGCGCCCAGTCTGTGCGTGCGCCTGCTTCGCCTGCGGTCCCACCGAAGGAGGAGGAAAAGTGGGAAAGCGGTTCGGAAACCCCATAAAACATCAGCCCGATGCCCATGCCGGCGGCAAACAGCATCGAGAACCAGCCAATATAGGTGTAGTCTGGTTGCGCGCTAGACCCGCCAAGGCGAACGCTACCATAGGGAGAGACGATCAGGCACAAGGCAAAGAGGACCACCAGATCGGCAGCTCCGATCAGGAACCAGTCAAAGTTCTTGGTGGTGAAGTTGAACATGCTTTTGAAGATTTGCTCAGCCTCTTCTGGCAGTGCCAGGGTGAAGAAGACAAAGGCCAAAATTGCGGCGCCGGAGATGGCAAAAACCGGATTGTGAATGTCATAGCCAAACGGACCAAGAGAGCCGTCTACATTGTGCTGCCCTATTTCGTAGTCCGTCGCAATGACATCCGCTACGCCTTCTGGCGCGGGGATACCATGTTCGGGTGTGTCGTCAGACATCAGGTGCCTCCTCCTTGAGAGTGTTCATAATTGGGCCTCGTCCGCGCAGGGTAGGGCCTTGAGAGACAGACGCATTTGGCAGGCGTGGCAACACGCCGCCTTGCGACCGTTTTGTGCGCAATCGCGCCAGCAGGGCGGTGCGCGCCCGGGATCAGCCCGGGCTACTGGCATCGCCGTCTGGTGTGGGCGGTCCTATATGTGTCTTTGCACGAATATGAAAGGCGTGCGGCGGGGCGCATGTAATCCACCGTGTTTCGCGGCCTGTTGCAGCAGGCCCTGTTGCCTGGGGACGACGTCGAAACCGTGAAATTGTCAGGTGGCAGTCGGGGGCGTACAGGCAGGGGATGATGCCGCCGCTGAAGGTTTTGCACAGCTTGGGGATGTGGTGCCCTCTTGCCCGGCCAATACACCGTATCGGGATCAATCGTGCGCTGAAATGAACTGATTTAAGAAGTTGTTTTTATTTTCTTTGTGGCCCTATCTTCTGGTGACAAATTTAGCGAGGAGAGCACCATGGCCTGGATCAAGACAGTTCCATTCGAAGAGGCGACCGGCAAACTGAAGACACTCTATCAACGGGTGACCGGGCCGGGGAACAATGTCGACAACATCATGATGGCGCATTCCCTGCGGCCGCATTCGATGGAAGGGCATATGGCGCTTTACAAGAACGTGCTGCACCATAGCGGCAACAAGATTCCCAAATGGTTCCTGGAGGTTCTAGGTGTCTGGGTCTCGTCGCTGAACAATTGCGGCTATTGCGTTGAACACCATTTTTCGGGATTGCAGCGTCTGCTAAGGGATGAGGAGCGCGGCCTGGCCATTCGCGCCGCGATTGAAGCGCGCAGTCCGGCGCAGGCTCCGCTGGATGCGGCGCAGCAGGCGGCGTTGCTCTATGCGCGCAAATTGACCGATGCCCCCGCCTCCCTAGTCGAAAGCGATGTCGAGGCGCTGCGCGCAGTTGGCTATGATGATGGAGAGATCCTGGAGATCAACCAGGTCAGTGCCTATTTTGCCTATGCCAACCGTACGGTTCTGGGGCTTGGCTGTTCGACCAAGGGGGATGAGCTGGGGTTGAGCCCAAATAATTCCGACAATCCTGATGACTGGGGACATAAATAATCACGGCCAGGGGCGGTGCGGGCAAAGTGGCTGTCTGACGGCGCTTGCCGGGGGCGCAGTACCTGCTAAGACTGCTGCATGACAGATCAATTGACGCCCCCTAAATCCACCCCGAAGATGAACACAGGCGGCCATGTGCGCGCGCTTTCTGTGCTGGGCCTGCCGTTGGTAGGCGGCCATGTGGCGCAATTTGCCATTGGCATGACGGATTCTGTCATGTTGGGGTGGTATGGCGCGGCGGCGCTGGCCGCGGTGACGCTGGCGGGGTCCTACTTCTTTGTGTTTTTCCTGATGGGCGCGGGATTCGCCATCGCGGTGATGCCGCTGGTGGCAGCGGCTGCCGGGGCAGGCGAAGAGCGCCAGATTCGCCGTGCGACCCGAATGGGGCTGTGGCTGTCGCTGCTCTATGGCGTGGCGGCGATGCCGCTCTTGCTGTTTTCCGAGATCATTTTGCTGACCCTGGGCCAACCCCCAGAGGTGGCTGGCCCGGCCGCGACCTATCTGCAACTGGCGGGGTGGGGGCTGTTTCCTGCGCTTCTGGTCATGGTGTTCAAATCCTATCTGGCGGCGCTGGAGCGCACGCAGATCGTGTTGTGGATCACTATTCTTGCCGCCGTGGTCAACGGCCTGGTGAACTATGCGCTGATCTTCGGCAACTGGGGCGCGCCCGAGCTGGGAATCGCCGGTGCGGCCTATGCCTCTATCACCACGCAGACGGTATCTTTGCTGGCGGTTGGCGCCTATGCGCTTTGGGTATTGCCGGAACAGGAAATCCTGAAGAATTTTCATCGCCCCGATTGGGAGATGTTCGCGCGCGTCTTCAAGCTGGGCATGCCGATTGGCCTGACCAACCTGAGCGAAGTCAGCCTCTTTGCCGCCTCGGCGATGATGATGGGCTGGCTTGGGACCATTCCGCTGGCGGCGCATGGGGTGGCGGTCACCCTGGCGGGGCTGACCTTCATGGTACATCTGGGGCTAAGCAACGCGGCGACGATCCGGGCTGGCAATGCCTATGGGCGCGGCGACCGAGAGCACATGGCCCTTGGGGCGCGGGTGGTGATTGTGATGTCGTTGGTCATGTCCTTTGTTGGCATGGCTGTCTTTCTGCTGCTGCCGGATCAGTTGATTTCGCTGTTTCTTGATGCAGAGGATCCCAACAAGCCTGAAATTCTGCTGGTGGGGGCCGGGCTGCTGGCGATGGCGGCGCTGTTCCAGCTGACCGATGGGATGCAGGTTGTTGCCCTGGGGCTGTTGCGCGGCGTACAGGATACCAACTGGCCGATGCTGATTGCGGCGTTCAGCTATTGGGCGATTGGGGTTCCGGCCTCGTATCTCTTTGGCTTTACCTTTGGCTGGGGCGGTATCGGGGTCTGGTCGGGGCTGGTGCTGGGGCTCAGCTTTGCCGGGGTGTTCCTGATGCTGCGGTTCTGGCGCCATACCATCAAGCAGACAGGCAAACAGGCCCGCAGGCCGAGCGCCGCCATCTAGTCGGCTTTTGGGGCCTGTTTCATTAGTCGATCCGCCTTCTTGCGTACCAGCACGCTGCGCAGATCGTGCATCGCCAGCAGCAGATCATCGGTCACAGCCTCCAGCTGGTCGGGGCTGGCCTTGGTCTGGGCCCAATGGGCGGTGAGGCTCAGGTGATCCACCGCCCGTTTGATATCGTCGATGTCGCGGGCGGCCAGCACGGCGCTGCGCTCTGTCATCCAGGATTTGATCGCCGCCAGGTCCTGGTCTGACAGGGCCCGGCCACCATGCGGTTTGATCTCTCCGTTGCGGATGTTCACCGCCGCGATCTGATCCATATCGATGCGCCGCTGCCGGTTTTCGGTATCAACCCGAAACACAAAAGCACCGTTTTCACGGATGCGAAAGAAATACTCGGGCAGCGATGCAGCCATCGGGTCGGATCCTTTGACTTAGGTAAGGGAGGCGCAGAAATCCGCGATGCGGCTGCAGGCCTCGGTGAGGGCCGCGTCCGAGGTTGCATAGCTGACGCGGAAGTTGGGCGACAAGCCAAAGGCCGCCCCAAAGACCACCGCCACATCCGCCTCGGCCAAGAGCGCGGTTGCAAAGGCTTTGTCATCCTCGATCACGGTGCCCTTTGGGCTGGTCTTGCCAATCAATCCCTGGATCGAGGGGTAGACATAGAACGCACCTTCAGGGGTGGGGCAGGTCACCCCGTCGATGGCATTGAGTTTTTCGACCACCAGATCACGACGGCGTTTGAAGGCGATGTTATTGGTTGCAAGAAAGTCCTGCGGCCCGTTCAATGCCTCAACCGCGGCCCATTGGCTGATGGACGAGGGGTTGGAGGTCGATTGCGACTGTACCTTGCGCATGGCGGCAATCAGGTGCTGCGGTCCGGCAGCATAGCCAATGCGCCAGCCGGTCATGGCGTAGCCCTTTGAGACCCCATTGCAGGTGAGGGTACGTTCATAAAGGCCGGGTTCCACCTGGGCGGGGGTGGCGAATTCAAAGCCGTCAAAAACCAGATGTTCATACATGTCATCCGACATCACCCAGACATGCGGGTGGCGCATCAGGACATCGGTCAGCGCCTTCAACTCGGCGCGGCTATAGCCGGCCCCGCTGGGGTTGGAGGGCGAGTTGAAGATAAACCACTTTGTCTGGGGGGTGATGGCCGCCTCCAGCTGCTGCGGCGTCAGTTTGAAATTCGTTTCCAGACTGGCCTCAACCGGCACCGGCGTGCCGCCCGCCAAGAGCACCATGTCCGGGTAGCTGACCCAGTAGGGGGCCGGAATGATCACCTCGTCGCCGGGGTTCAGGGTGGCCATCAGCGCATTGTACAGCGTCTGTTTGCCCCCAGTGCCGACGGAAACCTGGGCCGGTTCATAGGACAGGCCATTCTCGCGCTCAAGCTTGTCGCAAATCGCTTGTTTCAGCTCGATAATTCCATCCGGGGCGGTGTATTTTGTCTTGCCTGCGGCGATCGCGGCCACCGCTGCATCCTTGATGTTCTGCGGCGTGTCGAAATCGGGTTCACCGGCGCTCAGCCCGATGACATCGCGGCCAGCGGCCTTCAGTTCTGCTGCCATGGCAGTGATCGCGATTGTCGGCGACGGTTTTACGCGCTCGAGGGTCTTGGAAAGGAAAGACATGGCGACTGGCCCCTGTTTGAATGTTCTTGGCAACTGTCATAGGGTGCCACCAAATCTCGATCAAGCAACATTGATAAAGACCGGAACGGAGATGGCATATGTCTGACGAAACAACGGATTGGTTCGGGCCAGAGGCTGCAACCTTCGGCGACCGCGTGGCCGCCGCCCGCGAAGCCGCCGACATGACACAGGCGCAACTGGCACGCCGCCTTGGGGTGAAAAAATCCACCCTGATTGGTTGGGAACAGGATCTGTCAGAGCCACGCGCCAACAAACTGTCGATGGTTTCGGGCCTGCTGAATGTATCGATGTCCTGGCTGCTGACCGGCGAGGGGGAAGGTATGTCCGAGCCTGGCGACGTTGAGCTTGAGGTGGGGGATTTTGCCGGTATACTGCAAGAGCTACGGGCGCTGCGCAATGATATGCGCAGCAGCTCTGAGCGCGCCGCCCGGTTGGAAAAGAGACTGCGCACGCTGATCCAAAGCGCTGCCAGTACATGAGGTCAAGGTGATGACACAAGCGCCTGAAAGTCATGAGCATCGTTTGAAGCGCCTGAAAATGCGCTCCATGCGTCGTGGCATCAAAGAGATGGACATTCTCTTGACTGCCTATGCTGACGCCAATCTGGGTTTAATGGATGGCCCGAGGCTGGATCTCTATGATCAGCTTCTGCATGAAAACGATCAGGATCTTTATCAATGGGTGACCGGCCAGGTCACCCCGCCCAGCCCCTATGCAGATTTGATTAACCACGTCGCCCAAACGCATCAAACTAAATAAAAAACCAGCTTAACGCATTTTTGGGAAATTTTCTGCATTATCTCCTGAGCAAACTCGAGTCGGAGACGCGTATGAGCATGGAATTACCAATTGGCCAGCAGGACCGCAAAGGGTTCATGACTGGCTACCTAGAAGCGCTGGCGCTGGTGGAACGTCTTCACCGGTTGTTGCTGGATGTTATCAAGGATGAATTTGAACGCGTCGGCGTTCTGGAAATCAACGCAGTGCAGGCACTGCTCTTGTTCAATGTCGGCGACAATGAAGTCACCGCCGGTGAACTCAAGAGCCGTGGGTATTATCAGGGCAGCAATGTCAGCTATAATCTGAAAAAGCTGGTTGAGCTGGGCTATATGCACCATCAGCGCTGTGAAATTGACCGTCGTTCTGTTCGGGTTCGTCTGACACCGCGCGGTCGAGAGATCCGCGATATTGTTGCGGGCCTCTTTGCACGCCACGCCGACGGCCTGGAAGGCAAGGATGTTATCAGCCGCGAAGGCATCGCTGACATCACAAGCTCGCTCAAGCGGGTGGAACGGTATTGGTCGGATCAGATCCGCTATATCTACTGAACACAGGCTTTGGGGCGACATGTCCCATGGCACAGACAGTATGGCAACATGCTGAAGGTCATATTGGGCAGGCGCAAGAATTGCTCCGTTCAACACGCGATACGACCTCGGATCAGCTGGGAAACAGTTGAGTCCAGACTTGAAGAATTCGGGTTCGCCACAAGACGCACCGCCTTGGTCCTGACGGGACCGGCGGTGCGTTTTCATATCTGCGATAGCGCAGGTACTGCCACCCAATAATCGCAGCAGCAATGGGGGGCTTTTGCACCTGGCCTGGGCCTTACCAGTGGCCAGTGTTTTCCATGCTGGCCCAGGGTTCTGCCGGCTCCAGAGATTCGCCGTTTTGCAGCAGCTCGATTGAGATATTGTCGGGCGAGCGGATAAAGGCCATATGGCCATCACGCGGCGGACGGTTGATGGTGATCCCATTGTCCATCAGGAACTGGCAGGTGTCATATATATTATCGACACCATAGGCCAAATGGCCAAAATGACGGCTGTCGCTTGGCAGCCCATCATCGCCATCCCAGTTGTATGTCAGCTCCAGCGGGGCTTCTTCCTGACCCGGAGGCGCCAGATAAAGCAGCGTGAAACGCCCTTTTTCGCTGTCATAGCGGCGGGTTTCGCGCAGGCCGAGCAGTTCGTAGAACGCCATGGATTTTTCCAGGTCTTTCACCCGAACCATTACGTGCAGATAGGTAAGCGCCATATGCGGTGATCCTTACAAGTTGGAACACCCGTTTCTGCAGTTGTTCTTGACCTGACAGAATCGGGGGTGTGCTGTAGTTTTCTAAAACTATCATAACTATAGGCGAAGACAGATTGATTCGCAGGGGGGCTGGAACCGGGGCGCCGCATTGACAGGCCAATCAACTTGCCTTTGGCTGACAGGCGCAGCTATAGCTGTCCCATCTAGTGATGAGCGTCAGAAAAGGGGATCCCTGTGCAGCAATATCACGCGGCCTTGCGGCAAATTCTGGAAACCGGAGTGTCTAGCAGCGACCGCACCGGCACTGGTACTATCTCTTGTTTTGGCATGCAGGCGCGCTATCCGCTGGAGGATGGGTTTCCACTGGTCACCACCAAAAAACTTCATCTGCGCTCGATCATACATGAGCTGCTTTGGTTCCTGTCGGGCGATACGAATATCAAATACCTCAAGGACAACGGGGTTTCGATTTGGGATGAATGGGCCGATGAACAGGGCGATCTCGGGCCGGTCTATGGCCATCAATGGCGGCGCTTTCCCAAGCTGGAGCTGATCCCGGGCACGACCGGGGATGAGCCCGTCTACAGGGCGGGGTCTGTCGATCAGATCGCCGATCTGGTACAGATGATCAAGACCAGCCCCGACAGCCGCCGCCTGATCGTTTCCGCCTGGAACCCGGGTGATGTGCCGGATATGGCGTTGCCGCCCTGCCATACCCTGTGGCAGGTGCGTATCCTGGGGAACAAATTGCATTTGCAGCTTTATCAGCGCTCGGCAGATATGTTCCTTGGGGTGCCGTTCAATATTGCCTCTTATGCCTTGTTGCAGCTGATGCTGGCCCATGTCACCGGCTATGAGCCTGGGGATTTCATTCATACCCTTGGCGATGCGCATATCTATTCCAATCACCGCGAACAGGTGGCCCTGCAACTGTCGCGCCAGCCCAAGCCCCTGCCGCAGATCCGGATCAAGCGGCCGGTCAGCTCTATTTTTGATTTCACCTATGATGATTTTGAAGTGCTGAACTATGATCCCGACCCAGGGATCAAAGCCCCCGTCGCGGTGTGACCGCCCGCCGGGGTATTGCCGCCATCCCATATACCACGCACCGGTTTTAACCGGGTGCTTCAGCTTCAAGGCAGACCAGCACGATGATTACCCTGATTGTTGCCCGCGACCGCAATGGCGCCATTGGCAAGGACAATACCATTCCTTGGCACGCCCCCGAAGATCTGAAGGCCTTTCAGCGCGAAACCCTGGGTGGCGCCTTGATCATGGGGCGTAACACATGGCAGAGCCTGCCGGTCAAGCCCTTGAAAAACAGGCTGAACCTGGTTGTGTCGTCTGACCCTTCTGCCGCTGACACGGTCCATGACAGTGTAAGTCGCGCAGTGGCAGCGGCCTATGCCCAGGGCTATCGCCGGATCTATGGCATTGGCGGTGCCGGGATCTACCAAGAGATGCTGTCCCTGGCAGATCGTTTGTTGATCACCGAGGTTGATCTGGCAGTTGCTGAGCCCGACACATTCTTTCCCGAGTTTGCCGAGGCGGATTGGCAGCGCCTAGGCGAAACAAAACTACGCCCAGCCGATCCTGCCTGCGTCATGGTGGAATACCTGCGCCGCATAACGACGGGCTAGGCCTGTCGCGTGCCGTCGCAACGGTGGCTGGGGAGCATTAGAACCTTCGCGGGGGTGCTTAGGCAGGCCGGATTTCGCCTGCCATTTGCCGACCATCTCGCCCCTCGGTCAGTTCATAATCGACCTTCATGTTATCTGCGAGCCCAGTCAGGCCGGATCGTTCGATCTGCGAGATGTGAACAAAAACGTCACTGCCGCCGTCTTTGGGTGTGATAAAGCCAAACCCCTTGCTGGTGTTAAACCATTTCACGGTGCCACTTGGCATTTGCCGTGCCTCCTTCTAATTTATGCGCTGTTCTGGTGCGATCCCAGGACCGATCCAGAGGTAATCTGGGCTCTGTGATACCAGCGACCTATACGCGTAATGCTGCGAATGGCTTTGCAGGTGAGCCCGGATGCAACCTTTGCATGTGGAAAAAATAAATCAAGTGGGTAAGTTTCATGCTTCTTAAGATAGATCCTTTCCCCGACCAAAGAGAGATCGAGCAATGATCCTATACGGATTGAAAAACTGCGACACCTGTCGCAAGGCGATGAAACAGCTGCCGGATGCCAGATTGGTTGATGTCCGCGCCGAGGGCGTGCCGCCCGAGGTTCTGGCAGCAGCCCTGGCGCAGTTTGGTGAGCGGCTTGTGAATACGCGCTCAACCACTTGGCGCGGGCTCAGCGCTGAAGAACGGGCCAGCGCCCCGCTGGAGCTGCTGCAACAGCATCCTGCCCTGATGAAGCGCCCCTTGATCCAATCCGGATCAGAACTGGCCCTTGGCTGGGACAAAGCCACCCAGGCAGTCCTGGGGCTGGCCTGAGGTGAAGTTTGCCAAAGGCGCCGCTGCGGGGGCAGGGCGCCTTTGGGGTGTGGTTCTGCTCGTGGCCTTAGCTCGGGTCGGCGGGGATCAGGCGGCGCAGTAATGCATCTAGTGACAGGGGACCCGCACCCTTGACGATCAGGACCAGCAGTAGAAAGCTCCACATCAGGCGTTGGTCAACCAGGCCAATGCTGCTGTCGAACAGACGGCCCAGCTCAACCCCGTGGCCGGTGACATCCACCAAGGTTTGCACCCAGATAAAGCCAAGGGTGCCAAGCGCCGCAAGGCGGGTGATCAGCCCCAGCAAGATCAGCGTCGGCAGCACATATTCCGCCAGCGTACCGGCAAAAATGATCAGTCGTTGAAGCAGGTTCAGCTGCGAAACATCATAGAGCGCCGCCTCGGCGGCCTTGGGGAAAATCTGCGCAAAGGCCCCGGCCGATGGCGAAAAGATCGACCCTTCGATCTTAAGCCCGGCTGAATTCCAGTAGTAAATCAGCAGCACCGCGACAAACACCAGTCGTGCCAGGGTGGGAAGGATTAAATCCGCAGACCGATCCAGCCGATCGGCCTGGGTCTGATATATCGAGACAACTGCGTGCATGTCTTTACCTTTTTCTTTCTAGTCCGGTGATGGCACCGCCCTGCAACAGCAGGGTCAGCGGCAAGCTCAAATCAAAATCGGCGTCTGTCGCAGTGGCACGCTGCAGTGCGGCACCAATGCTGGCCCCCTGTTGCATGGCGTCCAGCCAGACTGCGCCTGCGGTGGATAACAGATGCGGTACCGGATCAAATTCCGGCCGCGTAATCAGCACCGCCTGCGCCCCGGCCTGGGGGGCAGGGGCCTGCGGTTCGGTGTTAAAGCGCCAGATCGCCTCTATGGGCCAGGGCGATTGCAGCAACCGCAGGGCTGGGGCAAAGATAAGACGGCTTGCCAGTAGCGCGTCTTCTGACAGGTTGGCCAGAATCTCGGGCGCAATTGGTGTTGCATCGGCTGCGTGGTAGGCGTGGCGCAGGGCCAATTCCAGGCGGGCCACATCGGGGAGATAGCCGAGATGGCTAAGCTGTGGCATCTCCTCAAGGAAACTTGGAAATTCAGCGCCGTAAAACATCATCAGCGGCGAACTGGGGGGATGGGCGCGTAGGAAAAGCCGCGACAGTCCGTTCATGTTTTCCGTTCCCAACAGTTTTGTGATGACCGGAAAGGCGCTGTGCATCGCCTCGCGAAGCGAGACGGCGATATTGTTGCGATAGACGGAAAACCGCCGCCCGGCGCGGCCGCCGTCCTGATCCACCAGACCAAGGGGAATGGGCAGGCTTGCATCCCGCATCGCCCGTGCAAAGGCATCTTGGGATACCATAGCCGCAGGGGCGTGGCTTTGCTTGCAGCGGCTCATGCCCGGACAGCCGGTCTGCTGGCTTCGGCGGGAAGATGCCCCAGCGCAAAGGCAGCGCGCTCGGCTTCGGCGGCCAATAGCGGCCAGTCGGGCACATCGGTATCCCATTCTATCAGTACGGGTTTTGGGCCAGTGCGTTCCAGAGTGTAATCCAGCAGCACCCAGACCGGATCGACAACCGCGCAGCCGTGACTGTCGATCAACAGTGGGCGCCCCTGATCATCCGTGTCGCTGTCATGGCCGCCAAGGTGAATTTCCCCCACTCGCTCCAGGGCATAATCATCAATATAGCCCTGTGGTGAAAAGCCGAGATTATTGGCTGAGACAAAGACATTATTCACATCCAACAGCAGCCCGCAGCCGGTGCGGCGGCTGATCTCTGTCAGGAACTCGGGTTCTGACCAGGTGCTCTCGGCAAAAGCGAGGTAGCTGGAGGGGTTTTCCAGCAGCATCGGCCGACCAATTGCAGCCTGCAACTGGTCAATATGATCGCAGACGCGGGTTAGCGTGGCACCGGTATAGGGCAGTGGCAGCAGATCATTGTAGAAATGCCCCTCATGGGTCGACCAGGCGAGATGTTCGGAAAAGCTGGCGGGTTCCAGCCAGGCCAGCAGTCGTTGCAGCCGGGCCAGGTGGGCTGTGTCCAGTGCGGCCTCGCCGCCGATCGACAGGCCAACCCCATGTACTGAAATTGGAAATATTTCGGCCAGATGACGCAGTTGCGCCAGTGGCCGCCCGCCCTCGCCCATGTAATTCTCGGCGTGGATCTCTAGCCATTGCACCGGGGCGGCATCTGCCAGAATTTGGGAAAAATGCTGCGGCTTGTACCCAACACCAGGGGCGGCTGGCAGGGCGTTGAGGGACGGGGCTGGGGAGGTGGCAGCTGTCATGGCGGGGCTCGTGTTGTGGCTGCGGCAAGGGGGCCTGGGCGGGTCCTTGGGGAGCGGCAGATGGTTGGCCGTTTCGCACGACAAGGGGGGATTAGGTGAAAAGGGCAGCATCCCTGCGCTGCCCTTTTGTATGTTGGTCAGGCGATATCTTGTCTGGTCAGCCCTTTAGGCCGGCAGATCGCGTTCCAGCGGTTCCAGAGAACCACTGCGTTCGGTGCCATCGGGCGCGGCGGGCAGGTCGAGATCTGCGCAGGTGCCGGCATCGACCAGTGTCCACGCGTTGCCTTGGTAGTCGACAGTAGAGGTGCCTGCACAGGTGGTGCCGGGGCCTGCTGCACAGTCATTCTGACCGGCAAGCGAGACGCCATAGCATTTCTCCTTGGTTGCAGCCGCTGCAGGCAGGCTGGAGGCCGCGGTGAGGGCAGCTGCGATGGCTCCGGCAACGGCGAGAGACTTGGATGGGTTCGACATCTCTTAAAATCCTTCTGGTTGGTGACGACATGCAGAGCCTAACTCGTTGTGAGAACGAGCTTAAATCACGAGAGCGTGTCTCACGGCGGCGTCAGGCACTGTGAGGGGATTGTAACAGATTATTCCCTGAAAACAGGGGGAATCTGCGGCCTGAACAGCAAAACGGCCCCCGATTGGAGGCCGCCTCGTGGTCAAAAGGTGTTAAATGTTACAGCAGATCCGGGGCGGTTGCCTCCAGCGCCAGCGCCTTTGTAACATTCTCGAGACTGTCGACCCGGGTTTGCTTTTCCCCCAGACGGCGGATCGATACCGTGCGCTCTTCGACTTCACGGTGGCCAATGGCCAGGATCACCGGCACCTTGCCAACCGAATGTTCGCGGACCTTGTAGTTGATCTTTTCATTGCGAATATCGGCCTCGGCGCGCACACCCACGGCCTGCAACTGGGCGACGACCTCTTGCACGTAGTCATCGGCATCCGAGGTGATCGAGGCGACAACAACCTGACGCGGCGCCAGCCAGAAGGGCAGCTTGCCCGCATGTTCTTCGATCAGGATACCGATAAAACGTTCAAACGAACCAAGCGTTGCCCGGTGCAGCATAAAGGGACGGTGCTTGTTGCCATCGGTGCCGATGAAGTTGGCCTCCAGGCGTTCCGGCAGGTTGGGATCCACCTGCAGGGTGCCGCATTGCCAGTTGCGGCCGATGGCATCCGTGAGGGTGAATTCCAGCTTGGGGCCATAGAAGGCACCTTCGCCTTCCAGTAGCTCATAATCATAGCCAGCGGCCTTGCAGGCATCGCCGAGGGCCTTTTCGACCAGATCCCAGCTTTCGTCGCTGCCGATGCGTTTTTCGGGACGGGTCGACAGCTTGATGGTCCAGTTGTGGAAGCCGAGATCGGCATAGACCTTGGACAGGAAGGCGATGAACTTGGCGGTTTCGGACTCGATCTGATCTTCGGCGCAGAAGATATGGCCATCATCCTGGGTAAAGCCGCGCACCCGCATGATACCGTGCAGGGCACCAGAGGGTTCATAGCGCGCGCAAGAGCCGAATTCCGCCATGCGCAGCGGCAGGTCACGGTAGGATTTCAGACCCTGGTTGAACACCTGCACATGGCAGGGGCAGTTCATCGGCTTCAGAGCGTTGACGGCTTTTTCCCGTGCGTGGTCTTCGTCGACTTCGACGATGAACATGTTCTCCTGGTATTTGTCCCAGTGGCCAGAGGCCTCCCAGAGTTTGCGATCCACAACCTGCGGGGTGTTGACCTCGACGTAGCCGTCACGTTCCTGCATGCGGCGCATATAGTCCTGCAGGGTGGTGTAGATTTTCCAGCCATTGGGGTGCCAGAAGATTTGGCCCGGGGCCTCTTCCTGCATGTGGAACAGCTCCATCTCGCGGCCCAGCTTGCGGTGGTCGCGTTTGGCGGCCTCTTCCAGCATGTGGAGATGCGCCTTGAGCTTTTCCTTGCCGGTGAAGGCAACACCGTAGATCCGCTGCAGCATGGCGCGGTCACTGTCGCCGCGCCAGTAGGCACCGGCGATGGACATCAGCTTGAAGGAATCGCCGGGCAGCTGGCCGGTGTGCTGCAGGTGGGGGCCGCGGCACAGATCCTGCCAGTCACCATGCCAATACATGCGCAGGGGTTCGTCGCCGGGAATGGCATCGATCAATTCGACCTTATAGGGTTCATCATTGGCGGTGTAGAAATCAATCGCGCGCTGGCGATCCCAGACCTCGGTGGTTACCGGTTCACGCTTGTTGATGATCTCTTTCATCTTTTTCTCGATCACGCCGAGATCTTCAGGGGTGAAGGGGGCTGCGCGGTCGAAATCATAGTACCAGCCGTTGTCGATCACCGGGCCGATGGTGACCTTGGTGTCGGGCCAGAGTTCCTGCACGGCGCGGGCCATGACATGGGCCAGATCGTGGCGTATCAGCTCATTGGCCTGCGTCTCATCCTTGAGAGTGTGCAGGGCGATGGTGCCGTCACAGGTGATCGGCCACTGCAGATCCCAGTGCTGATCGTTGAAGGTGGCGGAGATCGCTTTCTTGGCCAGCGAGGTCGAAATATCGGCGGCCACTTCGGCGGCGGTGATGCCGTCTGCATAGCTGCGCGCGTTGCCATCGGGGAATGTGAGAGAGATTTGGGCCATGGTTTGGCTGCTCCTCGTCGGTTTGGCGCCCACTGAACGCCCGGTTGCGGGTTATGTGATTATGGGCTGATTTCGCAGGTGCGCGTTCCACTGTCAAGGCGGCGAGGGGCCAGCCCCTCGCGCTCCCCGGGATATTTGCGGCCAAATGAAATGGAATAGGCCTGTGCTGCTTTAGTCTGGCTGTGGGATGGGGACGCCCTGCCGGATCATGCGGGAATAGTCGGCAGCAATTCCATGCGCCTGGGCGCGGGCGGTGATCCGGCCTTTTTGGGTGAGTTCAGACAATGGCAGCGCGGTGGCAAGAACACCCATGTCATAGGCATATTCCGGCAGGTAGCCATTGGCCATGACGCGCCAGTCCAGTGGTACTTCGCCCAGGATGGTACGGATCAGCTGAAACACCACGGTGGTACAGTTGGTCGAGAGCGAGTTATACCAGCGCGGCGTCTCCGCCAGTTGGTTGGAGGCCGCCACATATTGCAGCAACAGCGCGCGGGCCTGTTTGGGGCCTGTGTTGAGGCGGTAGAGCTGGACGTCTTCGCCGCGGGCATTGGTGCGGGTGCCGACGAGGTCGCGTTCATCTGCGGCTATGATCGCCAGGGTATTGGATTTGAACATATCCGCGAGGGGAGAAAAGGCGCCGTCCTTTTGGCGCCGGACCTCTACGGACCAGGCGATCTGTTCGCCATTGGCAAAGCCAAAGCTGACGATCATATGCGCGATTGTCTTGCCAGCCCAATAGGACATGAACAGATCGACGGTGTCTAGCGTATCGAGATCATAGTGGCGCTGTTCCCAGTGTGGATCAAAATCTGTTGGGCTGCGCCAGGTGAAGTTGCGCAGGTTGGTCAGAGTCAGCTGGGAGCCCTTTATTTCGCCGGTGACTTGGCGCGCCACATCCGGGGCCCAGTCGCGGCTGGCAGGCGGAGTGAGGCTGATCCACCAGGTCAGCACCGCCGCCAGGGCCAGGCAATAGGTGGCCAGGGCGCGTAGGCGGCGGGGGCGAAACAGGCCGCAGATCACCGCCAGTCCAAGTAGCGCAAAGCCAACCGCCAGCCCCAGCCGCAGGCCTGGCGCCAAGGGGAGCCGATACCACAGGGCCAGCACCGCCCAGGCGCTGGAGAGGGCAATGGCAAGAGACAGCAGAACCAGAAAACTGTGGTGGAGTATGCGTGTCATGGGGCCCTCCGGGCGGTCGCAGGTCAATCGCCGCAGCCTAGGGGCAGGCCCGTTTGGGGGCAAGCCCGTCAGCGCATAGGTGATTTTGGCAATTGCAGCGCTGTCGCCTGCATGGCACATCTTGGGCACTGAAGGGGAGACGAGGAATGGCTGTAACAGAGTTTCTGAAGACCGCGCAGGGGCGTCAGATCGCCTATCACAGGCATGCTGGGGCCGGGCCGACGTTGGTGTTTCTGGGTGGGCTGAAATCTGACATGCAGGGCACCAAGGCACTGCATCTGGAGGCCTGGGCCCTTGGCCGTGGCCTTGGGTTCTTGCGCTTTGACTATTCGGGCCATGGGGAGAGCTCTGGCAGTTTTGAGGCGGGCTGTATTGGCGATTGGCACCAGGATAGCCTGGCAGCGATTTCGGAGCTGACGACCGGGCCATTGCTGATTGTGGGGTCCTCCATGGGGGGCTGGCAGGCGCTGTTGCTGGCACGGGCCATCCCGGAGCGCATCTGCGGTATGGTAACCATCGCGGCGGCCCCCGATTTCACCGAAGATGGCTATTGGCAGAGCTTTAGCGCAGCGCAGAAATCCGCGTTGGAGAGCCAGGGCTATGTTGAAATGCCCAGCGACTATATGGAGCCCTTCCGCATCAGCAAACGGCTGATCGAGGATGGTCGCGATCATCTGGTGCTGCGCGCGCCGCTGGATCTGCCCTTTCCGGTGCGCTGCTTGCAGGGCACGGCGGATACGGCTGTTTCCACCGAAACTGCATTGCGCCTGTTGCAACATGCCAGCGGAGCTGACATCCGTCTGACCCTGGTCAAGGATGCCGATCACCGGTTTTCGGACGAGACTTGTCTTGCCCTTATCGAGGCTTCTGTCGCAGAGTTGCTATAGGTTCGCCGGGCCTGTCCTGCCGATCTTGGCCGAGGGCCCGGGTGGATGAGTTGGAGTTTGAAAATGACCATGGAGCAACGCATCAGCCTGATCACCCTGGGGGTGCCGGATCTGGACCGGGCCGCAGCATTTTATGCGGCTTTGGGGTGGCAGCGCACTGAGAGCCCGGATGGGGTGGTGGCCTTTGATCTGATCTCGCAGACCCTGGGGCTATACCCGCTGGAGAAGCTCGCCGAGGATATCGGATTGCCGCTAGAGGCGCTTGGCACCGGGGCGATGACCCTGAGCTATAATACCCGCAGCCCAAGAGAGGTCGACGACGTGATGGCGCTTGCGATGGCGGCGGGGGCCGAGGTGCTACGCCCGGCGGGCGAGGTCTTTTGGGGCGGCTACATTGGCTACTTTCGCGCCCCCGATGGCCATATCTGGGAAGTGGCGCATAATCCCTTTTCGCCGCTGTCGAAACAGGGCGCCTTTCGTTGGGATGGATACTGATGGCCCTGCCGGGCCTTGCTGGGGCTCTGCATGAAATGGCCCTTGCCCTTGGCGGGCCTGGGCTGCACAAACCCCTATAGGGAGAGTTGTGCAGGATCGGCTCTGCCATATCGTTTGGCCGGATCGTATCCGGCGGGGGTTGCAGGTGCAATCCCGGCACAGAAAGGGCAGAGGCATGGGGCAGGGCGAGAACTTAGGCGCAGAACCGGTGGTTTTTCTGCCGGGAATGATGTGCGACGCGCGGATCTTCACCCCGCAAATTCTGGCGCTGTCAAAGCAGACCCCGGTCATGGCCGCAGCGCTGTTCGGCGGCGAGACGGTGGAACAGATTGCCAGCCATTTGCTGGAGATGTTGCCTGCGCGCTTTGCCCTCGTGGGGCTGTCGATGGGGGGTATTGTGGCGCTGGAAATCCTGCGCCGAGCCCCGGCGCGCGTCTCTCGTCTGTGTCTTATGGCGACGACCCCCCTGGCTGAAACGCCGGATCAGGCAGCGATGCGTGAGCCGCTGATCATCAGCGCCCGCACCGGGGGGCTGGAAACGGCGCTGCAGCAGTCACTGCCGCCAGAGGTGCTGGCACCGGGGGCGCAGCGGCTGGAGATCCTTGGTCTGGTGCGCGATATGGGGCTGGATCTGGGGGCAGAGCTGTTTGTCGCGCAAAGCCGCGCCCTGCAACGCCGCATAGATCAGCAGGCGACGGCGCGGCGCTGTCGGGTGCCGACCTTGATCCTATGCGGCGAACATGATCGCCTGACCCCGGTAAAGCGGCATGAATTCCTGGCTGAACTGATCCCCCATGCGGGGCTGAAGATCATTTCCGGGGCAGGGCATTTGCCAAGTCTGGAACAGCCGGAGGAGGTCACTCAGGCGCTGCTTGGCTGGCTCTCTGTCCCGCATGAACGCCCCCGTGAGCGACCTGTTGAACCTCTGGTAGAGAGCTGAGGGCGCGGGCACGGTGCCTGCCCACCTGGCGTTCCGGTTTTAGGGGTGCAGACTGGCCCGTTCTTCTTTGCTCAGCACCTTGGCTTTGGTCACGGGCTGGCCGGATGTGCTGTCAAAAAACGGAGTTTGGCGCCACATGCCCGAAAGGCGTGCGGTGATCATCCGGGAAAAGATGCCGTAGACCATGCGCATCATTCCCTCGTTGCGGGGGGGCTTGCCTGGCTGGGGAACGGCGGATCGCGCCCGCACCTTGCCAAGGCAGTCTGGGTTTTCAAACAGATCTGAACGCATCCCGGCAAAGGCCAGTTGCGGCTTGGCCAGTGTATTGGCAAACGGTGTGCCGCAGCAATCGGCATACCAGCGATACAGTCCCTTTGGCCCCAACCGCATCAGTTGCAGATGTTCGGCGCCTTGGGTCAGGGTGATGGCATGGGGGGCAAGTTGAAACAGATCAACCCCATCCACCGGATCGGGCTGATTATGATACAGTTCTGCCGCGCGGCAATCTTGGCAAAAGCAAAGTAGCCTCAACCCGGATTTTCGGCCCTCAGCCGAGATATGCCCGGCCAGACGACCACAGTTGCAGGAAAACGTGCAGGCCTCGTCGCTCATGGATTAGGCTTTACGGGCTTGTGTCGGGGTCTTTGCCTGGCCTGCCGCTTTGGGGCTGGTTTGGGCTTTGGCTGTGCTTGCGCCTGCCGCCGGATTTGCCTGTGCCGTGGTGGATTTGCGGGTGTTTGCATCCATGAAATCAATCACCAAGGGGCGGATATTGTCGCGCCAGCTGCTGCCGGCAAAGATACCGTAGTGACCGGCGCCAGGTTCCACATGGCTGGCTTTCTTGCTGTCGGGCAGGCCGGTACATAGATCAAGCGCGGCGATGCATTGTCCGGGCGCAGAAATATCGTCATTGGCGCCTTCGACGGTTTTGACCGCCACATCGGTAATTGCCCCGATATCGACCTTGTGGCCATCGACGACGAATTCGTTGCGCGCGATCTCGCGCGACTTGAACACCCGATCCACGGTCGAGAGGTAGAATTCCGCCGTCATATCCATAACGGCGAGGTATTCGTCATAAAACCGGTTGTGGTGATCATGATCCGAGGCATCCCCACGGCTGGCGCGCTGAATTTGGTTGCTGAAGGCCTGGGCGTGGCGTTCCATGTTCATCGACATGAAAGAGGACAGTTGCAACAGGCCGGGATAGACCTTTCGTCCGACGCCTTTGTACTTGAAACCAACCCGCTGGATCATGGTTTCTTCCAGCTGGCCCATGGTGACGCGGCGGCCAAAATCTGTGACCTCGGTCGGGGTTGCATCTGGATCCACCGGCCCACCGATCAGGGTCAACGATGAGGGCTGCGCCTTGGGGTCCTGTTCTGCCAGATAGGCAGTGGCAGCCAGAGTCAGCGGGGCGGGTTGGCAGACGGCGACAACATGGGTTTCCGGACCCATTTCGCGCATGAAATCAACCAAATAAAGTGTGTAGTCTTCGATGTCGAACTTGCCGGCGGAGACAGGAATGTCGCGGGCATTGTGCCAATCGGTGATATAAACTTCGCAGTTCACCAGCAGGCTCTTGACGGTTGAACGTAGCAGGGTTGCGTAGTGGCCGGACATTGGCGCCACGATCAGAACCTTGCGGGGCTGCTCCTTGCGGCCGGACACCCGAAAATGGATCAGGTCGCCAAAGTCGCGCTTCACAACCGGGGTGACCTCGACAAGATGGTCCTTGCCGTCTTCGCAGGTGAAGCTGTGGATGCCCCAGTCAGGTTTTACCGTCATGCGGTGAAAGCTGCGCTCGGTGACTTCGCCCCAGGCAGCCATCCAGCTGAGCGCCGGATTGGGGAGCGCTGAAAAGATGGGATATGAGCCTATGGACTGAGCACTGGCGCCGAGCCATTGGTTCATGTTCCGGGCCGTTTCCATCAGGTCGTAGGACATCATAAAACGCATAAGGCTTTCCTTTTTAACTGTTTGCCGCAGGGGCGTTCACGCAAGACACTGCAACTTTGGGCAGTAAATTACACAGGGCCTCGGACCTTTCGTCGCTTTGGCGTAACATGGTTAAACCAGTATTCTGCACAGCAGAAAGAGTATGGGGGATTCCTTAAGATGACAACAAGTGACGCAGTCGACCATGGCACTTCTCCGGAACACATTGAACGGCTTAAGGAAAATATGGAGCGTGTCGACCAGCTCTCGCAGAAATTGATCGAGATTATGGCCAACAAGAAGGGCCATCACCCCGGATTGGATGGTCCGAATCAAGATCTTTTCGCACGTGCAGCAACGTCTTACTGGGCTGAAATCCTGCAAAACCCCGCAAAATTGATGGAACAACAGGTCGAGTTCTGGGGCAAATCGGTGCTCAACTTTGCCGAAGCGCAACAGATGCTGGCAACGCAGGAGGTTGATACCCCAGAGGCCGATCACGTGGAGGATCGCCGCTTTGGTAATCCGATGTGGGAAAAGAACCCTTATTTCCACTATGTGAAGCAACAGTACCTGACCAACGCACAGACCATTCGCACTGCGGTTGAAGGGGTCGAAGATCTGGACGCGATTGATCGACATCGGCTCAGTTACTTTTCTGATCAGATCATCAACATGATGGCCCCGACCAACTTTTTGCCCAC
This sequence comes from Pseudophaeobacter profundi, assembly GCF_029697505.1. Lineage (GTDB taxonomy): Bacteria > Pseudomonadota > Alphaproteobacteria > Rhodobacterales > Rhodobacteraceae > Pseudophaeobacter > Pseudophaeobacter profundi. The sequence continues at coordinate 35,648 of NZ_JARJEF010000001.1, read as the reverse complement.
CAACCCGGATGCGCTGGAAAAGGCCCTAGCAACCGAGGGGCAATCGCTGGTCGACGGGCTGCAGAACCTGGTGGATGACCTGGAAGCCAATAACGGCGAGCTGGTGGTGCGTCTGGCGGATGAAAGCGCCTTTGAGATCGGGCGCAACATCGGCACAACTCCGGGCGAGGTGGTGTTTCGCAACCGGATGATGGAGATGATACAGTATCGCCCCACCACAGAAACCGTGCACGAAACCCCCATCGTGCTGTTTCCACCCTGGATCAACAAATTCTATATTCTTGATCTCAAAGCGCAAAACAGCCTGATCAAATGGGTGACCGAGCAGGGCTACACGCTGTTTGTGGTCTCTTGGATCAATCCAAATGGCGATTACGCAGATGTGGGGCTGGAAGAATACGTCGAAGAAGGTTTCCTGACGGCAATCAACAAGGCCAAGGAGATCTGCGCGGTCAAACAGGTCAATGCCATCGGCTATTGCATTGCAGGCACCACGCTAAGCCTGACCTTGGCGCTGATGAAGAAACGGGGCGATAAATCGGTGAAGTCGGCCACGCTGTTTACTGCGCTGACGGATTTTTCCGATCAGGGGGATTTCACCCCCTTCCTGCAGAATGATTTTGTTGATGCCATCGTCGAAGAGATTGGCGAAGACGGTATTCTGCCCTCTTACATCATGGCGCGAACCTTTTCCTATCTACGGGCCAATGATCTGGTCTATGGGCCAGCCATTCGCAGCTATATGCTGGGGGAAACCCCGCCGGCCTTTGATTTGCTGTACTGGAACGGTGACGGTGCCAATCTGCCAGGTAAGATGGCGCAGCAGTATCTGCGCCGGCTCTGTCAGGCCAATGAATTTGCGACCGACGGGTTTGAACTGTTTGGCGAGACATTGCATGTACGGGATGTGGATATTCCGCTGATGGCAGTGACCTGCGAGACAGATCACATTGCCCGCTGGCGCGATTGTTATCGCGGGGTGCAGGCCATGGGCGGGCGCAGCAAGACCTTTGTGGTCTCCCAGTCGGGTCACATCGCGGGGATCATCAATCCGCCCAGCCGTAACAAATATGGTCATTACACCAATGACGACCTCAAGCTGTCGCCCGAAGCCTGGATGGAGGGTGCAGCCTTTCACGAAGGATCCTGGTGGCCCCGCTGGGAAGCCTGGCTGAAAAAGCGTTCTGGCAAGCAGGTTCCCGCGCGGGAACCGGGTGATTCGAACAATCCCCCGCTAGAACCGGCACCGGGCAGCTATGTGTTGCGTCGGGCAAGCGATTGATTTTCTTTGATTTGCGAAATTTCTCTGCACCGCAGCATGAAAGAACTTGAAATGCTGCGATGCAGAAAGTATCTTTTCCTCATGCTGAAACGCGGGATGGTCCCGAGTTGGCAACGTAAGGAACCAGTTCAATGGCTAAGACCCAAGATTTTACCGCAATGATGAAAGACATGATGGGCGCATTTCCGGTGGATACCTCCGCTATGGAAGATGCCTTCAAAAACACTGCCGCACTGAACGAAAAGCTGAGCGCTGTTGTTCTGGGCGCTGCTGAGCAGTCCTCTGAGATCTCCAGCAAGTGGACCAAAGACGCCCTGGCCAAAATGTCCGGCGTTTCCAAAGTACAAAGCGACCCTGCCGAATACGCAAAATCCGCCACCGATTTCGCAAGCGCCTCTGCCGAGGTTGCCGCTGAGAACCTGGCCGCTTTTGCTGAAATTGCAAAAAAAGCCCAGATGGAAACTGTTGAGCTGCTGATGTCCGCTGGCAAGGACATGGGCGAAGAAGCAACTGCCGCCGTCAAAAAGGCCACCAACGAGGTGACCTCTGCTGCGAAAAAAGCCGCTGCAAAATAAGCAGTCGCAAGGCTGAGCACCAAGCGCGGGATCAACACGTCTCCTCCCTGATGTTGAACCTAGGCTATGGTGTTGAAAAGGACAGATCCCCGGGATCTGTCCTTTTTTGTATGTTCAGGCCCTGCGCTGATAGGGCTCGTTCACGCTCTGGCAGGGCGATAGGTCAAAAGGCCGCCTGGGTGAAATCCGCGACTTCGGGTTGCCAGCCGCAGCTTTGCCGGATCTTTTCCGCCCGCATCTGCTGGTCCAGAGTGGGGCCCTCGGCCCAGGCACCATATTTGAACATGACATATTTGCGGTTGCGCACCAGATAGGCCCCATCATGGGGGTGGCGTGTCAGGATCTCTGCCAGGATGTCACGCACGGGTATGCCGGATTGTGCCGCCACATTGAAATGGCCGGTCAGCTGTGCTTGCTCGGCCAGCAGGCGATAGGCGCGGGCCAGGTCGCGGCGGTGCACCAGCGGCCAGCGGGTGTGAATGCTGCCCCAGACTTCGAGCGGCAGACCTGCGGCGGCCTGGTCCAGCATTCGGGCAAAAACCCCACCGCCATCTTCGTGATAAACCATGGCAGGATGCACCACTGCGCAGCTCAGGTTAGGGTCCCTGAGCAAAAGACTGGCAGACACCTGCATCCAGGAAAAGGCCGGAATGGGGCGCTGCGGGCTGGTCTCGCAGGCCGCGTGATCGCCGGTTTCGCCATAGATCCAGCAGCCCCCGGTATAGATCACCCGCAGCGGCTGATTGCTGGGGCGCACCCTGGCTTCCGCCCGCAGGCAGGTCATCGCTGCGGCATCCACTGACGCCATATCCGTGCCAAATGTGCTGGCTAGCTGGATGACCACATCCACCCCGGCAAGTGCGGCCCGCCAACTGCTTGGAGCCCGCAGATCCCCGCGCCAGGGCTGGCCACCAAGCTCTGATAGCTTTCGCGCCGAAACCTCAGAGCGGCACAGGCCAATAACCTGGTGTTGATGCGCCACCAGATCTGCAGTGACGGCGCTACCGATGGAGCCGGTGCCCCCAAGGATCAAAATTTTCACGTTATCGCTCCTGTGGTCTGAGGGGATCCTTGTAAAACCTCAAGTCTGGTTTAGCTCAAGCGAAATCTGCGGTTTATTTCATGGCAGTTGAAATTCAGGTACGATGGTGGAACCATTCTGCAGGCTTTTCTTTTGTTCTGCACTCGCATAGGATTTTCTGCGATGCATCATGTCCGGGGAGGGACAGTATGGCCGACCAGGAAAAAGCCCTGCTTATCAAGCGTTACGCCAGCCGGCGTTTGTACAACACTGAGACCAGCGACTATGTCACGCTTGAAGATATTGCGGGGTTCATCCGGGAAGGGCGCGAAGTCCAGATCGTCGATTTGAAATCTGGTGATGATCTGACGCGCCAATATCTGCTGCAGATCATCGCCGAGCATGAAAGCCGTGGGGAAAACATCCTGCCGGTCAATGTGCTGAATGATCTGGTACGTAGCTATATGCAGCCCGGCGGCGGGGTTATGCCGCAATTCCTGCAGGCCTCTTTCGATATGCTGCGCGACAGCCAATCGCAGATGGTGGAAAATATGTCAGCGATGAATCCGATGGCGCAGATGCCCGGTTTTGACGCGATGAAGGCCCAGCAAGAGGCCTTCTTGAAGGCCATGACTTCTGGCCTGCCCGGCGGTGTCGGCGGTTGGGGCAGTGCAGCCGAAGAGACAAAGGCCAAAGATGCGGATGAGGGCGAGGATCTGGATGCGATCAAGCGCCAGCTGTCAGAGCTGCAGGAAAAGCTGTCCAAATTGAAATAGCATTCCCCGCTGGGGCCAGTCGCAGACCGGATCGGTACAGGCGGCAGGCTCGCGGATAAGCAAAATGCGGCACCTCCAGAAGGGGTGCCACATTTTGATGTCGGGCTTTGGTCGGGGCTTAGCCTAGGCCGCGGCGCGCTCCATGGTAGAGGTGACGGCTGTCACCAGAATATCGGCCACGAGGTCCAATTCTGACTGGGTAAGGCGGACCGGCAGGCGCACGTCACAGGCCTGCATCAGCATGGCGCGGGTCTGTGGCAATTCTGGCAGATCCGGAATGAACTGCCAGTTCCAGAAGGCACGGGCATTGTCGGCAGAGCGGCCAAAGATCTGCACCTTGACGCCGGCCTCGGCCGTGGCTTCGGAAAAGGCGGTGATCTGCTCGGCTGTCATCCCCACCAGGTTGAACTGGATCGAATCCGGTGCGCGCTGTTCGGGGGCGAGGGGGGCAGGGACATAAAAATAAGGCGAGGCATTCAGCTGCGCTGCGACATAGTCGTGGTTTTTCAAGCCGTCCGTCACCCGGCGGGCCAATTCGGGCAGTTGCGGGCGAATGACCACGGCGGATAGGTTGCTCATCCGCAGGTTATACAGCGGCAGCTGGTTCTGCCATTTGGCAAAGGCATCCGCCAGGTCTGTGCTGTTGTCGCCCATTGGGCCTTTGTGCTTTTTCCAGTTGTGTTCATAGGCACCGGACATGATGACGGCGCGGGCCACCAGATCAGCATCATCGGTGATCAATATGCCACCTTCGCCGGCATTGATCATCTTGTAGGACTGGAAGGAAAAGCAGCCAATCCGGCCTAAGGTTCCGATATTGCGACCATTCCAGGTGGTGCCTAGCGAATGGGCTGCATCCTCGATCACCGGAATGTCGCGCGCCTCACAGAGCGCCAGAATCGCATCCATATCAGAGGTATGGCCGCGCATATGGCTGATGATGACCGCCTGAATGTCGCTCTCCAGCCGGGCTTCGAAATCCACCAGGTCAATGCGGTAGTTGTCGCCAACCTCGCACAGGACGGGCAGACAATCGGCATGGAGCACGGCAGAGGGCACGGCGGCAAAGGTAAAGCCAGGGATCAGAACCCTTGCATCGCGTGGCAGGTCCAAGGCCTTGAGAGACAGAAACAAGGCTGCAGAACAGGAGGAAACCGCCAGTGCATATTTGCTGCCCAGAAGGCTGGCAAATTCCTGTTCCAACAGGGCAACCGGGGCATTTTCTGGCGCGGTATAGCGAAACAGATCGCCAGATTGCATCAGCGCATCAATTGCCTCGCGGGCTGCTGAGGGGATCGGTTCCGCAGCATGAACATTGGGGGCCTGAGTCATATTTCAAATTCCTGAATTATGGATTTGATAAATATAAAACAATTGGCACCTCCTGCCAAGTCGCAGATGGATTTTGTCGGTGGCTTTTGGCGTAATTTCACAAATCCGTTGCGTTGGGACGTGCCGCTGGGACGGTCTTGGGCGGCAAGGCGGGGGTGAAACCGGGCACAGGGGCGAAAATGCCCCCTCCAGCGGTGCGAAAGGGAGCATATCCAAAGTCAGAGATTTGGCAAATGAACAGAAACGGCCCGCGTTCAGATGCCGATCCGGTCGCGCAGCGCATACCAGCTCATGGCGAGGGCCAGCAGCGGCGAGCGCATGGCGGGGCCGCCAGGGAAGCTGGGCGCCGGAACCTTCGCCATGGTATCAAACCCTTCGGCCTCTCCCCGGATGGCATGGGCCATCAGCTGCCCGGCGTGGACGGCGGTGCCGACCCCATGGCCGGAATAGCCAGAGGCCGACAGCACATTGGCGCTGAGCCGTGCCAAATAGGGCATGCGTTTCATGGTGATCCCAAGGGTGCCGCCCCAGGCATAGTCAACCCGGACGTCTTTTAGATGCGGAAAGATCTGGGTCATGGGCCGACGTACCACGGCCTCGATATCGGCGGGAAAACGATAGCCATAGCTTTCACCGCCGCCAAAGAGCAGCCGTTTGTCATGGCTGAGCCGAAAGTAGTTGACCACGAACCTGCCATCGGCCACGGCGATGTCGCGGCTCAGCACCCTGGCGGCATCATCGCCCAAGGGTTCGGTTGCGACAACAAAGTTGTTGATCGGCATGACCTTGCTGGCGACCTGACGGTTCAGCCCACCAAGATAGCCATTGCAGGCCAGGATCAGGTGGTCGGCGCGCAGGCTTCCCTTTGCGGTTTTCACCCGCACCTCGGGGCCTTCGCTGATCTCCAGCACTTCGCTTTGTTCATGCAGGGTGGCCCCGGCTGCGGCGGCCGCACGGGCCAGACCAAGGGCGAGGTTCAGCGGATGCAGATGGCCAGCGCCATGGTCCAGAATGCCGCCCTTGTAATCGGGCGAGGGGCAGATTTCCTGGCAGGCCTCGTCTGATAAAAGGTCAATCTGGTCATAGCCATAGCGATCTTGCAGGTGACGGCCATAGTCATGCAGATGGGCGACATCCTTGGCGTTGGAGGCGGTCCAGGCAACGCCTGGGCGCAGGTGGCAATCGATCTGATGCTTGGCAATCAGGGACTTTACCAGATCCTTGGCGTCCTCGCCCAATTGCCACAGCTTTTGCGCATCTGGTATTCCGACAAAGCTCTCCAGGCCTTCTTGATCCAGGCGCTGACCGCTGCCCAACTGGCCACCATTGCGCCCCGAGGCACCAAAGCCCACCCGATGGGCTTCTAGGACGACAACCTTCATCCCGGCTTCGGCCAGGTGCAGCGCGGCCGAGAGGCCGGTAAAGCCGCCGCCGATGATGCAGACGTCGGCGCGCTGGTCGCCCTGAAGTGGCGCAAATGGCGCTTGCGGTGTTGCTGTCGCCGCATACCAGCTGGTGGGATAGCGCCCTTTTTGATCGTTGGAATGCAGCAGGTTCAAAGTCATTGGGGTCACCCTCTTGTCAGCTGTCGTTCGCCCCTTTTGCCGCACCAGCCTTGGGCTGGGCAGAGAAACCTCTGGCGGCGATGCCTGCAGGGCAAACGGGGGCGGCTATTGGCGCGGCCACCGCCAGTCGGGGGCGGGTGTGCCGCGCGGGTCAGATATCGCCTTAGACATTCATCAGCAGATGCTCGCGCTCCCAGGGGGAGATCACCTGCAGGAACTCTTCGTATTCGGCCCGTTTCACGATGCTGTAGACGCGGGCGAAATCAGGGCCGAGCACCTCGTGCAGTTTGGTTGCTTCGTCGAACAGATCCAGCGCGCTGCCCATGACATTGGGAATATCGCCTTCGCCTTCATAGGCGTTGCCTTTGAACTGCGTGTCTGGCTTTTGTTGTTCCAGCAGACCAAGATAGCCACAGGCCAGCGAGACAGCGATCCCGAGATAGGGATTGCAGTCCATCCCGGCGAGGCGGTTTTCAACACGGCGGGCCGCAGGGCTGGACAGTGGAATGCGAATGCCGGTGGTGCGGTTGTCACGCGCCCATTCCAGATTGATCGGGGCTGCGTGGTCTTTCACATAGCGCCGGTAGGAATTCACATAGGGTGCCATCACCGCAATCCCCGCAGGCAGGTGGTTCTGCAACCCGGCGATAAAGTGGAAAAAGGCATCAGTTTCACTGTCGTCATCGGCGGAAAAGATGTTCTTGCCAGTTTTCAAATCCAGCACCGAATGGTGAATATGCATCGCCGAGCCAGGTTCATTCTCGATCGGCTTGGCCATAAAGGTGGCAAAGCAGTCATGGCGCAGGGCAGCTTCGCGGATCAGTCGTTTGAAGTAAAAGACCTCATCCGCCAGCTTGACCGGATCGCCGTGCAGCAGGTTGATTTCCAGCTGGCCTGCGCCGCCTTCCTGGGTGATGCCGTCGATCTCAAAGCCCTGGGCCTCGGCGAAGTCGTAGATGTCGTCGATTACCGGGCCAAATTCATCCACCGCTGTCATCGAATAGGCCTGTCGCGCCGCTGCTGGGCGACCAGAGCGCCCCATCATCGGTTCGATCTTTTTGCCCGGATCAATGTTGCGTGCGACCAGGAAGAATTCCATCTCAGGCGCGACAACCGGCTGCCAGCCCTTGTCATGGTACAGCTGAACTACGCGTTTCAACACATTGCGTGGGCTATAGGGGATCGGCGTGCCGTCACGGTCCAGCGCATCATGAATGACCTGCAGCGTCCAGTCCCCCGTCCAGGGGGCCGCCGTCGCAGTGGACATATCGGGTTGCAGGGTCATGTCTTTTTCAATCCAGCCGTCATCATCGGCGGCCTCGGCCCAATCCCCGGTGATGGTCTGGTAAAAGATGCTGTCCGGCAGGTGAAAGAAATCCTGCTTGGCGAATTTGGATGCCGGCACCGCCTTGCCCCGGGCGATACCGGGGAGGTCCGAGATAACGCATTCAACTTCGTCGAGACGACGGCCCTCCAGATAGGTTCTTGCCGCTTCGGGAAGGTCGTCAATCCAGGATGACATTAAGTCCTCTCTTTCTTCATAAAATCTGCGAGGAAGGTTGCAATTTCGGGGGCGTCTACAGAAGTGTCGAGATCTTGGCGGGCCTGATCAAGCAATGCGTCGGGCACCACGCCGCGACCGCGCTTTTCAATCAATCCGCCGGTGAAGGCATTGCTGAATTCGGGATGTGGCTGCAGGGTCCAGATATGGTCACCATAGGCCAAGATGCCATTTTCACAAAATGCATTGCCAGCCAGAACGCGGGCCTCGGCTGGGCGTTCGATCACCTGATCCTGATGCCAGGCATTCAGGGTTATGGGCTGGCCATCCTGTTCATAGGTGACATGGCCCACCGCCCAGCCGCCGTCAAATTTGGCCACCTTGCCGCCCAGAGCCTGGGCAATGATCTGATGACCAAAGCAGATCCCGGCAAGCGGTTGCTTCCTGGCGTGAATGTCACGGATCAGATCTTCCAGCGGTGGGATCCAAGCATGATCTTCATAGGCCCCATGGCGGGAGCCCGTGATGATCCAGCCCTCTGCCGCCTGCGCATCCTTGGGGAATTGCCCATCCACAACCTCAAAGGTTTCAAAGGCAAAGCCGTGGCCCGCCAAAAGGTCGCAAAACATCTGGTCGTAGTCGCCTGCCTCTTGGATAAGATCCTCGGGGGCGTGGCCGGTTTGCAAGATGCCGATTTTCATAGTTCACCAGATTTGATCAAAAGATAGAGCCCAAAGCAACATGCTCCTGGCTGGCTGAGGTCATACCGCTTCCAGCCAGCTGAGCCAATGTTTCTCTGGCGGCAGGGCTGCAAAGCCGACGTGTTCCTGTCGCTTGGTCATCGTCAGATTGCGGATCATCATCTTTGGCAGGATCCGCGCCATCAGCGGGTCTTGTTCGAACAGGGAAATGGCGCTTTGCCAATCGTCGGCCAGCTGCGGCAGATCGGGAATGTCGTAGATATTGCCAGAGGATGCAGGCGGCGGCACCAGGGCGTCTTCGATGCCCAGCAGGGCGGCGCCAAGCACGACGGACAGCATCAGATAGGGGTTGATGTCGCCGCCAGCGGTCCGGTGTTCGATGCGTCGTGCCTTGGGGTTGCCACCGGGAATGCGGATTGCAGCGGTGCGGTTTTCATAGGCCCAGGCGGCGCTGGTTGGCGCATGGGCACCAGGCACCAGTCGTGCATAGGAATTGCCATGCGGAGCAAAGATCAGGGTGCTGGCTGGCATGGCGGCCAGGCAGCCTGCCACGGCCTGCTGCAACAGATCCGATCCCTTCTCAGAGCCATCATCAAAGACGTTGTTGCCGTCCCTGTCGACCACCGAAAAATGCACATGCATGCCATTGCCGGCTTCGTCCTCATAGGGCTTGGCCATAAAGGTGGCGGCCAGGTCGTGCTTGCGTGCAAGTCCTTTTACCAGCGCCTTAAACAGCCAGGCATCATCCGCGGCGCGCAGCGCATCCTGATGGTCGAGGTTGATTTCAAACTGCCCCAGACCGGCCTCTGAAATAGCGGATTGGGCGGGGATGCCCATCTCTTCTGCACCGTTGTACAGATCGGTGAAAAAGGCATCGAAAGCGTCCAGCTCTTCGACCGAGAGCACCGATTGCTGCACCAGTTTGCGCCCGGTGTGCGGGTGCGCGGGGGGGGTAGGTTGGGGACCGCTGTCATCAACCAGATTGAATTCCATTTCAGTGGCGGCCATCACCTGCCAACCGCGTGCGGCGTAGCGGTCCAGCACCTGGGCAAGCACCTGCCGGGGGTCACCCAAAAAAGGCTCACCAGCTTCGGTTTCCATCACCATCGGCACCAGCGCCGAAGGGGTCGCAAGCCAGGGCATCGGCACTGGCCCCCGTGAGGAAGGTGTGAGAATTCCGTCGGCATCACCGGTTTCAAACACCAGCGGACTGTCTTCGATGTCCCGGCCCCAGATATCGACGTTCAAGGCCGAGAGCGGCATTCTGGCCGCGCCGGTGGCCAGTTTGGCCATCTGCGAGGCAGGCATCCGTTTGCCACGCATCTGCCCGTTCAGATCGCAGGCGGCGATGCGGATGGTTTTCAGCTGTGACAGATCCATGCTCTGATCTCCTTGGTCGCTATGACAGTGTTGTACTGCAGGATCGCGAATGAGCCAAGGAAATTTGATCAAAAGTTTCAGTGTTCGCCTGTTTTCCGCCTAAGTTTGCATAAAAATAGGCCCCAGAGGGGCCCATTTTTCTTGCAATTATTTGATCTTTTAGCGGATGAGGTTCGGTTTGAACTTTAGCTTTGGGCGCTTGCTCTGGGGCAGATGCCGATTCAGCCATGTGTTGACCCGGCCAAAGACGGCGATGATCACCAGGGTCAGCAGGATGAAATAGAAGGCCAGGATCGGGTAGGGCACAAAGGGATTGAAGGTCTTGTCGGCGAAATAATTCGCATAGTACAGCGCATCGCCCTTTTGCTGCCATGCGGGAAAGCCGGAAAAGAACACCAGGGTAGTGGCATGGAACAGAAAGATCGCTTCGTTGGTATAGGCAGGCCAGGCCAGACGCATCATGGTGGGCCATTCGATGCGCCGAAAACGTGTCCAGCCGGACAGCCCATAGGCATCGGCCGCCTCTATATCGCCCTTGGGGATCGACCGCAGCGCACCATAGAGGATTTCGGCGGAATAGGCCGCTGTGTTCAGGAACAACACAATCAATGCACCTGCCCAGGCCGACGACAGCGGGTTGAAGAAGCTTGAAACGCTTTTCAGGCTGAGAAACAGGAAATAGGCAAAGAAGAACTGGATAAACAGCGGCGAGCCACGGAACAGAAAGATAAACCATTCAGCCGGTTTGCGCGCCCAGGCCGATTTGGAATTCTTGCCAAGCGCCAGAAAATTGGCAAGGACAAACCCGGTGGCCACGGCAATGACGCCAAAGTAGATGTTCCACAACAGCCCCGATCCAATCAGGGTGAACTGTTCACACAGGGTAAAGTCGCTGCGCGGTAACATGCGTTCGCCATAGCCAAAGGCGCGAAAGGCATAGTCTTGTAGAGTTTGATAGCAGCTCATGCGGCTTTCCTTTGCGCTTCACCATCCACGGTGGCTTGGCCATGGGCCAGGCGGGTGGTGATCCGGTCCAAGACCAGTTCCGAAACACGGGTAAAGACCAGATAAAACACCAGAAGCCCCAGAAAATACCACATGCGCCAGTCCGGATGCGGATAGTCGGTGAATTTGGCGGTCTTGGAGCCGCCAAGCTCGCGGGCCCAAAAGACGATGTCTTCGACGCCGAGCAGGAACAAGAGCGGCGTTGCCTTGATCAGTACCATCCACAGGTTTGACAGGCCGGGCAGGGCATAGGTCCACATCTGCGGCACCAGAATACGCCAAAAGGTCTGCCGGTGGCTTAGCCCGTAGGCTGCGGCGGTTTCGATCTGGGCATGTGGCACGGCCTGCATGGCCCCAAACAGGACATTGGCGGCAAAGGCACCAAAGACGATGGCAAAGGTCAGCACCGCCAGGCTGAACCCATAGGCTTCATGCAGCCACTGTGGTGCATCGCCAAGCGGCATCTTGGCAATACTGCAGACCAGGAAATCATTGCCCTGGCGAATGGGTGCATCCCAGTCGGGGCATTTCACCTTGTGGCGCAGGTATTCGATGCCCTGATCCAGCGCGATGACGAAGAACAGAAAAAAGGCGATATCGGGCACGCCGCGCACGACCGATATATAGATCTTGCCGAGCCAGGAAAGCGGGGTAAACCGCGCCCGAGCCGCCATGGCACCGCCAAACCCAAAGAGCAGGGCCGTCGGTGCCGTCACCGCCAGCAACAGCAACACGGTGCCAAAGGACATGTAGAAAGCAAGGTGCTTTCCGGTGGTCAGGTAGCAGCTATACCACTGGATACCCTCCAGCGTGGCCGGGTCAGAGCAAAAGGAAAAAATGGTGGACCTCGTCGGGATCGGGACCGGAGACAAGAAACAGGGCTGTCTGGTCAGGGGCAAAGGGGGGCAACCGCCCCCCTTCATTATTGATCAATGGGAAGGCGTGTTTCAGAACTTGCCTTCGATTTCCCATTTGTCGAGCATCGTGTTCAGCGTGCCGTCTTCTTTCATCGAAGCGATCGCGGCGTCGAACTTGGCAATGACGTCGGTGTCGGACTGACGGAAGGCCATGCCGATACCTTCGCCGAGGAAGACATCGTCGCCAACAAACTGCAGCTCGGTTTCGCCAACGATGGGCAGCAGGAAGTCCTTGTCCGCCATGACGGCGTCGACTTCACCCGAATTTACCGCAGCAATGGTTTCATCCGGTGTGGGGAATTCAACCAAGGTGGCACCAGTGCCGGCAACATGCGACGACTGAATGGTGGAGGCCTGAGCCGCGATCACGGCGCTCCCTAGATCAACGTCAGCCGAAAGCGCCGCATAGGCCGAAGGCGATGGGCGCGTGTAGCCTTGGGTGAACTGCACAACTTCCTTGCGCTCTGGGGTGATCGACATGCCGGCGATGATGGCATCGTAGTTGCCCGACAGCAGGTTGGGGATGATCGAATCCCAGTCATTGGTGACCCACTCGCAGGTCAGCTCGGCGCGTTTGCACAGCTCGTCGCCCAGCTCGCGCTCAAACCCGTCAACTTCGCCATTGTCGTTGAGGAAATTATAGGGAGGGTAGGCGCCTTCGGTGCCAAGACGTACGGTGTCGGCCAGGCCCATGCTGGCGGTCAGGGCCAGGGCTGCGGTGCTCAGAATAAGTGATTTCATTGTGGTACTCCCAGTTTTTTGATTGGTATTTTGGTGTCTTGTCTTGGTCTTGTCCGGTGTTTTGCCCTGCTTCAGGGGCGTGTGCCCCCTAGGTCAAAGCCCGAATGTGGTGTGTCGGCCTATCCGTTGCGCGCACTTCGGCTTGGCGAGAGGAAACCGCGCAGACGTTCCGATTGTGTGCTGCCAAACACAGCGTCTGGTGTGCCCTGTTCTTCGATCAGCCCTTGATGCAGGAACACAACCGAATCAGAAACATCCGCCGCCAGGTTCATGTCATGTGTCACGATCATCATGGTCCGGCCCTCGGCGGCAAGATCCTTGATCACCTTGATGACCTCCTGTTCCAGTTCGGGGTCCAGCGCCGATGTGGGTTCGTCAAACAGCAGCGCCTCTGGCTCCATGCACAGGGCTCGCGCGATGGCGGCACGCTGTTGTTGCCCCCCGGAGAGCTGCGCCGGATAGGCATCGCATTTGTCGCCAATGCCAACCTTGTCCAGATAGGCGCGGGCCGAGGCTTCGACGGCGGCGGGATCCAGCCCCAGTACGGTTACCGGGGCCTCCATCACATTTTGCAAAATGGTCATATGCGCCCAGAGGTTAAACTGCTGAAAGACCATGGACAGATTGGTACGTATGCGCAGCACTTGCTTGGGGTCGCAGGGGCGGCGGGCCAGCCCGGTTCCGCTCCATTTGATGGGCTCTCCCTTGAACAGGATCTCGCCCTCCTGGCTGTTTTCCAGCAGGTTGCAGCAGCGCAAAAGGGTTGATTTCCCCGACCCGGAAGAGCCGATCAGCGACACAACGTCACCGCGGTTTGCAGTGATACTGACACCTTTGATGACCTCCAACTCGCCATAGGATTTATGCAGGTCGCGGATCTCGAGTACAGGTGTCGAATTGGTCAAAGCGGTTTCGCCCGATTAAGAAAAACTGGTTCTAAATGGACCGAAAAAATGGCTGAATGCAACGCTAAAACCGGAAGCTTTTGGCCTGAACATGCAAAGCGGGTGAAAAAACGGTCAAATCGGAAGGTGCAGCGACCTACCTGCGAGCGGCGATCTTTAGCCCTGTCAGCACGGGCCCCGGAGGGGTCGGGACAGAGAGATATTCACTGATCGGAATCTGCAGGATTCCGGTCAGATGCAGTGCCGCCCGTGTCGTCGGGTCAAGGTCTTTGATCGCGTCGTCAATGGCCTGATAGATCTGCACCGGATCCTGCGAGAGCGCAGTAATAAAGGGCAGGCCAGGGGTTGGGGCTGTCCGTTCAAAGACACAGAGCTGGTCGGCGAAAGCATCGTATTTCTGCATCAATTCCCAAGACAGGATATCCAGCGCGGCAAAATCGGCGCGCCCCTCGGCAACTGCCAGGGCCGAGGCCCGGTGGCCACCGGTTTCGACCAGTTCGCCCGGCAGAATGCCACGATCCTGCATATGGATCAGGGGCGCAGCCCAGCCCGATTGTGACAGTCCGTCATTATAGGCAAAGCGGGCGCGATCAAAGTCTTTCAGCCCGGGCAGCGGCGTCGCGGCCTTGGCAACAAAGACGCTGCGATAGTATCCCGGCGGGCAGTCGGGCAGGCCATAGTCGGGGGTGCCTACCAGATCGACCTCGCCATAAAGCCGGGTGCGATACGGGCACCCACAGGTCTGTGCCAAGAGGAGATCTGGCGCATTCCACGCCTCCCAAGGGTCGATGTCCCGGTTCAGGATCTCTGGTGGTTTTTCTGGTCCCAGATCAAGGTTGCTGCGAATGGCCGCCCAGAACAGATCATTGGCCTCCGCGGTTTCTGGCCTGTCATACATGCCGAGATAGGCGATCATACAGTGGTTTCCACCCGCTTGCGGGCCTGGGCGCTGTCGATATCGCTGACGCCGAGCAGATTTGCTGACAATCGCATGAGGGCATCTTCGCCCTGGTCGCGACGGCCATCCGCCAGCACCACCTGCCACATGGCCTCTACCACGCCGATACGATCTTCATAGGCGACGGCCTCTTTGATGGCGCGGGTGAAGCGGACGGTATCGGGGGCCTCTGCCTCCATGGCTTCGGCCTGTTCGCGCAACAAGATCGCGCCACCGATGTCCTGGCCATAGCGGGTGCAGATGATACGGTCGATGCGATCTTTTTCAACTTCGGAGTAATTGTGATCAGATCGGGCAATACGCACCAACAGCGCAGTCAGAGCCAGACGCGCGCCTTCATCAGTCAGCGGGGCTGGGGCCGGGGCCAGCAGGTGGGCAAGCAATTCCTTGAACATTACTCTTCTCTCTCCCGCTTGGCGGCAATTTTCGCCATGGCCTTGCTGCGTGCCGCTTCGTTGTCGGCAAAGGACAATCCCATGGCCTTGTAGGCCTCTTCGATGATGCGCACTTCGCCTTCATGTTCGTTGTGATCTGCCAGCACCACCTCCCAGAGGGCATCCAGCGCGGCAAGCCGTTCGTCCAGGCCTGTGGTTTCACGGATCAGTCGGCCAAAGGTATCGGTTTCTGGTGCCGCCGAGTGCAGCTTTTCGCAGGTGGCCCGCACCTTTGCGGCCTCAATCGCGTCGTGCTGGTACAGCCGCGACAGGATGCGATCAATCAGGCTGATCTCTTCAAGTTTATATTCGCGGTCAGACTGTGCCACCCGCACCAGCAGGGCGCCCAGGGCCAATTCCGCGTCGGGGTCAGGCAGGGCTGGCGGGTCGGTGGGCCGAAAGGCCTGAAAGAACTTCTTGAGCATGCTTGGATACTCCATCTCTCTGAGCGTCGGTGCTTGCAGCCACATGTTGCTGGGCCGACTGTTATGAACCTTTGGGGCGGGCTGCGGAACGGACCCGATTGGCGCGGCGCATGTGCTGTAGGGCAAGACGCCGGGCCGGTTTTCCAGGCAGGGCCCAGCCAGTCTGTGGCTAGCCGTCGTAGCCTTCGACAATTGCCATATCGCCGTTGGCAACCGGATCCCGCAGCGCCTTGGCATCTTGATAGGCGATACTATCATAGCAGGATTTTGCGGTTTCGAAATCTTTGAATTCAATCACCACGGTCCGCGAACGCATGGTCCCTTCGCGGATCTCCTTGGTGCCGCCTCGCACCAGAAACCGGGCACCATATTCAGCGAATGGTGCGGCATTGGCAGCGATGTAGTCCTTGTAGCGCTCCATGTTGTCAACATCGACATGTGCCACCCAGTAGGCCTTTGGCATTTTGTGAGCTCCTTCAATTTATCGGTGCCAAGCTGATACAGAACTACCGCAAAGGCAATGGTGCGCGGGCAGGGAATTTCCCCGTAAGCAAATGATCTTGCCAAGAGTTATTGCAAAACCCGTCCCGTTGGCCAAGGGAAAACACCCAAGGCTGCGGCAGGGGGCAGGACCGGGAACGCAAAAAACGCCCGCGCAAAGGCGGGCGTTTGATGCCGTGACAGGCCGGGGAGCGGACTATCCTTACGGGTCAGCCGATTTCCTGCAGGCGCGCGAGGGCGTCTTTGATCTTGGCTTCTTCCTCTTCGCGCAGGGCCAGGTTTTCGCGGGCTTCTGCCACCACCTCTTCGGGGGCCGAGGCGGCGAATTTGGGGTTTTTCAACCGCCCACGCAACCCGCCCAGCTCCTTGGTCAATTTGCCAAGGTTCTTTTCCTGACGTGCCTTTTCTGCGGCAACATCAATGATATCGGCCAGAGGCAGCGCAAAGGAGGCCCCCGGTGCGGCGATTGAAATACAGCCCTTGGGCAGGTCCTTTGCCTGTGTCAGGCTTGCAATGCGCGCCTTGTTCAGGATCAGCTCTGCGTTGCGATCCCAATAGCCCTGTGCCGCTGCGTCCATTTCGGTGACCAGCATTGGCACGATGGAACCCGACGGCACGTTCAGCTGCGAGCGGGCCGAGCGCACATTGCCAATCACCGCGATGACCCAGTTCATTTCGGCCTCGGCCTCGGCGTCTACCAGATCGGCGGCGCGGTAGCTCGGCCAGGCGGCATGGGCCAGCATCTTGGAGGCCTCGCCCATCTTGACGCCGCGCCCTTCGGTGGCATTCCACAGCTCTTCGGTGACAAAGGGCATGATCGGGTGCATCAGGATCAGCGCCTGATCAATCGCCCAGGCAAAGGTGGCGCGGGTTTCTTCCTTGGCCGCCTGATCCTCGCCCTGGAATACCGGTTTGGTGAATTCCAGATAGCGGTCGCAGAAGGTGTTCCAGAAGGTGGCATAGATCGCATTGGCGGCGTCATTGAAGCGGAAGCTTTCAAAGCCCGCCTGCACATCGTCGCGCAGCTTGGCGATTTCGCCAATGATCCAGCGGTTCAGCGGCAGTGTCGCTTTGGGCGGGGTGCTGTCGCGATCAACCGAGAAGGCATCAATCTGGCTGTCGCCATAGGAACAGGCCTGCCAGATCTTGGTGACAAAGTTGCGATAGCCCTCGATCCGCTTCATGTCGAGCTTGAGCACACCACCGAGGCTCGCCATGGCCGCATTGGTAAAGCGCAGCGCATCAGCGCCGTATTCGTCAATGATTTCCAGCGGGTCGACGACGTTGCCGGTGGATTTGGACATCTTCTTGCCCTTGGCGTCACGTACCAGCCCATGCAGGTAAACGGTGTCGAATGGGATGCGTTCCTTGACAGGCAGGTCCTGATCCAGAACCGCCAGCTGCATCATCATCATCCGCGCCACCCAGAAGAACAGGATGTCCTGCCCGGTCACCAATGTGGAGGTTGGGAAGTATTTCGAGGTTTCCTCGGTCCATTCCGGCCAGCCCAGGGTGCCAATCGGCCATAGACCGGAAGAGAACCAGGTGTCCAGCACGTCGGGGTCACGGATGAGTTCAACGCCTTCCCCCGCCTGAGCCTGAGCCTCGGCCTCAGTTGTGGCGCAATACTGCTTCCCATCGGCATCAAACCAAACCGGGATCTGGTGGCCCCACCAGAGCTGGCGTGAGATGCACCAGGGCTCGATGTTTTCCAGCCAGTGGTAATAGGTTTTCTCGCCAGACTCGGGCAGGATCTTGACGGTACCGTCTTTCACCGCGTCCAGCGCCGGGCCGACGATCTTGTCGGTCTCAACAAACCACTGGTCAGTCAGCATTGGTTCGATCACCACCTTGGAGCGGTCGCCAAAAGGCTGCATGATGGGCTTGGCCTCAACATAAGGCACGACCTCCGAGACCTCAGTCTCGTTGCCGTCCTCGTCTTTGACCACCTTGGTGACGGTATGCATCACCGCCAGACCCTCGGCGGTGATATCAGCCACCACGCGTTTGCGGGCCTCAAACCGATCCAGCCCGCGATATTCTTCCGGCACCAGGTTCATTGCGGCGATTGACGCCTCGGTGAACTCAGCTTCCCCATTGGCAATCGCCTGGGCCTCGGCGGCCTCTTCCACATAGGGGCGACCGTCGGCGCGCATTTTGGCCTTGGTGTCCATCAGATTATACATCGGAATGCCGCCGCGTTTGGCGACCTGATAGTCATTGAAATCATGCGCGCCGGTGATTTTTACCGCGCCAGAGCCAAAGTCCTTATCGGGGTATTCATCCGTGATGATCGGGATCTGGCGGCGCTGCGCCTTGGGGCCAACGGGGATTTCGCAGAGCATACCAACGATGGGCGCATAGCGTTCATCCGAGGGGTGCACCGCAACCGCGCCGTCGCCCAGCATGGTTTCGGGCCGGGTGGTGGCGATGGAGATATAATCACGCTCTTCAGTGAGCGTAACATTGCCGTCCTCATCCTTCTCGACATAGGTATAGGTCGCGCCATTCGCCAGCGGATATTTGAAGTGCCACATGTGGCCCGCGACCTCGATATTCTCCACCTCAAGGTCAGAGATCGCGGTCTCAAAATGGGGATCCCAGTTGACCAGACGCTTGCCGCGATAGATCAGCCCCTTGTTGTACATCTCCACAAAGACCTTGATCACGGCATCGTGGAAGTTGGGCGAGTTCTCGTGGCCGGTGCGGGTGTCACCTGCTGCGCCCGCCATGGTAAAGGCGGTGCGGTCAAAATCGCAGGATGCACCAAGGCGTTTCAGCTGTTCGATGATGGTGCCGCCCGACTTTTCTTTCCATTCCCAGATTTTGGCAAGGAAATCAGGGCGTGCAAAATCGGTGCGTTTCTTGCCCTCTTTGGCCAGCTCGCGTTCCACAACCATCTGCGTCGCAATCCCGGCGTGGTCGGTGCCCGGCTGCCACAGGGTGTCAAACCCCTGCATACGCTTCCAGCGGATCAGGATATCCTGCAACGTATTGTTGAAGGCATGGCCCATATGCAGCACCCCGGTCACATTGGGGGGCGGGATCATGATGCAATAGGTCGAGGCCTCAGGCTTGGCATTGGCGCCTGCCTTGAAACAGCCAGCCTCTTCCCAGGCCTTGTAAAGGCGGCTTTCAGCTGTGGCCGCGTCGAATGTCTTGTCCAGTGCCATGAGGGTCGTCCTGCGTCGATTGAATTCGGGGTTGCTGCCTCCAATAACGAATGGGGGGGCAAAGGGGAAGGGACCGCGCAAACCAGCCTGAAAAATCCGGCAGCGGTGGGGCTGGGGTGGCGATGCCCAAGGGCAGTCTAAAGGCTGCGGTCCAGCTTGGTGGCCAGGTGGATCAAGCTTTCGGAGGAGCGGACGCCACGGGCCTCGCCGATCCGGTCGATGGTTTCGTCCAGTGCGGTGGTGGTCTGAGCAACCACCTGGGCCAATAGATCAAACCTGCCGGATGTCGTATGCACCACCTCTACCCCCAAAAGGCTGCGCAGGCGCGACAGAACCTCGGGACCGGAGCGCGGCTCGATCGAGATCAGCACCGTGGCCTGTAGGGGCGCGCGCTCAACCGCGGATTGGCGCAGCGTATAGCCTGCGATGACGCCGCTGCGTTCCAGTCGTTCGATACGTGCCTGTACCGTGGTACGCGCCAGCCCCAGGGCGCGGCCCAACTCTGCCACCGGGCGACGGGCGTTGTCACGCAAGAGGGCCAATAACTGTTGGTCTGTTTCGTCGATTTTCATGTTTTTGCCTGCGATCTGGCGAAATGTTTCGTCACTTTAGGCAAACTGCCGGGCGAAAGCGATGCAAAATCAGCGCAAAATAGTCAAAACAATAGAGGCTTTCCCGATGCAGCAGATTTCCCCGCTTTGGCTTGACCCTGAAACTCACCTGGCGCGCCGTCAGCCGGATCACCCGATCCTGTATTTTGCCCCCCAGGTGCTGCACCAGACGGCCAAGCGGTTCATGGCGGGCTTTGACGGGCTGGTGACCTATGCGGTCAAGGCCAATCCGCACCCGGCTGTATTGTCTAATCTGGTGGCGGCGGGGCTCAACGCCTTTGATGTGGCCTCCCCCGGCGAGATGGCAGCGGTGCGCGCAGCCAGCCCTGATGCGGTGCTGCACTACAACAATCCGATGCGATCCGAGGCCGAGATCGCGGCCGGTATCGCCTATGACGTGGCCAGCTGGTCAGTGGATGAGCTGTCCGAGCTGGAAAAGCTGGATGCGGTGCCGCGGGATCGCGAAATCGCGGTGCGCTTTGCCCTGCCAGTGGGGGGGGCTGCCTATGATTTTGGCAGCAAATTTGGCGCCGCCCCGCAAGAGGCCATCGCCTTGTTGCAGAAGGTCGCGGCCGGGGGCTGGACCCCGTCGCTGTGCTTTCACCCCGGCACCCAATGTGAGGATGCGGCGGCCTGGGTTGAATATATCCACGCCGCCAAACGCATTATTGATGAGGCGGGGGTCCCTGTTGCCCGGCTGAATGTCGGCGGTGGCTTTGCGGCCAATCGCGATGGGGTCGCGCCAGATTTGGAGGCCGTTTTTACCGCCATTCGCGCCGCAACAGCCGCAGCCTTTGGAAGCGGCGCGCCGCAGCTGATCTGCGAGCCGGGCCGGGCGATGGTGTCAGAGGCGTTTACTCTGGCGGCACGGATCAAGGGCCTGCGCCGGGATGGCGAGGTGGTTTTCCTCAATGACGGGATCTATGGCGGGTTGGTCGACATCCGCGACATGGGGTTGCCGGGCCGGGTCGCCGTGGTCAGCGCCAAGGGCGAACACCGCTGCGCACCGGGGCGCCCAAGGGTGATATTTGGCCCCACCTGCGACAGCCTGGACCGTTTGCCCGATGGCCTGGAACTACCGACAGACAGCCAGATGGGCGACTATGTGCTGTTTCCTGGGCTTGGCGCTTATTCCTCCGCCATGAGCACGCAATTCAACGGCTATGGGCTGTCTGACGTTGCAACTGTGATAGAGCTCTCTGGACAAGCGCTGCGCTAGGGCTAAGGTCCCCTAAAAGCACTAGCGTAGCGCGAATAGGGGGCGAGCATGGAAAAATTTGGAAAGAGTCAGCCGGTCAAACGGGTTGAAGATGTTCGGTTCCTGACCGGCCATGGGAATTACCTGGAAGACTGCGCCCCGGATGGGGCGCTGCGTGCCTGGGTGTTGCGCAGCCCCGTTGCCCATGGCGAGATTACGGCGTTGGATGTCGCAGAGGCCCGCGCCGCTGAGGGCGTGCATATGGTTGTCACCCTGCAGGACCTTCAAGCGGCGGGGCTGATCACGACCATGGATGCCACCGTGGTGAAAAATCGTGACAAAAGCGATGGCGCGGCGCCGGAACGCCACATGCTGGCCAATGGTCGGGTGCGTTTTGTCGGCGAACCCATTGCGGTGGTGATTGCCGATACCCTGGAACAGGCCCGCGACGCCGGAGAGCTGATCGAGGTGGATATCGCGGATCTACCGGTCAAGCTGGACCTTGAGGCCGGGGGCGAACCACTGCACGCCGAAGCGCCAGACAACAAAGCCTTTGATTGGGGCATGGGGGACGAAGAGGCCACCAAGGCAGCCTTTGATACCGCAGCCCATACTGTATCGCTACAGGTGGCGGACAACCGGATCATTGTGAACGCGATGGAGCCACGCGGCTGTTTTGCCAGCTGGGAGGCGGAGCGGCTGCATTTCACCTTTGGCGGCCAGGGCGTCTGGGGGGCCAAGAGCCAGCTGGCCGCCAAACTGGGGCTGGAAGAAGACGCGGTGCATGTGATGACGCCAGATGTTGGCGGCGGCTTTGGCATGAAGGCCATGACCTATCCGGAATATTTTGTCGTCGCCCATGCCGCCCGCGCCCTGGCGCAGCCAGTGTTCTGGATGTCTGACCGTACCGAAGCCATGCTGAGCGACAATGCCGGGCGGGATCTGACCTCGCTGGCGGAACTGGCCTTTGACGCGGATCTCAAGATTACTGCCTATCGGGTGCAGACCCGTTGCAACCTTGGCGCCTATAATTCGCAGTTTGGCCAGCCCATTCAGACCCAGCTGTTCAGCCGGGTTCTGACCGGGGTCTATGATATCAAGACCACCTGGCTACAGGTGGAGGGTATCTATACCAATACTACCCAGGTGGATGCCTATCGCGGTGCGGGCCGCCCCGAGGCAATCTATGTGCTAGAGCGGCTGATGGACCGGGCGGCGCGGGAGCTGGGTGTCGACCCGTTCGAGCTGCACCGGCGCAACTTTATCGCGCCAGCCCAGTTCCCCTATGCCACCGCCACCGGCGAGAGCTATGATGTGGGTGATTTTGCCATGATCCTGTCACGGGCCTGCGAAGAGGCGGATATGCAGGGCTTTGCTGCTCGCCGCAGTGCCGATGTGGCCAATGGAAAACTGCGCGGCGTTGGCCTGTGTTACTATATCGAAAGCATTTTGGGCGACCCTTCCGAAGGTGCGGAAGTCGAATTTCTGGAGGACGGCAGAGTGAATATCTACGTGGGCACGCAAAGCAACGGGCAGGGGCATGAAACTGTCTATGCCCAGTTCCTTGCGGATCAGACGGGTATTCCGGCCGACAAAATCACAACCATTCAGGGCGACAGCGACCGCATCGCCAAGGGCGGCGGTACCGGTGGGTCGCGTTCGGTGACGACACAGGCCAATGCGACACTGGCCACGGTCGAGGTGATGGTTGCGGCCTTTGCGCCCTTTCTGGCTGATGAAATGGGCGTCGAGGCAGAGGCTGTCCACTTTGATGGCGAGACCTTCCGTGCGCCGGGATCCAACCTGACACCATCGCTGCTGGAGACAGCAGAGATGGCCCGCGCGCAGGGGCGCGTTGATTTGCTACGTCACACAGCGCGGGCGCAGCTGCCGGGGCGTTCCTTTCCAAACGGGGCCCATATCGCCGAGGTCGTGATTGATCCCGAAACCGGGGTTTCCGTGGTGGACCGCTACACGGTGGTTGATGATTTTGGCAACCTTATCAATCCGATGCTGGCTGAAGGTCAGGTGCATGGCGGCGTGGTGCAGGGCTTGGGCCAGGCGATGATGGAGCATGTGGTCCATGACGAAGATGGCCAGCTTCTTACCGCGACCTTCATGGACTATGCCTTGCCGCGTGCGGCCGATGTGCCCATGATTGACTTTACCTCCGAACCGGTGCCCTCCACCCAGAATCCAATGGGAATGAAGGGCTGTGGCGAGGCGGGGACCGTTGGTGCCCTGGCCGCTGTCGCCAATGCGGTGCAGGATGCCACCTGGGACAAGGGGTTGCGGCAGGTGGATATGCCGTTCACCCCACTGAAACTATGGGAAGCGTTGAGGAATGGGACTAAAGCAGCTTGCTAATGATCTGCGCAGATGGCTGGGGCTTGGCTGGCTTGGACGGCCCCTGCGGTCCGAGCATTCTGGCGAGGCAAAGCTGCGCGGGCCGCAGGCCCATGTGATCATTCTGGATGGCACCATGTCGACGCTGGAGCCCGGACAAGAGACGAATGCCGGCCGTCTCTATCAGATGTGCCTTGAAATGAGTGGTGAGGTGTCCGTTTTCTATGAGGCGGGCGTGCAGTGGACGGGCTGGGCCAGCGCGCCGGATGTTATGATGGGCCGGGGCATCAACCGGCAAATCCGCCGGGCTTATGGCTATCTTGCGTCGCGCTATCGTCCGGGCGACCGGATCTATCTGCTGGGGTATTCGCGCGGTGCCTATGCGGTGCGTTCACTTGCCGGGGTGATCGGCGAGGTTGGCCTGCTCAAGGCGGAACATGCGACCGTGCGCAATATCCGTACGGCCTATCGCCACTATCAACAGGCAGGGTCACCGCTGGTGGCAGAATCTTTTCGCAAGGCATATTGCCACCCTGAGACCCAGATCGAAATGATTGGTGTCTGGGATACGGTCAAGGCGCTGGGCCTGCGGTTGCCCCTGCTGTGGCGCTTGGCAAAAAGCCGACATGCCTTTCACAACCACGAACTGGGCGCGCATGTCAAAAATGGCTATCAAGCCCTTGCGCTGGACGAGACGCGCAATGTGTTCCAGCCGGTGCTCTGGGTCGGCTCGGAGCGCTGGAAGGGGCATGTCGAACAGGTTTGGTTTCACGGCGCACATGGGGATATTGGCGGTCAACTGGGCGGATACGAAGAGGCGCGCCCCTTGGCCAATATTCCGCTGGTCTGGATGCTGGAGAGGGCCGAACATTGCGGCTTACCCCTGCCGCGGGATTGGCGCATGCGCTTTCCGGTGGATCCAAAGGCGCCGTCGGTTGGCACCTGGAACGGGTGGGGCAAGATCTTTTTGTTGCGGAGCAAACGGCAGGTGGGGCTGGACCCTAGTGAACGTCTGCACCACAGCGTGCGCGATGTTACGCTGTCAAAAAAGCCGACAGGCTGGTTTGCCGGGCAGACTGGAAACGCGCCTTAGCGCTACCCGATCCCCCGGCGACCTGCGCAGTCTGCGCTGCCGCAGGCCGTATGTATAGGCGGGGCCCGGCAGGTAATGTACGCTCAGGTCTTTTTGCCGGTCATATTCATCACAATGCAGGTGGTCGATCCGGTGGCGTAAAGCTTGCCGTCGTCAACGCCGCGCAGTTCCCCATGGGCGACCCCGGTTGAGCGGCCAACATGGTCGATAACGCCAATGCAATCCACTGTGGTGCCCAGCGGAACAGAGCGCAGGATGTTGATCTTGTATTCCAGGGTTGTATAGGCTGAACCCTTTGGCACGGCTGTCATCACCGCGCAGGCCATGGCGCTGTCCAGCAGGGTGCCGTACCAACCGCCATGCACCGTACCCATTGGGTTGGTGACTTCAAACCGGGGCGTGCCGCGAAATACCGCGCGTCCTTCGCTTACCTCATGCAGGGTATACCCCATTTGGGCGCCAATTGGCGGGCCGGGCAGGCGGCCATCCAGAATGGCTTGCATGAACTCCAGCCCCGAAAGCTGTACGATCTGGTCCATGGTCGGAAGGTCGGCGGGTGATTTTGCGATCGGCATGGCGTGCCCTCTGTATTTACAGCTGAAGAAGCTGCGCCCCAGGGGTAATCCCCTAGAGCACATAGCTTTTTCAATGACAGTATCGGGCAGGAACGATCGGCAACAAGCCTTACGCTACGTTCTCGAGCGAGACCTTGGGAGAGAGCCCGAGGGCAAAGCAGACATCGCGGGTCAGCTCGGGGCGGTTGAGAGTGTAGAAATGCAGTTTCTTCACCCCTTCGTCGAGCAGGTCAGAACACAGTTCGCTGCAGATCGCCGTGGCCAGCAGATCCGCGCGGTTGTCGCGGGTGGCTTTTTCAAAGGCGTCATCGACCCAGGCCGGGATCACGGTGCCGCAGCGTTTTGCAAAGTTGCGCGCACCTTTCCAGTTTTCGATCGGCAGGATGCCCGGCACCAGCTTATCCCCATCAATGCCGGCCTTCGCGCAGGCGTCACGGAAACGCAGGAAGGTCTCCGCCTCAAAGAAAAATTGGGTCAACGCCTCATCGGCACCGGCGTCCAGTTTACGCTTGAGCCAGTCAACATCCGCCTGGGCATTTGCCGCTTCTGGATGCGGATCGGGATAGGCACCAACGCGCAGGGAAAATTTGCCTGTGGCGGCCAGCGCCTCGATCAGGTCCACCGAATTGGCAAACCCATCAGGATGGGGCACAAATCTGCCGGTATCCTTGGGGGGATCACCGCGCAGCGCCACGATTTCGGTGACACCCACTGCGGCAAAGTTTTCCGCGATTTCCAGTGTTTCGGCGCGGCTTGCATCCACACAGGTCAGATGCGCTGCCACATTGAGCCCAGAGCTGCCATGCAGGGTTTTCACAGCGTCGCGGGTCAGGTCGCGGGTGGTGCCGCCCGCCCCATAGGTGACCGAGACAAAGCGCGGATCCAGCGGTGCCAGGGTCTGTACCGTATCCCAAAGTCGAAAAGACGCCTCCAGAGACTGGGGGGGGAAAAATTCAAATGAAATCTCAGGGCTCGTCATTGCTGTGCTCTCCGTAGGATTTGCCTCTTGTTGCACGTGCAGCATTGTGAGACAATTTCATAATTCTCAAGAACAACATGAGTAGATCTGAAGTCATGCATATCGAGTTTCGCCACCTGCGTACGATAAAGGCCATCCACGAGGCCGGCGGATTGGCTCGGGCGGCTGAGCAGCTCAACATCACGCAAAGCGCATTGAGCCATCAAATCAAAGGCCTGGAAGATCAAGCTGGGGTCGAACTTTTCAAACGCCGCTCCAAGCCGATGAAATTGTCGGCGGCGGGGCTGCGGTTGCTGCGGCTGGCCGAACAGGTGCTGCCCCAGGTTGAGGCGACCCTGGCAGAGTTTTCCTCTCTGCGCGACGGCCACACAGGACGGATGCACATCGCCATTGAATGTCACGCCTGTTTCGAGTGGCTGTTCCCCGTACTGGAAGCCTTCCGCCAGAGCTGGTCGGATGTTGATGTGGATATTCGTCCCGGTCTTGCCTTTGACGCGCTGCCAGCCTTGCAAAAAGAAGAGGTCGATCTGGTGGTCTCGTCCGATCCCGAAGATATACCAGGTGTCGAGTTTATCGAGCTGTTTGATTACAAAGCGGTGTTTGTCGCTTCTGCACAGCACCCGCTGGCCCAGAAGTCTTTTGTCGAAGCCGAGGATTTTCTTGATCAGACATTGATCACCTATCCGGTTGAAAAATCGCGGCTGGATGTGTTCAGCCAGCTGCTGACCCCGGCGCGGGTCGAACCGGAAAGCATTCGTCAGGTAGAGCTGACTGCAGTCATCTTGCTGTTGGTGGCGTCGAACCGGGGCGTTTCGGTGCTGCCGGACTGGGTGGTGCGCGAGGTGAAATATTCCTCGGATTATGTCACTCGCCCGCTGACCAAGGCCGGAATTACCCGCCGTCTTTATGCGGCGATCCGCAGCGAAGATCGCGAAAAGCCTTATATGAAGGAACTCATTCGCCTGGCGAAGGTCGAGGCCCGCAAGCTACAACAGCAGTAGCTGGCGCGCTCCTTGAATTGGCTGCGGACACCAGGGCCCCCGGTGCCCGCAGAGATTTTCTGTATCAGATCAGTTTGACGATCTGCTTGCCGGTGTTGCCGCCGTTCAGCATCGCCATAAAGGCGGCTGGGGCGTTCTCCAGCCCTTCGGCGATGTCTTCGACAAAACGGATCTCGCCTTTGGCGACCATTGGGGCGACCTCTTTTAGGAACTCGGGGTAGCGATCAAAGTGGTTCGAGATGATAAAACCTTTCACGGACAGGAACTTGACCAGGATATTGCGCCAGATGTTTGGCCCGGTAAGCCCTGCTTCCTTGGCACCTTCGCCCAGCCCCCCGGCGTTGTACCAGGCAATCATGCCGCAGATCGGAATGCGGCCATTTGGATTCATCAGCGGCAGAACTGCCTCTAGCACCTTGCCGCCGACATTCTCGAAATAGATGTCGATGCCATTGGGGCAGGCCTCTTTCAGGTCCTTGCGCAGGGCGCGGGCATCGGCATAGGCGCGGTGATCGAGGCAGACATCAAAGCCAAAGGTATCAACGGCAAGCTTACATTTGTCGGCACCACCGGCGATGCCCACAACCCGCAGTCCGGCCTGTTTTGCCAGTTGCCCGACCATTGAACCCACCGGCCCGGTTGCGGCGGCCACCACCAGGGTTTCGCCTGCCTGCGGGCGCCCATAGGCGGACAAGCCATGCCATCCGGTAAACCCTGGCATGCCCAGAACGCCAAGCGCCGCCGTGATTGGCCCCTGTGCGGGATCAATTTTGCGCAGCTCTTTCGCGGGCAGGCAGCCGTGGCTGGCCCAGCCAAACATCCCAAAGGCAAAATCACCAATCTGGAAATGCGGGCTGTTTGAGGCAATGACCTCGCCGACGGCACCGGCCTCCATGCGGCCACCGATGGGCACCGGGGCGGCATAGGATTTCGCATCGTCCATACGACCGCGCATATAGGGATCCAGCGACATATAGTGCAGCTTTACAAGCACTTCGCCTTCACCGGGTTCGGGCAGGGCGACTTTTTCCAGCCGGAAGTTTTCTGCCACTGGTGCGGCCTCGGGGCGGCTGGCCAAAACGATCTGTTGCATTTCACCGGTCATCTCTGTCTCCTTATTGTGGTCGGGCGCAGCTGTCGCCTGCGCTGAGAGCGTTTTTTGAACTCTGTCGTTCAGTTTGGCTTTTGACAACTGTAGAGCTACTGTGACCCAGCGGAAAGCCCGACTGGGATCTGGTGCAGCCAGGGCCTCTGAGCTTGATTTGATGCGCTATTGACCCTTGGCAAATGGAGGCTTGCCGCGTATAGGCACGGTTTGACCGACATCTCCCCGAGCACAACAGGATCCAGCAGACATGATTGGCAGCGCAAACCTCAATGTGATGATCAAAGCGGCCCGCAAGGCTGGCCGGTCCCTGGCAAAAGACTTTCGTGAGGTTGAAAACCTGCAAGTCTCCCGCAAGGGCCCTGGAGACTTTGTGTCCAAGGCGGACATCGCTGCCGAAGCGATCCTGAAGGAAGAGCTGATGGGCGCGCGCCCTACTTATGGCTGGCTGGCGGAAGAGGGCGGCGAAATTCCTGGCGACGATCCAACCCGTCGCTGGATTGTCGATCCGCTGGATGGCACCACCAACTTTTTGCATGGTCTGCCGCATTGGTCGATCTCCATCGCGCTGGAACACAAGGGCAAGGTCATCGCTGGGGTGGTCTATGATCCCAGCCGGGATGAGCTGTTCTTTGCTGAAAAAGGCGCGGGTGCCTGGATGAACGAAAGCCGGATCCGTACCTCGGGTCGGCATCGTCTGATCGAATCCATCTTTGCCACCGGACTGCCTTTTGCGGGCCGTGCTGACCTTCCCGATACCCTGCAGGATCTGGCCCGCCTGTTGCCCGCCTGTGCCGGTGTGCGCCGCTTTGGCTCTGCTGCATTGGACATGGCCTATGTGGCTGCAGGTCGTTACGATGGCTTTTGGGAACGCCGCCTGAATGCCTGGGATCTGGCCGCGGGCATCATCATCGTGCAAGAGGCTGGCGGTCTGGTTGAAGCCATCAACCCAAGCGACAGCATTGTGGAGTGCGGCGAAGTTGTCTGCTCCAACGAGCCGATCTTTGAAAGCTTTGCCAAGGTTGTACGCGCCTGATTGCTTGCTTTTTCGCCCAACCACTTTGGCGCTCCATGGCTATGCATAGTGCGGGTTTTCCGAACCTGGCGAAACAGAGATGAAACCTATTACAAAAGCGCGCCCTTTGAGGCGCGCTTTTTCGTTGTATGCTGCCGGGACTATTTCCCCCAGGGGCCGGGACGCCGCCGTTTGCGGGGCAGGCGCGGGATGCGACTGGCACTATAGGTATACTGGGTTGGCGGATTGGGCGGCAGGCCATGGGTGCGCGACCAAAAGGCCGGTCCGCCAAGGCGTAACCACAGCGGCAGCATCAGCACTAGCCCCACCGCAAACCCACCGGCATGGGCCCAATAGGCAACCCCGCCCTGGTCGGGATCCGAACCCAATCCGCCAAAGATCTGCAGCGCCAGCCAAAGCCCCAGCATCAATGCGGCAGGCACGGTGACGACACGGAAAAAGATGATTAGGATCAGTAGGATATCGACACGCGCCTTGGGGAAGAGCAATAGGTAGCCCCCCATTACCCCGGCAATGGCCCCCGAGGCCCCAACCGTGGGAACCTGCGAGCCAGGCGCGGCCAGCACATGGACCAGCCCGGCGCCGATGCCGCAGGCAAGGTAAAAGGCCAGAAAGGGCAGGTGCCCCATCTCATCCTCGAGATTGTCACCAAAGATCCAGAGAAACAGCATATTGCCGCCCAGATGCATCAGCCCGCCATGAATGAACACAGAGGTAAGCAGTGTGGCAGCCCCTTCACCACGGGCAAGATTGGCAGGGATGATGGCGTAGCTCTGATAAAACTGCATCAGGGCGCGGGGATCATTGCTCAGGCCGGAATACATCAGATAGGCCAGAACATTGGCGGCAATCAGCCCATAGACCACATAGGGTGTACCGGCTGAAGGGTTATGGTCACGCAGCGGAAACATGGCCCGACGCTGAGCCGATTTTGGCCCAGCGTCAAGGGGTTATCAGCGCACCAACCCGGAACTGGGGGTCAGGCTGCGCCGCCCAGAAGCGCCGCATTCCCGCCCGCGGCAGTGGTGTCGACACAGACATGGCGTTCTGCCAATACGCGGGCGCGATCCGGCAGACCGGGAATCAGGGGTAAAATGGGACCGTCCCGCATGGCCAGGCTGCGCTCGATCTCGGTAGCGGTTTCGCTGTCACCCCACCACAGAACCCCTGCGATGCCTTCGACCTGTTGCAGCTCTTGCACGTTCAGCGGACCCTGTGCCTGCAGCGCGGTACCGCCAAGATCGATTACCGCCTGCACCTGCGCAGCCACCGTCTGCACCCCAGGCCCCAGACAGAGCAGTGGTGCGCGGGGCAGGGTGGTCAGCCGGTTCGATTCCCCCGTGGGGCCGGGCAAGGTGGTGGTGACGCTGGGTCCCGGCGTGCCGGTTGGCTTTGCGCGCGACAGCGGCACTGGGGCGGTCGTCTCCCAGTCATCACTTGGCGTCTGGCGGTCTGGTGCACAGAACCTGGCCAGGTAGTTTGGCCCCCCTGCCTTTGGGCCGGTGCCCGAGAGACCTTCGCCGCCAAATGGTTGGCTGCCGACAATCGCGCCGATCTGGTTGCGGTTCACATAGACATTACCAGCGTGAATGCTGTCGCAGATATGTTGCACCCGATCATCAATGCGGGTGTGCAGGCCAAAGGTCAGCCCGTACCCGGTGGCATTGATATCAGCGATGACCCGGTCCAGATCTTTTGACTTGAACCGCGCCACATGCAGGACCGGGCCAAAGATCTCTTGTTCAAGGTCGCCAATACGAGAGACCGAAATCAGCGTCGGGGCAACAAAGGTGCCAGCCTGCGGGGTGTTCACCTCCTTGAGCACCCGACCCTCGGCGCGGGCCTGGTCGATATGGGCCAGGATGACCGCGCGGGCATTGGCGTCGATTACCGGGCCGCTGTCGACCTCCAGGTTCCAGGGGTCACCGAGGTGCAGCAGATCCATCGCGCCTTTCAGCATGGTCAGCACAGCGTCGGCGATGTCTTCCTGCAGGTAGAGACAGCGCAGTGCCGAACAGCGCTGGCCCGCAGATTGAAAGGCGCTTTCGACGATGGCCTGTACCGCCTGTTCCGGCAGGGCGGTGCTGTCGACGATCATCGCGTTCAACCCGCCGGTTTCAGCGATCAGTGGTGCACCCGGTTGCATGTGCTCTGCCATGCTGGAACGGATGCGCAGGGCGGTCGCGGTGGAACCCGTAAAGGCGACGCCATGCACCCGGCGATCTGAGGTAAGGGCGGCACCGACAACCGCACCGGCACCGGGCAGAAATTGCAGGGCGGTGCGCGGCACCCCGGCTTCGTGCATCAGGGAAATGGCGCGATGGGCGATCAGTGGTGTCTGTTCGGCTGATTTGGCCAGCACCGCATTGCCAACGGCCAGCGCCGCTGCGATCTGCCCCGAGAAAATCGCCAGAGGGAAGTTCCAGGGTGAGATACAGGTGAACACACCGGCGGGTTCCGCATCGGGAATGCGGGCGGCGTAGTAGCGCAGGAAATCCACCGCCTCGCGCAGTTCGGCCACGGCGTCGGGCAGGCTCTTGCCGGCCTCGCGCGCCAGGATCGCAAAGAGCTCTGCATAGTTTTCCTCAAACAGATCGGCAGCGGTATTGAGAACCGCAGCCCGCTCTGCCGCGCTGGCCTGCCATGGTGTGGCGGCCTCAAGGGCGGCCTCTACGTCGGCGGCGCTTGACGGGGTGACCTGGCCGACATTGGTGAAATCCGCAGGGTTGGACACGTTTTCGGGCTGTGAGGGGGTTATCTCGGCGGCAATCAGCGGCTCGGACAGCCAGCTGTGCTGACGCCAGGGGTCGCGGTCTTCTTCGATCCGGGCGAGGGTCGGGGCATGGCCCAGGTCAAACCCGATGGAATTGGGGCGTTCCGGCGCGAAGAGTTCAGGCCCGGTGGGAATGGTATTGGCGCAGTCCGCGGCGTCCAGAAAGGGATCGGCCGCGACGATTTCAGGCGCCACATCTTCATCGACGATCTGGTTCACAAAAGAACTGTTGGCGCCGTTTTCCAGCAGACGCCGCACCAGATAGGCGAGCAGATCCCGGTGCGCGCCCACGGGGGCATAGATGCGGCAACGGGTCTGGTTCTGTTCCAGCACCATATTGTGCAGGGTTTCGCCCATGCCATGCAGGCGCTGGAATTCATAGCTGTCGGCATCGCCTGCCATGTGCAGAATGGCGCTGACAGTATGGGCGTTGTGGGTGGCAAACTGCGGATAAATCCGGTCTGTCATACCCATCAGTTTGCGGGCATTGGCAATATAGGACACATCGCTCAGCGCTTTGTTGGTGAAGACCGGAAAGCCATCGACGCCCTCGACCTGGGCCAGCTTGATCTCGGTATCCCAGTAGGCCCCCTTGACCAGGCGGACCATAAAGCGGCGGTCGTGTTTTTCCGCCAGATCATAAAGCGCATCAATCACCAGCCCGGTGCGCGGGCCATAGGCCTGTACCACGACACCAAAGCCTTCCCACCCGTCCAGCGATGGTTCGGAGACCACCGCCTCTATCACCTCAAGCGAGAGCGACAGGCGGTCTGCCTCTTCGGCATCGATGTTCAGCCCCATATTGGCCGCCTTGGCCAGCAGTGCCAGCGCTTTGACGCGCGGCACCAATTGTTCCATGACGCGGCCTTCCTGGGCCAGCTCATACCGGGGGTGCAGCGCCGAGAGCTTGATGGAAATGCCGGGATTCTTGCGAATGTCATCGCTGTCACAACCGGCCGCAATTGCCGAAATCGCCTTGGAATAGGCCAGATGATAGCGGGCGGCATCCGCCTCGGTCCGGGCGGCTTCTCCCAGCATGTCGTAGGAATAGGTGTAGCCCTTTGCCTCCATGCCGGCGGCACGTTTCATTGCTGATTCAATGGTTTCGCCCAGAACGAACTGGCGGCCCATTTCCCGCATGGCGCGGGCTACGGCAGTGCGGATCACCGGCTCGCCCAGGCGTTTGATGGCGCCGCGCAGGGCTCCGACCGGGCTGCGATCTTCATCCAGTACCTTGCCTGTCAGCATCAGGGCCCAGGTCGAGGCATTGACCAGCGAAGAGGATGAATGGCCCAGGTGTTTACCCCAGTCAGAGGGGGCAATTTTATCCTCGATCAGGGCGTCGATGGTATCGGCATCCGGCACCCGCAACAGGGCTTCGGCCAGACACATCAGGGCGATACCTTCATCGGTGGACAGGCCATATTCCGCCAGGAAGACCTCCATCAAGCCAGGGTTGGAATGGCTACGGATGTCGCGCACCAGGGCAGCGGCGCGGGTGCAAATCGCCGCGCGATCGGCCGCGCTAAGCGCGGCGGTACTACACAACTGATCAAACATATCCTGTTGATTGACATAGGTTCCGGCATCAATCCGGTCACGCAATTTGCTGTGCAGGTTCATCTTGAGGCTCCATTCTTTTGCGGAGGGTGTTTTGCTAGCTTTACTGTCTTTTATTCGGGACAATCTCCCGAAGGTGTGGCAAAACGGGATCAATCGTATCGCAATTTTGGTCAGAGGCAGGCTGAATGGATTTATCTGATCTGGATCGGTTCGACCGAGAGATTCTCAATGTACTGGGGGGCGATGGGCGTCTCTCTATTGCTGATCTAGCGCGCCGGATCGGCCTGTCAAAATCGCCGACCCAAACCCGGCTGCGTCGGCTGGAGCTTGGCGGCATCATCACCGGGTATCGGGCGCAGATTGATCCCATTCGGCTGGGGCTGGATCATATCGCTTTTGTGGAGGTCAAGCTGGAAGACACCCGCGAGGCGGCGCTGTCAAAGTTCAACGCTGCCGTGACCCGCATCCCCGAGATTGAACAGGCCTATCTTATGGCCTCTCATTTTGACTATCTGCTGCGGGTACGCACGCGGTCCATGTCGGCCTATCGGCAGGTGCTGGGCGAAAAAATTTCCTCTCTGCCCTATGTGGCTGCAACCTCGACCTATGTTGCGATGCAGGCGGTCAAGGAGGACGCGGGCCTGGCACCGATTTAATGCCTGCCTGCGCCCGGTAGGTGTGACGCAGCCTGATCGAGTAGATCAACCCAGGTGGCCATCTGTGCAGGGCAGGCCCGCTGGCATATCCGTAGCTTTGCGCGCAAAAAGTTGATTTGCCAGCCCAGGCTTGGTTTTGCAGTCTGTCTGTATGACCTGTGCTGATGCTCTTTCCGCTCTGTTGTCTTGTCCAGCAGCTTGGCTGCGCTCTCGTCTCGTGCCGCGCGGGCAGCCTTTTTGGTCCTGCTGCCTCTCTCTCTTTCTTGTGGCGCCTGTTCTGACGGCAACTGCGGGGGCAGGGCTTGCCCGTTGCCCCTCTGCCCAGGATCATTCCGCCGCCCTGGATGCGCTGATTGCAAAGGTGCAGCGTGCGTCTGATGAGGCCGAGGCCCAGGCCCTGTTCAATCAGATGTGGGCATTTTGGGCGGATGCGCCGGATGCCCAGGCTCAGGCGATCCTGGATCGCGGCATGACGCGGCGCGCTGCCTACGATTTTGTCGGTGCGCTGGCGGATTTCGACAGGCTGATCGCCTATTGTCCTGCCTATGCCGAAGGCTACAACCAGCGGGCCTTTGTGCATTTCCTGCGCCAGGATTTTGCCGCCGCCCTGCTGGATCTGGATCGCGCGCTGGCCTTGTCACCGCGCCACGTTGCCGCCCTTAGCGGTCGCGCCTTGGCGCTCTATGGTCTGGCCCGCCTGCCAGAGGCGCGGGATGCCTTGGGGGAGGCCCTGCGGTTAAACCCCTGGTTGGCAGAGCGCAGCCTGGCCCTGCAAGGCGGCCCCCTGGCACCGGAAGCCCTTGACAAGGTGACGCCCGAGGGCAGCGAGCTTTAGGGGGGGGGCTCGCCCAGGCTCGTCGATCCCGCTCGGTGTGTTTGCAGATAGGCTTTGCAGCAGTACGAAAAATGCTCGTTCTGCGAGAAAAACGAATTGTGCCCCAAGGGTTAGGCCGTTAGATATTTGAACCAAGGCGCCGACCTGTTCTGTGCCTTGGTTGCGGGCGTGATGGAATGGTAGACATACCAGACTTAAAATCTGTTGGGCCTTGTGCCCGTGTGGGTTCGAGTCCCACCGCCCGCACCACTACTTTCCATAATATTCATAAATATCAGCGTCTTGATGGATGTTTGTTGATTTCAGGCCACCTTTTGGTCCACCTTTTGGAAGCGGCTTAACTTTCAATGAGGTTTTAATTTCAGGGGGGCTGACGGAATGACACCGAAATGTGGCCCTGCATTACTTTTTTGAGGATTTTTTCAGGCAACATGAGCCGCTGATTCAAGAACGCGCTCGTCAACTCCATATGCATTAGCAGTCTGAAGAGGAACGGAACAGCTCAGTGTCAACAGTACGTTACTTCGATACAGTCCTAACCAGCCACAAACAGAGGTAGGCCGCTGTTGATTGTCACTGAGAACTGACCCGGTATGCCGATAAATTGTCACTGAGAATTGACCCATGTGAACACACTGCCCCGACGGTTTTCGTTGGGGGGATTGGGAGTGATAGACATGGGATT
>NZ_JARJEF010000019.1 GCF_029697505.1 Pseudophaeobacter profundi | reverse complement strand
TCCCATGTCTATCACTCCCAATCCCCCCAACGAAAACCGTCGGGGCAGTGTGTTCACATGGGTCAATTCTCAGTGACAATTTATCGGCATACCGGGTCAGTTCTCAGTGACAATCAACAATCATCGCCTTCTTGTGGATCGACCAGTCGCGCCATCAGCGAGGACACCTCTGCCGGGGTGTAGAATTCGCCGGCCTTTTTACCCGCCGTGGCCGCAAACCGGGAGATCAGATATTCATAGGCGCCGCCGATGATATCCAGCTGCCCCACACGGGTGGGCCGCAGGTCGAGCGCCGGTTTGGCGAAGTCTTCCAGCAGGTGGCGAAGGATGTCGTTCTTCTGCTCCTCATCGCCCAGTTTATTGGAGTTGAAGCTGATATCCTGGAACACATCGCGCAGTTTGGTGATGTTGGCCTCTTCGATGGCATGCAGGGCCTTGTCGATCCGCTCCCCATTGCCGGGTTCATGGCGACGTTTGTGCAGGTTGGAGAAGCTGGCACCCTGGGGCAGCACGAAGGCTTCTTGCTGCATCATCGCGTCAACCAGTTCCGGGGCATCGGGATGCTCGGCCTGGTAGCGGGTGAGATGATCCTGCCAGACATCGCTGAGATACTTCAGGAACAGCAGGGTCAGCACGTAATCCTTATAGATCGAGGGGTCGACGACGCCTCGGAAAGTGTCACAGGCTCCCCATGCGGCTTTGTTGATTTCAGATTGGGTAACGGGGGTCATTCAAGCATCCTGCCAGGAGAATTTTCGCGATATTTCAACAGTATCTTGAGGGGGCGGCCCGAACTCAAGCACAAACGGCCCTCCGGTGGCATTATGACCGGGCAGCTTGCCACACATGCTTACAGGATTAGTCCACTGCCGCCACGCTTGCTATGGTTGTGGCCAGCTGAAAAGATATGATCAGAAAATCCTAGTGTAGAGCTCAATGCCCTCCGGCCATCGCCTTCACAACCCTAAGGACGCCATCAATGGACGCAAAATTTGCCACAACGATAGAGAGCCTTCACCCCTCATTTGAAAGGTTATTGGAAATGCCCCCGTGCTCTGCTGGGCAACTGCCACGCGGGATGCCCGCGTCCGGAGTGTATCTGTTCAGTGACGGCGAGCAGCATCTCTACGTCGGAAGATCCCGCAACATGCGCCGCCGCTATGGCCTGCATACACGTCCAAGTGCCGACCATAACCAGGCCAGCTTCGCATTTCTGCTGGCAAGAGAAGCGACTGGGATGCTTACTGCCAGCTACAAACAAAAAGGTGGGCGCAAGGAACTAGCCAAGGATCCCGGCTTCATTCGGGCCTTCGCTGAAGCTAAAAGTCGAATTCGCAATATGAACTACCGGTTCGTAGAAGAAACCGATGGAACACGGCAAGCATTGTTAGAAATATACTGCGCGGTTGCCTTGGGAACGCCCTACAATGATTTTCGAACGCACTGACCACATTCATCGTCAAAAAGGCGGGCGTCACAGCAAGTCACTCAGGCGAAAAATCCCAGGAGATACGGTGGCAAAACAGGGGAGCTCAAACACCGGGTGTATTGGGTGCCTAGAATGCTCATAGCGCCCCAATAAACTGTGACCCGTGCGACACACACCGAACTGTAACACCGGCGGCTTACGAGCCTCACCTATCCCACTGAATTATAAAGAAAAAGTGTTACTGGCTGGGGTGGTAGGATTCGAACCTACGATCTTCAGTACCAAAAACTGTTGCCTTACCACTTGGCCACACCCCATCAGTGAGCGGCGTTCTAGTGCGAGTTTGGGGGGGGCGCAAGGGGATTTGAAGAAAAAAACAAAACTTTTTCTCCCCACCCTCATTCGCCCCCCGAAAACAGGCGTAAACGCCCTAGCTATCGTTGAGGCGGATCAGGACAGCGCCCTCGCGCGCGCCAGCCTCTACCGCCTGATGTGCAGCGCAAACCTCTGAAATATCGTAGACCTTTTGGATATCAAACTTCAGCGCCTCGGCCTCTAGCGCATCATTGAGACGTCGGATCGCCCTGTCGCGTTCAACTGTGCTCAGCAGGTAAACCAAAATGATATCCACCGTCACAGCCTTGAAGAGCAGCGGCATGAAGGGCAGCTTGGGCGACATCTCGCGGGCCGATCCATAGGCGGCGATGCGGCCGTTTTCTGCGATCACCTGGGCATCCGTGTCGATGTTGCAGCCGAGCTCGACTTCGACAATCAAATCGACGGGGTTGCCATCATTTGCAGTCAGAACCTGATCCCCGAGGTCCTCGGCGCGGTAGTCCAGCACCGTATCGGCGCCCGCGCGCCGCGCGCGGTCGCTGCCCTGGGCACCACAGGTCGCAATGACCCGTGCGCCGCCCCATTTGGCAAGCTGGACGGCCAGAATACCTACGGTCCCCGCCCCGCCCTGTACCAGCACTGTTTTACCCGTGACATCGCCCTGACCAAAAACTGCGTGACAGGCGGTCAGCCCCGGAATGCCAAGCACTGCGCCTGCTTCCAAGCTGACATTATCGGGCAGCGGCACGGCCTGCGCGGCTGGCAGGGTGATTTGTTGCGCCGCAGTGCCACAGGCGCGGCGGAACTGGCCGTTCCAGATCCAGACGCGCTCTCCGATACGACTGCTAGGCACACCGTCGCCCACAGCCGAGATCACCCCGGAACCGTCACTATGTGGAATGATATATTCCCAGGGAAAGCCAGTGAGACCGGGCTGACCACGCGTGCGGGTTTTCACATCCGAAGGGTTCACCCCGGTAAAGGAAACCTCGACCAGAACCTCGCCGTGATCAGGGCTCGGGGTGGGCAGTTCTTCCAACTGCAAAACCTCGGCGGCGGGCCCAAAGGCGCGGTAGGTGATAGCTTTCATAGTGGTAATTTCCTTGTGTTTTGTCTTGTCTGCCCGGTTCAAAAGCGGACCGCAGGTCGCAGCGACAGGCAATCCGCTATTTGCAGGATTGGGCGCAGAATACAGGGCGACAGCCGGAAAGACAGGGCCAAGATGGGGATTTCACCCGGTCCCCTGCCCCGCATCGAGACTGCGCCGCGGCGACGATCACAAGAGGTCGCGAAAGATCAGGCCGGAACGCCCGCTTGTTTGAGCGCATCTGCCCAGGCGTCCCCCCCCCCTGCGCAGCCGCACCGGGGTGTTCACTACTATACTGCGTCAGGTTAAAACTGGGAGAGGCCGCCAAGAGGTTTTGCACTGCGGCGCGCGCCTCGCCAGATCGACCGGCCAGTTGCAACGCAATCACCTTGGTACGCAGGCTGGCGGGATAGGCCGCATTGGCCTGCAACGAACGATCAGCCAAAGCCAGCGCGCGGTCGTAGTTATGCGCCGAAAGATTGGCAAATGCCGATACCGAGTCGAAATAATACTTCTGCGGCCCAAGTGGCGATAGGCGGCGCGCCGCATCGGTCAGTTCCACCGCCTCAATCGGGTGCCCCTGATAGGCCCAGGTGGCACCTTTCAGCAAAATCGCCAGTGCCTCGTTCGGGTTATCCTTCAGGGCCAGATCGTAGGATTCTTGTGCCTGCTCAAAATCAAACAGAAGATGGCTGGAAATCGCGCCTTTCAAGGTATGGGCGAGCGAAAAAGAAGGATCGGATTCCAGGGCAGCACCGGCGAATTGATTGGCAAGCCCCGCATCCATTTGACGGTCGCTGGAGAAGCCTTTTTGCACCCGCAACACATGCCAGAACCCAATCCAGGTCAGAACCAGCGGGTGTTTTGGGTCACGCTCCAGCAGAACCTTCAGCACCTCACGCGCGCGGCTGAAACGTTCCGGCGTCATTTCTTGCATCATCGAGATTGCCGCCATCAAAAGCATATGCCCTTCCAGACTGGGAAGCGGCTTGAACCCCGCAATGCGCACGGCCTCCCCGATCAGCGTCTGGCCAATCTGCCGCGTCGCCTCGCAGAGTGCCTCGCTGCGGCCCGTCATCAAATCCGGCAAGGGGCCCTCAAAATGGCGCGACCAGATCACCTGCTCACGCTCTGCGTCATGCAATTCGATCTCGGCGGCCACCACTTGGCCATTGGCCCGCACCGACCCCGATACCAAATATTTCACTCCGGCAACGGCAGAGACCTCAGAGGGGCGCACCCGGGTCGCATCAAACTGCCGCGAGGCCAGATAAGAGGTCACGGTAAAGGCCTGGCTGCGCGCCAGACTGCGCGACAATTCCTCTGCTATGAGAGAGCCCAGCGGCGAGGTGTCCTCTCCAGGTGCCAATTGCACAAAGGGCAAGACAGCGATCAGCGGCAACAGTGGTTCGGGCCGCAGGCGCCGTTCCTGCAGCGGCACCTGGCCCCGGCGCGCCTGGCTGCGCAGCGTATCATGCCGGATCTGCTGCAACCAGCGGGCAAAATTCGCCTCATGGGGCAGTTCAAATCCCTCCATGAATTCGGCATCGCCAGTGCCATCCTCAAAGGCAACACCATTCAAATCCAGGATAACCCTTTCGCGGTTCGCGCTAAGCAGGGCTGCGGCCTCTGCGCCGAGATGGCGGCGCGGTGTCGACAAAGCGGTGCGCAGGCTGGCCTTGGCCTGCTCTGGCTGCGCCAGACTCCACAGGGCTTGCTCCAGAAAGGCCCGGGTGCGTACCCCGGTATCCGCAGTACAGAGCAAAGCCAGAAGTGCCTGATGTTTAGCACCCAAAGGGATTGGTGTTCCGTCGCCCAGAGCGACACTAAAGGCACCAAATTGACCGACACGCAGCAAAACACTCATGAAACACCCACCAGACAACACTAAAGTATAATTAAAGTACAGCAATTCTCCCTTAAATTGTAAATAGTAATCACCATCAAATGAATTGAGAGAGACGTTCTCAGACCAAAACGGGAACACGTAACAGTGCAATCGATGATGCTAAATTATGCATATTCAATGACCTACGTCAGTCCCTCCCACTATTGGAAAAAATTCACTTTGATGAGGTGTTTTCTGCGCCAAACAGCCCTTTCAATCAAAAAACGACACGTGCGTATTGCGACCAGGTGAGTCGAATGACACCGTTGCCGCCCTGTCCCCCATGCAAAGTGGCATGATTCCCTCATGAAATATGGCGCTATGGTTGACCTTTTTCTGCATGCAAGCAGGCGCAGTCTCGAGACACAGTCGCGCAAGTTTCGACCAAAGGCCTGTGAACGCGGCTGTTCCCACGCCCGCCTTTGGTAAATCGACGGCCAGAAATACTGCCGCTGCCTGCTGCTACATCCCATTTTTCTGGGAAAAATGCCTCACCCCAATTCGCCAGAAAATTAAAGAGAAAAGGCAAAAATCAGGGTCAAAACACTAAATTAATTAATTCATTTAGATATACAGGTCAGAGACAACAGATCCCCCAGGAACATCCGGTGATAGCCCAATCAATTCACCGCATCGGGAATGAATTGAAAGCCGCTGCCCAGCAGTTCAACCCGGCCAATACCACCCTGCGGCAGATGGGCTCCAATCAAGCGCATTTGGTCATGTGCTAGCATATCCAACAGCCTTAAACGCGACTTTGCCGCCTGCTCTGTGTCTTGATCGGTGCCGATGGGCCAGCCCGGTTCAGCAAAGCTGACGTGGTGGTTGCCGATGGCATCCCCTCCAATCAGCAGGCTCTCTCCTGATGAGCGCAGAGCGAAGCACATATGCCCAGGTGTGTGGCCATAGCTGGCCTGGGCTTCGATACCTGGCAAGATCTCTTGGCCATCTTCAAACCGGGTGGAGCGTTCTGCCACGATCTGCATCCGGCGGCGCGCCCCTACCGCCATTGAGGCCCGCTCCTCGGAAATGGTCGACGCAGTATTGGGGTCAAACCAATAATCCCATTCAACCCTGCCCATCAGATATTCGGCATTGGAAAACAATGGATCGTCAAAATCATCCAGCACCCCCCAAAGATGATCCGGGTGGCAATGGGTAAAGACAACATGGGTCACCTCTTCGGGGGACAGACCTGCGGTTTCCAGCGCCGCGAGCAGACGCCCGGCAGACGCCTGGAAACTGGGGCCAGCCCCGGTATCAAACAGCACCACCCGGTTGGCATCCCGCAGCAGGGTGACATTGATCGGCGGCTCAATGGGACCTGCCCCGATCCCCTTGGCCTGCAGGATCTGGTCCACTGCGGCGGGTTCCAGCCCGGCAAACAGCATCGCACGCGGCAGCACCAGATGGCCATCCGACAGGGTCTGCACCTGCATGTCCCCAATGGTAAGATCCGCTGCCCCTGCTGTTGCCCAACCCTGCGCGGGCAACAGGAGCCCCGTGGCCAAACCCGTCGCCAAACCAGTCATGACGTCGCGCCGGTTCACTGTCATATCTTTTCCCATTTGGTTTTCCGCGCCTTCCAACGTTAAAATACATTCTTACATGCGAATTTATATGAGATTGCATCTTAATTCAACGCAACATCAACACGCCCAAGCCGAACCTGCTGCGCAATAGCACATAAAAAAGCCCGGCGTGCCTGTGGCAAACCGGGCCTTGTCTTTTGTCAGCCCCGCAATCTAGCGCGGGGAACCGCCGACTGGTACGCGCCTTACTGGCGGCTCAGCTCTTTCCACTTGCCGCCTTCGACAACCGAAATCACGATGTCATCAGCACCACGGTGATCATCGGTACTGTAGGAGATCTCAGTATCGGTCAGCTCGTCGAAATACTCGAGCGTTTCCATACCCTTGATAAAGGCTTCCTGCGTCAGATCGGGACCTGCCGCTTCCAGCGCGCGCACCACGGTATCCGCAGCCGAATAGCCAAGCATGGCAAAGCCGCTTGCTGGCTGGCCAAACATCGCATCATAATCCGCGATGAACTTGGCAGGGGCCTCGTCTTCTGCGCGCGCGATCAGGTCAACCCAGCCAGCCGCAGCATAGAGCCCCTCTGTCACGCCACCAGGCACGGCGGCGACAACATCCAGGAACCCCGCAGATGTGTTGAGGAATTTGACGTCGGTCCAGCCCAGCTTTTTGGCGGTGCCAACAACAGTGATACCCTGACGCACACCCAGCGCCATGGCAATGACGTCACAGCCCGCGGCCTTCAGCTTGGTCAGCGAGCCGACAAAATCCAGTTCATCCGGTTTATGGCTGGTTTCAGCAGCATAGTTCAGGCCCAGCTTTTCAGTCGTGGCCTTGGCGCTTTCCTGAATTTCCTTGCCAAAATCCGATGGAATATACATCGAACAGATTTCCTTGGCGTCGAATTCGCCAGCCAGATAGGTCACCCCGGCATCCACCTGATCATAGTAGCTGGAAAAGCCGATGAACTTGTTTTCGACTGGATCCTGCAGCATCTGACGCGCCGAAGACAGGGGGCCGATGTTGGGAATACCCTTTGGGTCCAGCAATTTAAAACCGGCAGTATTCATTGGCGTGCCCAACGACAGCAACATGCCAAAGACCTTGTCGCGGTTCAAAAGCTTGTTGTAACCCTGCATCGCGCGCGGGATCTGATAGCCGTTGTCTTCAACCACAAAGCGGATCTGGCGCCCATGCACACCGCCTGCGGCATTGACCTCGGCAAAGCGCATATTGGCACCATTGGTGGCGGGAACCCCGACCGCCGCAAAGATGCCGCTGAGGTCATTGACCGAGCCGAACACCACCTCGCTGTCGCTGACGCCCTGGCTTTCGGCCTGCACAGCAGAGCCCGCGCCAAGCGCCAGAGCGCCCGCCATCAAGGTCCCCGCCATCACTTTGGATGTTAGTGTCTTCATTTCCATTTCCTCCCTGGATTGATTCGCGGCGCGTTTGCTTCGCACCGTCAATACATGTCGTCGATCAGTGCCTTATGCTTCTTCTCCACAAAACTGCGTTTCAATTTCATTGTCGCCGTCAGCTCGTCATCCTCTGCGGTCAACAGAACATTGATCAGGCGGAAATCCTTGATCTGTTCCACTCGGGCAAAATCCCGATTGACCGCCTCCACCTCTTGGCCGATCTGCTGCACCACTTCAGGGGCGGCACAGAGCGACGCAAAGTCACTAAAGGGTATCTTCCGGTCTTGGGCAAATTTTTCAACGTTTTCCTGATCGATCATGATCAGACAGGTCAGGTATTTGCGCTTGTCCCCGATCACAACCGCATCCGAAATATAGTGGCTGAACTTCAACCGGCTCTCGATTTCGGCCGGGGTGATGTTCTTACCGCCCGCCGTGATGATGATATCCTTGATCCGGCCGGTGATGGTCAGGTAACCCGCATCATCAATCCGGCCAACATCGCCCGTGCGTAACCAGCCGTCGGCAGTGAAGGTTTCGGCGGTCTTTTCGTTATTGCGCCAGTAGCCCTGAAAATTGTTCAACCCAAGGGTCTGAATTTCACCATCCTCGGCGATCCGCAGCTCAATCCCCGGCAGGGCGCAGCCAACGGTGCCGGGGAGGTTTTTCTCCAGCGTGTTGATGGTGGCAATGCCGGCGTTTTCGGTCATGCCGTAACCTTCGATCAGCGGCACCCCAATCGACCAGTACCAGTTCAGCAACTCGGGCGAGATTGGTGCCGCCCCTGTGCCGCCCCGCCGCATCCGGTCCATGCCCAGCATCCGGCGCAGGTTGCGCAGCACCATGAAATCCCAAAAGGCATAGCGCGCCGCCACCCCAGCCGGGGGTTGTTTGCCATACATCACATATTTGGCCCGCGCCTGCCCTGCCTTGATGGCGCGCTGGAACGCCCAGCGCCCCATCGGCGTTGCCTCTTGCGCCATAACCAGAACGCGGGAATAGATCTTTTCCCAGACCCGTGGCACCGCAAAAAACGTCGCGGGAGAGACCTCTTGCATATTGTCAAAAACCGTCTCTGGGCTTTCAGCAAAATTCACGGTGCTAGAGGCCGCAAGCGGAAAATAGACCGAGACATTGCGCTCCAGAATATGGCACAGCGGCAAAAAACACAGCTGTTCATCATCCGGGTTCACAGCCAGGCCGCGCGCGCCAGATTCCATCGAGGCCAGTACGTTTTCATGCCCCAGCATCGCGCCCTTGGGCATGCCCGTGGTGCCAGAGGTATAGATCAACATGGCCGTGTCTTCGGGTTTGGATTCGGCAA
The DNA here is from genome assembly GCF_029697505.1 of Pseudophaeobacter profundi. Classification (GTDB taxonomy): domain Bacteria; phylum Pseudomonadota; class Alphaproteobacteria; order Rhodobacterales; family Rhodobacteraceae; genus Pseudophaeobacter; species Pseudophaeobacter profundi. The sequence continues at coordinate 36,558 of NZ_JARJEF010000019.1, read as the reverse complement.
TTCCTGCCTCAAAGGCACCTGGATGCTGGGCTTCATAGGCCTGCCCCAATGCGCAGAGATCTTCGAGAAACAGGCATTTATCCCGGTCCAGACCATGCAGACCGTCGCGATCATAGATGATCACCTTGAGCAGGCTGGGCATCTCTGCGGCAACTTCGAGGTATTTATCCAACTGTTCGTCATTTTCGACAAACAGGAACCGGCTTTCGCTGTCATTGACCAGATAGGACAGCTGCGATGCGGAATCGGTGGTATAGACGCCCGAGGCAATGCCGCCGACCCCCTGCACCCCCATGTCGGTATACAGCCATTCACGGCGATCTTCGCTAAGGATCGACACCACTTCGCCGCGTTTCAGCCCCAGAGAGACCAGCCCAAGGCCAATCCATTTCGCCTGCTGCCAATAGGTGGACCAGGAATAGGATTTCCAGATCCCCATGTCTTTTTCACGGTGGGCCGTGCGCTCTTGCAGCGCCATGCAGCGGGCCTGGAACAGTTTTGGCACCGTATCGCAGCCATCCACCAGAACCGGGCGTTGCCCCGGTTCCGCGTTGTAAGAGACGCCATTGATTTCAATCTGGGCAGGTCCGGTCTGTTTGACGACTTGCATATTCATCTCTCCGCCTCCTAGCGCCATGTCTTCTTGCGTTTCCAGCGCTTTTCACCGCGCTGGCCCTCTTCTTGGTGGCCAAGGTAGAAGGATTTGATGTCCTCGCTTTCCATCAACCGGTCCGCCGATCCATCCATCACGATCCGGCCGATTTCCATCACATAGCCCACGTCCGCCAGATCCAGCGCAATACGCGCGTTTTGTTCCACCAGCATCATGGTCACATGTGCTTCGGCATTCAGACGGCGCAGGATGGCAAAGATTTCCTGCACCAACAGCGGCGACAGCCCCAGGCTCGGCTCATCCAGCAGCATGATCTGCGGCCGTAGCATCAGCCCGCGTCCAATGGCCAACATCTGCTGCTGACCGCCCGACAGCGTGCCTGCCTCCTGGTTGCGCCGTTCCGCGAGGATCGGGAAATACTCAAAGACCATCTCACGATCGCGCTCTATCTCGGCCTTGTCAGAACGGGTATAGGCGCCCAGGCTCAGGTTTTCATCCACGGTAAGCAGTGGAAAAACCTCACGCCCTTCTGGCACATGCACGATGCCATGTTCGACGATGCGATGCGGTTCCTGGCCCTGAATGGGTTTGCCGTTGAACAGCACCTGCCCCTTTTCGGGATCCATGATGCCCGAGATGGTTTTCAACAGCGTCGATTTTCCCGCGCCATTGGCCCCTAAAACAGTGACGATCTGGCCCTTGTCCACTTTCAGCGAAACGCCGCGAATGGCCATGATGGGGCCATAAAAACTCTCGAGGTTTTTGATTTCCAGCAAAGGTTCACTCATCACACAGCCCCCGCACCCAGATAGGCCTCGATGACCGCCGGATTGGCCTGGACCTCTGCCGGTGTGCCCTCGGCCAGTTTGGCGCCATCCGCCAGGGCCAGCACCCTGTCAGACACCCCAGAGACCAGCCCCATGTCATGTTCCACCATCAAAACGGTGATCCCCATCTGTTTGCGGATATCATCAATCCACCAGCGCATATCCTGGGTTTCCTCGACTGACAGGCCCGAAGCGGGCTCATCCAGCAAAAGCAGGCGCGGTTTTGAGGCAAGCGCACGCCCCAGCTCAACCACCTTGCGCACCCCATAGGGCAGCCCGGCGATCATCTTGTTCCGGTAAGGCTGCAGATCGAGAAAATCGATCACCTCCTCAACCGCCTCACGGTGGCGCTCTTCTTCGCGGCGGACACGCGGCGTAAAAAACATCTCTTCCAGCAGCGTGGTCTTGCGATGGCGGTGCCGCCCGACCAGCAGGTTTTGCAACACGGTGGCATGTTCAAACAGCTCGATATTCTGAAAGGTCCGGGCAATTCCCAGGTCAGCCACCTGATCGGCCTCGCGGTCGAGCAGGTTGTTGCCGTCAAAGGTGAATGTTCCGGCAAAAGGCTCATAAAAGCGCGAAATCAGGTTAAAGGCTGTGGATTTCCCCGCCCCGTTTGGCCCGACGATGGCGTAAACTTCCCCCTCTTCAACAGAGAAGCTGAGATCATTGACCGCAACCACACCGCCAAACTTGAGCGTGGCATTTTTGATTTCCAATAGGCTCATCTCAGGCGCTCCGTCTTCAGGTAGGATTTCTGGCGGCGGAACATGTCCTTGCGCGCAAATGGGAACAGCTCAAACCAGGTGCGGATTTTCAGCCACCGCCCGTAGATCCCCATCGGTTCAAACAGGATGAACAGGATCAGGATCATCCCAAATACACCGGTTTCCAGCCCAGGAATGGCGACACCACTGCCCACAACGTTGTCCTTCAGGATCGACAGCGCCTGCGGCAGAAAGGCGACAACCACGGCGCCAAAGAACGCCCCGTGGATAGAGCCAAGCCCGCCAATCACGATCATCATCAACAGGGTGATGGAAATCACCAGGCTGAAGGTCTCGTTGTTGAAGGTGCCCGCGTAATAGCCCATCAAGGCGCCGGCCCAGCCGGTGATCATGCAAGACAGGCCAAAGGCCTTGCCCTTGGTACGGGCGATATGCACCCCCATGGCCGTGGCCGAAACCTCGCTGTCACGCACCGCAGCAAAGGCACGCCCCAGGGGGGAGCGCAGCAAGTTGCGGTAAAACAGGGTGCAGATGATGGTGACAACCAGAACAAGGTAGTAGAACCGTGATGGCATCGACCAGCGCTCGATCTCAAAGCCAAAGATGGTGATCATTTCCGGGAACTTGCCAGAAACACCGCCGCTCCAATGTTCGGTCAGCACGATAATGTCATCAGCCAGAACCGACAAGGCAATGGTGGCAATTGCCAGATAGATCCCGTGCAACCGCAGTACCGGAATAGCAATGATCACGCCGATCAGCCCGGTTAGGATCCCCGCCAGCGGAAAGGCAATAATGAAGGGCACGCCCTGCTCGATCAGGATGGTATTGGCGTAGCAGCCGATTGCCAGAAAGGCTGCGTGACCCAGGCTGGCCTGTCCGGTCTGCCCCGTAAGCAGCATCAGCCCCAGGCCTGCGATGGCCCATATCAACACATTGGTGACCTCGCCCAGAAAGAACTCGTCCAGCAGGTAGGGCAGCGCAAAGGCCAGCACCAGCAGTGAGCCATAAATCGATAGGGTCCAGCGATCAGGAAACAGTCGGATATCATGCGCATAGGATGTTTTGAAATGAATCCGCATTGGCTTACACCTTCTTCACGCGGACCTGACTGAACAGACCATGAGGCCTGAAGACCAGCACGGCCAGCAACAGCGCATAGGGCGCAATTTGTGAATATCCTGCAGCAAGATAGCGTGCAGCAAAGGGTTCAATGACCCCGACGATAAGACCACCGGCCAGGGCACCGGGAAGCGAGCCAAAGCCGCCAATCACTGCCGCGGCAAAGGCCTTGATCCCCAAAAGCCCGGCATTGGGATCAATCGCCCCCTTGGAAGCAAACAGAATGCCCGCAACCGCAGCCGTGGCGCCGGACAGCCCCCAGACCAGCCCCTGCACCCGTTTCACCGGGATGCCCATGAAATAGGCCGCCATCTGATTCTGACTTGCAGCCTGCATCGCCAAGCCCAGCTTGGTACGCTGAAAGAACTGATACAGGAAAAAGGTCATCAGGAAGGTGACGATAATAATGGCCACATCCGCCATGCCCAGCACCACACCGCCAAGTTGCAAATCCCCCAGCGCCAGCGGGCTTTCCAGCGTCTGCGGCTCATGCCCCCAGATCAACCCGGCAACAAAACGCAACACGAAGCCCATGGCAATTGTCAGGATAACCACCGCCGTCTGGCTCTGGCCAAAGAGATGGCGCAGGACAAACAGGTCCAGCAGGTAGCCAAAAACCGCCATGATCGAAATCGCCAGCGGCGCGGCAATCCAGAACGGCAGATCCATATATTCCGCATTGGTCAGACCAAGGCTGACAAAGGCCCCGATCATCATGAAATCACCCTGGGCGAAATTCACCGCTTCGGTGGCTTTGTAGATCAGCACGAATCCAAGCGCGATCAGGCCGTAGACACAGCCATTCGCAAGCCCACTGACCAAGAGCTGCAATACTTCCAAATTTTCCTCCCCCCGTTCCTAAAGAACGGTTCCTCGCCCGGTCATATCCGGGCCTTAGCGCCTTCTTTTGTGGGTTTGCGCGCTGCCTCCTCAAGCCGCGGAATCCCAAGCGTCTAAAAACAGACTACTGAGTATGTTTTTCACCTGTCAATCGGCGAGACCCTGCGTCAAATGCTGAAAAACCGCCTATTTTTGATGCCAGACACCCCTTAGGCTGATTCTCAAACTGGCCTGCCAAGCACCCTCTGGCCGCGCCTATAGGTGATCGTTTCTATCAGGTCTTTGGCACTGCTTCGCCAGGGCGCGGAGTGGCTTCTGGCTACGCATATCCGCCCCCTGGCCCGTCCGCCTGGGCTATGGTATTTTAGCACCACTGCCGGGATTGCCTCTCGCCAAGCGGGTCTGATAAAGCCCCGCCTAGGCAGAGCTGTATTCCAGCAGTGTCCCACCCCGAACGGCAGGCAGAGGCCATGTTAGAACAGATCAGCACCTCCAAGAGCGAGATTCTGGATGCAGCTGCCCAATGTTTCATGACGCTGGGCACCGACCGGGCCTCGGTGGATGATATTGCAGCCCAGCTGGGATCGACCAAGGGGCGGATCTATCACCACTTCCCGTCAAAAGGTGCCCTGCTTGCGGCGGTGCAGCTGCGGGCGGCGCGCTTCACCCATCGTGCAGTGGCACAGGTGATCGACCCAAGCCTGCCTGCCGCAACCCTGCTGGAACAGATGGCACGGTGTCACGTCTACGAGGTGTTGAACTCGTTGCCCTATCACAAGGTCATCCTGCACACCTATGCCGGGACAAGCCCCAAAGCCGTAAGCGAGGTCGAGCGCGACCTGCAAGAAAAGCTGCGCTGCGGGCAACGCCAATATGAGATGCTGTTTCGCAACGAGCTGGCCCGTGGGATCCGCGAGGGCAGCTTTGAACCGCGCAACCTGACAGTGGCGGTGGCCGGGTTATTGCTGATCCTCAATTCTCCGGTGTTTTGGTTCCGCCCCGAACGCGGTGCCTCACAGCAATTCATTGACACCATTGCCCGCGATGTCAGCAGCATGGCCCTGGCCAGCCTGCGCGCCTAGGGTCAGGTCCCGGCTCAGATCTCGGCTCAGATCCCTGTCTGTGGCTGCGCCAACCCAGAACACAACCGCCGCAAACTGGCGCAAAACTGCGCCCCCAGACCCGACAGTTGATGCTCGCTGCGAATACACAGGCCCACCGGCCCCTGGGTGCTGGCGGTATCAATCGGCAGCTCTTGCATCACCCCGGCGGCCAGATCACTGCGCACCACCCCCTGGCTGATGATCCAGATGGCCCCGTGTTCCAGTACAAAGCGGCGGCCAAAGCTGGGTGAGACCGTCTCGATGGGGGCCTGCGGCATCAGCAACCCCTGTTCCAGAAACATATGGTCCACCAGCGAGCGAATGATCGCCCCCGGCGGCGGCATCAAAACCGGATGCGTCTGCAAGGCCCCCGGCGGCAGCTGCGCCCGGCCAGCCAGCGGGTGACCTGCAGCCACCACCACCGCCACGGGTTCGTGAAACAAAGGTTCGAAATCAATACCCATCATACGGTCAGGTGCCGGCAAACGACCCACCACCAGATCCAGATCCCCCCGGCGTAGCTGATCCAGCAGCGTGTGATTGTCACCAGTTGCAACCGAAAACCGGCTTCGCCCGCTGCCCGCCCCCAGCTGTGCCAGGGCGTCCGGCACCAGGCTGGCACAGGCCGTGGGCAGCGCCCCGATGGACAGCCGCGCCCCCTCTGCCGCCTCTAATCCCTGCAACATGGCGACCCCATCGCGGGCCAGTGCCAGGCTGCGCCCAGCGTGATGGCGAAACATGTCGCCATAGGGCGACAAGCGAATGCCGCGCCCGTGCCGCTCCACCAGCGGCTTGCCGCAGACCGCCTCCAGCTCACGCAGGGCACGGGTCACAGCGGGCTGGGTCAGGCCCAGGGCCTCTGCCGCCTGGGTCACGCTGGCCTGGCGGGCCACTTCGACAAAGACTTCCAGGTGGCGCAGTTTAAGCTGAGAAGAAAGACGCATATCACCCTCGGAATGCAACCATGCTAATTTTCGCATTATACCGTTCATTTTTGATATGCGATACTGCCGTAGCCCCGCAACAGCAGATGAGACCGCAAATGAGCAGCACACGATATGATCAGGGCATGGCCACCCGCCGCGCAGTTCTGGGCACGGCCCATGTGGATCGCGCCGAGGCCGCCAAAACGGAGATGGACACCGCCTTTCAGGCGCTCATCACCGAGAGCGCCTGGGGCACTGTCTGGGCCTCGCAAGGCATTGCCCAACGCGAACGTTCCATGCTGACACTGGCACTCTTGGCGGCGCTGGGGAATTTTGATGAAATCCCCATGCACATTCGTGCTACCGCCCGCACCGGGGCCAGCCGCACCGATGTGATCGAGGCCTTTCAGCATGTGGCGATCTATGCGGGTGTCCCCCGCGCCAACCATGCCCTGAAACTGGCGAAACAGACCTATGCGGAAATGGAGGCTGAAGCCGCCGCCCAAAGCCCTGAGGAGGAGACCCCAACATGACCAAAGCCCCCCAAAAACAGGGTGAGTTCTACCAACGCGACCGGCGCTGGCACCCGCCCGCCTATGCCACGGATTATAAAACCTCGGTGGCACGTTCCCCCAAGCTGGCGCTGATCAGCCTGGAAAACACCGCCAGCGAAATCACCGGGCCGCGCTTTGGCCATTCGGATATCACGCCGATCGACAATGATCTGCTGTCCAACTACGCCCAGCCCGACCAGAGCCCGATTGGCGAACGCATCATCGTGCATGGCCGGGTGCTGGATGAAAACGCCCGCCCCGTTCCCAATACCCTAGTCGAGATCTGGCAGGCCAATGCCAGTGGCCGCTATCGCCACAAAAAGGACGCCTATCTGGGCGCGATTGACCCCAATTTTGGCGGCTGTGGCCGGACCATGACGGATGAGAACGGCTACTATTATTTTCGCACCGTAAAACCCGGAGCCTATCCCTGGCGCAACTGGGTCAATGACTGGCGCCCCGCGCATATCCATGTCTCGATCTTTGGTTCTGGCTTTGCCCAGCGCCTGATTACCCAGCTCTATTTTGAAGGCGATCCGCTGATCAAGACCTGCCCGATTGTGGCTACCATCCCCGATCCGGCGGCCATTGATCAATTGATTGCGCGGCTGGATATGAATGCCACCATTCCGCTGGATACCATCGCCTATAAATTCGACATCGTGCTGCGCGGCCGCCGCTCGACCCTGTTTGAAAACCGCCTGGAGGGGAACTGATGCCACAGCAAAGCGATTACCTGAAAGAGACCCCATCGCAAACTGCCGGTCCATATGTGCATATCGGCCTGGCCCCGGGTGCCGCCGGATTTGAAATCTACGACCAGGAATTGGGCCAGGACATCGCCGGCCCCAATGCCAAGGGCGAACGTATCCGGGTGGAAGGTCTGGTCATTGATGGCATCGGCTCGCCCGTCAAGGATGTGCTGCTAGAGGTTTGGCAGGCCAATGCCGATGGCATTTACCCGCACCCAGAACATGCCGGGCACGAAACGGTCGAGACAGGCTTTCGCGGCTGGGGACGTGTCATCACCGATTTTGAAACCGGTGAATGGGCATTTGACACCGTGAAACCCGGCGCGCTGATGGGGCGCAATGGCCAGATGATGGCCCCGCATATCAACCTGTGGATCGTGGCGCGCGGCATCAATGTCGGGCTCAACACCCGGCTATATTTCGACGACGAGGCCGAGGCAAACGCCGCCGACCCGGTGATCAATCTGGTTGAGTGGGAAAAACGCCGCAAAACCCTGGTCGCAAAACGCAGCGAGCGCAACGGCCAGGTCGTATACCGTTTTGACATCTGCCTGCAGGGCGATGACGAAACCGTCTTTTTTGATATCTAACGGAGAGAGCAAGCATGACCACCTCCCCCCAGGGCAAGCCCTGTATCATCTGCGTTGCCATCACCGGGTCCGTTCCGCGCAAGGAACACAACCCGGCAGTGCCCGTGACCATTGCGGAACAGATCGAAAGCACCCAGGAAGCTTTTGAGGCCGGGGCCTCCATTGCCCATTGCCATGTGCGTAACGACGACCAAAGTCCAACCTCGGACCCCGAGAAATTTGGCCTGCTGCTGGAAGGGCTTAACAAGCACTGCCCCGGCATGATCGTGCAACTTTCAACCGGTGGGCGCTCGGGCGCGGGCCAGGAACGTGGTGGCATGCTGTCGCTGCGCCCCGATATGGCCTCGCTTTCGGTCGGATCCAACAACTTCCCCACCCGCGTCTATGAAAACCCGCCAGAGCTGGTGGACTGGCTGGCCAGTGAGATGCGCAACTATGACGTCAAACCCGAGATCGAAGCCTTTGATCTGTCCCACATTCACCAGGCCGTGAAGATGAACGCTGACGGGCGGATCAATGGCAATCTCTATGTTCAGTTTGTCATGGGCGTGAAAAATGCGATGCCGGTCGACAAAGAAACCTTTGATTTTTATATAAAAACAGTAGAACGCCTAGCACCCGATGCCCAGTGGTGCGGCGCTGGCATCGGCCCCGGCCAGATCCAGATCAATGAATGGGCCATCGCGGCGGGTGGTCATACCCGCACCGGGCTGGAAGATAACCTGCGCCTGAACCGCGAAACCCTGGCACCGTCGAATGCCGCGCTGGTGCAGCGCGCGGCAGAGCTTTGCGACAAGTACGAACGCCCCGTCGCCAGCTGGCAGCAAGCCCGTGACATTCTGGGGCTGCGCCCCGCCTAATTCCGAGCACTCGGAATAAAACAGGCAGGTCCCGAACGGGCCTGCCTGTTTCTTCATGTGCGACCACTGCACGCATATCTGCACCAATGGGAGCGCCTAGGCCTTTACCCCCTGTTCGGGTAGGTCTGTCTGGCCTGCCAGATCTTTCAGGATTGGACAATCCGGGCGGTTGTCGCCGGCGCAGCACTGGACCAGTTCGGTCAGGGTTTCCCGCATCGCCTGCAAATCGGCGATCTTGGTTTCGATCTTGCGCAGATGTTCCAACGCCAACTGCTTGACGTCACCGCTGGCACGGCTCTCATCTTCATAGAGCGCCATCAACAGGCGGCATTCTTCGATGGTGAAGCCCAGCGCCCGAGCCCGCCCCAGAAAGGCCAGCTTATGCAGGTCTGCCTCGACAAAGCATCGATAACCATTCTCACTGCGGTGCGGCTTGATCAGACCGATGTCTTCATAATAGCGAATGGTCTTGGCCGGCAGGCCCGAACGGGTTGAAACGTCACCGATATTCATGCTGACCTCCTGTTGTCGCAGCCTGTTGCGCCGGGCGAGACGTGGCATCACCCACGCCGGGCTGCCCTGCCTCTTCATCTAAGCTGGATTTCAGCCGATGCAAGCGCAGCGCATTGGTCAGCACAAAGACGCTGGACAGCGCCATGGCCCCCGCCGCAAGGCCAGGTGACAGCAGCCAGCCGCCAAAGGGATAAAGCACCCCGGCCGCTACCGGCACCAGCAAAATGTTGTAGCCAAAGGCCCAAGCCAGGTTCTGACGAATATTGCGCAGGGTGGCACGGCTCACCGTCATCGCGTTCACCACACCGCGCAGATCCCCCGAGACCAGCACCACATCTGCGGCCTCGATCGCCACATCGGTGCCAGTGCCGATGGCAAGCCCCACATCTGCTGCAGCCAGCGCGGGGGCATCGTTCAACCCATCCCCGACAAAGGCCAGGGTGCCATATTCTGCCTGCAGCGCCTCCAGGGCGGTGACCTTGTCGCCGGGCAGGCATTCGGCGCGCACCAGATCAATGTTCAGGCGGGCCGCAATAGCCTGGGCCGTGGCCTCGGCGTCGCCAGTGATCATCGCCACCTTCACCCCCTGCGCCTGCAAGGCCAGGATCGCCTCGGGGCTGCCGGGCTTGATCGGGTCGGCAACCGCCAGCGCGGCGGCGGCGGTGCCGTCGATGGCGACATAGAAAGGTGTCTCACCTGCCTTAGCCCAGGGGGCCGCCGCCGCCACAAGCGCCGCAGCCTCAATGCCTTCGCGCTGCATCAGACGGGCGGTGCCGACCAAAACCTGCCGCCCTTCGACCTTGGCGCGCAGGCCATAGCCCGGAATTGCCTCGACCGCTTCGGCCTGGGGTAGGTCACTGCCGGCAGCGGCAACCAGGGCGCGGGCGATGGGATGTTCCGACTGCGCCTCGGCGGCACCGACAAGGCGCATCACCGCATCACGCCCAAAGCCGTCGCTGGCGGCAAACTGTGTCAGCGCGGGATGGCCTTTGGTCAGGGTGCCCGTCTTGTCCAGCGCCACCACCTGCACCGATTGCAGCCGTTGCAACGCATCGCCCTTGCGAAACAGCACCCCAAGCTGCGCTGCACGGCCAATGCCAACCATGATGGAGGTGGGCGTTGCCAGCCCCATGGCACAGGGGCAGGCAATGATCAGCACCGAGACCCCGGCAACCAGCGCCAGCGGCAAGGCCGGCGCCGGCCCAAGCAACATCCAGGCCAGCACTGTCAGCGCAGCCACCAGTATCACGGCAGGCACAAACCACAGGGTGATGCGATCCACCAGCCCCTGCACCGGCAGCTTGGCCCCCTGTGCCTGCTCTACCATCTGGATGATCTGTGCCAGGGCAGTATCCCGGCCAATATGGGTGGCGCGGTAGTCTAGCGCCGCCGCGCCGTTCACCGTCCCGGCCGAGACAACAGCCCCTGCGGTTTTTTCAACGGGAACAGGTTCACCACTGAGCATGCTTTCATCGACATAGGACTGGCCGGATATGACCTCCCCATCCACCGCGATCCGCCCGCCGGGCCGCACCCGGATCACGTCGCCCGCCACGATGTCGTCAACCGGGGTTTCCACCAGTTGATCGCCGCGCATGACCTCGGCAGTTTTGGGCTGCAGGCTGACAAGCTTGCGAATGGCCGCTCCGGTGCGCCCCTTGGCGCGTGCCTCTAGCAGGCGACCGGTAAGGATCAGCACCACGATCACACAGGCGGCCTCATAGTAGACATGCGCTGTCCCTGCGGGCAGCAGGCCGGGGGAAAAGGTGGAAATGACCGAAAACCCATAGGCCGCCGCCGTGCCCAGCGCCACCAGCGCATTCATATCCGGCGCACCGCGCAACAGGGCCGGAATCCCGAGGCTGTAAAACTGTCGCCCCGGCCCCGCCAATACCGCCGTGGCCAGCACGAACTGCATTAAATAACTGTTGAACTGGCCGATATTGGCCATCACCCAGTGGTGCAGACCCGGCACCATATGGCCGCCCATCTCGATCACAAAGACCGGCAGAGTAAGGATGCCAGCAATCAGCAACTGACGTTGCAGACGCAGCTGTTCATCCGCCTTGCGCTGCTGCACCTGGGCCTCTTGGTCCTGGATGTCTACATCAGCGCGCCGATGCGCCGGATAGCCCGCATTGGCGCTTGCCTCGCTCAACTGCGCGGCGCTGACCATGCCTGACAGATAGTCTACCTCTGCCCGTTCGTTTGCCAGATTGACCTGCGCCAGGATCACCCCTGGCACCGCCTGCAAGGCGGCCTCGGCACGGCCAACACAAGAGGCACAGCTGAGCCCGGCGATGTCCAGGCTCAGATGCGAGACCTCTGCCGGGTAGCCGGCACGATTCAGCGCCGCAACAATATCCGCCATCGGTAGACCGGCGGCGGCCTCAACCTGCGCCTTACCCGTTGCCAGATTGACCGAGGCCGCCTTGATGCCCTCGACCCCGCGCAGGGCTGCCTCGGCTCGACCAACGCAGCCTCCACAGGTAAGCCCTGATATTTGCAGTGAAATTTTCTGATATGCCATTCTCGTCAATCCAGAGGTTTTGATCATCTGCCCCTCATATGGGGCTTCCAGTCAAGGGAAGGTCAAGGCCTTCTTGACCAAAATTCAGCATTATTGGTCGCATTTGGGATCTGCCTGCCTGCCGAAGAAAGTTAGGCTCGCCCCACCCTTGCCTGTTGAGTTTGGCGAATGTAACGCTAGACGCAGCGATCCTTGCGGGCGCGGCAGCGCGCTGCCACAAACCAGGGTGAACACGGCTCCAAATGATCCTGGCGCCCATGGGTGCAGGGTCAGACAATACAAACGAAGGATCAAACACATGATGCGCACGCGTGCCGCCGTTGCTGTCGCTCCGGGCAAACCGCTCGAAGTGATGGAAGTGAACCTGGAAGGCCCCAAGGCCGGTGAAGTGCTGGTGGAAATCAAGGCCACCGGCCTGTGTCACACCGATGAATTCACCCGCTCCGGCGATGACCCCGAGGGGATTTTCCCTGCCATTCTGGGCCATGAGGGGGCCGGCATTGTGATCGAAGTGGGCGAAGGCGTCACCAGCCTGGAAGTCGGTGATCACGTGATCCCGCTCTACACGCCAGAATGCCGCGAATGCGAGTACTGCCTGAACCCCAAGACCAACCTCTGCCAGTCGATCCGCACCACCCAGGGCGCGGGCCTGCTGCCAGATGGATCTACCCGGTTTTCGATGCTGGATGGCACGCCCATTCATCACTACATGGGCTGTTCGACATTCGCCAACCACACCGTGGTGCCCGAAATCGCGCTGGCCAAGGTGCGCAAGGACGCCCCCTTTGACAAGATCTGCTACATCGGCTGCGGTGTCACCACCGGTATCGGCGCGGTGATCAATACTGCCAAAGTAGAAATCGGTTCGACCGCGATTGTCTTTGGCCTGGGCGGCATTGGCCTGAATGTGATCCAGGGGCTGCGGCTGGCCGGTGCCGACCAGATCGTCGGTGTTGACCTCAACCCCGGCAAGGTCGAGATGGCAACGCATTTTGGCATGACCGATTTTGTCAACCCAGCAGAGGTGAGCGGCGATCTCGTGGCGCATCTGGTCGAGCTGACCGGCGGCGGCGCTGATTACACCTTTGACGCCACTGGCAATGTGAACGTGATGCGCACCGCACTGGAAGCGGCGCACAAGGGCTGGGGCGAAAGCATCATCATCGGGGTGGCCCCGGCCGGCGCCGAGATCTCTACCCGCCCTTTCCAGCTGGTCACAGGGCGCAGCTGGCGCGGCACCGCCTTTGGCGGCGCTTCGGGACGTACCGATGTGCCTAAGATTGTCGATTGGTACATGGATGGCAAGATCGAGATCGACCCGATGATCACCCACAAGCTGACGCTGGATCAGATCAACGAAGGCTTTGAGCTGATGCACGCGGGCAAATCCATTCGCGCGGTTGTCGAATTCTGATCGCAGCACAGACCTGAAGATAAACCAGAAAGGCGCAGCCCATATCGGGACTGCGCCTTTTTTGTTGGTTCAGCCTTGGTCCCGGGCGTTCAGCCGCCGACCACCAACAGTTCCTTGGGGAACTGGGTCAGGACTTGGCAGCCCTCTTGGGTAATCAAGACGTCGTCTTCGATGCGTACGCCAAGCTCTCCCGACAGGTATAGCCCCGGCTCGTTGGTATAGACGGTTCCGGCAGGCAGAACTTGGTGGTTGCCCCGCATGATATAAGGGGCCTCATGCACGTCACGGCCCAATCCGTGTCCGGTTTTGGTGCGGATATGCTCTGCAAAATCAGAGGCCTCCAACACCCCTGTCACCACATCGTCAATCTGATGCGCAGTGACCCCAGCACGGGTTGCCGCCAGCCCGGCCATATTGGCCGCCAGCACTGTATCATAGACCGCGCGGCCTTTCTCGCTGACCTCTGCAACAAAAACCGTGCGGGTGATATCGGCGCAGAATCCGTCCTTGCGGCCGCCAAAATCAAACAGAAGCGCATCACCGGGCTGGATTTTGTAATCCTCGCGGGCATGGCCGTGGGGACGCGCCGCATTATCGCCAGCCACCACAATCGGCGGAAAGGACAGCGCATCGGCGCCTTCAGCGAACAGGGCCTGGATCAGGCGGCTTTCGATCTGCTTTTCGCTCTGCCCGACCTGAACGGTTTCCAGCACCTGCGCCAGGGCGCTTTCTGAAAGATCAATTGCCCGTTGCAGCGCCGCGACATCCGTCTCTGTCTTGACCATCCGCAGCCCGGAAATTTCACGCTCGGCGTCGATGATTTCCAGCCCCGGAGTGGCCTGCATCAAAGCGTGGTGGACAAACACCCGCATCACCTGCCCCTCGACCGCAAGCCGCTTGATCGGCAGATGCGCCGCAAGATCGGCAAAGGCCGTCTGATAGCCGGTCTGGTCGCGCCAATCAAAAACCGCACCATCAAAACCCAGCTGCCCCCAAGAGCCCAGTTCCAGGTTGGGCAGCAGGGCCGCAGGCTTGCCTTCTGCGGGGATCACCAGCACGAATGGGCGTTCGTGGCTCATGAAATCTTGCCCAAGCGCGCGGGTGAAGTTCGGCCCCGGCACCAGGGCCAGTGCATCAACCGACATGGATTTGGCCAACTGGCGGTACTCGGCAAGAGAAGCGGTCATCAAGGGTCTCCGGATGTTGAATAAGATAGGCAGGACACAGGATCGGGTGCCCCGAACTGGCAAAACCGCCAGTGGGGTGGCCACGCAAAGACCAGTTAGAATATTTTATCCAATTTGAAAACACCCTTGTCCATCAAGCGCCCCAGCATGATGCTAGGCACGCGGCCCCCATCGGCATCCGGACCTGGCGCCGGATCATCCGCATCTGACAGTGACCGCCCTGCGCACCGATAGCGCATCGGGACCGCAGCCGCATCAGCCCCCTTATGTGATTGATGAGCTGCACAAAACCTACCCGCCGGGATGATGTGCTGCTTTAACTCTCAATCAGGGTTTCGACCGCGTCCAGCGTAACCTCATAGCCCCAGAGACGGCGCAGGTGTTTCAACACTTCATCTTTATTGGCCTCATCCAGGTGAATGCCATCGCGTACCGTATGGGTCAAAATCAAGCGTCGGTCGCCGCTCAGATCCGCATCGGTGACCTGAATATCGGGTTCCAGATAGGCCAGATTATATTGCTGCGCCAGGGCCTGGCGCATCGCCTTGTAACCGGCACGATTGTGAATATGGCTGACCACCAGATCTTTTTGCGAGGCGTCATCCACAAGGGTGAACAGCTTGAATTTACGCATCAAATGCGGCGATAGAAACTGCTGGATAAAGCTTTCGTCGCGGTAGTTGGCCCAGGCGTGGCGCAACACATGGCGCCAGTCGTCATGACCGGCGATATCTGGAAACCAGTCGCGGTCTTCTTCTGTTGGCTCTTCGCAGATGCGCCGGATATCCATCATCATGGCAAAGCCCAGTGCATAGGGGTTGATGCCGCTATAGCGCGGATCGTCAAAGTCAGGCTGCAACACCACATTGGTATGGCTGTGCATCATCTCCAGATAAGCACCTTCCGACAGGCGCCCCTGACTGAAAAGCTCATTGATGATGTAATAGTGTACAAAGGTGGCGCAGCCCTCATTCATCACCTTGGTTTGCTTCTGCGGATAGAAATACTGCGCCAGCATTCGCACGATCCGCAGCAATTCACGCTGCCAGGGTTCCAGGACGGGGCTGTGCTTTTCCAAGAAATACAGGATGTTCTCCTGCGGCAAGTTCATGTTCTTGCGGCGCGCCGCCTGGGGCGCATCCTTAGGTGTCTCTGCACTGTCGTGCCCCAGGGTGGCATCGGTCCAGATATCGAGCAGACTGCGACTGCCGGCATAGCCATCGCGCACGCGTTGCATCGCCGCCAGCTCTTGCGAGGTCGGCTTGGGCGGACGGCCATAGCGAAACACCCCCTGGGTTTGCAAGGCATGCCCGGCATCAAGAATTTCCTCAACAGCATCAATCCCATAGCGTTCTTCGCAGGCAGCGATATAGTTCTTGGCAAAGGCCAGGTAATCCTGAATGCCATCGGCATCTGTCCATTGCAGAAACAGATAGTTGTTCTTGAAAAAATGGTTATGGCCAAAGGCCGCATGCGCCATGACGAGCACCTGCATCGCCATGGTGTTTTCTTCCATATTATAGCTGATGCAGGGGTTGGAGTTGATCACGATCTCATAGGCAAGCCCCTGACGACCGGTGCGATACAGCGCCTCATCGCGGGCAAAATGCTTACCGAAAGACCAATGCTGATACATCAGCGGCAGCCCGACGCAGGAATAGGCATCCAGCATCTGTTCCGACGAGATGATTTCGATCTGGTTTTGATAGAGGTTCAGCCCCAGATCATTCAGCGCGATTTCCTCAATGGCATCGCGGGCCTTTTCCAGCAGCGCAAAGCTCCATTCTGGCCCCTCAAACAGCAGTTTGGAGCCTGACTTTGCTTCAGGCATTCTGGCCTCCTTTCAGCCGTGGTAAAAAGAACTCTCTGAAAATTGGGTAGATATGTGCCGCATGGGCGACCCGCTGCATTGCAAAATGCTCGGTCTGGTCTTTGACTGCCCGGTAATTTTGCCACAGGTCATCCCCGGCGGACAGATCTTGCAGCAGATCCTCGGCGTCTTCTTCAACCACCTCCATATAGGCGTAATACTGGCAGACGGGCAGCAGGTCCTCGAGCAACAGTTTTTTGCAGCGCACGGAATCATTGCCAAAATTCTCTCCGTCCGAGACCTGGGCGCCATAGATATTCCACTCTTGCGGCGGATAGCGGTCGGAGATGATTTCGCGCATCTTGTCCAGCGCGGTAGACACAATGGTGCCGCCGGTCTCACGGGCATAAAAGAAGGTCTCTTCGTCCACCTCCTGGGCGTGGTGGGTATGGCGGATAAACACCAGCTCTGTCTGTTCATAACAGCGCGCCAGAAACAGGTGCAAAAGCAGGAAAAACCGCTTGCCCAATTCTTTTTCACGGTCCTGCATAGAGCCCGAGACATCCATCAGGCAAAAGACAACCGCCCGGGACTTGCGGATCTTTTCAGGTACATGGGTGTCAAACCGCAGATCAATCGGGTCGATATAGCCCACCATCTTGCGCTTGCGCTGCAGGCTCTCCAGCCGGGCGCGCATCTCTGCCAGTAGCTCTTCCTGCGCGTCAGAGCGATTGGGCAGTGCCTCGAGCATTTCAATCTCGCTCTGCAGCTCTTCCTCAGCGCGGCTTGACGGGCGGTGCAGCGCGATGCGGCGGCCCAGCGCATTGCGCATGGTGCGCACCAAGTTGAGGTTGTTGGGCGTCCCGACCGTGGTCAGCCCGGCCCGGCGCGTGCCGATTGTCTCTGTCTCGACCAGTGATTTTTCAACCAGGTCGGGCAGTTCCAGCCCATCAAACAGGATTTCCAGATATTCATCCTGGGTCAGGGTAAAGGAGAACTCATCCTCACCCTCGCCATCCTCGGAGGCCTGGCGCCCATTTTGCCCCGCGCCGCCATTTGGTTTGGGCAGGGTATCGCCAACAACAAATTCTTTGTTGCCCGGCAGCACATGGCGCCGGTTCCCCCCCTTGGAACCATGGAAGAAACGTGGCTCTTGCAGCCCCCGCGCGGGGATTGTCACCTGTTCGCCATCCACCGGCACGGCCTTGCCATCCTGGACGGATTTATCGCGCACTGATCTGTCCACCCGGTCTTTGATGTTCTCACGGGCCCGACGCAAGAACCGCTGCCGGTTGCCATGGCTTTTGCCCTTTGGGTTGGCACGTCTGTCGATAAAGTGATGCACTGTCCTGGCGCCCCCTGTTACCCGGCCTTATTGACCCGCATGTACCATTCCACCAAGCGGCGCACCTGACGGTCAGTGTAACCGTGACTGCGCATGCGCTCGACAAATTCCTGGTGTTTGCTTTCCGTCTTGCTATCCTTCTTACTGCCAAAGCTGATCACCGGCAGCAGTTCCTCGACCTGACTGAACATGTGCTTTTCAATCACATCACGCAGTTTCTCATAAGAATTCCAGGCAGGGTTCGACCCGGTATTGGCCCGGTGGCGCAGAGCAAATTTGACCACCTCGTTGCGAAAATCCTTGGGATTGGCGATCCCGACCGGCTTTTCGATTTTGCTCAGCTCAGCATCCAGGATGTCGCGATCATAGAGCTGGCCAGTGTCGGGATCCTTGTAATCCTGCTCTTCGATCCAAGCGTCGGCATAGGCAATGTAGCGGTCAAAGACATTCTGGCCATATTCAGTGTAGCTCTCAAGATAGGCCTTTTGAATTTCATTGCCGATGAATTCCTCATAGCGCGGCGCCAGATCGGATTTGATGAACTCCAGATACTTTGCCTCTACCTCGCGCGGAAACTGTTCCCGCTTGATCGTCTGTTCCAACACATACATCAGATGCACCGGATCGGCGGCGATTTCATTGGTGTCGAAATTGAAGGTCGACGACAGCACCTTGAAGGCAAAGCGGGTAGAGATCCCGGTCATGCCCTCATCCACCCCGGCCCGATCCTGGTATTCCTGCACGGTCTTGGCCTTGGGGTCCGTGTCTTTCAGGCTCTCGCCGTCATAGACCCGCATCTTGGAATAAAGGTTCGAATTCTCGTGCGGCTTCAACCGGGTCAGCACTGAAAACCGGCTGAGGATCTTGAGCGTTTCTGGCGCACAGGGCGCAGCGGCCAGCTCACTGTGCTGGATCAGCTTGTCATAGATAAGCGCCTCATCACTGACCCGCAGGCAATACGGCACCTTGACGATCGACACCCGGTCGATAAAGGCCTCGTTGTTCTTGTTGTTCTTAAAGGCCTGCCATTCGCTCTCATTGGAATGGGCCAGCACCAGGCCGGTAAAGGGAATGGCCCCAAAGCTTTCAGTGCCCATATAGTTGCCTTCCTGGGTGGCTGTCAGCAGGGGGTGCAACATCTTGATCGGCGCCTTGAACATCTCGACAAATTCCAAGATGCCCTGATTAGCGCGGTTCAGACCACCAGAGAAACTATAGGCATCCGGGTTGTCTTGGCTGAAATGCTCTAGCTGGCGAATGTCGACCTTACCCACCAGGGTTGAAATATCCTGGTTGTTTTCATCACCGGGTTCGACCTTGGCTACCCCCACGCGCCGCAGCCCCGAAGGATAGATCCGCGCCACGGTGAATTTGTTGATATCACCGCCATACTCATCCAGCCGCTGCACCGCCCAGGGTGAGAGAAGACCAGGCAGCCGATGGCGGGCAATGCCGTAGCTCTCTTCCAGCACCTCACCCATGCGCACCGGGTCAAACAGGCCCAGCGGGCTTTCATAGATTGGCGACAGCTGATCGCCCGCTTTCAGCACATAGATCGGTTGATCTTCGACCAGCCGTTTGAGTTGCTCTGCCAAAGAGGACTTACCACCGCCCACTGGCCCCAAGAGATAGAGGATCTGCTTGCGCTCTTCCAAGCCCTGGGCAGCATGGCGGAAATAGCCGACGATCCGTTCAATGGTGTCTTCCATCCCATAGAAATCTTCAAAGGCGCGATAGCGTTTGATGGTGCGGTTCTGAAAGATCGGCCCAAGACGCGCATCGCGTGAGGTATCAATGATCTCCTCCTCGCCAATCGCCTTGAGCATCCGCTCAGCCACATTGGCATAGAGGCTCGGATCCGTTCGGCACCCCTCAAGATAGGAGTTGAGGGACATTTCCTCTTCACGGGTCTGGCCGTATTGCTCTGCAAAAATCTCGGCAATGTTATTCATCGGGATCTAGCCTCCTGGGGTTACGCTGCGCCTGTCCTCCTGGCGGTGGGAAACCCACGGACACGAGACAGGCCAAGCCTGGCCGAGGGATGTCCGCGAGTGTCTTTGGTTGTGTGATCTCTGCTCTCATCCGGCGGTGCCCAACGCACCGGCGACCCGCTTCGGTCAGAGGGCTTGCTCGGGTGTGGACGGGGCTCGGGCGCCGTTTCGTCATCCGCGTGAACTTGCGCGCGGGGACATTAGGTTCATGGTTCATACTAATAAGATCTGGTGTACTTTCAGTTAATATCCAGAGGAAAATTAACAAATTCCTTCACAACTTTGCCATTGCAAGCGCAGCCCCCGACGCAACCCACCGCCGGACCAGTCCCTGCTTGGATTTTTCCATCGCTGTGTCAGCCCTGCCAAGGCCCGCCTCTATGCAAGCAAAACCGATGGCATTGGCCTGCCGTAGCGCCGCCATATTCGGCAGGGCCTGTCGCCAGAAACAGCGCTCAACGCTCCCCTGCCGTATCATCCACCAGCCCACCACCCCAATAGCGTTAACCAGCTGTTAACAAAGCCCGCTTGACGGGTTTCCCAAGGCCAAACATGCGGCAAACAAGTCACGCTTACCCAGGGGTCGTGGCCTCTCCCGGCACGCATCGACTAGACAGTTGATTAAAATTAGACGCAATATATCCACAATATGGCCGCAAAGAACGGCCCGAGGCAGAACTTTACAGGCACAAGACCGTCACGCGTCCCTCGCTTTGGGCGTCGCACGGTCTATGAACGAGCGGCGAAAATATGAAAACTGTTGGATTTATCACTCGGGATCTCTCGGGAACCACCCGTCAAAGCACTTTTTCAGAGGGGTCTCCCTCTCTGCTGAATGTTACCCACTCCAAGGATATTTCGCTGAACCTCAGTGCGTCGGACATTGACAGCTATATGCGTCGGGGATCGGATCTCCACCTGGTGCTGGCCGATGGGCAAATCCTTGTTTTGCAGAACTATTACAGCCAGAACACCCCAGGCGGTAAGAACCTGTTCCTCAGCGAGGAAGGCAATTTCGTCGAGGTGGTTCTGGAAGACAAAGCCGAAGGTGCGCTCTTTGCGAGCTACGAACCGCTGGATCTTTCGGGGAAGTGGTCCGCCTATGACGACATGGTCTTTCTGAACGTTGATCGTATCGAACCCGTGATTGCCCCCCTGGCCGCGCCGCTCTTCGGCGGGTTTGGCGCTGCGGGCGCGGCCGCCGGTGCGGCTGGCGTTGCTGTCCTCGCCGGCGGTGGCGGTGGCGGTGGCAACAATGGCGGCGGTGGTGGTGGCGGTGGCGGCGGTGGTCCGATCCTGCCCACGGTCGACAATCCTGACGCGACATATCCGGTGGCCGGATCCACCACTGCCCCTATTGTGATCACCGGCACCGGCACCCCCGGCGCCGAGGTCGAGGTCGATCTTGGCGGCGTCACCCAAACCGGCACCATCCAAGACGACGGCACCTGGGAAGTCACCTTCCCGGTTGGGGATCTGCCAGTTGATGGCTCCTATGACACCACTGTTCAGGTCTCTGACCCGGATGGGACAGAACATGATCTGGACGGGCCCGCTGTGGTGATCGACACCACGCCGCCTGATCTGGAGGTCACCAGCGGCACGGATTCCACCGGCGATCTGGTCAATGCCGCGACCCACGCCAGCGGCACCGTTATTGCCGGAACCGGCGAAGCAGGCGCTAGCGTTAGCGTGCTGGTAAATGGCGCCACCCAGACCACAACAGTTGGCAGCGATGGCACCTGGTCTGTCACTTTTGCACCCGGTGAAATCTCCACCGGTGAATATGACACCCCGGTTTCCATCACCACCACCGACAGCTTTGGCAATAGCGCCACCTTCAGCGACACCCTGATTGTCGACACCATTGCCCCGCCCATCGCCGTCAACACGGTCGAAACAGACGATGTGATCAACCAGGCCGAAGCCTCGGATGGGGTGATCCTGTCCGGCAATGGCGAAGCCGGGGCCGCGATCGAAGTGCTGTTCCAGGGCGTGATCCAAACAACCACCGTAGCCGCCGATGGCACCTGGTCGGTGAGCTATGACGCGTCACAGATTGCTGGTGGCACCTATGACAGCACCGCCACCGTGACCTCTACCGATCTGGCGGGCAACAGCGCGACCAGCGATCACAGCCTGCATGTCGATACCGAAACCTCGGTCATCCTGAACAGCAGCCATGCTGGCGGCGACGACGCAGTTTCCGGTGCCGAGGCACAGGCGGGTGTCACCCTGACTGGACTCGCCGAAGCAGGGGCCAGCGTTGTCGTGGAGATTGCTGGCGTTTCGCGCATTGTGACGGCCGATTCCGCTGGCAACTGGGAAGCAACCTTTGCGCCCGGCGCTCTTCTGGGGGGGGAATATAACACTGTTGTCAATGTTACCTCGACCGATCTGGCAGGCAATAGCGCGACGACCTCTTCGCCGCTGCGGATTGACACCGTGGCGGGCACCGTCGCCCTGTCGCCGGATCCGATCGAAATCGACGATGTGATCAATGCGGTCGAACGCGCCGATGGCGTCGAAATCAGCGGCACCGCCACACCGGGCATGACCGTCACGGTCGGTCTTGGCTCTGCCACTACCCAGGTGATGTCGGATGTCGACGGCAACTGGAGCACAATCTTCCCGGTCGGCAGCATCCCTCAGGGAACCGAGACCTTGGATATTACCGCGTCGATCACCGATGACCTAGGCAATACAGCCAGCGCGTCGGACACCGTTGCGCTCGATACACTGGTTACCCCGCTGACCCTGAACACCAATGGCATTGCAGGCGACAACACCATCAACGCGACCGAACGCGCCGATGGCGTCACCCTGACCGGCACCGTTGAACCCGGTTCTTCGGTGCAGGTTGCAATCGGCACTGGCGCGGCCCAGAACGCCATCGTGGATACGGCCGGCAACTGGAGCGTTACCGTCCCCACCAACGCCATCCCCACCGGCACTACGGATGTGGACGTAGTGGTGCAGGCAACTGATACGGCGGGCAATACTGGCAGCGTTGTTCATAGCGTGGCCATTGACACCGAGGTCACGCCCTTTACCTCTGATGCCAACCAGACAGCCAATGATGTGGTCAATCAGGACGAACTTAACGCCGGCTTCGCCTTGCAGGGCACCGTCGAGCCAGGCTCTAGCGTTGTGGTGACCATCCAGGGCAAAGCCAAGAGCGCCACCGTGGATGCGGCCGGCAACTGGAGCGCTGAATTTTCAGGCGCCGATCTTCCGCCCGGGGAATATAGCGCCGACGCAACGATCGTGGCGACAGATGCGGCTGGCAACACCAGCACTCTGACCGAAAGCTTTGAGGTGGATACCATCTTCGAAGCGCCACTGCTGGATTCCATCACCTATGAGATCGGTAGCAGCGATATCAGTGCCTTCAGCGTCGAAGGCACTGCAGCAACAGGCGAAACCATTGCCGTCAACGCACTCGAAGGCGATGGCAGTGTCTCCTCGCCTGGGGTGGTGATCACTGAAAGCGGAGGCAACACCTCCTTCGACTTCAACAACGCCATCCCCGACGGCACCGATCTGGTGGTCACCAATGTTGATACGCTTGGCAATGGCTCTTCCACCCTGCTGGTGCTGGAAGACAATGCCACGACCGCCAGCACCCTGACCCATGCGGGTCTTGGCCAGTTCAACATCGACGAACTGGACCTCGGCGCGGCTGCAAATGTGTCTCTTGTCCTGACCGAAGCGGATATCAAGGCCCTGTCCGAGAACTCGGACACCCTGACCATCCACAGTGGCTCTACCCCCGGTGAGGACAGTGTCACCATGACCGGAGCAACCCTTGCAGGCACCCGCAATGTCGATGGTGAGATGTACAACGTCTATACCATTGGCGACGACGGCACGACGCTGGTCATCGATCAAGACGTCTCTGTCATCATCTGATCACGCGGACCGGCCCGAACCATCGCGGCCGGTCCTACCTAGACCACCACAGGGCCTATCAACGGGCGGGGGCACTATGCAATTGGCACAACCCATTGGCGTATTGGCACTGTTGTGCAGCCTGTCAGGCTGCGCAGATGGCATGCCGTCCCTGCTGGGTAGCTCTGGCAACCAGACCGACCTGCCCCAGCACGGCAGCAATTTTGCCCAACCCGAGGGCGAGACCCGCTCTGAGGTCATTTCGACCCTGCTTGAACGGCGTTCCTTGCTGGCCGAAGGCACCATCTACAACAGCGTCGCCGAAGCGGCGGTGGCAGCCTCGGCCCGCGCCTCTGAGGCAGAGCTGATCAGCGCCAAACTGCGCGCCGAGGCCGAGGCCAAGAACTGGCTGCCCACCATTGGTCCCTCGGTCAGCCTGACAGACCTGGGAGAACTGGTCGCCGGAATGCTGATCCAGCAGGTACTGTTTGACAATGGCCGCCGCAAGGCGGAACGCGACTTTGCCGCCGCCGATGTCGAAGTCGCAGCGGTCAATCTGTCGGTCGATATGAACGAACGGGTGGAAGAGGCTGTTGGGCTCTATGTTGCGGGGCTGCGCGGCGACGAAAAATCCGCCTATAGCAGCCGCGCCCTGACCCAGATGCAAGAGTTTCGCCGCATTGTCGCAGGTCGCGTCGAAGGCGGGCTTTCCAACCGCGCCGACCTCAATGTGGTCGACAGCAAAATCAGCGGCATGCGCAACGCCCGCACCACGGCACAGGATAGTGCCAAAACGGCCCGCGCCGAGCTGACCGCCATGACCGGTGAAACCTTTTCTGAAAAGCCTGGCAAACTGGATCTGGGCACGCCGCCGACAGACGCGCAATATCTGGCGGTGCTGAAATCGCAGGCACAGGCCAATCGCAACGTGGCCCAGGCCGTGGTGAACCGCGCTGGCCTGCTGCCGCAGATTGCGGCGGCCGGCAATGTCACCTCGGATGGCTCTGGCGCGGGGCTGACGCTGGATCTGGCCGAACCTCTGGGGCTTGGCACCCCTGCGGCGCTACAGGCCATAGAAGCCTCGAAAGAGGCCGCCCGGCGCCAGATTGGCGAGGCCGAAGAAGATGCACGCCGCAGCTACGCCCGCCAGGTCCAACGGCTTGGCTCTTATCAGCGCCAAACCACCGAGGCCGCGACCCTTGCCCGCGCAAGCCGCGAAACCTACAGGCTGTTCAAGGCCCAGTTCGAGGCTGGCCAGCGACCGGTGATGGATGTCGTCAACATCTACGAAGAGTTGGTAAAACGCGAACAAGATCATATCGAAGCAAAATACGAAGTTGTGCTGATCCAGTTGGCACTGGCGCGTGACATGGGCCTTTTGGCGGATGGGGACAAGATTTGACCGACACGACCTCACGCACCCCGCCGGATGCCCCCCCCAAGGCCAGCAATCAGCCGCGCAAACCCGGCAAGACAAAGCTGCGGGCGGTTCCGCTCAGCCCGGCGGCTAATCGCCCGGCCACACCGGTTGCGGCTGCCCCTGCCGCACCAAAGGCCACGCCAGCCGACGCTGGCTCTGCCGCTGCGCCCCAGGGGCGGCGAGAAGTCGGCAGCCTGATCGAAGGTGCCTCTGCCCGCATCCGACACCGCGCCACCCTGATTGCCACCCTCGCCTCTTTGAAAGGGACCGAGGCCCAGGCTGGCGATATCGCCAATTTCATGTGGGGCAACCACTCTGGCGATACCTCGGCCGAGAGCCTGGCACAGGCGCTGGGATCAACCGGGTTGCAGGTGAAACTGCAACAGCAGCAGGAGCTGAACCAGGCTGAGTGGCCAGCCCTCGCCATGATGAAAGGCGGTCAATGTGTGCTGGTGCTGAGCCAGGACATGGATCAGCTGATCATTTTTGACACCACCTGCCCCGACAATCGCACCAAAGTCCCGCTAAGCGAATTCTCCCCGTTTTTCACCGGCACCCTGTTGATCGCCCGCCCCTCTTTGAAACAGATGGCAGCGCGGCACACGCCGCAACTGGACAGCGATCACTGGTTCTGGGGCGAATTCCCCAAATACCGCCGTCAGGTGGGCGAAATCATGCTGGGGTCTCTGGTTGCAAATATCCTTGCGGTTTCGGTGGCGCTGTTCTCGCTGCAGGTCTATGACCGGGTGGTACCGCACCAGTCCCACGCCACGCTTTGGGTTCTGGCCCTCGGGGCTTTTCTGGCCATCATGCTAGAGGCGCTGTTGAAGGTCGCCCGTGCCCGGCTGACCGATGCCGCCGGGCGTCAGATCGAACTCTCGGTGCAGCACAACCTGATGCGCCGCCTCATCGGCATGCGCTCGGACAAGAAACCGCTGCCGCCATCGGGGCTGTTTGCGGCGATGCGCGACTTTGGCGCCGTACGCGAATTCTTCACCTCATCGACCATCTCGACCCTGGCCGATATTCCCTTTATCGCCGTCTTCCTGTTGCTGGTGGCCTCTATCGCCGGCCCTATCGTTTGGGTGATCATGGCGGGCGGCGTGATGATGCTGCTGCCGGCCTATTTCATGCAGCGCAAGATGATTGCCCTTACGCGGCAGACCCAGGGCGCCAATGCCAAGGCCGGCCGGTTGCTGCACGAGGTGATCACCGAGCTGGACACCGTGAAAACCCAGCGTGGCGAAGACCGGGTGATGCGGATGTGGGATGAGCTGAACATGCTGTCGTCGCATTCCTCGACCGAGCAACGCCGCCTGGCCAGCGCGCTGACTTTCTGGTCGCAGGGAATCCAGCAGGCCACCTATATCACCGCCGTTGTAATGGGCACGCTTCTGGTTTTTGCCGGGGACTTCACCGTCGGCACCATCATTGCCACCGGGATCCTGACCAGTCGTACCCTGGCCCCGCTGACCCAGTTTGCAGCCACCATGGCCCGCTGGAGCAACGTCAAGGGTGCCCTGGAAGGTCTGGAGGCCATCGCCAAAGCGCCGCAAGAAATGGACGCCGAACGCAGCTACCTGCGCCGTGAACAGCTTGAGGGCCGCTTTGAACTGCGCGAAGTGGTGTTTCGCTACGATGAAGACGCCGCCCCCACCCTGGATGTGCCGGGTGTTGCCATTACACCCGGCCAGCGGGTGGCGGTTCTAGGCGTCAATGGATCTGGCAAATCCACCCTGATCAAGCTGTTGTCCGGGCTTTATTCGCCCGATGCCGGCCGGATCATGATCGATGGCACCGATATGGGCCAGATCGATCCACGCGACCTGCGCCGCAAT
The DNA here is from genome assembly GCF_029697505.1 of Pseudophaeobacter profundi. GTDB lineage: Bacteria > Pseudomonadota > Alphaproteobacteria > Rhodobacterales > Rhodobacteraceae > Pseudophaeobacter > Pseudophaeobacter profundi. The sequence goes on along the minus strand of NZ_JARJEF010000019.1, from coordinate 9,704 downwards.
ATTGGCTATCTCAGCCAGGATGTCCGGCTTTTTTCGGGCTCGCTGCGCGATAACCTGAACCTGAACCAGCTGGAACGCGACGATACCCGCCTGATGGAGGCCTTGGATTTTTCCGGTTTGGGCACCTATGTGCGCGGCCATCACAAGGGGCTGGATCTGGATATCGGCGATGGTGGTGGCGGCCTGTCCATTGGTCAACGCCAATCCATCGGCTGGGCACGGCTCTGGCTGCAGAACCCATCAATCGTGCTGCTGGATGAACCCACTGCGGCGCTGGACCAGACGCTGGAACGTACCCTGGTAAGCCGCCTGGAAACCTGGCTGCAGGGCCGTACTGCCGTGATCGCCACGCACCGGATGCCGATCCTCACCCTGACAAACCGCACCCTGATCTTGCAGGATGGGCGCATGGTTGTGGATGGGCCGCGCGACAAGGTTCTGGCACATCTCGCCGCCGGAGAGGGCAAATGAACACGCCCACCCCCTATGATCTGGACCAGAGCGCCCGCGGCGCCAGCCGCATCGTCTATCTGGTCGGGGCCGCCCTGGTGCTGTTTCTGGCTTGGGCCGCCTTTGCCTCGGTGGATGAAATCGTGCGCGGTGAGGGCGAAGTCGTCTCTTCCTCACGGGCGCAGATCGTGCAGAACCTCGAAGGTGGGATCCTGGCCGAACTGCATGTGCGACAAGGCGATGAAGTAAAGGCCGGACAGGTGCTGGCCAAACTGCAAGACACCAAATTTCGCACCATCGCGGATGAACTGCAGGATCAGATCGATACGCTGGAAATCAAACAGTTCCGGCTAGAGGCGGAAATGGACGGTGCATATGAATTTTTCGTCCCGGATGAGCTTGCCGACCGATCTGGCGAAATTCTGGCCTCGGAACGCGCCCTGCTCAAGGCACGGCAGGGGGATTTTGACAGCCGCCGCACCAGCGCACGCAAGATCCTCGATCAACTGAATGACGAGCTGGCCAATATGCATCGGCTCTATGAACAAAATATCGTGGCCCTGATCGAAGTGAACCGCGCCCAAAAGGCAGCGACCGATGCGCAGGCCAAATTCAACGAGATCGGCACCCAGAATGAGCTGAAGCGGGCGGAGGAATATTCCGAAGTCCTGCGCGAGTTGACCTCTTTGCGGCAGGACCAGCGGCTGGCCCAGGATCAACTGGACCGCACCGTCATCACATCGCCGATGTCAGGGATCGTAAACAGCCTGGGCGTGACCACAATTGGCGGCGTCGTGCGCCCCGGAGAAGAGATCTTTGAGATCATCCCGATGGGGGAAGAGCTGTTTGTCGAAGCGCGGGTCAAACCAAAAGACATCGCCAGCGTGCAAACCGGTCAGACGGCCACTATAAAACTGTCAGCCTATGATTACACCATCTATGGTGCCCTGAACGGCGAAGTGGATTTTGTCTCGGCTGATACCTTTGAAGATGAACGCAACCCCCGTGCAGAGCCCTTTTACCGGGTAACGGTGCGGGTTGACCGTTCAAAGCTGACCGAGCGGCAGAAAACCATTGAAATCCGCCCAGGCATGCGGGCCACTGCTGAATTGCAGACCGGGTCCAAGACTGTTCTGAACTATCTGTTGAAACCGCTGTATAAATCCCAGGAAGCATTTCGAGAACCTTAGAGCGACGCTGATCTAAGAACTGGAATGCAGCGATCCACTATCTGGTTCCGATGTTTCCCACTGCCATTCTAGCAAGTGGGTCACCTGGGAACATCGCAAAGAAACGACGTCGAAGTTAGCCGGCCTGTTGCATCAATCGCCACAGGGAGGAATCCAGGGCAGTGCCAATCGACACTGGCTGGCTTCCCATCGCAGCCTTGGCAGAAATCACCGACACCAACCTTGGCAGACGTCCAGGCACCACCTGCAAGACAGGGGCCCCCGAGGCACCGAATTCAACACGGCACGACATCACCAGGGTGGTACGCTGCTTTGCCAACACTTCACAGCTGCGTTCCAAGCTCGGTCTTGTCGCATGGGTGAAATTGTAAGACAAGACCCCAACAGCGTCTCCGCGGGCGGCTTCCCATGACATCACCAGCGGGCGTATCTCAGCCGAGCTGATCGGATGAGACAGGCGCAATACCGCGATATCATTCCCCATCAAAGACGTGTTGCTACGGAAATGATCATAGCCAGGATGCATCACCGCCTTGGTAATATTGCGGGCGGCTTTTGCACGACGACCGACCAGGCCGGCCTCAAACTTAATCGTCGTTGGATCAATCGCCCGACCAGAAACCGGATCATAGAGGCAATGCGCTGCGGTCAGCACCAGATTTGGCGCAATCAAAGATCCGGTGCACATGTTGCGCCCAGAAATATTAAGGCGACCAACGGCTTCCCAGCCAGGGAAGGAGTCCGCACCAACCTGCGAACCCTCTGCTTTGGCAAGGCCCGGCAAGCTGGCCATTAGGCATGCTACAATAACTGTAAATAATCGTTTCATGTTCCACTCCAAATTCCCACATCAACATCGTCGTTCAGTCATGCGGCTGGAATGGGGCCTGTTTGGGCGTGGAATGGACGAAATAATGGGCAGAATGTGACGCAGTAAACAAAACCTTAACCCCCCGGTTATTGGTGCCTCAGTTGACGCGAAAACCGTTAAAAAGACCACCCGGCGTTAAGACTTTCGTTAATCTTTTACATAAAACTTTGTAAAAGCTTGGACTTTTCATCCCCAAAAAGAACAGAATCCGCCCCCCAGAGCGCAAGACTTCGGTAAGAAATACGTGTGTTTGTGCCCCTCAAACGCGAAATGAGGCAAGAATCAGCGTTCCCCCCGCAGTGAGAGAATGGCGACCTTCGCCGTTTCCGGCCCTTAACCCACACGCCCCGTTAAGAGTTGGTGTCACGATGAGATCTACAAAGGCTGCCCACCTGCCGCCCTATGCCAGGGGCCACAATGGACCATCAACAGCCCACCGGCGCCCCCAGCGCAAGGCGGGACTTTTACATTTTCAAAAGACACCATGACGTGCCACCATCCAAAACCACACCTTTCAGCAGACCAAGCACCAGCCATGAGAGCCTGAGGGCCAGGCTGGTCGGCACGCGGGTCAGCTAGGCACGGTCAGCCAAAGATTTGGTAATCGCGGTAAGCAGCGTGTTGCGCCCCACCGGCTTCATCAAGCGAATGTCCTCCGGCAATAGCCCGTTGCCGTGAACCGTTGCCTCGTTTGCATATCCCGACATGAAAATGAACGGCACGCTTGGATCCTTTGCCCGGATCGCTTTGGCCAGGTGGGTCCCCTGCAGTTTACCCGGCATGACGATATCAGTTGCAACAATGTCAAAATCCCTGTTCTGCAACCAGGTCGCCATCGCCTCATCACCTGATGTCGCGATCGTCACGTCGAAACCAACCCCCGTCAGCATATCTTCCTGGGCGGTCAAAAGCTTGGCATTGTCTTCGACCAACAAAATTCGCTTGCCGTGAATATGCGAAAGATCCTGTCCAGGCCGGTCAGGGCTGGGGCGCGCGGCCCGACCCGTCTCTGCCTTGAAATACAGCTTTACAGAAGTGCCAACCCCGACTTCGGAATAGATGCGCACAGTGCCGCCGGACTGCTTCATGAAACCCAGCACCATAGAGAGGCCGAGTCCCGTCCCCTGCCCCATTGGCTTGGTCGAGAAGAAGGGCTCGAACACCTGCGCCAACTTGTCTTTTTCGATCCCCGTTCCGGTATCGCTGACCGCTATCATGACATAGCGCCCCGGCAGCAGCTCTTCGCTGCGCTCGGCAATGTATTCATCATCAATGCGGATATTCGCAGTTTCAATCGTCAGTTGCCCCCCGTCTGGCATCGCATCACGGGCATTCAGGATCAGGTTGAGCAGCGCGTTTTTGGCCAGCCCCTCATCTGCGGTAAAGGCCCAGAGGTTCGCCAAGAGCGATGTCTCTATGTTGATGGTCGCAGGCAACAGGCGCGAGGACCAGGTCATCACATCGCGCACCACATCATTCCCTTTGAGCTGGTTTGGTGCCAGCTGTGAGCGCCGTGCAAAGCCCAAGATGTTGCGGGTCAGGTCACCGCCGCGTTGGGTCGCGTCGATAGCATTGGCAATATAGTCGGCTTGCTCGGGGCTCACGCCCGTCTCCTCCAGCAGATCAAGATTGCCCAGAACGACCGCCAGAATATTGTTGAAGTCATGCGCCATTCCCCCTGCGAGATTGCCGATTGCCTCCATCTTTTGCGATTGGCGCAGCTCGTTTTCCATATCAACCAGGCGCGACACATCTTGCAGCGTACCAACAAAACCTATGACCCGGCCATCGGCATCCAGCACCACTTCACCGCTATCAACGACATTCACCATGCTGCCATCCGGGCGCTGAATCCGATGCAAGCAGGAAAACTGCCCCCGCGATTGCACCGCCTGTTCCGAAGCAAGCCGCAGTTTGGGCTGGTCTTCCACAGGGACAAAGGACCAGACGCCTTCTAGCCTGGTCGGAAATTCTTCTGGTGGGATGCCACATATCTTGCCCATGGCTTCGGACCAGATCATCCCGCCATGCCGATCCGTCTTCCAGCGACCAAGCCCGGCAATGCGTTCCGCCTGCAGAAGATATCTCTCCTGTTCTTCCAGTTTTTGCTTGTCCTCTTCGGCCTGGCGCAGCCGTCTTGATTGCACATAGGTGACAAGAAGGGTGCCCGCGATCACCGCAACCAGGCCGAGGGTGACGACAGTGTATAGAATGATCCGTCGGCGCACCATGACGGCCATGATTTGCTTTTCAAAATCACGGATCTGCGCCGCCGCCTCCTCGTCAGAGATACGTACCCGGCTATCAACCTGCGATATCGTCAGCTGTTGTTTCTGTGATCCTTTGACGATTTGCAGCATATCTCTATAGGCCCGCAGCGTGTTCTGAATAGGTTCCAGATCGGCCTTGACCCCAAAAGCTCTGACCCTGACTGAGATTTCTTTCAGCGTGCTTTCGGCCACGGCATAGTCTTGCAGCGCAGCGTCTAGATAGCCGTCTTCCTGCGGACGCAAGACCAAATTTTTGAAATTATGGATAAAACCGTCATAGCCAATGGATCGCTCTAGCTGAATGAACAATCGTGGCAAGGTATAGGACGCCCGTTCAAACTGCACAAACCTCATACCAACGGCGCCCAAGAGCACGAGAGCAATAATCCCCCCAAGAGGCAGGAATAGCCGAGACCACTTCAATCCATTCATTTGTGCCATGCCCTGTTGCAAGGATCCTGTTTTTCTCCGCTGCGTATCGCGGATCAGGCCACCTCAACCTTGGGTGGTTTTACCAAAACAATCAACACCTGGAACCTGCAAGTGACTTTCCCCCTGTAGTTGCAGCCATTCTCTGCACTCAAAACCAGTTGCGAAACAGCACCCGAATTTGCTTAGTGCAGGGATTGCCACATGTGCTTTGGTTCCCGCTGTATCAAAATGTCCAGGGTTTCGTTTCCAAGTTCATAGTCTTATATAATCGTAGCAGAGCAAAAGTGAGCCCAAACCCATGCCCTTGAAAGATTGCCGTGTCGTTGACCTGCCCAAAATCGCGGATGCGAGGGGCAACCTGACCTTCGTTGAAGGGCAAAACCATATCCCGTTTGATATCAAGCGTGTCTACTATCTCTATGACGTTCCCGGCGGTGCAGATCGCGGCGCACATGCCCATAAGGATCTGCACCAGTTCATCATCTGCATGTCAGGCAGTTTTGATATCGTTTTGGATGACGGCTTTGACAAGAAACGCTTTCATCTGAACCGGTCTTATTATGGTATCTATGTCTGTCCGATGATGTGGCGGTATCTCGATAACTTTTCGTCCGGGTCGGTCTGCATGGTGATGGCCTCGGCCCCCTATGACGAGGCGGATTATATACGCGATCAACAAGAATTCTTGCAGGCGGTGGGCGCACAATGAAGGTTCCTTTTCTCGATCTTCAGGCGGCAGCGTCTGATATCTCTCCTGAGATAGAGGCCGCCCTGGTGCAGTCCGCACGGTCAGGACAATATATCATGGGCCCCATTCTGGAGCAGTTCGAGGCCGAGTTTGCCAGCTATACCGGTGCCGCGCATTGCCTCGGGGTGGCCAATGGGTTGGACGCGCTGCGTCTTGGCCTTCAGGCCATGGGCATCGGTGCCGGGGACGAAGTCATCGTGCCTGCCAACACCTTCATCGCGACCTGGCTTGCGGTCAGCCAATGCGGCGCTGTTCCGGTGCCGGTTGAACCCATTGAAGCCACGCATAACATTGATCCTGATGCCGTCGCAGACGCGATCACACCAAAAACAAAGGCGATTTTGGCGGTGCATCTCTATGGTCAGCCCGCCGATCTCGATGCGCTTCAGGCCGTGGCCGACCGCCACGATCTCCCCCTGCTACAGGATGCGGCGCAGGCCCATGGCGCCCGGTACAAATCGAAACCGCTGGGCAGCATGGGCACCGCCACATTCAGCTTCTACCCGTCAAAGAACCTTGGGGCTTTGGGCGATGGCGGCGCCCTGGTCACCAATGATGCCAGCGTTGCCCATCATTTGAAACTGCTGCGAAATTACGGTTCCGAAGAAAAATATGTCCACGAACTGAAGGGGCAGAACAGTCGCCTGGATCCGCTGCAGGCTGCGGTGCTGTCGCTCAAACTAAGGGTGCTGGACGACTGGAACGGCAAAAGGCAGGCCATCGCCCGGCGCTATAGTGACGCCTTCGCCAAGGCTGGGGCAATCATTCCGTTTGTCCCGGACTGGGCCGATCCGGTGTGGCACCTCTATGTGCTGCGCCACGCCGACAGAGACCAGTTTCAAACCCGGCTGAATGCCGCAGGCGTCGCCACGGCCATCCACTACCCGATCCCGCCGCACCTACAAAAAGCCTATTCTGATATGGGCTATGAACCAGGGCGTTTCCCGTTATCAGAAACACTGGCCAAAGAAGTCATCAGCCTGCCTATGTGCCCAGGCCAGAGCGACGCGCAGACAGAGTATGTAATAGACGCAGTCTTGAACCTTCTTTAGGGGCCGGACCGGTTGATTTTGGTGCTCCCCCATGCACCAGAATAACAGTACAATTGCGGCAGGCGAAGTGATTATCGCCGCCCCCGCCTGGCCTTGCCCAACGAGGCCACCATGAGCGGCCCCAATCGGGGCGGCAACTACGAGGCGATGCATACGTCAAAGGAGTGCGGTGTGAGCATTTTTGAAAGGTATTTGTCGCTTTGGATTGCATTGGCGATGGGGGCGGCATCCTTTTGGGAAATACGGCCCCCCAATTGGTGACTGGCGTCGCCGCGGCCGAAGTCGCCAGCGTCAATCTGGTTGTTGCCGTGCTGATTTGGGCGATGGTGTACCCGATGATGGTGGGCGTTGATCCAAAATCGCTGCGCGATGTGGCAAAACAACCGCGCGGATTGCTTATCACCCTTGTTGTGAACTGGCTGGTCAAACCTTTCACGATGGCGGCACTGGCGGTATTGTTTTTCCGCTATGTTTTTGCGCCCTGGATCCCGCAGGAAGACGCGATGCAATACATCGCCGGGCTGATCCTGCTTGGCGCTGCGCCCTGCACGGCCATGGTGTTTGTCTGGTCGCAGCTAACACGCGGAGACCCGACCTATACGCTTTTGCAGGTATCGGTAAATGACCTCATCATGGTCATCGCTTTTGCGCCGATCGTGGCCATCCTTCTGGGGGTCACGGATATAATCGTGCCCTGGTCGACCTTGGTTTTGTCTGTCCTGCTCTTCATCGCACTGCCACTTGTCGCAGGGTTGGCGACACGCCGCCGCCTTGGGTCTGACGCGGCCATAGAACAGTTTCAGGCGCGGGTGAAGCCCTACTCGGTCATCGGATTGATCGTCACTGTCGTGATCCTCTTTGGTCTGCAGGGCCAAGTAATCGTCTCCAAACCCTTCATCATCATATTGATCGCAGTGCCAATTATCCTGCAAAGTTATGGTATCTTTGCGATTGCCTATGCCGCCGCATTTGCCCTGAAAGTCCCCCACAGGATCGCCGCGCCCTGCGCCCTGATCGGGACGTCAAATTTCTTTGAACTGGCTGTTGCTGTCGCCATCAGCTTGTTTGGGTTGCATTCCGGGGCTGCGCTGGCAACTGTTGTTGGGGTTCTTGTGGAAGTTCCGGTTATGCTGACCCTGGTCGCATTTGCCAATCGCACGCGACAGCGGTTTTCTCTCTGACGAGGCGGGGAACCGGGATCTGACACGGCCAGCAAGATCTGCTGAAGCATATTTCAGGGCGTCGGTATTGGCTGCAAACAATGTCTGAAGGTAGTCCATGCTGTTGAATACCAATGTGTTGCTGGCACAGAAAATGGCGATTTGCAGCATGGGCAGGCGTGTTTCTGATCAGGCGTTTCGCGTTTTCTGCTCTGCCCGTTCAGACCTGAAACGCTCCCCTGGACCTCTTGCTGGACGGCCCTCCCCCCTTTGCAGCCTCGGAGCAGCCTTGGCAATCCTATCGGCGTGGTGAGCTCCGGATCGTTGTAGATTGGTTTCATCTTCTCCCGGTGTGCTTCCACGGGTTTGGAATGCAGTACGCCTCTGCTGCTGCCATGTCCCCTGCCCTATCTGTCCTTAGAGATTCGGCGTGGTGAGCGCCTTACCAGGCATTACGGCAGTGTTTCTTTTTCACCACATTACCAAACGCGTCCCTATTGCTTCCACAGTGTTTCCAGTACGGCTTGATACAAACGCGTAAAGCCACCCGTAGGTGGCTGCAAGTATCCGTTATTTATATGTATTTATTGGTTGCGGGAGCAGGCAACCGCCGTATCCTACCTGCCCTCTCCGCAATCATATAAACCCATGATAGCTCGCAGCTAACGGCAAGTCTGCGCAGATAGTGACATTAGCAAAGTCTTGGTTTTTACCATTAGGACACAGGTTCCACGCTGCACACGCACCAGGAGAAGCCGCCATTCGCCGCACCTGCAGCCGTCAAATACCTTCAGTCGTCCCCTGAGCGGGACTTAGTTGCCGTTCGCGCGCCAGCAAATGAAACCCTCACTGGTGGCCTCAGTTTCGCAATCTTCTCTAAGTGTTTTAGCAATTGAAGCGTCATGGTCTACGCCGATCACTACGATTTCCTTGGAGTCAGGGTAGTGATCCATGATGCCCCAGATTATTCTAACTGGTGCAGATTTCGGCGTGTCGTGGCTCTTTGTGGAGAATAACGCACTGTTCGGATCAAGACCCGTGCTTTCCTCAAATCGAACCCTGTTTGGTGCCGTGTCTAAAATCCAAACGGCTCCTGCAAGCTCGCCTTCATATTGACTGTCAAAAATTGCTGTTACCTTCATGTGGCGAGCAGACAGGTTAGGCGCTTTTTCGTCAAGGTAGGTTTGGGCTCAAGGCCGCCTTGCGGCGGCGCGGCATCGGGTTGCTGGGATACTGCGCCTGATCTCCGCCGCCAGATGACTGGAGCCAGCCCAACCACGACATTCACGCAGGGCACAGCGGAAGCTCCGCTGCAGGCGCGAAAGAATCTGCCAGGTTTCCCGGAAGCGGACCCTCAGATCAGGGGGCTGAAGGATGAGACGCTACACCTCGCTTTAAGGTCAGCAAAGCGTGACCTGAGCCCCTGAATTTCCTCCAGTTTTGTGTAGAGTCCGCCCAACCGAAGGACGGACAAATGAAGACGAGATTCACGGACGAACAGATCATCCAAATGATCAAGGAGCAGGAAGCT
>NZ_JARJEF010000196.1 GCF_029697505.1 Pseudophaeobacter profundi | reverse complement strand
ATACATCGGCCTTCTTCTTCTGGCGTTTGTCGCAGGATGTGTAGCGGATGCCATCCCGTTAGCAGTCGCTGAGGCTGAGCCCAGTGCTGAAGCCAAGCCACACCCTATTGCCTGGCCCTTCCCTAGCGCCGACGACGGCGGCGGCGGCGGCGACGACGACAAAAAGAGCGACGGCGGCAGCGGCGGCGGCGGATTACTTGGACTTGGCGCGTTCCTACAACTTCTCATCAAGCCTCTTTTGGACCTACTCGTATCACTCGGCCTCAACATAGGATAAAC
>NZ_JARJEF010000195.1 GCF_029697505.1 Pseudophaeobacter profundi | reverse complement strand
CTTATATGCAATGCCCCATACTTTGTCCTCACTGTCCGATGAAGGCAGCAGTGTCACAACTCGGCCTGGCTTTTCTGGCACACCTCTATGATCTACACTTGACTGATAAAATCTTCTGAGAAATCCCTTGATATAGCCTATCTGTTTATCAGCATATGGAAAATCAGTTTTCCATAATAAGGATCCATATCCAAAAATCCAAAGGGGAGTTTCATTATCAGTTTCATCCATTAGTAATTGGAATAATTTTGGTCCATCATATAAAAAGCTTTACATTAC
>NZ_JARJEF010000194.1 GCF_029697505.1 Pseudophaeobacter profundi | reverse complement strand
ATTTGTTGCCTATTCCTGTTGAACCAATAATACCCACTGTTAGTTTCACTACACAAATTAATTTCCTAGCCTTTATTTATTTATTTTTTTATATTTCAATATCATTTTAATTTAAATTTGCTTTTTTTGTTGTATTATATACTAGGTATTGTGGGTCTTTTAATATTTCTGTTTGGTTTCCCGGCAGACAACACAAATTATTTATTTAAAGTCAATCTACCCTAATTATGAAATATCTAACTAGAAAACAAAAATATTTTACTTATCGCTTTCATATCC
>NZ_JARJEF010000193.1 GCF_029697505.1 Pseudophaeobacter profundi | reverse complement strand
GTCTACGCGCTTCAGCCTGGTCATTCAACATCTTTGTCCTAGCCTTCTCTGCCTTCTTCTTGTGAATGAACTCCATGAGCACACGTTTGTTTTTAAAGACATTACCTTTTGCTTTCATATATAGCTGATGGTATAGATGACGGTCGATCTTCTTAGCTTCTCTGTATTTCTTAAGAAGCCTCCTTAAAACTCTCATTCGGTTAACCCACAGAACCTTTTGGGGCATACGAGCATTTGCGGTACCCTTCCTTTTACCAAAGCCACAGTGACGACCTTTTCTCC
>NZ_JARJEF010000192.1 GCF_029697505.1 Pseudophaeobacter profundi | reverse complement strand
CAACTTTAGAGAATTTCCAAGTTTTTGGAAGCGACCTTTGTAATTATCCGCTCGTTCTTATATTAATATTATTATTATTATTATTAATTATTATATAATTATACGATTGTTTGTTTTTATTTTACTTTCTCAGAGTTTATTTTGTAACTTTTCTATAGTAGTACTTGTGGTTTTAAAGATCCACGTTTTGACGCTTTTAAAATAAGAAAATTCCTATTAGACGTTGTATTATGTATTAACTGTGACGCAATATTATCAACCAATATTATATGGCGATGAGAAC
>NZ_JARJEF010000191.1 GCF_029697505.1 Pseudophaeobacter profundi | reverse complement strand
GCAGAGCTGACACCTCGGAACCAGCCTGGGTGAAGCGGAAGATGTTGTCGATAAAGAGCAGCACGTCCTGTCCTTCCTGGTCACGGAAGTACTCGGCCACGGTCAGTCCTGTCAAGGCCACACGAGCTCGGGCGCCTGGGGGCTCGTTCATCTGTCCGTATACCAGCGCCACCTTGGAGGTCTTGTCCTTCAGGGAGATGACACCAGACTCAATCATTTCATGGTACAAGTCGTTGCCCTCTCGTGTCCTCTCACCGACGCCGGCGAACACGGAGTAACCACC
>NZ_JARJEF010000190.1 GCF_029697505.1 Pseudophaeobacter profundi | reverse complement strand
AAAAAATTAGAAAAGTGGACAGCGCGACATAGTGAGGAGGTGGATGCACTAGATATCGCTCTTCTGCAACTCAGAAACAAGTTGGACGAGCAGCAGGAGAAGTTTGTGACAATCTCTCAACAACATGCAGCGAGACAAGAACTCGTCCAAGTGCTACAGGAAGAAGCAGACGAAAGAGACAGAGAACAGACGATGCGACTTTCCCAGAACAAAGCAGCACTCATCATACAGCAGTGGTGGCGGAAGATACTGCTTCTGAAAAAAGTGCACAAGACTGCTAAAG
>NZ_JARJEF010000189.1 GCF_029697505.1 Pseudophaeobacter profundi | reverse complement strand
CGCGGTCCAGTCCTCGGTGGCAGTGAAGGGTGCGGCGGCGGGGGCGGCGGCCGGAGCCACATCGTCGGCCCAGTTGCCGTGAGACACGGGCGCCGCCGGCACTTCCGCGGTCTCTGTCCAAGTCTCCGTCGGACTCACATAGTCCACCTCCGGCTTGGGTGCCGGTGCGGCCGCCACCTCCTTCGTGGCCTGCTCCTCCTTCTCTGCCTCTTCAGGGTCCCTGTAGAAGAAGAGATCGACGACGACGTTCCACTTCTTGTCCCTGGGTTCAGAGCCACGGAAG
>NZ_JARJEF010000188.1 GCF_029697505.1 Pseudophaeobacter profundi | reverse complement strand
TATACTTTAGAAAAACATGAAGAGCAACAGGGAACGGCCCGGAGCTTTTGCTGTGGTGAAAGACATATGTTATGGACTTGGAGTCCTTGTACTCGCATTGCTGCTGATGTATATTCTCACCAATGAGATATTATTCGTATTTACCATAATGGTGATCTGCGTTGCCGCAAGCAGCAGACTTGTCTACATGGACGAGACTCACCTCACGTTGTTCGTCAGAATATTGGCGTCATGACATAGCTACCTCTACGTTTCAACATTGAATCTAAAAGTTGATGAAATAAA
>NZ_JARJEF010000187.1 GCF_029697505.1 Pseudophaeobacter profundi | reverse complement strand
CTCGGAAGTATTTACCGCAGGCAGTGCCCAGCTCGATGTTGTTGCCAGAGTAGTGGTGGACACCAGTCTTGGCCAACATGGCGTAGTACTCAATCTCTGACTTCCTGAGCGGAGGGGTGTTGTTTCCGATGATAACCAGCTTGGCCTTGCCTTGTCGCAGAGTCTTGAGTGTCTGCTTCAGTCCCAGAACGTACTTGCCCGACTTCATCACCAGCGCTAGGCGGGAGTTGATGCTCTCCATCGCCTTTTTCTGTTTCTTTGGTGCAACCATGATACTTGATGGCTA
>NZ_JARJEF010000018.1 GCF_029697505.1 Pseudophaeobacter profundi | reverse complement strand
ATCCCATGTCTATCACTCCCAATCCCCCCAACGAAAACCGTCGGGGCAGTGTGTTCACATGGGTCAATTCTCAGTGACAATTTATCGGCATACCGGGTCAGTTCTCAGTGACAATCAACACGAGATTGGTGCCTGCAGTGAATAGCGCCTTGCGATCTCGGGACACGAACAAATACGGACGCAGATCCTCGTCCGCGAGCGCGGGGGCCACCAAAGCCCATCGTCTGACCCATTCGCTCGCAAGAAGGTCGTCCTCCGGAAGTCTCTCCGTTTGACCCCGGCCCTTGGCGGTGGCCGGTTTCTTGGATTTTTCGGGCTCTTCATCATCTTTGCGCAACGCCTCCTCGAGTGTCGCAACGGTTATGGAGGAGCCGCTGACAGCGGCCTCGACCTCGAGGCGTTCGAAGAAATCGGCCTTGAAACGTTCGGCGAGCATCAGCTTGGCGAGGACCGCGGGGTTCACATCGTCACCGATCCCGCGCGCATCCGCGATGGCGAGACGGAGATTGAGCGTGTTCAAAAATCTCTTGATCTGCCTCGGGTTGCCTTGAGCGCCTTCAGCGAGCGGCAGCGCGAGTTGATCGGCGAGAATGAGCGCATTCTCCAGCTCCGCCGAGACCGCACCGAGACGCTTTTCGATCACACCGCGGCTCAGCCCGTTCCCGTCCCAGGGACGTCTGAGTGCTTCGCGACCTAAGTTGAGCAATGTGTCGAAGGGGGCCGAACCGGTGTCGAGCGAGCTACCGGCGACGAGAAGCGTGAGATAGATCTTGGTCTCGACGTATCCCAATGGCGGTAGTCGGAACGGCACCTGAATGAGCTTTTCGAGGTAGTTCCGGGCATAGGTCGACGGGCCCGACGATAGTGGCAAGTCCGGGAAATGGGACCTGACGGCGTATTCGATCATTCCCTCGTCGGCGGCGATGACAAAGGCCGCGCCGGGCACGAACAGGAAGAGCCGTATCGCCTCAAGTGTCTCGATCGCCGTGGCGGGAAGGCATCTGTCCAGATCGTCAACAACAACGACGAGGCGATCTATGTCCGCGGCCGCGAGCAGTTCCTCGAATTCCACCCTGAAGGCATGAATATGGGCAGGCAAGGTTTCGGCTTCAGGGTCGTTAAGACAATCTGTGACATTCTTGACGTACCCTGTCATATCGCCAACCGTCAGATCTTCGCCACCGGCCAAGAGCTTCTTCCCCTGTTCCATGAGCCCGCCGAGCATGTCCGGGGATGGGATGCCGGTAAGTCCGGTCAGGGCGAGGCCACCCGCCTTGGATGCGACTTTCATAAGATCGACGCGCTTAAGCAGTTTTTTGGATGCGTCTTTCAGCTTGGTGGTGAACGCCCGATCCCGCAGCAATTGCTCTACGATCGTTTCGATGATGACGGTCTTTGCGTCTTCGAGGCCCTGGAACAGCCAGCCGTTGAACCGGACGACGGATGTGCGATCGTCCTCTGAAAACGCGTCCTCTAGCATGAGCAACACGCTCGATTTTCCAGCACCCCAGTCCCCATGGACGCCGACCGTGAGAGGTTCGTTCCCAGAGTCTCTGATCACCTTCGCGACCGTCGCTGAGACGGCTTCCGAGTAGATCATGTCGATGGCGGTCTCGTTATCTGGAATAATCATGAAAGTCATTTCTGTAGGATTTAGAGGTTTCAATAATTGTCGATTGCGCGCAGCTTTGCCGCCTCGTCGCTGGCCGAGTGATTAGTTGTAAACCGGCAGGCTTGCCCGATCTATTGGTCTTCTTTCCTCGTTCGGTTCTCGTCATAACAAGTCTCGAACCGGAACAAATGCTTGGTTGGTTTCAGCGGCGCGTCGCAGCTTTTCGTCAAGCACGTCGATCAATGAGAGACGGTTGTGAACGACCTGATGCAGATCCAACCCATCAGCACAGATTATATTTGTGCGTCTACCCGTCCTGAAAGCCTTGAGGCCGTCTTCGGAGAAGCCCGAATTACTGATGAAAAGCCCGCGCGCCCAAGTCGCCTTGCCTGAGACCTTTCCCGAAAAGGTTAGCAGATCGGATTGTCCCGTGCGACCAGCCTGCCATTTGGCTTCCACGAGGTATGTTTCGCCGTGCAACTTGAAGCTTCCGTCAATCTGTTCGCCTGTCAGTTTGAAAGGCGCTCGCGGCGTCAGACCATACGCGGCGAAAAGTTCGGTTAGAAAGCGCTCATATTCAAAGCCGCGCCGCTGAGGCGGGTGTTCAAATAGGCCGATCAGGCGCGCCGATAGCGTGTGCGCTAACTCGTCCGAAAGCGTGGCCTTCTTTGGTTCCGGAGTCGCCTCCGGCTCGGTTTGGGCTCCCGCCAGTGATTCAAGAAACGTGGGATCGTTTAGCTCGGGCACCTTTATCGACAGACGCAAAAGGAGCGCGTTCAAACCATCTACTTCCGCGCGGGTTAGCGGCTCGCCTTTACCTCTGCGCCAAGTCATCGATTGCCGGACGATCGCCAACATCAACGCACTGAGCTTGTGTCGCCGTTGACTGAGGGTTGACGACAACATTTGAACAATGGCCGGACGCTTGCTCCCTCCGGTCCACAAGTCCTCGCATTGGACTTGTGCTGCTGCCAATGGGAATGCGGTCCGTGAGTTTCCGCTCCCAGGCAAGAAGTTGTAGAGAAGGTCCGCGAGATCCTCGACGCATTGTTCCTCGACGAGATTCATGAGCGACCCCACAGGCATGAGAGCGGAGCAGCGAACATGTTTTCGCCGAACGGTACGACCCGGTCATGGTCGTAGAGTATCATGCCTTGGACGAATTTCTTGCCGCAGGCGTCCGCTAGTTTTCGCATTCCCGAAAAATCACTTGCCGAAACGGTGGCGGACGACTTCACCTCGATCCCGACGACCTCACCTCGTCGGTTCTCCAATACGATGTCGACCTCGTTCTTGTCCTTGTCTCGGAAATGCGAGAATGTGCACCGCTGTTCGCTCCACGTCGCGATCTTCCGCAACTCGCCGAACACGAACGTCTCCAGGATCGCGCCAAAGCTCGTTTTGTCTTTTCGGACTACATCTGGCGAAATATCCCGCATTGCTGCCAAGAGGCCCGCATCGAAAAAATGGAGCTTGGGCGACTTGGTCAGGCGTTTTAGACGGTTCGTGAACCAGGGCTGCAGGGTGTGAACGAGATAGAGGCTCTCGAAAACACTCACATACTTTTGTGTGGTGACATGATTGAGGTCGATGCTGGCACCGATGCCAGTATAATTGACCAGCTGTCCTGAGTGCTCGGCAAGCACCGACATCAGTTTCGGCATGATGGCAAGTTGTTCGATCTGGGCCACGTCTCGGACGTCGCGCTGGACAATCGCATCAAGATACCCGTGATACCAATCCTGCTTCCGCGTCCATCGCACTCGACCGAGCGCTTCTGGATACCCTCCGGAGAGGACGTTTTCAACGAGGTCGTCACCGACAATCATGTGGTCAGCCGTCGGCATCTCCCGCGCAAAGGCCCGATCAATGAACCCCGATTTCGTCCCAAGGATTTCTGCTTGCGAGAGTGGCAACAATCGAACGACCTCCATTCGGCCGGCAAGGGAATCCGCCACTTTGGGAATGGTCATGAGATTGGCCGAACCTGTTAGGAGGAACCTCCCCGGTGTCTTGTCGTCATCGACCAAGTTCTTAATGGCGAGTAGAAGGTCGGGTGCGCGTTGGACTTCATCGATTACTGCGCGGTCCAATCCGCGGACGAAACCGACCGGATCATCGATCGCCGACCGCAATACGTTGGCATCGTCCAGTGTCAGGAAGGGTGTCTTGTCCGACGCGATTTCGGTTGCAAGTGTCGTTTTGCCGGATTGACGCGGCCCCGAGATGAGGACCACGCGGGTGTCGGACAGCGCCTCTTCCACTCTAGCCTTGGCAAATCTTGGGTACATCGCCGCGCGACTCCTTTTGACCGATTGAAAGTACGTCTCCGACCAATTGAAAGTCAACTGCCGACCAATTGAAAGTTGAGGCCCGACTGAATGAAAGCTCACAACCTCAGCTCGCAAGCCTAACGTGCTGGCGACAATCCTGCCTTCTTTGGCAACGCTGTTCGCCGGTTCTGCGAGATTTCGAGTACATCACCTCCGTCGTGCTGTGCGATCTCGAGTAGGAAGCGGGAGCACCTGATTCTCTGCTTAGCAACCAGCCTCACGGCCTCCCCTGCTCGGCTTCGCGTGTCGCAGGTGAGAACGGCCCTGTGGTCCGTCGCGCATTCGGCCATGCGGCCTCACCGCGGCGATGCGCTTGGCATCCCGGTTTGCTCGCCTCGCGAGCACGTCCCTCCCCGGCCGCGCCGCCGGATTGCGCTCTGGTCTGTTTTGGCCCGAGGCCAAAACGATCCCGCCGCTTCATCCGTCTCCCGCGTCCGGTCGGGCCGTTTGCCTGCTCGGGTCGGGCAAACCTACCGTCAAAACACACACACATGAGCGTGGAAGCATATCCTCCGGATGGCCCCCAAATCAGCCCGCGTCAAGGATCGCAAAACTTTTCGGCGAGGGCGGCGCGGTTGGGGAGGGCGGTCCAGCCATTGAGCGTATGCACAATGTTGGCGTCGCGCCTGGAAAACTTTTGCGCCCGGCAAGCCGGCGGCTGCGCCGTCCCTGACTCGGACAGATTCGGTGAACCAGACATTCGGCCATGCCACCACACTCACGTGGTGGTCAGTCAAACATCTGGAGATACCAAAATGGCTTACGACCAAGCGAACACCTACGAGACCATCGAGCTTTTCGGGCTGACCGAAAAGGACGCCCATCTGCCGATCCCGGAAGATCACATCCTGAAGGACAGCATCATCCGCGCAACCTTCGAGACCCTGCTCGGGCAATTGCGCGGGACCGGCCTCGAGGCAGAAATCGAACCGCTGGCCCACGGGTTCGCGACGATCCTGCAACGGCGCAAAGTGACGCTCGGCAAGGAGGTCGATCGCACAGCCGACAAGATCGGCGCGCTGGCAAAATCTCACGACGGATCGGAAATCGCCGAGACGGCGCTCGAAGAGGCGCAGGCGCGCTTTCTGCAGCTGCGCGAGATCGTCGGCGCCATCGAGGTGATGAGCGAAGCAGCAGCGGAATGCTACGAGATCGAGACGCGACATGCCTTCATCCCGGCGGCAGGGTCACGCGCCAGTGGTCGGGCGCAGGAGACCGGGGCCGTCTTCGAGGCCCGGCAGCTTCTGGAGCAGCATGATCGCGAGACGGCCGCGAAGTCCAAGGTCGAAGGCGTGCCGCTGATTGTCTCTGGCGCAACCGACTGGACCGATATCGATGTGATCTTCAATACGCTCGACAAGGTTCGGGAGCGGATCAAACAAAACCGCAATCAGGAGATCTTCCTCTGCCACAAGGGTGGCAAGCACGGGGCCGAGATGATCGCGGCCCGGTGGGCCCGGGCGCGCGGGGTCGCGCAGGCGCGCTTTGATCCTCGCTGGTCCGCGCATGGGCGGGCGGCACCGTTCAAGTGCAATGACGAGATGCTGGACGACAAGTTTGCGGCGACGGGGGTTGTTCTCTTCGGCGGCAATGGCGTGGCGCTGAACCTCGGGCAGAAGGCGGAAGCGAAAGGTCTGACGGTGATGCGGGTCGCTGATCCGGCGAAGAAGACCGCGGAGATGTAATTGATAGGGTCGCCTAAGGGCGGCCCTTTCTTCGTTTCTCAGAGGTGCGCGAACCTCAGGGGTATCGCAGTGAACTCCAGCAATGGGCATCGAAAGTCTTGGTGATTGCAATCTGGCCAATCTGGTTTTTGGGAATGACTGGATGGTATCTCGATGCAATCACAGCTTAATATGGCCGTGCGGCAGAAGACATTTGTTGCGCAGCTCAACACCCGAACAGGTTTTTCCTCGATGCCTTTTTCTCCGGAACGCACCAAAGAGATTCAATCGCGCATTGATGCGCGATTGCGGTCTGGGCAGGCAAACGATTGGGAAGTGTCTTTTCTCACAAACATGGCTGAACGGTTTCAGCGGTATGGGACGCAGACGCGCCTGAGCAAAGCTCAGTATGCCAGCCTGCACAAAGTCCTGAAACTGGAACGGGAAAAACCAGCCCAGACAAGGTCAGCTGCCGACGACGGCACTCCTCAACCAGCACCAAAGCGCAGCTCCAGAGCCGTACAGGCGAGACCCCGTCCGATCTCCGTGACCCGCGCGATCACCGCACCTCGGCGTGCCGTGCGCAAGGCTCAACGCCAAATCATGGTGCCGTTGGTTATTGCTGTCGCGTTTTTCGCGTTGGTTGGATCATTGTTTGAGTCTTCAAATTCACGATCCACACCCTACAGTCCGTCAGCGATACCCACATCGCAAACGACAAACACCACTTACGTCTATGTGACAGGGACACGTGTCAACCAACGTGCTGGGCCGTCTACCTCGAACGCCGTGATGGGCGTCTTGAGCGAAGGGACCCGCGTTGAAAAGCTTCGCGATGAGGGGCAGTGGACCCAAATTCGGTCTAACTTGGGAACGGGCTGGATGTCTTCCAGCTTCTTGTCGTCGGTGGCGCCACCTACAGAGCGACCCGCTGCGCAGGACCGGTCGCTTCGAGCCAGCGATATACGGATCATTGATGGTGATACGATTGATGTTCGAGGCATGACAGCGAACGTGCGACTCGTCGGGTTTAACGCGCCTGAGACATGGAGACCGTCCTGCACTGCGGAGCGGCAGGTCGGGGAACGCGCAACAGCGCGTCTTGGTCAATTGGTGCGGGGTGCGGCGTCAATTGAATTTGAGCGCGTGGCCTGTTCCTGTCGGCCCGGGACTGAAGGCACGGATCAGTGCAATTTCGGGCGGTTCTGTGGCTCGTTGTTCGTTGACGGTCGGGACGTGGGAAGTGCGCTCATCGCTGAAGGTTTGGCCGTGCCATACCGATGTGGCCGCACCAGTTGTCCCTCACGCCCTCAACCCTGGTGCCGATAGCAGGGGCACTCACCCGACATAGACGACGGATCTTCGCTCGCGGCTGAACGCTGACCCGCCATGTCTTGAGCGTGACGGATCATTATCCACGTGCGTTAGATTAGAACGAACCAAGCCATCTCAGATCGGGATCAACGGGATCGATGGCGGGTTCAAAGTGGCGGCACAGATTTGGGTTCCTCCTTTTTGCTCATGGATGGGGATCGCACGGGGTCGGCCCGTTCGTGCCCTCTGCTTCGCTCCGGCAAGCACAAATACGGCTTCCACGGCTGGCCGCGGACCCTCCGCATTTGCGCTTGCGACCGGGCCTCTTGCCCCGTGCCGGGTGATCCACATCGCAACAAGGAGTAACCCAAATGACCAACCACTACGTCGCCACCGTCCCCGTCAAGTTCACCGATACCGATGGCCAGGAGCGCACCCGTTTTCAGCGAGTGGGCGCGATGTTCGGCAACACCCGCAAAGGGGACGGCTCGGAGTTCTTCAGCCTCAAGCTCGACTTCCCGGTCGCGGTCTCGGAGCTGGTGATGTTCCCGCCGAGCGCGAAAGATCCCCAGGACTAAATCCTCTGACGAGGATGGGCCGCCCCAGGACGATCTTGGGGCGGCTCGATCCCTGTTCCAGGGATGCCGTCACCGGCGCGGGTGATCGCCGACAGCGACCCTTCTTGGTGCCGTTCGCTGCGCGTTCAACGGACGCACTCCCCCCGGAATGATCAGGCCGCGACAGACCGGCCAGTCAGCCTCAAGGGGGCCATCCACAAAAACCTATCGGCCAGGGCCTCCCGGTTTTTGCGGCAGAGATTTGGCAAGCCAAATCTGGCCCTCCTTGACCCTGCCTGTCCGCCCTGTCGGTGGGGTTTGCGCCCGCCCGCGGTTCCGTCCGAACACATGGTGTTCGGCCAGACCCTCGGGCGGGGCTGGTGGACGGGACCCCTAGGACAGGTGGGTCGCCTGGTGGTGAGGGCGGCAGAGCCGCGTCCCTGCGGGCCGCGGCGTGAAGCGGACACCAAGGCTGCATGAGCCTGAATGCGACGTAAGTATATAATTGACAGCGTGGTATATTATCGTAAGGTAGGGGCAGCCTTGGTGGAAGGTGGCAGGAAATAGGGGGTCTTTCTTCGCATGTCTCGATCAAAACGTCTCACAGATGCGGACCGCATGGAGATCGTTCGCGAGGCTGCGGAAGGTGTGACCACATCGGCCTTGGCGGAGCGGTTCGGCGTGTCAGTGCGGGCGATTCAGTACACGCTCAAAGCCGATGCCGAGCGCCAGACGGATGCCGCAATTCCGATCTCAGCGGTCAGTGTGAAGGTTACCACTTCAGAGCTCGCAGCCCTCGACGAGGTGTTGGCGAAGGCGGGGATCGAGAGCCGGGCCGAAGGGCTGCGGCGGCTCATTCAGGCGGCGGGTGGGGTGTTCGTTCCGGACGCGCAGATGGCGGCCGAGATGGCGCGCTACCGCGCCTCGTTGCACGAGGTCGGCAATGGGGTCGCGCAGATCGCCAAGCAGATGACGCGGGCCAACCGGCGGGGGCAGGAGGCCGTGGGGGGCACGAGTGCCGAGTTCACCGAATTGCGCCTTGCCCAGATGCGCGGGTTGGCGCGGTTCATTCTGGATTCTGCTGACGAGATCGATCTGCTTCTGCGCCGCCGTCGGGACGCGATGCAACGGCAGGCCACGGCCGCGCTGAGGGAGTTTGCCCATGCGGCTGAATGATGCCGTCCATGCCGTCACGGGCGAGGTCTTTCGGGATGGCTGGAGCCGCGTCCGGGGCTCAATGCAGGGGCTGCACGTGGCCAAGCAGACCCAGCTTACGCGCGCGGCAGCGGGGCATCGGCCAGCGGTCTTCAAGGCGATCCGGGGCGGGGGCACGCATACCAAATCGCAGCTCGCCAATCAGCTCGAGTACCTCACCACCAAGTCCACCCATATCGTGGACAGTAGCGGGTTTCTGGATGGCAAGGCGAAGCTCGAGGCGGGCGACATCAAGGACCTGACCGAGCGCTTCGCCAAGCGGTGGGATGCGGGCTTCAAGCCCAAGCTTGGCCAGACCACGCACATGCTCATGTCCTTCCCCATCGGTACGCGCGGCGAGGATGTGCGCGACATCGCGACGGATGTGGCCGAGCGATTCTTCCAGACCGACGCGGGGCATTTCGACTACATCATCGCGGTGCATGAGGACCGCGATCACCCCCATGCGCATCTGGTGCTGAACCGCCGCTCGCAGGAGGGCGAGTTCTTCTTTCTGGGGCGCAACCATCGCTTCAACTATGACGACTTCCGCCTCGCCATGGTCGAGGAGGCTGAGAAGTACGGCGTGCGGCTGGAAGCCACGCGCCGGGTGGATCGCGGCGTCGTGCATTACCCAGCCCGGACCAGCGAGGTCTATGCCGCGAAAGAAGGGGGTCGCGCGCCCCGCGAGCGCGAACGTGTGGGGACCGACTTGACGCGGACGCTGGCGGAGATCGCCAACACCAGAACCGTCTACCATTCGCTGGCCGCAGAGGCCTCCCGGGAGGCCCGCGAGGATATTGCCGCAGCCCTCTTCCGCGCGGGCGAGGTGCTGGCGCAGGGCGGGCAGGTGGACCGAACAGGAGATGTGTATATGGCCGAGGATCAAAGCTTTGAGGATCTGAGAAGCCTCTATGCGGAGAAGCTCGCGCGGGTGCAGGGCATGATCGCCGAAAAGTCTGACGCGGAACGTCCCGTGCTAGAAAAACGCCTCATCGAGATCCAGACGCAGGTCCAGCACATGCAGCCCTTGGGGCTGCGATCATCCACGCTGTCAGAGACCCCCTCGGAGGGCGGGATCTATTCCGAAGCCAATATCGACGCCAGCCAGCGCGAGCGTTTGGCAGAGCCCGATCTGAGATCGCGCATTGACGCGGCACTACGGGGCACCGGGATCAGCACATCGGAAGTGGTGGCCCGGATCGAGACGGGCGCCTCAAATGCAGCGCTCGAGCATCAATGGATCGCCAATGATCTCTCCAAGGTGGCCGAGGCGCGCGATCTGAACCTCGAGCGCCGCGCCGATCTGGAACAAGCCCGCGACATTCTCAATGACGTGCATGTGGAACTTGGCACGCTGTTGGAGCGCGAGAACGTGCTGCGCCGGGATGGCGTCATGGAAGCGGAACCGATCAGCGAGCGGTTCCATTATCACCGGGACGCGGTCCGGGCGATGGAAGGGACAATCCGTCAGGAGATGCGCGCAGAGGGCCTGACCGCGCAGCAGATCGAGGACCGGGACTGGGAGGTTGTCTCAAGGGCGGAGCGCCGGATCGAGACCGAGCAGCGCGCGTATCTCGAGGCACACCCGGAGCTGCTTCCACGCCCTGGCGATGTGATCGATCGGTCTGAGCCCTACAGGGAGACCGTCACCGATGCTGCCCGCGCCAGCGAGATCACCCGCGAGGTCGACCGGATCATGGAGGGACGCGACCTCCGCACGCCCGTTGCGCATGCTGTCACGGATGACTTGCGCGCGCGCTATCCGGACATGCCGTCCCACCTCGCCCGCGGGCTTGGCTCGACCTATGCGTCCGTCGTCGAGATACGCGACACGGAGGCCATCAATCAGGTCCGCCGCGAAAACGAGATGCGCGAGGGGCTTGGGTCTGGCACGCGCGACGCACTCCTCGCAGCCCGCGGTGAAACTGCGCCGCAGTCTGACCGTACCGACCGCCTTGCAGAGGAGATTGCGCGTGTTCTGGACCATGAGCGGGCGGGGGAGTTGTCCGCGCCCTTCGAGACCGAGGCGGAGCGGGACGCTTTCCGGGGCGAGATCGCGCGGGTGCTGGATGACCGTCAACTTGAGAGGCTCACATCCGGCGATGCCGATGCGCTGGAGAAGGTTCTCGAGGACCGCCTCGACCGGCTCTATGTCGCCAAGGTCTATCTGCAATCCGATCCAGCGACGGCCAACACGGAGGCCTTGCGCCAGGTGGTCGATGATCTCGCCGACACCGAATATGAAAAACACCGCACCACAGACGTGGATGGCGAGACCGAGCGGGGTCAGGTCCATTGAGCGCCTCCATGGGAAAAGCGCGGATCGCCACGGGCGTCCTGCTCGTGACGCTGGTGACCGGGGCCATGGGCTATACCATCGCCTCGGCGGTGCTGACCTACCAGGATCTCGGCTTCGGGGCCGAGATCGACTTTGCCTATATCGCGCAGAACTATCTGGCGATCCGCGATCGCCGCCCCGAAGATGCCCAGCTCATCCACCTGATCGTCGGCAGCTTCGCCGCCGCTGGCATGATGCTGAGCCTCGCCCTCTCGGGGTCAGCTCTCACACGCTTTGGCCAGACCCATTGGCAGTCTGCGCGCGAGATGAAGGCCAACGGGTTCTTCGGAGCACCTGGGACCGGGTTCATCCTCGGCAAACTGGGGCCACCGAGCTCCCGCGCCAATTACATCTGCTCCAAGGTTTTCCCCCACGCGCTGATCGTGGCGCCCACGGGCCGCGGCAAGACCACGGGCTTCGTCATTCCGAACCTGCTGACCTGGCAAGGCTCCGCCGTGACGCTCGATGTGAAGGGCGAGTGCTTTGAGGCCACGGCCCGACACCGCGCCGCCCAAGGCGACAAGGTCTATCGCTTTGCCCCCACCGATTGGGAGGGCAAGCGCACGCATCGCTACAACCCGCTCCTGCGCATCTATCAACTGAAAGATCCCGCGCGCCAGCAGATGGAATTACAGCTCCTGGCGACGCTGTTCCTGCAGAGTGACAATGACCGGGTGCAGGGCCTCCTCAAGGGCGGGATCGATCTCTTCGTGGCGGCAGGCTTGTTGGCCTTCCAGCGCAAGCGCCCGACCTTGGGCGAGATCTACCGCATCGCGGCCTCGGGCGGGAACAAGCAGAAGGAGTATTTTGCGCGGGGCCACGAGGTCGACAACAGGGCGGCCAAGCTGATTTTCACGCGGCTGGCTTCGACCAACAACGATACGCTGACGTCTTACGTTTCGCTCCTGATGACCTCGGGGCTCGATCAATGGCAGAACCCCGCGATCGATGAGGCGACGGCGGTGTCGGACTTTGATTTCCGCACGATCCGCAAGAAGCCCTTTTCAGTGTATCTCGTGGTCCAGCCGCTGATGGTGAAGCCGCTCGCGCCGCTGATCCGGCTGTTTTTCTCCGACCTGCTCTCCGCCATGCAGGAAAAGGATCCCGGGCCGGATGAGCCCTGGCCCGTGATGATCATGCTCGACGAGTTCAATCGCTTGGGCAAGATGCCCATCGTGGTCGAAAGCATCGAGACCCTGCGGACCTACCGTGGTCACCTGGCCGTGGTCACCCAAACCATTCCCGCCCTCGATGAAATCTACGGCGAGAACACCCGCCGCGCCCTGCAGGGCAACGCCGGCGTGAAACTCTACCTGACGCCCTCGGATGAGAAGACCGTCGAGGAGCTCAGCAAGGCGGTCGGTAAGACCACGAAGACCGTCATCACGCGCTCCCAGTCCATCGGCAAGAACCCCTTTGAAGGGCGCAGCCAATCCACACGGACCGAAGAAAGCTCTTTGTTGCCCGAAGATGAGGCGCGCCGTCTGCCCCTCGACGAGATCGTCATGGTGATCGATGCGCAAATGCCGGTCCGGGCGAAGCGGATCCAGTATTTTGACGACCGCCTGTTTAAGGCGACCCACGCGGCACAGACGGGGGAACTGCCGTTTCCGCAGCCGGGGGGAAGTGGGCCGCAGGGCACGCTGCCGCTGAGTCTGCGCGCCATGCCGATGACACCGCCATCCAACGGCCCCTGTGGTTCTGAAACTGATATGGAGCGGGCACGCGAGGGCGTTGACGGTCAACCGTCAGGGCAATCTGATGTTGTTCCAAAGAAGACCGCGCCTGTCGTTCAAGCCGTTATCGCCGAGGAACAGCGCCAGATGGAGATGGATTTTGGCAGCAGCGTCGTGGATTCTGAAGCTGCGAGCGTAGCTGATGAGGCGCAGATGCGCTCTGCAGTCGATGGCTTGGACGAAATGGAAGCGATGCTGAGAGAGGAGGATGGCGGTGAAAAGCTGGTTGTCCGATAGGGTGGCGGGCATCGCGAATCCGTCGTGTAGGGCGGTGAGCGGGCTTCCGCCGCAGTCAAGAGCGATACTCTCCTCTGGCGAACGGTCAGCTCTCCACCGGTGCAAACCGGGGGTCTTTCAGCCACTTGAAAATCAGTTTTGCGCTCATAAAATAGCGGCGGGCAACCTGAGCAACCGAAACGCTAGGCGTCAACGTCTGTTGTGCGCAAATCGTTCGCTTTTCGTCATCCGACCATACCTGCTTATTCAAACCCTTCTTCCCCGCCATCACCAACCTCAAGATGTCCACTATGAATGGTGGACACTATTACCCACTCCATCACGCAGGCAGCGCAGTCAGGCCGGACCGATACAAGCCGTTTCTAGATTGCGAGCTTGATCAGAAAGGCCACAAGGCCAAGGGCGGTGACGCTCGCGAACCAAAGCCCGACAAACCATGCGATGCGCGTGAGACTGTTCGATCTGCTCATCAGTGATACCCTTCGGCCGGGTCCATCTTTCCACGAAACACCCAGTATGCATAAGCCGTATATGCCAGAATGACGGGGATCAGGATCACAGCGCCGACCAGCGCGAAGGCAAGGCTGGAGTCCGGCGCCGCGACATCCCAGATGGTCAGTGACGGCGGCACCATCATCGGATAAAAGCTGACGCCGATGCCGATGAAGCTGACGACAAAAAAGCCCAACGCACTCAGGAAGGGTTGCAAGTCACGTTGGTCGTTCAATCCTGTAAAGAACTTCCAAATTAGGCCTAACATCAGAAGAGGAACGACCATCGTCCAAAGGCTGCCGGGCAGGTTGAACCATCGGTCGAAGTAGATCGGGTTCTGGAAAGGTGTCGCAATACTGATCACCCCGATCAAAAGAAGCGTAGCAGCGCCAAGCCACCATGCCCATTTGCGCATCTGGACCTGTATGTCGTTTTCTGTTTTCAGGACAATCCATGTGGCTCCGAGAAGCGCGTAGCCCACGACCACGGCCACGCCCGTCAAAATCGAAAACGGTGTGAGCCAATCAAACCAGCCCCCCGAATAGGCGCGGCCTGTCACTTCGATCCCCTGCACTAGCGCTCCCAGAGCGATGCCCTGAGACATGGCTGCAACGATCGAACCACCAAAGAAGGCAATATCCCAAACCCATTTTCCGCGCTTTGTGCGCCAGCGATATTCAAAGGATACCCCCCGGAAGACCAACGCCAGCAGCATCAGCGTGATCGGCATGTAGAGCGCGGGCATGATCACGGCATAGGCCAGCGGGAAGACGGCGAAAAGACCGCCACCGCCCAGAACCAGCCAGGTTTCATTGCCGTCCCATACGGGGGCGACAGAGTTCATCATCAGATCGCGATCCGCTTCTGATTTCGCAAATGGGAACAGGATACCGATGCCCAGATCAAATCCATCTAGGATGACATAGGTCAGGACGGCAAAGGCGATGAGGCCGGCCCAGATGAAGGCGAGGTCAAAAACCATGGACTATACTCCTTATTCGCCGGGAATGGCTTCTGGGTTGGTTTGTGCGACAGGGGTGATCCCGGCGGTCCGGATCGGCCCGTCGCGCAAGCCAAGCTTGGGGGTCGCGGGACGTTTGTTCATCATGCGCATCAGGTAGAAGGTGCCGGCACCGAAGACGGCGAAATACACAATGACGAAGGCAACCAACGATGCCGCGACTGCCGGCGCTTCTACGGGCGCCAAACTGTCGGAGGTGCGCAGCAGGCCGTAGACAGTGTAGGGCTGACGGCCGACCTCGGTTGTGATCCACCCGGCAAGGACTGCGATGAACCCAGTCGGCCCCATGGCGATACTTGCACCGTGCAGCCATGGCGACGTGTAGAGTTGACCGCGCCAGCGCGCCCACGCGGACCAAGCCCCAAGACCCAGCATCAGGAACCCGAGCCCGACCATCACGCGGAATGACCAGAACACGATGAACACCGGCGGTTGATCTTCGTCCGGAATGGTGTCGAGCCCCATGACGGCCTTGTCGAGCGGCTTTTCGAAGATCAGATTGCCCAATCCGGGAATGCCAACCGCATAATCCAGACGTTGCTCGGCATCATTTGGGATGCCGAAGAGATAAAGCGGTGCCCAACCTTCTGGATGGCTTTCATAATGACCTTCCATGGCCATGATCTTGACGGGCTGGTGTTCGAGAGTGTTGAGCCCATGTTCGTGGCCGGCGAAGATCTGGATCGGCGTTACGATCACTGCCATCCACATTGCCATTGAGAACATGCGCCGCGCTTCCTTGTCGGTCTTGTCACGCAGCAGGTGCAATGCACCAACTGCACCGACAACCAGCGCCGTGGTAAGGAACGCGGCAAGGACCATATGCGATAGGCGATAAGGGAAGGAGGGGTTGAAAACGATTTCCCACCAGTTCTCCGGCACGAACTGGCCAACCTCGTTGATGGAGAATCCCGCTGGTGTCTGCATCCAGCTATTGACGCTCAAAATCCAGGTTGCGGACATCAGCGTTCCAAAGGCCACCATGGCCGTGGCGAACATGTGAAGTTTCTCGCCCACGCGCTCTCGGCCAAATAGCATGATGCCAAGGAAACCCGCCTCGAGAAAAAAGGCTGAGAGGACTTCGTATGCCATAAGTGGACCCACAACCGGCCCCGCCTTGTCCGAGAATACGGACCAGTTGGTTCCGAACTGATAGGACATCACGATGCCTGACACGACGCCCATGCCAAAGGCGACCGCAAAGATCTTCTTCCAATAGGTGAAGAGCGTCAGATAGGTTTCATCCCGCGTCCGAAGATACAGACCATTGAGGACGGCCAAATAGCTGGCCAGCCCGATGGAAAAAGCCGGAAAGATGATATGGAAGGACACCGTGAAAGCGAATTGCACACGGGCCAAAGTCTCTGCGGAAAAGCCGTCAAGCATTGTGGATCCCTTTGGTTAGCTTAGAGGGGCCAATTCGCTTGGCCCCGCACACTGTTGTTCTGTCATTCGGGTCAGTTGGACATTATCCGTGTATTCGGTGCGAGCAGGCGTGCCGCCAGTTCCGCTGGATCAGCAGCGGAAATGCCGTCGAGCAGCGCATCTTGACCGACGCCATTATTGGGCAGATAGATCGCACAAACCTCTACAGTCGCACCATTTTGCATAATCGATTGCATCAGGCCCTGTGGACTCATTCCCCGTGGCTGCTGCGGTGCTGTCGCCGAGGCAGGAGCGTCGATCAGTGCGAGGTCGCCTGCGGGACCGCATAGCAAAATATGCACATCAGCGCCCTGCTGTAGCGCCTGCGCGCTCAGCACCATGCTCATCAGCTGTGTCTGTGGTTCGTCCGACGCCAGGATTGTTACGAGATCAGGCATTTCTTGTGCCTGCGCTGACGCGGTGATCCCGAGTGTGGCCGCAATGACTGATAGAATTCTCTTCATAAGAGTGTCCTTTCTGGGGTAAATTCGATTGGTTTTCACCGGACTAGAGGTCGCGCTAGCCTTTGGGTCCGATATCCACCGTCCGCAAATAGGGGCGAAGGGTTTGGAACCCTTGTGGGAACTTCGTCTGAGCATCTGCATCAGACAGGCTGGGCGGAATGATCGCATGATCGCCGGGACGCCAGTCGGCCGGTAGGGCAACGCCCATTTCATCGCCGATCTTAAGCGCATCGATCACACGCAGGATCTCGTCGAAATTGCGACCCACACTCATCGGGTAGGTCATCGTCAAACGCAGCGTCTTGTTGCTGTCGATGATGAAGACAGACCGCACCGCTGCGGTTTCGGATTGGGCGGGGTGAATCATCTCATACAGCTTCGCGATCTTGCAATCGGCATCGGCCACGATCGGGAAGCGCAGTGTGGTATTCTGCGTGTCGTTGACATCCTCGATCCACTTGAGGTGCTCTTCCACGGTGTCGGTGCTCAGCCCGATGGGCTTCACGCCGCGCTTGGTGAACTCGGCGCTCAACTGCGAAGTCCGACCCATTTCGGTGGTGCAGACGGGCGTGAAATCCGCAGGGTGGCTGAAGAAGAAGGCCCAGTCATCGCCAATCCAGTCATGGAATGAGATCGGGCCAAGTGTTGTGTCCGCGGTGAAATCGGGGACGATGTCTCCAAGAAGCAGGGTCATTTTCGTTTTCCTTTCATGTTATGTCACGGCATCTAAGGCTCGGGCGCCATGAACTCAGTGACAATGTCACCTTGCGCAAAAATAAGTTATATGCGAATTATATCTTCATAAAAGGAGGGCAAGATGAAACTTACAGCTTATTCGAATTATGCGCTGCGATCGCTTCAACTTGCCGCACTCAAGGCACCAAATCTGATCCGCGTGGACGATGTCGTGAAGGTGCACGGGTTAGCGCGTCCGCATATCGTCAAGATCGTCCATGAGTTGGGGCGTGCTGGCTATCTGGAGACTCAGCGGGGCAGGGGTGGCGGGTTCAAGCTCGCCAAAGCGCCAGAGGATATCATCGTAGGCGATGTGGTGCGGTTGACTGAAGGCCCGCTTGATCTGGTCGAGTGTTTCAACCCGGCGGTCAACACATGTCCTCTGATCGGGATTTGCAAGCTGTCACGCGCGCTGCAAAAGGCCACGCGCGCCTTCATGGCCGTGTTGGACGATCTGACGCTTGCGGACATCGCCTCAAACAAGGGTGAACTGCTAGCGCGGATCGCGCCCATCGAAGAGGGCCTCGTCGTACCGATGCGGAGAGCCCAATGAGCGCCGAAGACTGGACGGAGCGCTTTCGGGGAACGAAGGCATTGCCGCAGACCGTGCGAAATCGCTTGTTGCAGGTCGCGCAGGTTCGAACCTATCAGAAGGGTCATCAGGTCTTTGGCCAGAACAATGTCCCCGACAGCCTTCTGTTCCTGTTCGAAGGTACGATCCGGGTTTCGCAATCGTCGGACAATGGGCGCGATATCGTTCTCTATCGTGTTGATGCCGGTGAAAGTTGCGTCCTGACGACTGCCTGTATGCTCGCCGAGGAAGCCTACAACGCAGAAGGAATTGCCGAAACGGACATTACCGTCATTGTGCTTCCCAAGCTGTCGTTCGATAACCTTGTGGCCGACGAACCGGACTTCCGGAACTTTGTTTTCGTTGCATATTCCCAGCGTCTCATCGATTTGTTGCGTGTCGTCGATGACGTCGCTTTCGGCAGAATCGATGTGCGCCTTGCGGAACGGCTCCTCGCTCTTGTTGGAGTGGACAAGGAAATCACCGCGACTCATCAGCAGATCGCAAGCGAACTTGGCACGGCCCGGGAGGTCATTTCGCGCGTCTTAAACGATTTCCAGAAGCGTGGGCTCATTGCGCAATCGCGAGGACGGATCGCGGTCTTGGACAAACCGCGCTTAAGAACTCTCGCCGAAAGTGATTGATTTGCGCCCCCTAGCTACACGCCGCCGCAGCAACTTTATCGTGAACAACATGAGCGTCAGCGACGTCGCCAATCCAATCAAGGTCGACAGTGCGTCGGAGACCATTGTGAGCGCGTGCCCGAAGACTGCACCGAGCGATACATAGAGGCCAACCCAAACGACCTCTCCCGCCAGTTCGGGCACAAGAAACCTGCGCCAAGACACTCCACTGGCACCAGCGGCGAGATTGATAGCCGGACCAAGGGGCGCAACCAGCCATCGGCTGAGGAAGATGGCCCAAGCACCACGCTCTTGCAGGTAGCTGCCGACCTTCTTGGTCGCCTCGGCGTGACCCGCAAGCAGACCAGACGCGTATCGCCCGAGAAGGAAGCCGACATTGTCGCCGATCACAGCGGATCCGAATGCAACACCGACGGTTTGCAAGACCGGAAGATCGCCGGTGGCGACGAAGGCACCGGACAGGAGGAGGAGCATCGACGCGGGCAAAGGAATGCCGAAACTTGCGACAAGTATAACTATGGAAAGTGCGGGCAATCCGTAGGTCGGCAACGCGTTGAGGAGGAGTTCCGTCATTCTGATCGGAGGTCTTGGATGGCCGTTTCAACCTCACGAAACATGTCTTCAAAGCCTTTGCCGCGCATTTCGGCAAGGTCTTGAAGCGACAAACTTCTAAGCGATTCGGGGGGCAATTCGAGTGCCCTGGCAAGCGCTTCCCGTTCGACACCGTAGGATCTCGCGACAAAGCCGATTGGCATCCACGGTTCGAGGGTCTGATCGCGATGCGCCGGGTCGGACCAATACACGAACTGAACGACACCGCGGACGGTGAAGCAGACGGTTGCGAGAGCTGACACGACCAGAAGCACCCAAAGAAGGCGACGGTAGGTTCCGCGGGCTTGGATTGGGGCCTGATCCACATCTTTCGTCATTGGGTGACATTATCACTGAACGTAGCGACTTGAACTTATATATCAGGGTCAACTTATACATTTGGAGAAAACCATGACCACCAATGTTGGAACCATCGACCGCATCCTGCGCGCTGCGCTTGGCATCGTGCTTCTCTATCTCGCATTCTTCAGCGGCATCTCGTTTTTTGACGCAACGCTTTACAAATACGGCGCAGCCGTGATCGGCGTTGTCATGCTGGCGACCTCGACGCTGAAACTTTGCCCGATCTATTCGGTGCTCGGCCTCAAGACCTGCCGGAGCTGCTGATATGGAAACCGTGTTCACTCCATTCGCGTCCTTTGGTGGGGGCCTCGCCATTGGCTTCGGCGCTGTTCTGTTGATGCTCGGTTTGGGCCGTATTTTTGGTGCAACTGGGATCATGTCCGGCGCGCTGTTCTTTGAAAACCGCGATGAACTGTCGTGGCGGCTGGCGCTGATCGCTGGCATGATCCTTGCGCCACTTGCGATCTTTGCTGTGACCGGCACCATGCCTGCGGTCAACGTGCCAGTAAGCCCCGCGATGATCGCCATCGGAGGCGTCATCGTTGGCCTTGGAGCAAGCCTCGGGTCCGGTTGCACGTCCGGTCACGGTGTATGCGGTCTGTCCCGCCTCTCGATCCGGTCAATTGTTGCCGTGCCAACCTTTATGGCGACCGCCGCAATCACCGTCTTTATTGTTCGCCACGTGTTTGGAGCCTGATCCATGAAGCTTATTTTTGCCCTTATCACAGGTCTTGTTTTTGGGTCGGGAATTGCCGTTTCCGGCATGATGGATCCGGCGAAGGTCCTGAACTTTTTCGACGTGGCGGGAACGTGGGATCCAAGTCTTGCCTTCGTCATGGGGGGCGCTCTCGTCGTCACCTTTATTGGCTATCGTCTTGTCTGGCGACGCAACGCACCACTTTTTGGCGGACGATTCCAGATTCCGAACGGGTCAGATATCGACGTGAAGCTCATTGGCGGTTCGGCTCTGTTCGGGATTGGCTGGGGCATTGCGGGCTTTTGCCCCGGCGCGGCCATTCCTGCCCTAGGGACCGGACGCTGGGAGGTTGCGTTGTTCTTGGTGGCAGTTGCAGTAGGTTTTTACCTGCGCCGCCTTATTGCCCCGTTCCAGCCGGCGCGGGTGGCGTCTTGAAACGCAGCACAGTGTTTACAATCGCCGGTCTCGTAATCGCTTTGGGCATCGGGGCAGGTGGTGCCTTTATGGCGATGTCCCAAAGTGGGCATAGAATGACGTCTGGGATGAACAGGCATGGTGCCAATGGCGCGGACCATGACGAGGTCATCCTGCCGGGACTTCGCGGCAAGAACGCTACACCGGAAGAAAGTGCCGAGCTTGCGATCATGTTCCGTAGCTTTGCCACGATCACCCGTGAAGTCGAAAACCTGCCGAACGGCATCCGCACGGTGACACGATCTTCAGACCCGGAAGTCATGAACGTCCTTGTCAGCCACGCTGTCGGAATGATCGACCGTGTCGGCCAGCTCGACGATCCGGAAATCATGATCCAGAGCCCCACGTTGGACATCTTCTTCCTACGCGGCGAAAGCATCGCATCGGATATCGAAGTCACCGATGACGGATTGATAGTGCTGCAAACCTCGAGCGAGCCTGAAGTCGTGGCAGCACTTCAGAAGCACGTCGCGGAAGTGAGTGACATGTCTGATCGCGGCATGGCTGCTGTGCACGACATGATGATGGCAAACGGGGAAACCCACTAATCCCGAACCGGGCATACGAACAGGAACAAAACAATGGCCTACACCGAGAAATTCCAGGCACTCGCAGATGCGGCACAGGCAAAGGTCTGCTCCGTTGAGGCGACGGATGTGGATGAGCTGATCGCGGAAGGGGCCATTGCGCTCGATATCCGCGACAAAGAAGAACATGACGCGGGGCATATCCCCGGGTCATTGAACATCAGCCGCGGCAAGCTGGAAATGAATGTCGAAAGTTCGTTGCCGGATCTCGATGCGACGATCCTTTGCTACTGCAATGCGTTCAATCGCGGAGCGCTGTCCGCCGCGACGCTTCAGGACATGGGCTATCACAACGCCAAGTTCATTGCCGGCGGGCTGAACGCCTACAAGAGAGCGCGCGCCGACCAGAATTGACCTGCTCTGCCTCTGCGCGAAACCGGAATACCGAGGAGATCAAGATGACAAACTATCCCGTCAATATGGACATCAAACCGCAAGTCGAAGCCTTCTTCGATGAAGCCACCAACACCATCAGCTATATCGTGAAGGACCCGACCTCGGATGCTTGTGCGATCATCGACAGCGTGATGGACATCGATTACGCCGCCGGCCGGATTACCTATGATCACGCTGATGCTATGATCGCCCGCGTGCAGGAGATGGGTTGCAAGCTGGACTGGATTATAGAGACCCATGTCCACGCCGATCACCTGTCCGCAGCTCCTTACATCCAACGCAAACTCGGCGGCAAGATTGGCATCGGCTCCAAGATCATGGTCGTGCAGGACACCTTCGGGAAGGTCTTCAACGAGGGAACCGAGTTCCAGCGTGACGGCAGCCAATTCGATATGCTGTTCGAGGATGGCGACACTTACCAGATCGGCAACATACAGGGTTTTGCCATGTATACGCCGGGCCACACCCCTGCCTGCATGGTTCATGTCATCGGTGACACGGCCTTCACCGGTGATACTTTGTTCATGCCCGATGGTGGGTCAGCGCGGTGCGATTTCCCCGGCGGCAGCGCGGAAGAGCTGTACGACAGCATCATGAAGGTGCTGGCTCTGCCGGACGAAATGCGCCTGTTCATGTGCCACGATTACGGCCCGAATGGCCGCAACATCGCTTGGGAAACCACTGTAGGTGATGAAAAAGAGCACAATATCCATGTAGGTCGCGGCAAGACGAAGGAAGACTTCATCAAGTTCCGTACCGAGCGTGACGCACAACTTGCCATGCCCAAACTCATCATTCCGTCGTTGCAGGTGAACATGCGGGCTGGTGAAGTACCGACCGACAAGGATGGGAATCCAATGCTCAAAGTGCCCGTCAACACACTTTGAGGAAAGACCCAAAAAAACGAACTGGAGAAGTAATATGTCGAATACAAAAACGATCGAAAACCTGAACATGGCCCTCAAGATGGAGCTGAGTGCGACCCATCAGTACCAGATGCACGCGCATGTTCTTGAGGATTGGGGCCTCGTCGGTCTGGCAGAGCAGATGCGTGAAGAACAGGCCGAGGAACTAGGGCACTCGGATCTGTTTCTCGAACGGATCCTTGCGCTGAAAGGGAAACCCCAGATCGCATTCCAGAAGCAGCCTGTTCAGGTGAGTTCCCTGAAGGAAATGTTCGAAACGGACTTGGCGGACGAAGAAGAAGCCTTTGCTTTCTACAAACGCGCCGCCAAGGACGCTGCTGTAGAAGATGACATCGGGACGCGTAAGCTGTTCGAGCAGATCGCAATGGACGAGGAAGGCCACAAGGCTTGGCTTGAACTGCAACTCGATCTTCTCGAACGGTTGGGAGAAGCCCTTTACAGCGCACGCTTCCTTACATCGGGCGAGGCCGGTGGAGGGACCTGAACCCACTGTCAGAGATGTTAAAAAATGGAGTAAAAACGTGTCAGATATTCTATACAAGGTGTCGCAATCCTGCGGGCCAAACAGCCCAACTGTCGTCGGTTTCTATGAGCCCGATACCGGAAGCTGCCAGTACATCTGCATTGATGAGCAAACGCGCAAGTGCGCGGTCATCGATGTTGTTCAGGAGTTCGATCCCAAATCCTTTGCGACCGGTTTTGACCATGCCCAGTGGGCGTTGGATTACATCGCCAACAACAGGCTGGAGCTGGTATGGATACTCGACACGCATCCCCATGCGGATCACTTCATTGCGGCCAGCTGGTTGAAGGACAAGACCGGCGTACAGACGGCCATTGGAGAAAAGGTGCGCGACATCGCAAAGCTTTGGCGCGGCTACTACAATCTGCCCGATGCCTTTCCGATCGATCCGGACTTCGATCACCTGTTCGCGCACGGCGACACGTTCAAGATCGGCAATCTGGACGTCAGCGTGATGCTGTCGCCGGGCCATACGCTCGGCTCTATCAGCTATGTGGTCGGCGACGCCGTCTTTGCCCATGACACGCTGATGCAGCCGGACGCGGGATCGTCCCGGGCAGACTTTCCTGGTGGTTCGGCGTCGGAACTTTATGACAGCATCATGGCCATCTTCGACCGCCCCGACGATCACCGGATTTTCATTGGCCACGACTACGGAACCAAGAATCGGGAAGAACCTGCTTGGGAAAGCACAGTTGGTGAACAGAAGGCCGACAATATCCATTTGGGGGGGGGCGTTTCCAAGGAGGATTTCGTCAAGGTGCGTGAGGAACGCGACGCTACACTAGCATTGCCGAACAGAATGCTCGCCGCTTTGCAGGTCAACCTGCGCGACGGACGTTTGCCTGCAGCCGAGGATGACGGCCACAGCTACTTGAAAATGCCAGTGAACAAATTCTGATCGGGAGGATCAAATCGAATGCAAGTCAACAAGATAACAGACAAGGTCTCTGCCAGTCCCCAGATCGTTGCAGATGATGTGGCCGCCCTGAAAGCGGCAGGCTTCAAGGCGATTATCTGCAACCGGCCGGATGGTGAAGGATCTGACCAGCCGTCATTCGCCGAAATCGAAAATGCCGCAAAAGAGGCTGGCATGGAGGCGCGCTATGTACCTGTTGTGGCGGGCAAGATCAGTGACGCCGATGTCGCCGCTTTCGGTGCAGCTCTGAAAGACTTGCCTCGCCCGGTTTTGGCTTACTGCCGGACTGGTACGCGATCTGCAACGCTGTGGTCATTCCACGAGTCCCAGAAACGCCCGATGCCAGAAATCCTCGCGGCGACGCAAGCCGCCGGATACGACATGAACGGTGTGGCGCGTCGTATTGCCAACGGCGGCAAGACACCGACTGATACGGGCGATGCCAAGTTTGATGTTGTGATTGTCGGGGCGGGCGCGGGCGGTATTTCCGTTGCTGCCAGCCTGCAATCGCGCAAGTCGAACCTGTCGCTCGCAGTGATCGATCCTGCCGATATCCATTACTACCAACCCGGGTGGACGATGGTCGGCGGCGGTATCTTCGAAGCGCAAGAGACCGCAAAAACCATGGGCTCGTTGATCCCGCGCGGGGTCAAGTGGATCAAGGCTGCCGTTGCTGCGTTCGAGCCCGAGAAAAACGCCGTCATCCTCGATGGGTGTCGCGTTGTAAAATACGACCGTCTGGTTGTTTGTCCCGGTTTGAAGCTTGATTGGGGACAGGTCGAAGGCCTTGAGGATACGCTGGGCCGGAATGGCGTGACCTCCAACTATCGGTACGATCTAGCACCTTACACTTGGCAGCTGGTGCAAGAGATGAAGACAGGCCGCGCGATCTTCACCCAACCGCCGATGCCGATCAAATGTGCGGGCGCACCGCAAAAGGCGATGTATCTGTCAGCTGATGCCTGGTTCCGCAATGGAGCACTAAAGAACATCGACGTGCAGTTCATGAATGCTGGCGGCGTGCTTTTCGGGGTGAAGGACTATGTTCCCGCCCTGATGAAATACGTCGAGAAATACGATGCGTCGCTGAACTTCTTCCATAACCTCATCTCTGTCGATGGCCATGCAAAAAAAGCGACATTCAAGGTGGCGAAGCCCGAAACTGAGCCAACTGAGGTCACAGTAGAATTCGAAATGATGCACGTCTGTCCCCCGCAGGTGGCGCCAGACTTCATCCGCGTTTCGCCCTTGGCCGATGCGGCTGGCTGGGTCGATGTGGATCAGGCAACGTTACGCCACAAGACTTTTGATAATATCTGGTCGCTGGGCGATGTCATGAACGCACCGAACGCCAAGACAGCGGCAGCGGCACGGAAACAGGCGCCAACGGTGGCCGAGAACATCATGGCCGACATTGTCGGTCGTTCGGCTGTTGCGCAATACGATGGCTATGGCTCCTGCCCCTTGACCGTTGAACGCGGCAAGATCGTTCTGGCCGAGTTTGGCTATGGCGGTGTGCTGAAACCCAGCTTCCCTTCCTTGCTCCTCGATGGGACGAAGCCAAGCCGCGCGGCATGGTTTCTGAAGGAAAAACTGCTACCGCCAATTTACTGGAAGGCGATGCTTAAGGGTAAGGAATGGATGGCCAAGCCCGAGAAGCTCAAAGTTGCAGCCGAGTAAATGAAAGACCCTATTGCGCATACCCTCGCTTTATGCGCGATGACCGGCGGGCGGAGCGGGTTCGCTCCGTCTGTCCCTTTATCTGGACGATAAAATGATCGAACATCTTCGCCGCTACATCCCTGTCTTGGACTGGGGCCGCACTTACGACCGCAACGCTTTTTCGAACGACATGATCGCGGCGGTGATCGTGACGATCATGCTGATTCCGCAATCGCTTGCCTATGCCCTGCTGGCAGGGCTGCCACCTGAGGCGGGGATCTATGCATCGATTGCCCCGATCGTCCTCTACGCGATCTTCGGAACAAGCCGGGCGTTGGCCGTTGGACCCGTTGCCGTTGTCTCGCTTCTTACAGCGTCTGCTATCGGTCAAGTAGCAGAGCAGGGGACAGCGGGCTACGCAGTGGCCGCGCTCACTCTTGCATTCTTGTCAGGCGGAATCCTGATGCTGATGGGTGTGTTCCGGCTTGGGTTTCTCGCCAACTTTCTAAGCCACCCGGTGATTGCGGGTTTCATTACTGCTTCCGGAATCCTGATCGCTACAAGCCAGCTCAAGCATATTCTGGGCGTGAGCGCGTCTGGACACACTCTGCCGGAAATGCTCGGTTCGATCTTCGTGCATCTGTCCGAGATCAATTGGATCACAGTCGTGATTGGCGTTGTGGCGACCGGCTTCCTGTTCTGGGTGCGCAAGAACCTCAAGCCAACACTCCGACGGCTTGGCACACCTAACCTGATGGCCGACATCCTGACAAAGGCCGGACCGGTGGCAGCCGTTGTCACGACGACACTGGCTGTTTGGGGCCTTGGCCTCGACGGTCAAGGTGTAAAGATCGTGGGCGACGTGCCGCAAAGCCTGCCGCCCCTGACGTTGCCCGGCCTCTCGCCCGATCTTGTCAGCGCACTTCTGGTGCCCGCAATTCTCATCTCGGTCATTGGGTTCGTGGAATCCGTATCAGTGGCACAGACCCTGGCCGCCAAAAAACGCCAACGTATCGATCCCGACCAGGAGCTGATCGGCCTCGGTGCTGCGAACCTTGGCGCGGCGTTTACCGGGGGTTATCCTGTCACCGGCGGATTTGCGCGCTCGGTCGTGAACTTTGACGCCGGGGCTGAAACTCCTGCGGCCGGGGCATTTACGGCGATCGGCCTCGCGATTGCTGCGGTGGCCCTTACTCCGCTGGTCTACTACCTGCCAAATGCGACGCTTGCGGCGACCATTATCGTTGCGGTTCTGAGTCTTGTAGACCTCTCGATCCTTAAGAAAACTTGGGGATACTCTCGCGCCGATTTCACTGCAGTCGCAACGACGGTCTTCTTGACCCTCGGCCTTGGTGTCGAGATCGGTGTAGCTTCTGGCGTTGCAATCTCGGTCCTGTTGCATCTCTACAAGACATCACGTCCCCACGTCGCAGAGGTCGGCCTGGTGCCGGGAACGCAGCACTTCCGCAATATACACCGGCACAATGTCGAAACGGATCCCGCGCTCGTCTCTCTTCGTGTGGACGAAAGCCTCTATTTCGTGAATGCCCGGTTCCTCGAAGATTTTGTACAGAAACGTGTCACCAATGGCTGCGATGTTCGGAACGTGGTTTTGATCTTCTCTGCGGTGAACGAAGTCGATTACTCCGCCCTCGAAAGTCTGGAAGCGATCAATCACCGGCTGAAAGACATGGGCGTTGCTCTGCATCTCTCAGAGGTTAAAGGTCCCGTGATGGACCGATTGCAAAGGTCTCACCTCCTTGATGGCCTGAATGGGCGTGTTTTTCTGTCACAATACGATGCCTGGGAGGCTTTGGTTGGCAACATCGTTCCAAAGGCGGCTGAATGAGCGATTGGGACGATCGATACAAGGGAAGTGCTTACTTCTACGGAACAGAGCCGACGAACGCACTGCTGTCCAATGCGCACTTATTCCCGGCCTCGGCACGGGTGCTGTGCGTCGCCGATGGGGAAGGGCGCAATTCGGTTTGGTTGGCGGAAAATGGGTATCAAGTAACGGCCTGGGATGCATCGGGAGTTGCCGTTGAAAAGGCGCGGAAACTGGCAGCCAAGCGGGGCGTCGATGTTTCGTTCAGCGTGGCAGATGCTGCAGACTATGATTGGTCGGCGGCACAATACGATGTCGTGGTTGGAATCTTCATTCAGTTCGCAGCCCCTGAACTGCGGGATCGTATGTTTGAGGGGATGAAGATTGCGACGAAATCGGGGGGCCTGATCTTTCTGCATGGCTATGGCCAAAGGCAATTGGAATACGGCACAGGTGGGCCGCCTTGTGCCGATTTTCTCTACACTGAAGATCTTCTGCGTAATCGGTTCAGCGATATGCTCGTTCATAAGCTGGAAGCTTATGAGGTTATCCTTTCGGAGGGCGTGGGACATTCCGGTCGATCAGCGGTCATGGATTTGATCGCGAAGCGTCAATGAACTGGCCGACTATGAGGGCCAGCTGGGCGACCTGATTCAGGCTGTCGCCCACGACATATTGCTGATGGCGATGGCCGTGTGGGGCGGGAAGCATTCCTCGCTGTTACGGACGAGTGGTTCACCCAACTCGACAAGAACGCCGATGATGGCATCACCCTTGATGACTTCATCATGTAAGTACGCAAGGGCGGCGGACCCCGCCGCGCAAGATGGCAACGCGAAGGACATTTAACATGCCTACCAAAGATGCTCACGATCTACCGCTCGATCTGGGCTTGGCGTCTGAACCCACCGAGCACACCCGGCAGAAAAAGCGCCGCTTTTTCCGTAAGCGCTACCTGCTTGTCCTGCTGCTTCCGGTGTTCATGTTCTCTGGTGGGGTGATTGGCATGTACTACCAGCCGACCGGACTGCAAAAGTTCTATGCTCTAACTGGCCTGCAACCCGGTGGCGGGGCCGATAGCCCAATTGCGCTGCCCCCCGAAATCGAAATGCCGGAGGAGATGGCCGAAACGCTGTTGCCGACGGATGTAGTCGGGCTGGCCCGGTTGATGCCACGCGGCGATGTGGCAATTGTGGCGGCTCCATACGGGGCTGGCGACGCGCGGGTGGCCGAGCTTCTTGTCGCGGTCGGCGACAGGGTGACCCGTGGCACGTCGGTTGCGCGGCTCGACAATGCTCAGGCCTTCGAAGGGGCCGTGTTGATGGCCGAGGCCAATCTTGCTGTGCGGCAGGCAACACTTGCCCAGACCCGAAGTGCGGTTGCCGCCAGCCGGGCCGAGGCGCAGGCGACACTTGATCAGGCGCGTGCGTCCGCGCGCGAGGCTGATCGCAATCTCGCGCGCACCGAAGATCTTGCAGACCGCGGCGTGGCGACTGATGCGACTTTGGACGCCACGCGCACGGCGGCAGAGGAATCCGCACTTGCAGTGGCGCGCGCGCGGGCCACGCTGGCACGCTTTACGGCCCTTGCCCTGGATGACCAGCCAGATGTCGTCGTCGCGGCCCGCAACGTGGCTGCCGCAGAAGCCGAAATGACGCGCGCCCGGATGGACCTTGCCCGCGCCGAGGTGCGCGCGCCTATTGATGGCACGATCCTTGATATTCATGCAACACCGGGGCAGCGCCCGCCCGCCGAAGGGATCATGGAAATGGGCGATATCAGCCACATGATGGCCGAGGTCGAAATCTGGCAGGACAGGGTTGCCGCCGTTGCGGTTGGCCAACCGGTTGAGCTGGCGGCCCCCGCGCTGGGGCAATCCTTGCGTGGGACGGTGCAAGGCATTGGGCTGACCGTGGGACGCCAAGGGTTGATTTCCGATGATGCCGCTGCCAATTCCGATGCACGGGTGATTCGGGTCCTTGTCTCACTTGATGACGGATCTTCAGCCCTTGCCGCGCGCTATGTGGGACTTGAGGCCGTTGCGCGCATTGATACGGGTGCGACAGCGCGGATCGGACAATGAGCCGCCTTCTGCAATGGGTGTTTGGCCGCCTGCCAATAGGCTGGCTGCAACTGACCCACAAAAGGGGCGGTTTTATAGCTGCGCTTTCTGGAGTCGCCTTTGCCAATGTACTGGTCTTCGTCCAGTTGGGGATCATGAACTCCATGGCGACTGCCACGCTGCGCCCCTACGATTTCTTCCTGGCCGATATCATGATCTCTGCCGCCGATGCCAATGCGTTGGCCGAGGGCGGGAATGTCGCGCGGCAGTGGATGTTGCAATCTTTTGCTGACTCGGACGTGATTGCCGGCATGGGGCTGTTCGTCGGCAATGCCCCGTGGGATCGGGGTGACAAGGACATCACCTTTACCACCTTCGGCGTAGATCCCGGCCAGCCGGGGTTTCTGGCACCTGATATCGCCGGGGATGCAGTTTTGTTGCAAGTGCAGGACGTGGCAATCCTTGATCGGTTGGCCCGTGGCCTTTCGCGCGAGGATGCCGCCGCGATCCGCCCTCAAACGCCACTGTCTTTCGAGACCCAAGGCCGTACGCTCACTGCTCTCGACACCTTCGCGGGCGGAGGTGGTTTTGGGGGGGATGGTTACATGCTGGTTTCCGACCAGACTTTTCTGTCTTTGTTCGCCTCTCGCACATCGGGAGCACCGGACCACATTCTTTTGCGTCTGCGCTCTGGTGCGGATGTTGCGGTTGTGACTGAACGCCTGCGCGGCCTGATCTCGGACGATAAGATCCGGATCCGCAGCTTTGCTGAGGCGGCACAAGAGGACCTGCGCTATCAGCAAACACAGCGGCCTACCGGTGTGATCTTTGGCTTTGGCGTGCTGATTGGCGTTCTGGTCGGGCTGGTCATCGTCTATCAGG
Organism: Pseudophaeobacter profundi; assembly: GCF_029697505.1. Lineage (GTDB taxonomy): Bacteria > Pseudomonadota > Alphaproteobacteria > Rhodobacterales > Rhodobacteraceae > Pseudophaeobacter > Pseudophaeobacter profundi. Next base: position 16,839 of record NZ_JARJEF010000018.1, on the reverse strand, counting down.
TGCTTTCTGCAGATGTCGCTGATCACCTGCGCGAATACGCGACCTTCAAGGCCATGGGCTATGGTCCCTGGTTCTTTCTGAGCATTGTCGTCGAAGAGGCGCTGGTTCTGGGCATCCTCGGGTTCCTGCCGGGTCTTGCCGTCGGCACGGGGATCCTCACGCTTATGGGCAAGGTGACGACCCTGCCGCTTGCGATGACGCCGGGCATGGCGGTGATCGTGTTTGCCGGAACGGTGATCTTTTCTGTCCTGTCCGGTGTGATTGCCACGCGTCGCCTCGCGGCTGCCGATCCTGCCGACCTATTCTGATGGAGGTGCCGATGAACCGTGACATGATCGTCGAGGCGCACGGGCTGAACCATTGGTTCGGTACCGGAGAAGCGCGCAAGCAGGCCTTGTTTAACATCAATCTTGCACTGCCGCGCGGCAGTCTGACCGTGCTGATGGGGCCATCGGGATCAGGCAAGACGACGGTGTTGACCTTACTGGGATGCCTGCGTGCGGTGCAGGACGGCTCGGTGCAACTGATGGGGCAAGAACTGTGCGGTGCGACAGAGGCGGAACTGACCGCGCTGCGCTGGCGACTTGGCTTCATCTTTCAATCCCACAACCTGCATGAAAGCCTGACCGCATTGCAGAATGTGATGATGGGCGTGCAGGTCCGCACCGGCGTGAAAGACGACCTGACCCGCCGCGCCGCTGCACGCGCCCTGAGCCTTGTTGGCCTATCTGATCGCGTGGATTATCTGTCGGCCAATCTGTCCGGCGGACAGAAACAGCGCGTCGCCGTTGCCCGGGCGCTGGTCGGCAATCCTGCCATGGTCCTGGCGGACGAGCCGACTGCGGCACTCGACAAGGACAGCGCTGCAGAGGTTGTCGATCTGCTTAAGCGGCTTGGGGCAGAGCGAGGCACAACAACGCTGCTTGTCACCCACGACAATCGCATCCTTGACCGCGCCGACCGCATCCTGACGCTGGAGGATGGCCGGATCGTTGCCAGCAAAGTTAGTACGGGTGATGATCTTGATGAAACGCTTGAGTGAGAACTCCAAGCTGCGCACGCCATAGATCGGAGCATGACCGCCAAAAGGAAAACCGCTGGTTCTTCTGTTTCATAGGTTTTGACAGTGTGCCGACTTGACAGCCCGCTACCAGATGCGGGTGCAGCGCACCCGTTCGGCAGGTCGCACAAGTCGATTGTGTTCCATGCGGATCGAAGCGGTCGCGACAAAGAACAACGCACCGGTGATCTGGTAGATGACGACATCGGGGTTAGCGGCCTGCTGCTTGTAGTACTCGCCGCGAGGGTGGGCGCTGTCGGCTTCGTCGCGGTCGGCAAAGGCACCGTCCTATGCAACCTCGGTTGTGCGGTGCGCATTTCGCGGAAGTTGGGCAGTGATTTCGCGTGATCTCGGGCACGCATTTCACGGCATCGCGGGCAGCCATTTCATGCCCTCGGGCAGGCTGGCCAACAGGTGATATAGAGTCAGGGCGCGACGCCCTGGTCAAGCGTTTTCATCGTGCTCATTTTTCTGCGCATGCTGTCGCCGATGAGCGTCAGGCGGTGTGCATTATGGACAAGGCGGTCAAGGATGGCATCTGCGAGGGTAGGATCTCCGATCACCTCGAACCATTGATCGACAGGCAGCTGGCTGGTCACAATGGTCGAGCCACGACCTTGGCGATCATCGAGGATTTCAAGCAGGTCGCGACGCTCGGTCGGTGACAGAACTGACAGCCCCCAATCATCGAGGATCAACAATTCAGTGCGTTCGATCGCCTTGAGGACACGGGCATGCCGCCCATCGCCTCTGGCAATGGCCAGCATCTGGAACAGGCGGGGCACGCGGTGATAAACGACGCGCCGGTCATCGCGGCAGGCCTTGTTTTCGAGGGCGCAGGCAATCCAGCTTTTTCCCAAGCCTGTTGGGCCAGTGATCAGCAGATTCTCATGGCGGTTGATCCAGCCACCATCGATCAGATGCGCCATGACACCTGCATCGATGCCGCGCGGGCTGCGCATATCAATATCTTCAACGCAGGCTGCGTGACGCAGGGCGGCAAAGCGCAACCGGGTTGCCAGTCTCTTGGCGTCACGCTCTGCTGTTTCGCGATCGACAAGCAGGCCCAGCCTTTCTTCGAAGCTGAGGCTTTCGAACATGGCGCCAGCGCGGCGCTGCTCGTGCAGGGCCTGTGCCATACCGGTCAGCCCGATCGCCTCCAGGCGGTCGCAAGTAGGATGTGTCAGCAAGGGTCGTCTCCTTTTCAGTGATAATATTTCTGGCCGCGGATGTTGGGGTGTTGCAGCGGCAGTTCGTCGGGTTCTGGCTCCATGAAAGCCTGATCAAGGCCGGTCTTCAGGATGGAACGGATGGATGAGACCGACCGAGCCTTGATGCTGATCCCGCGACGACACGCAGCATCAATCCGCTGCGGCTCAAAGCTTCTGGCCAGCGACAGTATGCCCAGGCAGGTCCGAAAGCCCTGCTCGGGATGCGGCCTGTCCTGCATCACGATGTCGCAAAACGCAGCTACCGATGGTCCCAGCTTTGCAGCACTGCTCAGGATCCGCGCAGGCGACCATTCCGCATAGCGGCGGTGGGCCGAAGGCATATGCTCTGGCACCGTGATATGGCTGCGGTGTCCGGGGTCGCGCATGTGACTGGCGACGCGGGTGCCACGATGGAAGACTTCCACGGTTCTGTGGGTGATGCGCGCGTCAACCACCTGCCGGATCAGGCTGAACGGCACAGAATACCAGCAGCGATCCACCTCGATGTGATAATCCGGCGCAACACGGGCACGTTTCCAGCGCGCAAAGACATAGGGTTCTGCTGGCAATGGCTGCAGGTTCGGGCGATCGAGCGTCGCAAACAGATCCGCCCGGCTTGCCCCATAATCGCGCATGACACGCATGTTCAGTTCGTCCAGCAACGGCCGGATGGCGGCATTCAGCTCTGCCAGCGAGAAGAACCTATGATTGCGCAACCGCGCGAGGATCCAGCGTTGGGCAACCTGAACGGCCACCTCAACCTTGGCTTTGTCTTTGGGTTTGCGCACGCGCGCCGGCAGAATCGCCGTGCCGTAATGTTCCGCCATTTCAGCATAGGTCCGGTTCAAGCCGGGATCATACCGGTCTGCCTTGATCACAGCTGACTTGAGATTGTCGGGCACGACGACCTGCGGCACGCCGCCCAGATAAGCGAACATTCCGACATGGGCCGCAATCCAGTCCTCAAGCCCTTCGCTGGCGACAGCCACAGCGTAGGTATAGCTCGAGGCACCCATCGCCGCGACAAACAGCTTGGCCTCGCTGATCTCCCCCGTAGCCGGATCGACAATGTCGATCGTGTCACCCGCAAAATCGATAAATACCTTCTCGCCGCCGACATGTGATTGCCGCATGCTTGGCCGGACGCGGCCCTTCCACGCCTCAAAATGGGTGCAAAACCAAGTGTAACCAAACCCATTGGGGTGCTGCGCACGATATTCCTGCCACAGCAATATGCGGGTCACGCTGCGCCGGCGCAGCTCTTTGTCCACCGCCGCCCAATCCGGAACCGGACGGTCCGGATCGGATACATCTGACGCGTTTGGAAACAACAACAGCTCGAGGCTGTCGTCATCCAGACCTTCCGGCAGCGGCCACGCCAAGCCAGCGTCACGCGCGCGGCGCAGGTAGGTCCCAACACTTCCTTTCCCAAGTCCCAGCGACGCGGCAATCGCACGCTCGCTCAGCCCTTGGGCAAATTTCAATCTCAATACGTCCCGAATACGGCGCATGGTCAAACGTCCTGTCGGCATTCCGATCCTCCTGTTCTTCAGGAGACGGAGTAACTGCAGTTCGTTGGCCAGTCCTGCCCATGATCGCGTGAAATCAATGCCCGCGATCGCGTGAAACAGGTGCCCGCCTTCCCGTGAAATCGCTGCCCACGATCAGCTGAAATCAGTGCCCGCCATCATGCGAAACGCGCATGCGGCTCATGCGGTGAATGAAGAGAACCGAGCCGAGCGTGAAGTCGACGACGATAGCCTCAGTAAGGTCCCAGATGATGGTGAGGAAGAAAGTGATGCCGAGGACTGTCGCCTCGCCCCTGCCTGAGCAGACAACGATACCGAAAACCGCGCCGCCTGATGACGCGCTTCACCCAAATTCAATCATAGCTCCAGGCTGAACTCATTAGACCCGTCACCGTCGCCCAAGCCGTCCCAGTCTCGCCAGCTGCGCTAGCATTTTTGACCCTGAGTCTGCAGACCCTGTGCCGCCCGCGGAACCCGTCTGCCCCATGCCTTGCCTTGCAGGCATCTGCTGCACGCCAAAGAACTGCCGCGCCCTGAGGGCTGCGTATTCTGCGCCGCTCGCACCGCCGATCAGATAGCGGTTGTAGGCTTGCTGGCTGCCCATCGCTGCGCGAGCGAAGCTGTATCCGCCACCAAGGCCGCCGGAGAGGGCAGGCATCATGATGTTGCCGGAGATCGCACGGACGATGAAGGGCGTGGCGATAATGAAGCCCTTGGCCATGAGCACCATCATGAAGAAGGGGATGAGCGCGCCGATGTTTGATGCCCCTTCGGGATCGCCTAGTTCACCGATGAGCGCGGAGGAAACGCCTGTGATCGTTGCGAACACGCCTGCGACGACGATGGGGTACAGCGCAAAGGAAATCAGCGCGGACAGCCAGCGCGCGAAATAATCCTTGGTGACCTCGAAGAGGGTCAGGAAAATCATCACCGGGGCGATTCCGATCAGAAGCGCGATCATCAGTCGGGAGGCCACGAGGATGAAGGCGGCCAGCCCTCCGAGGATCGAGAGCAGAAGCACACCGACGATGTCGAGCATGGCGCCGGCCATCCAGTTCAGCTCGGACCCGGCAGCGTTCAGATAGTCGCCCAGCTCCGCGATCAGCCGGTCGAATTCTTCAGCGAAAGTTCCAGAGGGCCCCGGACTGCCGCCGCCGACGGAGGCCACCAGCGCGCCCGCGATACTGTCGATCCCATACAGAATGGCAGACGAAAACGCGTTGAACTGCATCCAATTGGTCGCGAATATCCCGATGAGCCCGATCTTGACCGCGAGCCAGAAGGCTGTGTGCCCATCCATGGCCCGATATTGATAGATCATGTTGATGCCGACGAGGATCACCACCAGCGTTGTCCCCAAAACCAGGAGCGTGCCGACCGTTGCCGCAACCGCACCAAACTGGGTCTCAGCGGCGGTGTCGAGATAGGCTTGGGAGGTTTCAACGAAATAGGTGACGACACTCATCGCGGGGCTGCCTTACCAATTACCTGCGGCGTCGCAGATGGCCTTGGCGGCAGTTCGGGCGGCGTTGGCGCGGCGGTTGTAGCCATCCGAGGCTTCGAGCATTTCCCATCGTTCGTCGCTCGCGTAGCTCTCCCGAAACACGGCCTCGGCAGCGTCCCAGGACGGGAACCGGGTCGTGCAGTCGCAGTTGCCGATCTCGACGACCCGCTCGAGATTCTGGGCGCGATAGATGTCCTGAACCAGAACCCGCTGATAGGCTTGGCGCAGGGGGATCTCCTGCATCCAGACGGGCTCGGCGGGCCGGTCCGGGCAGACGGTGAACCTGCGCTCGAGGGTCGGCACCAGGTTGCGCTCGGCGAAAGTGGGGGCGGCCGTCAGTCCCAGGACCAGCGCCGCCAGCACAAGGGTACAGCGCGCTTGCCTCATGCCGTGGCTCCAGCGGGTGTGGTTTCGCGCTTTAGGAAAACGGTGTGCCCGATATTGGCGAATTCCGAAGTGCTGATCGACACCACCTCCCACCCGTCTGCGCCCTTCTCGTTCAGGCTGGCCTGCATGTCGGAGAGGCTGGTCTTACGGGTCATGGGAAAGGACAGGATATTGTATTCAAAGGTCTTCATGGGGAAATTCCAATCTCAGTTGCGCCGGGCAGGTAGAATTCGGTGATGCCGCGTTTGCCGTCATGGCGACCGGCCTGGATGATCACATCGATGGAATTTTCGATGTACTGGATCATGTCGGCATAGGTCATCGGTATCTCGGTTTTGAGCGCGGCGATCGCGAGCCGCTGCACGGCCAGTTGCGGGGTTTCGGCATGCAGCGTGGTCATCGAGCCGCCATGGCCGGTGTTGATGGCTTCCAGAAAGGTCATGGCCTCCTTGCCGCGCACCTCGCCGAGGATAATCCGGTCGGGGCGCATGCGCAGGGTTGCCGTGAGCAACACATCGGCGGATTGGAATTCCGCATCGCGATTGGCGATGAGGGTCACGGCATTTGGCTGGATCGGCAGAAGCTCGGCCGCTTCTTCGATGGTGACGATGCGTTCCTCGGCCGGTACGTGAGAGAGGATCTTGCGCGCGGCGACGGTCTTGCCGGTGGAGGTGCCACCCGAGACGATCATGTTGAGTTTGTTCTCGACGCAGAAGGCGAGCGCATCATCGATCAAACCCGCGGCCACCACGGCACGTAAGGCGCGCTTTTTTTCGACGCGTAGGTCTTCGAGCTTGCGCTCTTTTCCGTAGAGGAAATCGAGCGCAATGCCCTCGAGTGGCAGGCTTGAGAAGAACCGCAGGCTGATCGACATGGCCGAGAGCACGGCGGGCGGGGTGATGACCTGTGCGCGGATCGGGCGCCCCTTGTAGGTGATCGAAACCGACACGATGGGGCGGTCCTTGCTCATCGTGGTATTGGCCGATGAGGCGATCTGGTTGCCGAGGTCCCTGACCTGAACGCCGGTCAGCCTCTGGTCCAGCGCGCGCATGAAGTGATCGCCCTGGAATTCGCCCCAGCAGGTGCCGTCAGGGTTGATGCAGATCTCGATGACATCGTCGCGAGCGGCGGCGTCGATCCGGTCGAGCGAGGTTTCGAGATAGCTCAGCGACATGGGCTCAGAATATCTCCAGATCGCGGTCGACCATGACCGTGACGCGCGCGCCCTGGTCGACATAGATGACGGGGCCGATGGAGAGGTAATCGCCTATGACGCTGTCCGTGGCATCTGCCAGATCATCGCCAACGTCTTCGAGAACGTCGGCGGCAGTCTCATCCTGGACCTCTGAGGCGGCGGCACTTGGTGCCGCGGAAATCAGCGAGATCAGGGCGGCCGACCCGAAACGCTCGGCGAAGCGTGTGTCCACGAAACCCGTGACGCCAGAACGGCCCAGTTCATCACCCCCGAATGAACTGATCTGGACGGTCTGGTTGTCGGGCAGGATGATCCGGTCCCAGGCAATCGTGACGCGGCGCTGCGCGATATCGACGCCGGCGCGGTAGCGCCCGATGAGGCGGGATCCGCGGGGGATCAAGAGGCGCGCGCCATCGACGCTGTAGACATCCTCGGAAACCACGGCACGGGTTTGGCCGGGCAGGGAGCTGTCGAGGGCAGTTTCCATGACGGCCTGGATCATGGTGCCCTGGATGACGGTGTTGGAGGGATTGGCGATCACCTCGGCCTGCGTCACGGTAGAGGGCAGCGCCCCGTTCAGCACGAAATCCGTCACCTCGCCAAAAGTGCGTTCGGTCAGAGCCGTTTCATTCGCTCCGGAGGCACCGCCAAAAGCGATGGTGGGAGAGGCGATGCGCCGCTCCTGGAAGGCGCGTTCCTCCGCGGCGCGGCGCTCCAGCTCGGCCATGCGCCGGGCTTCTTCCTCGCGGCGCAGTCGCTCTTCTTCGCGTGCGCGCAGCTCATCTTCCGTGGGGCCCACTGGCGCGGGTTGCGGTCGGCTGGCCTCGAGTTGGGCCAGTTCCAGATCCATGCGGAGTTGCTCAAGGCTGCGATCCCGCGCCGTCAGTTCGTCCTGAAATCGTTGCTGTGCGGCTTCCGAGGCGGCTTGCAGCGCCGCAATCTGAGCGGTCAGCGCGTCGATCGCCTCTGCGGCGGCGGTGTCTTCTTCGACGATCGGTTCAGGGGCGTTGCGCAACTCCTCAATCTGGGCCTGCAGGGCGGTGATCTGCGCCAGAAGCTCCGCGTTCGGCTCGACTGGATCGGGTCCGACAAACACAACCTCGGGCTCGGGCGGAGGCAAGGTCTCGATAGCGCCAAAGCCATCCCCTTCGTTTTGGAAGACGTCCGGGGTGGCCGTTGGCAAGGCTTCCTCTTCGTCGGGCTGTGAGAGGAGATAAAGCAGGGCACCACCTGCGCCGATGACGAGGACCACGATCAGCGCGAGAAGGGGCGACCGGCGCTGCGCCGCCGTGGGGGCGCGGGCACTGCCTTTCTCAAGGGCGGCGAGGCGCCTTTCCAGCTCGGTGTTCTCGGTATCGCTCATGAGGTGGCCTCCGCGGGCGGGATCGCCTCGATGCAGACCACCTCTTCGCCAAGTCGCAGGACCCATTGGCGGTTCACGCCGCTGACGCGGATCACGCCGTCTTCAGGAGTTTGCGTGTTGACCGTGCGCTCGCGGCCGCCCGCGTAGCGGAAGATCGCGGGCACAGGCGCGTTTCTTGGAAACGCGAAATACGTGAACGTCCCGTCATCCCAGATGCGGGTTGGCGTGAACTCGGTCCGCGCGCTGGCACCGTAGTTGTAGTTCGGCGCTTGGGCCGCGATGGCCCGGGTCGGGCGCGCAGCGTCGTCCGGATAGCGGAACTGCACCACGTAGAAGGTTGGGCTGCGGACCTCCTGGACGTTGAAGTAGTAGCTCCGGCGGTTCGTATAGACGGTCACATTGGTATGGACGCCACGCGCGACGGGCTTGATCGCGAAGGCCTGACCGCCGGGCACGCCGTCGATCTCGAAGCCTTCCGTGTCGCCAGCGATGATCGAACGGATGCTTTCGCCGATCCCGAACTCGATGGTGGTCACATGGGTGAGCGACACGCTGAGACGGTAGACCTGACCCTCCTGGTAGGTGGCCAAGCGCACCCGGCTGTCGTTGGGACCGCCACGCGGGATGGCTTCGGCAGAGGCGAGGCCGGGCAACAGGGCAATGACAAAAATAAGCGATCTTAGAAACAACAACGTCAGTTCTCCAATCTGTCGGAGCGGATGGAATATTCGAGGACGGTGAAGCCGAATGGATTGGTCCAGACCTCATCGATGGAGCGGCGGGTCTCCGGGCGGAACTCGAAGAGAAGCGTCGCAGTGAAGAGGCCGGTCTGGGTGCCGTTAATGGACGTCAGGCGCTTGCGCAGGCGGACCGTCGCGCGGTTGGTTCCGATCCGGTTGATGCTGAGGATTTCCACGTCGAGCCGAGCATTGGGGCCATAGACCGTCGGCGGGTAATTCTCGTTGGCGCTGTTCCAGATCTGGCGCAGCCCGCTCTCGGCGGCCCCGTCCGAGCGGCGCAGGACGCTGCGGATGCGCAGATCGTTGTCGAGCTGGTTGTAGACCTCCCGGTCGGTCACATAGCGGAACACCTCCGCCTCGATGATCGCCTGGTTGGCGGTGACGGATGTGGCCCCAACGGACGCCTCGGGCAGGGCAAAACCAGTAGCGGGATCATAGGGGACAACGACGGGGGGTGGGTCGACATCGAGGATCGCGACTGCTGCTGCGCTCAGACAGCCGATGATACCGAAGACAAGACCTGTCAGACCAAGGCGTTGCCAGAGTCGTTCGCGGCGCAGGGCACCGTAGACCAGTTCTTCCTCGATGATTTCTTGTTCAGTCGCCACCCGTCAGGCCCCCACGATCAGTCTGCCCGGACGTCTGGCAAGGTGAAATCCATGAAGCGCTGTTCTTCGGCGATGGTGGCGGCATCGATCACGCCGCCGGTGCCATCGCCCACGGTCTGGATGGCTTCGAGTTGCCACATGGCGACCAGCGCAATGGCGAGCTCCGCGGTCACGCGCGTGTTGAGATCGACGCTTTGCTTGAGCTCTTCCATGTCGTCGATGAGCCCGACAAGGCGGTCTACCCGCTCAAGCGATTGGCCAGCGTCCTCATAGCTGTTTTGGGCGGCGGCTGAGACGAGTGCGCCGGTTGTTGCCTGCGTGGCCACGCGGTTCGCGCCTGCATTGCCGCTCGTGGCCATTTCCGAGAGGGTGTCCTCGTCAAAACCGAGGTCGGCCAGCACCCGGTCCATCTGGGTTTCGATCTCGCCTGCGCCAGAACCGGACAGGCCGGAGAAATCCCCCGTCTTGATCGCCTCAATCGTCGCAAGGATGTCCCCGAACTCCTGGTCGAGCAGACCGTTCAACTCGTCTTCCATTTCCGTCCGGATGATTTCTGGAAGCTCGGCGAGGCGGGTGAGGGCCTCGTAGGTTCTTTGCAGCTCCGCGAGTTGGTCCGTGAGTGTGGCAAGCTGTTCGCGGAGCTGCGTCAGCTGCTCGTTTTGCAGAATCTCGTCCTCGATCATCTGCCGGAGCTGCTGGATGTTTTGCGCGATGTTCTGGGTATCGACGACGGGCACGCCTTGCGCTGCGGCAGGGGAGAGGGCTCCCAGATGCAGGCCAATTCCAAGCGTTGTGGCCAAGGCCGCTCTCAGAAACTTCCGTCTCATCATTCAATCTCCCTGATCGTAAAATCCATGAACGCGCCTTCGGCCATGCGGGCGCTGGCCTGGGCCAGCTCCTCGGCAGAAAGGACACGGGTGCGGGCTGCCTGAAGCCTTATGCGGGCGGAGACGAGGCGCACCAGTTCGGCGCGCGCATAGGTGTTGAGCGCGATGCTTTCCTGCACGTCCTCTGTATCGGAAATCCGCTCGACGATATCCGCAATACGCAGGGCGGCTTGGCGGATCGCGGCTGGTGAGTTGCTGCCATAAAAGGCCGCCCCATGACCCGTGAGTGAGAGGTTGGCATTGGCGAGAAGGGCCGGATCGATCGTGCCGAGCGCATCGATCCCGCCGATACGGGTCAGATAGAGATTGTAGCGTTCGGGGATCACCTGGACGTAGTGCTGGGTCTCGCGAAAGGGCGGAACGCCGCCATACTCGAAGACCCGGCCGGGTCCGGCGTTATAGGCCGCGAGGGCGTTGATGATGTTGCCATCGAATGTGTTGAGCTGGGTCGCGAGATAGCGCGCGCCGCCATGCACCTGAAGGTAGGGGCTGTCGTAATATTCCGGGTTGATGCCCAGATCGCTGGCCGTGCCCGGCATGATCTGGGTGAGACCATAGGCGCCGACGGGAGACCGTGCCCCAATCGTAAACCGGCTCTCCTGCCAGATCAGCGCTTGCAGCAGCGCGCGCCATTGGACGGGGGAAAGACCCGCGCGGCCAACACCCGCAAAGCCACTGGTCTCCTGAGCCACGCGGATGATGAGCTGCTCGATGGTCTCAGACGCATCCCCAAACATCTGTTCACCGCCGGGATTGGGATCGATCTCGCCCGTGCCATAGACCGCCTCGACTGACCGGGCCGGATCCCCGCTGCCGCTTTCCAGCCCCGAGACCATAGCTGGCAAGCCCTGACCGCCGAAGCTGGTCTGGGCATCAAGGATGCGTTGCAGGGTTTCCAGCTGCTCCCGTTCGATCTCGGCAATGAGTTCGCGCACGGCAAGCTTGTCCGACTGAACGGCCAAGTCAGCCTCGCGATCGCCGGTCTCGACGATGTCACGCGCGGTCAGCCCACTGTCATTGGTCGGCACGCCTTGGGCGAATCCGAGACCGGGCAGCAAGCAAAATGCGAGGATATGAGGCAGGCTAGACTTCAATGTCGCCCTCCGGCGCATCGAGAGGCGTGAAGGTGCAATCAGGCGCGACAGGGGCTGTCGAGGCTAGGAAGGTGAAGCAATTGGCCTGCGGTTCCTGGTACTGGGCGCAGGAGGCTAAAGCGCCGAGCGCAGCCAAAGCGACAAGAATACGGATCATGAAAGCCTCCAAAAATCTGGGCGGGTGCGGTAATCGGCGCCGACAAGCGCTTCGCCCTTTTCCATGCCACCAAGGATGGTGAGATTGGGCCCAAGGGCGCTCAGATCGGCATCGACGACGATTGAGCCCTGATCGTCGCGGATCAGTGCGAGGCGGCTGTTGCTGCCCGTGTTGAGAAGGACGTCGAGCTCCTTCTCCGTGAGGTTCAGCATGGCGTAATCCGCAGGCTGCGCGCGGATATTGGGGAGCAGGATCTGCGTCGGAACGGCTTCGACGATGGTCTTGCCGGTCCGGGTGCGCTCGAGCTGGCTCGCGTATTGCGTCATCATCACCGCGACGGTGTTCTGCTTGCGCGCGGTCACCAGCCAGTTCGACAGCCGTTCGGCGAAATACGCGTTATCGAGGGCCTTCCAGGCCTCGTCGATCACGATGATGGTGGGGCGGCGATCCTCGATCTCGCGTTCGACCCGCCGGAAGAGATAGGAAAGGACCGCCATCCGCTCCTTGTCGGCCTCGCTGTCGAGAATGCCAGTGAGATCGAAGCCAACGACATCGCCCTTGAGCGAGAACGTGTCCTCGAGGCTCTGCCCGAAGATCCAGCCATAGCGGCCGTCCTCGGTCCACTCGAGCAGTCGCTGGTGCAGATCGCCGCCATCATCGGTGGAGACGAACAGCGATGCGAAATCCCGCCAGTTCCGCAGGGCCGGGTTGGTGGCCTGGGCATTCTGGCGCACGACTTCCTGGATGCGGTTGGTCTGTGCCGGCGTCAGAGGCTTGTCGTCGCGGTAGAGCAAGGTCGTAAGCCAGTCCGAGAGCCAGGCGGTGCCGCGGGCATCGGTCTCTGTCCAGAGCGGGTTGAGACCCGTGGGCTGGCCGGCGTTCAGAGACGCGTAGCGCCCGCCATTGGCGCGCACCGCCATCTCCATGCCAAGACGGTAATCAAAGACGAAGATCCGCGCCCCTGCGCGACGGGCCTGGGTCATCAGAAAGGCTGACAGCACCGATTTGCCGGACCCGGGCCGCCCCATGATCAGGGTATGGCCGCTGGTCGGTTCTTTGTCAGGCGAGCCCTGCTCGTGATAGGAAAACCGGTAGGCGCTCTGCTCCGGCGTGGGCAAATATGTGACGACCCGGCCCCAGGGGGTAAGTGCTGCAGGTTTGCCGAGCTGTGTCCGGTGGAAGGCCGCAAAATCCGCGAAGTTGCGGTTGGTGACGGCGCTGGCGCGGACGCGCTTTGGCTGGTTGCCGGGGTGCTGGCTGAGGTAATGCGCCTTGGCCGCGACCCGCTCGCCAATCATCTTCACGCCTTCGGTTGCGGCGGCGTTCACGATCTCGGCGCTGAGGGTTTGCAGTTCTTCGAGCGTGTCGCAAAAGAGCGTCACGACCATGTGGTGTTCGCCGAAGCTTTGGCGCTTGGCCTCGAGATCATCGGCGGCGATATCGAGGGCTTCTAGGAGCGAGAGGGCCGCGTCCTGGCTGGCCTGCATCTGGCGCTTTTGCCGTTTGATGCGGCCCGCCATGAGGTTCGAATTGATCGGGGTGAAGGAATGCGTGACGATCATGTCGACCGGCAGGTTCAGCATGTCGAACATGGTGCAGGAGGTGCCTTCCGAGTATTCCCCGATGGTGAAACTTTTGCCGTAGCGATGGCCCACAACGCCTTCGGAAAGCTCGAAATGATCGCCATGAAACGTCACGCGGGTATTGGCGACGTTGAAGGACAAAAAGCCGTAGGTGTTTGCCGGGTAGAGCGGCAGCTCTGTTCCCGTGTTGAGCGCGCCCAGAAACCCCACCAATTCCCCCGATGCGGCTGACAGCAGGCGCGGCTTGAGCTCGGTGAGCCCCGAGAGGAAGACGTTCACGGCCTCGCCGAGGCGCTGCAGGCGCTTGCGGGTTTCCTCCTTCAACCGATCGGGCGCGCTGCGGCTGAGAAACGGCAGTAGGCTTTTGGGGGGCGGGCGGTGAATGACGGTGAGCGTCAGTGTTTTGTCGCGGAGCCCGCTGGTCTCGAGTTTTGCGCGCCAGCGCCGGTCCACCTCGCCCGCGAAGCTGTCCTCACGGATGGGGTCGAGATCAGGTTTGATGGCCTTGGAGACCTTGTGGACGTAATAGCTGAATTCCGGCCCAAGCTGCGCGATGATGCGGGCAAAAAGCGCTGTCACCTTGTCGAGATAGGCATCGTCCGTCGTGTAGCTGTTGATCCCCTCGAGCCGGATGCAGCGGAAGAGTTCATTCACCCGGGTCCGCACGGTCTGGTCGTCAACGAGGCTCACATAGGGCAGCATATGCGCGAGGCGGGTCTCGCGCGCATACCAATCCGGCGTCATTGTGCGGGGGTCGAGCGCAGCATCACGGGTGTCATCACGGGGCATAGCTGTCCCCGCCATGGATGCTGCGGTTTCGCGTGGGTGGCGTCTCCTGCAGCGCGGTCATCATCACGTCGATAAAACGCGGGTCCCAATCGGCGGCCTTCCAGAGCACGGGATAGAGCAGGGCGGCGAAACCCAGCACCGCGATGTGCTGGACCCAGACGAACAAGAGCACCGAACCGAAGAGCCAGACCATCGCGTACATGATGGGCAGGCCCAGAAGCTTCGGCGGGCGCACGAGGCCGAGGAAGAGAGGCGCGCGCTCAGCCACCGGCAAAGACCGCGGCAACGATGGTGGGGGCGGCGGCGACACCGGCGATCCCGACAAGCACCCAAAGCGCCTGGCGCAGATCGATGATGTTGAAGAACCAGCTCAAGAAAACGCCGAGGACCGCGAGTGTGGCGATGACCACACCAAGAGGTCCGGTCAGCGCATCGACAATGCCCTGCAACAGGCTTTGGATCGGGGAGAGATCGATGCTCTGTGCAAGTGCGGGCTCGGCAATGAGCAGGGATAGTGCCAGCGAGGCGACAAAGAGGTTTGAAATCTGTCTCATGAATTTGATCCTTCCAATCGGGCCACAACGGCCATGACGCGGGCCACGTGGTTCTGGGTTTCTCGGTAAGGGGGAATGCCACCGTGTTGGCGCACTGCTTCCGGCCCAGCGTTGTAGGCGGCAAGCGCCAGATGCGGATCGCCGAAGCTTTCCAGCATCATCGCGAGGTAGCGAGCGGAACCGTCGAGGTTCTGTTGTGGATCGCGCGGGTCGACGCCGAGGTCGCGCGCGGTGTCGGGCATAAGCTGACCAAGGCCAATGGCGCCCGCGTGTGAGATCGCATCCTGCCGGTAGGCGCTCTCAACCTCGATATTCGCCCGATAGAGAGCCAGCCAATCCGTCACGGAAAGCCCCGCGCGACGCAGGCCGGGATGGCCGGCATAGCGCAAGGCCGTGGTCTGAATCCCGGAGAGGACATCGGCGCGGGGCAGGGGAGTCGGGCGGGCAAGGGCCGCGACTTGGACGCCCTCTTGCTCGGCCTCTACCTCGCCGAAGATCGCGATCCCATCGGAGGCCGAACCCTGACCAATCCCGTCATTGTAGTTTCGAGCAAAGCTGCTTTGGGAGCGTGACGGGATCAGGGAGCCGTCGCTCTCCATGACCAGGACCATTTGAGCTGAGGCAGGTGCTGCGACCAGCCAGAGACAGACGAGGTTAGCTGCCAGCGTCCTTGTCTGATGGGGCTTTGTCTGGCGGCGCAAGTTTGTGCGTACGGCTTGTCCCCGCCTCAAGCGGCAGGTCGACATGCGCAAAACCAAGGCCAATGAAGAAAGACACCACGCCGGAGATCGTCTTGAACTCGCGGATCTTGATATCGTTGTAGGTCGTCCGCGTGCGGGCGGTGACCAGGAGCTTTTCCACCCCGTCATCAGAGACAACGCGCATGATCCAGACCCCGTAATAGCTGGGGCCTTTCTTATGTGCCGACTCCTGGCACAGGATTTCTGCGCTATAGCCGCTTTCCACGAGCTCGCGGAACCTGGCTTCCGTAACCACATTTGGTGCTTCGATGTCCCAGTTCATGGCCCGGCTCACGCTTTCTCCAATGGCGCGACCCCAGGCATTCCCACTTGAAGCCCAGAGTTACGATAGTATACTATCAACCGCAAGATGTAATATCGTGCTTTAGCTGTAGTTTGGTCACGCAAACACTAGTCACGGCCAGTGTCTGCGATCAAGGAGATAACAGGTTTGAGAAACCCAAGGTTGACATGCCTGCTCCCATTGCAAGCTATGATCCTTCTAATCTGCGTTCCCGGGCCGGTTTTGGCGGAATCCTGCTTCGCCCCGGCCCGTCCTTTCCTGCCAAGCGATTCGCAGGCGGCGCGGGACTATGCGGATATCATCCGCGGCGACTTCGAAGATTACATTCAGGATATCCAGAGCTACTTCCGTTGCCTCGACGGTGAACGGGCCCGCGCGTTCGAGGAAGCGAGGGAGGTCAGTGAGGACTACGGCCGATTTCTGCAATTGGTAGGGGATTGATGGGCAACCTCGGGAGCATCAGACTTGCAGCCCATGGAAACCAGACGCCGATAACACCCTCATATATCTACTTTTTAGATAACAGATTTCATCCGCTAGCGACGTCACAAAAGGTATGTGACGCGTGGCAAAGACAATCAGAAGCAAGGGACAGGTGGCACTCTGCCAGGCGTTGGTCGACGCGCGCATCAAAGCGGGCCTCGGTCAGGAGGACTTGGCGGTCAAGCTCAAGTGCCATCAATCCCTCGTGGCGCGCATTGAAAGCGGCCAGCGCCGGGTCGACGTCGTCGAACTGGTCGTCCTCGCCCGGGCCATCGGCTTTGACCCCTTCGATGTTCTGGCGATCGTTGAAGCAGCCACGGAGCCCGACCACCGGATTTGAAGCCAATGAATTGTTGAGAAAACAGGAACCCATTTCCCCGGTCTGATGATCATTTCCTCATCGAGGACCAGTTAGCCAGAATCAACGAAGTCCGGCGCACGGTCGTAGTGAACGCTCTGCAACCCCACGCCGCATTTCGCAGCGCCACAGTGCAGGAAGTCAGTAAAAAGTGAACGAAGATAAGGTCGAAGTGACCTGAGCCCCTGAATTTCCTCCAGTTTTGTGTAGAGTCCGCCCAACCGAAGGACGGACAAATGAAGACGAGATTCACGGACGAACAGATCATCCAAATGATCAAGGAGCAGGAAGCT
>NZ_JARJEF010000186.1 GCF_029697505.1 Pseudophaeobacter profundi | reverse complement strand
CGAAAATATAATTTATCAACACTATTTTCGACATAAAAATAACTTTTCTAACTTTTTACAAACACTAAACATGTATACAATCATATATCATAAAAATATTGTGCGTATAAAACAATATTCGTAAATATTATCTTTTATTACAAAAACATTGATTTTTTATAGACTAAACACATAACAAACAAATTCAGTAAATAAACTACAACAAAAGTTTTATAATTTCTACAACAAATTTTATTACTACCGTAAAAGCACAGAAAACTAGTAAAAGTAAACATATATAGGCAAC
>NZ_JARJEF010000185.1 GCF_029697505.1 Pseudophaeobacter profundi | reverse complement strand
CAAGCTGTGGAGCGTTCCTGGGGACCTACGATCACTAGCAGTGTTGCCACTGCAGGCGAAAAATGACACTTGTATTCTTGTTATCGTAAACATTATCATATTCTTGCTTGACACTGCTCGAGGCTCAAGGTTCAATCGTAATGTACCACTTTTTAAGTGTTCATTGTTTCTTCAAAAAGAAAGTATGTGTACATATTGATAACATTTTGTTTAAAACTGCATTCTAAATATGAAGTTATGTTGTAACACAATTCATATATTATTTGAAAGAAACAGTAGGTTTTGA
>NZ_JARJEF010000184.1 GCF_029697505.1 Pseudophaeobacter profundi | reverse complement strand
GGGAGCTCCGCAGGGTCGACAGGAGCCCGAGGAACCCAGTCCGTACACCTGGCACAAGCCGCACCACAGCAACGGTTGTTGGTAAGGCCACGAGCACGGAGGGAACGGGGGACGACCGCAGGGCCCTCAGGGGTTCCAGGGCCCCCAGGGGTTCCAGGGCCCGCCGGGGTGCCAGGGCCCCCAGGGGTTCCAGAGCCCTCAGGGGTTCCAGGGCCCTCAGGGATTCCAGGGCCCCCAGTGGTTCCAGGGCACTCAGGGGTTCCGCATTCCCAGCTGCCCTGAGGAGGC
>NZ_JARJEF010000183.1 GCF_029697505.1 Pseudophaeobacter profundi | reverse complement strand
CAATGTTCCACTGGGACACGCCCCAAGCTCTGCAAGACCTGGGAGGGTGGCCCAACCCTGTCATAGCAGACTACTTCCAAGACTATGCCAAGATACTCTTTGACAACTTTGGTGACAGGGTGAAGTACTGGTGTACAATCAATGAGCCAAGACTGTTCTCAAGTTTTGGATACGGAAGGTCTCTCCCCGTATACCCGTTGTTGGCTCCTGGTCTAGAAATGCATGGAGTCGGGGAATACCTCGCATGTCATACGATGCTGCTGGCTCACGCCAAGGCCTACCATCTCTA
>NZ_JARJEF010000182.1 GCF_029697505.1 Pseudophaeobacter profundi | reverse complement strand
ATTTATATTGTGAGTAAGTTACTTGCCACACTCACGGTTTCTCTTTTCTCTAGATTCATTAAACTAGGCTAGCCTACAGTATTATCCGACTTCGATTCTTCGATCGAATAACAGTACTTTTTATTGTTTTAGAACTCAAAATCCTAAACCTTCAAGATGTACTCCATTGCCAAAATCATCGCCCCTGCTGCAAGGACTGCTCTGGTCAATGGATCCAGGACAGTCTACATGAGGCCTCTCAGCAGCGCCGTCTCACAGAGCAGCCAGTTGAGCCAACACCAGTCATCCAC
>NZ_JARJEF010000181.1 GCF_029697505.1 Pseudophaeobacter profundi | reverse complement strand
TTATGTACAATTTTTTTTGCTCAGTTTTGACTCTGCAGTTTTATTTCACAGTATCTATATGTTAAATCATACACAATTATAATTTTCTATAACAAAATTTGAACAAAATTCTCTTTTAAAGTCAACAGGGTTCACTTATTAAATGCCATAAAGGACGTTACGTTGCTTTATTCACAATCAAAATACAGCTTAATCAAGGAAGGACAACTTGAGGCCAAACTACAAATGCTTTTATTAACTTGTTTTTACTTTCATTAAATCACATTTCTGCAAGAGAGCAGGAAAAGTGAA
>NZ_JARJEF010000180.1 GCF_029697505.1 Pseudophaeobacter profundi | reverse complement strand
GCAGTTAGTGCCAGCAACATAAGCAGTGGGTGGTGGGGGGAGACATACTGCTCGCACATAGCTACTGAAACGCAGACCCGTGCCTTTCAGTTTTATCAGGGCTATGTCATTACTCAAATGGCGGCCTTTATCATAGTCTTCATGAACATATGTAGATTCTATGTCATATTCTTGGTCAGTTCCTTCAGGTACTTCAGCATCAAAATCACCAACTCGTACAAAGTATGCGGACTTGGTGTAATCTTGGAGGCAATGGGCCGAAGTGAGTACATGAAGGGGGGAGATGATGAC
>NZ_JARJEF010000179.1 GCF_029697505.1 Pseudophaeobacter profundi | reverse complement strand
ATTTAGTGAGAAGGCGATTCTCATTGATGGGCGAGGCCACTTGTTGGGCCGCCTTGCTGCCATCGTGGCCAAAACCATCCTACAGGGCAACAAGGTAGTTGTCGTGAGGACAGAACAGATCAACATTTCTGGTAACTTCTTTAGGAGTAAATTGAAGTACTTGGCGTTTTTGCGAAAACGCTGCAATGTCAATCCTGCTCGTGGCCCCTTCCACTTCAGGGCACCCAGTGCAATCCTCTACAGGACA
Organism: Pseudophaeobacter profundi; assembly: GCF_029697505.1. GTDB lineage: Bacteria > Pseudomonadota > Alphaproteobacteria > Rhodobacterales > Rhodobacteraceae > Pseudophaeobacter > Pseudophaeobacter profundi. Next base: position 45 of record NZ_JARJEF010000179.1, on the reverse strand, counting down.
ATCAGAGGTATGATCCCACACAAGACAAAGCGAGGCAAGGAGGCG
>NZ_JARJEF010000178.1 GCF_029697505.1 Pseudophaeobacter profundi | reverse complement strand
CACCTAGCCAACAGCCAACATGAACGCTCCAGCGACACTCTTGGTAGCCCTGGTCTGCTGCGTCACGCTGGGGGGATCTGCCCCCGCACCTGAGGAAGGCGCTCCGACCACTGATGTGACGTCACCAGACGCGGCCGGCGCTACTGCCCCTGATGTGCAGAGTCGACATTCGACTTTTGCCAGCAGCAACACCGTCTCGTCAGTCAACGGGATGTTGGTCAAGATATCGGAGAGACAAGTCAACGATGAATGTGTGGCCAAGCTGCTGATCTTGGGCAGAGGTATCAACAAG
>NZ_JARJEF010000177.1 GCF_029697505.1 Pseudophaeobacter profundi | reverse complement strand
AAGAGATGTTAATTATGGTTGACTTATACGTAATATTCATTCAAATGGTGCCTCATTATTTTTCATTAGAATATATTTACACGTTGGACGAGGAATATATTATGGATCATACCACTTAATAAAAACATGAAATATAGGTATCATTATTATATTAACTACTATAGCAACAGCATTCTTAGGATATGTTCTGCCATGGGGTCAAATATCATTTTGAGGGGCAACTGTAATTACTAATTTATTATCAGCTCTTCCTTATATTGGATCAATATTAGTTAATTGAATTTGAGGGGGA
>NZ_JARJEF010000017.1 GCF_029697505.1 Pseudophaeobacter profundi | reverse complement strand
GGAAACCTGACGCCCAGAGAATTTGCTGAGAAAAGAACGATGGACAAACTGGCCGCGTAGGGCCATCAAACCAACCCCAAGGACTCTCCGCTAGGTGGAGGAAACTTGGGGCTCAGGTCACACATCATAAACTACAGCGCATAACTGAAGGTGGGTCAAATCTCGGTGAAAATACCGGGTCAGTTCTCAGTGACAATCAACACTTGGCGGCAAAAGCAGCGTAGCATAGATGGGCGTGGGGTTGATCTCCAAATGGCTGCAGCCAGCCGAGGGCGTGTGGAAACTCGCTTGATTTCTCGACGAAGAGGATTTTTCGGTTGATTTTGTGGAAGCACCCGGATTTTTGACCATTGTGGCACCTTGTGCGCCGGAGGGCGCTGAATCTGTGCTTTTGTGGCGATTAATTGGGCGCGATTTGAGCTGAGCGCCCCTGATCAGACCGGAATTGCGGCAAGAAGCCCACGCACCCCGATCAGATTGATCATCCTCTTGATCTTGTAGGCGAGGACATGGAATGCCATCTCGGTGCGGACATTCTTGAGCGTGCGCATCCGGAAGTGCGTCGCACCCATCCAGGCTTTGATTGTGCCGAACGGGTGCTCTACGGTTGAGCGACGCAGCGCCATCAATGTCGGGTCTCGGCCCTAACCAGACATTCGTCAGCCGGTCAGCGCATCCCAGAAGCGGACTTTAGAGAGGTGGTGCAGCATCCAGGCCATCGGCAAGGTCCGGTGAGCAGACAGAGATGCCGTTCGCGGCAACCTCGTATTTAGTTCGATGAGCTTGTGTGCTCAGTCGAACATGAAGGCACGGTCGGGGAAGGTCTTTTAGGGATTTGTGACGGCCTGGACACGAGCAAGAATGTCCTTCGCGAGCTTGGCTCGGCCTTCCCCGTTGTTCAAGTAATCCAGATAGCGGATCGGGCGCAGGTCGAAGGGGACATCATCGTGAGACTGAGTAATCAGCACAACCTCTTTCCCGAGTGTGTGGGCAATTCCGGCCTCGTAAAATACGTTGGGGTTCTTGCCTGACAGATCGCAGACGATAACCGCCGAGGTGCAAATCAACTCAATGATGTCAGTCATGATGTGGGCGTGAACCCACATATCATCTGCTCGCTGGCACTGGTAGCCGTCTGCTTCAAGGGCGGCCTTTACGTCATGATAGACCGATGTAAACTGCCCCGAAAAAGGCATCATGAACGACACGAGTTTCGGATTGATTGGTTTTTCATTCAACTGGAATACAGTCGGAGCAACTCGCTTCCCGGTCGATTTGCGAAATAAAACCTCGAAAAGGTCAACGTCTTTAATCGCCCAGTGATTGGTGCCCAGCTCCCAATCGTGCATATCAAGTTCAGATTGAAGCGTATCAATGTCGGCATTGGTTATCTTGGGCAAATCAGGATCAATGGTGTAGTCAAGCTGGTAGTCGGAGCCTTTCCGCGTCACCCGCGAGAGCCAAGCAATACGCGCCACCTCGTCGCCCCTGCCTTCCTCCATCAGAAGTGTGGGGAATTTCAAAACGGATTGAAAATCAATACTCTTGTCGTTCATAAACTGGTTCTTGACCTCATCGGTCGTATATCCAAACACCCGTTCGGCCGTAATGAAGCCGCGACGGTCATTTTCCACTCGTCCTGAAACAATCAAATTGAACATTCTTCCCTCCGGCATCGTTTAAGGTGTGGTAGCTCATTCTACGGGCGCCCTCAATGCGCGTGGATCATCAGTCAACCTGGGCGCGGAGCAGTCATGCGGCAACGCCGCGGATCGGTCGCCTGGTAAGCAGCAGCGGCCGATGCTCCCGGCCCTCTGCGGACATTGACTATTCGCTCATCAGGCCGCAGCGCAGCCCGTCAGACCGGACCTTCGCTGCGACCGCACACTAGCGGATGAATATGTGCCGCAGAACAGCCTGAGCGATGTCCATCGTGGGAACTGCCAGCATGAAATACCCCAGAGATCCAAACACCAGGGAGATTATTCGCGCGGGCTTATAGGTGTGCATCATACCAACCCACCATTCTCTGGCGAGGTAGCCTATGTAGTCGCCATGCTTGGAGAACATATGGGCTCTGACGTCTGGCCTATAACCTGAAACCACAGGCTTCTTGGCACGCGGCGCACCCAACACTATCCAAAATGCCTCCGTTCGTTCGATCCACGACTCAGAATAAACGCGCTCTTCCATATGGGCGAGCTCGTAGACGCTGTATCTCTGCCTTACTAGTTCAGAAAAATCTAAGTCGTTTTTGGCGGTTTCCAGAACCTCTGGACGGAACACTCGGAATGTCACGAATGAGCCAAGCACGAGCAGGCTGCCGAAGAACACCAACCGAAGCTTGGTTAGACCGTCCAAGAGGAAGGGGGATCTCTCTGCTCCCCCAACGCCTGCTAGTGCATCAAACGAAAGCATCCCAGCGATCTCATCGTTAAACAGGATCAGGTAACCGGCTATAGGTATCAGCCCGACGACCCGCGTGAAGTCATTGTTCGCAACAGCCTTCACGAATTCCCAACGCACAATTTCCCAATCTTTACGCGATTTCACCAGGAAGCACCTCCGAAGGTTTCGGTTGATCCTACAATCTGCTCCACCAATTGCCATCGTAAACGGACCCGGCCCATTGCGGACTCTCGACGTCACACTGGGATGCTGCAGTCGCAGCCCGCTTTGCCACCATTCGCTGCGAACGCAATACGGATGGCACCACATTTGTCTACTACAGAGACGGGCGAGCCTTGTCTTCCATTACCAGAGTGAACACATATAAATTGTTTTCCAGAGATCTTACCATTTCAAACCAAGAAAAAAGGCAAACCAGATGAGCAGTGAGCTACCACTTCCAGAACAGCTTGGTGGAACCCGAGACCACGATGAACAACATCCTTGGGTAGGGCTTGTGGGGCGCGGCAGAAGCGGATCGAGTTACGCGACCTGGCGAAAAGGTGGTTTTAGTACAACTGGAAATCCGGGCTTGGCCTACACCTTTGCCACACAAGAGGCTGCCTTGGCATTTGCGAACAGCTTTCCGTTTGGAGGAAAGAAGTCCGCCAAGCGACTAACAGTTTTAGGCAACCCAACGTCTCAGGGCGACCGATACTGGCAGCGGTGAAAATCGGACAATGCCATACGATGCGTGTTGTTTAGCGGGTTCGGCCCAGAGCGGACCCCCATACTCGCTGCAACGAAGGTCCGCTCCCAATCCAATTTGACCGGTACTGGCCTTAGAACGGGTATCAGCGTCTCGATAAATTGAAGCGGAATTTTCCCTGCCTTGTCTGTGGGGCGCAACGTTTAGAAATGGGTGGCCCATCGAGGATGGCTTTCGTCGATAACCAGCGGGTGGCTGTGTCTGCGGTGTCCCTTCAGATGGGGATGATCGAGTGGCAGGTTATCGTGGGTGTGTTCAAGTTCGACGGGATCGCCAGAGGGCCATAGCTTCAGCGCAGCAAGCATGCCAGCGGCAGCCAGGAGCGCGAGGCCCATAAGCGCTGGAACGACGCCATAGACAGTCAACAGCCAGCCCGACAGCGGATAGGTCACCAACCAACAGGCATGGGAGAGGGCGAATTGCGCGGCGAATAGCGCGGGACGGTCCACGGCATGGGCGGAACGGCGCAACAACCGGCCGGAAGGGGTGAGGACGGCAGAGTATCCAAGGCCCACCAGTAACCACGCCCCAAGAAGGGTCGGCCAGCCAAGTCCGGTTGCAAGGGTCGTCACTCCCATCCCGAACAGAGTTACGACCATCAAGGCAGCGCCGCAGAACATTACCGGCCGGTCCGGCAGGGTATCCAGGATGCGCGGGAGGATCAGAGCAGCAGCCATGGAACCCGCGCCGAAGGCAAACATCGTCCAGGCCAGCGCGCTTTCTGACAGGCCAAGCGATCCGCGCACCAGAACGACAGTGTTGACCAGCACCATTGCCCCCGCCGCTGCAGCCGCGAGGTTCAGCGCCAGAAGCCCGCGAAGGCGGGGTGTGGCAAGATAGATGCGGATACCACGTGTCGTCCGGTCATAGATGCCCCGCGGCTCGGAGGCCTTAGGACTTGGCAGAAGCACCGATACAACCAGAAAAGCCGAGGCAGTAAACCCAACAACGGTGCCAAGGAAAAGCGAGTTGTAAGACATCACCGCGAGCAGAAGTGCTGCCAGGGTTGGGCTGATGATGTTTTCCAGATCGTAGGCCAGCCGCGACAGTGACAGCGCACGGGTATAACGTGCCTCTTCTGGCAGAACGTCCGGGATCGTCGCTTGAAAGGTCGGGGTGAAGGCGGCAGAAGCGGATTGCAGCAGGAAGATCAAGATATAGACCTGCCAGACCTCGGTCACAAAAGGCAGTGCCAGTGCCACACCAGCACGCACCAGATCGAGTGACACCAAAAACGCGCGGCGCGGCACGCGATCAGCAAAGGCCCCCGCAACAGGCGCGATACCCACATAGGCCACCATCTTGATGGTGAAGACCGTGCCAAGCACCATCGCAGCACCATCGCCGGCAAGATCGAATGCAAGCAAGCCGAGTGCGACAGTCGCAAGACCGGTTCCCAGAAGAGCCACGACCTGCGCCAGAAACAGATGGCGATAGGTGCGGTCGGAAAGGATGTCGAACATGGAGGACCTCAGAGATATCGGGCGATCGTTCGCAGCTCAGCGAGATCTGTTGCGGGGTCTTCGGCATCCAGGCAATGATCCATATGGTCGTGGATCAATGCCCGTTTGGCGTTTGTTATTGCCTTTTCGACAGCCTGCATCTGCTGGGCGATCTGAAGGCAAGGCTTACCGTCCTCGATCATCGCGATCACGGCGCGCAAGTGGCCATCAGCGCGTTTCAGCCGAGCGATAAGGGCGGGATGACTTGCATGGATATGGGGTTTTGACATAAGAGGCTCTTATCCTCCCCCGGGGGATAAGGCAAGACGAAGTCGTGAAAGAGAAGAATGGGCAGCCAGAGCAATGACAACCTTACGGACAATCAGAAAGGCCGTATTGGTAATGATGCTCTGTGCGGCCGTGACAGTCTGGTCGGTGGTGCCAACGACCTCTCATACGCCCGCCATCCTCGATGTGTTTCAGGATCACGCGGAAATGATTGCCGAGCACGGGCATTCGCATGGTCTGGAAGAAGACCTCGCCTGGGCAATGCACGGGCACAGCCACGACAGCGTCGATCACGATCACAGTCAGGCCGTCGTGCCGCGCCCTGATCTGTCGCCGCAGCTACTCGATATCTACAAAACTGCGTGGCGACTGGGTTCAGACACCTCTGATCCGCTACAGGTATATCTGATCGAACGACCTCCGCGCGCTTGATCGACTGCACGCCATTGGTGTGCATTTCGCGATCAACAACACACATACGGAGTTCAATCCATGAATACAGTCCATCGGGACTGGACCGATCCCGGCATAAGCCGGGTCGTGATCCTGTCCTTAATCACGCTGTCGGCACTCTTTCTGAGTGCGGGCCATGCGCTTGCCCATAATGTCACCGAAGGCGACGCAGGTTACATCCAGGAAATCTGGGGAGTGAACATCATCCCCTTCATGTACCTCGGTGCCAAACACATGGTGACCGGATATGACCACATCCTGTTCCTGCTCGGCGTTGTCTTCTTTCTTTACCGGATGAAGGACGTGGGTATCTATGTCAGCATTTTCGCGGTTGGTCACTCGACCACGATGCTTGCCGGTGTCTGGTTCGGCTGGGGCATCAACGCGTATATTGTAGATGCCATTATCGGCCTTTCAGTCGTCTACAAGGCACTCGACAATCTGGGGGCCTATCAGCGCTGGTTCGGTGTTCAACCCAACACCAAGGTCGCTACGCTGATCTTCGGTTTTTTCCATGGCACGGGCCTTGCCACCAAGATCCTCGACTACGAGATCGCCTCGGACGGGCTATTGGCCAATCTTCTGGCGTTCAACGTCGGCGTCGAACTGGGCCAGCTGATGGCGCTTGCCGTCATCCTCATCGTCATGGGCTATTGGCGGAAATCCCCGAAGTTTTTCAGCCAAGCCTACACAGCCAATGTCGTCATGATGTCCATGGGATTCATCCTCATGGGTTTGCAAATCACCGGCTACTTTATAGCCACCTGAGACCTTAGGAGAGTAAAATGTTTAACGCAGAAAAACCAAGCCTTGATGAGTTGCCAAGCTCTGCGCAGCTCATCCGTTCCACCGCCATTGCGGCGGCCAGCGCGGTTGCGATCCTTGTGACTGTCGTGCTTCCCGCAGAATACAACATCGACCCGACGGGGATTGGTGGCGTGATCGGCCTGACCGAAATGGGCGAGATCAAGACCCAGCTTGCGGAAGAGGCCGAAGCAGACAGGCTATTGGAGCTTGAGGGACAGGAAGAGTCGAGCTTGATGAACGACATCTTCGGGCTCTTTGTCGGCGCTGCACACGCGCAGGAAGCTGAAATCTGGCGCGACGAAACCACTTTCACGCTGGCACCCGGTGACAGTGCCGAGTGGAAGCTGGTCATGGAAGAGGGTCAAACGGTGGAATACCGAATGCTGGTCGAAGGCGGGCGCGTCAACTTCGACTTGCATGGCCACGGTGGTGGCAAATCCGTGACCTATGAAAAGGGACGCGGATCAACAGGCAATGAAGGTCAGATCGTCGCCGCCTTAAATGGCGAGCATGGCTGGTTCTGGCGCAATCGCGATGGCTCTGATGTCACCGTAACTGTCCAAGTCCGAGGCGAATACGCCGAGTTCAAGGACGCAAGCTGACACAGGAAGCTGCCGTTCGTGCCATGCGCGGCGAACGGCAGCTTCCCGCCCTTTGTGTCGGCGCCTGGCGTAAATTTGCGCCTTGCACAAATGCCGCTTGGGCCGACACCCGCTTTCTGCGGCCGTCAGCCCAAGCTGCAGCTATAGCCCAAGCCAATCTAAGGCGCGCGCTCGCATCAACCACTCAATGCGACAGCGGGCTGCTTGCCATGGCCTCGGCTCTGGCCAGCATGCGGGACACATGGCGCAAATTGAGCTCATGCGCCTCAGAAATCTGATCGATCACCTCGCAGATGGCGCCCAGGGCGGCATCAGACAGCCCCCGTCTTGCGCCCTCGCGCTCCGCGAAGGAGATGAGATCCCCTTTGTTGGGGCCGGCAAGGCGCAGGATGTCCAGACGGCTCAGGAATGGGGCCGGAAGCGTGCTCAGGCTATTCGAGGTCAGGACCCAGCTGATCCATGACATGTCGAAGCCGACCTGATAATAGGGGCACTTCCATGCCACGGCAGACGAGCGTTCCAGCAGCGGCAGCAACCCGTCGGCCATGCCGTAGGCCTGCCCCTTGGTAGAGGTCGGCGTCCCGGCCTTCTCGATCTCGTCGATTACCACGATCGGGTTCGCGCAGAGGCTCTGCACGATGGTTTGCAAGGGCCGTCCCGGAAAGGCCGAGCCCCAGCCGCGTTGCGAGCCGTTCACGACGAAGGAGGCCTGCTCCGCGGTTCCCTCGATGCCACAGCGCGGCACCCCGAGGTGGCGCCCGAGTTCGCGCGACCACACGCTCTTGCCGATCCCCGGCGGGCCATCGAGCAGCACGGGCGGTAGACGGAATCCGGGTTCTCCCACCCGCACCGAGCGACGCATCGCTTTCCAAAGGAAGTCAGTCGCGGCCGCCATCCAGGGCATCTCGGCATGAATGGCGGCCGCGATTTCATCAGCGCGATGTTCGTTGACGATGCCGATCAGGTCCGCCCCGCCGCGGAACACCTCGAGAGCGCGCCGGTCATCCGCGCTGAGATGGCTGAGCCCGAAAGCCTTGGCACGCGCGCCCATTACCCGGCGCGCACGGCGCAGCACCTTGTGCGGTCCTTTTCCGAGAGCGGCACGGCGATGAGATCCTCGTTCCAGCGCAACTCATCTTCAAAGTCTCCCGGAACCTTTGGGGACACCCCGTCCTGAAGGGCGCGGAGCTTGCGCAGATGCCACTCAAAGCGGCGCTTGAGCGCGAACTCGTTCTCGTCGGGATCAGCGAAGCGGGCATAGATGAACTTGATCTTCGTCATGGAGGTCCTTTCTGGCGCAGCGCGCCATGCCCTCGGGCAGAGGCTCTGCTGGAGGGGGATGTTGGAAAGAAACCGGCCGGATTTGCCCTGAGGGATGCCGAAAGCGAGACCAACCGTCAACGGCGCCCACCAGGTCGGAACGCTCCGACGGCGCATCACAGGCCGCGAATCCACCAAACGAACAAGTCATTGATATAAAAAGAAACCACCGACTGCAGCGCAGCCGGTGGTCATTAATCCTGTGCCGGAATGGACAAATTACCCCGGAAATGGACAAGATTTAGTGGGTCCTACACAACATCCGTGGGATCAAACACCTAACCGCATTTGGAGTGTCCACAGCTGCGGCAGGTCATGCAGCCTTCCACCATTTGCAGGTCGAACTGGCCACAGCTTGGGCAGGGTTTGCCGCGCGGGGCGTTCAGGCTCACCACCTCTGCCTGCGGGTCGGATTTCAGCCCCATGCCTTCGCCTTCCAGGAAGCCCGTCTTGACCAGATGGGTCTCGATCACGCCCCCGATGGCCGCCAGGATCGAGGGGATGTATTTCCCCTGCACCCAGGCCCCGCCACGTGGATCAAAGACCGCCTTCAGCTCTTCCACCACAAAGGAGACATCCCCGCCACGGCGGAACACAGCCGAGATCATCCGGGTCAGCGCCAAGGTCCAGGCGTAGTGCTCCATGTTCTTGGAATTGATAAAGACCTCAAAGGGGCGACGGTGATCGCTGATGATGATGTCATTGATCGTCAGATAGATCGCATGTTCCGAATCCGGCCACTTCAGCTTGTAGGTGTGCCCCTCCAGGCTTTGCGGCCGGTCCAGCGGCTCGGACATGTAGACCACTTCCGCGCCATTGGCATCCACATCGCTCCCCTGTGGCGCGTCGGCACTCTCACCGGGGGCGGTATCAGCGCTTTCAGAGACCGACAGAACCGAGCCGGTCACATCGTTGGGGCGGTAGGTGGTGCAGCCTTTGCAGCCCTGATCCCAGGCCTGCATGTAGACGTCCTTGAAATCATCAAAGCTGATGTCTTCAGGGCAATTGATGGTCTTGGAGATGGAGCTGTCGATCCATTTCTGCGCAGCCGCCTGCATTTTGACATGGGCCGAAGGCGACAGGGTCTGGGCGTTGACAAAATAGCCGGGCAGCTTGGCATCGGCGCCAAATTTCTCGCGGTACATCTGCACGGCATAATCGACCACCTCTTCTTCCGTCCGGCTGCCGTCTTTCTGCAGCACCTTGCGGGTATATGCGTAGGCAAAGACCGGCTCGATCCCCGAGGAGACATTGCCCGCATAGAGGCTGATGGTGCCTGTGGGGGCGATAGAGGTCAGCAGTGCGTTGCGGATCCCATGTTCGCGGATGGCATCGCGCACGTCATCATCCATGTTCATCATATTGCCCGACGCCAGATAGGCGTCAGCATCGAACAGCGGGAAGGCACCCTTTTCCTTGGCCAAATCCACCGAGGCCAGATAGGCGGCGCGGGCAATCGCGTGCAGCCAACGGTCGGTCTGACGCGCCGCTTCGTCGGTGCCATATTCCAGCCCCAGCATCAGCAGCGCATCGGCCAGACCGGTCACGCCAAGGCCAATACGGCGCTTCGCCTGTGCTTCGGCTGCCTGGGCTTCCAGCGGGAACTTGGACACATCCACCACATTGTCCATCATGCGAACTGCGGTGGCGACCAGCTCCTGCATCGCCGCCTGGTTCAGCTCTGCATCGGTTTCAAACGGGTTGGATACCAGCCGTGCCATATTGATCGACCCCAAAAGGCAAGCGCCATAGGGTGGCAGCGGCTGCTCGCCACAGGGGTTGGTGGCGCAGATTTCCTCAACATAGGACAGGTTATTGGCCTTGTTGATCCGGTCGATGAAAATCACGCCTGGTTCGGCATATTCATAGGTGGCCTGCATGATCTTGTTCCACAGATCGCGCGCCTGCACCGTGTGGTAGATCTTGCCATCGAACTGCAGCTCCCACGGGCCATCAGCCTTCACCGCTTCCATGAAATCATCGCTGATCAGCACAGACATATTAAACATACGCAGCCGTGCGGAATCAGATTTTGCGGTGATGAAGGCCTCAACATCCGGGTGATCACAGCGCATGGTCGCCATCATCGCGCCGCGGCGTGATCCGGCAGACATGATGGTGCGGCACATGGCATCCCAGACATCCATGAAGGACAGCGGCCCAGAGGCATCTGCCGCCACGCCTTTCACATCGGCACCGCGGGGCCGGATGGTCGAGAAGTCATAGCCGATACCGCCGCCCTGCTGCATGGTCAGCGCCGCTTCCTTCAGCATGTCAAAGATCCCCGACATGCTATCCGGCACCGTGCCCATGACAAAACAGTTGAACAGGGTCACCTGACGCGCCGTGCCGGCGCCTGCGGTGATGCGGCCTGCGGGCAGATATTTGAAATCTTCCAGCGCCTCATAGAATTTCTCTTCCCAGACATCGGGCTTGTCTTCGGCCCGGGCCAGATCGCGGGCAATCCGGCGCCAGCTGTCCTCGACAGTCACGTCAATAGGGGTGCCATCCGCTTCCTTGAAACGGTATTTCATATCCCAGATTTGTGCGGCGATGGGGGCAGCAAAGCGGCTCATATAGTGATTCCCTATTGATCAGCATCGGAAGGTAAGTGGCGGCTTCGATACTACAGGCAGGCGCCGATCCTCAACGTCGAAAACACGGAACCTTGATAAATAATTACCGAGTGTACCACAATATCTTGCTGGCGAAAAGGATTTGAACACTATATAAAGGTGTCGCTCTGGACGACTCTGTGGGGAAGCTGTGGATAACTACATCAATCTGGTGAAACTCTCGGTTGGCACTGAAAGCGTTGAGGGTCTGCAAGACTGGCAAGACACAACCCGCCATAGCCTGCCCGAAGGCCTGCCCCGCCATGTCACCCGCATGTGGCCCAAACGTGCAGCCGAAATTCTGGCTGGCGGATCAATATATTGGGTCATCAAGGGCCAAATTCAATGCCGCCAGCGCATCCTGCGCCTGGATGAACTCATCGGTGACGACGGGGTGCGCCGCTGCGCCATTGTTCTGGATCCAGTGCTGTTGCGCACCCACACGGCAATCAAACGCCCCTTTCAGGGCTGGCGGTATCTGAAACCAGAGGACAGCCCGGCCGATTTACCCAAAGGCCATGCAGCAGAAGTCCCCCTGCCCTTGGAGCTTTCCCAGGCGTTGGCCGAAATTGGGGTCATCTAACCTCCGCCCGCTCCCTTTGCTCCGCCAGATAGGGCGAAGACTGCACCGCAGCCCTGCGCAGCAGGCTCTACCCTGGGCGCGCCACCTGAACCTTCCCTGACACAAAGCCCCTTCACAAGGGCACCTCTGTCCCCAAAGGTGCCTTGGCAACGGAAAACGCCGCGCCATAGCGCGGCGCCCGGCCCAACGGGCGCTCCTGCAATTTATTGCCGGGGCAACGGACGGGAGAAGCCCCCTGCCCCTGTTCAGCGCGCACAGCCGACTGCGCGGCCATGACCTAGCCGAGGATCAGGGTATTCATCGCCTTCAACGTCTGGCGTTCCTCGGGCGTGTAGTCCGCCGTGCGGCTGCGCCACAGGGTCGCCTGACTTTGCAGCACCAGACCATCCGACAATAGCTTCAGGTGATTGGCGCGCAGGGTTTCCCCGGTAGAGGTGATATCGGCCACCATTTCGGCAGTCTCGTTCTTTACCGTGCCTTCGGTAGCGCCCTGGCTATCCACCAGTTGGTAGTCGGCCACGCCAGCTTCGGTCAGGAATTCACGCACAAGCCGATGGTATTTGGTGGCAATGCGCAACCGATGCCCATGCAGGCGCCGGAACGACGCCGCAACCGCATCCAGATCCCCCAGCGTATCCACATCGATCCAGAATTGCGGCACCGCCAGGATCAAATCCGCATGGCCAAAGCCCAGCGGCTGTAGCTCTTGCAGTTGCTGTTCCCATAGCGGCAGCTTTTCCTGCACCAGATCAGTGCCTGTGACACCCAGATGAATCCGCCCCGCCGCCAGTTCGCGCGGGATTTCACCAGCGGACAGCAAGACCAGTTCCATACCCGGCACACCTTCGATGGCGCCGGCATATTCGCGCTCTGACCCGGTGCGCGACAGCGTCAGGCCCCGCTTGGCAAACCAATCAAAGGTCTTTTCCATCAGCCGCCCCTTGGACGGTACTCCCAGTTTCAGGCTCATGACTGACCCTCCTCGAGCATCAGCATCAGATCCGGGCGCAAAACGCCCCCAACGGCGGGAATATCGCCGTCCTGCCCCAACTGCCGGGTCAGCGCATCATAGCGCCCGCCACTGGCAATCGGCGGCAGATCAGGGCGCGCTGCGGCATAAAAGCCAAAGACAAACCCATCGTAATATTCCATTGAAGTCCGCCCGTAGGAGGCCTCGAAATCCAGGCTATCAATATCGATGCCGCGCGCCTTGAGCGCCGCCACGCGGGTGTCCAGACGATCCAGCGCCGGGGTGATGGCCGGCAGATCCACCGCGATATCGCGCATCTGTTCCAGGGCAAAGGGCACGGTTTCACGCACCGCCATCAGCGCCTCCAGCGCCAGCAGTTCATTTTCGGCCAGCGGCGGCGCAGCAGCATCCGCCCGCAACAGGTCGATCCGCGCATCCACCTCTGCCTCACTGCGTTTGCCCAGCACCGGGGCGGATCCAGTCAGCACCCCCTCAGAAGACAGCAGTTTCAGGCGCGCCTCGGGCACCGGGCTGCGCCCGGCATAGCGATCCAGCAAGGCGCGGAACCGCCGGGGTCGCCAGATATGGCGCATCAGGGCGGCCTTGCGCACCTCGGTGGTGTCCAGCCCCTGAACCGCAGCCATCAGGATGCCAATATCACCGGTTGCCGCCCGCAGGGGCAGGCCACGCAGTTGCAGCGCGATCAGCGCAAAGACCTCGGCATCAGCGCCGGCCGGGTCATCGCGTTCAAAGACCTCATAGCCGACCTGCAGATATTCGCTGGCGCGATCCGGATCCTGTTCCTGACGGCGAAAGACCTCGCCAGAATAGGTATAGCGGGCCGGTTCCGCCCCCTCGCGCATGTGCATCTGCACCACAGGCAGGGTGAAATCGGGACGCAGCATCTGTTCGCCACGCACCGCATCCGACGTCACATAGGCCCGCGCCCGGATATCTTCACCGTACAGATCCAGCAGGGTACCGGCAGGCTGCAACAGCGGCGGATCCACCACCTGAGCCCCTGCGGCCTCAAAGGTCATGCGCAGCCGTGCGGCCAACGCCAATGTAGAAGAGCGATCCGGCATGGCTTAGCCCTGACTTTCAAGAATTTCACGTACCTTGGCGATCAGATCGCCACGCGGAACTTCAAACTGACTGGGGCGTTCTTTCCACTCTTCCAGAGTGGCACTTTCAGCGATCTTGGCGCCCAGGATCAGATCTTTAATCTGAATAACCCCATTGGCCTTTTCATCGCCGCCCTCGATCACCGCGACGGGTGAGTTGCGCTTGTCCGCATATTTCAGCTGGTTGCCAAAGTTCTTTGGGTTGCCCAGATAGACCTCGGCGCGGATGCCCGCATTGCGCAGCTCCGCCACCATGGCCTGATAGTCAGCCATGCGGTCTCGGTCCATCACCGTCACCACCACCGGGCCGGTGGGGGTCGCGGCCAGGCGGCCCTTTTCGCGCAGCGCCGCCAGCAGGCGATCAACACCAATGGATACACCCGTCGCCGGCACTTCCTGGCCGGTAAAGCGCTTGACCAAATCATCATAGCGCCCGCCCCCCGCAACAGAGCCGAACTGCCGCTTGCGGCCCTTTTCGTCCAGGATGTCAAAGGTAAGCTCGGCCTCAAATACCGGGCCAGTGTAATAGCCAAGCCCGCGCACGATAGAGGGATCAATTTCGATGCGATCACTGCCATAACCGCCCGCGGCCAGCAGATCACCGATCTGTTCCAGCTCGCCAATGCCGTCCAGACCCACCTGCGAGCTGCCAACAGCGGCGCGCAGGTTTTCAAAGGTCTTGGCCACATCAGCGGCCTTGGAGGTCAAGAACGCCAGCACCGGCTCTGCCTGATCCTCGCTGAGGCCAACGCCATCAATATAGGCGCCGGACGCATCCAGCCGCCCCTTGGTCAGCAGCTCACGCACGCCGGCTTCACCAACCTTGTCGAACTTGTCAATGGTGCGCAGCACATTGTCACGGGCCAGCTGGTCATCGCCCAGCCCCATGACCTCCAGCACGCCGTTCATCACCTTGCGGTTGTTGACCCGCACCAGATAGTCGCCGCGTGGAATGCCGACAGTTTCCAGCGTATCCGACAGCATGGCGCAGATTTCCGCATCCGCCGCCATCGAGGCGGTGCCGACAGTATCCGCATCGCATTGATAGAACTGGCGATAGCGGCCAGGGCCGGGTTTCTCATTGCGCCACACAGGTCCCATCGCATAGCGCCGATAGGGTGCGGGCAGATCGTTGCGGTGCTGGGCATAGACCCGCGCCAGCGGCGCAGTGAGGTCATAGCGCAGCGCCATCCAGTCGCCCTTGTTGCTGTCTGGATCGTTCTCGTCGACCTCTTGCCAGGCAAAGACGCCAGCATTGGGGCGGTCGACATCGGGCAGGAACTTGCCCAACGCTTCGACGGTTTCCACCGCCGCGCTCTCCAGCGCTTCAAACCCGTAATGATGGTAAACACCCGCGATGGTACGCAGCATTTCAGAACGCTGTGTCACCTCTTCGCCGAAATAGTCACGAAATCCCTTGGGCGTCGCCGCCTTGGGACGGGGCTGTTTCTTGATCTTGGCCATGAAAAGGCCTCCTCACGGGTGGGTTTGGGTCATTTACTCGCCGCGCGGTCTAGCCCAAGCCGCCCCTATGAGCAAGGTAGCAGAGTCAAACCGCCCGCATATCAAAAGGGGGCAATCCGGCGCTGCCTAGCAATCAGCTATGACAGCCCTGCGACAGATGCACAGGTCGGGTGGTGTCAGATCTTGGTGAAATCCCCGGCACGTCCCAGCCCCGCCGCAAACCGCTGCGCCCCGGCGCGCCCTTCGGCCAGAAAGGCAGCAGCAGAGCGCCATTCCCGCCGCAGCCCGGCCGCCAGTACTGCCGGATCCTGGCGGGCCGACAGATGGTCTGCCTGCAGACAGGCCTGCGGATAGCGCGCAAGGTCGCGCGCAAGGTCCTGCGCCTCGGCCAGCGCCGCGCCCGGCGCGCAGAGCCGATTGGCAAACCCGGCCTGATAGGCCTCTGGCGCGTCAAAGGGGCGGCCGGTGAGGATCAGATCATTGGCCCGGCCCTGGCCCAGAATCTGCGGCAGGCGCAGGGTGCCGCCATCGATCAAGGGCACCCCCCAGCGGCGGCAGTAGACCCCGGCAACCGCATCTTGGGCCATCACCCGCAGATCGCACCAGGCCGCCAGTTCCATGCCACCCGCCACAGCCGGGCCTTCGATTGCTGCGATCACCGGCTTTGTCAGCATCAAGCGGCTGGGTCCCATGGGACCGGGGCGCGGATCAGCCATCGGATTGTGCCAGTCTTCGGGGATATCCAGGCTGGCAAGCCAGGCATCGGCCTCTCCGCCACCAGCGGATTTCAGATCGAACCCGGCACAAAAAGCGCCCCCTGCCCCGGTCAGAACTGCAATCTGCGCCGCCGGATCCAGCTCAAAATCCATAAATGCAGCATAAAGCGCGCGGGCCGTGGCAGGGTCCACCGCGTTGCGCAATGCGGGCCGACACAGGGTGATGGTGGTAATACCTGCCTCGGTATGGCTGGTAACCGAAGGGGGGCAGGTCTCTCTCTGGGGCATTGGGGCGCTCTTTTCTGTAATAAATCGCGTTGACCCGGCCAGCCTGCGCGTCTTGGGCATGGACCGGCAAGGGGAACCGCCATATGACGTTGCGCAGCCCCGCTCAACAGATCAGCCCAGGAGGACACGATGCAGGCTTTGGAAGAACAGATTGCCCATCTCACCCGCACCGTCGAAGAGATGAGCGACGTGGTGGCCGCGCAACAGAACGAGATTGACCGCCTGTCGAAACGGGTGCGGATGCTGATGGAACGCGAAGCCACCCGCGAACAAGGCAGCGGCGGCGCGCATGTCTTTGGTGACGAACGCCCGCCCCACTACTAGGGGCGCGGCGCAAGGATCAGCACATCGGCGGGAAGATCCAACTTGCGCAAGCGGCGCCTCAGATCTCTTCCACCTCCATCACGCCTTCCAGCGATTTGATCGCGCCCTTGATCTGCGGGTTGATCGGGAAGGGCTGGCCCAGATCCATTTCAACGTCCCCCGGCAGACCGGGATCCTGCAGATAGAGGTAGATGGCGCCGGGGTTGGCGTTGCGGGCGGCCGTCTTGGCATCTTCCAGCACCTTGGCCACGGTGCTAATCGCCGTCACATCATCCAGATAGATCCGCAGCGAAGACCGCCCGGCATCGGCAATTGCCGCATCCACCGGCCCGGCAGAGCGCATCAGCAGTTTCAGCTGGTCGCTTTCCATCGTCGCCTCGGCGGTGATCACTATCTTTGATCCGGTTTCAAGAAACTCCCGCGTTTTTTCCAGCACATCGGAAAAGATCGTCACTTCAAAGCCGCCGGTGGTATCCGAGAGCTGCGCAAAGGCAAAGCGATTGCCACGCGCAGATTTCCGTTCCTGCCGCCCGGCGACGACCCCTGCCATCTTTGCCATGAAGGGGCCGCGCTCAGCCTTGGCCATGACCTCGTCCAGGGTCATCACATCCTTGCGTTTCAAGGCGGGCATATAATCGTCCAGCGGATGGCCCGACAGGTAGAAGCCAATCGCCTTGAATTCCTCCGACAGCCGCTCTGCCGGCAGCCAATCCGGGGTGCTGGCCAGCCGCGGTTCGGGCAGGTCATCGCCGGCCTCGCCAAACAGCGACACCTGATTGGAATTTTTCTGTTCGTGGATCGCATTTGAATAGTTCACCAATCCCTCAAGACTGTCGAACACCCGGCGGCGGTTGCGGTCCAGCTGATCAAAGGCCCCGGCGCGGGCCAGCATCTCCAGTGGGCGTTTGCCGATCTTTTTCAGGTTCACCCGTCGGGCGAAATCAAACAGATTGACAAAGGGACGTTCCTGGCCATCTTCGCGGCGCGCATCCGCCACCAGCCGCATCACATCCATGCCAACGTTTTTCAGCGCGCCCAGCGCATAGACCAGCTCGCCGTTGACCACGTTGAACGTCGCCAGAGAGCGATTCACGCAGGGCGGCACATAGGGCAGGCCTAGGCCTTTTTTGACCTCTTCAAAATAGATCGCCAGCTTATCCGTCAGATGGATATCGCAGTTCATCACCCCGGCCATGAATTCAACCGGGTGGTTCGCCTTGAGCCAGCCCGTCTGATACGAAACCACCGCATAGGCCGCCGCGTGGGATTTGTTAAAGCCGTAGTTGGCGAATTTCTCCAGAAGGTCAAAAACTTCCGACGCCTTTTTGGCAGGCACGCCATTCTCTGCCGCGCCCTTTTCGAATTTGGGACGCTCGGCGTCCATCGCCTCTTTGATCTTTTTACCCATGGCCCGGCGCAACAGATCGGCACCGCCAAGCGAATAGCCCGCCATGACCTGGGCAATCTGCATCACCTGTTCCTGATAGACGATGATACCTTGGGTTTCCTCAAGGATATAGTCGATCAGCGGATGCACGGATTCGATCTTTTTGAGACCGTTTTTCACCTCGCAATAGGTGGGAATGTTTTCCATCGGCCCCGGACGATACAGCGCCACCAGGGCGACGATATCCTCGATGCAGGTGGGTTTCATCCGTTTCAGCGCATCCATCATGCCGGTAGATTCCACCTGGAACACCGCCACGGTTTTCGCCGCTGAGTAGAGTTTATAGGTTGGCTCGTCATCCAGAGGGATGGCGTTAATTTCATTCACCGCACCTTCGGGCGGTTCATAGAGCTGGGTGCCATCGGCCGCCGTATGTAGGTCGCGCCCGGACTGCTTGATCAGATCCACCGCGTTTTGAATCACCGTCAGGGTTTTCAGGCCCAGAAAGTCAAACTTGACCAACCCGGCCTGTTCCACCCATTTCATGTTGAACTGGGTGGCCGGCATGTCTGAGCGCGGATCGCGGTAAAGCGGCACCAGCGCATCCAGAGGCCGGTCGCCAATCACCACCCCCGCCGCGTGGGTACCAGCCGAGCGCAACAGCCCCTCAACCTGCATGCCATATTTCAAGAGCCGGTCCACCACCGGTTCGTTCTTGGCCTCTTCCTGCAGGCGTGGCTCTTCTTTCAAGCTGTCCACAATGGACATCGGCTTGACACCTTCAACCGGGATCAGCTTGGACAGACGGTCAACCTGGCCATAGGGCATCTGCAAGACCCGGCCCATGTCGCGCACCGCAGCCTTGGACAAAAGCGCACCAAAGGTGATGATCTGCCCCACTTTGTCGCGGCCATATTTTTCTTGCACGTATTTGATCACCTCTTCTCGGCGATCCATGCAAAAGTCGATGTCAAAGTCAGGCATCGACACCCGTTCCGGGTTGAGGAAACGTTCAAACAGCAAACTGTAGCGCAGCGGATCAAGGTCGGTAATCGTCAGCGCATAGGCCACCAATGACCCCGCACCGGACCCCCGGCCCGGCCCGACCGGGATATTGTTGTCCTTGGCCCATTGGATGAAATCGGCAACAATCAAGAAATAGCCGGGAAACCCCATGCCTTCGATGATGCCCAGTTCAAAATCCAGACGTTCCTGATATTTTTCAACGGTATCCGCGTGGGGGATCACCGCAAGGCGCTGCTGCAGCCCCTCATTGGCGATACGGCGGAGCTCTGCCACCTCGTCATCGGCGAACTTTGGCAGGATGGGGTCGCGCAGATAGGCCTTGAACGCACAGCGCTTCGCAATTTCAACTGTATTTTCAATTGCCTCTGGCAGGTCCGCAAAGAGCGTGACCATTTCCTGCTGGCTTTTGAAATAGTGCTGCGCAGTCAGACGGCGGCGCGGCTCGGATTGGTCAACATAGGCCCCCTCGGCGATGCAGATCATTGCATCATGTGCCTCATACATTTCCGTCTTGGGGAAATAGACATCATTGGTCGCCACCAGCGGCAGCTCCATCGCATAGGCCATTTCGACATGGCCGCGTTCGGTCAGCTTTTCCGCTTCGGGCTGGCCGTCTTCGCCAGGGTGGCGTTGCAGCTCCACATACAGCCGGTTGGGGAAAATCGCCTTCAGCCGCTGCATCAGGTCTTCTGCGGCGGGACGTTGCCCCTGACGCAAGAGCCGCCCAACCGGCCCGTCAGGGCCCCCGGTCAGGCAGATCACATCTGTTGCATTCTGCGCAAGATCTTCCAGCGTCACATAGGGCAGTTCGCTGCCCTGGCGCAGATAGAGACAGGAATTCAGCCTCATCAGACATTCATAGCCGGTCTCGCTCTGGGCGAGCAGAACCAGTGGCGCGGGTGGCTGGGGCCGCTCGCCCGGCGCGGGCTCGACAAAACGCAGATCCATCTGGCAGCCAATGATCGGCTGCACCCCCGCCCCGCTGGCCGAAACAGAGAACTCCAGCGCCGAAAACAGGTTATTGCTGTCGGTCACAGCAATGGCGGGCATATCGTTGGCTTTGCACAGATCCGGCAGCTTTTTCAGGCGCAGGGCGCCTTCCAGCAACGAATATTCGGTATGGGTGCGCAGGTGGATGAATCGCGGAGCATTTGTCATGCGCACAAACTAGCCCATCGCCCGCGCAAGGATAAGAGCCGATCTTGCCTGTCAGCACAGCATTTACCGGGAGCCAGATCTCTGCACCCTGCCCCAAAAAGCAGCAACAAGACGCCCCAAGGCTGCCGTTTTCAGCGATTTCAGGCAGGAAACCTCTGGCCATTATCAAATACGGTTTGAAAGTCCTGCGGGCTGATATAGGTTTTTCTGGGGACACCACAAAGGAAGTGCTTTAAAAATAACGGCATGCCCCTGTATACGGCAATATAATTTCGTCATGAAATGCTGCAGGGCAGAGTCACTTTTTCTTGCCAGAACAAGAGACTGCTTCGTAGGCTATGTCCAGCAAGCATATGCAAGGCCCGCCATACTTTCTACGTCGCATCGAAAGCATGGCACCAAGGGTGGTTCACGTAAGGCGACGGGTTTCACACGATGACAATCACCTTTCATCTGAACGGTGAAGAGGTAGTGCTCAAGGATCTTGATCCTGCGGCAACACTGCTTGACTTTCTGCGCGAAGAGCGCGGGCTTACGGGAACAAAAGAAGGCTGCAATGAGGGAGACTGCGGCGCCTGCACCGTGATGGTGAGTGATAAGGCTGGCTCCAAGCCATTGAATTCCTGCATTCTGTTTCTGCCGCAGCTAAACGGGAAATCCATCCGCACGGTTGAAGGTGCCAGCGACGCCGACGGCACGCTGCACCCCGTTCAAGAGGCGATGATCAGCCACCACGGCAGCCAATGCGGGTTCTGCACGCCTGGTTTTGTGATGTCGATGGTCACGGCCCATAAGAACGGTGCCAGTGACCATGATGTGCAATTGGCAGGCAACCTGTGTCGCTGCACCGGCTATGCGCCGATCATTCGCGCCGCCGAAGCCGCCGCCACCGCCCCCGTACCACAGTGGATCGCGTCAGACCCACTGCCCGCTACCGAGGCTGCAGCTGCCCCTGCCGACATGCTGCCGCACAGCGCCGAGGCGCTGGCCGCGCTGTATCTGGCCAATCCCGAGGCGCGACTGGTGGCAGGTGCCACCGATCTTGGGCTTTGGGTCACCAAGGGGCTGCGCGAACTGGGGCAGATGATCTTTCTGGACGGCTGCGAAGATCTGAAACAGATCGAGATCAATGACAGCGAAATCCGCTTTGGTGCCATGGTCGATATGAACCGGGTCCGCGACACCCTGACGCCGCTGCACCCCTCTTATGGTGAAATGATCCGTCGCTTTGCCAGCCAGCAGGTGCGGGCTGCGGCGACCATTGGCGGCAATATCGCCAATGGCTCTCCGATTGGGGATAACCCACCGGCGCTGATTGCGCTGGGGGCACAGTTGCATCTGCGCCAGGGCGACAACCGCCGCACCATCGCGATCGAGGATTTTTTCATCGATTACGGCAAGCAGGATCGCCGCCCCGGTGAATTTGTCGAAGCCGTCAGCCTGCCGCGCCAACCAGACCGCCTGCGCGTCTACAAGCTGTCCAAACGCTTTGATCAGGATATTTCCGCAGTGCTTGGAGCCTTTAACATCACGGTAGAGGATGGCCAGGTGACAGTGGCCCGCATCGCCTTTGGCGGCTTGGCGGGCACGCCCAAACGCGCCGCCCATCTGGAAGCCGCCTTGATCGGCCAGAACTGGAGCGCCGCAACCATTGCCGCAGCAGCCCCGGCGCTGGATCGCGATTTCACCCCGCTCAGCGATATGCGGGCCTCGGCCGAATACCGGTTGGAAACTGCACGCAGCATGCTCAGCCGATATTTCAACGATCTGTCCGCTGCCTCAGGCGTTAGCCAATCGGTTCTGGAGGTACAGCTATGAGCCTTGAAAACGCCCAGCCCGTCGGCAAGCCCCTGCCCCATGACGCCGCCAAACTGCATGTGACCGGCAAGGCGCGCTATGTCGATGACACGCCCCTGCCGCGCAACGCACTGCACCTGGCTTTTGGCCTGTCCCGCATCGCCAAGGGCCGGATCACCGCAATGGACCTGGCCCAGGTCAAATCCAGCCCGGATGTCGTGGCCGTGCTGACCGCTGCGGACCTGCCCTTCAGCAATGATGTCTCGCCCTCGATCCATGACGAGCCCCTCCTGTCCGATGGTAGCGTGCATTACTTTGGTCAGCCGCTGTTTCTGGTGGTGGCCAAGAGCCACCGCGCCGCACGGATCGCCGCGCGCAGGGGCGACGTCAGCTATAGCAAGGAACCCGCCCTGCTGACGCTGGAAGATGCCCTGGCCGCCAACAGCCGCTTTGAGGACGGCCCCCGCATCTATCAAAAAGGCGATGCCGAGGCCGCGATCGAGGCCGCCGCGCATCGGGTCGCCGGCGAATTTGACCTGGGCGGGCAAGAGCATTTCTACCTGGAAGGCCAGGCCGCCCTGGCCCTGCCCCAGGAAGATGGCGGCATGTTGGTGAATTCATCAACCCAGCACCCAACCGAAATCCAGCACAAGGTGGCCGAGGCCATCGGCCTGCCCATGCATGCCGTCCGGGTTGAAACCCGGCGCATGGGTGGCGGCTTTGGTGGCAAGGAAAGCCAGGGCAACGCCCTTGCCGTGGCCTGCGCCGTGGCGGCGGCCAAGACCGGCAGCCCCTGCAAGATGCGGTATGACCGCGATGATGACATGGTGATCACCGGTAAAAGACATGCCTTTCGGATTGCATACCGGGCGGGCTTTGACAGCGACGGGCGGCTGGAGGGGGTGTCCTTTACCCATCTGGTCAATTGTGGCTGGGCACAGGACCTGTCGCTGCCGGTGGCTGATCGCGCCATGCTGCACAGCGACAATGCCTATGCCATCCCCGCCATCCGCATCGAGAGCCACCGCCTGAAGACCAATCTGCAAAGCGCCACCGCCTATCGCGGATTTGGCGGCCCACAGGGCATGGTTGGCATTGAACGGGTGATGGACCACATCGCCCATGATCTTGGGCTGGATCCGGTCGAGGTGCGGCAACGCAATTATTATGACGCCCCTGATGAGGAGTCGGAGGGGGGCGCTGCCCCCCGGTCTGCGACCTCCCCCCGAGGTATTTCAGGCAAGATGAAGCCGCGGGACAACACCACGCCCTATGGCATGGAGGTACGCGATTTTGAGCTGCATGCGCTGACAGACCAGCTGCTGGAGAGCGCGGATTATGCGGCCCGCAAGGCCGAGATCGCCACCTGGAACGCGGATCAGCCGGATTTGAAGCGCGGGCTGGCCTTTTCGCCGGTGAAATTTGGTATTTCCTTCACCCTGACGCATCTGAACCAGGCCGGGGCACTGGTGCATGTGTATCAGGATGGGTCGGTGCATCTGAACCATGGTGGCACGGAAATGGGCCAGGGCTTGTTTCAGAAGGTGGCGCAGGTGGCAGCCAGCCGCTTTGGCATTTCGCTGGACAGCGTGAAGATCACCGCCACCGATACCGCCAAGGTGCCCAATACATCGGCCACGGCGGCCTCTTCCGGATCTGATCTGAACGGGATGGCGGTCAAGGCCGCCTGTGACACCCTGCGCGACCGTATGGCCGCCCATCTGGCAGAGCGGCATCAGACGCAGGCTGATGCAGTCGTCTTTGCCGACGACCGGGTGCGTATTGGCGGTGATGAGATCTCTTTCAAAGAGGCCGCCAAGCAGTGTTACGAGGGACGCGTGAGCCTGTCGGCCACCGGGTTTTACAAGACGCCGCACCTGCAATGGGACCGTATCAAAGGACAGGGGCGGCCGTTTTTCTACTTTGCCTATGGCGCCGCGATTACCGAGGTTGTGGTGGATCGTCGTTCTGGTGAAAACCGCATCCTGCGAACCGATATTCTGCATGATGCCGGGGCCTCGTTGAATCCTGATCTCGACATTGGCCAGGTGGAAGGCGGCTATGTACAGGGCGCGGGCTGGCTGACCACGGAAGAGCTCATCTGGGATGACAGCGGGGCGCTGCGCACCCATGCGCCCTCGACCTATAAAATCCCGGCCTGTTCTGATCGGCCGGATGTGTTCAATGTGGCGCTGTTTACCGGGCAGAACCGCGAAGACAGTATTTACCGTTCCAAGGCGGTTGGCGAGCCGCCCTTCATGTTGGGCATATCCGCCTGGCTGGCGCTGAGCGATGCGGTGGCGCAGTTTGGCACGGGGTATCCGGCCTTGAATGCGCCGGCCACAGCCGAAGAGATCTGGCGCTGCGTCCGGAGGCAGGCAGATGGGGTTTGATCTGGGTGATCTACGCCGACACCTGACCCGGCATGGCCGGGTGGTGCGTGTTGTTATTGCCTCTATTCGGGGATCTTCCCCCCGTGAGGTGGGCGCGGCGATGCTGGTTTGGGACAGCGGTCAAAGCGGGACGATCGGCGGCGGTGCGCTGGAGTATGAGGCCGCGGCTGCGGCCCGCAGGCAGGAGGTCTCTTTGCGTCTGAGCACCCACGCACTTGGGCCGGATCTTGGCCAGTGCTGTGGCGGCTCCGTCACTTTGGTAAGCGAGATCTACACCGAGGCGGATCTGGCGCAGCTGGAAGCGGCGGGGGATGTCATTGCCCGCCCGGTGACCCCCGCATCACAGGTCGAGGGACAGGTGCCTTTGGCGGTGAAACGTCTTTTGGCGCAGGAACGCGGCCACGGGCAACGCCCCGCGCCGCAGCTGATCGAAGGCTGGATACTGGAGCCAGTGCACAAACCGCAGGCCGATCTGTGGATCTGGGGGGCCGGCCATGTCGGGCGCGCCCTGGTGGATGTGCTCGCCCCGCTGCCGGATCTGACAATCACCTGGGTCGACACCAGTGCCGCGCGCTATCCGGCACATATCCCAGCCGGAGTGACCCAACTGCCCACCGCGAATCCGCCGCTTTTGCTGCGTCATGCGCCGGTAAATGCACAACATCTGGTTCTCACCTATTCCCATGAGCTGGATCTGGCGCTATGCCACGGGTTGCTATTGCATGGGTTTTCCTTTGCGGGGCTTATTGGATCGGCCACCAAATGGGCGCGGTTTCGCAGCCGTTTGGCGGGCCTGGGCCATAGCCCTACCGAGATTTCCCGCATAACCTGCCCAATCGGAACCCCGGCCCTGGGCAAACACCCGCAGATGATTGCGATTGGCGTGGCGGCTGAACTGCTGGCCTTGGCCAGCGGCAAAGAGATGAAGTTAGAGAAGGAACGGCGCGCGTGACAGAGGTACTATTGAGCCTGAAGGGCCTGACCAAGGCCTACCCCGGCGTCGTGGCCAATGATTCCGTGTCCTTTGATATTGGCACCGGCGAGGTGCATGCGCTCTTGGGGGAGAATGGGGCGGGCAAATCCACCCTGGTCAAGATGATTTACGGGTTGGTCAAACCCGACAGCGGCGAAATGATGCTGCGCGGCAGCCCCTTTGCACCGGGCGAACCGCGCCAGGCCCGTGCCGATGGCATTGCCATGGTGTTTCAGCATTTTTCCCTGTTTGATGCGCTGAATGTAGCGGAAAACATTGCCCTTGGCATGGAAAACCCACCCAAGATGCGCGACCTGGCCTCGCGTATTCGCGATGTTTCCGAAACCTACGGCCTGCCGCTGGATCCCTATCGCACCGTTGGCGATCTCTCGGCTGGCGAACGCCAGCGGGTCGAGATCATTCGCTGCCTGTTGCAGGACCCCAAGCTGCTGATCATGGATGAACCGACCTCGGTGTTGACCCCCCAGGAGGTGGAAATCCTGTTCCAGACCCTGGAAAAACTGCGCGCCGAGGGGACCTCTATCCTTTATATCAGTCACAAGCTGGAAGAGATTCGAACGCTCTGTGATCATGCGACCATTCTGCGGCTTGGCAAGAATGTCGGCGAATGCATTCCCTCCGAAACCTCGGCCAGTGAAATGGCCGAACTGATGGTGGGATCTGCCCTGACGCCACCGGAACGCGGCAGCCGCGTGTTTGGCGATATGGCCCTGGATATTTCCGGGCTTTCCGTGCCTGCGCCTTCGGCCTTTGGCACCGCCCTGCGCAATGTGCATCTGACAGTACGCCGCGGCGAAATTCTTGGCATTGGCGGCGTGGCGGGCAATGGCCAGGATGAATTGCTGTCGGTTCTATCTGGCGAAGTCCTGACCCAGGCCGACGCGGTCAAACTGGGCGCGACGCCGATTGGCCGTCTTGGACCGGTGGCGCGGCGCGCACTGGGCGTTCTGGCCGCCCCCGAAGAACGCCTGGGCCATGCCGCCGCCCCGGATATGAGCCTGACAGAAAACGCCATGCTCACTGGGGCCACCCGCGAAGGGCTGGTCAAGAATGGCTTTCTCAAATGGGCCGAGGCAACAGAGTTTGCAAAGCGCGTGATCAAGGAGTTTGACGTCCGCACGCCGGGGCCCGAAAACGCCGCGCGCTCTCTTTCGGGTGGCAACCTGCAGAAATTCGTCATCGGCCGGGAGGTACTGCAACGCCCCGAAGTTCTGGTGGTGAACCAGCCCACCTGGGGGGTTGATGCCTCGGCAGCGGCGGCCATTCGCCAATCCCTGCTGGATCTGGCTGCGGGCGGAGCTGCGGTGATCTGCATCAGTCAGGATCTAGACGAACTGATGGAAATTTCAGACAGCTTTGCCGCCCTAAACGAAGGCCGCCTGTCAGCGCCGCGTCCCGCAGCCGGGCTGAGCGTGGAAGAGATTGGCCTGATGATGGGTGGGGCCCATGGCATGGAGGTGGCGCATGTCTGATCGCGCCCCCCGCAAGAGCAAAACAAGACAACAGGGAGAGGCCGCATGATCCGGCTCGAAAAACGGCCACAGCCTTCCAAGGCCTGGTCGCTGGCCACACCGCTGGTGGCGGTGCTGGCGACAATGATTGCGGGCGGCCTGCTGTTTGCCGCACTGGGAAAAGACCCGGTAGAGGCCATTCGCACCATTTTTTGGGAACCGCTGTTTGGTGAGTTTTCCTTTTATTACCGCCCGCAGCTTTTGGTGAAAGGCGCGCCTTTGGTGTTGATCGCCATTGGCCTGTCGCTGGGCTTTAAGGCGGGGATCTGGAACATCGGCGCCGAGGGGCAGTATATCATGGGCGCCCTGTTTGGCGCTGGTGTTGGCCTTGCCTTTTACCCGTTCGAGGCCTGGTATATTTTTCCGCTGATGGTCATTGCAGGTGGTTTTGGCGGCTGGATCTGGGCGATGATCCCGGCCTTTCTGAAGGTGCGCTTTGGCACCAATGAAATTCTTGTCTCACTGATGCTGGTCTATGTGGCCGAACAGTTTCTGGCCTCTATGTCGCTGGGTTTGTTGAAAAACCCCGAGGGCCATGGCTTTCCCGGATCGCGCAACCTGCAACAATACGACAGTGCCCATAACGCCGAGCTGATTGCTGGCACCGGTATGCACTGGGGCGTGGTTGCGGCGCTGATTGCGGTGATCTTTGCCTATGTTTTGCTGAACCGCCACATGACCGGCTATCACATCCGCCTGACCGGCGAAGCCCCGCGCGCGGCGCGTTTTGCAGGCGTCAACCCCACCCGGCTGATCCTGTTCTGCCTGGGCACATCCGGCATGCTGGCCGGTCTGGCGGGCATGTTTGAGGTCACAGGGCCGTCAGGTCAGGTGTCGATCGATTTCAACGTCGGCTATGGGTTCACCGCCATTATCGTCGCCTTTCTTGGCCGACTTCACCCTGTTGGCATTCTGCTGGCCGGGGGCCTTATGGCGCTGACATACATTGGCGGCGATATTGCACAATCGAACCTACAGCTGCCTTCGGCGGCCATTCAGGTCTTTCAGGGCATGCTGCTGTTCTTTCTGCTGGCCTTTGATCTTTTGACCAATTTCCGCATCTCGCTTGGCAAAACGGAGGTCGCATGATGGATCTTTCTGCAATCAACCCTGTCCTGCTTATTGCCTCGCTCATGGTGGCGGCGACGCCGCTGCTGTTTGCTGCCATCGGCGAATTGGTAGTGGAAAAATCCGGGGTGCTGAACCTCGGTGTCGAGGGCATGATGATCGTTGGCGCGGTGGCGGGCTTTGCCACGGCTGTGGAAAGCGGCTCTCCGCTCCTCGGCTTTGTCGCCGCAGCGGGCGCCGGTGCGGCGCTCTCGGTTCTGTTTGCGATCCTGACGCAATATGCCCAGGCCAATCAGGTGGCATCCGGCCTGTCGCTGACGCTGTTTGGCCTCGGCCTGTCAGCACTGATGGGACAAAGCTATGTTGGCATCAAACCGCCGCAGATGGAGAAGATCAATATTCCCGGGCTCAGCGATCTGCCAGTTATTGGCCCGATCCTGTTTGGCCATGATCTGATGCTTTATGTGGCAATCGCAGTCATCGCAGCGGTCTGGGCAGTACTGAAATTCAGCCGCATTGGTCTGGTGCTGCGGGCGGTTGGCGAAAACCACGACGCGGCCCATGCGCTTGGCTACAAGGTGGTGCGCATCCGTATCCTTGCAATCCTGTTTGGCGGCGCCTGCGCGGGGCTTGGTGGCGCCTACATCAGCCTGATCCGGGTGCCGCAATGGACCGAAGGCATGACAGCGGGAATCGGCTGGATCGCGCTGGCCCTGGTGGTCTTTGCCAGCTGGAAACCCTGGCGCGTGCTGCTGGGCGCCTATCTTTTTGGCGGTGTGACCGTTGTTCAGCTTAATCTTCAGGCAGCTGGCGTTGCCATCCCGGTAGAGTATCTGGCAATGTCGCCCTATCTGATCACCATTCTGGTGCTCGTCATTCTATCGGCCGATAAAAGCAGCGCACCTGCTGCCCTGGGCCGCAACTTCCACGCCGCCCGCTGATCAAAAGGCTAGCGGCCTACGACTTGTCCGGGGAATATCCTCGGGCACAACCAAAACTAACGGGGGATCCCTTTGATGAAACTGACAAACCTCATGACCAGCGCCGCTGTGGCCCTGGGCCTTGCAACCGCCGCCCTGGCTGAAGATCCAACCAAGGTTGGCTTTGTCTACGTTGGCCCAGTGGGCGATGGCGGCTGGACCTATGAACACGACCAGGCCCGCAAGGCCGTTGTGGAAGAGTTCGGCGACAAGGTGGAAACCGTCTATGTTGAAAGCGTCGCTGAAGGCCCCGATGCCGAGCGCGTGATCACCCAGATGGCGCTGCAGGGTGCGGACCTGATCTTCACCACCTCGTTTGGCTATATGGACCCCACCATCAACGTTGCGGCCAAATTCCCCGATGTGAAATTCGAACATGCCACCGGCTATAAAAACGCCGACAACGTCTCGACCTATTCCGCACGTTTCTATGAAGGTCGCGCCGTTCAGGGCACCATCGCGGGCCACATGACCAAGAGCAACGTTGTGGGCTACATCGGATCCTACCCGATCCCCGAAGTGATCCGCGGCATCAACTCTGCCTATATTCACGCCAAGAAAGTAAACCCCGACGTCGAATTCAAAATTGTCTGGGCTTTCACCTGGTTTGACCCCGCCAAGGAAGCAGACGCGGCCAAGGTTCTGATCGAACAGGGCGCTGATGTCATTCTGCAGCACACCGATTCCACCGCGCCACAGGCAGCAGCCCAGGCGGCAGGCAACGTGATCACCTTTGGTCAGGCTTCGGATATGGCGGAATACGCCCCCTCGCCGCGTGTGTCCTCGATCATCGACAACTGGGCACCCTATTACATCGCCCGGACCCAGGCGGTTATGGACGGCACCTGGGAAAGCAAAAGCACCTGGGATGGTATCGGCGCAGGCATGGTTGGCATCGGTGAAATCACTGATGCGGTTCCAGCCGACGTGAAAGAAGCCGCCCTGGCGATCAAGGCCTCGCTGGCGGATGGCTCCTACCACGCCTTTACCGGCCCGCTCAACAAACAGGACGGCTCTGCCTGGTTGGCCGAAGGCGAAACCGCCGATGATGGCACCCTGGCTGGCATGAATTTCTATGTTGAGGGCATCGAAGGCGACATCCCGCAGTAAGCCTCTCCTGCTGTAACGGCGCACCGTGCACCGTGCAGACCGGAAAAGAAAGGCCCGCCAGATGGCGGGCCTTTTTGCGTTACATCACATGCGGAAACTCTGCAGTTTCCTACGCGTTATCAGTGCCCGCCCGTAAAGACCAAGGTCTGCACTGGCATCAGCAACATTTGCAAACGCAACAATAGCGCATGTACCAGCCCAACCGTATCCACAACATGCAAGGCAATCCAGGACCCCAAGCCCAGATCAGGATCCGACAAACGGTCGTGGTTATTGGTATAGGCATTGGCCAGACAGCTGCTTCCCGGAGGGATGTCATCGGCCATCCCTTCATACAGCGGTTCCATGAACACGGTCAGCGTCCCTGGGCGGGCGTTGTCCTGCGGATCGCGCAGCACGTCAGTGGGGCGGATCTGGCCCGAAGGGATGACATCCTGCACTTCCACAACAATCATCGGAATGATGGTGAAGGGTTTGCTGAGACAGCCAATCTCGGCATACATGCCAGGCTTAATCACATTGGCCGTGATCTGACCAAAGCCAGCGACAAATCGATCTCTTTCAATAAAGGTATCAGGTACCAGTATGCCGGCCGGGCGCAGGATAGGATTGACGATATCCCCCACCTGCAAGCCAAACTGTTCGATCCGTCCGGACACGCCTGCAACCACCGAGCTCTTGGCAAGCTCCACTTCGGCCTGATGCAACGCCGCCTCGGCGCTGGCGCGTTGGGCTGGAATGTAGGTGGAAATATTTTCCTGAACCGAGCTTTCACGTGCTCGGGCTGCTTCCAGCTCTCCTTGACGGCGGGCAACCAGATTTTCAAGCCGCTCAATTTCAGTTTCTCGCACTGCAGAGGACCCGCGCCGACGCAGTTCAAGATTACGCTCCAGATCTTCAGTGGCCTGGGTCAAGCTGGCCTGCGCCTGAACAATCCCCGCCTTGGCGGCCCGCAGATCCGCAGCTGCCAGTGTCAGCGATGCCCCAATCTCTGCCACCTTGGTACGGGCAGTTTCGACCGCGGCTTTCTGGCTGCTATCATCCAACCGGAAAATAACATCTCCGGCTTCGACATGCTGATTATTTTGAACATGGACCTCGGAAACCCGCCCCCCGCGTTCAGACAGAATTGTCACGGTTCTGAAATAGGATCCAACCTGTGAAGTCGCAGGATGGAAGTAAAAGATCACCGTAATCAGGGACACCGTCAACACGATGCACAGGGTGATCCCCCAGCGCAATTCGTACCAAACAGAGAAAAAGGTAATTTCCTGCCCCAGACGTTTGCCCTGCACAAAGCGGCGATACAGAAAGTCGGGAAACACTGTCAGCAAAGAACAGATAAACAGTTCCAGCACAGGCTTACTCCTTATTCTTGCGTTGGCTCAGCTCGACCAAAGAGTTGGCGATTGACTGCAGCGGCGACAGGAAATCGGGCATCCGAAAGGCCGCGAGCATCAGGGCGGCCACCCAAAAGATGTTGTTATGCGTAAAAAGCGCCAGAACCGCCAGAATGCTGATCAACTGAAACTGCGCGTGATTATCTGAATGCGCCATCTTTTCCGGCAAGGCATGCAGCGTGAAATACAGCCCACCAATGGCAATGATCAAAACGATGGTGAAGATGGCCATGCCCGTGAACAAGGGATCACTGCCATCAGGGCCAGTAATATAGCCCGGCACATGACCGTTTGAGAGTGCATGAATGTTTGGGGTGGTCACGGTTTTTCCTCCAAAGAGATTATAACAAAACTGTTGCGCAACCATAGCATGGGCCCGCCCAATGCAGGAAGCGTTTCGAAACACTGCATCTGCGAAGGGCTGCAACCGCGCCTGCCTGCGCCTTGCAAAAATGCTGCTTTTCCCCAGCCAGAACCCGTGCAACTGTCTGGCCCATGACACAGATCCTCAAAAGCCCCGATGGAACCCCTGCCAGCCGCTTTGCCTTTGGCACCATGCAGTTTGGCGGCCGTGCGGATGCGGCACAATCGGCCGAAATCTATGATGCCTGCCGTGCAGTTGGCGTCAATCATTTTGATACGGCCTGGGTTTATACCAATGGCCAGAGCGAAGAGATCCTGGGGGACCTCATCAAGGATGAACGCGACCAGCTGATCATTGCCAGCAAGGTTGGCTATACGGGCGGCGCCGGGGCTGCCAATATGCAGGCGCAGTTTGACACCAGCCGCCGCCGGCTTCAGCTCGACAGTCTTGATATCCTCTACCTGCATCGCTTTGATGACGAGACAGATCTGCGCGAAACGCTGGCGTGGTTTGCCGCGCGCAAAGAAGCGGGTGAGATTTCCTATATGGGTCTGTCCAATTTTGCCGCATGGCAGGTGATGAAGGCGCAGATGCTGGGGGCCGAGTTTGGTCTTGCCACGGATATTTTGCAGCCCATGTATTCGCTGGTGAAACGCCAGGCCGAGGTCGAAATTCTACCCATGTGCAGCGACCAGAACATTGCCATTGCGCCCTACTCCCCCCTGGGTGGCGGGCTGCTGACCGGCAAATACATCACGGCCAACGCCGCTGGGCGACTGAACGAAGATGCCCGCTACAACAGCCGCTATGGCCAGGACTGGATGCGCGAAACCGCCCGCCAGCTGAGCCTTCTGGCCGCAGAGCGGGGCGTGGAACCGGCCACCCTTGCTGTGGCCTGGGTGGCCGCCCACGCTGCCGCACCGATGCCCATCATTTCCGGTCGTACCGCCGCACAGGTGGCCCCCTCGCTTGCAGCGCTGGATTTCCAGATGGATGCAGCACTCTATAGTGAGATTGCAGCGCTCAGCCCGCGCCCGGCCCCAGCGACGGACCGACTGGAAGAGCAGGAGGCGGGCGCATGACCTATGACTTCATCATTATCGGCGGCGGTATTGCCGGTGCCAGTGCAGCCGCCCGCCTGTCAGAGCTGGGATCCGTGGTGCTGTTGGAAATGGAACAGGCCCTTGGCTACCATGCCTCGGGCAGATCTGCCGCGATGTTCGAAGAAAACTATGGCCCACCCGCTGTCGTTGCCTTGAACCGCGCCAGCGCAGATCACCATCACAACGCCAATGGCGGCTATCTGACCCCGCGCGGGCTCATGATGGTTTCAGGGCCTGGTCAGGAACAGCATTTTGCCACCGACCTCAAGGAACTGCAGCTGGATGAGATCAGCTTTCGCGAAGCCCAGGACCTGGTGCCGATCCTGAACCCCAAAACCGTGACCCATGCAGGGCTGCATATGCTGGCGCAGGATCTGGATACCGACCGGATGATTCAGGATTTTGCCAAGGTTGCCCGCGCCGCCGGGGGCAGCATTGTGACCCGCGCCCGCGTCAGTGCCATCCGCCACACCGATCACGGCTGGCAGGTCGAGGCGGGCGACGAGACCTATACGGGGGCGCAACTGGTCAATGCAGCCGGGGCCTGGGTGGATGAAATCGCCGCACTGGCCGGGGTTGCCCCGATCGGCATCCAGCCGCGCCGCCGTTCCATGGCGCAATTACCGGCGCCAGGTGGCCATGACGTCACCCAATGGCCGATGCTGATGGGGGTTGGCGAAACCTGGTACGCCAAACCCGACGCTGGCAAGCTGCTGGTCTCTCCGGCGGATGAAGATCTGGCGGTGCCACATGATGCCTATGCCGACGACATGGTTCTGGCCGAGGGGCTGGCGCGCTATGAAGAACGGGTCACCACCCCGGTTACCCGGGTCGAAAGTAACTGGGCCGGGCTGCGCAGCTTTGCCCCGGATGGGTCGCTGGTGCTGGGACCAGACCCGACGCAGACGGATTTCATCTGGTGTGCCGCCCAGGGGGGCTATGGTTTTCAGACCGCCCCCGCCGCCGCACGCCTGTTGGCCGATCTGGTCGGCGGACGCCCTTCGGAACTGGATGCACCGACACGTGCCGCCCTTTCGCCCGAAAGGCTGCGCTGATGGCTGTGCGCTCTGTTCCCTCTGCCGCATCGGTTGCCCACCCCAAAGACGGCAAGCTTTTTGCAGAATCCGCAGCCCGTAACCTTGCCCCACTGTGTGATTTGCTGCAACAGGTCGCCCCACCGCAGGGGCGCCGGGCACTAGAACTGGCAAGTGGCACCGGCCAGCATGTAATTGGCTATGCCAGCCGCCTGCCCGATTTCACCTGGCAACCCAGCGAGGCAGACCCAGTTCGGCTGGACAGTATCAACGCCTATATCGCGGCGACAGACCTGACGAACATCCGCACCGCCACGCTGCTGGATGCCACCGCAGTCGGCTGGGGCGCAGGACAGCACCCGCAGGATCTGATTGTCCTGTCAAACCTGTTGCACCTGATCAGCAGTGCCGAAGCACAGCACCTGATCCAAGAGGCGGCGGTGGCGCTCGCGCCTCAGGGGCGGCTGGTGATCTATGGGCCATTCTCGCGCGGCGGAGAATTGACCAGCCCCGGCGACAGGTCCTTTCACTGCGCGCTAACGGCCCATGACCCCGAAACCGGTTACAAGGATGACTTTGACGTCCTGGACTGGGGAGAGGCGGTCGGGCTACGCACCGCCCAGGTTGTAGAGATGCCCGCCAATAATCTGGCGCTGGTCTTTTGCAAGGAGGCCCCTCAACCTGACGGCTAGGCCGTTCAGGACATGACCTAGATCAAGGTTCGCGGTCCCGGCGCGCAATACACCTTCAATAAATGGAATATCAATTGAAGGACATCCAATGGACTGGAACACAAAACTGGAAACAACCCGTCAGGGGCTGCGCAATCTGAATCGGGCTATTCCCGACACGGCACAGGCCTTTGGTGCGCTTGGAAAATCCGTGAAACAGGGCGGTGTGCTGGACTTCAAACAAAAAGAGTTTGTCGCCCTCGGGATCGCGGTTGCAGTCCGCTGTGAGGACTGTATCGGACTGCATGTGGAAGCGCTGGTCCGGGCCGGGGCAAGCCGCGAAGAAGTCTCTGACGTCTTGGCAATGTCGATCCAGATGGGGGGTGGTCCTGCCATGATGTATGCCGCCAAGGCGCTCACCTGCTTTGACGAATTGATCAGCAGCTGAGAGCAGGAAGTTCACCCAGAAATACCAAAAGCCCCGATCATCAGATCGGGGCTTTGTGTCTCAATACCCTACAATAGCCTAGCCGTTTTGGCGAATGGTGGCGTTTGTCGGATCGTAGGGGCTGTCACAAGTGACAGTTGCATCCCACAGTTTATCCTGCAGTTTCACCTTCAGCTTGGTGCCTTCCACCGCCAGTTCCGGTGGCACATAGCCCATGCCGATGCTCTTCTCAAAGGCCACGGAATAGCCGCCCGAAGTCAGACGCCCAACACGGGTTGCGCCATCTTCAGTATAGAGCGCCTCGCGGCCCCAGGGATCGGCATCTGCTGGTCCGTCAATCAGCAGGGTGCAGCACTTGAACCGCACGCCTGTCTCAATCATCGCCTCTTTGCCGTGGAAATCTTTTTCCAGGTCGATAAAGCGCGGCAGATCGGCCTCGGCTGGGGTGGCGTCGCGGCCCAGCTCGGTGCCGAAGGCGCGATAGCTTTTCTCCATCCGCAGCCAGTTCTGGGCGCGCGCGCCGACCAACTTCATGCCGTGTTTCTCGCCTGCTTTTTCCAGCAGATCGAACAGGTAGTTCTGCATCTCGATCGGGTGATGCAATTCCCAGCCCAGCTCTCCGGTGTAGGCCACACGGATCGCATTGACGGGGCACATGCCCAGTTCGATCTGACGCGCCGACAGCCAGGGAAAGCGCTTGTTCGACAGGGCGGTTTCAGGGTCACCGTCGACAATGATCTCCTTCAGCACATCGCGCGACTTGGGGCCGGCGATGGCAAAGACACCCCACTGGGTGGTGACATCCTGGATCTCGATATATCCGAACTCTTCCATCTTGTCTTCGGCCGCCTTGCGCAGGAAGTCGGCGTCATACTCGGTCAACGCACCAGCAGAGACCAGATAGTAACTGTTCTCGCCATTGCGCACGATGGTGTATTCGGTGCG
The DNA here is from genome assembly GCF_029697505.1 of Pseudophaeobacter profundi. Lineage (GTDB taxonomy): Bacteria > Pseudomonadota > Alphaproteobacteria > Rhodobacterales > Rhodobacteraceae > Pseudophaeobacter > Pseudophaeobacter profundi. The sequence continues at coordinate 17,908 of NZ_JARJEF010000017.1, read as the reverse complement.
GGTGGTACCGGCCGAAGTCAGCGCATAGGTCAGGTTGATCCGGCCGATTTTTGGCAGCTTGTTGCAGGTGAACCAATCCAGGAACTGGGTGGCACCGGGCCCCTTGACGACATGCTTGGTAAAGGCGGTGGCATCAACCAGGCCGACGCCGCTCCGGATCGCCTTGGCTTCGTCCACGGCGTATTGCCACCAGCCGCCACGGCGGAAAGAGCGCGCATCGTGGTCGAAATTTTCGGGTGCATCCTTGGGGCCATAGTAGTTGGGACGTTCCCAGCCATTGACCCAGCCAAACTGCGCGCCACGTTCTTTCTGGCGCTCAAACGCCGGAGAGGTACGCAGGGGACGCGCGGCGGGGCGTTCCTCATCAGGGTGGTGCAGGATATAGACGTGCTCGTAGCATTCTTCGTTCTTGCGCGCGGCAAATTCGGTGGTCATCCAGCTCTGGCTATAGCGCTTGGGGTCAAGGCTTGCCATGTCGATTTCGGCTTCGCCATCGACCATCATCTGGGCCAGGTAGTAGCCGGTGCCGCCGGCGGCCGTGATCCCGAACGAGAACCCTTCGGCCAGCCACATGTTGCGCAGGCCAGGAGCCGGGCCAACCAGCGGGTTGCCATCGGGGGTATAGCAGATCGGGCCGTTGAAATCATCCTTGAGGCCGGAGTCGGCGCAGGAGGGAACGCGCTCTGCCATCGCCATGTACTGATCCGCAATCCGGTCCAGATCGAGCGGGAACAGATCGGCGCGGAAACTGTCGGGCACACCGTGTTCAAAACGCGCAGGCGCGCCGTGTTCGTAGATGCCGAGGATCCAGCCGCCGCGCTCTTCGCGGGCATAGGATTCATTGTCGGCGTCGCGGATGACGGGGTGCTCGGGGTTGCCCGCTTCGCGCCATTTGACCAGCTCGGGGTCCTTGTCCATGACGATGAAGGTATGTTCCACTGGCACGGCAGGCATCTTGATGCCCAGCATCTTGGCGGTGCGCTGCGCGTGGTTGCCCGACGCGGTCACGACGTGCTCGGCGGTGATCACCACTTGCTCGTCGGAGGGGACCAGGTTGCCGCCCTTTTCCACCATCTTGGTGCAGGTGACTTCCCAATGTGTGCCGGTCCAGTGGAAGGCATCGGCTTGCAGTTTGCGCACGATCTCGACGCCGCGCTGTCGGGCACCCTTGGCCATCGCCTGGGTCACATCTGCTGGGTTAATATAGCCGTCTTCGGTGTGGTAGATCGCGCCTTTCAGGTCGCCGGTTTCAATCAGCGGCCAGCGCTCCTTGATCTGGTCGGGGGTGAGCCACTCATACGCGACATCGCAGGTTTCCGCGGTCGAGGCATAGAGCTTATATTCATCCATGCGCTCTTCGGTCTGCGCCATACGCAGGTTACCCACCACGGCAAAACCCGCGTTCAGGCCGGTTTCGGCCTCCAGCGACTTATAAAAATCGACCGAGTATTTATGGATATGGGTTGTCGCATAGGACATGTTGAACAGCGGCAGCAGCCCGGCGGCATGCCAGGTCGACCCCGAGGTCAGTTCGTCACGCTCTACCAGCATAACGTCGTCCCAGCCAGCTTTGGCGAGGTGATAGGCAATTGAGGTGCCAACAGCGCCGCCGCCGACGACCAATGCTTTGACTTGAGTTTTCATGAGGCCGTTCTCCGGAACAAGTGACTCGGGGGTTGTGCATTGCTTATGCCCAACGCGCATCAAACCGGGCTAAATCCATCCGACGCAAAAAAAGTCAAAACCGACCTTTTCACCCGTCGACACCGCTTTGCCGACCGCAGATTGCCAAGGCGCGCCCCAAAGCGGCGTCACAAAAGGATTATTGGCAGCTTACAGTAGTCGTGCCGCGCCGAATGCAGACAGCGGCTGGTTCGTCATCCCGGGCAGAGGCATCCTGCGCGTCTGCCGCAAGCTCTGCCAGTTGCGCATCACCTGGCGCGTGGTCTGCAGCGCGACCGATCGCGGTCGTGCCAAACCCACTAGCAAGGGCCTGCGCCGGGGTCTTGTCGTATCGCTTTTGCACGATGGCTGCATAGTCTTTCATGCTCAGCTCTCCCGGGGCGAGCCCGGCCGCCTGGCTTTGCATGTTGTAGTCCACCACGACAACGGCCTGGGTGCAAAACACAAGTATCCCAAGACTTTTCTTGATGCTCATCCGACCTCCTGCGCGCGGCCCCCTATGGCCACGACACAGGGGTACAGGGCAATCCGTGCAAAATTATGGCAGGGCAGACCCCGGATCCGTGCCGCCAAACCGCCCTGCCCCGCCCGTCAGTCAGTCCTTATCGCTCAGCACCTTACCAGGGTTTAGGATATTGTCAGGATCCAGCGCCGCCTTGATTGCCGCCATATAGCGGGTGGCAGCCCCCAGCTCCTTGAGCAGATAGGGCCGCTTGCCCTGGCCAATACCATGTTCCCCGGTGCAGGTGCCATCCATCGAGATCGCCATTTCGTTCAGCCAGCCGATATAGTCATCCGCCTTTTGCCGTTCTTCGCTGCTCTCCATGTCAATCAGCAGCAGCGCATGGAAATTCCCGTCGCCCACATGGCCCACCATAGGCGCGATCAGCCCCATGTCCTCGGCCTTTTGCCGGGCTGCGCCGACGCAGGCAGCCAGTTGCGAGATCGGCACGCAGACATCGGTAGAGATCCCCTTGGCGCCGGGGCGGATCTGTAGGCTGGCCCAGTACATATCGTGCCGCGCCTGCCACAGCTTATTGCGTTCTTCTGCGGTTGAAGTGGCCTCATAATCAAAGCCGCCGAACTCTTCTGCGATGGCGGCAAAGGTCTCGCTCTGCTCCAGCACACTGGCGTCAGAGCCGTGGAATTCCAGCAGCAGCAGTGGCGTCTGGGGCAGCGACAGCTTGGAATAGGCATTGGCGGCGCCGACGCTCATCTCGTCCAGCAGTTCCATCCGGGCGACAGGCACACCGTATTGGATGGTCATCATCACCGCGCGGCAGGCATCATCCACCGAACGGAACGAACAGCGCGCCGAGCGGATGGCCTCGGGGATGCCCTGCAGACGCAGGGTGAGTTCGGTCATCAGCCCCAACGTCCCCTCAGAGCCGACCATCAGCCGGGTCAGGTCATACCCCGCCGAGGACTTCTTGGCCCGCTGAGCGGTGCGGATCACCTCTCCATCGGCCATCACCACCTCAAGCGCCATCACGTTGTCTTTCATGGTGCCATAGCGCACCGCATTGGTGCCCGAGGCGCGCGTTGCCGCCATGCCGCCCAGCGAGGCATTGGCACCGGGGTCAATGGGAAAGAACAGCCCCTGATCACGCAGGAAGGTATTCAGCTGTTCACGGGTGACGCCGGGCTGTACCACAACGTCCAGATCTTCGGCATGCACCGCAAGGATCTTGTCCATCCGCATCATATCGATGCAAATGCCACCCGCCGGGGCATTCACATGCCCCTCAAGCGAGGTGCCGGTGCCAAAGGGGATCACCGGCACGCCATACTCGGCGCAGGTTTTGACAATGCTTGCGACCTCTTCAGTCGACGTCGGGAAGACAACGGCATCAGGGGCCTGATTGGTGATCCAGGTGGTGGTATGGCCATGTTGCTCGCGGATCGCTTGGCCGGTTTGCAGCTGCTCTCCGAACTGCTGTTTCAAGACGCTGATGGCAGCCTCGATGCCGGCTTCATTACGTGGCAATGCTGTTGCTTGCACCATGGTGTGATCCTCTTCCTATCCCCGGCGGTATGATGTCGCCGCTGTCCTCGCCTTCGTGTTGTCATGACAACACGCGCGCCTCTTATGATGTAAAAGAGGGGTGCAGACAAGACGTTGCCGCACCCCTTATTCTCTGCATGGTGGCCAGCCCTTGGGCCAGGTTACATCCCGCTATTGACCCAGCGCAATGCCCTCGCGGCGCGGATCTGCCCCCCCTTTCAGGGTCTCGCCAATCTCAATCGCGTGCAGCCCCGAATTCAGATCGCGGATGTTGACCTTATAGCCCATCTCGACCAGCGGCGCTTCCAGCTCTGTAGCGGCGGTGTCGGCCTCAAGATCATAGGTGCCAAAGCGGTTCACTGCATGGGGCAAGGCCAGCGCCTGTTGCACATCCAGCCCCCAGTCGGCCCAGGCCACAATCGCGGTGGCCACATAGCCGATGATCCGGCTGCCCCCGGGCGAGCCAATGGCAAGAACCGGTGCCCCGTCACGCAGCACGATCGTGGGCGCCATAGAGGAACGCGGCCGTTTGCCCGGCTCTATCCGGTTGGCAATCGGCACCCCGTCGCGATGGCTGCGAAAGGAAAAATCGGTCAGCTCGTTGTTGAGCAGAAAGCCATTGCTCATCACCCGCGAGCCAAAGCCGTTTTCAATGGTCGTCGTCATCGACAGGACGTTGCCATATTGGTCGACAATCGTCAGATGCGAGGTAGATGGAAATTCAATCGAAACATCATCGGCCCAAAGCGGCGCCAGAGCGGCGTGATCAAACTCGGGCTGGCCCGGTGCCACCTCGGCCAGGGCTTGTGGCCCCGCCAGCAGCTGGCCACGCTGGGCCAGATAGTCAGGATCAACCAGCCCCTTGACCGGGACCGGCACAAAATCGCTATCGGCCATATAGCGGCCCCGATCAGCAAAGGCGAGCCGGGAGGCATCGCCAATCAAGCGCCAGGATTCAGGGTTTTCAGCGCCCAGGGCCGCCAGGTCGTAGCCTCCCAGCATGCCCAGGATCTGCCCCACTGTCAGCGCCCCGGACGAAGGTGGCCCCATGCCGCAGACCTCAAAGACGCGATAGCTGGCGCAGCTCGCATCGCGCTCTTTCACCCGATACAGCGCAAGATCCAGCATCGACAGCACACCGGGGTTGCCCTCGGCCTGCTGCACGTTGCGCACGATCTCTGCCGCGATCGGCCCGGTATAAAACCCTTCGGCGCCCTGTTCGGAAAGCACCTGCAGCACATCGGCATAGGCCAGATTAGTCAGACGATCACCTTCGGCCAGCGGCGTGCCACCCGGCAGAAAGTAATCAGCAGTTGCCGGAAAGCGGCCCAGACGATCCGCATCCTGCGCAATCGCACCCGCCATCCGCGGTGAGACCTCAAAACCATCCTGCGCCAGGGAAATCCCGGCCTCAAACAACGAGGCCCAGTTGGTCTGCCCCCATTTGCGATGCGCCGTCTCCAGCAAGGCAGGGGTGCCGGGGGTGCCAACGGATCGCCCGCCAACCACGGCGTCAAAGAACTTTAGCGGCGCGCCAGTTTCGTCCTGAAACAACTGTGGCGTCGCGGCCAGGGGCGCGGTTTCACGGGCGTCCAGGGTGGTGACAGCCCCTGTCCTGGCGTCATACCAAACCAGAAAGGCACCGCCCCCCAGGCCCGAAGACTGTGGCTCGACCAGTCCCAGCACCACCTGGGCTGCAATCATCGCGTCAGCCGCCGTGCCGCCTTGGCGCAGAACCTCCGCGCCAGCCTCCACCGCATGTGGGTTCGCAGCCGCGATCATCCAGTCCTGTGCCTCTACCGGTTGCCCCGCCTGCTTGGCAGCCAGTGCCGCCGCAGAGGCATCGGAGATCGCCGCAATGCCGCCCCGGCTTGCGCCTTCGGGTGCAACCGCATCGGCGGCCTCTTCTGCCTGCAGGCCAATCCCAGACAGAACCAGGATTGGCAGGGTCAAGACAGACAGGGAAAGAACTGGCTGCATCAACGACGGAACCGTCCGTGCAGATGCAGCCAGACAGGTCAGAAAAACAGATTTCATGGAATGCCCCTCATACGCAAAAGATGCTGGCAGGGCTGCTACAACATGGCTGGGACCACCTGATCAGGTGGCCGATGCCCATCCTCGAAGGTCTTGATATTCAACAGGACTTTTTCACCCATCTCGATACGACCTTCAAGGGTTGCAGACCCCATATGAGGAAGAAGTACCACATTCGGCAATTCGCGCAACCTTGGATTGATATCGGTGCCCTTTTCATAGACATCCAGACCTGCCCCGGCAATTTCATCGCTGCGCAGCATCCGCGTCAACGCCAGTTCGTCGATCACCTCGCCGCGTGAGGTGTTGACCACCACCGCCGAGGGTTTCATCAGCTTCAGCCGCCGGGCATTCAGCAAATGAAAGGTCGAGGGCGTCGAAGGGCAATTGACCGAGATCACATCCATGCGCGCCACCATCTGATCCAGGCTTTCCCAGTAGGTGGCATCCAGTGCGGATTCGATTTCGGGGCGCAGGCGGCGGCGGTTGTGATAGTGGACCTGCATGCCAAAGGCGCTGGCCCGGCGGGCCACAGCCTGGCCAATCTGGCCCATGCCAAGGATCCCAAGGCGACGCCCGGCCAATCGCCCGCCCAGCATCGCAGTGGGCGCCCAGCCCCGCCAATCACCTTTCTGCATAACGGCCAGCCCCTCGGGAATGCGCCGCACCACCGCCATGATCAGCGCCATCGCCATATCGGCGGTATCATCGGTCAGAACCCCTGGCGTATTGGACACCAGAATGCCGCGTTGCCGGGCGGTGGCCACATCAATGTGATCGACCCCGGCGCCATAGTTTGCGATCAATTTCAGTTTTTCCCCGGCCTGCCCCAAAAGCGCCGCATCAATGGTATCGGTTACCGTCGGCACCAGCACATCGGCCTCTTTCATTGCGGCAGCCAGTTCCTGGCGGTTCATCGGTGTATCATCGCTGCGCAGACGCACATCGAACAGCTCGCTCAGCCGTGTCTCGACTGGCTCTGGCAACCGTCGCGTAACAACAACACTCAGACGTTCTCTGGCCACTTTTGCTCTCCCCTGGCTTTGCAAGTCACTTGCCTTCATGACATGGTGGCGCAGGACGGAACCGGGCACAAGAACCGATCCACCGGAACCAAAGCAGTTGGCGCGGCTTTTTGCCTTTTTCCAGGTCAGATTGCCGCAGGATTTTGCGACATATATTGGGCAGGCTGAACCCTAAGCAAAAGTGAGCAGGCAGTGATTAAATTTTCCACAGGATGGCGCGGTCTGGCGCTGGCGCTCTGCGTTGGTTTTGGCGTCACGCCTGCAGGGTCCATCGCCGCGGCCCAGGAAAGCAGCCAGCCAGCCCCCCAAGAGCGCGGGCCAGTGACCAACCTGCCTCTGCCGCGCTATGTCTCGATGAAGGCCTCCGAAGGCAATGTTCGGCGCGGCCCCTCTTTGACGCATCGCATCGACTGGGTGTTCAAACGACGTGGCATGCCGCTGCAGATCACCGCCGAGTTTGGCCACTGGCGCCGGGTGCGCGATCAGGATGGAGCCGGCGGCTGGGTTCATTATGCCCTGCTGTCAGGGGTGCGCACAGTGCTGGTGCAAGAAGACATGCTGACCCTGCATGCACAACCGGATGAACGCACCGCAGTGACAGCCGCGCTTGAATACGGGGTGGTCGCGCGCCTGGGCACGTGTTCCCTGACCTGGTGCAACGTCTCTGTCGGCGGCTTTGACGGCTGGGCCCCCAAAGATAAACTCTGGGGGGTGATGCCGGACGAAATCCGCGAGTGACCCCCCTGTACCGCCTTGTGGCCCCTATGGCACCACCCGGCGAATGCTCAGCTGGGTGCCACCAAGGGCGCGAAAGCTCTTTTGGCGGCAGGTGAACACCAGGATCTGCATCTCATTCGCCTGCAGCGTCAGCGCATCAAATATCTTCTCGATCCGGGCGTCATCGGTATAGACGATGGCATCATCCAGAATGATCGGCGCAGGCTGTCCCCGCCGCGCCAAAAGCCGGGCAAAGGCGAGACGCACCAGCAGGGCAACCTGTTCCTGCGTGCCACCAGACAGGCTGTCAAAGGCTTCCTCTTGCCCGGCACGCTGCAACTGATCCGGCAGCACCTGCCCCGCATCCAGCGCCAGGCGCGCTTCAGGCCAGAGCAGCCGCAGCAATGGTTGCAGTTCTTTCAGCACCGGCCCGATATAGGCCTCTTGTGCGGCACTGCGGGCGCGCTCCAGCGCCTGTTCAAGGCGGCGTAGAACCGCAACTTCGAACTCGATCCCCTGCAGCCGTTTGCGGGCCCCAATCACCTGGTCACGCAGCTCTGCCAGATCTTCCTCCACTGCCGCCCCGGCGCTGGTGGCAATGCGGCTGTCCAGCACTGCCAGATCTCGCAGGTGGCTCTGCACTGCTTCGCGGGTTGAAGCCTGCTCGGATTTGGCACGGGCGGCGCGGGCCTGCGCCTGCTCCAGATTCGGGGCTTGCTGTTCCAGCAGCTGATACTGCGCCTTGCGCGTCGCCAGCCCCTGCTCCAGCTCTGCCTGGCGTTGCTGCAGACTGACCAATCGCTGGGCCATATCGCCCTGCTCTGCCAGGGCCGCCTCGGCGCGTTGCAGCCGTTGCTGCGCGGCCTGATGATGCGCCTGGGCACCTTCCAGCGCGCGGCGCAGCTCGGCCTCTTGGCTGCGCGCCGCCTCACGCTCGGCAGCGCTGCGCTCCAACGCGCCGCGACAGGAGAGAAGATCCGCCTCTGCCGCGTCGATCTCTTGCGCAGAACCCTGGACAGGCGGTGTTTCACCAGCCTGCGGATCCGCCATCGTCGGCAATGCGTCCAGCTGCTGCATCAGGGCCAGAATGCCATCCGGGGCAAGGGTGGCAAGCTGCTGCTCGGCCTCTTGCAGGCGAATGACGGCCTCTTGACGGGCACGATGGGCTTGGCGCGCCTGTTCAACATCCGCGCAGCCCGCCTGTTCCAGGGCCGCACGCAGGGCGCGCTCTGCCTGATCCAATTGCACCTGGCCGCCGTCCGCGCCCGGGTGCAGATCAATCTGCGCCAACCCCGGCACCGAAAGGCACCCGCCTGCCGGCAGCGACAGGCGCTGCCCGCCGAGTAGTGGCGCGCCATCCAGCAGCAGCAGCCCATCCAGCCCCTGTTCATAGGTTACCGTAATGGCCGGGGCCGCCAATTGCTGCGCCTGTTGCGCTAGCGCCAAGGCCTCGCGGGTGGTCTCTATCTCGGCCAGAGCACTGGCATCCGGGCCTGTCGTCGCCAGATGGTTTTGCCGGGTAATCTGCTGCATGGCGCTGCGCACCTGGGCCAGGGTCTGTTCCAACGCCCGACGCTGGCCTGCGGCCTGGGCGTGCCTCTCGGCCCGTTGTAGCGCTGCCAGCCGGGTTTCGGCCTCGCGCGACGCCAGCTCGGCCTCGCGATGCGCGGCCTCTGCCTGCGCCAGCCGCTGCCGGGCCGGATCCAGATCTGCCACAATGCGCGCGCAGGTCTCGGTGGCGGCCTCGCAGGCTGTTTCGGCCTCGCTGCAATCCTGTTGCCGGGCCTGGAACTGCGCCAGCGCGCGCAGGTGACTGTCCAACATCAATTCAGCATTTTGCGCCCCCTGTCGCGCCACCTGCAGCTTTTCCTGATGCTGCTGTGCCGCCGCAAGATCCTTCTGGCTTTGTCGCAGGCGGCTCTCCTGCTCTTGCTGCATCTGCGGGTCTTGCAGATCACCCAGCGCACGGCGCAGATCCTGACGCTGATCCAACTGTTGGCGCAGCTCTTGCACCTGGGCGGCCAGCGCCTGCTCGCGGGATTCATAATCCGCCAGAGCGGTCATCGACAGTTCCAGCGCACCGCCCTTTTTCGCCCCGCGCGAAGTCACCAGCCGATCCAGAGACTGGCGCACATCGCGGCGGATCGCATCCATACGCTGCCCACCAGTGACACTGTCCACCTCGCCCGCAACCGAAGACATCAAATCCTGCCGCGCCGCCAGCGTTTCTTTGGCATCGGCAAAATTGGTCAGCCCCTGACGCACCCAGAGTAACCCGGCCGGGCCGCCCTCTTTGGGCGATTTGATCAGCGTCTTCAGCCAGGCCTCAGCCGCATCCGATTGCAGGAACAGGCTGTCGCCCTGCCAGATCCGCACCTCGCCCTTGCCAGAGGCCTTGCGGAACTGTTTGACCAGACGATAGACATCACCCTGCAGTTCAATTTCCACCTCGATCCGGGGGTCGCCACCAACACGCGGCGCAAGGGCGCGGGTGTCTTTGTCCCAGGATTTTGCATCCTTGAAGAACACCGCATGCAGGGCGTCAAAGATGGTCGACTTCCCCTGTTCATTCGGCGCAGCAAGGACATTCAGCCCCGGCCCCATGCCGGTGATTTCCACCAAATCGGTGAACCGACGCACGTTTTCCAGCCGGATGGCGCGAATTATCATCGGGGATCCTCCGCCGCGGCCGCATCCTGCGTATAGGCAAACAACCGGTTCAGCGCCGCCGAGGCGGTGTCACGTTCGGCCTGTGCCAGCGTCCCGTCCTGGGCCGCCTGCATCAGCTCTTCGGCGGCAGTGCGCAGGGCCCCATTGCTGGCAATCAGGTCCAGATCAGATACCTGATGCTGACTGCGCAGCCCGGCTTCGTCCAGCTGGAAATAGCAGAACTCCGGTGCCACCTCAGTCACCGCCCGGCGCAGCGCCAAGAGTTGCGGCGGCGTCACCCAGCCTTCGGCCCGCAGCCGCAGCAGGTGGTGCTGCCAGTCTGAGCGCGGCTCTGGTAGCAGCGCGCGCACCTCTGCCACGACATCCGCCGCCGGGGTCAGCGCCAGCGGCTGTTCTTGCCAGTGGTAGATCCCGGTTTCAATGAACGTGACCTTTGGTTCGGCGCCCGGCGTCGTCAGCTCTACCAGCAGGCATTGCCCGGCCCCCGCATGTTTGAAGCGATCTGCTTCCGGGGTGCCGCTGTAACGGCTGCGGGCGTTCAGGGTAAAGGCACCGTGCCAATCCCCCAGCGCCAGATAATCCAACCGAGCACTGCTGGCCCGCTGCGCCGAGATCACCTCGCCGCCCGTCTCTTCGCTGCCAAATTCAAGCACCCCACCATGGGCCAGACCAATACGCAAATCGCCTTCTGGCGTGGCCTGCCCATCCATCCATGCGGTCAGGTCCTGACCGGCAAAGCGATGGCGGCAGGGCGCCGGCAACAGCTGCACCCCTGGCGCCATCTGCACAGGATCGGGCTGCATCAAAAGGTGGGTATTCTCCCCCGCATGCTCTGCCATCGCCGTCCAAAGCGTTTCAGCAGCGGCACTGTCATGATTGCCGGGAATGATCCACCACTGCAAATCGGTTGCCGCCGCCATACCGGCCAGCGCCTGTCGCAGTACCCGGTCTGATGGAGTTTCACTGTCAAACAGATCACCGGCGATCAACACATGCCCGGCCCCATGCGCCTGCGCTACCCTGGCCAGCCCGACAATGCTTTTCTGGCGGGCCTGCTGCAGATCAGCGCGCGTTTCTTCCGGCATTTGGCCAAAGCGTTTACCCAGATGCAGATCCGAGGTGTGGAGAAAGCGAAATGGGGTCATCGAGGCTCCGACAAGTGATCACAGCGGCACGGCGCGCGCCTTGGGGGGTATGAGTGGCAGAGGCGTCGGCAGGGGTCAACGTGGCTTTGCCCAGAGCGGTAAAACTGCAGGGATGATTGACAGGGGGAAGGCTCTGCGCCAAAAATGTCCAACATTTTGCAAAATCGGGTTCAAATGCTCTTTGGTTCAAAACAGGATGAGGATGAAACGGTGGTGGCCATGCTGGCCTCTGCGCTGCGTCGCGACATCTCGTTTGGCCTGCTCCGGCCAGATGAAAAGCTAAAGCTGAACGGCCTGCGGCAGCGCTATGGCGGCTCGAACCATTCGATGCGCGAAACCCTGCGGCTGCTTAGCGCTGAGGGCCTGGTGGCGGCAACCGCCCAGCGCGGCTTTCGCGTCACCTCGGCCACGTCACAAGACCAGCAGGACATCCTGTTCATGCGGGTGCAGATCGAAAAGATGGCATTGGAGAGGGCGCTGAAACTGGGCGATGTCGCCTGGGAGGGGCGCATTCTGGCCGCGCATCATGCCATGCGTCACCGCGAAACCCTGGTACAAGAGGATCTGAGCGATCTGGCTGCCCTGGAATGGGATAATGCCTGCCGCGGCTTTTTCTACAGCCTGTGCGATGCCTCGGACTCGCCGCGCCTGCTGGACACCCAGCAGAAATACTACGACCAGTCCCGCCGCTTTCGCCTGGCTGCACTGCGCGAAGGGCGTCTGGATTTTGCCCAACGTGCGGCCCAGCACCATGCCCTGCTAACGGCGGCTTTGGCGCGCGACACAGGCACCGCGCTTGGCCTGCTTGAGACCGTAATAACAACGGAGTTGCAGGCCTGAGCCAGCAACGCCACACAGACGACATACACGAGGGAGGAAGACCATGACTGAATTTACCCGCCGCAAGGCATTGGCCCTATTGGGCAGCAGCGCCGCCGCCGCTGGACTGGCAAGCCCAGCCCTGGCATCAGGGCGCAAAATCACCGTGGGCGCGCTGCGTTTCACCAGCCATTCCGGCAGCTTCATCGGGTTTGAGCGCGGCTATTTTGCCGAAGCGGGCCTGGATGTAGAGTTCAAGTTCTTCCAGGCGGCGACCCCGATGGCGGTTGCGATTGCGTCAGGCGATGTGGATTATGCCGTGACCGCCATGTCCGGCGGGCTGGTCTCGCTGGCAGACAAGGGCGCGGTCAAGATCATCGGCGGCGCCTTGTCAGAGGAAGCAGGCATCGACGGCCAGAAATATCTGGTCTCGGACGCCGCCTATCAGGCTGGCATCACGACCCCGGCACAGCTGGCGGGCAAAAGCTATGGAATCACCACGGCCGGATCGTCCTTCCACTACATGGGCTCCAAAATGGCCGCCGCCGAAGGGATCGAGCTGAAGTTCAAGCCCTTGCAAAAGGTCGGCGCCATCATCGGCGCGCTGAAATCCGGCCAGATCGATGCTTGGTCCATCGTACCGCATCTGGCCAAGCCGCTGGCGGGATCGGGCCAGGTGCATATCATCGGCAATGTTTCGGACTATCTGCCCAACTACCAGGTCACCACGGTCTTTACCTCGGCCAAGAATGCCAGCGGTGAACAGCAGATGACCCGTGATTTCCTGGCCGGCTATTCCAAGGGTGTCGCCGAATACAACGCCACCATGATCGACAAGGCCCAGGGCGACGAAGGCGTTCAGGCGCTGGTCGATCTGATCCACAAGTATGTCTATGCGGATCGCCCACGCGAAAAGGCTGCCAAATCCATCATCAACGGCACCATGCGCCTGAATGAGGGCGCAGCGATGAACACCGCCTCGCTGCAGGATCAGCTAAGCTGGTTCCAAGCAGAGGGCCTGGTGGACAAGGGCATCAGCCTGGAAACCGTGATTGACCCAAGCTACGTGCAGACCCTGGGCTAAACCAGCCAGCATCACACCATCGGGGGCGGGGCTTTTGCCGCGCCCCCTCTTCACACTTGTTCCCAACATTCATTGGAGCCCCACATGGATATTCGCCTCTCTGGCGTCAGCCATTCCTACGATGACTTTGAGGTGCTCCGCGATATCTCGCTCGAGATCCCCTCGGGGCGGATCGTCTGCATCGTCGGCCCTTCAGGCTGTGGTAAATCCACCCTGCTGCGATTTCTTGGCGGGCTGGAAAAACCCAGCCATGGCGAGGTGCTGCAGATCGGTGCGCCGCCCAGCGATTGCCTGAACCCGCTGACATATATCTTTCAGGACTTTGCCCTGCTTCCCTGGCGATCTGTGCGAGGCAATATTTCACTGGTGCTGGAAGACCACGGTATTCGCGGAGCCCGTGCAGACGGTATCATTGCCGATGTCCTAGCCCGCACCAAGCTGAGCGATTTTGCCAAGGCCCTGCCCAAGCAGTTGTCGGGCGGGATGAAGCAACGGGTGGCCATTGCCCGCGCCCTGGCGGTGAACCCTGCAGTGATGCTGATGGATGAACCCCTGTCGGCGCTGGACAGCCAGACCCGCGAATTGCTGATGGATGATCTGGTCAGCCTCTGGACCCGCACGCCCTTTACCGCCGTCTATGTCACCCACAACCTGGCAGAGGCCGTGCGCCTGGGGCATTCCATCGTGGTGATGTCACGCCGCCCCGGAGAGATCCGCGAAGTGGTGCATCTGGATAAGCCGCTGGATCAGCGCCAGTATGGCGACACTGATCTGGAAGAGAAACAAAAATACCTATGGCAGCTGATGCGCGAAGAAGCCCGCGCGGCAGATGCGGAGCTGGTCCATGTCTGATTTGCATTCTCCCTCCACCGCCGCCCGGCAGGTCACCTTTCGCGGCGGCGGCTTTGCCCCGTCCAGTCCGCGCTGGATTGGCGTTGCGGTTTTTGCCGTGCTGCTGGGTCTGGCCGAGCTGGGCACCCGTCAGGGCTGGATTTCACCGCTGACGCTGCCCCGCCCCAGCGATGTGCTGCTAACCTTCCAGGAACTCTATGCCTCTGGTCTGTTGTGGGCGCATCTCAGCGTGTCTCTGACCCGCCTTTTGATTGGCGCTGCCCTGGGGGCCAGTCTGGGCGTGGCCACCGGCGTTTTGATTGGGCTGTTCTCTTATGTGCGCGCCGGATTGGTGCCGCTGACGGCGGCGCTGTTTCCGATCCCCAAGATCGCCCTGCTACCGCTGTTCGTCATCTGGTTTGGCATTGACGAAGGTTCCAAATACGCGCTGATCGCCTTTGGCACCTTTACCCCAACGGTGGTGGCAACCTATGGCGCGGTGGACAATGTCGACCGCAGCCTGATCCGCATGGGCCAGAGCTTTAACCTGTCGTGGTTTTCCATCGTGCGCAAAATTGTGCTGCCCGGTGCTATGCCCGGCATCCTGTCCGGCCTGCGTATCAGCCTGGCGATTGCCATCATCCTGCTGGTCGCCGCCGAAATGCTGGGCGCGGAATATGGCATCGGCGCCTATATCCTTGAGGCCGGGTCGCTTTATGATCTGGAGCGGCTGTTTGCCGGGGTGACCATCCTGTCACTACTGGGCATCACCATGAGCACAATCATCGGCCAGATTGAACGCCGGGTGCTGAGCTGGCGCCAGTAGCACAGCAATCCAAAGGCGACTGGCGACTGGCGCGCGAGGGCGACGCGCCAGTCGCCCTGCGTGCATCCGTATCCTTGCCTAGCCTGATCCTTACCTGGCCTGCGCGTCACTACCATGACCTGAAAAATGCTGCCGCCGCGCTGCGCAGCCCCCTGGCAAAGGGTGAAAACTGCTGCACCGCGTCAATCTGCCAGCGCAAATCCGCATCCTAGTGATTGCACCGACTGCTTTCCTGCTCTACATGGGGCCTTAAATGGCCCCTGCCCAAACACCAGATCGGCGCCGGGTCCGTTCGCTCTTATGCAAGAGACGTAGTGCTGCTACGCTAAGTCAACAAAGCTTCCGCTATCGCTGAAAGGTTGAGAAACATGACAGAAAATTCAAACCCCGACATTCTGTATACCATCGTAGACGAAGCCCCCGAGCTGGCCTCGGCGTCCTTCTTGCCGATCATCCGCAAGTTCGCGGCCGCCGCAGATGTCAGTGTTGGCACCAAGGATATTTCTCTGGCGGGTCGCATCATTGCCACCTTCCCCGAAGGGCTGACCGCCGAGCAGCGCCAGCCCGATGACCTGGCCGAGCTGGGCAAACTGGTCAAAACTCCCAATGCAAATGTCATCAAGCTGCCCAATATCTCGGCCTCTGTGCCGCAGCTGCTTGCCGCGATCGAAGAGCTGCAATCGCAGGGCTATGACATCCCCAACTACCCCGAAGACCCCAAGAGCGACGCGGAAAAAGAAGCCCGCGCCCGCTATGATGGGCTGAAAGGTTCTGCTGTGAACCCGGTTCTGCGCGAAGGCAACTCGGATCGCCGCGCCGCCCGCGCCGTCAAGAACTACGCCCAAAACAACCCACATTCGATGGGGGCCTGGTCCGCAGACAGCAAGACCAAGGTCTCGTCGATGCCGGGCAATGATTTTTATGCCAATGAAAAAGCGGCCACCATCACCGCAGCCCAGGCTGGGAATGCCAAGATCGAATTTGTTGCCAAGGATGGCGCGGTCACCGTGCTGAAAGACGGCTGGGCGCTGGAGGCAGGCACCATTGCCGATGCCACCTTCATGTCCGCCGCTGCGCTCGGTTCCTTCCTGGCCGATGCAATTGCCGACACCAAGGCTGACGGCACCATGTTTTCGCTGCACCTGAAGGCCACCATGATGAAGGTCTCCGACCCGATCATCTTTGGCCACGCGGTCAAGGCCTGGCTTGCGCCCGTGTTTGACAAATTCGGCGCTGAACTGGACGCGCTCGGGGTGAATGCCAATTCCGGCCTTGGTGATCTGTTGGATCGCGTGTCCGGCAACGCCGACATCATGGCCGCGATCGTGGCCGTGACTGCCGATCGCCCCGCCATGTATATGGTCGACAGCGACAAAGGCATCACCAACCTGCACGTGCCATCGGATGTGATCATCGATGCCTCGATGCCCGCAGTGATCCGCGCGGGCGGCAAAGGCTGGGATGCAGCGGGCAATAAGGGCGACACCAACTGCGTTATCCCTGATCGCTGCTATGCCACCGTCTACGACGAGGCGATCAATTTCTTCAAAGCCAATGGCGCGCTTGACGTCACCACCGCAGGCTCTGTCGCCAACGTCGGTCTGATGGCGCAAAAGGCCGAGGAATACGGATCGCACCCAACCACATTCGAGGCCCCTGCGGATGGCACCATCCGGGTGGTCCTGGCCAATGGCGAGACGCTGCACAGCCACGACGTGGAGGCTGGCGATATCTGGCGCGCCTGCACCGCCAAACAGGCGCCGATTGAGAACTGGATCGAACTGGCGCTGGATCGCCAGCGTCTGACCGGATCCGAGGCGATCTTCTGGCTGGATGACAACCGCGCCCATGACGCCGAGCTGATCAAATATGTCAAACCCGCGCTGGAAGCGGCAGGCAAAACAGATCTGTTCCAGATCATGGCCCCACGTGAAGCAACTGCCCAGTCGCTGAAGACCATCACCGCAGGCAAGGACAGCATCGCCATCACCGGCAACGTGCTGCGCGACTACCTGACAGATCTGTTCCCGATCCTTGAACTGGGCACCTCGGCCAAGATGCTGTCGATCGTGAAACTGATGCAAGGTGGCGGCCTGTTTGAAACCGGTGCCGGTGGATCGGCCCCCAAACACGTGCAACAGCTGGTTGAACAAAACCACCTGCGCTGGGACTCGATGGGCGAATTCTGCGCCCTGGGTGAAAGCCTGAACTTCCTGGCCGACAGCAAAGGCAATGCCAAGGCCGGCGTGCTGGGCGCGGCTGCCGAAGTGGCGACCCAAGGTATTCTGGACAACAACAAGTCGCCATCGCGCAAGGTTGGTGAACCCGACAACCGTGATAGCCACTATTGGTTCGCCCGTTACTGGGCCGAAGCCCTGGCTGCCCAGAGTGACGATGCCGAAATCGCCGAGCATTTCGCCCTGATCGCGACAGCCCTGCAAGAGGGGGAAACCCAGATCCTGACCGAACTGGCCGCTGTCCAGGGCCCTGCTGCCGATATCGGCGGCTACTACCACCCGAATGCGGCTCAAAAGGCCGCCGTGATGCGCCCAAGCGCCACGCTGAACGCCATCATCGGCTGATCCCCCTGCCCCGGCGCGCAATCCGCCGGGGCAGAGACCAGCCTATTGAGGCAGAGACAGACAAAACAAACGCCCGGCGATTTCGCCGGGCGTTTTTTATCATTCAACAATCAGTCTGGGACCGCAGGATCAGAAATCCTGCCACATATCCCTGGCCGCATTGCCATCGTTACGGACGTTGACAATGCCTGGGGCGGGGGCTGCCTCCAGATCCCAGTCATCATCGCCATGGGCCGATGGTGTCACAGGGGCTGCTGGCGCAGCCGCGGCGGCCAGACGTGGCATGGCGGTCACGGATGCACTGCCATCCACTTTGAAGACCGCGATCAGCTCCGCCAGTTTGGAAGAATCTGTATTCAACAGATGCCCGGCGGCGGTTGCCTGTTCCACCATGGCGGCGTTTTGCTGGGTCACCTGATCCAGCTGGGTCACCCCGGTGTTGATCTCGTTCAGGCCGGTGGACTGCTCCACCGCGCCCTCGGCG
>NZ_JARJEF010000176.1 GCF_029697505.1 Pseudophaeobacter profundi | reverse complement strand
GTATCTATTCGCAATCCAAAGAAGCATGATCAGTACGTTATCACTATCTGGTTCCTTGTGTGTTGAAAGTATATGCAATAACGTGGCCTTATAAGTGGTCTATATTTATTTGAGTAATCGTCTTTTCCTATTTATGTTCAATTTGTGTTCTCGACTCGTGTACATTGTACTTTTGCCTGATGCTGTTTAATGTCCGATTGCTCGGTTTTTTACACGATTTCGACCAGTCAGCCGGCCTGACTGATTCCATATTGACTAAAATAAATTATATTTTGTATCGAATGTTTTTGTTA
>NZ_JARJEF010000175.1 GCF_029697505.1 Pseudophaeobacter profundi | reverse complement strand
GCAGACTTGGCGTCCAAGGCCGGCTTACGACTCAACATCTTGTGGCTGCTGTACTTTTCCATCAACTTCTTCCTTTTCATCTCCAGTTTCTCCAGTCGCTGATCAATCTTCGCTTCAACGAGCTTCTCTTTCTTCTCGAGTTTCTTCTGGTAGTGCATCAATTTAGTTTTTCTGATGTTCTTTTCGGGAAGGTACCACAGATTTCCATCAGAGTCCTCCACGTAGTCTGCTTCTTTGACCTCTTCCTCCATCCGTTCAATTGGCCCGCTTTCTTTGCTAATACCCGCAGCAAC
>NZ_JARJEF010000174.1 GCF_029697505.1 Pseudophaeobacter profundi | reverse complement strand
CTCGAGTTCTCCAGTACAAACTGCAGGAGCCCATCCTTCTCTTGGGCAAGGAGCGTTTCTCTGGAGTTGACATCAGAGTGAGGGTGAATGGTGGAGGTCATGTCGCTCAGATTTACGCCATCAGACAAGCCATCTCCAAAGCTCTGGTCTCATACTACCAGAAATATGTGGATGAAGCCTCCAAGAAGGAGATCAAGGACATCCTGATCCAATACGACAGAACTCTCCTGGTCGCGGATCCTCGCCGCTGCGAGCCTAAGAAGTTCGGAGGTCCTGGCGCCAGGGCCAGATACCA
>NZ_JARJEF010000173.1 GCF_029697505.1 Pseudophaeobacter profundi | reverse complement strand
ATCGAACCCGTCCGCACAAAATGAAGGCAGTCGCCGCTCTTTTCGGTCTGGCATGCGCCGTCCTCATCTCCTACTCGGACGCCATCCCCGCCCCCAACTGCTGCGGCTTGGGCTCCCCCTGCGGAACCTACTACAGTGGAGAGTGCTGTAGCGGACTCGCCTGTGGACCCGCACTCACGTGTATAGCAGCTGAATACCCCTTCCCCGCCTACGGACCGTACGGATACCCCTACTACGGATACTACGGTGGCTACGGATACTCCGGCCCCGCTTGCATCGGCTGCGGATGCGGCTGC
>NZ_JARJEF010000172.1 GCF_029697505.1 Pseudophaeobacter profundi | reverse complement strand
CAGCGGCCGGGGCGACTCCTACTCCGGATCCAACGTTGGTGATGAGCTCCTTGGGGTTGACTCCCTCCAGCGCCTTGGCGAACAGTCCCGGCCAGTACGGCTCCACGTCCACACCGGCTGCCTTCAGGATCGTCTGGATCTTCTCACCGGTGACGGCAACGTCGTCATCGATAAGCACCAGAGCGCTGTAAACGCAGGCTAATTCGGCTTTGGTAGACATGTCGAAGGTAAATAAAATTGGTGCAAGTCGCCAAAAGGCCTTAGCTCAGCAGAGAACAAGCACCGCGCAACGAGAAA
>NZ_JARJEF010000171.1 GCF_029697505.1 Pseudophaeobacter profundi | reverse complement strand
GCAACGACCTTAGGGGCGTAGGGGGCGGCGTAGGCCAGAGGGGCGGCGACCTTAGCGACGGGGGCGGCGTAGGCGACGGGGGCGGGGGCGTAGGCCTTGACGGCGACGGCGGGGGCATCCTTGTGGACAACGGCGTTGAATCCGTTGACGGGGTCGGCGGTGTAGTCGACGGTACGGACGGAACCGTCGGGCTCCACCAGGCTGTAGGATCCGGTAACGACGTCTCCGTCACGGCTCTCGTGCTGGCTCTTGGAGTCACCGGTCAGGGCGTCCTTGATGTCGTAGGCGTAGCTGTAAG
>NZ_JARJEF010000170.1 GCF_029697505.1 Pseudophaeobacter profundi | reverse complement strand
ATTCTCTTTTGGTAATAATCCATTATATGTTCATAAGGACTATGGACATCCAGTCAATGTAGCTCCTGACGTAGATGAATCATCTGTACCCTCTACAAAAACCAGTGATTACACTTCCTGGGTGAGAGATATTGGAAATTGGATTGTCAACACTTGGAATTCTTTCACAGATGCTATACAAGATTGTATAACAATCATTGGGGTTGTTGTAGTCCTCTATTTTATTTTTAGTATAATTATTCAAATCTATTTTGCCCCAGGTGCAAATATGAAGGAGAAGGTGAAATATACAAGAAGC
>NZ_JARJEF010000169.1 GCF_029697505.1 Pseudophaeobacter profundi | reverse complement strand
CAGTCACCGCCGCCGCCACCGCCGCCGCCGTCACCGCCATCACCGCCAGCGCCGCCAGCACCGCCCATCATCGCCATCATACCGCCGCCCAGCAGAGCGGCGAGGAGGTTCTGCAGGAGCGTGCTCAGACCGCTCAACAGATCATTTACGGCACCAGTGTCTTGAGGGAAGGCTTTGGCAAACGCTTCGGCTAGAGCTTCAGGGAAGGCTTTGGGAGCTGGGGCCGGCTCGGAGAGACACGTCCCCAAGAGGCAGGCTGTGAAGACAACGAGAACCAGAGCGATCTTCATGGTGGCGAGCCC
>NZ_JARJEF010000168.1 GCF_029697505.1 Pseudophaeobacter profundi | reverse complement strand
TTATCTCACGTCTGGGTTAGCGTGAACAAAATGTTGGGTTACGACTTGTAGTAGCTAAGTTCAATAACAACTTGGAACGTCAACACCGCCTCATATAACATTTAACTAGGTACATTAATTTGTTTTAACTCTTTGACGCCTATTTATTCTGGAATATGTATACCGTAATGCACCTTTAATTGTGTTTACACTACTTTTTTGCGTTTCAAGGCAGGGTATTTTGTAAACACATACATTAATCTAACAATACCGTATAGAAAATCAATGCTAAATTCATCAAAAAAGGTTTACTATTGAATTAT
>NZ_JARJEF010000167.1 GCF_029697505.1 Pseudophaeobacter profundi | reverse complement strand
CTCCTAGTGTCGATGGGATTTTCTTTTCGCCGGTAAACTTCTTCTTCTCCTCTGTTGAGAAAGACTTGATGTGATTGTACCACCTGAGAGCATGTGGTGTGGTGGATGTAGGTGGCTTGGAGAATGCCTCAAAAACAGCAACATCGGCATTGGTTGGCTGGTATCCTTCAATGTAGCTGCGTTCACTTAAATACGCATCTAAATCCTTTACGCCTTTCTCGGATCCAACGGAAATTGCGATGGTCATTTTTAAATTTTGTTTTATTTAATAAATATTGTAAAATGACAACCGTTCCTCCAAGAAC
>NZ_JARJEF010000016.1 GCF_029697505.1 Pseudophaeobacter profundi | reverse complement strand
CTGCAAAGAAAACAGGAAAGGAGACCGCAACATTGACCACATCATAAACTACAGCGCATAACTGAAGGTGGGTCAAATCTCGGTGAAAATACCGGGTCAGTTCTCAGTGACAATCAACATTCACGAGGCCAAGCAACGCCGCGAACAAGCGTCCCGCGACCGAAAAGACAAGTACGGATACTGGGCATTGAACGTCCGCTTTCTGGGCTGAAGCGGTACTCTTGAAATTATGGATTCGTTGTTGATGAGGTTGCAAGAACGTGTTTGAAAGATTTCAGACTTGCGTTGATGCTGTTTATTGCCTTAAAGCAAAAAATTCGTTTAGTTCTCCTGACTGCAAAGCTTCTCGCTGTGTAGCTTTAGGGTATGTCTTGGGGACTTTGGGATGCCTTCGAGGCATACCAATGCCCAATCTCAGGGTTGAGATATCGTGATGAGGAGCTTTCATTGATCATGCAAGCTACTGATATTGATAAAATTAAATTCTCCAGAGAATGATTTTTTGGGCGTGGTAGATTTGTAACCGGATTGCGGGCCACTATAAATAATCCGCTAAAGAGGTCAGGACGTGAAGGACCCCCTTTCGCTTGGCCGGACGGGGGTTTTTTGTTGCGCGACAGGCGCAGGAGGACATGACATGAGTGAGAGCTGGAACAACCGCACCAAACTGGTGCACGGGGGCACGCGCCGCAGCCAGTATGGCGAAGTCAGCGAGGCGATCTTTCTGACACAGGGGTTTGTCTACGATAGCGCCGAACAGGCCGAAGCACGTTTTATCGAGACTGGCCCGGATGAATTCAT
Organism: Pseudophaeobacter profundi; assembly: GCF_029697505.1. Taxonomy (GTDB): domain Bacteria; phylum Pseudomonadota; class Alphaproteobacteria; order Rhodobacterales; family Rhodobacteraceae; genus Pseudophaeobacter; species Pseudophaeobacter profundi. The sequence goes on along the minus strand of NZ_JARJEF010000016.1, from coordinate 53,393 downwards.
CTATGGGCGCTATGGCAACCCGACCGTGGCCATGTTCGAAGAGCGTATCGCCCTGTTGGAAGGGGCCGAGGATGCCTTTGCCACCGCCTCGGGTATGGCGGCGGTCAACGGGGCGCTGACCTCGATGCTTAAGGCTGGCGATCACGTCGTTTCTGCCAAGGCGCTGTTTGGCTCCTGTCTGTATATCCTCGAAGGCATCTTGTCGCGCTATGGGGTCGAGGTCACATTTGTCGATGGCACCGATCTGGAGCAATGGCGCGCCGCGGTGCGCCCAGACACCAAGGCGGTGTTCTTTGAAAGCATGTCCAACCCCACCCTGGAGGTGATCGACATCACTGCCGTGGCCAGCATCGCGCATGCGGTTGGCGCCACGGTGGTGGTGGATAATGTCTTTTCGACTCCGGTGTTTTCCGATGCCATTGCGCAGGGTGCGGATGTGGTGGTCTATTCGGCTACCAAACATATCGACGGCCAGGGCAGGGTGCTGGGCGGGGTGATCCTGGGCACGCGTGATTTCATCCGCGGCACGGTTGAACCCTACATGAAACACACCGGTGGCAGTCTCAGCCCGTTCAACGCCTGGACATTGCTCAAGGGGTTGGAAACCATTGACCTGCGGGTCAGGGCACAGGTTGAAACTGCGCTGAAGATCGCAACCGAGCTGACTGGTCATCCGGCACTGGAGCGGATGATCTATCCAGGTCTTGCGACCCATGCGCAGCATGATCTGGTGCAAAGCCAGCTGCAGGGCAATGGCGGCACGGTGTTGGCGCTGGATCTGAAGGGCGGCAAGGAAGCGGCCTTTCGGTTCCTCAACGCGATGACTATCCCGGTGATTTCAAACAACCTGGGCGATGCAAAATCCATCGCCACCCATCCGGCCACCACCACCCACCAGCGGCTGCCCGATGCACAAAAGACTGAGCTGGGTATCACCTCGGGCCTGGTGCGTTTCTCTGTCGGACTGGAGGATGCGGGCGATCTGATCGCGGATCTGACCCAGGCGCTGGTAGCGTCGCAGGGCTAGGTTACAGCCATCTTTGGCGCCCTCTTTTCACGCGAGAGGGGGCGCCGCTTGGTGAGCCTGTTTTCACCCAAGGCGTCAGAACCGGGGGTGAACCTGCCGTATTTGCGTGATCCATTTTGAAGTTTGCCACGTAAAGGTATAAATAGATTAGGTGGCTGCGGGCATTGCGTGGCCAAATCGGAGAGCTGTGTGCAATGAATATCCTCAACCGTGATCTGCCTGATGTCCCGGATCAGCAAGAGGCCGAGGCCGCCTTGGCGCTGCTGCGCAAGTGGGCTAAAACAGTCACGCCGACCGAGCTGGCACAATTGGATCCGGCCCTGGCGCGGCTTTTGCCGGGGCGTGCGGTCAGCAATTATCCCGATCTGGCACGCAGCTACCCACAGGATTTCAAATCGGACGAGGCCTATCGCGCGACCCTGCCCGATCTGCAAAATGGCCCTGCCAGCCTGATCCGTGGCGCGAAAGAGCAGATCCAGCATGTCGGCATTTCCAATTTCCGCCTGCCGATCCGGTTCCACAGTCGTGATGGGAACGATCATACATTGGAAACCAGCATAACCGGATCTGTCAGCCTTGAGGCCGGTAAAAAGGGCATCAACATGTCCCGGATCATGCGATCCTTTTACAAACACGCCGAAAAAACCTTTAGCTTTGAGGTGATGGAGGCCACGCTGAGCGATTACCTTACGGATCTGGACAGTATGGATGCGCGGCTGCAAATGCGGTTTTCCTTTCCGATGCGGATTGAAAGCCTGCGTTCTGGTCTGTCCGGTTATCAGTATTACGACATCGCGCTGGAACTGGTGCAGACTGGGGGGCAGCGCCACAAAATCATGCATCTGGACTATGTTTATTCTTCGACCTGCCCCTGTTCGCTGGAGCTGAGCGAACATGCCCGACAGGCGCGCGGCCAGTTGGCAACGCCGCATTCGCAACGTTCTGTGGCGCGGGTTTCGGTGGCGCTGAATCCCACAGGCGGATGCCTGTGGTTCGAGGACCTGATTGGCCATTGTCGCCAGGCGGTACCAACCGAGACTCAGGTCATGGTCAAACGAGAGGATGAGCAGGCCTTTGCCGAGCTGAACGCCGCCAATCCGATCTTTGTTGAGGATGCCGCCCGGCTGTTCTGCGAGGCCCTGCAAGGAGATTCGCGCATTGGTGATTTCCGGGTCGTTGCCAGCCATCAGGAAAGCCTGCACAGCCACGACGCGATCAGCATCTTGACCCAAGGGACGCTGTTTGCGCAGCAGAGCCTGGATCCGAAACTGTTTTCAACCCTGATCCATCAGGGCTGATCCTGTACAGGAATTTACAGGCGCCGGACCTGAAAGGCCTATTATTGGCGCTTTTAACCGCTGTGCGGCCCTGTTTGGGCGGGTGATGGCATCTGCTTTGCAGCGTTGCCCGGCTGCACGTGACACAGTGGATGCGCCGCCTGTGCCTTGACAGTTTCGCCGTGGCGGGCCAACGCTCCCTCTTATGTTGGATATTCGACCCGTTGGATATGTGATCGGCCTTCTGGTTGTGATCTTGGGGGGCATGATGGTGTTCCCGTTTGTTGCCGATCTTCTGGAGGGGCGGGGCCACTGGCCTGTGTTTTTGGAAAGCGGCATCATTACCATGCTGGGGGGCGCGCTGATCGCGCTCAGCTGTGGCAGCGCCACACAAAAAGGGCTGTCCATTCAGCAGACCTTCTTGCTGACTACCCTGGTCTGGGTTGCCCTGCCGATATTTGGTGCGCTACCCCTTATCCTTGGGGCGACCGAGCTCAGCTTTACCGATGCGTTTTTTGAAGCCATGTCCGGTTTGACCACAACCGGGTCAACGGTGATTTCCGGTCTGGATGATCTGCCCAAGGGGCTGTTGCTGTGGCGTGGTATCCTGCAATGGCTGGGGGGCATCGGCATTATTGTGGTCGCCATGGTCTTTCTGCCGGAGCTGCGCGTCGGGGGGATGCAGATCTTCAAGTCTGAAGCCTTTGATACAATGGGTAAGATCCTGCCTCGGGCGCAGGCGATTGCAAAGCAGATCGCACTGATCTACCTGGGCCTCACTGTGACCTGTATGGTGGTCTATATGGCGCTGGGCATGGGCTCTTTTGATGCGCTGGTTCACGCGATGACCACGATGTCGACCGGTGGGTTTTCCAATTATGATGCATCATTCGGCGCCTTTTCCGGCCCGCCGGAATATGCAGCCTCTGTTTTCATGATCCTCGCGGCGTTGCCTTTCGTGCGCTATGTACAGATGATCAATGGCCAGGCGAACCCGCTGGTTAGTGACAGTCAGGTGCGGGCATTCCTTGGCACGATTGCCATCCTGGTCGTGGTGACCGCCGCCGTCCTGGTCAGCATATTTCCGCATCACCCCGAGCAGGCGGTGCGTGAAGCGCTGTTCAACATCACCTCCATCATATCCGGCACCGGCTATGCCAGTGTCGACTATATGAAATGGGGCAGCTTTCTGATCATGGTGTTCTTCTTTGTCGGGCTGATCGGCGGCTGTGCGGGCTCTACCGCCTGTTCGGTCAAGATCTTTCGCTATCAGCTGCTCTTTGCCTCTATCCGGGTGCAGATCCAGCGTATCAGATCGCCGCATGGGGTTTTTGCCCTGCGGTTTCAGGGCCGCACTGTCGGGCCAGATGTGCTGAGCTCGGTGATTTCCTTTTTCATGTTCTTTGTGGTGACAATGGGGATTGTGGCCTGGGCGCTGGCGCTGACTGGGCTGGATTTCATCACCGCGATTTCCGGTGCCGCCACGGCGGTGGCGAATGTGGGGCCTGGCCTGGGGGATACCATCGGTCCGGCGGGCAATTTCGCCTCGCTGAACGATGCGGCAAAATGGATCCTCAGCAGCGCCATGCTGATTGGTCGGCTAGAGCTGATGGCGGTTTATGCTATTCTTACAGTGCGGTTTTGGCGCGCCTAGGCGCCGCAGTGGGTCATTGCGCGCTTGTATCGCTACAATCCATAGCCTTGCCCTTGAAACCACAAGCCCCTATGAGGCATTGATCGGAAACAGCGAGCGCACGGAGACTTTTGCCCATGCCCGTTCTAGTAATGAAATTTGGCGGCACCTCGGTTGCCAACCTCGACCGGATTAAACGCGCGGCCAAACGTGTCGGCGTCGAAGTGGCAAAGGGCTATGACGTCATTGTCATCGTCTCTGCCATGTCTGGCAAGACCAATGAAATGGTTGGCTGGGTCAATGAGACCTCGCCGCTGTTTGACGCCCGCGAATATGATGCCGTGGTGTCATCCGGGGAAAATGTCACAGCCGGATTGATGGCGCTGACCCTGCAGGAAATGGATATTCCCGCCCGCAGCTGGCAGGGCTGGCAGGTGCCGTTGAAAACCACCAGCGCCCACAGCCAGGCCCGGATCGAAGAGATCCCGCCGGAAAACATCAACGCCAAGTTTGGCGAAGGCATGCGTGTTGCTGTGGTGGCAGGCTTTCAGGGGATCAGCCCCGAGGGGCGCATCACCACCCTGGGCCGAGGCGGGTCTGACACCACCGCCGTGGCCTTTGCCGCCGCGTTCGAGGCCGAGCGCTGCGATATCTACACGGATGTGGATGGGGTCTATACCACCGACCCGCGGATCTGTGGCAAGGCGCGCAAGCTCGACAAGATCTCATTTGAAGAAATGCTGGAATTGGCCTCGCTGGGGGCCAAGGTGCTGCAGACCCGCTCGGTAGAGCTGGCGATGCGCTACAAGGTGAAACTGCGCGTTCTCTCTAGTTTTGAAGAACAATCCGACGCGGCGGGTACGCTGGTCTGCGATGAGGAGGAAATCATGGAATCCAATGTTGTGGCCGGTGTGGCCTATTCCCGCGACGAAGCCAAGGTGACGCTGATGTCGGTTGCTGACCGTCCAGGCATCGCCGCGACCATTTTCAATGCGCTCTCTGATGGGGGCGTCAACGTCGACATGATCGTGCAGAACATCTCGGAAGATGGCCGCACGGATATGACCTTTTCCTGCCCAACCGATCAGGTGGGCCGTGCCGATCAGGCGCTGATGAGGATCAAGGAACAGGGTGAGCTGAACTACGCCGAACTGGTGGCCGATGAGGATGTCGCCAAGGTTTCTGTTGTGGGTATTGGCATGCGTTCGCAGTCAGGTGTTGCGGCCAAAATGTTCAAGGTACTCTCTGATGAGGGGATCAATATCAAGGTTATTACAACCTCTGAGATCAAGATTTCCGTTCTTATTGATCGGAAATACATGGAACTTGCAGTCCAAGCACTGCATGATGCTTTTGAATTGGACAAGGCAGCCTGATCACGGGGCTGCCTGCCACAAAAAAATGTGAACAGGGCCCATGGTCGAAAGTACTGAATCTGAAAGTCGCAAGCTGCTTGGCCGCTTGCGCGAGGCTATGGCCGGGGACAACCCTGGCCAGGCCCGTTTGGACAAGATCACCCATCTGATTGCCGACAGCATCGGCACCCAGGTGTGCTCGGTCTATCTGTTTCGCGATGATGACACGCTTGAGCTCTGCGCAAGTGAAGGTCTGAATGTCGAATCCGTACACCAGACCCGGATGCGCATTGGCGAAGGTCTGGTGGGCCGGGTTGCCAAATTTGGCAAGGTGATCAACACGCCAGATGCCCCCAACGCCAAGGGGTTCCGCTATATGCCGGAAACCGGAGAAGAGCGGTTTTCTTCCTTTCTTGGTGTGCCGATCCAACGGCTTGGCGAAATGCTTGGCGTGCTTGTGGTACAGTCGAATGATGCCCGTGAATTTTCGTCAGATGCGGTCTATGCGCTAGAGGTGGTGGCCATGGTCATCGCCGAGATGACAGAGCTTGGGGCCTTTGTCGGCGAGGGGGCGGCGTTGTCGCCGCTGCACCAGCAGGCAGTTCTGTTGTCCGGTACTGCCGCGCAGGAAGGCGCCGCAGAGGGTCATGTCTGGCTGCATGAACCACGTGTGCTGGTCACCAACCCATTCGCCGACGACCCCGAGCGCGAGCAGGTGCGGCTGTGCGAGGCAGTGGAACACCTGCGCATGGGCGTCGACAAGATGCTGGAGATCTCGCAAAACGGCGATAAGGAACAGCTGGAAGTCCTTGAGGCCTATCGCATGTTCGCCAATTCCAAGGGCTGGATGCGGCGGATGGAGGAAGATATCGCACGCGGGCTCAGCGCCGAGGCGGCGGTGGAAAAGGAACAATCCCAGGCCCGCGCCAGGCTGTCGCAGGCGCAGGATGCCTACCTGCGAGAACGGCTGAGCGATCTGGACGATCTGTCCAACCGGTTGCTGCGCATTCTGACCGGGCAGGGGGCCGAAACCGGGGCTGATCTGCCAGAAGATCCGATTCTTGTGGCGCGCAACATTGGCCCGGCGGAACTGCTGGAATATGGCCGCAACCTCAAGGGCATCGTGCTTGAGGAAGGTTCGGTTGGATCGCATGCGGCGATCGTGGCACGGGCGTTGGCTATTCCACTGGTAGTCAATGCCAAACGGATCAGCACCGAGGCCTTGAACGGCGATCATATCATGGTGGATGGCGAGCAGGGCGTGGTGCACCTGCGCCCCGACGATACCGTGGTCGGGGCTTTTCGTGACAAGATCGCCATGTTGGCCCAGGCACAGCAACGCTATGCTTCGATCCGCGACAAACCGGCGATAACTCTGGATGGTCAGAAGATCAACCTGGTGATGAACGCAGGGCTGATGGCGGATCTGCCGTCGCTGGAAAATTCGGGGGCCGAGGGTGTTGGCCTGTTCCGCACCGAGCTGCAATTTCTGGTACGGAACCAGATGCCCCGGCGTTCGGAACTGGTGGCCCTGTATAAACGGGTGCTGGATGCGGCGCATGGCAAGCGGGTTGTCTTTCGAACCTTGGATATCGGCTCTGACAAGGTGCTGCCCTATATGAAGCCCAACGACGAGCCGAACCCGGCTTTGGGGTGGCGCGCGATCCGGGTGGGGCTGGACAAGCCTGGCATCATGCGGATGCAGTTGCAGGCCTTGATGCGGGCCGCAGATGGGCGGCCTTTGACAGTGATGTTTCCCTTTGTTGCCCAGGCCGAAGAATACCGCGCGGCGCGCGATGAGGTGACCAAAACACTGGAGCGCGAGCGCATTCTTGGCCATGCTCTGCCAGAGAGCCTTGAGATCGGCGCAATGCTGGAAACCCCATCTTTGGCCTTTGCCCCGCAAAAGTTCTTTGACGATGTTGGTTTCGTCTCGGTGGGCGGCAATGATCTGAAGCAGTTTTTCTTTGCAGCCGACCGCGAGAATGAACGTGTGCGCAAGCGGTATGATAGCCTGAATGTGAGCTTCCTGAGCCTGATAGAGCAGATTGTTGAGCGCTGCGCCATCTCGGGTACCCCACTGAGTTTCTGTGGTGAGGATGCCGGCCGCCCCATCGAGGCAGTCTGCCTCGCGGCAATGGGGATGCATACGCTGTCAATGCGGCCTGCTTCAATTGGGCCCGTTAAGTCTTTGTTAATGAGAGTTAACTTGGCTGATCTGCGGCGCGTCATCTTTGCCTCACGTCATCGTGGCGACCAATCGGTTCGCGAGGCGGTTATGCGCTACCTGCGCGAAATCTGACCTGCGCCCCAGGCTCATCGCCCCGAGGTAATTCTGCGTCGCCCGCCTGGTCTGGCGTCAGTTTTCTGCGGCGCGCGGGGGGGTATTATCCGGTTTTATTGTCGCCTATTCACGCTTTTCGTCTGATTTCCTGGGTGGCGGGGTTGTCTTTTGTCGTAGGTATCTGCGCGCTTTGCGCAAAAAAGTGGCAAAAAATTACCATTTCTCAACTTTTCTGGTGATCTTGGCTTCTCTGGTCGAAGCTTGCGGTGAGCAAGGGGGGTAAAAACCTGGGTGCTGCCCGAAATTTGCTGTATTTTATGCTTCATGCCGCGGTGATGATTATGGGTTATTCCATTTCCCTGCCAGATTTTGCACTTAAGAGTGTCTCTTAAAATATTGTTAAAGATAGTTAAAATGAAAATACCCATAGGGGGCTGTGGATATTTCAAACAGCCGTTTTACCCGGGGGGCTTGGGCTGCCACGCCGCGCGGGCAAATTTTGGCTGGGGCGCCTTGCGGGCCTGATCATCGAATTAACTTCAAGCCTGAAACTTTAAGCTTGAAGTTTTAACGCGCCAACCTATCCTGACTACACAATCTACTTCCAGGGAGAATGGGTCATGAAAGTCGCATGTTTAGGAGGCGGGCCAGCCGGGCTCTATTTTGCAATCTCGTTGAAGTTGCGGCAGCCCGAGGCCGAGGTCACGGTGTTCGAGCAGAACAAGGCCGACGACACCTTTGGCTGGGGCGTGGTTCTGTCTGATGACGCGCTAGAGAACCTGAGCAAGAATGACCCTGCCAGCGCCCAGTCAATCAAAGAGAATTTTGCCTATTGGGATGACATTGCCGTGGTGCAAGAAGGCGTCCGCACGGTCTCTCAGGGGCATGGCTTTGCCGGGATCGGCCGTAAAAAGATGCTTTTGATCCTGCAAGAGCGCGCCCTGGCGCTTGGCGTTGACCTGCGCTTTGAATCCCGTGCGAAACCCGCCTCAGACTATCAGAAAGACTATGACGTGGTGGTGGGGTGCGATGGGCTGAACTCGGCGGTGCGGAACGAGTTTGCCGATCACTTCAAACCCAATGTTGATGTGCGCCCCTGCAAGTTTATCTGGCTGGGAACGCATCAGAAATTTGATGATGCCTTCACCTTTGTCTTTGAAAAGACCAAACATGGCTGGGTCTGGATCCATGCCTATCAATTTGACGACAACACCGCGACGGTGATTGTCGAATGTTCGGGCGAGACCTGGGATCGCTGGGGCTTTGAGGATATGTCCAAGGAAGAGATTATCCGCACCTGCGAGGAAATCTTTGCCGATCATCTGGGTGGCCACAACCTGATTTCCAATGCGGATCATTTGCGTGGGTCCGCGGTTTGGATCAACTTCCCGCGGGTGCTCTGCGATAAGTGGCACCATGAAAACGTGGTGCTGTTGGGGGATGCCTCTGCGACCGCGCATTTCTCGATTGGCTCTGGTACGCGGCTTGCCTTTGATAGCGCCATTGCGCTGGCAGAGCTGCTGAGCTGCGAGGACAGCCTGGAGCGCGCCTTTGAGCGTTACCAGGAAGAGCGGCGCCTGGATGTATTGCGGCTGCAATCGGCGGCGCGCAATTCGTTGGAATGGTTCGAGGATGTGGAACGCTACCTGGATATGGATCCGGTCCAGTTCAACTATTCCCTGCTGACGCGCAGCCAGCGTATTTCCCATGAAAACCTGCGCCTGCGTGACCCGAACTGGCTGAAATCGGCGGAAAAGTGGTTTCAACACAAGGCTGGTGTGCCTGCGGATGCCCCAGTGCGTGCGCCGATGTTCGCCCCCTACCAGCTGCGCGATATGCATCTGAAAAACCGCATCGTGGTCTCGCCGATGGCGCAGTACAAGGCGGTAGATGGCTGCCCCACCGATTGGCACCTGATCCATTATGGTGAACGCGCCAAGGGGGGCGCCGGACTGGTTTACACCGAAATGACCTGCGTCAGCCCCGAGGGGCGGATCACGCCAGGCTGTCCGGGTCTTTATGCGCCCGAACATGAAGCGGCCTGGACGCGTCTGGTAGATTTTGTTCATCAGGAAACCGATGCCAAGATCTGTTGCCAGATCGGCCATTCCGGGCGCAAGGGGTCAACACAGGTTGGCTGGGAAACCATGGATGCGCCACTGCAGAGCGGCAACTGGGATCTGGTCTCTGCCTCGGCGTTGCCATGGTCGGATCAAAACACCACCCCGCGTGCGATCAACCGCGCTGAAATGGACCAGGTCAAAGGCGAATTTACCGCCGCCGCCGAGATGGCAGCGCGTTGTGGATTTGACATGATCGAACTTCATGCGGCGCACGGCTACCTGATTTCATCGTTCATTTCTCCCAAATCCAACATTCGGCAGGATGAGTACGGCGGGTCGCTGGAAAACCGGATGCGCTACCCGCTAGAGGTCTTTTCTGCCATGCGCGCGGTCTGGCCGACGGACAAGCCGATGTCGGTGCGCATCTCTGCCACGGATTGGCTGGGGGCGGATGGGGTCACCCCGGAAGAGGCGGTCGATATCGCGCGCGCCTTCTCTGAAGCGGGGGTTGATATTGTCGATGTCTCTGCCGGGCAGACCTCGGTTGAAGGTCAGCCGGTCTATGGCCGCATGTTCCAGACACCGTTTTCCGACCGGATCCGCAACGAGGCGGGCCTGGCCACCATGGCGGTGGGCAATATCTACGAGGCCGATCACGCCAATTCCATTCTGATGGCGGGGCGGGCCGATTTGGTCTGTGTCGGGCGTCCGCATCTGGCGGACCCCTATTGGACCCTGCATGAGGCCAGCAAACTAGGGGATCGGGCGGGCACATGGCCGCTGCCCTATCTTGCCGGCCGCGATCAGGCCTGGCGACTGGCTGACCGCGAAGCAGAGGTTATCCGCGCATGAGCTTTGCTGGCAAACATGTTGTTATCACTGGTGGTGGGTCGGGGCTGGGGGCGGAACTTGCGCGCCAGTTCGCTGCGCAAGAGGCCCGCGTTACCATCCTTGGGCGGCGCGCAGAGGCCCTGCAGGATGTGGCAACAGAAACCGGCGCCCTGCCGCTGTCCTGCGATGTCACGGTGCGGGACAGTCTTGATCAGGCGATCAAGGCGGCCACAGCCGAGCAGGACGGGGTTGATATTGCCCTGGCCAATGCGGGGGCCGCGCCGTCAAAACCGTTTGAGCGTATGACACCGGAAGATTTCACCGGTGCGCTTGGGGTCAATCTGTTGGGGGTGTTCAATCTGTGGCAGGCCTGTCTGCCGATGATGAAGCAGGCAGGCTGGGGGCGGTTGATCGCCATTGCTTCAACAGCCGGGCTAAAGGGCTATCCCTATGTGTCAGGCTACTGTGCGGCCAAACATGGGGTGCTGGGCCTGACCCGCGCCCTGGCGATTGAGCTGGCCAAGACGGGGGTGACGGCAAATGCGCTGTGTCCGGGCTTTATCGAGACACCCTTGCTCCAGAACTCGCTTGAGACCATCGTGAAAACCACTGGCATGTCACCGGAACAAGCCGCAAAATCACTGCGCCGTGGCAACCCACAGGATCGTTTTATCCAACCGGGTGAAGTGGCCGAGGCCGCATTGTGGCTGGCAAGCGTTGGCGCCTCTTCGGTGAATGGGGCGGCGCTGCCGATTTCAGGAGGTGAGATTTGAGCGAGACGGATATTGCAAAAGACCGGCTGCGGCTGTGGCTGCGGGTGCTTAAGGCGACGCGCAGTGTGGAAACCGAACTGCGCGAAAACCTGCGGCAGGGGTTTGCTACCACGCTGCCGCGCTTTGACGTGATGGCAGCGCTGAGCCAGCATGTCACCGGGCTGAAGATGAGCGAACTGTCCAGCGTGCTGAAGGTGTCCAATGGCAATGTGACCGGCATTGTTGAGCGTCTGGTAGAGGATGGCCATGTGCTGCGCGAAAAAGTGCCCGGAGACCGGCGCGCCAGCCGGGTGCGCCTGACCCCGGAGGGGGAGGCGGAATTTGCCCGCCAGGCAGCCGCGCATGAGCAGTGGATTGATGGAATTTTTGCCGATGTGGCGCCTGAGGCGGCACAGGGCATGGCCGAGGCGCTGGATGCAGTGGCCCGGCGGTTGGAAAACAAGGATGAAACGCAATGACCCAGGTGGATACACAGCATTTTCTTTGCAAGATTGAAGAGGGCATCGCCACGGTGTCTCTGGATCGGCCAGAGCGCAAGAACCCGCTGACCTTTGACAGCTATGCTGAGCTGCGCGACTGGTTCCGCGATCTGCACTACAATGACGCGGTCAAGGCCGTGGTCTTTGCGTCCAATGGTGGCAACTTCAGCTCGGGGGGGGATGTGCATGAAATCATTGGCCCTCTAACCAAGATGAGCATGAAAGAGTTGCTGGCCTTCACCCGGATGACCGGGGATCTGGTCAAGGCGATTGTCAACTGCGGCAAGCCGGTCATTGCGGCGATTGATGGCATCTGCGTCGGGGCTGGTGCCATTATTGCCATGGCGTCTGATTTGCGGATCGCGACGCCAGAGGCAAAGACCGCGTTTTTGTTCACCCGCGTGGGGTTGGCTGGCTGCGACATGGGGGCCTGTGCGATCCTGCCGCGGATTATTGGTCAGGGCCGCGCAGCGGAGCTGCTGTATACAGGCCGATCCATGAGCGCTGAAGAGGGCGCTGCCTGGGGGTTTCATAACAAGCTGGTGCCGGGCGAAGATCTAAACGCCGAGGCTGCGGCCCTGGCAGCGCGGATCGCGGCCGGGCCGAACTTTGGCAATATGATGACCAAGACCATGCTGGCGCAGGAATGGTCGATGTCGATCGAGCAGGCCATCGAGGCCGAAGCCCAGGCGCAGGCGATCTGCATGCAGACGGCAGATTTCGAACGTGCCTATCATGCCTTTGTAAACAAGGAAAAACCGGTTTTTGAGGGCGATTGATCGGCAAGCCGCAGCACGTGGTGCAGCGGTTGGATGCCTCCGGCGGAGGTATTTTTGGGAAGATGAAGAGAAGGGGTGACAGATGGCAGACCGTACATATTTGAGCTGGCCATTCTTTGAGGACCGGCATCGGGCGCTGGCGCATGAGTTGGACCTTTGGGCCGAGCAGCACCTGAGCGGCATTGATCACAGTGATGTCGATGAGGCCTGCCGCAGTCTGGTTGCTGCTTTGGGTGCGGGCGGCTGGGCGCAGCACAGCGGCGCAATGACGGGCGAGAGCCTGGATGTGCGTAGCCTCTGCCTGATCCGTGAAACCCTGGCGCGCCATGACGGGCTGGCCGATTTTGCCTTTGCGATGCAGGGGCTGGGAACCGGGGCCATTTCTCTCTTTGGGTCGGCGGCACAGCAGGCGGAATGGTTGCCGCTGACCCGCAGTGGCAAGGCGATTTCGGCCTTTGCCCTGACCGAGCCGCAGTCTGGATCCGATGTGGCAAATTCCACGATGACGGCGCATTTGGATGGCGATGACTATGTGTTGAATGGGGAAAAGACCTGGATCTCCAATGGTGGCATCGCCGATGTCTACACTCTGTTCGCCCGCACCGGAGAGGCACCGGGTGCCAAGGGGCTGTCGGCCTTTGTTGTACCGGCGGGTCTGCCTGGGTTTGAGGTGGTTGAACGGCAGCAGGTCATTGCGCCGCATCCCTTGGCCACCCTGCGATTTACCGACTGTCGCATTCCCAAATCCGCCCTTCTGGGGCAGCCGGGGGGGGGGTTCAAGATTGCCATGTCGGTGTTGGATGTGTTCCGGTCGACTGTCGCTGCGGCGGCGTTGGGGTTTGCCCGGCGCGCCCTGGATGAGGCCTTGGAGCGGGTGTCATCCCGGCAGGTTCAGGGGGCGGCGCTGTTTGAATTGCAGATGGTGCAGGGCCATATCGCGGATATGGCGCTGGATGTGGATGCGGCGGCGCTGCTGGTGTACCGCGCGGCCTGGGCGAAGGACAGCGGTGCAGCGCGCGTCACCCGCGAGGCTGCTATGGCCAAGCTGTTTTCCACTGATCAGGCGCAGCAGGTCATCGACAAAGCGGTGCAGTTGCATGGGGGTGATGGCGTGCGTCATGGTCAAAAGGTCGAAGAGCTATATCGTGATATCAGGGCGTTGCGCATCTATGAGGGAGCATCGGATGTGCAACGGGTGGTGATTGCCCGGCAAACCCTAGGTGCCTATCAGGGGGGCAAGTGAGATGCTGAGCGCAAGTGCCCATGCTGATACCTTTACCCGTGACAACCTGCCCCCCGAGGCACAGTGGCCGGAATTCCTGCTGGAGGGGTTTGACTATCCCGAGCGGATCAATGTTGGCGTCGAACTGACCGATGCCATGGTCGAGAAGGGGTTTGGTGATCGCACCGCCCTGATCGGCAATGGACGTCGCCGCACCTACAAGGAGCTGAGCGATTGGACCAATCGGCTGGCCCATGTGCTTGTGGAGGATCTTGGCGTGAAGCCGGGCAATCGGGTGTTGATCCGTTCGGCCAATAATCCTGCCATGGTGGCCTGTTGGCTGGCGGCGACCAAGGTGGGCGCGGTGGTGGTAAATACCATGCCTATGCTGCGCGCCGGAGAGCTGGGACAGATTGTCGACAAGGCAGAGATCAGCCATGCGCTCTGCGATACCAGGCTGATGGACGAACTGGTCACCTGCGCCAAAGAGTCGACCTATCTGAAATCGGTTGTCGGTTTTGACGGGACATCCAATCATGATGCCGAGCTGGACCGGCTGGCGCTGGAAAAACCGGTTCACTATCATGCGGTTGAAACCGGGCGGGATGATGTGGCGTTGCTGGGCTTTACCTCGGGGACTACGGGATCGCCGAAGGCGACGATGCATTTTCATCGCGATCTGTTGATCATTGCCGATGGCTATGCCCGCGAAGTGCTGGATGTGCAGCCCGAAGATATCTTTGTCGGCTCGCCGCCGCTGGCCTTTACCTTTGGTCTGGGCGGGTTGGCGATCTTTCCTCTGCGCTTTGGCGCGGCGGCGACGCTGTTGGAAAATGCCTCACCGCCCAGCTTGATTGAAATCATCGAGAAATATCGCGCAACGGTCTGCTTTACTGCACCGACGGCCTATCGCGTGATGCTGCAGGCGATGGAGGAGGGGGCGGATCTGTCATCGCTGCGGGCGGCGGTTTCGGCGGGAGAAACCCTGCCAGCGCCGGTTTATGAGGATTGGATTGCCAAGACTGGCAAGCCGATGCTGGATGGTATTGGTGCCACCGAGATGCTGCATATCTTTATCACCAATCGCTTTTCCGACCACCGCCCGGCTTGCACCGGCAAGCCGGTGGCGGGCTATCAGGTGCGGGTGCTGGATGCTGACGGCAACGAGGCCCCGCGCGGCGAGGTTGGCCGCCTGGCGGTCAAGGGTCCGACCGGTTGTCGCTATCTCGCCGACGACCGGCAAGAGATCTATGTTAAGGACGGCTGGAACGTCACGGGCGACAGCTTTGTCATGGATGAAGACGGGTATCTGCATTTTGCCGCCCGCAATGACGATATGATCATCTCGTCTGGCTATAATATTGCCGGCCCCGAGGTCGAAGCGGCGCTGCTGTCGCATGAGGCCGTGGCGGAATGCGCGGTGATCGGGGTCCCGAATGAGGCCCGCGGAGAGATCGTCGAGGCGCATGTGGTGCTTTCGACCGGAGAGGTGCCCTCGGGCCATCTGGTCAAGCTGTTGCAGGATCACGTCAAGGCCAGCATTGCCCCCTTCAAATATCCTCGCTCGGTGGTTTTTACCAAAGAGTTGCCAAAGACCGAGACCGGAAAGATCCAGCGGTTTCGTTTGAAAGACACGTCGCGCGGGTAGGGCCTGAACTGGGGGCCTGAACTGGGGGGGCGGGCTGCGTGGGAATATCGCGCAAGGCCCGGCCCCTATTATGCGGAAAGGTGCCGGATCAGGCGGCCTTTGCCGCCAGTTTCTGCGCCTGCGCCAGCCAGCCCGCGACCGCCTTGGGTTTTGGCTGCGACGCCGGGGCAAAGAATGAGGTCTTGACCGGCTTTAGCCCGATAAAGCCAAGGATCTGACGTTCTGTCTGCCGCAGCATGGCGTTGTTATACATCAGGGACATGGCCCATTTTGGGGTGTCCGAGGTCATGAAGACCCGGCCGCTGCGTCCTTGCAGCAGGGGGGCTGGCAGGCCCATCTTGGTGTTGCGCGGATCAAAGGCGGTTCCCGGCAGTAGGGCGCGATCAAACAAGCCTTTCAATTTTCCGGGCATTCCTCCCCACCACATTGGCGTGGTCAGGACAAAATGCTCGCTCCATTGCAGCTGGCTGACAAAGGTTTCCAGGTCGGGTTCCAGGGGTTTGGTCTGGGCGTAACCGGCAAAGCCGTAATCCATATCAAAGGTCAGGTCATGCAGATGGCTGATACGGACCTCATGCCCATTGGCTTTGGCGCTGCGTGCATAGGTGAGGCTCAGCTCCTTTGAGAGAGAGGTTTCGGCAGGGTGGCCATTCAAGATATAGATCCGGGTCATCGGTATCTCCAGTAATTGACTGCGGTCATTTATTCGACATTAATGACTGCGGTCAACATTTAAATGACTAAGGTCAATTTATATGTGAGCCGTGCCAGAGGAGTCGTGACCCGGTTTGACCCTGTGGCCTGGACGTGGCACCTAAGGCTTCATGGTAAAACAGTTGCAGAAACGAACCCTAGAGACCCGCGCCCGGCTTGTGGCGGTGGCCACCGATCTGGTAGCCGAGCAGGGCTATGCAGCGCTGCGCACCGAGGAAGTGGTCAAGCGTGCAGGCGTTGCCAAGGGCACTTTCTTTGCCCATTTCAAGGATAAAGACGCCCTGATGGACATCTTGATCGGCACCGCGATTGACCGGCAGTTGGATCAGATGGCGCAGAAAGCCGCGCCTGAAACGGTGGCGGATCTGGTGGCATTGCATGCGCCTTTGCTGACGGTGATGACGCAGGAACGCTATGTCTTTGATGTGATTCTGCGGCTGTCAGGGGCCGCTGCAATTGCTGAAATCGGTGTGATTGCCACCACCTTTGAACGCTATCACCGCTTGGCAACACGTTGGTTTGAAACGGGTCATTTTCGCCGCGACATTGATGCAGAGCTACAGGCAGAGGGGTTGCAGGCCTTTCTTACCCAGGCCATGGCGCTGCATTTCTGTGCGTTGCATCGCAGCCAGCCCATGGCGCAACGGATGCAGCTTTACTTGCAGGCCTGGTTGCAGCCTAACGTGTAGGCTGGGCAGGGCCTTCAGCGTCAGGAAAGATCGTCGGCGCATCGCTTGCGTGCCATTGCGGGTATTTATGCATGATAGCCGCAAAACGGGGGCTGATCAGAAAACGCTGCAACCAGGCCTGCAGGGCGGGCCAGGGCTGGCTGTCAAACCAGGGTTTGTCGATGAATGCGAACTGACGCACGAAGGGCAAAATCGCATAGTCCGCTAGCGTGGCCTCGGCAAAGATCCAATCCTCGATCTGATCGTTCAGCTGCGCCAGAAACTCTGCGGCCAGTTCTCGCTGCTCTGCGCTGTCCTCTTCGGGGTAGCGGCTGGCGTATTTTGTGCGATCCAGCGCCTGTTTGAACGGTCCGTCGGCGCGGTTGATCCAATCCCATCCCGCCTGTGGCATGTCCAGCCAGCGCTCTGGATCGTTCTGGCGCAGAGCCCAGGCCATGATGTCGAGGCTTTCGTCGATTGCGCCTTCAGGTGTCACGAGGCAGGGCACGGTCGCACTGTCTGAAGCCTGCAAAAAGGCTGCGGGCTTGTCGCGTAGCACCACCTCTCGCAGCTCTACTTGTTGCTGGGCTGCGGCAAGGGCCAGCCGGGCGCGCATGGCATAGGGGCATCTGCGAAAAGAGTAGAGCGTGCAGGTCATCACGGTATCGCCAGTGTGTTTCAGCACCGCGCCGAGGAAGGGCGGGCCATCTGTGGGTGGAGGCTGGCAACAAATAGATTTTCTGCACCGCTGTCGAGAGGCGCAGGGGGCTTGATGCGAGACCTGTGCGGCTTGGCTTGGTGCGGGGGGTGCTTTCTTTCTTGGCAAGGCGGCGCTAACAGTATGGAAATTCAATCAAGCCACGGGGATAGGCAGCCAATGACGACTTTTCCAAAAATCTGGTTTCTGCGCCATGGGCAAACCGAATGGAACGCCGAATTGCGCATCCAGGGGCAGTTGGAATCTTGTCTGAGCCCCCTGGGCCTGACCCATGCACAGCAGCAGGCCACCGTGATGGGCCCGATTCTGGCTCAGTCGCCTGCCTGCTTTGTCTCGCCGTTGGGGCGGGCGCAACAAACGGCCGAGATCGCCCTTGGCGGTAAGGGCTATGCCACCGATTCCCGCCTGGCCGAGGCCCATGCCGGCGATCTGCAAGGCATGACACTGCCAGAGGTCGCAGCGCGCTATCCCGCCATCTGGGACAGCAATCCCAGGCATCTGGATCTGTTCTGCGCCGCGCCCAATGGCGAAGGCTATGGGCGTTTCCACGCCCGGATCCTGTCGTTCATGCAGTCTTTGACAGGCCCTTCTGTGGTGGTTGCGCATGGATTGCTGGGGCAGGTGCTGCGCGGCATTGCCCAGGGATTGTCACGCGAGGAGATGGCGGCGCTGTCGAATGAGCAGGGCTGCGTCTATGTGTTGGAGCACGGCAAAGAAGAACTTTTGAAGTAAGCGGTTTTTTTTGAAAGAAATGCCTTTTCCCCTCTTGCGTCCGTCCCGCTCTTTGTCTAAATCCCCGCATATCGGGTGATTAGCTCAGTTGGTAGAGCGCTTCGTTTACACCGAAGATGTCGGGAGTTCGAGCCTCTCATCACCCACCATCCAACCCCTTGATAAATTTAATTAGATTCAGGGGTTGGGGCTGGCCTGCAAAATGTGCCGCAGCTCCCCGAACCGCGTCCTGTATTACCTGAATTTTCGGATCAGAGCGCAATCCAGTATCTTTGCCGTATCTTGAATCTGATCCGGTGCAGATCTGGCGTCGGTTTGACAGTGGGGGGGCGCCCTGCTGGACTGCCCAGGGCGTTGGGTAACCTTTCCAGTGGCCCCGCATTTGAGACCATTGCAGCAGCGCAGAGTGGCGAATCGTGTGCAGGGTCACGTCGTCCAGCCAGGCGTGCAGCTCCCGGACGGGAACTGGCGGGCCGTTCGCCCATTTCTGGGCGGCTGGGCAGGGGGCATCTGCGTGTTGCTGCCCCTGTAAGCCAGTGCTAAGTTTCGGCAAAATCTAAAACCACCGGATGTTCATATCCATAGGAGAGAGACGCTTGCCTGAACCTCGTCCCACTTTAACCCTGACGTTGCGCCGCACTGGCGGGACCTCTCTGCAAAGCTTTCTCGCGCAGGTCTCGCCGTTCCGAAGTGTTGAACACGAACCGTTCAATCCTGACAGGATGTGGGGGCATGTTGTTAAAAAATTCCAGGACGGCAGGGACCTGGTCGCGCTTGAGGCGGATATTGACGCGCTGCTGGAGGCAGAGGTCAATGTAAAACACTGCATCGAGGTTGTGCCCCCCGAGGTAACAAAAACCCTGATCAAATGCGCAAAAAAGCGGGGGTATTTCTTCATTGTCCTGACGCGTCGCGATAGCGTGCGCCGCTTGCGGTCTCTCTTTATGGCGATGTCGACAGGTGCCTGGGGGCCAGAGCAGGAAGAGGCGCGCTATCCGGGGATTTTGTCCGGGGAATTCAAGGCAACGCCCGTCAACCTGGAGAAGGTCAAAAGGCAATACTGGAATGACCAGCTGATGTTGGGGCGTATGCTTTCGGTGCTGCGGTATCAGAATGTTTCCTACCAATGGCTGGTGTTTGAAGAAATCTACAAAGGGGAACAGCCAGTTTCTGTGCATGCGGCAAATCTGGCGCGGCAGATCGGCATTGATGTGTCTGGCGAGGGGGACAACCTCGACAAGCTGAATGAAAAGGGCAAGCAGAGCTCGCATCATATTGAGGATTTCGTCCCGAATTACGACGCGATGATGACGACCCTGAAGGAAGTCTGCATCGATTGATCGGCTTTTGCTGCATCAGGCCGCACTCCGGATTGGTAAATCCCGACCAGCGCCGCTGTGCGGGCTGTGCCCGATTCTGGGCTACCGCATCTGAAATGGCGCTGGCGGTCCGGGTGAGCGCAATCGAAGTTATGAAAATCAAATAGTTAGGATGTTTTGGCTATTTTTTTCGACCAAAGCGGAGAAAATGCCAAAACACCGCTTGACGATCCCCGAGTGCTGGGAATATTACAGCCCAACATTCAGCAGCAACGCTGGATGGGCAGCACGCGGTTGTAGCTCAGCTGGTTAGAGTACCGGCCTGTCACGCCGGGGGTCGCGGGTTCGAGCCCCGTCAACCGCGCCACTGCTGCCTGTTTGATTTGAGCATATCAAATCCCGCTCCGGATGGGGAATGTGGCGCAAGCCACAGAAGAAGGAAAATGCGCGGTTGTAGCTCAGCTGGTTAGAGTACCGGCCTGTCACGCCGGGGGTCGCGGGTTCGAGCCCCGTCAACCGCGCCACTTTCCTTGTGCCCTTTGGGTGGCCTGAAAAGGCATAGATGCGCGGTTGTAGCTCAGCTGGTTAGAGTACCGGCCTGTCACGCCGGGGGTCGCGGGTTCGAGCCCCGTCAACCGCGCCACTTTTCACCATATATGATCATATAATTTTCTTGCGGAAAAGCCGCACTGGAAGCGATGCCCACCCTGGGCACGGCATATTCCGGGCGCTGCGCGGCAAAGCCCTAGATGGGCAAACAGCCCCGTGCAGGGGCTGGACAATCTGTTTCACCGCATCAGGGATGCCGCCGGGATCAGGGGGCAGGGGGCGTGGGTTCGGCCTGGGTATCGTGGCGCCAGGCGGTCAATTCTGAGTTGACCCACTCTGTCAGGCGTTCCATGTCTGGTGTCGGCTTTGCTTCCAGGTGGCGCAGCATGACCCGCACCCCGTGTTGATAGCCCGCGCGGTAGCTTTCTTCCGGATCGCTCTGGATTCCTTCAAAACCGGCAGGACGTTTGAATTTGCTATGCGGCATTGTCTGTCTCCATTCGCAAGGGCAGTAATATTCCTGCCCAGTCTCGCAAGATCTGGCTAAGCAAGTCTTAAAGCAGGCTGGGATCTGGGCGAATATCGCACATATTTCCCTGTAGGAGAGGTGCAGAGGCTTTGGTACGACGCAGCCGGGGCGCCTGTGGTAGAGGGGCCGATGTGGCGGCCCCTCCTGATGGTCGTTATTTGCTCAAGGCATCCAGGATGCGCGCCCAGGAACGGGTGCCCTTGTGGAAGCTCTTGAGGTCGTATTTTTCATTGGGCGAATGGATCGCGTCATCCTCGTTGGCATAGCCGACGAGCATCGATTCCATGCCCAGGATCGATTTGAAGAATCCAGCAATCGGGATAGAGCCGCCCATGCCACAGAAGACGGCTTCGCGTTTCCATTCATCGCTGAGCGCACCGCGGGCGGCTTCGAATTCGGGGCGGGAAATATCCATCACCGAGGCACGAGATCCTTCCAGATCGTTGTTCCAGACCACTTTGCAGTCCGGTTTCACCTGGGCTTCGACATGTTTGCGCAACCTGTCGCGCACGGCATCTGGATTCATGTCGCCGACCAGACGGCAGGTGATCTTGCAATGGGCTTCGGATGGGATCACGGTTTTGGAGCCCGCGCCGTTATAGCCGCCCCAGATGCCGTTGATTTCCAGCGTCGGGCGGGCCCATTGCTGTTCAAGGATGGTGTAGTCTTTTTCCCCATGGGCCTGGGTGTAGCCTGCATTGCCCAGGTAATCCTTGGCATCAAAGCCCGAGGCCTCCCATTGGCGCAGCAGTTCGGCTGGCACCTTTTCGACCCCCTCGTAAAAGCCCTCCACTGCAACCGCGCCGCTGTCTTCGTCATAGAAAGAGGCGATGATGCGTGACATTTCCCGCAGGGGGTTCAGGCCGGGTCCGCCGTAATGACCGGAATGCAGGTCGATGCGTGGCCCAACAAGGGTGAATTCATCCTTGACCATGCCGCGCAGCTGCGAGGAAATCGACGGCACCCCGCGCGACACCATCGAGGTGTCGCAGATTAGCGCCAGATCCGCCTTCAGCTCGGCGGCGTGTTCTTTCATGAAGGGCACCAGCGAGGGAGAGCCGCTTTCTTCCTCGCCTTCAAAGAAGAAGGTGATGCGGCAGGGCAGAGAGCCATGGACTGCTTTCCAGGCGCGGCAGGCTTCGACAAAGGTCATCAGCTGCCCCTTGTCATCCGAGGCACCGCGACCGCGAATGACGGTGCCGTTTTCCGTCTCTTCCAGCTGTGGTTCGAAGGGCGGCGTGGTCCACTGGTTCAGCGGGTCAACTGGCTGGACGTCATAGTGGCCATAAAACAGCACATGCGGCGCTTCGGTATTTTCTTCACCGATATGGCCCACCACCATCGGGTGGCCGGGGGTGGGGCGTTTTTGCGCCGGGATGCCGATGCTGTTGAGATCTGCAACCAGCCAATCGGCGGCCTTGTCGCAGTCGGCCTTGAAGGCGGGGTCAGTGGAAATGGATTGGATGCGCAGCAGCTCCAGCAGGCGCTCTGTGGCGGCGTCAAGCTCTGTGTCAATCCGATCAAGCACGTCGTTCAGCGACATTGTTTTCTCCGGCAGTTGGTGGGAATTGAGAAGTGATGCCGGGACCCTAGCAGCCTCAAATGCCGGGGGCCAGATCTGCCAGCCAGATCTGCCAGCCTGTGCGTTTGGCCTGCGCGGGACGTGGCTGCGGCAGCGATAATGACCCCATTGGGTTTCCAATCAGCTGCATTTGGAACTTTTGTCGCAGCGGATTTGCCGGTTTAGGGGGGAAAGCGGGCGCTGAGCTTCTTGCCGGGCGATTGCTATAGGTTTATTTGACCTACATCAAAGTTGTTACGCGTCTTGCGGCCTATCAGCTTGAAGAGACGATACGCATTTGGTACCTATTCACTAATATGAATGAGTTTGCGACCAGCCAACTGCGTTCCAGATACACAGCCAGCGCTGCCGGATCGGCGCCTTGAGATAGCTATGGAGAAGCCGGTGGACTATTCCGCGAAACTTGATGCCGCCATTGATCGCCTTCACGAAGAGGGGCGGTATCGCACCTTTATCGATATCGAGCGCCGAAATGGCCAGTTTCCTCATGCCGTTTGGACCCGCCCGGATGGCAGCAGCCAGGACATCACGGTCTGGTGTGGCAATGACTATCTTGGCATGGGGCAAAACCCCGTCGTGTTGCAGGCGATGCACGACGCCATTGATGCCACCGGGGCAGGCTCTGGTGGGACGCGCAATATTTCTGGGACCACGGTCTATCACAAACGGCTAGAGGCAGAGCTGGCTGACCTGCACGGCAAAGAGGCGTCGCTGTTGTTCACCTCCGCCTATATTGCCAATGATGCCACCCTGTCGACGCTGCCCAAGCTGTTTCCGGGGCTGATCATCTACTCTGATGCGCTGAACCATGCCTCGATGATCGAAGGGGTGCGGCGCAATGGTGGTGACAAACGTGTTTTCCGCCACAACGACGTGGCGCATCTGCGCCAGCTGCTAGAGGCAGACGATCCGGGCGCGCCAAAACTGATCGCCTTTGAATCGGTTTATTCCATGGATGGCGATTTTGGACCAATTCAGGAGATCTGCGATCTGGCGGATGAATTTGGTGCCCTGACCTATATCGACGAAGTGCATGCCGTGGGTTTGTACGGGGCGCGCGGTGGCGGTGTGACTGAACGCGATAATCTGGCCCACCGTATCGACATCATCAACGGCACCCTGGCCAAGGCCTTTGGTGTGATGGGCGGCTATATCGCGGCTTCGAACAAAATGTGCGATGCGATCCGCTCTTATGCGCCGGGCTTTATCTTCACCACCTCTTTGTCGCCTGCGGTTGCAGCCGGGGCAGCGGCATCGGTCGCCTATCTGAAAGAGCACCCCGAGCTGCGCGACGAACACCAGGCATTGGCCAAGGCGCTGAAGCTGCGGCTGAAAGGTCTGGGCCTGCCGATCATCGACCACGGCAGCCATATCGTGCCGGTGATTGTTGGCGATCCTGTGCATACCAAGAAACTCAGCGATATGCTGCTGTCAGAGTTCGGCCTCTACGTGCAGCCGATCAACTACCCAACTGTGCCACGGGGCACCGAACGGCTGCGCTTCACGCCTTCGCCGGTGCATGGGCCAAAAGAAATCGACCACCTGGTCCAGGCAATGGACAGTCTTTGGGCGCATTGTGCGCTGAATCGTGCCGAACTGGCCGGTTAAAGCACAGTTTTGTGTTCAAAGCGGTTGAGTGTGTTATGTCTTACTCAATGAAAAGGTACAGCTGAATCTCGATGTGATTCGGTGAGTGCCCTGAGATGTCGATTGCGGCAGGCTATGATGGGACAGCGGGCATGATGAGGCGCCTCACTTTGCGCAAGTCGAAGGAGCATGAAGAGATTCCTGCTCTGAAGAGCTTCGATGATTATGAGATGCGCCTCGGGGATATGATGCGTGGCGAGCGGGCGACCATGGGGAAATCCCTGCTCGATGTGCAGCGCGAACTCCGCATCAAGGCCTCTTACGTCGCTGCCATTGAAAATTCCGAACCCTCCGTTTTTGATACGCCAGGCTTTATCGCCGGCTATGTGCGTTCTTACGCGCGCTATCTGAACATGGATCCCGAGGTTGCTTTTGAAACGTTTTGCCGCGAAAGCGGCTTTTCTGTTGCGCATGGCATGTCCTCCCAGGCTTCGTCGCGTAAAGCACTGCCCCGTCCGGTCACCACCACCAGCGGTGGTCTGGGCAGTGGTGCCTTTACCACCCCAACCACACCCTTTGCACCGGCGGATGCTGGGGTCTTCAGCCATATTGAACCGCGCGCTATCGGCTCTCTGCTGGTGCTTGTCGGCCTTATCGTCGGTATTGGCTATGGTGGGCTGAGCATCCTGAAAGAAGTGCAGCAGGTGCAATTCGCCCCGGTGGAACAGACGCCGCTGGTTTTGGCAGATGTCGACCCGCTGCAATCCGCGCGCCGTCTTGGCGATGCGATGACGGCGGCAAATGCTGTCAGCGACCCCGCGACCGAGGCCCTGGATCGTTTGTATCGTCCGCAGGCATTGGATGTGCCGGTTCTGACAGCGCGTGATGCCCCCATCGCAACGCTTGATCCGCGCAGCCTGGGTAACTTTGCCGTGCCCGAAGAACTGCCCAGTGTGCTCCTGGCGGATGCCAGCCTGCCAGCCGACGGCCCTGCGGGGGCGGGCGTGCCACAGGTTGTCGAAACCGTCTCTCCTGGGGTTGAAATGGTTGCGGTGCGCCCCTCTTGGGTGCAGGTGACCGTCGCCGATGGCTCGGTCATCTATGAAACAATCATGAACGCCGGTGACAGCTTCACAGTGCCGCTCACCGAAGAGGCGCCAAAGCTGCGCACCGGCGAAAGCGGCGCGATTTACTTTGCCGTCAACGGCAATCACTTTGGCCCGGTGGGCGATCGTGGCCAGGTGAGCAAGAACATCGATCTCTCGGTTGACGGTGTGCTGGATCGGTTTGAAGTGGCTGATCTGGCGGATGTGAAAAACAGCGCCCTGGCCACCATGGTGGCATCATTGCAAACCCAGAAACCTGCCAGCGAATAAATTGCCTTACGGCTGTGCCGACCCCTTATCGGGATTTTGCGCGGGCTTTCGATGCATCGACCCATGTCTTATTGTTGTGATCGCGGGTCCAGGCTGTGCCGTGTTGCCCGCCTGTTGATCTGTTTCATCCAGGGGGGCTTGGTCTTTTCGGCCAAAGAAAGTGCTTTTGCCGGGCTTGCCCGTTGGTCGCCCCATTGCAGCGCCGGGGCGGAGCCCGTATCTAACCGGTAATGAGGATCAACCGGGATCAGTCTGCATGTCGATGAATCACATTCGCCCCTGGCGCAATATCGAGCGCCGCAAAAGTCGCCAGATCCATGTTGGCAACCTGGCCATTGGCGGCGATGCGCCCATCGCGGTGCAGACCATGACCAATACCCTGACCACCGATATTTCCGGCACCATTGCCCAGGTGCAGGCCGCCGCCGAAGCGGGGGCGGATCTGGTTCGGGTTTCTGTCCCGGATGAGGCCTCTTCCAAGGCGCTGAAAGAAATCGTCGCCGAAAGCCCGGTGCCGATCGTGGCTGATATTCACTTTCACTATAAGCGCGGGATTGAGGCGGCCGAAGCCGGGGCTGCCTGTCTGCGGATCAATCCGGGCAATATTGGCGATGAAAAGCGGGTTGCCGAGGTGATCAAGGCGGCGCGCGACCACAACTGCGCCATTCGTATTGGCGTCAATGCCGGATCGCTGGAAAAGCACCTGCTGGAAAAATACGGTGAACCCTGTCCTGCAGCCATGGTCGAAAGCGGCTTGGATCATATCAAGATCCTGGAAGATCACGATTTTCACAACTTCAAAATTTCGGTCAAGGCCTCGGATGTCTTTATGTCTGCCGCTGCCTATCAACAGTTGGCCGAAGCGACGGATGCTCCGATCCATCTAGGCATTACCGAGGCGGGTGGCTTTGTCTCGGGGACGATAAAATCCGCCATTGGCCTGGGTCAGCTGCTTTGGATGGGCATTGGCGATACCCTGCGCGTCAGCCTGTCGGCGGATCCGGTCGAAGAGATCAAGGTTGGCTTTGAGATCCTCAAATCCCTTGGCCTGCGCCATCGTGGCGTCAACATTATCTCTTGCCCGTCCTGTGCGCGCCAGGGGTTTGACGTGATCAAGACGGTCGAAGCGCTGGAAGAGCGGCTGGCCCATATCCACACGCCCCTCAGCCTGTCGATTATTGGCTGTGTTGTGAACGGTCCTGGTGAGGCCCTGATGACGGATGTGGGCTTTACTGGCGGCGGCGCTGGCTCTGGCATGGTTTATCTGGCGGGCAAGGCCAGCCATAAGATGAGCAATGCTGCCATGGTGGACCATATCGTCGAAGAGGTAGAGAAGAAGGCTGCAGCCATCGACGCGCAAGAGGCCGCCCAGGCTGCCGAGGCCTGATTGGTGCCAGCGTAGCGGGGCAGGGGTTTTGCGCCGGTGCCCTACATGAAATCAAAGAATTATACGAAAAGGGCGCCACACCAGCGCCCTTTTGTTTTGTTGATAGAGGTCGCGATCAGCTGTTTTCTTCGCGCTGTTCGTCGACCAGGGCTTTCAGCTGATCGGCCGGCAGGTAGCCGCGCAGCAGCTGGTCGCCCAGAACAAAGGTCGGCGTGCCCGAAATCGCCAGGTTCTGCGCCAGGGCGCGGGTGCGGCGCAGTTCTTCCGTGACGGCCTCGGTATCCATTGCGGCAATAATCGCATCTGCATCCAGCGAGAGCCCGTCGGCCAGACGGCGCAGGGTGACCTCGTTTGGCTCTCCGCCCATCGCGATCAGGGCGTCATGCACCTGTTCATAGGCGTCGTCGCCCGCCACCTGCTTGGCCGCCACCGCAAAGCGCGAGGCAAAGACAGAGGCTTCGCCAAGGATCGGGAATTCCTTGACGATCAGGCGGATGTTGCCATCGGTCTGCAACAGCTTGGCAACCTCGGGGGCGGCCTTGCGGCAATAGCCACAGCGATAATCCATGAATTCAACCAGGGTGATATCGCCCTCGGGGTTGCCACCAACCCAAGAATAGCCGTCATTGTACAGCTCTTCCATATTGGCCGCGACCATGGCTTCGTCGCGGTTGGCCTCTTGCGCGGCCTGCTGTTGTTCCAGCAGGTTGACGGCCTCGATGATGACACCGGGGTTTTCCATCAGATAGGCACGCACCTCTGCGCCAAAGGCCGCGCGTTCATCTTTGGACATGGCACCCAGATCAAAGGCCTGCGCCGGCAGGCTGCCCAGCCCCAGCATCAGGGCGGTTGTGGCCCCAGTGACCCTGCGTGAGAGAGATTTCATCGTCGTTTCCTTTTCTGACTTTGTTCATAGGCCACCAAGACATCCTGGGCCCGCCGCCAGGTGGCAGACCCACGCGGCAAGAGGGCGGTGGCACGTTTGGCGTGCAGGCCTGCATCGTCCAGACGCCCGGCAAGGGCATAGCGTTCGGCGGTTACCACGGCTGCCATTCCGTTTTGACCGGTCTTGGCGTAGGCCTGTGACATATCCCGCAGCAAAAGCGTATTGCGAAAATCCAGATTGCGGGATTTTTCCATCGTCTTCAGGGCCTCGCGCGGCGCTCCGGCGGCGAGTTGCGCCCGCCCATAGCTGGCCAGGAGCAACGCATCTGACGGGACCAGCTGCACCGCCCGTGCCAGGCTATTCTTGGCGGCGTTCCAGTTGCGGTGTTCAAACAGAATCTGCCCCTTGAGATCGTGGTAATAGGCATCATTGGGCCGGATTGCCAAGGCAGCATTGATCGCGCGCAGCGCCTTTGACAGGTTGCGGCGCCTGTGATGGGCGATGGCTTCGCGCATAAGCTGGATGTCTTTATGGCTCTCATCCGTGGCGCGACGCAGGCTCCATTTCGGCGCGCGGGTAAAGCCCGATAGCTTGCCGCGTAGCCGCGCAAACCAATAGTCTGCCTGCGGGTTGGGATGAGGGGCGGCACCAGTGGCGGCAACAAAGGCCTTGGCAGCGCGAATCCGATCCCGGCTAAGCGGGTGCGAGCGCATGTAGGGATCCTGGTGGGCGGCGCTCAGGACCTCTTGTCCGGCAAAGAGCTGGTGTACATCGACCAGACCCTGCGGATTGATCCCGGCTGCTCTTAGATAGCTGGCAGCTGCCCGATCAGCCGAGGATTCTTCAGCGCGGGTATGGGATAAAAACCCCCGCAGTGCAGAGGTTTGACTGCCAATAGCGATTCCCGCTGCGGCCTCGGGAGAACCGCTTGCCGCGGCCAGCGCGGCCAGCGCCAAGCCAAGCCCGGCCGCCGATCCTGCAGAGCGCATGTTCTGCATCCGCCGCGCCAGATGGCCGTTGCTGATATGGGCCGCCTCATGGGCGATCACCGCTTGCAGCATTTCGGGGCTGGTGGATTTGAGGATTAGGCCAGAATGCAAAAAAATCGTCCGGCTGTCCAAGACAAAGGCGTTGAACTGTGAGTCGTTCACCGCCAGCACACGCACCCGTTTTGCATTCAACCCTGCGGCCTGCAGCACAGGCGCGGCCAGTCTCGACAGGCCCTGTTCGATATCCGCATCCCGCAACAAGGTAATAGAGGCCGCCTGCACTGCGGCGGCAGTATACAGCAGGGCACAAAACATCAGGGCCGGGATTGACGCCAGGCGGGAGAAGCGGTCAAAAGTCATGCGCGCACCATGGGAGATGAGCATGCGAAACTCAAGCCGGTCAAACGTTGATCCCTTCATTGTGATGGATGTCATGGAGGCCGCCCGCCAGGCCGAAGAAAAGGGTCGCCACATCATCCACATGGAGGTGGGCCAACCGTCAACCGGTGCGCCAATGGCGGCGCGGCGCGCGCTGGCGGATGCGCTGGAAAACAATGCCTTGGGCTATACCGTGGCGCTGGGGCTACCCGCCCTGCGGCAACGTATCGCGCAGCTTTATGGTGAATGGTACAACGTCGATCTGAACCCAGAGCGGGTGGTGGTAACACCGGGTTCTTCCGGCGCCTTTCTGCTCAGCTTTACCGCGCTGTTTGACAGCGGAGACCGGGTTGGCATTGGCGCGCCGGGCTATCCGTCTTATCGCCAGATCCTCAAGGCGCTGGGGCTGACCCCGGTGGATATTGAAACTGCAGCTGAAAACCGGCTGCAACCGGTGGCCGCCGATCTGGCGGGGCTTGATCTGGCCGGGCTGATGGTTGCGTCGCCCAACAACCCCACCGGCACCATGCTGGACCGTGCAGCCATGGGGGCTCTGATCGAGGCAACGCAGGCCCAGGGGGCTGCGTTCATTTCCGATGAAATCTACCACGGGCTAGAGTATGAGGCCAAGGCGGTCACCGCGCTGGAGCTGACCGACGACTGCTATGTGATCAACTCCTTTTCCAAGTTCTTTGCCATGACTGGCTGGCGCGCCGGCTGGATGGTGGTGCCCGAAGATCACGTGCGGGTGGTCGAGCGGCTGGCGCAGAATATGTTCATCTGTGCGCCGCATGCCAGCCAGGTGGCCGCGCTTGCGGCTTTGGACAGTCAGGATGAGATGCGCGAAAATCTGGCGGTTTATGCGCGTAATCGCCGGTTGATGCTTGAGGGGCTGCCAAAGGCGGGCTTTGACAAGATTGCGCCGCCGGACGGGGCATTTTATGTCTATGCCGATGTGGCGGATCTGACCTCTGATAGCCGCAGCTTTGCGGCGGAAATCCTTGAAAAGGCTGGGGTTGCCGTGACTCCTGGGCTGGACTTTGATCCAGTACGCGGCGCAACGACGCTGCGGTTTTCCTATGCGCGGTCAACCGAAGATATCACGGAAGGGCTGGCGCGGCTGGCCCAGTTCATGGCAACGCGTGGCTGAAATCCGCGTGCGGTGATGTCGGGCGCAGGGATGCTGTGCTTGCGCCAGGTTCTGGCCTAGGGTGCAGCCATGAAACAGAGAAAGCAAAGCATGGGCAAAGTCATAGTGAAGGCATTTTTGATGGCAGCGTTGCTGGCTTGCATGGGGGGGGGCAGCGGTGGGCTGATGATATCGCAGGCCCGCGCGCAGGGGGCCGCTGCCGGGCAAGTCTTTAGCGGTCTGGCCCGTGTCGATCCCGCAGTGTCGCGTATTGCCGATGCGGGAGCTGGGGCTGATATCCGCCTTGGGCTGAGCCAGGGGGTGCCCTATCGGCTGTTCACCCTGGACGGGCCGCCCCGGTTGGTGTTGGATTTTCAAGAGGTCGACTGGACCGGGCTGAAATCTGACGAGCTGCTGTCGGGGGCGCAGATTACCTCGGTCAAGTTTGGCACCTATGTGCCGGGCTGGTCGCGCATGGTGCTGGCCCTGTCTGGGCCGATGGCGGTAGAGGCGGCGGCGCTTGCGGTGGATCCGGTGACATCGGCGGCGGTGCTGGATATTTCGCTGGCGCCAAGCGATGCAGAAGATTTTGCCAGAGTATCAGGGGCGCCACATGATGCACGCTGGGATCTTCCGGTGCCGCAGGCCTTGGATATTGTCCCGCAACGAGATGAAAACGCCCCCCTTTTGGTGGTTCTTGATCCCGGTCATGGCGGCATTGATCCCGGTGCCGAGGCGGCAGGCGGGATTATGGAAAAGGATCTGATGCTGCAATTCGCGCTGGAGCTGGGCGAGGTTCTGGTCCGATCCGGTCAATTTGCGGTGCAGGTCACCCGCGATGGCGATTACTTTGTCTCGCTAGAGCGGCGCACGGCGCTGGCCCATCAGGCCGGGGCAGATTTGTTTATTTCGTTGCATGCGGATTCCCTGACCCAAGGCCACGCGCAGGGCACAACCGTTTATACTCTGTCAGCCGAGGCAACGGATGCAGCCTCGGCAAGCCTGGCCGAACGCCATGACCGGGCCGATCTGCTGTCGGGCACCGATCTGAGCCATACCGATGACAAGGTAACCGGGGTGATGCTGGATCTGGCCCGGCAGGAAACCCAGCCGCGCAGCATTGCCTTGGCGCAGGCGCTGGTGGCCGGGTTGCAGGCGCAGGGTGGTCCTCTCAACCGCAAACCACAGCGCTCGGCCGGCTTTTCGGTATTGAAATCGGCAGATATCCCATCGGTTCTGGTTGAAATCGGCTTTCTGTCCAGCGACCGCGACCTGGCCAACCTGCAAAACCCCGCCTGGCGCCGCCAGACTGCGGCGGCAATGTTGAAGGGGTTGATCGATTGGCGTATCCGGGATGACGCGCAGCGCGCCCTGGTCCGGCAATAGCCGCAGCAGTCTAGATATGATCCGCGGGGCGTCTGAGGCGGTTTTTCCCCCTTCTATGGCATTTTTCCGCTGTTTGTGCTTTTGACCCCACGCCCCCGGGCTCCTATATAGGCGACACCTCGCGAGAAAGGCCGCATCCGTGCTCAGGTTTATACTATCCTTCTTTGGATCCATCTTTAGTACCATCACCCTTGGCATTGCCATGGTGGCGCTGACCCTTGGGGCGGTATTCTGGATCTATGGTCGCGACCTGCCCAGCCATGAATCCCTGTCGCAGTACCAACCGCCCACCATCAGCCGGATCTATTCGGGCGAGGGGAGGATGATTGACGAATTTGCCAAGGAACGGCGCCTTTTCACCCCGTCAGAGGATATTCCCGATCTGGTGAAGCAGGCCTTTATTTCCGCCGAGGACAAGAATTTCTATAGCCACCATGGCTATGACGCCCGCGGTATCGCCGCCGCCGCCTTCGAGGCGGTACGCTCGCGCGGGGATAATGTGCGCGGGGCCTCGACTATTACCCAGCAGGTGATGAAAAACTTCCTGTTGTCCGGCGACCGCCGTGCCGCGCGCAAGATCAAGGAGATCATCCTGGCCACTCGGCTGGAGGAGACGCTCGACAAGGAACGGATTCTGGAACTCTATTTGAACGAGATTTTCCTGGGACAGAATTCCTACGGTGTGACGGCTGCGGCGCAGACCTATTTCAACAAAACCCTGGGCGAGCTGGCCCCACATGAGGCGGCGGCGCTGGCCTCTATGCCCAAGGCGCCGTCGGATTATCACCCGGTCCGCCAGAGGGAGCGTCTGCTGGCGCGCCGCAACTATGTGCTGCGCGAGATGCGCGAGAACGGCTACATCTCTCAGGCGGTGTATGACGTTGAAGTCGAACAGCCGCTGCGTTCAGTGCAGAATGGCGATTTCCCCAGTTTCCGCACCACATTGCCGCCGCGCGATTATTTCTCGGATGAGATTCGCCGCCAGTTGTCGGAAAACTTTGGCGAGGGAGAATTCTTCACCGGTGGCCTGTCTGTGCGGGCCACTATTGATGCCGAGATGCAGACCGAAGCGGCAGATGCGCTGCGCACCGGCCTGCAAAAATACGACCGCTCACGCGGTGTCTGGATTGGCACTGGTGTGACCCTGGAAGAGGCAGACCTGGCGGATGAAGCCAGCTGGCGCGCGGCGCTGTTGTCGGCAGAGGTTCCACGCGACATCACCCTTGGCGGCAAATGGCTGCCAGCGGTTGCGCTGGAGGTGGGCGACAAGGCCCTGGTGGTTGGCGTCGAAGGCGAAGAGGGCACCGGTGAGGTGCCGCGCGATGATATCAAGTGGATGAAGGGCAGCTTCAAGGACAATATCAGCCGCGGCGATGTGGTACTGGTGCGCGCCGTGCGTGGCGAAGACGGCAGCC
This sequence comes from Pseudophaeobacter profundi, assembly GCF_029697505.1. GTDB lineage: Bacteria > Pseudomonadota > Alphaproteobacteria > Rhodobacterales > Rhodobacteraceae > Pseudophaeobacter > Pseudophaeobacter profundi. The sequence goes on along the minus strand of NZ_JARJEF010000016.1, from coordinate 20,678 downwards.
TGAAACACTGGTCCCTGCGGCAGGTGCCAGAGGTGCAGGGCGGCTTTGTCGCCATGGATGTCAACACTGGCCGGGTTCTGGCGATGCAGGGCGGGTTTTCCTACCAGCATTCGGTGTTCAACCGCGCCACCCAGGCGCAGCGACAGCCGGGGTCCAGTTTCAAACCCTTTGTCTATGCGGCGGCACTGGACAGCGGCTATAGCCCGGCGACCATCGTTGTGGATGCCCCGATCGAGATCAACACCCCGCAGGGCCTGTGGCGCCCCAAGAACTCTTCCAACAAGTTTTATGGCCCTACACCGCTGCGCACCGGGATTGAGCGAAGCAGGAACCTGATGACCATTCGTCTGGCACAAGAGGTTGGCATGCCGGTGGTCGCGGGCTACGCGGAACGCTTTGGCGTCTATGATGATATGGGGCCTTTCCTTGCCAACTCGCTGGGGGCGGAAGAGACCACCTTGTATAAAATGGTGGCGGCCTATGCGATGTTTGCCAATGGCGGCGAGCGGGTGCAGCCGACCCTGGTGGACCGGGTGCAAGACCGTTATGGCCGCACCATCTATCGCCATGATGATCGCGACTGCGTCGATTGTTCCGCCCCCGGCCTGGCAGCGGGGCAGGCACCACGTATTGTCACCAATCGCGAACGGGTGATGGACCCGATCACAGCCTATCAGCTCAGCTCTATGATGAAGGGGGTGGTGGATCGCGGCACGGCCTCTAGCGTGATCGACCTGCCGGTGCCAACGGCGGGCAAGACTGGCACCACCAATGATTCCCGCGATGTCTGGTTTGTTGGCTTTACCTCCAATATCGTCGCCGGCTGCTATATGGGTTTTGACCAGCCACGGCCGATGGGCCGCGGTGCCTATGGTGGCACCATGTGTGGCCCGGTTTTCCAGCAATTCATGGAGGTCGCGACTGAGAAATTTGGCGGTGGCCCGTTTGAGGTGCCTGAGGGCGGTCATTTCATCAAGATCGACCGCTACACAGGCGCACGTCTGCCCGACAGCGCCTCTGGTGCCTATGTGGTGGCAGAGTATTTCCGCGATGGCGCCGAGCCGATCTTTGGTCTCGCCTTTGATGGTGGTTTTGCGATGGGATCGGATCTGCCGCTGCTGGAAGAGGTGCAACAGTCTGGCCGTCAGGTCACCACCTCAAGCGGTGGCACTGCGGTGCTGGGCCCCAAGGCCACCTTTGGTACCATCACGTCGGGCGGGCAGTACTAAGGGCAGGGGACAAGCCATCCTGCCTGCGCCCGCCTGCGGCGTGCGACGTTTTCATGCCTCCGGCGGAGGTATTTCTGGTAAGATGAAAGCGGTAGGTGCAGGCTGCGTTGGGCCGTACGGCATAAGGCCTGTATCTGTGTTGCCTCGCGCTGCGGCGAGGCAGGCTGTCCTTGTCAGAGCTGGCGATCAGCGATGTTCCCATCCTGACAAGGGCGCGAATCATTGCCGTTGCTGCCACTTCGAAAGCCGCTTTTTCCAGAAAGGCCAGTCGGCTTGCCATCCGTCATGTTGGGGTGTCACTATTGGTAAGCTTGCAAAGCCAGCTGTCGGGTTTTGCGAGGCCATGACGCCGGGGGCGGTTTGAATTCCCTGGGCCGGGGGCGGTGCGCTGCTTGCCCGCAGGGGCCGCGTGGTCTATCACCCTTGCTTGATACGTAGTTCAAGGACATGACATGCGCGCTGAAACCCAAAACACCGTGGCCGAGATCGAGAAGTCGCTGGAGCTTCTGGCTCAGCGTCTGAATTGGGAAACGGCCGAATATCGCCTGGAGGAGTTCAACGCGCGGGTCGAAGACCCCAATCTGTGGGATGATGCCGAGGCGGCGCAGAAACTGATGCGCGAGCGGCAGAACCTGGTCGATGCCATTGATACCTATAAGGGCATCAAACAGGATCTGGCGGACAATATCGAGTTGATCGAACTGGGGGAGATGGAAGAGGACGGCGAGGTCATCGCGGATGCCGAAGAGGCGCTGAAGGCGCTGAAGGAGACGGCGGCGGAGAAAGAGCTTGAGGCCCTGCTGGACGGTGAGGCTGACAGTAATGACACCTTCCTTGAGATCAATTCTGGTGCCGGTGGTACTGAGAGCTGCGACTGGGCCTCTATGCTGGCGCGGATGTATGTGCGCTGGGCTGAGAAAAAGGGCTATAAGGTTGAGCTGCAATCGGAGAGCGCGGGCGAAGAAGCGGGTATAAAATCAGCGGCTTACAAGATTTCTGGCCATAATGCCTATGGTTGGCTGAAATCTGAAAGCGGCGTGCATCGCTTGGTGCGTATCTCGCCCTATGACTCGGCTGCGAAGCGTCATACCTCGTTCAGCTCTGTCTGGGTGTATCCGGTGGTGGATGACAATATCGACATCGAAGTGAACCCGGCGGATATCCGTGTTGATACCTATCGTTCCTCTGGTGCGGGGGGGCAGCACGTAAACACCACCGATTCTGCGGTGCGGATCACCCACCACCCCACCGGGATTGTGGTGACCTCGTCGGAAAAATCGCAGCATCAGAACCGTGATATTGCCATGAAGGCACTGAAATCGCGGCTGTACCAGCAAGAGCTGGACCGGCGTAACGCTGCCATCAACGAAGCGCATGAAAACAAGGGCGATGCAGGCTGGGGCAGCCAGATCCGGTCTTATGTCTTGCAGCCCTATCAGATGGTCAAAGATCTGCGCACCAACCATGAAACCTCGGACACCAAGGGGGTGCTGGATGGTGATCTGGATGGCTTCATGGCGGCAACCCTGGCGTTGAACGTGGCCGGCAAGAGCCGTTCTGAAGCGCAGGGCGACTAGCGCCAAGCGGGCGCAGTGTGACGCCGGGGTTTGCCCCGGTACAGCTTTGGGGACGACCTGGCGGGCGTGAGGAAACTCTTGCGCCCGTTTTTATCTGCCTCGGGCGCGTCGTCAGCTCGGCGGCGCATCACACTGATTTTTAGTGAAAATGAAAGCTGCAGCGCGGGTGCGGCTTTTCAGGCGTGCCTTTGCCCGCTAGGCTGATTTTCAAATAAGTCAGGAGCAGGACTGCAATGTACGACCCCTATGGATCCGCGCAAGAATTGGTGCAGCAACTCAATACTGGTGCCCTGAGCGCAGTAGAGGTGATGCAGGCGACACTGGATCGGATCGACGCGCTGAACCCCGCCCTGAACGCCGTTGTTGCCCTGCGCCCGCGCGCTGAACTGATGGCCGAGGCTGCAGCTGCGGATCAGAAGGCCGAGCGCGGCGCGCTGCACGGGCTGCCCCTGGCAATCAAGGATCTGGCCAATGTGCGGGGCATTGCCTCGACCCAGGGGTCGCCGTTGTTCAAGGATTTCATCCCTGATGCGGATGAGCTGTTCGTGGCGCGGCTGCGGGCTGCGGGGGCGATTATGATCGGCAAGACGAATACGCCGGAATTTGGCCTGGGTTCGCAGACCTTCAACCCGGTCTATGGTGCCACCGGCAATCCCTATGATCCGGCGCGCAGCTGTGGCGGATCGTCGGGCGGTGCGGCGGTGGCGTTGGCAGCCGGGCTGGTGGCGCTGGCGGATGGATCTGACATGATGGGCAGCCTGCGCAATCCGGCGGGCTGGTGCAATGTCTACGGGTTTCGCCCGACCTGGGGCTGGATCCCGGCAGAGCCGCAGGGCGATCTGTTTTTACACCCGTTGTCCACCGTGGGGCCGATGGCGCGCAGTCCGCAGGACATTGCCCTGTTGCTGGATGTGATGGCGGGGCCGGATCCGCGCCAACCGCAGGCGCGGGGCAGTTCTGCCACCCTGCCGCTGCCGGATGCCAAGCCGCAGCGCATTGGCTGGCTGGGCGATTGGGGCGGTGCCTTCCCGATGGAGGCAGGCATCCTGTCGACCTGTAGCGCCGCGTTGGAGGATCTGAGAGCATTGGGTCACCGGGTTGAACCCGTGGCGCCGCCCTTTCCGGCAGAGCAAATCTGGCAGTCCTGGATCACCCTGCGCTCTTTTGCGGTGGCAGCGGGGCTACGCCTGTTCGATGACCAGCAGCGCGCAGCGCTGAAAGACACCGCCATATGGGAGCTGGAGCGCGGCCTTGCCTTCAGTGCTCAGCAGATCCAGGCGGCCTCTGATATTCGATCCAATTGGCAGCGCCGGGCGAGCGAGCTGTTTCAAGACTTTGATGCGCTGGTGCTGCCCACGGCACAGTGCTGGCCCTTTGCGCTGACCCAGGATTACCCGCGCGAGGTCGCAGGCACAGAGATGGACAGCTATCATCGCTGGATGCAGGTGGTCACCCCGGTCAGCCTTCTGGGGCTGCCCTGCCTGGCGGTGCCTGCCGGCTTTGGTGCGGCTGGGTTGCCAATGGGGCTGCAAATCTTTGCGCGCCAGGGGCAGGATCGCCAGTTGCTGGCGCTGGGCCAAGCCTATCATCAGGCAACCGGCTGGCCACAAAAGTCGCCACCACCAGGATCTGCGCCGAACAGTTGATGCGGCCAAAGACCCACAGTCCAGGCCGATAGAGATCAAATCTTCTGGGGAGGAGAACACAGATGGCGGAAAAACCCTTTGGCCTGCCAGAGCTGCGGCCAATGCAGGCGAATATTCTGAAACAGGCGCTGGTCCTTGGCTGGCAGGATTTTTGCCGCAAGCCCGCCTATGGGCTGTTTTTTGCCGGGGTCTATGTGGCGGCGGGCTGGTTGATGAGCTGGATCACCCTGCAAACGGGCACCACCTTTTGGCTGGTGCTTGCGGCCATTGGCTTTCCGCTGATTGGCCCCTTTGCCGCCGTGGGGCTTTATGAAGTGTCGCACCGGCTGGAGCAGGGCGAACCGATGAACCCCTCTGCCATTCTGGGGGTGATCCTGCATCAGAGCCGCCGCCAGTTGCCCTCGATCTGTGCGATCATCATCGTGGTCTTTCTGTTCTGGTTCTTCCTTGGCCACATGATTTTTGCCCTGTTTCTGGGGCTGACAACGATGACCAATATTTCCAGCTCGCTAGAGGTGTTCTTGACCGCCAATGGCCTGATGATGCTGGCGGCTGGCAGCCTGGTTGGCGCCCTCTTTGCGCTGCTTCTCTATATGATTACGGTGATTTCCCTGCCGCTGCTGCTGGACCGGGAGGTGGATTTTGTCACTGCAATGATTGCCAGTTTTACCTATGTGCAGCGCAATTTTCTGCTGATGATGCTTTGGGGGCTGGGGATCGCGGTCTTGACCTTTGCGGCGCTGTTGCCGGGGTTTGCCGGGTTGTTCCTTGTTCTGCCGCTGCTGGGGCATGCAACCTGGCACCTCTACCGGTTGATCGCCCACTGACAACGCATTGACCGCTGCCCCGATGTGCCAGAGCGGCAGGTCAGTAAAACGGATCGTCCGGGCGCAACAGATGGCGATGATAGGGTTGCAGATCTTCGGCATCGGCAAAGCCTGCGCTGCGGGCGGTATTCAACGCCGGCCCCATTTTCTGGCCAAGATGTTCGTAGACCATGCGGGTGACCCGCTCTCCGCTGCCATCGCGTACGGTGCGCGCGACATAGCCAAGCCAGAAGTTATTCTCAATCGAGCTGATCCGTGACAGATAGTTGAAAGAATAGGTCATCGCATTGCGCCGCGAGAGGACAAAGGCGACACCATCTTCATGCGCGGTTACAAGGCCGCGAAATTCGCGCATCCTCGGCGTTTCCGGCAAGCCCTGAAAGCGCATGGAGTCGCGGGCCTCATAGCCTTTGATGAATGTGGCTGTGTTGGTTGAATGGAACACATAGACAAGACCAATGATGAATTTGTCACTGTGAATGAAACTGCGCCGGGTAAAGCGGTAAAATCCGGTTGGGAACATGGCCTCAGTCAACTGAGAGATACCATGGCCCAGAAAACCGGCGAGAAAGGGGTTGTCCAGCACCACCGGTTGACGCCCGATTGTGTCGACCGGCTCAAGCAGGATGCGCGCGTCCACGTCAAAGAAGGCGCAGATCCGGTCCAGTGTATCTGGGCGCGGAAAGCTTTCGCCGGACATGTAGCGGTTAAACTGGGTTCTGTTGATCTCTAGGCGGCGGGCCAGTTCAGAAATCGACGGATAGTTTTGCGCCAGCTGACGCAGATTGGTGCCAAACATATTGCGCAACTGCACTGGCGACCGGACCCGACCGCCATCGGTTTGATCTTTTCCGTCGTGGGGTTCTGGCATCTGGCGCTATGTGTCCTGTTGCTGTCGGGGTCTAGTGGATACGAATTCGTGACATCCTGGTTCAATTCTGTGTCAGAAGACTAGCCGGGGTGACACAAAAAGCAATGGTTCGACGCAGTTTTGACGATGTTTAATCCCTTCATTTGCAGCACACTTGTATTACCCAAGATACGAGGTCCGAAATGATTGGAATAGTTCTTTGGAGTGATGCTGCCGCCGGGAAGGGTGTTATCTGGTGTGAAGACCAGGGAGACCTGGCCTTCTATATCCATCGGGGCACCTGTGAAGACCACAAATTAGGTATTGGCGATTGGGTGAGCTTTGAGTTGATCCTGGCTTCTGATCTGCGTTTGGCGCGCGATCTCCGGGTTCTAGAGGAACCTGGTTGCCCAGAGCTGGTTGCCGATCTTGTTGCCTGTGGGCGCGGTGGCATGCCGCTGCCTGCGGATGACCTTGTTGCATCTTGGGAAGATCACAGCCTGGACATTGCGGTCTGTGATGCAGGGCAGGGCGGCTTTCCGGTGCCGCCGACGTCCTGGTCGCAGGGGCCAGCTCTGGCGCGTGACGACCCGAAGGTCGTGCGCTTTCCCACCCGGCATACCAGACGGCGGCGCAGTGCCTGACGGCTCATCCTGCGCTTGATGCGCTGGCGCGTATCGGCCAAAATCCCAATGAAAAAGGCCAGTCCGAAGACTGGCCTTGATACTGGAAAAGGCAGCGGTTGCAGTGTCTCAGCTACCGCGCAGCAGGGCGGCAACGCCGGTGCGTGCCACGTCGGTCAGGCCCAGCGGGCGCATCAGATCGGCAAAGGCATCGATTTTTTCCGGCGCGCCAGTGATCTCAAAAATGAAGCTGTTCAGGGTGCTGTCGACGACATTGGCGCGGAAGATATCGGCCAGACGCAGGGCTTCGACCCGCTTGTCGCCATCGCCCACCACCTTGAAAATCGCCAACTCTCGTTCAACCGAGTCACCCTCAACGGTGAGGTCATGCACTTCGTGTACCGAGACGATCCGGCCCAGCTGCGCCTTGATCTGTTCGATCACCTGCGGCGTGCCGGTTGTGACGACGGTGATGCGTGACATATGGCCGGTATGATCGACCTCGGCGACGGTCAGGCTTTCGATGTTGTAGCCACGCCCGGAAAACAGGCCGATCACACGGGCAAGGACGCCGGGTTCGTTTTCGACCAGAACGGCCAGGGTGTGTCTTTCTTCCTGGTCGGAAAAGGTTGGGCGTAGGTTATAGGCAGAATGCCGGGTAGAGCCTTTTTTGATGTGTAGGGCAGACATTGATGTCCCTTTCTAAAATTCATGCCATGGGGCCTATGGGCCTCGAAGGGCGGCCAACGGGGGCCAAACTGGGCGCCGGGCGTGATCGCCCGGCGCATGTGGTGAATGGCAGGCCTAAACCAGAACCGCGCCGCCAGCCTGGATGGCGCCCTGGGTGTCGGCCTCTCCCATCAGCATTTCATTATGGGCCTTGCCCGATGGGATCATCGGGAAGCAGTTTTCGTGCTTTTCCACCAGGCAATCAAAGATCACCGGGCCATCATGGGTGATCATCTCCATGATCGCATCGTCCAGATCTGCCGGATCTGAGCAAATGATGCCCTTGGCGCCAAAAGCTTCGGCCAGTTTCACAAAATCGGGCAGCGATTCAGACCAGGAATGGCTATAGCGTTCCCCGTGCAGCAGCTCCTGCCACTGGCGTACCATGCCAAGGCGTTCATTGTTGAGGATGAACTGTTTCACCGGCAGGCGATACTGGGCGGCGGTGCCCATTTCCTGCATGTTCATCAACCAAGAGGCCTCGCCGGCGACGTTGATCACCAATGCATCCGGATGCGCCATCTGCACCCCGATAGAGGCCGGGAAGCCATAGCCCATGGTGCCCAGGCCACCGGAGGTCATCCAGCGGTTGGGATCTTCAAAGTTGAGATACTGCGCTGCCCACATCTGGTGCTGGCCCACTTCGGTGGTGATATAGCGATCATGGTCCTTGGTCAGGGCCTCCAACCGCTGCAGGGCATACTGCGGCTTGATGGTTTTTTCCGACCCAACATAGGCCAGGCAGTTGACCTTGCGCCATTCGCTGACCTGTTCCTGCCATTTGGCAATGGCCTCGCGGTTGACCTTGCGGCCACGCGATTTCCAGACTTTCAGCACATCTTCAAGCACATGGCCCACATCGCCAACGATGGGAATGTCGATGCGGATCACCTTGTTGATCGAAGAGGGGTCGATGTCGATATGGGCCTTTTGCGAATTGGGGCTGAAGGCGTCGATGCGGCCAGTGATACGGTCATCAAACCGGGCGCCGACATTGATCATCAGATCGCAGTCGTGCATCGCCAGGTTGGCCTCATAAAGCCCATGCATCCCCAGCATACCCAACCAGTTGTCGCCCGAGGCCGGATAGGCACCAAGCCCCATCAGGGTCGAAGTGATCGGAATGCCGGTGGCATCGACCAGTTCGCGCAGCAGCTGACAGGCGGCAGGACCAGAGTTGATAACGCCGCCGCCGGTATAGAATACGGGCCGCTCGGCGGTCTCGATGGCGGCGACCAGCTCGGTGATCTCATCCATGTCGCCCTTGACGGTCGGCTGATAGCGCGAACCGGTTGGTTTCGCCGACTGATAAGTGCCAGTGGCAAACTGCACATCCTTGGGGATGTCGATCAAAACGGGGCCGGGCCGACCAGAGGTGGCGACATGAAAGCCTTCGTGCAGGGTTGCAGCCAGCTTGTCGGTGTCTTTCACCAGCCAGTTGTGTTTGGTGCAGGGGCGGGTGATGCCAACGGTGTCGGCCTCCTGAAAGGCATCAGAGCCGATCATGAAGGTTGGCACCTGGCCGGTAAGCACAACCAGCGGAATGGAATCCAGCAGCGCATCGGTCAGCCCGGTCACCGCATTGGTGGCCCCAGGCCCCGAAGTCACCAAGACAACGCCGGGCTTGCCGGTGGAGCGGGCATAGCCTTCGGCGGCATGGACCGCGCCCTGCTCGTGACGCACCAGAATGTGGCGAATGTCATTTTGCAGGAAAATTTCGTCATAAATCGGAAGTACGGCGCCACCGGGATATCCGAAGATTGTGTCCACGCCCTGTTCCTTCAGGGCTTCGACTACCATTTTTGCGCCGGTCATTTCACGTGTCATCTGCTTTTTGCTCCAATTGGCGGCATCGTCCATTACGCATAAAAAAAGCCTCCGCTTATTCAAGGGGAGGCGCATGGGTTTGATTGTGGTCTACCGTTACCGGCCCATGCGCTTGGTTCCTACAATTACGACTAGGCTGGTCATGGCCAGGCTCTCCCTGTGTGCTACTGTACTACGTTGCAGCGGACATTATGTCTGCTGGAACGGGGCGTCAACAGGCAAAGACACTGAAAAAGAGTTGATTTGGGACATTTTGTTGCGTGGTGAAGGTTTTTATTGTAATTAGTGGAAAAATGTGCGGGCCATTTCGGCTGAAAACACCTGCGCCGGATTAAAACTCGTGTCCGGTGCCCTGCAAAACGCCGTGTTCCAGGGCATAGCGGGTCAGGCCTGCGGTCGAGGAAATGCCCAGTTTGCGCTTGATGTTCTTGCGATGGGTTTCGACCGTGCGTACCGAGATATCCAGGGTTAGCGCGACTGCCTTGTTGGATTTTCCCTGCGCCAATTCAAGCAGAATGGTCTGTTCGCGCCCGGTAAGGGCCTCGCGTGTCTCGCCATCTTTGGGTTTGAGCGAGCCTTCCGCTCCGGTACAGAGATAACGCTCTCCGCGCACCACCGCGTCAATCGCCTGCTTGATTTCTTCGGTGGGTACATCCTTCAGGATATAGCCCATGGCGCCATGGCTCAGCGCGGTTGAGATATATTCGGGGCTGTCATGCATCGACAGGATCACGATCCGGGTTTCGGGCAGGCGCTCCAGGATCAGCTCGGTGGCGCTCAGCCCGCTAAGGCGCGGCATGTTGAGATCCATCAGGATAACATGCGGTGCCAGGGCGGCGGCCTGTTCCACTGCTTCGACCCCATCCACAAGGCAGGCCAGCACCTCGATGTCGTCATAGCTCTCGAGAATGGACTGGATGCCTTCGGCCACCATGGGGTGGTCATCGACGATCAAAACGCGCGTTACATCAGTCATGTCTTTTCCTTTGGCCTTTCTCTGGCCGCTGGTAGCGGTATCGCCAGTCGCCGACCCCCGGGGCTGGTGACGTCAGGATGATTTGACCCGCGGCTCATCGCTTAGGCTTTCCCCGGGTGCCAGCAGGTGGCTCAGGGGCAGGATGGCTTCGATCATTGTGCCGCTCTGGGTGCCACGTGATGACAGAATGCGTAAGGTGCCGTCAAGTTGCTCTATGCGTTCCTGCATATTGCGCAGGCCAATGCCCGCCCCGGTGCGGTCCTGTTCGGGGGGCAGGCCGGTGCCATTGTCAGAAATCCGCAGCGTCGCCCCCTTGGCGTGGCCGCGCAGATCCATCGACATCTCTGTGGCGTCTGCATGGCGTTCGATATTCATCAGCGCCTCTTGGGCAATCCGGTAGAGCGCGATCTTGGCTTCGGCATCCAGCCGGTTGCGAAATACCACCGTGCTGAAGTTGGAGGCAATACCGGTGCGCTGGGCAAAATCATCCGTCAGCGCCTGTAGCGCTGGCCCCAGCCCCAAATCATCCAACACCCCGGGCCGGAGATCACGGCTGATCCGGCGCACTTCGGTGATGGCGGTGGCGAGGTTTTCGATCCCTTTGTCCAGTGGCGGGAGGGCGCGCTGCAGTTCGCCACGCTTGAGCTGCCGACTGGCCGTGTCGAGGGTATAGCGCACGCCGACCAGGATCTGGCTGATACCATCGTGCAATTCGCGCGCCACCCGGCTGCGCTCTTCCTCCTGGGTGTCAAAAACCCGCTGGGTCAGCTCTTTCAGTTTGACATCGGCAAGGCGGCGTTCGCGGATGTTCAGCACCATGCCCGAGGCAAAGACAACGACCAGCGCTGCCAGCGCAATTGCCCCGGTATAGTAGAACGTGCGCTGCACCCGCGATTCCACCTCGGCACGGGCAGTTGCAACCGTGGCCAGCACATCGTCGATAAAGACGCCAGTGCCGACGGCCCATTGCCAGTCTTGCAGGCCGACAACATAGGCGATCATGCGCGCCTCTTCTCCGGTCGAAGGTTTTTGCCACATGAAGCTATGCCAGCCCGCCCCCTGTCGGGCCAGACGGATGAATTCATCTACCACCGGGGTGCCTTGGCTGTCCTTCAGGCCGGTCCAGTTGCGGGTTATGAACTCTGTCTGACGCGGGCTGACAAGATTGGTGCCGTCGTAATCATAGACAAAGAAAAAACCATCGGCGCCATAGATCATAGAAGACAGGATCTGCGTCACCTGTTGCTTGGCCTCTTCGTCGTCGGGCGCGGCGCGGCCATAGATAAAGGAAAACCCGTTGCGCGCCTGGGTCACATAGTTACGCAGCTCGGCCTTTTTGGCCGCCAAGAGCTGCTGTTGCAGGGCCTGAATTTCGCGCTCGGCAGAGCTGCGCGACTCAAACGCGATCAGCAGGGCAATCGCCGCCACCGCAACCACAAGCGGCAGCGTCGCCAGAATTGAGAGCTTCTGTGCGTAGTTTGGTCGAAAAATCATGCGAAAATTAGCCATGCGCCGAATCGTTACGCAATCTCGCAACCGAATCAAAGACCTGGCATTGGCATTTTGCCATGTCGGGTCGTGAAATCGCGACGGATTCGCAAAAATTGGCGGTCCAGCATTCAGGAATGGCCAGTTTTTGCGTCGCCTACGCAGTACTAGGTATTCACAAGCGCCATTCCGCCGCTAGGCTGACGCCACTCGAATAGATCCGTTCGGCCAAAGCCGGACATAGGGACTACTTATGGGAGGAGCACTATTATGGATCGTCGTTCTTTTTTGAAAACCTCTGCGCTGGGCGGGACCGCCGCAGCTGCAACCACTCTGGCCGCACCGGCCTATGCACAGGGTAAGCGCACCCTGACCATGGTCACCACCTGGGGCCGCGGTCTGGCAGGCGTGTTTGACGCCGCGCAGCGCGTTGCCGACAATGTCACCGCCATGTCCGATGGTCAGCTGACCGTTGACATCAAAGCAGCCGGTGAACTGGTTGGCGCGTTTGAAGTGTTTGACGCGGTGTCTTCCGGTCAGGCCGATATGTATCACGGCGCCGACTACTACTTTGTTGGTCAGCACCCAGGCTATGCCTTCTTTACCGCTGTGCCCTTCGGCATGACAGCAACCGAGCTGGCCAACTGGTACTACCAGGACGGCGGCATGGAGCTGCACGACGAGCTGGGCCAGATCTTTGGTCTGAAATCCTTCCTCGGCGGCAACACCGGCGCCCAGGCTGGCGGCTGGTACTCGAAAGAGATCAACAGCCCCGAAGATTTCAACGGTCTGAAGTTCCGTATGCCTGGCCTCGGCGGCAAAGCCCTGGGTAAACTGGGTGCCTCGGTTCAGAACATCCCTGGTTCCGAAGTGTATCAGGCACTGTCTTCCGGTGCCATCGACGGCACCGAGTGGATCGGCCCCTGGGCGGATGAAAAAGCCGGTTTCCAGGAAATCACCAAGACCTATTACACCGCCGGCTTCCACGAGCCAGGTGCCGGTCTGTCGGTTGCGACCAATCGTGACGTCTTTGAAAGCCTGTCGCCTGCGCATCAGAAGATCATCGAAATCGCCTCTGGTGAATGCCACCAGTGGAACCTGACACAGTTCCTGGCCAACAACGGTGCTGCGCTGCAGCGTCTGCAGGCTGGTGGCGTCAAGGTCATGGAATTCCCTGACTCCGTCTGGGATGCTTTCGGTGCGGCTTCGAAAGCAGTCATGGACGAAAACATGGGCGACGACCTGTTCAAGAAGATCCACGACAGCGCGATGAAGTCGATGAAGTCTTCTTCCGCTTGGCAGAACCTGTCGTCCGGTGTGTACACCGCACAGCGCGACCGCGTTCTGGGCTAATCGCCCCTGACGCATCTTTTGGACCCCCCGCCGGGCGCGGGGGGTCCCTTTTTCATTTTTGCCGCAGGCCAGAAGGCAGGGGTCATTCCCATAGGATGCTCATGCTGAGCAAACCGCGCCTCCAACCCGCCGCATGCAATCATCCGAGGGAACAATGCAGGACGACACAGGCATTTCCTTTTTCGGCGCTCTGTTCAACGGCCTGATCTGGCTGGTCCAGAACATCGCCGGCGCCTTTTATAATTTCGGCTACGCCGTAACCCACCCGCAGCTCTGGCTTGATTGGTCTGACAAGGCCTCGATCATGCGCTTTGTTTACTATGGCGGCTCGGTCGAGTTCTTTTTTGTGGTCTTCACCCTGTTTCTGATCCTGACGGCTATTGGTATCTATCGACGCCAGTTCATGTGGGGCATGGTTCGGGTGCTGGAAGGCTTTGCCAACGGCATCGGGCGGTTCTTTGCCTGGGCGGGTCTGATCATGGTGATCCAGCAGATCATCATCGTCTTTATGCAGCGGATCTTTGCGCGCCCAGAGATGAGTTTTGGTCTTGGCATTGCGGTTGAAAAAGACATCAGCTGGTTTGCCGAAGAACTGAAGCTCTACAATGCCTTGGTGGTCTGCCTTTGTGTGACCTACACCTTTGTGCAGGGCGGGCATGTGCGGGTGGATCTGATCTATTCCGGCATCAGTTTCCGCGCCAAGAAGGTGGTCGACATGGTAGGGTCTCTGATCTTCATGATGCCTGCGGCCGTGCTGACCTGGATGTATGGCTGGTACTTCCTGTGGCGCCATCTCATCGTGCCGAAGCCTTCGGCCTCTGACAGCCTGGAACGCCTGGTGATGAAGGCCCGCGCGCTGCGCTGGAACGTTGAAACCATCGGCTTTAGCCCGAATGGCTTTAACGGTTACTTTCTCTTCAAGATCTTGCTGGTGACATTCGCTGGCATCGTCTTTGTACATGCTGCCGCCTTCTTCTATCGCTCCCTGTTGGAGTTCATCGAAGGACAGGGCAGTGAAAATAAATACCTCGACAAGGATACCCTTGGAGAGGGCGAAGAAGCCTATGAAGGCGCTCATTAACCTAAGGGACAGCTGATATGCTTTTCGGTCTTGATGGCGTCGAACTCGGCCTGCTCATCGTATTCCTATGCCTTTTCGGAGGCATCCTCTCCGGCTTCCCGGTGGCCTTTGCCATCGGCGGTGCTGGTATCATCTCCTTCGGGATCATCGCGGCGCTCGACAGCGCCGGGCTGCTGATCCACCAAGCTATTGATACATCGTCTGCGGTGTATCAGGATCTGGTGAACAGCGGGGTGAAACCCGATGTCATTTCGGTCTTCCGCTATCCAGAGCTCCCACGCATTGCAGAACCTGTTTTTGCGCAGGGCTGGGAATATGCGATGGACCGCAACGTTTCCTTCATCGTGAACCGGATGAACGAACGGGTTCTGGCGGGGGCCTCCATTGAAACCCTGCTGGCGGTTTTGATGTTCGTTCTGATGGGGATCACCCTGGAACGGTCAAAAATCGCCAATGACCTGTTGACCACAATGGCGCGGGTCTTTGGCCCACTGCCTGGTGGTCTGGCGGTTTCCATTGTTGTGGTTGGGGCCTTCCTTGCCGCGTCTACCGGGATTGTTGGGGCAACTGTGGTGACCATGGGCCTGCTGGCTCTGCCCACCATGCTGCGCAACAACTACTCGCCGGAACTGGCTACCGGGGTCATCGCGGCCTCTGGCACATTGGGGCAGATCATTCCGCCATCAATCGTCATCGTTCTCTTGGGCACCCTGGCGGGGGATCTCTACTCTACCGCGCAGGAAAGCCGTGCGATGGATGTCGGCTGTTCCGACGCCCTGACCTATCTGGGTGAACCTGCCGTGGTTTCGGTGGGGACATTGTTCCAGGCGGCGCTGCTGCCGGGGATCATGCTGGCGCTGCTCTATGCGCTCTATGCCTTTGGCTATGCGATGCTGAACCCGGAAAAGGCCCCGGCTGTGGCGCTGGAAGCCAGCTCGAACGAGCCGGTCACCCGCAATGAGGCCCTGCTGTGGTTCCTCGGCGCACCTGCTGCCATCATCGGTGGTGCCATGCTTCTCGGCTCTTTCGGCGTGATCGGGTCGCAGAATATCACGGTTTCGGCCTTTTCCGATGCGGGGCAGACCGCGTCGCTGCGGACCAATGTGGGGCCTGACTGTCAGGCCGCCATGATCGATCTGCACGGCCAAGAGGCCTGGGATGCAGCGGTTGCGGAACAGGTGGCGATCGACGCCTCTGGTGGGGTTGCCCAGGCAACCAAGCTGACAGAGGAAGAGTTCGCCCAGGCCCAGGTCGACAAGATTGCAAATGCCGCGCCAATTGGCACTGGGATTACCATTCTTGTGGTCATGCTGGGGCTTGTGCTGGCGATCGGTCGCGGTGTGGCGCCGTCAAGGGATGTCAAACCACTGATCCTGGGGGCGATTGGCCTGCTGCTGGTTCTGTTGGTTGATGTGCTCTTGGTGGCACCAACGACGACACCAGGTGTGACGGTTCTGCTGATGGCCTTGCCGTTCCTGCTGGCGCTTTATGGCGCCCGTGAAGCAGCGGCGCGATGTGCCCGCAATGACCTGATCCGGGTGGTTTTCCCACCGCTGGTTCTGATTGTTGCGGTGCTGGGGTCTATCCTGGGTGGCATTACCAACCCGACGCCGGCAGCGGCGCTTGGGGCCGGTGGGGCGATCATGCTGGCGGCCTATCGTCGCCTGCAGGATGAGGGGCGTTCCGGCAAGATCATCATCTGGGCGACCTTTGCGGTGATGATTGCAATCCTGATCGGGGTGAACTTTGATCTGCGGATCAATCAGGAAAATGTCAGCTTTGAAAGCTGGATTGCCTTCTTCTTTGCCTATGGTGCCTATCTTTATGCGCTCTTTGGTCTGCTTTATGGCTGCTGGGTGTTGTTCAAAGGTGGCGTGCTGACCCCAGTGGTGCGGGAAACTGCCAAGGTGACCTCCATGGTCTTCACCATTCTGATCGGCTCTCAGCTGCTCAACCTGGTGGTGATTTCATTTGGTGGTGAACACTATATCCAGCAGTTCCTGAAGAGCTTTGACAACGAGCTGACGGTCTTCCTGATCGTTATGCTGGTGCTGTTCTTCCTTGGGTTCGTGCTCGACTTCCTTGAGATCATCTACATCGTGATCCCAATTGTCGGGCCGGTAATCTATGGCGGGTCTTTTGACCCCAAATGGGTGACGATCATGGTGGCGGTGAACCTGCAGACCTCCTTCCTGACCCCACCCTTTGGCTTTGCGCTGTTCTATCTGCGCGGGGTGGCACCCAAAGAGGTGACGACGGGGCATATCTATCGCGGGGTTCTGCCCTTCGTGCTGATCCAGGTGGCGGGTCTGGCGATCCTGTGGTTCTTCCCTTCGATCGTGACCATCGTGCCGGCTTTGATCCCGAACTAACCTGTCGGCATGTGTGACATGACCCAAAAGGGCCCCGAAAGGGGCCCTTTTTCTATGCCGACGGAGACCCGCCTGAGGTTCGCGCCGCATACCGCACTACTGAGCGGTACAGGCACCCCAGCGCCGCCCGAGCGGACGCAGCCAGCCAACATTAGGTCTAGGGGGGAGGATATAGCAGGCCAGCCGCCAGGCGAGGCGGGTTAGCGACTGCGGTGCAGCGGGGATTGCGGCAACTGGATATTGGCCACCTGTTCGGCAATGGGATCTGCCGACAGCGGATGGGTGCTTTCGGTAAAATCAGTAGGATCCTGCATCTGTTTCCAGCTGCCTTGATGATAGATCTCAAGGCCTGAAAATTTTTCCTTATAGGCCATCTTGCTGCTGCCCGGCACCCAGTAGCCAAGATAGACATAGGGCAGGCCACTTTCCTGCGCGATCCTGATATGATCAAGGATCATATAGGTGCCAATCGAATTCTGCGGCTGATCCGGGTTGTAAAAGGAATAGACCATGCTCAGCCCATCTTCGAGCACATCCGTCAAAGACACCGCAACAAGTTCGCTGAACTGCGGTTCGCTATATTCTATAACGCGGGTGCGGATCGGCGTTTCCTCAATCATCGCGGCATATTCAAAGACATCCATATCCGCCATGCCGCCATCGGAATGGCGGCTGTCCAGATAGCGGCGAAACAGGCTGTACTGGTCCTCTGTCGCCCAGGGCGAGGTGGCGCGCCGCTGCAGGTTGGCGTTGCGTTTCAAAACGCGCTTTTGGCTGCGGGTCATGGTAAAGGCGCTGGTATCGATCCGCGCTGACATACAGGCTGAACACTCGGAACAGGAGGGCCGATAAAGCACATTCTGCGAGCGGCGAAACCCCTGTTGTGACAGGCTGTTGTTCAATTGCTCGGCGCCATCCCCCTGCAACGACGTGAACAGCTTCCGCTCCATCCGGTTTTCCAGATAGGGGCAGGGCTGCGGCGCAGTAACATAGAACTGAGGAGCAATTGGAAGTGTATGGCGCATCTGGGCCTTGTTGTGCAGAGGGTTTTCTTGATCATAAGAGGCCCGTACAGGATATCAATGGCCCAGCCCTGTGCAAGCCTGCATTGAGACAAGGTTAAGGCCGGGCCGCTGCCGCGTTATCCCAGGCGGTCAAATCAGGCGCCCGCGGCTCCTTTTGTCGGGCCTCTGCCCGCGCTCAGGCGCGGCGGTTGATCATGACAGTCCCGAGGAGAGAATCGCTCAGCCCCTGGCCGCGCGCGGTGGTCAGCATCATTATCACCGAAATCACCTGCAAGACCGGAATGGCCAAGGACAGCGAATAGCCGGTTGTATGCAGCGTTGCTTGCCCGGCATCCAGACGCCGCCCGTTCAGGGCGCGCAGTTCGATCCCGGCAAAGCGCATCCCCAGGGTGGCAGAGCCATTGGCGATGGTCACGGCGCGGTAAACAAAGCCAATAACCAGATAAAGCAGCGGCCAGATGAACAGGCCGACAAAGGCCGTCAAGAGGACGGTAATAAGGCAAAGCCCGAAAATAAGGATACTGTCGATGACCCAGGCGACCAATCGTTTGGGGGCAACAGAAGCATAGAATTCAGCCTGGTAATCGGGATCGGGCAGGGCGGTCATGAGCGGTCTTTCAAGGTTGTTTCAGGGTAGGGATTGACCCGCGCACCGCCCCTTTGGGCCTTGGTGCGCAGATCGAGAGCCAGCGGTCGGCCCTAGTGGGCCTTGGCGGCGTGATCGTTTTCGTCGTTCTCACCGGTCTCGGAGGCAGTTTCGGGCATTTCGCTGCGTTCGTCCATGAACTGGTCGAATTCAGCCTTGTCCTTGGCATCACGCAAGCGCTGCATAAAGCTCTCAAAGTCATGCTGCTCCTGCTCCAGCCGACGCAGCGTGTCTTCCTTGTAGGCATCAAAGGCCGAGTTGCCAGAGGGTTTCATTGCCGACATTCCATGGCTGGCCCAGGCTTTGCGGCTACGGCTACGGCAGGATTTGTTGAACATACGTTTGCTCCAGATCATGTAGAAAAGCAGGGCAAGGCCGATTGGCCAGAAAAAGACAAAGCCAAGCACCATGGCGGCAATCCAGGCACCTTTGCCTTTTTGGTCCAACCAGGCCTCGCTACGAGTGAACCACCCCTGCTGACTGTGGGGCGGGGTGGGGGAGGTAATAGCTGTCATGTTCCGTCTCCAGGTTATGCGGTCTTGCGACCGGGCTTGTCGTGTTTGGCACGATGTAAATGCCTTTCACATTACTGCATATCGGATCTGGGTGGGCTGGCTTCAAGGGTCTATGTAAATCTTTTTTACATAATGCGAGTAAGGTTCTGATTTAATTCATTATATGTTTGTAGCGGGACTGTAGCGGGACACGGATTTTTGCAAATTTGGACATAGATATTTGCAGCAAATGATTTTGGGCAGCAGATAGCCCCGCTGTAGCGGGACACGGATTTCTGCAACTTTGGACATAGATATTTGCAGCAAACGATTTTGGGCAGCAGATAGCCCCGCGCGCCCCGCTAGCGCACTGACCTGAGGCTTTGCAAGGCCGTTTCAAATGGGGCGTTAAAGGCAGTTTGAAAGGCCCATTTCAAACGGGCCTGGATGTGACTGTAATCAGCCCAATCGCGACATCCGAACCAGGCGCAGCGAAGGCTCTGCTGCAGCCGCAAATCGGTTCCGAAGAGCGGACCTTCGAGTCGCTCAGTTGGCTCAGGCGATGCTGCGCCTGGAACGATGTCAGCGAAGCGCAGATAGCGACCTTTGCAAAGTCGCGGGATTTGGCGGCATGACTGAAGGTCTATGCCGCAGGCGCACAGGGAAAAGCCGCCCTTCGCCGCAAGAGCAGCCTAAAATCACGGTCGAACGGTCCAGACGCGGACGGAGCGATCATTCCTCGTTTAGGTGATCCACGACGAAAGCAACGCGTTCTTCGACTGACACCTTGGGAAGTTCGACAAGTTGGTAGCCGAAACGGGCATAAGTATCAGCCATGACCCGGCCAGTTGCTTCAGCTTCCTCTCGATCCTGCTTGCGTTCGGCGTCCTGACAGAAAATGGCTTCCCAATATGGGGTGATGAAGACTGTGCTGTTGTAGCGATATTTTTTCGCGGCGGCCTCCACATGGTCGGGAGTAGGAAGGCTACAAAGCGTCAAATAGCCAACGACATCAGCAACTCCTCTGTCCATGAGGACCGGTCCTTCCAACGCAGATGCTTCGTGCCACGACCGCAACTCCCATCCGAGCATGAGTTCGGCAAACATGGCTCTGTCTGCCCAAGGCAATGCGGTTCCACCAATCTGGACCTGGTCGCGAATAATCGCACGCCCAGCCTCAGGCATTGACGCAAATCCCTTGCTGTGCAGGGCGTCGATCAGAGTGCTTTTGCCGGAACCAGGACCACCGGTTATGACAAACATATGGTCACACATGTGCCATCCTAACTCTTGGATAAGGGACTGGAGGCGCAGACCACCGACCATGCTGGCTCTTTTATTGATGTGCGCGGTTACAGGTTAGCGTCAACAGCGATGGTCTGCAATGTGCTCACTGCCGCATTGCGGCGCTGCGGCACTGGGGTCGCAGTGACACCTCACCTGGTCCCAACCGCCAGCTAACATCAGCCAGCCCAAAGCGGACCAGTGCGAAGGGAGGCTGACTCTCATTGCTGCACATGCACAAATTGCGTCTCGACTTCTCGGAAGCGGACATTCAAGCTGTCAAATGCGGCTTTTTGCCATCAATGTCGGCAGTGAGCCCAAAACAACCAATGCCGCGGCTCGAACAAAAGGCTCCTTTGGTGTTGTGAAGAATGTCTTTCAATGACAACGTGATACCAGATTTTGACCTCTGCTGGAGAACATAAATATGGCTGATCAAGACCACCAGCTCACCGAACTTTTTCGAGCATTAGGAGCGCAACGACCAGAACAATGGGCCAGTTCGCAAATTCAAGAGAAGATACCGCAACTTCATAGATACCTTTTCCTTAAACAAGCTTGGGCGCAGGTTGTAGATGAAACAGATGATAGCTGGATTGAGAGAATAATCGAGTCCGCACGTCGCAATCCAGAAGGGCCGTTTTCCGGCCA
>NZ_JARJEF010000166.1 GCF_029697505.1 Pseudophaeobacter profundi | reverse complement strand
ACGGGCTCTGCGATGGTGGCGATGGGAGCGACATAGGCGGTCTCCACGATTGGAGGGAAGCCCTCGCAGCCAGGGTACCAGCCGCCGCCATAGCCGCCGTAGCCACCACCGTAGTAGGCGTCAGGGCCGGGCTGGGCCACGGGCATGGGCATGGGCAGGGGAGCGGGAGCGGGCATTGGGGCGGGCCCGGGCATGGCGTAGGGCGCGGGGCCGGGCTTGGGGCCTGGCATGGGGCCTGGTCGGGGTCCCGGCATGGGCCCGGGGTAGGCAGTCACGGCGGAGACCGCGATCAGCAGTCCTATGGCG
>NZ_JARJEF010000165.1 GCF_029697505.1 Pseudophaeobacter profundi | reverse complement strand
TAAACGGACATCCAGAGTGCAAAGACCTCGAACAGTCGAGCATTTTACAAAAGACGAAACTTGTTGCGGAACCGTGTTGTTCAACAGATTTCACTGATACAATCTAAAGTCCTGCGCAAACGTACATACAATCATTATCTCTAATCTCTATCCTACCAGGAAACAGCTTACTGTAATTCGACCACACGTACATATTTATCCATATTTCGCTACTATACAATTAAAATAGATAAAATTTCTCAAATCAGTCCTAAAACAAAACTTACGAATAAATATAATACTAACGTCTCCGTATCGTATTACCTCC
>NZ_JARJEF010000164.1 GCF_029697505.1 Pseudophaeobacter profundi | reverse complement strand
AAATTGTGCAAAATGCATATCACAGGAAATTAATCATCAGATTCTGTTGACATTCAGGAATTGCATGAGTATAATGTACATAATTTAATAGCAATGAATTACTGGAATGACTACACCTCTAAAACTTGTTGTTTCTGAAGCAGCCATTTAATTACTGATAGATTCACATTTTGTTCACTTGCCACTTTAGTGGCTAGAACAACCTCACAGTTAAAGGGCAGTTAATTACTCTACTAGTTGCTTTGGCTGCTCCCATGGGAAGATATCTCTTCCAAAATGTCCGTAGGTACTTGTCTTCTGGTAAATAGGA
>NZ_JARJEF010000163.1 GCF_029697505.1 Pseudophaeobacter profundi | reverse complement strand
CCCCAGTGGAAGTGGATTTGTGAGAAGACATAGGTGCCATCGAGGGGGCCGCCACTCAGGTACGGCCTCTCCTTTGCCCACTTGGCACTCACTACCAGAGTGTCGCCACTGTTGGTGAGCTTCATTCGGAACGGCGGGACGTCGAAGTGGACCCATCTCAGAGGCTCGAGCTGCAGTGGTCTTGTAGCTCCGAGAGCGAGGTCTATGGGAGAAACCAACACTCCATCCTGCACACTCTGACCCTGTATCAGCTGCTTGTTCTTCGACTTCACATTTTCGTCTTCAATTTTTACCATTGTAACTTTTGAAGTA
>NZ_JARJEF010000162.1 GCF_029697505.1 Pseudophaeobacter profundi | reverse complement strand
ACTTTGTTGTCTATTTATTCTTTATTTTCTAGTGCAATGGCAGCAAACAAGGAACGCACTTTTATTATGGTCAAGCCCGATGGCGTTCAACGAGGTCTAGTTGGAAAAATCATTAAAAGATTTGAAACCAAAGGATTCAAACTCGTCGCTTTGAAATTTACTTGGCCCACTGAGGAACTGTTGAAGAAGCACTATGCCGACCTGTCGAGCAGGCCTTTCTTCCCCGGTCTTGTCAAGTACATGTCGTCCGGTCCTGTTGTCCCTATGGTCTGGGAAGGCCTGAACGTTGTAAAGACTGGAAGGTTCATGCTGG
>NZ_JARJEF010000161.1 GCF_029697505.1 Pseudophaeobacter profundi | reverse complement strand
CTGGACATCCTCCTAGATCCACTCAATATCACGGTCAATCGGTACTTTTCCGCGGATGAGGTCGGGACCCATGTCGACATGCCGGGCAGGTTCCATGTGGACGGATACCGTGTTGGGGAGATAGGATTCTGTGACTTCTTTTTGGTGCCGGGAATAAAGATAGACGTGTCAGCCAAGGCGGCGAAAGAACGAGATTATGAAGTGACAGTTGAAGACATTGAAGAATGGATCTGCGAAAACGGCCCGCTACCAGAGAGAGCGATCGTACTCTTCGACTTTGGCTGGAGTTACCGCTACGACGACGCGAGAAGAT
>NZ_JARJEF010000160.1 GCF_029697505.1 Pseudophaeobacter profundi | reverse complement strand
CTTTCCTGCTGTTCCAAGCATCCCACTTGTATCGGCCCTTTTGATCGAAGATGCCTGGTTTGTCAGTTGTGCAGTCCCCAGTGGTAGCCTGCTTGTAAAGACCGTAGATCTCAAGCAAATCGTCTTGTGGGGGAGTTTCTTTTAAACTGTTCACGTCCTTTGCAGCTTGGTCAAATTTCTCTGAAAGGGACATTTTGTTCTTTGGTCGTCAAACACCCAGTATCTAGAGGAAACTGTAGTTACAACTACAACCCAGTATTCGTCAGACAGAGTTTCCTTGAAAGTAAAAGTAAGGAGAAGACACGCCAATTGCA
>NZ_JARJEF010000159.1 GCF_029697505.1 Pseudophaeobacter profundi | reverse complement strand
CAAAAAGCACTTGAAGCGTTTACACGCACCCAAAGCATGGATGTTGGATAAACTCGGGGGTGTTTATGCCCCAAGGCCTAGCACTGGGCCCCACAAGCTCAGAGAATCTTTACCGCTTGTCATCTTCTTGCGAAACCGCTTGAAATATGCCCTCACAAACTGTGAAGTTAAGAAGATCGTAATGCAGAGGTTGATCAAAGTCGACGGGAAAGTAAGGACCGACCCCAACTACCCTGCTGGATTTATGGATGTTGTAACGATTGAGAAAACCGGAGAATTCTTCCGTCTGATCTATGATGTGAAGGGCAGATTCACC
>NZ_JARJEF010000158.1 GCF_029697505.1 Pseudophaeobacter profundi | reverse complement strand
AAATGATCGCCAGGTCTTTAGGAGTACTCCTTCTCTGCGGGGTTGCGTTAGGCTTCCCCTCGCCCTTCCCCGGGCCAAAGCCAGGCCCCGCGCCAGGCCCCGCCCCCGCCCCGGCACCCCAGCCCAACCACCGCGGCGGCTACGGCTACGGCGGCTACGGCGGCTACGGAGGATACGGCCTGGGTGTCGGTCTGGTTGAGGAAGTGATCACTCCCCCCGTCATCCCTCCAGTCCTCAACACTGTGGACGTCTACGACATCGCCACCCTGGGAGTCATCCCCGCTCCCCCGGTAGAGTACGTCTACCCTGCTGTCGGC
>NZ_JARJEF010000157.1 GCF_029697505.1 Pseudophaeobacter profundi | reverse complement strand
CTCCTCTCGTCATCCTCAAGTCGTCGGCGGGCATCTTCCAGCTGTCCAGCCAGTTGGCTCTTGAGGTAGGTCGCATTTTCAATGTTCACCTTCAAGTCTTGGACTTCCTTGACTAACTCAATGTTCTCCTGTGATAAGCGAGTCTTGTGTGAGGTGATGTCGATGACTGTGCGGTTCAACTCTTCAATGCGAATGTTCAGTTCATGGATGGAGACTTCCAACTTCTCCACCGTCTTGGACAGGATAATCTTTTCCTTGGAAGAAGATTCAATTTGTGCGAGGAGTTCATAAACCTCCTGCTGGAACTTAGCCTTTTC
>NZ_JARJEF010000015.1 GCF_029697505.1 Pseudophaeobacter profundi | reverse complement strand
CGGAAACCTGACGCCCAGAGAATTTGCTGAGAAAAGAACGATGGACAAACTGGCCGCGTAGGGCCATCAAACCAACCCCAAGGACTCTCCGCTAGGTGGAGGAAACTTGGGGCTCAGGTCAGAAGGCGTCGCGATTGCGAATTTGATCGGGGCAGATGAGCGTAGTGTCGTCGGTTGGGTATATCGTTGGAATACGGGCGCGTTGGCGGTGATGTGGGATGTCAACGGCCCGCAACGGGTTGGACAATGTCAGCCTGATTTGAAGGACGCGGAGAAGCGCGAAATCGACTTCGATGCACTCACGCGGATGCGAAGTGGCGACGGCGGTTGAGGAGTGCAAACCTGCGGTATTTGCCGAAACGCCAAACAGCATGTGGACCGCGACGCGTACGCGGTGCGGCCGTACACGTCAAAGAAGCCGTCTTCCGAGACAAATCTACGTGGCGGCAGGTCAGTAGTTCACCTGCTCGAACCCGTAGTTACCCTCATAGTCACGCCAATCGACGAAGACGGATCGGTGATAAATGCCAGGGCAATGCTCGCCCCAGCGTTCAAGGCCTACGTGAGCCGAAGGAAGGGCAGTGACGGAAGACCTCTGCCAAGTGAAATCGCCTTGGGTCCCGTAAGTGCCGAGGACCACGGTCGCGCTTCGGTTACAGTCCCCATCGCGCCCGGACTCGTGCTGTCGCGCATACCGTACATCAAAGACGCGAATGGATCGGACAAAATTGAACTCCGGACCGCTGATATCGATGTCCGCCCGATCCTCGACGAGGCGAAGCACGAAGTCTGCCGGAATGGCATCCGTTCCGGTTTCTGAAGAGGGCCAAACGGCATTTTTTGATCTTGCTTGGACGGCAACATCATCGCCTGGAAACGATTGGCGGGGCGAATAGTCCTCGCCTTGAAGAAAGGCTTCGAAGATTCGGTTTACATTGCTCGGATGCCGTTCGGTCTCATAAGATGCGCCCATGGGACAGCGCCAAATCTGCAGTGGTGGCTCCACAGGCCAAGGCGTGATGCGACGGATAAACTCGGCACGGGCACGGCTGCAGGGCACGGAAGCGGGCCAACCGCCGGACAGGCAGAGAAGGATTGCGCAGTCGATTGGATAGGTTTGTGCTTTTGTGGTGCTCGGCAGCACACCGGTTACCAAAGCGGTTACAGCGGTTAGGCATAGAGACAGTCGTCTAAGTTGAAAGCGCATGGTAGGGGACCCTTTGTCGGGAGCCACCTTACCTCCAATAATATACTATTGCAACGCAAAGTGTATTACGCGCATAATCAAGGTTATGTAAAATACGACTGTAAATTTACATTAAGTGTTCGAATAATCGCCATCGACCACGCGACAAGATGTAGAAGCCGAGCAATCAATCTGTGTCAAAAGAAACTCCTTGAAGCTCTAGTTGGTAGAGGTTTTATCGTACATCAAACGCCGTTTCTCGTGTCACGGCATTCGCCAGACAAAGCTGGAAGAGTATAGTATGCTGACTAGACGACATTTCGTGATGACCACCGCCGCCCTCTTTTCTGCCCCGGTTGCCAGCCCGGTGCTGGCAAATACCTGGCCGACCGAAGCGCAGAAGGTTGCCTGGGACGCACAGGTGACGCCGCCCGGCTTTGACCCGGCAACCTCGAACCCCTGGGGCTTACATCCGCGGTTTCTCCCGACCCGGGTGGCCGCGAAAGACGGGCTGACACCGGGCGACATTCATGTCGATGCGGTTGCGCGCTACCTTTATCACATCGAGGAGGGCGGGACTGCCATGCGCTATGGCGTCGCCATTGCTCGTGGTGATCTGTACGAACCAGGTACATACACGATCAAGCGCAAAGTCAGATGGCCCCATTGGCAGCCGACGCAGAACATGATCGACCGCGACCCAGAACTCTACGCTGATATCGCCGACGGTATGGAGCCCGGACCTAAGAATGCGCTTGGGTCGCGAGCTCTCTATCTCTTTCTCGGCGACCGGGATACTTATCTCCGCATTCACGGTACGCCACAGCCGAGAAGCATCGGCGGTCGTGCGAGTTCCGGCTGCGTCAGAATGGTCATGGCGCACATAAACGATCTTTATCCCAACGTTGACATTGGTTCGACGGCTTTCCTCTACTCGGCCGAGGAAAGCGTCACGGCAGAAAGCTGAGGTCGTCTACCGACGCGCCATCGGTGCAAAGCTTGTGCAAAGTTTAATGATTCGGGGTGACTTCGATTACCTGAACCCGATTATGCGGCAGGCGCCGTGCAAATCGGGTTTCCACGGGGAGTTCGCAGCGGCAGCAACGTCGCTTCCACGGGGCCGTTGTGCAGATACCAATAGCAGCCGTCTTCCGGCAAAAGTCTTGCCGACTGAAGATCCTGCCCCGTCGCCGCCATGGCGACGACCGCCTCTGGCAATTGTCCGCTCCGTGCGGTTTCGGGTGTTTCAGTGAATGAAGCCGAACACGCTCCCAGCAAAAACGCTGCTGGGACGAGTAAGCCAAGATGAATACGCATATTAAAAATTTCCGCCTTTAGAACAACTTAACCTGAGTACCGACCTCTGCCAATCCAAACAATTCTTCGATATGTTCGTTGTAGAGACCGATGCAGCCGTTCGACGATTGCCGACCGATCTTGCGCGTGTCACCGGTGCCGTGAACGCGGTAGTACTGCCATGACAGATAAAGGGCGTTTGTTCCAAGGGGGTTGTCGGGGCCAGGGCCAACGAAATCCGGCCATTCGGGATTGCGCTCCTTCATCGAAGGTGTGGGTCGCCAGCTCGGGCCATCTACCTTGCGAACCACCGTGTTATATCCGCGCCGAGTCAATTCCTCTGTGAGCGGTACGCTGGACGGATAGAGCTTGTAGATGCTTTCGTCTTCCGACCAGAATTGGACCGCGCGGGAGTCGATGTCGCAGAGGATTGCGCCGTTTCTCAGATCGTCGAAATGGTCTTGCCAAGATGCAACCCTGAACCCGGAAATATTGCTCCGCACCGCCGGTGCCGCCAGACCATCGCTTGTCTGTGCCATGGCCCTACTGGTCGCGAGAACCAACCCACTTGCTGCTGCACCAAAGAGTGCGGTCCGGCGTGTGAACGGTCTGTCGTTAGCTCGTCTCATCAAGAAAACCTCTGGTCTCGTTATTTTTCCCGGTTCTAAGACCTACACCCGCTAGAGCTTCAATATGCTTCTGCTCACAAACCCGTGAGATTGAACTCGGTCATGGCATCAAAGAAATCTGCGGGTTTTTTGGAGGTAGGCTCGGTAAGCGTCCCCGTAGCGATCAATCAACCAGCGCTCTTCAGCGAAGGGCGCGAGTGCCAATGCAGTAACGCCGGTGATAATCACTGGCCACGCGAGGATCGAGGCGGAGAGCAGTCCGATCCCGATGAGGATCGCCATGTCAGCCACATACTGAGGATTGCGGGAGAACCGGTAAAGGCCACGGGTCCGCAGAACGCCTTCATCACCACTCGTCGCCGCCATCCCAAGTTGCATCACACCGGACCAGACAACGGCATTGCCCAGAACGATCAGACAAAGCCCTAAACCCCAACGTATGATCCATGGGAAGTCG
The DNA here is from genome assembly GCF_029697505.1 of Pseudophaeobacter profundi. Classification (GTDB taxonomy): domain Bacteria; phylum Pseudomonadota; class Alphaproteobacteria; order Rhodobacterales; family Rhodobacteraceae; genus Pseudophaeobacter; species Pseudophaeobacter profundi. The sequence continues at coordinate 77,232 of NZ_JARJEF010000015.1, read as the reverse complement.
AGCTCACCCCATTCTAGCAGAGCCAAAACGATGGCAGATCCGAAGCCGACGCACGTAAGTCCCCAGACGACAATCTTGTGGGCTCCTGTAGAGTGAATCGGCGGCCAGACTCGTCGCTCCGGTTGGAACATGGACCAGAGTATACCCGCGACCAGCAACAGATTGGCCGCACAACCCAGCACGAGAACCACGGTTTTGAGGTCACCCATGACCATACCTGTCTGCGTCCCGATGTTTGGTCGCTGAGCGTTCAAACTCCAGCGTTGAGTGGTCGATCCCGAATTCCTCGTCGAGGCGGGTCTTGATTGCCGTCTTGATGTTTTCGAGGTCATCCCAGCGGTCCTCGGCGATTACGACGTGGGTATCGAGCGCCGCACGATGCTCCTGCATCTGCCAGAAATGTGCGTGATGAACTTCCTCGACTCCGTCCACGTCCTCCACGGCCGCGATAACCTTGTCCGTGTCGATATCGGGCGGGCTTCCCAACATCAGGGTGCGGATCGGGCCACCGATCTCGCTGAAGGCGAGCCAGAGGATATAGGCGGCAATCCCGATGGTGATCGCCGGATCAACCCAGCGGACATCGTAGAGAAGGATGAGAACGCCACCGACGATCACGGCCACAGACGCCAGCGCATCGCTGAGGTTGTGGAGGAACAGCGCCCGGATGTTCACGCTGCCTTTCTGCATCGAATAGGTCAGCCACGCGGTGAGGGTATCGATGAACAGCGCCACACTGCCCAGGATGACCACGGTCCAACCCGCGACTTCGGGCGGATCAACAAACCGCATCGCGCCCTCATAGACCAGATAAAGGCCGATGATGATCAGCGAGGTATAATTGATAAGCGCGGCGACGATCTCGACCCTGCCATATCCGAAGGTCATTTTCGCATCGGCCGTGCGGCGCGCGATCTTGCGCGCGCCGAATGCGATGACGAGCGACGCCATGTCGGAGAAGTTGTGGATGGCATCCGCGATCAGCGCGAGGCTGCCGGATAGTATCCCGCCGACAATCTGCGCGACCGTCAGGAGGCCGTTTGCCCAGATGGCAATGGCAACCCGCCGGTCGCCTTCTTTAGGCTCCATATGGGCATGATCATGCGGCACGAGAAGCCTCCTCATGGCCGTGGTTTGGCCGGCTGAGCCCTGGAACGCTTGGCAAACGACCAGCGCGGATCGCCCTGACGCGGGCATTCATCCAATGGCGAATGAGGTGCCGATAGATCCAGTCGCGCAGGGGGCCAAACGCCTGACGATGGTGCTCATAAAACATGTCAGGATTATCGAATGTTCCAAAATCGCGGGCGATGCCGGTCTTCTGGATATATGTACTCTCCCCCGTCCATCCGACTGGCGGTGCGCTCAAGCAGTCGGTCCCGGCACCGTAGCCGCATAGGGACCGTGTCTCGGGAAACGACCGCTGCAGGGCCAACAGGAAGGGTGTGTCGAGGATGAAGCCCTCAAGATCGACCCATCCTGCCTCGGTCTCGACCTCGATCCATGAGTGGAGGATTTCTGCGGGTGCGATCGGATAGATCAGTTCAGGCACGACGCCCCGTTGCAACGCTTTGTGGATTGTGAAGCCGTGCAAGCGGCATCTTACGCCGACAGCGCGTAGAAGCGCCATCAGCAGCGTTCCCTTCGTGTTGCATTGTCCATACCTGTCGTCGAGTACTTCAGAGGCAGGAATGTCGTCGGCGCGGTTATAGCCAAAGTCGATCTCGTTTCGCACGAAGTCGTAGATTGCACCAATTCGATCATGCAACGGCAAGGTTCCCCACCCCCGGTCGGCGATCAGAGCGGCAAGTGAAGGATGCCTGACATCCAAGAGTGGCGTCGACGAAAGCAGCGGGTCAACAGGGGTCATGAGCGTTTCCTAGAATCAACTATACAGAGATGATGGTTTCTACAGTAACTGTAGCTTCAACCTTTATCTTGTCGCGACGCGAGAGACTATTCTGGTTGGTGATTGTGAACTGCCTTGTGATGCTCGTCATGCGCGTCCCGCAGGATGCCTATGCCGCCCCACGCCGCGATGCCAGCCACCGCGACCCCGACAACGAGGTCGGGCCAGTTGCTGCCCAACCACCAAACGAGACCGCCCGCGATCAGGATGCCGCCGTTCGATGCGAAATCGTTGAGGCTGAAGGTGTTGGCGGCCCGGATGTTCACGTCCGGTTCCTTCAGTCGCCCGAGCAGCCAGATGCAGGCGAGGTTGACGACCGCAGCGATCAGCGACATTGCGATCATCAGAGTTCCGAGCGGTTCGGAACCGCCGACATAGCGCCGCCAAGCGTCAATCAGAATGCCAACCGCAAAGATCAGAAGCAATCCGCCGGATACGTTCGCGGCACCCCGCTTCCACTTCGACGACCGGGACAAGGCCAGAAGGCTGATGCCATAGACGAGGCTGTCGGATGTGTTGTCGAGACCATTGGCGATCAGGGCGCTGGAATCGCCGATAGCTCCCGTGGCGAAGAACCCCGCAGCGATTGCGAGATTGAGACCGAGAACAATCCAGAGCGTCTGGCGCTCTTTTTCATTCTTCCCGCTGAATTCGCTTTCGACCATCGAACTGGCAAACCTTTCGATTTCTAAGAAAGGGGGCAGAAACGCCCTCTTCGGATGCAGCTGTCAATAAGATATATAGAACCTCTAGCGACTGTAGATCCAAAATAGCTTATTTACGTCCCTCTGGGCACCGAAAGAATAATCGCGGCACCGATCAAACAGATGGACGTCCCTATGAAGTCCCATCTGTCAGGTCGCTCGCCCTCGACGAACCACATCCAGAGCATGGAGGCCCCGATGTAGATGCCGCCATAGGCTGCGAAAGCGCGGCCCGCTGCGCTGGTTTCGACCTGCGCCAGCAACCAGCCGAAAAGCGCGAGCGCGATTATGCCGGGTGCGAGCCAGAGCGGTGATGCCCCAAGACGCCACCACGCCCAGATGGCGAAACACCCGCTGATCTCCGCGACAGCAGCCAGCAGATAGGCAATTGCGGCGTTCAAGCCCCAATCTCGTCGTGCTCGGTGAGACATTCCGCATGGTCTCGAAGGACCTCCAGAACCTTGCACTCCGCAACGCTGTCACCGTCGCACTCGGCGACCATGCGTTTCAATTCCTTCTTAAGCGCTTGCAGACGCTTGATCCGCTGTTCGACTTGGTGGAGTTGCCGACGCGCGATCGAATCCGCCTCCGCGCAGGATTGGGACGGGTTGTCCGAGAGGTCCAGCAGCTCCCGGATGGAGTCGAGCGAAAATCCGAGCTGGCGTGAGTGCCGGATGAAAGCCAGCCGGTCGAGGTCCTTTTCAAAGTAACGGCGCTGGCCGCCTGCGGTCCTTCCGGCCTCGTTCATCAAACCGATTTCTTCGTAGTAGCGGATCGTCTGAACCTTGGTTCCGGTTCTCCGCGAGAGTGTTCCGATTGCCAGCATGTGCGATCCTTCAATCTACAAAGACTGTAGCTTACTGAAGAGACAACTCCATTGAAAAGACAAAGGTTTCACTTTGGCGTGACTTCGGACAACAAAAAGTAACTTTTCGCTTGAACCTCTATCTGCTGTAGCTTGTATCCTGCGCACAAACAAACTGAACAGGTGGGTAGCGCAAGCAATGAAGAAGGTCCGGATAGTTCTCTGGTCGGCAGTGGTTGTCGCTGCGGCGGTGTCAGCCACGCTTTGGATGACTGAACGCAATCAGGGACCGGTCGCCGCGCGTGTTGATCCTGAGGCCGAGAGTTTCACTGCGGATTTTGAGCTGACGGACCATACCGGTATGGTGCAGACCGACGAGGATTTCCGAGGGCGCTGGATGCTCGTCTTTTTCGGATTTGCGAACTGCCCCGACGTGTGTCCCATGGGGCTCGCAACCATCGCGGAGGTCATGGACGAGCTCGGCACCCAAGGTTCCGCCGTCCAGCCCCTGTTCATCACGGTCGACCCTGAAAGGGATACGCCAAGCGCTCTGGCCAACTACGTTCCCCAGTTTGGTCAGGGAATCCTTGGGTTGAGCGGACCGCCGGACCAAATCGAACGCACTGCCGAGACCTTCAAGATCTACTACCAGAAGATCGAGGAAGCCTCGGCGCCCGACGGCTATACGATGGGGCATACGTCGTCCTTCCTTCTCTTCGATCCGGAAGGCGAATTTGTCCGCATCTACGAATACGACGAGGAACCCAGACTGATCGTTACTGATCTTCGCGAAAGGATCGGCGCGTGACAGCTGGCCCAGACGCAACGCCACGCGCCGCGAGACCGGTAGCTTTCCTCTTCGCGGCATGGTTCGTCGCCTTGTCCGCGTCGCTTGCCGTGCTCTTCATCGGAGAGGTTCTGGGGCAGACCCCCTGCAATCTGTGCTGGTTCCAGCGTGCCTTCATGTTTCCGCTCGCGATCATCCTCGGGGTGGCGGCGTGGCGCGCCGACCTCTCGATCTGGCGCTATGCCGCGCCGCTCGCGGTTCTGGGTGGTGCCGTCGCCCTTTACCATTCCCTGCTTTACGCAGGGATCGTGCCGGCGCCGATCGTCCCCTGCACGGCGTCCGGGCCATCCTGCACCGATGACGCGATGCTGATCCTTGGCCTGCCAATCCCTCTGCTCTCCCTGCTGACGTTCGGGGCAATCCTTGTCCTTCTCATTCAACTTCGACGGATATCAATATGAACCGAAAGACACTTCTGCTCGCGATACTCACTCTGGTACTGGCCGTTTTCGTGGCTGGTGCCTGGTTCGTATCGCGCCCCGATCCGACCCCGGTGGCGACAGCCGCTCCGCTGGAACAACAGGATCGTCTTGTTCGGTCCTATTCTCCCATACTCGGGCGTGAGGATGCGCCAGTGACCATCGTGGAGTTCTTCGACCCGGCCTGCGAGGCCTGCCGCGCCTTCCATCCCATCGTGAAGCAGATACTGACGCAATACCCCGACGATGTGCGCGTCGTCATGCGCTACACTCCGTTCCACGGCGAGGGGTCCGAGCTGGCAATCAAGGTGCTGGAAGCGGCCCGGTTGCAGGACGTTTTTGTTCCCGTGCTGGAAGCGCTGCTTGAAAATCAGCCCGCCTGGGCCTCTCACGGCGCTCCGGCAGCTGAGCGCATCATGGAGATCGCCGGAGCGGCGGGCTTGGACACAGACGCCGCCGCAAATCAGATCATGTCACCCAGCATCGTCGGCGTCCTCAATCAAGACCGGGCAGACGTCGAAGCTGTCGGAATCCAAGGCACACCGACGTTCTTCGTCAACGGTAAGCCTTTGCCAGAGTTCGGTGCGGAGCAGCTCTTGTCGCTCGTCCAAGCCGAAGTCGAGGCTGCGGCAACAAACTAGAACGAACAGGAGACCCAACGTGTTCAAAACCTTCGCAAAGGCAATCCAGAGCCTGTCTGTCGCTCTTCTGATGGGCTTGCCAATGGCATCCTCAGCGCAGCAGTTGTCAGAGAACGCATCGATTGTGGTCGAGAGCCCCTGGGCGCGCGCGAGCCTTGGAATGTCGCGGCCCGGCGGGGCCTATCTGACCGTTCGGAACGAGGGCAGCGATCAGATCTCCCTTATCGGTCTTCGCGCGGAGATCTCCGGCATGGCTTCGATCCACGAAACCAGAACCAATTCTGACGGCGTCAGCAGCATGGCTCCGGCGGACGATATCGTGATCCCGCCCGGGGGTATGTTCGCCCTTGAACCCGGCGGATATCACGCCATGCTGATGCAACTGCAATCTCCGCTCGTCGAGGGGGAGACCTTTCCGCTGACCCTGCTCTTTTCCGATGGAACAGAGCTTGAAATCACCGTCCCGGTCCTTGGCATCGGCGCACGCGGCCCCGAAGGCTGATCCGGCTGATGATGAGGGTGGCCAAAATCGCAGCGATCGGAGCGGCGGCGGTCTTTGCCGCCCTGTTTGTCGGCTGGTGGCAGGTAGATGGGCCTGGCGCTGACTCCGCGCCGGGCAAGCGGTCTCTACCGCTGACTGCTATGGAATTCAGCCTGACGGATCAGGATGGTCGGGATGTCGGCCCGGAAACCCTCATCGGCGAGCCGAGTCTGGTCTTCTTCGGATTCACCTACTGCCCCGACGTTTGCCCGACGACCCTCTCGGACATTTCCGGATGGCTCGACGAGATTGGGCCGGACGCCGAAGACCTGAATACCGTTTTCATCACCGTAGATCCGGACCGCGACACGGTCGAGACCATGGCCGAGTATGTCTCGTATTTCCATCCGCAGATACAAGGATGGACGGGCTTGCCAGACCAGATCGCGGCCATCGCCGATGGTTTCCGTGCCACCTATGAGAAGGTTGAGGGGGAAAACGGCGAATATACGATGAACCACACGGCGGGTGTTTTCCTGTTCGATGCGACAGGTCGCTTCGTCACCACCATCGACTATCACGAACCACGCGAATTCGCCGTGCCGAAGATAAGGCGCGCGATGCAGAACAGAACCGAGAGGGCAGAATCTTGAAACTGAGACATATCGTTCTGGGAACGACAATGGCCGCGGCAGCGGTCAGCACGATAGCGAGCCGGGCTTTGATCCTGGAGGCGCCGCCCGAGTACATCTTTTCCGAGGCTCCGGAAGCCTTGGACAGTCCACCCGAACCTCTCGATGGACCAGGCGTCAACGCATCTGGCGAGACGATGCCGAATATGCTTCCGGCCGCTTTTCAGCCGCCTGAGTTTCCCGCACTCGAACGGGCCGAGCCAGATAATCTGATGGCGCTTGTTCAGGCCCTCGCCACGCCGCCTTGGGAGGCGACGGTCGAGGCGGGTGACACATTGGACGTGCTTCTCTCTCTCGCGGACATGGATGCGCAAACACGGACCGAAGTCGCACTGGCACTGACGGTTGAATACGACCTGCGCCGCCTTCGACCGGGCCATCGTCTCAGCGTCGACTTTCGCCCGGACGGCACGCCATCCGTTGTGACGTTGGCTGTCGATGACGGCGTGCGGATCGAAGTCACCCTGGACGACACCATTGCGAGTCGGACGGTAACGCCGAGCGCGTTGACAGTCGAGCGTGCGAGCCAGTTGCTGGTGAACGGGTCGATCTACGCTTCGCTGGATCGAGCAGGCGTCCCGGCCCGTTTTGCCGTCGATCTCGCACAAATCCTCGGGGAAACGGTCGACTTTCGCAGGGATCTTCAAGGCGGAGAGACCCTGAATATCCTTTGGGGTCAGACCGTCCTTCGCGATGGTTCAGAGGTCGGTCAACCGTCAATCTCCTATGCGGCCCTCGATCTGGCCGACGACCGCTTCGAAATCCTCTGGTCAGCCGAAGACAGCGGGCGGGCAACGGTCTATTTGAATGGTGAAATCCTGCGGACGGTCGCGCCGCCGGTGGAAGGCGCACGACTGTCGTCGGTCTTCGGGCAGCGCAAGCATCCGATCTATGGCAGTATGCGGATGCACACAGGTGTCGATTATGCCGCCGCTGCGGGGACACCGATTGCAGCGACCGCACCCGGACGGGTCTCCTTCATCGGATGGCGGAGCGGATATGGCCGGGTGGTCGAGATCGCGCACGGGTCAGACACAATGACCCGCTATGCGCACCTCAGCGCTGTGCCGGAGGGTCTGGCCGTCGGAAACCGCGCGGTCGCGGGCGAAACGATTGGCCAGGTCGGTGAGACAGGCACGGCGACAGCTCCGAACCTTCACTACGAAGTGCGCGTGGACGGCCGACCTATCGATCCGCTCGGGGAGGAATTGCTCGCCTCTGCGGAAAATTTCGACACTGCGGATGCCACTGAAATCCTTGAAGAGACGCGCACACGGTTCGCGACCTTTCTTCGCGAAGACACATGACTGATTTGAAAGGAATTCCGATGAAAAACAGGTTTCAAACCTTGGCCGCCACAACCCTTATGATCGTAACCGCGACGGCCGTGACCGCGCAGACCGCTATCCACGTCGGAAAGACGCGCGGCTGCGGTTGTTGCCTTTCCTGGATGGAAAAGCTGTCCGAGGCCGGGTTCGCTCCTGAAGGTGAGAATTTGGGCGGCGCGCTGATCCGTCTGAAGATGGATAGGGGTATCCCTGTCGACATGTTCTCGTGCCACACGGCGACTGTCGAAGGCTACACCATCGAAGGCCACGTTCCGCCAGCCGACATCGCCCGGCTGCTTGAGGAACGTCCCGACGCCATCGGTCTTGCCGTGCCCGGCATGCCCATCGGCTCGCCCGGCATGGATTTCGGCGACGATGCCGAAGCCTACGACGTCTTTCTGGTGAAACCGGACGGCACTACCGAAGTCTTCTCGTCCTATCCGGCGAGCTGAAGTGGAGCAGGTCGCAACACTTTCGCCTGTCGCACTCGGCTTTCTGGGCAGTCTCGCCGCCGGTCTGATGACCGCCGTCGGAGCGACGCCCGTCCTTTTGGGCAAGACCCCCTCGCGCAAATGGCGCGATATCTCGCTCGGTTTTGCTGCCGGGGTCATGCTTGCCGCATCGTTCTTCTCGCTCATCATCCCCGCCCTCGACGCGGCAGAGGGGCGATACGGAGACGGTGCGATACCTGCACTGATCGTCTGCATCGCGATCCTGATGGGCATGGGTGCGGTCGCCCTGATGAACGAAATGATACCGCACGAGCATTTCAGCAGCGGTCGTGAGGGCCCGGAGGCCGTCTCGCTACGACGTGTGTGGCTCTTCATCATTGCCATCACTATCCACAATGCGCCAGAGGGTCTGGCCGTCGGCGTCGCGTTCGGTGCCGACGGTTTTACAGGCGGATTTCCCGTCGCTCTCGGGATCGGATTGCAGAACGCGCCTGAAGGGCTGGCTGTTGCAGTCGCCCTACTGGGCGAGCGATACTCGGCGGGCCGTGCGTTCGGCATCGCAGCACTGACTGGTTTGGTCGAACCCGTCACGGGCTTTCTTGGTGCCGCGGTGATCGTCGTGGCGCAGCCTCTCTTGCCCTGGGGTCTGGCTTTTGCGGCGGGCGCGATGCTCTATGTCATCAGCCACGAGATCATCCCGGAAACCCATCGCAGCGGCCACCAGAAGCAGGCGACGACCGGGCTCGCGATCGGCCTCGTCGTCATGCTGTTCCTAGATGTCTGGTTGGGGTGATTCATGGCAATTCGCTCCCTTGGCATTTGCACAGCTGTCGCGGCGCTCGCCGCCGATCAGGCATCGAAGGCGTTCGTGCTCGCGAATGCGGAAACGCTCGCCCCCGGCGTCGCTGTGTTCCCCGGCTTCAACCTGATCTTCCACCGCAACTACGGCGTGACCTTCGGGTTCTTTCAGAATGTGCCGTGGTGGCTCCTTGCATTGGTCGCCACCACCATCGTCCTGTTTCTTGCCGTATCGCTAATCCGGGCAACGCGGGCAGCCGAGGCGGTTGCCTACGGCATGGTGATCGGCGGCGCTCTTGGGAATGTCGTGGATCGTTTTCGCTTTGGCGGTGTGACCGACTTCCTGGATTTCTATCTCGGAACGGCGCATTGGCCAGCGTTCAACCTCGCGGATGTCTTCGTGGTCTGCGGCGTCGGGATTTTGCTGATCTTCTCGGGGCGCGAAAAGGTCGCTGCGTCCGCAACCTCAAGATAGATCTCGGTGATTTCAATCGGCATCACTGTTCTCCGCATTTCCGGAATGTCAGGTATCATCCTCACATTCTGTGCATTCGGCCTCGGCGCTTTGGCGGTTCTCGCTCTGCCACCATTCTCGATGCCGGTGCTTTTGCCCGTCGCGTTTGGCGCGCTGTATCTCCTCACGTTCGGAGAGAGCCGCATGCGGGCCGGACTTGCCGGATGGGCGTTCGGCGTTGGCTACTTCCTGTTCGGATTGTCCTGGATCGCGGAGAGCTTTTTCGTCGACGCGGAGCGGTTCGCCTGGATGGCCGTTCCTGCGGTGGCTGGACTGGCCGCCGGCCTTGCGCTGTTCCCGGCGGCGGCAATGGCAGCGTTCGCATGGAGCAGGACGAAAGGTGTCTCCGGCGCATTGATCTTCGCGGTCTGCTGGTCGGTTTCGGAATGGCTGCGCGGCACCGTGCTGACAGGCTTTCCCTGGAACCTGATCGCCTATGCATGGGCCGACTACGATGTTCCGCGCCAGACGGCGGCATGGGTTGGCAGCTACGGACTTGGCCTCCTCACAGTTCTGCTGTCGGTCCTGCCCGTAACGCTCCTCATGCGGAACCGTCGGCACAATACGTTCGCCGCATTTGTTTTCATGTCGGTCGTGGCGAGTGCCGGATCCATCGGCACGGTTCGCCTTATGGCCACCACACCGCCAACAGACACAACCGTCAGGATCGTTCAGGTAAACATTCCTCAGACGGAGAAATGGGACCCCGCCTTCCGCGAACGGAACATATCCCGCTATCTGGACCTGTCTGCGCAGTCTGGCAGCTTCGACGTCCTTCTCTGGCCTGAAAGTGCATTTCCCGGTTATCTTGATGAGAATCCTGAAATGTTGGGTCGAATTGCCGAACGTCTGCCTGAGGGCCGCGTTCTTCTGACCGGTGCACAGACGCGCGAGTCGGACGGCACTGGCACACGCTACAGAAATTCGATCCTCGCGGTCGATCAGACCGGACAGATCGTCACGCGATACGCCAAGCATCACCTCGTGCCGTTCGGGGAATACGTTCCCCTGCGGAGTTTTCTTCCGATCCAGCGATTGACCGCAGGGCTTGGGGACTTCACGCCCGGTACCGGCCCCCAGACCGTTGAGCTACCCGGTTTATCTCCGGTCGGCCTTTCGATCTGCTACGAGGCCATTTTTCCGGGACGTGTCGTAGACGCCGCTTCGCGTCCGGACTGGATATTCAACGCCACCAATGACGCTTGGTTCGGTGCGTCTCTCGGTCCCCGGCAACATCTGGCCTCTGCCAGGATGCGCGCGGTCGAAGAGGGGCTGCCTTTGGTTCGCGCGGCCAACACGGGCATTTCAGCAGTTATCGATGGGTACGGCCGGATCGTCGCCCGCCTCGGGCTCGATGAGACCGGCGTGCTGGATGCCCTCCTCAATCCGGGTACCCGTTTGGGAGTCGGTCTGCTGCTTGAAATACCATCCCGTCGCAGCAACGGCGACCAGAGCAAAAAATATCGCTGCCCATCTCATTCTAACAGAGTCCTTCATGATGTTGCGATCACCCCCCGGTCTCTTCAAAGACAAAGCCGGGTATCTCAGTGTGGCTTCCTCGAATTGGCTGACCTCTTCCAGCGTGGGGTTGTCTGCCTGAGCTTTCTCCGATCGCTGAATCGATCCAGTGAAAAAGGTGGTGATTTCCTGGTACCGGATCCGCGTGTCTTCCAGCGTCTGATAGTAACTGAAGAGCTCTTTCAGCGGTGCCGAGAAGTCCTTGTGTGCTGCCAGGACGGCCACCAGCGCGCCGAGTGTAATGCGACCTTCGATGACGAAGTATCCGCCTAGAGAATAGAACAAGAACGGTGTTAGCGCGGTCAGAAAATTATTGAGGGCCTTGATGAAGAACTTCAGACGGAAAATCTTCCTGCGCACGTGCTCAAGCTCTCTAAAACTTGCACTCACTGGCAGCAGCCCGGCCGAATTGACCTGCCGTTGGCGCAATTGATCGCTGAGCTGCCTGCCAAGCTGTCGGACTTCCTTGATCCTGGTGCGCGAAAGCGCGTTGACCCGGCGTTGCAGCTTGGGCAGCAGCACAAGCTGAATTGGCAGTACGGTCAGTGCTGCGGCACCCAAGACAGGGTCCTGAACGAACATGAAAAACAGGATCGTCAAAAGCGTACCGCCTTGCAGGATTGGCAGCGTAAGGACGTCCGCCGCGAAGCCACCGATGGGCTCGACTTCCTGTGCGAGAATAGGGACGATCTCGCTTTGGTTTCCGGAGTCTGGATCGCTGCGCCATTGCCGATAGACCAGCAGGCGGAAGCGCCGCAGAAAACGCTCCGCGACATACCCTTTGAAGACGTTTAGGCCATATTTGTTTAACCCATTCAGGATGATCGCCAGAAGATAGAGACCGCAAAGAAGTATGAGGAAAACGACCTGATCGAGGTCTCGTCCCAGAACGACGATCGTGAAACGGTCGGAATCCAGAGCGTTGTTCACGATCTGTTTTGGCAGTTCCAGGGTCAGATAGAGAATAGGCATCGCGATGAGGCTAACCACGATCATCAACGCCTGCTGCCTTCTCGAATAGCGCAAGACGGTGCTGAAAAGACTTCCTTCGAGCCCTCGTATGGGCTCTGCGTGGAACGCAGGCGTGCTGCGGTCCTTCCAAAGCTTCAGAACGCCGCGAATTGCAAGATATAAGCCAACACTGATCAGCAGCGCAGGCGCCAAGACCAGTATGAGATGAATGAACGGGTGAACCCAGTCTGGCGTGGCATCGTTGTAGTCGTATCCGAACGCGGCAGATACGTTATGTACAAACACGTGATATCTATCCAAGAGTGACATGGAAAAGTCTAGCCCTTGGATTTCGGCGCAAGGTGATCGTGCACGATGATGACGCCCCACATGCCCGCTTCCCGGTGGCCGGGGATCAAGCATACGAACTCCAGGTTGGTCATATCGGAGAACTCCCAGATCAACTCGGCATTTTGTCCACTAGGGATAGAAACTGAATTGGCGTTGTCATGTTGCATATCGGGATGTTCGCGCATCCACTGCTGGTGTTCTGCAACCTCGTCAAAGGAGCCAAGAAAGAACTCGTGATCCAGTCTGCCGGCATTGCCGATCGAAAACCGGATGACCGACCCCCTTTCAATCTGGATCGCGTCTGGCTCGAAAAGCATGTAGCCGCTTTCCGTCTCCCGTATGGATATTTTAATCGTCCTGTCGATCGAGGAGCCATGACCGGGTTTCCCGATCGGATCATGGCCAGGCATTTCAAAGGCTCGGGCGTGAGGCTGCTGGCCCTTCCCACTGGAAGCGCCCACTGAAAAAGCCGGAAGGACGAGCGCAAGGGCGATGGTGCAGGTTCTCAGGAAATTCTTCATGCTCGGCTACCTCCGTAGCGCTTGATTTTATGGGATCTTCTTGTTTTCTTGGGCCAAGCGATCAAGGCGATGAGGCCGGAGTGTTTACCACCGACCCCATTGTTTGTAGTTACTTCATCTGAGTGACGGTCAGTTTACCCTTGACCCGGTCAGCGACGAATTCGATGCCCTGACCTTCCGCCATCTTGGCCATCATTGCTTCGTCGGCGCGAAACACCATGGTCATCGCGGGCATATCGAGGTTGACCAGAGGGCCGTGGATGATTGTGACCTTGCCGGCCTTGGCGTCGATTTTCTTGATGGTCCCGCTCGTGTATTCCACGTCAGCTTGGGCCATCTGGTCACCGACTGCGACCTCACGGTGCATGCCGGATTCGTAGTGGCCAGGGATCAGGCACGCCGCTTCGAACGTACCAGAATTTGCGAAAGTCCAGACAACCTCACCCGACGCGCCCGCATCGAGACGGATACGGTTCGGATCGTCGTGTTCCATATCCATCTTGGCCATTTCGATCTTGTGCTCGGCATTCCGCTCTACCGTGTCGAGGACGAATTCATGCTCCAGCTCACCCTTGTTGGTGATTTTGAAGCGGATGGTTTCGCCCTCCTTGATATTCATCGGCTCACTCTCGATCAGCATCTGGCCCTCATCGTTTTCGAGCAAAGTGACGTCGATTGTGCGGTCAACCTTGGCGGCGTCACCCGGCATGCCGACCATCATTGCGGCTGGCTTGGTCTCCCCATGTCCGCCGTCGTGTGTACCTGCAGCAAAGGCCGGTGCTGATAGCGCGATCGCGAAGCTTGTCGTCAAAAGAAGATTTCTCATTTTATTGTCCTGTAGGTTGGTTCGGTTGGAGATGACGAAGGGCCGCTCAGCCCTTCGAGGTTGGTTTCGGTGTGAGAATGGTCTTGGGGCTGTTGTTGGAGGCAAATTCGGGTAATTCGCCGGTCCATTCGTAGGCCATCTCGCCCGGAGGGTTCTCGTACCAGCCGGGATCGGAGTAATCGTCCGCGTCGATGCCGTCCCGCACCTTCACGACCGAAAACATGCCGCCCATCTCGATGGGTCCATACGGGCCCCAACCCGTCATCATCGGGATGGTATTGTCGGGTAGCGGCATTTCCATTTTTGCCATGTCCCCCATGCCGGACATGCCCATCGGCATGTATTCCGGCTGGAATTGACGGATCTTCTGGGTCAGCGGCTTCTTGTTCACCCCGATGAACGTCGGCACGTCATGGCCCATGGCGTTCATCGTATGGTGCGATTTGTGGCAATGGATCGCCCAATCTCCCAGATGATCGGCGACGAATTCGTAGGCGCGCATCGCACCTACGGGAATGTCGATGCTGACCTCCGGCCACTGTGCTTCAGGCGGCACCCAGCCGCCATCCGTGCAGGTGACCTTGAAGTCATAGCCGTGCATATGGATCGGGTGGTTCGTCATCGTAAGGTTCCCAACCCGTACTCGCACCCGGTCGCCCTTGTTCACGACCAGCGGATCGATGTCGGGGAAGATCCGGCTGTTCCAGGTCCAAAGGTTGAAATCCGTCATCGTCATGATGCGGGGCACATAGGTCCCCGGATCGATGTCGAAAGCATTCAGCATGATCAGGAAATCACGATCCACCGGCATGAATGTGGGATCCTTGGGGTGGACCACGAACATGCCCATCATCCCCATCGCCATCTGGGTCATTTCATCGCCGTGGGGGTGGTACATGAACGTTCCGGACTTCACCAAGTCGAATTCGTAGACGAAGGTTTTGCCCGGCGGGATGCTTGGATGGCTCAACCCGGAGACCCCATCCATGCCTGAGGGAAGAATGAGCCCGTGCCAGTGCACCGTTGTGCCTTCCGGCAGCTTATTGGTGACGTAGATGCGCACCCGGTCACCTTCGACAGCTTCGATCGTCGGGCCGGTGGATTGGCCGTTGTAGCCCCACAAATGCGCGATCATGCCGTCGGCAAGCTCGCGTTCTACCGGTTCGGCCACGAGGTGAAATTCTTTCACCCCGTTGTTCATCCGGTGCGGCAGGGTCCACCCGTTCAATGTGACCACAGGTGTGTAGTCCGGCCCGGAATTGGGACGCGCCGTGATCGCCGTTGCTGCGCTATCCATTTGGGCAGCTTCGGGCAGGCCCATGTTCAGGGTTTGACCCCAGGCTTTCGAAGAGACCAGCGTTGCACCTGCCGCGCCGGCTCCGAGTAATTGACGTCTATTTAGCATGTCAGTTCCTTTCAGTGTCCTGCGCCGCCACCGGCGGCAAGTGTTGCGCCTTCTCCACCAGCACCGCCGCCATCTCCGCCGCCATAGATCGCAGCGGTCAGGTCAGCCTGAGCCATGTAGAATTCGCGTTTTGCGTTTGCCGCTTCCAGTGATGCGCCAAGTTTCTCGCGCACGTCTGTCAGCAGCTCGAAAGTGTTGGTGATCATGCCGTTATAGGACAGCAGACCCTCTTCTTCGACGGTCGTGCGTAGCGGCACCAGAACGTCGCGGTAGTGGCGGGCGATCTTATATGACGCATGATAAGAGGCTTCAGCACCACGCGCTTCGGACCGGACGTTGACGGCTCTTTCTGCCAGCACGTTGGCTGCTTGCAGGTACGACAATTCCGCCTTGCGCATCCGTGCCTTCCCGGTGTCGTAGATAGGGATTGCGAACTCCACCTCCACCTGAGGGGTGGTCACGGTCTCCGTTTCTCCGCCCTCAATTTCCCGCTCCGCTTCGAACCCGGCAATGAATTCGAGATCGCTGATAATGCGAGTCTGATCAGTCAGACCAAACGCCTTGGCCTGTGCTTCCAGGCCAAGTTTGGCAACGCGCAGATCAACCCGATTTCGCAATGCTTTCGCTTCGATGTCAGTCACACGGCCGACGGAACGCGGCAGCGCAGGAAGGGCATCGGGCACATAATAGTCGACTTCGGTGCCCCACAGCCCCATGAGCCTGGTCAGCTGCTCTTTGGACCGGGTAGCATTCAAGCGTGCCTGGGCAAGTTGTCCGGCGAGTTCGGCATTGAATGCCTGTTCACGGGCCTGCCCGGCTGTGTTGAGCGCGCCGGTCTCACCCAGCCTCATCGCCAATTCCGATCCGGCGTCAGAGGTCGCTTTCGCACGGCGCAGATAGCTCACGGCCTCGAAGGCGGCTACGGCATCGACCCATGCCTTCCGCGTCTGATTGGCCAGCGCGAGTGTGTCGTTCACCGCGTTGAGCTGTGCCTGCCGGAAGCTTGCGTCAGCAATGGCCACACGTTGTTTACGGGTGGTGGCATCGAGTACGTTCGACCGTATCAGTCCTTCGATCGCTCTGTAGGCACCCAGTTCGGGCGCACCGATGCCCAATACACCAATCGAAACGATCGGGTTTTCCGGGGTCGATTGCTGCCAGGCCTCAGCGGCGGATAGGCCGACATTCGCATAAGACGCCTGCAACCCCTTGTTGTTCAGAAGCGCAACCTGAACGGCGGTGTCCGCCGAAATGGTCTTGCGGTGCACCATTGCGTGCACCTGCTTCTTCAATGCCTCGTTTTCGGCCTGGGTTTCGGCGAAGGCTGTCCGTTTGCCGATGGCTGGTGTGACCTGGCTGGAAATATTGGCGAAGCCAGCTTTTGGTTCCGTGTAGATGCCCGGCACTGCTGTAGCACAGGCACCCAAGATTAGCGGAAAGCCGAAAACCAGCGGAAATTTCGATACCCGCATCAGTTGCCCTCCGTCTGTTCTTGATTGACGGAACGCCAGTCGCGGGGACCTGTAGGGCCGCGATAGGTGTAGCCTGCCAAGGGGTCCTGATAGCTGATCGGTGACGAAACTGCCGCGTTGACGACGGCCTGTTGGGTCGCGACGGACGGCAACGGGGTGGGCTCATAGGCGCATGCGCCAAGCCCGAGGGCCGAAGCCCCCATAAGTAGATGAATTTTCATGAAAGTAACCTGATTGGTGAACGTTATCTCACGCAGAATCTGCGCAAGGCTCACACCCGATTTGGGCGCCGGTTCAGATCAGGAATCGAGGGGGCCGAAGAAACCCTGCTGTTTCTACCGAATACGTTTGACCGTCCAGAATGACATATTCACTTGTACCAACCGGCTCTGCTCTGATCTTGGTGTCTTCGATGAAGACGACAGAAATACAGATGCCGTTGCAACACTCTTGGGATTGTTGCTCTTTGCCATCCTTGTCTGACGCTGCGATGTCGATGTCGCTTGCGACCTTAAGCTTCTCATGCGCGTGATGCGCATCGCTTCCAGTGTCATGGGTCTCGGCAGCACCAACGATACTAACAGGCTTGGCTTGATGTTCGTCATGCATGCCGGACGCCGCGTGAGCGGCAGAAGGTGGTGACAATACAAATGCCAGCGCAAACGCAATGCACGTAAACGCCCGTGACCAGCTTGATATGACAACTCGCAAGTTCATGAGCAAGATATCGGATACCGGAACCATGTCGTCAATCCGTCCAGCGCAGGAAGGTTTGCCGCTTTTTTGTGAAACAGGCGAAATACGGTCGCTGCTGTTAAAAATGTTGCATATCGGAAACATGTAAAGGGCCAAAGCCTCGCTCCCGCTCAGCGGAGCGTTGCTGACGCGTCTTGTGCTACCGAACTTCAGCCAGCTTCTCTGACCCGTAGCCCGCATCGCTGATCGTTGCGGCCAATGCAGTTTCATCCAGAGTGCTGTCGACGCCGACGATAGGTGCAGTCAGATCGCACGAAACTTTTGCATCTGGGTCGGCAGCCATGATGGGCTTTTGCATGGAAGCGGCACGATGGCCGCGATCTCCGCGCAGATTGCAATAGACCCTGAAAGGAGTCCGCCCACTCGGATAGGAATATTCCGTTCTGAAAATTACCGCCAGCGTAAGACATGCAGAAAAGCTACTTTCCAATGCTATCAACATTTCCGCAACTAGGTCCGGCAGTAACCTACCATTTGTTATGTCGCTCGGCCTGCAGTCGAGACATGGAACGCGGTTCAGGAGATTTCGAAACTTAAATTTCATTCGTCCCAAAGACCTGGAGCGAATGCTTGGTTCCCAAACGCAGGTTCAACATCCTCGATCTCAAGCCGTATATGTGCCAACGTTCTAACATGCAGAGGTTTTTCTCCGTCGACATGCCCGGTGTTCAGTTTGTGAGCATTGTCTTGGCATTCAGCCTCGCAGCGTTACTGCCGGTCCTCTGCCTTTATATCTTGCTTTCGCCCGGCTTTGCAGCGGCTCTTGCCGCCGGCGGGCCATCGCTGGCCCGCTTTCTGAGGCAAGTTACGACCAACGGTCTGCCCGTAGTTTTTGCCATAAACTATGTCAGTTTTTTTCTTTTCGCGGTGATACAGAAACCAAAGGTCGCCCGCCGAGATACGGCGTTTTTCGTGCTGGTGGATATCTTGCTCAGAGCCATTCTCTTTCCAAGCCTCCACGCACTGATCTACGTTTTGTCTGCCGACTGGTTCGAGTCATTCGGGGGCAGTCGTGCAACCGCGTTGTCGGTCGTTGCCCCAACCCTTGCGCGTTCGGCGTTTTTTGAGAACATCTCCGGAGTTTATCTTTATGCGACAATGATCAGCGCGCTGCCGCTATATGTTTCAGCTTTCGGGCAGTCGGAATTTCTTGGACCGACCGTTCGTCGCTTGCCAATAAAAGCGGGCTTGATGCTGCTCGCCTTGTTTGCGTTTGCCCTGTCGGTCGGATTGATCGCAATCGGTGCACAAGGCATCGCATTCCTTCAGGGCTAGATGATGGCTGGCTATTCACCGTGGGAATGCGCGGCCTGAGGTGCCAACCATCGCGACAAGTAAACGCGCTCGAAAGCGAAGACAGCGATCATTCCGACAGCCGCATACAGAACGATCATTGGATCACTTTGAAGCTTCATTACGGTGAAAGCTGCCAATACAATTGCATCGAGAGAGAGCGCAGACAAAAGCACGATACTGGAGGCGCCAACTTCGGTTCGACGATAGCGGAACACGCCCCAATGTATGATCATGTCCATGACGAGGTAAAAGAAGGCACCAAGGGATGCGATCCGTCCCAAATCAAAGAG
This sequence comes from Pseudophaeobacter profundi, assembly GCF_029697505.1. Classification (GTDB taxonomy): domain Bacteria; phylum Pseudomonadota; class Alphaproteobacteria; order Rhodobacterales; family Rhodobacteraceae; genus Pseudophaeobacter; species Pseudophaeobacter profundi. The sequence goes on along the minus strand of NZ_JARJEF010000015.1, from coordinate 58,256 downwards.
CACGGCCAGCGTCGAGGCGATAACGACTGTATAGACCAGCATATGCCGCTGGACAGCCCCGGACATGCCAAAATGGCTGTGCGGGATCATTTTCATCTCCGTCAGCATGGTCAGCATCCGGGACACTGCGAAAACGCTGGCCAGCACGCCGGATGCCGTGGCCACGGCCGCCAACACGACCGTCAAGTAAAAGCCGACCTGCCCGAGTGCGGGCTCAGCCGCCTGGGCCAGCGAATAGTCGCGCGCGGCGATGATTTCGTCGATTGTCAGGCTCGCGCCCACGCCAAAGGCCACAAGCAGGTAGACCACCACGCAGATCGCGATGGACAGCATGATAGTGCGGCCCACATTGCGGTGGGGATCGGTGATTTCGCCGCCGCTGTTGGTGATCGTGGTAAAGCCCTTGAAGGCAAGGATCGCCAGCGCAACGGACGCGATGAAGCCTGTCACTCCAAAGGTCTCGGCCGTTTCTGACGCGGCTGCGAACTGAAACCCGCTTGACCAGAGTGCTGCGATACCGAACAGCGCGATGCCCCCGATCTTGATCGCCGCCATGATTAGAGAGAATAGCCCGACGGAGCGGTTTCCTGCGATGTTGACCAAGAATGCGAACACGATCACGGCAACCGCCAGAACGGGCACAAGTGGCCCGCCTGTGATATCGAAAGGCCGCAAGACATAAGTGGCGAATGTCCGTGCGACGAGGCTTTCCGCGATCACCATGCTGAGCGCCATCAAAAGCGCCGCTCCCGCCGCGACCGCCCCCGATCCATAGCATTTCTGAAGGATCATCGCGATGCCCCCTGCCGAGGGCCAGGCGTTCGACATCTTGATGTAGCTGTAAGCGCTGAAGCTGGTCACGATGGCACCAGCGATGAACGCGAGTGGAAATAGTGGTCCAGCCAGCTGGGCGATTTGTCCGGTCAGGGCAAAGATGCCCGCACCGATCATCACGCCCGTGCCCATGGCAACAGCTCCGCCAAGGCTGATCGAGCCTTCACGGTAGCCGTCGTTCCCATCGTGGTTTTTATTGTGTTTCTGCATTTCGATCTGCCTTGGTTGCTTTTTAGGTCGTTACGCCTCTGCGCATGCCCACCCGATAGGTTTCAGGCCGCCAGAAGTCCCGACCCTGGGCGTCTGATGAAATCGCGACTACTCCCGTTGCGAGGGTGCGCCGTAGATCCGCCGGGAAGTTTGCGAACGCCATGTGACTACAACGGCGGCCCCTTGCAGAGCGATAACTGACGCCACAAGTGCAACGAACGGCCATCGCGCCCAGTTCGGCTCAGGCATTTGGCGGTGAAAATCAAGAAAATGAAAGAACAAGAAATAGGCTGTGTGCAGCACTGCCAGCCACCACAGAACATAAGCGCCCTGCTGGATGTATTTCCACACGGACGTGCCAAGTACCCTTTGGCTGAAATTATTCGACGTACCGGCAAGCACAAAGCCGTAGAGCAGTGCCGCGATCCCAACCACATTGGCCAGCGCAAACCCGTGCTGAAGCATCACGTAGCGTTGCAGCTGGGGGTGAAACTCAAAACCGAACAGCCGTGCAAAATCAAGCTCGACCCAGCCGATCAGTATGATGATGGTATGCACCGTCGCCGCCAGAACCGCATAAATACCGAGCTCGCGTCGGTACGGCATGAGCTTCCGTAAAAAGGGCGCAGACGACAAGCGTGCGAGCGGCCCAATCGCCATTGCGGCAACGATGAGCAGCAGTGAAAGATCCCCCAGCGCTCGGTTGTAGCGGTGCATCTCCGACCACTCGGCACGCGAAGCAAGCAGCAGGTATCCCGTCAGCACGGACGTTCCTATGATTAGTACGTGCCGCAGAAGGGCGGGTTTTTTCATCATGGTTTCAGATACCGTATGTTTGCAGTCTTCCAAAGATGTTTTAGGCACGCAAGTAACACATCAGATCGGCTTTCGCTTCCAATCAGCGTTCAACATTCTGCAAAGTGTTAACGTTTGGTATGAAAGCCGGAACCCGGCTAGAATACCTGTCCCAGCTTTCGCCAAAACGGGCGCGACTGTCCCCCTCCTCGCCGCGGGCCAGCCGTGCGTACATCCAGACCAGCACCGGGAACATCGCGAGCGTCAGGAGGGTCGGCCATTGCACGAGAAAGCCCAGCATGATCAGCACGAACCCCACATACTGGGGATGACGAATGCGGGCATAGGGGCCTGTCGTCGCAAGCAACCCCTGACGCTGCGCATTCCACAGATGGTGCCATGCCACGGATATGAGCCAGAAGCCGCCGCCGATAAAGACGAAGCTCAGGAGGTGGAACGGCCCGAAATGCGGGTTCGATTGCCAGCCGAACATCATTTCGGGGAGATGTCCGCTGTCGTGGGCAAACCAGTCTACCTCCGGCCAGGTCGATTGCAGCCAGCCGGAAAGAAAGAAGATGGTCAACGGGAACCCGTACATCTCGGTGAAGAGAGCTACGACAAAGGCGCTGAACGCTCCAAAACTGCGCCAGTCGCGTTTTGTCTGCGGCTTGAAGAAACTGAAGGCGAAAATGATGAACACCGCCGAATTGATAAATACTAGCAGCCAGAGTCCATAGGAAGCACCTGCATCGGTCATTACTGGTCGTCTCCCTTTCCGTGCCCGCCGTGGCCTCCATGACCGCCGTGCATGAAGAAGTGCATTCCGACGCAAAGCAGCAATGGCAGCCAGATCAGCAATCCGCTGCTCAGGATGTGCACCCGGTGCTCGTAACCCAGGAGAAGGACGCCAACTGCCAGCGCAACGATCAGATAGATGCCGGCGCGTGATCGCCAGAATGAGGGCGGGCGGGGGGCATGCTCCGATTGACTTTGATTAACATGTGATGGATCAGGTTGATGGGTCACGTTGTGGCTTCCTTTCTAGATCTTTGCGCCGCGAAGGCGCAGCGAATTGAGCACCACCGATATCGACGAGGCGCTCATGGCGAAGGCGGCAAACATCGGGCTGATGAGGATGCCGAAGAACGGAAACAGCACCCCCGCCGCGACAGGCACGCCAGAGGCGTTGTAGATCAGTGCGAAGAACAGGTTCTGCCGGATATTACGCATGGTGGCCCGTGCGAGCCGCCGTGCGCGCACGATACCGTCGAGGTTGCCCTTGACCAGCGTGATGCCCGCGCTTTCGATGGCCACATCGGCCCCGGTGCCCATGGCGATGCCGACATCGGCCTGGGCCAGGGCCGGCGCGTCGTTGACGCCATCGCCGGCCATCGCCACCTTGCGGCCCTCCTGCTGCAACTCCTTGATGATCCGCGCCTTGTCCTCGGGCAGCACGTCGGCCCGGATCTCGTCAATGCCGAGACGTGCGCCGATCGCCTTGGCCGTGCGCTCGTTGTCACCGGTGGCCATGATGACGCGGAATCCCAGTGCATGCAGGTCCTTGATGGCGGCGGGCGTGGTCTCCTTCACCGGATCGGCGACAGCGACGAGACCCGCGATCTCGCCATCCAGCACCACGAACATCACCGTCTCGCCCTCGTCGCGACGGGCATTTGCCTTGGCGGTCAGGTCGCCGGCCTCAAGGCCAAGGTCCCGGATCATCGCCAGGTTGCCCAATGCGACCGCCTTGCCGCCCACGACGCCCTTCACGCCCTTTCCTGTGACCGCCTCGAAGTCGTCCGCGTCCGCCATCTTCACATCGCGCTCTTCCGCGCCGCGCACGATGGCCTCAGCGAGGGGGTGTTCCGATCCGCGCTCCAGCGATGCGGCGAGACGCAGGACCTCGGCCTCGTCGTGACCGGGTTGCGGCAGGACGGCGACAAGCTGCGGCTTGCCCATCGTCAACGTGCCGGTCTTGTCGACGATCAGGGTATCGACCTTCTCGAACCGCTCCAGCGCCTCGGCGTTCTTGATCAGCACCCCGGCCTGGGCCCCCCGCCCCGTTGCCGTCATGATCGACATCGGCGTGGCGAGGCCGAGCGCACAGGGACAGGCGATGATCAACACGGCGACAGCCGAGATCAATGCGTAGGACAGCGCCGGGGATGGCCCCCAGACCGCCCACGCGATGAAGGACAGGACCGCGATACCGATCACGGCCGGAACGAAATATCCCGCCACCTTGTCGGCATACTTCTGGATCGGTGCGCGCGAGCGTTGCGCGTTCGACACCATCTCGACGATCTGCGCGAGCATCGTGTCGGACCCGACACGCGTCGCCTCCATCACCAGACTGCCAGTGCCGTTGATCGTCGCACCAGTTACCGGGTCGCCTTCGGTCTTCTCGACCGGCACAGGTTCACCGGAGATCATGCTTTCGTCGATCGAGGACCGGCCGTCCAGAACCACGCCATCGACAGGCACCTTGTCACCGGGCCGTACGCGCAGCCGGTCGCCGACCTGTACGTCCTCCAGCGGGATCTCCTCTTCGGAGCCATCGTCCCGCATGACCCGCGCGGTCTTGGCGGCCATATCGAGTAGCGCACGGATCGCCTTGCCGGTTCCTTCACGTGCGCGCAATTCCATCACCTGACCGAGCAGCACGAGCGTCACGATCACCGCCGCCGCCTCGAAGTAGACGCCGACATGGCCTTCGGAGTCTCGGAACCCATCAGGGAATATGTCCGGTGCGAGAACGGCAACGACGCTGAAGAGCCAGGCGGCAAGAACGCCCATGCCGATCAGGGAGAACATGTTGAGGTTCAATGTGCGGAACGAAATCCATCCGCGTTCCAGAAACGGCCAGCCGCACCACAAGACCACTGGCGTTGCCAGGATCAATTCGATCCATTGTGTGGTGCCTTCGCCAAAAAAAGTCCGGACTGCGGGGAAACCGACGAATGGCCCCATCGTGAGGACAAGGAGCGGGATCGTCAGGACTGTGCCGACCCAGAACCGCCGTGTGAAATCCACCAGTTCGGGATTTGGACCTTCATCGCCCGGCACACCGGATTCCAGTTCCAACCCCATGCCACAGATCGGGCACGCGCCCGGATCAGGCTGCCGCACCTGAGGGTGCATCGGGCAAGTGTAAATGGGACCATCATGCCCTTGGGGAACCAGATCATATCGTCCATCCGCCGGCGCGGCACCTGCTTGGTGGTCGTGATGATCATGTGCTGAATGGGCCTCGAGCTCCGATTCCGGCACGAGATGCATCCCGCATTTCGGACAATTGCCGGGCTCAACCTGCCGCACCTCAGGGTGCATTGGGCAAACGAATACCGAAGAAGCTGCTGTGGTTTCAGAACTGTCGGGGGTGCTCATTTTGCGGTCCTTTCCGAGAATGCTTCTCTTGCCTAAGGCTTCCATCCACAGGAGGGTCAAGAGAGATCAGTATGGTGATTACATTGCGGATCTGCGGGGTGGCGCTGTCCGGCCCCGTTCCCGTCGGGCGAGCACGATCAACGCCAGCCCGACCAACACCATCGGCATGGAGAGCAACTGGCCCATCGTCAAACCCCACTCACCAAAATGGAGCGCATGGCCAATCGGGTTGTCCGCCGTCACAAACTGTTGGTCCGGTTGCCGGAACATCTCGACGAAATTCCGGGCAAGACCATAGCCGGTCAGAAACACGCCAGCCAAGGCACCGGGCATTTTCAGCCAGCCCCGGCCCCAAGCGAGATAAATGAGCAGCATTCCAAGAATGAGCCCCTCCAATACCGCCTCGTACAGCTGGGACGGGTGTCGGGCGCAGAGGCCGCTAACCCCTGGGCAGGCCTGCGCGACTTCGCCGGGAAAGATCACCGCCCAGGGAACGTCCGTTGGACGCCCCCACAACTCATTGTTGGTGAAGTTCGCCAGCCTCCCAAGAAACAAGCCTGGTGGTGTTGCCAAAGCCAGCAAGTCGCCAGTGCTGAGCAATGACGCGTTCTGTCTAAGGCAGAACAGCAAGGCCGCGATTACAACGCCCGCGAACCCCCCGTGGAAAGACATGCCGCCTTGCCAGACCATCAGAATTTCCAAGGGATTGGCGAGATAATATGCGGGCTGGTAGAACAGTACAAAGCCCAGGCGACCACCAGCAATCACACCGATGATGATCCACGTCAGAAGATCTTCGATCTGCGTTCGGTCAAGCGGCGGTCCAGCTGACGTCCAGAGCGCGGGACGGCTTATGGCACTCAAACAAATGCGCCAGCCAATCAGGATACCGAAGATATAGGCTAGCGCGTACCAGCGGAGTGCGAATGTGACCCCCCCGATGTCGAAGGAGAAGAGGTCGGTTCCAATATCCGGAAATGGCAATCCCGCTGGCAGCACTGGGTGAGTTCCTCATAAGCAATTTACGTGGGGATTAGATGGCATTGATCGAGCACCGCTAAACGCGCTCGATCTGCGACAGGGCATCCAACGCCCATCCCGCAATCACGCGGTGTCGAGGGCGTCCCGCAGGAGATCGCGGACTTCGCCGGCGACCGCATCCAGGTCTTGGTTCTGCACCGCCTGCATCGAAGCGACAGGATCGACCGCGCTGACCTCGGTGTCGCCGTCCACTTGCCGCAAGATGACATTGCAGGGAAGCATCGCACCGATGCGAGGCTCAATCTCGATGGCTTTGTGCGCCATGCCCGGATTACAGGCCCCCAGGATGCGGTAAGGCGGCATGTCCGCATCAAGTTTCTTTTTCATCGTCGCTTTGACGTCAATCTCAGTCAGAACGCCGAAGCCCTTGTCTGCCAGGGCATCCCGAACACGCAATTCTGCGTCATCGATATTGGTGTCTTTCAGGACGCGATCATAGGTATAGGCCATGGGGATTTTCCTTTCCGTGTCTCTATTTTTTTTGGCATATCGAGGCTAAACGGTTCAGGTCGCGGTCCGGTTCAATGTCCCGGCCGAGAACGGTTTTGGCGTCGGGTGCCGGAAAATCCGGCACTCATTGGCTCAGTTGTCCTCCATCATGGAGCCGTTGCCCATGCCCTGACCGTTGCCGGGCCTCGCAGGCGCATCTGCCATGTTCGAGCGCATCATCTGCATCCGTTCCATCCTATCGGCCGGAGCGGCCATCTCTTCCGGCGTCACCGCGCCGTCGCCATCGGCATCGAGGTGCTGAAAACGATCCACCATCATTTCGCGGATCATTGCGCTGTGGAGAGCTTCAAACTCGGTAATCGAGAGGTTTCCATCCCCATCGCTGTCAAACTCGGAAAGCTTGGCCTGAAGCCGCGTGCGCATTTCTTCCGGCGTGGTTGTGCCGTCTCCATCAGTGTCGAACATTTGCATCATGCCTGCCCCACCTTGGGCACCAAGCTGCCCACCGTGCCCATGGTTGGCATCCGCGAAGGCCGCGCCACCAAAGGCGGTTGCAGCCAGGGTCATTGCAGCGAGTAAAGTGTTGCGTTTCATTTCGATCACCTCGTGTCAGTGTTGCGATACCCACTATATGGGATGCACCTGCAGATGCGGAATACCACGCGAGCCGGTGTTTTGTATCGCGAGGTCACAAAGGCGGGGTCTGTTACAAACTGCGACAAATCAATTCGGGGCGAACGCTCCTCTTCATCTAAGACATGCGATATCCAGAGAAAAACCTGTCGAGGAGTCGTGTACCAACTGACACCGAAACCATGTTTCGGTGGAAGTGAAATTCGGAAGAGTTGGTGTCGAGAGTGGCAGAGGCCCTGATGTTCCCGAAAATTCAGTCATTCAACCCATGGCAGGAGGCTGCAAGTTGCTCTTTTTGAACCGCATTTTCTTGGTGCTTGCCTTGGTGATTTTGGCGGGGTGCGGTGCAGGAAACGACATGCGCCCTGATGCTTCAGCCGAAGTCATCAGTAGTGCATCCTACAGTCACGACGGACCGGCCGCGTTGACGCTGTACACTATGATCAATAACAGGTCCGGAGCGGGTGCGCATACCAGCGTCATGATCAATGGGTCGCAGCGCGTTATCTTCGATCCGGCAGGAACGGTCCGGCTGAGCGCGGTACCGGAACGGGGAGATGTGCTTTATGGCATTACTCCACAAGTGGCCGATTTTTACGCACGGGCTCATGCACGGGAGACCTACCATGTCGTCATACAAGAGATCGATGTGTCCCCCGAAGTCGCGGAGCGCGCCTTGCAACTTGCATTGGCAAACGGTCCGGCTGCTTCAGGCTTTTGTAGCGTCAGTACTTCTGCGATCCTAAGGCAATTACCAGGATTTGAATCCATTGGACGCACATTTTTTCCAAAGCGCCTGATGGCGGATTTTGGCAAGTTGCCGGGCGTGCGAACCACAAAGCTGTTCGAGAACGATGAGGACGACAAATCCGTAGCGATCGCACAGTTCGAAAATTCACTTGCGACGCGGCCTTGAGTGTTCGTCCAACAATTCGTTGCAAGTTGTCCCTGCACGACGCGGTACTCGGCGTGTGAGCCAAAGATTCTCTGTCCTACGAATAGGTCAGCTTCGAGCGGTAACGCTGTCTTCGGCCGAGTAAAGGAACGCCGTCGATCCGACAGCGACATTCGGATAGAGATCATTGATATGGGCCATCACCATGCGCACGCATCCCGAACTGGCCCGGCCGCCAATGCTGCGAGGGCTCGGCGTTCCGTGAATTCGAAGGTACGTATCCCGATCTCCGACGAATAGATACAAAGCCCTGCTGCCCAAGGCATTGTTGGGGCCGGGCTCCATACCGTCGGCACACCGCTCGTAAGCCTCCGGATCGCGTTCGATCATTGACTGTGTTGGCGTCCAGTGCGGCCATTCGACCTTTCGGCGGATCGTATAGGTGCCGGGTTCATAGAGATCGCCCTTGGCAATCGCGACCCCGTAGCGCATCGCGGTGCCATCTTCCTCGATATGGTACAGATAGCGCGCGATCGCATCGACGTGAATGTCACCCGGGCGCAAACCGTCATTCGCCAAAACGCGTTGCGGCAGCAGCCTGGGATGCAGCCCCCATGGGTTGGTTGTTGCCGGGTCATAGTTGGCGGGCGTGACCTGCGCATCCCAAGCTGCTTTTTCGGCTGTTGTCGGCCAGGTCTTAGCGAATGCTGGCGAACTCAGAGAAGCTGAAAACAGCGAGCCGGAAAGTGCAAGGAAGTGTCGTCTTGTAACCATGAAGCGAAGCCCTTTGTTTGTTTTCGATGAATGCGAGACGATTCAAGAAACGTCCGCGACCCCATGCCATCGACCCTTTTGATGTCTTGCGATCGCGACCAACCAGAGGCAAGCAAGGACACCGCTTAGGATCGCGTTCCAACTGGCCATGGACAACGTCAGAAATTCCCAGACAACCTCATTGCACAGAACAAGAGTGGACGCATTTGAACTCGCAGAGGGCAGCAATTCCGATACCGACATTTGGGAAACATCGAGGCCGGATCCCGTGCAAGAAGTCGGTCCCTCCCACCAGCCGCGCTCGACACCGGTATGAAACATTCCCAACGCGGATGTGCTGAGTGCCGACAGGGCACCGATTATCAGGATTGGCAAAATCGGCAGAGCAAAGAGCAACAGAGCGCCCATTCCAATGGCGATTGCGTGTGGGTAGCGTTGCCAGATGCACATTGCGCACGGCGCGTACCCAAGAGCCTGGAAAACGAAGGCCCCTAACAGCAAGGCGGCTGATCCTGCCGCCGCAGTCATGCCGAGAGATTTTGGTGTCAGGGTCAATGAACGCTCCCGTTGGCAATCGATGGACCTGTTTCTCGCTTGTCAGGTTACGTAGACGGCAAAAGGCCTGTTATCATTCAGAGATTTGTAACGGTATGTATCCGTCTCGACCCTCAGCCGACTCTGATCCACGTTGCCATACCGTCGGCTTGGTGGCTCAACATGTGGCAATGCAGCATCCAGGATCCCGGATTGTCCAGGACGACGAGAATATCCCGCGTCTCGCCGATATCCAGTAAGGTCGAGTCCCGGTATGGACCGGCTTCCCCCGCCGCATCGAGTTCCCAGAAATGGTGGCCATGCAGATGCATGACGTGTGGAAACCCGGTTTCGTTGCGGATTGAAATGCGCACGGTCGTCCCCTGCGCGACGGATAGGAAAGGGGTTCGAGGCAGTCCAGATACGTCATTGAGCGCCCATGTTCCAGTGCCGTTATGGGACGCGCTTCCCGCACCTCCCTGGAGCACCAGCTCCGCGGTTTGGCCGGGGTCTTGCGGGGCGGGCATTCGGTTGGCGGGCAACGCGGTGATGGGCACTTTCGCAGGGTCACGAGAGCCGGAAACAGCGATTTCGCCAAGGCTCAACGTCCGCTCTCCAAAGCTGTCGTCGAATCTAATAGGCCCGGTCGCATCACCAATCACATCGCATCTTTGCCCCGGAGCTAGGAGGATGGGTTCGAGTGTCTGTGGCTGCGCCAGGGGCATACCATCCAGTGCAACGATCTTGCCTGCCAGACCGTCCAGCCCGACACGGTAAACCCTGTCGATAGAGGGATTTATCAGGCGCAAACGCAGGCGGTCGCCTTGTCTCACATTCTTGCTGGTTCCATTGGAAACAAGCGCCGTGACCGTATTGCCGATACGGCCCTCGGTCGCGAAATGAGCCGGGTTGAACCCTTCGTCGTACTGTCCGGACTGATCCAACAAGACATCGAAGAACTGAACAACAATGTCATGGTCGACAGCCGGCGCATTTTGCTCCTCGACGATGAAGGCGCCGAAAAGGCCGCGGCTGACCTGATCGTAAGACAGGTAATGCGAGTGATACCAAAACGTGCCGGCATCCGGGACGCCGAATTGATAACGAAACGAGTCGCCCGGAATGACCACATCCTGAGTGAGAACGTTGACACCATCCATCCGATTTGGAACCCGCAACCCATGCCAGTGAACAAGAGCGCCCTCCTCCAATCGGTTGTCGAGGGTAATGCGGGCGGTTTGTCCCTGTCGCACTCTGATTTCAGGACCCGGAAGACCACCGTTGAAGCCCAACATCGACACGTTGTACCCAGCAAGGCGCACCTTGATCGATTGGGGTGCGAGGATCAACTCGGATGTCGCCGCCGGCAAGCGGGTACCAGCCAGCGCAGCGGTCATACCGCCAAGGAAAGACCTCCGGCTCAAAGACAATTCCGTCACCTCATGAATGATGGACTGGCTTCCGCCAACTGCTGTGCTTGTGCCATTTCCGGTGGAGGAGCTTCAAGGCGACAGAGCGCTCCTCACGCCGTTGTCACTTTGGGATAGAGAAAGACGCGAGCGCCGATTTCAACGCGATCGTACAGATCCTTCACATGCTCATTCGTCAATCGCGCGCATCCATTCGACACGGCCGACCCAATTGTCTCGGGGACGTTCGTTCCGTGAATGCGAAGATAGGTATCGCGTCCCTCATCATCATGGAGATAGAGCGCGCGGGCCCCAAGCGGGTTGTTTGGCCCGCCTTTCAGCCCATCCTTGTACTTCGCGTACTTATGTGGCTCGCGCCGGATCATGGCGTTCGTTGGCCGCCACCATGGCCATTTGGCCTTGCGCGCTACCGTGAACTCTCCGGGTTCGTACAAACCTTTGCGCCCTACCCCGACCCCGTAGCGGATCGCCATCCCGTCCTCGAGCATGAAATAGAGGAAAAAATCGTCGGGAACGACGTGGATGTCCCCGTTCATCCAGTCATCACGACGGGTGTTTATCAATTGCGGTTCGAACCGTTCGGGCAATTTGACTTTGTGGGCCCAGCCAGTTGTCGGCAGCAAGCAACCCAACGCTCCGGCACAAATCAATTCTCGTCTCGTGAAATTCTGCATGGCGCGATCTCCTCGGACCCATGAAAATTCAGTGCGCGTCAGGGGCAAAGAAAAGAAGCCGTGAACCGGGGCAAACGACGCGCCTTTGTTGCCTTGAAACTACGAAAATTCGCGCTTTTGGAACTCTCCAGCGCTGGAATGTTGTTGTTTTACAGAGAACTGCAAGAAGGTGACTGGAAATGCACTACTCACGATTCTTTATGATGATCGGAACATCGACCGTGGTCATGTTCGTTCTGATGTACCTGAACACCTATCTTTGGGGCCATATCTTCTTTTCGGAGACACGCCTTTACATGGCCATCCTGATGGGGGCGACCATGGCCGTGATCATGTTGGCTTACATGTTGTCCATGTATCAGAACACCAAGGTCAACATCGCGATCTTCGGGGGCGCCATACTTGTCTTTGCGGCAAGCCTCTGGCTGGTACGCGGGCAATTTACGGTGCAGGACAGGTCCTACATGCGCGCCATGATCCCGCACCACTCGATCGCCATCATGACGTCGACTCGTGCCGAGATCACCGACCCGCGCGTCCGGGGGCTGGCAGACGACATCATCTATGCCCAAGATAAAGAAATCGCCGAAATGCGCTACCTCATTGCTGACATTGGCGCAAACGGTGAGGCATCGGCCACGCCGACCGGAACGCCGGTACAGGTCGTGGATGCGCAACAGGCGCTTCAAACGGAGGTCGTGTCAAAAATCGATCCCGAGTTTCTGACGGAAGACGAAATCGCAGCGGTGTTCCCGAATGGTGGAGACTGCCGATTTGCCTACACCTCGGACAGTCCAGCCGTGCTGGTGACCGGTGAGACCGGCGAAGGGACTGGGGCCGCGATGAAGATCAGCGGTGACCTGGTGCGCCTGGATGCGCAGGGCGAAAATGCGTTTTCTCAAGGCCCGCTATCGGCCGAGATCGTAGAGACAGACGGTGACCTGACCGATCTGATCGTCAGCGCGGAACCCGACTACGAAGCCGGGTTCCGTGGTCAATTCACCTGCGCCGGATAAGGAGGAAAGCATATGCCCCGGGACACAGACAGTAAATCCGCGCAGCTTTATCGCATGGTCATGCCGGGCCATGTCTGCCCCTACGGTCTGAAATCGAAAGACCTGCTGGAACGGCAGGGCTTCGAGGTGGAAGACCATCCGCTTGAGAGCCGCGAAGACAACGATGCCTTCATGAAGAAGCATGGCGTCGAGACGACGCCGCAGACCTTCATCGGCGGCGAACGGATCGGCGGCTACGATGATCTCAGGGTGTTTTTCGACATTGACCCGCCCAAGGAAGAGCAAAGCGACACGACCTACCAGCCGGTCATCGCGATCTTTTCCGTCGCCGCGCTATTGGCACTGGGCCTGTCTTGGCACCAGTACGGGTCGGTCTTTACCTTGCGCGGGTTCGAATGGTTCATTTCGCTGTCCATGACCATTCTCGCGATCCAGAAATTGCAGGATGTCGAAGGGTTTTCGACGATGTTCCTCAACTACGATCTGCTGGCGCGCAAATGGGTGCGTTACGGCAAGGTCTACCCGTTCGGCGAAGCGTGGGCAGGTATCCTGATGACTGCCGGTGCGCTGCTGTGGCTCTCGGCGCCTGTCGCCTTGTTCATCGGCACGGTCGGCGCTGTCAGCGTGTTCAAGGCTGTCTACATTGAAAAACGAGAGTTGAAATGCGCCTGCGTCGGCGGGGACAGTTCCGTGCCGCTGGGATTCATCTCGCTGACCGAAAACCTGATGATGATCTTCATGGGTATCTGGATGCCGGTCCGCGCAATCTGGTTCTGAAACGCGCCGAACCGGCCCCGTTTATTCGGACAATTGTACAGGTGAGAGATCTGCGAGGATCGGGCAATCCGGACGATGATCCCCGGCACATTTCTCCACAAGATCGGTAAGCGTCGTTCTCATGGATTGCAGCTTCTCTATCTTCTCCTCAATCTGGCGAAGATGCTCTTCCGCCACCGCCTTCACCTGCATGCTTTCGCGGTTTTCATCCTCGTAGAGAGCCAGAAGCGTCCTGCAATCTTCGATGGTGAACCCCAAGGCCCGTGCTCGACCGAGAAACGCCAGCTTGTGAACGTGGTTCTCGGTGAATGCGCGATAGCCGTTCTCACTTCGGTTCGGGCGGATCAGCCCGATTTCCTCGTAGTAGCGGATTGTTTTTGGGGGCACACCCGATTGTCGGGAAACGTCTCCGATGTTCATGTCGAACCTCCGTTATTCTGCTGGAGCAGGAGTGACAGCTGCCAGCTCTGCCGGGATTGCGCGCTGCTCGTCCATCGCCGGCGCGATACCTCGCAGGCGCAGGGCATTGGTTAGAACGAACACCGACGACAACGCCATCGCGCCCGCCGCGAGAATTGGTGACAGGAGCAGCCCAAAGGCCGGATAAAGCACCCCGGCGGCGACCGGAATCAGCGCGACATTGTAAGCAAAGGCCCAGAACAGGTTCTGCCGGATGTTTCGCATGGTTCGCCGCGACACTTCGAAGGCATTCACCACGCCGCGCAAATCGCCGGACATCAGGACGACATCCGCGGACTCGATGGCCACATCAGTGCCGGTGCCAATGGCGATACCCACATCGGCATGCGCCAGCGCCGGGGCGTCATTGATCCCGTCGCCGACAAAGGCGATGCGCTTGTTCCCTTCGCGCAAACCGTCAAGCGCCGCGACCTTGCCGTCTGGCAGAACGCCGGCAACGACATGGTCGATGCCGGTTTCGCGGGCGATGGCTTCGGCGGTTTCGCGTTTGTCCCCTGTGATCATCGCAACCGCAAGACCCTTCTCGTGCAGCGCTGCGATGGCTGCGCGGCTTGCCGGTTTGACCGGATCGGCGACGCCGATCACGGCGGCGACACGTCCATCTATGGCAGCGTAAAGCGCCGTGCGACCCTTGCTTGCGATCTTCGTTTCCTCTGGAGTCAATGCCGAGACGTCAATGCCTTCGCGCGCCATGTAGCGGTCGGCCCCAACCAACACCTCCACGTCTTCGACCACGGCGCGCACGCCGTAACCTGTGACCGATTGAAAGCCTTCGGCCCCCGCAAGAGGTGCGCCCTCGGCCCGCGCGGCACGGACGATGGCGTCCGCGACAGGATGCTCGGAGAGCGACTCCACGGCGGTGATCTTCGAGAGCGTTGTTGAACGATCGAACCCTTCGGCCAGCACCAGGTCAGTCAGTGCGGGTCGCCCCTCGGTCACCGTGCCTGTTTTGTCGAGGGCGACCACATCAACGGAATCAAGTTGCTGCAAGGCGTCGCCCTTGCGGAACAGGACACCCATTTCCGCAGCACGTCCCGTCCCGACCATGATCGAGGTCGGCGTCGCAAGCCCCATCGCGCAGGGGCACGCGATGATCAGCACCGACACACCGGCGATCAGCGCCATTGTCAGGGCCGGATCAGGCCCGAAAACCAGCCAGACCAGCACGGTCGCCGCCGCGATCGCCATGACGGCAGGTACGAACCAAAGCGTGATCCGGTCGACCAATCCCTGGATCGGCAGCTTGGCGCCCTGGGCCTCTTCGACCATGCGAATAATTTGCGCCAGGGTTGTGTCGGCGCCGACCCGCGTGGCGCGGAATTGCAGACTTCCGGCACCATTGACCGTCCCGCCGGTCACCGGATCTCCGGCACTTTTTTCAGCGGGAATCGGCTCGCCTGTCAGCATGCTTTCGTCGACGCGGCTGGTCCCCTCGATGACCTCGCCATCAACCGCGATGCGTTCACCAGGGCGCACGATGACGATGTCACCCTGAACTAGCGCATCGATCTCGATCTCTATGCTTTCACCGTCCCGCATCACGCGTGCGGTCCGCGCCTGAAGCCCCAGCAGCTTCTGGATGGCCGCGCCCGTTCTCCCCTTAGCGCGCGCTTCAAGAAAACGCCCCAGCAAGATGAGGACGACGATGACCGCTGCCGCCTCGAAGTAGACAGAGCGCAGCGTGTCAGGCAAGGCCGATGGTACGAATGTCGCAACTACGGAATAGAAGTAAGCCGCCCCGGTGCCGACCGCGACGAGGCTGTTCATGTCGGGCGCGCCCCGGAATAGGGCCGGGAAACCCTTGGTGTAAAACGTCCGGCCCGGGCCGAAGAGAACGATTGTCGTGAGAACGAATTGAAGAAGCCAACTCGTCTGCTGACCAATCGTGGTCTCGATAAGCATATGAACGGCCGGAATGACGTGGCCACCCATCTCGATCAAAAAGACCGGCAAGGCGAGGATGGCTGCAAAGGTGACCCGTTTGGCAAGCGCCAGAGCCTCTTCCTCCTTGCGCGCAACCCTGTCGTCACCGGCTTGGGCCGTTGCCACGGTGGCCGGATACCCTGCCGCGCCGCTTGCATCGATCAGATCGGATGTCGTGACAAGACCTTCGACGTAAACCACCGTCGCCGTCTCGGAGGCGAGGTTGACGTTCACCTCGACCACCCCGGGCACCGCGGCAAGCGCCTTGCCGACCCGCCCGACACAAGAGGCACAGGACATGGCCGCAATCGTGAGTTCGGCCCTGACCGTCCGCGCAGGGTAGCCCAGCTCGCGGAGAGTTTCGATGACTTCCGGAACGCGCTTGAGCGCGTCCACGCTCATACGCGCGGTTTCGGATGCAAGATTCACCGACACATCCTCTACGCCGTCGATTGCATTCAATGCGCGATCGACCCTGCCGACACAGGACGCGCATGACATGCCTTCGATCGGCAGGCTGATCTGTTTGGGTTCGGGCATATGTTTCACCTGTTTTTCCATTCGAGGTGGAATGTAGGGCTTCCAGTAACTGGAGGGTCAATGGGAGGGCGCCAAATAAATTTCTTCTCTTGACCTTCCAGCGCGGGGAAGCCCCATGTCACCGGCAGAAATCAGATCAAGGAGTGGTTCCGATGAAGTTCAGCGTTCCGGACATGAGCTGTGGGCATTGCACCGCAGCAATCGAAAGCGCAGTGAAAACCGCAGATCCGAATGCAGGCGTAGAATGTGACCTTTCTGCCCGACAAGTGCGTGTCGACAGCGTGTTACCAGCCGATCAGGTCCAAGCGATCATTCGGGATGCGGGCTATGACGTGGAACCTGCGGCCGCTTGATGCAGTGCCCGGACCACCCAGGGGCGGTCCGGGCAGGAACTTTCAGTCTTCGTCTTTGCGGGCTTCCTCGACCAGGTCGGCAAGCTGCGCCTTTTCGACGAAGCCCGGGACCAGCGCATCCCCGATCACGAAAGACGGCGTGCCGTTGACTCCCAGAGCTTGAGTCAGTTGCATGGAGGTCGCAATGTGCTCTTCGACCTCGGGGGCCTCCATGTCCTTGCGCAACTGCGCGATATCCAGGCCGATCTCCCTGGCCACGCGCAGCACGGAGTCCTCTTCGGCGCGGCCTTGCAGGCCCATCATGGCCCAGTGGAACTCTTCATACTTGTCCTGTTTGCGCGCTGCCAAGGCCGCTTTTGCGGCAAAGACCGATCCGTCTCCGAGAATGGGCCATTCGCGATAAACCAGCCGAATGTCGGGATCGGCGTCCATCAAGGCAAGAATCTCGGGTTTGACCCGCCGACAATAGGGACAATTGTAGTCAAAGAATTCCACGATGGTGACGTCCCCTTCGGCGTTGCCAAGAACCGGTGCATTCGGATCGTTCTCGATCAGATCGCGCTGGTCATTCAGAACTTCGGCCTGACTGAGCTCCTGCGCTTGCGCCTGCCTTTGTTCAAGGATGGCGACGGCCTCCATGACAATCTCCGGGTTCTCGCGGATTGCTTCGAGCACAATTTCCTTGACCCGGGACTCTGACAGTTCGTCGGCGAGTACCGGTAGCGGAAGCAAGGCAGCTATCGCGACCGTCGTGAAGGCTTGTCTGAAACGCATTTTAGTTCTCTCCCCGTTGTTCGTCGGCTTCTGTTCGCGCGGCCTGGACTTCGCGAACGCGGTCTGGCCAGGTGGACCGGATGTAGGCCAGGATGTTGTGGATTTCCTGGTCGGTCAGAATGTCTGCGAAACCCGGCATTCCGCTGTCGTATTCGACGCCCTGACGCGCCAGCAGCGCCGCACCCCCCAGTTTTGTGTAATCGAAGAGCAGGCTGTCAGGATGATGCCAGGTGTGACCCGTCTCATCATGCGGTGGCGCTGGCAGGCGCCCATCCGCGCCGGAAGTTCGCCATTCCGGCTGGCCTTCCAGATCCGCGCCATGACAAGACGCGCAGTTGTCTGCGTAGAGCAACGCGCCTTCTTCGATGTCGTAGCTCTCCGCCTTGGACGCGCTGCCGACATCCGAGGATGCACTGGTCGAGAGCCAATACGTGAAGGCGGCTGCGACGACAGTGATCGGAACGGACCAAACAAGATACCTCATGTGACCCGTATCCAGGTTGTCATGCCGGACGCGGCGTGGCTGAGCATGTGGCAATGGAACAGCCACTTTCCGGGATTGTCTGCCGTAAAGGCGATCTCCCGGGACACGTTGCCAGCCAATAGGATTGTGTCCCGCATCGGCCCGAACGCGCCGTCGGGACGCAGCTCGCGGAAATGCATCCCGTGCAGGTGCATCGCATGTGGGAACACGGTCTGGTTCTCGATCTTCAAGCGCACCGGCTCGTTCAGGGATAGATCGGCCAGTGGCGTGTCGGTCATATCGGCGACATCATTCAGGGCCCAGAACTTGCCCGCTTGGGCAAGCTGACGGAATCCAAGACGTTCCCTGCCGAGCAGCGCAGACTGCATCCGCCCCATCGCACCGCCGGACATGACCAGCCGCAAATCACGCGCATCGGCAAGGTCCGGGGCGTGTGCCCCAGGGTTCGGCGGCAACGGCAGTGGCTTGCCTCTTGGTACTGAACTGGCTGTGCCGTCGACAGGAAAACTCACGAGCGGGGTCAGTTGATCATCATCGCCGATGCGAAGCAATTGGGCCACGCCGCCTTCGTCTTCGGTCACATCGACAATTAAGTCGACGCGCTGTGCCGGGCTGAGGATCAACTCGCCGTCAATCTGCTGGGGTTGGCCGATCGGCATTCCATCGACGGCCACCGTCCAGCCACTCAACCCCGAGAGCGTCAGCGGGAAAATTCGCGCGCTTGCTGCGTTGATGATCCGCAAGCGAATGCGTTCGTTGCGCTTCGCAGGCAAGGTCAGGTCATAGCGCCCATTGGTCGTGATAAAGTTGCCGATGCGTCCACCGTGGCTCATCATCATGGGCTGTTCGAAATTGTCGAACAGCTGCCCGCTCTCAGGGTCGAGCAACCAGTCCTCCAGAACGATGACTTCCTCGCGGTCGATGTCCGGTCCATCGACCTCTTCGACGATCAAGGCACCGCGCAGACCACGCGCGACTTGCTCGTATGAGCGATTATGCGCGTGGTACCAATAAGTGCCGGCGTCCGGTACGACGAAGTCGTAGTCAAAGGTTGCCCCCGTCGCCACGGCCTTCTGGGTCAGCCCTGAAACGCCATCCATCGCGTTGTCGATCCGGATTCCGTGCCAGTGAACCGAACTGGGGTCCGGAACCTCGTTGCGGAACCTGCGACGCACCCGATCACCTTGTGCAACCCGGATTTCCGGGGCCGGAACAAGGCCGTCATAGCCCCAGATCTCTGTTTGCGGGTAGGTGTCCGGAAGAAGCTGTCGACGTGCAACCTTGGCAACCACGTCCTCGAACGGGGTTGCGGGATAAGCCGACCGTGGGATGGCCACGGCGCAGGCCGCCAGTGTTGTATGGCGCAAGAAATCCCGACGTGTTTGTTTCATTTCGATCCTCGAGAAAGCGAGGGCGTGTCGCCCCCGCGTGATGTTAGTTCGAAGCGGAGTTCTCCGCCTCGACCGTGTCCTTGTTCAGCAGGAAAAGCGCCATCGCTTCGCGATCGGCAGGTGTCAGAAACTGAGTTCCCTCGCGAACGACTTCCGCCATGCTGCCGCCGAAAGCATCGCCCGAAGGGGTGATGCCGGTCTGGAGCGCATAAGCGAGGTTTGAAACCGTCCAGTCATTTTTGGCCAGGTCTTTTGGCCGTATCGCGGGTGCCTTGCTGCCACCGGGAAGCTGGGCGTTGCCTGCAAAGGAAGCACCGATATCGCGGCCTCCCGCAAGATTGCGCGGCGTATGGCAGGCTCCGCAATGTGCCGCACCGCGCACCAATTCCCGTCCGCGATTCCATGGGCCGCTTCGCCCTTCAACCGGTTCGGTATCCGGATCGTAGAAGAACGCCGCTCGCCAGAGCTTCAGCCCCCACCGTTGGTCGAATGGGAATTCGACATCGTTCACCGGCGCGGGCTCGTCTACGGGTGGCACGGTTTGAAATGCTGCCCATAGGTCAGCGATATCCTGGTCGGAAAAATCCGCATAGAAGGTATACGGGAAAGACGGATAGTAGGGCGTTCCATCGGGGCCGATACCCTGCCGCACGGCTTTTGCGAACTGTTCTGCCGTCCATTCGCCCATGCCATGTTCGGGGTCTGTCGTCAGGTTGGGCGGATAGAACGTTCCGAACGGGGTTTCGAGCGGCGCCCCTCCGGCAAGTGGTGCGCCGCCCGCTTCAAAATTGGTATGACAGGCAATGCACCCACTGGCGCGCGCCAAATATGCGCCCCGGTCGACATTGCCCTCTGTTGCAATCGGAGTCACTGCACTGCCGACAGGCCATGCAATAACAGCGCCGAGGCCGGCCGTGCCAAGCACGGCGACCCCGCTGACGAGTGTCAAAAACCGGCGCATGGTTAGTCTTCTTCCGCCCGGAAGCGTTCATGGCATGCGGAACAGACCTGGGTCGTCATCGCGAATGCCGCGTCGGCGGGCATTTCGGAAATGGCGGCGGCATCCATCATGCCGCCTCTGCCCATCATCGCGCTCCCGCCCATCATGGTTGTATCGCTTCCCATCATGGATCCGCCGCCCATCATCGAGGCGCCATCCGTGGAGGTATTGCCACCCATGCCGCCCAATCCATTGTCGGCTGCGCGTTCCAGGCCCTCAGAGTATTCCTCCAGCTGACTTGCCAATGCTGCGAAGCGGTCCCAATCGGTCCACACCTCGTCTTTGGCTTCCGAGGGCATGCCCCCCGTGCCCTCCGGGAACAGCTTTGTCATGCTCTCGCCGGCGTGCTGCTGGAACAGGCGCGCTGCATCGCCCACTGTTTCTGCGTCATAGGCCGTTTCACCCCGCATCATCGGGGCTACGGTTTTGACTGCCTTTCCCATGGCGGCCATGGCATCCATGCGTTCCTTTACGATGCCCGTGGCACCGCTATGCGCAAATGCCGCAACCGCGGTTCCTGCAATCAACACTGCCGCTGCGATAGTCGTCTTTTTCATGTCTTCGATCCTTTAATGGGTCTGCTCTAAGAGGGGTGTGAAATCAGACCCACTTCCGTGGGGGTGGAGGATCGCTGTCGGGGCGCACTTCGGTTCGTTGGGTCGCGCCGTCTTGCATGACGGCGTTCATAAAATGAGGCTCGTAAACCACCGTTGCTGGGAACAACAACGCTGCCGGAACAGAACAGTCGAGTCCCGGATGACAGTGACCAGAGGCCTCGCTCGTAGATGGCCCCACATTTTCATGACTGTGTGATTCTTGCGCCAAAGACGATTCACCATGGAACGCTGGTGCCTCAGGGACACCGAGAACCACAAGGAACAGGCCAAAAACGATCGACAGGATCCATCTGTTCGTCTTCGACCAACGCATCAGTTGATCCCGTTGGCCCGCTGTAGTTCTCTGACATAGGCAGCCACCATCTTGACGTCTCCTTGGGTCAGCCACTCGATCTTGGGCATATTACCGAATTTCCAATGATGCGCACGCACGCCGTTCTGAGCGGCCAGAACAAAGGCCATATCGGAATGGTGGCCGGGTTCGTAAATCTTGTGCACCAAAGGCGGCGCAATATCGTTGCGTCCAGCAGCGTTTTCGCCGTGACACTCAGAACACTTGGTCTCGAATATGTTTTTGCCGATCGCTGCTTGCGTTGAGAGCTCGGAAGGCAGCTTGACCTGGACGATGGGGTCGCCTTGCGCGATCTCACTCGTGTCAGGTGGGGTCATCGAGTGGCCTACTGCTGTGTCCTGCGTACCAATGAACTGCCAAGCGGCAACGCTCCCGCCGATAACAAAAACGGCACCAATCAGCGCAGTCAATTTGTCCATGCCTGTATCTTCCGCCTTGTCTCTTGGGTCAGATGAGTTTGACTTGAGTGCCGACGGGCACCCGCTCGTAAAGCTCTTCAACCTGTTCGTTGAACAAACCGATGCAGCCATTTGACGACCGACGACCGATCTTTCGCGTGTCCTGTGTTCCGTGGATACGGTAGTATTGCCAGGACAGATACAATGCGCGGGTACCCAGAGGGTTGGCAGGATCGCCTCCCTCGACACGTGCCGGCCATTCTGGATTGCGTTCCCGCATGGAGGGCGTCGGCGCCCAGCTGGGGTTTTTGCGCTTTTCCACGACTTCGGTATAACCGCGTTTTGTGAGTTCAGCGGTCAGAGGAACGGATGTCGGATAGATCCGCATTGACCCATCTGCTGTCCAATGCTGCAGAGCCCGTGTTTCCGTGTCCGAGATAATGATACCCTTTCCAAGCGTATCGAAATGGTCTTGCCACTCGTGAACTCGGAAAGAAGAGATATTGCGGCGAATGACTTCGGCCCGAACCACGCTTGGGGCGGCCAAAGCAACCGCCGCCAAACCCAATAGGCGTCGTCGGTTAATCTTGTTATTCCGCAAAGACGTCATGACACACTCCTAGCCTCGGTTTTGTCACACGTCTTTTACGCGAGACCCGGCATCTGGCAACCTGACAAGGCCGCGAGAAGTGTATCCATTTGTATCCTTGACCTTGCCCCCCTGGAGGGTCGCAAATGGCGGCAGATAAGCAGCCAAGAGGGCGACATGGACCACCAGAACCATAAGAACAAGCCAACCGCAGACAGGCTCATGCATTACGGAATGATGGCGTGTTGCATTGTGATGCTCTTACCTGTCGCCGGTTTTTTTCTTGCTGGCGGCACACTCGCGGGTATGTGGAGCAATGCAGCCGCTTTCGCGCCACTGCTGCTTTGCGTTGGGGCGCATCTCGTGATGCACAAATTTATGGGAAAGTCGTGCCATTCGAACGAAGAGAAAGGCAGTATCGAAGAAACACCCGTGTCCGTGCCTTCTGCGATTCCCGTGGTTGCACGCAACAGGCGATAATTTGCGCGGGAAAATGCGAGCAAGCGCATGGTTGCTGACGATTACAACGCTTGGCGGATGCGCCGCAAGTCTTGAAGACTGTCCCGAGCGGGAGGTCATCGTTTCCACCAAGCAGGCATCGATCATCCTCCCCGACGGGTGTCGGTTGATATCCTCGTCCTCTGCCGACGTAGCGCGTGTTGTTTGTTCTGATGGTCGACAAGGCTTTGCCGTCGGCGGTCTTTGAGACAAAGTTCCGGGTGCAGATTCAACCCGAGCCGGCTTTAAGGGAAGGAAGCGGATCCTTGGCGAAAACCCTGTCGACACTGCGCCGGGTTCTGATTTTGCCCGCACTGATCCTGGCGCTTTCCTCTGGCAGTGGCTCGGCGGAGACATCAGCCGCGTATCAAAGCTCTCCGCTGAAGGCGCATCTCATCACGGCACAGGACGGTGTTTCCAAGAACACGCAGACTCTTTCCGCCGGACTTCATCTCCAACTGAACGAAAACTGGAAGACCTATTGGCGGTCGCCAGGAGAGGTGGGAATACCGCCTTCGGTCGAATGGAGCGGTTCCGAAAACGTCGCAGATGTCGAATTCATGTGGCCTTCCCCGACACGCTTCACCGCCTTCGGCATCGAAAATTTTGGTTATGCGGGTGAAGTCGTCTTTCCGCTGCGCATAACGCTCAAAGATCCCGGCGCACCTGTGACTCTTTCCGCGCAAGTCAAACTGCTGGTGTGCTCCAATGTCTGTGTCCCGGAAGAGTTCGACCTGTCACTTCGCCTCGGACGCGGCAACGGCATCGACAGCACTGCGGCTGGGCTGATTGGCACGTTTTCCGAGCGCGTCCCCGAAGGAGCCGAGGCGGGTGGCGTCAGCGAGGCAAATGCCTTCATCGACGAAGACCTCACGGAGTTGATCGTCAATCTGCGCGTCGATGAACCACTCCAGTCGCCGGATGTGTTTCCCGAACTGGGTATCGGTGTTGCGCTTGGCAAACCCGATATACGTTTGGGAGAAGAGGATCATTTGCTTTGGGCGCGCTTGCCGATCCTCTCGTCGAATACGGATGTGACGGTGGCGCCGTCGATTACCGTCACCGATGGCGAGAACCGGGCCTTCACCGTGATTGCGGATCGCGTGGCGCGACGTACGGCACCGCCCTTCGAACTGGCCGCCACGACACCGGACATGATGGAACTGCTCTGGATTGCCGTGATCGCGCTGCTGGGTGGATTGATCCTGAACGTGATGCCCTGCGTGCTGCCGGTGCTGTCCATCAAGGTGTCGTCTGTGCTCAAACACACAGATCACGACACAACCCGTGTCCGGTTCGGTTTCGTCGCAGCCGCCGCTGGCATCATGACGTTCATGTGGGGTCTGGCGCTCATCCTTTGGGCGCTCCAGACGGCAGGGCTCAGCGTCGGGTGGGGGCTGCAATTTCAAAGTCCGCTATTTCTTGCGGTGATGATCGCAGCCCTGCTCGTCTTTTCGGCAAATCTGTTCGGAGCGTTCGAGTTCGCCCTTCCACAAGGCATGCAGACAAGGCTTGCAGATACCGGAGGGCGGAGCGGATATTCCGCCGACTTTTTCACCGGCATGTTCGGTGCCGTCATGGCGACGCCTTGTTCGGCACCGTTCCTCGGCACCGCGGTGGCCTTTGCTTTGGCCGGGCGTGGCGTGGACATTCTCATCGTCTTTACGAGCCTCGGGCTCGGCCTCGCCCTGCCCTATCTCGTCATCGCCGCGTTCCCGCGTCTGGTCGCGTTCATGCCCAAACCTGGCCGGTGGATGCTGATCGTCAAGAGCTTGATGGGGATCTTGCTGCTTGCAACCGCCGTTTGGCTGTTCTGGGTGCTCGACGGTGTCGCCGGGCTGGCCTCCGTCATCGCGGTCGCGGCGTCTTCCGGTCTCGCCGTTCTGATCTTGTCCCTCCCGAATGTGCAGTCCCAATTCAGATGGTCTATTGCCACGGCCAGTCTTGTTCTGGCTCTTGCCGCGGGTCCTCTCCTGCAGCAATCAGCGCCTGCCCGTGCAGGGTCGCAATCGGCGTTGGCTTGGGTCGCATTTGAACGTTCGGACATAGCGAAACGCGTGTCCGCAGGAGAGGTCGTCTTTGTCGATGTAACAGCTGACTGGTGCCTGACTTGCAAAGCGAACAAGACACTTGTTATCGACCGGGAGCCGGTCCGCAGTACGCTGGACGGGCCAGGCGTCACGCCGATGCAGGCAGATTGGACACGCCCGGACGCGCGCATTTCCCGTTACCTTGAGAGTTTCGGCAGATATGGCATCCCTTTCAATGCCGTCTATGGACCGTCGGCACCAAACGGCATTGTGCTGTCCGAATTGCTTACGACCGAAGACGTGATGGACGCCTTGGCGCAAGCCAGCGGTCGAGATGTTTCCGCAAAGGTTGCCGGACAGGAGTGATCTGCCCGGGCGGGACACCGACCAGCAGTCAGCCGCCGAGCCGCTCGAGCGCAGCGCGGACCGCCGCACGCCGAGGATCATTGGCGGGCTGCTGCTCCAACAGCGCTTCAGCCTTACGGTAGGCCTCAATGGCGCGATCCTGCTCCTGAAGGACGGTATAGGCGTTTGCCAGCCGCATCCAACCATCCAGATCTTCCGGTTCATCCTCAAGACGCCCAGCCAGCCGCGAGACCATCGAGCGGATGAACTCCGCGCGGTCCGCGTCATTCATCTCTGACGCCGCCGCAACATCTGCCGCACTCGGGCCGGGTTGTGATGTCGGCCCGCTGGGTAGATCGACGACCGGGAGGTCGGCGGCCGCTGCAATCCGGTTGATCTGCAAAACGTATGTTTCCATCCAGGGCACGAACGTCTTTTCCTGGTTCAGCCGGGAAACGAGCAGATCGTAGGCCTTACGCGTCTCTTCTTTTTGAAGATGGTAGAGAGACTCGAAATAGGTTGCCGCAGGATTGGATGGGTCAAGTTCCAAAGCGCGATCAATGGCCAATTTCGCCCGTGGAATAACAACGCCATCATTGGCAACCGCGACAGCCTCCGCCAGCATAGAGAATGTCGCGGAGGTGGCATCCTCCCGTTTGGCGACAACTTCAAATGCTTCGACAGCATCAACTGTTCTGCCCATGCGCTGATAGGTCTGGCCCAACAGCATCCACCCTTCGCTGGGGCCGCCGGTCGGATCGGATACAAGCCTTTCGCGAAGTTGTATTGCAAGCGCCGTCACTTCATCAGTCTGTGCGCGCTCCTCTGCACGGGCAGCGAAGGCCATTGAAGGCACCTCAGGCGATCCCATTGTCAGATAGTAGCCCGCGGCAATAACCGGCGCGAGGACCGCCGCGACAACGAGAGTGACTCTGCCGCCATTGCGGGATGATCCGGTTTTTTCTCCCGAATTGCGGGTCGTCGCGAGGATCCGTTTTTTGATCTCGAGTCTGGCTGCTTGAGCTTCCTGTTCAGAAATCAAACCGCGGTCCATGTCTCGTTGAATTTCCCGCATCTGATCGGCAAGGATCGCCGGTACCGCATCTCCTCTGGTGAGAGTGTTCGATTTGGACAGCAGCAGCGGGTAGAGGACAATTCCGACTGCGAGCAGCGTCAGAAGACCGAAAATACCCCAGATCATGACGCATCCCCCGCTTCGTTTCGTCTGAGAATTTCGGACACGGTGTTTTCATCCTCCGAGCCCAAATCTTCAAATGCCTCTTGCTTTCGCCGACTCATCAGTACCCCACCACCAACGAAAACCCCGATGAGGACGAAAGCGATCGGCGCAAACCAAAGCGCGTAGGTCGCAGGCTCCAGAGGCGGCTTCAGCAGCACGTAATCCCCGTACCGCGCCCGAATGTATTCGATCACCTCGGTGTCAGCGTCTCCGGTGACCAGTCGCTCGCGTACGAGCAGACGCAAGTCCCGCGCCACACCCGCGTTCGAGCTGTCGATGTCCTGGTTTTGACAGACGACGCATCGTAGATCCTTGGAAATCTCCCGCGCACGCTGTTCCAATACCGGGTCGCTCAGCATTTCGTCCGGTTCGACCGCATTGGCGGCAAAGGGAAAGAGCCCGATGCAAAACGCGAAAATCAACTGTCTCATAATGCTGCTCCATTTGGCAGTGCGCCTGCTTGCTTCAGGGCTTGCGTGAACCGTTCGACGGCGTCCGGACCGACGACCGGCCCGACATAGCGAAACAAAACGGTACCACCGCCATCGACGATGAAGGTTTCCGGCACGCCTGACAGGCCCCATTCGATCCCGGTGCGGCCCGACAGGTCGGACCCGATCCGCTCGTAGGGATTGCCGAGGTCATTGAGCCACTTCACGGCATCCTCTGGTTTGTCTTTGTAGTTGATGCCGAACAACCGCATGCCCCCGCGTTCGACAAAGCGTGTCAACACGGCATGTTCCGCGCGGCAGGGCACGCACCAGGACGCAAAGACATTGACCACGACCGGTCGTTCGTTGCCGACAAGATCGCTTCGGGCCAGGCCGGGTGTCTCCAACCCCGGCACGGGATCGAGATCGAACGCCGGGGCCGGTTGCGAGATCAGGACGGAAGGGATCTCATTGGGATCCCGGTCGGGATTGAGCCCCCAGAGAAAAAACCCCCCGAATATGACCGCCGCAATAAACGGCAGCCCGGCAGTGAGACGTTTCATCTTCTCTCCTACTCCGCAGGAACAGCATCGCTGGCTGGCTGTTTGGCGCGGCGCGGCGCCCCGACCCTCAAACGGCGATCCGACAAGGACAAACAGCCACCGATCACCAGCAAGATCGAGCCGATCCAGATCAGGTTGACGAGCGGTTCATAGAGGATCCGAAGGGTCCAGGCTCCGGCGTTGTTCACTTGATCGGAGGCCGGCGTTGCAATCGACGTATAGAGATCACCCGCCAATGTGGACCGGATGGCCGACTCCGTCGTCTGACTTTCCGCGACCGGGTAATACCGCCGTTCCGGGAATAGTGTCGTGACCAGTTCGCCATCCCGACGCACCACAAGGGTGCCGCGATCCGCGATGTAGTTCGGCCCTTGAACCTTTGCGGCCCCTTCGAAGGTGATGTCGAACCCGGCGATCGTGACTTCGGTCCCGGGGCCGGCAAAGACGATCTCCTCACTTTTCCATCCGGTCGAGCCGATCATCCCCATCATCAACACAGCGACGCCGGCATGGGCAAGCGTCATACCGTGAGAGGCGCGTGGCAGGTTGCGCGCGCGTCTCGCGCTCTCCGCAAGGGAAACCTCGAACAGACGGATGCGTAGCGCCCATTCCCGTAGGGTCGCAAAAAGCAGCCACGCTGCGCCAAGGATGGCAAGATAGGCCATGATCGGCCCACCGTTCAGAAGATACCATGCGGCCGAGGCTGCAATGACCGCCAGCACGGCCACGAACCGAATGCGATCGAGCAAACCGGCGATATCAGCCCGCTTCCACGGCAGGAATGGACCAAGACCCATGAACACGACCAGCGCCAGCATCATCGGAATGAAGGCCGCGTTGAAGAAAGGTGGACCCACCGAGATCTTGTCCCCGGTGACAGCTTCGAGGATCAGCGGATAAAGCGTCCCGAACAGGACCGTTCCCGTAGCGGCGGCCAGAATGAGGTTGTTCACGAGCAGCCCGGTTTCGCGGCTGATCGGGCGAAACAGACCACCCGGCTCCATTTCGGGCGCCCGCCAGGCGTAGAGCGCCAGCGACCCACCGATGGACACGGCCAGCAGACCCAGAATGTAAAGCCCGCGCTCTGGATCGACGGCGAAGGCATGCACGGAGGTAAGCAGGCCGGATCGGACGATGAACGTGCCGAGAAGTGAAAGCGAGAAAGTCAGGATGGCAAGCAGGATGGTCCAGCTTTTGAACGCGTCGCGCTTTTCGGTGACGATGGCGGAATGCAGCAGCGCCGTGCCCAGAAGCCAGGGCATGAAGCTCACGTTCTCGACCGGGTCCCAGAACCACCAGCCGCCCCAGCCCAGTTCATAATAGGCCCACCAAGATCCAAGAGCGATACCTGCCGTAAGGCTGACCCACGCGGCCAATGTCCACGGGCGGACCCATCTGGCCCAGGCTGGATCGACGCGCCCTTCCAGAAGAGCCGCAACGGCAAAGGAAAATACGATGGAGAAGCCGACATACCCGAAATACAAAAGCGGCGGGTGCATGGCGAGACCCATGTCCTGAAGCAACGGGTTGAGGTCATTGCCGTCGAGCGGCGGCGGAAACACCCGCTCGAAGGGGTTCGACGTCAGCAGCAGGAAGGACAGGAAGCCGACGCTGATCCACGCCTGCACCGACAAGGTGCGCGCCTTGGTCTCGGCGGGGATGTTCGATCCGAACCAGGCGACGCCCGCGCCGAACACCGCGAGTATCAGGATCCAGAGCAGCAGCGAACCCTCATGGCTGCCCCAGGTCCCGGCCACCTTGTAGAGCATCGGCTTGAGCGAATGGGAATTCTCGACGACGTTCCTGACGGTGAAGTCGCTGGCGATGAAGGCCTGCATCAGCGCTGCGAAGGCTATGGCCACAAACAGCACTTGTCCTATTGCCGTCGCCTGGGCGGATTTCATCCAGACGGCGTTTCCACGCGATGCACCTGCAATCGGCAGAACGCTTTGAACGAGCGCAAGCGCCAGCGCGAGGGCCAGTGCGAAGTGACCAATTTCCGGGAACATGGCGTTCTTTCCTATCCAGTGTTGGTGGGCGTCGCGTCGGACGGCTTTGGCGTCCGCGGCGGGGTCTATTCGTCGAGCGTTGCTTTGCGGTGACGGAACTCTTCTTCGTCGATTTCCCCATTCGCAAAGCGGCGCCGGAGCGCTTCCTGCGCGTCCGAGTCCGGGGGACGGGTGCCATTGTCCCGCAGCCTGAGTACCAGAAACACGATCAATGCGATCACGGCGCCCCAGAAGGCGAGCATCATGAAGCCGCCCATAAAGCCATAGCCTCCGCCCCATATGTGACCTGTCCAGGAGCCTGGACCATCAGCTCGCGCCATGCTGGCGGGCAAGCTGGCCAGCAACGTTGGAATGAGCGTTTTCAGTTTCATCTGTTTCTCCTTCGATTAGTTCGCTTTCATCCAGTGGGATGGTGACAACAGCGCGCAAACCCGCGCTGTTATGGTTGACCAGCTGGATATCGCCGCCATGGGATTGGACGATTGTCCTCGCGATTGAGAGCCCAAGCCCATAACCGCCCGTTTCCAGAGACCTCGATTGCTCGAGGCGATAGAAGGGATCGAAGACCTTTTCCAACTGGTCGACGGGAATGCCGGGCCCATTGTCATCGATGTTGAGTACGAGGTTCGAACCGTGGGTCGCCCAGCTGACTTTTGCGGCACCACCGTAGCGAACGGCGTTCTCAAGCAAGTTCCTCAGTGCCCTTCGGAACGCGTTGGGTCGAAGCCGCACGGCAACATCATCACTCGGGGCAAAGGTGCAGTGTGCCGCCATATCGCTGCACAAGCTG
The DNA here is from genome assembly GCF_029697505.1 of Pseudophaeobacter profundi. Taxonomy (GTDB): domain Bacteria; phylum Pseudomonadota; class Alphaproteobacteria; order Rhodobacterales; family Rhodobacteraceae; genus Pseudophaeobacter; species Pseudophaeobacter profundi. The sequence goes on along the minus strand of NZ_JARJEF010000015.1, from coordinate 27,999 downwards.
TCCAGAAAATTGCGCAGATCGACCACTTCGGAGCCTTCTGATCCGGTAAGGCCCCGTGCAAAGGTGAGCGTCGCTTCGACCATACTCTGCATCTCTTCGACCGATGCGATGAGGCTGTCCCGCGTCTCTTCTTCGTCAACCAGCTCCGCGCGGACACGCATAGCAGTCAACGGCGAGCGTAAATCGTGACCAAGCGCTGCGAGCATCCGTGTCCGATCACTGACAAACCGGGTCAGCCGTCGTTGCATGCGGTTGAAGGCGACGGTCAGATCCCTGACCTCGGTCGGCCCTGCGACGGTCAATTCAGGCACATCCTCGCCCCGGCCAAGATGGTCCGAGGCCTTCGACAGGTGCCGCAAAGGACGCGTCAGGCGCGTCATGACAAACCAGAAAATCGCCACCAAAAGCAGTCCGGCGGAAATTCCAAAGGTCAGCATCGAATAGAAAGGCCATTGGATTGGTGGACGCTCGAACCGCGTTCCGACATTCAGCCAACGCGCTCCCTTAATGGCGATCGACAGGTTCATTTCAACCGCTGTCAACTCTCCGCGCATCATCGCGAGATGCATTTCCGTCATTTCGTCAGAAAGATTGGGCAAGGGCCTCAATTCGCCCTCGATCTCGTGCAGTTCAACGCGAATATCGCGGCTGTAGCTATCGTCCATTAGCGCACGGATACGCCCTTCAACAAGGTCGCCATGCGAATGACTGGTGTGTTCCACACTCGGAGCGTCTGACAGATCAAACCGGATAAGTGGTGAATTTGCTGCGCGAAGGATGGAATTCTGCAGGTCCAACGGGGCCTCTTCGATCAACCGCGCCACATTCGCTGCGCGTCCAGCAGCCTCGAACCCCAAAGCAGCACGGATGGCCAGGCTGCGCTCGTCAGCGAACAGGAACAGGCTGATCGCCTGGGCCACGACAAGTGCCGCGACCACAAGCAGGATCAACTGGCCGCTCAGAGATCTCATCGCACGGCGCATCACGGCGCATCCTCGACATCGGCAGCCAGGCAGTATCCGCCGTTCCGCACAGTCTTGATGACACTCGGTCGCAATACATCCGGCTCGATTTTGCGACGGAGGCGGCTGATCTGATTGTCGATGGTGCGATCCATCGGGCCTGCCGTCCGACCAGCGGTCAGGTCAAGCAACTGGTCACGGCTGAGCACCATCCGGGCGCGTTCCAGCAGGACCGCCAGCAATTTGAACTCGGAGGTCGTCAATGGCGTCTCGGTGGTGGACTCGTCAATCAGCACCTGCCGGTCGGTATCCAGTATCCAGTGCGCAAAAGAGACTTTCCTCCCAGCGAGGCTTCCGGCCACGGGTTCGTCGCGGTTGCTTCTCCGAAGAACCGACTTGATGCGGGCGAGCAGTTCTCGTGGATTGAATGGCTTGGCGAGATAATCGTCCGCACCGATTTCCAGCCCCACGATCCGATCCGTTTCCTCACCAAGCGCCGTCAGCATGATGATCGGAAGATCACCTTCTGGCGCAAGTCTGCGGCAAACCGACAAACCGTCCTCGCCCGGCATCATGACATCGAGCACGAGCAGGTCGAAGTGACCGGTGGCCAGCTTGGCATCCATCTCCACGGCATCCCTGGCGACGGTCGTGCGCATTCCGTTCTTCTCCAGAAAGCGCGCGACGCTTTCACGTATCTGTGCGTGGTCATCCACGATAAGGATATGAGGTGGCGGTCCCATGGTGTCTTTCCTAAATCATCGTTGCATCGTGTTTCATGGGCAGAATTGTAGCCATTTGTATCAGGTCAGTCCCTTGCTACAGATGGATACAAATCTGTGCCTGCACCGTGTCGTGCTCCCGGGTAGCGTTGCTGGCATGTTATGTGACCTTTGGGATCGCAACCGATCAAAGGATGAGGTTTTCGAATATGGCTCTTGATTTGAACCGGCGCCGTTTCATTCTGGGTGCTCATATGACGGTGCTGACCGTCACGGCGTCACCGCTGCTGGCGCAGAGCCGATCTGTCTGGTCGGCAGAGAATGCCTTTGACGCGCTTCTATCGGATACGGCGCGGATCATCGATGTCAGAACGCGCGAAGAGTGGCAAGAAACCGGCGTAGGTGCTGGTGTATGGCCGATAAGCATGCACGCGTCCGGTTTTCCGGACCGATTGTTCAGGGCGAAGGAACTGAGCGGTGATCGCACCGTTGGACTGATCTGCGCCACTGGCGGACGCTCCGCATCGCTGCTTCGAGCGTTAAGACAAGCTGGTTATTCGGGCTACGCCGATATCTCGGAAGGGATGTTGGGATCAGGCGAAGGGCCTGGCTGGATTGCATCGAACTTGCCGACCGTTCCGGTGGATGTCGCCCTGAACGGGTTGCCCCCCGCGTTGGCCTGACCTGTGAAGAATCAATCGGTCCAGTTGTGCTAAAAAGCCTGATGTATGGTCAGATTGACCTGTTTGAATAGGAAGACGGGTTTGGGGGGTATGACCGAGTTGATGGCCATGTTTGTCGGAATATGCGCGGCGATCCTGATGGGAATTGTCCATCATTATGCGTTGTCGGGCATTCTGAAGTTTTCCCCGCAGCGGTCGGATGGCTCCGGCTTTCGGATCATCCTGACGTTTTCCGCGTTGCTGTTGCTGCACGTATTGGAACTTGTGACGCTCGCCGTGTTCAACACGATGGTGGTGGCAAGCGTTCTGCCGCAATCGTTCAGCAACAGCCCGCCGATGTTTCAGGATGTTCTCTATGTTACGGGCATCTCGTTCTCGACCCTTGGCTATTCGTCCATAGAGGTGGTCGGGCCCTTTCGACTGTTGCTGATGCTGCAATCGCTTTTGGGCTTCATGTTGCTGACCTGGTCAGCGACGTTTCTTTACTCAGCCTGCCAGCAAGTCTGGCAGAAGGCGAAAGATGACTGAAAATCGCCACGCGCGTCGGACATGAACCGGGCGTCAGCGTCAAATGCGTCCTGATATCGGTCCTTTGACCTCCCCGTGGAACGGTTGAGTGAGCGCCGCGTTGCGCGCGTGGATGAATAACCCTTGACCTTCCAGTTGCTGGAATCCCTAGGTACCAAGCCATGGCACAGATTTTCAAAAAGACAGGCGATCACTTATCGCACCATCGACACGGGGATATCTTGAAATTTCCCGTATGGGTTGGCGTGTTGATTGTCTTGCTCTCAATGCCGGCTCACTTGTTTTTGGATGAAAAGAGCTCGATAGCTCTTGCTTCGATCACGCTTGCTTTGATTGGCGGTGCCTATATCGGCTTTGGCGCCGCGGACGGCAGAGCGCGCGTGTTCTGGGCAGAGCTCGCCGTGGCCCTTTTGTTCGGCTCGGCAGCCTTCCTGGGGCTGATATGGCATTGGGCCTTCCTCCCCTTGGGCTTGGCCCTGCACGCCCTTTGGGACATGTCACACCACAATTCTTATCGTCTCGCCCGGATTCCGAACTGGTATATTCCATTCTGCGTGGCCTTTGACCTTTTGGCAGCGACGTTCTTCGTTCTGCTCTATGCCGTGTTTTGATCCATGATGATGCGCGTTCTTCTTATTGCGGTGTTCCTGATGGGAGTCGTCGCATTGGCCTTCCCCGACGTCCTTGGCGTCGACATTCGCCTGCCGGATCGTGCGGAAATTGACCGCTGGATCGAGGCGGCAGGTCTTGCCGGACCAATTGTCATCGTGGCCCTTATGACAATCGCTATTGTCGCAAGCCCCCTGCCCTCGGCGCCGATCGCACTCGCCGCCGGAGCGGCTTATGGACACACGTACGGGACGCTCTTCGTCGTTCTAGGTGCGGAACTCGGTGCGCTTGCCGCCTTTGGTCTGGCCCGCGGCCTGGGTCGTCCCTTCGTTGAGCGTCATCTCGGTCAGAAGATTAACGCGGGCCTGTTCGGGTCCCAGAACACTCTGACCTTCCTGGTCTTCGGCAGTCGCCTTCTGCCGTTTCTGTCCTTCGATATGATCAGTTACGCCGCAGGTCTGAGCAAGCTGCATCTTTGGAGGTTCGCGCTGGCCACGATGGCCGGGATTATTCCCGCAAGTTTTTTGCTCGCTCACATGGGCAGCCAGGCGATGAACGGAGATTCCCGCACCGCCACATGGACCGCGCTTGCGCTCGGTGGCTTTACCGGCCTGTCGGTTCTCTTGGCCGCCACGCGAAAGACCGGCGCGCAACGGGAGGAGAGCTGATATGGCCAGTCATTCCCACGCCGGGCACATGCCGACCTCGGGCAAAGCCCTTGTGATTTCTGCCTGGCTCACCGGGGTCTATTTCGTGATCGAACTGGCCGTCGGGCTCTGGACTGGCTCGATTGCCGTCCTGTCGGATGCGTTTCACACCCTGTCGGCGGTTGGCGGCGTTCTGGTGGCCATCATCGCGCAGCGCATTGCCCGCCGTCCAGCGGATTCGGTGCGGAGTTTCGGCTGGTACCGCGCCGAGATCATCGGGGCACTGGTGAATGGCGGCTTTCTTCTCGGCATGGCGATTCTGGTGATCTGGATGGGCGCGATGCGGCTCGGAGACCCGATTCACCTGGCCACGGGCCCAATGCTTTGGGTCGCCTTCGGTGGCCTGATCACAGAGGTCATCTCGCTGGGGCTGATGTGGCAATCGAGCAAAGACGATCTGAATGCCCGCGGCGCGCTCTGGCACATCATCCAGACCTTTGTCGGCAGCCTCCTGATCATCGTGACCGCTCTCGTGATCGAGTTCACCGGCTTTCTCGCGATCGACCCGATCCTCGGCATGGCGTTCGGGGTGGTTCTCCTCTGGGCCTCCGTCGGCGTAATCAAAGAAGCGGTCCACATTCTCATGGAAGGCACGCCCGAGGGAACGGATCTCGACGCTGTGATGGCGGATCTGAACCACCAGGACGGGGTTGTGGATGTTCACCACGTGCATGCTTGGACGCTGACCAGCGGCAAACACGCGTTTTCCGCCCATATCCGCCATAGGGCACCCGCCGAGGCCGCGCACTTGCTGAACAGGGCCTATCGACGGCTGACGGAGCAGCATGGGTTTCACATGGTCACGCTGCAGCTCGAAACCGAGTGTCTCGACGAGCGCCACGCGCGGGATCTCGATATCGTCCAGAAAGCGGGTGCCGCGACCGCGCAAGAAAAGACTGATGTGCGAGATGCGCATCCGCCCCTAAGCTCTCACAGAGAGGAGCCGTAGACTGTGATGGACATAATTCTAGCCGCAGAGCCGGAGATTCGTCTGACGGCGTTTTTGAGTGTGCTGGCCGCCATGGCGCTTTGGGAACTCGCCGCCCCGCGTCGGCGACGTGACATTCCGCGTGTCATCCGTTGGTCGAACAACCTGGCTCTTGTCGTGATCGACACGGCGATCCTCCGGTTGTCCTTTCCAATCCTGGCCGTTGGTCTGGCGGTCATGGCCGAGGAGCGGGGCTGGGGCTTGTTCAACACTATCGAGGTTCCTTTCTGGCTGGTTGTGATCCTCTCCATGCTGCTTCTCGATTTCGCCATTTACCTGCAGCATGTCATGTTCCATGCCGTTCCAGCTTTATGGCGGCTGCACCGTATGCATCATGCGGACCTCGAATTCGACGCAACGACTGGTTTACGCTTTCATCCGATTGAGATCCTCATCTCGATGGCGATCAAGCTCGCCTTGGTCGCGGCGCTTGGTCCGCCCGCCGTCGCGGTTCTGTTGTTCGAGATCATCCTTAACGCTATGGCACTCTTCAATCATGCCAACATCAACCTGCCGCGGCTGGTCGACCGATGGCTCAGATGGATCGTCGTCACACCCGACATGCACCGCGTGCATCATTCGGTCGATCCGCGCGAAACGAATTCAAACTACGGCTTCAACCTGCCATGGTGGGACCGCCTCATGGGTACTTACGTTGCCCAGCCCGCGAAGGGCCACGAGGGAATGACGATCGGCATCGAGCAGTTACGCACGACGCGCGACCTCTGGGTCGACAAGATGTTGATCCAGCCCGTTCGCGGGCCAGCAAGCGGGCACGCCCTGGATACATCCGCCCTCACGCCGACAGAGCAGGAACAGCCTCCGGACTCTCGAACACACAGTTCTACGATTTCGAATAATTCGAAAAGGAACACATGATGAAAAGACGCACATTTTTGCTGGCCGGAGCGGTCGCCACACTTCCCCTGCCAGCACTGGCCAACACGGAACCGGTCATAAAAGTCCTGAAAACCCCCACCTGCGGGTGCTGTACCGCTTGGGTCGAACATGTTCGCCAGGCTGGGTTCACCGTCGAGGCGCAGGACGTCGATCAGGATGTGCTTTATGCGTTCAAAAATCGGCTGCAAATCGCACCGGAACTTGCTGGCTGTCACACGGCGATGATAGGCGACTATTTCATCGAGGGTCACGTGCCTGCCGCGGACATCACGCAGCTGCTGGCAGAACAACCGGTGGCGCGCGGGTTGACGGTCCCCGGCATGCCGATGAGTTCGCCCGGCATGGGCGGTCCCGGGGCCGGTGACACTTTTGATACCCTGCTTGTTGGCTCCGACGGGGTGACCTCGGTCTTCGCGAGCCACAGCTGATCGGGTCATGGGCGCAGGTGATAGCTCCCGCGGGCCGGGTTTGTGACCCGCCCGTCCTGCACAAGCTTTCGCAGCGCCCTGTAAGTCGCCTCATGGCTCAGCTGTAACCGGGCGGCGAACTCGACGACGGAGCCGTCGAGCAGGCCCGCGACCAACCCCGCCATGACCCGGTCCTCTGCGCGCCGAATGCCGACAATCTCGAGCATCTGTCGCTGCGCTTGTATCTGTTGAGCGGCCTGACGGCCATAGGCGCGGGCAAATGCCGGGTCGGCAAAGGCGGCCAAGACGGCAGACTTGTCGATCCGGATCAGCGCTCCGGCCTCAACACAGACCGCATCGCAATGATAGACCTCTGAAAACATCGAAGCTTCGGCAAAGCTTGTACCGGCTTGGGCACGGTGAATGATGAACCGCTCGCCATTTGGGCCGACCCGCTCGAGATGCACGCGTCCGGTTTGCACGACATAGAGACCGTGGGTGGGGTCGCCTTGGTGAAACACCACATCGCCAACCGCGCCGGAGAGTGGGCGCAGGGCTGAGCTCGGGATAAGATCATAGGGGTCTGGCAACATATGATTGAAATCATATTGCGATGCATCCGCCCCTGCTAGCGTAAAGATGACAGCACCCCATTGAAGGATCCGTCCATGCGTCTCATTCCCTTCGTCCTTGCCATAGTGATGGCCGCACCCGTGGCTGCTCAGCACGCCCATTCCGCAACTGGCCATGACATGGGTGGACCGCAGGAAACCGGGCAATCGGCCTTTGCCGCCCTGGCGGAGATCGTAGCGATCCTGCAGGCCGATCCCGAGACGGATTGGGAGCGGGTCGATATCGACGGATTGCGCCGCCATCTGGTCGATATGGACCTTCTAACCCAGGAGGCCGTGGTCACCCGCACCCTGCGGCCGGAAGGGGCCCGGTTCGAGATCCGGGGTTCCCCCCGTGTTCTCGAGGCCATCCGCGCCATGGTGCCCGCCCATGCGCCCTTTCTTGCGGCTGAAACCGGCTGGGACGTTGTCACGGAGGAACTCGAAGATGGCGTGGCGCTCAGTGTCGATGGCGATGCCGCTCAGATTCAGGGACTTGGCTTTTTTGGCCTGATGACCATCGGGGCGCATCACCAGGAGCACCACCTCATGATGGCAAAAGGCGCAGCCCCACACCATTGACGCGCTGATGCAGCTTGTTTGTTGATCCGAAGAGAGGTCGCTGACAAAACGTTACATCTCGCGTGTTGACCTTCCAGCGCTGGAGACACGGACACATGCCCGATGATGGAAGCGTCAGAGGATACCGCGCGCAGGGATTTCCTGTATTACGCAACGGCCGGGGCGGGGGTCGTGGCCACAGGGGCTGCGCTCTGGCCACTGGTGAACCAGATGAACCCTTCCGCCGATGTCCGCGCTCTGGCACAGATCACCGTCGACATCTCCGATCTTGCGCCCGGAACGCAATTGACCGTCAACTGGCGCGGAAAACCTGTCTTTATCCGTCATCGCACGGAGGCAGAAATGGCTCAGGCTCGGGCAGAGGCGGCCTCTGACCTGCCAGACAGCCAGGCGCGCAACCCCAATCTGCCCGACGATGCGCTTGCCAGCGATGAGAATCGAGCCATTGCGGGTCACGAGGCTTATCTGGTGATGATCGGTGTCTGTACCCATCTGGGCTGTGTCCCTCTGGGCGATGGGGCGGGGGATTTCGGGGGTTGGTTCTGCCCTTGTCATGGCTCGCATTACGATGCGGCCGGGCGCATTCGCAAAGGTCCGGCACCTGAAAATCTGCATATTCCGGACTTGTCGCTCTCGGACGAGATGGTGCTGACGCTAGGGTGACTCACACGAAAGGTCGATCATAGTTCACCGCTTGAAATCAAAACAGAATTAGAGTGGCTACCGATCCTCCTAGATTGCAATTCTCCACATCCGAAATCGTCCTTGTCCAGTTACTTCGCGAATTAGATCTCGGGCTTCCATCCAAGCGAGGTTGCGTTGGACGGCCGCGCGGCTGGCTCCGGTCGTAGCCTCAGCCATGGGAGCGGATACGAGAGGCCATTCGGTAAGCGCAGCTCGCAGAATCGGCGGCGTTTTCCCTGAAAGCGAAACCATCACGGCTTTTGCTCGTGCAGTCCAGTCCTCAACGTTATTCAGATGTCGCATTGCGATCAAGCATGCGCTCTCCATCCCGTCGAGCCAGCGCGCCAGCCTATTGGCAGGCGGCCCCCCAGAACGCAGGCCTCCTACACCACCCATTGCCAGCGGAGAAAAGACTGCTCCCTTACCCTCACTGGCCGCAACGCGTGCGGCGGTAACCGCAGCTTCCATCCGGTCGCCCTGTTGCCCGAGGCCGGCGAGGCTCCAGAGGTGAAATCCCATGCTGGCGCGCGTGATCGGGTGCAGGTCGGCGGCTTGCGCCATCAGGTCAAGCCACCCGCCCGCGCGATCCGCAAAAGGTTCGGCTTCATCAGCCAAGTTTTCGGGGTCACGGCGATCGAGGAAGGCGGACAGGTCCACCTCTGGGCCGGGACCGCCTGTCAGACGGCGCACCGCCCAACCGACACGCGCGAGTGCGGCGGTGTCGTCCTGAACTCCGGAAAGGCGCATGGAGATCCAGAGCGCCAACCGATCTGGACCAATCCGGTCGCCCACAAACCAGCTGAGGTCTGCCGCCTCGATCAGGGCCAGTCTGTGCCGCCATCCTTTCGGGCCACGCTTCAGCCGGTCGTCTAGCGCGCCGATCCGGCCAGCCACACGGGCGAGACGGGCGGCATTGCCCGCCTCTGCCTTCCGCCAATCGTCGAGGACTGCGGTTTCACGCGGCTTTCTCCTTGGACCAGGAGGCAGATAATCGGGCTCCACTTCCATCGGACCAGGCAGGAACCATAGGTCGTCTTCAGACGTCTCTTCAAGCCCCTCCGTATCCACTAGAGGATCGTCAAAACGTTCATCTTTCATAGAGACTTGAGGCTTCATATATGCAAAATATGGCACTTTTGCATTTTACCCAAGGGTTTTATTTGGGTGCGCCCACACTCCTTATATGGCACGCGCGCGCGGTGGTCTGCGAGAGATCTCTGATCGTGTTCAGCGTATGGAAGCTAAGGGTTCCCTGCTGAACAGCGCCAAAGTGCACGCCCTTGCATTCGTTTACAAATGGTCGTTTAGTAACGGTATATGAAATTGCAAACGGCCGATTTTCATGCCCCTGATAGGCTATGCGCGCGTATCCACAGAGGATCAGACCCCCCTGCCCCAGTCTGAGGCCCTGCAAACTGCGGGATGCGTCGAGATCTTCGAAGAGCACGCCTCAGGCGGCAATCGTGCCCGGCCGTTGCTTGCCCGCTTGCTGGAGCGCATTAGCAAGGGCGACACGCTGGTTGTCGTACGGATCGACCGGCTCGCACGGTCTCTGTCGCACCTTCTCGAGGTGATCGAACGGTTGGAGGCCAAGGGGGCGTTCTTTCGTTCCATTCAGGACCCGATCGACACCGGATCCCCGCAAGGCAAGTTCACGCTGCAGGTTCTGGGCGCCGCGGCCGAGTTCGAGCGGGCGCTGATCCGGGAACGTACCAAAGCAGGGCTGGCGAGCGCCCGTACCAAGGGCCGGGTCGGCGGGAACCCTGGACTGCGGGCCAAAGACCCTGCTGCTCTTCGCAAAGTACGGCTGGCGCGACGAGACGGCTACATGGAGCGTCTAAACGAGACGGCACAAGATTGGGTGCCCCATGTGCGCCGGTTGCGACCCGACTTGGCCTGGGAAGACGTGGTGCGCATCATCAACGGCCCCTTGCCCGAGGCGCGTCGCTGGACCCAAAGCCGTCTCTTGCGCGCTGTGAAGGCCTATGTCGGCGACGGCTTCCTGCCTATCGAGGTGCTGGCCCGCGCCGGGCGCCGCGAAACGGACGATCGCCTGCCCGCCATTATTGCTGGCATCAAGGGCGCAGATCCCGACATCACGCTTCAAGCGATCTGTGAACGGTTGGAATCTATGCGCGAACGCACGCCTCGTGGCCGAACAAGATGGCAGCCGTCTTCGGTGAAAATGCTGTTGGAGCGGGCGGAACGACTTGGCCTCATGCCGTACGAATCGAGCCAAGATCAGATGTAGCTTCTGACCCGAATCCAAAAAATTTCACCGGAAGAAAACTCCGCAGGAGGCAGAAAGTGCCATTAGTTGCTTGGGGTTAGCTGCTAATGTGCCAACTCAACAGAGTAGCGGCTCGATTCGGGGGCATCTGCATTTAATATATCTATATCAATGACTTGCTGAGTTTTTTACGCGGCAACACCTATAGGTGTTGTGGATAACTTTCACACTACATTTAGATTCTTCTTGCCGGACTCAAAGGATCGTGGCATTCCCATTCTGACGGCAAAACGCGTCAGATACGCTGGACACCGTCAGAATGACTAAGAGCCTCAACAGAGGCCGAGAGTGGGCGGCAGGACATGGATGATCGTAACATTGGATACACGCGAGGCATAGGCTCTTCCGATATCGGAGCATTTGCCGACAATCTGGCTGAGTCTTTGGATCGCCAGATGAAGATCGCTTTCGAACCCGAAGAACGAAAGTCCCTACGCCGCTTCAGTTCCACCGAAGTCGCCGGCCTCCTGCGCGTAAGCACATCTAACCTGCGCAACCGGCACAAGGACGGCAGCTTCCCGGAAGTGCATACAGACAACCGCGGACACCGGTTCTACACAGCCCAAGAGATTGATGAGTTGCGCGATGTTCTTGGACGCACTGGAAAGAACGCAGAAAGCTACCGCCCAGGTCGACGTGATGGCGATCGTCTCCAGGTGATATCCGTCGTCAACTTCAAAGGCGGTTCATCAAAGACTACTGCAACGATTCATCTTGCGCAAAGATATGCCTTGCGCGGTTACCGCGTGCTGGTCCTAGACCTCGATCCGCAAGCAAGTTTGACCACGTTTTTCGGCTTTCGGCCCGAGCTTGAGTTCGCCGATGGCGGCACAATCTATGATGCTTTGAGATATGAGGACCAAGTTCCTCTCTCGAACGTCATCCAAAAGACCTACTTCCATAAGCTCGACATGGTGCCCGCCGGTTTGATGCTCTCGGAGTACGAAACCGAGACCGCAAACGCTCTCGCCCGTCGCGTACAGCCCATCTTTGCAGAGCGCCTCGCCTTGGCGCTTGAAGAGGTTGAGGCAAACTACGACATCGTCCTGATCGACTGCCCGCCTCAGCTTGGGTTTCTAACCCTGACTGCGCTGGCAGCCTCGACGGGGCTTTTGGTTACCGTGGTACCTGGCATGCTTGACATCGCATCCATGAGCCAATTCCTGAAGCTTGCTTCAGAAACGGTCAAGGCCGTGGAGGAAGCCATCGGTCGGCGTGTCACATGGGATTTTGTCAAGTTCCTGATTACCAGATATGAACCGTCGGACGGTCCGCAGACCCAAATGGCAGGCTACCTGAGATCAATTCTGGCAGGTCAGGTCATGACAGAGCCGATGCTGAAGTCTACGGCGATCTCCGACGCGGGGATGACCCAGCAGACCGTCTATGAAGTCGATCCAAGCCAATTCATCAGAAAGACAATTGATCGCGCCCTGACCAGCGTGAATGGCGTTGGCGATGAGCTAGAGCAGACGATCCAAATGGCATGGGGGCGTCGCTGATGGCCCGAAACATCTTCAACCAGCCTCCAAGGAATGAGACGGAGAGCGGAGCCCCCTCCCCTACCCCGCCAAAAGCGGCAAAGCTGCCGGGATCTGTTGGAGGATTGCGCGACTCTTTGCGCGAGATCACAGCAAACTCGATTCGCGACATTGAACCCGATCAGATTGACATGGATGGGCTGCGCGATCGGTTGGTGCTGGAAGATTCCAGTATCGATGAGTTGGCCGAGAGCATTCGCAAGCATGGCCAACAAGTGCCCATCATGGTCCGTCCATCAGCCCAACCGGACAGATACCGCATCATCTACGGCCGCCGCAGGCTTGCGGCGATCCGTAAGGTCGGTGGAACGGTCAAGGCAATTGTTCGAACCTTGGACGATGACGCATCTCTGATCGCTCAAGGCCAGGAGAACAACCTCAGGCTTGATCCGTCTTTTATAGAAAAGTCTCTTTTTATCAAAGAGATGCAAGAAGCCGGGTACAAACCCGGTGTCATTCAAGATGCTCTAGGTCTGACCCGGCAAGGCGTATCCAACCACAGGGTCGTCATAGAACAACTGCCAGACGGTCTTGTTCAACTCATCGGGCCAGCACATGGGATCGGACGACGGCAGTGGGGTGATCTAGCTGCCTTGTCAGTGAAGGTAGATTTGGTGGACATCGCCAAAGAGGCGCTCGCCGCCCTGCCCGACGACACTCCTAGTTCCGAAAAGTTCCAAGCGGTCTATTTGGCTTGCTCGCGCAAAGCACGTCGCGACAAGAAGCCGCCCAATCGTGGGCTGACTTCGGTCATCAATGATGAGAACGGCAGTTCATTGGGCACGCTGACAATCAATGAGAAGGCGATCACTCTCAAGGTCACCAAGAAGGACAATCCAGAATTCGGCCAATGGCTCGAAGAGCACGCGGAAGCTACGCTTTTGCAACTCTTCGTACAGTGGCGGAATGAGAGAGGCTCTGGGTCCTAAGCCCCGCGCCACACAGAGCAACACGAGCAGAGGAGAAAAGCGAAGACCCGAAAGAAAAGAGCCCCCCAAAGTTTCCCCTGGAGAGCCCTCATCATCTGATTAGCATCTTTGATGTAGCAACCTCCAGCATACCGGTCAAGAGTCACCGATTCGGTGGACTGATATTTTTTGCCTTTTTCCGCGAAAATTCGAGGAAAGAGACGGGGAAGTTGTGGGCCGAACGGTCGTCGTGAACAAGCCATGGCATTTACAAAACTCTCGATCGAAGCCGCAGGTGCTGATGCAACCCGCGGCTCATTTCCCCGATCTGAAACCGACGTCTGGACCATCTTCAGAGCCCTGAGAGATGCACGCAGCGTGTTTGGTCTACGTCCTGGCCACATACAGACACTTCAAGCAATGCTCAGTTTTCTGAAACCTGGCCATGGCGAAACAGTTTTTGCGTCTAACAATTCACTTTGCCAGCGCGTTGGCGGAATCGACGAACGGACACTCCGGAGGCACATCAACCGCTTCGTTGAACTCGGATTCATCAAGCGCAATGACAGCTCGAACCGAAAGCGCTACCGCGTTCGCTCATCCGGCGGGGAGTGCATCAGTTATGGATTGTCTCTCACCCCCCTGCTCCAACGTGCGAGCGAGCTTATAGCCATCGCGCAAGAGATGGAGAATAACCGGCGAGATCGGATATTTGTCCGCAAACAGATCCTTACGAAGCTCGCCCATTTGGAAGAGCACGATCCCAGCAACGCATTCATCAACCACGCACGGAAAGCTCTACGCAGGAAGCTGAGCCTCCCCGAATACCACGCTCTGCTCGCCAATACAGATGCAGAATGCCAGAGTTTGGCTACCCCGGATAACCCGCCTGAAACTATGGAATTGCCCGCCAATGACGGACAAACTGTCCGGCATCAATCTAAGTCTGAAGAAGAAAAAAAAGATTTAGATAGCAACATAGGCGATGAGGTCCTGAAACCAGACTTGCTGACCTCAGTCTGCGATCAGGCGACATCGTTCTCCACAGAGAGACTTAGAAACTGGTTTGACATTGAAAACCATGCTCGAACACTTGCTCCCATGATGGGCATTCACCCAGAAACTTTTGAGAAAGCCAAGAATGCTGTAGGAGCTCAGAAAGCGTCATGCGCGATCTTCATCATGCTACAGCTTGGAAAACGCATCAGGGATTTTGGGGCGTATTTTCACAGTATCACCCTGGGTCAAAGGCAAAACCAATTTGATCCATTAGCTTTGATCAAGCGACTGTCCGAAACCAATGAGCGAACTGTCTAATGTCCACCGCGGTGGACTTCGAACGAGAAGCGGAGCTTGTGGCAACCAAAACTGTCCAAACGCACCTAGCGGCGCGTGGTGGTTCTTCAGTTTATCTCAGACCAGCAAATGTCCACCGCGGTGGACAAGTGACACACGAGCAAGCCTTGATGAAAATCTCGCAGCCCATGGAAGAAATCGGCGGCCAGGCATTACACCCTAAATCCCTAAAATTATTGTGGGAGGTCACCATCTCCAAAGAGGTTTGGAAAGAGCCGCTCTCGATAATCCAACGGAAACGCCAACCGAACTGGCGTCTTCGGCGAGGCGGACGTCAGGTATCCGGCGGCGGTCAGTTTACTCAGCGTGTTGCGAGCAGTACGCTCGGACGTCTTGAGCACAATCTGCGCATCGCCTCGTTCCAGTGCCCCATGCCGAAGAACCGCCAAGATGAGTTCCGGCGCTCGCTTGTCATCGATGGTATCTGCAACAAGACGACGATACCGTTGGTCCAGTCCGCCGAGATCGAACAATCTTGCTGAGAAGCTGATCTGATCGAGCGTCACCTTTAGGAACCATTCACTAAACGTCTTCAGTGCCGCTTCTGACAGGTTCCCCCGTCCGTCGCGGTCTCCGCGGCGTGGACTGTCGGCCAGATCCATCATCCGTTTGTACTCGCCCCGATCGGTTAGCCCGCGGGCCAGCCCCCGTGATACGGACCAGAGCCCTTGGCCACCAATCCCCGCTGTGAGGGCCATGGCATGAGACATCAATCTGCTGACGCGGCCATTACCATCTGGGAAAGGGTGGATGTAGTTGAGCCGGTGATGTGCAGACGCGATCGCGATGATCCGTCCGCTCGAAGACCGCGCCGCAATCTGAAACCGTTTGTCGAAATGGTCCATGAATGCCGCGACGCGCGACGATGAAGGAGGTAGGTGGCGCCCGACCGCAACTTCCCGATCGTCATCCTGGCGCATGCGTCCCGGAACGATGGGCTCTTGTGTGCCGTCGGGATGTTCGATGACCCGAAACTCATCCGGCATCTCGTCGTAGAAGCTCTTATGGACCCAAGTCAGGAATTCGACGGATGTGGGGCGGGGCAGGGTGCCCTTGCGATGCATCTCGTCGATGGCCCGTTGAACGATGACGTGCGCCCGGGCCTCAAGGGCGAGGGGACGGGTTTCTTCCTCAAGCTCGGCACCAGCCAGCGCCCTTTCGATGTCGCGGGGGCGCGTGTTGTGTCCTTCGATCAGGTTGGAGTAGTAGCAGTTCATCACACGGACGAGATCGGCAAGTTCGGCTGCGCTGTCAGGATGCAACCCTTGTCCCAGCCCGGTGACTTCCCTCTGGATGTCGACCGAAAGGTCTGCCAGTTCTGTAGGAATATGCTCCTCGAACAAGCAGGGTTCGATCCTGGCGGATGTTTCCAGCATTTTGCCGATCTTCCATGTTTCCAAAGTAATTGAAAAATATACACATTTCGTACTTTCAAGCAAGGTTTTGCCGATATGCGTTGCCGATCTTGCCTGCCGATCTGGAATTGCTGCATGAAATCAATGGCTTCGGCAGATGGGCCGGGTTTCAGTTCTGTTGTGTGCAGAAAGGGCCTGGGAAAAGAGAAAGTGTCCTTCGGGTTTTGTGACTGACGGATGAGGGCCTTTGGGGTCCCTCAGATGGGTCCGGGCCGGGTTCCGGTCTGCCGTTCCTGATGAAGGACATTCCCATGCAAACAGGTGTTTTGCGCGTGTTGCGCGCGACCGCTGCCTCGTGGTGGCGACACAAGAAACCACGCCGAACCGGCCAGACGAGGCAGGCACAGCGGCGCGAGCGGGAGACTGTCCTGCGTGATTTCGGCTATCTGAAGCAGGCGGCGTTATTGGCAAACGCGCATGTGATCTGCGGAGAGGGCGGGACATTCATCCACCTCGGCTTGACCACCGTGTCGAGTTTCGCGCCGATCGAGCGCTTTCCCTTGGCCACTCTTGCGGTCGCACGTGGCACGCCGTTCATCGATATCCGACCCGTCACCGATGTCATCGCCTTCGCGAACCTGCCGCGGGTGGCGCGGGACAGATCGGTCGACCCTGACTCTTCGGGTCCCGGCAAGTCCGTGTCGCTGACCACCTACATCGACATGGTCGAAGCCCTCGGTGCCAGGATCCCCAACGATCCGCGCCCCTGTCGGTCAACCTAGTCACCACTCCCTCTCACCAAAACTCGAAAAGGAGGCCAGCCATGGCCCGATCCCGTACGCCCAAATTCGATGCCTCAGAGGTCATCACAAACGAAATCATCCGCATCATCGAGCGCGGCGTCTTGCCGTGGCGCAAGCCATGGACCGCAGGTGGCAGCTCTCGTCCCCTGCGCGTGGGCGGGGAACCCTACCAGGGAGTGAACAACTTCCTGCTGACGATGCGGACCGTGATGGCGGGCCACAGCTCTCCCTTCTGGATGACGCTGCCGCAGGCCAATGCGTTGGACGCAAAGGTCCGCAAGGGCGAAAAGTCCTCTGTCGTCGTTTATTACGGTCAAAGCCGGAGAGACGCCGGCGATGAGCATGATCACAGCGACGGGGATGATCACTCCGAGGAAGCCCGTATCTTCCGCTTCCAGAAATCCTACCGTGTGTTCAATGCCTGCCAGATCGAGGGCCTGCCCGACAGCTTCTACCCTGACCCGGAGCCCGTGCCCGAGCATCCGCAGTCCGAGCCCATCCCGCACATGCAGGCGTTTTTCGATGCCATCGACATCACAACCGTCTTCACGGGCACGGAGGCGTACTATTTGCCGCCCGTGGACAAGGTCTACATGCCGTCCATCACGCGGTTCCAGGACCCGCGCAATTTCTACGGGGTCTGGGCCCATGAGCTGGCCCATGCCACGAAAGCTCCCCATCGACTGAACCGCGATTTCGGGTTCTCGAAGTTTGGCAACACGTCCTATGCGCGCGAGGAGATCGTCGCGGAATTGACCTCGGTGTTCCTGGGTCAGACGCTCGGCTTCACGGCGCATACGCTCGAGATGAATGCCGCCTATCTCCACAACTGGTTGCACGTCCTTCGGTCGGACAAGGGTGCGATCTTCAAGCACGCCGCGGACGCGCAGCGCGCCTGCGACTATCTGATTGCCAGATCGGAGACGGGCAGGGCAGGGCGCAGTGCCGAGGCCGCCTGACCACACGGAGAACGGAGACTCGCATGTCACGCAAGGAACCCAAGACGCTGCGGGTGGCCTGCTTCGAAGACGGCCGCCGCAAGATCATCACCTTCAAACGAGGTGCCTATTGGTGGAGCCAGTCCGAGGGCGCTTATCCGTTCTCGGCAGCGCTCGAGAGCATCAAAGAACAAGGCGGCTGGATCGAAACTATCCCCAACCCGAATTACAGACCCAAGGGGCTGTTCGGGTGGGGCGCCTTCGGCCTCGATTCATCCGCCAAGCGGAAAAGAAAAAGCGGGCTGTGAGAAGGGTGTTTCAACTTCTCAAAGGAGATCCCCATGTCCATGACCGTTCAACCCCAGCCAGACCGTCCGGATCCGAGCGTGATCGCGGCGCAAAACGACGCGTTTCGAAAGCTCGCGTGCCTCGGAGTGGCGCCCTCGCAGCCCATCCAGGGCCGGATGCATGTCACCCGCTCGCTTATGGAGGCCGACGATGGCTTCATGGCCGAGGCGGTGAAGGCCACCGGTGCGTTCGATACATTCGAGCCCGAAAATGACCCGGAAGGCTGGCACGATTTCGGAGCGGTCGAGATCCGGGGAGAGACCGTGTTCTGGAAGATCGATCTCTATGAAGCAGACTCGGATTTCCGCTACGGCGCTGAGACCCCGGACAATCCTGCCACAACCATGCGTGTGCTGACCATCATGCTGGCACGCGACTGGTAGAAGGGCAGGGGACTCCCCTCCTGACACCCCAGGCGATGAAGGCCCACTGACCCCTCAAAGGGAGAGTGGGCCTTTTGTCGTGGTGATCCCTGAAGCCGGGGATTGGTCACGCGCAAGCGCGCGCGGGCCACACCTCACCCACCTGGAAGGATATCCCATGACCACAAGCTTTGCCCCTCTCACCGTCGCCATCGGCGATCTGGTCCCGCATCCTGCCAATGTGCGCAGCAACTCGCCGGAAACCTATGACCCCGAGAACATCGCGCATCTGAAGGCCAGCATCGCTATTCTGGGCCTGCTCCAGCCGCTTCTCGTCCAGAAGCTTGACGACAAATATGCTGTCCTCGCCGGTGGCCGACGCCATGCCGCGCTGAAGGAGCTGATCGCCGACAAGGCCATCAAGGGCTTCACGGCGAAGACCAAGGTGGACTGCCGCCTCGTGCCGGAAGACTGCGACGTCACCACGGCACTGTCGCTCGCCGAGAACATCACCCAGGCACCGATGAATGCCATCGACGAGTTCGAGGCCTTCGCCCGGATGATGGAGGTCGACGGCCAGACGCCCGAGACGATCGCAAAGACCTTCGACGCCACGGTGGCGGCCGTGAAAGGCCGGTTGCGCTATGGCCTGATCCACCCCGACATCCGCGCCGCGGCCCGGGGCAAGGTGATCACGCTCGACACGATGAAGGCCTTTGCCGAGCACCCGAGCCAGGAGGCGCAGCGCGAGGTCTTCGCGGCGCTCACGAAGGACGGCGGCTATCTGCAGGCCTATACCGTCCGTCAGGCCCTCAAATCCCGCGGCGTGCAGGTCAGTGACGATATCGGGGCTTTCGTGCGCGCGGACTACGAGGCGCGTGGCGGCGCCGTCGCGGCTGACCTTCTCGAAGAGCATTCCGTGCTTGAGGATGCGGCGCTGGTCGAGACCATCTTGCTCGAAAAGCTCGGTGCCGCTGCCGAAGAGGCCTGTATGAGGCTGGGCTTCGCCTGGGCCGATGCGATGGTGCGCTATGACTACGCGACCATGGCCGACTATGGCCGCGTCTATCCCGGCCCGATCGAGCCGGATGAGGCTGCCCGGAAGCGCATCGATGAGATCACCGCCGAGCTTGAGAAATTGCAGCTCAAGATGGAGGATGAGGGGATCGAGGACGGTGCCTACAACGCGCTTTACGACCGCGTGGACGCTCTGGAAGACGAAGCCCGCGATCTGCAGGAGGCCTACAGCGCCGAGGATCTCGCCCGTGCAGGCGTGATTGCGTCTTGGTCGAACGGGCAGATCACGCTCCATGTGGGCCTCGTCCGCCCGGAGGACACCGTGAAAGAGAAGGGCGCGCCCAGTTCCTCGACCAACACCACGGGAGAGGAGGCCCCCGACGCCGGCGAAATCACCTACCCGGCCTCACTGGCTGAGGACCTCAAGACCGAACGAGCCATGGCCCTTGGCGCCGCAATGGCGCTGCATCCGGAGGCCACGCTGGATCTGACGCTCTTCAAGCTGGTCAGTGACGTTCTGGCCAGCGGCATGGCCGTGACGCAGGCGATCAAGGTCGAGGCCCGCAAAGAATACCGCAGCCACGCCAAGATGGACGAGATCGACGAGACCTCGCTCGAGCAGGTGGCGGCGGCGCATGATGCGCTTGATCTGTCCTGGCTCGATGACACCCGCGCGCCCGCCGATCAGTTCGCGGCGTTTCGCGCGCTCGATGCAGGGGAGAAGGCCAAGCTCGTGGCCTATGCGACCGCCAGCACGACGCAGTCCTGCTTCGCACGGGACCGTCAGCGCGACAGCCTGATGCATGACTTCGAGATCGAGATCATGCCCGACATCCGGGCGCATTGGACGCCGAATGCGGCGCTCTTCAACCGCTTCAAGAAGGCCTGGCTCCTGAAGATCCTCGGCGAGGATTTGGGCCTGGCCCAGGAGGCTGTGACGCTCGCCTCGTCGAGCAAGAAGGAGATCGTCGCCTTTTGTGACAAGCTCTTCGCCGAGCCCTTCGCCACGCTCACGGACGCGCAGCGCACTGCCGTGGCCGCCTGGTGCCCGCCGATGATGCAGACCGCCGGTATCGCCTTTGATGAGGCGGAGCCCATCGCGGAAACCCCGGAGTCTGACGGCGAGGTCGCGCAAGCGGCCTGAGCCATCACGCGACCCGCGCGTGGACCATGCCGCCCGCGCGGGTCGACCCTCCCACACCCAACGGAAAGACATCCCTATGGCTATTCTCAAGTTCTCTGCTTCCGCTGTTGCGGCGCAAATCGCACATGCGCGCGCCTGCAAAACCTTCCTGCCCAACTGGAACGGGCCCGTGGACAAGCCCGCCCTGATCCTCATCGTCGGCAATGGTGTGCATCTGCGCTCAAATGGCATCGATGGCACGACCACCCGTATCGTCACCACCGAACAGGCCGATCCTTCCTTTGCTTTCGCCAATGGCATGAACCCGTTTCGGGATACCGACTGGATGGCGCAGCGCCGCATGGCGTTTCGTGATCTGACCGGCCAGTTCTACACCGACATCCTGGATGACGTGCAGGTGCTCATCGACCGGGGGCGGGGGGCCATCCGGCTCGCCACCGATGGCCACAGCATCCGCGTCTTCGTGCACCGGGCTTCGGACTATCTCATCGGCGGGACCTACGAGGTGCCCTCGGGCCTCGGCGGCACCTTCCGGGTCATTCTCAAGGATGCCTGCGACACCTTCGCGATCGTGCAGAACTGCGGCAATTGCGAGGATTTCGACGCCATGCAGCCCTACCGCGTGCCGCTCGATGCGCTGATGGAAATCGATGACCGGAGGGCGGCGTGATGGGTTGGCTCTTCTATACCGATCGCCGCGTCCAGACCTACGCGGATGAGAAAGCGGAAATCGCCCGGCTATGCACCTCTCATGGCGACACGCGCAAAACTGAACTGGTCAAGGCCTGCAAGGTCGGCTCAACCTGGTATGCGGCGGCAAAGGTCACAAATATCGACGGCACCCCTGTCGAAGACACGACCTATCTCACCGATGCGGATGGCTTCATCACTTTCGCCGCCGTATTCCTTACCCGATATGATGACGGCTGCTGGGGCTACAAGGACATGGAGGAAAGCGCGGGACCGGTCGAATCCCGCGCGCCACTGAGCCTATTGGCCCTGCTGTCCGAGCTGAAAGACCCAGACAGCTATGCTCATGCCTGGCGCCAGCGCTGCCAGGACTGGGCTGCGATCCCGGACTACGAGGAAGGCGACAAGATCAAGCTCGCAGCACCTGTGACGCTCACCGATGGCAGTACCTGCCAGATTGTCACCGCGACCCACTACAGGCGCGGGCGGCAAAAGCGCCGCTGCTACCGCATCGAGGAAACCGGTGGGCTCGTGCGCCTGTCGAAGGCCTCGCTTGCAGGCTCGAAGCTGCTCAGCTCCGCGAAAGGTGCGGCTAGCCCGGTGCTGGCGGAGTTCCTGGCGGGGCGAAATTAGGTCCTGCGCCGGACGGTTCATCGACCTGCCCGGCGACAGCAGATGCTGCGGCTTGTCTTGACAAGGCAATGCAAATGCATTACCTATCGCGGGCAGCAAAGAACCTTTTCTTCAGGAGACTGCCATGACAGCCCTCGCACAAGATGTCTCGAAACTCACGGATCGGTATCAGACGACCGTGCCGGCGGGTGTGCGCAAACAGCTCAAGCTGGGCAAGGGCGACCAGATTCGTTACTGCACCGAGCCGAGTGGCAGGGTCTATATCGAGCCCGTGCGCAGCGACGAGGAAGATCCCGTGCTCGGAGCCTTTCTCGATTTTGTCGAGGCCGATATCAAGGCGCATCCGGACCGCATTCGGGCGTTCGATGGGGCTTTGCATGACCGTCTTGCCGCACTGGTCGGAGACGTTGACGTCGATCTCGATGCGCCGCTATCGATCGAGGATGAATGAGCGGCGATAGCGTGCCCGCCCAAGCGCCCCTTGTCGTGAACGGATGGTCGATTTATGCGCATCCGCTCTTTCTGGACCAGCTCGAAGGGCTGACCGTGGAGGTCGAGGCGCGTAAGGCACGCGATCCCAAGACTTGGCGCAAGAAAAATTCCACGAAACGGCTGGCCGCCATCTTAAAGCTGGTCGCCGAGGCCATACCGGCAGATCCGGGAGCCGCGGCCTTCCGGCAAGGCGGCACACTCGGCGATCACCGCAAGCATTGGTTCCGGGCGAAATTCTTCCAGCAGTATCGGCTGTTCTATCGGTTCAACAGCGATGCGAAGGTCATCGTGGTGGCCTGGGTGAACGACGACAAGACCCTGCGCGCCTACGGCAGCAAGACGGATGCCTATGCGACGTTCAAAGGGATGTTGGAAGATGGCAATCCACCTGACAATTTCGATGCGCTCTTGAAAGAAGCTGCAGCGGCGGGCAAGCGGTTCGAAACTTCCCTTGAAGCGGCGCCAGATCGGTAAGTGGCCCAGTTTGCTGTGAACCTTACGGCATTGCCGTTTACGACGCCAGGCTGGGTGATGTAGCATCGACCCATAGTATAGTCGGAGAAAGCGCAATGGACCCAACGGGTAAGGAAGAGCCGCACCTCGGCACCGATGAGCAAGGCGCGTCTCGGATTAAATGGAAGCATTCCCAATTTGCGGTGCGCGCTGCAGACATGACCGATGACCTCGGCAAGCTTCTGGACTGGGGCCTAGAGGAGCATTTCCGTGGCCGCTGAAGCGAATTCGTATGACGAGTGGTTTTGCGCGCAGGTACAGGCCGCGCTGGAGGATGCACGCACGGGAATATCTCAGGTTCAGGTGATGCAGGCCGCACAGGCATTGATTGATGCGAAACGGGAGGTCGAACCCAAGTCCTGACCAAGCCTTGGAGGTCAGCGCGGTCTGACCCCCGTCACCCTGAAAAGCGAAAGCGGGCTTTTTGTCCTTTGGAACTCAGACCCTGATCCAAAGGAAAATCCCCATGTCCAGGCCCAAACCGGCAAACCCGGCTTTCCCAATCTCCGACAGTGATCTCGCCAATGCCATCGCGCAAATCGGCGCGGAGATCGACCATCTACCTCTGCGCAGTTCAGCGCTTGCGCGCATCATGCGCGAGACGTTTCATGGCAGCGATGCCGGAGGTGCCTGGGACTGGCGCATGGCCTATGACCTGATGCAGGCCGCGGCTGTCCAGGTGCTGCTGCGTGGGAACGGCGTGGCAGGTGACATCGCCGCTGCAAAGCTGCTTGCCTCAAGGCTGCTGACGGAAACCCGCCGGTCAGAGCAGCAAATCCGGCTGCAGCAATTTTCCACGCCGCTGCCATTCGCGGCGTTGGTCTTGCGGGCCGCGGCGATCCGCAAGGGTGAGACCGTGCTGGAGCCCTCGGCTGGCACCGGTGCCCTGGCTGCTTTCGCCGCCCGAGCCGGTGCCACGCTTTTGCTCAACGAGATCGACCCTTTTCGCCAGCGCCTCCTGCGCGCCCTCTTCGGTGGCGAGGTGACGGGCCATGACGGTGAGCATATCGACGATCTGCAGCAGACGCCGGTTCTACCCGACGTCGTGGTGATGAATCCGCCCTTCGCTTCCTCGGTCGACCGCTCCCGGGACAAGCACATCGCTGCAAAACATCTCATCGGCGCTGCAAAGCGTCTCGCGCCCGGCGGGCGGCTGGTGGCGATCATGCCGCCGGGGTTCAGCCCGGAACGTGATGGCGCGCATTGGTCGCGCGCCTGCGGTCTCCTGACGCCGCGCTTGGCGCTGACGATGCCGGGACAGGTCTATCGCAAGCTCGGCACCTCTGTGGAAACCCAGCTGATGGTCTTCGACAAGGTGCAGGACGATGGCGAACTCATCCGCGCCGCGGTTCAGGATCTGGAGGAAGCCCTTCCTTTTGTTGACGCCGTGGCCGCGACCCGGCCTGAGATGCGCCCCGCCCAAAGGGCGGCGGCGATCCATCATGGGCGGCCGGTTCGTCCAGTAGCTGCCCCACGCAAGACCGCCGGTGCGCCTTTCGCTGCCTCCAAACCCCGCGCCAATGCTGCCATCCCGCTCAGCTTCACAAGCTTTGAGGCCCCGCGCGACAACACGCCCATCTCGGACATCTATGCGCGCTACCGGCCGCAGCGGATCGAGATTGCGGGTGCGCAGGAACATCCCACGCCGCTCGTTGAAAGCATCGCCATGGCCTCTGTCGCGCCGCCGGTGCCCTCAAACACGGGCAGTGATGACTTGCGCTTGCCCGCCAGGCTGATCGAGGAGGGACATCTCTCCGAGGCGCAGCTCGAGACCATCGTCATGGCACATGATGCCCATGGGCGCGATCTGTCCGGTCGGTTCGCTATCGATGACGACCAGACCAAGCTGACGCGCGCCGATGATGACCCCGATGCACGGGCCTATCGCCTCGGCTATTTCCTCGGAGATGGCACCGGTTGCGGCAAGGGGCGCGAATGCGCGGGGCTCATCCTTGTGAACTGGCTGGCCGGACGCAGAAAGGCGATCTGGGTCTCGAAATCCGCCACGCTCATCGAGGACGCGATCCGCGATTGGACCGATCTCGGCGGCTCGCCCGCCGACATCCAGCCGCTCTCCAAATGGAAACCGGACCAGCCCGTCCCGATGGGCGACGGTATCCTTTTTGTCACCTACGCCACGCTGCGGTCCGCGGGCAAATGCGGCACCACGCGACTGGGCCAGATCCTAGCCTGGATGGGTGAAGACTTTGACGGCGTTCTTTCCTTCGATGAGGCCCATGCCATGCAGAACGCGGCAGGGTCTGAGCAGGGCAGGGGGGTCAAACCCTCGCAGCAGGGCCTTGCGGGCCTGCGGCTGCAACTGGCAGCACCCCGCTCCCGCGTCTTCTACATCTCGGCCACGGGCGCCACGAGCGTGCATAACCTGGCCTATGCCGCGCGTCTCGGTCTTTGGGGACAAGGCCCCGACTACCCCTTCCCGAGCCGCGAGGGTTTCGTCTCGGCGATGGAGGCAGGCGGTGTCGCGGCCATGGAGGTGGTTGCCCGCGATCTCAAGACGCTCGGCCTCTACACGGCCCGCGCCCTCAGCTTCGACGGCGTAGAGTATGACGTGCTCGAACACGCGCTCACCCCGGCCCAGGTTGAGGTCTACGACGCCTATGCGGGTGCGTTTCGAACGATCCACCATAATCTCGAGGCGGCGCTGACGGCGACCGGTGTCAACAATGCCTCGGGCGAGACCAATGCCTCGGCCGCACGCGCCTCGGCCAAGTCCCGGTTTGAAAGCACCAAGCAGCGCTTCTTCAACCATCTCCTGATGGGCATGCAAGCCCCGACCATCATCCGCGCCATCGAGGATGACCTCGCGGCGGGCAACGCCTGCGTCATTCAGGTGGTCTCGACAGGCGAGAGCCTGCTGAAGCGTCGGCTTGAGGCGATGGACCCGGAGGATGAACTCGTCGAGGGTGCCTTGACGCCGCGAGACTATGTTCTGGGCTACCTCGAACAGGCCTTCCCGATCCATGCGCAAAAGCTGGTGGAGATCGACGGCAATATGGTGGCGGAACCTTTGCGGGATGAGACCGGGGCGCTGGTTGTCTCGCGCGAGGCGCTCGCCCTGCGCGATGCGGCCATGATGGGGTTGATGACGCTGGCGCCGATCCCCTCGGCGCTCGATCAGATCCTCTGGGCTTTTGGCGACGAGGCCGTGGCCGAAGTGACCGGAAGGTCGATTCGACCTCTGAAGGCGGACGATGGCCACCTCTTCATCGAGAAGCGCGCCGCCAGCAGCAATTCATCCGAGACCCAAGCCTTCATGGACGGCGAGAAGAATATCCTGATCTTCTCCGATGCGGGTGGGACGGGCCGGTCCTACCACGCAGCGCAAACGGCGAAGAACCAGAAACGGCGGCGGCACTACCTCTTGGAGCCAGGCTGGCGCGCGGATGCGGCCATCCAGGGGCTCGGCCGCACGCATCGCTCTGCCCAGGTCAGCGCGCCCTTCTTCCGGGTCTGCACCTCGGATGTGCATGGCGAAAAGCGCTTCACCTCGACTATAGCCAAACGCCTCGACCAGCTGGGGGCCCTGACCAAGGGTCAGCGCGAGACCGGCTCGCAGGGCATGTTCCGCGAGGAGGACAATCTCGAAAGCCCGATCGCGCGGGCGGCTCTGCGTGGGTATTTCGCCGATCTTGCCGCCGGGCGCGCTGAGGCGATGAGCTACGAGAGCTTCACCGACTGGACGGCCTTGCGGCTGATCGACAAGGACGGGGTGCTCCTTGAGGAGCTTCCGCCGATCCAGCGGTTTCTGAACCGGGTGCTGGCGCTACCCATCCATATGCAGAACGCGCTCTTTGCCGAGTTCATGAGGCGGATTGCCGATCAGACTGAACGGGCGCGCGCGGCAGGCACGCTCGATCTCGGCGTGGAAACCCTGCGTGGCGAAAAGATCGAACAGGTCTCCACCGAGGATCTCTGGACCTGCCCGAAATCCGGCGCGGTGACGCGGATCATCGGGCTCGAGGTGACCGACCCAGTGTATGTGCTGGACGCGGAAGAGGCCATTTCGCGCAATCCCGACAAACGACCGATGGTCAACCGTGCTTCCGGCCGCGCGGCGCTTATCTCGGCGCGGCCCATGCAGATGTATGACGAGGACATTGTCACCCTGATGCGCAAGGCAGTGCGGCCCAATGGGTCCAGCTATCTCGAGGAGACCCGGTTTGAGGCTTCAGCCTGGGAAAAGATCGGGAGGGCAGAGTTCACCCGGCTCTGGGATGACGAAGCCGCGTCCCTGCCAAAAACCAGCATGACGAAGCTCTACCTGCTGACCGGGCTGCTCTTGCCGATCTGGAAGGATATCCCGACCACAAATGAACGCATCTACCGGGTCACGCCCGACGGCGGAACCAGCATGATCGGTCGCACGCTGAGCGAGGAAGGGGCGGCAGCGCTGCGCGCACGCTTCCTCGTTTCCAACCCAAAAACCCCAGAAGAAATGCTGACCGTCGCCCTAGGCACCACTGCCCAGGTCGATCTGGGCCGCGGCCTGACCCTGACCCGCCGCCGTGTCGCGGGCGAAATGCGCCTCGAGCTGGGCGGTGCGGACAAGGGAATGATCGATGGCCTCAAAGCAATGGGGTGTTTCACGGAGATCATCGCCTTCCAGCTTCGTGTTTTCCTGCCGCATGGGGACGGTGTCGACACATTGGGCATCCTCTCCCGGATTGTTGGAACCGGACCAGACGCCACGCGGGACGTAACTTCAGTGGCAGCAGAATAGCGAGGGGGCGATCATGACACTCGAAGAGATCAAAGCCGCCATCGATGCAGGTCAGACCGTACATTGGGCCAACACCGGCTACCGCGTGCACAAGGACAGACTCGGCCAGTACCTGATCACGTTTGAGCCGAACGGCAGCACCATCGGACTGACCGACCGGAGCGGGCTGCGGCTGAACGGGGATGAGGCAGAGTTCTTCATCGCGGAATCGGAGGAGGGCGACGAGAATACCCAGGACAGCCATTTGAGACCAGACGGGCAGGGGAGGGGCTCAGCATTCGGCGGGGAGGTGGCACAGTCTCTCAGGCGCCAGCGCTGAACTGAAGGTTGGGAAGAAAGGAAAGCGAGCTTTCTGGTTTGTGATTGTTGATTGTCACTGAGAACTGACCCGGTATTTTCACCGAGATTTGACCCACCTTCAGTTATGCGCTGTAGTTTATGATGTGGTCAATGTTGCGGTCTCCTTTCCTGTTTTCTTTGCAGCC
>NZ_JARJEF010000156.1 GCF_029697505.1 Pseudophaeobacter profundi | reverse complement strand
CCCAGGAACGACTGGGCAAATGCAGAGGAAGCATTTACCGCAGCTCTTCAGCTCGAAAAAGATGTCAACACTAGCCTGCTGTCGCTCCACCAGATCGGGACTGTCCACAATGATGCGAACCTCTGCGACTACTTAGAGTCAGAGTTCTTGCAGGAGCAAGTGGACGCCATCAAGGAGTTGGGAGACAAACTCACCAACATCCGCCGCGTCGGCAAGGAAGCATTTACCGCAGCTCTTCAGCTCGAAAAAGATGTCAACACTAGCCTGCTGTCGCTCCACCAGATCGGGACTGTCCACAATGATGCGAACCTCTGCGACT
>NZ_JARJEF010000155.1 GCF_029697505.1 Pseudophaeobacter profundi | reverse complement strand
GTATACACCAACGATGCTGCCGACCATCTCCGGAACGATGATCATGTTTCTCAAGTGGGTCTTGACAACTTCTGGCTTTTCATTTGGTGGGGCTTCTTTCTTTGCCTTTCGAAGCTTCTTCACCAACGCCATCGGTTTCCTCTTCAGTCCCCGGGAGAATCGCCGACGAGCTCGGGCATGCATTAGCTCCATCAGCTGTTCCGCTGGCATGTCCAAGAGTTGATCCAAATCAACTCCTCTGAAAGTGAATTTCCTGAAGGTCCTCTTCTTCTTCTGGGTTTCTTCCTCAGCCATTTTGCTAATAATAATCTCACAAGAAC
>NZ_JARJEF010000154.1 GCF_029697505.1 Pseudophaeobacter profundi | reverse complement strand
ATTTCCAAAAAGAAAATATCCACGAAATCTATCAACTAAAAATACAAACAAGTATGTTAAATTGTACATGAAAAATATATAAATACACAAATATAATCACAAAGCACTCCCGAGTGCAGTCATTTTGCAAATAATTTGCAACCACATCACTGAACTTGATTGGAATGATTCGATGTGGCGTTGGGCGAAATAATCAACACGTACTCTTATCTTTTCCCCTTCCACCTCTGGGAGCTGGGGCACCATATCCTGCACCGTAAGACTGATCATATCCTCCATAGCCATCACCATATCCGTAGCCTCCATACCCAGAGTAGTCATA
>NZ_JARJEF010000153.1 GCF_029697505.1 Pseudophaeobacter profundi | reverse complement strand
AGGACGTCGGGTCGAAGGGAGCCAGGATGAACCAGACACCGACAGCCCCATCCAACCAGACAATGTTCTCTCCGTCCTGCGAGACAAGACCAACGACGTGGCCGCACGCAAGGAGGAGGCGTGCAAGAAGCGCAGGAAGAAGAGAACAACCACCAGTCTGGTTTCATCCTGTTTCCAAGATTTATATAGACTGACGGGTGAGGTGCTAGGGAAGGGAGCATACGCTTCGGTACAAACGTGTGTCAACCTGCTCACTGACCTAGAGTACGCAGTGAAGATCATTGACAAGATCCCTGGCCATTCTCGCACCAGGGTGTTCAAA
>NZ_JARJEF010000152.1 GCF_029697505.1 Pseudophaeobacter profundi | reverse complement strand
CGCGAGTCATTTGGGTTTACAAAACCTAAAGGCGCAATGAAATTGAATGTCTGACTTGTCAGACAGAGGGAGGATGGACGTGCAGCCCAAGTGGCGGCGTCCCGCACTCCCGGGGCGTCTCGTTCTCATTGCGAGAGGAGGCGCACCCAGAGCGTACACGTTGGGACCCGAAAGATGGTGAACTATGCCTGGCCAGGACGAAGTCAGGGGAAACCCTGATGGAGGTCCGTAGCGATTCTGACGTGCAAATCGATCGTCAGAGCTGGGTATAGGGGCGAAAGACTAATCGAACCATCTAGTAGCTGGTTCCCTCCGAAGTTTC
>NZ_JARJEF010000151.1 GCF_029697505.1 Pseudophaeobacter profundi | reverse complement strand
CAGCCGGTCCAAAATGTACCACAAGAAGGCTCTGTGGAAGTTCATGGGCAAGAAGAACCCGAAGAAAGACAAGCCCAAGAAGAAGACGTTTATTGAAAAGCCCATCGGCGGAGAGAAGAACGGAGGGACCCGTAAGGTGATTCTCACCAGGAAAACCGCCTCGTATCCCACATGCGACAGGATCAGGCGTCACCCGGCTAAGAAGTGCTTCAAGGACCACAAGAGGAGCTTGCGCCCGGCACTGACTGAAGGCACCGTGTGCATCGTTCTCGCCGGCGTTCACAAGGGCAAGCGAGTCGTCTTCTTGAAGCAGCTGGGCAGCGG
>NZ_JARJEF010000150.1 GCF_029697505.1 Pseudophaeobacter profundi | reverse complement strand
GCCTTACTGACGTCCTTTCTTCATTTAACAGAGAGAGCAGCCGCCTTGTGACGGACCCAGAACTTCAGTTTGGTTTCAGCCACAGTTACGAAGAAGTTGACATTTCCCTTGAAGTTGGTGGGAGGAGTCCAGATGAGAGTGACACTCTTCTTGGGGTCGGGGCTGTTGTGGGAGCCGGTGTCGTTGTCGGCGCTGCAAGTGACCGTCCGAGCGTTGTCACCCTTCGGCTGGAAGGTGCCGAGAGGAGTCGGAGAGTTGCCGGACCTCGCCTGCACCATGAACGCAGCGAACGTCGGTCCACCGGCCTTCTGTCGGATGGTGAAC
>NZ_JARJEF010000149.1 GCF_029697505.1 Pseudophaeobacter profundi | reverse complement strand
CTCTCCGACTCACTCACTACCTCCTCGATGTCCATGTGTAGGATACTCTCCTGGCTGCCAGTGAAGACAAAGCCGTAATGCTTGAGGATGTCCATCTTGCACATGGGGCATGTTCTCGTACCTGGGTGCGCGGTTGGCCTCCTTCTACGAGAGAGCCGGCCGTGTCAAGTGTCTCGGCAACCCCGACCGCGAGGGTTCCGTCAGCATCGTCGGCGCCGTGTCTCCCCCCGGTGGTGACTTCTCTGACCCGGTCACGTCCGCCACCCTGGGTATCGTCCAGGTCTTCTGGGGGTTGGACAAGAAGCTGGCCCAGAGGAAACACTTC
>NZ_JARJEF010000148.1 GCF_029697505.1 Pseudophaeobacter profundi | reverse complement strand
GCGTAACCTCAAAACATATGGAGAGTTTCCAGAAACAGTACGCATCAACGACACAGTTACTTTTGTGGAGGATGGCTTTGATGAAGACATTGAGTTTGGTGATGAAATCAGCGATGAAGGTGAAGGGGATCCTGTTGATAATATCTGATACCCGGAGTTGTTGCAAGTCTCGTGTCGCCCCTCAAAACCTCACCTCCTCTCTCTCACTTCATAGTTAGACCATCATGTATATTTTCAGATTATATAAATTTGTAGCGGATTTAATTTGTCATTTTTTATTTTTACTTGTTTTTCAGCAGGATTGATTAAATTATTAAGAAGAATAAAG
>NZ_JARJEF010000147.1 GCF_029697505.1 Pseudophaeobacter profundi | reverse complement strand
CACGAATGCAATGTCTAAATGCAGCAAGCTAATAATCTAAGAAGCCGGGGAGAGTTTGTCGCTTGTGCAACATGACTAGACGCGATATGAGAAGTGACGGTAAGTGGTGCCGTGGGGGAGCCTACCGCTGGTGGTGGAGGAGTAGGAGGAGTGGTAAGAGCCGGGATAGTCACCGGAGCGGGAAGTGCGCTCCGTGGAGTAATTGTAAGAGGAGCCAGGACCGGCACCTGAGGAGCGAACCACACGTTCGGAGCTCGAGGAGTAGGAGCGGGACGGGACGGAGGACCCGGGTCGGGAACTCTCGGCCTGAGACGAGTAAGAGTACGAG
>NZ_JARJEF010000014.1 GCF_029697505.1 Pseudophaeobacter profundi | reverse complement strand
GCTTCCTGCTCCTTGATCATTTGGATGATCTGTTCGTCCGTGAATCTCGTCTTCATTTGTCCGTCCTTCGGTTGGGCGGACTCTACACAAAACTGGAGGAAATTCAGGGGCTCAGGTCACAGCCTGAAACAACCCTAGACTAGCGAAAATGGGCTGTAAAAGCGTCGGCAATGGCTAACCGGGTTTGCGGCAGGACATTGGATACTTTTGAAGCGATCTAGGCGGGCGCAGGAAACGCAGCTATCATTTCTGGTGTTGTTCAAGCAACGCCAGAAATGGCTTGTCGCAACATCCAGAACATGCGCTGCAAGCGAAGCCTGAACAATGTCCCGACAGCAGAAATACGTTCACCAAAGCCTGCCAACCTTGGATGCCTTAGAATGCGCGGAATATGTACCAGGATGCTTGGGGGCATCATCAGAGCCCGGACAGCCCACTTGACCCGCGCACGCGGCGAGTTCCCGTTCACCCCAAATTGCTCTTCGGTTACCCGTTTCCACTTGCGTTGGAGTGCATCCCAATCTTGCCGGGAAGGATGGGAAACGCGAAGGGTTTCCTCATATTCCAACTTGAAACCTGCCGCGATCGCGCGATGACACCAATCCATGTCTTCTGACACACCAGTATGGAAGGGGCCGGTTTTCTCAAACACATCTCTGCGCGTCAGAAGATTGCCACTGCCCGAAAAATTCTCTTCTTCGATATAACGCTTGAAGTTGAAAGCAAACACCGTCTCAAAAGCTTCTGAGCCAGACCGGGGGGCCGGGGTCTCGTCAAATACGGCGACTTCGCCGCCGATCAAGTCCGTTCGCCCAATCAGGGCCATGGCCGTTGCAACCCAGTCTTCTGCAGGAACGCAATCAGCGTCGATGAACAAGAGATTCGGCGCCGAGGTCTCTGCGACCCCGCGGTTTCGTGCTTCTGCAGCACCTTTCTTGCTCTCAGATACAAGCCGCAAATCCGGCCAGTCTGATTTAAATGAACTCAGATCAACGGTCGAGGCATTGTCGACAACGATCAGTTCAATATGGGCGCCAATTTGCGGCATCAAATGTTCAAGACAGCGTTCAAGGCGGTCTAGATCATTGTAATGCGGGATAATTATTGCAAGTTCAGACATAAAATCACTTGAATCACTTAAAACCATTGGGAACACTAATGACCCAACACCAGTGAAAAGTCATCCCCGGATCACCGCGGATAGTGAAAACGGGTCAACCAATATAAAGGTATCCCGACCAGGCTGTAGATGGCCCCCCCTGGGGCATCACAAAGAGCCCGGTCGCAATGCAATTTAGTGGTACGCATGCCCCAAGACTGCTGCGACCCTGTGGCCTAGCCGCCGCGCGCTTTGAATGCAGCCGTAGATTAAAAAGCTGGCGGCAGGTGGAGATTTTCAACCACCGGCTTATAGCATCCGTTGAAAATACCGGTGGCACCTATGATCTTGGCCTTCCGGGAATTGCCATGTTGGTGGTTTGCCGTTAGAGAGCACTTGGACCCGTGGTGCATATCTGCCTTGTTCTTAACAGATGGTGTTCCCGTATCGTATGGATGTTCCATGAATTTTAGTTTTGATTTTTACCTTGAACACTTTGGGCTGAACAAGCGCCCCTTCACCCTGGTGCCTGACCCCGACTTCATATTTTGGTCTCGCATTCACAAAAAGGTCAGCGCTGTACTGGAGTACGGTATTATTTCACGGGCTCCGATCACGCTTGTTACAGGCGATGTCGGTTCGGGAAAGACGACTCTTCTTCGGGATCTTTTGCAGAAGATTGGCGATGATCTCCTTATCGGCTTTATTTCCAACTCGGTTGCGACCAACCGTACTGACTTGCTTCGTCTGGTTCTTACCGCGCTTGACCAGCCCTTTGAGGATAACGAATCCTATGCTGCGCTCAACCGGCGCTTCGAAGATTTCTTGGTCGAGCAATACGGCCAGGGGCGGCGGGTCATTCTCATTTTCGACGAGGCCCAGAACCTGGGGCGGGATTCGCTTGAACATCTTCGGATGCTTACCAATATCAATTTTGCAGATCACGAATTGATCCAGTTGGTTCTGGTTGGTCAGCCAGAACTGCGTGATATCGTCATGCAATCTGACATGACGCAGCTGGCCCAACGCATTTCAGCGAGCGTCTTTTTACCGCGTTTGAAAGAGACCGATATCGAGGCCTATATATCACACCGATTAGTCGTTTCTGGTACCAATAATCCTATTTTTCTTCCTGAGACCTTCCCATTGATCCTGCAGGCTACCGGTGGTGTCCCGAGGCTGATCAATCAACTTTGCGATTTTGCAATGCTCTATGCGTTCGAAGCCGACTCTCAGGTGGTGAATGCTGAAATGGTTCAGGACGTTCTAGATGAAAATTTATTCTTCTGCGCCGGACGCTCCCATCCTTTGCGGCTGGTTCAAACTGGTCAGGAAGATGCGACCCCAAAAGATCGCCTGCAAGGCGACGAAGCAAAATAAGGCTTTGCGATAATGGATATGCACTACTACTGGCGAGTTTTTCGCCGTCATCTGCCATATGTACTTATTCTAGCTGTTATCGGTGCAGGGGTTGGCGTCGCCATTGCCCTTGCTCTGCCGCCAGTCTATCGCGCAGAAGCCATATTGATCGTTGAATCAGAACAAATTCCGGATGAACTCGCGGCTTCGACTGTGAAGACCGGTGAAATCGAGGCGCTACAAATCATTCGCCAGCGGATATTGAGCCGCGAAATCCTGTTGGAACTGGCAAACGAACAGAAACTATTTACAGATGACCCCACCCTGTCTGCGGATGACAAGGTTAAGGATCTCCGGGAGCGGATCGATATTATAACGGCAGGGGGTAGCGGACGCGGGCCGCAAACCGCCACTATCGTGACCGTTGGCTTTCGGGATGCAATACCACAATTGAGCGCGCAGACTGCAAATGAGGTTGTGACGTTAATTCTGCAAGAAAACGTGCGGATGCGAACCAATGTTGCACGGCAGACGCAAGAATTTTTCACGCAGGAGGTCGATCGCCTTGAGCTGGCCCTGAGCGGCGTAAGCTCGCGCATTTTGAACTTTCAGGAAAACAACCTTGAAGCGCTTCCTGACAGTCTTGAATTCCGTCGCAGTCAACAGGCGGCAATTCAAGAACGGCTTTTGCAGCTGCGCCGCGAAAAGAACGCTCTTCAGGATCGTCGCGACCAATTGGTCACCCTGTTCGAAGCAACAGGACAAACCGGGCTAGAAACCCGCGGAGGCGTCACCACTCTGCCGCGTCAACGCGCGCGGCCGGAAGAGCAGCAATTGGCTGACCTGCGCCGTGAGTATGATCGCCTTTCGGCAACGCTTTCGCCCAGCAACCCGCGCATGGGTTTACTGTTATCCCAAATATCGGCTGCCGAAGCCGCCGTAGCGGCTTTGCCCGCTGAATCGGCACCTTTGGGAAGCACGGATGAGCGCTCGCTTGAGATGTCACTGTTTGACCTTAGGGTAGCCGACATCAATGCCCAAATCAGATATATTGAAGATCAAAGCAACGATGCCCAGGCGCGTATGGCGGCGATCTCCAAGACGATCGAGGAAACCCCAGGCAATGCCGTGACGCTTGCGACCATGGAACGCGACTATGAGAATTTGCAGGAACAGTACAATCTTGCAGTGGCAAACATGGCCCGGGCAGAAACAGGGAGCATGATTGAATCCCTGTCCCGAGGTCAGCGTATTTCCGTTGTTGAACCTGCGATTGCCCCAGAGCAGCCAAATAGCCCCAATCGCCCTCTCATTGCCGTTGGTGGCCTGATCGGTGGCCTGGCGACTGGTATTCTGATCTTTCTTGGTCTTGAGCTTACAAACACGTCGGTACGGCGCCCCCAGGACCTTGAACGCAAGCTACAGATCACTGCGTTTGAAACCATCCCCTATATGACGACGCATAGGGAAGTTCACTTCAAGCGTGTATCCATGCTGGTTACTCTCGGCGTCCTTTTCGTCGGGGTCCCCTTGGCACTCTGGTATGTTGACCAAAATATTTCGCCACTTCAGCCCCTCTTCGAACGTATTCTCGAAAAAGCGGGTCTTGGGAAATTTCTTTAAGTAAGGAGAGGAATGTCGATGGAACGTCTACAAACGGCAATCTCTAAGGCCCGCGCAAAACAGGGTCAGAACCACACCTCTCGGACAACCGTCAACCTGCAGGCGCACGCGCAGCCACTGGGAGCCGAGCAATGGCAAGAGTTGCCAGAGATTGCCCTGTCAAAACCCGCTTTGCAGCGCAATCGCATCGTGGCGATGGATGCCACACCAGAGGCGACGCCCTTTGACATGCTACGCACAAAGACCCTTCGGACGATGCAGGAAAACGGTTGGCGGCGGCTGGCGATTACCTCGCCAACGGCGTCATGCGGCAAAAGCACGATCTCTTTGAACCTGGCATTTTCCGTGGCACGGCAATCAAATACCCGGGCGATCGGTATTGAACTGGACATGCGCCAGCCCAACCAGAACCGCCTGCTGGGGGTGAAAAATCCGCGTAGTAACAAATGCTCAGTTGGCGACCTTCTTACCGGTGATGCAATGTTTGGCGATCTTGCGGTCAAACTGCAGGACAAGCTGGCCCTGGTTACAAATGATGGCCCCGTGAGCAATGCTTCGGACGTCTTGCTAAGCGAAACAGTTGGTCAGGTCCTAGACAATATCGAAGCACAGTACCAGCCTGAGATCATGATCTTCGATATGCCCCCGCTGTTGGTCAATGATGATGCAATGGCCTTTATGCGCTATGTGGATTGCGCCTTGATCATTGCCGCTGCTGGTCACAGCACAATTGCCGAAATCGACCGTTGTGAACGAGATCTTGCCTCACAGACCAATGTGTTGGGCGTCGTCCTCAACAAATGCGAATTTACTGCGTCGGGCTACGGCGGCTACGGAAACTACGGTTATTAACGGCAGCAAGGTTTTCTCTCAGCTCAAGTTGGCAATGTGTAATTCGACGGGAGTCTTCTCTGTCTATTTAACTATTGGGTTTTGGGATGGCGATCCATATAGCGTTCAAAGACTTTCTGCATCGCTTCGCGAAGTGCCAGGTTCGATGCAAATTATGTAATACCGAGCGTTTATGGACGCCGCCTGAATATTTTTTATCCCGAGTTAAATCGACGCCTGACGCTGAATAGCAGTGTTGACGTCAGGCTTTTCGCCGCGATCGGTGATCTTACCCCAGTTGGTGGTCATGATGTTTGACCTGATTATCTTGGCTGGATTTCCCGCAACAATCGACCTGGAAGGAACATCCTTGGTCACAACAGCTCCGGCAGCAACGACACTGTGATCGCCAATACTTATGCCTGGCAGGATCATGCTACGCGCCCCGATCTGGCAATATTTACCGATATGAGTATTGGCATGTTTACCTGCAACGTGGTCATGCGAAAGAACAACAGCACCAAAGGAAATAGCTGATCCCTCGTCGATGTGAATGCCACGGGGGTAGGTGCGATCAAGTGTGGCTTTCAGCGATATCAGCGTAAAAGGATGGATGTTCATCTTCCACACTTTAACGAGATACTGGCGACGAATTAATAAAAGTGCATCGCGAAGACGCGTGCGAACAGTCGGCAAAAGCCCGTATTTCCGCGCAGCCTGCATAAAGGTATCAGGGTGCTTTCCTGTATATCTAAATTTCATCGCTTATGAATCCTCCTAATGTGGTTCAACCTGCTTTAATCTTCGCCCTGGGTTGTGAACAACCATATATATGCATGGATTTACGTAATACTTTGAAGTAGAGGTAAGCTTCCCAGAAGGACTACCCGTATCATATTCTAACAGGGCTCCAAGAAAACATGGAAATTTCAAGACTCGGCGTTGTTATTGTCACGTATAATGCGGCTGACGAAATTCTAGACTGTCTGGAAAGCCTGCTGGCCGCGACCGACATCCTGCTTGAAATCGCTGTAGTTGACAATGCTTCGACAGACGACACGGTCGCACGGATCACGTCTTGGGCCACAGGGGCCGATCCCTATGTCTGCCCCGATGACAGCCCAGTGCAAAACACGGCCTTTCCCAAGCCAGTTTCGATACACAGCCCCGATACACCACTCAGCAGCGAGACACACCATATCACACTGATAAAAACCGGTATCAACTCTGGCTTTGCAGGGGGGGTGAATCGCGGGCTGGCTCATCTTGCCGGGCGCAATAATATCGACAGATTCTGGATATTGAACCCCGACAGCGTAGTGACTCCGCAAACGCCGGGCGCCTTCGCCAAGCAAGCCGTCCAGTCAGGCTGGGCTCTTATGGCGGGACGGCTATTCTACTACGACAGACCAGATGTAATCCAAAACGACGGTGGTACGATTAATCGGTTAACGGGGGTGACAAGCAACCTTAACCTGTTCGCCAACGCCGCCAACACCCCGGCGCCAGCGGTGGAACGGATGCAATTCGTCTCTGGGGCAAGCATGGTCGCCAGTAGGGAATTCTACGAAGCTGCCGGACCTATGGATGAAAGCTATTTCCTCTACTACGAAGAGGTCGATTGGGCGCTAAGACGCGGCGCATTGCAACTTGTGAGTTGCCCCGACGCGATCGTCTATCACAAGGCGGGTACCGCCATTGGGTCGCCGACTTTAGGCCGCCCTGCCTCTCCGTTTTCACTTTACTTCAAGCATCGGGCGAGGTTGCGATTTATTAAACGTTTCTACCCGCTTAGCACCCCATTTGCCTGGGCGTTCACACTCGCCAAGGCCGCGCAACTTGCACTGAAGGGCTTCACGCCGGAAGCCGTTGCAATTCTCAAAGGAGGCTTTGAGACCTCCCCCGCCGCTTCTGTGCGCGACAGGCTTGATACCGAAGCTGCAAACTTAGCTTTCTCCAAAAACCGCCCCCGCTAGCGCGTTAGCGCCCGAAAACTACCTGTGTCGATGCCAGGTTTTACCACGCGCTATCCCCTACCATCGACGGTCATCAAAGCCCCCTTCCCCATGTTTCGGGCGCAATTACAACTTCGACATGCGGCAAAGCGTCCGCCCATCTCAGGCCTTTGCAACATTGTCTTGTAGTGAATGCCCACAACTGTAGCCTTGCTAAAGCATACCGCTAGGGAAAGGGGGCTTTGATGACCGACGCGTGTATTTTTTGCAGAATTGCCAATGCCGAGTTGTCCGCACACAAGATTTTTGAGGACGATCTGGTGCTTGCGTTCCTTGATCTTCACCCGATCCGCGAAGGTCACACCCTGATCATCCCCAAGCAGCACTATCCTTGGTTCGAAGATTTGCCAGACAGGACCGCAGCGCGCGTAATGACCCTGGGGCAAAAGCTGGCGCGCGCGATGAAATGTGAATGGGGCGTAGAACGGGTTTCATTCTTTTACACTGGCATCCACGTGCCACACGCCCATGCCCATATCGTGCCGATGTTTCACCGCCACGATGTAACCTCGGCGCGCTATATTGAAGACGGGGTCGAGGAGTTTTCTCTGCCTTCAAGCCCTGGCGGCAAAGCGCTTTCCCAGACAGCTGACCGGATCCGGACCCAGCTGGCAGCGGAGGAGTGAACGGCGAGGTTTGTGATCTGCAGTGATCAGGCCTGTTTGAGTCTTTCAGGTCTACAGAAGCGCGAAAGGCGCCGCACTAAGTGCGACGCCTTTCAACTATTAGAACTACTGAAGACGCTTACGCTTCTTTGCGGCGACGAACCAGTGCCAGGCCACCGATTGCTGTCAGCATCAGGGCAGCAGCAGCAGGAACTGGAACAGCAGCCAGGGAGAAGCCGAAGCTACCAGAGGTCGACGCGACATAGTTTACAACCAGTTGAACAGAATCACCAAAGCCAACAGCTGTACCAAAATCGCCGCTGGGCATTGCTGTGCCGTCAACGGTAACGGAAATAGTTTCGCCGCTGTTGAACAGGGTGCTAAATCCAAGGCGAAGCGAGGAGGCAATGTCATTGACCAGTGTCAAAGTAAAGCTACCGCTTTCTGGGGCCGAGGTGAAGAACAGGCCAACATTCTGTGTCATGTCAGAGAAGTTGACGGTGTCGCCGTTAGCTGCACCTGTCGCTGTCAGGGCAGACGCTGACATCGGGGCAAGGGTCGCAGCAGCAACGGCACCGATCTTTTTCAAAGTTTTAATCACTTTACCATCCTTAAAATCATAATATTGGCGCGCTTCACGCTATCGCCCACCCAAGGTAACCACCCAACTTGATTCGATGTGGGCAGCGTAGATAGATAGAATTTAACTTAATTCAAAAGAGCTAGCAACCAAAGGTTAACGCCAACAACGATATTCATCGGCAAAAATCGCGTTTCAAAGGGGTTTGTCGGTTTTTTGGGCGAAATTCGCGCCAAGAAGGATTAACCAAACCTCTGACTATCATTCAGGAATGTAGCGTGGCAGCAGCTTCAATGCTGGAAGCATAAGAGCCTCCAGGCGGTCGGCTGCCTGCTGTTCCGTCTCATCATGGCTAATTCTAGTCACGAACCGAACCATGGCACCATCGCTACGACCGCGGATAAGCGTATCCTTTACAACAGAGAGCTTGGCAGTCACGTCATTTGTCATACGAACCCCGCGCTGTTCAAACCAATAGTAAACCAACTGCCGGTCGAGCCCTTTTTCAACCACGGCCCGATTAACAGAAAAGGTCTTATACACGGTATCCGGCATAGACACTTGGTGTTGCTCCAGAGAGTAGATTTCCCAGCCGCCATTTGGCAAACAGACTTCAGGAGAATGGATCCCCTCCCCTTCGGTTTGCGTGTGATACCAAGCGGCGAAGAACTCGACCGGCGCGCTTTGTCCGGGTTGGGTATAGGCTGCATTAATATAGTCAGTTGCGCCCAGAACTTCTTCGATGTCGGGATCCAGACTTTCCGTAAAGCCAGACCAACCATCAACTCGAAGCGGGAACAACGCAAATGTATCCCGGGTTGGACTTTGGGAATCCGAGGGCGAAATGAATACGAAGGCCGAAGAAATCAGCAGGCTGCAGGTCAGAGCCAGAACAAAACTGCGATTTGCGGCTATTGCAAAAGCTTTCGAAGCTTGGCTGCCAAGCCCTTCAAAGTCCATGTCGATCACTTCGGACAGGCTCTTCTTTGATCCGCTAAACCGTTGCAGAAGAACCGCAGTCAGGAACAGCAACCCGACACAAGCGCCAAAAATGACCCACCCTTCAAAGAAGTGCAGAAACCCGTCAGCCTGCTCAATCCCATATGAATTGACCAAGACGCCAATAATACCAATGCGAAAGGCATTCATAAAGACAGTCAATGGCGCTGCTAAGGCAAAAATCAGCACTTTGTGCCAGTAGGGCCCACGATAAAGAATCGCCGTTAGATATGAAAAGCTGAGGATGGGGAACAGGTAGCGAAGCCCAGAGCAGGCCTCGGCCACCTGCAATTTGTAAGGACCCAGATCGATGATATTGCCATCCAAGTAGACCGGAACCGCCGCAAGTTTGATAAACCAAACGCCCAATTCAGAGGAAATTCCCTGCAGGAAGATTGTCAGTTTCCAGTAGAGAATTTGCGGCAAGGGCAGCATGAAAATCAGATGCAGAACCGGCATCTGATGGCGCCGACCTTCGGCCCAGCCAAAGCACAGCAAAACCACACCGCCAACCCAGATGACCATCGCATAAGAAACAAGGTCAGGGACATAAGCGAGATTGCCAAGAATCCCAAACAACAGCGCTGCGACAATCACATAAATCCCTGGCCGTCGATCTACCAGAGTGCCAGCAGGCAAAGGCTGCTTGTCACGCAGCTCGCGGAGAAAGAGGTATAGGGAGATCAGTGGGATCAGTGGGCCGTGACTGTATTCGGGTGTGACCCAAACCTCAGCCAAAGAGACCATGGCCATCCAGAAGATCGGCAGGCTGACAACGAAAAGCAGGACAAGAAAGATACCCCCTGGCTGTAGCCTATTTCCTGAGGCCTCGGCAGGCACGGAAATTGAGCGTGCAGTCGTCATCGTAATCATCCAAAATAGTGAGGGATACCTAGGCAGGCCTAAAGAACTAAACTTTCAGTACGATGCGGAAAACAGACTATAGTTTCCCGCCCCATGCCCGTTTCAGGGAAAAGAAAACAGAGTCAGATGACGCCGATTGCAAACCGATTTCATCGCGCGTGGTATGGCCGACACCAACATTGAGGTTCCAGTTTTTGGTCAACTTATGGTCCACAGTTACGCTGACCCCGTATTCTTGGTAGTCCCCCCCGGTTCCGGAAATTGCATCACGGTCCAGGTAGCGCAGATCAATGCCTAGGCCAGTCATGGGGCCAAGCGACATATTATAACCAAGGCTCCCAAGAGTGCGGATAACAACAGCACCGTCATCTGCATCGCTGACCTGTCGATTCAGGGTGGCGCGGACTTGGCTCTGTGGTGCCAGTTCGTAGCGATAGTCGAGCCGACCGACCCAATATGTGCTAGAGTTATCTCCGAACGTCGCGCCCAGATCATAAGAAATACGCCCGCGTTCATCAAAATTATAGGTCTGGCCCAGTGTCAAGGATGTTCGGTCCTGCGACGTGTCTGGCGATTCAAAAGAAAGCGATCCTCGAAGTTCCCCGGTCGGGCGGGCGTGGGATATCCCGAAGCTCGCGCTATCGGTGCGCCTTCTGCTGCTGCCTTCTTCCTGGCTTTGGCTAAAGCCAAAACGAGAAGTCAAGGTGGTTACTTGGGTAAGGTCAAACCGGGCTTTCAACGCAGCATCGGCACGATCGACGTCGACATAGGTCGAGCCGACAGACAGATTACTATAGCGAATTGCGCTGGTGCCAAATTCAGCCCCCCAGCCAAACCGCCGGTCTTCCATGAAGTCAGCCGAGAGGCGAAGGGAACCAACAGTGCGGTTTCCGGTGCCATTCAGGATGTTGATGTCGTCGTCTTCATCAAGGTCATAGGACCGAAGATATTTCAGGTCGCGATATGTGATCGAACCTGTCGCGGACAGCCGTGTCCCAGGTGCACGATGGACATAGCTGACAGATGCACTGGTTTCATCAAAATCAATGTCATCTGAACCTTCGGAGAGTGGAACCCGCAACGCAGAGCCAAGGTCGAACGTAAATTCATCGCGCCGCGTTTTGCTTGAATACTGATAGGCGAACCTGGAAACGGACAGCGTTTCCGTATCGTCGCCGCCCGGTGTCAAGTCTGGGTTTCGCACCACCTCAAGCGATTGGTCGAATACAAAGCGCGTTGTCTGGCCGCCCGCTTCCTGGCCGGTGGCAGGAAAAGCCAGCGCCCCGGCGCTGAACGCCAAAACTGATCCAAAGTGTTTCATGTCGACCTTATGATTACTCAAACAACCGACGCGTCGGCACGACGAGCACATCGCCACCCAGAACCTTGCTTGTTCCAACATCGCTTTGGCCAGCCAAAACGCGTTCATAGTTGAAGTTGTAAACGGTTTCGCCGCCATCTGTGATACGGCGCAGTTGGATCCGCTTCGACGCGGCAAAATCTGTTACGCCACCGGCAAGAGCCAAAGCCTGCAACAGCGTGGTGTTGCGGTCTACATCGACATAGCCGGGCTTGTTGACCTCACCAATCACGTAGACCTTCCGCGACACGGTCCCGCCGCTGGCCCGCTTCAGCTGCCGCAAAGAGACCAGAACATTTGGTGCTTTTGCAAAATTCGGCGCCAAAGCAGAAGAAAGGCGTCTGCCGGCATCCCCAAGAGTGCTGTTGCCAACGGAAACGGTCCCGACCAGTGGGACAGAAATGCGGCCATCTGGCCCCACCAAGACATCACGATTGATTGTCTCATCTTCGAGCACTTCAACGCGCAGCGTATCACCTGGACGGATTTTGTAATCAGCAGCGGAAGCTGCAGTCACCATGAAGGCCATGCAGGTCACTGCGATCAAAGCAACCCAAAGACCTAGTTTGTTTATGCTTTTCGTCATAAAAAGTTCTCCAATAATTCTGGCACCCGCCGGAGATAAAATGTTGTCGCTAGGCCTACATTCCTTTGGTCGACCGAGCAATATATGATTCAATTTTAATCACCTGTCCGTGCCTAGATTAACACAATCCCTTGAAAGCCTACCCAGACAATTCTTCCCGAAGTTTGACTGCTCTTGAATACTGGGGAACCGTTTCATCCTCTTTTGCAAGCGCGAAACCGCGCGCCAACTCGGCTTTTGCATCTTCCTTGCGGCCAGCCTGTGCATAGGCATGGGCAAGGTTGAACGCCACTGTTGGATTGCTTGGCAGGCCACGTACAGCGGCCTGCAGGTTCAAGATTGCAGTGTCGGTTTCTCCGTTCAGAAGCTGCACCCAGCCCAGCGTATCAAGCTGTGCCGGATTTTTGCTGCCGTTCAAACGTTGCGCAATGGAATAGGCTCTTTTGATGTCAGCAGGATCGCTGCGATGCGTTGCCAACATACTCGCGAGATTGTTGGCCAGCACAACACTGGTTGGATTTGCTGCGTAAAGGTCTTCATATATCGCGATCGCGCCTTCGCCATCCATGGATCTTTCAAGCTCAATCGCTTTCATCTGCAGAAGATCCGCATTTTCAGGTTGTCGGCTCAAGGATCTGGCCAAAATATCATCCGCGTCTTGAGATCTGTCTGCAGAATTCAAAGCAGAGTGCAGTCGGCGAATAACTCGGACACTGTCCGGGTTGCTTTCATAGATCGCTTGGTAGGTCGCAATGGCTTTTTCAGGCGCGCCTTCCAAAGTGTATAGATTACCTTCCAACAATCTTAGGGCGATATTGTCGGGGGAATTTTCAAGCAGTTCTTCCAACTGCGTCCGTGCTGCCTCCAGCCGACCTGATATCATCTGCACCCGCAGAATTTTAAGCATCGCCGCGATCTGGCTGTTTTCGTCACCGGTCTTGGCGTTCTGGCGCAGGAAGGCGAACCCTTCGTCGATCCTGTTTTGATTAAAAAGAAGAGCCGCTTGCAAATCTTGCGCGATCCGCGCCGCGCTGGGGTTGCCACTGTCAGAGAGCAAAGTCAGAACATTCTGCACGCCCTCAAAATCGCCCTGCATCAACAGAACCTGCCCCAGCATCTGGGCAACTTCCAGGTTTCCAGAAGATCGAAGAGAATCCGTCAACACACGTTCCGCCGCAGAAAGGTTTTGACGTTCAATCTGAAACTTACCAAAAACCAGTGCTTCGCGCGCACCAGCATTGGTCACTTCAACCGCCTGAGCAAGCCTCTGTCCTGCGAGTTCAATATTACCCATTTTCTGTTGGGCATCGGCCAGCAAGAGCAGCGTATCAGCATTCCGCGGCATTTGATCCAGCGCCCGGCGAAGGTTGGTGATGGCTGCAGAAAAATCATCGCTGCGGATTTGCCATGCCGCAC
This sequence comes from Pseudophaeobacter profundi, assembly GCF_029697505.1. Taxonomy (GTDB): domain Bacteria; phylum Pseudomonadota; class Alphaproteobacteria; order Rhodobacterales; family Rhodobacteraceae; genus Pseudophaeobacter; species Pseudophaeobacter profundi. The sequence continues at coordinate 70,388 of NZ_JARJEF010000014.1, read as the reverse complement.
GGGCAATCAGGCCTTCAACGTTGCCCGTATCGTTTTCAAGCACTTCATCAACCAAACGAATGGCGGCGTCATTGTTCCCAGTGGCAACCTCCATGCGGGACAGTTCCATTCGGGCGGTATTTTTCAGGCCCATGTCCTGTGCCTCTTCAATGATACGTCGCACCGCAGCGATGGCTTCGTCTTTGGCGCCTTGTTGAAACCGCAGTGTTTCGCCGCGAAGACGGTAGTTCAACGCAAGCTCAGAGCCGTCATTGGTTCTTGCCAACCGAGACAGCTCTTGGGTTGCAGCATCGACACCTTTGACTTGATATAGAAGTTCGACTACGGCGATATGACCTGCCACGTCGGCATCGTCCGGGCCGGCGCGTTCACGCAGGAAGGCCTCCAAAGAGTCAAAATCTTTTTGGCTGCGATACCACCAGGCCATCTGATCCACGATCTGCTCGTCTTCCGGAAAAAGCCTATACAGTTCCTGGATTTTTTGACCGGCTTCTTCTGTTTGCCCGGCGCGGGTCAAGATTCCCAAACGGGCCAAGTGGATCGGCTTGGACTCTGGGTGAAGAACAATCAGTCGATCCAGATATGGAATTGCCCGCATCGGGTCCGGGCTGCTGGCATGCCAATCCGTCAGAATCCGCAACGCCGTTGAAAGTTCAGGATCCTCTTTCAGAAGGGCTTCGACCTCTGTCACAACCTTGCCGGCTGCTACATTATCTTGCGACAGCCGGGCTTCGCGATAGGCGATAAATGCGCCAATTGCCTGATGTTCCAGAACCTCGGGCGCAAGCTCGATAGTGGCTTTGCCATGCCGTGTAACCTCGTCGTAATTGCCGAGGTCCATTGCAATCTCGGCAAGCAAACGACGCACTGCAACAGTGTCAGGATACTGTTCGACCAACCGAAGATATTGCCCATAGGCTTCTTGGACTTCGCCGCGCTCCAGCACCAGATCCGCATAGAGACGTCGGGCCTCTTTATGTCGGCCGTTATTATCAAAGACATTGCGCAGCTCAACCAGTGCGCGCTCCACGTCTCCTGAATCAAGCAGGACCAAGGCCGATTGATAATAGGTTTCGGCGCGTTCCTCTTTCGTCTGACAGGCTGTCAAGAATGCGAGCAGGATAAACGGGAAAAAGAATTTTCTAATAATATACATCAAATTTCCAAGAATCATTCACGTTTGGCTTTTATCGCATAATAGACAGCAGGTCACGTTAACGATTAGTCTCTGCAAGCGTTCGAGGCTCCCAAAGATCCCATGCGATTTTGCGATTGTTCAGCACTTGGGCGACTGGGGCTGCAACCAGCAGGAGCAATCCCAATCTGCACAGGCATCAAAGCAATCTCGCGCCAATCATCCGATATGGCGGGCAATAATTTTCAGGATCTGGTCCGCAGTATCGGCATTGATTGCCCTGCCCTTCAGGTCAATCCGCAGCCCGTCAGACGACACCTCGGCACTCAGCGCACCGCCCTTGGGCAGGTCGCGGGCGGGAAGATGCGTGATTTCCTGCGGCCGCCCGCCGCGCGATTTGTCCCGTGGTGTATCTGTGGCCACCTTCACAGCACTTTGCAGCGCAGCCCATTCCGATTTGGCATCCAAAGCAGCCTCGGCCAGTGCAGCGCGCAACCGCCCCTGCCCTCCGTCACGCAACACCGTTGCCAGGGCCAGTCCGGCCTTTTCCGTCAGCTCCGTTGGGAACTGCAACAGATCGCCAAGCGCTTCGTGGACCTTCGCGAAACTGCGGACTTTGGATCGCTTTGCCTTGGACGCGGTACCAAACAGCGCATCGACTGCGGCCTCGACGTTGGGAAAGACCCCCTGCCCTACTGCCAGCACGGCGATCCGTCCGCGCTCATAATGGCTAAGATTGGCACGCACTTCGTTTTCTTCGACCATCGAGACATAGGCCTCTTGCCCGGCATCCGCTGCCCGCACAAAAGCAGGGATCTCGGCAAACTGCGCCTCTTGCGCAGCCAGCCGCCGGAAGGCTCGCAACCGGCGAAACCCGGAGATCAGCCCGTAGCCCTGTGCTGTTTTGGAAACCTCAATGGGCGCACGCAGACCATTTGCTGCGATCGAAGCCTCCAGTTCCGCCATCGCCTCTTCATCATCGACCAGCCGGTCACGCCGGATAAAATCCTGATCAATGGCATCAATAGCCAGCATCTGAACAATCAGCCCACCTTGCTCGGCGTCGCGCCAGCGGGCAGCATCGCCCTGGTCGCGCGCCAGTGCCACGCGGTCAGTCACGCCTGCCATGCTGTTCAAAGTGGCGGCCTCGGCTGCGACCTGCGCAATGGGCGGCACAGCCGATTTGGTTTCAAACGGGTTGGCCGAAGGTTTCGCCGCGAAACCCTCCTCCAGTTCCTGCAACGCATTGGCGTCCGGGGCGATCAATCGCTTGCGTTTAGCCATTCTGTTCATCTCCCATATTTGCATCGCGCCACCAGCAACCAATCAGCAGCTCTTTGAATTCGGCATAGGTGCGATCGAAGGTCTCGCGACCGCGCACATATGTGTCTCGGTTGAAATCACGATAGTCTGCCTCATAGATACCGTTCACCTGCTCTCCCGCCTGGCCGACCAATGCTGTGTAATCTTGCCGGTATGCATTCATGAAATCTCCAAAATAGGCTTGAATTACATTGGCCATATCAGTCTGCTGGCTGGCATCAAAGCGAGTGACGATAGCCCGTACTACATCCCATTCGAACTTGATTTCTGGTAAACCCGCCGCACGCTGCGCCGAATTCTCACCGTCTTCAATTGAGGCAAAGGTGGTGTAGAGCATATCAAAGAAACGACCTGTGGAGTCGAATTCCAAATAGGACGCCCCCAGCGGAACCAACAGAATATCTGCGGCGGCCAGCGCATTGATGGTCAAGTAGCCAAGCGCCGGAGGCGTATCGAGAAAGATTACATCGTATTCTTTGAGGATGTTTTCATTCTCTAGAAAGTTTGTCAGCCCGTCCCAAAGCGGCCAGCTGCGTAGCCCCATGCGCCAAACCGGGATCTGGAATTCAGCCCAATAAAGATTGAGCTGGGCGCCGATGAGATCAATATTGGGCCAGTGGGTTTTCTGGATGATATCCTCTGGCGTGGTCTTCAATGCCTCTTGCAGGGTTTCATCCAGTGGGATCTCTGGTTGTCCTGAAGCAGTTCGAATCTCGTTCTCGGTGGTCACCGCCTTGGCGTAATCCTTGGCAATCAGGGGAAAGACGGTTTGCCATTCGTCGGCCACTTTGCCGCCCATGATCGATGTCATTGACCCCTGGCTATCAAGGTCAATGACCAGCACCTTATATCCATCCAGCGCCGCCGACATCGCAAGATGAGCGGCAGTTGAGGTCTTACCGACCCCCCCTTTGAAATTGGCAACGGAAACGACTTTGGCTGGTAGACCTTTGGGCCGATAGGGAAGGTATTCTTTAGTGCTGACGCCTTCACTGGCAAAATATTGCCGCAGCAAAAGCACCTCTTCAAGCGTGAACCACTTTGAGCCCCCTTCGCCTTCACCCTGTGGCAGATCGGAATTGGCCTTGAGCACACGACGCAGATGCGCAGGCGCAATGGGGATAAGATATTTTGTGATTTCCCAGGTTGAGAACTTGCGCAGTCGCTTTTGTCCATCAGGCGCGTATCCGCGCCGAGCCAGATCTTCCCGTCCCTTACCGCAAAAGGCCGCAGCCTTTGCAAAGCGCGCGGTACCAATAGGATCTGGTAGTTTTTTAGCTGCAGCCTCTGGGTCAAGATTGAGGTATGGCGGCAGGGCAGGAGAGGGGGGTTTGCTCATATGGTTGCCTCGTATCATGTTCGCCTTTTAGGCGTATATCGGGGAAACTACAGGACATCCTATGTTCAATCCAGCATAGTACTGCGTTTTTATGCAGCTTGTGACCAAATGCGTAGGTTTCGCCGCGAAACCTCTTAAAAACAGAATATTGACGACAACATAGGTTTATTTCTTTTAGGGATTTTAGAATCTTTGTGACAAGAAAAGCATTTATATACAGCGTCTTATACAGTATCGGGTACCCATTAGCAGGCTAAAAGGTACCTCTTTGCAGGATGGAAGGTGCCTGAATACAGGGGCAGGGGGACCCAAGGGCAGGATCTATGGCACCGATTCTCGGGAAGCCATTGTGGCCCATTTCAGGCCCTTCCAGTGGTCGTTAGGCTCGAATATGACTCTGTCGATGGTGAAATGCAGCGTGGATTGAGCGGGCAGCGGTGCGAATCTGGTCCTTGGTTCTGCTGGGTTTTGTTGGTTGGGGTTGTTGGGTCGCTCCTGTATCTGGGTACCTTTGGATTTCTAGCTAGGGAACCTTTGTGTGATTGATAGTTGGGTACCTTATATGGCATGATATTGAAAAAAACGAGCGGGCAAATGAGATGAGCGATTCCCAGATCGACATGGAATCCCTCTCCGGCGCATTGCGGAGAGAGACGGTCAAAAAGAATGTGGCCGCGATCCATATCAGTGGAAAGCTCAGCCTGCTGCAGCGTAAACTGTCCAATGTGCTGCTGCTCAATGCCTACGACGCCTTGACCACAGCCCAGAGCCATACAATTGATGCCCGCACCTTGGCGACCATTGTTGGTTATAATTCCAACGATTTTGACACCCTGCGGGCCAGTTTGCGGGCACTGGCGGAAACTGTGGCGGAATGGGATATGCTGGACGACAAGGGCCGCCAGGAATGGGGAGTTTCTTCGTTGCTGTCCTTTGCCAAGCTGAAGAACGGTGTCTGCGAATACGCCTATTCTCCGGCCCTGGCACAGAAATTGCATGACCCAAAGATATATGCGTTGATCAACGTACACATTCAGCGCAACTTCAGCTCGGGCCATGGGCTGGCGCTTTATGAAAACTGCTATCGGTTTGTCCGCACACGGTCGACCGGCTGGTGGAGCCTTGAGACATTTCGCAAGTTGATGGGGGTGGATGGTTCCAGCTACTATGAAAGCTTCAAGCATCTGAACGCCAAGATCATTAAACCAGCGGTGGCCGAGGTCAACAAAAGTTCGGATATCATTATCACACCTGAGTTCCAGAAAAAGGGCAGGGCGGTCACTGGGATACGCTTCGTGATCAAGTCGAACCCGCAGATGGCAATGTTCCAGATCGATGACAGCGACGGAATGCGTAACCTGGCGGTCTACAAGGCGTTGCGCGGGCAGGGGGTTTCTGATCGTCTCGCCCGCCAATGGATCACGGAACACGGCGAAAACTATGTGACGCAGAAACTTGCCTTGATGGAGGAGCAGGACAAAATCACCAGTTCAGTCGGCTATCTGTCTGCCGCCCTGCGCGATGACTACCAGCCGAAACAGACGCCAGCCAAGCCCGCACCAAGCCCCGAAGCTATCGAAGCTGCGCGCCGAAGGGCACAAGAACGGGCTGCCGAAGACGCTGAATTTGCCGCGCGCCAGGCGGAACGGGCAGGGCGTGCACGGCGGCTTGATCTGGTGGAGGAGCTGGTTTCGCGGCGAAACCCAACCCAGCGGGATGCCGACAAGCAGTTGTTCATGGCCGGACTGGAGGACGACCTAGAACGCGAGAATTTTCGGACACATGGCTGGCGTTCGGCTTTGAATGCATCAGCGATCATCGCGTTTTGGCAAGACATGGAGCCTGAGTCTTTTGAAGATGATTTCGGCGATCCAACGCGCTTAGATCCGCTTGGGGGATGAGCTGAAGAATCTATTGTTGATCGGGTACGTGACTAGGGTTCAATACGCGATTTTGGCCGCCCAGTTCTGTATTACAACAGGCCCCAGCTTTACGAAGCTGGGGCCTGTTGTGAGCTATGGCTCGCTGCAAATAGCGAGCGTAAATGAATGCCTTGGTTAAGTCTGACGCCACCTACGCGGCCTAACCAGCATCACCAAAGCAATCAACAATCCCCAAATTGCAGCAGGCAGCGGCACTGGCGCAAGCGTGGAGGTGCCGGGGGGGGCTGGCGCTGGTGAAGGTGTTGAAGTGGTTGTCGGGAAGAAGGGTGTTCCTAGGGTCACTGGTGGTCTTGCAACCGTGATGCCACCGCCTGCTGGGCCGCCGCCACCGCCACCCGCCGGAGGGGCTGCAAACGCAGTCGTTAACGGCAATGCCAAGCCGTTGGAACCGGCAGGATCGAACACGTTGGTAACACCATAGAGCAAGGCCAACTCTTCAGGGCTCAGGTTGGAAAAGGCCGGGCAGGCCTGTGCGAAAGGAGCACAAGATCCGGCTATATTGCCATTATCGGCGATTGAAAGATTGGGTAGCGGATGTCTTTCGACATTCTGTAGAACTTCGCCCAATTCGCGCATTTCGTAGGTCGGGTTTGGGCCGCCAAGAGGTTTCAACAATACTAGGTTAACCCCTCCAGATGCGGATACCCCATAGGCCGCGATTTCGCCAGTAGGGCTGATCGCGCCGGCCCGGACAAGGTGAAATCCCTCTGGCGCGGGTTCTGCCAACCGGGAATTCAGATTAATACCTTCGCCTCCCCCGGCAGGCCAGATATAAGCAGCTTGGGGTCCGGTTCCGGCGGCGCCCACTACATCACCTCGCGTATTCACGCCATGTGCTTCGGTCGAAGCACCATCTGACACCTGCAACAGACGCGGAGCTTGGCCAAGGCTGCCAATGCGATCAATGAAACCAAACTGCTTGCCCTGGTGTCTTGCCTGTCCAATCAGGTTTCCATTGGGGGAGAGTTTGTGCACGGATGCTGCAGATGCGGCATCAATTTCGCCGATCAGTTCGATCGGCTGACCCGGTGTCCAGGAAAACAGCACAGTCTGACTTTTTCCCGCAATAACCTGGGTGCCGACGCCCAGGATATGACCGGTGTCAGAGACCATATGCGCCTCGTTCAAGACCAAACCTTCTGGCAAGTCATCGATCAGCGTGTTGAGATCCAATGCTTCGCCATTGATCCAGACAAGAGCACGTGCATCCTGTTGAGTGCCGCGTGACCCTACCAAGGTTTTCCCGTCGACCCCAACGGCCAGAACGCTGTCGCTATTCTCACCCTCACTTGGGATGATCGAAAGGCCACCCTCAGGGTCCCATTGGAACGGAGAGTTGAGGCCGCGTCCAACCAAGAGCCCGACAAGACGGTTGTTGGAACCAATAGAGGTGGCTTGCCCCGAAATCACGCCCCGTGGAAGCGTCCCGAGATCCTGAAACTTGGCTTCAGGAGACCAGAAAAAGGGCCGCAGTGCGGACAAGGCGCGGACTTGTTCACTGGTAATTTCTTGCTGAGGACCCAAAACTGCAGGAAGTGTCGCAGAGCTTGCAGGAAGTGCAGAAATGCAGATCGCCCCCAGAACTGCTGCACTTTTCTTGACCGAACTCAACTGAAACATGAAAAACATTATAGGCTCTCTAGAATCAAAAGGCATAAATTTATAAAATTTTATATCGTTTTTTATCAAAAGGCACCAGCCGCGAGAACAAGAGGGTTAATTTTTCAGCACTGTAGGATTTATGCCCCGTTTCCCGACTTGAGCGTTAGCCGCTGACTTTATCATGCAGTCAGCAGATGTTCCAGATACCTGCCATAGTCGTTCTTGGCAAAGAGCTGTGCGCGGGCCTGCAGCTGGTCCCGGTCGATCCAGCCCTGTTCATAGGCGATCTCTTCCGGGCAGCCGGTCTGCAGCCCCTGGCGATCCTGCAGGGTGCGAACAAAATTGCCCGCCTCCAGCAGCGATCCATGGGTGCCGGTGTCAAGCCAGGCATAGCCGCGCCCCATGGTTTCAACCCGCAGCGCGCCCTCATCCAGATACATCTGCAACAGATCGGTGATTTCCAGCTCGCCACGGGGGCTGGGCGTTACCGCCCGCGCCCGCGCAGGCGCGGATCCATCCAGGAAATACAGCCCGGTCACCGCGTAATTCGACGGCGCCACTTCGGGCTTTTCAATGATCTGACGGGCCCGGCCGGCCGCATCAAAATCCACCACTCCGTAGCGTTCCGGATCAGCCACGTGATAGCCAAAGACACTGCCGCCTGCGGGCTGCTGATCCGCCGCTGCCAGCAGCTTTGGCAGACCATGGCCAAAGAAGATATTATCCCCCAGCACCAGGGCCGAGGGCGCGCCCGCCAGAAAGTCTTCGGCCAGAATGAAGGCCTGCGCCAGACCATCGGGGCTGGGCTGCACCACATAGGTCAGATCGACCCCCCACTGGCTGCCATCGCCCAGGGTGCGCTTGAACTGCTCCTGGTCCTGCGGCGTGGTGATCACGCAGATCTCACGGATCCCCGCCAGCATCAGCACCGAGAGCGGATAATAGATCATCGGTTTGTCATAGATCGGCAACAGCTGCTTGGAGACACCCATGGTGATGGGATACAGCCGGGTGCCCGAGCCGCCCGCCAGAATAATACCTTTTCGTGCCGTCATGGCCTCGCTCCCAAATCGTGCAAAATATCTGCCAGCCCAACCCGCCAATCGGGCTGCGCAATGTTAAAAACAGTCTCTAATGTGGTGCAATCCAGCCTTGAATTCAGCGGCCGGGGCGCCGGGGTTGGATAATCCGAGCTCGGGATGCCTGCAACCTCGCAGGCAATATTGCCCTGGGCAAAGATCTCAGCCGCAAAACCGGCCCAACTGACCTCGGGCGCGGCCTGCAGATGATAGGTGCCGGATTTGCCCGGATCCGCCCGCAGCTGGCGCGCGACCTCCAGACAGGCCGCTGCAATGTCGCGCGCCGGGGTCGGCGCGCCGATCTGATCGGCGACAATACTCAGCTGATCGCGCTCTGCCCCCAGGCGCAGCATGGTTTTGACAAAGTTGGTGCCATGGGACGACACCACCCAGGATGTGCGCAAAATGGCAGTGACCCCGCCGGCCGCCCGCACCGCCGCTTCCCCGGCCAGCTTGGAACGGCCATAGGCATTCACCGGCGCGGTCGCATCCCCCGGCTGCCAGGGGGTGTCGCCGCTGCCGTCAAAGACATAATCGGTCGAGATATAGACCAGCGGCAGCCCACGGGCCGCGCAGGCCTGCGCGATGGCCCCCGGTGTTGCGCCATTGATGGTTGTGGCCAGGCTCTCTTCGCTCTCGGCCCTGTCGACCGCCGTATAGGCGGCGGCAATGATCACCGCATCAATGCCCGCCGCGCCCGCGACCTGCGCCGCCGCCGCTGCCGGGTCGCTGAACTCTGCCTGATCCCGCCCCAGACAGGTCACCCCCTCCAGTCGCGCCAGCTCCTGGGCCAACTGACCGGTCTTTCCAAACACCAGAATGTTCATGTCCTGCGCCCTGTTTTCATCTTGCTGCAAATACCTCCGCCGGAGGCCGGCTTTCCAGCCTGGAAAGCCGTTACTGTCCCGTCCCCAGCCGCTGTCCGACGCCGTCACGGCTCTGCAGCGCGCGCCACCAGCGCTCATTCTCCAGATACCATTGCACGGTTTTTGCCAGACCTTCCTCAACCGTCACACTTGGCCGCCAGCCCAGCTCGGCGCGGATGCGCGAGGGATCAATCGCATAGCGCGCGTCATGGCCGGGGCGATCCGTGACAAAGGTGATTTGCGTGGCATAGGACTGCCCATCGCCGCGCGGGCGTTTCTCATCCAGAATGGCGCAGAGATGCTGCACCAGTTCCAAGTTGGAACATTCATTCTCGCCGCCGATATTATAGCTGCGTCCCAGCTGGCCCTTTTGCAGCACCAGCAAAAGCGCATCGGCGTGATCTTCCACATAGAGCCAGTCGCGCACGTTTGATCCATCGCCATAGATCGGCAGCGGTTTGCCCGCCAGCGCGTTCAGGATCACCACCGGCACCAGCTTTTCCGGGAAATGGAACGGACCATAGTTGTTGGAACAATTGGTCAGCACCACCGGCAGCCCATAGGTCTCGGCCCAGGCGCGCACCAGATGGTCAGAGGCCGCCTTGCTGGCGGAATAGGGCGAGCGCGGATCGTAAGCCGTCTCTTCGGTGAACTGCACGCCTGGGTCGCTGGGCAGCGAGCCATAGACCTCATCGGTCGAGATATGATGAAAGCGAAACGCCTCTGGGCGGCCTGCCTCAACCCAGTATTTGCGCGCCGCCTCCAGCATATTGAAGGTGCCGGTGATATTGGTCTCGATGAAATCGCCGGGGCCGTCGATCGAACGATCCACATGGCTCTCGGCGGCCAGATGCATCACCGCATCCGGGGCATAGGCGGCAAAGATCCGCTCCAGCGCTGCGCGGTCGCGAATGTCCGCCTGCTCAAAGGCATAATTGGGGCTCTCCGCCACCGCAGCCACATTCTCCAGACAGGCGGCATAGGTCAGCGCATCCAGATTGACCACCTGATGGCCATCGCCAATGGCGCGCCGCACCACGGCAGATCCGATAAAGCCGGCCCCGCCGGTCACCAGAAGCTTCATGCCGGTTCTCCTTGCCAGGTGAAGGGGGTGTCAAACGCGGCCAGTGCCGGGGCGGCGGCGTCCTTGTCGGACAGCAGTGGCGCGCCGTCAAATCCCCAGTCAACGCCACAGCTGTCCCAGGCCACGGCCCCATCGCAGTCGGGCGCGTAATAGTCGCTGCACTTATAAAGAATTTCGGTCTCGGGCGCGCGGGTGATGAACCCATGCAGAAAGCCCGCAGGCACCAGCAGCTGCTTGCCGTTCTCGGCGCTCAGCTCGATGCCGAACCATTTGCCATATGTCGGCGATCCCCGCCGGATATCCACCGCCACATCAAACAGGGCCCCGCGGCCACAGCGCACCAGCTTGGCCTGGGCATGGGGCGGCGCCTGATAATGCAGCCCCCGCAGAGTGCCCACCTGCATCGACAGCGAATGATTGTCCTGCACAAAATCCAGATCGATCCCCAGCTCGGCCAGCCGCTGCCGGTTCCAGCATTCGCTGAAAAAACCACGTGCATCACCAAAACGCTGCGGCATCAAAACCAGAAGACCCGGCAAACCCGTCTCTTCAACCTGCATCATGTATCCCCTCTTGTTATCCGGCACCCAGATCTGATGGTCTCTTCCTTGCCGCACCCTTGCGCTATGGGCAAGAGAGAGCTGGCGCAAAATCAAAAGCAAGCGGCAGATGCGACTGTCTTGCAAGCACCTTTCCCCTGCGCCAGCCCCAAGCCCCCAGAGAGCCCCCCCAAGCCAGGCAGCATCTTGCGCCCCCGGACATTCCCCGGCAAGCATGGGGGCAACACAGCGGCCAGGATCCAGCCCCCCAAACGACAGAGCCCGTTCATGAAACTTCTTTTTGTCCATCAGAACATGCCCGGCCAATACCGAGAGCTGATCGCCTGGCTGGTCCAGCAGGGCGGCCATGAGATCAGTTTCCTCACCCAACGTACCGGACTGGTGCTTCCTGGGGTCAGAACCGTCAGCTACCGTGCGCATCACCAGCCAGGGCCGCAGGCCTATGGGCTGTCGAAAGATTGGGAAGCCGCCGCAGGTACCGGGCTGGGCGTGGCCATGGCGGCCCGCCAGCTGCAGCGCAATGAGGGCTACAGGCCCGACATCATCATTGGCCATACCGGCTGGGGGGAATTGCTGTTCCTGAAAGAGGTCTGGGCAGATGTGCCGGTGATCGGCTTCTTTGAATATTTCTACCGCACCCAGGGCGGGCTGGTGGGCTTTGACCCGGAAACCCCGGTGAATGATCAGGCGGGTTTCTTTGCCCAGGCCCGCAATACCGTCCCCTATGCCAGCATCGAATCAGTGGATCAGGGCCATACCCCCACCTTCTGGCAGCGCGACCGGTTTCCAACCTCGTTCCATGACCGCATGTATACCTGCCATGATGGTATTCGCTGCGACCGGCTGCGCCCCGATGCAGGCGCCTCAATTGGGCTGGGACGGCTGGACCGCCCCCTGACCCGCGCGGATGAGGTGGTGACCTATGTGGCCCGCAACATGGAACGCGCCCGCGGCTTTCACATCATGATGCGCGCCCTGCCGCAGATCCAGGCGGCACGACCTCAGGCCCGGATCCTGATGATTGGCGGCAATGACACCTCTTACGGGGCAGAGAGCAGCCACCCCAAGGGGCTGCGCGGCGAGATGGAGGCAGAACTCGGCGATAGCGTCGACTGGAACCGGGTGCATTTCCTCGGTAAGGTGCCCTATGATGATCTCTGCCGTATCATCCGCATCAGCCGCTGCCATATTTATCTGACCATGCCCTTTGTGCTCAGCTGGTCGCTGCTCGAAGCGATGTCGATGCAGGCCACGGTGGTGGCAGCGGATGTGGCCCCCGTGCGCGAAGCCGTCACCCATGGGAAAACCGGCATGCTGGTAGATTTCTTTGACCCAGCCGCCCTCGCCGACCAGGTTGTCGATGTCTTGGCCAATCCAAAAGCCTACGCCGCCCTTGGTCCTGCAGCGCGCGCCCATATCTTGCAGCACTACGATTTTCTCAGCCGCTGCCTGCCAGAGCATATCGCCCAGATCAACGCGCTGGTGCCACACGCCAAACACATAGACATATAAAGCCAAATGTTTCGCGTGCGAAACATTTGGCGGCCTCCGGCGGGGATACTTACGGCCAAATGAAGCAAACGATCATTTCATTTGGCTCTAAATATCCTGGGGGTGAGCGCCATGGCGCGAGGGGGCAAAGCCCCCTGCCCTTAAAAGTGATATCTCACTCTGCGCTATGTTTTTTGACCCACCCAAGGAAGGCGGCATCAGCCTGACGCAGGCGCGGTCGGCCTGTGCGCTCCCACATGGCACGCCATTCGGCCTCCAGCGCGTAGACATCCGCGCCGGGCATCAGATCGCGGGCCTTTGCCAGACTGGCCTGTTTCAATACCGGCGCCTCGGCTGAGCCTGGTTCCACCACCCGATGCTTCTGGCGAAAGCGGATCAAATCCCCCGGTAGCTCCTCCATCGCGTAATCCGGCAAGGGCTGGGCTGCGATCATGTCGCGGATCATCTTCCGAAAGACTCGGCGCGGGCTGGCTGAGCCAGATTTCTTCAACAGCGTCTCGACCGAAATGGTCCAATCCCGCTGGCGGCCGCAATGTTTGCGCGTCAGCTCGTAGATGCGCCGTTCCACCGGTTTGCGCAGGCGGAAATAATCGCGGCTGAGCGTCAGCACAGATTTTGACAGCACCGCGCGAAACAGCCAGTCCGACAGGGTGACAGCCACATTCACCATACGCCCGCCCCGCGCCTTGCGTACAATTTCCCAGCTTTCAATCAGGCCAAACCCCGAGGTCACCTCCTCGCCGCCCGTCGTGATATTGGTGGTGATCCGGGTGCCCGCCAGGCGTTCAAAACTTTCCCGCAGCCGCCGATAGGCATCGCCCGAGGTTTCCCGGTTGGTGGCCACCAACAAATCATGTGCCTTGAGATGCAGGGTGCGCGAGACCTGGCGACCGGCATTCTGTGCCGCCATCAGCTGGCTGATGCAGAAGATCAGAATATCCTTGTCATGGATCGTCGCCAGTCCCTTGACCGATGGCACCACAGTGATTTCTGCACCGTTATGTTGATAGTTCAAGATCCGCCGATCCGGACGGGTCCCCAGAGAAAACAGCGGATGTTCCATCGAGGCCAGATCATTCTTGGGGATGGCATCAAAGATGTCACAAAGGAAAAAACTGCCGGGGCCTGCGGCCCCCCCTGTTAATGCTGTACTCATCGTGCCCTGCCCGTTTTGCCTCTGACCACCGCCCCCCAGGTATGCGCCCGATTCCACAGGCTCCCGAGGTGACTCGCTTTCGTGGTTTTGATTACGCCCACCCTAGAGTTATCCACATGAGTTCTCAACGGGGTTCCGGAATCGTTTCTTCGGGGGTTCAGAGTCATCTCAACGGGGTTTCAGAGTCACTGCTTGCAGAAAGATTACCCAAAAACCCAATGAAAAAAGGGCTTTGCTTCAGACCCTCGGCTCCTGTAACTATTATATAACCATAAATAACAGTACAAAAAAATTGCACGAGACCAAGATCGCAGCAAAACCCGCCTATCGATACCGCAGGGTTTTGCTGGCAGAGCTATGATTTTCTTAGAAAAAGAAAAAGACCTGCGCGCATTCTTTCCATGTATCGCCTTTTCTGATATCAGGCTATAAAGGTGATACATCAGCCGCTGAACACAGCAATCCACAGGTGATCCAAACCAGCGGTCTTACAAATGGGCAGCGCATCATGGCACGAGATATCCACAAGGCGGGCAACAGCCTGCCGCCCTATTTCAACATTGATCCCGATGCCGCATTGGCTGAACTCGACACCCCCACCAGCACCCAAGGCTTTGCCAATATCGCGGCAGGCTGTGCGCGTGGGCGGGCCGATCTGTCCAGCCGGGGGATGAATGAAGAGGGGCGCAAAGAGCTGCGACTGTTTTCCACCTGGGAAATCACCCGCTATCTGATCCCGGTGGCCCAGGCCCATTTTCGCCGGGTGCTGAAGGCGAACCCGGATTTGCCCCAGGGGCGGTCGGAAACCGAAGGTGGGGCGAAATGGTTCACCCTGGATGAAGTTCTGGTGCTGCGCGCATTCTTTGGCGCCCAGGGCTCCAAGGCCAAGGATTACACCCCCTATCGCCCCAAGGGCCTGCCGGCCAAACTGGTCTCGGTGGCCAATTTCAAAGGCGGCGTTGGCAAGACCTCAACCGCGGCGCATCTGGCGATGTCAGCCGCGCTGGATGGCTACAAGGTGCTGGTGATTGATCTGGACAGCCAGGGGTCGATGACCTCTATCTTTGGCGGCCGGGTCGAAGATGAATGGCAGACGGCCTTTCCGTTGCTGGCGCGCCATTACGGTGAACATCTGCGCACCGAAAACCAGCGCCGGCTGGATCGCGGCGATGCGCCCCAGCCGCTGGAAGAGGCGCTGTCAGCCGCGATGGAGATGACGGCCCAGGATGTCATTCAAGGCACCCACTGGCCCAATATCGATCTGATCGGCGCCCAGCTGAACCTCTATTGGGCGGAATTCCAGATCCCGGTCTGGCGCATGGCGGTGCGCAGCTGGAAGCTTTGGGATGCGCTGACCGACCGGCTGGCCGCAGATGGCGTGCTGGATGACTATGACATCGTCTTTATCGATACCCCGCCGGCCCTGGGCTATCTGACCATAAACGGCTTGGCGGCGTCTGATATCCTCTTGGTGCCGATGGGGGCCTCCTTTCTGGAATTTGACAGCACAGGGCGTTTCTTTGACATGCTGCATTCCACCTTTGCCTCGATTGAAGAGGGCGAAAACCTGGCAGCCCGCGCCCTTGGTCGGCCCGAGATGGGGTTTGAATGGGATGCGGTGCGGGCGGTGATCACCCG
Source organism: Pseudophaeobacter profundi (assembly GCF_029697505.1). Classification (GTDB taxonomy): domain Bacteria; phylum Pseudomonadota; class Alphaproteobacteria; order Rhodobacterales; family Rhodobacteraceae; genus Pseudophaeobacter; species Pseudophaeobacter profundi. Next base: position 55,151 of record NZ_JARJEF010000014.1, on the reverse strand, counting down.
CTATGACAGCGCCCAACAGGGCGAGCTGGCCGGGGTGATGCAGGCCTATATGGGGCCGGTGCTCAGCCCGCATAAACAGGATTTCACCGCGCTGATTGGCCAGGCCGGCGAGCAGGTCTCGGGGATCTACGAGGCCGATTACCGCGATTTCAACCGCGAAACCTATGCGCGTGGCCGCGAAACATTTGATGCCACCTATGCCGCCTTCAAGCGGCTGCTCTTGGGGGTCTGGCGGCGCGCGGAACTGGAACAAGAGGCAGAGATGCAGGACCAGCGCACGCAGGCCTAAGGCTCTAACAAGGTCAGCGGCGCAAGATTGGCGCGATGAGGAGATCAGCAGATGGCAAAACGCAAACGGCTTTCCCCGGCGCAAGACACCTATCTTGCCACCCCGCCCGAAGGTAAATCAGCCCTGTCGGGGCCGCTGGCCGCCCCGCCGCAAAGCAGCGCCCCCATTGCCCAGGTCGCGGCCGAGGTTTCAACCCAGGCCGCCCTGCAAGAGGTGACGCAGGTGCTGCAGCGCGCGCGCAGTCGGGGCCTGATGGTGGAAGAGATCCCCCTGGAGGCGATCGACGAGACGCATTTGGTACGTGATCGTATCACCCAGGACGCGGATGAGATGGAGGCCCTGATGGGCTCTTTGCGGACCCGTGGCCAGCAGAGTCCCATCGAGGTGGTGCCGCTGGAGGGGCGCCTTGACGGAAAATCTTGGGGGCTGATTTCCGGCTGGCGCCGCCTTTCGGCGCTGCGCAGGCTCTATGCCGAGGGTGCAGAGCCTGAATTTGCCAAGATCAAAGCCCTGGTGATCCACCCGGAGAGCGCCGAAGCCGCCTATGTCGCGATGGTGGAAGAGAATGAAATTCGCGTCAACCTGTCCCATTATGAACGTGCCCGTATCGCGGTGCGCGCCTTGAAAGAGGGGGTTTTTCCGAGCCAGAAGAAAGCGCTGCAGGGGCTGTTTGCCAATGCGCCACGGGCCAAGAGATCAAAGATCGGCAGTTTTGTCACTCTGGTCGATGCGCTTGATGCGGTGCTGTATTTCCCCACTGCGATCAGTGAAAAGCTGGGGCTGTCCCTGGTGCGTCAGTTGAACGAGGATGCGGGCTTTGCCGAGGTCTTGAAGGCGGCATTGCAGGCTGGTGACCGGGGGGATGCGGCCAAGGAAACTGCCCTGCTCAGCGCCTGTCTCGCAGCACGGCAAACGGCAGGGAAAGCTGCGACTGATGCGGCTCTAACCCCACCTGTAGAGTCACATCAGGCGCCAGAAGGCGGGCCGCAGATCCGGCGCACAGGGGACGGAATACACCCTCAGGAACGGGTGACCACCCAGGTCACGGAGGGGCTGCGCCTTGGATTTCAGCCGGGGGCGCAGCGGATCGAGTTGAGCGGCGCGGCGGTTGATGCTGTACTTCTGGAAGATTTGAAAGCCTGGTTGCGGCAACGCTGACCTAGGCATGCCAATTGGAACTACGGCAGGGGGGCGCAGAAAGCTGTGCCCCTTTTTTAGGGTCTAATGATGCCTTTTGGCCCTGATGGCGGCGGCCAAATGTTTCGCGCGCGAAACATTTGCAGCAATGAGAGCGGCAAAACGGATGCGGCTGAGGCGGTGTATCTGGGGACATCCGGGGGCAAAGAGTTTGACACGCACCTGCATTTATGAGTTTTGCGCCTCTGAACGATGGTGATCTGTTCCCCCTATCCTGCTTCAAGGGGGCCGTTCTGGTTCTCACATGCAACACGCTCACGGTACACCATCCGCCGCAACGATCCGGCAAGCTTTCGGTGCGGATGTCGAGCTGATCATTCCGCCGCCGAAGAACGCCGTTCCCGGAGAGTGCGCCGCACGCAACGCCCATATCGACATGATCGCCAAAGGAGGTCGTATGGCCTGGCAGAAGGCCACTGGCCTATGGCCAAAGATCACGCGGCGAGGCCCAGATCGGGCGTTACAAACAAATCATCGGATCAGAGCTGCGTAGCCGCAAATTGGAGACCCAGACAACCGAAACCAAGATCGCTGTCAAAGCTCTCAACCGCATGACCCATCTCGGTCGTGCGACCTACGAACGTGTCGTATAAAGAACCTGGGAAAGGGGCAAATACGGCCCACGCGCTATTCGTGCAACGCGGTCCATGGATGGGTTTTCTGTTGTCATGACGGCTCTTGCGGGGCTGACCCTAGCCGAGATCGCCCCCCCTGACGAGAGCGGGCGGCGCAAAATCAGGCCGATCAGGCGGGTCGGGGCGCTTGCACTCTGTTCGCCTGCCTCGTAGGTCTCGGGTGCGGGGGCCGCTGCCATGTCAGCTGTGGCCCGGCAGGCTGCAGCTGGCAGGCCGACAAAAGAGGGAAGAGGTATGAAACGAGCGCTTATCACCGGTGTGACCGGCCAGGATGGGTCCTATCTGGCAGAGTTTCTGCTGGAAAAAGGCTATGAGGTGCATGGTATCAAGCGCCGGGCCTCGTCGTTCAATACCCAGCGGGTGGATCATATCTATCAGGATCCCCATACCGATCACGCCCGTTTCAAACTGCATTACGGCGATCTGAGCGATACCTCGAACCTGACCCGGATCCTGCAGGAAGTGCAGCCCGACGAGGTTTATAACCTGGGCGCGCAAAGCCATGTTGCCGTGTCTTTTGAAAGCCCGGAATACACGGCGGATGTCGATGCCATGGGCACCCTGCGCCTGCTGGAGGCGATCCGCTTTCTCGGGCTGGAGAAAAAGACCCGGTTTTATCAGGCTTCCACCTCGGAACTTTACGGGTTGGTGCAGGAGGTGCCGCAGCGCGAGACCACGCCGTTTCACCCGCGCAGCCCCTATGCGGTGGCCAAGATGTACGCCTATTGGATCACCGTGAACTACCGCGAGGCCTATGGCATGTATGCCTGCAACGGCATCCTGTTCAACCACGAGAGCCCGCGCCGCGGCGAGACCTTTGTCACCCGCAAGATCACCCGCGGGTTGGCCAATATCGGGCAGGGGCTGGAAGACTGTCTTTATATGGGCAATATCGACGCGCTGCGCGACTGGGGCCATGCCAAGGATTACGTGCGCATGCAGTGGATGATGCTGCAGCAGGACAGGCCGGATGATTTTGTCATCGCCACCGGCAAGCAATATTCGGTGCGCCAGTTCATCATCTGGTCGGCGGCCGAACTGGGCATCACCCTGGATTTCACCGGCACCGGCCTTGATGAGATCGCCACTGTTGCGGCGATTGAAGGTGATGCGGCCCCGGCGCTGAAGGTGGGCGATGTGCTGCTGCGGATTGATCCGCGCTACTTCCGCCCCGCCGAGGTGGAAACCCTGTTGGGCGATCCCACCAAGGCCCGCGAGACACTTGGCTGGGTGCCGGAAATCACCGTCCAGGACATGTGCTCTGAAATGGTGCGCGAGGATCTGAAGCTGGCCCGGCGCCATGCGCTGCTGAAAGAACACGGCATGGATCTGCCGGTGAGTCTGGAAGGCTAGGGCGATGAAGGTTTATCTGGCAGGCCATCGCGGCATGGTGGGCGGCGCGATCCTGCGCCAGTTGCAGGCGCGGCGCGCGGCAGGCGAAGATCTGACGCTGCTGACCCGGACCAGCGCCGATCTGGACCTGACCAATCAGGCCATGGTGCAGGATTTTTTCCAGGCAGAAAAACCCGATCAGGTCATTCTGGCTGCGGCCAAGGTGGGTGGCATAATTGCCAATAATAGCTACCCGGCCCAGTTCATCTATGAAAACCTGATGATCGAATGCAACGTGATCCATCAGGCCTATGCCGCAGGTGTCAAAAAGCTTTTGCAGCTTGGCTCTTCCTGCATCTACCCCAAGGCGGCAGCACAGCCGATGGCAGAGAATGCGCTGCTGACCGGCACGCTGGAGCCGACAAATGAACCCTATGCGGTGGCCAAGATCGCGGGCATCAAGCTGTGTGAAAGTTACAACCGGCAATATGGTGTCGACTACCGATCCGTGATGCCCACCAATCTTTATGGGCCGGGCGACAATTTCCACCCGGAAAACAGCCATGTGCTGCCGGCCCTCATTCGCCGCTTCCACGAGGCGGCACAGGCGGGGCTGCAAGAGGTCACGATCTGGGGGTCTGGCAAGCCGATGCGCGAGTTCCTGCATGTGGACGACATGGCGGCGGCCTCGCTGTTTGTGATGGATCTCGATGCTGGGACCTATAGCCGCGAGACCGCGCCGATGCTGAGCCATATCAACGTGGGGTCGGGCGTGGATGTCAGCATTCTGGAGCTGGCGCAGATGGTGGCGCGGGTCACCGGTTTTACCGGCCAGATCCTGACGGATCCCAGCAAACCCGATGGCACCCTGCGCAAGCTGATGGATGTCACCCGGCTGGATCGGCTGGGCTGGCGTGCCTGGATCCCGTTGGAAGTGGGCATTCGGACCACTTATGACTGGTTCCTGGAGCAGGGGCTGGATAACCTGCGGGCCAAATAGGCTAAATATGTGATTGCAAAAGGGGCAGCCATGATCACTCCCATTCTTCTTTGTGGCGGGTCGGGCACCCGGCTCTGGCCGCTGTCGCGCAAAAGCTACCCCAAGCAATTTGTGCCGCTGGTGGGCGATACGACCCTGTTTCAGGCCTCGGCGCAGCGGCTGTCGGGGGCGGAATATGCCGCGCCGATGGTGCTGACCAATTCCGATTTCCGTTTTATTGTCACCGAACAGCTGGCAGAGGTGGGCATTGATCCTGGGGCCATCCTGATCGAGCCTGCCGGGCGCAACACCGCGCCCGCGGTGCTGGCCTCGGCGCTTTATCTGGAACAAAGTGATCCCGATGGGCTGATGCTGGTGGCGCCTTCCGATCATGTGGTGCCCGATGCTGCGGCCTTTCGCGCCGCGGTTGCGGCTGGCGAGGCCGCCGCGCGCGCCGGTCAGATCGTCACCTTTGGCATCAAGCCGACCCATGCGGAAACCGGCTATGGCTATCTGGAGCTGGCGGGCGGCCCCATTGCGTTTTCCCCCGATTTCACCCCGCGCGCCATTGATCTGCAGCGCTTTGTCGAAAAACCCGATGCCCAGACCGCCGAGGCGATGCTTTCTTCGGGCAGGTTCCTGTGGAATGCCGGCATCTTTCTATTTTCGGTCAAGGCGATCCTTGCGGCGTTTCGCGCCCATGCTCCAGGCCTGATGGCGCCGGTGGAGACGGCGATTGCCGCCGCCGAGAGCGACCTTGGCTTCTTCCGTCTTGACCCTGCCGCCTGGCAGGCCCTGGAAGATATCTCGATCGATTACGCGGTGATGGAGAAGGTTGATAACCTGACCGTGGTGCCCTTTGCGGCCGGCTGGTCCGATCTTGGCGGCTGGGACGCGGTCTGGCGCGAAAGCGCGGCGGATGATCAGGGCGTGGTGACCAGTGGCAGTGCTACCGCAATTGACTGTCATGACAGCCTGCTGCGTTCTGAGGAGGAGAGCCTTGCCGTGGTGGGCATCGGCCTGCGCGATGTGATTGCGGTGGCGATGCCCGACGCAGTGCTGGTGGCCGATGCCTCGCGGGCGCAGGATGTGAAACTGGCGGTGGCGGCGCTGAAAGAAAAAGGCGCCAAACAGGCCACGGAATTCCCCAAGGATCACCGCCCCTGGGGCTGGTTCGAAAGCCTGGCCCAGGGCAGCCGCTTTCAGGTGAAACGCATCCATGTCCATCCCGGCGCGGCCCTGTCGCTGCAAAGCCATCACCACCGTTCGGAACATTGGATCGTGGTCGAGGGCACCGCCAAGGTGACGGTAGACGGTGAGGTCAAGCTGGTGAGCGAAAACCAATCGGTCTATATCCCGCTGGGGGCGGTGCACCGGATGGAAAACCCCGGAAAATTGCCCATGGTGCTGATCGAAGTGCAGACCGGCAGCTATCTCGGCGAGGATGACATCCTGCGCTATGAGGATCTTTATGCCCGTGGTCAGGGGGCCAAGGGCTAGGCGCGCGGGCGGCGGGGGGCTGCCCCGGGGTCGACCCTGGGGGGATCATCAGCGCAGCAGCCACTCCTCGATCTCGCCAGAGATCTGGCGCATCGGCAGCCAACAGGCGCTATGGGGCTGGCCTGCGCGCAGGCGCAGCTTGCCCAACAGCCCCACCAGCCCCCATTCCGGGCGCTGGCTGCGTGGCTGATAGGGGCGGCTGGGATCATAGGCGGGGTTTTCCCGCCGGGCCCCACCCGGGCCCAAGAGCGGCGCACCAAAATCATCGCGCAGCCAGCGCTGTTTCCATTCATCCATGTCGCCATCGCCAATCACCGCCGGGGCGGCACTGACCACGCCGATGGGATCCTCGTCCGCACGGGCCGGGCGGATGCAGGCCCCCTCCAGCACCACCGAGACCCGGCGTCGGTCCTCGCCTGCCGGGTTGCCATCCAGCCATTCAAACCATTCCGCATAATCGGCACCACTGCCTGACCAGGCGCTCTCACAGCTGCCATTGCCATCAGCGGCCAGCCGGAACCCGGTGCCGCCACCATCCCCTGCCAGCAGATAATCCGACCCGGTGCCGGCAATCTCCAGATGGGCGCTGGGGCTGGCGGTGCCCAGGCCGGCATGGCTGAACAGGCTGGCATCAGCGGCAAGGGCAAGCCGATTGGTGCTATCGGCGCTGGTGTTGACGCCGATCTGATCCAGGTTCTGGGTCTGTGCCTGCACCAGCCCCCAGCTGCCGCCCTGCCAGATGCGCAGCTCGGCAGGGGTCAGCCCCCAGACCACGGAATATGCGATCTCCTGCAAACTGAGGAAGAAGGTTGAGATGCTGTTCGCCCATCTGAAGCGGATCCTGGGGCTGAACCGTCTTCGATTGCGGGGCCCTCTCGGCGCGCGCGACGAATTCCACCTCGCAGCAACCGCCCGGAACCTCCGAAAGCTCGCAAAGCTCCTGCCACCACCAAAAATCGCCTGCTGAAGAGAGGCGAGGCAACGCGCGCTCAATCTCGTGAGCTATTCAACGCGGCTACTGGGACGAGTTTTTCAACGGAATAGGCTGGGACCAGTCATCCGGTCGGCCAGCCTACCACCTCTACTGCTTGGCCATTGCCACCATTTCATTCGATTACGTTATCGTCCCCTCGGGCCTTCTCTCGCTTGTCTGCCAGTCTGCGTGCTGTTCGATATGCGTCGCTCCCGCGCGCAAATCGGCCTTCGTGGTAATCGATGATTATCTCTTTTTCTTCTTCAGTGAACACCTCATCTGAGCTTAGCGCTTCAACAATCGCACGACTGCGCGCGGCTGACATCTTGCCATAGTGCCTTTCGGTGATCGCCTCATCAGCGTGGCCCAAATTCATCGACCAGGCTTTGCGTTCCTCTTGCGTGCGGCAGACTCGCGCGCCCAGCGCTTTCAATGCATGCCGGGCAGAATGAGGCGAATAGTTCATTCCAAGTGGCTTTGACGCACGAGCGAAGGCGGCTTGCAGCGTCCTGCTAGAGCTTAGGGTTGCAACAGGGGGTGAACCCTGCCGTTGACGGACAAGATCCTTTATCTCAGGAAATAGGGCGTCTTGATCCTGAAAACCAAGTTTTTCCAGTTCCTGGAGCCAGGCGAGGAATACCGTTTGGAATTGATCCGTTCTAGGGAACCACCTCGCTCGATAGCTCTTGCCGTTCTTGGCGCGCATATCGCGGGCGTCCTGTACAACCGTTTGTCCCTGCGGGTTCAGGTGTTTCAACCGCAAAGATGTCAGTGCGCCTGCCCTGAGGCCACTTATGAACGCAAAAGCAACCATAGATCGATCTCGCCGTTGCACAAGCGTTTGGTCCGGCATTAATTCGACCATATGCCAAGCATCTTGCATGGATGGAAAGGGGCGTTTCCCCTTCTCAAGCGGTTGCGCGGATGTGCTACGTGGCAGGGCGAAGTAATCTGGTATTCCCGCGCTGAGGCGCCGATATCCACTCTGTCCTCTGAGCCATCTGAAAAAGGATGCAAGGTGCGATGCCCTGTGTCGAACGGTCGAATTGCTCAGGCCACCATCGGCTTTGGCTCGTTCACGTATTTTTACCAGATGATCACGATAGGCCCCCGCATCTTTTGGCCTTACCTTTTCGAAAGACTGCCCACCCAAAAAACGCTCAAAGTCACGGATGCTGATGAGGTGTGCCTGGACGGTTTTGGGATCATAGCGCCCCGCATAGGCCTGCCAATCGTGGATGATCCTGTCATTGGTTGGGAACCATTCCATGTCTTGAGATGCCGTATCTTTCCCAACACGGGCCGAAGGCTGACCTTTCTCTTCGTCTATTTGTGCTAGGCTGGTGTTGGTTTCGATGCATTCTTTTACTTTGTCACATTCCGTTGCACCAAGTAACTTCAGCACTCTGCCACTGCAGTTGCAACACGTTGCATAGGCCTTGGTGGCACGATTACCATCGGCTATAAGGGTAACTGAATTCACGTCCGGAAAACCGGGATACCCACACTTCAAGCATTTGAACTCTCCAAAGCGCAGGGGCTGCTGTTTGCGAGCGGTGTACGCGGCATGAAAGCGCTTGAGTTCTGCACCTCGGAATAATTGTGGCAACGTGTTGTCAGATGGCTTCAAGCCGTTACTGACCCAGTTTGAAACGGTGTTGCGGCATACGTCATAGAGCGCCTGCACCTCGGTGACAGAATAGACCATGGAGACTGTGGGGCGAATCTTGCGATAGGAGCGGCTCATGTCTAGTTCTCCCGCTTTGAGAGCAGGCGGTGAACGGGTGGCCTTTCGGCTTTTGGTAGGCCGCCAGATAGCGTTGCCTCAAAGGCGGTAAGATCAGAAAGTCTCCACCGCGCCGTTGTTGCTGACAGCTTCACCCGCGGCGGAAATTTCTTGTTCTTTTCCCAGCGCCAAAGGGTTTGGCGGCAAACGCCGTATCGATGCGCCACCTCTTTGACCGTGAGGTAACATTCTTTGATTAAATTATCTGCGGTGTTTTTTTTGCCCTTGGGAGGTGTCTTTTTACGTTTCCCCGTTGCCGGGCGCCTTTGCGAGCCGGAGGAGTGCATTGAGCTTTGTTCTTCGAGTTCCATATCCCTGAATAGATCTAGTGTAGCGGGAGCGTTGTTGTGGATCACTGCCATCAGAAATCACCGCTTTGGCTTGGATCGACGCGATGTGCCTCGACCCAGGCATTCAAATCTGATCCGCGATAGAGCACCTTGCGACCTAATTTATAGTACGCTGGACCATGGTTCTTGTGTCGCCACTGGGCAAGCTTGTCCCGGTCCCCCAGAATGTTTAGTTCTGGGTCATCCAGGGTGTAGTTTCGTGTGTTTTCAAAGAGGTTGGGCATTGTTTGCTCTCCTTTCGTCGTTTTCGGTTACGACGAATGAAGTGCAGTTACCCGACGGTGAACGGCAGTCCCCGATCTCTAAATCGGGGTCCCCAAGTGTCTGATTTGTATGCAAAGGAAATTTGATCGCCTTGATCCACATAGGGATCTTTGGTCTTCTGGGGTGCGTTTTCACACAGCGCTTTCCTGAAGTGTTCTGCAACATGCAGGACATTTAGAGCCGGGTCTGCGGCTTCTTCGCAATAATCCATTGCTATGCCCAAATGTACGACGCCCCGATAGGCATTCCATATTTTGCGCAGGGTGTCCTTGTCCCTGGCGCCACGGATGCCATTTTCTTTTGCGATGTCTGAAACTTGTTCAAGTATTCCGCCTCGTACTTGAAGCCCTTGATTTTTCTGATCCTGAATAGAAAGGTAAACGAGCTTTCCGATGTGCTCGGCAACGTTGAGCTTGCGTTCGTTCCTATCCTCATATCGCCGCTGGATATCGGCAAGCATGTGGGTAGCTTCATGCCGGACTACCGACGTTTTGGCGACCCAAAGGGCCAAGTTGGCATTTTCCGGCTCATTTACCCAGCCGCCGTCCGTCCCGTCTGGCAAGAGTTCAAGGCGTCCACCGATCACATCATGCCGCACTGCCGTTATGGCTGTTAGGCGCTCTTCCAAGTTGGTCTCACTGAGGGCCATTCGGAATAGCCCGAGATAGCAGAGCTCTGGTTCATTTATGGCAATGATCTGCATTTTCGGCCTTCTAGCTGCACCGGGATGTAACGAACTGCGACCACATTCGCATTAGCTCCCGGCGCTTTTCAATAAGGTCTGAACGCGCATAATCGCAAGAAATTCAACGCAACCTGCGTTAGGGCACGGCCCCCAGTACGATAATATGAAAGGCGGCTAAACGCGACATAGTCAAATGATCCGGAAACTTGAAGTGGTCCGACAAAATTGGAAAGTGTGCTAAGATGCATCCAACCTTGAAGACAGGTCTGGCTGACAACATCAATGTTGGGCAAGTGGTGCGGATCATGGAAGAAAGCTTCGAAACCGCCAATTGTGGATAATGCCTGATCCAACCCCAGTGCGGGCTGCAATGGGTCTTTGCCGAAGCAGTCGATGCATTTCTAAGCGTCCTAGATCGCAGCACAGTCGCCGACCTGATCAAGAACAAAGCGGATCTAGTTCCAGTACTGACCTTGCCAGAAGACGCAGACAATTCCCGCTCTCCTGGGGAAAACGTCAAGGGACGACAAAAGGAATAAAGGTTAAGGCGCTGAGGTTTAACGCTCGACACAAGCGGGGTGGCAAAGCGAATTGTCGACTCGAACCTATGCATGAATGCCTCATGTTGAACCTCAAACAATCCAACAAAATCTGCCAATGCCATGTGACGGAACGGAATATCAGACAATTTTGCATAACACAGATTATCACTGTAATTTCCTCAGCTGGGGCACGCGCTACCCTCAACTGATACTTTTGCTAAAAACAATGTGTTATCTAATGTGATGACTATCGCATGAGAGCGATCTATACGCAACTGAGCATGCAAGAACACCGTAGAATTGAAGACTGGTGGCTAGCAAAGATCGAGGCCGGGGCGTTTGAGGCGCCCGTTTTGCAACTGGTCATAGGTTGCAAAATCCAGCGCCTTCTTGCCGAGGCGGCATATGGCTCACCTTTGCCTTTTGGGATATGAAACAGGCCTGTTCCCCTTGCCCATTTGCTGGGCGCTGGGTCCAAGAGTGGCTAAAAGTTTCATGGCTTTCCTGCCCTCCCTCATGGTTTTTTTACTCTCTTGTGGCTTGGCTGTGAAAGGCCTGCCTCCCGCTTGGGGTGATCTGGCCCAGGCCGTGCCGCGGCCCGCGTGACGGGTGGCACCGAGTAGGGAAGGCAAAAGAGATCATGACAGCAGACAAAGCGGCAGCAAAACCTGCCAAGGCAACCCGTGCATGGCGGCCCTTTTCCAGCATTGGCGCCAAGATCACTCTGATCCTCCTGGCCATGGGGGCGGCTTCGGCGGTGAGCGGGGTGCTGGTCTCGCTGGTCTTTACCGATGTGGGCAGCCAGATGCAGCAGCTGTCGGGGCAAAAGCTGCCGCAGCTGGAGATGAGCCAGAGGCTGGGGGTGGCCGCCAACCAGAGCAAAAATGCCATGACCCGGATTCTGCTGTCCCAGAACGCGGAGGATCTGGCCAGCGCCAAAGAGAGCGTGGCCCAGGCTGCGGCCGATCTGGACGCCAGTATCGGCACTCTGCCCGCCAGTGCCCAGACGCGGTTCCGGGCGGAGGCCGTCGAGGTCAGCGAGACCCTGCAAAGCCTGCTGACCGCGCGCAACAGCGCCTTTCGCAACCGGGCCTGGATCGACACTCAGACCGCCGAGCTGCAGGGCTATAGCGAAGCCCTCCAGGCAAAATTGCTGGGGGTGGCCGATATTGCCTATAGCAATCTGATGCAGGGCGGCGGCGAGACCATCCTGCAGGTGGATGGCGTGCTGAGCGATCTGGTGGAAAAACAGTTCGGCGGCTTGCAGGCCCTGCTGGAAGCGCGCGGCGATATCAACCTGTTGTCGGGCGCGGCCCTGGCGCTTGGCCATGTGCGGGATGTGAAAACCCGCAAGGCGCTGGAGGAAATGGCGACGCAGGCCCTGGCCCATCTGGAGCCGGTGATGGATCAGCTGGAAGAGATCGGCCTGGATGGCTTTGGCGCCAAGCAGGTCCGGGCCGGGGTCGAGGTTTTCAAAGGCACCTTGAACGCCAGCCGCAAGGATCAAAAGGAAAACCGAAAAGTCGTGATGAAGGCGCGCCGGACCAGTTCGGCGCCGCTGTCGCGCGCCCTGGACAAGATGGTCTTTACCCTGTCGATCGCCGCCAGCCAGGCCAGTGACAACAATGAAGCGGCTATTCAGGACCTGTTGGATAATCAGGTCGGGGTGCTGCATGAACTCTTGCGGGTGAACGGTGCCATCAGCGCCTTTCAGCTGGCCGCACTGGATGTGATTGCCGCGACGGATGTCGCCGAGGCAGAAGCCAGTATCGCGCCGTTTCAAAAGGCCGCCGAGGCATTGGCCAGCTATGTTGATTTTGCCGATGGCAGCCTGGCACCTGAACTGGAAGGCCTGATTGCCCTGGCCGATCCGGCCCAGGGGGTTGCGGCGTTTCAGGTGGGGTCGCTCAAGGCGGATCAGGCCGCTGGCCTGGCTTCGCAGCAGACCGCCGAGGTGGTCTTGAGCATTGCCCGTCATGCCTCTGAACTGGGCGCCGTCAGCCAGGCTGAAATTGCCGAAATGGCCAATGGGATCACCCAGGACATGACCCGCGCCCAGCAACGCATGCAGCTGTTGATGCTGCTTTCGGCCGGGGTGGTGATCCTGGCCCTGCTGCTGACCCGGCTGCTGATCACCCGGCCCCTGGCCAGGATCAGCGAAACCACCGAACATCTGGCCGAGGGCGATCTGAGCCCGGTGACCGGGTTCGAGCGGGCCAGCGATGAAATCTACCGTATTGCCCGGGCGCTGTCGGTGTTCCGTGACGGGTTGGTGGAAAAAGAGCAGATCTCCAGGACCGCCGAGGCCGAGCGGGCAAAGCGCCAGGCCGATCAGACCGCTGCAGTTGCCGCCCTGGGGCGGGGGCTGGAACAGCTGTCGCAGGGTGATCTGACCATTCGCATCCAGGATGAGATGAGCGCCGGCTATGCCAAGCTGCGCGATGACTTCAACGCGGCGCTGGAAGGATTGGCCAAATCGGTCAGCAGCCTCAGCCTCAGCGGCAAATCGATTGCCGGCGGCACCTCGGAAATCTCTGCCGCCTCGCGGGATCTGTCGGAACGTTCGGAACGCACCGCCCAGACCCTGGCCGGCACGGCGGCGGCGGTGAACCAGCTGTCGGTTTCGATTGCCCAGACGGCCACCGCCTCTGGCGAGGCCTCGGCCTCGGTCGAGCTGGCCCGCCGCAATGCCAGCGAAAGCCTGGATGTGGTGCAGCGCACCCATGCGGCCATGGAGAGCATCAAGGAGAGTTCGCACAAGATTTCCCAGATCATCGGCATGATCGACAGTATCGCCCAGCAGACCAATCTTCTGGCGCTGAATGCCGGGGTCGAAGCGGCCCGGGCCGGCGAGGTGGGCAAGGGCTTTGCCGTGGTGGCCTCAGAGGTGCGCAGCCTGGCGCATCGCTCCAAGGAAGCGGCCACCGAGATCGCCAGCCTGGTGGCTGAAAGCGGCGAAAACGTCGAGATGGGCGCCGATCTGGTGGCCCGCACCGGCGAGGTCATCGGCGAGATTTCGACCTCGGTCACCGGGGCTGCGGCCCTGATGCAGGAAATCTCTCGCGCCTCTTCGGAACAATCGGGCAGCCTGAAGGAAATCAATGCGGCGATGAGCAATCTGGACGATGCCACCGCCAAGAACGCGGCCCTGTTTGAGGAGGTCACCTCTTCCAGTATTGGCCTGTCCCAAGAGGCGCAGGCGATGGATGCGGCGCTTGGCGGGTTCCGCACAGAACTGGCCGCGGGGGCCATACTGGCAGATCAGGACGCAGGTCAGGACACAGGTCAGGACACAGGCCTGGGGGGTGCCCTGCGCCAGGCAGGTTGAACGCCCAGGCGAGAGCACGGTGCGCAAACCCGGCTGATAGCACCGAGGCGTGCAGGCCGGGCATCGTCGCACAGGCCGGGCGCAGGCTCTAGAGGCCGTAGCTGCGCAGCCTGCGAAAGATCACCATCAATATCAGCATCAGGAAAAACAATCCGCCGATATCGCCAATCAGATAGGCGGCATAATCCATCGGTGGGCTGCCAAAGGCATAGTTGGTCAGCAGCGAGGTGGCGATGGCAATCATCAGCCCAACCGCCATGATGCAGGGCCAGCAGGGGGGCTTGCCCGGGGCGGGGCGCAGATCGTGGCCCAGCAGGCGCAGCAGCTGGAAACAGAGGGTGGGGATGCAGACAGCAATGGCAATGGCGGCCAGTCGGCTTGGCGTCAGCGCCCCCCAGCCGGCCACATAGAAAAAGACAAAACTCACCCCCGGCAGCAGCACCAGCGGTGCGCGCCAGCCCAGCAGCCAGGCCGTTAGCACCCGCACCCCATGTGGCAGGAACAACAGGCTGGCAGAATGGGCAGATTTGGCAAAAAACAGGTTTTGCAGCGGCATCAGGATTTCAAAGGTGGCAAAGAAAGCACTCAGATAGGCCAGCGAGACAATGCATGTCTCTGTGGCCAGCCTTTGCAATGCCCCTGTTTTTCCTCGTGCCAATTTAGCCCTTTCGCAGTTTCCCCCCGAGGGCTATTTCGCCGGGGTTTTAACGGTATAATAGCCCCGGACAGAGTCCTTGCAGTGTTCCAGATACCCCTTGCCCTGCAGGGATTTGAGCGCCCGGAAAAAGGTTGGCCGTGATACATTGGCCAGCAGGGCATGGTCCTGCAGGGTGGTGGTTTTCACCGTGCCTGCGCTGCGGGCATGGTCGTTGGCCACATAATAGATGTCGCGTTCAACCGTGGAGAGATCTTGCAGGCCCATGGAATCTTCCATGTCCAAGAGCAGTTTTCTCAGTTCCAGCAGTTTTGAAATTTCAGACATGATCTTTCTAACTTTAAATCAGTGACATCTTTGGTGCCGTTCTCCAAACCGTGCAGCCCTTGCCCCAGCACAGTGCCAACTTTGGAAACGTGCTGGGTCTGATTGCGAGGCGGAGATCGCCAGGATGGACCGTGTCTGCGAAGATGCCGAAAAAGTAAACAGCCCAAAGGCAAACAGGGGAGCGGGTAAAGTATCATATTGACACCTGAAGGCTAGTGCCTAAACTCATGATGAGTCCGACAGTTTTGCTTAACCGTGAGTGGTGGTGTGTCGACAAGTTCTTTTCAGTACCAAACTCTTTACCAGACGCGGGGCCCAAGGGCCCCGCGTCTGCGTTTTGGCCGTCGGCCCTTCTCTGTCTTTGCTGTTGCGGCGCTGCTCTCGTCGGCTTGCTGATCCCGTCCTGTCGGGGGGCTGCCCTTGCGGGGTGGTAAAAAACTGGACCGAACCGGGATCTGAGTGCATCTTGGCGGGGATGGCGTCGTGTTGCGGCCCCGGTATTGTCGAATTTTATGTTTGTTATCTGTTAATTGGTTGGGGGGATGTTGTGCCGTTAGACAAGGAATCCGCGCAGGAACTGAAGAAAAAGCTCAAACTGGCCCGCAACAAAGAACTGAGTTTTGCACTGGCCCTGGGTAAAAAGCCGGAAGACTGCGCCTTGATCATGCATAAAGAGCGGGGCGGCGACAAACTGCTGTTGCAGGTCAAGAAAATGCCGGGCGTGCAGCCGAAAAAATCTTGCTACGGCACCCTGACGGTGGATGGCCAGGTGGTAAAACTGGCCTGCCGCAGTGATCCGCCGGCCGGTTTGGTGAAAAACTTCCGTCTCTTCTTTCGCAGCAATGATCTGACGATGAAGCTGGCGGTGCAGGCCCCCGGCGAGGCGGAATTCACGCTGGATGCCGAAGATCAGGCCGAAGATCAGGCGGCAAATCCAGCCCCGACCCCTGCGACCGCGCCTCCGGAGGCTCCCGCCCCTGATGCGCCTGCGGCCGCGCAGGACGCCCCCAGCCCAGAGGCGGCGGCAGAGCTTGCGGCGCTGAAGGCGCGCAGCAAGGGCCTGCAGCAGGGCATTGCCGCCCTGGAGGACGGGCCGGTGCGCGCCAAGTTGATCGAGGGGCTGACCCTGGCGGTGCAGAATTTGGCCAAGGGCGATCCTGCCAAGGCGTCGGGACTGCTGGACAAACTCGAAAAGGCGCTGCAGCAGATCGAAAAATCCAAGGCGGATTCTGCCCCCAGTTCTGATCCCAGTACTCCGCCCAGTCCCGAGAGCACCGATCCGCAGGCCGCGCGCTGGCAGGCGAGTTTTGTCAAGCTGGACCCGCATGTGCAAAAGACCCTGACAGCCGGTCATGGGGATCTCGACAAGATCAAGGCGGTCTGGGACTTTGCCAAGGGCAAGGCCCGCGAGGGGGACTTTGGGGCGGCGCTGAAAGCCGTCGGGCCGCTTTCGGCGCTGCTGTCGCAGGCGGCTGTTGCCGCCAAGAATGCCGCCGCCGAGGCCATGGAGGCCGGGGATGACAGCGCCCAGACTGGGGCCGCCTGGGACAAGACCGTGGCGCGCTATGGTCCTGTGGTGGCCGATCTGCAGAACCGCGATGACCCGCGTGCCGCCAAGGTTGCGGCGGCCTGGGAAATGGCGCTGAAGGCGGCCCGGAGTGGCGATTTTGACACCGCCAATATGATTGCAGGCCGTCTGCGCCCGCTTCTGGACAGTGAGACGACACCGGCCTCTGGGCAAAAGGTCAAACCAGGGAGGACCGCCGCCGGTCCGACCAGCCCCCCGGCCCCGCCGCAGAAGAAAGCTGTCGCCCCAGAGAGTGGACCGGAACCGGAGGCGGCGCCTGAAGCTCCTCCAGCGGCTCCGCCAGAAGTTCCTCCGGTGGCGGAACCGGAGGCGGCACCTGAAGTGGCTGCGAAGGCAGCCCCGGAGGCCAGTCCCACAGCCAGTCCCAAAGCCGCACCAGAGGCCGATCCACTGGCGCAGAGCACCGATGACCCGGTGAAAAAGCAGGCTTTGGAAAAAATTGATGCGGCCCGGGGCGGGCTGACCCGGATTGAAGGGCTGATCGCTGCCTTTGGCAGCCCCAGCCCAGAGGATTGGGCCACTGTGCTGCACCAGGCTGAGGCACTGCTGAGCCCGGACCCGGAGAAAAAGGCCACAGAGATCGAGCAGGCTGCCAAAGCGGCCGAGGGGCTGCTGGGCGATCTTGAGCCACAGATCAAACAGCTGACCCTGGACAAGCAGACCTGGGACCAGCAGCATCCGCTGTTTGCCGCCCGTCTGGTGCCGATCAAGGCCCATGCGCTGAAGAATGTTGATCCGGTCAAGACCAAGCTGGCCGAGATGGAGGCAGAGATCAGCGCAGCCGAAGCCGAGGCAGCCAGGTTCGACTTCAAAAAGGCGGCCAGCGGTATTGTCTCTTTCCTCAGCCGGGGCGATGCGCTGGAGGTTCTGGCCGATGATCTTGCCCATTACCGGGCGATCCAGGCCGACCGGCTGGTGCTGGTCACCCCGCGCCGCACCAAGGCCTCCCCCCGGGCACCGATCCAAGCCTGCATTGATGAATTGGGAACCACCTATGACGAGGCCGTCGCCAAGGCCGCCGGTGAAGACTACGAGGCGGCGGTCCGGCTGCTGAACAAGATCCCCGCGCTGGCCGATCAGGTGGATCTGCTGCTTGATCGTGAGGGGGACACAACCTTTCTTCTGGGCAAGGTGAACACTGCCCTGACCAAGCTCAACGCCCTGCCCGCGAATGTGAAGGCGCTGTTGCAGGCGGGGATTGACCGCTGTCAGGCAGCCTATGATGCCTGTCAGCCGGGGGTGGAACCGGATGTGGTGCAGGCGGCTGAAAAGCTGACGCTAGCGCGGCGCGAATGCAATGACCTTGAGGCGCGCGGTAAAAAGGCCAAGGCCTATGTGGATATGCGCGCGCTCTTTGATGCCAAGCTGAATGATTTCAAGGCCCATGCCGGCAAGGCGGGCATCGACGATGTGATCACCCGGATGGAGGCCGCCTCTGCCAGTGCTGCCTCGGATGCGATTATGCGCAAATTTGACAGCGCCACCCGGATCCTGGCGGCCAATCAGGGCGACTGGCCCGCCTATAAGACCCGGGCCGATGATTATCTTGCCTATAAGACCAGGCGCGATGCGCTGGTGGCCCGGCTGAAAGAACTGCGCAAACTGCCCGATGCTGCGGCGGCGGTTGATGAACTGGCCATCTGTGACAGCCAGTTGCGCCAGGCCAGCACCGAAGCGGCGGCGCGCGATTACAAAAGCGCAAAGGAAAGCATCATCGCAGGGGATGCAACGGCGGATGTGGCCAAGACCCTCATCGAGATGCGGGCCGAGATGGCCAAGCTGAAAAAGGACGATGTGCTGGCGGCGGTTGATACCGATGTGGTGGCGGCCTTCAAGAACTATGGCGAACTGGAAAAATTTGTCGCAGGCAAGGATGACGGCACATTTGCCACCCTGCGCGCCGCCGCCGCGGCCAAGGCACAAAAGGGCCGGACCGCCTCGATGGGGGCCAGCCCCGATCTGGACGCGGTGCGGGCGCATCTGGACGCGGCGATCAAGCAGCTGGAGGCGGTGTTGCAACAGGCGGCCTGCAAAGGCGCCTTTGACAGCCTGCGCAGCGCCATTCGCCCGGCAGTCGAGACGGAGCTCAAGACTGGCAGCGACGCCAATGATAGCTGTCTGGCCAGCGATTTGCAGGCGATCAATGCACTGCTGACGGCCGCGGATCAGGCGGTGGTTGCGCCGGGGCTGGATTTTGCCACCGGGCTGGAAAAGCTAAATGCGGCTCAGGCTCTGGTGCCGGGCGCGCGCAAGAAGCTGGCGCTCTATATCGCGGCCGGGCCGCTCAAGACCAGGCTTGCGGCCTCTGAACGCCGTCTTATCCGCAGCCGCGACAAGGCGTTGACCTATACCAATCCGATTGATGCCAAGGAAAGCCTGCAGATCGAGGTGGACAAGGTGGCAGGGTTTCGCGCCAGTTTTGATACCGATTGGGCCGCAGGCAAATATGCGGCGGCACTGGCCAAGCTGAAAGCAGATGCCAAACGTGGCTCCGCCTATGAGGCGGTGCGGGCGGATTACGTCACCGCGATCCAGCGCCGTCAGGAATGGATCTATGATGATGAGGTCAATATCGCGGGCGATCCGCTGGTGCAGAAAGAGCGCGACGAAATCGCCGCCGCCAAGGTGAAGATTGCCAATCTGTTGCAGCAGCGCGCCTTTGCGGCGGCCAGCAAGGTGGCAAATGACGATTCTTTTGCCATCGATCGCGGCAAGGCCATTCTGGCGGCCCGTACCGCCTATGACCCCAAGCGCGCCGCCGCCGAAGCCAAGGTGCAGGAGGCCGAGACCGAGGCGGGACGGGTTTCCTCCAATGCCGGGCTGACTGCCCAGGCCGCGGCCCTGCGGACCCGCTATAGCCAGGCCCATGCCGAAACCGCCGTGCCCAAGCGCCGTTTTGACACGGCCCGCCCTGAAATGGAGGCCCTGGCCACCGACTGCCAGCCGGTGATCGATGCCTGCAAGAGCTATAAGCTCTTTGTCGATGGGAGCCAGGCGGCTGCAACCAGGATCCAGGCGGTCAAGGATCATGCCCAGGCCAAGTTCATCACCCCGCTGATTGCCCGGATCGATGGCAAATACGCCAATATGATGGAGCTGGCCGCCCAGGGCCATATGAACCAGGCCAAGGCGCTGCTGGATGTGCTGCCACAGGACTGCGAGGATGCGCTGGCGGCGGCCAGGAACTCTGCGGCTCTGGCCGCCGTCAGCGATGATCTGGATGGTGCCGAGGATGGGGATACCGCAGCCATCAGCAAAGCCATCGCTGATCTGCGCGCGGTCTTTGATACGCTGAAATGGGAAAGCGAGGCGGAATATGCCAAAGGGCTGGAGGCCGCGGAACGCCAGGTTGATGCGGTTGAAGAGCAGCTGACATCAGATCCTGCAGCGGCAAAAGCTGCGATTCCCGCTGCGCTGAAAGCCTGCGAGGCCCTGCAGGTGGAGATCAGCCATCACAAGCATCTGGCAGAACTGGCGACGCGGGTCATTTCCCGGATCACCAGCACCACCGCGCCCTTTGTCAAATACAGCATCATTGCGGAAGATGCCGATGCGCTGAAGGCGGCGGTTGCTGCGGCGCTGAAAGATGCCCGGACGGGCGGCGATCCGGCCGGGGCCAGCACCGCAATCGAGACGGTGATGGATCGCCATCATGCGCTGATGCGCATGGCGGCGCGTCATGATCAGCTGCTCAAGGACTGCGACGCGCTGGAGACCCAGCATGCGGCCTTGCTGGGCAGCGAACACCGCTATGCCATCCGCGCGGATCTGGAACGCCTGTCCGGCGAGGTGGTGCAGGCCCGGGCGGCGGCGTCGAAACGCGATCACGACAGCGCCGAGGCCCATGTGAAAACGGCTCAGGCCCTGGCCGTGGATGCGGTGGCCAAGGATAAGATGGCCGACAATAAGGCCCCGGATCCTGCAAATATCAAAAAGATCCTCGAACGCCCGGACGGCGACAAGCAGCTGGATGAGATGATCAAGGGGCTGGATGCCTCGGTGCAGCGCAGGGTCCTGCGGGTGGCCTTTGAGGCCAAATATGGCTGTAAGCTCAACATCTATGCGGCGGCGGTGGATGATGATGCGACACGCCACCAGGCCGCCAATCTGGTGGCGGACGGCAGCAAGAAGGGCCCCAATATCCGCCGCTTGTATGAGGTGATGTCGGTGCTGCCGCCGCAGGACACCCGCGACAATGCCTCGATGCAGATCTTTGGCTATGAGGATGTGGCGAGCCAGGAGGGCTCTTACTATGGGGGCGATGCCAAAGAGGTGGTAATGCGCGAGGGCAATGCCAGTCTCAGCTCTGTCTATGGCTTTGGCCGCCCGCATGAGGTGGGCGAGGTCGATCCCGATTGCGAACCGGCCGATCAGGATCAGGTGGATTTCTTTTCCTGGAATACCCTGCATGAAGCGGGGCATGCGGTGGATGATCAGCGCAGTTTCATGAAGGGGGTGGCGGGCAATGCCGCCTATGGCGGCTGGCAGGAACATGGGGGCAATGTCAAACCCGTGGCCGATGCCATCGCCGGGCATTACAGCTATGATGCTGATTATGTGGCACAATATGCCAGCGGGAATGCCGATCCTGCCCAGCCGGAATGCCCCGCCGATGTGGACCCTGAAATCTGGGAACAGCGGCGCAGCAAATGTTGCGCCCATGTGGATATGGCACGGGCAACAAACGACCCCTGGGCCAGTGCCACCATCGCTGCCAAGCTGAATATCGCAGGCCGGGTTTACCATGAAAGCTACGATGGGGGCAGCTGGAGCAGCTATGCCTTTGCCGCCCGCAAGCAGGCCATCAGCGGCTATCAGTTCCGCGCGCCGGGGGAATGGTTCTCAGAGCTATATGCCGCCTATCACAGCAAAAAACTAAAAGATCAGCACCCGGCCGTTGCCTGGCTGAAGACGCTGGTCTGAGGGGAGTAGAGGATGTCACTTTTTGTTCCGATGAACCTGACCTGCCCGAACTGCGCAGCCGTGTTCACGTATGAGGCGGTTGGCAGTGTCAATGCGGACCGGCGGCCGGATCTGCGCACAGAGATTCTGGAGGATCGTTTCCAGACTGCCACCTGCAGTGAATGTGGCCATGACTTTCGGCTGGAGCCGGATTTCAATTATCTGGATGTGGGGCGGCATCAGTGGATCGCCGCCCTGCCCGCCAGCCAGCTGCGCGACCATCTGGAAATTGTCGCTGACACGCAGGCGGTGTTTGATCTGAGCTATGGCGCCGAGGCCCCCGCCGCAGCCCAGAGCGTGGGGCAGGACCTGCAGCAGCGATTGGTCTTTGGCTGGCCGGCCCTGCGCGAAAAGCTGGTGCTGCAGGACATCGGCTTTGACGACACACTTTGGGAGGTGGCCAAGCTGGACCTGCTGCGCCGCCTGCCCGAGGCCCCGATGGCCGAGGGGGTGGAACTGCGCCTGATGGGGATGCGGGCTGATATGCTCGACCTGGCCTGGATTTCCGCCAGCAGCGAAACGCACCTGAATGATTTCCAGGTCGAGCGGGGGCTTTATGACCATATTGCCGCCGACCCGGCCCCCTGGCAGGCAGTGCAGGCCTTGCTGGCCAGCAACCCGTTTGTGGATATTCAAAAACTCTTCATGGGAGAAGCCCCCCCCTGATGAGCATACCCGCCCGCCCCGGTCAGGGGGAATGCAGGGGCGCTAGCCGCGCAGGCTGCGCGATTGCCGTCCCGGAAACAGCCGTGCGGTGGCGGCGCGTTCGGTCAGGGGCGGGCCGTCGAAATAGCCTTGCAAATAGTCGACGCCGCAGGCCTTGAGCAGCAGCCGGTGTTCATCGGTTTCCGCCCCCTCGCCGGTGACCCGCATGCCCAGGGCATGGCCCAGCTTGGCGATGGCGCTGACGATGGCGCGGGTTTCTTCGGATTCCGGCAGCTTGGAGACAAAAGCTGCATCGACCTTGATCTTGTCGACCGGGAATTTCTGCAAATAGCTGAGCGAGGAATACCCCATGCCAAAATCATCCAGCGCCACGGTGACGCCCAGTTCCTGCAGGGCCTGGATTTCGCGCAGGGCAGACTGACCGCTGGCCAGCACCACGGTTTCGGTAATTTCGGCCTCTACGGCCGAGGCCGGGCAATTGGTTTCAAAGAGGCAGTCATTGACAAATTCATCAACCTGGGTGCCAAACAGCTTTGGCGACAGGTTGACCGCCACCCGGCCCTGAAACCCGGCATCATGCCAGCGGGCCGCCGTGTGAAAGGCCTGGATCATGATCTGATAGGTAAGATCGCGGATCAACCCGCTGTCTTCGGCGATGGGGATGAATTCGGCTGGGGAAATGCTGCCAAGCTGGCGGTGATGCCAACGCGCCAGGGTTTCAAACCCGATGATCTGGCCGCTGCCCAGATCTGTCTGGATCTGAAACACTGGTCGGATGTCCCCCTCGGTCAGGGCGGCGCGCAATTCCCGCTCCAGCAGGCTCTTGCGTTTG
The DNA here is from genome assembly GCF_029697505.1 of Pseudophaeobacter profundi. Taxonomy (GTDB): domain Bacteria; phylum Pseudomonadota; class Alphaproteobacteria; order Rhodobacterales; family Rhodobacteraceae; genus Pseudophaeobacter; species Pseudophaeobacter profundi. Next base: position 32,261 of record NZ_JARJEF010000014.1, on the reverse strand, counting down.
ATGATCGTCTCTAGGTCTTCGTGGAAGATCTCGACCATGCCACGGCCGCCACGCTTGGCCTCATAAAGCGCCAGATCGGCGCGGCGAATACCTTCCGAGGGCGTGCTTTGGGGGCCAGACAGGGTGGCGATGCCGGCGCTCATGCCGGTGTGCAGGACCTGGCCGTTGACCTCTTGTGGCTGGGCCATTTCTTCGACCAGGCGATTGGCGATATTGCTCATCCGTTTTTGGCTGTCGTTGCCACGCACCAGAATGGCAAATTCATCGCCGCCCAGTCGGGCCGCCGTCACATAGGAACTGGTGCAGGCTTCAAATTTGCGCGCCACCACCTGTAACAGCGCATCCCCCGCCGGATGCCCCAGCGTATCGTTGATCTGTTTGAAATGATCCAGATCGGCCAGCAGGATAGAGACCTCGTCGCTGTCATCCTGCAGCCAGGTTGTCAGCGTCTGTTCCATCAGCCGCCGATTGGGCAGCCCGGTCAGGCTGTCGTGTTCGGCGAGAAAGCGCACCCGTTCTGCCTGCCGCGCCTGGTCGGAATGATCCGAGGCCAGCAGCATCGCCCCAAGGTAGTGCCCGTGTTCGTCCCGAATGGGGCCACCGCGCACCAGAAGGTTGAGCCGCTGTTGTGAGCGGTTGTGGGTGGTGGTGGTCTCAAAGGAAAAGCTTTCGTTCTTTTTGATTGTCTCTTCGGTATGGCTGGCCAGGTTTTCCGGCAGCCAGGAATGCAGGTTCAGTTGCCGCCCGACCTGGGCATCGCCAAAGAATTGCTCGGCATTGGGGTTGCACAGCACCACCTCGCCGGTTTCATCGACCAGAAGCACCCCGTCGCGGGTGGATTGCAGCGCCCGATTGATCCGCCGGTTCGCCCGCCGGGCGCTTTCGTCGTTTTGGTCGCGCAGCTCGGCCACCTCAAGTTTGTTCTGGGAGAGTTGGTGCAGGGCCTGGGCCATCAGGCCAATTTCGTCCCGACGCTCCAGTCCGGGGATCGGGCCGTCAAAATCATCGTGGCGCATGTCGATCAGGGTCTGTGTCAGGGCCTCGATGGGACGCGACAGCCGCTGCAGCACCAGATAGATCACCAGGCCAATCATGAAGAGCACAAAGAGCGAGGAGCCGATATGCCCCAGCAGGTCTTTGTTCAGCAGTTTTTTCACGGTGGACAGCGTGTGGGTCAGCTCCAGCGTGCCCAGCACATGCAGCTGGTCACCGATGGCATAGGTGATTTGTCGGCTGGCCTGCAGATCATCGGCGGCCGGATGATAGTCTGGTTTTTGCTGTTCATAGAGCGGCGTGCCACTGGCGTCAAAAATCTGCACCCGGGCGGTTCGCCCCTCGTTCAGGATGCTTTGTACCAGGCCTTCAATCTGGATGCTGTCATAGTCCCACATGGGCCGGGCCAGGGCTTCGCTGACAAAATGCAGCGCCAGGTCGCGCTCGGTTTGCAGCCCCTCGATGAAATGGGCTTTTTGGTCCAGTGCCTGATGGCTGATGCTGATGCCCTGAATGGCAATAACCGGCAGGATCAGCCCGAGAAACAGGCGGATGCGAAAGGACATCCTGGATATAAGTTGCAGTGAAAAAATCTTCATTGGAATGACCCCGCCTGGCCATACCGGACCAGAATTTCGTGATAGCGCCCTGAGTGTTGCAGCTGGGCCAGGCCTGCGTTGAATTGCTGGACATAGCGGGCCGAGCTGGGCAGGGCTGGTGAAAAGCCCAGTCGTATGGCCCGGGGCGCGCTGTAGGGTTGAATGTTGATCAGATCGGACAGGCCAAGCTGGCGGGCGCGATGGATCAGCACCGCCTGGGCCTCCAGAACCAGATCAACCCGATGATTTAAAAGTTTTTTCAGGTTGCGCGCGATCGTGTCTTGCCCATTGATCAGCTGCACCCGGCTGGGGCGGCTGCGGTTTTCGGCGATATATTGCGCCAGCCTGTTGGAATAGCGATAGTCCTGCACAGCGCCCAGCTGCAGCCCCTGCAGCCCCCGCAGGCCCTGAACGGGGCGGGCCTCGTCGCGGCGAAAGGCCAGGGCGTCTTGATGGTGGGTGATGGGCCGCGTGAAGATTAGGCCGCTGATCTTGTACATCTCGGGGCCGAGCAGACCATTGACCGCGCCAGTGTGCACCAGGGTCAGGCTGCGCGACCAGCTGAGCGTCTCATAGCGGATTTCATGGCCAAAGGGCGCCAGAGCTTCGCGGGTCAGTTCGATCAACAGGCCGGGGTGGCTGGTGTCAGAACGGCACACATAGGGGCACCAGGTGCCGGCGCGCAGCTCTATCACATCGGCATGGGCGGCGCGCCCTGCGCTAAAGGGGCCAAGCCCCGAGAGCACAAAGACCCCGATGAGGAACAAAAGTGAGGCCCGTTCTGATAGGGCAGTTGCTAAAACGCGGATCCCCCACATGAACGCTTCCTTTTCCTTTCATCTCTGGGGGGTGACTGTGCCGCGATATCGTTAAATTCGCGTATGACAGCGGTTGTGAACCCCGCCTCTCTGCGGGGGAATTCGGTGCCAAAAGTCGATAATTTTACTAAAGCCCGGCGGCACCCGGACTGGCGTCACAGGCTGCAAGCACAGCCGCAAAAGGCTGTGCCCGAAAGGGGCGAGATCAAAACCAGGCTGGCCGAACCTGCGATAGCGGGCTATAGGTGACGGGAATCGGTGCCTATACATGGCGCCATGAAAGGCCTATACGCGGCCAATTGCTGCCGGGGCCCTGCCCTTTGTGCGGCAGCCCTGGTTTGGCCTCCGCCACAATAGAAAAGCAGATCATCTCTTGAAACAGACATTAGCGCTGGCGCTCGAGCGCCGTGGATATTCCTCTTTGACCCCAGTACAAGAGGCGGTCTCTGATCCGGCCCTGTCCGGTGTCGACCTTCTGGTATCCGCCCAGACCGGGTCGGGTAAGACCGTCGGTTTTGGCCTGGCCATTGCCGATACGATTTTGGGCGCGGATGAAAAATTCGCCCCCGCCGCCACGCCACTGGCGCTGGTGATTGCCCCCACCCGCGAGCTGGCGATGCAGGTCAAGCGCGAGCTGGCCTGGCTGTACGGCGAAGCAGGTGCGGTGATGGCTTCCTGTGTGGGCGGCATGGATATGCGTGATGAACGTCGTGCCCTGGATCGTGGGGCCCATATCGTGGTGGCGACACCGGGCCGTCTGCGCGACCATATCATGCGTGGCTCTATCGATCTGTCCGATTTGCGCGCCGTGGTGCTGGATGAAGCGGATGAAATGCTGGATCTGGGCTTTCGCGAAGATCTGGAATTCATCCTTGGGGAATCCCCCGCCGAGCGCCAGACCCTGCTGTTTTCCGCCACCGTGCCGCCGGCCATTGCCGGCCTGGCCAAAAGCTATCAGCGCGATGCCAAGCGGATTTCTACCGTGGCCGAGAAAAGCCAGCACAGCGATATCGAATATCAGGCGATGTCGGTGGCGGCCCGCGATGATGAAAACGCCATCATCAATGTGCTGCGTTATTATGAATCGCCCAATGCCATCGTGTTCTGCAATACCCGCGCCATGGTCAACCGCCTGCTGAGCCGCCTGTCCAACCGCGGCTTTTCGGTGGTGGCCCTCTCGGGTGAATTGTCCCAGGCCGAGCGGAGCCATGCGCTGCAGGCGATGCGCGATGGCCGCGCCCGTGTCTGTGTCGCCACCGATGTGGCGGCGCGCGGTATTGACCTGCCGAACCTGGATCTGGTGGTGCATGCCGAACTGCCCAACAGCCACGAAACCCTGTTGCACCGGTCGGGCCGGACAGGTCGGGCCGGACGCAAGGGCGTCAGCGCCCTGGTGGTGCCGCCAAAATCCACCCGCAAGGCCGAACGCCTGCTGAAGATGGCCAAGCTCACCGCAACCTGGGATAATGCGCCCTCGGCGGAGATGATCAAGGCGCGCGACGGCGAGCGCATGCTGGCTGATCCCGCCTGGAGCGAGGTGCCTGCCGCCAGCGAAGAAGCGATGGTTGCCAAGCTGGTCGAGGAATTCTCGCCGCAGCAGTTGGCCGCGGCCTATCTACGCCTGTGGAATGCTGGGCGGTCCGCACCAGAAGAGCTGTCAGCGGCCAATGCCAAGCCCGAGCCGCGCGCGCCCTTTGGCCCCAGTGTCTGGTTCTCGCTGGATACCGGCCGCGACAAGGGGGCCGATCCGCGCCGTCTGTTGCCGATGCTGTGCCGCGCCGGGGATATCACCAAGGCCGATATCGGTGCGATCCGCATCCAGAATGACGAAACCTTTGCCGAGATCCGCGAGGCCCAGGTCGCGGGTTTCCTGAACTCCATGGGCACCGAGATGGTGCTGGATGACGGTACCAAACTGACCCGTCTGAACACGCCGCCCAATATTCCGGCGGGCCGGACTTCGGCCCCGCGCAAGCCAGGTGGCGCAGGCCGGAAACCCGGTGGCTATGAGGACAAGCGCCCGCATCGCGGCGCCGAGGCCGGTGGCTACAAGGACAAGAAACCCTATGGCGGGGATAAGCCGCGCGGTGATCGCTCGGAACGCCCGCGCCATAAAGCCGAGGCCCCGCGCGAACCCAATGCCGTGGTGAGCGAAGTCGGCCCCCGCAGCAAACCCGCTGCCAAGGCTGACAGCAAACCGAGCTATCGCGCCGGTGCTGGGGATCCCGGTAAGAGCTGGCGTAAGGATGGCGGCAAGCCGGGGGCAAAACCAGGTGGTAAGCCGGGCGGCAAGCCAGCCGGGAAACCTGCAGGCAAGCCCGCGGGCAAGTTTGGCGGCAAGCCAAGCGAGGAGCGCGGCGGTCCCAAAGGCCCGCCACCGCCCAAGGGTAAATCCAATAGCAAGAAGAACCGCGCCCGCGCCGCCGAGGCCAAGGCCACCAAGGGTGGCAGCGCCAAGCCGCGTCGGCCCAAGGGGTGATGGCGGCGTTTCGCATCAAAGGCGAAACGCTGTAAGAGACCGGGCCTGATCAGGGCATGTTGCATCAACCGCCGCCAAGGAGAAATCCTTGGCGGCGGTCTCGTTTGGGCCTCTCTATCTAGTCCGCTATTTGACCCGTCTCACTGGGGAAGGAAGGGGAAAAAGGGGGCGCTGCCCCCGGCCCTCTGGGCCTCCCCCGAGGTATTTGCGGTAAGATGAAATCTGGCAGGCCTGGCCCGGGCTAGCGGGTTGCGGCTTCTACTGCGGCGGCTACCTCGGCCACGGTGGTGTTCAGCAGTCCTTCGTCTTCGCATTCTGCCATCACCCGGATCAGCGGCTCGGTGCCGGATTTACGGATCAGCAGGCGGCCCTTGTCCTTGAGCACGGCCTCGGCGTCGCGAATGCTTGCCTGGACCGAGGCCAGTTCCAGCGGGGTTTGACCGGCGGTAAAGCGCACGTTCTGCAGCAGCTGTGGCACCGGATCAAACTGCGATAGCAGCTGTGAGGCGCTCTGGCCGGTTTCCACCAGGGCGGCCAGCATATGCAGCCCGGCCATCAGCCCGTCGCCAGTGGTGGCATAATCGCTCATCACGATATGGCCGGATTGTTCGCCGCCTAGGTTAAAGCCGCCGGCCCGCATCCGTTCCACCACGTAGCGGTCGCCAACGGCGGTGCGTTCCAGCTGTAGCCCCTGCCCCTGCAGGTGGCGTTCCAGCCCGAGATTGGACATCACCGTTGCCACCAGGGCATTGCCGGCCAGGGTTCCGGCCTCGGCCCAGCGACCGGCCAGAAGGGCCATCAGCTGATCGCCATCGGCCACCTTGCCGGTCTGGTCGATCAGGATCACCCGGTCGGCATCGCCGTCCAGGCAGATGCCGACATCGGCACCATGGGCCAGCACCGCCGCCGCCGCTGCCGCTGGCTGGGTCGAGCCACAGTCGCGATTGATATTGAGCCCATCGGGGCTGACCCCGAGGGGGACGACTTCAGCGCCGAGTTCCCACAGCACTTCGGGGGCGGTACGGTGGGCCGCGCCATTGGCGCAGTCCAGAACCACCTTGAGCCCATCCAGGCGAATGCCACGCGGCAGTGAGGATTTGACCCGCTCGCCATAGCGAAAGCGGGCGTCATCAATGCGTTTGGCCCGGCCGATATTCTGGGCCTGGGCCGGGGTGACACCGGCGTTGATCAGGGCCTCGATTTCGATTTCGGCCTGGTCGGAGAGTTTGAAGCCATCGGGACCAAAGAATTTGATGCCATTGTCCTGCGCCGGGTTATGGCTGGCCGAGATCATCACCCCGAGGTCGGCGCGCATCGAACGGGTCATCAGCCCCACGGCAGGGGTTGGCACCGGCCCCAGCAGCAGCACGTTCATGCCGGTCGAAGTGAGCCCGGCCGTGAGGGCGCTTTCGAACATATAGCCCGAAAGCCGGGTATCCTTGCCAATCACTACCCGGTGCACGCCGCCGGCCTCGCGGCGGAAATATCGCCCCACGGCTGCGCCGATGCGCAGCGCCATATCTGCGGTCATCGGGTGGATATTGGCTGTGCCTCGCACCCCGTCAGTGCCAAATAAGTTGCGCATTTTGCATCCTATGAATGTCGTTTCTGCCAGAGTGCAGCCAGGCATAGAAAGCCCAGGCCTGCGGCGACAGGCTGTTGTGCCAGCATAAAGCCCCGCTTGTACAGGGCCAGAGGCGCAGTTTCGAGACCCCGCTGTGAGCGATATCCTGCTGTGGAGACAGGGGAGCAGCGGCTACAGGACAGCATTGGGCGCCGACCGATGCTGTGTCACCGGATGAGCCCCGGAAGCTGAAGTGAGGCCAAAATTGCCTGATGCGGCAGAGCTGTTTTAAGCGTCGCGTGCCGCCGTCCCCTTTAATGTATTAATATAATTTAATATTTATTACCGAAAAACTAGCGGGAAGCTCCGCATTTTCGCCACAAGATCAGCCTTAGCGCGGCCTGCCATTTTTTTATCCAGTCTTCGACGCTTCTTTCTGCATCGGAGATCTGCCCCATGTCCTTTCTCAATTCTGCACTTTCGCTTTCCGGGTTGCGCAAGATGGCGACGGTGGCGACCCTGGCGCTGTCGACGCTACTTGTGCCCCTGCACAGTGCCAGTGCCGCCCAACGCGGCACCTATGTGGTGGGCAATGACCGGGGCGGCTATCTGCATGACCGGCTGGTCGAGCTGGGCCATCTGCAACGCAATGGCACCCACGTGCAGATCCGCGGGCGGGTCTGCTATTCTACCTGCACCATGTTTCTGGGCCTGTCGGATACCTGTATTGATCCTAATACCACCTTTGGCTTTCACGGGCCCTCCCAAAGTGGCCGCCGTCTGGCACCGCAGCAGTTTGAATATTTTTCCCAGGTGATGGCCGATTACTATCCGGCCGAGCTGCGCGACTGGTTCATGCGTGAAGGACGCCACCGGATTTCCGGCATCTACAAGATCAAGGGGTCAGAGTTGATCCGAATGGGCGTGAAACCCTGCGGCAAGGCCTGAGACTGGCCTCGAAGGCCGGGGCCCGGTTGCACCGCCTCTCTCTGGCGCGTATTTGAGAGAGGGAAAGAGACCCTTGGCGGGTCTTTTCCTTTTGTTGCCTCGCAAGGGCGCTGCGGGAGAGGTGAGCCTGATCCATGCTATCCAATCTATTGCACAGACTGGGCGGTGCGCGGCGCCAGACTCTGCCCTGCCCGGACCGCCCCCTGGCCGTGATTGGCGATGTGCATGGATCCCTGGACCTGTTGCAGGATCTGTTGGCCAAGCTGCCCTCTGACGCAGAGGTGGTTTTGGTGGGGGATTATATTGACCGCGGAGAAGACAGCGCCGGGGTCTTGCGATTTCTGTCTGATCGGCCGGATCTGATCTGCCTGCGGGGCAACCATGAAGACATGATGCTGCGGTTTCTGGCTGACCCCAGCCGCCATGGTCCCCGCTGGCTGCAGCATGGCGGGGTGCAGACGCTGGCCTCTTTTGGCATTGCCAGTGGTCCCGCCAGTGCGACCCGCGAAGGCCTGACAGACTGCCGTGATGCGCTTTTGGCCGCACTGGGGACAGAGCTGCTGGATTTTGTGACGCAGCTTTTGCCCAGCTACCTGTCGGGCAATGTCTTGGTGTCCCATGCCGGGGCGAACCCTGCGGTGGCACCGGAGGATCAAGATCCGGCTGTTCTGGCCTGGGGGCATCCCGATTTTGACAAGATCCCGCGCCGGGATGGCATCTGGATGGCCTATGGCCATGTGATACAGGATCGCGCCAAGGTGGCGCAGCGCAGGATTGCAATTGATACCGGGGCCTATGCAACGGGCAGATTGTCTGCTGTCTACCTGGCACCAGGGGCGGAACCAGCCTTCATGTCTGTGCTGCGATAAGGCCAGACCCTGAGCTAGGGAGAGTGATCCCCATAGTAGCTGCGGTACCAGTCGACAAACTGCGCGACCCCCTCTGTCACGTCGGTTTTTGGCGCATAGCCTGTCAGCCGCCGCAACAGCGCGGCATCTGCCCAGGTTGCGGGCACATCGCCGGCCTGGATCGGCATCAGGTTCTGCTGTGCCTTGATCCCCGTTGCGACCTCGATTGCTGTGATAAAGCTGGTGAGCGGCACACTGTCTGAATTGCCGATATTGACCACGCGCCAGGGCGCGACAGGCGACAGGCTGTCGCCATCTTCAACCACACCGTTTTCAGGCCGTTGCGGCACCACATCGAGCAGCAGCTGGATCGCCTCGACCAGATCGGTGACATAGGTGAAATCCCGCTTCATGTCGCCATGATTATAGACGTCGATCGGCTTGCCTTCCAAAATGGCCTTGGTGAATTTGAACAGGGCCATATCCGGGCGGCCCCATGGTCCGTAGACCGTAAAGAAGCGAAACATGGTTGTTGGCAGGCCATAGAGGTGAGCATAGGAATGCGCCATGCTCTCGGTCGATTTCTTGGTGGCAGCATAGAAAGACATCTGGTGATCGGCGCGCTCGGTCTCTTGATAGGGCATCGTGGTATTGGCGCCATAGGCCGAGGAGGTCGATGCCAACAGAAGGTGGCGCGGCGGATAGGCCCGGGCCGCTTCCAGGAGCTCAAAAGTCCCGATAATATTGCCTTCCAGATAGGAACGAGGGTTTTCAATCGAATAGCGAACCCCTGCCTGCGCCGCGAGATGGATCACATAGTCCGGCTTGTGACGGGCAAAGAGCCCGTTCAAGAGCTGCGGATCTTCGACTTTGCCAATGACGGGAAGAAAGCCCTCCTGCCCTTCCTTGGCCAGGATGGCATGGCGGTCTTGCTTGAGCGCGACACTGTAGTAATTGGTGAGCGCATCAACCCCCACCACCTGATAGCCCTGCTGCAAAAGCAGCCTACACAGGTGAAAGCCGATAAACCCGGCCGATCCGGTGACAAGAACGGTCTGCATTGTATCGTTTAATCCTCGCCGAACAAATCGCGGGTAAAGACCCTGTCCGAGACATCGCGAATTTCATCCGTCAGCCGGTTGGCGACAATAAGATCCGCCGCCGCCTTGAAGGCCTCAAGATCGCGGATCACGCGACTGTGGAAGAAGTGGTCTTCCTCCATGACCGGTTCATAGATAATGACCTCGATGCCCTTGGCTTTCAGCCGCTTCATGATGCCCTGGATCGACGATTGGCGGAAATTGTCCGATCCGGCCTTCATCACCAGCCGGTGGATGCCGACGGTTTTTGGCCCACGCATCAGGATCTGATCGGCAAGGAAATCTTTGCGGGTGCGGTTGGCGTCAACAATGGCGCGGATCAGGTTCTGCGGCACGTGATTGTAGTTGGCCAGCAGCTGCTTGGTGTCCTTTGGCAGGCAATAGCCACCATAGCCAAACGACGGATTATTGTAATGGCCGCCGATCCTCGGGTCGAGGCTGATGCCCTCGATGATCTGGCGGCTATCCATGCCACCGGCCATGGCATAGCTGTCCAGCTCGTTGAAAAAGGCAACCCGCATGGCGAGGTAGGTATTGGCAAACAGCTTGATCGCCTCGGCCTCATCCAGGTCGGTGAAGAGGATTTCGACATCTTTCTTCTGGGCACCTTCAAGCAGGAGATTGGCAAAGGTCCGGGCGCGCTCGGATCGCTCTCCGACGATGATGCGGCTGGGATGCAGGTTGTCGTAAAGGGCGCGGCCTTCGCGCAGGAATTCCGGTGAAAAAATCACTTGATCCGTCGCAAGCCGGGCGCGAAGGCCGCGCACATAGCCCACCGGAATGGTCGATTTGATGATGATGGTGGCCTTTGGATTGACCTGCATGACCTCTGTCACGACGGCCTCGACGGTGGAGGTATCAAAGGAATTGGTCTGGGCGTCATAATTGGTTGGTGTTGCGACGATCACGTAATCCGCATCCTGGTAGGCGGCGGCCCCGTTGGTTGTGGCGCTGAGCTTGAGATCTCGTGTCGCAAGGAAATCTTCCAGTTCGGGGTCGGCGATGGGGCTCTGGTTGGCATTGACCATCGCGACACGACCCTCGGCGATATCAACGGTGACGACCTCGTGGTTCTGGGCCAGCAGCACTGCGTTGGAAAGTCCTACATAGCCAATTCCGGCAACAGCAATTTTCATAGTTGGCATCCTGTTTTGCGTTGTGTCGTATCTGTCCCAAGGGCGGCAGAGGCTCGTCTGTTCTGGGCGCAGCCTTTCCAGGAGCTGCCGGTCCGGATCCTGATCAGCACTATCGACGCGGAAAAATCAACGCCATTGCCTTGCCCCGCCCCCGGTTTTGCCGAGGCCTGAAACAGGTTTCTTTCCCCGATCAGGGGGCGATATTTCTTGGGGTCGCTTTTGCGCGAGAGCGGCCGCAAAGGGGTGCCCGGGCCATCGCACAGAAGAATGGGGATGATTGGGGTCACAAGACCTACTCTATCAAGCAATAATTACAATGGGATATTGGTAGCGAAGCTTTGAATTTGAGACAAGGCAGCGCGTCATCTTGGCGTTAATATTTAGCCCCAAGGCAGGGCTCGACGCCAAATCTATTGTGGCGACACTGGCTGGGTGAAGCCGGCCTGATATCTGGCCGATCTGGTCGTTGAATCCCTTGGGGATTATACAGCCAACACCTGTGCGCCTTGCAATCATGGATTGAAATGAGCGTGTTGCACAAATCGTTTTCGATGCTTAGGTGTTCAGTCCCGGCATCTGGTGGATCGGGTTTATGATGAATCGATCTGGCTCTGAAGTCCAGATTTTGCAGATGTATTCGTAAGGTGTGAGACCGCTAAGTGTCTTGAGACGGCGCGCGTAATTGTAGGCGCCAAGGAAGTCACTGAAATGGGTTCGAAGTTGCTCGTGACTATCGTAGTGGTACCGCTTGACGGTCGCTTCCTTGATCGTGCGGTTCATGCGCTCTACCTGACCATTTGTCCAAGGGTGGTTTGGCTTGGTTAGGCGATGCTCAATGCCATTTGCTTCGCAAATCATATCGAACCGCATGGGCCGAGAATAGGCGGTGTTCCGGTTGCGAGGTTGCTCAGAAAACTGGATGCCGTTGTCCGTCAATATTGTGTGGATCTTATACGGCACGGCTTCCAACACAGCCTCTAGAAACTCCCAGGCCGTCTTGCGGTTTGCTTTGTCCGCAAGCTGTGCGACGGCAAACTTGCTGGTGCGATCAATGGCTACAAAGAGATACAGCTTGCCCTCATTGGTCCGAAGCTCCGCGATATCGATGTGGAAGTAGCCAATAGGATAGCGTTTGAACTTTTGCCGCTTGGGCTTGTCGCCCTCCATGTCTGGCAACCGGGATATGCCATGTCGTTGCAGACAACGATGTAACGAAGAGCGCGTCAGATGTGGGATCGTTGGCTGCAAGGCATAGAGGCAATCATCCAACGGCAGCAGAGTATGACGCCGGAAAGCCACGACCATCGCCTCCTCATCGGCGCTCAGCACCATCAAACCATGGGATCAAACACCTAGCTAAGCATCGAAAACGATTTGTGCAACACGCTCCTAGCCCAGCAGATGTTCCAGATACCTGCCATAGTCGTTCTTGGCAAAGAGCTGTGCGCGGGCCTGCAGCTGGTCCCGGTCGATCCAGCCCTGTTCATAGGCGATCTCTTCCGGGCAGCCGGTCTGCAGCCCCTGGCGATCCTGCAGGGTGCGAACAAAATTGCCCGCCTCCAGCAGCGATCCATGGGTGCCGGTGTCAAGCCAGGCATAGCCGCGCCCCATGGTTTCAACCCGCAGCGCGCCCTCATCCAGATACATCTGCAACAGATCGGTGATTTCCAGCTCGCCACGGGGGCTGGGCGTTACCGCCCGCGCCCGCGCAGGCGCGGATCCATCCAGGAAATACAGCCCGGTCACCGCGTAATTCGACGGCGCCACTTCGGGCTTTTCAATGATCTGACGGGCCCGGCCGGCCGCATCAAAATCCACCACTCCGTAGCGTTCCGGATCAGCCACGTGATAGCCAAAGACACTGCCGCCTGCGGGCTGCTGATCCGCCGCTGCCAGCAGCTTTGGCAGACCATGGCCAAAGAAGATATTATCCCCCAGCACCAGGGCCGAGGGCGCGCCCGCCAGAAAGTCTTCGGCCAGAATGAAGGCCTGCGCCAGACCATCGGGGCTGGGCTGCACCACATAGGTCAGATCGACCCCCCACTGGCTGCCATCGCCCAGGGTGCGCTTGAACTGCTCCTGGTCCTGCGGCGTGGTGATCACGCAGATCTCACGGATCCCCGCCAGCATCAGCACCGAGAGCGGATAATAGATCATCGGTTTGTCATAGATCGGCAACAGCTGCTTGGAGACACCCATGGTGATGGGATACAGCCGGGTGCCCGAGCCGCCCGCCAGAATAATACCTTTTCGTGCCGTCATGGCCTCGCTCCCAAATCGTGCAAAATATCTGCCAGCCCAACCCGCCAATCGGGCTGCGCAATGTTAAAAACAGTCTCTAATGTGGTGCAATCCAGCCTTGAATTCAGCGGCCGGGGCGCCGGGGTTGGATAATCCGAGCTCGGGATGCCTGCAACCTCGCAGGCAATATTGCCCTGGGCAAAGATCTCAGCCGCAAAACCGGCCCAACTGACCTCGGGCGCGGCCTGCAGATGATAGGTGCCGGATTTGCCCGGATCCGCCCGCAGCTGGCGCGCGACCTCCAGACAGGCCGCTGCAATGTCGCGCGCCGGGGTCGGCGCGCCGATCTGATCGGCGACAATACTCAGCTGATCGCGCTCTGCCCCCAGGCGCAGCATGGTTTTGACAAAGTTGGTGCCATGGGACGACACCACCCAGGATGTGCGCAAAATGGCAGTGACCCCGCCGGCCGCCCGCACCGCCGCTTCCCCGGCCAGCTTGGAACGGCCATAGGCATTCACCGGCGCGGTCGCATCCCCCGGCTGCCAGGGGGTGTCGCCGCTGCCGTCAAAGACATAATCGGTCGAGATATAGACCAGCGGCAGCCCACGGGCCGCGCAGGCCTGCGCGATGGCCCCCGGTGTTGCGCCATTGATGGTTGTGGCCAGGCTCTCTTCGCTCTCGGCCCTGTCGACCGCCGTATAGGCGGCGGCAATGATCACCGCATCAATGCCCGCCGCGCCCGCGACCTGCGCCGCCGCCGCTGCCGGGTCGCTGAACTCTGCCTGATCCCGCCCCAGACAGGTCACCCCCTCCAGTCGCGCCAGCTCCTGGGCCAACTGACCGGTCTTTCCAAACACCAGAATGTTCATGTCCTGCGCCCTGTTTTCATCTTGCTGCAAATACCTCCGCCGGAGGCCGGCTTTCCAGCCTGGAAAGCCGTTACTGTCCCGTCCCCAGCCGCTGTCCGACGCCGTCACGGCTCTGCAGCGCGCGCCACCAGCGCTCATTCTCCAGATACCATTGCACGGTTTTTGCCAGACCTTCCTCAACCGTCACACTTGGCCGCCAGCCCAGCTCGGCGCGGATGCGCGAGGGATCAATCGCATAGCGCGCGTCATGGCCGGGGCGATCCGTGACAAAGGTGATTTGCGTGGCATAGGACTGCCCATCGCCGCGCGGGCGTTTCTCATCCAGAATGGCGCAGAGATGCTGCACCAGTTCCAAGTTGGAACATTCATTCTCGCCGCCGATATTATAGCTGCGTCCCAGCTGGCCCTTTTGCAGCACCAGCAAAAGCGCATCGGCGTGATCTTCCACATAGAGCCAGTCGCGCACGTTTGATCCATCGCCATAGATCGGCAGCGGTTTGCCCGCCAGCGCGTTCAGGATCACCACCGGCACCAGCTTTTCCGGGAAATGGAACGGACCATAGTTGTTGGAACAATTGGTCAGCACCACCGGCAGCCCATAGGTCTCGGCCCAGGCGCGCACCAGATGGTCAGAGGCCGCCTTGCTGGCGGAATAGGGCGAGCGCGGATCGTAAGCCGTCTCTTCGGTGAACTGCACGCCTGGGTCGCTGGGCAGCGAGCCATAGACCTCATCGGTCGAGATATGATGAAAGCGAAACGCCTCTGGGCGGCCTGCCTCAACCCAGTATTTGCGCGCCGCCTCCAGCATATTGAAGGTGCCGGTGATATTGGTCTCGATGAAATCGCCGGGGCCGTCGATCGAACGATCCACATGGCTCTCGGCGGCCAGATGCATCACCGCATCCGGGGCATAGGCGGCAAAGATCCGCTCCAGCGCTGCGCGGTCGCGAATGTCCGCCTGCTCAAAGGCATAATTGGGGCTCTCCGCCACCGCAGCCACATTCTCCAGACAGGCGGCATAGGTCAGCGCATCCAGATTGATCCCCAGCTCGGCCAGCCGCTGCCGGTTCCAGCATTCGCTGAAAAAACCATGTGCATCACCAAAACGCGGCGGCGTCAAAACCAGAAGACCCGCTAAAGCTGTCGCTTCAATATTCAAAAAAATTACCTGTCACATAATGCTCAAGTCAGCTCATATCCGACTGCAAAAAATTTAGAAGCCAAAGTAAGCGCCCGGTTTGGGGCACATGTCTTGGCAGGTTTCGCTGGCCCAGTCTGCTGACCGGGTCTGAAGTGTCAGCGAAGGAGACGTAGCTTATTGGGTATTTTTGCAGCATTTTTGCGATATATGCGGTCGACGGTGCATGCATTTGGATGGGGCCAATCTTGCGCGGCTTGCCTTGTTTACGATGGCTCAAATAGATGGCTGAAGGACGGGGCTGAAAGAGGGGACGCTGATGCACTTTGGGTGCCGCTGGGCCATTTCGCGCGAGGGTGATCACCGGTTGTAATACTGGCCAGACCGCCAAAAAGCCTAGGGCAGGGCGGTTGTGGTGATCAGTCGTTAGGCGAACTGTGCATTCGTATAGATTCTTGTTAACCATTGGTGAAAAAAACGTTTAAAAGTATATTAAAAATCGCTATGAGTCGCGGCAGTGGTACGGAAGATTTTACACAAACACTTTATTGATAGTATTTAATGAGCAGGGTATTTGGCATGCAAGATATAGATGCGCCGACACGAACTGGCGCCAGGCCTCTCTTGATAGAAGCCGACACGGCGTATGTTCCTTGGACTTACAACAATTTTGGCAAACGAGCCGCTGATATCTTGATCGTTTTGCTCTCGGCGCCTGTCGTTCTTCTTCTTATCCTCCCGTTTTTAATGCTGATCTCCCTTGATGGCGGCAGGCCGTTCTTTGCCCAGCAGCGGGTTGGACGTGGTGGGAAAACTTACCGGATGTGGAAACTGCGCTCGATGGTTATGAACGCCGACACGCATCTTGCGGCCTATTTGGAACAGGATAAGGGTGCCTCGGAGGAATGGGCGAAAAATCAAAAGCTCAAAAACGATCCGCGGATCACCAGAATTGGACGCTTGATTCGCAAGACATCCATCGATGAGCTGCCACAGCTGTGGAACGTCCTTAAGGGAGACATGAGCCTTGTCGGACCTCGCCCTATGATGGTTGACCAAAAAGCGCTGTATCCGGGCGAAGATTACTATGCCTTGCGTCCTGGAATTACCGGCCTTTGGCAAGTCAGCGCACGAAACGAAAGCACTTTCGCTGAACGGGCGACATTTGATGACCAGTACTTCCGGGATCTCTCGCCAAAAACGGATTTTTCTATTTTGGTTAAGACTGTGTCTGTTGTCTGCCGGGCGACCGGGCACTAGTGATGCAAAACAGGTCAGTCATGTGCTGATGCAGAGTTCATAGAAGAGTTGACGATATGGGCCAGAGAAAAAAGATCCTCGCTGTGGCATCTGGGGGTGGGCATTGGCAGCAGCTGATGCAGCTGACCGACGCTTTTGAAGGCCATCAGGTACGTTTTGCAACAACCCTGAAGGGCCTGCCAGAAGAGTTTGGCGTTTCTGACTTTGTGTTTTTGACAGACTGCAACCGGCATTCAGTGCTGAGCATGGCCAAATCCCTGACCAGTGTGATCTTTCAACTGGTGAAATACCGCCCAGATGTTGTGGTATCGACGGGTGCTCTTCCGGGGGTTATGGCGTTGTCCGTTGGGCGTATTCTTGGCGCGCGGACGCTTTGGATAGACAGCATTGCCAATGCCGAACAGATGTCTTTGTCCGGTAAGCTGGCAAAGCACGTTGCGCATGAATGCCTGTGCCAATGGCGCCATGTCGCCGAGGCAAACGATACAGCCTATGCGGGGGCGATTCTTTGATTTTCGCAACGGTCGGTACGCAGTTGCCATTTCCGCGCCTGTTCGAAGCCTTGTCATCTATTGCCCGCCAATTGGATGAACCCATTCTAGGGCAAACTGCCGAGGATCAGACCTGGCCGGATCTTGAAACGCATCGCTTTCTTTCGCCGGAAAAGTTTGGAGACTGCTTCCAGTCGGCACGGGTTATTGTCGCGCATGCGGGAATTGGCACGGTTTTGTCGGCTCAGCGTTGGCAAAAGCCGCTTATCATTATGCCGCGCCGCTTTGACCTAGGTGAGCACCGCAATGACCATCAACAGGCGACTGCAAAGCAAGTCGGTTCATTGACCGGTGTCTATGTCGTGTCAAATGCTGAAGAGCTTGGAACGTTGCTAAAGGTTCAAGACCTTACCCCGGCCAGCAGCCAGAGCAGCAAGGGTAAATCCGATCTGGTCGACTATCTGCGCAACTTTATCTCAGCGGCTTAGATCTGCGCGATTTTTACGCATGGTCGTAGCATGACACACGCCTCGAGGGTGCTTAATCCGTTACGGTGGCACCAGTGTATTCTTTATTCCAGCAGGTAGATCGGACATAGAGCTGGGTAACGAGAGTCGCGATTACCAACACTGGCCAGGCTGAACACAAGACCACGCCAAACAGATAGAAACGGCCCGACTTGTTTCCTTCAGAGAGGCCTTCAATACATGTCATCAGCATGAAGAGAGCCGTCGCTGAAACGTAAGATATAATCAAGATGTGGGTGAAAACCATGCTCATAACACTCGCATTATCTAAACGTATAGAATCAAAAATATCTGCGTATCGATGCGCTAAATAGGCCAAATTCGCACCAAGAAGTCAACAGTTCCTAGATTGGGGTCGGATTGTGTCTTAAATCAGCACAGAGTGGGCCGAGAGCAGGGCGAAAACATGGGGGTGCTTATGTTCCTTTTGTCAGAACATGGTCTAAGCTTCAGCGCATCCGCAAGCGGGCGTTTGTTGCTGGAAACGGGGTAGGGCGCTTGGATCGAACGGCGCGCCGTGCCCGCCGCTGACTTCGGTCATAAGGGGCTCATGTCGAAAAGAAACGACGCGAACAAGTGTGACGTGCAGATACGGATGCAATTCAGCCCGTCCGATCAAATTTACAGCGTGATCTCAGTTCCTATTACCTGCCTTCTACTTCCTCTGAGATCAGCTTTCGAACGACACTGACTGGCAGGAACATCCGCAGCGGGTTCGATGCGAGCGACAGAAAGCCGTAGCTTTCATATAGTGCCTTGCGGCGAGCGACGCGGTTGGGTTCACCGCAATCGAGAACGTCAAGCATTACCACAGCAACGCCGATGGCATCTGCGGCAATTGCAATTCGACGGAGGGCATCGACAAGCAGGTCGCCGCCATAACCGCCCCCACGGAATTTCTGATCACGCCCGATCATCGAAATGTATGCGGCGGGGATGTTCCCATGCGAAGGCCGGGTCCGCGCGAACTTTGCAGGTAAATCCGTATAAAGAATGGCATGTGCGTTCAGGGCATAGAACCCGATGACTGTACCAGAGGGGTCGACCATCACATAAAGACGGACATTGTCCGCTTTGGCGAGCTTGTTGGCAGTCTTCTGGAAGTAGTTGTCGACCTGGTCGACACCGCAAGAAAAAGCCGCTCGATCATGTCTCTCTGGATCGAACGGCTCAATGGTGTAGGTCGTCTGTTCTAATGCCGTCATTTACTGCGAGACTACAGTTTTGACGTGTCGGCGGAAGGCCGAACGCAGTGCGTCAGTTGGCGCCGCCGGGGTATCGAGTGCCGAGAAAAACGCCTCATGATCGACCGGCTGCAGTGCCGTGCGTTCATGCGCTGCAATCGTTGCCAGCGCTGCCTGGTAGGCGGCATTCATAGTGAAGACGGAATCGTCGACGCCAGACAGCGCCGCCGCCTGCTGAATCGCGGTCTTGATGCGCGGTTTGGTCCGGAAATTCATCCGGGCCTCGTTACGTTCATTGATCGCGCGCGTTGTGTCATGGAAACCGAGCATGGCCGCCTCCTATTTTTCTATCAGATATGTACGTCAATTTAACGTACATTTCAAGCGCTCGGTTTGGAAAGTTCTTCGAAAGTAGCGTTCTAACCCGAACCGCCGATCCCCTTCGGTGAAGGAACCCGCGTCATCCTCACTGACGATCTCTAGCCACGGTATTGTCACGTTGTTGGTGGCTGATCGTGAAGCATTGAAGGGAGCTGTATAATGCCGCAATTTCAGCGACGTAATCGGCCCAGAGTCTGAACGCATCGCAACGGGCGTAACGTATGAAGTTGCGGTGAGTTGATAGCGACACCCCAGCGTCGTGATATCGGGGTCTTCAACGCTCATGGGTCACCCGGCCGTCGAACAGTGTCAGATCTACCTCCAAGGCCCCGATCCGGTCCGCCTGCGTCGTCTCGATATTGTCCGACAACAGGGCAAGGTCCGCTTTCATGCCGGGCCGGATCATGCCAGTCAGATCTTCGGCATAGCCAACATAGGCCCCGTTTCTTGTGTAGGCCGCCAGTACATCATGCAGGTCGAGCCGTTGGTCAGGCAGGCCCTCGGCCCAATTCTGCCGCGTCATCGCAGCCTGAATACCGGCAAGCGGAGAGATCGGCACAATCGGCCAGTCCGAGGAAAAGGCGACCGTCGCACCCGTGTCGGCGATGGTGCGCCAAGCATAGGCCATCCCCGCCCGGTCGGTGCCGATCCCCGTGGTCGTCTCATCCTCGCGGACAGGCGCGTGCGGCGGCTGCATGGAGGCGACGACACCCAGTTCGGCAAAGCGCCCCAGATCGTCCGGGTGCAGCATCTCCACATGCTCGATCCGGTGCCGCCGGTCGCGCGGGCCGTTGGCCTTGGCCGCCGCTTCGTATCCGTCCAACGCCAGCCGCACCGCTGCATCGCCGATGGCGTGAATGGCGATCTGCATGCCGCGCCGGTCGATCTCCACCGCTGCCGCGATGAAATCCTCGCGCGTAAACAGCATGTCCCCCCGGTGGCCGGGACGGTTGGCGTAAGGGTCGATCATCACGGCTGTGCCACTGGCGATAACCCCGTCCAGAAATATCTTCACGAAACCGCAGCACAGTGTGTCGCCCACGAAATCCCGCGTCATTGCACTAGCGCGATCCAGTTCCGACAGCTCCATTTCCGCCGTTAGGTGGAACGGTACCCGCACCCGCGAGATCAGATCGCCCTCGTCTTCGATCTCGCGCAGGACCTCCAGCATATAGCGGTTGCCGTCCATGTTGTGCATCGATGTGATGCCGCGCTGCGCGGCATGGCGCAGACCGACCTTCAGGGTCTCACGGTCTTCCTGACGCTCTTTTTCGGTCGGGGGTACAGGCGGTTCGATCCCCGACATGCCCAGCGACTCGCGTCCGCCCAGATTGCGCAGGTCCAGGATCGGCAGCATCGCCAGCTTCTCGTGCAGCTCGCCCGTGGCTTTGCCGTCCGTGCCCATCACCACTTCATTGCCGCGCGGCAGATCACGCCCCTCTAGCAAACCCGCGGCCTCAAGCGCTGCGGTATTGGCCCAGGCGGTGTGGAAGTCATAGGCCATGATCGCCAGCGGACGGTCGGGGCAAAGTTCGTCCAACGTGTGCCTATCCAGGGGCCGATCCGGGCCAAGAATCGCATAGTCTGCACCCTGTCCCAGTAAGAGCGTGAGGTCCGGATGGGCCTCCGCGTAATGCTTGACTGCCGTTCGAAGCGCTTCCAGGCCGCTGACGCGATCGGCACGGATCACGGTTTCGTTGTAGCCTCCCATGAAAAGATGTACGTGCGATTCCACGAAACCCGGCAGCAGCGTTTGGCCATCGGCATCAATCCGGCGTGTATCCGGCCCCGCCAGAGCCGTGATCTCGGCATCAGAACCCACGGCAACGATCCGGTCGCCGCTCACCGCGACTGCGGTTGCGCGGGGCGTTTCGGGGTCCATCGTCAGAACGCTGGCGTTGGTGAATACGAGGGTCGGGATCATGCAGTTTCTCCTGTCTGACGCAGGCGCGTCGCGGCCAGCGTGGCGTCGTCGAAGACGTAGTTCAAGAATGGCGTTATCCGCTGCGACAGCATTACCTTGTGATCCGCCAGCGTGGTCTGTGGTTCCGTGATCAGGGTCAGGTAGCAGGGCATCCAAATGTCGTGCAGTACGGTCGCGAGATAGTGGATATCCATCGGCGTGCCTGCGCGCGTGCACATCTCGTAAAGCGCAAGACGTTCCTCAATGGCCTCGATCAAAAGGCGATTGTTGTTGCGAAACCGCTCTGAAAGGTCGGCGTCTGGCCGCCGGATCACCGAGGCTTCGGCATAGCGCCATATCCGCCGCGACGCGATATCTAACGTCTCCTGCGAGATCTCCAGGCACAAATCCAGGACGAGGCTGGCCAGCGGCACCCCATCCTGCTGCGGCTTGCGTGATCCGCTCTCGCGCTTGCGCTGGCTGCCCTCTTCGATGATGGCGACAAGGATGCCGTCCTTGGACCCGAAGTAGTTGAATACCGTGGGCGCCGACACGTCGCAGGCTTCGGCGATGTCCGCGATCGTGGTCGCATCGACGCCCTTTTTCTCGAACAGCTCGATTGCCGCCGCGATGATATCGTCCCGGCGCCGGGCTTTCTTGCGATCACGCAATCCGGGTTCTGCATCTATGGGCATCTGACACTCTTCATTGCGAATAATTTTTATCTCAGTAAAAATTTTTATTGACTAAAAAAATATTGTCAATAACTTTTGATCAATTCGCAAGGATACCGCACATGCTCGACATACGTTCGCTTTCAAAGAAATTCGGCTCAGGCGCGGGTGCCTTTCACGCGCTGAAGTCGATCGACATCACCATCGAGGAGGGTGAATTCTTTACTCTCCTCGGACCGTCCGGCTGCGGGAAGACGACCCTGCTGCGGATGATCGCCGGTTTTGAACAGCCCAGCGGCGGGCAGCTGGTGCTGGATGGCAAGGACATTGCAACGATCCCGCCGAACCACCGTCCCGTAAACACCGTGTTTCAAAGCTATGCGCTGTTTCCGCACATGACCGTGGCGCAGAACGTCGCCTTCGGGCTGGAGGCACGCGGCACCAATCCGGCGGAGGTTGCCCCGCGCGTGGATGAGATTCTCGAAATCGTGCAGATGGCGCATCTGCGCGACCGCAAGAGCAGCCAGATGTCCGGTGGCCAGCAACAGCGTGTGGCCCTTGCGCGAGCACTGGCCCCACGCCCGCGCATTCTGCTGCTGGATGAACCGCTCTCGGCACTGGATCTCAAACTGCGCAAGCAAATGCAGTTCGAGCTCAAGCGCCTGCAGGGCGAGCTGGGGCTAACCTTCATCTTTGTCACTCACGACCAGGACGAAGCGCTGACCATGTCGGACCGAATTGCAGTGATGGAAGGTGGGACATTGCAGCAGGTAGCCAGCCCGCGATCGCTCTACGATCATCCGGCGAACCGCTTTGTTGCCGAGTTCATCGGGGAGGCGAATTTCCTGCCAGGCACCATTGTGGACGGCAAGCTGTTTCTGGCCGGAAGCCCACCCGTGCCGCTGCTACGCGAAAAGAAGAGCAGGGGGGCCGTTGCGGTTATGATCCGCCCCGAACAGGTTGTCGTTGGTGCCACTTCTGAAAAGGCCATCACGCTCGATGGTCGGGTCGAATCGCTGGTGTTCTCGGGAACCGATACACATGTCAGCCTACGACTGCAGAATGGCACGACCCTCAGCCTGCGATCCCCAAACACTTCCCACGCAGGGACGGCTCTGGCGGATGGGCAGGCCTTGCAGGTATCCCTGCCCATCGACGCGCTGCACGTGCTGCCGGAGGAAACTGCGGATGCCGCATGACGCCCCCGCCAGCGAAAACGCCCTGATCCGTGAAGAGACCCGGCGGCGCTGGTCGCTTGCGCTGCCTGCGCTGACAGTGATCACGCTGCTTTCGATCGTGCCGCTGGCCGTCATGGTAGCCTATTCCTTCATGCAGGCAGGCCAGTACGCCGGTGTCGAGCCGGGTTTCTCCCTCGATGGGTGGCAGGCGGTGTTTTTCGAACGCGACTTCTTTGACGACAGCCTGATCCCGGCTACCGCGCATCTGACAATCCTGGGCCGGTCCATCGCGCTGGCCTTGGCCACCACTGCTCTCACCTTTGTCTTCGGCATTCCAACCGCATGGTTCATCGCAACACGCCCACCATCATCGCGCGGGTTCTGGATGTTCCTCATCACGGTGCCGTTCTGGACGAACCTGCTTGTCCGCACCATCGCGATTCAGGAGGTGATCCGCGCCGACGGCACGCTCAACCGAGTTTTGTTGGCCACAGGCATCATCGACGAGCCGCTACAGATGATGTTCACTAACGGGGCCGTGCTGGTTGGGATGGCCTATGTCTACCTGCCGCTGATGGTACTACCCGTCTATGCCGCGATCGAGAAGTTCGACTTTCGACTATCCGAAGCCGCTTATGATCTCTACGCCTCGCGGCTCTACTGCCTGCGCCGGGTGGTGCTGCCGCTGATGTGGCCGGGCATCGTCGCGGGGTCGATCTTGGTCTTTATTCCCGCCCTTGGCGCCTATGTCACGCCACGCCTGATGGGCGGGGGACGTGCGATGATGTGGGGCAATCTTATTGATCTGCAATTCGGACAGGGCCGCAACTGGCCTCTGGGCGCCGCACTGTCGATCACTTTGACTCTCGTCGTGTTGGGCGCGCTCATCTGGTACGCCCGCCGCACCGCGAAAAAGGATCACGCCAATGGCTGAGAAACGCTTCGACGTCACCCATGTCCCCGGTGCCGCGCTCATTGCGGGTGTCACCTTTCTGGCCCTCTACGTTCCTGTACTGATCCTGGTGGTGAATGCCTTCAACGGCGGCGACATGGCAGGCCAGTGGGAGGGCGCATCGCTGCGCTGGTTCGCGGCGGCGTTGGACAACACGGCCTTCCGCAATGCCGCGCTCAATTCACTAATCGTGGCAGTCAGCGCGGCCACCGTCGCGACCGGCCTCGCCACCATGGCTGCGCTTGCCGTGTCTCGTGGGCGGCCCGTCAAGGGTCAAGGCGGCATCTTCATCATCCTGAACCAGCCCTTGCTGGTGCCTGAGATCGTCTTTGCCATCGCCCTCATGATCGTGCTGGCGCGGCTCAAGCAGGTGACCGGCTATCAGGGCCTCGGCTATGTCATCGCGGCGCATACCACCTTTTGCATCCCCTTCGCGTTCCTGCCGATCCGCGCGCGATTGGCGGGCATGGACCTGACGCTGGAAACCGCGTCGATGGACCTCTACGCCAGCCGGTTCTACACCTTCCGGCGCGTCACTCTGCCCCTGCTGCTGCCGGGTATCCTCGCCGGTTTCATGCTGGCCTTCGTGATTTCGCTCGACAACGTCGTGGTCAGCAGTTTCGTCAAATCGCCGGGTCAGGAAACCCTGCCCACCTACCTGATGAGCGAACTGCGTCGCAATCTGACCTCGGAAATCTATGCAATCTCGGCGCTGCTGCTCTTCGCCAGCATCTCCATCGTCGCTGCGTCGTGGGTCGTCACCCGCACCAAGGAATAACCAAGAAGAAACCGCCACCCCCATCCAACATCGGAGGCTTTTCCATGAAACTTATCCCCACCCGTGCGGCACTTGCCGCAGGCCTGGCCATGCTCGCGCAGTCCGCCACGGCCGAAGGCAACCTGAACCTCTACAATTTCGGGCTCTACACCCCGCCCGACCTGCTGGAAAAATTCTCGGAAGAATTCGACGTCGAGGTCACGTTGACGGATTTCGGTGCCAACGAAGAGGCCATCGCGCGCATTCAGGCCGGCGGTCATGGCATGGATATGGCTATCATCAGCGGCTACTTCATTCCCGCCTATGTCGAACAGGGCCTGCTGATGGAAAGTAACCCGCCCGAAATGGAGAACTTCAAGAACGTCGCGGAGCAGTGGAAATCCATCCCCACCGACCCCGAGCGCAAGTACACCGTGCCCTGGGTCTGGGGCACCACTGGCGTCATGGTCAATACGAAGGTCTATGACGGCAATATTAACACCGCCGCAATCTTCCTCGACCCGCCGGATGAACTCAAGGGCAGCATCAACCTGGTGCCATCGATGAACGACACAATCGATATGACCTTGGGATACATAGGCGCAGAAACCTGCACCACCGACCGCGAAAGTCTCAGTAAGGCGCGCGATCTGCTGCTCAAGGCCAAGGAGAATTGGGCCTCCGTGGACTATCCGTCCTTCGAGAAGTTCATCAACGAAGATCTCAACGCCTCGGTCTTCTGGAGCGGCGGCGCCGCCCGTGTGCGCGGCCTTAACGATGGCTTCGCCTATGGCTGGCCGGAAACCGGCTATATGAAATGGATGGACAGCGTCGCCATCCTTTCCGACGCCGCCAATGTCGAGAACGCGAAGCTGTTCATGAACTTCATTATGGCACCCGAGAATGCCGCGATGATCTCCAACTATACGATGTACAGCAACGGCATCGTGGGGTCTGAGGAATTCATGGACCCCGAGCTGGTCAAAGCACCCGAACTCAATGTGTCCGAGAACCTGGAAGGCGCGGCGATCGAACAGACGCTCTGCCCCCCCGAGGCGCAAGACCTCTACACCCGGATATGGACCGAACTGACACGGTGATTTTCATTTGGGATCGGCGAAACACAACCGCCTATCCTATCGCAGATCGGGCCTCGGGTGTTCTCCGTGAGGATAGCGTTTTGCGCCGCAGGCGTCGGCTAGGCGATTCTTGGTATTCTCAATGGTTCCTTTCTGCCAGGGCGAAGAGGGATCACAGAACCAAGTCTGGGTGCCAATCTCCGCTTGTAGATGCGGCGAGCTGACGAAATCGTAGCCTCGGTCGAAGGTGATGGACTTGCGGTGTTCGGTCAGGTACCACCAGAACCCCTGGGTTCTGTGATAATCTGTCTTATGTTAAATAATAGGACCGTATTCGGTAGGGGCCAATAGCCTTTGATCGCAAAATGACGCTCACCCTGCCTGACTGCATAAATGCCCGTTCTTGATGTTGTTTCTGATAGCGCCGGGCATCAGGAACGTCGGAAGCTGAATATGTTCTGGTCTCGGGGCCGCTATTACCAGAGCGGGCAAGGATCTATCCTATCTGGACAGCTTTAGACCCACACGAAACAGAAGACGGCGCAGAATCCGCATATGACGCGCCGCGCCTAAAAACAGAACGTCACAGGTGGTCTGAATAATCCGTGGTCGCGTACCGAGATAGGCCGCTTCCAGTGCTGCGCGACAGTCATAAAAGCTCTGCGAGCGATGCCCCCTACTAAGGTGCTGGACATGCCAATTGATCACATAGGCCTGCAAGTCGCGTTGCCATGCCCGGATGCAAAGATCGGTACCATAAAAGTGGAATCCTGACAGATCTGGGTGCGGGGTAACCCGGTGTGCTCCGTTCAAGATCAGCAGGTTTTCGTCCAGGCTTTGCACGGCTGTGGGCAGGTTCGGGGTAAGATGGCCTGGGCCACTGTGGGGATCACTGATGCAGGCGGCAAAACCGCCAATGCGCGAAAAACCTGCGTTCCCGGCAATAGCCCAGCCCGGATCCTTGGCGGATAATTCCGCCAAACGGCCCTGCAGATCGTCAAAACTGTCGACCGCACGCACATCTTGATGGGCCACGATCAGGTAATCACAGTCCAGTCTTTCCCAGAATTCGGCAATGCCCGAATAGGGATCACCCTGGTTGGTGACACTGTTGTCGACAGCGTGAAAAAGTACCTCGGGTTCCGAAAAGCCAGCAGCGTGGAAGCTGTCTTTCATCTCCTGGTATTCGGCAAAATCCGTCACGAAGGTCGCAATAGCAAGCTTTGCTGGTATTCTGGCCATCACGCCCTCTTTGCAATTGGCTTATTCCCTCGTTCGAGGGGAAAATTTCACATATAACAGCGGTCTATCGCAAGATTGGTTTCGAATCTACCGCAGGTTTTTTCGATGTTTGGCCGGATCTTCTATTGTCCTGCAATCACCCCAAACATCGCTTTATCCATGTTTGCCATGGGTAATCTGACGCAGACATATCAGCCCCATTGCCGGGGCCAGGACCGCAGCTGCACACAGGCCATAAATGCTATCCCAACGCGCAAGCCCCATGACCATCACACTGATCCCCAGGAAGGCGGCGTAAAACCACAGGGAGGCCGATTCGAACCGGAAGTGGTGCAGCCGATATGAAAATCCGATCAAAATCGCCGCCACCAGCAGGGTAAAACTGCCAAAAGCGATACCCACTCCGACAAGGCCAAAAGGCGCAAAGAGGGTCCAGCTGACGGCAACAAAGGTAACATTGCGTACGATCGTGACGGTGTTGATCACGGCGGCCTGCTTTGTGGTGATGAACAAAAACCGTAGCGGCCAGGTCGGCAACAACACCAAACTGCCCAAGAGCATCCATTGCAGCATCTCAACCGCAGGTCGGAAGCTTGCATCATACAGCAGCGTCAGCACCAGATCGGTGGCACCAATCAAGGCAATCAGAACCGGCCCCCCAATCGCCAAGAGAATTTGCATCTGCTCGTTGATAATTCCGTCCACCGGGGCCTGCGCCTTGACCGTTTGGCTGAGTCTTGGGGTGAATTCGGCCTCCATCGCGGAAATCAGATACATCAGATAAACGGTTGCGATGAGAAACCCGGCCTGGAAATAGCCCACATATTCCAACCCAAGCTTATCCAGGATCATGGCCCGCAAGAAAAGCATGGCCCCCAAGGCAAAAGAAACCGACAGCACGATCGCATATCCCATCTGGAAGAGATCCCACCATTTGCGCCAGAACTCGGCAGAAAGCACAAAGCGCAATAAACGCCGAACCGACAGGCGCGACGCCCGGAAGATGATGTAGGCTTTGACCAGGTTGTCACAGAGCAATAGCGCCACAACGCCATAGATGATGCCAGAGGTGCCCAGGACCAAGATACAGGTGATCATGGCCGTGGTTCCCAAGGCAGCGCTGAATCCCATCGCCCAGGCCAGACTTGAAATGCGGCGCTGACTTTGCAGGATATACCGCATGAACTGGCCCAGAACCGTCAAGACAAGTCCGGCGCCCAGCAGGGGCACGATCACGCCAATGGGTTGTGAAATTCCTGCCACATCAAAAAACACGGCCGCCAGCTGATCGCTGAATAGTAGCAGCATCAGGGCAACCAAAAGGGCCTGCAGCCCGCCCGCAATAAGCAAAACTGCCTGTACGCGCCAAACCGCAACCGGATTTTGGTGATGGCCGGCAAGCAATCGAACACTGCTCTCGCCCAGCCCCAAGGCGGCCGCGCTGGCAAAGGTTTGAATGATACTGGTATATAGGCCCAAGATGCCGATACCCACTGGGCCAAAAAGCATGGCCAGCAGCTTTACGCGCCCGATCCTTAGTACGATCTCGACAAAATTGGCGCTGCCTAGTTTGGCGATGGCAGCAAATATCCTAGAGCGTGAGTCAGTGGTCATTTCAGGGGTGGCCATTAGTATATGTTGAGCGCATTGCGCTTGAGCCGTCCGTAAACCCGGCCCGTGATATGCCACAACCCATTTGATGTTCCTGGTTGTTTCGGGTTGGCAACCGCACCCCTTGGCTGGTAGCCAAAGCGTTCAAAATCTTGGGCGTAGAACGCGTTGATTTGCTGTTGGTCTTCTGGGGGCAGCGGGATTGTTGTGGGGTCGGCTGTATTCACCCTGGGCACCAATTGCGGATCAATTGGGTCCATTTCTGCCACCTCTGACAGCCACTGCGCAAAGGCTTGAAAGCCATCCTCAAGGGCAAAAACCTGCATCTGGGGTTGGACATAGGCCGACTGGGGCAGCAAATGCCCGTCTAAAACAGAACTCCGCTGAGAATAGACCCCCTGAAAGAACTGAAACCAGGATGAAAATCCCAGGCGCCGCACCCATGACTTGCCGTATTTCTTGCGCCAGCGATATTCGCTTAGCAGGCGATCTTCGGGGTGGCGGGTAAACATGAAGGCGGCATCATAAAACTCGGGGTTGATCAGACCGTTGGTGGCAGCGGCCGGCAAATGCTGAGGCGATGTTACCTCCCATTGGCGCCGACGCGCTTGGCGCGCCGCAGGATAAGCCACCTTCAGGTCGACGGCAGATAAGACGACCGTGCCACCGATGGCGTCAAAAAACTCTAGCAAACTGGACCCTGCAGTCTTGGGCACATGGGCAAAATATATCACTTTGTGATTAAGCCGGATAAGTGGCATGGAACTTTCTTTCTAATGAGTTTGCTTCCGAGAACTGGCCCGAGAAATTGACCAGTGTGCATCCAATTTATAGGTGGGGCTTGGGTTCGTTGCAGGATGCCTTTTTCTCTTCAACCTGTCGGGCACGCCGACCTTAATAGAGGTCGCTGGAATTACACCCAAAGCTTGGTAACCGTTCGCACATGGCAGCGATTTGAACTTGCTTGATGTCGCCCTTGAAATCAATCCCTTCAATGACCTGGGGCAGGCCAGCCCGGGAATTATCGCAATGCATCCAAAGGTGTTAAAAACAGCTTCACCCAGTTTCATTTGCTGAAGCGGCCCACAATAGTGCCTGTTCACGGTACCGCCTATTGGTCAGCTTCGATAGCGCCGATATCAGGTTTGAGGCGGGGCCGCCCAAACAGGTCCGTCGGCAATGCATAGAGTGTATCACCCGCATCGATAATCGCCGCCCCCGATTTGGGGGCAAAGCGGTCCTCATATGGGGCCACCAGGTCACGGGCAGGGTAGCTCCCCCAATAATTGCCTGCGGTGTAGATCTTGCTTTGGTCTGTGCTGTCATGGTGGAGCATGCGCACCGCGTAGTTGTTCACCACCACGCCTCCCACGCTGGGCCTGCCATCCTTGTGGGGGCTTAGGCCGATCCAGGGGCGTTTCCGGTTGCCTGGCTCACGGCTATGCAAAACGGTGTTATGGCGGATCCAGGTATTGAGGCCACCGGCGATGGTGATACCATGATAGGCGCTGACCCGGACCACGTTGTTTTCAACTCGTGTATCCTGAAACATCCCATCAAAAAAGCCGATACCCTGTAGCGAACAGCCAAACGCAGGGCGTTGCTGGTTGGGGCCTTGCTCTAGCCATTCAATAATCACGTTGCGTTGAATCTGTAAGCCAGTCACCACGCCCTTGCCTGGACGGCGGTCTTTTCCCAAAGACCAGGATTGAATGCCATCGGCGTGATTGTTGTCGACCTGCACACAGTCGCGGATCAGATTGTCTGCCACCACAGAATGATCGCCAAGGACCCTGATCCCATCCCCGGAAAAACCGGTGATCTGGTTGTCAATCAACTGCGCCCGGGCACCAGTCGCTGCAAGCGCCATGTACAGCCCGGTGAAGCGGCTTTCTTGCATGACCATATCGGTCCCGCGCAAAAGCGCGCCGTTGATCTTTCGCGCAGTCCAGTCAGCGGCGCTCCACCTTGCGTAGCCAGAGGCCGCTTTCACACCACGAAATTCCAGATTGCGAAACCGCAGGTTTTTGCTTTCGGGATCTGCCAGAAGCAGGGTCTTGTGCGCCCCAGAGGTTTGCGGCCAGAAGGCCAGCCCATTCACCACAAATCCTGAAACACGCTGCAGTTTCAGCCATGAAAAATGGGCCTGAGCCCCGTCATGGCCAGGGCCTTGCAGGGTAAGAGGCGGATCAAAATGCAAACCGGACAAGTTCTGTTCTCCATATGATCCGGCGGCAAGGTAAAGGGTATCCCCGCCCCGAAGCAGTCCCGAGGCAAAGGCGGCCTTCAGGCTGCCCCAGGGTGCAGAGGCCGCGCCCGTACCCGGTTCCGCCCCTGTGGCCGAGGCAGGATCAACATGATAATTAGCCGCGTTCAGTGGCAAGGCGGCACAGAGCATCAGCCCGTGCAAAACGAGAAAGACGCCTTTATAGAACTTCCGCATAACCTGCCCTTTTTTTCTTGCATGACATGTGCAAAATTCCTGCAAAACTACCCAGAGAGGGTGCTTCAGGCTTATTATATTGAAGGAGCCTGCAAAACCATGGCTTGTTAGGCACTCAGCGCAGTGGTGTAAAAATGGCGCTTCAGGCAGTCTGACCACTTTGCCAGAAGTGCGTCATCCAATATTACCCAAAGCTCGATACATTGAAGGAGCGCCACACAGAATGTCCCGCTACACCCGGTTTCCGCCAAAGGCGCAGTCGTCCAAAGAGCCCCTGCCCGCATCGCGCAGCCGCGCAGGGGACCTGACGGAAAACGGACCCAGCCGGGCAGCGCCGCAAGGTCGCGATGCGGCGAGCGCACCATCAGCCCGGCACCCTGTCGTGGCGAATGACCGGCTTAGCCCGATGGTTTGGATCTTCCTGGCCAGCCTGCTTATCCCGATCCTCTTTTCTGTGGGCAGTCTGAAGCTGGCCCCGGTACGGATCGTTTTGCTGATCGCGGTGGTGCCGGTGCTCATCGCCTGGATCTCGGGTAAATGCGGGCGCATTCGCTTGGCTGATATCTGGCTTCTGCTTCTTGCCTTTTGGATGTTTGTCACCTTCAACCTTGATGGTGGCCACAGCACCTTTCGATACTCGATGTTGACGGTTATCGAGGTGATCGCCCCCTATCTCTTGGCCCGCACCTATATCCGCAGCCAAGCGCAATACGAGGCCTTGCTACGCATCTTGTTCTGGATTGCAGTGATCCTATTGCCTGCCGCAGCGATTGAATCGTTTACCAAAATACGCATCTATAACATGATCGTTGATCCAATTTTTTCGACCTTTCCCTGGGCAAACTACGAACCGCGACTGGGGCTTTACCGCGCACAAACGGTGTTCGAACATCCCATTCTCTATGGCGTAATGGTTGCCTTTTTTACCTTGCCCGTCTTTACGTTGTTTCGCCAAAGCAATGGCTGGGCTGCAAGTCTTCTTCGCACCAGTCCAATCCTGTTGGCGACTTTCTTGTCTCTCTCGGCCGGGGCATGGATGGGGGCAATTCTTCAAGCTTTGCTTTCGCTTTATAAGATCATTTTGCGAAATGTGCCTTGGCGCTGGTGGCTGGCACTGGGGGGCGTCATCACGCTATATTTCGTGGTGCTCTTTGGATCAAACCAGCCAGTATTTCAGTTCTTTTCAGGAAAACTAGCCTTTGATTCGCACACGGCCTATCATCGTTATCTGATCTGGATCTACGGCTGGGAAAACGTTTGGCAGGCGCCTCTCTTTGGTCGGGGCCTGGCGGATTGGGATCGGCCGATCTGGCTGTACAGTCCCTCGATAGACAATCTGTGGCTTGTCTTTGCAATCCGTCATGGCCTGCCTGGGTTGATCTTTATATTGGGTGCGTATGTTACGGTTGTCTGCACATTGATCTGGGCGCGACCTCAAAGCGAAACAGTGCGCGCCTATCGAGAGGCCCTGGTCTTTGCACTGATCGGTTTGGCTGTTGCGCTTGTCACTGTGCATCTATGGTCTGCGACGTTCAACTTCATCATTTTCATGCTGGGCGCCGGGATGTGGATGAGGGACGTGCCGCAAGAGGATGGCAGCTCAAGCGCCGATCCTGCCACCGATCAACGGCGTGGCGCTGCACCAAACACGCCGATCACAGCCCGCGGCGGACACTTGCGACCGGTAAATTCCAGAACAACAAACAACAGCCCGCGCAATCGCAGCTGACCTGAGCCCCAAGTTTCCTCCACCTAGCGGAGAGTCCTTGGGGTTGGTTTGATGGCCCTACGCGGCCAGTTTGTCCATCGTTCTTTTCTCAGCAAATTCTCTGGGCGTCAGGTT
>NZ_JARJEF010000146.1 GCF_029697505.1 Pseudophaeobacter profundi | reverse complement strand
GACGACCAGACCAGCGAGAACCAAACCGACGACGATGGGGACAATATCCGGTGTCTCGGAGCTGGCACAGTCCATCGATGTTCTGAACGTAGTTTCGTTCTTCTTGCCGAAAGCCTGCACGTGCACGTTAGCGACAGTCAGTTTGCCGGGGACGGTGGCGTTGGTCGTCGGTGTTGTGGTCCCGTTCAAGCTCAGCGGCGCGACCGAGGCGCAAGTGTACGAGTTGTTCAGAGGCACGGAGAACAGTGAGCCATTGTACACCAGATGCAGTTCCGTCACATTGGTCATGGTATTGTTTGGGAAAGTGCTGTTGTCGACACCGATGACGA
>NZ_JARJEF010000145.1 GCF_029697505.1 Pseudophaeobacter profundi | reverse complement strand
CCTGTTTGTACTTGTCCTTGAAGGCAAAGTTGAGAGCTTGTGTGGGGAAGTATCTGATGACGTTGGCGAAGTTTCCTCTCCAGTAGGCCATCACACCCTGCTCTTTGGGGATGCGGACGAAGCAATCTACCATACCCTTGTACCTCTGGTCCTCAGGGATCTGCTGGGAGATGTGCTGGACCTGGAGAAGAAGCTTGACCCTCTCGATGGGCGCGACCGTGGTCTTGGAGATGGCGGCGGAAACACCTCCAGCGACGAAATCTTTGGCGAAGGAGACGGGATCCGCGAGAGCGGGTAACATGGTTCCTTCTTGGGCGGGCATTGTGGACG
>NZ_JARJEF010000144.1 GCF_029697505.1 Pseudophaeobacter profundi | reverse complement strand
AGAACACCTGCTTGTACACATCCTTGAAAGCAAAGTTCAGGGCTTGCGTGGGAAAGTACCTGATGACGTTGGCAAGATTACCTCTCCAGAAAGAGGCGAACCCTTGTTCCCTGGGAATGCGCACAAAGCAGTCGATAATACCTTTATATTGCTTGTCGGCTGCGATTTGTTTAGAGACGGCTTGTACTTGAAGCAATAACTTCACACGTTCAATTGGGGCGACGACAGTCTTTGAGACCGCGGCTGAAATACCTCCAGCCAAAAAATCTTTGGCAAATGACATAGGGTCTGGTGAAGCCATCTCGAGTTTGATTGTTACGCGAGGGCTTG
>NZ_JARJEF010000143.1 GCF_029697505.1 Pseudophaeobacter profundi | reverse complement strand
GTTGTCATGGCTGTCTCCAAGAGCTTGGTTCTGCTGATCGCGCTGGCGGCCGCGGCCGTAGGCCAAGTCTACCCCGGTTACCCATACCACGGTGCCGAGGAGGATGGAAGTTACTGGCCAGGCAAGTACCCCGACGACCCCGCCCCCGCCCCCGCTGCCCCCGTCGCCCCCTACCCCTACGCTGCCCCTGCCCCCTACGCCGCCCCTGCCTACCCCTACGCCGCCCCCGCCTACCCCTACGCTGCTCCCGCCTACGCCCCAGGTGGTGACGACGGTAGCTACTTCCCTGGCAAGTATGGACCTGAGAACCAGTAGAGAACACTTCGCATTGC
>NZ_JARJEF010000142.1 GCF_029697505.1 Pseudophaeobacter profundi | reverse complement strand
CAGACCTGAACAGTCAAGTCAACGACCTCAGAGGAAAGTTTGTCAAGCCTACATTGAAGAAGGTTTCCAAATATGAAAACAAATTCGCCAAACTGCAAAAGAAGGCAGCAGAATTTAACTTCCGTAACCAGCTCAAGGTTGTCAAGAAGAAGGAATTCGCCCTTGAAGATGAAGACAAGGAGAAAAAGACCATCGTCGACTTCAAGAAGGACGAGAAGAAGGTAGCTGAGGCGGAGGCATAATGTTCTCCTCTATTATATCCTTCTCTCCTAATATAAACTACCAATATAAATTAAGTTTAAGTAACAAATTTATAAAATAATTCCATCAAC
>NZ_JARJEF010000141.1 GCF_029697505.1 Pseudophaeobacter profundi | reverse complement strand
GACAACCCTCCTTGGACTTGTAGTCACCACCGGTGCAGATGCCAGTGCGAGCGAAGTAGTCCCAGGCCTCGTCATCGTAGCCCCCTTGACAGCCGTTGACGCAAGACACGGCGCAGGGACAGCAGCAGGTCAGCAGGTCCTCCACGGACAGATGGCCGTTGAACTGTGTCTTGGTAGCGATGCAGAATCGGTCTGTGAGTGCTGCAGTTGCTGCCACGGCCCAACATGAACCGCAAGGACCCTGGTCTCTGATTTCCTGCAATGCAACACAAGTGCTCCATTTTGTCCTGGCGTCAAATGTCTTTGGCAACTAGATGTCCTCTTCATCGTCC
>NZ_JARJEF010000140.1 GCF_029697505.1 Pseudophaeobacter profundi | reverse complement strand
TGCAAAGAAAACAGGAAAGGAGACCGCAACATTGACCACATCATAAACTACAGCGCATAACTGAAGGTGGGTCAAATCTCGGTGAAAATACCGGGTCAGTTCTCAGTGACAATCAACACTGTCCGGTCAAAGCGCGCTGCACCACCGGGAAAGAGCGCCGGATCACCCGATGGGAACACGAGCACCTGATCGACGAGATGCGCGACCGCATGAGCCGAGACCCGACATTGATGGCGCTGCGTCGCTCAACCGTAGAGCACCCGTTCGGCACAATCAAAGCCTGGATGGGTGCGACGCACTTCCGGATGCGCACGCTCAAGAATGTCCGCACCGA
>NZ_JARJEF010000139.1 GCF_029697505.1 Pseudophaeobacter profundi | reverse complement strand
CATTGTCCTCGTCTCCATCAACTACAGATGTGGAATATTTGGATTCTTGTCACTGGAGAACGAGTCAGTGCCCGGCAACAACGGGCTGAAGGACCAGAAGCTGGCGTTGCAGTGGGTGCACGATCACATCGCCAGCTTCGGTGGGGACCCCGGCAACGTCACCATCTTCGGGGAGAGCGCCGGCGGGGCCTCCGTGCACTACCACATCCTCTCACCACTGTCCAAAGGTCTGTTCCACAAGGCCATCCTCCAGAGCGGGTCGTCGCTGTGCCAGTGTACGTTTCAACCTCGGCCGCTGGACAAGGCTCTACTTGTGGCCAAGGAGCTTGGCTGCCCC
>NZ_JARJEF010000138.1 GCF_029697505.1 Pseudophaeobacter profundi | reverse complement strand
TGGGGTTGGAGCTCCTGCCGCTGCCTCCGCTCGCTCCGAGACCCGCCAGCAGTTCGCTCTTCCTGATCGCCTTCAGGTCCAAGTCGCCGTAGTAGTCCTCACAGCCGGGAACGTCCTCGGGGTCCTCGCAGTTTCCGGTTCCGTCGGCGTCTCCGATCTTGAACACAGTTCCGATGGGACATCCGTACTCCCTGGCGGTTCCGTCCATGCAGATGTAGTACTTCCTGCAGTCGTCGGGGTGGGCGTGACGGGTGAAGGATCCAGCGGACACACCCGCAGACGCGCAGCTGAAGCCGTCAGCGACCTCTTCCAGCTTGCACTCAGGGACCTGGTCAGC
>NZ_JARJEF010000137.1 GCF_029697505.1 Pseudophaeobacter profundi | reverse complement strand
CAAAGATTAAGCCATGCAAGTCTCAGTACAAGCCAAATTAAGGCGAAACCGCAAAAGGCTCATTAAATCAGTTATGGTTCCTTGGATCGTACAATCCATTACTTGGATAACTGTGGTAATTCTAGAGCTAATACATGCAAACAGAATCCCGACCAGAGATGGAAGGGACGCTTTTATTAGATCAAAACCAATCGGGGCTTCGGCTCCGCACTTCTTGGTGACTCTGAATAACTTTCAGCTGATCGCACGGTCTCCGTACCGGCGACGCATCTTTCAAATGTCTGACTTATCAACTGTCGATGGTAGATTCTGCGCCTACCATGGTTGTAACGGGTAA
>NZ_JARJEF010000013.1 GCF_029697505.1 Pseudophaeobacter profundi | reverse complement strand
CTTTGAAGTCACCAAAATATTTGGTGATCGCTGCGGTCAGAGTGGTTTTACCGTGGTCAACGTGGCCGATGGTGCCGATGTTGACGTGCGGCTTATTACGTTCAAACTTTTCCTTAGCCATTCTGTAGGCGCCCTTTTGAAAGAGAGGGCCGACAACCGACCCAAAGATTTCCTCTGCGCGCGCCGCATATTTGATTTAGAAACCAAAATCAAGCCGTTCCTGCTTGACATAGCTGCTTTTGGCTATCTTTGGCCAACAAACTCTCACTCAGCCACGGGGGCGAGGTCGGAGGGGGCTGGCGCCGCCGCATCCGGCTCTGCTGCCACCGCAGCAGAGGCACCGTCAAACCATCCGTTTTCAGCATGTTGCTCTGCCATATACTCTTCCAGGCCATCGACAATCTTGAGCGCCAGCCCATCAATCTGCTCTGCCTTGGTGCGGCTATAGCCAGAACCGATAATGGCGCTTTCGCCCGTGGTATCCTCAAAGATCTGCATCTGGTGCTCGCGGACCAGATAGCTCTTGGTGGTGACATCATAGACAAAGACATTCACCACGGCTGCGCTCTTGGGATTGACCAGAACCGGGATACCGCCGGTGGCCAGCAAATAGCCTTCAAGCGTGACCGCCACGTCATATTTTCCAGCGCCATCGTAGCGCCCCAACCGGGCCTCAAGCGCACGCTCGATAGGCTCGTTCCACTCCGACGGTTCTGCCGAACGCGACAGGGGCCATTGCAGCGCCTTGTCAGTGTAGACAAAGGAAACCCGCATATTGAAATCGCCAAGATCCTCCTTGGCCTCATCAAGTTGGGTTTCTTCACAGGCCGCCAGCAGGACCATCGAGGCCAGAAGAGCAAGAGTTCGAAACATTCAGAAAGGCCTCATCAAGTAGGGCAACAGGGGTAAACTCGGATCAGATAAACCAAAGCCGCCCAACCGGTAAACCGATAAGGCGGCCGTCGTGCCATTCGGTGGCGGATCCGTCACAGAAAACAGGTGCGAATAAGAGCGGTGAAGGTGGCTAAAGCCCCAGTTCACTTGAATTTATAGTTGCGCGGGAAGCCATGAGGCGGACGTTTGCCGACCCCGGCCCGCTTGCCCAACCATTGGCTCAGATCGGTTTCATGCCGGGTCTTGCCACCGCCCATCTCCCAGGAAATTCCTTCTTCCCAGTTGAAGGTGGTGATATCGCTAAGGCCACCGTCCAGTTCCAGAGAGCCCTGCTTGCCGCGTGCCATATTGTACTTTTGCAGCCGCACGCCTTTGCCACGGGTAAGCTCTGGCATCTCTTCGACAGAGAAGACCAGGAACTTGCCGTTTTCAGATACGATCGCCACATGATCGCCGGTGACCGGGATGCAGACCTGGGCGCGGTCGTCATCCTTGACGTTCAGCACCTGCTTGCCGCCACGGGTCTGGGCAACGATATCTGTTTCGGCGCAGATGAAACCATTCCCCGCAGAAGAGGCCACCAGCAGGCGCCCCTCGGGGTTGTGGATCAGGATATCAACAATTTCGACTTCGTTGGGCAGATCGACCATCAGGCGCAGGGGTTCGCCCATGCCGCGGCCACCGGGCAGATTGGCGGCGCTGATGGTGTAGAACCGGCCGTTGCTACCGAAGACCAGCAGCCGGTCGGTGGTTTCCGCGTGGAAGACAAAGCGCGGACCATCGCCATCCTTGAACTTCAGCTCGCGCGTCAGATCGATATGCCCCGTCATCGCCCGCACCCAGCCCATTTGACTGCAGACCACGGTGATGGGCTCGCGGTCGATCATCGCCTCCAGCGGCACCT
Source organism: Pseudophaeobacter profundi (assembly GCF_029697505.1). Classification (GTDB taxonomy): domain Bacteria; phylum Pseudomonadota; class Alphaproteobacteria; order Rhodobacterales; family Rhodobacteraceae; genus Pseudophaeobacter; species Pseudophaeobacter profundi. The sequence continues at coordinate 89,324 of NZ_JARJEF010000013.1, read as the reverse complement.
CTTCGACTTCGCCCGCCTCGGCAAAGCGGGAGCGGCGGGCGCCGCCAACATAATCCTTGCCAAATTGCTTTTTGGTGGCGCGCAACTGATCGGTGATCTGGCTCCATTGCAGATCATCCGAGGCCAACAGCTCGACCAGTCCGGCGCGTTCATCGCGCAGCGCATCGCGTTCACGGGTCAGTTCCACCTCTTCAAGGCGACGCAACGACCGCAGCCGCATGTTGAGAATCGCTTCGGCCTGGACTTCGCTCAGCTCTCCGGTGCCAGCCTTGGGCGAGACATAGTCGGCTTCATCATAGGCACGCGGATGATCCAGAGCCCAGTTTTCCCGCATCAGCGCGGCCTTTGGGTCTTCGTCATAGCGGATGATGTCGATCACCCGATCCAGATTGAGGAAGGCAATGATAAAACCATCCAGCACTTCCAGCCGGTGATCGATCTTGGCCATACGGTGCTGCGAGCGACGCTGAAGCACATCGCGGCGATGATCGAGGAAGGCGCGCAGCACCTCTTTCATCGAACAGACCTTGGGCGTGACCCCGTCGATCAGAACATTCATGTTCAGGCTGAACCTGACCTCAAGATCCGAATTGCGGAACATCATGTTCATCAAAACGTCTGGATCGACGTTCTTTGACTTTGGCTCCAGAATGACGCGGATATCATCAGCGGATTCATCGCGCACATCCGCAAGAATCGGCACCTTCTTGGTCTGGATCAACTCGGCGATCTTTTCGATCAGCTTGGATTTCTGCACCTGATAGGGAATTTCGGTGATGACAATCTGCCACTGGCCGCGGCCCAGGTCTTCGACCTCATGGCTACAGCGCAATCGGAAGGAGCCGCGCCCGGTGCGATAGGCCTTGGCGATGTTATCACGCGGTTCAACAATGATGCCACCGGTGGGGAAATCCGGCCCCGGCACATGTTTCAGCAGCGTATCATCATCGGCTCCGGGTGACTTGATCAGGTGGATACAGGCATCGACAAGCTCGACGATGTTATGCGGCGGAATATTGGTCGCCATGCCCACAGCGATACCCGCCGCGCCATTCGCCAGAATGTTCGGAAAGGTCGCAGGCAGAACCGCAGGTTCCGTCAGGCGACCATCGTAGTTGTCGCGAAAATCAACAGCATCCTCTGACAGGCCGTCCAGCATGGCCTCGGCGACGAAGGTCATGCGCGCCTCTGTATAGCGCGAGGCCGCCGGGTTATCGCCGTCGATATTGCCAAAGTTGCCCTGGCCGTCAACGAGCGGGTAGCGCACGTTGAAATCCTGCGCCAGGCGGGCCATGGCATCATAGATCGCCGCATCCCCATGCGGGTGGAAATCCCCCATGGTATCGCCCGAAATCTTGGCCGATTTCAAAAACCCGCCCGAGGAGCTGAGCCGCAGGCGGCTCATGGCGTAGAGGATCCGCCGGTGCACAGGTTTCAGCCCGTCACGTGCATCGGGCAGGGCCCGGTGCATGATGGTGCTCAGCGCATAGGTCAGGTAGCGCTCGCCGATGGCGCGGCGCAGGGGTTCCAGGATCTCGCCGTTCTGCGGCTGAGGGGCATCGGTATTATCTACGGTGTCGTTCATCCCTTGGTGATACTTTGCCCACCCGGCGCGGTAAAGCGGTGGTTCACTTTTATCCACCGCCTTGGCGACAGCGCCACTCTTTTATGTTGGCCCCTGCTATGTTGCCCACTGTGCGGCCCGTCCTTGCCACCGCTTCATCGCGGCCAAGCCCTTTGACCAGCACATCACAAAGCGCCAAGGGGGAGAAGCCGAAGCAGTCTCCCCTGTGTTGGGCCTGTGCCTTGATGATATTCGTACTACATTAATCAAACCTGCCTAGGGTCAGGCGGTCTTAGCACTGCCGCAGCGGCCCATGCCCGCGCTCCGAGTTCCAAGCGATTTGGGCCCGCCACCAACCCATGCAGCCTTTGAAGTTTATCCAGGGGGATGCGCTATGTCGCGCTTTGTTATTGTGTCTTTTGCTTTTTTGGGCCTGGCTTTTTACGAAATCAGTGGCGGCAGCGATTTTGCGCCCCCCGAACGCCCGGACGCAGATCCCCCTCATAGCCGTGAAGTCGCCTCTGGCAGCCAGGCCGCTTTGGACGATAAATTCCAGCGCCCTGCCAGGCTGCGCGCGGCTGAACTGGTGGTCGCTGCGGCGCGACACCAGCCCATGCCCACCGCCACCGCCACCGCTGCGCGCGCTGCGACCACACCAGCCCGGCCCCAGGCAGACCCCGAACAGCGCCAGGCCATCGCTCTGGCCAAGATCGCCGCCTCTGGCACCAGCCTGCAAAGCTCCAGCAGCGCCTTTGCCGCCACTGCCGAAACTGGCCTGCTGCATATGGACGCGGCCCAGGGCGGTATCCAGGGCGGGCTGGTCGCCATGACATCGGGTCAGAATCGTCAGGGCATGACGCTGAACACCCGCTTTTCCAACAGTGCGGCGCAACAACCCGCCCCGCCCCCCGAGGCCTATCTCGATATTCGCCAAATACGGGCCTCGCGGGTGAATATGCGCCAGGGTCCAGGAACGATCTATCCGGTGATGGGCCGCCTGCTGGCCGGGGATAAGGTCCTGGTGATAGAAGACAGCGGCACCGGCTGGCTGCATCTGCGCACGCAAAAAGGCAACAAGATCGGTTGGGTTGCCGCTTCCCTGGTCAGCAAGAAAGCTTCATAACCCTGTAAACAGCCCCGGCAATTGCCTTGGGGGTTTCTATTGCAGGGTCGCATGATGCAAAAAACAATTCTGATCACCGGCTGCTCTTCTGGCATCGGCCTGGACGCGGCCCGTGGCATGAGGGATCGCGGCTGGAAGGTCTTTGCCTCTTGTCGTCAGGCGCAGGACTGCGACCACCTACGCGCCGAAGGCTTTGACAGCCCGCGCATTGACTACACTGATACAGACAGCATCGCCCAGGGCCTGGCCGAGGTGCTGCAGGCAACCGGTGGCACGCTGGATGTCCTGTTCAACAACGGTGCCCACGGCCTGGCCGGCGCGGTCGAAGACCTGCCAACCGAGGCGCTGCGCGATATCTTTGAAAGCAACGTCTTCGGCTGGCACGAGCTGACCCGGCAGGTGCTCCCGGTGATGCGGGCACAGGGCCATGGGCGCATTGTGCAGAACTCTTCCATCCTGGGTTTTGTCGCGATGCCCTGGCGCGGCGCATATGTGGCTACCAAATACGCCCTGGAAGGGCTGACAGATACGCTGCGGGTGGAACTTATGGACACCGATATCAAGGTAGTGCTGATAGAGCCGGGGCCGATCACCTCAAAGTTCCGCGAGAATTCGATACCCCATTTTGAACGCTACGTAGATTGGCGCAACTCTGCCCTGCGGCCCTTTTACGAACAGAACCTGCAAAAGCGGCTCTATGAAAGCTCCGGGCCGGATCGCTTTGAACTGCCGGCCTCGGCGGTGACTGCCAAGCTGATCCTGGCCTGCGAATCATCCCGCCCCCGGCCGCGCTACCATGTGACGACCCCCACCCATATGGCCGGTCTGCTGCGCCGTGTCCTGACGACCCGGGCAATTGACCGCATCCTGAGAAGGCTCAGATAGGCAATTCGCTGTCGCCAATCCTGGCGGCAACGGCTAGACCGATATCAGGTAAATACGAAAGAGAGATCACATGGGTGACCCACTTTATCTACTGGCAATACTGGCCATGGCGGCCGTGGTGGTGGTTCTGCTTCTCGGGCTTGGCAGTTTTGGCAAGGGCGGCGATATCAGCAAGAAATACGGCAACAAGCTGATGCGGCTGCGACTGTTCTTTCAGTTTATTGCCGTGGTGCTTTTGGTGACCTATGTCTATCTGCGCGGCCAAGCCGGCCAATAACCCACAGCGATCACAAGAGGCCTGAAATCATGGTGGTTCTGAACAAGATCTACACCCGCACCGGCGACAAGGGCGACACCGCGCTTGGCAATGGGACCCGCGTGGCCAAGCACGATCCGCGCGTCAACGCCTATGGCACTTCGGATGAATTGAACGCCTTTATCGGCGTCGCCCGGCTAGAGGCCGAGGGCGAGATGGATGCCGCCCTGTCGCGCATTCAGAACGATCTGTTTGATCTGGGCGCCGATCTTTGCCGCCCCGAGATGGAAAAAGATGCCGAAGCCGACTACCCGCCGCTGCGGGTGGTGCAGGCGCAGGTCGACCGGCTTGAGGCCGAAATCGATGCGATGAACGCGGATCTGGCCAGCCTGCGCAGCTTTGTCCTGCCTGGCGGCAGCGCGCTGGCGGCACATCTGCATGTCTGCCGTACCGTGGCCCGACGGGCAGAACGGCTGGCAACCGATCTGGCGGGCGTTCAGTCCATCAACCAGGTGGCGGTAACCTATCTAAACCGGCTGTCTGATTGGTTTTTTGTCGCCTCGCGCAAAGCCAATGACAATGGCGCCAAAGATGTGCTCTGGGTGCCTGGCGCCAACCGCTAAGCCACAAGACCGTCCAGAGGGCGCTATCCCCCAATGCGGGCAAAAGCACCCAGCGTCACATGCTGCGTCGCGGCGTCACCCCCGGCACTCCCCTATCGACAGGGCCGCGATTCGGCCCTACGAAATCCTTGTTCCGGCCCCCGTCACACCGGAGCAAGCCACCAGCCAGGTGTTGCACCCAGCGAAATCCACCGCAGAGATCGCGCAACATTCTTGCAAGATTGTCGTGACAAAAAGCCAAACGCGACGTCTGCGAAGGACAACGTGACGATTTTCCCCTGTTGTGCCCCGGACTGACCCGGTATCAACAGCGCGAGAGCAGAGAGGGCAGCCGTCTTGGCGGTATGCCGTTTGTTAAGGAGAGAACGCAAATGAAGGTACTCGTGCCTGTCAAACGCGTGATTGACTATAACGTGAAAGTCCGCGTCAAAGCGGACGGAAGCGGTGTCGATCTCGCCAACGTCAAAATGTCGATGAATCCCTTCGACGAAATCGCTGTCGAAGAGGCCATTCGCCTCAAGGAAGCAGGCAAGGCTGATGAAGTCGTCGCTGTTTCCATCGGCGTGAAACAAGCCCAGGAAACCCTGCGCACCGCGCTGGCTATGGGCGCAGACCGCGCCATCCTGGTTGTTGCAGCAGAGGATGTTCACACCGATATCGAACCCCTCGCCGTTGCCAAGATCCTGGCCAAGGTTGTGGAAGAAGAGCAGCCAGGCATCGTGCTTGCCGGCAAGCAGGCGATCGACAACGACATGAACGCCACTGGTCAGATGCTGTCCGCCCTTCTGGGCTGGTCGCAGGGCACCTTTGCCTCTGAGCTGGACATCGACGGCGACACCGCCAAAGTGACCCGTGAAGTTGACGGTGGCCTGCAGACCATTTCGGTAAAGATGCCTGCCATCGTTACCGTTGACCTGCGCCTGAACGAGCCACGCTATGCGTCGCTGCCCAACATCATGAAGGCAAAGAAAAAGCCGATGGCGGAAAAGACCGCTGCGGATTACGGCGTCGATACCACGCCACGCCTGGAAGTGGTCTCCACCTCCGAACCAGCGGCGCGTGCCGCCGGTATCATGGTTGGTTCGGTTGACGAGCTGGTCGAGAAACTCAAAGAAGCGGGGGCTGTGTAATGGCTGTTCTTCTCCTTGCTGAAGTCACCGATGGCGCCCTCGCGCTGGACGCAACCGCAAAGGCTGTGACCGCTGCCGCAGCTCTGGGCGACGTGACTGTTCTAGCCGCTGGTGCCTCTGCCGCCGCAGCTGGTGCCGAAGCCGCCAAAATCGCTGGTGTTGCCAAGGTTCTGGTCGCTGAAGATGCATCCCTGGGCCACCGCCTGGCGGAACCCACAGCGGCGCTGATCGTCTCGCTGGCTGGTGACTATGAGCACATCGTTGCCCCCGCCACCACCGACGCCAAAAACGTGCTGCCCCGCGTGGCCGCGCTGCTGGACGTCATGGTGATCTCGGATGTGACAGCTGTTGTTGACGGCTCCACCTTTGAACGCCCCATCTATGCAGGCAACGCAATCCAGACTGTCAAATCCTCGGATGCAAAGAAAGTAATTTCTTTCCGCACCGCGACATTTGACGCAGCTGGCGACGGTGGCTCTGCCGCAGTTGAAACCATCGGTGCCGCCGAAAACCCCGGCCTGTCCGAATGGATCGAAGACAAGGTTGCCGCAAGCGATCGCCCCGAGCTGACCTCGGCTGGTGTGGTTGTTTCTGGTGGTCGCGGCGTTGGCTCCGAAGATGACTTCAAACTGATCGAAGGCCTGGCAGACAAGCTGGGCGCGGCGGTTGGTGCCTCGCGTGCGGCGGTTGATTCCGGCTATGCCCCCAACGACTGGCAAGTTGGCCAGACCGGTAAGGTCGTCGCTCCGGATCTCTATATTGCCATCGGCATCTCTGGCGCGATCCAGCACCTGGCCGGCATGAAAGACTCCAAGGTGATCGTGGCGATCAACAAGGACGAAGAAGCGCCAATCTTCCAGGTTGCCGACTTTGGCCTAGTTGCCGACCTCTTTGCAGCCGTGCCTGAGCTGACCGAAAAACTCGGCTAATCCACACGCCACACAAGGCCACAAAATGCAGAACGGGGCGCGCGAATATCGCGGGCCCCGTTTTTATATGGCAGCGCCAGATCCAGGCACCGCACGCCCAGCGATCAGGACAGGCCCTGCAATGCCTCTGCCAGGGCACAGCCAATGCGAGCGTGCTCTTTGGGGCCCAGCACATGCTGCGCTGCAGGTAAATCTAGCTCTCCCAACTGCATCCCCTCAAGATCATCCACCCGCCCAGCCGGGGTCACCGACACTTCGACCAAACCCTTGGTACGGGCTTGCAAGGCTTTCACCATGCTGCGCTCGACCAAAGTCGGCTCATAACTGAAGGCAGACCGCCCCTGCAGATCATAGGTCAACCAGAGCATCAAAACCCGCCCCTCCAGCGCCTCGATCACCTTTTGCATCTTGATAACCCAGGTCTCTTGCAGGTGACGGCGCACGTCATCAAACCGCTCTTCGGACAGGGCCTGCAGCGTTGTCAGCAAATGTTTGTTAAAGTGGAACTCGGTATAATCCACTTCGGGGAACAGCGCCTTCAGATCAGGCTGCGCCTGCAAAAAACGGTCATTTCGCCGGGGGTGCACCCGGTAATACCGGTTAGAGATATTCTGCGCTCCCATCAGCTGCACCACCGCAACCCGCGCCTGCCGCGCAACCTTCAGAACCGCCGCATCACTGGCAAAAGTATCCAACCCCGCATTCACCGCCGCAATATTGACACAGGGCACCTCTATCAAGGATTCGCTGACATCAGAAAAAGGGGTTTTTACGAAGCGCCCAAACATCTCGGTTCCGCCGAGAAATGCAAAGTATGGACGCGTTAAATCTCTTTTGGGGCCTCGTACCGGCAGCCGCGATCCGGCATAACAGCACGTTCCCCCTGCAAGCGCATTGGCGCTCTTGAGTTCATAGCTCATGGTCCCACCTTATAATTCACCCGAAGATCACTTTGGCGGTGAAGGATTGCAATTTCCCTAAACCTAAATTTCACCTAAAATTCAGAACGACGAGCCTTGTATCTGCCCCAAAGCCACCGATAAGGTTGCAGCGCAGGCAAACGAGGAGCCCGAGACATGGACATCAAAAAGATTGGCATCATCGGCGCAGGCCAGATGGGCAATGGCATCGCGCATGTCATGGCGCTTGCGGGCTATGACGTTGTTTTGAATGACATTAGTCAGCAATCTTTGGATGCCGCAATCAGCGCAATTCACAAAAACATGGCGCGTCAGGCCAGCCGTGGCAAAATCGCCGAGGCAGAGGTCAGCGACGCATTGGCCCGCATCACCACCACCCTGGCGCTGGCCGATATCGGTGCCACTGATCTTGTGATCGAAGCGGCAACCGAACGTGAAACTGTCAAGCAGGCGATCTTTGAGGATCTGCAGCCGCACCTTCAGCCGCATACGATTCTCACCTCTAACACCTCCTCGATCTCGATCACCCGCCTGGCCAGCCGCACCGACCGGCCGGAACGCTTCATGGGGTTCCACTTTATGAACCCGGTGCCGGTGATGCAGCTGGTCGAATTGATCCGCGGCATTGCCACCGATGAAGAAACCTTTGAAAGCTGCCGCCAGGTGGTTGAACGGCTCGGCAAGACCTCTGCCAGCGCCGAAGACTTCCCCGCCTTCATCGTCAACCGCATCCTGATGCCGATGATCAACGAAGCGGTCTATACCCTCTATGAAGGCGTCGGCTCGGTCAAATCCATTGATGAATCCATGAAACTGGGCGCCAACCACCCAATGGGACCGCTTGAACTGGCCGATTTCATTGGCCTGGACACCTGCCTGGCCATCATGAATGTGCTGCACGAAGGCCTCGCGGATACCAAATACCGCCCATGCCCGCTCTTGACCAAATATGTTGAGGCCGGCTGGCTGGGCCGCAAAACCCAACGCGGGTTTTACGACTATCGCGGCGAAACCCCCGTCCCCACCCGCTAAGGCTCCCCCGCGCCGCTGCTTCGGAGCCCTCATCGCCTGATCACGGCAAGACGGCGGCCAGGACAGGGCACCAGCCAAATCGCGGAGGCTCCGCGCCGCTTGCGGTGTGGAAACCGCTATTTTGCTTGTGACATGGCAGAGGCGCTGTCAGGCAGGGAACAGGCAATGAGGGCTCTGGGGCTGCTGCTTTGGTGACTCAGAAGCTGACCTGCCGCAGCCGACAAAACCTGTCAGCCTGACCGCTCATACCGGGCGTACCGCCATCACGACCCGCTCTTCTCGCCCAGGGCCAGGGTATGGGCCCGCAGCCAGGCCATAAAGCCACGCGGATCACTGTGCAGCTGGGCCATCTGCTCGTCGGTCAGCGGCGCGCCCACAACAGGTGCCTGTGGCTTGTTGCAAGAGCGCACGATTTCATGCAGCAGCAGCCCTTGGCGCAGGATCGGCGAAATCTTATTGGCGATCTGATAGCTGCGAGAGTTGCGGCCAGGAAAGAAGATCGGCACCACACGGGCACCGGATCGCCGGATCAGCTGGGCAGTAAAGACGTTCCATTCCTGCTCGACCGGGGGGCCGAACCAGGTTTTGGATGACATAACCACCCCGGATGGAAACAGCGCCACCACCCCGCCCTCTTTCAGATGGGTCATGGTCTTGGCGCGCATCTCAACCATTTTGCGCTGCGCATCGGGATCATGTGGGAAAGGCACCGGGATCATGAAAGAGGTCGCAGCCTCATCCAGACCAGTCAGGACAGAGCGTGTCAGGATTCGGTAATCCTGCCGCACCCGGCCAATCAGATCGGCAAAGATCATCCCATCCACCATACCGTGCGGATGGTTGGCAACAATCACCACCGGGCCATCCTGCGGGATACGGTTGATCTGCTCTTCCGGGGTCATCAGGTTGATGCCCATGATATTCAAAGCGCCACGCCAGAATTTCTGGCCGCGGTATTCGGCATTCTGGCGCTCAAACTTCTTGACCATACGCAGGATGGTCAGCTTGCCGGTCATCCACTCGATCGCCTTGATCGCCAGGGCGGTCCAGCGGTCATCAAAAGAATTGGCATAGGTCAGGGTGCGGCGGTCATAGACCTCGCCAGTGCTGTCTTCGGTCTCCGGCGTTTGGCCGGTGTTCTGCTCATGTGCGGTATCCGCCACTGTGCCATTCCCGTCAGTTCGAAGGGGTCGAGACTAAAAGCCTTCGCCGAATTTGTCCGCCACTAGGGCTTCCACCGCTTCAGCAAGGGCGCAAGCATCCGGCCCCGAAGTCTCGACGTCAATAGTCGTTCCTTTCGAGGCTGCCAACATCAAAAGCCCCATAATGCTATCTCCCGACGCTGACAGACCGTCCTTTGAAATCTCGGCTGCGGCATCGAAGCCCTCGACGACCTCAACCAGCTTTGCAGAGGCGCGGGCATGCAGCCCTTTTTCGTTCACGATTTTCAATGTCTTCAAGGTCATTTAACGCGCCTGCTCCCCTTCGGGATTTATGTTTTGAGAGTTAATATACTTGCGTCCCGCTTCCATGGCCTGGCGCACCGCCTGCCCCACCGCAAGATGGCGGGATTTGGCCAGTTTGATCAAGAGGGGCAGGTTTGCACCGTACAAAATACGCCGGTTGATTGGCGCGCAGGCGCGCAGGCTGAGATTCGACGGGGATCCACCATAAAGATCAGTGACAATCACCACCCCATCGCCGCTATCAACCTTGTCAGCTGCGGCGCAGATTTCGCATTGCTTGTCTTCACGGTCGTCATCCGGCCCGATGGCAATCGCCATAAGATTGGGCTGTGGGCCCACCACATGCTCGACCGCCGCCAAGTATTCTTTGGCCAGCCCACCATGCGCAACGATCACAATGCCGATCAATCCTGCAACTCCGTTTCCCCGCTAGCCTTGCAGCTCGCGGTGTCTAATTGACACCTGCTGGCCATCTTCTGCAAGGGCTTTCGCAAGGCTTTCTGCCAAGGTGACAGAGCGATGCTGACCACCGGTACAGCCAAAGGCGATCGACAGGTGCGATTTCCCCTCTTCCCGGTAGGCCGGCAACAGAAACTGCACCAGATCAAGCACCCGCGCGAAAAAACCATCATAGCGCGCATCAGCCCGGACATGGGCCTGCACCGCCACATCGCGCCCGTCCAACTCACGCAGTTCGGGCACCCAATAGGGATTACCCAGAAAGCGGCAATCAAAGGCCATATCGATGCTGCGCGGTACCCCGCGCTTATAGGAAAAGCTCTGGATCGACACCGCCAGTTTGCGTCCACCCGGCACAAAGAGATGTTCGATTTCCGCCTTCAGCTGATGCACATTCATATCCGAGGTTTCCAAGACCAGACTGGCCCTGTCCCGGATCGAAGACATCAGGTTCAGCTCTCGGTGCACCCCCACCTCGGGGGTTTCCGCCGGGGCCAGCGGGTGGCGGCGACGGGTTTCTGAATAGCGCCGCAGCAATACTTCGGGGCGCGCATCCAGATAGAGAACCGACAATTCGCAGCCTTCGCGTGCCTCCAGCATATCAATGACATCCAGCAGCGCCGCCGGAGAGAAATCCCGGTTGCGGCTGTCCAGCCCCAGCGCCATGGGCCCCCCGCCTCCCGCAGCTGAGACAAGCCCCGGCAACAGCCGCAGTGGCAGGTTGTCGATGGCCTCAAAGCCAAGGTCTTCCAGCACATTGATCGCAGTTGTACGCCCGGCGCCCGAAGGACCGGTCACCAGAACAATCGGGGTGGCCTTGGTGTCAGACATTGCAAGGCTCCACATTTGGCAACCAGGTCAAAGTGAACAAACGCCACCGTTTCCAGCGAGAGAGGCTATTCAGGCTTTGCATCAGGGTCCAGCACTCCGGATTTGAGGTATTGCAGCAAGGCGGCGGCAAAATAGGCGCCCTCCAGCCGGTGAAACACCACTATATCCTGGCCCAAAACTCTTTCAAACCGCTGAACCGGCAGGCGTGCCTCTTCCAGATGATCAAGATCTACGATCGCACAGATCTCCGCCTGCGGCAGTGCCTCAGCACGCAGGATACCAAAGCCGCGCGCCTCTATCATGCCACGCAGCGCTACAGGGGCACGAGCCAGGACCAGCCCCTTTTCTTGCCAGAGCTGCACACGGTCATCTGCCACCAGATCGGCGCCATAGCCCATCAACTGCAACGCCAGGGCGGATTTTCCACAGCCCGATGCGCCCCGGATCAAAACTCCGCGCCCTGCAAGCGCCACACAGCTGGCATGCAGGGTCAGGCGGGCGGGCTGTTCCGCGCTCACGGATCAGACGGGCAGACCAACAACAAATCGCGCCCCCAGCGGTTGTGACGTGATATCGGCTTCGGTGGGGCGAATATTTTCTGCCCAGACCACACCGCCATGTGCTTCGACAATCTGCTTGGAAATCGCCAACCCAAGGCCGGAGTTATTGCCAAAATGCTCATCCGGGCGTTGCGAGTAGAAGCGCTTGAAGATCTTTGCCAGCGCCTGTTCGGGGATGCCGGGGCCGGTGTCTTCGACCACAATCAGAACCCGGTTGTCGCGGCGGCGCGCCCAGACCCGGATGGCATCCCCTTCTTCGCAGAACGAAATCGCATTGGTGATCAGATTGACAAAGACCTGTGCCAGACGCGCCTCCAGCCCCTGGATCATCACCGGGCGCTGCGGCAGGTCGGTGATATAGTCGATCCGCTTGGCACGGGCATCCTCGCCCAGATACTGGTTCAGGTTGGTCAGCATCTGCAGCAGGTCGAATTCTTCCTCTTCCTCTTTCACCAGTTCGGCATCCAGACGTGAGGCATTGGAGATATCGCTGACCAGGCGATCCAGTCGGCGCACGTCATGTTCAATGACCTCCAGCAGCTTTTCGCGCTGATCATCCCGTTTGACCATCCGCAGGGTGCCCACCGCCGATTGCAGGCTGGCCAGCGGGTTCTTGATCTCATGCGCGACATCTGCGGCAAATTGTTCGTTGCTGTCGATCCGGCTGTACAGCGCCTTGACCATGCCACGCAGCGCCCGGCTCAACCGGCCGATTTCGTCGGGGCGGGCGGATAGATCTGGAATGCGGATCCGACCTGACTGGGCCCGCCGCGCATCGCGGTCACGCCCCAGTTCTGCCGCTTCAGCCAGATCAGCCAATGGATTGGCAATGGTCGAGGCCAGCACCAGGCTCAGCCCGATAGAGACCAGCAGAGCGATGATGAAGATCTGCAAGACCCGCTCACGCTCGCCGCGCACCAGCGCATCGATTTCACCTGCTGGCGAAGCCAGCGCCACCGCGCCGATCGCCGTTCCATTGCTCAGGATTGGGGCCACGGCGGAAAAGATGGTCCCTCCGCTCGTATCTACCACCACGTTGATCTTTGCGGTGCCGGACAAGGATTGTTGCGCCTGTTGGCGCAACTGATCCTGCATTGGTTGCGTTTGCGCAGTCTCAGAGGGTTGCGATTGAAACACCGAACCAATCGCCGACCACAGCGCCGAAAGATTATCGGAGATCAGGGTGCGGCTCTTTGCGCCCTCGTTCAACGAATTCAGTGTATCGGGGCGGTTGACCCCAGTGACCTGAGCCACCAGCACGCCAGAGGTATCAAAGACAAAGGCCTCTACCCCGCCGCGCAGGGTCAAGGCTGTCAGCGTCTGTTCAACGTCGATGCCGTCTCCGGTTGTCAGGCTGACCGCCCCAGAGGAAGGCAGCACTGCTTCAAACACATCCGCGATCAACGAGACCTCGGCCACCAGCGCACCTGCGCGCTGCTTGACCAGGCTTTGGCGTGAAGAATTGAGATACAGGATCCCTGCGACCAGAATGATCAGGGCAATCAGGTTGAAGGTGATGATCTTGCGTGTCAGCGGCGATCCCTTCAGCGAGAAAAAGCCCCGGCGCGCCCGCTTCACCTGCATTTCCGCCGCAACAGTCTGATCCGGCGAGACCCAATCGTCGCCCAGAACTACATCGCCATCTTGCTGACGTCCTGTCAGACCAGTGTCACGCATTGCTGCACGCCTCCCTGGATGGGGCCGCTGGCCCTATTCTTCATTGTAGCGATAGCCGATCCCATAGAGGGTCTCGATCGCCGCAAAATCGCCATCCGCCGTGCGCATCTTTTTACGCAGCCGTTTGATGTGGCTATCAATGGTGCGGTCATCCACATAGACCTGATCGTCATAGGCCACATCCATCAGTTGATCCCGGCTTTTGACGAACCCGGGGCGCTGAGCCAGCGCCTGCAGCAACAGGAACTCGGTCACAGTCAGCGAAACATCCTTGCCCTTCCAACTCACCGCGTGGCGCAGCGGATCCATCCGAAGATCACCACGGTCCATGACCTTGGTTTCCGGTGCTTCCGTGCCAGCTTCGTCACTCTTGAGCGCATCTTGACGCCGCAGCAGGGTACGAATGCGTTCCACCAGCAGACGCTGTGAAAAGGGTTTCTTGACGTAGTCATCCGCCCCCATGCGCAGACCAAGCACCTCGTCGATTTCATCATCCTTGGAGGTGAGAAAGATCACCGGCATCTGGGTTTTCTGGCGCAGCCGCTGCAACAGGTCCATGCCATCCATACGCGGCATTTTTATATCAAGCACCGCCATATCCGGCAGCTTCTTGTTAAAGGCATCCAGCGCGGCCTGCCCGTCATTGTAGGTCTCGACCTCAAACCCTTCGGCCTCTAGCGTCATCGCCACAGAGGTCAAAATGTTGCGGTCATCATCCACCAAAGCAATCTTCGACATCGGATCTGCCCCTAAATCTGCTCTTTATATCGCCTGAATTTTTCATCCTTCATCGCCCGTCTGGCAGAGCGAATCAATCCCCATTGGCGAATCGGGGCGATCTTTGGGCACAATTAGGGCAAAAATGTCTTATCATCCGCTGAACGGCGACCGGCGACTGGGCATCGTCAGGAATGGTTGCGCTAAACTCCGCCTTGATGGCGCTAACTGCGCCAAACCGTCCTGTTCAGTCACAGAAACCTCATGTTATGACCCGTTCAACCGGTATCGCCACCGGCGTTTTTGCCCCGATTTGCCTTGGGGCGCAGCTTTTAATGTATGCGGCTGGGCGCAGCCGCCACAGGAGAGAGAACACATGGCATCTGGACGGGTTAACCCGAATTTCCGCCTCGAGGATCAAGGTATCGAGGGTCTGGGCAATGTCCATTACAACCTCATGGAGCCCGCCCTGGTTGAGGCCGCTCTAAAGCGCGACGAAGGCACTCTGGGCAAGGGCGGCGCGTTCCTTGTGACCACCGGCAAGTTCACCGGCCGTTCCCCCAAGGATAAACACGTCGTAAAATCTGACAGCGTCGTTGATACCATCTGGTGGGAAAACAACGCCGAGATGTCGCCCGAAGGCTTTGACAATCTCTATGTCGATATGCTGGAGCATATGAAGGGTGGCGACTACCACGTGCAGGATCTGGTTGGCGGTGCCGATGCCAAACATTCGATCAATGTGCGCATGGTCACCGAACTGGCCTGGCACGGGCTGTTCATCCGCACCATGCTGCGTCGCCCCGAGCGCGAAGACCTGAATGATTTTGTTGCCGATTTCACCGTCATCAACTGCCCCAGCTTTCAGGCCGATCCCAAGCGCCACGATTGCCGGTCGGAAACCGTGATCGCGATGAACTTTGATCGCAAGCTCATCCTGATCGGTGGCACCGAATATGCCGGCGAGAACAAGAAATCCGTCTTCACCCTGCTGAACTATCTGCTGCCGGAAAAAGGCATCATGCCGATGCACTGTTCTGCCAACCACGCCAAAGACAACCCGGTTGATACAGCCGTGTTCTTTGGCCTGTCCGGCACCGGCAAGACCACCCTGTCGGCCGACCCCGATCGCGTGTTGATCGGCGATGACGAACATGGCTGGGCCGACACGGGCACCTTCAACTTTGAAGGCGGCTGCTACGCCAAGACCATCAGCCTCAACCCAGAGGCCGAGCCAGAGATCTACGCGACCACCTCCAAATTTGGCACCGTGATCGAAAACATGGTTTTCGACCCCGAGACCAAAGAGCTGGATTTTGAAGACGACAGCCTGACCGCCAACATGCGCTGCGCCTATCCGCTGCACTATATCTCCAATGCTTCGAGCACCGCGCTTGGTGGCCACCCCAAGAACATCATCATGCTGACCTGTGATGCCTTTGGCGTGCTGCCCCCCATTGCCCGCCTGACCCCGGCGCAGGCGATGTATCACTTCCTATCTGGTTTCACCTCCAAGGTGGCTGGCACCGAACGCGGCGTGACCGAGCCAGAGCCGACTTTCTCTACCTGCTTTGGTGCGCCGTTCATGCCACGCCGCCCCGAGGTTTATGGCAATCTGCTGCGTGAGAAGATCGCACAACACGGTGCCACCTGCTGGCTGGTGAATACCGGCTGGACCGGTGGGGCCTATGGCGTTGGCTCGCGGATGCCGATCCGTGCCACCCGTGGGCTGCTGACGGCCGCGCTTGAAGGCACCCTGGCCGAGGTTGAATTCCGCAAGGACAGCAACTTTGGCTTTGACGTGCCAGTCTCGGCGCCCGGCGTTGCCGAAGTCCTGCTGGACCCCCGCCGCACCTGGGACGATCAGGCCGCCTATGACAAACAGGCTGCCAAGCTGGTGCAGATGTTCTCGGACAACTTTGAACAATACCTGCCCTATATCGACGACGACGTAAAAGCCGCCGCGATCAGCTAAGGCCTGCATCACCGCAGAAATGGAAAACCCGGCCTGTGGCCGGGTTTTTTATCTATCATGCTCTGATTTGGAGGCGGTTTCAGATCCGCCCTGCCACCATGTCCCGCACCTTCACCGCATAGCGGTCGGTCATGCCGGATACAAAATCCGCCAGGCTATGCATCGCCGAATATTCGTCCGTAATGCCGCGCAGATCCAGATCTACCGCCCGCACCAATTTGGCCCAATAGCCATGGTCCGCCAGAAACGCCTCAACATCCCAATCACAGGCGCGCAGATCGCCATATAGCCCATGGAAGTGATCCAGCAGCGCAAAGATCACCTGACGCCCGGCAATCTCCAGCTCGGTCTTGCGCCGCGCCGTAAAGATCCGTGCGTTTGAAATCTCTTTCATCTGGTCAAAGGCCTCCGCCTTGGAGGAGACCTCCATCAGACCCTCGTTGAACTCACCAGCCATAATGGCATCGTAGTTGTCCATAAAGGCGGCAACCGCAGAAATGATCGCCTGATGGATGGCGCTGGCCCGGCGCATCGCCACAATTTCGCGCGCCGTCATCGCCGCATCATCTGCGCGGTTGGGCTTACCTGCGACATCTTCCAGACAGGTGATCACCTGCCGGGTAGTCAGATCGCCCACCGTGGCGGCGTCTTCCAGATCCAGGATCCGGTAACAGATGTCATCTGCCGCCTCGACCAGAAAGGCCAGCGGGTGGCGCCGCCAGTATTTGCCCGGCCCGGCGCCGTCACTGCGCAGCCCCGTTGCCTCGGCCACCTCGGCAAACAATGCGGCCTCTGACTCAAAGACACCAAATTTCTTGAGCCCCACATAGCCCCCGTTGCTGGCCTGTCGCGCCAGTTTCTGTGCCTCGGCGGTGCAGGGGTATTTCATAAATGCCGCAAGGGTCGCATAGGACAGGCGCATGCCGCCGTCACGCCGCGCCATTTCCAGGGCCGCCGCGATGCGAAAGCCCTGGGCATTGCCCTCAAAGGCCTCAAACTCCGCCTGCTGGGCCTGTGGGATCGCCCCGGCCATCCCTGTTTCTGCTTGAAACTGCTGGGCGAACCACTGGCCGATGCTGTCTTCGCCAGAGTGGCCAAAGGGCGGGTTGCCAATGTCATGCACCAGACAGGCGGCCTGCACTGTGCCGGCAATCACCTCGCGCTGTGCCTCTGTGATATGGCCCTGCTCCAACATGGCCTGCCCCGCCAGCACCCCAAGCGAGCGCCCGGCACTAGCTGTCTCCAGCGAGTGGATCATCCGGTGGTGCACATGGTCATGCTCATAGAGCGGATGCACCTGGGTCTTTTGCGCCAGCCGACGAAAGGGCTCTGAGAACAGGATGCGATCATAGTCCTGCAGATAGGCCGGTCGGCCGGGGGCCTCGGGGAAATCCGGACGGCACAGACGCCCCGCATTCAACAACCTGTCCCATTGCATCGTCATTTTTCCTGCCCCTGTCTGCACAAACCTGTGCTGCGCTTAAACGGGAGCGCGCGTCAGAATGCAAATGCTTCGCTCAGCCTTCCTGCACCGGACAGGGCAGCTTATCCCGGCGCGATGCCCGAAGGCTCCAGCTTGTGCTCTGGCTCGACATGGATGGTGACCAGGGCTTCGGGGAAATCCACCTGGATCGCCTCTTCGATGCGATCACAGATCGCATGCGAGGCCTGCACCGTCATCGTGCCCTCAACCACCATGTGACATTCCACAAACAATGCCACCCCTGCGCGGCGAGTCTTGAGCCCATGTACCTGCAGGGCCCCCACCGCAGCATGGTGCAGCAGGTCTTCGATGCGGCTGCGCTCTTCCTCGGGGGCGGCGGAATCCATCAGGCCATTCACCGATGACGCCACAACACCGTAGCCTTCGCGCAGGATGTTCACCGCCACCAAGAGCGCGAGCAGCGGGTCAAGCACCGCCCAGCCCGTCACCAGCGCCAGCCCCAGCCCAAGCAGCACCCCTACCGAGGTCCAGACGTCGCTCATCAGATGGCGCCCGCCTGCGGTCAGCGCCGGAGAGTTCAACCGACCGCCACGCGACACCAGCAGCCGCGCCCAAAGCAGGTTCACCACCAGCGCCAGCCCATTGACCAAAAGCCCAGCACGCCCCCAATCCTGCGGCGAGCCAAGGTTGCCAAGCGCCTGCACCGACTGCTGCACAATCAGCAAGGCGGCAATGATGATCATGATCCCTTCCAGCACAGCCGAAAAATATTCCGCCTTGTAGTGGCCAAAGGGGTGGCCTGCATCGGCTGGGCGTTTGGCATAGTGCACTGCAATCCAGGCCATCACCGCACCGCCCACGTTCACCAGGGATTCCAACGCATCCGAAAACAGCGCTACCGAATCTGTCAGTTGCCAGGCCACCAGTTTCAGCCCCAGCACCAGAAGCGCGATTAGGATCGTCCCCAGAGCCAGCCGTTCCGCATTCATCGCTTGCATCTCAATTCCTGCTGCCACGCGCGCATGGCGCAGGCATATCCAATTGCACCGCGTCTTATTGCGGCCTTACCCCATCAACCCGCGCCGCACCAGATTAAGCCCGGCCACCAACAACACAATAAGCGTGGCCTGTTTGAACAGCTTCTGGTCGATCCGATCATGCAGCCGCCCACCGATCCACATGCCTATCACAGCCGGCAGAACCAGAAGGATAGAAAACGGCAGGGTTTCGCTGCGAATGACACCAGACCCGATATGGGCCAGAAACAGGGTCACCGCCCCAATGCCATAAATCACGCCCTGCACCCGGATCTGCTCGCTCTTTTCCAGGTTCAGCGCCGTCAGATATGCCACCGTCGGCGGCCCCCAGACACCAGAAACACCGCCCACCATCCCGGCAAAGGCCCCCACCATGATCTCCACACGCGGGGTCGGCTTGGCCAGGGTCAGCGCCAACCCCAACAGCTGCAGCAGCACAAACAAGGTAACCGGCACCCCAATCAACAGAAACATCACCTGTTGCGGCAGAATGCGTACCGTTTGCGCGCTTAGCAGCAGGCAGAACAGCACCGCCAGCAGAAAGATCCAAAACCGCTTGAGCGAGGCAAAGGCCGCCCCGACCCCCTGACGCAGCGCCTGCATCCCATTGGTCACCAGCGTCGGCAGAATCAGCCCCGCCAGCGCCAGCTCTGGTGCCAGAAACAGGCTAAGACCTGAGACCAGGATCATCGGCAATGCAAAGCCCACCATGCCCTTGACGGTGCCGGCAAAGAGCGCAATCGCAAAGGCAATCGCCAAATCTGTCGGCTCAATCGCCGAGAAAATAAGAGAGAAAAACTGTTCCATGGCTCTGCCTATCACCCCCAAGATGCAGAGAGAACAGCCCGGCCAAGTTAAATGCGCTCACGCAATTATTGATCATAATGCCGCATTGCGGCGTATTTTTGTTGCGCTGCGCCTGCAAAGTGATTTACCACCAAGCCAGCAAGAAGGACGTGATTCAATGGCTCATGACGGACAGGACCTGCAAATGAAACCTATTGTGCTCCCCGATCTCCTGGCGCTCACCGGCGCGGCGATCATTCCGCTTGAGGGCCTACTGGAAGCGGCGCAGGATTCCGTGCGCAGGCTTGTCAGCCAAGACGGCCGCGTTTCGGGCCAATTGATCGAGGCCAACCAGACCGCCGCCCACGGGCTGTCCTGGCTTGCCACCTATGTCTACAGCCTGCGGCAGATGCAGCAATGGGCCGACAAACTGCAAAAGGATGGCGGCTTTGGCGAGATGGAGCAGCTGATCCACCAGATCGCCTTTGGTGAATACCTGGCCCAGGTGCAGGGCGGTATCCAGATGAACCAGGGTGAAATCCTGCGGCTGCAGGATCTTGGTCTTGGTCAGGATGCCCTTGCTACACTGCGGACTGATGCCGTGGCGGCCCTCAGCGATGGCGGCAACACCCAGGCCGCCCGCTCGCGTCTGGCAGAACTGATGCAGGATCAGTCCGGCGCCACCCTGTTTGGCGCCTCGGGTCTGGAAGAAGAGCTGGAAATGATCCGCGATCAGTTCCGCCGCTATGCCTCGGACAAGGTCGAACCCCACGCCCATGACTGGCACCTGAAGGATGAGCTGATCCCGATGGAGGTCATCGAAGAGCTGGCCGAGATGGGTGTCTTTGGCCTGACCATCCCGGAAGAATTTGGCGGCTTCGGTCTCTCCAAGGCCTCGATGGTTGTGGTCTCCGAAGAACTGTCGCGCGGCTACATCGGTGTGGGCTCTCTTGCCACCCGCTCGGAAATCGCTGCTGAGCTGATCCTTTGTGGCGGCACGGATGAACAGAAAGAGCAGTGGCTGCCCAAGATCGCCAGCGCCGAGATCCTGCCGACGGCTGTTTTCACCGAACCAAACACCGGTTCCGACCTTGGCTCGTTGCGCACCCGTGCGGTGAAAAACGCGGCGGGCGACTATGAGGTCACCGGCAACAAGACCTGGATCACCCATGCGGCGCGCACCCATGTGATGACCCTGCTGGCGCGCACCGACCCCGACACCACCGATCACCGGGGCCTGTCGATGTTCCTGGCGGAAAAAACCCCCGGCACCGATGCAGAGCCCTTCCCCACCCCCGGCATGACCGGCGGCGAGATCGAGGTACTGGGCTATCGCGGCATGAAAGAGTATGAGCTGGGTTTTGACGGATTTGCCGTGAAACAGGCCAACCTCTTGGGCGGTGTCGAAGGCAAGGGCTTCAAACAGCTGATGGAGACCTTTGAGAGCGCCCGGATCCAGACGGCGGCCCGCGCCATTGGCGTGGCGCAATCAGCGCTGGATATCGCGATGCAATACGCCCAGGATCGCAAACAGTTCGGCAAAAGCCTGATCGAGTTTCCCCGCGTTTCCGGCAAGCTGGCGATGATGGCGGTCGAAATCATGGTGGCGCGTCAATTGACCTATTTCTCCGCCTGGGAAAAGGACAACGGCCACCGCTGCGACCTAGAGGCCGGGATGGCCAAGCTGCTGGGCGCCCGCGTTGCCTGGGCAGCGGCCGACAACGGTTTGCAGATCCACGGCGGCAACGGTTTTGCGCTGGAATACAAGATCAGCCGGGTGCTCTGTGATGCGCGCATCCTCAATATCTTTGAAGGTGCAGCAGAGATTCAGGCCCAGGTGATCGCCCGCCGCTTGCTCGCCTGATCCGCACCACCAGAAACGCCAATCCAGAGAGGCCCGGCCAATATTTGCCATTGGTCGGGCCTCTTCTTGCACCAAGTGACCTAGCCGGACCCACCCGCTGAAAGCGCACCCCAA
This sequence comes from Pseudophaeobacter profundi, assembly GCF_029697505.1. GTDB lineage: Bacteria > Pseudomonadota > Alphaproteobacteria > Rhodobacterales > Rhodobacteraceae > Pseudophaeobacter > Pseudophaeobacter profundi. The sequence goes on along the minus strand of NZ_JARJEF010000013.1, from coordinate 67,932 downwards.
GCAAGGTTAAGGGCGGCCAAGGCTTCAGCTACAAACGCCGGACAAAGGCATCCATGAACCGGCCACGCGCCTCTGGCAGTGGACGGTTGCCAAGGCTGGGGGCCAGATGCATTTCCAGAAAATATCCGGTGGTGCGCAGCCCCTGCGCCACCTCATGATCCGGGCCTGTCCCCTCGCCGCGCAGCACAGGGGGCAGCGGCAGCAGCCGGTTCACCCATTGCCCGGCATCCTGACGCGACACCGCCCGCCCGGTCTTGGGCGAGATATAGGCCAGATCTTCATTGCGGCCAGAGACGGCACAGGCGCTCAGATCCAGGCCAAAACCCATGGTTTCCAGCAGGGTCATTTCCCATTTCAGATAGGCCAGCGGCCAGAGATCATCCTGGCCCAGCAGATCCAAGAGTTGCTCTGTTTGCCTGTAAAGATCGCGGTAGGGTGCCCGTTCCGGCAGGCAGAACCCCAACAGCCCCGCCACCGCATTCAGCCCCGCCAAAGCCAGACGCCCCGACAGGGCCGCCGCTACGCGGCTGCGCAGGGGTTCCGCCTGATAGCTGCCGAGATGATCCTCTAGCCGGGCCCGCCACAACAGATCCAGCTGGGCACCCGGTTGCAGCACCGGCGCCTTCTTGCGGCTGGCACCGCCATGCACGATCCCTGCGTGGCGGCCGTGGTCTTCGGTGAACACATCGATGATGACAGCCGTCTCGCCGTGACGGCGACAGCTCAGAAGGATGCCATGGTCACGCCATTCCACCGATCACACCCTCCGTATCGCAACTCTATCTGACCGCCCTGCAGCCTACTCCAGCCCCGGCTCATCCAACAGGTGGCGGCCAGCCCGGTCTTCGACCTCGATCACCCAAAGATCGGGATCAAATTCCTGCTGGCGGCGAATGGCGGCATCGACATCAGCCTCTACTCCGCTGGCATGTTCCACCCATTTGCGTGCGCCGCTCATCAGATCATAGGAGCGATGAAAGCTCTGGGCCTGGCCATTCAGCGTATTGAGCTTGACCAGCACCGCCCCCGCCGTGTCATCACCATGGGCGGTGACAAAGGCCGGAATGCCAACGCCACGCAGACGCGCCAGATAGGCATGCACCCAAAAGTCTGCGGTCAGACGGGTCATTCGTTTCCGTCTTTGAAATCCAGACCCATTTCCGAATAGCGCTCGGACTCTTCCAGCCAGTTGGGGCGCACTTTGACCTGCAGGAACAGATGCACCTTGCGGCCCAGAAATTCCGTCAGCTCTTCTCGGGCGGCCTGGGAAACGGATTTGATCGTCTCGCCACGCTTGCCCAGCACGATGCCCTTATGACCATCACGCACCACATAGATGACCTGGTCCACCTTGGCAGAGCCATCCTTGCGCTCTTCCCAGTTTTCGGTTTCCACCGTCATCTGATAGGGCAGTTCCTGATGCAGCCGCAGGGTCAGTTTCTCGCGGGTCATTTCCGCCGCGATCATCCGCATCGGCAGATCCGAGATCTGGTCCTCAGGATAGAGCAAGGGGCCTTCAGGCAGTTCACCCGCCAGCCAGAGCCGCAGCGTATCCACCCCGTGACCACGTTCTGCCGAGATAAGGAAGGTCTCGTCAAAACCATACCGGTCATTCAGATCTTTGGTGAGACCAAGCAGGACCTCGGATTGCACCCGGTCAATCTTGTTGATCACCAGCGCCACCTTCCGCCCCTTGCCCAGCTCCGCGAGCCCCTCAAGAATACGTTCAACGCCTTCAGTGACGCCACGAGTGGCCTCAATCAGCAGCATCACAACATCTGCATCGGCAGCACCACCCCAGGCCGCTGCCACCATGGCGCGATCAAGCCTGCGGCGCGGTTGAAACAGGCCGGGCGTGTCAACAAAAACGATCTGGCTGTCGCCCTCCATCACAATACCGCGCACACGGGTGCGGGTGGTCTGAACCTTGTGGGTCACGATTGAAACCTTGGCCCCGACCATACGGTTCAAGAGGGTGGATTTGCCCGCGTTGGGCTCTCCGATCAGGGCGACGAAACCGGCGCGTGTTGTCATGTTTTTTGCTCCAAACGTGCCAAGAGCGCCTTGGCTGCGGCCTGTTCTGCGAGCCGTTTTGACCCTGCAACGGCGCGTTCTTCGGTGCCATCTTCCAGCCGGACGGCAATGGTAAAGATGGGTTGGTGATCCGGGCCTTCGCGCGCCACCTGTACATAGTCGGGCGGCGATTGGCGCCGTGCCTGAACATATTCCTGCAGGGCGGTTTTGGCATCGCGGGCATCCGCTTCGACCTGATGCACCCGCGCCCCCCAGAGCCGCAAGATCATCTGCTGCGCCACCTCAAAACCTGCGTCCTTGTAGACGGCCGCAATCACCGCCTCCATGCCGTCGCCCAAGAGCGCCAGCTTGCGCCGCCCGCCTGACATCATTTCAGATCGGCCCAGCTTCAGCACCTCGCCCAGACCGATCTCGCGGGCGACATCGGCGCAGGCCTCTTTGCGCACCAGCGCATTGAACCGCGGTGCCAGCTGACCCTCGCTGGCCAGTTTGTCCTGGTCCAGCAAGGCCGTCGCCATGACCAAGCCTAGCACACGGTCGCCCAGAAATTCCAACCGCTGATTGTCCTTGCGATTGGGCGATGAAACCGAAGGATGGGTCAAGGCACGCACCAAGAGTTCGGGGCGGGTGAACTCATGCCCGATCCGCTGTTCAAAGGCGCGCATTTCTTTCGATAGTTTCACACGATCCCCTTGAAATAGCGGTCGCTGCGCCAAGTCCAGAAAAACAGCATGGAGCGGCCAGCAGACGAGAACATGATGCGATCAGCCCGACCTATCAGGTTTTCCAGCGGCACAAAGCCAACGCCTCCGGCGGTCTGTGCCAGACGGCTATCGCTGGAATTATCGCGGTTGTCGCCCATAAAGAAGAAATGCCCCTCGGGTACCTTATAGACGCCGGTGTGGTCGGCCGATTGATTGCCAATATTCAGGATCGCATGCTGGCGACCACCGGGCAGGGTTTCGATCTGACGTGACTTCAGGCAGTTCGCGCCCTGACCAACCGGTTGATTTTCACATCGCGGGAAAGAGCCCTGCGGCCCCTGCGGCGCCATGGCTTCCTCAAAATTGCCAGCATCCTCCAGGCCGACTGCGGTGCCATTGATGAACAAGACGCCGTTTTTCACCTGAATGCTGTCACCGGGCAGGCCGATCAGCCGCTTGATGAAATCCGTGCCGGTGACCGGGTGACGAAACACCACCACATCGCCGCGTTCGGGATCGCTGCCCAGAAAGCGGGTATTGTCGCCCCCCAGAAAGCCACAGACATCTTCGGCATCAATATCTAGCCCAATGGCCCCAATGCGGACACTGGGGCAAGAAGCGTAGGAATAGCCATAGGCCATCTTGTTAACGAAGAGGAAATCACCAATGAGCAGCGTTTCCTTCATCGACCCGGACGGGATCCAGAAGGGCTGGAAAAACAGGGTCCGAAAGACCCCTGCAATCAACAGGGCGTAAACAATGGTCTTTACCGTCTCGAGGATCGATTGGCCGGCGCTAGATTTTGCCGTCATCAGGCTCTCCAGGGTATAAATAAAAGGGTCCGGCGCTACATGAGGGCGCAGGGGGCGCGAGTCAAGCGCCACCATCCGTTTCAACGGGCTGTGCGGCAATTGGATAGGCCTCGATCACCACAAAGGCTTGGGCCCAGGGGTGATCATCTGTCAAGGTCACATGGATCACCGCGCTATGGCCCGGTGGCGTCATCTTGGCTAGGCGCTCTTCTGCCCATCCCGTGACAGCCATAACAGGCTGCCCGGTGGCAAGGTTGCTCACCGCCATGTCTTTCCAGGCGATCCCCATGCGCAGCCCCGTCCCCAGTGCCTTGGAGCAGGCCTCTTTTGCGGCCCAGCGTTTGGCATAGGTGCCTGCCACATCGCGGCGGTTTTCAGCCTTTCGCTGTTCGACCTCGGTAAAGACCCGATTGCGGAAACGATCGCCAAAACGGTCCAGAGTGCGCTGGATGCGTTCGATATTGGCAAGATCTGTTCCGACGCCAAGGATCATGGCGCTATCCGTCCAATCGCGCCGTCAGGATCTTGAGGCTAGCGAAGCCAAAAAAGCCGGAAAAACCCAGCTCAAACCAGCGCTTCATCCGCATGTAGGTCTCGACCACACCAGGGGTAGAGAACAGGAAGGCATAGCCGATGAAGATCAGGATCGAGCCCGAGTAGAGAAAAGCAAAGAGGCCAAAAACCTCCGCTGGAGCGGAGCCTGCTGGCAGCACCAGCGAGTAGATCGAGGCCCAGGACAGGATGGCCTTGGGGTTTGTCAGGTGAATCAGCGCGCCTTTGCTGAAGATCTGCCAAGCCGTGCCCCCATAGGCCCGCTGAGATATCGGCGCGTTTGGTGTCAGGGCCGAGCCCAGGGATTTCACCGCCAGGAACAACAGATAGCCCGCGCCGCAATAGCGTAGAATCTCAAAGATCCAGGCATTGGCCAGCATCAGGGCGCTGAGACCCGCCGCCGCCGCCACCCCCCAACAGGCCGAACCAAAGAGGATGCCAAATGAGAAAATCACCCCGGCGCGACGACCGGTATTCATTGAGGTGCCCGCAATGGAAAGCGTCGCCGGGCCCGGACTGCCGCCTGCCAGCACCCATGCCAGCCACAGGGCGGCCCATTCCGGACCAATCATGCCCGCGCCTCCCCCATCTTGCGGCGCATTTCGGCCAGGGCCGCAGGCAGGCCGACAAACATCGCCTCGCCCATCAGGAAATGGCCAATGTTCAACTCCTTTACCTCTTGCAGCGCCGCGATTGGGCCGACGCTTTCGTAGGTCAGACCATGGCCAACATGCACTTCCAGCCCTAGGCCATGGGCATAGGCCGCCATCTCGGTAATCTTGGCCAATTCGGCATCGCGTTCATCCCAACGCCCCTCGGCCCAGGCATCGGCATAGGCACCGGCGTGCAGTTCTATCACCGGGGCGCCGATGCGGTGGCTGGCCTCGACCTGCGATTTTTCGGCGCCGATGAACATTGACACCCGGCTGCCCGCATCCCGCAGCGGCGTAATATACTCGGCCAGCGCTATATCATTGCCCGCCACATCCAGCCCGCCTTCGGTGGTGCGTTCTTCGCGCTTTTCCGGCACCAGGCAAACCGCGTGGGGTTTATGACGCAGAGCAATCGCCTGCATTTCCGACGTTGCAGCCATTTCAAAATTCAGCGGGATGCGCAGCGCGGCCATCAAGCCATCGATATCGGCATCCACAATATGGCGGCGGTCTTCTCGCAGGTGGGCAGTGATCCCATCGGCCCCCGCGTTCTGCGCCAGAAGGGCGGCGCGCACCGGATCGGGATTGTCACCGCCACGGGCATTCCGCACCGTGGCCACGTGGTCGATATTTACACCCAATCGCAGCGTATTCTGGCCCATGTCTTTTATCCCGTGATCTGTCGTGAAATCGTCTCTGACACGCGCAAGATTAGACGGCATACCGCCGAGGGCAACCCCTGCCCCTTGCCAAGCGCGCTATTTTACCTTGCAAACCCGCGGCAAGTTTCGCTTTGGCTTGCGCTTTGCAGGCTCTACCACCGGGGCAACACCGCTGCTTTCGCGCTCGGCACGCTTTTTGATGGCGTCAAACTTGGCCTTGATACGCGAGCGACGGTGCTGCTGATAGGCACGGATCACCGGCAGGCTAAGCATGTAGCAGATCGTCGCAGTGATCACGCCAGGCACAATACCGCCAACCAGATAGGGAAAGAACACCTCGTCGTAGAACAGGTGCAACCCATCCCAATCGGCAGGCTGATCATAAAACAGCGCAAACAGGTTGTCTTTCAGATCCTTGCCCGCATCAATGAATTTCCCCACCAGAGAGGTCTCTAGCTCGCCGTTGAATTCGGTGCCCAGCATCCAGTGGCCTGTCTGCAGCGCCGCGATGCCAATGGGCACATAGGTCAGCGGGTTACCAAAAAAGGTACCACTCAGCGCGGCAAGGATATTGCCATTGATCAAGCGGGCGATAAGGGCGGCGACAACAAAATGCATCGCATAGAACGGGGTAAAGGTGGTGAAGACCCCGGCCCAGACGCCACGGGCAATGCGTTCAGGCGAATCTGGCAGGCGGCGGACCCGGTGCTTCACGTATAGAAACGCCCGCTTCCAGCCCCCACGGGGCCAGATGAAATCCGCAACCGCCCGAAGGAGCGAGCGTCTATCACGGCGCCTGAATACCAAAGCCCTGCGTCCTTCCTCGTTTCAACCGCGCCCTATCCCGAAATCTGGCGCGTCTCCGGTTTTTCCCGGAAGCGCGCGACCTCGGCAACATCGCTCTCGGCTTCCAATGTCAGCATCAGCGAATGCAGCTGTTCCACATCCCTCAGCTCGACATTTATCATCAGTCGGTAAAAGTCTGGTTTCCGATCTGAAAATTCAAGATTGGAAATATTGGCCTTCTTCTCGCCAATCAATGTGCAAATTCGTCCCAGGACACCGGCATCATTGCCAATGGTCAGCTCCAGCGAGACACCATAGGCCGCGGCATGGGTGCCACTGTGCCAATGCACATCCATCCAGCGCTCGGGCTGGCTCTCGAAGGAGACCAAACGGTCGCAATCAGCCGCATGCACCACAACCCCGCGGCCGCGATAGGTGATACCGATGATGCGCTCTCCGGGAAGCGGCTGACAGCAAGGCGCGCGCTCAAAGCTCTGCCCGGCCTCCAGGCCGATGACCGCCCGCCGAGGGGACACCACCTCGCCTTCTTGCAGGGTAAGCTCGGGATAGACTGCCTGCACCACGTCATGGGTGGTGATTTCTGCCGCCCCAAGCTGCGCCAGCAGTTCATTCACCGTATCAATCCGCAGCGCCCGCGCTGCTGTTTCCAGCGCCTTGTCGGTGGCCTTGCGTTCCACATGCTCAAAGGCAGACCGCGCGAGTTCCCGCCCCAGTTTCACAAAACGCGCCCGATCAGCTTCGCGCAGCGCGCGGCGAATGGCGGTGCGCGCCTTACCAGTGGTGGCGATTTCCAGCCAGCTTACCTGCGGGCTTTGGCCTTCGGCGGTGATCACCTCGACCGATTGGCCATTGCGGATCCGCGTCCACAGCGGCACCCGGATACCATCAATCTTGGCGCCAACGCAGGCATGACCGATGCGGGTATGGATGGCATAGGCAAAATCAATCGGCGTCGCGCCCTTGGGCAGTTTGGTCACGTCCCCCTTTGGGGTAAAACAGAACACCTGATCGGAATACATCTCCAGCTTGACCGCCTCGAGGAATTCATCGTGGTCTTCCTCGGCATCAAACTGTTCGGTCAGCGAGGCAATCCATTTTGCCGGATCCACCGCAAAGGGGTTCTGCGAGCGCACGCCATCACGATATGACCAATGGGCCGCAACCCCGGTTTCCGCCACATCATGCATCTGCCGGGTGCGAATCTGCACCTCTACCCGTTTGCCATCGCGCCCCGACACGGTGGTATGGATCGAGCGGTAGCCGTTGGATTTTGGCTGGCTGATATAGTCCTTGAACCGCCCCGGCACCGCCCGCCAGCGCTGGTGGATACAACCAAGCGCGCGATAGCTGTCTTCTTCACACTGGGTAATCACCCGAAAACCGTAGATATCTGAAAGCCGCGAAAACCCCTGATCCTTGGCCTGCATCTTGCGCCAGATCGAATAGGGTTTCTTGGCCCGGCCAAAGACTTCGGCCTCAATCCCGGCCTTGTCCAGTTCGGCGCGCATATCGCCGGTGATCCGATGGATCACATCACCAGTTTCACGCTGCAGGGTGACAAAACGGCGAATGATCGACTGGCGGCCCTCTGGGTTCAGCACCTTGAAGGCCAGGTCCTCCAGTTCTTCGCGCATCCACTGCATACCCATACGGCCCGCAAGCGGCGCGTAGATATCCATGGTTTCGCGGGCCTTCTGCGCCTGCTTTTCCGGGCGCATCGCCTTGATGGTGCGCATATTGTGCAGCCGGTCGGCCAGCTTGACCAGAATGACCCGCAGGTCCTTGGACATGGCCATAAACAGTTTGCGGAAATTTTCCGCCTGTTTTGTCTCGCGGCTGGACAGTTGCAGGTTGGTCAGCTTGGTGACGCCATCGACCAGTTCCGCTACCTCATCGCCAAAGCGCGCTGCCACCTCTTCATAAGAGGCCTTGGTATCTTCGATGGTGTCATGCAGCAGCGCGGTGATGATGGTGGCATCATCCAGACGCTGTTCGGTCAACAGGGCGGCAACCGCTACGGGATGGGTAAAATAGCGTTCACCAGAATGGCGAAACTGCCCATGGTGCATCTCTTCGCCATAGGCGAAGGCCTCTGCGATCTTATCTGCATTGGTCTTGGGGTTGTAGTTGCGGACCAGGGCGATCAGGTCTTCAGGAGTAATCATATCCGGTCCGCAGCCTCAGATCGGGAGTGCCGATATCAGCCCTGCCCCTGGGCCTCCATGAGGGCACGCAGCAGTTTTTCTTCTGACATATCATCATCGGCTGGCTTGTCGTTTTCAGCGCCCATCAGCAGAGCCATCGAATCTTCTTCTGGCTCGTCGACTTCGATCTGATGTTGGTTGTTTTCGATCAGACGTTCCCGCAGATCATCCGCGCGCTGGGTCTCTTCTGCGATTTCGCGCAGCGACACGACCGGGTTCTTGTCATTGTCACGCTCAACCGTGAGCGCTGCCCCGGCGGCGATTTCACGGGCACGATGGGCCGCCAGCATGACCAACTCAAAGCGGTTTGGTACTTTATCTACGCAGTCTTCAACCGTTACGCGGGCCATAGGCGACTCTCCAAAATCAGTGTGGGTCCGGAAGAGCGACTTTTACGCCCTAATCTTTTTGTTGACAAGCGACTAAAGCGGCTGAACCGCCTCTAGATCGGATTTTGGCAGTGCCGCACAGAGTTCTGACGCTGTTTTACCCAGTACGGGGTGGCGCCAATCCGGGCAAACATCACACATTGGCACCAAAACAAAGGCCCGGTCCTGCAATCGGGGATGCGGGAGAATCAGTTCCGGCGGCGTCTGACGCATCTGTAGTTCCAACGGCAAATGAAGCCAGTGCTGGTACTCGGACGGGCTTGGAAGCACAGAATCGCCGCAGGCAATCAGATCCAGATCTAGGGTCCGCATTCCCCAGCGCTGCTCCCGCTCACGTGAAAATTTTTGCTCAACCGCCTGTAATTGGTGCATTAAAGATGTAGGTTTTAGGTTCGTATCCAGCACAAGTGCCGCGTTGACATAGTCGGGTCCAACCCCTGCTGGAAAACAAGGTGTTTGAAAAAGCCGGGAAACTTGACATATTTCCCCCATAGAGGGAGTAATTTCTTCAATTGCAGCCAATAGTATTTCGTGCGGCAACATTCCGCCCAAAGGTAAGTTACCACCCAGTGCAATGATCGCTTTTCGACGTGAAATGGTCACTTTTGACCCCATTTAGGAAACCCGGTATACTTGAAGCAGGTGCCAAAGTACTTACAATATGTCCACCCGTTTCGCCGCATCAAATCCACTCACGGACTATTTGGCGCAAGCGGATTTACCAGAAGGACACTTTAGGATGTTTTACAAAGACGAACGGCTTGCGCTGTTCATAGACGGTTCGAATCTCTACGCTGCCGCCAAGGCGTTGGGTTTTGATATCGACTACAAGCTTTTGCGCCAGGAATTTATGCGCCGAGGAAAGATGCTGCGGGCCTTTTATTATACGGCTCTGCTCGAAAATGATGAATATTCCCCCATCCGTCCGCTTGTTGATTGGCTGCATTACAATGGCTTCACCATGGTGACCAAGCCGGCCAAGGAATACACCGACAGCATGGGCCGCCGCAAAGTCAAAGGCAATATGGATATCGAGCTGGCCGTGGATGCCATGGAACTGGCACCACACGTGGATCACATCGTGCTGTTTTCGGGCGATGGGGATTTCCGCCCGCTGATCGCCAGCCTGCAGCGCCAGGGTGTGCGGGTCTCTGTGGTTTCGACCATTCGTAGCCAGCCGCCGATGATCTCGGATGAACTGCGCCGCCAGGCCGATAATTTCATCGAACTGGAAGAGCTGAAAGATGTCATCGGTCGTCCACCGCGAGAGTATGCCTCTGATACGCGGCCTGTTGCTGCCGCGCCAAGCACCTAGACAGACCCGCTGGTGCCGCAATCAGGGGTGCCAGAACGACCTGAAGATAACACTGTGTGTGCGGCATCAGCCTTGGTGAAGCCTCAAGCTATATCTCCCAAAGGCCCTCGACCCGCCACACTCACCCCGGGCGTGTTTAGGGCCTTTTTGGCAGGATCTCCCTCTTCCCAAAGCGACGCGGCCTAGGCCCGGATCATACCCGAGAGAAGATTATCCTCTGTGGCCAATCGCCCAGCGCCGTGTTTCATCGCTGACATTCGGCGTCGGGAGCTGCTGGCGGATCACAGCCTCCAATCCGGCGATTGTCACCGGTTTTGACACGAAGGCATCCATGCCTTCTGCCAGACATTTTTCGATCTCTGCTTCCTGCGCATTCGCCGTCACCGCCACGATGGGCGTGTGGCGCAGGCCCTGCTCTGCCTCGATCTTACGAATGGCGCGGGTCAGCTCGAACCCGTCCATTACCGGCATCTGGCAATCCGCCAGAATCATATCATACCGCCCCTTGGTCCAGGCCGAGAGGCATTCTGCCCCATCGCGCGTCAGTGTCGCCTCGCAGTTCAGCAGCGCCAGTTGGCTCTCGATCACTGCGCGATTGATTTCATTGTCTTCGGCAACCAGAATGCGCCCACCCGGCAGGTCCTGCGTAACAGGCGGGGATGCTACATGGATCCTGGATCCGGTCTGCTGATGACCCCGCCCTGACAGCACGTCCAGTGCCTCCCAGAAGTCACTGGGAAGCACTGGATCGGATTGAACAACCACCCAGTCAGAGCTTATCCGTTCCTGCTGCATTGAATCCCCGGCGCTAAACTCCAGAATCTTTAGATCCGGCAGCTCTTTTTGAAGGCGTGTGCGGCACCAGGCATCCTGCTGACCCCCATCTTCCGGGACTGGCAAGACAAAGATTGCCGCGCCCCCGACCAGCCGCGCCTGCGCCAGCCATTCATCCCGGCTTGCCACCCATTTCAAGTCACAGTCCGCAGCCAGAACATAGGCAGGCCAGCCACAGTCCTGTCCCGCCACCGGCATCATCGCGATGACTTTGGTACCTGCCAACCGAGGCGCCTTGATCGGCCCCGACGGCTCTTGCACTGGCAGACGCACAGTAAAGCGGCTTCCCTCACCTAGGTTGCTATCAACCGAAATCGTGCCGCCCATCTTGGCCACCAACTGCTGTACGATCGTCAAACCCAGGCCATTGCCTTTGATCATCCGCTTGGACGTCATCGCAGAGCGTTCAAACGGCGCAAAGATCGCCTCTTGGACCTCTGGTTCGATGCCGATACCATTGTCTTCGATCAGGAAATCTATCCAGCCCGGCTTGCGGATTTCAACGCGCAGCCCAACCCTGCCCTCATCCTCGCCTTCCATTGGTTCGGAAAACTTGATTGCATTGCCCAGCAGGTTAAGCAGGATCTGACGCAGCCGCCCCGCATCCCCCTTTAGCGTATCCGGCAAATCCGCCTGAACAGAAAGCGACAGGGCCACCTGCATCTGGCGTGCATGCGGGCGCAGGGTGGCCGTCGCCCCTTCGATCAGCGGCAGCAGGCGCATCGGTGCCTCAAACAGTTCCATCTTGCCGGCCTCGATCCGGGACACATCCAGAATATCGTCGATGATCCACAACAACGAGTTCGAAGACTCCTGAATGGTATTCAAAATGCGCCGCTGCTCCGGCGACAGCTCCGTGCGGCCCAGCACCTCTACCATGCCAAGAACCCCGTTCATCGGGGTGCGGATTTCATGGCTCATCGCGGCCAGAAAGTCGCTCTTGGCCTGGTTCGCCTTGGCTTCATCCTGATGCGCGTCGAGCAGATCATCACTATAGCTTTCAGCCATACGACCGAAGGCCATCATTTCAACGATGAAGATTGTGAAAATCGTGACCAGAATCCCCCCAGACAGATAGGATGCGGAAATCTCATCATCCAGCACCGGCGGGCCAAAATAGTCGTGCCCCAGATAGCGGATTAACAGCCAGCAGGACAGGGCACTTGCCAGCAACAGATAGATCGCCGTTTTTTCGCGCCGCATGGAAAAGGTCATGAAAGGCCCCCCCAACAGGACGGCAAAAAAGAACTCTGCATTGCTGTTCTCTGGCATGGAAAACACCGCTCCCATCACCGCCACCAGACTAATCAGATACCACAGCACGCGCGCCAGCAGGGTATACCGGGTCTGGAGCAGGATCAGCGCGACAACGCAGCCGGTGATGGCCACCGCCGCGTTGAACACCACGATAGGCGCACCCATGAAAAATCCGACAGAAATCCAGGCGATGGCGAGCGCGATAACCGCTCTGCAGGTTATCCTCACCGTGCGAAACCGGCGCTCCATGGTGACCTGATACTGGCGATCCATGAATTTCTGCTTGCTGGTACTGGTGCCTCTGCCGACCTGGCTCACCTCTTCCGGCACACAGCTTGCTAACGTCTCGTCAACCATACGAAATACTCTCAACCAATTCTCAGGGCGGGCCCAGACTTAATGCAGCCCAGAATCGGCCGTTAATCGACCATGAACCAGAGCCGTTAAAATAATCCTTTTCTTCTGATCAAGTGCGGCATCCCAACCTAGCCCTGCGCCTGAGACCCGCCAGCCCCGCGCATTAAACTGCCGCCACAAGACTGGACCTTGCGGCGGCAAAGCCTTACCTCTGCCCACAAGGAGACGCCGATGACCAAACCTGCCCTCACCCTCTATCTGGCCGCGCCGCGCGGTTTCTGCGCCGGTGTGGACCGCGCCATCAAGATTGTGGAACTGGCGCTCGAAAAATGGGGCGCCCCGGTCTATGTGCGCCACGAGATCGTGCACAATAAGTTTGTCGTCGATGGGCTGCGGGCCAAGGGCGCGGTCTTTGTCGAAGAGCTGGAAGAATGCCCCGAAGACCGGCCGGTCATCTTTTCTGCCCACGGGGTGCCCAAATCCGTGCCCGCCGCCGCCGAAGCGCGCCAGATGGTCTATGTCGATGCCACCTGCCCGCTGGTCAGCAAGGTGCATATCGAAGCCCAGCGCCATGCGGAACAGGGGCTGCAAATGATCATGATCGGCCACAAGGGCCATCCTGAAACCATCGGCACCATGGGCCAGCTGCCTGCGGGCGAGGTGCTTTTGGTGGAAACCCCCGAAGATGTGGCTGAAGTGCAGGTGCGCGACCCGCAGCGTCTGGCCTATGTGACCCAGACCACCCTCTCGGTGGATGACACCAAGGGCATCGTTGCCGCCCTCGAAGCGCGCTTTCCGGCCATTATCGGCCCCCACAAGGAAGATATCTGCTACGCCACCACCAATCGGCAAGAGGCCGTGAAGGCCGTAGCGCCCAAATCTGACGCCATGCTGGTTGTCGGCGCGCCCAATTCTTCCAACTCTCGGCGTTTGGTCGAGGTTGGCGCCAAGGCGGGCTGCCAGTACACCCAACTGGTGCAGCGGGCTGAAAACATCGACTGGCGCGCCCTGGAAGGGATCTCAAGCATTGCCATCACCGCCGGGGCCTCGGCGCCAGAGCTGCTGGTGAATGAAGTGATCGACGCCTTTCGCGCCCGGTTTGATGTCTCGGTCGAGGTCGTCGAAACTGCGGTGGAACGCGTTGAATTCAAGGTGCCGCGGGTGTTGCGTCAATCAGCTGACACATCGATCACCCCCTCGGCATAACCCGCCCAGCGCCGTCCATGCCTGCCTGCATGCGCGCCTGGCCTTGCTGCGGGCGCGCAGGATCGTGAAGGCTTTTGTGCCCCCGCCGGTTTACGGCTGCGCCGCTTGCACCTAGGCTGCACCCAATGCCCGATTGGCCAAACGCGCATTGCAAAGGGATATACTGATGATTTCGACACAGTTTCTGATGACCGCCCTTGTGGTTGTTCTGGCCCCCGGCACCGGCGTTCTCTACACGCTTGCACTGGGGCTTGGCCAAGGGGCGCGCGCTGCAATCTGGGCCGCCCTGGGCTGCACCCTTGGCATCCTGCCCCATCTCACCGCTGCGACGCTGGGGCTGGCTGCGGTACTGCACAGCTCGGCGGTCTTGTTTCAGATCGTCAAAATCCTTGGGGTGCTTTACCTGCTTTATCTGGCCTGGCAGGCCCTGCGCGCAGGCGGAGCGCTCAGCATCACCTCGGTGGCCAAGCCGCAAGCACGCCTGCGCATTGCCCAACGCGGTGCCCTGATCAATATCCTCAACCCAAAACTGTCGATCTTCTTTCTGGCACTCTTGCCGCCGTTTCTGTCGGGGGATCCCGCATCCGCGACACTTGAAATGGGCGCGATGGGCGCGGTCTTCATGGCGCTCACCTTTGTGGTCTTTGTGCTCTATGGGGTCTTTGCCGCCCAGGCCCGGCAATTTGTGCTTGGCTCTGAAACCGTGGTGACCTGGCTCAACCGGGGGTTTGCCGCCATTTTTGCCGGTCTTGCCACCCGCCTGGCCCTGGAACGCGCCTAGAGGTCCGATGATGAGCGATCCCGAAACCCTGCAGATCTATGACACCCGCGCAGCGGATTATGCCGCCAGGAATCGCGATCATCTGTTGCAGGATCCGCGCCTGCAGAGCTTCATTGCTGCCTGCCCCACAGGCGGGCGCGTGCTGGATCTTGGCTGTGGCCCCGGCACCTCGGCCCTGGTGATGGCCAAGGCGGGATTGCGGGCAGATGCCATGGATGCCTCGCGCGAAATGGTTGCGCTGGCCAATGCCCAAGACGGCGTCACCGCCTGGCAGGCAACCTTTTGCGACCTCGCACAAGACGCCATCTATGATGGGGTCTGGGCCAACTTCAGCCTGTTGCACGCCCCGCGTCAGGACCTGCCGCTGCATCTGGCAGCGATAAAGTGCAGCCTCAAACCCAAAGGTGCCTTTTATATCGCGCTGAAGCTGGGTAAGGGCGAGGCCCGCGACACCCTGGGGCGGCTTTATACCTACTACAAGGAAGATGAATTGAAAAATCTGCTCAAGACTGCCGGTTTTACCGTGCTGGATTGTTCTTATGGCAAGGGCGAAGGCCTGGACGGCAAGATGGCCCGCTGGATTTCGGTGGCGACCCATGGCTAAACTTTATGCCTATACCGATGGTGCCTGTTCCGGCAATCCCGGCCCCGGAGGCTGGGGTGCGCTGTTGCGGGCCATGGACGGCGATACCGTGGTCAAAGAAAAAGAACTGAAGGGCGGCGAGGCCAATACCACCAACAACCGGATGGAGCTTTTGGCGGCCATCAATGCCCTTGAAAGCCTGGACCGGCCCTCGACGCTGACCGTGGTGACCGACAGCAACTATGTGAAAAACGGCATCACCGGCTGGATTTTTGGCTGGAAGAAGAACGGCTGGAAGAATGCCGCCAAAAAGCCGGTGAAAAACGTCGAGCTTTGGCAGCGCCTTGATGCCGCCCAAAACCGCCACCAGGTCACCTGGGAATGGGTCAAGGGCCACGCAGGCCACCCCGAGAACGAACGCGCGGATGAGCTCGCCCGCGCGGGCATGGCCCCCTTCAAAAAGAGCAAATCAAAAGCATGACTGGCGCGACAGGGATCCGGGAGAGACAGCCATGACCCTGGTCACCCTGCTGGATTACGCCTCGGTTCTGGTCTTTGCCCTGACCGGGGCGCTGGTGGCCAGCCGGGCGCAGCTGGATATCGTCGGTTTTGCCTTCATTTCCTGCCTGACGGCGGTGGGCGGCGGCACGGTACGGGATTTGTTGCTGAACCGCGATCAGGTGTTTTGGGTCGGTGATCCCAATTTCATTCTGCTGGCATCCGGTGCGGCGGTGGTGGTGTTCTTCACCGCCCATCTTGTCGAAAGCCGCCTGCGCTGGGTGATCTGGCTGGACAGTTTTGCCCTTGCTATCGCGGTATCTGCCGGCACTGGCGCGGCCCTGTCGATGGGCAAACCCGCCGTCATCGTCGTCTTGATGGGCATGGCCACCGGGAGCCTTGGCGGTTTGATGCGCGATGTGGTGGTGGGCGAGGTCCCCCTGGTGCTGAAACAAGGCGAGCTATACATCAGCTGCGCCATGATCGGGGCCATTGTCGCCGTTGCCGCAATTTCACTTGGCATCACATCGGGGCTGGCGCTTATTCTCTGCGCAGGCGTGTGCTGGGGGTTGCGGGCGGGCTCTATCGCTTTTGGCTGGCATCTACCTGTCTACAAAAGCCGCCCACCGCGCAGCTAGGCCAGGCCAGCCCGGTTGGGCAGATCACGTCAGCCCGTGCTGCTAGCGTTTGACATAGACTTGCCAAAGCCAGATCAGCACCAGCGCCCCAAGAACCGCGCCCACCAGCCCGGCCATCATCCCCATCACCGACAGCAGCATCCGCAAAACCAGCCCGCCAATCAATGCACCCGCGATGCCAATCACCACAGTGGAGATGATATCCAGCTCAAGCCCCATGATCCGCGTTGCCAGAAAGCCTGCCGCAGCGCCAATGATGATCAGAAAGATAATAGCCATGAAAGCTCTCCCTCAGCGGCGCCAGTGGAACGGCACTATGATCAGCGCACCGATAGAGGACAGGATGGCGTTCACCCCCGGCGATACAAAGCCAAGGCCGAACATGATCCGCATGAAATAAAACAGAAAGGCTCCGCCGATACAGATGATGATCGACGCCAGATAGCCATTCTGAGTAAAGCCGCTTTTCTCGGCAATATAGCCGGTGATCCCGGCGATCACCATGGTTCCCGTCAGGGCTAAAAACATCGCCACGCTCTCCTTATAGCTGACGACCACTTTCCAGCGGAAAGCCCAGCACAAATATGTCGCGATCCTGCGCGCCTTTACCGGCCCGTTGCAACCGCAAAAGCTCAATCGCGCCAGCACCGTCGCCCGTGCCACAGGCAATGGTCAGGCGATCACCATCCAGCACCTGCCCCGGCTGGCCAGTTCCGCTCGCCAAACGCGAGGCCAGCAACTTGACCCGCTGACCATCAATTTCCACCCAGGCACCGGGAAAAGGCGACAGCCCGCGGATCTTGCGGTCGACCTCCTCGGCGGGCTGTGTCCAGTCGATCTGCGCTTCGGCCTTGTCGATCTTGGCGGCATAGGTCACGCCCTCATCGGGTTGCACCTGCGGCGACAGCCCATCGAGATGGCCAAGCGCGGTGACAATCAGCGAGGCACCCATGTCTGACAGGCGGTCGTGCAGCTGGCTGGTGGTTTCTTCTGCACCAATGGGGGTGCCTTCGCGCAGCAGCACCGGGCCGGTATCCAGACCTGCCTCCATCTGCATGATGCAGACGCCGGTTTCCTCATCCCCTGCCATGATCGCGCGATGAATGGGGGCTGCGCCGCGCCACCGCGGCAGCAGGCTGGCATGAATATTCAGACAGCCGCGTTTCGGCGCATCCAATACCGCCTGCGGCAGGATCAGCCCGTAGGCTACAACCACTGCAACATCCGCCTGCAAGGCCGCAAAGGCCTCTTGTTCGGCCGCGCCCTTCAGCGATACCGGATGGCGCACCTCAAAACCCAGTTCAAGCGCGCGGGCATGCACAGGGGTCGGCCGATCCTTCTTGCCGCGCCCTGCGGGGCGCGGGGGCTGGCAATAGACGGCGGCGATGTCATGTCCCGCTGCAACCAGCGCGTCCAATACCGGCACCGAAAAATCCGGCGTTCCCATAAAGATGATGCGCATGGAGCTGCTCCCTGGCTTTTAGCCGTTCAATTTCCTGGATTTCTTTATCAGCATGTCACGCTTCACCTTGCTGAGGTGATCAAAATACAGCTTGCCGTTCAAGTGGTCGATCTGATGCTGTACGCTGGTGGCCTCGATGCCGACAAAATCGCGTTCCGTCATCGCGCCGGTTTCATCCATGTAGCGCACGGTGACGGCACGCGGGCGTTTAATCTTGGCCGAGACACCAGGCAGATTGGGGCTGGCTTCTTCGTGTTCGCGCAACTGAGTGGAGGCATGCAACACCTCGGGATTGGCCATCCGCACAGCGCGGCCACGCTCCTTGGAGCCATCAACCACCGCAAGGCGCAGCATCACCCCGATCTGATTGGCACCAAGTCCAACACCGGGCATCGCCTCCATCGTGTCGATCATATCCTGCCAGATCTGGCAGATTTCATCGGTGATTTCATCTACCGGGGCCGCCGCAGTCCGCAGGCGTTTGTCGGGCCAGGGCAGGCAAATACGTGCGGTCATGCAGAACTCTCCAGAGTGCGGCGATAGGTGCCTTCCGCCTCGGCGCGGGCCGCAGGGCCCAGCCGGTCAAAGGTGACAAGCCCATCAAGGTGGTCATATTCATGCTGAATGCAGCGGGCGGCAAAACCATCAAAGCGTCCCTGCTGCCAGGCGCGCCCAGCGTCCTGCCAGCGCAGTGTCACGGTGGTGGGGCGCTGCACTGCCACAAGAACGCCTGGTATGGACAGGCAGCCTTCTTCACCCGGCTGCTGGGCCTCGCCAAAAGACAGGATTTCGGGATTGATCATCACCAGCGGCGCCGGCGCGCCCTCTTTCCAGCTGACATCCATCACGAACAGCCGTTTCAACACCCCGACCTGCGGCGCAGCCAGGCCGCGCCCCGGCGCGTCATACATGGTATCAAACATATCCGCGATCAGCCCTGTCAGATCCTCATCGCCCACCGCAGCGCAGTGGGTCGACAGGCCGGGATCGGGCCACTGAACGATCGGCAAGAGCGCCATCCCCGTCAGTCCCGCGCCATTTCGCGCTTAAGCTTTTGCATCTTGCGCGTGATCATCTGCCGCTTCAACGGTTTCAGGTAGTCGATGAACAGCTTGCCTTGCAGATGGTCGATTTCATGCTGGACACAGGTGGCCCAAAGCCCATCAAAGGTCTCGCGCTGCACCTTTCCGTTCCGGTCCACCCACTGCACCTCGACCTCTTTGGGGCGGGTCACTTCGGCATATTGGTCCGGGATCGACAGGCAGCCTTCGTCATAGACGTTTGTCTCGTCCGAGGCGGCGATGACTTCAGGGTTGAACATCACCAGAGGCTTGGCCGCGACACCCTCGGCCTTTTCGCAATCCAGCACGATCAGGCGATCCAGAACCCCGATCTGCGGCGCAGCCAGGCCAATGCCGGGGGCCGCATACATGGTTTCCAGCATGTCATCGGCCAGCAGACGCAGTTTATCCGAAAGATCCGACACCGGGGCGCAGACCTTTTTCAAACGGGGATCAGGATGGATCAGGATCGAATGTTTCATGGGGGTGATTTAGGCCATTGCCCCCATCACTGCAACGGCTAGGCACCGCAGATCCCTGCCCGCCGCCCAAAAAGTACCGCAGGCGCCAAGCCATCGCGGGCTGAAAGCACGGATCCGCTTGCACATGGCGCGTTTGCCGCTAGCTTCGCTGAAAACAACCGGAGGATCTCATGGATTTTGACAGCATCATTGACCGTCGCGGCACCTATTGCGCCAAATGGGACTACATGGAGAGCCTCTATGGCGTCTCTCCTGATGATGGGCTGGCGATGTGGGTCGCGGATATGGATTTTGCCGTGCCACCCATGGTCACAGACAAGATGCGCGAAATGGCCGATCACGGGATCTATGGCTATGTCAACTGTGACACCCCCTACAAGGATGCGATTTGCTGGTGGATGCAAAACCGTCATGGCTGGACTGTCGAGCCAGAGGCGATCTTTACCACCACCGGCCTGGTGAACGGCGTTGGCATGTGCCTGGATACCTTCACCCAGCCAGGCGACGGCATCGTTCTGTTCACGCCTGTCTATCACGCCTTTGCCAAGGTCATTAACAATGCCGGCCGCGAAGTGGTCGAATGCCAGATGATCAATGAAAACGGCCGCTATGAAATGGATATGGCAGCCTATGACGCCCAGATGACCGGCAAGGAAAAGATGGTCATCCTCTGTTCACCGCATAACCCCGGCGGCCGCGTCTGGACCCAGGAAGAGTTGCAGGCGGTGGCGGATTTTGCCAAACGCCATGACCTGATCCTGCTGTCGGATGAAATCCACCACGATCTGGTGTTTGATGGCGCGACACATATCCCGATGCAGAACGCGGTCCCCGAGATCACTGACCGGTTGCTGATGCTGACCGCTCCGTCCAAGACCTTTAACTTTGCCGGGCTGCACACCGGGCAGGTGATCATCCCCGACCCCGATCTGCGGGAAAAATTTCAGCGCCGCATGCTGGCGCTGGCGCTGGCGCCAAATTCAGCCGGACAGCTGGCCACCGCGGCGGTCTATTCGCCCGAAGGTGCCAAATGGGCGGATGAGCTGGTCGCCTATATCGATGGCAACCGTCAGGTCTTTGATGCCGCCATCGCGGAAATTCCCGGCCTCAGCACGATGAAGCTGCAGGCGACATATCTGTCATGGGTTGATTTTTCCGGCACCGGGATGAGCCGGGAAGAATTCACAAAACGGGTTGAACAGGGGGCCGGCATTGCTGCCAACCATGGCACCACCTTTGGCACCGGCGGCGAAACCTTCCTGCGCTTCAACATGGGCACCCAGCGCAGCCGCGTGATCGAGGCAGGCGAACGTCTGGCGCGGGCCTTTTCAGACCTGCAGTGAAACATCCAAAGACCCGCTAAACAAAAGACCCGCAGCCATCCGACTGCGGGTCTTTTTTCATTCTGGCCTAGGCCTGTGCAGCACAGATGAACGCGCTGTCGTTATCCAAGGCGGCTTTCGGCGCCCTCATTGCCCAGCAGACCCACCGGCGCATCCGGGGCGCGGTAGAAATCCAGCGGGGCGCTGGCCGCTGCTGCGGTGGAACGCTTAAACTCATAGCGCATTTCACCGCCCTCGGCCTCGGAGGCGACGATCAGGCACTGCGACACATGGCGCGCGCCATCATAAATATCGACCAGCCCACGCAGCTGCGGCACAAATGCCTCTTCGACAGAAAAGCCATTCTTCCAGGTGCGCAGCACCGGAAAATAGCCACCATCGACAGCCACCCGCAGGCGGCTTTTCTTTTTCAGGCCCGAAACGCGCGCAGCATCCAGCGCCTCTTGTACAGCTTTTGGCACATAGGTGGTCATGGCAGTGGCCCTTTTTGCAAGTGAACGAGCGATGGAGAATCGCATCCGGGTCGGCTGTGTCTTTCCCTTCTGAGGGTGACTTGAAAATGGATAAAATCAAGTGAACATTTTGAGACAACCGCGCCGTCTGCCTGCAACACCCAGGTGTGATGTGCGCCGATGCAGAGCCCCTGCGCGACCACAAGCCTAGGCCTGAACGCCAGCTGCGCCTATCTGTGATGCAACGACGATACACCGACGGGCTGGCCCGCCCGCAGTTGAGGAGAGATGCGCCCATGGGACTTTTGATTGACGGGATCTGGAAAGATCAGTGGTATGATACCAAATCAACCGGCGGTGCCTTTGAGCGTTCCAAATCGCAGTTTCGCAATTGGATCACGCCGGATGGCAGCGCTGGTCCCAGCGGCAAGGATGGCTTTCAGGCCGAAAGCGGACGCTATCATCTTTATGTCTCGCTGGCCTGCCCCTGGGCCCATCGCACCCTGATTTTTCGCGCCCTGAAAGGACTGGAAGATCATATCTCGGTCTCGGTTGTGCATCCTGACATGCTGGGCGACGGCTGGACCTTTGAGCGCGACGACCATGGTGCCACCGGCGATCATCTGTTTCAGTCCGACTATGCGCATCAGATCTATACACGTGCCGATCCCAAATACTCCGGCCGCGTCACCGTCCCGATCCTCTGGGACAAGCAACGCGGCACCATCGTGTCAAACGAAAGCGCCGAGATCATTCGCATGTTCAATTCGGCCTTTGATGACATCACCGGCAACACCCGTGATTTTTGGCCGGAAGAGCTGCGCGAGCCAATCGAGGCGGTCAATACGCGGGTCTATGACACGGTGAATAATGGCGTCTACAGATGTGGATTTGCCACCAGCCAAGAGGCCTATGACGCCGCCGTGGGGCCGTTGTTTGACTCGCTTGACTGGCTGGAAGATCTGCTGTCGCAGCATCGCTATCTGATGGGCACAGAACTGACCGAAGCAGACTGGCGCCTGTTCACCACGCTGCTGCGGTTTGATCCAGTCTATCACCTGCATTTCAAATGCAACAAGAAGCGGATCATCGACTATCCCAATCTCTGGGCCTATTGCCGCGAACTGTTTCAGATTCCTGGTGTTGCCGACACCGTGGGCATGGACCATATCGTGCGCCACTATCACTACAGCCATGACACCATAAACCCCTACCGCATCATTCCGGTGAACCCGGATATCGACTGGATGGCCCCACATAATCGCGGCTAACCCCTGCCCGGCCCCACCCCAGAACGGCCCGGCAGAGCTGGCTTGCCTTATGCTCTGGCCTGTTTCATACCCGCATGGCACACTCGCGATATGCGGTGGGGTTGATAGCAGGTCGGAGCCTTTTCCATGTCGGCAAAAACGTCTGAAGCCAGGATAGAAACCGGCGCCACCCAGCGCGACCATGGCGGCAACCTGAGCGCCGCCATCACCCGATATGGCGGGGCGCGCGCCACTTGGATTGATCTCTCGACCGGGATCAATCCCACCCCCTATCCGCTACCGTTTTTCACTGACACAGATTGGACCGCCCTGCCGGACAGTGCCGCCAATGAGGCGCTGCAACAGGCCGCGCGACAATTCTGGTCGGTGCCCGACGGGGCTGCGGTTCTGCCTGCGCCCGGA
Organism: Pseudophaeobacter profundi; assembly: GCF_029697505.1. Taxonomy (GTDB): domain Bacteria; phylum Pseudomonadota; class Alphaproteobacteria; order Rhodobacterales; family Rhodobacteraceae; genus Pseudophaeobacter; species Pseudophaeobacter profundi. The sequence goes on along the minus strand of NZ_JARJEF010000013.1, from coordinate 45,173 downwards.
GCCTCGGCGCTGATTGCCCTGTTGCCCGGCCTTGTCCCTGCGGCTCAGGTCAGGATCGAAACGCCCACCTATAACGAACATGCTGCGGCCTTCGCGCATCATGGCTGGTCCATTTGCGCTGCGGCAGCAACCGCCGCACAGGTGGCCGTGCATCCCAACAACCCCGACGGCCGTCTGTGGCGCGCGGCGGAACTGGATGCGCCATTCACCATCATCGACGAGAGTTTCTGCGACATCTGCCCCGATCAGAGCCTGATCCATATGGCCGCGCGCCCTGGTGTGGTCGTGCTGAAAAGCTTTGGAAAATTTTGGGGCCTTGCCGGGATGCGGCTGGGATTTGCCATTGGCGATCCGGCCTTAATCCAGGCGCTGGCGCATATTCAGGGGCCCTGGGCCGTCTCTGGCCCGGCGCTCAAGACCGGGATCAAAGCCCTGCAGGATCATCACTGGGCCAGCCAGACCCGCCAGAGCCTTGCCCGCGACGCGATACGCCTGGATCAACTGGCAACCAAGCGGGGCGCCCGACTGGTCGGCGGCACCGATTTGTTTCGCCTCTATGAGGTGGACGAGGCCGCCGCCTGGCAGAACCGTCTGGCCAAGGCTCATATCTGGAGCCGCACCTTCCCCTACTCTGAAACCTATATCCGTCTTGGCCTGCCACCCGCGTCCGGCTGGGATCGGCTGGAGGCCGCGCTATGAACACCGCCGAAATGCTGCTGCTGGCGCTCTTGCTCGATGCCCTGCTGGGAGAGCCAGGCTGGCTCTGGTCGCGGGTGCCACACCCGGCGGTCTTGATGGGCAAATGCGTCACCTGGCTGGACAACCGGCTGAACGCTGGAACGGCCAAGCGCGCCAAAGGGATGCTGGCCGCCGGCAGCCTGCTTGGGCTGGGCTTGACCCTCGGCTGGCTCCTGTCGCTGTTTGGCCCATTTGTCGAAGTGCTGATTGCCACCATCCTTTTGGCGCAGCGTTCGCTGGTACAACACCTGCACGCCGTGGCCGAAGGGCTGTCGCAATCGCTGGCCAAAGGCCGCGCGGCAGTGGCGATGATCGTCAGCCGCGACACCGAAACCATGACAGGACCACAGGTTGCGCGTTCCGCCATCGAGAGCGGCGCGGAAAACATGTCGGATGGGGTGGTCGCCCCGGCCTTTTGGTTCCTGCTGGCCGGTCTACCGGGATTGCTGGCCTATAAGATGATCAACACAGGCGACAGCATGATCGGGTATCGCAATGCCCGATACCGCGATTTTGGCTGGGCCACAGCGCGGCTGGATGATCTGGTCAACCTGCTGCCCGCGCGGCTAACGGCAGTGCTGATGGCCACGGTCGGCGGTTGCCTGCGTGACTGGCCTGCCATTGGCCAGGATGCAGCCCGGCACCGCTCGCCCAATGCCGGCTGGCCCGAAGCTGCCATGGCGCGCGCGCTCGGGCTCTCTCTGGCCGGGCCGCGATCTTACGATGGCGAAATGCACAACTTTGCCTGGGTCAATGCGGCTGGCACCAAGAGCATAACCGGACCCGCCATCCGGCGCTGCTGCGATGTTCTTTGGCAGACCTGGGCCCTGGGGCTGGGGCTTCTGGTTGCTTTTACCGTCATCTTTTAGCACATACGTTGCTTTAGAGCTTCATCAAGGACCGCCCGACATGCGCATTTTGCCCCTCGCCCTTGCCGCCCTGCTGATGCCCTCTGTGGCCCTCGCCCAATGTGGCGGCAGCTTCTCCGGCTTTGTGGCGTCCCTGAAACAAGAGGCCCTGACCGCAGGCTATGATCGCACCACGGTCAACGGTTTTTTCAAAGGCGCGCGTCAGGATCCAAAGGTGCTCAGGGCGGACCGCGCCCAGGGGGTGTTTCAAAAACCCTTCATCGACTTTTCGCGCCACCTAATTTCACAAAACCGTATCGACCGCGGGCGTTCCATGGCGCAGAAATACGACAGCACCTTTCGCCGGATCGAGGCCACCTATGGCATCAATCGCGGTGTTTTGCTGGCCTTCTGGGCGTTTGAAACCGACTACGGTGCCTTTCAGGGGGATTTCAACACCCGCGATGCGCTGATGACCCTGGCGCATGATTGCCGCCGCCCCGCGTTGTTCCGCCCGCAGATCTTTGCCGCGCTGGAACTGTACAAGAGGGGCAATTTTGATCCCGCCAGAACCACCGGCGCCTGGGCGGGCGAAATTGGCATGGTACAGATGCTGCCGCAGGATATTCTCGACAACGGGGTTGATGCCGATGGCGACGGCCATGTCAGCCTCAAGACCTCGGCGCCGGATGCGCTGATGTCCGGTGCCAAGATGCTGTCGCATCTGGGCTGGCAGCCGGGACAACCCTGGCTGCAAGAGGTCACCCTGCCGCGCGATCTGGATCTGGCACAAACAGGCACCGAAACAAAGCTATCAGTCCGGGACTGGCAGCGCCAGGGCCTGCGCGCCAAAGAGGGGTCTTTGGCCTCTGGCAATATGATGGCCTCTCTGCTTTTGCCGCAGGGGCACCGGGGGCCGGCCTTTCTCGCCTACCCCAACTTTGACGTCTATTTTGAGTGGAACCAAAGCTTTACCTATGTTTTGACCGCCGCATACTTTGCCAACCGCCTAGAGGGCGCTTCGATCTATAACGCGGGCAAACCCGATCAGGGGCTGTCTAGCGCGCAGATGAAACAACTGCAGGAGCGGTTGCAAAACCTGGGCCATGACGTGGGCAAGGTTGATGGCATCCTTGGCGCCAAAACACGCGCCGCCGTGCAAAACGAACAGCAACGCCTGGGCCTGCCCGCCGATGCCTGGCCAACACCGGCGCTGCTGAAACGGCTCTAGCTCCGGCAGAGCGGCACAACAGAAAAGGGGCATGATGGATATCATGCCCCCAGCCAACCAGACAAAACACCAGAACAGTCCAGCCGCCTTCAGGCCTGGCGGCTGCTGGCTTTAGTTGAAGTCGATAGCTGTTTCAAAATCGCTCATGTGGCGCGACCACAGGCCTACAGTGGTGGCAAAATCATCGGCGCTGATGCCCGCATCGCCCATATAGACATCCATTTCCAGCTTGGTGGACCCATCATCCGCCACATAGGCCCGCACCCAGCGCTTTTCAGCGTTGAATTCATTCACTGTTTTCAGCCGCACACCACCATTGCTGGCATAGCCAGAATAAAACTGAATGGAATCACAGTTGGTGCTATCGGAGCAACCATAATAAAAAATCGTGAACTCACTACCATAATGGGTGACGTTCAGCTGCGGGTCGCCAACATTGTCAGTCAACAGCTCGACATCAGCACCTTCACTCAGAAAGAAAGATTGCAGGCTGCTGGCCGATTTGGCTGTCACATTTTCAGCATGGGCAGCGAATGGGGTGGCTGCCAGTGCGGCAACTGCAAAAAATTTGGTCAGGTTCATAATGTCCTCCGATTGGTATTGTTCTTGTCATGGGCGCGAGCGACCTCGCCTCTGGTTATAAAACCATCACCCTGCGGGGCAAGGGGGCCGTTTGGCCCTGTTTTCCCCCAAGACCACAACGCGATGCCGACGCCAGCTATCAAAGCTTGCGCGGGTTTCACCTAGGCCACAAGGGCTTCGGCCTTTTTCAGATCAACAGAGACCAGCTGACTAACGCCTTTTTCCTGCATCGTGACGCCAAACAGCCGATCCATCCGCGCCATAGTCACCGCATGGTGGGTAATGATCAGAAAACGGGTTTCAGTCTGGCGGCACATTTCATCCAAGAGATCGCAGAACCGGGTCACATTGGCATCGTCCAGCGGCGCGTCCACCTCGTCGAGCACACAGATCGGCGCCGGGTTGGACAGGAACACCGCAAAGATCAGCGCCATGGCCGTCAGCGTCTGTTCGCCGCCGGACAACAGCGACAGGGTCGACAGCTTCTTGCCCGGTGGCTGGCACATGATTTCCAGCCCCGCGTCCAAGGGATCATCGCTTTCCACCATCACCAGATTGGCCTCGCCGCCGCCAAACAGATGGGTAAAGAGATTGGCAAAGCTGGCGTTCACCTCTTCAAAAGCGGTCAGCAACCGTTCGCGCCCCTCGCGGTTGAGGCTGGCAATACCGCTGCGCAGGGTTTTGATCGCCTCTTCCAGATCCAATTTTTCCGAGACCAACTCATCATGTTCGGTCTGAATTTCGCGGGCGTCTTCCTCGGCGCGCAGGTTCACCGCGCCAAGGGCATCGCGCTGCCGTTTGTGCCGGTTCACTTCCGCCTCCAGCTCCTCGGCGTCAGGCATCTGGTCGGGGCTGACCTCTAGCTGCTCCAACAGGGTCTGAGGGCTGCAATTCTGCACTTCGCTGATCCGTTCAGCCGCATGGGTCACGGTTTCACGCGCCGCCTCACACAGGGCTTCAGAGCGCGCCCGCGCCTCGCGCGCTTCCGAGGCGAGCCGCTCTGCTTCGCGTTCGATCTGCACCTTTTCACGCAGGCTGTTTTCTGCGGCAACCAGCGCCTCCGAGGCCGTGGTCTTGCGCGCCTCTGCATCCTCAATGGCCTCGCTCAGCTCCTCGCGCTTTTCAGCGAGTTCAGCAGGGACGGCATGGGCTTCTTCCAGCTCTTCCTGCGAGGCCTCGCGCCGTTCCGCCAGTTCAGCGATACGCCGTTCGGCAGTCTCCAGACGGTGGCGCCAGCCGGACAGTTCCTTTGTCACCTGCTGGGCGCGTTTGATGCGCGCCTCGCCGTCGCGGCGCAGCTCATCATGGGATGACCGGTGGGTGAGCATGGTAATACGCGCCGCCTCGACCGCCTGTTTGACGTCTTCGACCCCGGCACGGGCAGCGTCCAGATCTCCCAGATCGGCCTGGGCCGTCTGGGCCTGCGACAACTGCAACGCCGCATTCATCGCATCTTCGCCGTGGCGCGTCACCGCAATGCCCAGGGTTTCCAGCTTGCCTTCCGCCAGGTTGCGCTCTGCCTCGGCCCGGCTGAGCGCGCGCGCCGCATCCGCCACCCGCTGATCCGCCACCCGCCGGGCCTGGCGGGCGTTTTGATCGGCTTGGGTCACCTCTTCCAAGCGACGCATCAGCGTTTCATGCGCGGCACGGGTGCCATCAGCCTTGGCGCTGACCCGCTCCAGCTCTTGCTTTAGGGATTCCAGCCGGTTCAGCTGTTCCAACCGCAGCGCCGCCGCGCTGGGGGCATCCTCGGCCCAGGCGCGGTAGCCATCCCAGCGCCAGATATCGCCCTCCAGGGTGACCAGCCGCTGCCCCGGCTGCAGATCTGCCTGCAGGCTGCGCGCGGTGTCACTGTCGACAAGGCCAATCTGGCCAATACGACGCGCCAGAGCGTCAGGCCCTGAGACATATTTCGCCAGCGGATCCACCCCATCCGGCAGGGGCACATCGCGGTCATAGCTCGGCAGGGTCAGCCACCCTGTCGGACCATCCGCCGCAGCCAAAGGCGCGCGCAGATCATCCGCCAGCGCCGCCCCCAGCGCCTTTTCATAGCCCGGAGATACGCTCAGCTCATCCAGGATCTGGCCGCTTTCGGCGGTGTCGCGTTCCAGCAATTTGGCCAGGGCGGTGACTTCAGCACGGATGGCGCCCAGCTCGCCCTCGGCCTCGGATCGCTGCGCCCGGGCGGCGGATTCCAGCGCCTGGGTATCGGTGCGCGCCTCATCTGCCGCCGCCAGCGTCTCTTCGGCCAGTTCAGCCGCCTCGCGCGCCTCTTCCTCGGTGGCGAGAGCCGCCTCAAAGCCTTCGCCTGCCAGCTCCAGCGCCTCGGCGGCGTGATCCTGGGCCTCTTGCGCTGCGGCGCCTTCGTTTTCAGCCCGGGTCAAAGTGCGCTGGCAGTCCTCGACCAGACGCTGCGCCGACTGATAGCGAGCCGCGAGCCGCGCCACATCTTCGTTCAGCTGCGTCAAGTGATCTTCACGCGATTCAAGAATCTGGGCCGCCTCGCGCGCCAGATCGGCCGCCTCTTGCAGGCGGGCCTCATGGCCCTCGCTTGCCTTCGCCAGTTCTTTTTGTTCCCAGTCGAGCCGTTCAATCGTGTCGCCCGCATCGCGGTTCAGCCCGCCTTCGCGGTCGATATCATTGCCCAGCTGCTGGATACGACTGACGAGCCGTTCAATCGCTTGGCGCGCCTGGGATTCCTGGTCACCAAGCGAATCGCGCTGCACCACCAGCCGCTGCAGCACCGCTGCGGCAATCGCCTGTTCTTCGCGCAGGGCAGGCAGCCCTTCTTCGGCCTCGGCCCGATTGGCAGATGCCGCGCGCGACAGCGCCTCGCCCTTGGCCGCCTGGGTAACGCGCAGGGTCAGGTCCTGTTCCGCGCTCAGCCGGGCATCATCTGCCTCGCGCCAGCGGCGGTACAGCAACATCCCCTCGGCCAGGCGCAATTTTTCGCCGATGTCACGATAGCGTTGCGCTTGTCGGGCCTGACGGGCCAGCTGCCCCAGCTGCCCCGCCAGCTGTTCGATCACATCATCCACACGCAAGAGGTTCTGCTCGGTATTCTTCAGCTTCAGCTCCGCCTCATGGCGGCGCTGATACAACCCCGAAATCCCTGCCGCTTCTTCCAGAATGCGCCGCCGCGCCTTGGGTTTGGCGTTGATCAGTTCAGAAATCTGCCCCTGACGCACCAGCGCCGGCGAATGCGCCCCGGTCGAGGCATCGGCAAAGAGCATCTGCACATCGCGCGCGCGCACATCGGTGCCATTGGATTTATAGGCGCTGCCCGCATCTCGGGTGATCCGGCGCACAATCTCTAGCTGATCTGCATCGTTAAACCCCGACGGGGCCAGCCGATCCGAGTTATCAATCAGCAGGTTCACTTCGGCAAAGTTGCGGGCCGAACGCGAGGTAGTGCCGGCAAAGATCACATCCTCCATGCCGCCGCCGCGCATTGCCTTGGCGCGGGTTTCCCCCATCACCCAGCGCAGGGCCTCCAACAGGTTGGACTTGCCACAGCCATTCGGACCGACCACGCCTGTCAGCCCGTCGCCGATAATCAAATCGGTCGGATCAACAAAGCTCTTGAAGCCAGTAAGCCTGAGTTTGGAAAAGCGCAAAGCCGCCCCTGAGTGATTCTGTGTTTGTCTGACTCGAGCAGCTTCGTGACTGTTATGTCAATGTAAACAGGCAGCAAGAGCCGCCTCATCCCACCCCTGGCGGCGTCAGATCGTGGAAACAGTGATGTGGACGTGCTACCACGCCCCTAACAGTGCAAGATTCCGGTCATGACCGCCTGATCGCCAAGAACTCCGCGCACCTCGCAGCCGCTTACCCGCGCCATGGCGGTGGCGGCCTGTTGGCGCAACGGCCCCAGTCGGGGCGCATATTGCGGATTGACGCGAGTCGCCTCGGCCAGGGTGCCGCGCAGGCGAACCTCAAACCGGCTACCGCTAACCTCAACCAGCGTCGCGGGCACCCCGGCAAAATGTCCCACCCTGTCAGAACAGGCCGCAAGCCAACATATCAGGACAAGAACAAACCCGCGCATATCCCGGTCAACCTGACGCAATCCAGACGCGAAATCCAGTCAAAACCCCGCGAAGGCGGCGCCCCTACGCCTTGCCCTAGGCCTGTTGCAAGAGACGCCCGAGCCGCTCTACCCCGCTGTGAATCGCCTCTGGCGCCAGCACAGAGAAGCTTAGCCGGAGCGTATTGGCACCGTTGCCATCAGCGAAAAAGGCCTGGCCGGGGACAAAGGCGATATTTTCCTCGTCCAGCGCCCGCACCAGAAGTGCCGCGGCATCAATATGCGCAGGCAGGGTCAGCCAGACGAACATTCCACCTTCGGGGCGGGTCCATGTGATGCCCTGGGGCATATGTGACTGCAGCGCCGCAAGCATGGCATCGCGGCGGTTGCCATAGGCCTGCCGCAGCTGCGCGACATGGGTTTCAAAACAGCGTTCTGCCACCTGATGCACCGCCATCTGGTTCAAGGTCGCCGAGTGCAGGTCTGCCGCCTGCTTCATCAGAACCATCTGTGCGATCACTGGTTTGGCCGCCACCACCCAGCCCAGCCGCAGCCCCGGTGACAAGGTCTTGGAGAAAGAGCCGCAATAGATCGTGCGGCATAGCTCCAGATCACCGCGCCGGGCAATTTCCAGCCCCAGAATCGACGGGATCTGGTCGCCGTCATAGCGCAGCGCCTGATAGGCCCCATCCTCGACAATGGCGCAGCCCAGATCTTCGCTCAGATCCAACAGCGCGTCACGGTCCTGCTGCGACAGGGTCTGCCCGGTGGGATTGGCAAAATCAGGCGACAGATAGGCGAATTTGACCTGACTTCCCGCTGCCTCTGCCGCCTGCCGATAGCTGAGGGCAGATCGGTTGCCCCCCGGATTCAGCTGGTCATAGCGCGGCTCATAGGCGTTGAAGGCCGCCAGCGCCCCCAGATAGGTGGGCCAGCCCACCAGCGCAGTGTCATTTGGCGACAGAAACAGCTTGCCCAGATAGTCCAGCGCCTGCTGAGAGCCCGATGTAATCAGGATGTTGTCGACATCACAGACCACGCCCATCCGCGCCATTTCCCCCCGGATCCACTCGCGCAGCGGCAGATAGCCCTCGCTGAGGGAATATTGCAGCGCCTCGGACTGGCGTTCTGGCGTCAGGCAGTCCTGGAATGCAGCCGAAAACTCCGCCGCCGGAAACAACGCCGGATCCGGGATCCCGCCGGCAAAGGACAAAAGGCCGGGACGGTTCAGCAGCTTCAGCAACTCGCGAATTTCCGAGGCTTTCATCCGCTGGGTTCGGCTGGCAAAGAGCTGTTGCAGCAACATTGGCGTGCTCCGTTTGAGGTTTCCCGATCAACGTAAGAATATTTCAATATGAGTCAATAGTTATGACCTAAAATTTCAAACCTCGCGGCCCCAGCCTTTGATTCCTGCTCGGCGCTTGCAGGCTTGCGCCGGGCGTGGTCATATGTTTTGACCAATTTACAGCACCCGCGCCGCTGTACTGCGACATGATGATCAGCCAGAGGCCCCGATGCCGTTTCAGAAAATCCAGCCCGAAAAACTCTCTGCCTCGGTGGTGCACCAGATTGAACAGCTGGTGTTGCGCGGCATCCTCTCTCCCGGCGAGCGCCTGCCATCAGAACGCGAACTGGCCGAGCGCCTTGGCGTGTCGCGCCCCTCGCTACGCGATGCGATCTCGCAGTTGCAGGCGGATGGGTTGCTTTGCGCCAAGGCCGGTTCGGGCATATTTGTCGCCGATGTGCTGGGCTCCGCCTTTTCCCCGGCGCTGATTGAACTGTTTGCCCGCCACGACGAGGCTGTGTTTGACTACCTCGGCTTTCGTCGCGACATGGAAGGGCTGGCAGCCGAACGCGCCGCCAAATTTGGCTCTGACGCAGATCTGAAGGTGATCCAGACCATTTTTGACAAGATGGTCGCCGCCGGAGCCCCCTCAGTTTCGGATGCAGCGGCCAATCTGGATGCCCAGTTTCATTCCGCAATCATGGATGCCAGCCATAATGTGGTGATGCTGCACATGATGCGCGCGATGTTTGATCTGCTGCAAAAGGGCGTGTTCTACAATCGCCGTATCATGTTCAGCCGTCACACCACCTACGAGGCGCTATTGGCCCAGCATAGCGCCATCAATGCCGCCCTGCAGGCCCGCGACCCCGCAGGGGCCCGTGCCGCCGTCGAGGCCCATCTGGACTATGTGAAACAATCGCTGATCGACCATCAGCGCAGCCTGCGTAACGCAGAAATTGCCCAGCAGCGGCTAGAACATGAAAGCAGCAAGGGATAGTGCGATACTCGCGCCAAAGTTCCCAGCGTCTACCTAGCAGCGACGGGTCACTGTGCGCCTTGCTCGGACGTGCAAAAAGGTCGATGGCCGCGCGGTCGCATCAAATTTGTGCTATGATGATCATCAGGGGGACGTCCGCGGACCTCTGGACATGGTGTCTGGGGCCGAGAGGCGCATTGCTCCCTTAGGGAGGCACGAATGCCTAGATTCATTGTAACTGGTAGCTACACATCGTCGGCTATCAAGGCCATGCTGGAGACGCCAAGCGATCGCGAAGCAGCCGCGCGCGCAATAGTCGAAGCCGCAGGTGGCAAGCTTGAGTCCTTCTACCTAACAACGGGCGACAACGATTTCTCGATCAAGGTCACCATAGATGATGTCACTGACCTTATGGCGGGATTGATGGCAACTGCCGCCAGCGGAGCAGTAAGTAACCTGAAGACAATTCGGGCCTTCACAGCAAGTGAATTCACCGAAATCCAAAAGAAGGCGGGCAAGATCGCCGGATCGTACCAATCGCCGGGTGGCTGAATTTCATAACCGCTGCGGCGGTTCTTGGATTTACCCCAGTGATCTGGGATGAGAACGGCGGATGCATTTTGAAAGCCGAATGGCAGCTCTGCACCCATGCCTTCTGTTCGATGATGGTTGGTGACTGCACCTGCGACGAAGGTCTGCTCCTTCCATTGTTCGTGCAGCATGGGACCGCCACCCGACTGGCAGATCCCAAGACTTTGCAAAGGTAGGATCCGAGGCCCGCTAAGTAGCATTTGAAGATAAAAACGGTCGGACCGAAAACCAGCATGAACAGTAGCAACCCTGCAGCGAGAACTACGTTGATTTTGCTAAGCAACTGAATGCCGCGCGTCAGCCCCGTCATCGCCGAAATCGTATAGAGCATGACCAGCCCCGCGACCACCAAGGCTTGCGTGGCAAAGCTGTCCGGGATGCCAAAGAGCGTGTTCAGACCGTAGCTGACCTGTAACCCGAGGAAACCGATCGGCCCCTTGAGCGCGCGCTCTCCGAACAGCGGATAAAGGAGGGTGCGCAGGGCAAGCGGCAGACCCTTTTCATAGTGGTAATGCATCAGCATCACGGTGGTCAGCGCGCCGAGGATCGCCCAAGCAAGAAAACCCCAATGCATGAAGCTCTGCGCCTGCACAAGCGCGGGCGCGACGGCCTCAGAGGTTCCAGCCTCGGCCCCAAACAACGGCGGCGAGGACAGGAAATGTGCCATCGGCTCCCCCGCGACCCAAAAGACCCTGCCCCCCAACAACTTGGGTACACATGATCATCGCCCCCCATTGGAAGGTCGAGAACTCTGGCCGAACCAGCCCCCCCATCACAGCGCGGCTGCCCGACAGCACGATCAGCACCAGTCCGATCAGGAAGGTGGCCAACAAAAGCACCTGCCAATATGCGTTTCAGCCCGCATGGCTCAGCCGCACTATCTCATCGAAGTGCTGGCCATCGCCGCAGAGAGATAAACGCTCGGCGGTCGAGCGAACCGCCCTGATCAAGCCAATATCAGCCTCTCCTAACATCCGCAGGAGAGGCCGCTGATCCATTGCTACTTTTCTTAACTTTGAGCTGCATGCTACCAGTTAGATGTTGGCAATGAGAATATTGAAAACGACTTGATCGAACAGCTTCAGGACTTCTCCACGCGGCAGATAAGTACCGGTTTGCAAGATGCTGTTCGGACGAAGGCCCGCTATCTTATCATGTTCATGCTTCCACCCAGGGAGACCTCCGTTTGCCTGCGCAAAGTCTTCTTGGTGAAGTTTCTTGAGCGATCCTTTATTGCCCATCTAGCCAAGGTCGCGAAGGTATGTAGCAAATTCCAACCGAACACGGATGGCCCCGCGCAAATCGAAGCCCCGAGGATATTCATCCTCAGGGCAGGTATTGCCGGTTTACAGGTCTTCCGGCAACAGGCTGTCAGGCATGTCCTGGTAACAAACAGGCCGAAGGAAACGGCGGATTGACAGCGTTCCAACTGAGGTGGCGCCAAAGTTGGTTGACGCCGGATACGGCCCCCCATGAACCATTGCGTCGCTGACCTCAACACCGGTCGGGAAACCGTTGGCCAGAATTCTGCCCGCCTTACGTTCAAGAACCGGCATGAAACCAGCGGCAGCTGCGGCATCTTCGGCATCCACATGCACCGTGCAGGTCAACTGTCCCTGAAGGCTCTGTGCGACCGCAAGCATTTCCTCGACCGTCTCGGCGGTGACAATCACACCAAGCGGGCCAAAGACCTCTTCGGCCAGTTCTTCGTTGTCCAGCCATGCCCTTGCAGTGGTGGCGTATAGATACGGCGTCGCGTTTCGCAGATCGCAACGGGTTGTCAGAACCTCACGAACGCCTGACGCCTGTGCGACACGTCGCTGGCCGCTGCGATAAGCATCAGCAATTCCGTCGGTCAACATCGTTTGTGGCCCCACCTGCGACAGGGCGTCACCTGTGGTTTTGACAAATGCGTCGGCCGCGTCCCCTGCCAGCATCACGGCAACGCCAGGATTAGTGCAGAACTGGCCCGCCCCCATCGTCAACGAGCCGGCCCAGCCTTGTGCGATGGCTTCGCCACGATTTTCAAGCGCCGCTGCAAAGATAAACATCGGGTTTACCGAACCCAGCTCACCAAAAAACGGGATCGGCTCGGGGCGGGCTGCACAGAGATCGAACAGCGCGCGACCACCACCAAGCGATCCGGTAAAACCGACAGCCTTGATCAGGGGATGTTGCACCAAAGCTGCGCCAACCTCACGGTTGCCGCCTTGGATAAGACTAAAGACCCCTGGGTGGGTTCCGCATGTTTTGACAGCCGCACAAATGGCTTCGGCGACGATCTCGCTGGTGCCGGGGTGCGCGCTGTGTCCCTTGACGACAACCGGACAACCGGCGGCCAGCGCTGCAGCAGTGTCCCCGCCCGCCGTGGAAAATGCGAGCGGGAAATTCGATGCCCCGAACACAGCCACAGGACCAACCGGACGCTGGATCAATTGTAGGTCGGACCGGGGCAACGGCTGTCGATCCGGCAAGGCTTCATCGTGACGGTGGTCAAGGTAGTCGCCCTTCAGGATATGGCTGGCAAACAACCGCAACTGGCCCGTGGTCCGGCCACGTTCACCGTTCAGGCGTGCCTCGGGCAGGCCACTTTCCTGCATGCCAATTTCTGTGATCGCCGTGCCACGTGCTTCGATTTCATCAGCAATGGCATTCAGCAGCGCGGCCCGTTCTTTCCGGGTGGAGTATCCGAAACTCCAAAACGCGTCTTCTGCCGCGGCAGCGGCCGCTTCGACATCCGCAATGCGACCGACCGCAAAATTATGTGGTGTTCCCGACGCGGGTTGCGACGAAAAGGTGCCATCCCCGTCGACCCATTTGCCTGCAATCAGGTGTTTTCCATGTGGTGTGAATGTCATCGAGCCCTCTTTTTCTGCTATCTAAGCAAACGGTTTCGCAATTGTGGATAATGTATCCAAAATTGCGAAAGATGCAAGAACCCTCTCAGCCCCCGGTCAGGTTTCAGCCTGTGTCGCCGTTGCGTTTGGCAACCATAAGTTTCAAAAGATTTTCTTTGGTCTGCGAAATATGGTGGGTCAACACCGCGCAAGCCTCTTCCACTTTTCCTTCGCGGGCCAGGGCCAATAGTTCACGGTGCTCTTCCCGGGCCGGATCACGTTGCTTCATAACGCTGAGGTGCATCCGAACGTAGCGATCAGATTGAAGGTTGATGCGCTGCAAAACTTCGTTGGTCAGCCAACGGTTCGCAGGGGCATACAAAGCCGAATGATAATCATAGTTCAACGCCCCCCATTTACCCACGTCATCAGCATCATATGAAGTTTCCATCGCCTCGAGAATCTGTTCGCAGCGGGCAATCTGCGACGCAGACATTACCGGAATAGCGCTCCTGAACAGATCTACTTCGATCAGGATGCGCAGGTCGAAAATCTCGCCAATTTCATCCAGTGAATGTTTGGTGACCGTCGCGCCCTGATTGTTGGTCAGCTGCACCAAGCCTTCGGCATCGAGCCGTTTCAACGCCTCGCGCACAGGCATTCGCGAAACGGTGTATTCTTCTGCCAGCGCCTCTTGCCGGATGGTCGCGCCTTCAGCCAGATCACCATTCAAAATGCGTTCGCGAATGTCGTCGGCGATCACATCAGGAAGACTTTGTCGTTTGATCGCCCGTTTGCCGCCCATTTCACACTCTCTTACGGTTTCGAATTTTGGATACAGTTACCCATTTCGGATTGTTATTCCAAGAAACTATTGCCCGCAGTTACCGACGCCTGCCGGTGGTATGGACAATTGAATGCATTGTATCCATTATCCAATACATACCATTCACGACAGAAAAGTCAAACCGATGCACAACACCGTCAAGATCCCCCTAGAAGAAGTCAAAAGTCTCGCCTTCAACATCCTTACCGGTGCTGGCTACGGCAAAAACCATGCCGAAACTATTTCCGAAATGCTGCACACCTGTCAGCTGGATGATTGCCAGTCGCATGGCTTATTCCGGTTGTTGATGTGCGTTCAAACGATCAAAGCAGGGCAAATCGACGGGCAAGTCGAACCACAGATTGCACATCCCGCAAAGGCCATCATCCAAGCGGACGCACGGGGTGGAATGTCTCTGCTCGCGATGGAAGCCGCCATTCCCCTGCTGATCCAAAAGACCCGCGAATTTGGTATTGCCGCAGTTGCAATCAATCGCTGCTTCCACTTTTCGGCGCTATGGCCCGAAGTTGAACGGCTATCGGCGGCTGGACTTGCCGCGATCGCGATGGTCCCCAGTCATTCATGGGTCGCGCCAGCCGGCGGGACACGTGGGACGCTTGGGACCAATCCGCTCGCCTTTAGCTGGCCGCGCCAGGGCACAACACCATTCACGTTTGATTTCGCGACCAGCGCTTTTGCACGCGGCGAGATTGAGCTTTACAAACGGACCGGGAAACCACTGCCGGAAGGCGTCGCGATCGACAAGAACGGCAACCCGACCACCGATCCTGATGCAGCGCTGCAGGGTGCTATGCTGACCTTTGGTGGCTACAAAGGCTCGGCCCTGTCAATCATGATCGAACTCATGGCAGGCCCGTTGATCGACGATCTGACCAGCTTTGAAAGTATGGAATACGCGCAGGGAAACGGTGGTGCGCCCTACCATGGGGAAATCATTCTGGCCTTTGATCCAGTGCAATTCTCGGGCGGTAAGAGCGACGCCAATAATGCCCGCGCCGAACGGCTGTTTGCCGATATTGTTGATCAGGGCGCGCGGCTGCCGTCACAACGGCGCTATGCCGCACGCGCGCGCAATCTGGATCGCGGCTTTGTCGAAATTTCAGCCTCTCTGTTTGATGATCTACTGGCCCTGTTGCCATAACTACGGCGCAAATCAAAACCGCGATGGCGCATCGGTTGCCATCGACAGTCCTAGATCAGCACCCAATATCAGGTCCGTCACCAGTTCTGCGGTCGCCGCAGACTGGGGCAGACCAAGATGCCCATGATCAAGCATAAAATACGTTTACCCAGTCCGGCGTGTGATCGGGATGGGTGAAGCGCGGGTACAGACCAGGCTCGATCTCCGCAATTGCCTCGGGGCTTTGCAGATGATCGAACCCAACGCCATGACAGCGGCGCGGCCAATGGCACCACATCGGTAAAGGCAAAGGCCCCGGCACTAGCCGCCGAGGCCCCCTGCGCGACGCCAGCAAGGTCCAGCACCCGCGCGCTGCAACCTTGCAGCTTCCGGGCGGCGCTGATGCCGAGACCTCTTGCGCCTATGACGATTACGTCGCGCTGCCCCACTAGAGGCCCACAAGGACAGAGGGCAGCCATGTCACCAAGGCGGGGAAGAGAATGATCACGACCAAGACCAGCATCTGCGCACCAACAAAGGGGAGCACACCACGATACATCTGCCCGTAGGTCATACTGCTCGGTGCGATTGAACGCAGATAGAAGATCGATGGGGCCATGGGCGGTGTCAGATACGAGGTCTGGATGACCACAAGAACCATCATCGCGAACCAGATTGGATCAATACCGGCGCTTTTTACGATCGGAGCAAAGATCGGAACGAAGATCAGAACAATCGACACCCAATCCAGCACAAAGCCGGAAAAGAAGACCACTGTCAGGAAAAACACGATAATTCCGACATTGCCATAGCCGATTGTTTCAACCGTATCGCGGACCAAATCCCCCCCGCCAGTGACCGCAAAAATGCTGGTGAACATGGTGCCACCCGCAATGATAAGCATGATCATTGCCGTGATCCTCAGGGTCACCCCAAGAGAATCCATCAGCAGTTTCACGGTCAGTTCGCGAAACATCATCGTCAACACCAGCGTACCTGCGGCGCCGACAGCGGCGGCTTCTGTTGCTGATGCGATACCCGCCAAAAGAGAACCAAGCACCATGACAATGAGCGCAAGCGGCGGCAACATCGCCGTCAGCGATACCGACACCTTTTCCTTCAAGGGGATTGCGCGGTCCTGGGTCGGCAAGGGCGGCGCATCAGCTGGATGTCGCAGGCTACGGATCAGAATGTAGCCGACAAAGAAGGCCACCATCAAAATGCCCGGGAAGATAGAAGCCGCGAAAAGCTGGCCAATCGAAAGCTGGGCAATAGAGGCATAGACAACCACGATAACGGAGGGCGGAATAATCGTGCCCAATGATCCACCTGCGCAAATCGTACCCGCGATCAAATCATTTTTGTAGCCCGCTTTCATCATTGGCGGGATTGCCATTAACCCGACGACAATTTCAACCGCACCAACAACGCCAGACGCGGCGGCAAAAATTGCACACATCGTAATCGTTGAAAGCGACAAACCACCTGGAAGACCGCCGAGCCAAAGCTGCAGCGCATAAAACAATCGCCGCGCAATGCCGGATCGTTCAAGGACTGCGCCCATAAAGATGAACAGCGGAATCGCCGCCAATACGAAATTCGACGCGGTGCTCAGCAACGGGCCGTAGAGTTGAAGAAAGATCAGATCACCGAACACGAAATAGCCAAAACTCACTGCGATAATCATCAGTGAAAAGGCGACTGGAATTCCAGCAAAGACAAGCACAAACAGTGCGGCAAACATCAGCAGGGGTATCATCTATCAGATCTCCAACTCGGTTATTTCGGACTCGGCGGTTCCGGGTTGTTTTTGACCAGAGAGGTATTTTACCGCTTCGGCAACGAACTGCAGCGAAAAGGCAAAAAGCCCCAGCGCAATTACCGCGTAAAATGGCCAGACCAGTGGAGCCCAGGGGCTGACCGCTTCAACTTCGGCTGTGGTAAAGGCCTTGAGTGCTTTGGTTGCGGCGACCCAAGTGAATGCAAATGAGATAGGGGCCATCACCAGCAGATAGACCGACCCATTCAGAAGTTGCTGAACACGCATGGGGAATTTTTGCGACAGAAAATCGATGCGCACATGCGCGTCTTCTTGCAGCGAATAGGCCGCGCCAAGCAGAAAGATGGACCCGTTCAACATGTAGGAAATGTCAAAAGCCCACAAAGTCGGGGCGCCGAATGCATATCGTGCCACGACTTCGTAAAGCATCGCAACGATCAGAGCAAAGATGGCCAAGCGGCCAAAAAAACCCAACGCTTCTGAAAATCGTTCACAGAGGTTTTGTAAAAGTGCCATGTGGGCCTCCTGACAGGGTGGTCGGCGTTGCTGCCGACCACCCGGATTTTGATGCGTTACTCAGCGGTGTCACGAACAAGATAGTTCGTGTTCTTTGCCCAGTTCGATTGGTATGCCAAGTAGCTATCAAGCACGTCCTGCATCCGCTGGCTTCCTGCATCGCTTTGGGCTTTGGCTTCGCTCTGCGCCCAGCCCCGGCCCGCTTCGCGGATCTTTTCGGATTCTGCGCGATCCATCACGACCAGCTCGACATTGGTTTCGCGAAAATCGGCCATGGCCCGTACATCACTGTCACCGAAACGGGTATACCCTTCATATGTTGTCAGTTTTGCCGCGGCTGTGATCAACGCCTGCAAATCCTCTGGAAGCGCGTCCCATGTCTCTTCCTTTACAAACACTTCCCACAGGAACGATGGCTGGTGGACACCAGGCATGATCATATAGGGGGCAACTTCGTGGAAACCTTCGGTGATATTCGCACCCGGAGTAGACCATTCAATCGCATCCACGCCTTTGCGTTGCAGCAGGGTGTAGATTTCATTCCCCGGCACAACCGTCGGAACCCCGCCAAATTCGTTCTGCAGAACTTCGGCAAAGGCACCGGAAGTACGGAACTTTACCCCGGCAAGATCTTCGACCGTTTCAATTTTCACGTTCGAATGCGCCATGATTTCAGAGGTGCCGATACCGACAACAATGCTGTGCAATCCCATCTCTTCACGACGGAATTCCTGCAACATTTTTTCGCCGCCACCTTCATAGACCCAGTGCAATGTCGCTTCTGCGGACATCCCACCAGGGAAACTGGCAAAGATCGCATTGGTGGCATCCTGATTGACCAGATACGAGGGGGTCGAATGCCCTGCTTCAACGATGCCATCCTGCACGGTTTCATATGCTTTGAACGCAGGGGCCAGAACACCCGCCCCAAACGATTTGATTTCGACCCGGCCCTGCGTAAGGGTGTCGACGTTGCCAACAAACCGTTCCATGAAGTTTTGGTAAAGAAACGACCCCTCACCAACGCCGGCGGTCATTTTCCATTCGACTTCAGCCGCCTGAACGGGGCTTGAAATTGCAAGAGCAATTGCCCCTGCGGTAACAAAGTTGGATATCTTCATGTTGTCCTCAGATCTGTTGAACGTTGAAGCATGGCACCATTGGAGCATGCAATATTGCTGCGGCCGAATTGCTTCCGGCTCTGGTTATTAAGGGCGTCGGAGATGCCGTTTTTATGGGGATCGTCCGTGTTGAAATGCAGCATGGCTGCCGCGCGATGAGTGCGAAGGCGCGCAATGTCGGTGATGGAGACCGTATTTGCACCGGACAGGCAGTTCTCGACAACGCCAACGACACAGTCGGGATCGACAGGATCATCCAATAGCGCACCGACCATCGCAGTCTGACCGCGAGGTTCCATCGTCACGGACTGGTAAAAATCTCTGCGCTGCGTTGCAAACACTTTCGCGCGTTCCGACAAAGGCCCCGACCCAAAGTCGGGGCCACCACTCAGGATCATGCGGGCTGGCTCCCCGCCTGTGTGGTTGTCGATTACATGCATTCGGTAATAATCCCACCCTGCTTGGACCAGTCAGCGAACCATGTCTGGAACAGGGCGTATTGCTGTTCGCAGTAGTTCCGCTGCGCATCCGACAGGGCATCGGTTTCGTTGAAATGCAGGCGGTATTCTTCTTCGCCATTCAGCACGAGAAGGTATTTGTAGAACAACACAAGATCCGTGCCTTCATCAAAACTGGACAGAACGCCGAAGGCTTCTTCCAGTTCCAATGCCCGCATCCGCGCTTCGGCATGTCCGGCAGCTGCTTTTTGCGACAACGCAGCCAACAACAAAGCCTCTTTTGGCAGCGCTGTACCGATCCCCGTAATCGAGCCCGTTGCGCCGCAATTGACGAAACCGTGAAAAACCTCGGTATCAACACCAACCATCAATGTGACCTGATCGTCCTGCGAGGTAATATGCTCTGCTGCATATCTCAGGTCATCTTTTCCGCCGAATTCTTTGAAGCCGATCAGATTTGGATGCTCAGACCGCAGTGCAAAGAACAGATCGGCACGGGTGGCAAACCCGTATACGGGGCTGTTGTAAATCACAGCCGGCACATCCGGTGCCGCGCTCAGGATCGACTTGAAATGGTTCTTTTGTGCGATGGGCGATAAACCACGCGACAGAACCCGCGGAATAACCATCAGACCTGCCGCGCCGACGGCTTGGGCATGGGCTGCATGCGCTGTTGCAACTTTTGAATTGATCGCGCCAGTGCCGACAACAACCGGAACGCCTGCCTTCACCAGCCTTTCAACGCCTTCCATCCGCTGTTCATCCGAAAGCAACGGCCAATCCCCCATGGAACCACAATAAACAACGGCGGACATCCCTGCCGCGATCATCTCGGTTCCTTTCTTGACCAGCGCGTCGAAATCAGGCGTGCGGTCGGCTTTGCACGGCGTCATCAACGCGGGCATCGTTCCGGAGAAGATATTGGACATAATAGTTTTCCTTCGCATCAAAATGGGCTCGCTTTCGAGCTGTAGCTGGCTGCATCGCAACATCTGCCTTCGCAGGAATTCATCCTGGTGAAGCTGTTCCCAACGCATTCTCACGCGCCGTGCAGCCCCGGTTTTGTGGTTCCCCTTTTGCATAATGGATGTTGTATCCAAAATCCATACCTAAATTTTCTGGACCGTGTTCAGGCCCATCCGGCTTGCCGAATGGCCGCCTAAAAAGCGCCTGAATACCCTGTATTCACATGTTTTAGCTTAGAAAAATATGCAGCAGCCCAAATCACATACGCCCGCTTCCCCGCTGCTGGCTCTGCGATCTCTGGCGCTCCGTTACCCGAATGTCTGAAGATTCTCTTCTTCATCATCACTCAGGGAACAACAGCGGCAAAAAGCCACGAGTTGAAACAGTTCCGCCGTAGCTGCTCCGCCCCGCCCCCTGGTTTGAACAGACTCCTATTGCGCGGACCATGCGGGGCAACCGACGAATTTCTCCTCGCCGCGACCGCCTAAAACCCCCGCAAACTGGCCGAGATTTATCCTGCACCGCAGCAAACGAGAAAAGCCTAAAGAAACGGCGTTCGCGCCACCCTCAAAGCCTATTTTTCTGCGCCAGCAACACGCTGTTTTTCCACCGAGCGGGCTGACAGCAGTCATTGGTCATATTCGGGCAAGGGTTCGCGTCGCCCGCTTTGCGGACATTGACCTGCCCCCCCAAATAGCTCGCACCGGGGGCGGTCTGTCTAATGCCGTATCGCTGCCTCGCCAAATCAGACGATCACGTCTTGGCGTTCTTGCGCGCCCACCTCGAAAACACGTTTGTAGCGAGCGATTTCAGCCGCAGGGCCCATGGCCTTTTCCGGATTGTCCGACAATTTCACAGTGGGTTTGCCATTGGCAGAGATCGCCTTGCAAACCAATGAGAAAGGCGCAAGCGCATCCCCTGGCACCAGACCGCGGAAATCATTGGTCAGCAGGGTGCCCCAGCCAAAGGAAACCTTGGTGCGGCCCGCAAATTGCCCCTGTAGTTCGGCAATCTTGTCCACGTCCAGACCATCCGAGAAAATCACGCGCTTGCCCTGCGGGTCCTCGCCGCGGTCCTGCCACCACTTGATCGCCACCTCTGCCCCGGCTGCCGGATCACCGCTGTCGATGCGAATGCCTGTCCAGCCTGCCAGCCAGTCGGGCGCATGGTCCAGAAAACCCTGGGTGCCATAGGTATCGGGCAGGATGATGCGCAGGTTGCCGTCATGTTCCTCATGCCAGTCAGACAGCACGTCGTAGGGAGCGCGTGCCAAGGCGGCATCATCCGCCGCCAGGGCGGAATAGACCATAGGCAGCTCATGCGCGTTGGTGCCGATGGCCTCGACCTCGCGCCGCATCGCAATCAGGCAGTTCGAGGTGCCGGTGAATTTACTACCCAGCCCTTCGCGCATCGCCTGTACGCACCAATCCTGCCAAAGAAACCCATGCCGCCGGCGGGTGCCAAAATCTGCAATGCTCAGCCCATCGATATCACGCAGGCGTTCGATCTTTTCCCAGACGCGGGTCATGGCGCGGGCATAAAGCACCTGCAATTCAAACCGACCCATGTCGTTCAGCACTGCGCGCGAGCGCAGTTCCATCAGCACCGCCAGGGCTGAAATCTCCCAGAGCATGACCTCGTGCCATTTGCCTTCAAAGGTCAGCTCATACTGATCGCCAATGCGTTCCAGATGATAGGCCGGCAGGCGCAGGCCTTCGAACCATTCCATGAAATCCGAACGGAACATCTGGCGCTTGCCGTAAAAGGTATTGCCGCGCAGCCAGGTGCTTTCGCCACGGGACAGCGACAAAGAGCGGATGTGGTCCAGCTGTTCACGCAGCTCTCCCTCGTCGATCAGTCGGGCCAGCGGCACCGATGTCGTCCGGTTGATCAGAGAGAACGTGACCTCGGTGTCCGGCTTGTTGCGAAACACTGATTGGCACATCAGAAGTTTATAAAAGTCCGTATCAATCAGCGACCGGATGATCGGATCGATCTTCCATTTGTGATTGTAGACGCGGGTTGCGATATCCACCGGCGGCCTCATGCAAGTTGGGTCAAGGATTGATAGGCTAGGCCACCGGTCAGAGCAAGGCAATCAGGGCGCGATCAGCCCGCGCGTGGCCGCCGCGCCTTATCGCTCCAATAGGTTGCCAGGACATCCTGTAGCTGTCTTCGGTTCACCGGCTTGGTCACAAATTCGTCCATGCCCACTGCCAGGCAGGCCTTGCGGTCGGTGTCAAAGGCATTTGCCGTCAATGCGATGATTACCGGCTGCGGCTGCGGCCAGGACCGGATGATCTGCGTCGCCTCCAGCCCGTCCATCACGGGCATGCTCACATCCATCAGGATAATGTCCGGCTTGAAATGCTCTGCCTTGTCCACCGCCTCGGCACCGTCATGGGCAAATTCCAGCTCCAAATCGGCGTCTTTCAGGAATTTCTGGATCAACAGGCGATTGACCCGGTTGTCCTCGGCGACCAAGAGCCGCAGCCCGGCCAGCTCATCCTCGCGGCTCCCCGCTTCTGGTGCCAGCGAAAGGGCAGCTTCAACGCTGTCGGTGGCAGCGTCAAATGGCAGAACCAGCGTAAAACAGGACCCCGCCCCAATTTCCGAACTGACGGCAATCCGCCCGCCCATGGCCTCGGCCAGACGCCGCGAAATCGCCAACCCCAACCCCGAGCCGCCAAAGCGGCGGCTGATGGCCGCATCTGCCTGCGAGAAGCGCTCAAAAATCCTGGTGAGCATATCCTTCGGAATGCCAATCCCGGTGTCGGACACCGCACAGTGCAGCAACACGCCCGCATCCTTGGTGGGTTCCACCTCGACAGAGACCTTGACCCGGCCTTTTTCGGTGAACTTGATGGCGTTGCCCACCAGGTTGATCAAAATTTGTCGCAGCCGGTGATCATCCCCATGAAGGGATCTGGGCAGATCAGCATCCTGCTCGACGATCAACTCCAGCCCCTTGATCTCTGCCTGACTGCGCAGCAGGCGCACGGTCTCGTCAAAACAGGCCTGCAGGTCAAAATTTGTTGGGCTCAGGGTGATTTGCCCTGCCTCCAGCTTTGACAGATCCAGAATATCATTGATCAAGGCCAGCAGCGTCCGGGCAGAGCTGAGAATAGTATCGGAGTAAAGCTTCTGGTCCTCGTCCAGGTCGGATTCTTCCAGCAGTTGCGCCATGCCGATCACCCCATTCATCGGGGTGCGGATTTCGTGACTCATCGTGGCCAGAAAGTCCGATTTGGCGCGCGCGCCTTCTTCTGCGGCGCGGCGGGCATCGTCCAGCTTTTGCGCGTTTTGTTTGGTCGCCGTGATGTCCCGTTCAATGGCGATATAAGAGGTCACTTCGCCTTGGTGGTTCTGGATAGGCACTTGATTGGTTTCGATCCAGATCCCGTGGCCCTCCTTGTGCAGGTTCAACACCTGCACCCGGATTGGGCGGGCCGCAGTCCGGCAGTCTTCGATCAACTGAATGGCGGCCGGATCGGTATCAGGGTGGTTCAACAACGTTCCAAGATTGCGCCCGACGGTTTCACCAAAGCTATGGCCGGTAATGCGGGTAAAGGCCTCATTCACCCATTGCGCCACGCCATTTCGATCCACAAGGATAACGCTGTCATTGGCGTGACGGGCCACCAGGGCCAGTTTCTTGGCTTCGGCCTGCTGTTCTACCAGGCGTTCATATGCCCCTTCCAGTTCCTGCTGTTGCAGCGCCTGGGTCAGCAGAATGCTCCGCGTTCGGGCAAAACTGCGGGTCACAAAAATTAAAAACCAACCCAGCCCAGCATAGAGAATCGCCAGGCCGGCCACCTGCAACTGTACCTGCTGGTGGCCCACATCAACCATATCAACAAAAAGTAGAACCACTGGCGTCAGCGAAAAGATAGTGAGCCGCGCGATCGCTGCCGGGCGGTGATAGGGAAACACCAATCCAACATTAATGGCGGTTCCCACCAACAGGCAGATGGTAAAGACAGAGGCAATCTCATCCGGGTTGACCTCGCCCCCCATCAAGGCATTGCCCCAAGCGGGTGTTGTGGCGCAAAGGGCCACAGCGCCCCCATGCAGCAAGGCTGTCCCGGTGGTAATCCGCCGCCAGACCAGCCCGGACGCACCGGCGCTGACCCGTTTATATCCCAGACGCAAGCAAGTTGCTTCGATCGCTTCGGCCAAAAGGGCAACTGTCAGGGCGATCACGGCTGCCTGCAGTGAAACAATACCCCAGAGAATCAGGCTACCCACGACATAAAAGGCGACACGCGACCACAATATCCTGATTTGACCGCGGGCATACCGCAGGAATAGCCCATCAGGGCTATATCTCTCGTGATGTAGGTCCAGCGGTCTTGTCACAGCCCCACTTTCCTGGTCCCTAGTCATGCCTGCCTGTTGCCTCCGCGCAATGCCAAATTCATAGGCTTGCAATGTTTCAAATTCCCTAAAGCCCGCCTGCGCCCGCGCGTTGGGGTATTAGGCTGGACCAGTCGGCAACTGCACCCCAGCGGCATGCATATCTGCAAGGGCACGTTTCAGGGATCCGTCCAGATCAATGGCCCGACAGGCTGAAAGCTCGACACTGACATCAAACCCCAGTTTTGCTGCATCCAGTGCCGTGTAGGCAACGCAGAAATCGGTCGCCAGACCAACCAGCGTCAGCTCTGTGATGCCCCGCGTCCGCAAATAGCCCTCAAGCCCGGTTGGGGTCTGTTGGTCGTTTTCAAAAAAGCCCGAATAGCTGTCGATGTTGCGGCGAAAGCCCTTGCGCAGAATCAGATCGCCGCTGGTGTCCAGATCCGCATGGAAACTGGCCCCCTTGCGGCCCTGCACACAGTGATCCGGCCACAAGACCTGGGTGCCATAGGCCATTTCAACCAGATCGAACGGTGCCTTTCCCGCATGTGAACTGGCAAAGGAAGAATGCCCCGCCGGATGCCAATCCTGGGTCAGGATCACGGTTTCAAAATCTGCCATCATGACATTGATTGGCGCCACGACGGCGTCGCCATCGGGCACGGCCAGGGCGCCACCGGGGCAAAAATCATTCTGTACATCAATAACGATCAGTGCCTGTGACATCTGTTCCACTCCTCACGGTAATACCAGCTTTTACCCGGCTGCAATCTTTATGGGAACCGTGTCGTCACGCCACACTGGAAATACGCCACTCCCTCCGGCAGAACGGGCATATTGCCGCAATATTTCCGTGCACAATTGGTTTTCCTTGAAAAATCTGCCGCGTGGTTCTAAGGCGCGGTATGTACAGAATCGCAGCTCTCTATCACTTCACCCGCTTCACCGACCCCGCCGCCCTGAAACCGGCGCTGCTGGATCTTTGCCTGCAACAACAGGTCACCGGTTCTTTGCTGCTTGCGCAGGAAGGTATCAATGGCACCATCGCAGGCCCTGCCAGCGGAATCGAGGCGGTGCTGACCCATATCAAGGCGCTGCCCGGCTGCGCTGATCTGGAGTGGAAAGAGGCGACAAGCGATCACGCCCCCTTTGGCAAGATCAAGGTGCGTCTTAAAAAAGAGATCGTCACCATGGGGCAGCCCGATGTCGATCCCAAGGCCAGGGTTGGCCACTATGTCGAACCAGAAGACTGGAACGATCTGATCCGGGCCGAGGATGTCGCGGTCATCGATACCCGCAACGACTATGAGGTCAAGATCGGCACCTTTGAAGGTGCCATTGACCCTGAAACGGCCAGTTTCCGTGAATTCCCCGCCTGGTGGCAGGCCAATAAGGATCGCTTTCACAACAAGCGGGTGGCGATGTTCTGCACTGGCGGCATTCGCTGTGAAAAATCGACCAACTATCTGCTGAGCCAAGGGGTAGAGGACGTCTATCACCTGAAGGGGGGCATTCTGCGCTACCTGGAAGAAACCCCGCCCGAAGAGAGCAGCTGGCAGGGCGAATGCTTTGTCTTTGACAACCGCGTATCGGTTGGCCACGGACTGGTCGAAGGCCCGCATGAATTGTGCCACGGCTGTCGCCGCCCGATCGTGCCCGAAGACAAGGCTCACCCCAGTTTTGAACTCGGTGTGTCTTGCCATCAGTGCATTGACGAAACCTCAGAGGCCGACAAGGCGCGCTTTCGTGAGCGGCAGAAACAGATGCACCTGGCCCGCGAACGTGGCGAAGCCCATCACGGTGGGCGCAGCGTCTGAAGACGGCGACAAGACCCAGCCCCCACAGGGCAACAGGCTTGAATTTCGCCTTTCACGAAGAACGCCCCCCGATCGCGCGGCCTGCTTGTGTCATGCTCTAGCTGCCGATTGATCGGTCGCTGCCTACCTCGTGATCGGTCAGGCATTCAGAATGGTTGCGCAGCACCTCCAGCACCCGGCATTGCGCAACAGAATCCTGGCCGCAGTCGCTGATCATCCGCTTCAGTTCAAACTGAAGCGCCTGCAACCGGGCAATGCGATCCTCCACCTGTTTCAGCTGCCGCTGCGCAATCGAATCCGCATCAGCGCAGGACTGGGCCGGATTATCGGCCAGATCCAACAAATCGCGAATGGCATCCAGCGAGAACCCCAATTGCCGCCCATGCCGAACAAAGGCCAGGCGATCCAGTTCCGCTAGGTCATAGCGCCGCTGGCCGCCCTCGCTGCGGGCGGGTTCAGGCATCAGGCCGATGGTCTCGTAGTAGCGGATCGTCTGCACCTTGGTGCCGGTGCGTTTGGCCAGTGCGCCAATGGTCAGCATATCAAATCTCCTTTACGCGCAGCAGTCGCAGCGCATTGGCCACAACTAGCAGCGACACCCCAACATCCGCGGCAATCGCCCCCCACATGGAGGCCAGGCCAAAGACGGTCGCCAGGGCAAATGCCAATTTGGTCACCAACGAGACCGTGACGTTCTGCCGGATCACCGCCATGGTACGACGCGAGTGCCGCAGCAGCCAGGGCAGGCGGCTGATGTCATCGCTCATCAAGGCGATATCGGCGGTCTCGATGGCGGCATCAGATCCCACGGCCCCCATCGCCACAGCAAAATGCGCCCGCGCCATCGCCGGGGCATCATTGACCCCGTCCCCGACCATGGCCACCATCTTATGCTCTTTGGTCAGGCGCTCGATCACCGCCAGCTTGTCGCCCGGCAGCAGCTCTGCGTGGATTTCGTCGATGCCGGTTTCAACCGCGACGGCCCGGGCCGTGACCGCATTGTCACCGGTCAGCATCACCACCTTCTTGACGCCAAGCCGGTGCAGCGCCGCCACCGTCTCGCGGGCCTCAGGGCGCAGCCGGTCCCGCAGGGCGATCAGCCCTAACAGCCCGCTATCGGTACCCACCACAACCAGGGTGGCGCCTGCCGCCTCGATCTCGGCCATCTGCGCCATTGGCAGCGCCGCTTCGAACCCTTTTTCAACGGCGAACCGGGGCGAGCCCAGCCAGAGCGCGCGGCCCTGAAACTGCCCCTCGACGCCGCGTCCCGGCACGGTCCGGGTGTCGTTGGCCGCCACGACGGCAACACCCTGCTGCTGCGCCTCGGCCAGAATGGCCTGCGCCAGAGGGTGCGAGGCCCGTGCCTCCAGTGCGGCGGCAGCCTGCAACAGATCCGCCGCATCGCCCCCCCCAAGCGGGTACAGGCCGCTCACTTCCGGGCGGCCCTCGGTCAGGGTGCCGGTCTTGTCCAGGGCGACGGCGTCCAGTCGGCCTGGGGCCTCTATATAGGCACCGCCCTTGATCAGCACCCCAGCCCGCGCCGAGGCAGCAAGGGCGGCAACAATCGACACTGGTGTAGAAATCACCAATGCGCAGGGGCAGGCGATAACCAGCAGCACCAGCGCATTATAGACCCAAAAGCCCCAGTCGCCCCCCATCAGCACTGGCGGCAACACCGCCAGCGCCACGGCCAGCCCCATGACCACAGGGGTATAGATGCGGGCAAATCTGGTGACCCATTGTTCCACTGGGGCACGCCGCGCGTGGGCTTCGCCCACCATGCGGGTGATCTTGGCCAGCACCGTGTCGCTTGCAGCCTTGCTGGCCGCCACCGTCAGGCTGCCCTCACCATTGATGGTGCCGGCATAGACCTCGTCCCCGGCCTCTTTGGGCACGGGGGCGCTCTCGCCGGTGATGGGCGCTTGATCAACCTCTCCGGCGCCGGCAATCACCTGCCCGTCCAGCGGGATCCGGTCACCGCCCCGCACCACAAAATGCTGCCCGATCTGAACCTCGGCGGCGGGCATCTCTGTCTCCCGTCCATCAGCGGCAAGCACCAGCGCCGTAGGGGGCGCCAGGTTGAGCAGGGCCGCCACTGCCGTGCGTGCCCGCCCAACGCTCCAGGATTCCAGCGTCAGCGACAGGGCAAAGAAAAAGGCAACTGTGGCGGCTTCGAAATATTCCCCAAGGGTCAGCGCACCAGCCACCGCCACCACCATCAGCAGGTTCATATCGGGGGCAAGATTGCGCAGCGCATACCAGGCCTTGGGCAGCACCAGCCAGACCCCCAGCAGGATCGCCACAAGAAAAAGCGCCAATTCCGGCAGTGGCACCGGCTGCGCGCCATGGCTGGCAAAGAGCTGCCCCAAGCCACCTGCGCCAGAGTGGCCAATATGCCAGGCCAGGCCAGCCGCCCAAAACCCGGCACTTGCGCCGGTGAACCGTTTTTGCCGGGTCAGATGCGCCGCCTGATCGGCCGTGGCACTGGCGTCGTCCCATGGGGTGGCCCGCATGCCCGTCTGTGCCACCAGGCGCAGCACCTCGGCATCGGCAATCGGCGTGGCCGTGGCCAGCAACGTCATCCGTCCGTTCAGAACATCAAAGCCGAGCTGCGCTGCCCCGCCCACCGCGCCCCCCAGTGCCCGGTTCAAAATCGCCACTTCTTCGGCGCAATCCAAACCATTCACCCGAAAGCTGCGCCCCGCTTTCATCTGGCCCGCATCCATCACGGGCACCGCCCCGGCACTGCCACAGCAGCCCCCGGCCACAGCGGAGGTCTGATCGGGATCCTGTGCGGCAGGCGTGATATCGGCAGAGCGGGGGGAACAGCAGTTTTGGGACATGGTCTGGCCTCGGAATTTGTAAAGACCTCCCCTAGATAAACCCTTCAGCGACTAGAGGTTCAAGACCTATTTCAAAAAGCTTTGCCCCGGCAGGAAGCAATAGCTGTCAGACCCGTTTCAGACCCGCAGCGCCGTCAGTGCAGCAGGGCGGAGCCATCTCGCTATAGGCGCGGCGACGCACCATCTGCGGGCTGACACCAAGCTGTTTGTGGAACCAGCGCGACAGATTAGAACGGGTGCCAAACCCGGTTGCCGCAACAATTTCATAGAGGTTGAGGCTGGTATGGGTGAGAAGCTGATGCGCCCGCTCTATCCGCAACAGGCGATAGGCGGTCTGTGGCCCGCCGCCAGTGCGCTCGCGGAAGCGGCGCTGCAGTTTGCGGGTCGACACGCCCTGTTCGCGCGCCAGTTCACAGATTGACAACGGCTCTTCCATGTTCTGCTGCATCAGGGACAGGCTTTGCCTGATCAGGCTGTCGCCGCCCGCTCGGTGCAAGATGTCCAGGGTGACCTTGCTTTGCAACCGGCTGTCACCTGCATCAAGCCCGACATATTCCCCCAGCGCGTCGGCCATGAACGCGCCATAGGTGCGGCCGATCAGTTCTTGCAGCAGACGCAGCGCCGCCAGCGGGCTGACAGCGGAATGCACCGGATCACCCAGATGGTAGGGCGCGCCAGTCTCGGTCGCGTGCAGGGCCTCTTCTTCGGCAGCAGCAGCAAAGTTCGAATGCACCGCCAGGGCCTGTTTGTCAAACATCCCCGCCTCGCGCAGCAGGAACACCGCGCCGCCCACCAGAACCGGCTGGCCCGAGCGCTGCAACAGCACCTGCAGAGCGGCACGGTCCTGGCGGCTGACCCGCCAGCGGGCCCGGATATCGCCAAGAAAGATGCTCATGGCGCGCCGCGGATCGTCCCGGCTGGGGTGTTGCACCTGCGACAGAGGCTGGATCGTCACCCGAAACTGCGCCTCCGGGATCACTTCATTTGCCGCAAGCAGCAGATCCGCCAGCACCTGTCCCGCACCTGTGGGGGCTCCCTCTGGAAGCAAGATAGCCACCTGATCAGAGGGAGCGGCAGGATGTGATAATAGGCTGTGAACGGTCATTCTGGCCTCCTCCGATTGCGGGCGCGCCCAGCCAGTCGGGCGGCGCGCGATGTCAAAGGGGAGCGCCCGCCGCCACACCATGGGCAGGGCGGCGGGCCTTGGTCGTCTTGGTCAGCTGGTGCCGTCTTCTGCGTAGTCCGACATCGGCGGGCAGGTGCAGACCAGGTTGCGGTCGCCATAGGCATTGTCGACCCGGTTGACCGGTGACCAGTATTTATCCACTCCAAGCGCGCCGGGCGGGAAGCAGGCCGCTTCGCGGCTATAGGGGCGATCCCAGTCACCCACCAAATCGCGCACCGTGTGGGGGGCGTTTTTCAGCGGGTTGTTTTGCGGGTCGATCTTGCCATCGATGACATCCTGCGCCTCGCTCCGGATCGATAGCATGGCGTCGCAGAAACGATCCAATTCGGCCTTGGGCTCAGACTCGGTTGGCTCAACCATCAAGGTGCCAGCCACTGGCCAGGACATGGTTGGCGCATGAAACCCTGAATCGACCAGGCGCTTGGCCACGTCATCCACAGTGATGCCGCCCTCGTCATTCAGCGACCGGGTATCAAGGATGCATTCATGCGCCACACGCCCGGTTGCCGAAGTGTAAAGCACGCCGTAGGCGTCCTTTAGACGGGCCGCGATATAGTTGGCGTTCAGAATCGCAACCTTGGTCGCCTGGGTCAGCCCGGCGCCGCCCATCAACAGGATATAGGCCCAGGACACGGGCAGGATCGACGGAGAGCCAAAGGGCGCCGCCGAAACCGGCCCAACAGCAGTGCCATATTCCGGGTGGCCGGGCAGGTGTTCTGTCAGGTGTGATTTCACCCCGATGGGTCCCATGCCGGGGCCACCACCGCCATGGGGAATGCAAAAGGTCTTGTGCAGGTTCAGGTGGCTGACATCGCCGCCAATATCACCCGGACGTGCCAGGCCGACCATGGCGTTCATATTGGCGCCGTCGATATAGACCTGACCGCCGTGATCATGGGTGATCTGGCAGACCTCTTGCACGGTGGTCTCAAACACGCCGTGGGTAGACGGATAGGTGATCATGCAGGCGGCCAGATTGGCACTGTGCTTGTCCGCCTTGGCCCGGAAATCAGCCACGTCGATATTGCCGTCCTCATCCGCGACAACCGGCACAACCTTGTACCCAACCATCTGGGCAGTCGCCGGGTTGGTACCATGGGCCGAGGTCGGGATCAGACAGACATTGCGGTGCGCTTCGCCGCGGGCCGCATGATAGTTTCGAATGGTCAGAAGGCCCGCGTATTCACCCTGCGCCCCAGAATTGGGCTGCTGGGAAATCGCATCATAGCCGGTAATCTGGCACAGCTTGTCGTTCAGATCTTCGATCATCTGCTGATAGCCCTGCGCCTGATCCTGCGGGCAGAAGGGGTGCAGATTGCCAAATTCAGGCCAGGTGACCGGGATCATTTCAACCGTCGCGTTCAGCTTCATGGTGCAAGACCCCAGCGGGATCATGGACCGATCCAGCGCCAGATCGCGATCTGCAAGACGGCGCATGTAGCGGGTGATTTCCGCCTCGGCACGGTTCTTGTGGAAGATCGGATGGGTCAGATATTCGCTTTCGCGCAGGGCATAATCGGGCAGACGATAGGCGCGATTGGCCTGGCTGTCGTCTTTCTTGTCGATGCCAAAGGCACCCCAGACAGCCTCAATTGTTTCGCGGCGGGTTTGCTCATCCAAGCTGACGCCAACCTTGGTGTCCCCCACCCTGCGCAGGTTGATGCCACGGGCCACTGCGGCCTCCATGACGGTTGTCTGCAGCGGACCAACCTCAATCGTGATGGTATCAAAGAAGACCTCTGGTTCGACCTTGAAGCCGTGCTCTTCCAGCCCGGCCGCCAGACGCGAGGTCTTGCGGTGCACCGACTGGGCGATGGCCTTGATGCCGTCGGGGCCGTGATAAACCGCATACATCGATGCCATGACCGCCAAGAGCGCCTGCGCGGTGCAGACGTTGGAATTGGCTTTTTCGCGGCGAATGTGCTGTTCGCGGGTTTGCAGGGCCAGGCGATAGGCCTTGTTGCCATGGCTGTCGATCGACACACCAATGATACGGCCGGGCATGGCGCGCTTCAGTTTGTCGGTGGTTGCCATATAGGCCGCATGTGGCCCACCATAGCCCATGGGCACGCCAAAGCGCTGGGTCGAGCCGATGGCGATATCCGCGCCCATTTCACCGGGGCTTTTCAGCAGCGCCAGCGACAGGATGTCGGCGGCAACAACGGCAATGCCCTTGTGTTCATGCAGGGCCGTGATTTCATCGGTGAAATCACGCACATGGCCATAGGTCCCGGGATATTGGAAGATCGCGCCAAAGACGGCACCGGCATCCAGGTCATCCGGATCGGCAACCACCACGTCGATGCCCAGTGGGGCAGCGCGTGTCTGGATCACGGCAATGGTCTGGGCGTGGCAGTTCTGGTCGACAAAAAAGGCAGCGTTATTGGCCTTGGAACGCGCCCCACGGAAGGCCATGGCCATGGCCTCGGCGGCGGCGGTGGCCTCGTCCAGCAAGGAGGCATTGGCGATATCCATGCCGGTCAGGTCGCTGACCATGGTCTGGAAGTTCAACAGCGCTTCAAGCCGACCCTGCGAAATCTCGGGCTGGTAGGGCGTATAGGCGGTGTACCAGGCAGGGTTTTCCAGGATGTTGCGCAGAATCGGTGCAGGCGTGGTGGTGCCGTAATAGCCCTGACCGATCAGTGAGGTCAGAACCTTGTTCTTGCTCGCCACCTCTTTCATGTGGAACAGCGCATCGCGTTCGGTCATCGCCGGGCCCCAGTCCAGCGGCTCTTGCTGGCGGATCGCTTCGGGCACGGTCGCGTTGATCAGCTCATCCAGGGTCTTGAAACCAATCACCTTCAGCATCTCCGCCATCTCTGTGGGCGACGGGCCGATGTGGCGACGGTTGGCAAAGTCGTAGGCTTCGTAGTCGGTTAGCTTAAAGGCCATGGGTCTTGGTCCTTGGGTCAGAACATTTGAAAGAGGCCGGTGGAAAGCAGCGTTCCACAAGGGCCGCAGAAAGCAGAAAGGTGGACAGGCGCACAGACAGCTGGGCAGGGCCGCGGTCTGGCGATGCCCGACGCCCCCGGCCGCAACAGCCAGGGGCGCAGCAGGCAGTCTCCTACCCGATAAAGGCCTTATAGCCGTCCAGATCCATCAGATCTTCCAGCTGGGCCGCATCGGTGAGCTTGATCTTGTAGATCCAGGCCTCACCTTCAGGGCTTTCGTTCAGGGCACCAGGGTTTTCTTCCAGCGCAGGGTTGGCCTCGATCACTTCGCCATCCAGCGGTGCGTAGATTTCCGAGGCGGCCTTGACCGATTCAATCACGCCGATCTCTTCCGCCTTGTCAAAGGTGTCGCCCACCTCTTTTTGCTCGCAAAAGACGATCTCGCCCAGCTGATCAGCCGCATGCTGGGTGATGCCAAGCGTGGCGGTCTCCCCTTCAACGGTGATCCATTCATGCTCTTCGGAATAATAGGTGGTCATATGTGACGCTCCTCATAGTCTGTCGTGATCTGTATTCAGCGTTTGTAGTTCTGGGTGACAAAGGGCAGCGCGACGATTTCCGCCGGTTGGGCCTTGCCCCGGATAATCAGGTTCACCGCCTGGCCCGGTGTCGCTTGTTCTGTTGCGACATAACCCATGGCAACCGGGCCGCCAACAGTGGGGCCAAAGCCGCCCGATGTGATCATGCCGATCGTCTCGCCCTCTGGCGACTGCACCTCGACCCCCTGGCGGGCCGGGGCGCGCCCCGTGGGCTTGATGCCAACCAGCTTGCGGGCAGCGCCCTCGGCCAGTTCTTTCTGGATGCGCGCGGCGCCAGGAAAGCCGCCCTCTTCACGGCGGCGTTTCTGCATTGCCCAGGTCAGCGCGGCCTCAACCGGGGTGGTGTCATTGTCGATGTCATTGCCATAGAGGCACAGGCCGGCCTCCAGCCGCAGGCTGTCGCGTGCCCCCAGCCCGGCAGGGGCGCAATCCTCATGCGCCAGCAGGGCGCGGGTGATTTCGACGGCCTTGTCTTCTGGAATGGAAATCTCATATCCATCTTCGCCAGTATAGCCGAGACGCGACAGGCGGCATTCCACCCCCATAATATCGGCGACAATTGTCTCCATGAATTTCATATCGCGCGCGGCAGGACAGAGATCACCGACAACGGCTTCGGCGACAGGCCCCTGCACCGCCACCAGGGCGCGGTCAAAGATCTCTATCACCTCAACCCCATCAAGGTGTTTCGCCATGTGTGGAATATCCTGGTGACGCATCGAGGCATTGACCACCACAAAGAAATGATCGCCAGCGTTGGATACGATCAGATCATCCATGATGCCGCCGGCGTCATTGGTAAAGAAGGTATACCGTGCCTTGCCCTCCTTCAGCGTGGTAAAGGCCGAGGGCGCAATGGTTTCCAGCTTGGCGGCGATATCGTCGCCTTTCAGGATCACCTGCCCCATATGCGACACATCAAACAGCCCGGCCTTTTCGCGACACTGCTTATGCTCTCCCATGATCCCCATGGGATACTGAACCGGCATTTCCCAACCGGCAAAATCAACCATCTTGCCGCCAAGCTCTACGTGCAGATCATAAAGCGGGGTCCGTTTGGGTGCGTCAGTCATCATGTGAAGCCTTCTTGTCAAAGATCGGTTGCCAGGAACCATAACCATGCAATGCGCATCGCGAAGCAAAGGAGCTCTGCGCGGCCTGCTTTGGGGCAGGATTGCATCCCAATCGGTCGCGCTGCAGGGCTCCGCGCTTTAAAAGGACAGGGCCTTCACGCACGCCACAATGTTCCTATAGGAAACTTTTCCCCGTTTAACAACAAAAGAAGTCATGTGGAAATTTTTGACGCCCAGAGACATCAACGCTAAAGTTTCCGGGCAACAGGAGAAAACAACTAGATGGAACCGGTTCAGTCAGAAGAAGCAGGGCTCGCGCCTGAGGCAGGCGAAGCCCCGGACGGGCAAGTTCTGGGCAAGATGATTCGCGACGCGCGCAAAGACAAGGGTCTTACCCTGGAAGAAGCCGCCAAGGCTGCGGCCATTGGCCGGTCGACCCTGTCAAAGATCGAGAACAACCAGACCCGCCCCAGCTTTGAGATCATCCGCCGCCTGATGCGAACGCTTGAGCTGGAAACGCCGCAATTGTTTGTGCAATCGGCCCAAAGCTCCATCTCGGGGCGACGCGATTACACCCTGGCCGGGCGCGGCGAGCACCAGGAAACCAAGACCTACGACCACGAACTGCTCTGCACCGAACTCACCAGCAAGCGGATGCTGCCCTATATCAGCACCATCAAAGCGCGCGAC
Organism: Pseudophaeobacter profundi; assembly: GCF_029697505.1. Lineage (GTDB taxonomy): Bacteria > Pseudomonadota > Alphaproteobacteria > Rhodobacterales > Rhodobacteraceae > Pseudophaeobacter > Pseudophaeobacter profundi. The sequence goes on along the minus strand of NZ_JARJEF010000013.1, from coordinate 9,792 downwards.
GTTACCGAATATGACAACTGGGTGCGCCATCGTGGCGAGGAATTCATGTATGTGATTAGCGGTGAACTGGTCCTCTATACAGAACACTATCGCCCCCTGGCGATGAGCGCCGGTGATTCTGTCTATTATGACAGCGGCATGGGCCATGGCTGCGTGTCCACCAGCGAGGAAGACGCCCAGGTGCTTTGGGTTTCTCTCGAAATCTAGCCCCCGAAGACTGCCCGCAGGGGCGCGACCCTGCCAGATCCCAACCTGCAATAGCCGGAGCCACAAAATGACAAAGACCCTGTTTCCCTTACCAGACCCGCTGGTCATTCCCGTCCGCGACGAAACGGGTGGCTACCCGGTTGGGCGGATTTTCTGCGTTGGGCGCAACTACGCCGCCCATGCAGCTGAAATGGGGGTAGAGGTCGACCGCGAGGCGCCCTTTTACTTTACCAAGTCCAGCGCCAATGCGGTGCTGAGCGGTGTCAGCAGCCCCTACCCGCCCGGCACCGATAACTTTCACTATGAAATGGAGCTGGCCCTGGCGATCGGCGCGCCAGTGTTTCGCGCCACACCGGCAGAGGCCCGCGCCGCCATCTATGGCTATGGCTGTGCCCTGGACATGACCCGGCGCGACCTGCAGATCCGCGAGCGCAAGAAACAGCGCCCCTGGGATCTGGGCAAGGATCTGGAACAGGGCACGGTCTTTGCGCCGTTGACCAAGGCGACCGACTGGTCACCGCAGGGGGATAGCCGTATATGGCTTACCCTGGACGGGGAAACCAAACAGGATGCCACCCTGGCCGAACTGATCTGGTCGGTCGAAGAAATCATCTGTCACCTGTCAGGCTTTTACCACCTGCGCCCTGGCGATCTGATCCTGACGGGCACCCCCGCCGGAGTTGGCCCTGCACACGCGGGGCAGCAGATGCAGGGCGGCATCACTGGGCTAGAACCTGTCAGCCTGTCCCTGACGGCAGCGCAATAGGAAAAGGCGCCTCGCAGGTCACAAGGTGCGAAACAGACAAGATCATGTGCGCTCAATCCATTCGCACGGATCACTTTGCTTTGCATAGTGAAGGCGAGACAGCCTAGGCTGCTCTGCGATATCCAGTTTCGGATGATGGGGGGGCGAGACGCAAAGAAACCCGGATCACCTGCGCCCTCGTGTCGCCCGGTAAAGTTTCAATGAGGGATTGAAACCTGCGCCGCGTAGTGCTGAAGTGTATCACACATCCGGCAGAAGGCATATTTCAGTAACATCACATCGCAAAGCCCACCCCACCAGCAGAGCAGTCCAGCACAGCTAAATCGGGCGAGCGAAACACGATCACCACAATCTAGACGGGTCGCCTCTAGCGGCCTGGCACGGTGGCCGCTAATTTATGAGTGAAAAATGCATGATCCGGCATTGATAGTTACAAATGCACCCAATAGCAGGGGGCCCAGATCGTTCGTTTAGTGAACTCTGCCCGGCAATTTGGGGTCAAAATGAAAAGAAATGCGCCAGTTGTTGCAATATCGTTTTACCACCGCGACAACTGACATTGAACGAAGGTCAAAGGGAGGAAACACATGACCACTCGCAGGAAGCTACTCGGAGCCGCAGGCGCAACCGCCATTGCAGCCCTATGCGCAACCCAGGCATTTGCCGACAACGTAACCCTGAAAATGCACCAGTTCCTACCAGCCCAGGCCAATGTGCCAAAGCTGATCCTGGATGTCTGGGCCGATAACGTAGAGGCCTCTTCTGGTGGCGAGATCACCATTGATCGCTATCCGTCAATGCAGCTGGGTGGCAAACCCCCAGAGCTGATGGACCAGGCCATGGACGGCGTTGCCGATATCGTCTGGACGGTTGTGGGCTACACCCCTGGCCGCTTCCCTTCGACCGAAGTCTTTGAACTGCCCTTCATGATGACCAATGCCCGTGCCACCTCGCACGCCTATTGGGAAATGTTCGAAAAGCACATGAAAGACACCGAGTTCAAGGATGTGAAAATCCTGGGCACCTGGGTACATGGCCCCGGCCTGATCCACAGCGCAGATCCGGTGGAAACACCTGATGACCTGCAGGGCATGAAGATCCGCGGCGGTGGCCGTTCGGTCAACTCTTTGCTGACACAGCTGGGCGCAACGCCGGTTGGCATGCCGGTTCCTGCGATCCCCGAAGGCCTGTCCAAAGGCGTGATCGACGGCACCACCATCCCATGGGAAGTCACCACCGCGCTGAAAGTGCCGGAACTGGTGGAAAACCACACCGAATTCACTGGCAAGGCACTCTATACACTGACCTTTGTTCTGGCGATGAACAAAGAGAAATACGAGAGCCTCTCGGATGCGCAGAAGCAGGCTATCGACGAAAACTCCGGTCTGGAATTTTCCGTCTTTGCAGGTGGTGTGCAGGAAGATTCCGACGCGCCAGCGCGTGAATTCGCCTTGGACAACGGCAACAATGTTATTACCCTGGATGCCGATCAGACCGCAGAATGGCGGGAGCTTGCACAGCCTGTCTACGACAAATGGCTGGCAGACATGACAGAAAAAGGCATCGACGGTCAGGCCCTTTTGGAAGAGGCCAGCTACCTGATCGAAAAATACACGCCACAATACGTGAAGTAAGATTGTAATACTGTCAAAGGGCCGCAGCAGCATTTGGTGCCGCGGCCCTTTGCGCACAATAAAGGGTTTCAACCATGCACAAGCTCATGATGGGGCTGGCCAGATCCATGGCCATATTAGGCGGTATGGTCCTCTCATCCCTGATCATCTTGACCTGCCTGTCGATTGTTGGGCGCATGCTCAATACTCTGTTTCACGGCGACTTGCTGCAGGCCATTGCGCCGGGCTTTTCCAACTGGGTGATCAACTGGGTCGGACCAATCAACGGAGATTTTGAACTGGTCGAGGCAGGTGTTGCCTTTGCCATCTTTGCCTTTCTACCGCTTTGCCAGATCTCAGCCGGCCATGCCTCGGTTGATGTGGTCGCCAATTCGTTTCCGCGCGGCGTGAACCGGTTTTTGCGCATGGTGACCGAACTGCTGTTTGCCGCCGCCCTGGTGTTGATCGCCTGGCGTCTTGGCGCGGGTACGATCAGCAAGTTTGAAAATGGCGAGACCTCTTTCCTGCTGGAATTCCCGGTCTGGTGGGCCTTTGGTGCCAGCCTGTTTGCCGCCGTGATCGCCGCCATTGTGGGGATCTATATGGGCGCTGTACGCAGTTTTGAATTTTTTACCGGCCGCATCCAGATCTGGGACGGCGTGGAGGGTGAACAGTGACTACTCTTGAAATTGGCATTGCCTCCTTTCCCGTCCTGATGGGACTGATCTTTCTGCGGGTCCCGATTGGCCTGTCGATGTTCCTCGTTGGCCTGGGCGGGCTGATCCTGGTCACCGATGGCACCCAGGTGGCCTTTGGTCGTCTCAAAAGCGAGACCTACACGACCTTTTCCTCCTACTCGCTGACCATCGTGCCGATGTTTCTGCTGATGGGGCATTTCGCCACCTTGGGCGGCATGTCATCGGCGCTGTTCAAAGCTGCCGAAGGCTTTCTGGGCCATAAAAAAGGCGGCGTCGCCATGGCCTCGATCGGGGCCTGCGCCGGCTTTGGCGCCATCTGTGGATCATCACTCGCCACAGCGGCCACCATGGGCCGGGTCGCCCTGCCCGAACTGAAGCAATACGGCTATGCCGGTGGCTTTTCCACCGCCACGCTGGCGGCGGGCGGCACCCTGGGCATCCTGATCCCACCATCGGTGGTGCTGGTGATCTATGCCATCCTGACCGAACAGAATATCGCCAAACTGTTCCTTGCCGCCTTTATTCCCGGCCTGCTGGCGGCGATTGGCTATGTCATCGTGATCTCGATCTATGTGCGGCTTTACCCCGAGGCCGCAGGCACCCGCCCCGCCGTGCCCTGGGGCGAACGTCTTGGTAATCTGGTCAAGGTCTGGCCCGTACTGCTGGTCTTTGGCCTGGTTGTTGGCGGCATCTACGGCGGCTTGTTCACCCCGACCGAGGGGGCGGCGGTTGGTGCCTTTGGCACTGGGCTTATCGCTTGGATGAATGGCGGGCTGGACCGGCCCAATCTGATCGACAGCTTCATGGTAACAGCGCGCTCTACCGCGATGATCTTTTTCATCGTCCTCGGCGCGGGCTTCTACAACGGCTTCCTCGCCCTGACCAAGGTACCGCAAGAGCTGGCCGATTTTGTTGTCAGCCAAGGGTTTAGCCCCTGGGTAGTGCTTGCACTGATCCTGGCGTTCTATCTGGTCTTTGGCTGCCTGATGGACAGCCTGTCGATGATCCTGTTGACCATTCCGATCTTCTTTCCGGTGATTTCGGTGATGGATTTTGGCCTGCTCTCGCTGGTTGATATGCAGGCAGACGCCGCGATGGAGGTGCTGCGCAACGGGGTGCCCGAAGGCATGGGGGCAGAGATGCTTGCCTCAATCCAGGACGCCATCGCCACAGGCACCGAACTGACCCGCGAACAGATGAAGGAACTGGGCATCCGCGTCACCGAGGGCCGCGTCAACCGGATCGAGGCCGAATATGTCGCCATCTGGTTTGGTATTCTGGTGCTCATCGTGGTCGAGGTCGGCCTGATCACACCACCGGTGGGGATGAACCTGTTCATCATCAACGCGATGGATCGCAAAACCCGCATGGTCGATACCTACAAGGCGGTGATGTTCTTTGTCGCCTCTGATATCATCCGGGTGATCATCCTTGTGGCCTTCCCGGTCATCACTCTGCTGCCGCTACTGCTGTTTCTCTGACCCAGCCCGCGCAGCGCGGATCGACAAATCCATTGGTCTGTCACAGAAATTCCCCCCTTCCAGCGCCGCTGGGAGGGGGTTTTTTATACAAAGCCGTTTGTATGCCCCAGCGCCACTAGCTAGAGTGGCGCGGCAGGACAGATGACAAAGGACAGGCAAATGTCACACCCGATAAACGACAGCAATAACAGCCCCACCTTTGTGCATTCTATCCGCGTCGGCTGGGGCCACTGCGACCCGGCGCAGATCGCCTATACCGGGCACTTGCCCAGCTTTGCACTGGAAGCAATCGACGCCTGGTGGGAACACCAGCTAGACGGCGACGGCTGGTTCCAGATGGAACTGGATCGCGGCACCGGGACACCCTTTGTCAGCATGAACTTGGAGTTCCGCTCCCCCGTGACCCCGCGGCATCGGCTGGAGTGTGAGGTCTGGCCTTCAGCGCTTGGCACCAAATCCGTGACCTTTCGGGTTGATGCACGCCAGAATGGGATCCTCTGTTTTGAAGGCCGCTTTACCTGCGTGTTCATTCAACCCGATGTGTTCAAAGCCAAACCCGCCCCTGCCGATTATCGCGCCGTGATAGAGGCCAATCTGCGCCCCGAATAACCCCCCCTTGGTGGTCAGACGGGCGCGCGCAGCCAATCATTGGCAAACACGACGCTGCCCAGCCCGGCAAAACGGGCGACCCGCGCCAGTTCTGCTTCCAGCCGTTTGACACGGGGGGCCGTAAAGGTGACACCGCGCTCGGGCCAGAGCGCCGTCACCACCAGGCAGTCGGCGCTGCGCTCGGCCTTCATGTCGATCCGCCCCACCAGTTTCTGCCCCTCAAGCAGGGGAAAGACATAATAGCCGTATTGCCGCTTGGGCGCGGGGGTAAAGACCTCGATGCGATAGTGAAAGCCAAACAACCGTTCAGCCCGCTTGCGGTCGCGCAACATCGGATCAAAGGGACTGAGAAGCCGCAGCCGCCCCGGCGCAGGCCCCAAATCGGCGGCCTGCGATACCGTATCTGGACGGGCAAAGCTCTTGCGCAGGCTACCATCGGCGGCCTCGACCTCGATCTCTTCGATTTCACCGCGCGCCTTGGCGGCCTGACACCAGGCCCGTGCTTCGGCGGCGCTGGCGGTATCCCAAAAAGCGGCGAGCTCTCCCGACGTGGCAAAGCCAAGCCGATCCAGCGCGTTATTGCACAGCCAATCCACCGTATCGGCGGGATCCAGCGGATCCCTGGGCGCGTGCAGGCCCGCATCGATCACGCGTTCGGTCAGATCATAGCGTTTTTGAAACCCGGATCGGCCAACAACTGTCAGCGCGCCAGTCCGCCAGAGATACTCCAGCGCGGTTTTGGACGGGTGCCAGTCCCACCAACCGCCCGAGCCCTTTTTTTCATCCTTGCCCAGATCAGAAGAACTGACCGGGCCGTGTTCGCGAATATGGTTCAGAACGGTCTCAAATTGCTGCTCAAACCCGTCACGACGCCAGTTGCGCCAACGTTTGCGCAGCAATTGCTCATCGCGCTGAAACCGCAGATGCCACTGCGGATAAAACCCCATAGGGATCATCGCGGCATCATGGGTCCAGTGTTCAAACAGAGCCCCCCCACCATGATAAAGATCGCTCAGGTACTGCGGGCGATAGCTGGCACGGCGCGAATACAGGATCACATCATGCGCCCGCGCCACGGTGTTGATGCTGTCAAGCTGGACAAACCCCAGCCGGGTGAGCAGCTGCAACAGCTCTGCCCCCTTGGCGCTCCCGCTTGGCGGCTCTAACAAGGCGTGGCGCTGCATGAACAGCCGCCGCGCCGCAGAATTGTCCAGTCGTGCCAGCGTCATCAGCGCCGTTTCAGGGTATCACCATAGGAAATGGTGGGGGTCAGCGTCACATGGCGCTCTGGCTCGGCCTCTGGGTCATCCAGCTGTGCCGCGATGATTTCAGCGGCCCTGCGACCAATGTCCAGACGGCAGGCATCCATGGTGGCCAGTTGCCGGGGCAGCCCCTGCAACAGCTCAACCCCGTTGAACCCGGCAAGACCAATCTGGCCAGGCACATCAATGCCCTGATCCATCAGATACAGCAGCCCACCTGCCCCAATCATATCGTTGGAATAATACAGAAAATCCAGATCTGGCGAGCGCTCAAGCATCTCTTGCGTCATCTCGCGCCCCTTGGCCAGGGCGGAACCGCCTGAATAAAACGCCCGATCTTCGATCTCGACGCCCTCTTTGGCCAGGGCCTCGGTGAAGCCTTCAAATCGTTTGCGAGCGCGGTGATCCAACGGCATCTTCGTGCCCATAAAGCCGATATGGCGATAGCCCGCCTTCAGGATGGCCTTGGCCATCTCGCGGCCAGCGCGACGATGCGAAATCCCAACCATGGCATCCACCGGCTTACCATCAGTATCCATGATTTCCACCACCGGAATACCAGAAGCATTCAGCATCGCCCGCGCCGCTTCGGTATGTTCCAGCCCAGCAATGATCACCCCCGATGGCCGCCAGGACAGCATCTCATAGAGGACCTTTTCCTCTTTTTCCGGCTGATAATCCGTCACCCCGACCACCGGCTGCAATACGGTATTTTCCAGTACCTGATTGATGCCGGTCAGCACCTCAGGGAACACCATATTGGACAGAGAGGGGATGATCACCGCCACTAGATTGACCCGTTTGGAGGCCAGCGCGCCCGCGATTTTGTTAGGCACATAGCCCAGTTCCTTGGCAGCGGTCAGCACCTTGACGCGGGTTTTTTCCGACACGTCGCCGCGATTGCGCAACACTCGGCTCACCGTCATTTCTGACACGCCTGTGGCCTCTGATACATCGCGAAGGGTGAGCGGGCGCTTGGGTTGCGTGGTCACGATTAAAGGCCTCATATCTTTGGTTGGTTTCAGGTTAGCCAGTGCGCGCCGTCAGTACAATGGGCGGCATACCGGGCTGCAGATTTAATATGTGCAGGTTGGAGACGAATAAACTCCGCCCAACCAGCCAGAGCTGCATTGTGGTAACAGATATCATTTGCTATCGCCTAAATCAGGCCCGGCCCCGTGGCTCAACTGGATAGAGCAGCCCCCTCCTAAGGGGCAGGTTGCAGGTTCGAATCCTGCCGGGGTCGCCAAAACCACTAGAAAAATATGACTTATTTACAGGATGTTGTGCGGAAGCTTGTAGAAAGTCCCGCCAGCTTTCGCGGCGAAATCGGCTGAAACGGCCTATTTCTCGTACAAAACCTGTACAAAATTCGCACGTTTGTGCGTATTTCGGGGGTCAATCATGAGCCGCCATAGCTTTGATCCTGAAATCGCTGGACGTGTCGGTCTCAATGCAGCGGTGATTTTCCAGAACATCACCTTCTGGATCGAGAAGAACCAAGCCAATCGCCGCAACCTTCGAGACGGGCAGTATTGGACCTACAACTCGATCTCGGCCTTTGGTGAGTTGTTCCCATATCTGAGCGAGAAGCAGATCCGAACAGCGCTCGAAAAGCTGGTCAGCGCAGAGCTGATCATCAAGGGCAATTTCAGCGATGATCGCTATGACCGGACCTGTTGGTATGCCCTGGGCAACTCCATTTGCCCAAATGGGCAAATCGATCCGACCGAAAGGGAAAATGATGCATTTTCCCCTGAGGGCAAGCCATCTGCCCCAGAGGGCAAATCTTATAAGAACAGATATAAACCATATAAAAAACCAAATCCTTCGCACGCGAAGGCGGCGGTGGAAGATGAGAATTCAGAAAAGATTTTGTCCGCCTATCCCGAGGATCGCATTCGCGGCAAAGCGGTTTGCCTCTCACAGATCCGCCAAGCGCTGGCCGACGGAGTGGACGCCAAAGACCTCGAGGACGCCGTGCGGGCCTATGCGACCGAGAGCGAAGGTTTCACCCGCTCGAAGGCGTGCTTCTCCGACAATTGGTTCAGTTCTGGCCGTTGGTTGAAATACCTTCACGACGTCGAGGAGGCGCGAGAAGCGGGCAAGGCCAAAGAAGCCGAACTGCTGAAAGGCTTGGCCGACTGGGTCACAGACAAACATCCACTGTGCCGCCACATCACACCGGGTCAAGTGACTGCTTTGTTGGCTGCAAACCTCGTCAGCCCTGCTGAAATTGAGGCCGCGGGGCTGAGGGCATGAGTGCGACCGATCCGCACAAAGAACAGAGAGCAAGGTTACCCACCGATTACATCTGCGGGACTTGTGAGGGGCGGCAAGCCTCCCCTTCAAACCCCAACCAGACGCGCGCAAGCGGCGTCAAAGAGGGCTTTTCCGAGAGTGTGATCTTTCGATGCACCCCGTCGGAAAAGGCAGCGCTTGTGGCCAAGGCGCACGCCGCTGGCCTGCCCAATGCCACGTTGATGCGCGAGGCCTTGGGGCTGACCGAGGCACGTCGACGCAAGCCCGTCCCTCGCGTTGACCCGCAGCTGACCTTTGCGATTACCCGCGTTGGCGGGAACCTCAATCAGCTATCGCGCTGGATTAACGGCGCGGTCAAATCCGGCCGCGCGAACCAGATCAATGCGCTCAAGGTCGCGACGCAGCTTGTGGCCATCGAGCGGCAATTGGCGCAGATCGTGGCGGCGCACACAGGCGAGAACTGCGAATGATCATTTCGTTCTTCTCCACCGGCACTGGTGGCGGTGCAGCTCCCGTGGATTACCTGACAGCGCGCGAAGTTCTGGCCTATGACGAGAACCGCAACCTGATCCGCGACGACACCGGCCAGCCGCAAACCAAGATCCGCGACCCGCTGCCCGAGGTGCTGCACGGCACCCCCCACCAAACTCGTGACCTGATCGACGCGAGCCCCAACAAGTGGAGCTACACGGCAGGCGTCATCAGCTTTGCCGAGAGCGATGATCCCAGTTCCGACGCACAGCAAGAGGCCATTGAGCTATTTGAGGCTCTGGCCTGTTGATTGTCACTGAGAACTGACCCGGTATGCCGATAAATTGTCACTGAGAATTGACCCATGTGAACACACTGCCCCGACGGTTTTCGTTGGGGGGATTGGGAGTGATAGACATGGGA
>NZ_JARJEF010000136.1 GCF_029697505.1 Pseudophaeobacter profundi | reverse complement strand
GGAGTTCTTCGCTGGCACGCCCAGAGACGCCCTCGTCTGATAGGGTGCCCACCAGATCGTCAATATGGGCACGGTAGAAGACAGGGAGGTCCTGGGGCAAGAAGATGGGCTCTGGGGCTGCTGCGTCCCGTTTGGCCCGTGCTTGGGTCAGTTCAGCATCCACCTTGTTGAGCTGCGCTATGATAGGGGCAGAATAGTCCCCATCCTCAACCGCTTTCATCAGGTTTGCGTGCCGGGACTCGAGCTGACGCAGAGCCTGGCTATGGAGCCGGAGCAAATCATCGCCTTCTTTCTCTTCAACTTTCTTGCGCGCCAGAAACTTCTCCCGAAACTTTGCAT
>NZ_JARJEF010000135.1 GCF_029697505.1 Pseudophaeobacter profundi | reverse complement strand
CGACGAGATGCAGCGTCAGCTGGCCGTCACGCTGGACCAGTACGCCATCGCATCGCGCAAGGTCCAGTCCATCACCGCCGAGCTGGAGGAGATCCGCGCCAACTACGACAGCGCGCTGCGAGCCAAGCGAACCGCCGAGCAGATGTACGAGGACAGTCAGAGCCGCGTCAACGAGCTGACAACCATCAACGTCAACCTGTCCGCGTCGCGCACCAAGATCGAGCAGGAACTGTCCAGCCTCGCCTCTGACTATGAGGAAGTCACCAAGGAGCTCAGGATCTCCGACGAGAGATACCAGAAGGTGCAAGTGGAGTTGAAGCACACAGTCGAGATCCTTCAC
>NZ_JARJEF010000134.1 GCF_029697505.1 Pseudophaeobacter profundi | reverse complement strand
GTTTACCCGCGCTTGCTTGAATTTCTTCACTTTGACATTCAGAGCACTGGGCAGAAATCACATTGCGTCAACACCCGTTAGGGCCATCGCAATGCTTTGTTTTAATTAGACAGTCGGATTTCCCTGGTCCGTGCCAGTTCTGAGTTGATCGTTGAATGGCGACCGCGGAAGTAGGAGGCCCGCCCACGGGGCGCCCCGTGAGGAGCGTATCCCGCAGCTAGACAGCCAACACCTCACAGCAAGGAAGATCCGCGTGAGGCCAAGGCACGGGACCGAGCAGAGAATCACCGAGACGGAGCAAGCCCACGTCAACGGATCGACTCGCCCAGGCCCGGCTCCCGG
>NZ_JARJEF010000133.1 GCF_029697505.1 Pseudophaeobacter profundi | reverse complement strand
GCCGCCATCGCAACCATCAAGACCAAGAGGACCATCCAGTTTGTGGACTGGTGTCCCACCGGGTTCAAGGTCGGTATCAACTACCAACCCCCTACAGTCGTCCCCGGAGGTGACTTGGCCAAGGTACAGCGTGCCGTGTGTATGTTGTCCAACACCACCGCCATCGCCGAGGCCTGGGCTCGTCTGGACCACAAGTTCGACCTGATGTACGCCAAGCGAGCTTTCGTCCACTGGTACGTCGGTGAGGGTATGGAGGAGGGAGAGTTCAGCGAGGCCAGAGAGGACTTGGCTGCTCTGGAGAAGGACTACGAAGAGGTCGGCATGGACTCTGTGGAAGGAGAAG
>NZ_JARJEF010000132.1 GCF_029697505.1 Pseudophaeobacter profundi | reverse complement strand
CAGCAACCTCCTAGCCAACAGAAGTCCCGTGCAGTAAGCAGCAGCGTAGTTGGTGAGGCCAACCTTGACGCCATATTTTGGAAGTTCGTGACTGTAGGCAGCGCAGACAATTTTGTCTCCCTCGATGCGGGAGTAGGCGACCTGGCAGGTGATGTCGCGGTTGGAGAGCCGAACAATCAGACGATACTTGGGAGTGTTGTATTTGTTCTTGTCTTGAACGATCAGTCGCTTGCGTGCATAGTAGTCAGTTTTTCCCTCGCGACGCCTCTTGAATTTGACTTGAAATCTCTTGAAATACTGCTTGTTTTTAACGACTTTTACAAAACCCATTTTGGAAGATAATG
>NZ_JARJEF010000131.1 GCF_029697505.1 Pseudophaeobacter profundi | reverse complement strand
GTTAGAGTTGACGCTTCATCATGGCTGATCAGACTGAGAAGGCATTCCAGAAACAACCCGGGATTTTCCTGGCCAGAAAGCCGGGTCTGAAGAAGAAAAGCACACGCAGGCATAGGAATGTCGGTCTCGGTTTTAAAACTCCAAGAGAGGCCATTGAGGGGACATACATCGACAAGAAGTGTCCGTTCACCGGCAACGTGTCGATTCGTGGACGCATCCTGACGGGCGTCATACAGAAGATGAAGATGCAGCGGACAATCGTCATCAGAAGGGACTACCTGCACTACATCCGAAAGTACAACCGGTTCGAGAAACGCCATCGGAACATGTCCGTCCACCTTTCGC
>NZ_JARJEF010000130.1 GCF_029697505.1 Pseudophaeobacter profundi | reverse complement strand
CTACTGATGTACGATGCAATAAATTTACAATAAAATGATTTGAAAGTGTCGAGTGTTGCGATCTACGACGACGGACGGCGTGGCATAGCTTTGATAATACTTGCTTTCAGGAACATGGAGCCTCCCCTCGCAGCTTACACTTCACGAACCGATCACTTTGCGCGCGACACTTCATCTCCATCTCTCGGTCTAAGTGGATGTGTTGTGAAAGAACTTTTGATCAGGGTGTTAATCGGCTCTTTGTCATTTTCTGTGAATCGTACTGTGTCCGTTTTCTAGACCGTAAAAGTATCGGTTAGTGTACACGGTCGAGTTATTGTCGAAACACAGTATATCCGGTACCCAG
>NZ_JARJEF010000129.1 GCF_029697505.1 Pseudophaeobacter profundi | reverse complement strand
CTCATCTGTGTCAGGATGTTGCTGAGTTCCTCACGCTTCCTCTTGGCTCGGATGTGCGTGCCCAACCTCCTCTTAAGAAACTTGAGAGCTCGCTTGTCCTTGGACACCTTGAGCAACTCCATGGCTCTCTTCTCATATGGAGCATGGCCGCAAACTTCACGGACCAGATCTCGCACAAACTTGGTGTGCTTTGTCTGCAGCCCCTTGAGACGAGCTGGCCTTAGCTTATGACGTTTGTCTGTTTTACTTTTTCCTACAACAATTTTTGAAGTCCGGTGCCCCCTGTGGAGACCCACTGCTATTTCGTACCTTGGAGCCATCCTGTAAAAGACGTAACCCCAACGGCAG
>NZ_JARJEF010000128.1 GCF_029697505.1 Pseudophaeobacter profundi | reverse complement strand
GTCGACCTCCTCGATGGTGGGTCCGGAGCCTGCGCCGGCGCCAGGGGCCGCTCCTGCTGCGCCGCCCGCGCCAGGGAAACCACCGGGCATACCGCCTGCACCGGGCGGCACTCCACCAGCGCTCTGGTACATCTTGGTGATGATCGGGTTGCACAGAGCCTCCAACTCCTTCTGCTTGTGTTCGTACTCCTCCTTCTCGGCCAGTTGGTTGGCGTCCAGCCAGCGGATCACTTCGTTGCACTTGTCCATGATGGTGGTCTTGTCTGACTCAGAGATCTTGTCCTTGAGCTTCTCATCCTCCATGGTGCTCTTCATGTTGAAGCAGTAGGACTCGAGGGCGTTCTTGGCA
>NZ_JARJEF010000127.1 GCF_029697505.1 Pseudophaeobacter profundi | reverse complement strand
GCCGACCTTCGCAGCAACACAGGAGGCCAGGCGTTCCCCCAGTGTGTGTTTGACCACTGGCAGATCCTCCCTGGTGACCCCCTGGAGCAGGGCACCCGCCCCTTCGGTGTTGTACAGGACACCCGCAAGAGGAAAGGGCTGAAAGAAGGACTTCCCGACCTGACACAATACTTGGACAAACTGTAAACAACAACCAGACAGAAAGACATGCCATGTATAAAGTCGTTCCAGCCCAAGAGAGGCCATACAGACGATATTTATTTTATAATTCAAATATTATGTTATTTTTATATATATATCGGGGGGCTGTTGTTATCTTGTTTCCATTTTTTATTAAATATTTGTAATAA
>NZ_JARJEF010000012.1 GCF_029697505.1 Pseudophaeobacter profundi | reverse complement strand
AAACCTGACGCCCAGAGAATTTGCTGAGAAAAGAACGATGGACAAACTGGCCGCGTAGGGCCATCAAACCAACCCCAAGGACTCTCCGCTAGGTGGAGGAAACTTGGGGCTCAGGTCACCAGAACTGCACTGCTGACAACTGCCTCCGGATTTCATCGATCACAAACTCCACGGAGTTTTCATGTACAAACAAAAGAACGAGACTGCCTTCGAGACCGGGGAGCGCGGAATTGAGCAAACAGAGGAAGTTGAATAAACTGCATATATGAAACCTCTGTGTTGGATCTTGGCCTACCTTGTCGCTGCCACATTGCCGCTTATCTTATCGTGGTTGACGGGCGGACCACCCCGACCATTCCCCGAAGAACTTGCCTCTGGCCTTGGCATTTTGGCCTATTCGATAATCCTTATGGAGTTTGTCCTGTCTGGCCGCTTCAAGAGTGTTTCGAATAGCGTTGGCATGGATGTAACCATGCGGCTTCATCAGGTCATGGCGCGCACTGCCCTGAGTTTTGCCTTGCTACATCCCTTTCTCTACCAGGGTACGCTTTCGGGTGGTCAGCGTCCCTGGGACCTCACGCGGCAACTCACAATCACAACTGATTTTTCTGCTCTGTCCACAGGAGTTGCCGCCTATCTGCTTCTTCCAAGCCTTGTTCTTCTGGCAGTCGGACGGACGCAACTGGACTACAAATATGAGACTTGGCGCCTGATACACGGGATGAGCGCGCTCTTGATCGCGTTGCTTTTGTTGCATCACACGGTCTATGCGGGGCGATATGGATCGCAGCCTGCGATGACCTGGGTGTGGCTGGCAATGACGGGTGTTGCCGTTGGATCGCTGCTATATGTTTACCTGCTGGTGCCTCTCCGGGATAGAGTGCGCGCGTGGAAAGTGACCTCCGTCACCCAGTTGACGCCCAAACAATGGGAGGTGACGCTGAAGCCAGATGGCCATTCTGGCCTTCGTTATAAGGCTGGGCAATTTGCATGGCTGAATCTGGGGCACAGTTCATTCTCGATGAAAGAAAACCCATTCTCCATTTGCTCCGCACCGGGAGGCGGACCGGAAATATCCTTTATGATAAAAGAGCTTGGCGATTTCACACGAACCATTGGCCAGATAAAGGCCGGAACGGTCTCTTATGTTGACGGCCCTTATGGAACTCTTTCTGTTGACGGTCGCACCGAACCTGGGGTCGCTCTGATTGCAGGTGGCGTGGGGCTTGCACCGCTGCTGGGTATCCTCAGGCAAATGCGCCTGAGCGGCGATCCACGCAAGGTGAGGTTGGTCTATGGAAACCGGCTGGTTGATCAGATTGCCTATCGAGAGGAGTTAGGTGCACAGGACGTATATTATGTGCTGTCGGACCCCCCAGAAACCTGGCACGGAGAGACAGGCTTTATCGATGCTGCATTGATAAACCGCATTTTTTCAGATCAAGAGTTGCACGACTGGGTATTTGTAATGTGCGGCCCCACAATCATGATGGATACTGTTGAAGATCATCTGATTAAGAAGGGCACGCCCTCTCATCGCATTCTGACAGAGCGTTTCGACTATGATTAATCCGTTCAAACATGTGAGCCTGCGGCGACGGGTTGCTTTCACGGTCTGGGTTCTGAATATCGTACTCTGCTCGATCATTCTCGCTTTTGTACTGCGCTAATTCCTGCGCTTAGTCCTCTTTGCAGCAGGTGGCGCGGTTTGCAGCATCAGAAAAAGTGATCGTGCGAGAATGAAGGTCCGCTTTCGCTGGATGGCTAGAAAACTTTGCATAAGAAAGCCGATCACTGGCACCGTAATAGTTTGGCGAGAGTTCCGCCGCCAATCTCGCGACCAGCTTCCAGGCGCGCGGCAACACCAGTGCGATTCTTGCCGGACCGGGTTTGTTCCAACTTGGAAATGCCCTGCAAGGCCGTCAGGTGAATTCGAAAACCAATAATCCGCGGCATCATCCGCGTGATGTCTGGCTCAGGTATACGCGACAGCTGCCATGTTCCTTGAATGCGCTGCTCCGACAAGGTGACGATGCGCTCCATCAAAGCGCGCATCGGAGGTCCGTCAACCGGTTCAATCTCACCGCGGATATGTACCGACCTGTAGATCCATGTGGGCACATCTTCGTCTTCGACATACCAAGCCGGAGATACATATGCAGAGGGGCCATTGAAAACCGCCAGCACCTGCCCCGGCACCATCAGATCCTCTGCCTGCGGATTTATACGGGCGATATGGCCGATAAGGGTGCGACACGACGGATCTTCGGTTTCGAAGAACAGAGGCGTCTGAGTGGCCTCAGGTGTTTCCTTCCCCTGAGTGATCACAGTTGCAAAGGGGTACGCGCGAAC
Source organism: Pseudophaeobacter profundi (assembly GCF_029697505.1). GTDB lineage: Bacteria > Pseudomonadota > Alphaproteobacteria > Rhodobacterales > Rhodobacteraceae > Pseudophaeobacter > Pseudophaeobacter profundi. Next base: position 118,869 of record NZ_JARJEF010000012.1, on the reverse strand, counting down.
CATTTGGCGCGCCTCATCTTCGTCGGCGGCGTATGGGCGCGGCACATAAGGCCGCGGTGTAAGTTGGGTCATATTGGAACCTTGATGTTAGGCAGTGCCCCGCAGGGCAACGAAGTGGCCGGGCGCTGTTTCCGCCAGATGATAAGGACCAGCATTGTCTCCACTGTCCTCGTAGAACGTCGTGTCGCTGTCGTGCCTGCCCAGTACCGGTTGGGTTTGGGCCAATTGCAGTCCCTCGGCGTCCTGTTCCAACCGCGGCGATGCCGACATCAGGCGCCGGGTGTAGGGGTGGCGCGGCGCTGCAAAAAGCTGCGCGGTCTCCCCTTGCTCCATGACCCTGCCCTTGTGCAACACGTACAGCCGGGCACAAAGCTGCTCGACGATGTGCAGGTCGTGGCTGATGAACAGGCAGGCAAATCCGAATTCACGCTGCAACGATTTCAAAAGCATCAAGATCTGCGCCTGAATGGTGACATCCAAGGCCGAGACGGGTTCGTCTGCGATGATCAGGTCCGGTCGACTGATCAGGGCGCGGGCAATGGCGACGCGCTGGCGCTGACCACCTGATAGCGCGTGTGGAAAGCGTGCGGCCATTGTACGGGGCAGCCCGACCGCCTCCAACATGTCGATCGCTCGCGCCTGTCGTTCAGCGGCAGATAGCCCCCGGTCATGGCGCAATCCTTCAGCGACGATACGGCCAACGCGCATGCGTGGGTTCAACGATGAAAAAGGGTCCTGAAAGACAAAGCGGATACGTTGACGAAGCCGACGCTCATTTGCGGCCGAGCAGTTCGCAAGGTCGATGCCATCAAAGGTCACACGGCCGACTTTCATCGGGGCCAGTTTTCCAATGGCCCGGCCAATTGTGCTTTTGCCGCTGCCGCTTTCACCAGCAAGACCTACAAATTCACCCGGCTGCACGCTCAAGGAGACATCCTTTACGGCGCGGTTCACAGTCTTTCCGAACAGGCCGAACATCTGCTTGTCGCTAAACTCCACCTGCAGCCCTTCAACTGACAGCAGTGGTGGACCTGAGGCTCCCTTCACTGGCTCAGGGGCTCCCAGCTGTGCTGCGGCCAGCAGCTTCTGTGTATAGGCATGTTGCGGGCAACCAAGAACGGCACGGGCGCTGCCTGCCTCCACCAGCACGCCCTTTTCCATCACCGCAATCTGTGCTGCATAGGCTGCCACAACGGCCAGATCATGCGAAATAAGGATCACCGCAGTCCCGTTGGCGCGGGCGACCTCTGCGATGATGTCCAACACCTCTCTTTGCACCACGGCATCCAGGGCAGTGGTTGGCTCGTCTGCGATCAGCAAGGCAGGTTTCAACATCATGACCGAGGCGATCATGATCCGCTGGCGCATTCCGCCGGAAAACTCGTGCGGGTAGCGGTTCATCAATTGCTCGGGGTTGTCCAATCGGACCTGCCGTAGCATTTCATGTGCTCGCTCCCGGATCTTGTCCTCGCTGAGATCCGTATGCGCGCGCATCGCCTCACACATTTGCTCGCCGATGCGCATATTGGGATTGAGAGAGGAGAGTGGCTCCTGAAAGATCAGGCCGATCTCCTTGCCGCGGAGCCGCCGCATTTGCGTGCTTGGTAAAGCGCCGGTCACCTCTTGGTTGCGAAAGGTGATGCGCCCACCGCTGACCCGGCCACCACCTGGCAGCAGCCCCATGATAGCGCGACCGATCATGCTCTTGCCGCTGCCGCTTTCCCCGACCAGGGCCAGAATCTCACCTGGTGCCACCGAGAGATCTACCCCTTTGACAACTGCCAGAGCGCCGAAGGAGATTTCGAGGTTCTGTATTGTCAGAACTTGGCCAGTATCAGTGCCACGTATCATATTAAATGACCTCCTTTGAGGGTGCTGACTTCGGATCGAGCTCGTCCCGCAGTGCATCACCCAGAAGGTTCACACCCAGGAGCGCAACCGAGATGCACAGACCTGGCAGCAGCCCCAACATCGGGTAACGCATCAGATGCGCCTTCGCTTCTGCCAAGATATTGCCCCAGCTGGGTTCCGGAGGCGGCACGCCAAGCCCCAGAAAGCTGAGCGCGCTTTCCGCCAGCAACACCCAGCCGAACATCATCGTGGTCAGCACAATCAACGGTGCAAGACAATTGGGCAGCACATGTACAATCAGCGTGTAAAGACGCGAATTCCCCATGGTGGCCGAAGCCTCGACAAATTCGGATTGGCTGACCGATAGAACCGAGCCGCGTACCACGCGCGTGATTGCGGGCAAGTAAGCTACTGATAGTGCAAGGATCACGCCGTATTTGTTTGCCCCGATCACCGCCATCAGACCCAGAGCGATGAGCAGGCCTGGAAAGGCCATCAACGCGTCCAAAATCATAATCAATATGCGGTCGAACCAGCCGCGGAAGTAGCCGGCTGCTGCTCCGAGAACCGTACCGAGCACGACCGGGAGCACCAGCGTACCAAGCCCGATCGACACAGAAACCCAAGCCCCGCGCATCAATCGCGACAGGATGTCCCGGCCAAACATGTCGGTGCCCAGAGGATGGGTTGCCGAGGCTTCGGCGAAGCGGTTCAGCAGATCCGATTTCAGCGGATCATGTGGCGTGTATACGCTGCCAAGCACGGCGATGAAAAAGACGATCCCCAGAAGGAACGCACCGGCCATCCCGTTGGCCTTGCCTAGAAGTCGTTTGGTGAAAGTCATGTCAGGCGCACCTTGGGATCGAAGAAGGAATAGGTGAGATCAATGGCAAGGTTGGTCAGCACATAAACGGCGGCAATGAACAACAGCGCCCCCTGCAGCACCGGGTAGTCACGGGCATAGATCGAGTCGACCAATAGCTTGCCGAGCCCTGGCAGGGTGAAGACCGTTTCGGTCACGGCGGCGCCAGCCAGTAGCCCCGCGAGCATGATGCCCACCATTGTCAGCGTCGGCGCAAAGGCATTTGGAAACACATGCCGCCACAGCACTTTGCGCTCGGTGAGGCCTTTGGCGCGTGCATGAGTGATGTAGTCCTTGCCCATCACCTCAAGGCTCCCTGCGCGCATCATCCGGGTCAGTACCGCGATCTCCGAAAGTGCCAGCGAGGTTACTGGCAAGATCAGATACATCATGCCGCGGCCAAGATCGTCACTGACAGAAACAAACCCGACAGTCGGTAGCCAGCCCAGGATCGCGCCAAATAGCACCAATAGCATCAGCCCCACCCAAAAGCCGGGCATTGAAAGCTTCAGAATGGTGAGCAGCACAATGGCATAATCCGTGCGGGTATTGTGCCGATGTGCGGCCAGCAGGCCTGCCGGTATCGACACCAGGAGTGCCGAAACAATTGCGAGCAGGACAACTGTTGCCGTTACGCTGAAGCGCTGTATCAACAGAGAGGACACCTCTTGCCCGGTCATGATCGAGGTGCCGAGGTTGCCCGAGAAAACCTCGCGCAACCATGCCAGGAATTGCACCGGTACTGGCTGGTCGAGTCCCAGTTGCGCCCGCATTTGCGCCAGCGACGCCTCGTCATCGATATTGCCACCGAGCATCATCAACGCCGGATCACCGGGGAGCGCCCGCACGAGCGTGAAAATGATCACTGCTACGATCGCAAAGGTGGGGATCGACATCAGAACCCGCTTAAGGATGAATGTCAGCATGGTTGCTTTCTCCTGCGGCTGATCAGCCGTCCACCGTAAGCATCCAGCCGCGCAACAGACCTGCCCCCCAGTTTTCAAACCCGCCAATTTTGTCTGACATGCCGGTGAACAAAGTCCTGTGGCCAAGGCCGATGGCGGGGACCTCTTCGACAAAGCCGTTGTGCAGTTTGTCGATCACCCCCTGCAGTGCTTCAGGGTCACCTACGCGCAAGGATTCATTCACAAGTCCGACTGCCTCACCGGTTTTCCAGGCCTTGCGTTCCGCATCACCGGTGAACATTTCGAAACTGAGACCCGCATGTAGGCGCGGCGAAAAGGTGAAGCTTTGCATCTGATAGCCGGTGCCATTGCGATATGCTTCCAGCTGGGTGCCCCATTCGACCACTTCCAGTTTGGCGTTCAGGCCAGCATCCATCATCATCGCCTGTGCCATCAGTGCGCGTTCGTAATAGGCGCCGTTTCGACGGGTGGCGAGAATGACGATTTCTTCGCCATCGTACTCCGCCTCCTCAAGCAGTGCCTTGGCTTTGTCGACGTTGTACTCTGGATATTGCGCCTGCACGTCGGTGTAATTGGCCGACATCGGTGGAACCGGCGAGGGTGACGCTGTGCCGAACCCTTCGGTGATCGCCGCCATAATGCGTTGCGGGTCGATAGCATGCGCGATGGCCCGGCGAATGCGTACATCCGACAGCAGCGGATCGTCAGAATTCAGAAGATAGGTATCCCAAACCGCAGATGCAGTGGCGTCCACTGTAAAGCGTGGCTGCCCGCGCAACTCCGACGCGGTCATCGCATCGATGGTCACCAGATCCAGATCACCAGCCTGTAGGGCGGTTTTTGATACCGCACCTTCGCCGACGATTTCCCATCGCAACGTATCAACGCTGGCGTGTTTGCCGCCGCCATACCCATTGGGCTGCCCGTCGCGGCTGGAGTAGCCCGCAAAGCGATTGAGTTCCACATAGCGGCCTGGCGCATGATCACCCATCCGATACGGCCCAGTTCCCAGTGGGGTGTTCCAGCTGCCATCGGAATTGACCGAGTCTGGATGCAGAACCGCCATCGAGCCGCAATCAAAACGTGCCATGGTGGCAAGGAACACCGCATAGGGTTCTTCAAGCGTGATCACAAAGGAATAGTCATCAACCGCCTTCGCCGAGGTTACTTTTATGTTGTTCTGTCCATTAAAGAAATTTTTGCAGTGCGACTCCGATGCATCGCCTGCCAACCGGTTCCAAGACCATTCAACGTCCTGCGCCGTCATCTCTTCGCCGTTGTGAAACTTCACGCCCTGGCGCAAGGCAAAGGTGTAGGTGCGTCCATCTTCAGAGATTTCATAGCTCTCTGCCAACATCGGAATGATGCTGAAATCGTCAGCGTAGGTCACCAGCCCTTCGACGATATGGCCGTGTACCTGATCCGTATTCCCATCGCGGGTTACACCGGGGTTGGTGCCGCGAATATCTGCGTTCAGCGCCATGCGCACGACGCTTTCGGCCATCGCAGGCAGAACGTTGCCGAATGTCAGCCCTGTCGCCAGAACAGCGGTTTTCAATACCTTGCTTCGATGCATCATGATTGTTTTCCCTGTTGTTCAGTTTAATTTTCTCCGCCCATCAGTGCAGGCGGTAGCTGTTGGTCTTGCTGTTGGCATAGGGCAACTGGCGCACCCGCAGTTCCCCTGCCCCTGCATCCATCAGAACCATCGCAACGGTGGCTGAGAGATACGCGTTGGTTTCGTCCTCATTGCCTTCCGGCGTACGAATAATCCCACGAGGCGCGCCAAAACGGTCATCCAATACTTGCGCCAGGCTCGACAGCCCGTGCTTGTGCCCGGCCCCCTCGATCAACCGACGCAGACGCCGATCTCGAAACAGGGTATCCGCGCCCCGCGCGATGCCTTTGTCTCGCTCACGTGAGCGGGCACTTGCGGTGACGAAATGGTTGGAATGGGTCAGGCACAGACCATCTGGCGCTTGCCAGTAGATCTCATCTGGGGTGGTTTCGAAATTCAGGCAATCGCCACTCTGGGCACAGCTAATGGTCATGTTGTTCGAAACGGTGCGCGGCAGGCGGTAAAGTTCTGTAAGCGCCTGCGAATACCCGCCGGCCTCCAGCACCCGGCGCCGGATCACCGAAAGAGGCACCCCGAATGGCCGTTTGCCATCCTGTCCGCTGACCAGATTATTGCCGGTTATGGCCACGCCCTGATCATTGAACCCCGCGCGGGCAAGGCCGCCAGCCTCCACATAGGTCAGGATGTCAGGATGACGTTCCGAGTGAATACGCAGAACCACCGTGCTGTCGGCGCAATCCGGCAACCAATCCCAGTTTTGCACATGCAATAGGCGCCCGTTTGCACTCAGTTCCGGCAATACCACTGCGGCTGTACATCCGTCATCAAGTGAAGCTGTGTCCTCGGGGCGCTGCGCATGTAGATTGATGATCTCGCTGCGACCGTTGACAACAAGCACCTCCTCCAACAGCACACCGGAGCCATCGGCGATGCCGCGCAATTCGTCCATCGCATCCGGCACTTTCGGGGCCAGAGCCTCCCGCAGCTTCGCTGCATATGTAAGAACGCTGTCCCAACCAAGCCCGTGCTGGCGGAACAAGTCCTGATAGACGCCCAGCCCGTGGCGCAGCTGCACATCGGCCTGCTGCCCGTACGACCGGCCGCGCTCATAGGCGGGGCCTTCGATTTCCACCAATTTCGGTGCCGCAACCATCAACGTACACCCGGCGCAGGCAAACGATCCTTCAGGACATCTGTGAAGAAACGCTCAACATACGGAAAAACACCGGTCATGTCGTGTGGCACACCAGGCGCGGTATCATGCCAGACGTCTATGCCTCGTGCTTGCATGGTTTCACGCAGGCTGTGCAGACGATCATTGCGATTGCGCCCTGCGCTGTTGGCACCGGGCAGGAACTTCGGTGAATCCTCAGGGAAGGTTATTTCCCATTCTTCCGTATCGAGCGCACCAACGCTCATATGTACTTTGACCTGCTTGAGCGCCTGAAAGTCTATGCCACGTCCAAAAACCTCTTGGAAATTTCGGATACCTGGCCACCAATCCAGGGTTTCATCCAGCAATGTCACCGACCCCGGAGCACCGATAGACACAGCCTTGAGCCGGTTTGGATGCAAATAGAGGAAACGGTGCGTGAAATGGCCTCCGCCAGAGAAGCCGAACAGCATAAATTTCTTAAACTGACGATTAATCAGCTCCCCGGCTTGCTCCACCATTGCCAGCAGCACTTCGTCATAACGGATATCGTGCTCGACCATGTATTTATAGCCACCCGCCTCCATGTCTCCCCGCACTCCGACCGGAAAGAGTGGCGCGAGGACCACGCAGTTATTGAAACGACCAAAGCCTGAAAACGCACCGCGATAAAGCGATTGCAACCGCATGGTGCCATGAACAGAGACCAGTAAATCCAGTTCACGGTCAGGCTCATCCCAGGCGCTCTGCGGAATGTAGAGCATGAAAGAAAACCGCGGGTCATGACGGCAGGCAATGATTGTGGTCTCTCCGGTCAGATAAAGCGCGCGGGCGCGTTCCTGCGGACTGTCCTGCAAACGTGGCAGCATATCTAAGGTCTCCTGAACACTTGTTGGCTGGAGGTTAGCCGGCGTCTTTTTTGGAGTCAAAATATTTTTTTATTTTGGCGCCAATTATGATTGCGATATTGAAACACTTCATTTTTCTGCTTATCCTGCTTCGAAACACAGCAAAGGGCTCGCCACAAAAGATGCCAGAGAACAAAGACAAAGCCGGATCAAAACTCGGGCCGGACGAGATCTCGCAACGGATCATGGCGGACATCAACACTGGTGTCCTTCGACGAGGTGAATGGCTGAAGCAAATCGATCTGGAGCGGCGCTATGGCTGCACAAGGGTCAAAGTGCGCGATGCGCTAACTTATCTGCACTCCAAACGATTGGTGGAACACATTCAGAACCGCGGCTACCGGGTTCCAGATCCCAATCCGGTGCGCGAGAAACAAATTGGTGAGGTTCGTGCCCTGCTCGAATCCCATGTCGCTGCGGATGTGCTCGAACAAGCAACTCCAGAAGACGTCATTCGCCTACGGGAACTGGCAGAAGCTTTCAGAGACGCTGCCTACAACGGCACCTCATTTTCGCAAATCGAGGCAAATTACGCTTTCCATTCTATGCTTTATGGATTTTGCCGCAATGAAGTTATGCGCGAGTTGATACTGGATCTGCGTCAACTGGGACCGGCCGCACCGGTCGGTCAATGGCAAACTGTGGCCCAGCTACAGCGCGCCACGCAGGACCACTTTGATATCGTTGATGCTATCGAACAGCACGATCTCACGCTTCTTCGCAGGCGCATTGCCGCCCATATTTCCGGCGAAACTCAGCCAAGTGAGAACAGTCATGACGCTTGACCCAGATTTGAGCCGGATGCTCGAGCGCGGGCGCGCCGCCGGCGGGCCTCCGCTACAGGACATGCCCGTTGAAGACGCCCGTTCAGCCATGCGGGACATGTTCCTCGCAAATGGCTACCCCATTCGTCATTCGATGGACCTTCGCCACCTCACTGTTCAGGAATGTGGAGGTAGCTTTAGCATCGATATCTACCGCCCTTCGGACATGGATGGTCTCTTGCCCGCGATCATCTACTTCCACGGCGGCGGTTTCGTTCTTGGTGACGCGGCTGCTTACGACACCCATTCGCGAGCACTTGCACATCTGCTCGGTGCCCAAGTCATCTTTGTGGGGTATCGCCTCGCTCCTGAGCACCGCTTTCCTGCTGCTCTTGAGGATGCGCGAGGTGCAATAGACTGGCTCTCAGACAGATTTCCTGACTTGGGCATCGATCCAAATCGAATGCTCTTGATGGGAGAAAGTGCTGGTGGGAACCTTGCGGTAAACGCAGCGCTATATGCCCGCGCCCAGGGAAAGATATCCTTTTGTGGTCTTACTCTTATTTACCCAGTGACAGACATGCGCCCGTTCACGGGCGGTGGTGCGATGTCGGGATCGCTTGAGACCTACGCCCGTGGCGTAAATCTCGACATGTCGGAAATGCAATGGTTCTGTGAAACCTATTTAAACACACCATCCGAGGGCAGCCTGCCTGAAAACGCTCTTCCCACCCACCCTGACCTCGCTGGGCTGCCTCCCACCCAAATTTATACTGCGGAATGCGACCCGTTGAGGGATATGGGAATGGATTTTGCGCTTCACCTAACAGAGCGCGGCGTTCGAGCGAAAGCGGAGTGCCTGCCAGGGATGCTTCATAGTTTTATGTGTCACGGCAACATCTCACCTCGTGCACTCCGGCAATTTTTCCGCATTGTCGAAGATATCGCCACGCAAATCGACTGACGAATTTAGGGTCAGAATTCATATCCAATAGATTACGGCGGCGGCCAGAGCGATGACTGATTGGAAGACCTTGGGGCAGCGATCATAGCGTGTCGCCACACGCCGCCAGTCCGAGAGCCTGCCGAACAATGGTATCGATGCGATTGCGTCGGGTGTATCGGCGCTTGTCGTACCCCACAGTCGCCTTGCGGTGCTTTCGGCTTGGGAGCTGAGGTAGGATGCATTGATTTCCGCCGCGGCGCGTGTTTCACGACTTCGAAAATGGAGCAGTGACATGAGCAATCTCTTCTGGCAGCCCGATTGCGACATTCACAGCCGGTGCAGAAAAGACCCTGCTACAGATGCGAATTCGATGGTTCGTTGGTCTCCATTCAAAGCAGTGCCTCCACAGAGGAGCTATCTGAGGGGGAATGTCCGGCCTGACGGGCTGATCAGCGAGGGCGTGATGGTATTCTCCGACCGCTCGTTTCCTTTCAATCGCTGCAATATCAGGGCGTCTGCCCAATACAGATGGTTCAGGGTGGCTGCAATCGATTGGAAATGCGCCCAGATCCTTGTGTCATGCCACTTCGGTGAGCCTGTCAGCAGCAGTTACCAATGAGAGGTTCTGCCACGTATTGTAGCGAGACATGAGGCGTGGTGCGGATACAAAAAACCCGGCCACTGGGACCGGGTTTTCTAAGTCAGATACAGTGATCCTTGTTCGATCAGTGCAGCTTGTCATTGACGTCTGTGATGGCCGCGTCGATCAGCTTGTTGGCTTCGGTCGCGGTCATCTGCTTGGCGATCACTTGATCGGCGGCAGCAACAGCGATTGCAATCGCCTGATCACGCACTTCTTTCACAGCCGAGGCTTCGGCAGAAGCGATCTGCTCTTCCGCAGCAACGAGACGACGAGCGATGGAGATTTCCAGGTCCGCCTTGGCCTCTTCGGCCGCCGCAGCGGCATCATCACGGGCCGCAGCCACGATACGATCGGCCTGGGCCTGAACTTCCTGCTGCTTGCGCTCATAAGAAGCCAGAATGGTCTGGGCTTCTTCACGCAGGGCGCGGGCGTCGTTCAGCTCTTTCTGGATACCGTCAGCACGGGCGTCCAGCTGGCCACCCAGCAGGGTAGGTACTTTGACAAAGAGCAGAATGCCAACAAACAGAAGGAAGCCAAGCAGCACAACAAAGTTGGTGTTGCTCATCGACAGGAAAGGACCAGAGGCTGCGAAAGCCGGGCTGGTGGCCCCAAGGGTGAGGGCAATTGCAAGAACTGTGCGCATGTCCTTATCCTTTCATCCGGTCGGCAACCGCAGTGGCGATTGCTTTTTCATCCGCTTTGCCACCCAGCGCTGTTACCAGAGCTTCGGCGGTATCTGCGGCCACAAGTTTCACGCTTTCCAGCGCGCCAGCCTTGATTTCACCGATGGCCTTTTCAGACTCGGCGGTCTTGGCAGCAATCTGTTCGTCCGCTTTGGCAATCGCTTCGTCCAGGCCAACCTGGATTTCGGCGCGTGTTTCTGCGGCGATACGCTGGGCTTCAGCGCGGGCATCTGCCAGCGCCTTGTTATATGCGTCTTCGGCCTCAACTGCTTTGGCTTTCAGATCTTCCGCCGCAGCAAGGTCGTTGGTGATGGTCCCCTGACGCTCTGCCAGAACCGCAGCAATGCGGGGCAGCGCGACACGCGACAAAATAAGATAGATCGCGACCAGCGCGATAGCCAGCCAGAAGATCTGGTTCCCGAAGGTCGAGAAATCCAGCTGCGGCATGCCCGGAGCAGAGCCGTGCGCGGCCTCGGCGGCGCCGTGAGCTGCGTCTTGCGTATTAGATGCCATGTCGTCCTCCTAGGGAACTTGCCGTTACATCGGGCGGCAGGCCATTGGGCCTACCGCCCGACCGTAAGGATAAAGTGTCCTAAGGTCTTAGACTGCGAACATCAGCAGCAGAGCAACCAGGAACGAGAAGATGCCCAGGGCTTCTGCAAAGGCGATGCCGATGAACAGAGTAGCTGTCTGGCCGGCGGCTGCCGATGGGTTGCGCAGAGCGCCTGCCAGGAAGTTGCCGGCTACGTGGCCAACACCGATTGCGGCTGCGCCGGAACCAATTGCTGCCAGGCCTGCGCCGATGAACTGACCGAGTTGTGCGATATCGCCTTCCATGGGTATTCTCCTTACGATGGAATGTGGTGATTTGGGATCTCGCTGACCCGGGATCGGATCAGCGGGGAACGTGTTGGATCTAGACCTTAGTGGCTCGGATGCAGGGCATCTTTCAGATACACGCAGGTCAGGATGGTAAAGACATAGGCCTGGATAAAGGCCACCAGAACTTCGAGAGCGTAGACCGCGGTGATGGCAAAGATCGGCAGGAAGCTGAACAGCCCCAGAGCGCCTGCAAAACCTGCAAAAACCTTCAGAACCGCGTGGCCCGCCATCACGTTGCCAGCCAGACGAATGCTGTGGCTCACGGGGCGTACGAAGTAGGAAATCAGCTCGATAATGGCCAGGATGGGGCGCAGCGCCAAAGGCGCGCTGGAAACCCAGAAGAGGCCAAGGAAACCGGCGCCATTTTTGACAAAGCCAACGATGGTGACGGTCAGGAACACCAGGCCCGCCAGGATCGCAGTGACAGCGATATGCGAGGTGGTGGTAAAGGACATCGGGATCAGGCCCAGGAAGTTGGCCATCAGGATGAACATGAACAGGGTCATGATATAGGGGAAGAACTTGACGCCGTCTTTGCCGGCAACGTCTTCAACCATCTTGTAGATGAACCCGTAGGTCAGTTCTGCAACCGACTGGGCGCGGCCAGGCACGATAGCGCGGCGAGAAGAGCCCACAACCATCAAGAGGAAGACGCAGACAACAGCCAGGGCCAGCCAGAGAGTGACGTTGGTGATTGCAAAGGTGCCCACCGCACCGCCGGTCAGCGAGGCCACGTTGAACTGATCCATCGGGTGGATCGCCAGAGCCGCGTGCTCGGGTGCAAAAATCACGCCCGACACCAGTACCAGTGCCAATGCTACGTAAAAGAACAGCTTGCCCATCGTTCCGCTTCTCCTGTCGTCGAGATGTGATCGTGTGGATCAGTCCCGAGCCTCTTCATTTTCAGTGGCCTCTTCGGCCAGTTTCTTTTCCTGGATTTCCTGCGCGGTGCGAAGCATTACCTTCACGCCTGCGGCAAGTCCCAGCAGTATAAACAGCACCATAAAGATAGGCAGGGTCCCAAAAAGCCGGTCCAGCCCGTATCCGATGCCAAAGCCGATCCCAAGACCGACCACCAATTCTATCACCATCCGCCAGGCCTGATTGGCCATCGAATAATGTTCATCCACGCGCGGCTTGGGCTCTTGGGCCTTACGCGCCGCAGCCAGCTTTGCCTCCAGCTGCGCCATGCGCTGCTTTTGGTCATCATCTGTCACGGGCGCCATCCTCACGCGATTTCTATGGCAGGTGCTAAGGCCCTTGGGCGTCAGAGTCAATTGTTCAAGCACCGCAAGATAATTTTACGCAACACACTGTAATTAAACAAGTTTCACATCAACTCCCATTCCAGTCAATCGACCGGGGCTTCGCCATGCGCAGGTTTTGCAGGGTTTTCCCTTATTCAACCAAATGGTTTATTTAGAAATCCCCCCCAGCGCCGAACCTGCCGACAGGTCAGCGCGTCTTTCCTTCGCAGGAATTGCAGTCTAGGGTCGCATCAGATGTCCAGCGAACTTGATACTGCCTTTGCCGCCCTCGCCGATCCGACCCGTCGGCGCATCCTCACCATGTTGTTAGAGGATGATATGGCCGTGACCGATGTCGCAGAACCGTTTGAAATATCACTGGCCGCAATTTCCAAGCACCTGAGCATTCTGACACGGGCCGGGCTGATCGCGCAGGAAAAGCGCGGACGGGTGAAATGGTGCAAGCTACAGCCAGACGCCCTGCGGGCGGCCTCGGTCTGGATGCAGGGGTTTGGCCAGTTTGAACCGGTCAACCTGGAGGCCTTTGAACGGTTTCTGGAAGCCGAGCTGGACAGGCCCGCCGAAACCTGCCCACCCAGCACTTTCCCTCCTGCGGCACAGTAAGGCCAGGCCGAGAAGATCAGGCCGGGAAGATCAGGCTGCCATCATGCCCTGACGCGGCTGCCTGGCTTGGCGGCATCTTCCAGCAGCAGCACCAGGGCCATGACCGTCAGTGCGATCCCCACCAGCACCAGCCCGCGCGGTGCCGGATTGCCCAGCGCCACCTGCCAGATGATCACCCAGCTTGGCGTCAGGTAGGTATAGGCCATCACCTTGGTGGCCGGCAGGTGCAGGCTGGCAAATTGCAGCAAGACAAAGGTCACCGCACTGGCAAAGATCGCCACATAGAACAGGCCCACCCAGACCAGCAGCGGCAGATTTGCCCAATCGGTGGCCCAGATATCACCCCAGCCCACCACCAAGAGCAGCAGCGCGCCCGCAACCAGGGTACCAAAAGTAAAACCAATTGCTGACTCGCCCCGGTTCATCCGGCGCACCAACGGCGTATAGATGGCATGTGCCACGCAGCCGACAAAATAGATTGCCTCTCCGCGGCCAATATCAAAGGCCCGCAGCGCCGCCAAATCGGCGCGAAAGATCACCCAGAGCGCCCCAGCCGCCCCAATACACAGCGCCAGCGCCATGCGCGGTGACGTCACCTGTCGCAGCAGCAGATACCCAAAGACACCGCTGAGCACCGGTGTCAGGGTGAAAACGGCAGAGGCGCTGACAGGATCTGCTGTTTGCAGCCCGTAAAACATCAGCACAAAATAACTGGCAAAAAATGCCCCCAATACCAGATAGCGCCAAGGCGCCTGGTAATAGCTGCCCCTGATTTGCCCGGTCAGGCCGGCCACCGCACCAATCACCACCGCTGCAATGACAAACCGCACCGCATTCAGCGCCATGGGGGCAATATCATTGGCGATAAGCCCGCCAAGAGAAAACGACCCCGCCACCAAGATCGAGAACAGCAGCATCGCGCCATGGGCGCGCTGCGCCGGGGTCATGCCTCCCACTCCTTCGCCCGCTCTTTCAAGAAACTCAAAAAGCTCTGGACCTTGTTGGTGCGATGCAGATCGACATGGGTCACCAGCCAGATACTGCCCGCCCATTCGGCCCGTGGCTCCATCATCTTTACCAGGTCAGGATGGCGCGAGGCCTCCCACATGGACATAAAGCCGATCCCGGCGCCCGCCATCACCGCCTCGTTCATCGCAACCCCATCGGAACAGCGAAAGGAAATGGTCTCTTCGGTGGTGTGCTCGCGCAGCCATTTGCTAAACGGTGCCCGACTATCGGCATTGTCAGCCCCCACAAACTGATGATTCTTGAGGTCCTCGATCCCGTCCAACATGCCGTGCTGGTCCACATAGCTTTGCGCTGCAAACAGGCCGACCCGCTGCTTCAGGAAAGGTTGCACCACATTGTCGGGCTGATCCGGCGCATTGCCGGCCCGCAGCGCAACGTGAGCCTCGCCATACTCCAGCCGGAACAGGCGCTCGCCCGTCAGGTAGCGAACTACCAGGCCGGGGTGCATCTGCTGAAACTCGCTCAGCACCGGCACCAATAGATGCGACATCGACGACAGCGACGTCACCACCAATTCGCCAGAAACCTCGTCCCCCTGCCCCTTGAGCCGCCCGACCAGCTGGCTGAACTGATCATCGGTGGCCTGCGCCACACGCAACAGATCCTGCCCGGATTCCGTCGGGGTATAGCCACGCGCATGCCGCTGGAACAGCTTGACCCCCAATCGCGCCTCGATCGCATCAATATGCCGGATCACCGTCGCATGGTGTACGCCGAGAACCTCTGCCGCGCCGCTGACCGTCCCCATGCGAGCCACTTGATAGGCCGTTCGCACCTCATCCCAATTTTCCATTCAAATGCCCTCGCTGCTCTACCTGTACCCTGCTGCGCCTGCACCCTACTGCCGCCCTGCCAAGCTGTTGCGCCAACAAAGTATGCGCAAATACGCACATCTAAAGTGCTTGTATCGCGGTTGTGTTCATATTTGCTATAGCCCATTTACTCAGCAGACGAAACATAAAATGGGAAACTCGGCCATGACCTCCACTGTTCTGCATATCGATTCCTCTGCCCGCGCCGAAAACTCGGTCACCCGCTCGCTGAGCGCTGAAATCACCGCGCAGCTCTCGCCTGCTCAAGTGATCCGCCGCGATCTGGCAACACCACTGCCGCTGCTGGACGAGGCCTGGGTCAACGCGAACTTCACCCCTGCTGATCAGCGCACGCCAGAACAACAGGCGCTACTGGCACAGTCAGACAGCCTGATTGACGAATTGAAACAGGCCGACACCGTTGTCATTGGCACACCGATCTACAACTTCTCGGTACCCTCGACGCTCAAGGCCTGGATCGATCTGGTCGCCCGCGTCGGCGTCACATTTCGCTACAGTGAAACCGGCCCCGAGGGGCTGCTGACCGGCAAGCGCGCCATCATCGCGGTGGCCTCTGGCGGGACGCAGGCCGGGTCGGACATCGACTTTGCCACGACATATCTGCGCCATGTGCTGGGCTTCATTGGCATCACCGAGGTCGAGCTGGTCGCTGCTGACCAACTGGCCCAGGATGCCGACGGCTCGATGGCGCGAGCCAAGTCAGCCATTGCTGCGCTCGCCGCCTAAGACCGCAACACCTCCTCCAAGCGCGGGCCGCCATCCAAACACAGGATGGCGGCCCCTTGCCATTTGCTGGACAGCCTGCCCGCAGCGCCTGCCTAGATCCAATTCACTGTGCAGCCAAGCCGCTGCATGAAAGCCAGTAAATCAGTGCATGGCATCGCAACGGTGCGATCATTGACCAAAGGGTGCATATGGATCACATCCGCCGTTTGCGCTGCGGTATCCATGTAAAAGCGCACATCATTTTCCACCCCGGTAATCATCGCCAAAGGGCTGACAGCGCCGGGCAGGATCCCCAGCATCTGCATCAGCCGATCCGCAGACCCAAAGCTGAGCCCCGGCGCACCGATCTCCTGGCCCAGTGCCTTGAGGTCCACCACCCGGTCCTGCTCTACCGAAATCAGGTAATTGCGCTTCTTGCGATCACGCAGATAGAGGTTTTTGATCTTGAGGCTGGCAACGCCGGGCTGGACCATTTCGGCCTCAACCTGTTTGGCTTCGGCCACAGTGCGCAGGGGAATGTGGCTGAACAGGCGATACTGCACCCCCCAGTCTGCCAACTGCGCCAAGAGCGCATCCGAGCTGATCGGCAGCGCTGCTTCGCTGGTGTCGTCTGAACCTGTCGCTGCGGTGTCTGTCGCTGCGGTCATAAAGGGGGCCTCCGTTTGCGGCGTCGCATCGGGCGCAGATCACGCGGAAATCACCACAGATGCAAGAGGGATTGGCACGCCTGCCCCCACATGCCCCGTCCCGCCGCCAATTGCAGAGGCAAAGCCCCGCCACCAGACCAGCCACCATTCAACCACCCGTCACCCGTTACGCCAGCGCAAGCCCCCTAGCCTCTTCATAGTGATCAAAGGCGGTCTCAAACCAGGCGGTGCCGCGGGTGGCACGGGCCAGGCTTTGGCTCAATGCTTCCTGTGCTGTCAGGGGGAGCAGGGCCTCAAATATATCCCAGCCAGCCGCGCCCTGCTCTGGCGCAAAGCCCAAAAGCTGCCCCTTGAGGTTATTCACCACCGGCACCAGCCCGCCGGTAAACACAGAGGGCGCGTGAATCGTGACCTTCATAATCGGTTGCAGCAGCACAAGTCCCGCCTGCGCCAGGGCAGCCCGCGTGGCCATTTTCCCCGCCGTACGAAAGGCAAAGTCGGAACTGTCCACCGCGTGATGCTTGCCATCCGTCAAACAGATCGCAAGATCCACCACCGGGCGCCCATTGACGCCCTCACGCAGGGCCTCCCGCGCGCCGGCCTCGACGGCGGGAATATAGGCCTTTGGCACGGTGCCGCCCTTGATGCGATCGCTGAAACTAATGCCACCACCGCGTGGCAAGGGGCAGATTTCGATGCGCACATCGGCAAATTGTCCCGCACCCCCGGATTGTTTGCGATGCCGATAGGGGAGTTCCACCCGACGCGATATCGTCTCGCACAGGGCTGGTGGCACCAGCTCGCTAAGCGCCTCGACGCCGAATTCGCTTTCCAGTGTGGCCAGAACCCGGCGCAGATGCAGTGGCCCCTGCAAATTCAGCACAACCCGCCCCGAGACCGCATCCTGTTCGACCTTTAGCGCCGGGTCGATCTCTTCCAGTCGGGCCAGGGCAGTGGACAGGCGGGCTTCATCCCGCTCCTGCACCGGGATCAGCAAGCGGCGATAGGTCGAAGGGCGCGGCTGCGCCCAGTCCGGCAGCGCAGTGCTGCCCTCGGCGGAATAGCAGTACCCAAGGTTGAGATGATCAGACTTTACCGCCTGGCCCAAATCGCCGGGTTGTAAATCGGCCCGTGCAGATCCGCGCCCTCGGCCTTTTGTCCCGCTTTTTTCTCTGTCCTTTCCGAAGCCGCTGCCAGCGCCGCCCCCTGCCGCGATCTCGGCCAAGCCGCCCAGGACATGCCCGCCCAGAGGTGCACCATGATGGTATGCGCGCCCACCGTTGTGCACAGCCGCTGGATCGCGCTTGTGATCATCAGGCGAATTGTCGGCCTGGCCGTCGTCCAGCATGCGCAGCACAACGGTCTTGCCCAGATGCCGCACTTGATCGGCCATACAGCCAACGGCCAGAACCTGCCCCATATCCGCCAGCCGAGACCGGGTAGCTGCCACCGGAGGAGCTTCGTGGCGCAGGGATTTCATCAAGCGCCAGACGCCATTGCCATGCTCTGCCGCGCCCAACAGGGCGGGAAAGAGATCGCCATGTTGTAAGACCCGGCGGGCGACATCATAGGCTTCTTCTGCCAGAACCTGCTGATCCTCGATCAACTCTGTCAGGATATGATCGTCGTAATCCGCCAGCGCCTCCAGCATCTCACCACGCGCCTCTTGTTCGCGCTGCTGCATGTGTTTGGGTAACTCGATCAAGGCCGAAGGCTGTCCTTCGATATACTTCCAGGCCCGTTCCGAAATCAAATCCACCGCGCCAACCACCTGCCCCGCCTCGCGAATCGGCACCTGGCGCAGGATGATGGCGTGATTGCAATAGGTCTGCAGCGCCGCAACGATTTCGGCCACCCGTGCCGAGGCCTCATCAATGCGGTTGATAAACAAAAAGACCGGAATCCCCGCCTCTTCCAACCGGCGCAGATAGGGGGCGGACAGCACCGCAGCCTCTGGGTCGGCAGGCACACAGAGCACCGCCGCATCGCTGGCCGCCAGCGCCGGGCCTGCCTGGTTCAGATTTTCCACCCCGCCAGAGATATCAATGGCTGCCCAGTCTTCTGCCATGAAGGTGAAGGAGACCATGGCCGCCACCTCTGTGGTTTCATGTACCTTGCACAGGGTTCCTTCCAGATCCGCCAATGCCCGCGTCAGCGTGGACTTACCCGATTGTGATGGACCTAGAATGGTGACAACGCGCATGACTTTGGACCTTTCCTCGGCTGGGGCTGCCCTGAACGGGCCCGCGCCCCCAGATGCCGGGGGCCTGTGACTGCCTGACTAGATGACGTCGAATGCGCCAACGCCACACCCGACTGCGCCCGCAGACGGCAAACGGTGGCAAAAGTCGCGTTCGACCTTGCGTTGCCTCGCCTGTAGCTATCCTGCACCCGTGACAGCCCATGTCATTGCGATCTCTGATACGTCTGAGATCGCTGCGCCGGTAAGATCCAGCACGCGAAACACGCGGGGTGAATCAGCGGGGCTATGCCCCGATGGTGGCTAAGCACCCCCTTACCTGTCAAGCGCCATAAAGGTGCCCTTGCGGGATTGTCGCGCGGGGGGGCACCTCTGGATTGCGAGGTTGCACCATTCCTGCCCCTGCTGGCCCTGTCATCTGCGCCCTGGCTGCCAAACCGCGCTGCTCCACCCTGTTGACTCCGCCCGTCAATCATCGTAACGCATGGCCAATATCCGGAAGCCAGTCGAGTCTTCCGGTCCCTGACATGTCAGGGATCGCCCTCCACCAGCGTGTTACGCCCGTGGGGGCAATTCTGTTTGGATTGCTCTCGCATTGACACGCCGCCTAGGGGCAATTGCGCATGGGCGGCCCGCTCATTACATAGGGGCTGTCTGGTTTTATCGTCGGCAAAGGAGGCCGTAAGCCATGTTTGAAAATCTATCCGAACGGCTTTCCGGGGTCTTTGACCGGCTGACCAAACAGGGTGCCCTGTCTGAAGAAGATGTCAAAACCGCCCTGCGCGAAGTGCGTGTTGCCCTGCTAGAGGCCGATGTTTCGCTGCCGGTGGCGCGTGATTTTGTCAAGAAAGTCCAGGAACAGGCCACGGGCCAATCGGTGACCAAATCGGTGACACCGGGCCAGCAGGTTGTGAAAATCGTCCATGACGCGTTGGTTGATGTACTGCGCGGCGATGCAGATCTTGGCACGCTCAAGGTGGACAGCCCGCCTGCGCCGATCCTGATGGTGGGCCTGCAGGGCTCTGGTAAGACCACCACCACCGGTAAACTGGCCAAACGGCTGAAGGAAAAAGACGGCAAGCGCGTGCTCATGGCCTCGCTCGATGTTTATCGCCCGGCGGCGATGGATCAGTTGGCGGTGCTGGGTGCGCAGATTGGCGTCGACACCCTACCCATCGTGCCCGGCCAGCAGCCGGTAGATATCGCCAAGCGCGCCAAGCAGCAGGCGGCTCTGGGCGGCTATGACGTCTATATGCTGGATACCGCTGGCCGGTTGCATATCGACGAAACCCTGATGCAAGAGGTCGAAGACGTCCGCAATGTGGTGAGCCCCCGCGAAACCCTGCTGGTGGTCGATGGGCTGACCGGCCAGGTCGCGGTTGAGGTCGCCGAGGAATTTGACGCCAAGATCGGCATCTCCGGCGTGGTGCTCACCCGGATGGATGGCGACGGGCGCGGCGGTGCCGCGCTGTCGATGCGCGCGGTGACCGGCAAGCCGATCCGCTTTGTCGGCCTTGGCGAAAAAATGGACGCCATCGAAACCTTCGAACCCGAACGGGTCGCAGGCCGCATCCTTGGCATGGGCGACATCGTGGCGCTGGTCGAAAAGGCCCAGGAAACCATCGAGGCCGAACAGGCCGAACGCATGATGAAGCGCATGATGAAGGGTCATTTCAACATGAATGACCTGAAGATGCAGCTGGAACAGATGCTGCAGATGGGCGGCATGGAAGGCATGATGTCGATGATGCCCGGCATGGGAAAAATGGCCAAACAGGTGCAGGACGCAGGCATGGACGACAAGGTGGTCAAACGCCAGATCGCCATGATCCAGTCGATGACCAAGAAAGAGCGCGCCAACCCCGCGCTGCTGCAGGCCAGCCGCAAGAAACGCATTGTCGCCGGCGCTGGCATGCAGGTTTCCGACCTCAACAAGCTTCTGAAAATGCACCGACAGATGTCGGACATGATGAAGAAGATGGGCAAGATGGGCAAAGGCAAGATGCTGAAGCAGGCCATGAAAGGCATGCTCGGCAAAGGCGGCGGCATGGGCGATATGGCGGGCATGGACCCCAGCCAAATGGACCCCAAGGCGCTGGAAGCGGCGGCCAAAGCCATGGGCGGCGGCAAGGGAATGCCCGGTGGCCTGCCCGGGCTTGGTGGCCTCGGCGGCATGGGGCTGCCCGGCGGGCTCTCTGGCTTTGGCAAAAAGAAATAACATGATCCAGGTTCCCACCATAGAGACTCAGCGCCTTATGCTGCGCCTGCCTGCGTTGAGAGATTTCGAGCCGCTCTGCGCCTTCTATGCCTCACCGCGCGCCGACTTTGTCGGTGGGCAGATGCCGCCGGACAAGGTCTGGCGCCATCTGGCGCTGGAAATCGGCCACTGGCAGATGCGGGGCTATGGCCGCTGGACGCTTGTTGAAAAAGAAACCGGCAAACCTGCAGGCATCATCGGCTTGTGGAACCCCGAAGGCTGGCCAGAGCCAGAAATCGGCTGGGACCTGTTTGAAGGTTTTGGCGGCAAGGGCTACGCCACCGAGGCGGCCACCGCCGCCCGCACCTTTGCGTATGACACTCTGGGCTGGACTACAGCTATCAGCCTGGTTGCACCCGAGAACCATGCCTCGCGAAAAGTCGCGCAGCGCCTGGGTGCCAGCCGGGACGGCGATTTCAGCCACGTCCGACTAGGCTCTCTGGAGGTCTGGCGCCACATGAGCCCGGATGATCTCGCCAGTGGCGGCATGGAGAGCTATGCATGAACGCGATCTCCCTGCCCATTCCGGTGATTGAAACCGAACGCCTGACCCTGCGTGCGCCGCAGCTGGACGATCTGCAAGCCATGATCGCCTTTTTTGCAACGACACGCAGCCACATGGTGGGCGGTCCCCGCGATGCCATGGGCAGCTACACATCGCTTGTGTCACGGCTGGGTCATTGGGTGCTCAACGGCTATGGGTTGTGGCATATCGTCGAAAAAACTTCGGGCACCTTTGTCGGATGGACCGGCATGATCTTTGCCCCTGGCTGGTCTGAACCGGAACTGGGCTGGACCCTGTTTGAACCAGCGGAAGGCAAAGGATACGGCTTTGAGGCGGCAGCGGCAGCCCGCAGCCATGCGGCGCAACACCAGGGTCTGAACGGTGTGATCAGCTATATCGCCCATGCCAATGGTCGTTCAATGGCACTGGCGGAACGGCTTGGCGCCCGCTTTGAGCGCGAGTCAGAGCTGCTGGGCAAGCCCTGTCAAATTTGGCGTCACCCCAGACTGGAGGCTGCGGCATGAGCCTAAGCATACCAGTGATCGAGACCCAGCGTCTGGTGCTACGCGGTCCCGAGGCGTCGGATTACCCCGATTTTGAGGCCACCTTTGCCTCTTACCGCGCGCGCTTCATGGGCGGGCCGCTGAACGCTTATGAATCCTGGATGCTCTATGCGGCCGAAATAGGCCATTGGCAGATTCACGGTTTTGGCATGTGGATGATCCACGACAAGGTGACGGATGAAACCTACGGCATGGCCGGCGGCTGGATGCCCGCTGGCTGGCCCGAGCGCGAGATCGCCTGGATCATCTGGCCGGATGCAGCAGGGCGCGGCTATGCGCTAGAGGCCACGAATGCGGCCCGCAGCTATTTCTACAACACCCTGGGCTGGGACACTGCGGTCAGCTATCTTGATCCCAAGAACCTCGACTCGATCCGCCTGGCGGAACGGCTTGGCGCGGTAAAAGACCACGCGGCCCACACCATTGACGGCAATGACGCGGTCTATCGCCACCCCAGCCCGCAGGCGCTGCCGGGTAGCCAGATCGCGCATGGCATTGAAATGGAAATCAGCCACTACGCCGACCCCCTGTTCAAACCAAAAGGATGGGCCCTTGACTGATCACGACACCACAGCCAGTGCCGATCTCGACGATGTGGCGCGCGCAGCAGCAATTCTCGCCGGTCACCGCGAAAGCATCGACCGGCTTGATGCAATCCTCGTCTATACTCTGGGCGAGCGTTTTAAACACACACAGGCCGTTGGTCAGCTGAAAGCTGAACATGACCTGCCGCCTTCGGATCCGACCCGCGAAGGCACGCAGATCGCACGGCTGGAAGATTTGGCAAAACGGGCCAACCTGGACCCCGATTTCGCCAAGGCTTTCCTGAACTTCATCATTCAGGAAGTCATCAGACACCACAAGAAACACCAGGAATAACAGGGATATCCCTGTCAACGCCATCAAAGGAGACTTACCCCATGGCTATCAAACTTCGTCTGGCCCGTGGCGGCTCGAAAAAACGCCCCTTCTACCGCATCGTAGCTGCTGACAGCCGCATGCCACGTGACGGCCGTTTTGTTGAAAAGCTCGGCACCTACAACCCGCTGCTGCCCAAAGACAGCGAAGAGCGCGTGAAAATGGACATGGAGCGCGTTCAGTACTGGCTCGACCAGGGTGCTCAGGTCACCGACCGTATCGCCCGTATGCTGGAAGCAGCTGGCGTGCGCGAAAAGACCGAGCGCTCCAACCCTAAAAAGGGTACTCCTGGCAAGAAAGCCCAGGCACGCGCTGAAGAAAAAGCAGCCAAGGCAGCCGCACCCGCCGACGCGGAATAAGGCAATGGACTCGCGGGACCTGCCCCCAAGCGGGCACAGCCAAGAGCCCCCTGAGGGCGCTTTTGACTCCGGGTTCCGCGACCAGCTTGACCTGTTGATGCGGATGCGGCGCGATGTGCGCCGCTTCCGCAAAGATCCGGTTGACGAGGCAGTGCTGGCGCGCTGCCTCAAGGCCATCCAGCAGGCCCCCTCGGTGGGGCTGAGCGAACCCTGGCGCATTCTGCGCATCGACAGCGATGCCGCCCGCGATGCCGCCCTGCGAAATTTTGAGCAGGCCAATGCCGCCGCCCTGGAAGGATATTCCGGCGATCAGGCAACCCGCTATGCCGGGCTGAAACTGTCCGGCATGCGCGAGGCCCCGGTACAGCTGGCTGTGTTCTGCGATGACGAAACCAACCAGGGCCACGGGCTTGGTGCTGCCACCATGCCTGAAATGCGGCGCTACTCGGTGGTCTGCGCCGTGACCCTGTTCTGGCTCTCTCTGCGGGCCGAAGGCCTGGGGCTGGGCTGGGTCTCGGTGCTGGATCCAGATCAACTGGCCCGCGATCTTGCCGTCCCTGCCGACTGGCAATTGATTGGTTATTTCTGCATTGGCTGGCCACAGGAACTGGCCGACAGCCCCGAGCTGGAGCGCCTGGGCTGGGAAAGCCGCCGCGCCGCCCTGCCGATCGAGACGCGCTAGCGCATGGGACGTCTGATCCGCCTTGTAATTTTTGTTGCGATCGCCTTTACCTCTGGCATTCTATTCGAGCGCAGCCATCAAAAGGACCTATGCGCAACGTCTGGCGGCCAATGGGTGCGCGCCGGATACTGCGCAGGAGAGTGACCCAATGAGCGACCCCAAAACACCCCCTGCAAACGATCTGATCTGTGTTGGTGCCATTGCCGGGTCCTACGGCATACGCGGCGAAGTGCGCCTCAAGAGTTTTTGCGCTATCCCCGACGAGATTGAACGCTATTCGCCGCTCAGCAATGAAGATGGCAGCCAGCACTTCAGCCTGTCGCTGATCCGGGCCGTCAAAGGCGGCTTTACCGGGCGTATCGGCGGAGTAGACACAAAGGAACAGGCTGATGCCCTGAAAGGGCTGCGCCTGTTCACCAGCCGCGATCAATTGCCGAGCCTGCCCAGCGACGAATATTACCATGCCGATCTGATAGGGGTGGCGGTTTATGATACCGGCGGTGTCCTGTTGGGCAGGGTGAAATCGGTGCAGAACCACGGCGCCAGCGATCTGCTGGAATTGCAGGGCGAAGGCCTGAAAGGCACCGTCTTTCTGCCCTTCACCCTGGCAGCCGTGCCCACAGTCGATCTAGAGCAGGGCCGCATCATCGCCGACCCGCCAGAAGGGCTGTTCTAGCGGTTTCAGCATTGATTTGCAGTCACGTGACAAGCGAACCCAGTTGATTTCGCACATTTTGGATGCGCGAAACCGGCGGCCACTTTTGCGCGACATGCTAGTCGGTCTCTTCGGCCAGAAGCGCGTCAAAGACGGCAACAAACGCATCAGCACGCCGAAGCGCTTTCACGTCCAGCGGTTGCGGCTTTTTGGTCAGCAGAGACCAGGATGTAAAAAGGCGTAGCGCAAAGAAGAACCGGAACACCGGGTCATCCACCAGATTTGCGCCATAGCCATCCTGAAAGGCCGCCCAGTCCTCTTTGGCGACCAGCCCATAGCCGGGTTCGCGCCCATCCTTTGCCAAATGATCCGGACAGTTTGCCAGCCAGATCGAGGCCAGATCCCGCTGCGGGTAGGTCCCTTTATGGTTGGAGAAGTCAATGAAAGAGACCATGCTGTCGGTCATCAGCATATTGCGCAGATGCAGGTCGCCATGTTCGACCGCACCGATAAAAGACTGGTGCCGCGCCCGCCGCGCCGCGCGATGCAAAAAGGCGCAGAGGCCAAGAAATCTATTTGGCTTGGGCACGGCCAATTGCCCGCCGCGTACCGCTTGGGCGCAGGCAGAAATCCGGGTCAGAAATGACTTGGGCCAGAATTGCCGCTCTCCGACCTCGGAAACCCGATGCAGCGCCGCCACTGCCTGGCCTATCTGTCGCAAGACAGCGCCGCGCGCGCCAAACCCATAGTCACTCGCCTCAAGCCTGCGGAATGCGGTATCGCCTGGGGCAAAGGCCATCAGGTAATAGGGGTTTTGCGGATCTTCCCACAGAATAGCCGGTGCCGACACCCCAGACAACGGGCGCAAACCCTCTACCGCTGACCGGTGCCGCGCCAGGACATTGGCAAACCTGGGCGACCGCTCTGCGTCGAAATCCGCGCGCAGCACAAACCGGTCCCCGTCCGGAAGCCTGACCTCTACAACGCTGCGGTGGCCCTGTCGGCGACTGTTAACCTGCAATCTGCGAAAGGTGGCACCCGCCTCAGGCAGCCCGACACTGGTCGCTGCCCTGGGCCACAGGGCCTCGGCGCGCGCCTGCGCCTCCTGGCCCGCATCGACGCCAGATCCGTCAGCGGGATCAAGCGGGTTTTCCAAATTCATCAAAACACCTAAGCTTTGTATTGCGCGCAAATCTATCTGAACTAAACACGGTTGCATGAGTACACCAAACAAATCCCATGGCCGCAAGGCGATCCGCCCCTCCCTGAAGCCGCGTGAGCTGATGACGCCAACACCTGATCTGGTCGGCGTATGGAAGGCCAAGATCCTGACGCTGTTCCCCACGGCCTTTCCTGGCGTTCTGGGCGAGAGCCTCACCGGCAAGGCGCTGCAGGAAGGGCTGTGGCAGCTGGAAACGGTCGATCTGCGGGAATTTGGCCTGGGCAAACATCGTAACGTCGATGACACCCCGGCAGGCGGTGGCGCGGGCATGGTGCTGCGAGCTGATGTGTTGGGCAATGCCATCGACCACGCCATGCAGGACACCACCGCGCCAAAGGGCGGCAACTGGCCGCTGATCTACCTGACCCCGCGCGGCAAACCGATGGATCAGGCGATGATGCAAAGCCTGGCGCGCTGTGATGGCATGACGCTGCTCTGCGGTCGTTTTGAAGGGGTCGATGAACGGGTGCTGGAACACTACAACATCCAAGAGGTCTCGCTCGGGGATTTTGTCATGACTGGCGGAGAGCTGGCCGCCCAGGCGCTGATCGACGCCACCGTACGCCTGATCCCCGGTGTGCTGGGCAATCAGGCCTCGACCGAAGAAGAAAGCTTTTCCTCTGGTCTGTTGGAGCATCCGCAATATACCCGCCCCGCCGAATGGCAGGGCCGTAAGATCCCCGAGGTGCTGATGTCCGGCCATCACGGCAAGGTTGCGGAATGGCGCCAGAAGATGTCCGAAGAGATCACCCGCACCCGCCGTCCCGATCTGTGGCAGGCGCATGAGGCCAAGACACCGCCAAAAACACCCAGAGGCAAAGACAGGGCCAAGTGACGCCTCGTCAACCGGGACAGAGGCGGCTCCTCTGGGCAAGATGGTCAGATCACGTGACTGATTGGCAGGCCTCTGGTGACACTGCGAGGCATTTACACACAGGAGATTTCTGATGCTTCGTATTTTGCTGCGCATTCTGGCCGGGTTGTTTGTGCTGATCCTGGTACTTGGGGCGGTGCTGACCATCAATACGATGCGCTACACCCCACCCGAGGCCACTGCCACAGCCAATAGCTTTGCCCTGGGGGCCGATACTGTTGCGGCCACTGAAATCCTGTCGCAGGCGGTGCAGTTTGAAACCGTGTCTGACGATCTGACCCGGCCCGATTTTGCCGCCTTCCTGCAGTTTCTGGAACAAAGCTACCCGGTCGTTCATGCCACCATGAGCCGCGAGGTTCTGGCCGCGCAGACGCCACTGTACAAATGGCAGGGCAGCGATAGCAGCCTGCAACCCGTGCTCTTGGCGGCGCATTACGATGTGGTGCCGATCCCGCCCGGATCGCTGCAGCACTGGGATCACGCGCCCTTTGCCGGCACTGTGGCGGATGGTTTTGTCTGGGGGCGGGGCACGCTCGACAACAAGGGCGCACTGGTTGCCATGCTCAGCGCTGCCGAACATATGATCCAACAGGGGTTCACGCCCAAACGCACCGTCTATTTCAGCTTTGGCGGCGATGAAGAAATCGGCGGTGATGGTGCCAAGGCAGTGGCTGAACATCTGACAGCCCAGGGCGTACAGCTGGCCTGGGCCCTGGATGAGGGTTCTTTTGTGCTGGACGAGATCATCCCCGGCCTGACTCAGCCGGTGGCCAGCATCAACCTGTCGGAAAAGGGCTATGTGACACTGGATTTGGTAGCGACATCTCCCGGTGGGCATTCCTCTATGCCACCGCGCGTCACGGCGGTGGGGCGTATTGCCCGCGCGGTAGATCGGCTGCAGGCAAACCCGGTTCCCGGTGGGCTGAACGGAATTTCAGAAGAATTCTTTGATGCGCTTGGGCGCTACTTTCCCATCGACAAACGCGTGATCTTTGCCAATCGCTGGCTGTTCAACCCGGTACTGGAAGGCATCCTGTCCGGCGCGCCGTCAACCGACGCAATGCTGCGCACCACCACCGCCCCCACCATGCTGTCAGGATCAAGCAAGGAAAACGTGCTGGCCGCCAAGGCGACTGCCACCGTCAACTTTCGCATTCATCCGCGCGACAGCGTCGACAGTATTGTCGAACATGTCCGCACCACCATCGACGACCCAGAGATCGAGATCCGGCTGGATCCCAGCTTTGCCAGTGCCGCCTCGCCGGTCTCTGCCTCGGATGGGCCGGGCTATCTGGACATCAAGGACGCCATTTTTGCCGCCTTTGGTCCGCTCGCCACCGTGCCCGGCCTGACCATTGCCGCAACCGATGCGCGCCACTACGCCCAGGCCGCCGATGCAGCCTATCGGATCAATCCCTTCAAGATCGACGGCAGCGATCTGAAGCGGTTTCACGGTATCAACGAACGGCTTTCGGTCGAGAACCTGGAAACTGGCATCAACTTCTTTGGTGCGCTGCTGCAAAAGCAGTAAAACAAAGGTCTCTGACCGCTCTGCGCCCTTGATCCAGGGGCGCATATCGCCTACAGACCGCCTACTTGGATTCGCTTTTCGTGTCTCCGAGTCGTTGGTGATTGGACTGCACGACCCTGCCTGGCCTTCTTCGGCCCCTGTAGCGCAGCCCGAACCAACAGCTTAAGCGAACGGACGACCTAACCTCTGGCGGGCTGCAATGCGGGACCCGGTGAAGACCAAGAGCTCTGAGGACGCGCAAAACTTCGTGGAAAAAACCACGAGCAAAATAGGAGAAGATCAGATGAACCTGATCGCACAGCTGGAGGCGGAACAAGTTGCCGCCCTGGGGAAAGACATCCCCGATTTCAAAGCCGGTGATACCATCCGCGTCGGTTACAAAGTGACCGAGGGCTCGCGCTCGCGTGTTCAGAACTACGAAGGCGTTTGCATCAGCCGTAAAAACGGTTCGGGCATCTCCGGGTCGTTCACCGTGCGCAAAATTTCCTTTGGTGAAGGCGTGGAACGTGTGTTCCCCCTGCATTCCACCAATATCGACAGCATCGCCGTCGTGCGTCGTGGCCGCGTGCGTCGCGCCAAACTGTACTACCTGCGCGCCCTGCGCGGTAAGTCCGCACGGATCGCTGAAGATTCACACTACAAAGCCAAAAAGGCCTGAGGAGCGGTATCATGAAAAAAGATATTCACCCCGATTACCACTTCATCGACGTCAAAATGACCGATGGCACCATTCTGAAGATGCGCTCCACCTGGGGCAAAGACGGCGACCAGATGTCGCTGGACATCGATCCCACAGTGCACCCTGCCTGGACCGGTGGTAACACCCGTCTGATGGATGCCGGCGGCCGCGTCTCCAAGTTCAAAAAGAAATACGAAGGCCTGGGCTTCTAAGCACCCAAAGCTTTTGGTTTTCAGAAATGCCGCTCCTCTCGGGGGCGGCATTTTTTTGTCACCAGCCCTGTTTCGCCACAGCGCGGTTCAACGCCCCCGCCAGCCCGTCAAATGAGATCTATATCAGGCCCTAACTTGGGGCTTTGGCCGCATTTGAGCGCTTTTCATTGATTCGCCCCGACTCTATAGTCGCGCCAACAACAGGCCCGCGTAGCGCGGCGAACCAAAGGGACAAAAAGATGGCGCATATCATAGTCGTCGGTAACGAAAAGGGCGGCGCAGGCAAGTCCACCGTCTCTATCCATGTGGCAACAACCCTGGCCCGCATGGGGCATAAAGTGGCCGCCCTCGATCTCGACCTGCGGCAGCGTTCCCTGGGGCGCTATCTGGAGAACCGCAAGGAATTCATGACCAAGGCGGCGCTGGACCTGCCGCTGGTGGAACTGCACGAACTTCCCGAGATCGACGCCGACAGCCTGCAGCCGGGCGAAAACGTCTACGATCATCGCCTGTCGGCCGCCGTATCCAGCCTGGAACCGGACAATGATTTCATTCTGATCGACTGTCCGGGATCGCACACACGGTTGAGCCAGGTGGCCCACTCATTGGCCGATACCCTGATCACCCCGCTGAACGACAGCTTTGTTGATTTTGACCTTCTGGCCCATACCGACCAGAAGGGCGAAAAGATCACGGGCCCCTCGGTCTATTCAGAGATGGTCTGGAATGCCCGCCAGCTGCGCGCCCAGGCTGGCCTCAAGCCCATCGACTGGGTGGTGATCCGCAACCGGGTTGGCACCCAGCGCATGGTCAACAAGGAAAAGATGGAACGCGCCATCAACATGCTGTCAAAGCGCATCGGCTTTCGCGTGGCCCCCGGCTTTTCCGAGCGGGTGATCTTCCGCGAGTTGTTCCCGCGTGGCCTGACGCTGCTTGACCTCAAGGATATTGGCATCAAGCAGCTGAACATTTCCAACATCGCCGCCCGGCAAGAGCTGCGCGACATGATGAAAGCCGTGAACCTGCCCGGTGTGGAAATCGATATCTAGCCTCGGCAGGTACAAACGCAGTTCAGAGCCTAATCCCTGGCATGCGGCGCCAGGGATGGCATGGCGTCATGTGGTCGGTAGATGGTAAACAGCTCCATCGGTTCACTGACTCCGCGCAGCATATAGCGCCCAAGGGAAACCATGTCATGCGCACCGCCAGCGGCCGCACGCTGTACCACCTGCGAGAAAATCAGGTTCTGGCCCACCGATCGGTGCATGTCGGCAATCCGGGCGGTTTGATTGACGGCGGGGCCGATCACAGTGAAATCCAGCCGATTTTCTGCACCGATATTCCCATACAGAATACGCCCGGCATGCAGGGCCAGCGTCCAATCGGCAACCGGTAGCCCGCTTGCCGCGCGTTCTTCATTGCGCAGGCTGATCCGGCGAGACAGCTCTGCCGAGGCGTCCAGCGCCGCCTTCGCATCCTCCTCCAGGGAGCCAAGGTTGAACATACCCAGCACCCCATCACCAAGGAACTTCAGGATATTGCCGCCATGGGCATGTGTCGTTTCAACCGCGATACCAAAATAGTCGTTCAGCATTTCGATCAGCGCAGGCCCCGGCAGCTCTCCGGCGAGGCTGGTAAAGCCTTTCAGGTCGAACAGGCCAATCACCGCATCGATCTCATTTGACGATCCGCGCTGAAATTCCCCCGAAAGCACCCGCACCCCCGGATCGCGGCCCAGATAGGTTTGCAACAGGTCACTGGCCATCTGCCGGTTTGAAATCGATTTCAATGCCAGCCCCAACACCGGATAAAGCGCCTGGATCAGCGCCTTGTCCTGGTCTGAGAACCCGCCGACACGATCACAGGTCCAGGAGGCCAGAACCCCTTCCGGTGGGGCATTGGGATCAGCGACAGTGTTATCTTCGGTAAAGCGCAAGGCCAGGGCCAGATATTCGCTTGCCCCCTGATCCTTGAGCTCTTGCAGCAGGGGGTGCCGGGTCAGCAACGGGCCAGTCAGATCAGACTGAAACACATCAATGTTGCGCTCCAGCAGCTGATAAAAGGGGCTTCTGAGCCAGGCCTCGCGCGGGGTTTGGCGCCGTTCATAGTGTTCATGGCTAATGCCGCCGCTGCGGGTCCAGTTATAGCCAATGCCGCCAAACTTCGGGTGGTAGGCCCGCTGTGCCAGGTGGAACCGCCAAAGCGGCACGCCCTGTTCCACCAGTTTTTCGCAAAAGGTGTTCAGGAGCTCCTGGCGGCCACTGCTGCGCAATCCGAGCTCGATCAACCAGGGGATCAACTCTGCCGTTCTTGCATCCACACTGTCCATGCTGGCTCTACCTCTTTGTCATTCGCCCGCAGGCTTCAATCTCGATCTCGCTCTGGCGCGCTAGAAACTGGCTCTTCTATTGATGCCAGCTTGCGCAGCATGCGCAGCAGCAAAGCGACCTCTTGCGGGTCAAAGCGTGCCGCCAGCTGGGCGTCATAGCTCTGTGCCTCGGCGCGCAGATCACGATAGGCTGCTTCGCCCGCAGGCGTAAGCCGCAAATGTTCTGCTCGGCGATCCTTTTCATCCCGGCTGCGCGACACAAAGCGGCGTTCCGCCAATTTGGCCACCGCGCGGCTGATCTTGGTCTTGTGGATCTTGGCCCGCTGGCCAATTTCCTTGGCCGTCATCTGGCCAAACACCCCCAGATGAAACAGCACCCGCCATTCATTGCGCAGCATGCCATAGCGATTCTTGTAATGCGCCTGAAAAGCCAGCGAAGCATCCTCGGCAGCGCGGTTCAGCAAGAAGGGTAGAAAATCCTGCAGCGAAAAATCATCTTTTTCAGTCATGGTATACTCCTCACCCTTGTTAGTTACAAAAACAACTATTAATTCGGCAAGAAGAAAAGGAGCGTCGACATGAACAAAGCTGCGGATTCACACCCACTGACTCAGGCCCCCTCACTTGCTGGCCCGCATGAAGGTTACTTGCCCGGTTTTGGCAATGATTTTGAAAGTGAAGCCCTGCCCGGCGCATTGCCGCAGGGGATGAACAGCCCTCAGAAATGCAACTACGGCCTTTATGGCGAGCAGCTCTCGGGCACCGCGTTCACCGCCAACCCACCCGAGCGGACATGGTGCTATCGCATCCGCCCCTCGGTGAAACATTCGCATCGCTATACCAAGATCGACCTGCCCTATTGGAAATCCGCCCCCTGTATCGACCCGGATCTGGCCAGCCTTGGCCAGTATCGCTGGGATCCGGTGGCCCATGACGGGCAAAAACTGACCTGGCTGACCGGCATGAAAACCATGACCACCGCCGGGGATGTGAACACCCAGGTCGGCATGGCCACCCATGTCTATCTGGTGACAGAAAGCATGCAGGACGCCTATTTCTTTTCGGCCGATTCCGAAATGCTGGTGATCCCTCAGGAAGGCCGCCTGCGCTTTGCCACCGAGCTGGGTATTATTGATGTGGAACCGCAGGAAATCGCCATCATTCCGCGCGGCCTGGTCTATCGCGTCGAAGTGCTGGACGGCCCGGCTCGCGGCTTTGTCTGCGAAAATTACGGGCAAAAATTTGAACTGCCCGGCCGTGGCCCGATTGGTGCCAATTGTCTGGCAAACCCGCGTGACTTCAAGGCGCCCGTCGCGGCCTTCGAAGACCGCGAAACCCCATCAAGCCTGACAATGAAATGGTGCGGGCAGTTCCATGAGACACAGATCGCACAATCGCCGCTGGATGTGGTCGCCTGGCACGGCAACTATGCACCCTACAAATATGATCTGAAGACCTATTGCCCGGTGGGTGCAATCCTGTTCGATCACCCGGATCCGTCGATTTTCACCGTGCTGACCGCGCCTTCGGGCGTGCCAGGAACGGCCAATATCGACTTTGTGCTGTTCCGTGATCGCTGGATGGTGGCCGAAAACACCTTCCGTCCGCCTTGGTATCACAAGAACATCATGTCCGAACTGATGGGCAATATCTATGGCCAGTATGACGCCAAGCCAGAGGGCTTCATCCCCGGCGGCATGAGCCTGCACAATATGATGATCCCGCATGGGCCGGACAAAGACGCCTTTGAAGGGGCGTCCAATTCCAACCTCGGCCCGGAGAAGCTGGCAAATACCATGTCCTTTATGATTGAAACCCGTTTCCCGCAGCATCTGACCGAATTCGCCGCCAAGGAAGCCCCGATGCAGGATGACTACATCGAGTGCTGGAGCGACATCGAGAAGAAATTCGACGGCACGCCCGGTATGAAATAGGCTGCGGGTAGACCAAGAACAAACAGAAGGGGGCGCCGCCCCCCTCTGGGCCCTTTCAGGGCCCATTCACCCCCGGAGGTATTTCCGGAAAGATGAAATGAGATCTGCGGATCTTGCAACCGACTGGAGGCTCTATGCCGCTTCTGAAATCCTGGGTGAGCTCGGCCAATGATGCCGCACACCCCTTTCCCTTGAACAACCTGCCCTATGGTGTGTTTTCGACCAAAGAGAGTGATCCGCGTTGTGGCGTGGCCATTGGCGATATGATCCTGGATTGCCAGGCCGCCGAAGAAGCCGGTTTGCTGCAGCTGGCGGACTATCCGCTGTTTGAGATGCCCTTCTGGAACGAGATGATGGAGGAAGGGCCAGCGGTCTGGGCTGCCCTGCGGGAACGGCTGACAGCGCTGTTGGCCGAAGGCGCGGCCGAGCAGGCCAAGCTGGAGCCGCTGTTGACGGCCCAGGCAGAGGCCGAGCTGCACATGCCGTTGGCCGTGGCAGAATATACCGATTTTTATGCCGGTATGCAGCACGCCAAAAACATGGGGGCGATCCTGCGGGGCTCCCCGGATCTGCCCGCCAACTGGTTGCACATTCCCATTGGTTATAATGGGCGCGCCTCCTCTGTTGTGGTCTCCGGCACGCCGATTCACCGCCCCAATGGCCAGACCAAGGCGCCGGACGCCGAAATGCCATCCTTTGGGCCGACCAAACGTCTGGACATCGAACTGGAGATGGGCGCCATTGTTGGCACCGGATCTGAATTTGGCCAGCCAATCACCGTCGATGAAGCCGATGCGATGATCTTTGGCTATGTGCTGCTGAACGACTGGTCGGCCCGCGACATTCAGGGCTGGGAATACCAGCCGCTTGGCCCGTTCCAGGGCAAGGCCTTTGGCACCTCGATTTCGCCCTGGATCGTCACCGCTGCGGCGCTGGAAAGCTTCCGTGCCCCGACCCCGGCCCGCGAGAAAGAGCTGCTGCCCTATCTGAATGGCAGCAAGGACGGCCTGTATGACATCGAGTTGGAAGTTCTGATGCAGCCCGAAGGCGCGGCGACGGCCTCTTCCATTGCCAAGACCAACTACAACCGGATGTATTACTCGGCGGCGGAGCAGCTGTGTCATCATGCTATTGGTGGCTGCGAGATGAACACAGGCGACCTGCTGGGCTCTGGCACCATTTCGGGCGCCGAGCGGTCCGAGTTCGGTTCGCTCATGGAGCTGAGCTGGGCCGGGCGCGAGCCTTTTACCCTGGAAACTGGCGAAAGCCGTGGCTTCATCGAGGATGGCGACACCCTGACGCTGCGCGGCAATGCCCGAGGTGATGGCTTTACCATCGGGTTTGGCGATTGCACGGGCCAGATCCTGCCGGCCAAGGTCTGGCCTCCGGTTGCCTGACGGCAGGCCGATTAGATATTTGTCAGCGGCGGGTTCACCGCCCCTGACCCGTGACAAAAGGATAGAGACATGGCCAAGGCATTTGCGTCCCAAGGGGACATGAGCGAAAAGAAAATCACCTTTAGCGAAGTGGGCAAGGACATCTATGCCTTCACCGCCGAGGGCGATCCCAACTCTGGCGTCATCATCGGCGATGAGAGCGTGATGATTATTGAGGCCCAGGCGACCCCCCGTCTGGCCAACAAGGTGATCGAATGCGTGCGCTCGGTGACCGACAAACCCATCAGCCATGTGGTGCTGACCCACTATCACGCTGTGCGGGTGCTGGGGGCCTCGGCTTTTGGTGCTGGTCAGGTGATCATGGGCGATGCCGCCCGCGCCATGGTGGTGGAACGGGGCCAGGAAGACTGGGACAGCGAATTCCAGCGTTTCCCGCGCCTGTTTGAAGGCCACGAGAGCATTCCCGGCCTGACCTATCCCACCACCACCTTCAGCGAAGATATGACCGTCTATCTTGGCAATCGCCGCATCGACCTGATGCATCTGGGCCGCGCCCATACAGCGGGGGACATTGTGGTGCATGTGCCGGATGAGAACGTGATGTTCACCGGTGACATCGTTGAATACCACTCTGCCTGCTATTGCGGTGACGGTCACTTCAGCGACTGGGGGGATACCCTGGACAATATCGCGGCCTTTGACGTGGACGCCATTGCCCCCGGTCGCGGTGACGCGCTGGTTGGCAAGGAAATGGTCAACGCGGCGATTGAAAACACCCGCGATTTTGTGGAAAGCACCTATCGCCCTGCAGCACGGGTTGCCGCCCGCAACGGCACCCTGAAAGAGGCCTGGGATGCGGTGCGCGCCGAATGTGACCCCAAGTTCAAAGACTATGCCATCTACGAACACTGCCTGCCCTTCAACGTGGCCCGCGCCTTTGACGAGGCCCGAGGTATTGACACACCACGTATCTGGACCGCCGAACGCGATCTGGAGATGTGGGCCGCACTGCAGGGGTGAACGCGTGTCCACGCACACGCTGATGTGACAGCCTGCAACGGCGCGCTTTGATCCAGATCGTACCGCCGGGCTGAAACATATGAGACGATAGGATGTCCTCCCGGCAGGGCTAGCTTGCCGGGACACAGAGACGTTGTGCCGATCAGATGATCAGGATTGGCACCCCCTTTGGGAGGAGACCAGATGAGCAAGATCTTTGAAATCCCGATGTATCCCTATGCCCGCCATGCGGATCAGGACAGTGCCGCCCCGGTCCGCCACCGCGTGGTGGTGGTTGGCGCCGGCCCGATTGGCCTGGCTGCCGGGATCGAACTGGCGCAGGAAGGTGTCGAGGTCGTGATCCTCGATGAAAACGACAAGGTGAGCTTTGGCTCGCGTGCCATCTGTTTTGCCAAACGACCACTAGAGATCCTTGATCGTCTGGGCTGTGGCCAGCCGATGATCGACAAGGGGGTGCTGTGGAACAAGGGCAAGGTCTTCTTTGATGACCGGCAGGTCTATGATTTTGACCTGCTGCCGGAAGCAGGCCATCAGCGCCCCGCCTTTATCAACCTGCAGCAGTATTACCTTGAAGCCTATCTGGTTGATCGAGTCCGCGAACTGCAAGATCAGGGCGCACCAATCGAGATCCGCGGTCGCAACAAGGTCTCGGCCATCGGCACCCACCCCGACCATGTCACGCTGGAAATCGATACCCCCGAAGGCGCCTATAACCTGGAGGCAGACTGGCTGATCGCCTGTGATGGTGCCGGATCGCCGACCCGGCGCATGCTGGGGCTGGATTTTGTTGGCCGCATCTTTGAAGACAACTTCCTGATTGCCGATGTGGTGATGGAGGCCGATTTCCCGACCGAGCGCTGGTTCTGGTTTGATCCCCCCTTCAACAGGGGCCAATCAGCGCTGTTGCACAAACAGCCCGACGGTGTTTGGCGCATTGATCTGCAGCTGGGCTGGGATATCGACAAAGAGCGCGAGAAACGCCCCGAAAATGTCATTCCCCGTCTCAAGGCCATGCTGGGCGACGAGGTGGAATTTGAGCTCGAGTGGGTCTCTATCTACACTTTCCAATGCCGCCGGATGGAAGATTTCCGCCACGGTCGGGTGCTGTTTGCCGGCGATGCGGCGCATCAGGTCTCTCCCTTTGGAGCACGCGGTGCCAATTCCGGCCTGCAGGATACCGACAACCTGTGCTGGAAACTGAAACTGGTGATCGACGGCAAGGCCCCTGAGAGCCTGCTAGACAGCTATAACCTGGAGCGGGTGCAGGGTGCCGAGGAAAACATCCTCAACTCCAGCCGCTCTACCGATTTCATCACCCCCAAGTCAGAGATGTCGCGGCTGTTGCGCGATGCGGTGCTCGACCTCAGCGAGCACTATGCCTTTGCCCGCCCATTGGTGAATTCCGGTCGCCTGTCACAGCCCTGCACCTATGATGGATCGCCGCTGAATTCGGCAGATGCCCTGACCGATGGACCAGAGCGCACCCGGCCAGGATCGGCCTGCCCCGATGCACCGCTGGGGGATGATTTCCTGCTGCCAAAGCTGGGTAATCAGTTTATCCTGCTGACCATCGACGCGGACGCGCCTGATGAAATTACCGAAGCAGGCCTCACCGTGAAACGTCTGGCTCTCTCGGTCAAGGATGACAAAACCGGGGCGCTGCAAGATCGCTATCTGGGCAAGGCCCCAAGCGGCGTCTACCTGATCCGGCCCGATCAGCATGTCGCGGCCCGCCGTCCCTCTTATGACGACAACCAATTCCGCGCCGCCCTGCGCCGCGCCGTTGGAAAGGAGTAACCCGAGATGTCTGATACAAAGCTGATCCTGGAGCCAAATATCAATTGCGCCGATGATTTCTACGCCGATCTGCTTGCCGCCCATGAGGGGCGGGATAAAGCCGATAGCGAGGCCTTCAACGCCCGGCTGATCCTGCTATTGGCCAATCACATTGGCGACACTGCGGTGCTGCAACAGGCGCTGGCCGCCGCCGCGCTGCCATCAGCCAAGGGAACCAAGGATGTCTGAGGTGGTCCTCTATGACTACTGGCGCTCTTCGGCCAGTTATCGGCTGCGCATTGCGCTGAACCTTGCCGACATTCCCTATCGTGCCATCGCGGTGGACCTGGTCAAAGGCGAACACAAAAGCCCCGCCCATCTGGCGCGTAATCCACAGGGTCTGGTGCCGGTGCTGGATATCGACGGGCTGCGCCTGACCCAATCGCTGGCGATACTGGACTATCTGGATCAAACCCGCGATCTGGGTCTGCTGCCAAAGGATCCGGCGGCGCGGGCCCAGGCCCAGGCGCTGGCCCATAGCATTGCGGTTGATCTGCATCCGGTCTGCAATCTGCAGGTGGCCAAACAGGCCACTCTGCTATCCGATGGGGCCAAGGATATGCCCGGCCGCTGGATGCAGCATTTTATCCGCCCCGGATTGCAGGCCTTTGAACAGCTGTTGCAGGCCTATGACGCCGCGCCGTTCTGTACTGCAGACCGGCCTGGCCTTGCCGATATCTGCCTGATGCCGCAGCTCTATAATGCGCGTCGCTGGGAGGTCGATTTTTCCGATCTGCCACGGATCTGCACCGTAGAGGAAAGCTGCATCTCACACCCCGCCTTTGCGGCGGCCCACCCGGATGCGGTGAAGGAAGGTCACTAATCCTTCAGGGCGCATCGACGCCCCCGCGCCGCCTGTTCAGGATCTTTCTTGGCAGGCGGCCATCACTGACCACCAGGCCCAGACCGATCACCAGAAATCCCAGATAGGCCTCCTGCGGCAAGCGCTCGGCCAGCAGCACCGCCCCCAGGCTTACCGCAACGGGCGGGATCAGCAGGGTCACCAGCATCAGATTGGCCGAACCAGCCCGGCGCAATATCTCAAAATACAGCAGATAGGCCAGAGCCGTGGACAGCAACGCAATCCCCAGCAGCGCGCCCCAGGTTTCAGCGCCGAAATCAAACCGCGGCGGTCCATCAACATAGAGCGCCACCGGCAGCATCAAGACCGTGCTGCCCAATAGCATCCCCAGCGCATTCATCAGCGGTGGTTGCCCCGCCAGATGGCGCTTGCCCCAGACACTGGCCAGGGCATAGGACAGGGCGGCCCCCAGCACAGCAAGCTGGCCCAGGCTGCGCAAATCCAGATCGGCCAGGGCCGCAGGCCCCATGATCACCACAACCCCCAGCCCGCCCAGGGCCGCCCCGATGAGTTTTGCCGGTGTCAGTGGCTCATCCTTCAACAACAGCCCCGCTGCCACAGCGCCAAACATCGCCGTGGTCCCGTTCAAAATCGAGGCCAGCCCGCTTTCGATCTGGGTCTGCCCCCAGAAGATCAGCGAAAACGGCAGCGCGTTATTCAGCCCCCCCATGACAAGATAGGCCCGCCAGATCCGCCAATCTCTTGGCAGGGCAATCCGTTTGTAGCGCAGCACCAGACACAACAGTGGCAGGGCCAGGGTCACACGAAACAGGGTGATGGTCAGCGGCGGCAGCGCCCGCAATGCGATCTCGGCAAAAAAGAACGATCCGCCCCAGACCAGCGCCAGCGCCGCCAGCAAGAATCCGGCAGTCAGATCAATTGCAGGAGAGGCAGGTTTGGTCACGGGGCGCGCTTTCTTCAACAAGGGGGCAGAGAGACCCCAACCCTGCGGGGGAGCAGCGCGCAGCGCGACCCGTTTCCTGCGCATTTAGCCCCAGCGCCCAAGATTTCCCCCTGGATCACTGCACCCCCTCAAGCGCACCTGTCAACGGGCCTGCAAAGCTCTGCAATATCTCCACCTCATAGGATTTCAGCGATGGGCGGGCCGCGGCAAAGCGCTTGCCGATCAACGCCGCTTTGGGAAACAGGGCAAGGACCTCGGCCCGCTGCGCCGCCGCCATACCGGACAGCGTTTGCTCGCCGGGCTGAAAACTCTCGCTCCAGGCGCCATTGGCACAGATGATTTCATGGCTATCAAACAGCAGATGAATATAGGTCACCGAGCCAGGTTCGGCGCGTAGGATTGAGCGCCCATTCACCAGGCTCTGGGCGGCGGCCAGAACCTCTGCGGTGCCAAACAACATTTCTGCATGGGCGCCACTTAGCAACATGCGGTGCTGGGGCGACACAAGCAAATCCTGCTTGGGCTGGTTGTCCCCCAGGGCCCCCGCCATGATCCGCACCGGGCAAAACCAGGGTCGCGCAGCCAGATCCAGGGCATCAAGATGGCGCACCCCAACCCAGCGCACCCGCTGGACCCCGTGATCCAGCGTGCAAACCCGCGCCCCCTCTGTGATTTCTTCCACCGGGATCTGCCCAGCTGGGGTCAACACAAGGGTGCCGGGGGTGAAACAGGCCACCGTCTCTGGGATTACCTCTTCGATATTGGAAAACTTCAGGCTGCCTGTGACCTTGCCCGCGTCATCCAGAAAATCGACCCGGCCGGCCTCGCTATTCGCCGGGTCAAAGGTGACCGTGCTGCGCCCTGCACCGCGCAGGTCCAGCACATCGTGGTCATCGCCGCCCTCGCCGCCATCCACCAGATCGCCGCTGCCGCCAAAAATGATATCACGGTCATCACCGCCCTGCAGGGTATCTGCGCCGGTGCCACCGATCAGCGTGTCATTTCCGGTGCCGCCGACGATGCTGTCGTCATCCGCACCGCCATCCAGATGATCAGCCCCCGCGCCGCCATCCAGGCTGTCGCGGCCCGCATCGCCCAGCAGGGTGTCATCGCCGACGCCGCTGTTCATCCGGTCATCGCCAGTGCCGCCTTCGCCGTAAAACGATGACCCGGCCGAGCCCCCATCCAGGAAGTCATTGCCTTCATCCAGAAAGATCCGGTCGGAATCTTCATGAACGCCAATAAACACCAGGTCATTGCCTGCGCCGCCATGCATTTCGTCATTGCCCTGGCTGCCCGCCAGGGTGTCATTACCCGCGCCGCCCCAGACAGTATCTGTGCCCTTGCTGCCGATCAGGGTATCGTTGCCGTCTTCGCCATAGATCAGGTCATCCTGGTCACGGCCAAAGACATGATCATCGCCAGCGCCCGCATAGATCAGGTCATTGCCATAAAGCCCTTCGAGCTTGTCATTCCCCGCACCGCCATAAAGCGTATCGTCGCCCCAGCCGCCGCGCAGCGTATCATCGCCCTCACCGCCCTCGACGTAATCATTGCCATCGCCGGCCTCGATGGAATCGTCTCCATCCCCCGCAAGTACGGTGTCATTGCCATCGCCCGCCAGAATCGTGTCATCCTGAGAGCCATCCTGCGCATCGCTGTTGTCGACCCGGTCGCCTTCGGGATCGCCCAGATAGCTTGCATCGATCAGGTCATCACCGGCGGTGCCCTCAACCTGGTAATCCAGCGGTGGCGGGATAGAAAATGACAGATCCGAAATTCCCGCGCCGCCTGACTGCGGTGCATCAGCGCCATTTTCATAGGTCACCACCAGCGCCGAGATCGGCCCCTCCAGTGCCACGCCAATATCATCAGCACTGCTGCCCTCTGCCTCGATGGAAACGGTGCCATCCGGGTTTGTGGTGATGCTATGGTGGGTCACGCCGGTCAGGCCTGCGATTACTTCATCCGCCGGGACCAGTACACCAGAGGCATCCAAAATGCGCAGGGTGAACTTGTCGTCATGGCTGCTGCCAGAGGCATTCACATGCTGTAGATCAAAGGCAAGCTGGGTAATGGGATTGGAAAACCCATATTCCGCGGTGATCGGCCCGGTGACCCCGAAGGCGCCGAAATCCGAAACTGCGGTGCCGGACTGGCTGGCATCCCAGGCTGCAGCAGTAAAGCGCCCGGTGACCGTGGTACTCTGCCCCGCTTCGGACAGGGTGGTGCTGCCGTCTTCGGCGCTGCCACCTGCCCCGGTCAACCAGATTGCATTGTCTAAAACAGCCATGACGCCCTACCAAGCCCTTACCTGCACCTGCGGATCGCCTGCCAACACTGGCCTTGGGCCGGTGGGGATCTCCGCTTCAAGCCGTAGTTCTGTCATGAAAAAACGGTAGGGAGTCGGCCCAACTGGGGTAAATATATGGCGTTCAGGGCCAAAAGTGGTCTGCACCGCCCCGACCTGACAGGCAGTGCCCCTTGGGCAGCGAGCGCCAAACACAAAGCCCACCATCAGTTAGCAGCCTTGCAGTGGCGGCCAGAACTGGCAAAGCTGCGCCTCGCCTTTTCCCTACCAGGAGCCCAGCGCCATGCAGCACTTCCCATATCAGCTGACCGGACCAATCGGATCCGCCGCCACCTTTGGTCTGATTGTCCTGCAGGTGGATGAAACCATCGAGCAGGATTTTCGCCGCCTGTTTCCCAGTCGCGACATCGCGCTCTATGTCAATCGCATCCCGTCCGGCGCAGCGCTGACCCCGGAAACCATCGCCCAGATGGGACGCGACCTTCCCGCGGCGGCAGCGCTCTTGCCGCAGAGGGTAGCGTTTGATGTGGTCGCCTATGGCTGCACCTCTGGCACCACCCTGATTGGCCCCGACCGGGTGACTGATCTGGTGCAGGGCGCCCTGACCACCCGGCATGTGGCGCAGCCGCTTGGCGCAACGCTGGCCGCCTTTGCGGCGCTAGATCTGACCTCGATCGGGCTGGTTTCGCCCTATATAGACTCTGTTTCTGGTCCGATGCGCCAAACCTTTGAGACCGCAGGCCTTCAGGTGCCAAGCCTTCTGTCCTTTGGTGAAGAGGTCGAGGCCAATGTCGCCCGCATCGACCCTGCCTCGATCCATGCTGCCGCACTGCAGGTCGGCGCGGATCCATTGGTTCAGGCAGTGTTTCTCAGCTGTACCAATCTGCGCACATTGGACGTCATTGACGATTTGGAGCAGCGCATCGGCAAACCCGTGATCAGCAGCAATCAGGCCCTGGCCTGGCATATGGCGCGGCTGTCAGGTGCACCCCTGGCCGCAGACGCACCAGGTGTTTTAACCAGCAAGCCTCTGGCCAGACCGCATCAGGGTGTCCTGCCCCCCATTTGATGCAGATGAATGCAACCCCCCCGCCCGACATCGCTGTCGGGCGGGGGGGATAATGCCACCCTGCACAGTGGCGCGCAGGAGGGGGGCGTAGGGGCGCGGGCTCAGTCGCCATCGCCACTCAAAGTGCTGGGGGCAAAGGCGCCCCCAAAACCAGAGTCTTCCTCCGCAGGCTCAGCAGTGCCACTCTCGTCCTCACCCGACAGGGTACTGGGGGCAAAGACGCCACCAAAGCCAGAGTTGTTATCCGCAGGTTGAGACTGGGCTGGCGCTGTGCTGCCCTGCTCTGCCTCTTGCTGCTCGCGGCGCAGTTCGCGCTGGCGCTGCAACTCCTGGATACGCATCTCTGTCTCCAAGCGCTTTTGCTCCTGTACATCGGCGATACACTGCTGCGGGCTATAGACCGTTGCGGTCCCCACCACGACCACCGTCGCACAGGCCACGATCACCAGCGCCACCGCCGCCCAGTTAGAA
Source organism: Pseudophaeobacter profundi (assembly GCF_029697505.1). Classification (GTDB taxonomy): domain Bacteria; phylum Pseudomonadota; class Alphaproteobacteria; order Rhodobacterales; family Rhodobacteraceae; genus Pseudophaeobacter; species Pseudophaeobacter profundi. Next base: position 75,776 of record NZ_JARJEF010000012.1, on the reverse strand, counting down.
CTGAGAAAGCCGGGCAGTTTGAGGCGACCTGAGCTGAGCTCTTCGACGGTGGCCCCTTTGCGCGCCTCAAGCACCAGTTCCTTGCGACGGATATTGGCCTCGTTGAACAGCGCGGCAAAGACCGTCAGCAACACGATAATAAAGGCCAGCGCCGAAATCGCCGGGGTGATGCCATAGCGAACCTTTTGCGCCAGCTCGATTGTCAGAGTGGGATATTCGCCAAAGGTAAAGGTGGTGGTGTTGTAGTTCTCGAAACTCGCCAGGAAGGCCAGCACCGCGGCGCTTGCGATGGCGGGCTTCATGAAGGGCAGAAGAACCTTGCGAAAGGCCTGCGCATGGGTAGCACCCAGATCCAGCGCCGCCTCTGTCAGAGCAGCATCATAACGCTGCAGGCGCGCCACCAGCACCAGCATGCAATAACTGGCAATAAAGGTGGATTGGCCAATCACCGTCAGGAACAGCCCATTGGACAGGAAACTATCCGCCCCCAGCCCCAGCATCCGGTTGATCCGGTCCCAGAACACCAGCGTCGAGATACCGATCACCACACCGGGCACCAGGATCGGCGCAATGATGATGGTGTAATAGGTCGCCCGCAGCTTGGGCCAGATCTGGGTCAGCATCAGGGCCCCAGCCAGCCCCATGGCCACCGACAGGATAACGGTGCCAAAGCCCACCATAACAGAGTTCTTGATACCGTTGAGGATCCGTTCGTCCTGAAACAGGGCCGAAAACCATTCAAAGGTCAGGCATTCCCAGGGGGTGGCACGGGGAAACTCGGGAGAGTTGAAGGCGGTGACCGACATGATCACCAAAGGCCCTAGCAGATAGGCAAAGAAGATCGCCAGATAGGCCCAGATGCTGAGGCGCATAAGAGAAAGGTTCTTCATTTGCCGATATCCCCCATGTTCACCTTGAACAGGCGCATCACTGCCAGCACCAGAAGGATACAGGTGACCAGCAGCACCACGGCATAGGCTGCGCCCTGTGGCCAGTCAGAGTTGTCGTTGAATTGCTGATAGATCAGCTGGGTAAACCAGAGAGAAGACGGCCCGCCCAGAATTTGCGGCGCCGCAAGTGCCCCGGCAGACAGCATGAACACCATGGTACAGCCCGAGCTAATCCCCGGTTTGGCATAGGGGATGACCACGCGGCGGTGGATCATCGGCCAGCTGGCCCCCATGTCGCGGGCAGCTTCGATCTGGTTGCGATCCAGGCTTTCGATCACGTTGTAGATCGGAAAGATCATCAACAGGATATAGGCATAGCCCAGCCCCGCATAAAGCGCGATATCGTTGCGGATGAAATCAAACGGGGTATCAAACACCCCAGCCGCGACCAGCAGATTGTTCAACACGCCGGTCTCGCCAAAGATAATACGCAGGGCAAAGGCGCGCAGGATCTCGTTGATCCAATAGGGAATGATCAGCATCAGCGCAAAGATGCGGATGTGATTGCCCTTGGTCTGAGCCAGGTAATAGGCGATTGGATAGCACAGGATCAGGTTGAAGATGGTGACAAAGATCGCCGCAATCAGGGTGCGGTAAAACACCTTCAGATCAACGGCATTATAGTCCTGACTGCCGCCTTCGGGGCCAAAGACCAGATATTTGTAGTTTTCCATCGTGTAGACGTCTTTTGGCCCGCCAATTTCTGGCGGCGGCAGGTTGGGCCGAAAAGAGAAGTCCAGCATCGACAGCTGCGGCAGGATGATCAGACCGATGGTCCAGAACAGCACCAACCCCAGCATCAAGGAGCCAATTCCCAGACCGTTGCGGTCAAAGAACTCTTTCAGGAAACGAGGCATCGCCAGTCTCCCTATTCGGTGGCCAGATCGCCGGCCGGCAAGGCCACAGCGTTCTGGACATCATATTGCAGGGTCATCGGCTGCCCCTTGTGGCTGTCAAAGGACTGGCCCAGATTGGGCAGCGAGACCTTCATTTCCTTACCGCCGTCGCCTTCCATGAAGATGTTGAAGGCATTGCCTTCAAATTCCTCGTTGGTGACGGTGGCGGTGACAAAATGGTCGCCCTCGCTGCCCACCGGCGCCAGGGCAAAGGCTTCGGGGCGGATGAACATCATCGCATCGTCCCCCGGTTTCATCTTGCCCTTATTGGCACTGGACACCCGCGCCAAAAGATCGCCGGATCGATTGGTGGCGATCAGGGCGGTATCGCCCTGCACCTGCTTCACGGTGCCACGAAAGACGTTGTTTTCCCCAACAAAAGAGGCGGCAAAAGCGGTCGAAGGGTCGTTGTAGATGGTCTTACCATCGCCAATCTGGTCAATGACACCGGCCCGCATGACCGCAATATTGTCGGACATGGTCAAGGCTTCGCCCTGGTCATGGGTGATGTAGATAAAGGTGATGCCCACCCGTTTCTGGATTTCACGCAGTTCTGTGCGCATGTGCTGGCGCAGCTTGAGATCCAGCGCCGAGAGCGGTTCATCCAGCAGCAAGACATCGGGTTCAGCACAAAGCGCACGGGCAATGGCAACCCGCTGGCGCTGGCCGCCTGACAGCTCCGAGGGCAGCTTGTCGCCCTGATCCGGCAGGGCAATCATATCCAGCAGTTCATCCGCGCGCTTGCGACGCTCCCGCGCAGAGGCCCCCTTGATCTCCATCGAGAAGGTGATGTTTTCCCAAACCTTCATCAGCGGAAACAAGGCAAGGTTCTGAAAGATCAGCGCGGTGGGACGTTTGTTGGGGCCGATCCCCTTCATGTCCTTGCCGCCAATCAACACTTGGCCTTCGCTGGGTTCCAGAAAGCCCGAAACCGCGCGCAAGATCGTTGTCTTGCCACAGCCCGAGGGGCCAAGGAAGGAAAAGAAATCCCCTCCGTTGATATGCACTTTTGCGTCGCGTACCGCGACAAAATCTCCAAAGCGGATCCAGAGGTTTTCAAGATCTACGCCGACCCCAGCACTCATGTGGTCTCTCCTCAGCTCACAACTCTAATGCCCGGTGGAGAATACCCCCGGTGCAAACAGGCTGCTCTATTCATTCAGATGTGTTCTGCGCACAGGGCGCCTGGACTGGCCCCCGGAACACCGGAGGCCAGTTTGTCAAAAACAAATCAGGCGCTTTTGAACTTGTTGACGAACTCGGTCCGCACTGCGGCGTACCAAGGCGCTTCGGCAGGCCATGGGTTCAGATTGGCCAGGCTGTCGCCGGGATAGGCTTCGGCAAAGTTCTTTTTGTAGACCTCACCGGAATAGGTATCGGCCCCCAGAACCGGCGAGTTGTAGCCATGGCTGTCAATCGCCTTGCCGGCGGCTTCCTGGCCAAAGGCATAGTCGATGAAGGCATAGACCTGCTCTTCGTTTTTCGCGCCAACCGGCATGGACATGCCATCCACCCAGGCCATCGCACCTTCAACAGGGGCTTGATAATGCACAGGCTCGCCCGCGGCTTTCAGCGCCAGAGGTGGACCATCCCAGGTTTGACCAACAACAACACCTTCGTTCAGCAGACCGTTTTTCTGGGTGTCGGCATCATTCCAGATCAGCTTGATCCGGTTTTTGCGCGCCATGCACCAGTCGGTGATCTTGCCCCAGACATCGCGCATGGTGTCTTCGTCACCATAGGCGGCCCAGACAGACCCCGGCTCCATTTCACCAGAGGCTTCCATATAGAGCCCGGCACCCAGCATCATAGAATGGGCCCGACCCATGGTCTTGCCGGCGTTTTCTTCGGACCAGACATCGCCATAAGACGGCGCATCGCCCGCTGGCAGCCATTTGTCGGTGCGATAAGCAATGCCTTCGGTGCCCCAGATATGCGGCAGCCAATGCACGCCGGCGCCGTCAAAGTTCCAGGCAGATGTACCGATTTTTGCCATCGCCGGGTTCACCGCGTCAATGTTGACCTTGCTCATGTCGAATGGTTTCAGCAGTTCCAGCGGGCCCCACTGCAGCGACCGGTTGTTGGTCGGCGAAACAATATCAAAGCCCTGACCCTTGGTGGCCTTCATCTTGTTGATGATTTCCTCGTTAGAGCCAATACCAGTATAATTTACCTTGATGCCGGTCTTTGCCTCAAAGCCTTCGATGAAGGCAGGCGGCAGATAATCCGACCACATCAGAATGTTCACTTCCCCCGAAGACGCCAGCGCGCTTTTGGAATAGAGCGGCGCTGCGAGAGCAGCCGCACCGGCGCTTTTCAGCAGGGTCCGGCGAGTGACGCTAGATTTGGTAGTCATGTTCATTTTTCTCCCTAGTGGGTTGTTGGTCTTGTTTCTTATTGTTTTTTTATATTGAAAGAGTGCGAGGCATTGCGCCCAACAAACAGTGACAGTTTCAAAAACTGATAAGGCCAAAATGCCGCAGCACTGCGAAATCATGGCTCCAGTCTTGTAACAACACCGCTCGATTCCCCTCAGCTGCGGCAGAATAAGGTGGTGTTGTAACAAGAGTTTGCGCGCCATAGCCCATTCCGTCAACATGACAGATGTCGAACGCAGCCCTACGCCAGGAAATGCCTATAAAACAGACAGATGGGCAAGCTGGGCAGGCAGATCACCGGCGCAGCTACAGCCTGTCGCCAGTTTGCCACCAGAGGTATCGCGCGGCTATTCTAAGGGGGGATCAAACCGACAGGCCGATCAGTGCAACCCCCAGGACCATTACCATGGCGGCGCCCAGGCGGCGCATCCAGTTGCCCTCTTTCAGCACCAGAAACCCGATCAGCGCGGCAAAGATCACCGAGGTTTCGCGCAGCGCCGAGACCGCACCAAGCGGGGCGAAATTCTTGGCAAAGAGCACCAGCCCGTAGGCCGTCATCGACACAAAGCCCCCGGTGATGCCAATCACCCAGCTGCGCAGCGGGATCAGCCGCAGAACCCGGCGGCGGCGCAACCCGATCACGACAGTCACAAATATATGCGCCACGGCCCCCCAGGCCCAGTAGCTCAGCGTATTTCCCGACAGGCGCACCCCCAGCCCATCCACGGTAGAATAGAAAGAAATACAAAGCCCGGTGCCCAGCGCATAAAGCAGTGCCACGCCCCCAACCCCGGATTTGAGCGTCTTCCAACTGCTCAGCAGGATACCCAGCGCGATCAGCATGATGCCGCCCCAGGCCTGCAGCGGCAGGAACTCATCGGCAAAGAACATTGCCCAAAGCGCCACCAGCGCCGGAACGATACCGCGGGCGATCGGGTAGACAACGCTAAGGTCGCCATGGTTGTAAGCCTGTCCCAGCATATAGAAATAGCCAAAATGGATCAGCGTCGACAGCGCCACATAGCCCAGGCTTTCCAGCTCTGGCAGCGGTAGGATCATCACCATGATGAGACCAGGTATCACATGACCCAGGGCGACCAGCCCCAGGGTCGTGGTGCGATCAGCAGCGGTTTTGACAATCGCATTCCAAACCGCATGCAACAGCGCCGCCGAAAGGATGATAAAGACAACAAAGGGCGTCATCGGCAAAGCACCTTTCGCGGTGGCTCAAACAGATCAAAGAAATGGTGGTGGAATAGGATAATCAGGCTCTAAATACCTGTATCAGAGCCTGATTTAGCGTCATGTCCCAACCTCTGAATCCTCCATCTCTTTGATCAGGCGCGTTTCAAGAAGCTGGCCGTTCTTGTACAAGACCGGGTAGGATACCGCTGCAACATGGCTGTTGAATTCACGCAGGGCGCGCAGGGTTTCCAAGTGGATATCCGAGGTGTCGAAACTATAGCGCTCGCCGCGTTGCAACCGTTTCAGGTGGCGCTTACGGCTGTCGCGTTCCATCCGCTTCAGTTCTGTCTTTTCCAGGTTCAGCAGGCGCGCGCTTTCCAGATCATCCGAGATCAGCACATTCGACGCCAGACGCAGATTGGCCATGATCGCCTCGTGCATACGCAGGATTTCCCCCCAGCCATCGGCCGAGAACCGCAGGTTCTTTTTGTGCAGCCGCCCGGCCAGCACTGCCAGACGCTGCGAGGCCACATCGCCGGCAGTTTCCAGGCGGATGGCATATTCCACCATCTCGCGCGCCTGCTTCATCTCTTCCTTGTCAAAGCTGTCAGCCGGAATATCCGCCACATAAGAGCGAATACCCGATAGGCAAGCGTTGACCTCTGCATCCATCGCCTGCAACGCCTTGATTTGATCGACCTCGCCGGTCTTGTACAGCTCAGCCAGAGGGCGGAACATGGTCTCGACCAGATCGCACATCCGCAGCAATTCGCGCTTCAGATTGGCCAGAACCTGGGCAGGTGGGCCATAGACACCCGGCTCTAGTGCGCTGACAGGGCGCCCATCCAGGCCGGGGTCCGGCGGTGGCGGTTCTGGCATCAGCCGCACCATCAAGGGTTCGATATGGCGACAGATCGGCAGCGCCAATATCAACAAAGAGCCATTGAACAACAGATGCACATAGACCAGCATCTGCCCGGTTTGCGGCCACTCAAGCAGCCCAGCCCCCAGCGCGGAATTCACCGCGATCAGGCAGGCCACCGCCCAGCTACCGCGCAGCCCCAGATTGGCATAGGGAATGCGCCGTGCACTCTGGCTTAATCCGCGGCTTAGCCAGACCGGAATAAAGGCCGAGCCAAAATTGGCCCCCAGCACCAGCGACAGCCCCGCCGCAAAGGGAATGGCACCGATCTGCACCAGGGTCACGCACATCAGGATGGCCGCCACAGAGGAATGCATCACAAAGGCAAGCCCCGCGCCCACCAGAAAGGCGGTGATATAGTCCCGCGCCAGATAGCCTGCCACCACAGGCAAAAAGGCACTGTCGCGGATCGGATCCATCGCCTCGCGCAGGAAGCGCAGCGAAATCAGGATAAAGGCAATCCCCATCAGGATACGCCCGGCCTGCCGGGTTTTCTTGCCTTCGGTTTTGACAAAAAGATAGCCGCCCACAGCCAAGAGCACCGGCACCAGCCAGTCCAGCTTGAACGACAAGATCTGAATGATCAGCGCCGAGCCAAGATCGCCCCCCAGCACAATCGCCAGTCCGGTGGGAAAGGCCAGATAGCCGCCAGAGGCAAAGCCGGTGGTCAATAGCGCCACCGCAGCCGAGCTTTGCAGCACCAGCGCCAGGCCAATGCCTACTCCGCCTGCCTGCACCTGATTACCGGTGCCGGTCAAAAGACGCTGAAAAGACGCGCCATAGCTGCGTTCAATGCCGGTACGCACCATGCGCACCGCAAAGAGCAAAAACATGGTGGCGCCCGCCAGGCTGATCAAAAAGGTCAAAATCGCCACGTCTAGTCTCCTTCGGGGGCTGGCTGTGCCAGCGCAAATTCGGTACCCCAGTCCACCAGCGCCCGCGCCAGTTTCTTGCCCGGTTCACGGTCGCTCACCAGCAGATCCAGCTGCTGCGGCAGCGGGCCACGGTGGGGGGCCTGTTCAGAAAATTTGGCATGGGTTGTCACCACAAAGACCTGCTCGGCGGCGGCGGTGATGGTCATGGTTAGCTGCGCCTCGGCGGCGTTGTGGAACAGCAACCCGTGTTTGGCCGACAGCGCATCCGCCGAGAGCACCGCCACATCCAGCGCAAAGCGGGCAAGTTGCTGCTCTGCCACCGGGCCAAAGGTACCACGATCATCGCTGCGCATCTCGCCGCCCAGCAGGTGCAGCCGGTTGCCATTGTGATTGGCCAGGAGCTGCGCCACGCCAATGGAATTGGTCACCACCGTCAGGTTTCGCCGCAGCCGCAGGGCCTCGGCAACAAACGAGGTGGTGGAGCCCACGTCCAGAAACACCGTCATACCATCGTGAATGCGCGGCAAGACCACCTGGGCAATCTCTTGCTTTTCTTGCGGGTTTTCTCCCATGCGGCGGAAAAAGCTGGCGCTCCGCTGACCATTACTGCCCGGCCCCACCAGATGGGCTCCGCCATGCACCCGCTCGACGGATCCCACCTTGGCCAGGGCCTTGATGGTGCGGCGCACGGTCTCTTCCGAGACATCCAGCATAGTGGCCAGCTCGGCGCTGCGTCCCGATCCCCCAAGACGGCGCAATGCATCCAGCAGCGCGACCTCTCGGTGGGATGGCGTGGCAGAGGGTAGCATTGGATCAGACTCCACAGTCGGGCAAAACATCTGTCAAACTGGCAGCGAAAGGCCTCAATCACAAGTCAAAACCCACAAAAACCAAATAAAACGGTCAAAAACCAGCAATCTTGTGGCAAAACTGCTTTTCAAATCACCGCCAAGGCGCTTAGCTGGCGGCGCCATCCGCTGCCCCACCGCACCCAAAGGATCCCCGTATGAGCCATGCCGCGCCCCAGCCCAAGAATGTGCTGTTCATCCTGATCGACCAAATGCGCGCCGATTGCCTGATAGGGGCGCTGGCCGACCATGTGGCGCTGCCAAACCTGCGCGCATTGATGGGCGAGGCGGTGAGCTTTGCCCAGAACTACACGGTGGTGAACCCCTGCGGCCCGTCGCGCGCCTCTATTCTGACCGGGCAATATGCCATGAACCACCGGTCGGTGCGCAATGGCACGCCGCTGCGCCATGACATCCCCACCCTGCCCGACGAGATGCGCAAGGCGGGCTATACCCCGATGCTGTTTGGCTATACCGACACCAGCCGCGACCCAGGCCGCCACCATCCCAACGACCCGGCCATCCGCACCTATGAACAACACATGGAGGGCTTCCAAGAGATGCTCGAGATGCGGCTGGAGATGTCCTATCCTTGGCGGGCCGATTTGATAAACAAGGGCTATAAATTCAACAGCTACTGGGATCTGCACCGACCGGTGGCGCCGGATGGCGGGGTGCCAAGGCTGAACGACCCCGCCCCCTACCGCGCCGAAGACAGCGATACCGCCTTTTTGACCAATCGGTTTTTGGCCACCCTGCCCGGCTATGCCAGGGTTGACCCACAAGAAAACGGGCAGCCGGGCTGGTTTGCCCATCTCACCTATATCCGCCCGCATCCGCCCCTGGTGGCCCCGGCCCCCTACAACACCCTGTATGATCCCGCCCAGCTCCCCCTGCCCCAGCGGCACGGCAGCCAGGCCACAGAGGCAGCACTACATCCCTTTTTTGCCGCGACGCTTCAGGCGGCAACCCCGGCCTCTATGGTGCTGGGCCATCCGGATCTGCTGCCCAATGATGATACAATACAGACCCTGCGGGCGCTGTATCTGGGGCTGGCCAGCGAGGTCGACGCCCATATCGGCCGGGTGCTGCAATTTCTGAAAGACAGCGGCCAGGAAGACAATACCCTGGTGGTGCTTAGCGCGGATCATGGCGAGATGCTGGGTGACCGCCACAGCTGGGGCAAGATGACGGTCTATGACGCCGCCTATAAAACGCCGCTGATCATTCGAATGCCCGGCAATGGCCAGCGCGCCGGCACGGTGGTGCAAGAGATCACTGAATCCATTGACCTGACCCCCACAATTCTGGACTGGGTCGGTCAAGAAATCCCCAACTCCATGGATGGTGCCTCGCTGTTGCCGCTGCTGCGTGGCGAGGTGCCCGCCGACTGGCGTTCCTATTCCTTTTCCGAACTGGACTTTGGCAGCGCCGAAGGCGCGAGCCTCTGGCAACAGACGCTTGGCACTGAAATATCAGAGTCTAACCTGAGCATTTTGCGCGATTCCCGTTTTACCCTGGTTGAATTTGCCGCCGATCTGCCACCGCTGCTGTTTGATCATCACGGTGCAGGCGAAATGGAAAATGTCGCCAGCCATCTCGAACACCAAGGCGATCTGGCACGGCTAGGCCGCCAGATGCTGCGGCACCGAATGCGAAACATGGACCACAGCCTGTCGCTGCATGCGATCACCCCCCAAGGGCCGCAGCAAAGCCAGCGCCAGCGCCCCGGCCGGACCAAGGTGCAGGGCTGACCGCCGCCATGCCGCTCGCGGCAACCCTTGACCCACCCCCCTGACGTCAGGCAAAACCGCCCCAGCTTTAGCGGTAACACAGCAAGAGATCCTCGGCTGGCAAACAGAAACAGGGGCGGACCTGAGATGAACACTCTCGACCAAGAGGCCAGAGCGCTGTTTGACGCCGCTGTTGCCCGTGCCGATCCCGGTGCTGCCCTGCGTCAGGCCCTGCAGGCCGCCCCGCTGCCTCCGCTGGAAACCGGCGGCCAAAGCTATATTCTGGCCCTGGGCAAGGCAGCAGTGCCGATGATGCAGGAAATGCTGGCGCATTGCCCTGAACCGCGCCAGGCGCTGGTGGTGACGAACCCAGAAAACCTGCAATCCGTCCCCGGCGCCAGGGTGCTGGCCGGGGCACATCCGGTGCCCGACCACACCAGCGCAGAAGCCGGGGCCGCCGTGCTGGATTTCCTGTCCCGCACCACAGCCAAGGATCGTGTCTTTGTTCTGGTATCCGGCGGTGGCTCTGCTCTCATGGTGGCGCCTGCGCCGGGGCTGACCCTGGCCGACAAGGCCGCTGTCAGCACCGCGCTGCTGTCCTCGGGGCTGGAGATCAACGAGTTGAACCTGGTGCGCCAGCAGCTATCGCAGCTCAAGGGCGGTGGCCTGTTGCGCCATGCCGCACCGGCACCGGTACAGGCCTATATCCTGTCGGATGTGATTGGCGACGATCTGCGCGCCATTGCGTCGGGGCCAACCGTCTCTGCCCTGGGAACACCAGCAGCGGCCCGCGCCTTGCTGCAACAGGCCGGGGTCTGGCAAGATCTGCCCGCCGCGGTGCGCTCCCACCTGGAACAGCCCCTCGCCCCAGCAAGCCAGCCGCTGCCAGAGGCGCAGAACCAGTTGATCGGATCAAACCGTCACAGCCTGGCTGCGATGATGGATCTGGCCACGGCGCGCGGCTGGCAAGCAGAGCTGGTCAGCGACCATCTTGTCGGAGACGTGGCCGAGGCTGCCGAAGAGATCCTGCAGGCCGCCAAGTCCGCCCCCAGCGATACCCCCGTGGCGCTGATCTTTGGCGGCGAAACCACCGTGCGCCTGCAGGGCACTGGGCGGGGCGGGCGCAATCAGGAACTGGCCCTGCGTCTGGCGCAGCGCGGCGCGACCGAGCTAAGCGGCGACTGGCTGTTCCTGTCGGGCGGCACCGATGGGCGCGACGGCCCCACCGATGCGGCAGGCGGAATTGTCACGCCGCAGACCTGGGCAACCATTGCCAAGGCGGGCGAAGATGGTGCCGCGCTATTGGCAAACAATGACAGCTACGCCGCGCTGAAAGCCGCAGAGGCGTTATTGATCACCGGCGCGACCGGCACCAATGTGGCAGATGTACAACTATTCCTGCGCCGTCCCGGCTAATACCGAAGCCGAACTACAGCTCGATCTCGTCCAGTTGGTTCAACAGATCCAGCAGCGCCTCATAGCGGTCTTCGCCCATCTTTTGCCGGGTACGGTCCACAATGGCGATGCTGGCAGCGATATTGGCGTCGATGATCTTTTCGCCCGCTGCCGTGATGCGGATCACCTGACGACGGCGGTCCACCATGTCCTGCTCGCGACTGATCAGTCCCTTCTGTTCCAGCTTTTGCAGAATCCGCGTCAGGCTGGGCAGAAGCAGGCAGGCCTGCTCGGCGATTTCGGTGGGATCAACTTTGCCGCTTTCCTGCACAACACGCAGGACCCGCCATTGCTGTTCCGTCAGATCGACATCGCTCAGCAGGTGGCGGATGGGTCCCATGACCCGTTCGCGGGCACGAAGCAGCGCAATGGGCAAAGAACGAGAGGTAGAGGGCAGTTTGTTTTTCATGCTCATTTATCGCCTCAAACCTGACTGGAATGCAATTGCCAGTGCAGCCTTTCAAAGAATTGACATTGGGACCCGAATAAACTACACATGTTAACAATAAGGCGCAAGACGACTGTTGATCTGGCCCTTGCCGCCGCGCGCTGCCGCCCTGAACCAAGGAGCCCATAATGCCCGTTCCCGCCCCCGTTCTTTACCCACCCTTCAATATTGTGCGCCTGTCTCATGTGGAATACCGGGTCACCGACCTGGCCGCGTCGCGCAAATTCTATGTCGAAATTCTGGGCCTGCAGATCACCGGGGAAGACGACACACGCATCTACCTGCGCGCCATGGAAGAGCGTGGCCACCACTGTATCGTGCTGGTGCAGGCTGCAGAGGCAGAAGTCGGTGTGCTGGGCTTCAAGCTCTATGACGAGCCGGATCTGGACAAGGCAGCCGAATTCTTTGCCGCCAAGGGCCTGCCGGTGGACTGGGTCGAACGCCCCCATATGGGCCGCACCCTGCGCACCCGCGACCCCTGGGGCGTGCCACTGGAGTTCTACGTCAAGATGGATCGGCTGGCGCCAATTCATCAACAATACAGGCTCTACAATGGGGTGAAACCGCTGCGCATCGATCACTTCAACATGTTCTCGGCAGATGTGGATGCCAGCGTCGCCTTCTACAACGAGATCGGTTTCAGGGTCACCGAATACACAGAAGATGACGAAAGCGGCAAGGTCTGGGCGGCCTGGATGCACCGCAAAGGGGGCGTGCATGATGTGGCGTTTACAAATGGCACCGGACCGCGTCTGCACCACACCGCCTTTTGGGTGCCAACGCCGCTGAACATCATTGACCTGCTCGATCTGATGTCGACCACGGGGTATGTGGCCAACATCGAACGCGGCCCCGGACGGCATGGCATTTCCAATGCCTTCTTCCTGTATGTGCGTGACCCGGATGATCACCGGATCGAGATCTACTGTTCGGATTACCAGACCGTTGACCCCGATCTGGAAGCAACCAAATGGTCGCTGACAGACCCGCAGCGCCAAACCCTCTGGGGGGCGGCAGCACCACGCAGCTGGTTTGAGGAAGGATCAAGCTTTGAAGGGGCCAGCACCAAGGAAAGCGCGCTTAAGGCGCAACCGATTATTGCACCGTAGTTCGAACATAAGACAGCGCATGACCTTGGGGAGGCGTGAAGCGCCTTCCCAAGGTCATGCGCTGTCTGTGCCAAGAGCACAGACATAGGGGAGAGTAAGTATGAAATGGGATGATTTCGCAGGCTGGGGCAGCCGCATCGCCGATTGGGCACAGGACTATCACCTGACCGTTGGCGACAAGCCGGTACGCGCCCGCACCGAACCCGGCGATGTGCTGGACTCTCTGCCCCTCTTTCCACCCGAGAGCGGCGAAGACATGGAGGCCATCTTTGCCGATTTTGAAGAGATCGTGATGCCGGGGATCACCCATTGGCAGCACCCGCGCTTCTTTGCCTATTTCACCTCCAATGCCGCCGCGCCCTCGGTGCTGGCAGAATTCCTGACTGCGGCCATCGCGCCGCAGTGCATGCTGTGGCAGACCTCTCCGGCGGCGACCGAATTGGAAACGCGGATGATGGACTGGCTGCGCCAATCGCTGGACCTACCCGGCGAATTTCAGGGCGTCATTCAGGACAGCGCCTCTTCGGCGACACTGGCCGCCGTGTTGACTATGCGGGAAAAGGCGCTGAACTGGCAGGGCAACCAGCAGGGATTGTTCGCGCAGAAACCGCTGCGCATCTATTGCTCTTCCGAGGTGCATACCTCGGTGGATCGCGCCATCTGGGTAGCCGGTATTGGCCAGCAAAATCTGGTTCGGGTGCCGATCAAGGGCACATGGCGCGGCATGGACCCTGCCGCCCTGCGCGCGGCAATTGAGGCTGATATCGCCGCCGGGCTGCAACCGGCCGGGTTGATCCTATGCGTTGGCGGTACCGGAACCGGCGCCACTGACCCGATTGATGACTGCCTGCAAATCGCCGAAGACTATGGGCTCTACAGTCATATCGACGCTGCCTGGGCCGGATCAGCGATGATCTGTCCTGAATATCGCCACTACTGGCCAGGGGTGGAACGCGCCGACAGCATCGTCTTCAACCCGCATAAATGGCTGGGGGTACAGTTTGATTGTTCAGCGCATTTCCTGAAAAACCCCGATGATCTGGTGCAGACCCTGGCAATCAGCCCCGAATATCTGAAAACCCACGGCAAGGATGGCATCATCAACTATTCGGAATGGTCGGTGCCACTGGGGCGGCGCTTCCGGGCGCTGAAGATCTGGTTCCTGATCCGCAGCTATGGCCTGGAAGGCCTGCGTGACCGCCTGCGCAATCACATCAACTGGTCCACCAAACTGCACGATACCCTGGCATTAGAGCCTGATTTCGAAATCATCACCCCGCCGATGTGGTCGCTCTGGACCTTTCGTTACGCGCCCCAGGGGGCCACGGATCTGGATGCGCTGAACCTGGCGCTGGTCAATGCCATCAATGATGACGGGCGCATCTACCTGACCCAGACACGGGTCGATGGTGATCTGGTGATCCGCTTTCAGGCTGGCCAGTTTGAAACCACCGAAGCAGATGTGATGATGGCCCATACCGTAATCTGCGAGATCGCCTCCCGGCTCTAGCCGACAATCACCGTCTCTTCCCCACCGCGAACCTCTCTCTGTCGCCTTGCGACCTGGAAGGAGGCAAAGTAAGCCTTGGAGACGGGGAAGAGACACGACATACGTATTTCCCTGCAATTGACCAAAATGCGAGGCCGCCGTTAGCCTGAAGGCACAGGAGCGAGACTGCGCCAGCCCTACACATAGGCGCGCCCTCAGGGAGGAACGACATGACACGCACTTTGCTTGCAGGAATGGTCTCTGCACTGGCACTGGCTTCGGCCGCCGCTGCAGATATCAAGATTGCCCATATCTACGGCAAGACAGGCCCGTTTGAAGCCTACGCCAAACAAAGCCACGATGGCCTGATGCTGGGGCTGGAATATGCCACCGGCGGCACCATGGAAATCAACGGCGAAAAGATCGTCGTGATCGAAAAAGACACCCAGCTAAAACCAGAAAACGGCAAAGCCCTGCTGGAAGAAGCCTACGGCGACGATGAAGTCGATCTGGCCATTGGTCCGGTCAGTTCCGGCGTGGCGCTGGCCATGCTGCCGGTGGCCGAAGAATACGAAAAGATCCTGATTGTCGAACCCGCCGTGGCCGACAGTATCACCGGTGAAAACTGGAACCGCTATATCTTCCGCACCTCGCGCAATTCATCACAAGATGCTGTTTCCAGCGCCATTGCCCTGGCGGGTGACAACGTCAAGATTGCCACCCTGGCGCAGGACTATGCCTTTGGCCGCGACGGTATCGCCGCCTTCCGCGAAGCCCTGGCAGCGCAGGGGATCGAGCTGGTGCACGAAGAATACGCCCCCACCGATACCACAGACTTCACCGCAGCCGGCGAACGGATCTTCAACGCGATGAAGGATCTGGACGGCGACAAGAAGCTGTTCGTGATCTGGGCCGGCGGTGGCAACCCGCTGGGCAAGATCAATGCCATGGATCCGGGCCGCTTTGGCATCGAATTTGCCGGGGTGGGCAATATCCTCGCCGCACTCAAGGGCTTTAAAGACTATGAAGGCATGGAGGGCGGCACCTATTACTACTATGAGCTGCCCGACAACGAGGTGAACGACTGGCTGGTGAAAACCCACTTTGAACGTTTCGACGGCCCGCCTGATTTCTTCACCGCCGGGGGCATGACCGCGGGGCTGGCCGCAGTTGAGGCCATTCGCCAGGCTGGTTCCACCGATACAGAGGCGCTGATCAGCGCGATGGAAGGTATGGAGTGGGAAACCCCCAAGGGCATCATGCGCTTTCGTCCCGAAGACCATCAGGCGCTGCAGACCATGTACCACTTCAAGCTGACCGTGCAGGACGGTGTTGAATGGGCCGTCCCCGAACTGGTCCGCGAGCTGGCCATCGACGAGATGCCAATTCCGATCCGCAACCAATAGGGCGACATCGCTTTTACGACCATGGCCCAGAGCTTTGCGCTTTGGGCCATGGTTTCAGGCAAGCCGAACTGGCCCCTGCCAGTGCAGTGCCTGCCATACCCGCCCCTTTTCTCTGACGGACCGGCTGTCACCCAGGTGACGGGATGCGGCCAGAGCCACTTCGAGATCTCAATGACAGACCCTATCCTGAAAACCACAGACCTGACTGTCCGTTTTGGCGGACATGTCGCGGTAGACGCCGTAAGCTGCGCCTTTCACGCCGGAGAGCTGACCGCAATTGTCGGCCCCAACGGTGCCGGCAAAACCACCTATTTCAACCTGATTTCCGGCCAGATTCCGGCCTCGGCCGGGCGGGTGAACCTGCGAGGTCGCGACATTACCCGCGCCTCCGTGTCTGCCCGCACCAAGGCCGGCATTGGCCGCGCCTTTCAGCTGACCAATCTGTTCCCCGGCCTATCGGTGCTGGAAAACCTGCGGCTGGTGGTACAGGCCAAGCTGGGCCGGGGGTTCAACCTGTGGTCCATGGTGTCGCGCCATCAGGATCTGACGGATCAGGCCGAGGACATCCTGGCCCGTGTGCGCCTGCTGGATCAACGCGACCAGGTGGTCTCGGAATTGTCCCATGGCAACCAGCGCAAGCTGGAGGTCGCCCTGCTGATCGCCCAGGACCCGGATGTCTATATGTTTGACGAACCCACCGCCGGCATGAGCGTCGATGAAGCCCCGGTGGTGCTTGATCTCATCGCCGAGCTGAAAGAGCAAAAAGACCGCAGTATCCTGCTGGTCGAACATAAGATGGATGTGATCCGCAGCCTCGCGGACCGCATCATAGTGTTGCACAATGGCGCGCTGGCCGCCGATGGCGCCCCGGCCGAGGTCATGGCCTCGGATGTGGTTCAAGAGGCCTATATGGGTCGCGGTCTCGAAGGAATTCTCGCAGATGTCTGATGCCATCCTGACGCTGGATGGCGTCTACACCAATATCGCCCAGTATCACATTCTGCAGGGAGTCGATCTGGAGGTGCCGCGCGGCGCTGTCACCATGCTGCTGGGCCGCAATGGGGTGGGCAAGACCACCACGCTGCGCAGCATCATTGGCCACTGGCGCGCCCATCAGGGATGCATCCTGTTTGACGG
Source organism: Pseudophaeobacter profundi (assembly GCF_029697505.1). Lineage (GTDB taxonomy): Bacteria > Pseudomonadota > Alphaproteobacteria > Rhodobacterales > Rhodobacteraceae > Pseudophaeobacter > Pseudophaeobacter profundi. The sequence continues at coordinate 58,945 of NZ_JARJEF010000012.1, read as the reverse complement.
GGAAGATATCACCAAACTGCCCACCCCGGCCATTGCCCGGCTTGGCCTTGGTTTTGTCCCCGAGGACATGGGCATCTTTGCCGATCTCACGGTTGAAGAAAACATGCAGCTGGCCGCCGTCAGCGGGCCGATCAATTCCGCCCGGCTGGACTGGATCTTCACCGCTTTCCCGCCGCTGAAAACCTTTTGGAAATCCGATGCCGGCACCCTGTCGGGCGGGCAGAAACAGATGCTGTCCATTGCCCGCGCCATGGTAGAGGAACGCAAGCTATACCTGATTGATGAACCCACCAAGGGCCTGGCACCGGCGATCATCTCTACCATGGCCAAGGCCTTGAAAGATCTCAAGCAGCAGGGATCATCGGTGCTCTTGGTCGAGCAAAACTTTGCCGTCGCCAAGGCCCTGGGGGACAGCGCCAATGTGATGGATGATGGCCGCATGATCTGGTCCGGCGAGATGGCCGAGCTTGGCCGCGACGCCGCCCTGCAGGAACGGCTCATGGGCCTCAGCATGGAGGCGCATTGATGACTGCCCCCCGCGCCCTGCCACGCCTTGCCCTTTGGCTCCACCAAGAAGCAGACACCCGTAGACCACCGGAGGCCCAGACATGAGCGCCGCACCTGAACATGCACCAACAATGGCCCAGGCCACCCTGGCCGACCGGGTCGGCCCCTATATGCCCGTACTCTTGGTGCCGCTGCTCGCTCTGGCGGGCTTCTTGGCGATCATGAACCCCGCAAGCTGGCTGACCCTGACCGTTTCAGGCCTGGCGATGGGCATGATGATTTTCATCATGGCCTCGGGTCTGACATTGGTCTTTGGTCTGATGGATGTGATCAATTTTGGCCATGGGGCCTTTGTCTCGGTCGGCGCCTTTGTCGGCATCACCGTACTGATGGCGCTGGGGCAAATGACCGCTGCGCCCTCGCTCCTGCTCAACCTCGGCGCCGTGCTGCTGGCTGTCATCGGTGCCATCCTGGCCACTGGCGCCATGGGCTGGGCCTTTGAAAAGGTCATTGTCGCGCCTGTCTACGGCCATCATCTGAAACAGATCCTGGTCACCATGGGCGGGCTGATCGTGGTGGAACAGCTGATCATCGTGCTCTGGGGGCCGGAAGAGATCTACTTCAACCGCCCCGAAGCCCTGAAAGGCGCCGTGACCTTTGCCGGGGCCGCAATCGAGAAATACCGCCTGGTGGCCGTTGTGGTTGGCCTTGCAGTCTTTGCCGCCATGCGCTGGGTGCTGCGCCGCACCAAAATTGGCCTGATCGTGCGCGCCGGTGTTGAAAACGGTGAAATGGTCGAGGCGCTCGGCTATCGGCTCAAGCTGGTCTTTGTCGGCGTCTTCATCGCCGGCTCTGCCCTCGCGGGCCTCGGTGGCGTCATGTGGGCGCTCTACCAAGAGGTCATCACCGCTCATATGGGCAACCACGCCATGATCCTGATCTTCATCGTGGTGATCATTGGTGGGCTCGGCTCGGTTGAGGGCTGCTTCATTGGTGCCCTTCTGGTGGGTCTGCTGCAAAACTACATCGCCTTTATTGAACCCAAGGCGGCGCTGATTTCCAATATTGCCCTGATGGTCGCCATCCTGATGTGGCGCCCTATGGGTATGATTCCGGTGGTAAAAGCAAAATGATCCGCTCTCTTCTCTCTGGCGACATGCCGCGTTCCCTGCCGCTGGCCTTGATCCTTGGCTGCATTCTGATCTGCCTCGCCCTGGCACCTTTTCTGTTTCCTGGTGTGCGCACCGTCGATACTGCCGCGCGGATCTGCATCTTTATCGTGCTGGTGGCCAGCTATGACCTGCTTTTAGGCTATGGCGGCATCGTCAGTTTTGCCCATACCATGTTCTTTGGCATTGGCGCCTACGGCGTGGCGCTCACCTCGGCCCATATGGGGCGCGGCTTTGATGCCATTGCCATTGGCGCCCTGGTCGGCGCCGGGTTTGCCGCAGCTCTGGCCCTGCTGATTGGGCTGTTCTCGCTCCGGGTGCGGGCGATCTTTTTTGCCATGATCACCCTGGCCGTGGCCTCGGCCGTGGCAGTGCTGGTCAGCCAACTCTCCGGCCTCACCGGCGGCGAAGACGGGCTGACCTTCAAGACACCGCGCGAACTGGGCCCTGCCTTCAAATTTGGCAAGGAAACGTTTGATGGTGTGCTGTTTGGCGTCAAGCTGAACGGCAAGCTCTTGGCCTATTACTTTGTCTTTATCGGCGCGCTCGTGTTGTTTTTAACCCTGCTGCGGGTGGTGAACTCTCCCTTTGGACGTGTGCTGCAAGCGATCCGCGAAAACGATTTCCGCGCTGAATCCATTGGCTATCGGGTGGTCTACTACCGGGTGGCCGCCACCTGCCTCTCGGCCTCTGTCGCGGCCCTGGCCGGGTCGCTCTATGCGGTCTGGCTGCGCTACGTCGGTCCCGATACCGTCCTGTCGATGGAGCTGATGATCGACATCCTCTTGATGGTAGTGATTGGTGGAATGGGCACGCTCTATGGGGCGATGATAGGGGCCACGCTCTTTGTGCTGGCGCAGAACTACCTGCAAAACCTGATGGGCGCTGCCTCGGAACTGGTGGCGGACCTACCCCTGCTGCCAGAATTGCTCAGCGCTGATCGCTGGCTGCTCTGGCTTGGGGTGCTGTTTATCCTGAGCGTCTATTTCTTCCCGGCCGGGGTCGTGGGGCGGCTGCGCGGAAAACGCTAAGGTCCGCTGCCGGGTCAAGGGCCGCAGATGCGGCCGCGCAGGGCGCGGTTTACCCTTGACGCGCCCCCGTTCGAAAACTTGAAACAGGCGCATCAGGGCAGACCTGCCCCTGATGGCCTTCTCAGCAGATCTTTTTCCGTGCCCGCAGCCATCGCCCGGCGCCGCGATATTTCGTGACCCACGACACCAAAGACAGCGCCGCAGTAGCGGCGCTGGGCCCAACGAAAATCCAGGGATCTTTGATCCATTGTATTTTGGGCGGGAGCCCCCCGCCGCAAGATCCACACATCACGACAGCAACGGGCCAGACAATATCGCCGTCTGGTTCAACTTGCCTGCACCGCCACCGCCCTCTGCGAAACAAAGGCGCAGACCAACAGCTGGCTCATGTGGTAGATCATCAGCGGCAGCACAATCGCCCCCACCTGGTCCGCGGCAAACAACGCGGCGGCAATCGGCAGGCCCGAGGCAAGGCTCTTGGTCGAGCCGCAGTAAAACAGGACCGCCTCATCCGGGTCATCCAACCCAAAGAGCCTGCCTGCGCCGACCATCAAACCCATGACAATCGCCAGGAAAACCAGCACCACCACCACCAGCAGGGTCAGGCTCATCGCCGGGATCTGTAGCCACAGCCCCGAAGTCGTCCCGGCGCTGAACGCCGAATAGACAATCAGCAGGATCGAACCGCGATCGACGATCATGGTCAGCAGCCTGTGCTTTTGCACAAAACCGCCAACCCAGGGACGCAGCAGTTGGCCAACCACAAAGGGCAGCAGAATTTGGGTGCCGATCTTGATCACCGCGTCAAAACTGACCCCTCCGTCGCCCTGATGCAGCAGCAGCGCCACCAGCGCCGGGGTCAGCAGCACCCCGACAATATTGGACAACGAGGCAGCGCAGATCGCCGCCGGCACATTGCCACCTGCAATGGAGGTAAAGGCAATCGAGGACTGCACCGTCGAGGGCAGAACCGCCAGGAACAGCAGCCCAAGGGTGATTGTCGGGCCCAGCAGCGGTGCAAAAATCGTTGCCAGCGCCAGTCCAACCAGCGGGAACATCACGTAGGTTGCGCCAAAGGTCAGCCCCTGCAGCCGCCAGTTCAGCAAGCCTGCGCGCACCGCTCCGGGGTCAAGCTTTGCCCCGTAGAGAAAGAACAGCAGCGCCACAGCCCAGTAGGTCACCTGCTTCAATCCCTGCGCCGCCACGCCCTGCGCGGGCAACAGCAGGCCCAGACAGACGGTGGTGATCAGCAGCAGCATATAGGTGTCGATGCCGATACGTTTGAGAAAGCTCATCTCGTTTCCTGCTCTTGTTCTCTTTGGCGTGTCGGCCAGATCCATATGTTGCCGGGCCGCGACACGGATGCCACGGCCCTACCGAATTTTGCGCAAGATGTCAGCAGCGGGGTCAGAACCCTGCGGCCTGGCCATCCTTGCGCGGATCCGAGCCGGCGGCAAAACCGCCCTGTGGTAGCCGGTGCACCAGCTGCGCACCGCCAAAGCCAAAGGCATTGTCGGGTGCCTCGATCTGCACCCGATGGCCAAGCGCCTTCAGCCCGTCCAGAAGTGCGGGCTCCATGCTTGGCTCGCAGGCCACATCCAGTCCTTCGATCATCCGCCAGCGCGGGGCGTCGGCAGCGGTCTGCACGTCCTGGCCCCACAGTTCGGTGCGCAGCAGCAACTGCATGTGGCCCTGTGCCTGGATCGGCCCGCCCATCATGCCAAAGGCCATCAGCGGCGCGCCATTCTTCATCACAAAACCTGGAATGATCGTGTGGAACGGCCGCTTGCCGCCTGCAACGCGGTTGGGGTGCCCCGTTTCTGTGGTAAAGCCAAAGCCGCGGTTTTGCATAGAGACGCCGGTGCCTGGCACCACCACTCCTGATCCGAACCCCGCATAGTTGGACTGAATGAAACTGACCATCATGCCCGACTCATCAGCCGTATTAAGCAGCACGGTGCCGCCGCGTTTTGGTGCGCCGGGGCCAAAATCCTGCGCCCTGTCTTCCGAGATCAGCGCGGCGCGAGATTTCAGGTACTCGGGGTCCAGCAAGGCCGTCTCATCCACGTCAGTCATGTGATCACGATCCGCGACAAAGGCATGCAGGTCGGCATAGGCCAGCTTGATCGCCTCGATCTGCAGATGCACAGCCGTCAGATCATCCGGGCCATGATCACGGATAGAGCTGTGCTGCAACATGCCCAGCGCCATGAGCGCAGCAATGCCCTGACCATTCGGCGGGATCTCGTGCAGTTCCACCTCGTCAAAGGCCTGGCTGACCGTACCGCACCAATCCGGCGCATGGTCGGCCAGGTCCTGCATCGTCATCGCACCGCCATTGGCCTGCGAAAAGGCGATGATCTCCTCGGCGATTTCACCTTGGTAGAAGGCCCGCCCCTTGGTGTCAGCGATGGCCCGCAGGGTGCGCGCCGCGCCGGGATTGCAGAACCGCTCGCCCGCTTTCGGGGGCTGGCCGCCCGGCATGAAGGTCGCCGCAAAGCCGGGCTGTTCACCCAGGGTTTCAGCCCCTTTGGCCCAAAGCGCTGCAATCACCGGCGAGACAATGAACCCTTCTTCGGCGTAGCGGATCGCGGGGGCCAGAACGGTGGCCAGCCCCAGCTTGCCAAAGCGCTCTGACAGCTCAACCCAGGCGCTGACCGCGCCGGGCACTGTCACCGCATCCCAGCCATGCTCGGGTATTCCCTCTGGAAAACGCTCGGGCGTCCAGGCTGCGGGCGCCCGACCCGAGGCATTGAGCCCGTGCAACTGCTTGCCATCCCACAGGATGCAAAAGGCATCCGAGCCAAGCCCGTTGCCCGTGGGTTCAACCACGGTCAGCGCGGCGGCAGTGGCAATCGCGGCATCCACCGCATTGCCGCCCTGTTGCAGGATGGCCAGCCCGGCCTGGGTGGCCAGCGGCTGCGAGGTCGCCACGACATTGTCGGCAAGCACCGGCGAGCGGCGCGACGGGTAGATGGAATTATGACGCAGATGCATCGGTGCTCCTCCCAGAGGGTTTACGGTGTTTGAGATGGCCGCGGATTGCCCAGGCAATCGAGATCACGGCAAGCATAAGAAAGATAAGGCTGATTGGTCGCGTCAGGAACAGCGTCGGATCCGCGTCGGTCATCAGCGCCCGGCGCAGATTGGTCTCGGCGATGGGGCCAAGGATCACCCCCAGCACCAGGGGGGCCAAGGAATAGCCAAGCGCGCGCAGCGTGTAGCCAGCAACCCCGACAAAGCCCAGCAGGTAGAGATCGCTCACCCGGTTGTTCAAGGCAAAGGAGCCGACAACACAGCAGACCATCACCACCGGCACGATCAGCCATTTTGGCACCTCGGCAACCCGCAGGAACAGACGCATCGACAATACCGAGACAATCAGCATCATCAGCGAGGCAACCGCCATGGCGATGAACATACCGTAGACGAGATCGGCGTGATCCATGATCAGCCGCGGGCCAACGGAAATGCCATGCACCATCAGCGCGGCCATCAGGATTGCATCCACTGCAGACCCTGGAATGCCCAGCCCGATCAGTGGGATCAGCCCGCCGCCAGCAGTGGCGGAATTGCCGGCCTCCGAGGCGACAACGCCATCGGGGTTACCCTTGCCAAAGCTTTCAGGGTCCTTCGAATTCCGCTTGGCCTGATCATAGGCAACCAGATTGGCGATCGAGCCCCCTGCCCCCGGCAGCGCGCCGATCAGCACGCCCACGACGGAAGAGCGGACAAGATTCACCGGGCGCATCAACACCTCTTTCATCACCTGCCAGGTCTGAAAGTCGATTGCACCGGTCACCAGCGCATTGCCGGACCGGACCGATTTTGGATCCTCCACCTCGGAGGTCAGTTGCGAGATCGCGAAGATGCCAATCAGCACCACCAGAAAGGGCAGGCCCGCCTGCAGCATCTCTATGCCAAAGTCAAACCGCGGGCGGCCCATGATAGGGTCGGTGCCGACAGTCGAAATGCCAAGCCCGATAAGCCCGGCCAGCATCCCCCGGATCACGCTGTCGCCCACCAGAGAGGCAACAATGGTCAGCGCAAAAACGATCAGCGAGAAATATTCCCAAGGGCCAAGCTTCACCGCGAACATCGCCAGTGGCGGTGCCGCGACGATCAGCACCAGCGTCGAGATCACCGTGCCAAAGAATGAGGCCCAAATCCCCAGCGACAGAGCCCGGCCCGGCTCTCCCCTGCGGGCCATCGGAAAGGCATCAAAGGTGGTAGCGACCGAAGATGGCGTGCCGGGAATGCCCAACAGCGCCGCCGAGATCAGCCCGCCAGTGTAGCCACCAACATAGACCGACAGCATCACCGCGATCCCCTGCAGCGGCTCCATGGTGAAAGTCAGGGGCAGCGTCAGCACAATGGCCATGGTGACGGTAAAGCCGGGAATAGCCGCAGCGATGATACCCGCGATAGAGCCCGCAAACATGTAGATCAGCGTGGCAAGCGTGAAGATCTGCACCAGGCCGGAAAGAAAGCTGTCCATATCAAAACACCCCGCGCGGCAGGAAGACGGTGAAAACCTCGGCGAACAGCCAGTTCAACCCGAAGGAAAAGACAGCCGCCACGATCACCGCAATCAGCAGCGTCGCGGCGCGACGTGGCATCAGGACCAGCTCTAGCCCGAGGATAAAGAGAAAACTCGCGAGTGAAAAACCCAGCACCGGGATCAGCACCAGATAGACAGCCAGCGCTCCCAGCGTAACGAAAACAAGGTAGCGACGCCCGGCCCAGGCCTGCGTCTGCCGAGCAAAGCGCCCATAGGCACCTGCGGGAATTTTCCGCAGCGCCTCGACGATTGCGATGACGGCCACCAGCGCGATACCGGCAAAAACGATCTTGGGAAAGGCGCCAGCACCAAGCTGTTCAAACCGCGAGGTGGGAATCGCCGTGGCCGAAACAAACAGCCCAGCCGAGGCGAGGAGGATCAGCACATAGCTTAGGAGGCGGGCGATCTCGCCTGCCTCCCCTGCCTGCTGCTTGTCATAGCCGACGTCGCTCATGGCGCGAGAACCTCGGCCAGCGACTTCACTGTCCCGTCCAGCTTTGTCAGATAGATGCGATAGTCCTCTTGGCCACGGAACATCACCGAAGAGCCCGCATTGTTGGTCTGCTCGATATAATTCTCATCCTGCGACAGCGCTTCGAGTGCGGCTTCCATCTTGTCGCGGGCCTGCTGCGGTGCCCCCTTTGGCATCACGATGCCACGGGTCACCAACAGATTGAGATCAGAGCCAAGTTCGACAAAGGTTGGCACATCGGGCACCTCTTGCACGCGCTCGGGGGTGCCGACGGCAAGGAACTGCAGGTCGCCATTGTCGACAAACTGCTTGGACGAGGCGATATCGCCCATGGCCGCATCAAGGTTGCCACCGACGAGGGCACGGATGCGTTCTCCGGTGCCTTCATAGCCAACATATTGGAATTGCAGCCCATAGGCCTGTTCAATCATCGCCGCGTGCAAATGCGGCAGACCGCCCAAAGTCACGCCCATGGTGATCGCACCGGGGTTTGCCTTGGCATAGGCAAGGAATTCCGCAAAATCCGCATAGTCTTCGGTCGGGTGCACCACCAGATACTGCGGCGAGGCGGTCATCAGCGCGATAGGTTCAAAATCGTCCCAGGAAAGGTCGGTGATGCCAGCCTCTGTGGCAACAAGAAGGCCCTCATGCACCTGGCTGACGGTATAGCCATCTGCGGCACGGCGCGAGGCCTCGCGCAGGCCAACGGTGCCACCAACGCCGGGCATGTTGATGATCGGCATCTCAGTGCCTAGGTGGTCAGCGATATTGCCTGAAATCAAGCGCATCAGCGTGTCAGAACCACCACCCGGCGACCAGGGCACGATGAATTCGACCGGGCGCTCGGGGTAGTCCTGCGCGCTGGCCGGAGCAGCAACCAAAGTGGCGGCGGCAAGAAGGGCGGCAAGGCCCGTGCGGAGTTTCATGGGGAGGCTCCCTGTGTTTCGGCCAGCGGTTCATCCGCCGACGATGTATTGTCCGACAGGGTTAACACAAGTCAGACGCTCACAAAGCGCGTAATTCTTGCCATTATGTTCAGCATTACTTAACTTACAGGGATGGACACACGTCAACTTGAAACCCTTCTCGCCATCGAACAGCATGGCGGTTTTGCTGCGGCAGCGCAGGCGATCAACATCACCGCCTCGGCGGTCAGCCAGCAGGTTTCTGCGCTTGAGGTCGAGCTGGGTGCCGAATTGTTCGACCGATCACGCAGACCGCCGGTGCTAACCGCCAAGGGCGCAGAGCTGTTGCGCGCCGCCCGGCAAATTCTGCGCATCGTGACCGAAACCAAATCCTCGGTTACTGGAGGGCATGTCAGCGGCACGCTTGCATTTGGCACCCTGCGCACCGGGGCCAACTCGTTGGTGCCCAATGCGCTGGCCACCCTGCAGGGGCGATACCCCGAGCTCAATTTCCGCCTGCGTATTGGCATGTCCGAAGAGTTGATGAGAGAAGTGGTCTCGGGGCAGCTTGATGCTGCGCTGGTCTCCGAACATGTGGCGGTGCCGCCGGGCCTGCGCTGGACCGAGGTGCTCAATGAACCGCTGGTGGTGATTACCCCACCAGGCGTCGGCGGCATGACGATCCACGAGCTGCTTCGCGACGTGCCCTACATCCGCTATCGCCCGCAGGTGCCGCTGGCACGCCAGATCGACACTGAAATCGCCCAGCTTGGCATCGTGCCGCGACAGGTGGTGTCGGTCAACACGATGACGGTGGTGGTGGGCTGCGTACGGGCCGGGATCGGCTTTGCCATCATCCCCTATGTCGTGTTGCAGGATTCGATCACTGCTGCGCTTGACTGGTTCCCCTTTGGCACGCCACCGACCCATCGTCGACTGGGCGTCGTCAGACGCCCCACCACCAGCCGGGACGAAGTGCTGTCAGAACTGATCGCCGCGCTGATCCAGCATGGGCAACCGCGCGACCATTGTGACTGACAAATCCGCCCGCCGAATCAAGGGCAGCACCCCGACTGGCCGCATCGCCCCCTAGCTGACAAAGCAGGCGCTAAACATGCAAAAACGGCGCCGTTCTGGCACCGTTTTGAACCTCATTGACTGCAGTCTAGACCCTGCACGGCCAATGGAAAATCGAGAGAGAGTAGGAGGGAATGTGGTTTAGTGCTGAAACGGCTGTGCAGCAGCCATCGGGCGTGTCGGGGCCTTGCGCACCGGGCGCACCCGCTTGAAGCGCTGTTCCAGATCTTTGTAGGGAAAGCCCAGAAACGCGCAGGTGCAGATCCCTACATGGCTCTGTGCATCAAAGAGATGCATATGTCCCTTGGTGCGTTTCATATAAAAACCCTTGGCCTGTAGCCCGCCGCGCAGTTCAGACCAGGTTGTGGCGTCTTGGAAGTGCGGCGTCAGCAGAATGCGCAGCTGGATTGCCATTTCGGTATCCATGCGATCCTGGTCACTGGCGCTGGACCACGCGGTCTGCTGCATGGCTGCATCACCGGTTGTATGGGTTTCGCGTTCAAAATCTTTCGAGTACATGGCTTACGTCCCCTTTTCATATCCCACCCTTAGGATATTAGGTTTTGTGGCCAGATTTGGGCACCCCTGCAAAAGAATGGGGGCCACCTCATGCGAAGCGGCCCCCTATCCGAAAGTACAAAAAGCTTTAGCCTTTTTTGAACACTTCACGGCCCAAAAGCTCGGCGATCTGTACCGCATTCAGCGCAGCACCCTTGCGCAGGTTGTCGCTGACACACCACAGATTCAAGCCGTTATCGATGGTGGAATCCTGACGTATGCGGCTGATAAACGTGGCAAAATCGCCAGCGCATTCAACCGGCGTCACATAGCCACCGTCTTCGCGCTTGTCGATCACCATGACGCCGGGTGCCTCGCGCAGGATGTCGCGGGCCTCGTCTTCATCAAGGAAATCTTCTGTTTCAATATTGATCGATTCCGAATGGCCGACAAAGACCGGGACTCGCACGCAGGTGGCTGTGACCTTGATGGATTTGTCGATAATCTTCTTGGTTTCGGCAACCATTTTCCACTCTTCCTTGGTGGAACCATCATCCAGGAAGACGTCAATGTGGGGAATCACATTGAAGGCGATCTGCTTGGGGTAAACCTTTGGCGGCACGTCCTTGGTCGGGTTGTAAATTGCCTTGGTCTGCTCCCAGAGCTCGTCGATCGCCTCTTTGCCAGAGCCGGATACCGACTGGTAGGTCGAGACCACGACGCGTTTGATCTTAGCCCGGTCATGCAGGGGCTTCAGCGCCACAACCATCTGCGCGGTTGAACAGTTTGGGTTGGCGATGATGTTCTTCTTGGCATAGCCATGGATCGCCTCGGGGTTTACCTCTGGCACGATCAGCGGCACATCCGCGTCATAGCGATACAGCGACGAGTTATCGATCACCACGCAGCCCGCCTTGGCGGCCTTGGGGGCGTAAATCTTTGTCGCGTCCGAGCCAACGGCAAACAGCGCCATGTCCCAGCCGGTGAAATCAAAGGTGTCGAGATCCTGCGTTTTCAACGTCTTCTCGCCGAACGTCACCTCGGTTCCCAGCGATTTACGGCTGGCCAGAACGGCAACCTCATCCGTAGGGAACTGGCGCTCAGCCAGGATGTTCAACATTTCGCGGCCCACATTGCCTGTGGCTCCAACGACGACGACGCGATAACCCATATCGTTTCTCCAGTATCACCCGGCCTTATGGCCGGCTGGGGTCTCTTATAGGCAAACGCCTTGCAAATAAAGGGCCGCTCACTCCATGCTGTCGCGGCTGAACAGATAAATTACGCATCCCAGCAACAGCGCGAGGGCAAAAAAGCCGAAAATCGCCAGATAGGGCGCTGCCGGGTCTGCCCCCATGGACAGATCGGCGTGTATCCGCCCCGAGACAAACTGCATGATTCCCACGCCGCCAATGCCAAAAAAGTTGAGAAGCGTAACCCCGCGCCCCACCAGATGCGGCGGCACGAAGGCGCGGCCATGGGCGATGATCACCGGGAAAGAACCGCCCAGAAACCCGACCAGCGCCAGCACCACAACGGGAATCCAGACCGCAGCCCCATCCACTGCAATCAGCGCCCCCAGTGCCAGAACCGCCAGCGCATTGCCGCTAAAAATCACCCATTTACGGCTGCCAAACATCCGATCCAACGGCCCATAGACAAAGGTGCCCGCCACCATGGCGATGCCCATGACCAGTGCCGCCAGCCCGATCTCTCCGGTATCCAGACCGTAGACATCGCTAAGGTAGGGACCAATCCACAGCCCCCGCAGCGCCCCCGAGGGCGCGTAACAGACAAACATCAGCGGGAAGATCGCCCAGAGAACCGGCATTTTCAGCAGATCCAGCACCGAACCCTTGTGGTCGCCTTCAGGTGCAGCCGGATCCTGAACCGTCAGGAAAATACCTGCAGCTACCAGCCAGGAGGCCAGCGCCAGCCCCCAAAGCGTCGCCCGCCAGCCAAGGTGCTCTACCGCAAAGGCCGTCGGATAAGAAGCCACCAGATTGCCGACCGATCCCATGCCCAGCATCAAGGCCGCCAAGGTGGCAAAGCGGGCCACTGGGTACTGGCGGGCAAAGATGTAATATGACGCCATCAACACGGGCGAGCAGCCAATCCCGATAAAGAACATCGCCATGCTGACATGAAAGGGGCTGCTTGCCAGCGCAAAGACCGCCGCACCGCCCGCGCCGCCCAGAAACAACAACCAAGAGGCCGTACGCCTGGGGCCAATCTTGTCCAGCGCCCAGCCCACCGGCAGCTGCATGGCGGCGAAGGACAGGAACCACATGCCCGAGGCATCCGCCAAATCAGCAGGCGTGGCGCCAATGTCCTGCCCCAGCACCGTGGTCAGAACACCAAGAAAGGCGCGGAAAAACTGGCTCAGCACATAGGCCAGGCACAACATGATCAATCCAGCCTGCATTTGCGGCGCTCCCTTTCTTGCGGTCAAAGCACTGCGCCCCATCACGGGATCTTGTAAGGGGGACAGAAAGAGGAGCTTGCATGTTTGGTGCACCGACACAATTGTTTATAGATCAAATGGTTCAGCCTATGTTGCTGACAAGCAGCCCGGCCTGACCTTCCGACAGGGGCCGCGATAAAGAGAGAGTGGCCCCATGACAAAACCCGACGGTTTTTATGACGCGCTCCCCCGGCAGCCACGCTTTGCCAATCTGGCCCAGCCCACCGCCTTTACGCCGCTGCCGGATGATTGGGTGATCTGTTGCAGCGATATCGTCGATTCCACCGGTCTTATTGCGGCCGGCCGGTACAAGACCGTCAATATGATTGCTGCCGCAGTGATTGCTGCCCTGCAAAATGCCGTTGAAGGGGCCGCGTTTCCCTTTGTCTTTGGCGGTGATGGCACCTCGTTTGCGGTCCCTGCCGCGCAGGCGGATACCTCCCGGCGCATCCTCGTGCGCCTGCGCAACTGGGTCCAGCAAGAGTTTGGCATCGCCTTGCGGGTGGCCGCCATTCCGCTGGCCAAGGTCCGTGCCCAGGGGCTGGATGTCACCGTCGCCCGCCACGCGGTGTCAGATCATGCGGATTACGCCATGTTTTCCGGCGGTGGCCTCGCCTGGGCCGAGGCCGAGATGAAACAGGGCCGCTTCATGCTGGCCGACAGCGACGATCACACCCCGCCAGACCTGACAGGATTGTCCTGCCGCTGGAACACGATTCCAGCCCGCAACGGTTTGATCCTGTCGCTGGTGATGCTACCCGGTCCACTGGCCAGCGCAGCGCGTTTTGCCGAGATAACCGCCGAGATCCTCGCCCTTACGGCCAAGCTGGCGCGTGGGGGGCATCCCGTCCCGGTGGAAGGCCCCGGCATGAACCTGCTGCCCCCCGATCTCATGCTTGAAACCAAGCTAACCCATGGCAGCCGGTCGCTCTGGAAAAGCCAGCTGGCGCTGTTGGGCTCGGCGCTGCTGGCAAGCCTGTTGTTTCGCCGCAACAAACCCACCGGACAGTTCAACCCCACCCGCTACAAAGCAACGATGAGCGCCAATGCCGATTATCGCAAATTCGACGATGGGCTGAAGATGACCCTCGACTGCACCCCCGAGATCCGCGATCAGATCACCGCCATTCTGTACCGCGCGCAGGCCGCGCAAGAGGTGCGCTTTGGCCTGCATAGCCAACAGGAAGCCCGCCTGACCTGCATCGTGCCCTCGGCAAGCCGCGACGATCATGTGCATTTTGTCGATGGCAGCGCCGGTGGATATACCCGCGCTGCCAAAAACATGGGTAAAACTATAGGCAAATAAGCGCGATTCCTGCCCGCCCGGCAGGACCGGGGGGCAAGGCAGCAGAGATCAGACTTTTTTGAAGTGACCCGTCGCAGGGTCATAACATTCCAGCCCGCCTTCGCCGATGTCAGTCCATAGCCCATGCAGGCTAAGACCGCCGCCTTTGACCGCGTCGTCAACAAAAGGAAAACTCATCAGGTTTTCCAGCGAGGCCACAACCGCCTGGCGTTCAAATTGCCGGGCCTGGTGGTCTTCATCTTCGATTTCCGCCACCAGCTCGAACTTGGGTTTGAGGATATCCATCCAGCGCCCGACAAAGCTCTCCTTGGCTTCCAACATCGGCGCATGGCCTTTGCACATGTCGATACAGCCCTGCACACCGCCACACTGCGAATGACCCAAGACAATAAGATGCGACACTTTCAACACAGTTACAGCATATTCCACCGTCGCACTGGTGCCGTGGTGATCGCCATCGGGCGCATAGGGCGGCACCAGATTGGCAATATTGCGGTGAATAAAGAACTCTCCCTGGTCGGCCCCGAAGATAGAGGTCACGTGAACCCGGCTATCACAACAGGAAATCACCATGGCGCGCGGCCGCTGGCCTTCCGTAGCCAGACGGCGATACCAGCCCTGGTTTTCCTTGTACGATGTGGCCTTCCAGCCATGATAACGCTTGACCAGATAACTGGGTAGAGGTTTGGCAAATTCCATAAGAAGCATCCCCTGGTGTGAGTGTTAGCCGGGTTATTATCCTGCATTGTTAGCAAATTCGAGCGATTTGAACAGGCGGGCGGAAACCTTTTGACAACCACTCAGCGTCAAATTGGCTGCGTGCCGTGGGGGTACATTAAATTTAGGGTGAATGTGGTGGCTAATATACTCACTGTCATGCAGGCAGAAAACGTAAAGCTGGATCCAGACAAACTTGGTACGCTTTATGCACAATTGGGCGAAGCAGGAGCGGAAGACGTCGTCTGCCGCGCCATCGAGGAACTCGCAGTGCGCCTGACGCATTGCGAACGCCTGTGGCGGCAAGACGACATGGTTGATCTGCGCAAAAATGCACGGTCCCTTATTGCAATCGCAGATCAGATCGGCATGAGCGCAATGGCGTCGATTGCGCGCGATGTCACACTTGCGATTGATAGCAAAGATCCACCAGCGGTGGCGGCGATTCTGTTCCGCCTGCTGCGAGTCGGAGAACGCTCTTTGACCGCTGTCTGGGATCAGCAGGACCTCTCGGTCTAGATAGCTCTGCACAACTGTGCAGCAGCCAAGCCGCCACGGTGACCAGATCGGTTCCGGGCGGCTTTGACTTGTTGCGCTGCCTGGCCGCAGCTCTGGGGCGCCAGTTGGGAAATCTATTTCGACAAACAACTGCCAGGGCTTGCAGGCAGCTGGGGGACAGATACTCTGATGGCTCTTGACGCCCAACCGGAGTATCCCCATGGCCCCTCGCTTTGCCCCAGCCACTGCAACTGACGTTCCGCTTTATTTGATTGCGCAGGACCAGCTGCAAGACTGGCTGGCGGATCAGCCAGAGACGATGCAAACATGGGTCACGCAAAATGGCTTTACCGGCGCATATGGCCAGGCGCTCTTGGTGCCCGGCCTGCTGGCACGGGGACCAGAGGGCGCAGATCCCGCTGCGACTGTGGCGCTAGCGGGCTACGGCACAGAGATACTGCGCGCCCGCAAGCGATTCACCCTGGCCGCCGCTGCGGAAAAACTACCCGCTGGCAGCTATCAGCTGATCCATAGTAGCGGGAAAACTGCGCTTCTGTCGCCGGATCAGCTGGCCGCTGAATGCCTTGGCTGGTTGCTGGCCCAGTATCGTTTCACCCGCTACAAAAAAGCCGCCGCAATGGGGGCCAAGCTGGTCGCGCCCGAAGGTCTGGATGCCCGCGCCGTCGAAAACCTGGCAGCGGCAGAGTTCCTGACCCGCGACCTGATCAACACCCCTGCCGCCGACATGGGGCCTGCCCAACTGGAACAGGCCGTTGAGGCCCTGGCCGCCGAATTTGACGCCTCGGTCGGGGTGATCGTGGGCGATGACCTGCTAGAGGCCAATCTGCCGCTGATCCACAGCGTCGGGCGCGCCGCCGAACAGGCTCCACGCCTGATTGACCTGCGCTGGGGCAGCAGCGGCCCAAGCCTGACGCTGGTGGGCAAGGGGGTCTGCTTTGATACTGGCGGGCTGAACCTCAAACCCGGCGCCAGCATGGGGCTGATGAAAAAAGACATGGGCGGCGCGGCCAATGTGTTGGGGCTGGCTCGGATGATCATGTCTGCCGGGATAGAACTGCAACTGCGGGTCCTGATTCCCGCAGTCGAGAATTCCGTTGCGGGCAACGCCTTTCGCCCCGGAGATGTGCTGACCTCGCGCAGTGGGCTGACCGTTGAAATCAACAATACCGACGCCGAGGGCCGCCTGGTGCTGGCTGACGCGTTGACCCTGGCCGAGGAAGGCGCCCCCGATCTGATCATATCCATGGCGACGCTGACCGGCGCGGCGCGGGTTGCCGTGGGGCCGGATCTGGCACCGTTTTACACCGATCAAGACGATGATGCCGGGGCCCTGGCCGCCGCTGCGGTGCCGCAGGCGGATCCGGTCTGGCGGATGCCCTTTCATACCCCCTACGAGAGCATGATCGAACCCGCCATTGCCGATCTCGACAATGCGCCCGCGGGTGGATTCGCCGGCTCAATCACCGCCGCCCTATTCCTGCGCCGCTTTGCCGCTGACAGCCGCTATATGCATTTTGACATCTACGGCTGGATGCCCAGCGCCGCCCCCGGTTGCCCCAAGGGCGGCATTGGCCAGGGCGGGCGGGCGCTGTTTGCCGCCCTGCCCGCCCTGCTGGAGCTGTAATCGCAATGACCGCCAACACCGCCCGTATTGCCCTGCCGGTTGTCGATCTCCTGCGGGCCCCCGCAGGCCCGCGAGAGCGCCAGTTATTGTACGGCGAGACTGTCACGGTTTTGCAGCAAGACACCGACTGGGCCCAGGTGCGCGCGGCCAAAGATGGCTACACTGGTTTTCTGCCATGCTCGGCCCTGGCCCCCGCGCAACAGGCCAGCCACTGGATCAGCACCCCGGCCAGCCACGTCTATTCCCAGGCCGATTTCAAATCCCGTGACACGGCGACACTGAGTTTTGCCAGCCAGCTTCGGGTTTCGGGGTTCACAGGACGGTTTGCCATCACCGATCAGGGCTTTGTGCCAAAGGTGCATCTGACGCCGCTTGGCCAGTATCTGGACGATCCGGTAGCGGTGGCCAAGAGCTTCCTTGGCACCCCCTATCTATGGGGCGGTAACAGCCGCTTTGGCATTGACTGTTCGGGGCTGGTGCAAATTGCCTGCCTGGCCTGTGCCATCCCCTGCCCTGGTGACAGCACCCCACAAGAGCATGCTCTCGGCCACATCTTGCCGGAGGGGAGCGCCTATCAGCGCGGCGATCTGTTGTTCTGGAAGGGGCATGTGGCCTGGGTTCATGACCCCGACACGCTGCTGCATGCCAATGTGCATGCGATGGCCGTGGCGCTGGAACCGCTCCAGGTGGCGATCCAGCGCATTGCCGACCAGGGCGACGGCCCCGTCACCGCACATAAACGACTGTGACCCCCGCAGCGTAAACTCTGGGCCAAGACTTACTGCCGGGGGGGCAGAGCCTATTTGACGGCGCGGATCAGCTTGCGTTCCAGCACCCGCAGCACTGATTTCAAATCGCTGCCGCGTTTCAAGATCTGGCCGTCCATGCCCACCACAGCATATTGCCCCTGCCGATTGCGCAGCTTGGGCTGTTTCTCAATCCGGTACAGCGGATGTTCGGCGGTGCGGCGAAAGATCGAAAAAACGGCCAGGTCGCGCAGGCAGGAAATGCCGTAGTCGCGCCATTCTCCGGCAGCAACCATACGGCCATAGAGCGACAGGATCACCGACATCTCGCGCCGATCAAAGGCCACCTGTTGCGGTATCACAGCCCCCTGAGAGGGCGGAGTTTTCTCTATGCTCATACCCAAGATTCACCGCAACAGCTGCATAAATCAAGATCTTTCGCACCTGGCTTGATCCCCCCAGCACCAAACCGCGCGTTTTTTGCTGCGGCTTGCCCTTTGGGCTACAATATTTAACTCGGAAATAACCCGGCTGTCGGAAACTATGCCAGCAGGCCCGCGCCGACCACCTACTCTGGTCAGGACCCCGTCTTTGGCCGCGCACCCAATAGGGAGAGACCACAATGACTGCTCCTTCACCGCGCCCGTTAGGCGCAAGCAGGCTGGCGCTCCGGCCATTAGCAGGTCTCGTCTCTGGTCTGGCGCTTTGCCTGCTCATGCTTGGGGCCGATCTGAACGCAGGCAGCGCGATCATCACCGACAAGCATGTCCGCGATCGCCTGACCCTGATGCAGGGCCAGAAAGCCGCCCTGACCACCCTGGGCGATATGGTCGCCGGGCGCCGCATCTTTAACGCCACCCAAGCCAGAGCAGCCCGACGATCCCTGATCGGCAGCACCCGCAAGATCACCAAACGGTTCAAGAAACAGCGGATGGAGCCGAATTCGCACGCACGCCCCGAGATCTGGGGCCGCTGGCAGGATTTCACGCAGCGCGCCGAGACCGCCCAGATAGCAGCAAAAGAACTGAACGCCGGTTCATTGAACGGGCTGCGCCGCAGTATTCCGGCAATGATGCAGGCCTGCCATAGCTGCCACCAATCCTATCGTCGGACCCCAAATCAGGCGGTGACACACTAAAGCGTTTCGCGTTGAACCCAAATCACCCAACACGGCCTGAAATAAAATATTTCAACCTTTTAGCTGATGAATGATGTCGCAAGCCACAGACGTCAATCAGGTGTTGCGCGCCCCATAGCGGGCCAGAAAGGTATCAACGGCCCCCTCGATCACCCGGCTGCGCTCTGCCTCGGAAAAGCTGCTGTCGATCTTGAACAGCAACCGTGGCACCAGATCGGCGCGGCACAGCTCGGCGAATTGATCCGCTGCCAGGTCAAAATCCTCAATCTCCAGCTCACCTTTGGCAGTGGCGCTGCACAGGTAATCGCGGATTTTCCCCCGTACGAGCATCGGACCACTTTCGTAGAACTGGCGCCCCAGATCGGGAAAGCGGTCGGCTTCGGCCACGCAGATGCGAAACATCCCGAGGCCAAAATCCGACAGGCTAACCGACAGGATATGCCGCGCAGCGAGGCACAGAATTTCGCGCGCAGGGCGGCTGCAGGTTGCCAGATCCATTGGCGCATCCGCCTGGCGGGCGCACTCACTGCGCGCCACCTCCATGAACAGCAATCGCTTGTCGGGAAAATAATTGTACAGCGTCGCCTTGGACACCCCCGCCACGCGGGCGATATCGTCGACGCTGGCGCCTTCAAATCCATCGGCCAGAAACACCTCACGCGCGCCGCGCAGCACCTGATCAAATTTGCGTCCCGTTCGCAGGATACTGGCGTGTTCGTTCATGGCTGACCTCAAGGCGCTGGCAGGAATGCCCCCATTCTAGACGACAGCGGTGCGGGTCAACAACTCTTCTATAGCAAGACCCCACAAAGCAAGCTGACGCCATATGACGCGCTTTCCGCTTTGCCTTTGCAACCAGATCCGCTACCACTTCGAAAATGGTCGATATTTTCTTTAGAACACTCCCCTTCTTTGCAATAATTGGCCTGGGTTACTGGGCTGGACGCACGCGATTTTTTAGTGAAGAAGCCACCGCCTATCTGACCAAATTCGTCTTTTTCTTCCCCCTGTCGGCGATGATTTTCCGCTTTTCCGCCAATCTCTCCTTCGGCGAGATTTTTGACCTGGATCTGGTACTGGCCTATTTGGCGGGCACCATGGCGGTCTATTTGATTGTCACCCTTGTCGCGATGCTGCGGCGACTGGATATGCCAACCACCGCCGTCGAAGCGCAATGCGCCGCGATTGGCAATGTCGGCTTTCTGGGGTTGCCGATGATGTCGATGCTGTTCGGAGAGGCCTCGGTCGGGCCGATGATGGTGGTTCTCAGTATTGACCTGGTCGTGTTTTCCTCGCTGATCGTGATTTTGATCAACATCGGTCAACGCAAGGCGCAAAGCGCGAGCCAGATGGACGGTTCGGCCAGCGGTCTTGGGCTGGCGACAGTGAAACTGGTCCTGCTAGGGCTGCTGCGCAATCCGATG
Organism: Pseudophaeobacter profundi; assembly: GCF_029697505.1. Classification (GTDB taxonomy): domain Bacteria; phylum Pseudomonadota; class Alphaproteobacteria; order Rhodobacterales; family Rhodobacteraceae; genus Pseudophaeobacter; species Pseudophaeobacter profundi. The sequence continues at coordinate 38,787 of NZ_JARJEF010000012.1, read as the reverse complement.
ATCCTGGCGATCTGTGCCGGGCTGGCATGGTCTGCCGCTGAAATCCCGATTCCAGCGCCGATGAATGATTTTCTGTCGATCCTTGGCGGTGCGGCCACCCCCGGAGCACTGTTTGCGATAGGCGCTTCGCTGGCGTCGAAATCGGCGGAACGGATGCAGATTGCTGGCTGGATCAGCTTTGCCAAGCTGGTGCTGCACCCTCTTTGTGTTGCGATCTGCATGCTTTACCTCTTTCCGGTTGCCAGCTTTGCCGCCACGGTTGCCATTGCCGCGGCCTCCCTGCCGGTGGCAGGCAATGTCTATATGCTGGCCCAGCACTATGGGGTTGCGCCGCATCGGGCCTCGGCGGCGATCTTGATTTCAACCATTGCCTCTATTGTGACCGTTCCCATGGTCATTGCCTGGGTTTCGCTGCCCTAGCGCAGTTTTGCGGTCAGACTTCAAGGTTTTGTAACGCAAATGGCGCAAAAACAGGCGCAGCCGCCGCGGCTGCACTGGACCCGCGCGCCTGCGACAGGTAGCGATAAGTCAACCAAAACACAGGAGCCCGCCATGGAAACCCTTTCGCAAAACAAGGCCTTTGGGGGCCAGCAGGGCGTCTATCGCCACAATAGCAGCGTTACCAACTGCGATATGACATTTGGCCTGTTTCTGCCCGAAGAGGCCCGCGATGGACCGGTGCCGATCTTGTGGTATCTTTCCGGGCTGACCTGCACCCATGAAAACGCCATGACCAAAGCCGGGGCGCAGGCCTGGTGCGCCGAACAGGGCATCGCCATCGTCTTTCCCGACACCAGCCCGCGTGGCGAAGGCGTCGCCGATGACGAGGCCTATGATCTGGGCCAGGGCGCGGGCTTCTATGTCAATGCCACCCAGGCCCCCTGGGCCGCGCATTACCAGATGTGGGACTATATCGCCGAAGAGCTGCCCGCCGTTCTGGCGGAAAACTTCGCCATTGATCTGAACCGCCAGGCCATCACCGGCCATTCCATGGGCGGCCATGGCGCGCTGACCCTGGCGATGGGCCTGCCGGGGCGCTTCCGCTCGGTTTCCGCCTTTGCGCCGATCTGCAACCCAACCGGGGCCGATTGGGGACGCAAGCAGCTTGGCGCCTATCTGGGCAGCGATGAAACCACCTGGGCCAAACATGACGCCACGCTGATGATGCGCGACACTGGCTTTGACGGGCCGGTACTGGTGGATACCGGCACCAATGATCAATTCATCGACCTGCTGCGCCCCGAAGCCCTGGCAGCCGCGCTGGCCGAACAGCGGCAAGAGGCCACCCTGCGCCTGCAACCTGGCTATGACCACAGCTATTTCTTTGTTTCCAGCTTCATGGAAGACCATGTCACCTTCCACGCCGAAGCCCTGTATCGGGATTGACCTATGACAGATATGCCCAAGACTGAATTCGACTACGACCTGGTGATCATCGGCTCTGGACCTGCGGGGCGCACTGCAGCCATTCAGGCCGGCAAACTGAAACGCCGGGTGTTGGTGGTGGATCGCAAAGATCGGCTGGGCGGGGTCTCGGTGCATACCGGTACCATCCCCTCCAAAACTCTGCGCGAAACCGTACTGAATCTGTCGGGCTGGCGTGAGCGCAGCTTCTACGGGCGCTCCTACCGGGTGAAGGACGAAATCCAGGCCGACGACCTGAAGGCGCGGCTGCATATGACCCTCGACCACGAAGTCGATGTGCTGGAGCACCAGTTCAACCGCAACCACATCGAAACCCTTTACGGGATGGCCAAGTTTATCGCCCCGCATGAAATCGAAGTGGCAACAGAAGCAGGCGACAGCACCCGCGTTACCGCGCGTAAATTCCTGATTGCCACCGGCAGCCGCACCTATCGCCCCGACACCGTCCCCTTTAACGGCACCACGGTGGTGGATGGCGACGAATTCCTCGAAATGGGGCAGATCCCACGCTCGCTGGTGGTGGTGGGCGCCGGGGTGATCGGTGTTGAATATGCCACCATGTTTTCGGCGCTGGATGTGCGCGTCACCCTGATCGAACCGCGCGATACATTTCTCGATTTCATCGACAGCACCCTGATCCAGGACTTTACCCACCAGATCCGCGAAAACGGCGTGGATCTGCGGCTTGGCTCTGCCATCGAACACATCGAAGACGCGGGCGGCCACGTCGAGGTCACACTGGAAAACGGCCGCCATGTCCGCGGCGAAATGCTGCTGTTTGCTGCGGGGCGCATGGGCAACACTGACCGGCTGAACCTTGCCGCTGTCGGGCTTGAAACCGACCACCGCGGCCGGCTTGAGGTGGACCGCAAAAGCTATCAGACAGCGGTGCCGCATATCTATGCCAGCGGTGATGTGATTGGCCACCCCTCGCTGGCCTCGACTTCGCTGCAGCAGGGCCGCGTTGCCGCCTGCCATGCGATGGAGGTGCCGACGGTGCCCGAAAGCCCCTGGTACCCCTATGGCATCTATTCGGTACCGGAAATGTCCACCTGCGGCATGTCCGAGGAAGAGCTGAATGAACGCGGCGTCCCCTATGAGGTGGGCATCGCGCGGTTCCGCGAAACCTCACGCGGGCATATCATGGGGCTGGAACATGGCATGCTGAAGATGCTGATCAGCCTGAAAACCCGCCGCCTGCTCGGGGTGCAGATCGTTGGCGAAGGCGCAACCGAGCTGATCCATATCGGCCAGGCGGTGATGAACCTGAAAGGCACGGTGGACTATTTTGTCCAGAACACCTTCAACTATCCCACCCTGGCCGAGGCCTATAAGATCGCCGGTCTGGATGCCTTTAACCGGATGCCCATCCCCAAAGAATTCAAGGTGCGGCGCCCCATAGAAACCCCCGCCAAAACGTCAGAAAAATCACCGGCCAAGACCACCGCCAAGACCAAGGAGAAATCCCATGGTGTCGAGGGCGGCACGCAGGCCAACACGTGAGCGCGCTTTATATCGACGCGGACGCCTGCCCGGTCAAAGAAGAAGCCGAGCGGGTCGCCAGCCGCCACAAGATCAAGATGTATGTGGTCTCCAATGGCGGCCTGCGCCCCTCGCGCAATCCGCTGGTGGAAAATATCATCGTCTCTGACGGGCCGGATGTGGCCGACATGTGGATCGCCGAACGCTGCGGCGCGGGCGATGTGGTGGTCACCGGGGATATTCCGCTGGCCGCCAAATGCATCGAGGCTGGCGCCCAGGTCCTGCGCCACAATGGCGAACGCTTTACCCCGGCCAATATCGGCCAACAACTGGCGATGCGCGACCTGATGGCAGACCTGCGCGCCGCCAACCCACTTGGCGCCGGCGGCTCTGGCAAGGGGTTCACCAAGGCGGATCGCTCGCGTTTTCTTGATGCGCTGGAACGCGAAATCCGCGCTGCCAAAGCCGCCGGATAACCTGCTGCCCCGCCTTCCACTACCCTGGCAGATCGCGGGTCAAGGAGGGCCGAAAGCCCCCGCGTCAGCGGCTTGTCCTTGAGGCGGGATCGGCCAGACATAGGCTCGATATGGCGCGTTTGAGGGCAGTTCTGCCCCTCAAACCGCTTCTCAGCAAATCCACCGTTTTGCCGCCCCGTTCCCTGTCGCCGCTTTTGCCCTGTTTTCCGCCACCGCCCCATTGCCCCGGCGCAGGTTTTGCGCGATGCATCAAGGCAGGGCACAACAGGAGGCAGAGATGAACGACAGCCTGAAGGTCAGCATCCTGGGGCTCTTGGCCGCGGCGGGCTCTGCGATTTGTTTTTCCATCATTGACGTGCTGGTCAAGTTTCTCTCGGGGGAATATCCGCTTTATCAAGTGGTTCTGCTGCGATCCGTGGTGGCAATGCCGATCCTACTCTTGATCATCGTGCCGCTAGAGGGCGGTTATCACGTCTTGCGCAGCCGCCAGCCCCGATTGCATCTGATGCGCTGCACTGCGGTAATTTTTGCCAATCTCTGTTTTTATACTGGCCTGGCCACCATGCCGATGGCCGACGCTGTGGCCATTGCATTTGCCACCCCGCTGATTGTCACCGTCTTGTCCGTCGTCCTGCTGGGCGAACGCCCCGGCCCCTGGCGCTGGGGCGCGGTTGCCGTGGGCTTTGTCGGCGTTCTGGTGATCATGCGGCCTGGTCCCGACAGTTTTCAGGCGGCAGCGCTGTTGCCACTCTTCGGCGCCTGCGGCTATGCCACACTGCACGTGCTGACCCGGCGCGCAGGCGGCGCGGATACTGCGGCGGCGCTGACCTTTTATCCTTCGCTGGCCTTTCTGCTGATCAGCGGTCTTGTTGGCTTTGCCACCGGCGATGGCCGTTTTGCAAGCGGCGACAATGCGGCAGTGGATTTCATCCTGCGGGCCTGGATCTGGCCTGCGCCGGGCGATTGGTGGGCCTTTGTCTGTCTCGGGCTGACCGCATCAATCGGCGGTTATCTAATCAGTTTTGCCTATCGCCAGTGCGAGGCCGGTCTGGTCGCGCCCTTTGAATACATCACCATGCCAATGGCGGTGATCTGGGGGATTTTGGTGTTTCAAGAATGGCCCGATCTGCCGGTCTGGATCGGAAGCGCCTTGATCATTGGAGCCGGTCTTGTTTCTGTATGGCGCGAGACCCGCAACAACCGCCCTGTCACCCGCCCGCGCCCACGCGCCGCCGGGTAGGAAAGCAACCGATATGACCATAGATGCCGTCGTTTTTGATATTGGCAAAGTGCTGATCGAATGGGACCCAGAGCGGTTCTATGATGCCCGCCTCGGGCCAGAGACCCGGCAACGCCTGTTTGCCGAAGTCCCCCTGCATGAGATGAATTTGGGGCTGGATCGCGGCGACCCCTTTCGCGAGTCAGTCTATGCCCTGGCAGCCCAACACCCTGAATGGCGAGAGGAAATCCGCCATTGGCACGACAGCTGGCTGGACTTTGCCCCGCGCGAAATCGCCCGGTCGGTACGCCTGATGCGCGCCCTGCGTGCCAGCGGCGTTCCGGTTCTGGCCCTCAGCAACTTTGGCATTGGCACCTTTGATCTGGCGCGACAGGCCTACCCGTTTCTGAATGAATTCGATCAATCCTATATCTCGGGCCATCTGGGCTGCATCAAGCCGGACCATGAAATCTATCAACATCTGGAACAGGGGGCCGGAGTGCTGCCCGAGCGCCTGCTTTTTGCCGATGACCGGCCCGAAAACATCGAGGCCGCCGCAGCGCGCGGCTGGCAGACCCATCTTTTCACCTCTCCCGACGGCTGGGCCACGCGTCTGGTCTCGGCAGGATTACTCAGCCAAGAGGACGCCCAATGAGCATTCCCTTCATCACCTTTGACGCCGGCGAAGCCTTGCTGAACTGGGTCGAATTCACCCAGGCCCTGGCCCGTGGCCACGACCTGCCCAAGGCCGAGATCGGCGATACCTTTCTCTACCGCGACCCCGACACATTGCTCAGCCGCTCGGCCTGGATTGATGGCATGGGGTTGGCGGTGAAAACCGCGAATATTTTCCCGCGCAACCCAGATACGGGCAAGCCGATGATCAATGGTTCGGTCTGTCTCTACTCTGACCTGGACGGCACGCTAGAGGCGCTGGTGGATTTCCATCTGGTGACCAAGTGGAAGACCGCAGGCGACAGCCTGCTGGGGGCATTGCGTCTGGCCAACCCCGACAGCCGCGAGGTGCTAATCGTTGGTGCCGGCACCGTGGCAGGATCCTTGATCGAAGCCTTTGGCGCCGCCTATCCGCAGGCGCAGATCCGGCTCTGCAACCGGACAGAAGCCAAGGCACAAGAGCTGGCCGCGCGCTACCCCGGCACCCAGGTAGAAAGCGATCTGGAACAGGCCGTGAAGGCAGCTGACATCATCGTGACCTCGACCATGTCTTCCTCTCCTGTGATCAAGGGCGACTGGCTGCGCCCCGGCCAGCACCTGAACATGATCGGTGCCTATCGCCCCGACATGCGCGAAGCGGATGACACTGCCCTGACACGGGCGCAGATCTATTGCGACAGCTTTGACACCACGCTGGATCACATCGGTGAATTCAAGATCCCACTCGCCGAAGGTATCATTCAGCGCAGCGACGTACTGGCGGATTTCTACGCCATTGACCAGTTTCCGGCCTTTGACCCCGCCGCGATCACCCTGTTCAAAAATGGTGGAGGCGCGCATCTGGACCTGATGACCAGCCACCATATCTTGCAGAAATGGAAAGCCCAGGGCTGAGCACAGGCGGCCAGATCAGGTCGCCGTAGCGCCTGCCTGCTCAACCGTTTGAGTTGCCGTTTCAATTGTCAGTGCTTCAGACCGCCAGCCCCTTGGGCGCGGTCTCTCGCACTGGCAGGTGCACCACTGCGCTAAAGGCGCCCACGGCAACGCCGATCCACCATACAAAGGTGTAATCGCCATAGACGTCATACATCCGCCCGCCCAGCCAGACGCCAAGGAAGCCGCCCAGCTGATGGCTGAAAAAGACGATCCCATACAGCGTTCCCATATAGCGCAGCCCATAGAGATGGGCGATCAACCCCGAGGTAAGCGGCACGGTCGCCAGCCAAAGCGACCCCATCACGATGGAAAAGACAATCACGCTAAGCGGGGTAATGGGCAGCAGGATGAAGGTGGCGGCGACAACCGTCCGTGCCGTATAGATCCCCGCCAACAGGTATTTCTTGCTGTAGCGGTTGCCCAGCCAGCCGGCAAACAGCGTCCCCCCGACATTGGCCGCCCCGATCAGGGCAATCGACACCGCCCCCAGCGCCGAGGTGGTGGTGATCCCGATACTATGCAGCGCGCCGCCCGGCAGGATCGGCCCGCACATCTCGGTTACAAAGGCCGGGAAATGCGCGGTGATAAAGGCCAGTTGATAGCCACAAGAGAAAAAACCCAGAAAGATCAGCGTAAAAGAGGGATCCTTGAATGCCTGTTTCAGGACCGTCCCCATGCTGGCCTCTAGCTGCGCCTTGCTGGCGACCTGTGGCGCGCGCATCAAGGGCAGCGTCAGGATCAGTGCCAGAACCGCGCCGGCAAAGACCAGAAACACCGATTGCCAGCTCATCAGAGACAGCAAAAACTCTGCCGTTGGGGCACCGACGATCTGCCCCGCCGATCCGGCTGCGGTGACAATCGCCAGTGACATCGACCGGTTTGCGTCAGAGCTCGCCCGGCCGACAACCGCCAGCACCACACCAAAGCCGGTGCCCGCGATGCCAAAGCCCACCAGCCATTCATAGGTCTGCATCTCAAAGGGGGTTGTGGCGCCGGCGCTCAGCACCAGACCGGCGGCATAGATGATAGCGCCCAGGATGATGGCCCGGCGATCCCCCATCTTTTCCGCCAACGCCCCAAACAGCGGCTGTCCAATGCCCCAGGCCAGGTTCTGAATGGCAATCGCCAGGGAAAATTCCGCCCTGAGCCAGCCAAATTCCTCGGCGATGGGGATCTGAAACACCCCAAATGACGCCCGCACCGCAAAGCTGGCCATTATGATAACGCAACCGACAATCAAAACCGGCGTAAACAGGGGCGCAGCGCTGCGGGACATGGATATTTCTCCTGATCAGAGGCGCGACAGTATGGGAATTGCCACCTGCGTCAAATCAAGAATTCTGTCCCTATAGTTAAGGAAAATTGATGTATAAGACTTGATGCCCGCGCCATCTGGTACACTCCATCCATTCGGGCGGCGCCACCAATGAAGAGACAGCCCAAATCTTTGGGTTGCAAGGCGCGTCAAGCCGAGAACAGCGCTGGGGTGTTTCATCTGTTGCGCCAACACAGCTTTGCGCTGCTCTGACTTTCCATCTGTGACGCCGCGCGCTATGGCTCTGGCATGACTGATCTCAGCACGCTTTACGCCCAAAAGATTGCCTCTGGCGATCTGCGCCCCGACCCCGCCCAGGAAGCCGTCCTGCCGCAGTTTGACCGCATATCGGCCGGGCTGCAGGCCGAACCGGTGAAACGCGGGTTGTTTCGTCGTGCCAGCCCAGCGCCGGCCCCCAAGGGGCTGTATCTTTGGGGCGGGGTTGGCCGGGGGAAATCCATGCTGATGGATCTCTTTGTCGACAGCCTGGGCGATATTCCGTCGCGGCGGGTACATTTCCATGCCTTCATGCAGGAAATTCACAGCAAGATGCACGCCGCCCGTCAGGATGGCGTGCAGGATACGCTGGCCCCGGTGGCGCAAGAGGTGGCTGCATCCGTGCGTCTGCTCGCCTTTGACGAGATGCAGATCTCTGACATCACCGATGCGATGATCGTTGGCCGCCTGTTCGAGGCGCTGTTTGCCGCTGATGTCTGTGTGGTGACCACCTCTAACCGATTGCCGGATGAGCTGTATAAAGACGGGCTGAACCGGCAGCTGTTCCTTCCCTTTATCGACCTCATCAAAGACAAGATGCAGGTCTGGGAAATGGTCAGCCCGGTGGATTACCGGCAGGATCGCCTGACCGGCAGCGCGGTCTATTTCACCCCTGCCGATGCCGCTGCCCGCACCAGCCTGCAAGCGATCTGGCAGGATCTGTCCGGCGGTGAAGCCGCGCCGCTGCACCTAGAGGTCAAAGGCCGCGATGTTGTGCTGCCGGCCTTTCGCAACGGGATTGCACGGGCAACGTTTTTTGATCTCTGCGGTGCCATGCTGGGGCCGGGCGATTATCTGGCCATCGCGGAAAAGGTCAAAGTACTGGTGCTGGAGAACATTCCCCGGCTCAGCCGCAGCAATTTCAACGAAGCCAAACGCTTTGTCACCCTGATTGATGCGCTTTACGAAGCCCGCGTACGGCTGATCTGTTCCGCTGCGGCAGAGCCGGAGTTTCTGTATATTGAAGGCGATGGCGCCTTCGAGTTCGAGCGCACGGCAAGCCGGTTGCGGGAGATGCAGGATCAGAACTGGGGCCAGGACGATCCCCAGGCAGATCAGTGAAACTGGTCTTTGGCGGCGTTCACATCCCGTAAAACGCCGCCACCATTTTGACCCGTCTTCTGTATTTTATGCTGTTTGAATGCGCTTATCTTCCGTTCGACTGACGCCATGAAGGCGTTTCTTTTGCAAAAAAGGCAGCGATACCTTCCTGGGTTTCCTCGGTCTCCCAGCAATCTGCAAGCGCATTGGCAGAATAGTCCGCCGCACTGGCAGGATCATCAATGCCCGCCAGCCTGCGGGACAGTTCCTTGGCCCGCGCGACAGCCCCTGGCGCGCAGGTCAAAATCGCCCTGATTTCGTCTTCGACTGCTGCATCCAGATGCTTGGCACTGCAGGAACGCGCAACCATGCCCGCCCGCATCAGAAAAGCGGTGTCGAACGGCTTGCCCGTGAAAAACACCTGCCGCGCAAAAGCTTCGCCCATGCGCCCGACAACAAACGGACCGATGGTCGCGGGGATCAGGCCCAACCGCGTTTCTGTCAAAGCAAACCGAGCAACGTCTTCAGCGACCACCACGTCACAGACCGCAACCAAGCCAATGCCACCGCCATAGGCAGCACCATGAACGCGACCAATCAGCGGCTTGGGCAGGACGTTCCAAAGACCCAGCATCGTGGCCAGGGCACCGGCCTCTTTCATCTTTCCTGCGCGATCTTTTTCCGCCTGAGCACGCATCCAGCCTAAATCACCGCCCGCGCAAAAACTGGCCCCCTCTGCGCGCAGGACCACCGCGCGTACAGTGGAATCTGCGGACAGGCTACGCGCGGCATCACTCAGTTCTGCAATCATCTGCGCATTCATTGCGTTGTGTTTGTCGGGGCGATTCAGCGTGACCTCGGCGATGCCGCGCGCGTCTGTCGTCACTCGAATTGTTTCAAAGCTCATGGTGCTACCTTTCCGTGGCCGCCCGTCGCAAGAGAGGCAACCAAGGCCTCTGCCTCCGCCAGCAGGGTGATGTCAATTCCGGTATGAAAACCGCGCTCTTCCAGAAAAGAGACAAGAGAGGTTGTCGACAGATTGCCCTTGGCTCCGGGTGCATAGGGGCATCCGCCCAAACCACCCACCGCGCTATCAAAGGTACGAAGCCCCATGTCGAGCGCGACGGAAACATTGTCGAGCGCGCGCCCGGCCGTGTCATGGAAATGACCGGCAAGCGCTTGGGCTGGTACATAATCGACAACGGCCTCTAGCATACGCAGCGTGGCATCGGGTCTGGCCCGTCCAATGGTGTCGCCCAGTGAAATTTCGTAACATCCCATTTCCCGCATCGCAAAAGCGGTGTCGCGCACGGCCACCGGATCAACCATGCCAGAGTAGGGACATTCCACCACACATGACACGTAGCCACGCAGCCGAATGCCTGCCTCTTGCGCTGCGACGGCCACGGGGGCGAAACGCTCTAAACTTTCTGCAATGGAACAATTGATGTTTTTCTGGCTGAAGGCTTCCGACGCGGAGCCAAATATCGCAACCTCATCCACACCCGCCGCTTTGGCTGCCTCGAAGCCTCTTTGGTTGGGGGTCAGAACGGCATAGTCGGTGCCGTCTGAGCGGGTAATTTGCGCCATGACCTCGGCGGCGTCGGCCAGCTGCGGCACCCATTTGGGCGACACAAAGCTGGTGGCTTCAATCTTTTCGAACCCCGCCCGCGACAGCAGGTCAATCAAAGCGATCTTGCTGGCGGTCGGAATGAAACCCGTTTCATTCTGCAAGCCATCACGGGGCCCCACTTCGTATACGCGGACATGTTCGGTCATTTTCGGCCCCTCATTCCGCGGCCAGTTCTTCGAAGTTGACCAGAACCGAGCCACCCTCAACCGGATCACCAACCGCACAAAGCACGGCTGCTACGGTGCCTGCACGTGGGGCCAACAGCGACGTTTCCATCTTCATCGCTTCCATCACCCCCAGCTTTGTGCCCTCTTCCACATGATCGCCGACGGCAACGCCCAACGCGACAATCGTCCCGGTCATGGGGGCGACGACAACATCGCTAAGATCTGCCGTCATTGCGAGACCAGACCGTGGGTCCGGCAATTCCAGATCGCGCACAACGCCGTCGCTCAGTACCGAGATCAGTAACTCTGCGTTGCGTACGGCCGTTTGCACCTGCGCCGTGATCTTTGTGTTCACATCGCCGATACGGGCCGTCATCACCGCCCCATCAATTGTCAGCCGTGACAGTTTCAACGGGGCGCTATCCTCGCCCGCAAATGACAAAGAGCCATCGCCACCCAGGGTAATACGACGCTCGATCACTTCACCTTCATAGACAAAGCGCAGCGCGTGTTGTGCCTCTCCCCAAAGCCGGAAACCGAAATCACGCGCCTTGGGGTCCAGCTTCAGCGCCGCGATGGCCGCAAAGGCAATATGTGCTTCGCTCAACGGCGCGCTTGCTGTCAGCGCTGTCAGGTCGCGCTCGATCACACCGGTGTCGAAGCTGCCGTTAACGAACCCGTCATGCTGCGCCAGGGCCGACAGGAATTCGGCATTGGTGGCAGTGCCCGCAACATGCGTTTCGCCCAGGGCGCGCAGTAACCCGTCCAGCGCATCGGCGCGCGTGGCGGCGTGGGTGATGACTTTGGCAATCATCGGATCATAGAAAGGGCTGATGCTGTCGCCACTGCGCACGCCTGAATCGTTGCGGGCATGATCGCTGAACGCCAGATGTTCCAACTTGCCGGTGGCAGGCAGGAACCCCTTTGACGGATCTTCTGCATAGAGCCGCGCCTCAAAGGCGTGACCGTTGATCTGCAACGCGTCCTGGGCCAGTGGCAGTGGCGCACCAGCAGCGACATGCAACTGCCATTCAACCAAATCCACGCCAGTGATCGCCTCGGTGACGGGGTGTTCCACCTGTAGGCGGGTGTTCATTTCCATGAACCAAAAGCCATCTTCTCGCAGCGGACCGGACCCGTCGACGATGAATTCAATGGTACCTGCGCCGCTATAGCCGATCGCCTTTGCGGCCGTCACCGCCGCCTGCGTCATGGTTTCGCGTACCTCTGGCGTCATGCCGGGGGCCGGTGCTTCCTCGATGACTTTCTGATGGCGGCGCTGCAGCGAACAGTCGCGTTCGAATAAATGCACGGCATCGCCGTGGTTATCCCCGAACACCTGAACCTCGATATGGCGCGGCGAGGTGATGAACTTTTCGATCAGCACATGCGGGTCACCAAACGAGGCCTGCCCTTCGCGCTGTGCCGAGGCCAGGGCCTCGGCAAAATCGGCCGGGTTATCCACCTTGCGCATGCCTTTGCCACCGCCGCCGGCGCGCGCCTTGATCAAGACAGGATAGCCGATTTTTTCGGCCTCGGCGGCTAGGAAGCCTGCATCCTGATTTACCCCCTGGTATCCAGGCACCACTGGCACACCAGCCTTGGTCATCAAATCCTTGGCTGCGTCTTTCAGGCCCATCGCGCGGATCGCAGCGGCAGAGGGTCCGACAAAGATCAAGCCAGCGGCATCGACGGCATCAACGAAATCGGGGTTTTCTGACAGAAACCCGTAACCGGGGTGGATCGCCTGCGCCCCGGTCGCCAGGGCAGCCTCAATAATACGGCTGCCCAGCAGATAGCTTTCGGAAACGGGCGATGGCCCGATGTGAACGGCCTCGTCAGCCATGGCAACATGCATGGCGGTCGCATCTGCATCAGAATAGACCGCAACTGTTGCGACCCCCATTCGACGGGCGGTACGGATGATGCGACAGGCGATTTCGCCACGGTTCGCGATCAGTATTTTAGAGAAGGGCTTTTTCATCATCACATCCTGAACAGGCCAAATTTGGTATCTTCGACAGGCGCATTCAGTGCGGCCCGAAGCGAGAGCGAGACAACTTCGCGGGTGTTTCGTGGATCAATGATCCCATCATCCCACAGCCGTGCCGAAGCATAGAGCGGCTGCGACTGGCGCTCGAACATGTCGATTGTCGGTTGCTTGAATGCGGCTTCTTCTTCCGCCGACCATGTGCCGCCCTTGGCCTCGATTGCGGCGCGGCGTACGTCCGCCAGAACGCCCGAAGCCTGCGCGCCCCCCATCACCGAAATCCGTGCATTCGGCCAGCTCCAGACAAAGCGTGGCCCGAATGCCCGTCCGCACATGCCGTAGTTGCCAGCCCCGTAAGACCCGCCAATGATCACGGTGACCTTGGGAACCGAAGCCGTCGACACCGCCGTCACCAGTTTGGCACCGTCTTTTGCAATGCCGCCCGCTTCGTATTTCGAGCCGACCATGAAACCGGTGATGTTCTGCAAGAACAGCAGCGGGATTTTCCGCTGACAGCACAGTTCGATAAAATGTGCGCCCTTGGTCGAACTTTCTGAGAACAGAACACCATTGTTGGCGATGATGCCAACCGGCACCCCGTCAATATGCGCGAAGCCGGTGACCAAAGTTGTGCCATAGCGCGGTTTGAATTCAGCGAAATCCGACCCGTCGACCAGACGGGCAATGATCTCGCGCACATCATAGGGCGTCTTGTCATTGGCGGGGACCACCCCCATCACATCCTCGGGCGGGTACAGCGGTGCCTTGGGGGCCTTGAAATCGACTGTCGGGCGGGCAACCGGCCCCAGGTGGCTGATGATTTCGCGCGCCAGAGCCAGCGCATGGCGATCATCATCGGCAAGATAATCCGCCACACCAGACAGCCGCGTGTGGGTATCGCCACCGCCCAGGGTTTCGGCATCAATTATTTCTCCCGTGGCCACCTTGACCAACGGCGGACCGGCCAGAAAAATCGTACCCTGTTCACGCACGATAATGGTTTGATCGCTCATCGCGGGCACATAGGCGCCGCCAGCGGTACAGGAGCCCATCACGACAGAGATCTGCGCTATGCCCTTTGCGCTCATCCGGGACTGATTGAAAAAGATCCGGCCAAAGTGGTCACGATCTGGGAAGACCTCGTCCTGATTGTTCAGGTTCGCCCCGCCGGAATCGACAAGGTAGATACAGGGGAGATGATTTTCCTCGGCGATTTCCTGTGCGCGCAGGTGCTTTTTCACCGTCATCGGAAAGTATGTTCCGCCTTTGACCGTCGCGTCATTGCACAGGATCATGCAGTCGCGCCCTTCGACGCGACCGATCCCCGCGATTGCCCCCGCCGAGGGCACTTCGTCATTATAGAGACCCGAGGCCGCGAACAGGCCCACCTCAAGAAACGGTGACCCAAGATCCAGCAACCCGGCAATTCTATCACGCGGCAACAGCTTGCCCCGCCCAACATGGCGCGACCGCGAAGATTCTGAACCGCCGGTGACAATACGCGCCGCTTCAGTTGCAATCTTTGCGTATTGCTCCTCCATGGCTGCTGCATTTTCTAGAAACTCTGCAGAGGATGGCACCTGACTGCTTTGCAATATCGTCATTTCGCTTCTTTCTTCTCGTTTTCGCAGGTCGGATTGGCGCCCTGCGATGATAAAATCGGAACGTCAGGGTTGAGCGTCAGTTGCTCATGAGTTCGGGCAGGAACAACGTGATCGACGGGAAGGCCAACAGCAGGATCAGCACGACAATTTCCATCCCGAGGAAGGGCAAAACCCCCTTGAAGATCGTTTTCAGCGGTACTTTTGTCTGTGCCGAGGCCACATAGGCATTCAGCCCCAACGGCGGTGTCAAAAGGCCAATTTCGACCGTCTTGGTCACCACAATGCCGAACCAGACCGGATTGCAATCCAGCGCCATTGCCGTCGGAAAGGCCAGCGGCATGGCCAGGGACAAAATGGCAAGCTGGTCCATGAACATACCCATGATCAGCAGGGCCAGAATGATGATGCCAATGATGACTTCACGTGGCATGTCGGTGGTTGCCACAAATTCAAGCAGGCTGTGCGTGATGCGGGTAAAGGCAAGGTAGTTGGAGAAAATCGCCGAACAGGCGATGATTGTGACAATCATCACTGTCGCGCGGATTGCGCTGCTGACGGACCGGTTGAATTGCACAAAGCTCAATGTGCGTTGCGCCAGCACGATCACAAGCGATCCCATCACCCCGAGGGCTGCTGCCTCCGACGGCGATGCAATGCCGCCGTAAATTGCGCCAATGACAGCAAACATCAGCAACACCATCGGCAGAACGTGTCGGCTTTGCTTGACGGCTTTACCTAAGACAAAGGGTTCGCCCTTAGGGGCCTGATCTGTGGTATGCGCGATGATTTTGATCACCACGCCCAGGCCACATGCGGTCAGCAGGCCCGGAATGATCCCGGCGATGAACAGTTTGCCGATCGAGGTTTCGGTCAGCACGCCATAGACCACCAGCACGATCGAGGGCGGAACAACCACCGCCAAGGTGCCACCAACACTTACAACAGCAGCGGCAAGCCGGTCGGAATAGTTATGGCGACGCATCTCTGGAAAGGCCGAGGCAGACATCGCAGCCGTCGAGGCAGTGGAGCTGCCAACCAGCGCTGCAAGTAGCACAGAGGCGCCAACCGTCGCGATGGCCAAACCACCCTTGAAATGGCCGACCCAAGATTGGCAGGCAATGATCGCGCGGCGCGTGACGTCCCCTGCGGTCAGAAGTTCCGCCATCAGGATAAACAACGGGATCGCAACCAAGATGAACGAGGCAGACGAGTCAAAGAACGTCCGTTCCAACACCGCCAGTGCAGGGCGAACCCCAAGCTGAGCCGCGAGGCCAAGTGTGCCGGCAATGCCCATGGCAAAGGCGATCGGCACCCGTGCTGCCATAAGAACGGCCAGAAGAATAAGGATGACAATAAAGGTAAGCATCTAGGTAACCTGCGCTCCGTAAGTGGCAGGCGGTCGCCGAAACGACCGCCCGGTTATGTGTTTTGGAACGTGGATTTATTCGCTGGTCAGTGCGCGATAGGTCGCGAGCACAGCAGAGGCTTTGTCATCCTGAAGACGTTCGGCCCAATCAACGCTGACAGCCTGCAAAGCGTCTGAAATCGACGCCAGCTCTTCTTCGCTGAACGCATAGGTGTCGATGCCTTCTGCTTTCCACTCTTCGATCAAGCCCTCAACCGAAGCATCCTGCGCCTGCGCCACGCGGATCGCGCTTTCATTGCCAAGCTCAAGCATTGTGGCCCTTACTTCATCCGACAGGCCATCGAACAGTTCAGAGCGCACGACCATGATAAAGCTGTAGCCGCCAAAGGACCCATTGGTCGAAATATGGCTGACAACCTCGTTCAGCTTGTATCCCGGAACAGAAGCGAGCGGGAACAAGACGGAATCCAGGCGACCGCGTTCAACCGCAGTGTAGACCTCTGGGCCGGGAATAGAGATGCCAACCCCGCCAAGCGCGCGTGCCGTCATCGCCTGGGTCGATCCCGAGGTGCGCACGTCAAGACCGGCCCAATTGGCGGGCATCCCCAGCCGCGATTTGGCCAGCACCTGATAGGGTGGCAGAACAAAGCCAAAAATGGGGGTCACGCCAGCGGCCAGAATCTCATCGCGCAGGGGGCCGTCTGCAAGCATCTTTTGCAGGGTCGCGGTGCCCTGTTCCGCAGAGCTGTAGTAGCCCGGTAGACCCACCACCGAATTCAGCGGCAAGGCATCGGCGTGATAGGATGCGCCAAGCAAGGCGGCATCCAGAATACCATTGTTCACTGCATCCAGCTGCGCTTTGGATTTCGCCGCCTGTTGCGAGGGGAAATGTTCAAATGTAATTGCGCCGTCCGTGGCCTGGGTCACGGATTCCATCCATTTTGCCGTTCCCTCGATTGAAACGATATGGCTGGTCGACTGAAAGTCACCCAACCGTAGCGTTTCCGCCTGGGCTGTCAGACCAGCAAATGCAAATGCACCTGCGACGACTGCAAACAACTTGTTCGTATGTTTCATCTCATTCTCCTCCCATTGAATTTGTTGTGCGCTCAAGCAGGGGTTCCGGGTTGAACGCATCGTAGAGCAGCCGCAGAAGCAACACGCTGCATCCCAAAGGGATAACGGCGTAGGCCCAGCCAAGCGGCCAATCGATTGCCCCGTATTCGACATCACCATGCAGGATTGCTTTGAAAGCAAACTTGCCGGACATCCACGTGACTGCAGCAAAGAATGCCGCAGGCAAAAGCAGGCGCAATTTGGCGACTACCGTATCGAGAACGCCAGGTAGGTGGCGCGGCATGAAATCCAGCGCCAGATGCCCACCGTCGCGAAAGACCCGCGACAGGGACAGGGTGGCAAGAGCCGGCATCAGGTAGAGCTCGGTCAGTTCGAACTGGATTTGCACCGGCTTGTTGAAGAAAAGCCGGAGCAGAATATCCGCATTGATCAGCGCCGCGACGGCGACGAGGCCGAGGCACCCTCCGAGATGAAGGGTGTCCTCGATTTTTATCAGAAGTTTTTCCAGTGGTTTCAACGGTGCCTCCCCAGCAGTTGAATCGTGGTGGACCTCAGCGTTTTGGCAGTTCGACGATTGCCGTACCGACAGCCGACATTTCGCCATCTTGTTGTTCTGCACGCTGCTTGATTTCCAGCAGGTAACGCCCATCTTCCTCAAACTTGCGAACGACGCTACCGTGGATCAGGATGATGTCACCCTCTGGATTGTGGCGGCGCACTTCGCAGGTGGATTTTGCCAAGAAACCATCATCACCCATCCAGTTTGTGACCTGATGTGTTAGCCATGATGTGCGCTCGGGGCCGTAGTCATAGGCACCCGGTGCGCCGACTTCCAGGGCAAATTCTTCTTCCCAGTGCACCCGCTCGGGGCAATCGGGGATACCGAATTTGTTCTTTGGTCCGGCGCTGGGGTGTTTCTGCTGCAACTGCCAGGCCAGTTTGTTGGCACGGATATAGAGACCGCCCCACCCCTGCGCATAGGCAATAAAGCCGGTGGCTGTCATCGGGCCCTTGACCATTGTTGGCAGTTCGTCGCCTTCGTTGACGTCATCCCAATAGCGGGTCTCGGCACCGCGGATGGTTTCCTGTTCGTAATACTTGTAGTATTCCTGAAGCTCTGCATCGGTCCAAACCTTGCGACCGTTCTTTTTGGCCTCGGTGTACTTGGTGCCGTTTTCGCGCGCCTGGTCGCGATCGGTACGGAAACACCAGCTGTCGGCCTCGGCCAACATTTCACCGGTTTTCGCATCATAGAAATCCACGTGATAGATCTGCTGGATCGCCTTGCCAGCAAAACGGGTATCATGCTCGATCAAGTCTTTCAGATAGGCCTCGGTGCGGAACTCGGTGTTGCGCAGGATCGGCTTGTGCCATGTCCAGTTTGCACCCGACCACATGGCATGCACGCCCGGCAGGCCACCAACATAGCCAGAAATGATCCGGCTGGTCGAAAACAGAAAGCTGGGCAGCGCCAGAACATCACCGTATTTGGTGGTCTTGGCATATTCGGGATCACACCACAGCGGATTGTCGTCGCCAATGCCGTGGGCATAGTGGCGAATATTGTCGCGGGTGGCTTCATAGCACCAAGGCTCAACCGTTCTTTCGATCTTTACGCCAACGCGTTTGCGCAGATCTTCCAGACCTTCATCGGTGATTTTCGGAAACTTCCGTGTCATGTCGTTCATCTTCTTCTCCTTGGTATATGGGGGTGGCGGGTCGGATTATTCCGCTGCCGCCAGTTTTTCAGCTTCCTGATCTCTCAGGACTTTTCGGTTCACTTTCCCGGCCGGTGTCTTTGGCAGGTCGGTGACAAATTCGATTTGGCGGGGGTATTCGTGGCGGGCGAGCCTGGAGCGCACATGATCCTGAATGCTTTGGACCAGGTCAGGCGTCTCATCTCCCTTGAGGATGATATAGGCCTTGACCACCAGCCCGCGCAGCGCGTCGGGGGCGCCGATCACCGCGCATTCGGAAACTGTCGGATGGCTCAGCACTGCGTCTTCAACCTCGACCGCGCCGATTGTCCAACCTGCGGAAATGATCACGTCATCTGCCCGGCCGCCGTGGTAGAAATAGCCATCGGCATCGACCCGGCCCAGATCCTTGGTCTGGAACCACTGACCGCGTTTCTTGACCATCAGCTCGCCGGTTTCGTCGGGATCTGCAGCCGATCCGTCTGGCCGCTGCACCTCCACTTCGACGCCGGGCACAGCCTTGCCCATTGCGCCATCGCGCACTTCCAGATCATCGGCGCCGGGATAGTTGGCGATGATGACGCCAATTTCGGTGGTGCCGTACATCGAACGCACCTTGGTGCCAAAAACCTGCTCAACGTAGCTCGCGGTTTCCGAGTCGATCGGCTCGCCGGTGAAGGACAGCTTGTCAAAGGAATAGGTGAAGTTCTCGGCTTCGCCAGAATTGCGCATCATACGGTAATGCGTTGCCGCAGCCGTCAGGTTGGTGATGCGAAAATCATGCAGGGCCCGCAGCAGGCGAACGGCATCGAATTTTCCACTGAATGTGCCCGTCGATACGCCCATCGCCATCGGCGCAAGTGTACCGTGCCACAGACCATGGCCCCAAGCGGGCGAAGACGGGCAGAAGAAACGATCTCCGGGGCGAATGCCCGTAGCATAGAGCGCGGCAACCATCAGCGTTACAATCGACTGGTGACTGTGTTTGACAGCTGCGGGCAGCGCACGCGTGGTGCCCGAGGTATATTGCAGAACCGCCAGATCGCGGCCTGCCGTGGCGCAATCATAGGATGCAGGAAAATCGTTCAACCCGTCCAGGAAATCCTGATCGACCACGGTGACATTCTCGGCGCCCCCTGCAAGGGCATCGGGGGCCTTTTCGGAATTGGTGAAGAACACTGCAGGCTTGCAATCACCGACACGCAAACGAATTCCATCTGGCCCGAACAGCGAAAACATCGGCACCGCGACCGCGCCGCTTTTGATCACGCCAAACATCGCCGAATAGAAGGCCAGAGAGGGTTCGATCATCACGGCAACGCGGTCGCCTTTCTTGATGCCCTTGGCGTCCAGATAATGCGCGATCTGCGAAGATCGGCGTGACACCTCTTCAAAGGTCAGAACTTCATCAGCGCCGTCAGAATGCGCGATCCGAAGCGCCACGTTGTCCCCGTCGACGTGCCGATCAAGGCATTCATGCGCAATGTTGAACTGCGCTCTATCGCCGTCGAACAGCTCCCAAAGCTTCTCTTTCGAGTAATGCTTTTGAGCGTCCGCATAGGACGTGAATTCCGTCAAGCGGGTCATTCCCATCTCCTCCCCAAAATTTTCAGCAGGCCCCCAGAAGGTGTGCCCTGGCTCGTTGACAAGGGTAGGGATAACGATCATCTATTGTCAATATGGTTATCTTGTTGTACATATACAATGAAATGACATTGGAAAGAGGCCTGAAATGACAAGCGACGACAAGAAACCCACAACCAAACGGCAGGTGCCTGCAGTCACGCGCGCCCTTGCAATATTGAGGTTTTTGGCCCGCTCGAATGAGCCGGTGGGCGTAAATCCGATCGCGAGAGAGCTTGGGCTGATCCCCAGCACCTGTCTGCACATTTTGCGCGTTCTCGAAGATGAAGGCCTGGTTGAATTCGATTCGAATCTGAAGCGCTACACGATCGGAATTGGCATTTTGCCCCTCGCGCGTGCCGCCCTTCAGCGCAATACATTCTCGGTTTTGATTCAGCCAAAACTGTCAGAACTATCCGACAAATTCGGGGTGACCGGTATTGCCACCCAACTGTCTGAACCGGGGCAGATGGTGGTCATTGCCCTGTCGCAATCCAACATTCCATTCCGGCTTCAGGTGGATCTGGGCAGCCGCTTTCCAGCCCTGATCAGCGCCACGGGCCGCTTGTTCGCCGCCTTCAACGTGCAGGACGATGCAGAGCTGACAGAGCGCTTCCACAAGCTGACCTGGGATCATCCCCCCTCGCTTGAACAATGGCGCGAAGAAGTCGCAAAGGCGCGCGAGCTTGGCTACGCGGTGGATCAGGGAAGCTATATTTCCGGCGTGACGGTTGTTGCCGTTCCGGTCTTTGGCGCCAGCCGCAAGATGACCCGCTCGATCGTGGCCATCGGTATTTCCGAACGCCTGCAGGACAAGCAAATCCCCAAATTGGTCAAGGCAATGATGGCCATCCGGGAAGACATCGAAAAAATACAAATAGACACTGGGAGTTAGATCGTGACGACACATGACATCGCGTCGGAAGAGTGGCGAGAAATGAAGATTGACGGCTTCATGGCGCTGATCGGTCCGCTTTTGCGCGCCAAGAGTGCGGAGCACAAGCACAGGTATGCGCTGCAAACCAATGAAAGCCACAAGAACCATCTGGGGATTATTCACGGCGGTGTCCTTACCAGTCTTTTGGATCAGGTGATTGCGATTACCGCGTGGAACGCGGCAGATCGCCAGCCCACAGTGACCGTGCAAATGGAAACGCGCTTCCTGGGCGTCGCCCATGCTGGAGACTTCCTGACAATCCAGCCTTCAATTCGGCAAGCAACGCGGTCTTTGGTGTTCGTCGATGCCAACATCACCTGTGACGACAGGCTGATCGCAAGTGCCTCGGCAGTGATGAAAATTTCAAAGACTTCGGGAGAAAAATCATGAGCGATACGCAACAACAAACCGCTGCTGGCCCGCTGGCAGGCATCAAAGTTCTCGACTTTTCACGCATTCTGTCCGGCCCATATGCCAGCATGGTTCTGGCGGACCTTGGCGCCGAAGTTATCAAGGTCGAACCGATCACATCCGGCGACGAGACCCGCAACTTCCCCCCGTTTCAAAACGGCATGAGCCATTATTACATCGCACTCAATCGCAGCAAGAAAAGCATCTCACTTGATCTGAAATCACCCGAAGGCATGCAGATTGCCAAAGACCTGGCACAGCAAAGCGACATTGTGCTGGAAAATTTCCGCCCCGGTGTAATGGATCGGCTGGGCCTCGGATATGACACGTTGCGCGCCGAAAATGAAGGGTTGCTCTATTGTTCGATCACTGGCTTTGGCGCCAACAGCCCGCACGGCGACAAGCCCGCTTTTGACATCGTGGCGCAGGCGCTGTCGGGCGTCATGAGCGTCAATTGTGAACCGGGGCAGGCTCCGAACAAGCTGGGCATTCCCCTGGGCGATATGGCCGGCAGTATCTTTTCGTTGTTTGGCTTGCTCGCGGCCCTGCATGAACGCAACGCCACAGGGCGCGGCAAGCATATCGAGGTTGCAATGCTCGACAGCCTGATCGCGCTGCAGGGGTATCTCTCGCAGATTTACTATGTTTCCGGTCAAAGCCCGCAACCGGTTGGCACCCAGCATCCCAGCATCGTTCCCTACGGGTCGTTCCCAACCTCGGACGGGCACGTCATCGTGGCCTGCTTGACCGAACGGTTCTGGCATAACTTTGCCCGCTGCCTCGACCGCGCAGACCTGATAAAAGACCCTCGCTTTGCGCTGTATGACGCGCGGCTTGCCAATCGCGATGCGCTACAACCCATCATCCACGCGCGTATGACCCAAGACACCACCGCCTACTGGCTGCAAAGACTGGAAGAATTCGACGTGCCAAGCGCGCCGATCCTGTCCATCGGCGAGGCGCTTGAACAAGAGCATGTTGCCAAACAGGGGCTGGTCGAAGAGATCACACATCCGCAAATCGGCGACATGAAATTGGTTCGCGGTCCGATCCGGTTCGACGGCCTTGGTCCGGCCAAAGCCAAAGCGCCATCAATGCTGGGGGAAAACACTTTTGACGTTCTGTCCGACCAGTTGGGGCTTCAGGCGTCGGATATCCAGAAACTGGTTGCGAAAGGGGTGGTGAAAGGTCTGCCATAAGGCAGGCCATCAGGTGTACTCTGTCCGATCAGACCCGCTTGTGACCCGCCCGCTTTCCTCTGGGCCTGTTCTGCAATCCGGCACCCGCATTCAGGGCTGCCCCGGCTTGCAGGCACGAATGGCATAGCGATGTTCAGAGCGGCGCAGCATGGATTTGCGCCAGCCAAACTGCGCCCCTTGTGCGCGGTGGATTGATGCAAGTCGCGTGTCGATGCTGACCTCGCCATATCCGGCAGCCTGCAGCATCGTGGCCACCGCATCGGCACGCGCCCCTGCGCTGAAATGTACCCGCGCAAGAATATCTTCGTGTCGGGTGGCAGCGGCCGAAACACTGGACCGACGCCGCCCGGCTGATCCCAGCTGCAAGAGCATCCGCGCCAGCCAGCCGCGTGACACGAAATCACCATCCACAACCAGCAGGACCCCGCCGGGGCGCAGCACGCTAAACCATTCTGCAAAGGCCGCCGCCGGATCCACCAAGGTCCAGACCAGGTGGCGGGTGACGATCACATCCATACTGGCTGATGGCAGCATCGTGCGCTCTGCATCTGCCTGTAGAAAGGTCACCTCTGGCAGCTTGCTGCGTGCCCGCTCCAACATCGGTTCCGACCAGTCAAGACCAGTCACCACAAAGCCCAACCTTTGGCACAGGCGCGCGATCTCGCCAGTGCCAGAGGCAAGATCCAGCAGCGCACGCCCTTCCCCATCCCCCAGATGACGGCGAAACAAGGCCTCCCAGGCGGCCATTTCGCTGCCATCGGCGATGCGGTGGCCCGGTTCATCGTCAAAGGTAGCAGCGCGATCAGACCAATAGTCGCGAATTTCGTCGCGCAAATCTCGGTTGCTTGATGTCAACGTGCCGCTCCAGTGTCGTTTTCTCCAACTACTCTTAACATAGTAAAACTGTCAACTTTATAGTTGACTGAAAAACTCAGAAAGAATAGGCGAGCATCCAAGACCCCTCTTCAGGAGCACCACATGACCCTTCATTCCATTCTCGGCGCCAGCGCCCTAAGCCTCTTTGCTGCAAGCATTGCGCTTGCCGACCCGATCACCGTGACCGACATTGCAGGGCGCGATGTCACGGTCGACGCCCCGGTTGAGCGTGTCATCCTTGGTGAGGGACGCCAGATCTTCTTTGCCGCTGTGCTGGACCGCGAAAACCCGTTCGAACGGGTGGTTGGCTGGCGTGACGACTTCCGCCAGGCCTCTCCGGAAAGCTACGAGATCTACGCCGAGAAATTCCCGCAGCTGTCGGATATCGCGACCTTCGGCGGTTTCAAGGATGGCTCATTCGATATCGAACAGGCGGTTTCCCTGAACCCCGATGTCTTGATCATGAACCTTGAGGCCAAGGCGGCCACCGACGAGGCGGGGTACGAAGAGAAATTGGCCAAGGTCGGCATCCCCATCGTATATGTCGATTTTCGTGAGAAACCCTTTGAACATACGTCGCAGTCGATGCACATCATCGGGCAACTCTTTGGCGAAGAAAGCAAAGCCGAAGAATTCAACACCTTCTATCAAGAACAGCTCGCCCGCGTTACGGATGTCATCAACGCACAGGACGACCTGAAGCGCCCGCTGGTCTTTGTCGAGCGCGCCGGCGGCTATTCCGAGGATTGCTGCATGTCCTTCGGCAATGGCAACTTTGGCCGTTTCGTAGAGCTTGCGGGGGGCACCAATATGGGGTCCGAGTTCATTCCCGGCACCTTTGGCACGGTAAACGCAGAGCAAGTCATCGCCTCTGACCCGGACCAGATCGTGGTCACTGGCGGCAATTGGGACGCCTATGTGCCCGGTGGTGCATGGGTCGGCATGGGGCCAGGTTCTAATCTTGCCGAAGCGACGCGCAAGCTTGCCGCCCTGACAGAACGGCCTGCCTTTACCGGCGTGACCGCCGTGCAAAATAATCAGGTCCATGGCATATGGCACCAGTTCTACAATTCCCCCTACAGCTTCATCGCCGTGCAGAGACTGGCAGGCTGGCTGCACCCGGACCTTTTCCCCGATCTTGATCCCGAAGCGACGCTGAAAGAACTGCACAGGCGCTTTCTGCCGGTGGACTACAAGCCCGGCTACTGGGTCTCGTTGGGCGACGCTGCAACCAACTAAACCATCCGTATTTAAGCAAGGCGGCCTGTGACCGGGCCGCCCTTCACCATTGGAGACACAATGACCACCATGGAAATACAAACCCCGGAAGCCGCGAGCACGCACAGCTACCGAAGGTTGGTGGCGCGGCGCATCGCAATCCTTGTCGGATTGACACTCGCACTGGTGCTGTCGGTGGCAGTAGACGTCTCGCTTGGACCTGCGCGCTATCCCGTGTGGGATGTGCTGCAGACAATTTTTGCGCCGGGGGGCGCCGAATTGCAGATGCGGGTTGTCGTCTGGGACATCCGGATGCCCATGGCGCTTTTGGCGGTGACTGTCGGGGCAAGCCTGTCTCTTGCCGGGGCGCAGATGCAGACGATCCTGGCGAATCCACTCGCCAGCCCCTTTACGCTCGGCCTGTCGGCTGCGGCGAGTTTCGGAGCAGCCTTGGCAATGGTGCTGGGGGTTGCACTGGTTCCCGGCGCGGTCGCGCTGATGGTGCCAATCAACGCCTTTGCCATGGCGATGGCTGCGTCACTGCTGATCTTCGGGCTCTCGACGCTGCGGGGGGTGACGGTGGAAACCATCGTCCTGCTTGGCATCGCGCTGGTGTTTTCCTTCAACGCGGCGCTGGCATTGCTGCAGTATTTTGCCTCTGAACAGGCCTTGTCAGCGGTGGTGTTCTGGACCATGGGCAGCCTGACCAAGGCAACCTGGGGCAAGGTCGCTGTTACCGCCGCGATTCTCGTGGTCTGTACGCCGCTGTTTGCCCGTCGCGCCTGGGCGCTAACAGCAATCCGGCTCGGCGAGGTCCGGGCCACTGCGATGGGGGTTCCGGTCAAACGGTTGCGGCTTGAGGCGCTGGTCCTGGTCTCGGTGCTTGCGGCTGTACCCGTCAGCTTTGTCGGCACCATCGGATTTATCGGCATTGTCGGGCCGCATGTGGCACGGTTGCTGCTGGGAGAGGATCAACGCTTCTTTCTCCCCGGCGCGATGCTGTCAGGCTCCGTGATCCTCTCGGCCACCTCGGTACTGTCCAAAGCCATCCTGCCCGGTGCCGTCCTGCCCATCGGCATCATTACTGCCTTGGTGGGCGTTCCCTTCTTTGCGGCACTGATCCTGACGAAAGGACGCAAATCATGGTAGCCCTGTCTCTGGAACACATCGGCGCAAACTATGGCCGACGCAAAATCCTGTCCGATGCAACGGCAGAGATACAGGGCGGCACACTCACCGCTTTGGTTGGGGCAAATGCGGCCGGGAAATCCACCCTGTTTCGCCGTATCGCCGGACATTTGCGGGGCACCGGTCACATCCGGCTGCAGGGGGCGGTAGCCCATGACTTGCGATACATGCCGCAGGACACGGGCATGACCGCCGCGCTGACGGTCTATGAATCGATTATTCTGGCACTGAAACAGGGCGGTGGCGGCTGGCGACTATCGGCCACAGAACTGGGCGCGGTGGACGAGACGCTGCGCCACTTCAACCTCTCTCACTTGGCAGATCAGCAGCTGTCGGAACTCTCTGGCGGGCAGCGGCAGGCGGTTTCCATCGCCCAGACGCTGGTGAGCCGCCCCAAAGTGGTGCTGATGGACGAGCCGACCTCGGCGCTTGACCTCAACCGCCAGTACGAGATTCTGGAGGCACTTCGGCTTTATGCGGAACAAACCGGTGCCGTGATGGTCCTGGCATTGCATGACCTCAATCAGGTGATGCGCTGCTGCACCGCAACCGTGGCGCTGGCGGAAGGCCGGATCCTTGCTTCTGGTGCAACGCTTGACGTGTTGACCCCAGACCTGATCCGTCGCCTCTATGGCATCAACAGCCGGGTAGAACGCTGCTCGCAGGGCTGCCCCATGATGATCGTGGACGGACCAACCGCACAGCTTGCACTGTGATGGATTTACCCTCTGGGGTATGCATCACTTCGCCGGTGTTTCTGAACGCGGTGGGGGGCCATGGCTCAGCTGAAGCTCACCCTAGAAATTGACCGCGTCAGAAGACCGGACTGCGCAGCGATCTTTGCAACGCGATCCTGCCCCTATGCTGCCATGCTTCGTTCACCAGTTGACGGGACCTGGAACAGCTATCCAGAACAGACCGCGAAGAGACCCGCGCGCGATGTGATACCAAGCTTGGCGTAGGCCCTTTTGCGGTAGGTCACCACGCTGGAGGGCGCAACACCAAGGTCGGCGGCGATCACTTCGGCTTTTTGCCCCGAAAGGATACCAACGCAGACGGCCTGTTCGCGCTGGCTAAGAATGGCGAGGGCGGCGGGGATACCTGTGTCCTCCGCGCGTTCGAAATGCATCAGTGCCAACCGCCCGGCAAGGCGTGACAGCCCCGGATCGGGATTGCCTGTATCGGCACAATAGAGGCTGACGAACAACCGAAGCCGTTCGCCCACCGCCAGCACCGTGGACTTTGCTGTCAACCCCGGCGCATCAAAGAACCTCTCGCGGTAGTCTTGGTCCATCGCTTCGGTGATCTCTTCCAGGGTGCGCAGCTCGATGCAGTTCGGCCGCGCCTCTCGCAGATCAGGCAGCAGCGGATCGCGCAGAAAACACCCGTCGAGATATGCCGAGGCCAGTTGCTCGGCGAGGGCTGCATTGGCGTAATGGCACGACAGCAGACACCGCGCCCGCGCGTCTTCGATGGCAAAAATCATGATCTGGTCAACGCCCAGGGTCTCGACAAAATCGACATAGACCAGAGGAAAACTCTCTGATCCCAGGGCAGCAAGGCAGGCATCGATCTTAAGTGCATCCGGTAACATGCGCAGACAGTAGCATGTCCCCCCAGGCAGGGGACAGACGGCGTCGCGCCCGGCCTGCTATCTTCCGCCTTATTCGAGGGAGAACACCACATGAGACCGCAGGGCCGCGCAGAAACGCAATCGCTATATTTCGACTATCCGCAATTCAAAGCCCCGGAAGACCGCAAACATCTTGAGGGGCGCGCGCGCGTGGCCATCGTTGGCGCGGGACCGGTGGGCATGACGGCGGCCTTGGCGCTGGCACGAGAGGGGATCGCATCAGTGCTCCTCGATGCAAAATCAACATTCAACGACGGCAGCCGCGCGATCTGTGTCTCGCGGTCGAGCTTTTACATTCTCCAACGACTCGGCGTTGTGGCGCCTTTTCTCGACAAGGCGCTTGGCTGGACGACGGGGCGCAGCTTCTACCGGGGGCAACAGATCCTCGAATTCGATATGCCAGATGGCCCGGACGAGAAATACCGCCCGATGTACAACATCCAGCAGCAGTACATCGAACAATTCCTCTGGGACGCCATCGCACGGGAACCGCTGATCGAAACGCGCTGGCAAAGCACCGTCGAGGGCATCGAAGATCGGGACGGTGGCCTATGCCTGACGGTGCGCGATCCACAGAGTGTCTACAAGATGACCGCCGACTGGGTTCTGGCCGCTGATGGCGCGCGCAGCGCAATCCGCAAGATGCGCGGGCTGCGGCTGAAGGGGGAAAATTATGAAGGCCGCTATGTCATCGCCGATGTGCAGATGGCGCATGATTACCCGACGATCCGCCGGGCGCTTTTCGATCCGGATTGCCGACGGGGCGGGACGGTGCTGGTTCACAAGCAACCCGACGACATCTGGCGGATCGATTATCAGCTGCGCGACGACGAAGATGCAGACGCAGCCATCGCCGAGACCACCGTACGCGCTTCGGTGCAGGCGGTTCTGGACGATCTGGGCTATGACGGAACATGGGATCTTGAATGGTGGAGCATCTATTCCGCCAACACCCTGGCGCTGGACGACTACCGCGATGGCCGGGTGTTTTTCATCGGGGACAGCGCGCATATCGTGCCGATCTTCGGGGTGCGCGGGCTGAACAACGGTTTGGCAGATGCGCAGAACATCGCATGGAAACTCGCGCGGGTGCTGGATGGCCGCGCGCAAGACGCGTTGCTCGAAAGCTATTCACCAGAGCGCCGCGGTGCGACGCTGGATGTCTTTGCCAATGCCTCGAAATCGGCGCGTTTCATGACGCCGCCGACGCCCGGCTGGCAGCTTATGAGAGACGCTGCGCTAAGCCTCGCGCTGCGCCATCCCTTTGCCGGGCAGCTTGCCAACCCGCGGCAGATGACGCCTTACACCTATTCCGACAGCCCGATCACCGAAATGGATGATGTGGGGTTTAACGGTGGCCCATTACCCGGTGCGGTATTACCGGAAGTGCGTGTCCATAGCGGATATTTGACCGATCTGCTTGGCAGCGGCTTCACGCTCGTCACCTGCAGCACGGCCATTTCCGAGGCCGTGTCGCACGATGAATTGACGAATGTTGTGATCCCGACAGGATCGGCGGTCGATATGGCCCTGCAACTTGGTGCAGATGGCGCATACCTCATTCGTCCCGACATGCATGTCGCATCCCGCTGGACCAAGGCAACGGCAGCACAAGTCATGGCGGCCCTTGCCCGCAATCATGGAGATTTGACATGACAGAAATCGACATTGAGCGCGTCTATGACGCTCTGGCCACCACACTGGATTCCTTGACAGCCGACAAGCGGGATCTGTTCCTGGCCAAAATCGCCCTCTTGCTGGCGCATGAACTCGGCGACGCTGATCGTATATGTGACCTCATCGCCGAGGCAGCCCGCACCAGCCCCGACTGATGTTACAAAATCACGATGCGGCAGGTGGCAGTACTGGCAATTTGTTAGATGCCTTCATCTCTTTCAGCGAAAGGTTTGAGCGAATGCTGGTCACTCCCGGCAGGCGGCGCAGGGTGCTGTCGACGAAGCTGCTGTAATCGTCAAGATCTCGGGCAACGACGATCAACAGGAAATCGTCTGCGCCCGTGGTATTGTGACAGGACAGTATGTTCGGGGTCGTCTCGACGATCCGCTGAAACTCTGCCGTTGCGGCCTGATCGTGTTCCGAACAGCGAAGCTGCACGAAGGCCATGACACCCAGCCCCAGCTTGCGCCGGTTGAGGTTGGCCTGGTAGCCCTCTATGACGCCGCTCTCCTCCAGCCGTTTCAGGCGGCGCCAACAGGGTGTTTCGCTCATGCCCAGCCTTTCGGACAGCTTTGCATTGGTCATGCGGCCATCGTCTTGTAGCAGGGACAGGATGTGGGAATTTACAACATCAATGTCAGGCAAGGGCAGAAACCTTTCGAAATTGGCGAATTGGGAGGGGTTCCCGCCCCAGATTACCGGAAATCATGCAAGATTGGCAAAGTTGTTTCCAGGCTGAACGCTATGATCTGCGCACCTGAAAACCGCAACGGAAAGACACCACCATGAAAGCTGTCCTGTTTGAAAAGTTCCAAGAGGCCCCCAAGCTGGCCATGGTGGATGACCCGAGCCCCGAGGCGCATGGAGTCGTATTGAAGGTCGCAGCAACAGGTGTCTGCCGCAGCGACTGGCATGGCTGGATGGGACATGACAGCGACATCGAGCTGCCGCATATTCCAGGACATGAACTGGCGGGCGTGGTCGAGGCGGTGGGGAAGGATGTCACCAACTGGAAGGTGGGGGACAAGGTCACAGTACCATTTATCTGCGGTTGCGGCAGCTGCTCCGAATGCCACGCGGGGCACCAGCAGGTATGCTTGCACCAGGAACAGCCTGGCTTTACGCACTGGGGATCCTTTGCCGAATATGTCGGCATTCACCAGGCAGACCTGAACCTTGTGGCACTGCCCGAGAGCATGGATTTTGCCACCGCGGCCAGCCTCGGGTGCCGCTTCGCGACATCCTTCCGCGCGGTGATTGATCAAGGTAAGGTAAGCGCGGGCCAGTGGGTCGCCGTGCATGGCTGCGGCGGCGTTGGCCTGTCGGCCGTCATGATTGCGGCCGCTGCCGGGGCCAATGTCATCGGCGTGGATCTCGATCCGGCAAAGCTGCACCTCGCGAAAGACCTCGGTGCTGTGGCCGTCATCAACGGTGGCGAGGCCGATGTGGCCGAAGCAATCAAGGAGATCACGCGGGGCGGCGCGCATGTCTCGCTCGACGCGCTCGGCCATCCTGTTACCATGACAAACTCTATCCTTTGCCTGCGGCCGCGGGGAAAACACATTCAGGTCGGGCTGATGCTGGGCGAGCACGCCGCCCCCGCCGTGCCCATGCCCAAGATCGTGGCGCAGGAGATTGAGCTGCTCGGCTCGCACGGGATGCAGGCGCACCGCTACGGCGCGATGCTCGACATGGTGGCCAGCGGCAAACTCGATCCGGCGCGGCTGGTGGGCAATCAGATCGACCTTGCGGATGCGCCCGAGGCCCTGATGAACATGGACAAGTTCCAGTCCGTCGGCGCCACCGTCATCACCCGGTTCTGAAAATGCGGCGACAGATGCGCAAGATGCAGACAGCATGCCGGACGCGCGAAGCTGAAATTGTAAAGGGGGAGCTCATGTTTGAAAAAGTCGAGGAGCCCCCCGTCGATCCCATCATGATTGGGATGGATTACTTTGCTGCCGCTCTCAGACTGCCTAGAAGCAGCGTGAACCCGTGATTTCGGCGTTCATGTCGTCAAGGGCGGTCGGGTCAACCCGGCGCGCCTCGGCCCCGAGGATATCGGCTGGCGCATCCGTGCAGTGCGGGAAGTAATGATGCAGAGCCAGCCAACACTATCCCGAATACCGGTTGTGACGGCCGATACCAAGTGCCTCAAAAGCCAGCCGAAGCAACATAATACTGGGCTGGCGTCCTACACCGAATGTCCGGTTTTCCGGTGGCCGATCGGCGCGACGATGGGGCACTGCATGAGGGCGACCTGATCGCCATCTCACCGTCACAGGTGCATCGGGCGCGCAATCTGATATAATCCGGTAGAGTTTCTGGAGAAAGAAATGACCAGCAAGCCTAACGATCATTGGGAGCGCATCTACACGACAAAAGACCAGGCCAAGGTCAGCTGGTATCAGGACGCCCCTACCATCTCTCTTGAGATGATCGAAAGGACTCATGTCAGCCGCGATGCGGCACTGATCGATATCGGCGGCGGCACCTCGAACCTGGTGGATGCTCTGCTCGATCGCGGCTTTACCGACCTGACCGTCCTCGATCTCTCCAAGACCGCGCTGGAAATGTCTCGGCAGCGGCTCGGCGATGTTGCAGAGCAGGTTCAATGGGTCGCTGCCGACATCACCGAATGGCAACCGGAGCGGCATTATAGCCTTTGGCACGACAGGGCGACGTTTCACTTCCTGACCGCCCCCCAGGATCGTGCGTCCTATCTCACGGCCCTAAGAACTGCGATCGCGCCCGGAGGGTGGGCGATACTAGCGACATTTGACCTCAACGGCCCCGAAAAATGCAGCGGCCTGCCAGTGGTGCGCTACAGTCCAGAGACACTGGCAGAATGCCTGGGGCGAGAGTTCATCCCCGTGAAACAGTGTCATCACCTGCACACGACACCAGGCGGTGCGAGCCAATCCTTCCAGTTCAGCATGTTCAGACGCAGAGCAGAGGGGTCAGCCCAGTAGCGTGATCCAGCCCCGGCGCCGCTGTAGCACGGGACAGATTGCACCAAACGAACAGCCACCCTGATGTGCCGGTTAAGGCAGCCAATTTGCGAGAGCAAAGCTAGTCGAGAAGTTGAACACCTCAGATCTTCGGACGTCCACCGCGACGCCTTGTTTCGGAATATTCACCATGATCGTTCCCCCAGGTTTGACCGCGACGCCCAGAGAAAGCTTCCCCCCTGGGCAAGTTCAGGATTGCGGATCACTTTCATCCCGGCGCAGTGCCGCCAGCGCTTCCGCGTGCAGCGCGGCACTGGCAGCTGCCACGACTTTCCCCTCGGAGCGCAACGTCAACGGCTGGCCATCCCAATCGGTGACCACACCGCCCGCGCCTTCGATTACCGGAACAAGCGCCATGTAGTCATAGGGCTGCAGGTTCATCTCGAACAATAGATCGACATGACCTGACGCCAGCAAGCCATAGCCATAGCAGTCGCCGCCAAAACGCCGCAGCGCGGTCCGCTTTGAAAGCGCTTCAAACTGCGCCAGACCCGCGACATCAAAGCTGTCCGGACTGGTTGTATATAGAATAGCATCGCGGAGCAGAGTCTTGCCGCTCGTCCGACAAGGGGTGCCGTTCAGCAGAGTAGGTTTGCCACGCTGACCAATCCAACGCTCGGCGGTGGGCGGAATGGAAATCAGCCCAAGATCGGGGTTCCCATCGATCAGACATGCGATCAGCGTGCCAAAGGTTGGCATGCCAGAGAGAAAGCTCTTGGTTCCGTCGATCGGATCAATGACCCACAGATTGGCCGCATCCAGCCGCGTGGCTTCCTGCTCTTCGCCAAGGATGCCATCTGCGGGGAACCTTTCAGAGATTTGACGCCGCATCTCTTTCTCAATGGCCCGGTCCGCCTGGGTGACCGGAGAATCGTCAGCCTTGGCCTCAACATCCAGTGGCTTTCGGAAAAAGGTCATGGCCATGGCGTCGGTCGCATCGGCCAGACTCGCTGCAAATTGAGCCTTCAAGTCCGTTTCAGGATGGGGGGGGATCATCTGCATAAAAATTCCTCGAATGCGGGTTCTGGCAGGCTGTGACTACCTGCGTTGCAAATTAATTGTAGACAAATGCCACAAAAACGCAAGACTACACAAATAACCCCAAGCTCAAAGAACTGAACGGGGCAATCAGAACGGGTCTTCGCAAGGGCCCGCAGTCTTCCGGATACAGGTCCGGGCCAACAGTATGGACCAACAAGGAGATCAATATGAAAACCTGGATGCAGACCACCGCTCTTACAATGGCGGCGCTCGGCTTTGCCGCGCCCGCCCTTGCCGATGACCTGACTGTGTACACCGCCTTGGAAGAAGAAGAGATCGCCGCATATGTTGCAGCAGCGCAGGCGGCGATGCCCGACACCAAGATCAACGTCTTGCGCCTCTCCACCGGTAAGCTGGGTGCGCGGCTTCTGGCCGAGGCCGGGAACCCGCAGGCCGATGTGATCTGGGGTTGGGCGGTCAGCGCCATGATGGACCCGCAGATCCTTGATATGATGGAGCCCTACGAGGCGACTGGGGTCGAGGTGCTCCCTGACAGATTCCGTGGCGAAAACGGGAAGTGGTTCGCCCCGATCGGCTATATGGGCGCCTTCTGCGTGAACACAGCCCGACTGGAAGAAAAAGGCCTGCCGATGCCAACCAGCTGGGCGGATCTTGAGAATCCTGCCTTCAAGGGCGAGGTGGTGATGCCTGACCCGAATTCTTCCGGCACCGGGTATCTGCACGTCAACGCGGTCTTGCAGGGCATGGGTACAGAGGCCGGCTGGGCCAAACTCGCAGCCATCGACCCCAATATGGCGCAGTATACCTCTTCTGGGTCAAAGCCCTGCAAAGCGGCGCGTGTGGGGGAATATACCGTCGGCATCTCGCTGGCCTTTACCGCGATGCAATCGATCGAAGAAGGCTACCCATTGGCGATGGTCTTTCCCGAAGGTGGCGTTGGTTACGAGCTAGAGGCCTCCGGCCTGATGGCAAGTTCGGACAACAAGGAGGCCGCTCAGGCATTCCTTGATTGGACCATGTCAGACGAAGCCATCGGATTGTATCAAAGCTATAAGGCATTGATCACCATACCAGGTGTTGACGCATCCAAAGCAGCCGAGGCCGCTGGCCTGCCCGCTGATATTTCGACGATCCTTGCCGATGTAGATTTTGTTGAGGCGTCGACCCAGCAAAGCGCTGTGAAAGCACAATGGAAAGAGAAGTTCGGCCGCTGAGCCAAACACCGGGGCGGCCAAGAGCCGCCCCGGTACAATTTCGGGCCTGGTCGTGGACCGCCCGAACGCCAAGGAAAGCACCCCGATGTATCTGACCGTCCGTGACGCCACAAAAACCTACGGCACCTTTACCGCGCTCGACCGCGTATCCATCGAGATCGAGAAGGGAGAATTTGTCTGCCTGCTTGGCCCTTCGGGATGCGGCAAGACCACCCTGCTGCGGCTTATCGCAGGGCTGACCGAGCTGGACGGAGGAGAAATCACGCTCGAAGAGGTGGCCCTGTCGGACCTGCCCGCCCGCAAACGAGGCTTTGGCATTGTTTTCCAGTCCTATTCCCTGTTTCCAAACATGAGCGTAGCCGAAAACATCGGCTACGGACTCAAAATCCGCAATGTTCCCTCATCCGAAATCGCAGCGCGGGTGACAGAGCTTTTGGAGCTGGTGAAGCTCCCGCAGGTGGCCAATAAGCTCCCCGGTCAGCTGTCCGGCGGACAGCAACAGCGGATCGCCCTGGCGCGGGCAATTGCGGTCGATCCACGGGTCCTCTTGCTGGATGAACCCCTGTCGGCATTGGATGCAAAGGTTCGTGCGACATTGCGCGATGAGATCCGGCAGGTGCAGCGCTCGCTTGAAATCCCGACGCTCATGGTGACCCATGACCAGGAAGAAGCCCTGGCACTTGCCGACAAGATTATCTGCATGAACCATGGCATCGTCGTTCAGGCGGGCACGCCCGAGGATCTGTACCACCGTCCTGCCACACGGTTCGTGGCGGAGTTCATGGGAAGCAGCAATTTGCTGTCCGCCGAAGACGTGGCAAAATTCTACCCGGATCTGCTGGCAACACGCCCCGCAAGCACAGAGACATATCTGGCCTGCATCCGCCCCGAACAGATCGAGCTGATACCCGCCGAGGATGGCACCGCTACAGTGCGCAGCATGAGCTTTCTAGGCAATCTTCAGCGACTGGAAGTGGACAGTCCCACCGGACCTTTACTGGTCGAGACCCACGGCAGACCCTGCTGCTGCACAGGCGACAAAGTCCACCTGAGCATCGCATCACAGGACTGCACTTGGGTTCTTGATGACGCCGATCAGCCCAAGGCCATTCCAGCATGAGCAGCATTGACCAGACTTCCCGCCCTCGCTCGCGCCAGTCCCTTGACGCCGACCGGCTCTTGACGCTGGCCTGCGTTGGCTTGCCACTGATCGGGCTGATCCTGTTCTTTGCTTATCCAATGGTCATCGTGTTTTTGCGTTCCATCACCGTCGCAGACGGCTACGGAATCGGCAATTACACCGAGGTGCTTGGCTCTGCCGGTTTCTGGCGGGCGACGCGGCATTCACTGACGATGGGCGGCGCGACCACAGCGCTCAGTGTCTTTCTGGGCTTCATCCTTGCGCAGGGCCTCTATCGCTGTGCCTTCAGGGGCAAATGGCTGATCCGAGGTATCATCGTCCTGCCACTGCTGGCGCCTTCGCTGGTGCAGGCACTTGGGCTTATCTTTCTGCTGGGGCGCAATGGCGTCATCAGTCGGGCGCTTGGGATCGAGATCGAGATCTACGGCTTCTGGGGGTTGCTGATCGCCAACACGCTCTACGCGCTGCCACAGGCGGTTATGATCATCGGTGCGGCACTGGTCCTGTTGGACGCGCGCACCTACGAGGCAGCCGAGGTCATGGGCGCGTCCCCATGGCGACAGTTCCGCGACCTGACGCTTCCTGCCGCGCGGTTCGGTATCCTGAACGCAGCCTTTGTCTGCTTTACCATCACCATCACCGATTTTGGCAATGCCGCCGTGATCGGTGGCGATTATTCCGTGCTGGCAACCGAGATCTACAGTCAGGTTGTTGGGCAGAGAAACTTCAACATGGGCGCCGTCGTTGGCATCATGCTGCTGCTGCCAACGGTGATTTCCTACAGCATCGAACGGCAGGCCATGAAGCGGCAGCAGGCAGGGCAGACCACCGGACAGGTCGCCTACCAACCCAGCTTTTCACCGCTGCGCGACCTGAGCATCGCAACGGTTTCACTGCTGATCTGTGCGGGGATTGTCGCCGTCATCGGGATCGTGATCTATGCCAGTTTTGTAAAACTGTGGCCCTACAACATGTCGTTTTCGTTCAAACACTACAACATTACCCTGGCAGGCGGGTATTCGTCCCTCTGGATGACCATCGTCGTATCCTTGGGGGCATCGGTCGGCGGAACCATTGCTGTGTTCATGTTGGGGCTTGGCCTGCGCCGCCTGCCGCAAGCGCTCGCCCAGCCGATACAGATCCTCGCGGCGATGCCTGCCGCCGTTCCTGGAATGGTCCTCGGTCTGGCCTATATCCTGACCTTCAACTCCACTGCGACACCGCTTTACCTGCTCTATGGTACCGCCGCGCTGATCGCCATCATCAACTTCTACCATTACCACACACAGGGGTTCCTGACCGTGATAACAGGCTTTCGCCAATTGCCGCCTGCACTGGAGGAAGCATCAGGTAGTCTTGGCGCCGGACTTGGCCGCACCGCCCGGGATATCGTTGTGCCCTTTGTCGCGCCAATGCTGGTCTCCGTCTTTTTCTTCCTCTTCATGCGCTCCATGGTGACGCTTTCAGCCGTGGTCTTCCTGACCACCCCAAACCTGAGTGTCGCCGCCGTGACGATCATGCGCCTCGACGATGCCGGGCTGACCTCACAGGCGGCGGCCTTCTCCACTTGCGTGATGGCCGTGGTCTGTGTAGCGATCCTGTCCATGAGGATAACTCTGGCGCTTATCGGACGTCGCAGTCGGAACAAGGGAATGGCTTGATGTGGGCAAAGGAGCGTCACCAGCGGATTTTGTCGATGCTCACCGCGAACCGGCAGGTCAGCGCCAATGACCTTGCCGGAATGCTGGGCGTGTCGCGCGAAACCGTGCGGCGGGACCTGCTCGACCTTGAGGAGATTGGCAAAGTGACGCGGGTACACGGCGGTGCCGTCCTGCCCGAAGCCCGTTCAGAGGATCCTTTCCACCAACGCATGTCGACGCAGATCCGGGCTAAATCCGAAATGGCCAAGAAAGCGGTCGGCCTGATCCAGCCCGGCCAGACAATCATGGTGGATGCCGGATCAACCACCGCTGTCTTCGCCCGCGAATTGATCAAAGTCCCAGGCGTTTCTGTTATCACCAATTCACTGGACATTGCCACAACACTGCAGGCAGGTCGAATGGACGTACTGCTGCTGGGCGGCCGGATCGCTACCGATGTGCCTGCCACAGTGGGCGAACTCACGCTATCGGAGATCCGTCGCTTTGAGGTCGAACTCTGCTTCTCTGCGCCCGTTGCCCTGCACCCGGAAAAAGGGTCCTTTTTCTATGACTTGCAAGAGGCCGAAATCTCCATCGCGATGGCCGCGCAAGCCCTGCGGACCGTCGCATTGGCTGATCACACGAAACTGGGTACCACCAATCGTGTTCGTGCCTGGGACGTGGCAGAGATCGGAACACTGATCACCAACCGCGCCGCACCCGAAGCCCTGCTGGATCAGTTCCGAAACACCAACATTGAAGTCGTCTAGCCCTTTGGGTCTGGCTGTCAGCTTTGCCAGTCCTGTTTTGAATGACGCGAGTCCCATTTTCATTCGAAATGCCCTGCGCTCCTGAAATGTCCGGCATTCAAGGTTAGCCTGTTCTCAAACCAAGGCGACGGTCGGGCGCTTTTCGTTTGGACCTGTCCCATGCGGCTGACGGCACCGACAGCACCGACAGTATGTCCTGTTAGTTTTCACATTTGAGGATTGTATTGGAAGGGAGCTTGTCGCTGTGTTTCGCGCGCGAACTGCTTCCACAGTGCTTCCACGGGTTGGGAATGCAGTGCGCCTTTGCTGCTGTTGTTTGCTGTGGCGCGTAGCACCGTTGCAGCACTGCGCATATAGCAGCAACGCAGAAAGCCTCCCAAGGGAGGCGTTAAGTGTCTTATTTTGTTATGATTTATTGGTTGCGGGAGCAGACAACCGTCGCAACCTACCCACCCTTTCGGCTGCGGTTTAGTTCACGTGCAAACGAGAAGTGTGAACTGACCTCATTAGCCCTTAGCAACAATGGCTGCAGCCAGCCGAGGGCGTGTGGAAACTCGCTTGATTTCTCGACGAAGAGGATTTTTCGGTTGATTTTGTGGAGGCACCCGGATTTTTGACCATTGTGGCACCTTGTGCGCCGGAGGGCGCTGAATCTGTGCTTTTGTGGCGATTAATTGGGCGCGATTTGAGCTGAGCGCCCCTAATCAGACCGGAATTGCGGCAAGAAGCCCACGCACCCCGATCAGGTTGATCATCCTCTTGATCTTGTAGGCGAGGACATGGAATGCCATCTCGGTGCGGACATTCTTGAGCGTGCGCATCCGGAAGTGCGTCGCACCCATCCAGGCTTTGATTGTGCCGAACGGGT
>NZ_JARJEF010000126.1 GCF_029697505.1 Pseudophaeobacter profundi | reverse complement strand
ACAAGCTTTTGTAATTGTAGATTATCATTATGTCATTGCTGAGAAAGTTTTTCCCGACCGTCCGAGCACAGGAAGAGGAAGAATTAGTTGATCCGGGCGTCGTCCTGAAGGAAAAATGTGCTGCAACTGACAAGCATACATTGCATTTGAAAGCCAAGCTTGAAGAATGTAACAACAGAGTCAATAGCAGATCTCAAACGGCGGAAACTTGCACAGAAGAGCTCTTTGATTATCTTCACGCCCTTGATCATTGCGTCACCCTAAAGTTGTTTTCACAACTGAAATGAAATGTACGTCTTGCTAATGACTTAATTTATAGTAAATGTTAATGTTTAAAATTTATCTTGATG
>NZ_JARJEF010000125.1 GCF_029697505.1 Pseudophaeobacter profundi | reverse complement strand
ATTCACGGGTGGCTCTAGCGGGAACCACATCGTAGTTCGGTCACCATCAGGTGTGGACTTTAACTACATTAACATCACATAATAATATCAAAACAGCATACAACAATTAACAACTTCAGCCGGTAACAACGGCCGGCAAGAAACATCAAATTTGTAAGACAAGGTGTGAACCGTCATCAAATGTCATTACACCACGTCAAAC
The DNA here is from genome assembly GCF_029697505.1 of Pseudophaeobacter profundi. Classification (GTDB taxonomy): domain Bacteria; phylum Pseudomonadota; class Alphaproteobacteria; order Rhodobacterales; family Rhodobacteraceae; genus Pseudophaeobacter; species Pseudophaeobacter profundi. The sequence continues at coordinate 151 of NZ_JARJEF010000125.1, read as the reverse complement.
CAGAAACTGTTACTGCCAATTAGTAATATCGATTACTTTAAAAAGTGTTTTACATCAAATGTGGCAAATTGTCATTGACGAATTTAAATTATACATTGTACAAAAATGTCTAAAAGAATTTTTTCACGAAACATTTGCATTTTGAATAAAC
>NZ_JARJEF010000124.1 GCF_029697505.1 Pseudophaeobacter profundi | reverse complement strand
CTCGAGGGCTGTCCTGCAAGTGTCTCGCTGTACCTGATCTCCTAGTCTCAACATGCCGAAGCCAAAGCCACAGGAGGGAGACGATCCCGATCCCACCCCCTACCTGTTTGTGTCACTCGAACAGAAACGTATCGACCAATCGAAACCTTACGATGGCAAGAAGGCTTGCTGGGTCCCTGATGAGGCCGAGGGCTTCCTCCAGGGCGAGATTAAGGCTACCAAAGGAGACCTTGTCACCGTTGTTCTCCCCAACGGCGAGACCAAGGACTTCAAGAAGGACTTGGTAGGGCAGGTGAACCCGCCCAAGTACGAGAAAGCAGAGGACATGTCCAACTTGACATACCTGAATGACGC
>NZ_JARJEF010000123.1 GCF_029697505.1 Pseudophaeobacter profundi | reverse complement strand
TCGAGTCACTGAACCAGAAGGTGATCGCTCTGGAGAAGACCAAGCAGCGCCTGTCCACCGAGGTTGAGGACCTGCAGCTGGAGGTTGACCGAGCCACCGCCGTCGCCAACGCCGCCGAGAAGAAGGCTAAGGCCATCGACAAGATCATCGGCGAATGGAAGCTCAAGGTTGACGACCTTGCTGCTGAACTGGACGCCAGCCAGAAGGAGTGCAGGAACTACTCGACCGAACTGTTCAGGCTGAAGGGTGCTTACGAAGAGGCCCAGGAGCAGCTCGAGGCTGTGCGCCGCGAGAACAAGAACTTGGCTGATGAGGTCAAGGACCTGCTGGACCAGATTGGAGAGGGTGGCCGAA
>NZ_JARJEF010000122.1 GCF_029697505.1 Pseudophaeobacter profundi | reverse complement strand
GCAAATTTTCGTAAAGACCCTCACGGGTAAAACCATTACCCTGGAGGTGGAGCCTTCAGACACGATTGAAAATGTGAAGGCAAAGATCCAAGACAAGGAGGGAATCCCCCCAGACCAGCAGCGGCTTATCTTCGCAGGCAAGCAGCTCGAGGATGGACGTACCCTGTCTGACTACAACATCCAGAAAGAGTCCACCCTCCACCTGGTGTTGCGTCTGCGAGGAGGTGTCATCGAGCCCACCCTCCGTATCTTGGCTCAGAAGTACAACTGCGACAAGATGATCTGCCGCAAGTGCTACGCTCGCCTCCACCCCAGGGCTACCAACTGCCGCAAGAAGAAGTGCGGACACACCAAC
>NZ_JARJEF010000121.1 GCF_029697505.1 Pseudophaeobacter profundi | reverse complement strand
GGTCATCAGGCCTCCCAAGAAAACCGTTGAGAGGAGAGTACGCAAGCTGAACCCACTTGTCAACACACGGGCTATGCTCAAGTTGAACCCATTCGCAGCGGTCATGAAGAGGAAAGCTGTTCTTACCGCTCAGAAGAGGCTTTTTGATCGTGATGTTAAACTGGCTGAGAAGAGAGGAATCCCCCTGGACCCCAAATCCCAGCGCAAGGTTAAAATGTTGGCACTCCGCAAGGAACAGATCTAGAAGGCCATGAGTGCAAAGCCCAAGAAAGCCAAGAAGCCCAAAACTGACAAGCCCAAGGCAGCTCCTCCTGCAAAGAAGGCGGCTCCTGCCAAGGTGGCTGCCAAGAAGTGAG
>NZ_JARJEF010000120.1 GCF_029697505.1 Pseudophaeobacter profundi | reverse complement strand
GTGCCGGCCGCGGCTTCACTCTGGATGAACTGAAGCAAGCGGGACTCAACAAGAGATTCGCCAGGTCTATCGGCATCGCCGTCGATCCCCGCAGACGCAACAAGTCCCACGAGTCTGTTCAGCAGAACGCCCAGAGGCTCAAGGAGTACAAGGCCAAGCTCATCCTCTTCCCCATCCACGAGAAGAAGAAGCTTAAGAAGGGAGAGGCAACGGAAGAGGAGCGTAAGCTGGCCACACAGCTGAAGACAGTCGTAATGCCAATCAACCAGCCACAGGTGCGACCCAAGGCCAGAGTCTTCTCCGAGGAGGAGAAGAAGTTCTCTGCCTTCACCGCCCTCAGGAAGGCCCGAGCTGATCA
>NZ_JARJEF010000119.1 GCF_029697505.1 Pseudophaeobacter profundi | reverse complement strand
ACACAGTCCTCAAGTAGCAAAGCGATACGACAAACAAAACTGTCGCGGGATGGAGCAGCCCGGTAGCTCGTCAGGCTCATAACCTGAAGGTCGTAGGTTCAAATCCTACTCCCGCAACCAATAATATTGTATGATATCAGTAGCATAGCGCCCCATGTGGCGCTTCTTGCGTTTCCGATCCAAAAGCCGTGGAAGCACGGTGGATGACCTGAGCCCCAAGTTTCCTCCACCTAGCGGAGAGTCCGCCCAACCGAAGGACGGACAAATGAAGACGAGATTCACGGACGAACAGATCATCCAAATGATCAAGGAGCAGGAAGCTGGCGAGAAGACGGCTGACGTTTGCAGGCGCTATGGG
>NZ_JARJEF010000118.1 GCF_029697505.1 Pseudophaeobacter profundi | reverse complement strand
ACCGAGGCAATGTCACCAAGGAGTGCAAGATTGACGCCAATGGTGGTGGGGACACACTGGAAGAGTGTGTATACTCGGAGGTGGCGGCGCTGATATCAGTCAACGAGTGGCGGCCACAGTATCTGCTGCAACTGTTCAAGGACCTGCGACTGCTGAGCTCCTGTCCCGACCCTGGCATGCAGGCCACACTCTCCTCCACCATACACGCTCTCGCCTCTCGCACCGAGCAGGAGGAGCACCGAGTTGGAGCAAGCAGTGCGGTCGGAGCCAACGAAGAGTTGGTGGCAGTGGCTCCAGAGTATCTCGGAAACTTCAGCCACCAGCCGCAACCTCGCAACTGGAGCCAGAAGGAGACACCAG
>NZ_JARJEF010000117.1 GCF_029697505.1 Pseudophaeobacter profundi | reverse complement strand
GGTTATTCATTTTGATGATTCATAAAGGAAAATAAATAAAAATGCATGTTATATAAATTGAGAACCTTCCAGCAGAAAAAGAACTGTTGTTCACCCTTTTAGCTACAACAAACTTGTTATAAATAGAACTTCAGTAATCTAAAATGAGGGATGTTGTAATAGAGAAGGCTATGGTAAAACTCAACATTTTTTATACGATAGACATTTCAACAACTTTGATCCAACTTACAATTATTTTTTTTTATTTTAAGAATAAGAAAAATAGTTTCTTATTTATTTGTAATGAATTGTTAACAACCATCTAATGTCCAAGGTTACAGCGTAATAACAGTGGATGGATAGTATACAGTTTGCCTTTAAT
>NZ_JARJEF010000011.1 GCF_029697505.1 Pseudophaeobacter profundi | reverse complement strand
CAGCTTCCTGCTCCTTGATCATTTGGATGATCTGTTCGTCCGTGAATCTCGTCTTCATTTGTCCGTCCTTCGGTTGGGCGGACTCTACACAAAACTGGAGGAAATTCAGGGGCTCAGGTCAGTATCAATCTGCACAAAGACTTCGGCGGTAAGCTCTGGATAGGCTACCTGAAGTTCTTCGAGGGAGAAGGTGCCATTTCCGTCGGCATCCACGCCAGCGACAGATTCAGCTGCAAGTGGAGATGCGGTCAGAGCTGCGACAGCAACGGCGGCTAGGGAAATCTTGTTCATGTTGTACACTCCATTCATTATTCTGTGTTTTCTTCGGCGCGCCTTCATCTCTACGGGCCGTGAACAAGAGGTAGGCCCGGTATCTACGCGCCTCCAGCCCAGGATGGCAAAGGCCGGATTTCCGGCGCCGTGCCGCCAAAACAGCCATGTGTTGTGTGCGCTTTACTGCCGCTCTTTTTGATTGAGTGTTTTTCCGCCGGCACAGCCCGCCCGATCCTGCGTCTTTTTGCCGATGCAGACCCGTTCTGGGCACAAGACGACCAAATTGGGCGCCCTGCAAAGGGGCTGCGAGTCGCCACTGCCCCCAGTCTCAGCTTTGTCGCTGCCGGGTCATACCCGTGCCCTTCGTTGTCATCCGGCCTCAACCTAGATGCCAGGGTGCAAATGCCTGTCATGGAAGCGAGACATGGATGGCGACAAGCGCAATACAGCGCCAGGTGCCGGTTCTTCCCGGTCAAAGTGCCAAGTTGGTTAGGGTAGGTATCAATCTTCGGTGACGATCACACAGAAAACAATGCAAGCAATATGGCGGTGGACCTGAAGCAAGGATAATTATCCTGCAGATAAATATTAAACCCCAACCATTATCAGGCGGGGTTGTTTTCTAGCTAGGGTAGCCAAAATGCAAAATTGTATTCCAAATGTTTTTATTAATTTCCTTCAGCTCGGATATCGCCGCCTCGATATCTTCTGCAGCCGCATCATTCAGCGGTCTAGATTGTCCAATCTTGAGGGTATCTTTGCGATCCGCAATTCTCATTAATATTGTGTGTGGATTACCGCCTTCGGCGTCAAATGCATAAATGCAATGATTGTATCTGTTGCGTAATGCCGACTGCCGCTGAATGCGACCTGTCAAATCCAAAATAGCACTTCTTTCAACGGCATCAATTTTGTCAAGTTTTGACAGCCGCTCGACCAGATCGATGCGCGCGCGCGTGGTGTTCAATGTCAGGAAAATAACCGTGGCTGTTTCTTTATCCAGACCAGCAAGCCCGGCTATTAAATGAATGAGCAAACTTTCGGTGTTGGTCCAAACATAGTTCAGCTTGCCGACAAGCAAGAGGAAGGCGTCAAAGTTGAGCTGCTTTTCCGCCTCACTCATTGGGTGACCTGCGCGCCCCCCTGGTTTTCAAGGAACCAAACCGCCGCCTCTGTCCTGTTGTGCACGCCAAGCTTGGCGATCACATGGTGGATATGCAATTTTACCGTATGCTCTGACAAACCCAACCGATTTGCGATAAGTTTGTTTTGCTTGCCCTCCGCCACACAGGACAGGACCTCTGCTTCGCGCAGGGTCAATCGAACCCCGGATGCTCCATTGGTCGGCGTGTTGTTCTTCCCTTCTGGCATCCCGCAGGGCGCGGCATGACCATCCCCGGAGCCGTTGTGAATTGGCTTTGCATCCATATTGTGGGCAGAAAAATCGTACAAATCACTTGGAATGAAGTTTTCACCACAGATCAAAAGCCGCAGCACCGTCAACCAGCGATCCATATCGCGATTCATCGGCAGAAACGCGATTCCTCCCGTTGGGCGTTGCCTGCCCACCTGCGTCAGAACCATGCGGGCCAGCTCGGGCTGTCGGAAGGCCAATGCCGTTGTTGCATTGGGAAATCGTTTTTGCAGCTCATCTATTACATCAATAAAACTATGTGCCATAGATTGATTTAGAATGATTGATCGCACCCGATCCGGCCGATCAAACTTGCGAGATAGCAGGTCTTCAATTTTTCCCAGCCGCCTGAACTTAACTGATCCTACACTGATCGTGGCCAGATCAATCGCGTGATCCGAGAAATCATGCGAATTCCCTACGAAAATACAGGTTATCGAATCAATTTTTTCTTCAACGTCCACCCTATGCTCCACTTGCTTACTACGCATCGTGCCTGCATCTAACGGCAATAAAAACTTTCAAAATCAAACCAATATACGGTGATTTTGCGCCCAGCCCTGTAAGAACAACTCTCAACTAGCTTCAGTTTTTTCAAAGTCTCGGGCGATAGCTCACGAATCTCTCAATGCGCCCGGATCTCAAGCATTAACATAAAATTAGCATAATTATATAGCGAAATCGGCATTTCTGGCGATTCTTTGCCGACCGCAACCAATAAGTGAAACCTTGCTTCACACACAACCGTCTCTATCAAACGGATTAGGTTCTCCTCCTCAAACGGATTACCGCCCCCTGCACAGAGACCAGGCCCATTGTGCTGTGAAGGCTAAGCACATCTCCAAAAATCAAGTATTAACAATCAGTAACAAGAAACCCCACTGCTTAAGCCTTTTGGTTGGCTGGTTTTTCAAACCCAGTTTCGCAATGCTGCTGAAGGATGGTTCGGCAACCAGACCACAATTATCCAGTTCGGCATTTCCGCGACCATCGTTTCCAGAATCGAAATAGATAAAGGGGGGGCAAAACGAAAAACAATCATACTTTTTGGTGCCAGGTCAGGACGACTTCATGTCTCAACCTCATGTCCCTGTCGGCGCCACGGACTGAAAATCACCTACAATCCAACCGCAGACCCCGATGATCGCTTTTGAAATGAGTGGCGATCCGGACGATGCATTTTTCGGAGAAACACAATGGGTACGAAAAACAACCTCTTCCAGTTTGGTCCTTGGAACAATGACTCCCAGGATCAGGAACAGGATCAAGCGCAAGCGCAAGCACAGGCCGAACTTCAGGCCCAGCTGCAGGCGCAGGGTCAGCATTCTGATCAGGATCAGGACCAATCTCAATCCAGCGAAAGCTGGAATGGCAACCTGAACGGCAATGGAAATGGTAATGGGAACCATAACGGCAACGGTAATGGCAACCTGAACGCCAACGGCAATGGGAACCATAACGGCAATGGCAATCATAACGGTAATGGCAATCACAATGGTAATGGCAACCATAATGGCAATGCCAACGGAAATGCCAACGGCAATGCCAACCTGAACGCCAACGGCAACCACAACTCCAACACTAATACCAGCGAAACCACCGTTGGTGTCGACATTGATATCGATCTGAGCGGCTATGAGCCAACAGACGATGACTTTGCTGACATTGATCTGGACCATTCCAATGCTGGTGATTTCATCATGGCGCATGGCGACATTGACTACAATCCCGGCAATGATCTGGATCTGGACGACATGTTGAATGACGCGCTGAACGGTGCAGGCAACGATGCCGGAACGATCAACACGCAGTCCAACAACCTGCAAGACAATGATCACCTGAGCAACGTGTCCAACAGCGGCACGATGAACCAGACCAACACCTCTCACGGCGGCTTTGCGAAATCCGAAGACGGCATTGATGCTGACGCAGATGGCGGATCCGGTGGCGGCCATGCCGATGCAAACGGTGGCGTTGCCCTGGGTGGCTTTGGCATTGGTGGCTCTGCTGGTGCAACCGGTGGTGCAAGCGGCAATGGCGGCAACAGCGCGGCTGCTGGCGGCACAGGCGCAAACGGCGGTAGTGCCGCTGCAATCGGCCTGGGTGTTGGTATCGGCGGTGCCGGTTCTGACGCAGATGCCGACGGCGACGACGGGGGCGATGCTGCTTCCATCGGTGCTGGCCTTGGTCTGGGACTTGGTCTTGCCGGGTCGAATGCCGAAGGCGGCGATACCGGTGATGCCGGCGGTGCTGGCGTAGGCGTCGGTGCTGCAGGTGCTGGTGCGGACAGCAGCGATGGCGGTGACGCCGGTGCGGCTGGCATCGGTCTGGGCCTGCTTGGCCTTGGATTGGCCGGGGCTGACGGTGGCGACACCGGCAACGCCGATGCTGATGCACTTGGTGCTGGCCTTGGTGCCGGTTCGGGTGAAAGCGGCAACGGCGGCGACGCTGGTTCGCTCGCGGCTGCTGGCGGTAATGGCGCAGGCTTCGGCGCTGGCGGCAACGCCAACGGCGGTGACGGCGGCGATGCCGCCGCATGGTCTGCTGCGCTGAGCAACGCCCAGGGCAACGGCGGGATCAACCTCGCTGGGGCTGGTGACGGCGGCGACGGCTACGGCGGCCACTCGTGGGGCGGCGATAGCGGCAACGCATTTGGCGGCCACGCAACTGCTGGCGGCGTTCAGTCTGGCGGTGGATCCGGCGGCAATGGCGGCAACGCCACAACCGGCGCCGGTGGTGCTGGCGGTGATGCCGGAATGTGGGGTTCGCACAACGGTGACGACGGGTTCGTAACCGGGGAATCCTTTGCTTCGGCAGCCTCGCAGATCGACACCACGGCGTTTAACCAAAGCATCGTCATGGGTGCCAACGTGCTTGGCAACAGTGTCGACATGACCGTGGTCGGCGGGGGCTTCAGCTCCAGCTATATCGGCGACGACAGCGACGGCGCATAAGCCTTAATCACACCAAGCCGGGCCCAATACATTGGGCCCGGTTCCGTTCCAAAACATCCAACCACAATTGCAGACGGGATTGGTCTGCCAAAAAGCCAAAAAATTTATGAGGTGAGCGGCCATTCAATCGCAGAAATTGGGGCCAGTACAATGTTTGACAAAGTAACCGAAATCGTCGCCCACATGATCGGGTTCTTCCATATTGCGGTAGAAGAGGAACGCATGCGCGATGCCTATGACGACTTCAAAGCGCTCCAATTAGCAGATGCCGAAACAAATGATCTGACCAATATTGTTGTTACGTTCAAGGCCCCCTACACACTCACGGACTTTACCCCCGTTCTGGAATACACCCCGCCGGATTTGGAACAGGTACCCCAATTCTACGGCCCTGATATTCTGAACACTCACCTGCCCTACTATCATCCTTTGGCAGAGGGCGCAGACGAACTGGCATGGGCTGCATCAGGATCGGTTTCCCTGTCCTTCAGCTTCAATCGGCCTCACTTAACGCTGGAGCCTGCGGGCAGCGTTGTGACGATTACGATCCAGAACGCCTGGATGGAAGACAATGACGATCTCTTCATGAACGAAATACCGGCGGATTTTGTTGACCCTGCCGAGTATCTTACCACTTTGCAGAGCATCAATGCGATTGCACAGGCCCTGGGGGTGGTTGCAACCAGCGCGCCGCTGGACTTTAGCAAAAGCACCCTCGACACCGTGAAAGCCCTGCATGAAAGCATGGGTGACACAGATGGCACATCCCGCATAGGTGAAATCGTTACCGTCCAGCACGGGGATGATGCCTACGGCAGCTATGTGAATGGTGAAACCGTCGAAGAAACCCCGATTTTGGACGATATCATGCCGGCCTACTTCCAGGCGGAAAACCCCGATGTCGTGCTGAGCGATGACGCCCCCGAGGACGAGGAAGACCCCGACGCACTGGCAAACACCGATCCCTTCCAGGGGCTCGACGGATCATCGCCCGCCTCCGAACAGTTCGAGATTGATGACGGGCACCATTTGGTAACCGGTGCCAACGTCATGGTGAATGACGCGTCCATTTCCGTGGGCTGGCTTGACGCGCCGGTGATTTCGGTCATGGGGGATGTGGTCGACCTGAACGTGATAAGCCAGGTGAATGTGCTGTTCGAACACGTCACATTGAACGCACAGGCTGGGGCAACGGTCTCTGCCAACTTCAACGTGGCGACAATGTCGCATATCTCTTCACAGCCCGTCACAGACGACGCAGCCATGGCCGAGGACACAGGCGGCGCGCCCACCGGCCTGCCGCAAAACTGGGCGGTTACCCGGATTGATGGCGATATTATCATGGCAAACTGGGTCAGCCAGTTCAGCTTCATGACCGACCATGATCGCGCCGATGTCCAGTTCACCGGGAGCAACACGCAGATCGTGATGGGGGACAACACCATCGTGAACTTGGCCGGTTTCATGGAAATCGGATATGGCTACGATTTGGTGATGATCGGTGGCAACATGATCACGGTCAATCAGATCAGCCAGATGAACGTCGTGATGGATTATGACACCGTCACATTCACAGGCGATGTGCCTTTCGGCTTTTCCGGCGGCGACAACCTGTTGTTCAACGGCGCGAATATCTCAACCACCGGGATCGACAGCTACACGGATATGACCTCGAATTTTGCGAATGCGAGCAATGCATTTGCGAATGGCGCGACAACGATCAACGACAGCGTCGCCCATGATAACGCATTTGCAGGCGATGACATCCTGACCGTTTTGTACATCTCCGGGGATTTCACGACCCTCAATTGGTTGGAACAAACCAATATCATGGGAGATTCCGACCAGGTGCATATGGCACTTGATAATTTCCAAGCACAGACCGGCGCGTCGATAGAGCTGGTGACCGGCTCAAATGCCGCGATCAATACTGCATCCGTAAATATCTATGGCGTGGATTCTGAAGTGCGTGTCGGTGGCGAAGCCTACAGCGACGCCCTTCTTTACCAGGCCAATCTCATCGACACGGATGCAGATCCACTGGGCGTAGAGTTACCCGCGCTTGCCAATGAGGCCGTCGCATTTCTGGCGGAGGGAATGATGAGCCCGGACGGCGAGGCACCGTCTGATGCCGAAATCGTTGCAACAGCCCCCGAATACAGCGGGAACCCAGACATGATGCAAACAATGTTAGCATAATAGAATTGAGTACAAAAAATGTTAGATAAATCTGTTTCCGAAGCTGACCAAAGCATTCGCAACAAAACGCAACAAAACACCACCACGAACGGCGCAAACGGCACCGCGCAGAATGTTACAGCAAAACAGCCACTGCTGCTGACGCCCGCACAACGATGCAACAAACCCGAGAAAATCGACACCAAGCAGCCTATCGCCAGGGGGATCGGTGGCGTTCAGATTGATGCCGATACCGGACCAGTCCTGAAGCCAGGCGGCGGCAAGCCACCTGCCAATACCAACAGCGGTGGTGGTGGTGGCGACGGTGGTGGTGGTGCAAAACCACAGTTTCACAAGCGCGGTGGCCCGGAACAATTTGCCCTAAAGCTGCGCCAAGGGCGGAAAGTCGTGCGGCGCAATCTCGGCTTTGTCATGCTGTTGACCTGCGCGACAAATCTTCTGGTGCTGGCGATCCCGATCTACCTATTCCAGATTTCCGACAGGGTCTTGACCAGCCGGTCGCTCGACACGCTGATCATGCTGACAATTGTCATCGCTGGTGCGGTGATCATGCAATCCATCTTTGATGCTGTCCGACGCTTCGTGTTGATGCGCACGGCCGTAGAGGTGGCTGTCCTGCTGGGCGCCCCTGTCCTGAGTGCGGCGGCACATGCCTCTCTGCAAGACAACGGCCGCCAGTATCAGACTTTGGGCGACCTGCAATTGCTCAGGTCCTTTTTGGTATCCGGTACGCTGATCTCGTTTTTGGATGTCCCCTTCGCCCCCCTGTTCATTACCGCGATTTTCCTCGTTCACCCGCATCTCGGCATGATTGTGATTGCGACGGCGGTTACGCTCATGCTCATTGCGTTGATCAACCAAAGGGCTACATCCAAACCCTTTGCAGAGGCAAATCAGGCCCAGTCGCGGGCAAACATGCATCTCGACTCGATGTCGCGCAACAGCCAGATCATCAACGCCCTCGCCATGGTCCCCGAGGCGGTCGCATTGTGGGGCCGTGACACCGCCGCGTCGCTGCGCGCCCAGGTGCTGGCACAGGATCGAAACATCATTTGGGCTGCCGTCTCACGCGGGGCAAGATTGCTCACCCAGATTGCGATGCTGGGCTGGGGGGCCTATCTGGCGCTCGAAGGGGAGATAACCGGCGGCATGGTCATCGCGGCCTCTATCATTGCCGGTCGTGCGCTGGCACCGATCGAAGGCTCGATCGAAGGTTGGAACGGCTTTTCACAATCCCGCGCGGCCTATGACCGGGTCAGCAACCTGATGATGTCATCGGTACAAAAGTACGAAAAACTCCGCTTGCCCCGCCCCGAGGGCCGTCTGAATGTCGAGCGCCTGCTGTTTGTCCCGGCAGGCACGAAACAGGTCATCCTCAACGGTCTGACATTCAGCCTGAATCCGGGGGATTCATTGGCGGTGATCGGCAACTCTGGCGCCGGCAAGACAACACTGGGGAAAATGCTTGTGGGCTCAATTCTGCCGACCTCAGGCAACGTCAGGCTTGACCTGATGGACCTACGCAATTGGGATGACCGACAACTGGGCGAAAACATCGGCTACCTGCCGCAAGACGTGCAATTGTTTCCGGGCTCCATCAAGAACAACATCGCCCGGATGCGCGAAGGTGCCAGCGACGAAGACATCCATCGCGCCGCGCTTCTGGCGGATGTGCATGATATGATCGCCTCGCTGCCGCATGGCTATGAAACCATGGTCGCTGCCGATGGCTCGCCACTGTCGGGCGGGCAAAAGCAACGTATTGCCCTGGCGCGCGCCTTTTTCGGCAACCCCCGCTTTTTGGTTCTGGATGAACCCAACTCCAACCTCGACACCTCTGGGGACCGGGCGCTTGCCAATGCCATCCGCCACGCGGGCGAGGCCGGTATCACCGTGGTTGTCATCACCCAAAAACCATCACTGCTAAGCGTCGTCGACAAGATCATGCTGCTGGCGGATGGCAATATTGCACTGTTTGGCGAACGCAATCAGGTTCTGCAAAAACTGTCGGAACGCACAAACGCCGCTGGCAAGCTACCGCCACAAGGCAATGGAGGACAGGGCAATGCCTAACCCGATCGCACTTGCTGAACCGGCAGAATGGTATGACGATGTGCCCCGGTCGATCAAAAAGCATGTCACCTTCGGTCTGTTCCTGATGATTTTTGGGCTTGGCAGCTTTGGGGTCTGGGCCTTCAGGGCGCCCCTGGCCGCCGCGGTCATTTCTCAGGGCAGCTTTGTTGCCACCGGCAGCAACAAGATTGTTCAGCACCTCGAAGGCGGCATCATCAAAGCCATTCTTGTCGAAGAAGGCGAAAACGTCGTCGCAGGACAGCCAATCGTGCTGCTTGATGAAACCTCTGCCCTTGCAACCGAACGCGAGCTGTTCTTGCGTCAGGTCAGATTGGAAGCGATGGAAAGCCGTATTCTTGCTGAATACAATCGCAAGGATACGCTGGTTTACCCCGCCAGACTGGAACAGCTCCGCTCAGACTACAATGTGGTCGCAATGCTTGATGGGCAGCAGATTGTGTTCGACGCCGCCACCCAGCAATTAAAGAATGAAATAAACCTGCTAGAGCAAAGCATCGAAGCCCTGAAAAGCCGGTCGGTCGGCTATGAAAAACAACTGGCTGCCACCCAGGCTCAACTGGAAATTCTGGAAGAAGATTCTCAGGCGAAAGAAGTGCTGTTGGAAAAGGGCCTGGTGCGCAAATCGGAATACAACACCCTGCGCCGCGCTTTGGCTGAAGCCCAGGGCCAGATTGGCCGCCTGCAATCCGAAATCGACGAAACCGCCTCGCTGTCCCAGCGCTACCAGTCGCAGATCTCGCAGACCATCAACGAAACCCAAAGCGCAGCACTTGACGAGTTGCAAGCGGTACAATCAGAGTTGGAAAGCGTTCGCGAACAGGCCCGCAAAGCCGAAAGCATCCTCACCCGGACCGAAATTGTTGCGCCGGTTTCAGGGACGGTTGTTCGCCTGCATTATCACACTGCAGGCGGTGTCGTCGAAAGCGGCAAGGCAATTCTGGAAATATTGCCAACCGGCGAACCCCTGATCATCGAAGCCCAGATTCCGCGCACCGAAATTGACGTGGTCCGCAAGGGGCAAGCTGCCACAGTCAGGCTGACCGCCCTGAACCAGCGCACGACGCCAATCCTTGAAGGCAAAGTCTATTACGTATCCGCAGACGCGATTCTGGACCGCTCGCAAGAGCTGCCACAAGAAATCTATGTGGCGCGTATTTCCGTGGCCCCCAGCGAATTGCAGCGCGTCAGGGGCTTTACCCCCACTCCGGGCATGCCTGCCCAGATCATGATTCAAACCCAGAACAGGACCTTCATCCAATACCTTATGAAACCTGTCGCAGACAGTATGATCAGGGCATTCCGGGAACAGTGAAGTACCCCGTCCCCCAAGTCCTGCGCCGCTATCCTGCAGCAGTCCCGGTTCGCGGCCACAAGATGGCGGCATCCACCCCGCGCGGGGGTGATCAGACAGACAGTGTTTGCCGTGCTTCACGCGCGAGGGCCTCAACCTGATCCCAATCCGCCGCTGCGACCAGCGCATCGGGGGCAATCCAACTGCCCCCCGCACAGAGAACATTTGCCAGATCCAGATAGCTCTTGGCATTGGCAAGGTTGACGCCGCCGGTTGGGCAGAAACTGATCTGCGGCAGTGGCGCGCCAATCGCCTTGAGCGCGGGCGCACCGCCAGAGGCTTCGGCGGGGAAAAACTTCTGGGTGGTAAAGCCACGTTCAAGCAGGCGCATGGCTTCGCTGGCGGTGGCCGCGCCGGGCAGCAACGGCAGTTCTTCCTCCAGGCAGGCCTCGATCAAGGCATCCGTGGCACCGGGCGAGACGCCAAAAACAGCGCCAGCCGCCTTGGCATCGCGGACATCCTGCGGCGTGACCAGGGTGCCAGCGCCCACCACACCGCCCTCGACCTTTGCCATGGCTTCGATCACCTGTAGCGCCGCAGGCGTGCGCAAAGTGACCTCCAGCGCGGGCAGACCTCCGGCGATGAGCGCCTTGGCCAGGGGGGCCGCATGGGCCACGTCACGCACCACAAGCACCGGCATGATCGGTGCCAGATTGCAGATATCGCGGGTCACGCTGCGGGCGGCTTCGGAATTCAATTTCATTGGGTATCACCTTGGTTGAGACGGGCAAGAATTGACTCTCGGGCGGGGATCGACGCAACAGCCCCGTTGGTTTCGACAGAAAGAGAGGCCGCCGCGCAGGCAAACCGTCCGGCGGCAACAGGATCGCCAGTTCTGGCATATTCAGCCAGAAAGGCGCCATCGAAGGTATCGCCAGCCCCGGTTGCATCACGCAGATCGGCTGGAAAGGCGTCGATCCTGTGCTGGCCCTGCGGGGTTGCCACCAGCGCGCCCTTTTCAGCCAGCGTCAGTACAACCATCTGTACCCCAAAAGACAAGAAGCGATCGCAGATCTCGGTGGTGTCGCTGGTGCCAAACAGGGCTTGGCAATCTTCGATGCTCGGAAAAACCAGATCCACCAGGGGCAGGATTTGCTGCAACGCCCGCCAGGCCTGGGGCGCCGACCAAAGGTTCAGCCGCAGATTGGTATCAAAAGACACCTGTGCCCCGGCCGCGCGTGCCAGTTCTGCGGCCCGAAGTGCCGCGGCGCAGGAACTGTCAGAAATCGCCTGGGTGATGCCGCTGAGATGCAGCACACCTATCTGTTCGAACATCTGCGGGGTCAGGTCTTCCGGGGTAATCTGGCTGGCAGCGGAACCGGCGCGGCGATAGGAAAACTGGTGCCCCTGCGGGCCGTATTCGATGAAGTATAGCCCGGTCTGCGCCCCCTCCTTTTGCACAATGCGCGAGGCGTCGATGCCTTCCTCCTGGTAGAGTGTGAGAATATGATCGGCAAAGCCGTCACTCCCCAGGTGGGTCAGCATCCCGGATGTGGCCCCGGCCCTGCGCGCCGCCACGGCGGTGTTGGACACGTCACCGCCAATGCCGGGGCGGATCATATCTTTTTCAAGCCAGGAAAATTCAAACATCGGTTCGCCAAAACACAGGATGTCCAGTGGGCGGCGGTGGGGCGTGGTCATGTGGACGGTCCTGTAAAGCTGTTGGCATCCTCTGGGTGCAGTGCTTGGTTGGCGGCTGCAAAGTGGCGGCGCATCGCATCGCTGGCGGCGGCGGCATCGCCCTTGGCAATGGCCTCTTGGATACGGCGGTGATCCTCAAGGATACGGTTTTGCGCCTCGGGCGACGGCTGGGCGCGCCGCCCTGCGGTGATAGACTCTTTTATGATCCGGCGCAGCGGCGTGACGATATAGACATAAAGCGGGTTATCCGTGGCCTCGGCAATGGTCAGGTGAAACAGATAGTCCAGATCGGCAAAGGCTTCGGGATCGCGCACCGCCTGTTCCATCTGGGCGCAAAGCGCAGCAAGAGTCTCGGCCTGGGCGGCGGTACGGTTGGTCGCAGCCAGCGCGGCGGTAGCGGTTTCAATGCCTTGGCGCAGTTCCAACACCTTGCTGACTGAAAACTGCGCGGTGGCGAGCCCATGACTGAAGGTACCGGCCAGAATATCTGGGTTGATGGCATTGACCTGCGCCCTGCGCCCATTGGAAATCTTGATGTGCCCGGCCCCCGCCAGATGGGCCAGGGCCCCACGGATCACCACCCGGCTGACCCCGGCGCGCGCGCCCAGCTCTGCCTCAGAGGGCAGCCTATCGCCTGGGCGAAGCCTAGCCTCGGCAATCATGGACAGGATGCTGTCGGCCACGCGGGAATAAAGCGGGCGCCGATCCAGGTTGTCAAAGTCATCACTCACGGCAATCCCTTACGCGTGGGAGGCAGAGCAGGGGGCTGTGCCTTGCAATCCTGTATACCTATATTACAGGTTGACGCAACCCGGCAAGAGATATGTTTGCCCCTGTTCAGCCAAGCAACCAAAGTAACAGCCGCCGGAGAACAAGATGCCCCCCCGACAAAGAACTGGTGCAGGGGGCACAGGGGGTCCAGCCGGGTGCCTCCCGGTGGATCCGATCCAATGCCTGACACCACGCCAAAGTCCGCAACGGCCTACGGCCTTGCCCCTTTACGCAATCCTTTCTGGATCACCCGAGGGATTTTCACTACTGCTGCCAAGAGGGGTGCAAATAGGCATGGACATGACAGCAAAACCGAGCAGACAGATTTTCATCAAGTTCCTTCTCCTCTGCTGCCTTCTCGTCGGGTATTTTGGCTATCTCAGCTACGAATACGATATCGCAACCGGCGGCGCAGCAGCACTGATCACTTGGAGTTTCTTTGTCCTGTGTACGCCAGTGGCCGATGCCGGGTTCCTGCTGGATTTTCCCCTTCGATTGCTGTTCGGCATTCGCATGGTCGTCTCGGAAATCGCCGTCTGGCTTGTGGCGTTTGGCCTGAATGCAGCACTGATGTTCTATGGTCCTGGCTACTATAAAACGACCGTCCTCACCGAACTCTTGTACACCATACTTACGAACCCATTCCCATATTGGGGTATAATCATACTGTCCGGGTTAGGCACATTTCTGTCGATCCGCTTCGGGGATGAGCTGATGGATGTCATTCGCCACCGAGATCGCGCCTTCTTTCATTCCCACCATTTCAAGCATGAACTGGTATTGTTCGCCTTCTTTTTGCTGGTGCTCTTTATCTATTACCGGACCATCTCTGCCATCGGCATGGACGCCGTCATGAAGTAGACGCAGCCCCCCGCGGGGCGGCTATTGCCACTGTTGTTTCACAGAATGACGCGGTTTTCCGGGCAGCCCGTGTAGCTGGTGTCCGCGCGATAAAGGCAGCCCTCACCCGGTCCCGCCTCGTGTAGACCCTGCCGCGCTGTGGTCACAAAAAGCTGCGAAAAATCGGCACCGCCAAAGGCCGGACAAGAGCTGTGCTTGCCGCCAACATGAACCACGTGATCAAGTTGGCCATCGGGCAAATACCGCGCCACGCGCCCAGCCCCCCACTGCGCATTCCAAAGCGCGCCTTCGGCGTCACATACCGCCCCGTCAGGGAACAGCGCCTCGGGGCCGAGGTCGACAAAGACGGTTGCGTCACCAACTGGCCAGCCCGCCTGATCAAGCGGCTGGCGCATGATCTTTGCCCGGGGGGTGTCGCAGAAATAGGCGGTGGTGCCATCCGGGGTAAAACAGATCGCATTCGGGATCGTGATCGCGTCGAACAGTTTGCGAAGCTCCCCTTGGTAGAGCCGATAAATCGCCCCGGCCTCCGGCTCGGCCTGTTTGCCCATCGTGCCAATCCAAAAGCCGCCCAAGGGGTCGGCCCGCCCGTCATTTGACCGGGTGACCGGGTTTTCGGCTTCCAGCGGGTGCAGCAAGCTGCGGCTGCCGCTGGCGATATCAAAGGTGAAAAGCCCGGTTTCAGAGGCGATTATCAACCTATCGCGATCAATCCAGCCCGCCGCCGAGACATGTTCGTCAAACTGCCAGTCCAGCGCTGCGCCATCCAGCTGCGACAACAGCCGCTTGCCCAGAATATCGAACCAGAACAATTGCTGCCGTTCAGGGTGCCAAAGCGGCCCCTCACCCAGTGCGCAGGCGCGGCTATCAAAAATCTCTGCCTTGGTCATGCAAACACCTCGTCATAGGTGCCGACCACCTCTTGCGCCCTTATAGCCACGTCTTGCGCGCTGTCGCCGGGACGGTAAAGCGCGGCACCAAGGCCAAACCCGTCTGCCCCCGCCGCGCGCCACTGTGCAAAGCTGTCAGGATCTGCGCCGCCAACAGCCAATACAGTTGTTTGCGGCGGCAGCACCGCCCGCACCGCCTTGAGCCCAGCCGGGCCGATCAGGGCACCGGGAAAGAGCTTCAGCCCATCCGCCCCGGCCCGCAGCGCGGCAAAACACTCGGTCGGGGTCATGGCACCGGGATAGGACACAAGACCCGCCGCCTTGCTGGCCCGGATTACCTCTGGGTTGGTGTCGGGCGACACAATCAGCCGCCCGCCAGCCGCCTGCACCCGCGCGACATCCTGCGGGGTTAGCACCGTGCCCGCGCCGATCAGCGCCGTATCGCCAAAGGCCCGTGCAAGCAGGGCGATAGACTCCAGCGGGTCCGGTGAGTTCAGCGGCACCTCGATCTGCAGGATACCGGCCTCGATAAGCCGCTCGGCGATCTCTGTCACTTCGGCAGGCGTCACGCCGCGCAGGATGGCGACAAGGTTACGCTGTGTCATGGGCTGTCCTCTTGTTGACGATAGGCTGCTTTCAGCCCCTCCAGGGCCAGATCGACCCCATGCAGTGTGGTGACCTCGCCGCCAAGCTGCGCAAGTGCGCGATGATAGCAGCGGGCCAGGTTATCGGCACCAATCACGGACACCGCCCTGCCCTGCCAGTAGTTGCGCATTGCCGCCAGTTCGGCCCCGATCAGCAGGCCCGACAGATGGGCCTGCGGTGCATCTTGCGCCGCCCCGCCGACAAGCGACCCGGCCCGCAGCCCAAACAGCTGTGAAAAGACCTGCGCGGGCTGCGCCGCAGAGGTGGTAATTGCCGCAGCAAAAACCGCGTCATCCCAGCCAGCGTCAAGAGAATGCCGCAGGATTGACTGGTTGCACAGCAGATCAAACAGCTCTCCCGTCATGGCCGTGTTGAAGGACTGCACCGCTCCACCCGCAACGCGCACCCATTTGGAATGGGTTCCGGGCAGGCAAAGCGTGCCGTCAAAACCGGGATCCCCTGCCAGAATACCGGCGATCTGGGTCTCTTCGCCGCGCATGACATCGGGCGGGTCCATCTGGCAAAGCCCGGGCAGAATATGCACTTCAAGGCGCGGATCCCTCGTTGGAGCCCGGACGGTGTGCCCCTTTGCCGGCAGGCAGGGCACGGCGGCATAGGGCGCTTCGATCCAGCCCTGCCGCGCCCCGGCCATCCCGCAGATCAACACCTTGGTGCGGCCTTCCTCGGCCAGGAACGGCGCGGCCAGTTCCAGCAGCGCGCCCTCAAAGGCATCTGGCTGCAAACGCCCCATGCCCCTGTCGGACGCCGCATCGCCGACAACCTGATCCAAGCCATCCAGCGCCCAAAGGCGCAGGCGTGAGGTGCCCCAGTCGGCGGCGATCCAGTGTGCTTTAGCCATATGTCAGTCCAGATCGCTTGGCAGCAGCGTATGGGGGACATTCTGATAGCAGACAGGCCGCAGGAAGCGACGGATCGCAAAGGTGCCCACCGAGGTTGCGCCAAAATTGGTCGAGGCAGGGTATGGCCCACCATGGACCATCGCCTCGCAGACCTCGACGCCGGTTGGAAAACCGTTGGCCATGACACGGCCAGCCTTGCGCTCCAGCACGGGCATCAGCTTTTGCCCAAGGCCGGTGTCGCCGCTGTCCATGTGCAGCGTGCAGGTCAGCTGGCCTTCCAGGGACTGCGCCACCTTCAGCATTTCGGCCTCATCCGCGACCCGGACAATCAGGCCGAGCGGGCCAAAGACCTCTTCCCCCAGCGCGTGATTGGCAAGCCATTCTGCGCCGGTTGTGGCGAACAGATAGGGCGTCGCATTGCGCTGATCGCAGGTGGAAGTCAGCAGTTCCTGCACCCCTGCACTGGCGGCCAGACGATCGCGCCCGGCGCGGTAGGCACTGGCAATCCCATCGGTAAGCATCGTTTGCGCGCCGACCGGCTCCAGCGCCTTGATCGCCGCCGTGGTAAAGGCATCTGCATCCGCGCCGTCGATGACAATGGCAATGCCCGGATTGGTGCAGAACTGCCCGGCACCCATGGTCAGCGAGCCGGCCCAGCCAGCGGCGATATCGCCGCCACGGGCCTGCAGTGCGACCGGCAACAGGAACATCGGATTGACGCTGCCCAACTCCCCAAAGAAAGGGATTGGAACAGGCCGCGCGGCACAAAGATCAAACAGCGCGCGCCCACCGCCGAGCGAACCGGTAAAGCCCACCGCATTGATCAGCGGGTGCTGTACCAGGGCCTCTCCGACATCGCGCGTATTGCTTTGGATCAGCGAAAAGACCCCCGGCGCCACACCACAACTGGCGATAGCGGCATGAATTGCCTCGGCGATGATTTCGCCGGTGCCGGGGTGGGCCGGATGGCCTTTGACAACAACAGGGCAGCCGGCTGCAAGCGCGGCAGCGGTGTCACCGCCTGCAGTGGAAAAGGCCAGCGGGAAGTTGGAGGCGCCAAAGACAGCCACCGGGCCAATGGGCCGCTGCACCAGTTTGAGATCAGGCCGCGGCAGCGGCGCACGATCCGGCTGCGCGGTGTCATGGCGACGATCCAGATAATCCCCCTTGAGAATATGCGCCGCAAACAGGCGCAACTGGCCGGTGGTTCGGCCACGTTCGCCCTGCAAGCGGGCCTCTGGCAGGCCGGTTTCCTGTATGCCGATTTCGGTGATGGCATCGCCGCGTGCCTCGATCTCGTCGGCAATCGCGTTCAGCAAGGCGGCCCGCTCAGCGCGGGTGGAATACCCGTAGGACCAGAAGGCTTCTTCCGCGGCATTGCAGGCGCGGTCGACATCCTCGGGTGTGCCGAGGCTGAAGTTTCGGGCCGGACCATCTGCGGGATCGGAAGTGAATGTCGTGGCACTTGCCACCCAATCGCCTGCGATCAGATGTTTTCCATGTGCTTGAAATGTCATGTTCCTGGTTTCCTTATTTGCCCCAGCGAAGCGAGATCAGATCAAGCTCACCAGCAAGTTGCAAGAGTCTGGTTTTTGTTCTTTCGCTCATCGGCTTCAGTGGATGGCGGACATGGTCGGATCCGATCACGCCGCCAGCCATCATCACGGTCTTCGCCGCGCGCAGACCGCATTGGCGGTTTTCATGGTTGATCAGCGGCAGGCACAGTTTCCACTGCGCCAGCGCCCCGTCGTGATCGCCATCAAGATAGCGCATGACGATTGGCCGGATCAGTTCTGGCTGCAGTGCCGAGGTCATGGTTCCGGTTGCCCCCGCATCAAGATCGGCCAGCAGTGTTACCGCTTCTTCACCGTCAAACGGGCCGACGATATCATCGCCGCCAGCCTCGATCAGCGCCGCAAGTTTATCGGCAGCAAAAGGCGTTTCGATCTTGAAATAGCTGACATTTTCGATCTCGCGCGCCATTTTGACCAGCGACGGCACTGGCAGCGACACACCAGACAGCGGCGCGTCCTGCACCATGATCGGGATGTTGATCGCATCCGAAACGGCCTGAAAATGTTCATGGATCCCTGTCTCCCCGGGGACCAGCCCGACCCCGTGATAGGGGGGCATCATCATCACCATCGCCGCGCCCATCTCCTGCGCTTCGCGCGCGCGCGCCACCGCGATACCGGTGAAAAAATGGCTGATCGTCACGATTACCGGCACCCGGCCTGCCACATGTTCAAGGCTCAGCCTGGTCAGGGTGGCGCGTTCTTCATCCGACAACAGGAACTGTTCGGAATAATTGGCCAGGATGCAGATCGCATCGACCCCCTGATCGATCATGCAGTCAAGAACACGACGCATCCCGTCTTCGTCGATACGGCCATCGGCATGAAAGGGAGTTGGGGCAACGGGCAGAATGCCAGTCAGTGTTTTCTTCATATCTGTCTCCTTGGATGTCAGTCGCGGACATGCGGATGAAACCGCGAGACCTGGCGATAGGTCTCATCCGGGTTCAGCCGGATATCCGGGTATTCGGGATGATTGGGCGCGTCGGGCCAGGCCTGCGGTTCGATCGCTAAGCCGGCATTGGCGCCATAGGGCATACCAGTGAGCGTGGCCGCCAGCCCCGTATCAAGATGCGCGCCCTCATAAATCTGCAAGCCAGGGCTATCCGCCTCGACCTCAAGCCGCATGGGGCCATAGTCAAGACAGCACAGAGGGCGCAACGCCTGTGTCGGTTCGGCAAAGCAAAAGTTGTGATCCAGCAGCGCATCACCCGCGCGTTTGACCGCCCGTGGCTTGCGGAAATCAAACCGCGTCCCGTCCAGCGACGCGGGCGGTCCAAGCGGGATCAGATCCGCATCAACCGGCAGGTAGCTATCGGCGGGCAGGGTCAGGTCATGGTGTTGCAGGCCATCCTCGGGGGCAAAGCTCCAATAGGCGTGATGGGCCAGATTGCAAAATGTCGGTGCATCGGTTCGGGCGCTGAGCGTCAGGCGCAATGCGCCGTCCTCTTCCAGCGCATAGCGCGCGGTAATGTCGAGCCTGCCGGGAAAGCCACCTTCGCCATCAGGCAGCGTGACCTTCAGCACCACCTGCGCGCTGTCATGTTCGGCAATGGTCCAATTGCGCAGACTGGTGCCACGGGCACCGCCATGCAGACAGGTCTTGCCGTTTTCGTTGCGATCCAGTGCAACCACGCGGCCCTGCAGCATTGCGCGCCCCTTGGCGATCCGGTTGGCAACACGGCCTGCAATGGCCCCGCAATGCAGCAAAGGCCCCAGATAGGCGGAAAAATCCGGACTGCCAAGAATGACCGGAGCCCCCCAGCCCTGCACGCGGTAATCCTGCAGGCTTGCGCCCCAGCTCATCACTGCGGCACGGCTGCCGCCGTTTTCCAAACGCAGAAGATGAACGGGATCGCCGCCGGGCGTCGTGCCAAAGGTTTCAACGGATGCATGCCGCATGCTGTGCTCACTCGATGAACGGTGCGACAGACACCCGCCGCCCCAGCGTAAAGGCATCTGCCACATGGCGCATCGGGGACAGATCCATATCAATGTCGCCATCGCCGACAACCTGCGCCATGCGCGCATAGAGCCGGGGATATTCCCCCGTCAGGCTAAAGCCGGTGTCCTCCAGCGTTTCTTTGCCATTGATGGTCAGCCTTGCGCCGCCACCGGAGAGCACCAGTGTGCCCTGATCCGTCTCTGCCTCGATGGTCCAGATCTGTTCGCCTTGCTGCAGGAAATCCAGCTCGGCCGTAATCTCGGCCCCTTGCGGATGATAAAACCCAACCGAAGCGGCGATCGGAGTCTGGCAGTTTTCAGGCACCTTCAGAACCGCACTGGTCACATGGATAGGGTCGGGCAGGATCTCTGTCACGATCGACAGGGCGTTGATGCCCGGATCAAAGACGCCCAGCCCGCCGGGTTGCCAAATCCAGTCCTGGCCAGGATGCCAGCGGCGCACGTCTTCTTTCCAGGTCACGCTAAGGCGGCGCAGGGTCTTGTCGGCCAACCATGCCTTGGCACCTGCCACGCCTGCTGCTTCACGCGAATGCCAGGTCGCAAAGAGCGAAACCCGCTGCGCCCGCGCCAGGGATTCCAGCGCGTGGCATTCCGACAGCGTTGCGCCTGGCGGCTTTTCCAGCATGACATGCCGCCCGGCACGGATCGCGGCCTGGGCCGCAACAAAGCGCGGCACCGGCGGCAGACAAAGCGACACGACACGAATGTCGGGACAGTCCTTCAGCATTGCATCCAGATCGGTGAAGGCGGGAACGCCATCAACTGTGCCCTGGCGTGATACGGTGGCGGCAAGATCCCAATCCGGCGCAGCGGCTATGGCCGGAACATGCTGATCCACAGCAATCTTGCCAATGCCTACAAGTGCAATTTTCATCAATGCGAATCCTTTCCGACCGGCGCCCCACGGCACCCCTTGAGAAAGTCGAGATCGGCGCCGGTATCGGCACCCTCGACATGGGCCTGATGTAGCCAGGCATAGCCGGAGGCCGCCGTTTCGTGGCTTGGCTGCCAATTGGACAGGCGCTCGGCCAGTTCGGCATCGGAAATATCCAGATGCAGGCGACGGTTTTCCACATCGACCTCGATCATGTCACCGCTCTGTACCACCGCCAGCGGGCCACCAGCCGCCGCCTCGGGCGAGGTGTGCAGGATCACGGTGCCATAGGCGGTGCCGGACATGCGCGCATCCGAAATGCGGATCATATCAGTGATCCCCTTCTTCAGCACCTTGGGGGGAAGCCCCATGTTGCCCACCTCGGCCATGCCGGGATAGCCCTTTGGGCCGCAGTTCTTCAGCACCATGATGCAGGTCTCGTCGATATCCAGCGCATCATCGTTGATCTTGGCCTTGTAGTCGTCGATATCTTCAAAAACGACTGCCCGACCGCGATGCTGCATCAAGTGGGCAGAGGCCGCCGAAGGTTTCAGGATCGCGCCCTTCGGGGCAAGATTACCCTTGAGAACGGCAATACCGCCTTTCTCCGTCAGCGGTTTGTCAATGGGCAGGATCACGTCCTCGTTCCCGTTGACCGCGTCCTTGATTTCATCCCAGACGGTTTCCCCCGAAACGGTCAGCGCGTCCTTATGCAGCTTCCCGGCCTCGGCCAGCCGTTTCAGAACAACCGGAAGGCCACCGGCATAGAAGAACTCTTCCATCAGGTATTTTCCCGAAGGCTGCAGGTTCAGGATGGTGGCAATGTCACGGCCGCAGCGGTCCCAATCGTCCAAGGTGATGTCGATGCCGACACGGCCGGCGATGGCCAGCATATGCACCACCGTATTGGTTGACCCCCCCACCGCGCCGTTGCAGCGGATGGCGTTTTCAAAGGCCGCGCGGGTCAGCACGTCAGAGGGTTTGAGATCGTCTTTGACCATCTGCACGATGCGCCGCCCCGAAAGCTGCGCCATCACGCGGCGGCGGCTGTCGACAGCCGGGATCGCGGCATTCCCGGACAGGGCCATGCCCAGCGCTTCGGCCATAGACGCCATAGAGGAGGCTGTGCCCATGGTGTTGCAGGTGCCGGAAGAACGGGTCACCGCAGACTCTGCTGACAGGAATTCCTCCTGCGTCATTTCCCCGGCTTTGACCGCCTCGGAAAAGCGCCACAGATGGGTGCCTGCGCCTACACGTTCACCCTGGAACCAGCCGTTCAGCATCGGCCCACCCGTCACCACGATAGAGGGCAGATCGCAGGACGCCGCAGCCATCAGCAGCGAGGGTGTGGTCTTGTCACAGCCGACCATAAGCACGCAGCCATCCATCGGCTGCCCACGGATCTGTTCTTCGATCGACAACGCCGCAAGGTTGCGAAACATCATCGCCGTAGGGCGAAACGTGTTTTCCGAGGCCGAGAAGACAGGCACCTCCAGCGGAAAGCCCCCGGCCTCCCAGATGCCGGCCTTCACCTTTTCAGCCAGTTCGCGCAGGTGGCCGTTGCAGGGCGTCATGTCCGACCAGGTGTTCAGGATGCCGATCACGGGGCGACCATCAAACAGATCGTCCGGATAGCCCTGGTTCTTCATCCAGCCGCGATGGTAGATCACATCCTTGGTGCTGCCACTGTACCATTCGGCAGAGCGCAGCTTGCGGGGCCATTTTGCGGGTTTGAATGTCATATCAGGCCTGCTTTGATTTGTTGTAAACATCGAAGATCACGGCAGCCAGCAGCACCAGCCCCTTGATCACCTGCTGGTAGTCGATGCCAATGCCAAGGATCGACATGCCGTTGTTCAGCACGCCCATAAGGAAGGCCCCGACAACCGCGCCGACGATCTTGCCGACACCGCCCGACATAGAGGCACCACCAATGAAGACAGCCGCGATCACATCCAGTTCAAGCGCAAAGCCTGCTTTGGGCGTGGCCGAGTTCAGCCGTGCGGCAAAGACCATGCCCGCCGCTGCGGCCAGAACCCCCATGTTGGCAAAGGCCAGAAAGGTCAGACGCTCGGTCTTGATGCCCGACAGCTTGGCGGCCTTTTCGTTGCCACCCAGGGCATAGATGCGACGGCCGGTGACGGTACGCTCTGTGAAGAAGGCATAGATGAGGGTCAGCACACCCATGGTCAAAAGCACATTGGGCAGACCGCGAAACGTCGACAGCTTGTAGAAAATGAAGATCAGCGCCAGCGAGGTGATCCCGATCCGCGCATAGAAGAAGGCACTTGGCTCTACCTCCATGCCATAGGCGCGGTTCTGGGCGCGTGACTTCATGCCCATCCAGGTGATCAGCCCTGCCGCGACCAGCCCCGTCGAAAGCGACAGCACATTCACCCGCTTGGCATCCAGCAGACCCGCCAGCCCCGAGGACAGCCATGATGGGAAGATATCCGGCACAAATCCGTTTGATATCATCTGGAATTCACGCGGGAACGGGCCCAGGGATTGGCCTTCCAGCAGCCAGAGCGACAGGCCGCGAAACACCAGCATCCCCGCCAGCGTGACGATGAAGGAGGGGATCTTCCAATAGGCGATCCAATAGCCCTGCGCCGCACCAATCAGGCCGCCCGCCACAAGGCAGGTCACCATGGTGACCCCGGTAGAGAGTTCCCATTCGACGATCATCACGGCGGCCAGCGCCCCGACAAACCCCATGACAGAGCCCACCGACAGGTCAATATTGCCGCTGACAATGACGATCAGCATCCCCAGCGCCATGATGATGATATAGCTGTTCTGCAACAGCAGATTGGTCACGTTCACCGGCTTCAACAGCGTGCCATTGGTGACGATCTGGAAAAACGCCATGATCGCGATCAGGGCAAACAAGAGACCGTATTCACGCATATGCCGCACGAGGTATTCCTTGATCCCCAGTTTCTTGGGGGCCCCTGCGGTGCCTTCTGCAAGTTCCATTTTGCTGTCTCCTATTCGGTCACGATGAGCGACATGATGCGCTCTTGGCTGGCGTCTTCGGCTGAGAGTTCGCCGACGAAGGAGCCTTCGTTCATTACGTAGATACGGTCACACATGCCCAGAAGTTCGGGCATCTCGGAGGAAATCATCACGACTCCTTTGCCCTGGGCCGAAAGGTCGTTGATGATGCCGTAAATTTCAAATTTGGCCCCGACATCAATGCCGCGGGTTGGTTCGTCCAGGATCAGTACCTCGGGCTGCGCAAACAACCACTTGGACAGCACAACTTTTTGCTGGTTGCCGCCTGACAGGTTCATAACCTTCTGAAACACGCTGGGGGTTCGAATGTTCAGCGCCGACCGGTAGTCTTCTGCCACCTGCGTTTCGCGGGCTTCGTTCAGGACCATGTTGCGCGATACCTCAGGCAGATTGGCCAAGGTGATGTTGCGCTGAATGGTTTCATCAAGAACCAGACCCAGCGATTTGCGATCTTCGGTGACATAGGCCAACCCGGCCTTGATCGCCTTGGAGACCGAGCTCACATCAACCGGGGTGCCCTTCATTTCGACGCTGCCGGATATGTTGCGACCGTAGGACTGGCCAAAGATGCTCATCGCCAGTTCAGTGCGCCCGGCCCCCATCAGCCCGGCAATACCGACGACTTCGCCGGCGCGCACCGCCAGATTGACGTCATTGATCATCTGCCGCTCGCTATGCTGCGGGTGCCAGACGTTCCAGCCTTTGACCTCCATCAGCGTTTCACCCGCCCGGCGGGCGCGCCCAGGGTAGCGGTCGGCCATGTCACGGCCCACCATGTCACGCACGATGCGGTCTTCGGTGATTTCGCCCTTTTCGGCCTCCATGATAGAAACGCTGGTGCCATCGCGAATAACGGTCACGGTATCGGCCACGCGGCGCACCTCATTCAGCTTGTGGCTGATGATGATCTGGGTGACGCCCTGTTCTTTCAATTCAAGCATCAGATCCAGCAGCGCCTGGCTATCACTTTCCGAGAGCGCGGCAGTGGGTTCGTCGAGGATCAGCAGGCGAACTTCTTTCGACAGCGCCTTGGCAATCTCGACCAACTGCTGTTTGCCCACGCCCAGCGCATCAACCAGCGCGCTGGGCGGTTCTGACAGCCCGACCTTGCGCAGAAGCTCTTCGGTGCGGCGATTGGTTTCACGCCAGTCGACAATGCCACCAACCGCGTGTTCATTGCCAAGAAAGAGATTTTCGGCAATCGACAGCAGCGGCACCAGAGCCAGTTCCTGGTGAATGATGATAATGCCACGCGCTTCGGAATCCGAGATGCCGGAAAATTCGGCCAGCGCGCCGTCATAGTGAATTTCGCCCTCATAGCTTCCCGCCGCATAAACACCGGATAGCACCTTCATCAATGTAGATTTGCCAGCGCCGTTTTCCCCGACGAGTGCATGAATTTCGCCCTGTTTTACGGCCAGGTTCACCGAATCGAGCGCCTTGACCCCTGGAAATTCCTTGGTGATCGAGCGCATCTCGAGTAGCGCGTTCATAGCCCTACCTCCATGATTGAAAAGCCCTGCCCGCCCGCAAGCGGACAGAGCCAAAGGGAAACCAGGTTACTGGACTTCATCCATCGTGTAGTAACCGGACCCGATGATCACCTCTTCCCAGTTCGACATGTCGACAGAGACCGGCTCCAGCAGGTAGCTTGGGATGATCTTGACGCCATTGTCATAGGTCTTGGTGTCATTGATCTCAGGCTCGCCACCTTTGAGCAGCGCATCAACCATGCCCACAGTCACCCGGGCAAGCTCACGCGTGTCTTTGAAAACGGTCGAATATTGCTCGCCTGCCAGCATCGACTTGACCGAGCGCAGTTCAGCATCCTGGCCGGTGATGATCGGCATTTTCAGATCATCCGAACCATAGCCCACCCCCTTGAGCGACGAGATGATCCCAATCGACAGGCCATCATAGGGGGCGAGGACACCATGCACCTGGGCTTCGGTGTAATGGGCCGAGAGGAGATTATCCATGCGGGCCTGCGCCACCGCGCCATCCCAGCGCAGGGTGCCGACGGTTTCCATACCCATCTGGCCGGACACAATATTGACGGTCCCCGCGTCGATCAGCGGCTGCAGGACCGACATCGCGCCATTGTAAAAGAAATAGGCGTTGTTATCGTCGGGCGAACCACCAAACAGCTCGACATTATAGGGGCCATCGCCAAAGCGGTCTTTCAGCCCGTCAACCAGCGATGTCGCCTGCTGAACGCCAACTTTGAAATTGTCGAAGGTGGCGTAGTAGTCAACATATTCACTGTCGCGGATCAGCCGGTCATAGGCGATGACGTTGATATCGGCGAAATGGGCGTTTTCCAGCGCGTTCGAAAGCGTTGTACCGTCGATTGCGGCAACCACCAGAACATCAACGCCGTTGGTGATCATGTTTTCAATCTGGGCCAGCTGGTTGGGGATGTCATCCTCGGCATATTGCAAGATGGTGCCATAGCCAGCAGCTTCGAACTGTTCCACCATCGAATTGCCGTCCGAGATCCACCGCGCAGACGATTTGGTCGGCATTGCGATACCAACGGTTCCTTCAGCGAAGGCAGCAGTCGACACGAGTGCCGACGCCGCCGCTGTGATAAGCAGGCGGGTGAGTTTCATGGTTTCCTCCCAAAATGCGCGGTCATTTATATATCTATCGCGCGTTTCCTCATTCCGAGCGATTAGGCTCGCCGCATGGGTAAGGCAGGTTTACATAACAGTAAAATTCTAATATTCGCCCAGATCATACCAAAGGTGATATGCTCATGTCGATTGCACGCCGTCTCAAGACCTCTCATCTGCGCCTGATCCTGCGGGTCGCAGAGACAGGCAAGCTTCAATCCGCCGCCGAAGAAATCGCAATATCGCAACCTGCGGCATCGCGAATGCTCTCTGAAATCGAAACCCTTGTCGGCGCGCCACTGTTCACCCGCCACGCCAAAGGCATGGCAACAACCGCGATCGGCGAAACTGTTGTGCGCCACGCCCGGCAGATCCTCCAGAGTTTCGACAGGCTGGAAACCGATGTGCAACACGTCACCGACGGCCGCACGGGATCAGTACGCATCGGCACGGTGACGGGCCCAGCGGTGGGCATGGTCGTTCCAGTGATCCGCGCCATCCGTGAACTGGCCCCAGAGATAGAATTCACCGTCGAGGTCGCGCCCTCAGCCACCTTGCTGCGCGGGCTGGACGAGGGCAATTTCGATTTCATCATCGCCCGGCCTCCGCCCGACGACAGCGGCCACCACTACCGCATTCATCCTGCCCGCAACGAGGTGGTCTCCATGCTGGTCTGCCGCGACCACCCCCTGGCCGGGCGCAAGGCGCTCCGCCTGCGCGATCTGGCCGATTTCGAATGGGTCATTCAAGACCGTGGCACACCAATCCGCGCAGCGGTTGAGGCGGCCTTCTACGCCAATCGCGTCAAGCGGCCGACCCAGGTCACCAACACGTCATCCCTGCTTGTGGCGCTGGCGCTCTTGCAGGGGTCAACCGCCATCGCGCCGCAATCCTACGAGGTCGCAGAGCTGCTGACCGGCTCTGGGCTGGACGTCAATGTCACGCGGCTGGATCTCGTCGAAGATATTCTGGTCTCGCCGTTTTTTGTGATCGTCCAGCAAGACCGCCAGCTTTCCCCCGTGGCCGAACAGGTCATCCAGGAAACATTCCGCAGAATCTAGGCCCGGGCAACTCAGGACAGCCCGTGCCCCCAGGGTGAGGGGGCGCGGGTGCTTACGCGCTGTCAGAGGTCAACGACATTTCAAGCAGCACCGAAGAGAGACATTTGCCATGCGCATCCAGTGCCAGGGATCTTGTGACCCCGCCTTTCAGGGCACCTTTAAGGACAAAATTCATGGCGCAAAGCTGCGGCAACACATAGCGTGACACTGCGCTGGTCGGCTGATTGAGATAGGCGGCGACACGTTCGGCTGAAATCTCGGCAAGCAAACGATCAAAATCCTCTGCGCGGTAGGCGATAATGGATATATTGGAGGTATCCCCTTTATCCCCGGTTCGGCCGTGCGCAAGTTCATGCAGCTTCATGGTTCACTCCCAAGATATCAGCGCGCAATTGAACACGATGCGAAGGCATCAATGTCGAGGCAATGGCGATGATTTCCCGCACTGATTTCGAAACGCCCCCCCCTGCTGCCGGGCCGCATAGGTAGAGCGATTCCACCTCTTCGCCGATCGAACGGGCGGTGGCGGCACTGGTGCAGCGCGCGGTATAGCGCAGGCGCATGTCTTCTTCGCTGCCGATCAGGTGGCCAAGGCGTTCGTCGATGTCCGATGCGGTCAGGCGCTGATCCAGAATGAACCTCGCCAGATCGGCGCGGG
Source organism: Pseudophaeobacter profundi (assembly GCF_029697505.1). Taxonomy (GTDB): domain Bacteria; phylum Pseudomonadota; class Alphaproteobacteria; order Rhodobacterales; family Rhodobacteraceae; genus Pseudophaeobacter; species Pseudophaeobacter profundi. The sequence goes on along the minus strand of NZ_JARJEF010000011.1, from coordinate 117,714 downwards.
CGCGGGCATTGCTTCCCATGTACGAAATTTGCCCCTCGCCTTGCCAGCCATCCCGGTAGGCAACCGAAACCTTGAGCTGCCCGGTCGGGGGCTGGCCCGTTGCACCGCGTACCGCCACGCGATCCTTGCCAACGGCTTCGAAGGTCACTTTCGAGAAATCCGCCACGACATCCGGCTGCAGATAGCGCGCCGGATCATGGATTTCATAAAGCAGCTGTTCAGTACAGGTGGCCGGGGTGACAATCCCGCCGGTATTCGCAAGCTTGGTTACAACTGCGTTGCCATCTGCTGTTACCTCGGCCAAGGGAAAGCCGATATTGGCAAGGTCTGGTACATCCTTGACGCCCGGATCCGCAAAATACCCGCCGGTAATCTGCGCCGAACATTCAAGCAGGTGGCCAATCAATGTACCGCGCCCAAGCTTTTGGTAATCGTCCATCGCCCAGCCAAAGTGATGCACCAAAGGCGCCAGGAACAGTGCAGGATCAGACGCACGCCCGCATATAACAATGTCAGCCCCCTGCTCCAGCGCCGCGACAATGCCGGAAATGCCGATATAGGCATTTGCCGAAACCATGCGTTGCCCCAGCGCCGAGGCGGGTTGCTTGGTTTCGTCAAGGATGAAATCTGCGATCTGATCAGAGACATCGTCCCCCGTCACCATCGCAACTTTCAGTGACAGCCCAAGATCGGCCACAATGGCGCGCGCTTTTTTCGCTGCGGCGCCCGGATTGGCCGCACCCATGTTCGTGATAATCTTGGTGCCGTGTCTTGCACAGCCCGGCAGGGTTGCGCGCAGGCGACGTTCAAGCAGCGGATCATAGCCCGCGTCAGGATCGTCAAGCCGCGCCTTTTGCGCCAGTGCGATGGTGCGTTCGGCCAGACATTCAAAGACCAGAACATCCAGCGCCCCGCGATTTGCAAGATCGGCGGCCGGTTCGATCCGGTCCCCTTGAAATCCCGCGCCACAGCCAATTCTGAAGGGTTTCATGCCAAGACCTCCTTGTGCCTTTGGCCCAGCCTGCGGGCGCCGAAATATACGGCAAGGGCAATGACAGGGGTGATTGGATGGGGCCAGATTGCCAGGGCAATCACAACAAGAAGCAAAGCCGTATCGATCAGCCGGTTTCCGACAAGCGGCGATCCTGTCAGCAGCGTCGGCACCGCAAGCACCAGCACTGCCCCCGCCAGGATCGCTTCCGCTATCGCGGTCGGGCCGCCTTGAAACAACATGCCCGGAAAGAGCAGCAGCAGGAAGGGCACAAGATAGGTCACCGCGCCAAGGCGCACAGCGTGCCCCGCAGCCGGGAGCCAGTTGGTGTTTGCGATGCCAGCCCCAACAAAGACTGCCACACAGACAGGGGGCGTGATGACGGAAATCGTGGCGAAATAGAACACAAAGAGATGGGCCGCCAAGGGGTCAACACCCACGGCTGTCATGGCGGGTGCCAGCACGGCTGCAACCAGAACATAGGCGGCGGTGGTCGGCAGGCCCATGCCCATGATCAGGCAGACAAAACCCACGATTACCGCAACCATCGGCACGCTGTCGCCCGCCATCGACACGATCAGGGATGACAGGGTCACGCCGATGCCCGTCAGGTTGATCATCGACACCAGCACCTGCGCACCCGCCAAGAGCACGCCGATGATGACCATGCCTTTTCCGGCGTCTTCCAACCCGTTGATGACCTTGCCGATCATCGCACGCGGGGACAGGCGGCCCGCTTCGGTTGCAATGAATGCGATCAACAGCCCAATGACACCATAAAACGCGGCGGTGGCAATCGACCGGCCAAGCCAGATACCAATGCCAAGCCCACCCAGCGCACAAAGGATCGGTGCCACGCGACGCGGCGACAGGATGGTGGCCCAGGCAGGCAGCTCGTCTTCGGGCACAACCGCAAGGCCACGGCGCAGGGCGACAAAATGCACGGTAACAAAGACCGAGGCATAGAACAGGACAGCCGGAATGATCGCCCCAAGTATAATTGTGGTGTAGGGAAGGCCCAGAATTTCCGCCATGACGAAGGCCGCAGCCCCCATGATTGGCGGCGCGATCTGCCCCCCTGTCGACGCCACGGCCTCTACTGCGGCTGCGAAGGGCCGCGGATAGCCAAGCCGGATCATCATCGGAATGGTAAAGTTGCCCGTGGTCGCGACATTTGCCACCGCCGAGCCAGAGATCATCCCGAACAGGCCACTTGCAATGGTTGCGATCTTGGCCGCCCCACCGGGCTGACGGCCGCCAAGGCGCATGGCAAGATCCATGAAGGCCTGCCCACCCCCGGTATGCAGCAAAAGCGCCCCGAACAGGACGAAGGCGGCGATGACCGTTGCTGCCACCCCCGTCAACATGCCCCAGATCCCAAGATCCCCAAGAAAGATCGTCTCGGTCACAAAGGCCGTATCAAAACCGCGATGACGCAGGGCACCAGGCAGCAAATTGCCAAACAGAGCATAGCCCAGCCCCACCAGAACGAGGACCGGAAAGATCAGTCCCACGGTGCGCCGCCCAAGCTCCAGCACCGCCAGCACAAGCCCTGCAGTCAGCGCTTTGTCTATGGTTGTGGCCCAGGGCAGCGAGGTCATTATTTCGTCGTAGTTCCAAACGACATAACCACAAGCGATCAGCACAAGGCTGCAAAGCGCAAGATCAATTGCCACACCAATCGGACGCCAGCGGGTACCAGCGCCCAACGGGTAAAGCGCGAAACCCAAAGAGGACACCAACGCGAGGAAAAGCGCGCGCTGGATCAGCCCTTCGAACGGACCGCTTGCCGCTGTGTAGAAAACGAAGGCTCCTACCAATATGGCAAGCCCTTTTTGAATATTCGCAAGGGTCATATCACTTGGCCATCAACTTGGCAGGAATCTCCATGCCCTGTTCTTCGAACCAGCGCGCGGCCCCCGGATGCAACGGTACCGTGCCATAATCCAAAGTCATCTGGGCCAGGTTCGCCCCCGCAAGCGCAGCCATGGCATTGGCCTGTGCGGTCTTGTCGGCCATGATGACAGAAACAATCTGATAAGCCGTTTCGTCGTCCATTGATGCAGGCGCAGCGACCCCAACCCCAAAGGCCCAGGTGCTATACGCAGGGATACCATCAGCAGCGCCTGCTGGAATATCCACGACGGAAATATCCGGCATATCTGCCCGCAGGGTTTCAGCCTGTTCCGGGCTCAAGCCAAGAACCGAAATATCTGTCGAAACTGCGATATCCATGGTGGACCCGTCAAGCTTTGGACCCGAACCCGATTTGACATAGCCCACAAGGCGGTTGTCCTTGATTGCGCCGACAATATCGGTTGTCGAGCCGCGCACGTAATCGGCGCTGAGATCAAGCGCTTTGAACACGGCTTCGGTTGTCGCTTCGGTCGATCCGCCCTTGATGCCAGGGTTGAACCGCTTTCCTGCCAGCCCCTCCAGGTTATCGACATCAGCATCGGCGCGAACGACGACGTTTTGCGGCGCGTTGGTGTACACCCACAGCAGGCGCAGATCTTGCGCATTGCCTTCAAAGGCGTTGGTGCCCGATACGGCGTGCTGCACGGCATTTGTCGTCACCAGGCCAAGGTCAATCTGTCCGCGACCCATGCGGCGGATGTTGTCCAGCGTCGCGCCTGTTTCAACCACAGAGGCTTTCAGCCCTTCGGTGTTTTCATTGATCAGTTGGCCTACTGCAACAAAATATCCGTAGTGGCTCGACGATGCCGAGGTAGAGCCGATCAGCAGGTCAGTTTCCTGCGCGGCCAGTGGCGATGCCAGCAAAGTTGCGCCAAAAAGCGCGGCGATTGTGTGTTTCATGAGTTCCTCCCGTGGATGCCCTATGGGGGCCAGGCGATCATGCAATGAATTACCTGTTGCGAAAATGGCTGATTCTGGAATAATTGATGCATGAAACGCAACAATATGTCTTTGTCTGACTACACTGCGGTGCTGACACTGCAAGAAACCGGATCCTTCCGCGCCGCCGCCGAGACGCTTCGCATATCGCCATCTGCGCTCTCTCGCCACATTTCGGCGCTTGAGGATCAGCTCGGCACCCGCCTTTTTGACCGGGATACCCGCAATGTCAGGCTGACCACCAGCGGCGCTGTGCTTGCCCGTATCGCAGCGCGTATGGTTCACACCGCCCAGGATGCCTATGCGGAATTCGACGCGCACCTTTCGGCGCGGCATGGGCAGCTGACCATTGCCGGGCTGCCCTCTGTCACGGCGGCCTTTTTGCCCCAGGTCCTGCGCCGTTTTACATCGAAGTATCCGGACATCGACCTGAAAATCATCGATGCGCTATCTGAAAGCGTGATCGAGGTTATTGAAACCGGGCGCGCAGAAATCGGCTTTACTGCGGGAACGCTGTCAACACGGTCTCGGCTCGCGTTTCAGCCAGTGATGGATGATGCCTTTGTTGCGATTGGGGCACCCGATGGGCCGCTTGCGGAAGACCGGACATACGATTGGTCGGAACTGGTAGAGATGCCGTTCATCGCAATGGCACAGGGCACATCCGTACGTGAATTGCTGGACAGCGCCTGCCTTCGATTGAACCGGCCGCTGTCGCCGCGGTTTGAGGTCGCGCATCTTGCAACGGCCGGTGCATTGGTGGCCGAGGGGTTGGGCATTACGGCGCTGCCGGAATTGACACTACCGATTTTGCCGACCGAACGCCTTGTCCAGCGATCCATCATCGGTTTCGGGGCCCGGCGGCGGATCGGACTGGTGCGTCAAACCGGTCGATCCCTCTCACCGGCAGCCAGTGCATTTCTAGAGGTCTTGTTGGAAACGCCTGTCAACACCAAGCCATTGCCTGTCGGCGGTTCGGACAAAGGGACCGACTGAACAGATCATATCCGGGTCTTTTCCCCACGGGCACAACGGCGGCCGGGATTTTGACCGCTGCGTTGCAGTCAGAGGTTGAATGCGCCACAGCCGCTCTGCCCGTTTCACGGCACAGCGGCATGTTCAGGGGGTGATCGTTTGTAAGTCTCTTGTAAGGCTCGCCTTCCATTGAAGCGCAAATCGCAGCACAACAATGGAGTTTGATATGCGTCTTCTTGCACTGGTCGCCGGGATTGCCGTCGCCTTGGCCGCACCTGTTCACGCCCTCTCGGTCCCCTCAAATGGAAAACTGGCCTTTGACGTCATGCGCAAAGGCAAGGATATTGGCGATCACAGCTACAGTTTTTCTGGTGGCGGCGGCGCACTGACTGTGAAGGTGGCGACGGACATTGTGGTAAAGGTGCCTTTGATCAGAACCACCGCCTATAGCTTCAAACACACCAGTGTAGAGAGGTGGAAAAGCGGCAAGTTGCAGGAACTGAGTTCAGCAACAAATGATGATGGCGCGCCTCACAGCTTGCAAACTGCGAACAAGGGGGCTTTGCCCGCCAGCCTTTGGAACGATGATATCCTGCGCAGCAGCAAGCTGATGAACACCATTGATGGCAAGATCATGACGGTACGTGTCGCCGATCTGGGCGCAGACACCGTAGAAACCAAAGCGGGGAGTGTCCCGGCACATCACTACCGCGTGTCCGGCGATCTGGCGCGTGACCTTTGGTATGACGCTGACGGCATCCTTGCACAGGTCGCGTTCAAGGCGGATGATGGGTCAACGGTTATATACATTCGGAAATAGGGCGATCTAATAAATGCGGCTTCTATATATCGAAGACAACGACAAACTGGCGCTCAACACGAGCGCCAGTTTGCGTGATGCAGGTTTCGTCGTCGACCTGGTCCACACAGCAGACGATGCCCTGCATGCAGCCAGGAGCTTTGACTATGACGCGGTTATTCTGGACCTCGGCTTGCCGGACCGCGATGGCCTGGAATTGCTGCCACAGATCAAACAGATCAATCCGCAATTGCCTGTGATCATCTGCACCGCGCGGGATGCATTGGAGGATCGCATCAAGGGGCTGAATACAGGCTCTGACGACTATCTGGTCAAACCCTTTGCGGTTGCCGAACTTATCGCGCGCATTAGCGCCGTGCTGCGTCGCCCCGGTGGGGCGCTTGGGGTGACCCTGACATGTGGGAACGTGACCTTTGAAACCGCAGATCGGTCACTGGCGATTGCGGGCACGACCTGCGCCTTCTCCAGACGCGAGCTTGCATTGCTGGAGCTGTTCCTGCGCCGCTCCGATAGGGTCATCACCAAAGACGCCATTGAAAACGCGCTTTATGGTTTTGATGATGCGGCGACGCCCAATGCAATTGAGGTCCTGACCCACCGGGTCCGCAAAAAGCTGGCCGAAAAGGGGGCCTCTATCGAAATCAACAATCTGCGTGGCATCGGCTACGTCCTCAAGGAACGTCTGGCATGAGCCTGTGGGCGTTTCTATTCGGGCCACAAAGATCGTTGAAACGCGGGCTGCTGCTGAACATCATGGCGGCGTTGATCCTGTGTTTGCTCCTCGCCGGTTTGGTACTGATCAAAGAGTTCAAAGAACACCTCGAAGAGAACCTCCGGGAGGCAATGATCGAAGAAGCCAGGGAGGTCATCGGCCAGATCGACCCAACCAGCGCAAGTTTTGGGCTGAACCCCGACGCCTTGCGGTTTAGGGGGATCAACGGGAACTTTCGCTATACTGTCTTTACCGGAGATGGCAGCCCCGTTGTCGGGGCAGAAGCATCGGATAGAATCTGGCAGCAACTCGCAGCACTGGAACTGGGCAAACCGCGCGCGGTCACGTTACCGGGTGAACGCGTCGGCCTGGGTCTGCGGGCGATCATCATGGAACAGGACATATTTGTTCTGGTCTCGACCTATCCCAAGGGAAACAACGAGACCCAATTTTCCAAACTGCTGCACGAAATCGAAGAAGAGATCTGGTGGGGTGCCCTTGGCGTCCTGATGGTGATTACGGCAGCCTTGTTGGCAACCCGCAGATCACTGGCGCCGCTGCGCGCCCTGTCAGAACAGGCACGCGAGATTGGTCCGCTTGCCGCCAGCCGCCGACTTGATGCCTACCGGCTGCCCGCTGAATTTGTTCCACTGGTCGCAGATGTAAACAAGGCCTTTGACCGCCTGGAACAGGGATACAAGGCGCAGCGGGATTTCTCGTCGAATGTAGCACATGAAATCCGCACACCGATTGCAGTGCTCAGGTCCAGCATTGACCGGATCGAGGACGCGGCACTCAAACAAACATTGTCACAGGACGCAGACCAGATCGACCGAATCTTCAGTCAGCTGATTGATCTGGCGCGGGCCGATTCCGCCCCTCTGACCGGTTTTGGAACTGTGGATTTGCACACCGTTGCCGTCGAAACCGCAAAGAACTATGTGCAGGATGCCCTGCGCGCGGGGCGCAGTTTGTCCGTCACCGGTGCCGAACAGGCAGAGGTCGTCGGCAACGCCGGCCTCTTGGCCATTGCGCTTGGCAATCTCATCGCGAATGCCCTGCACTACACGGCTGTACACAGCGAAGTGGAAATAGAGATCTTGTCAAACCCGGCCGGCTGGCGGGTCCTGGACCGGGGACCGGGCGTGCCGGACCCGCTAAAAACAGCCCTGTTTGAGCGGTTCAACCGTGGCATCCAACCCCATGCGACAGAGAGCGGATCGGGAATAGGGCTGGCCATCGTCAAATCCGTGGCAGACTGCCATAACGCAACGGTCAGCATTGCAGACCGTACGGGCGGCGGCAGTGTTTTCTCCTTTATCTTTAATTCTGATCCCTAGGCTCTTGCTGTAAGTCTCATGTAAGTCAGGCGCGCGATGCTGCCTCAACACGTCAAAACAAGGCACGTTGAGGTCGCAAATGAAAATCGAGTTTCTGAGTGGTGATTGCCCCGAGCGCGCGGCAATCCAAGATCACATCACGAATATTTACTGGAACGCCTTTGGCGCAAGAGTTCGCGAATTTGCACCGCTCTTGGTTGCGGCAAAGCGCATGGATGGCGAAATTCTATGCGCTGCGGGTATTCGTACCGCACGGGACGGGTTCTTTTCCGATGCATATCTAGCGTCGGATTTTTCAACATCCTTGAAAAGCGCCGCAAGCATCCATGTGCCTGCCGACCAGATCATGGAAGTCGTCTCTCTCGCATCCACAACACCGTTTCCAATTCTGCCAATGCTGGACAGAATGATCCGCTGGGGGCGCGACAATGGCATGACCTGTGGTGTCTTCACGGCCACCACGCCGCTGCGCCGTTTGTTGCGCAGAACCGGGCTTGGATATGTTGAACTGGCACAGGCACGGGCTTGCATGGTGGACAATCCGCTGGATTGGGGCAGCTATTATGACACCGATCCAAGAGTATGCGCATTTAGTGAGGTGTTGTCTCAGCCGGTTGTGCTGTCCCCGCGCGCACGCGCCGTGTCAGCCGTGCCAGCCGTGCAAATCGCGGCAGAGGCCGCGCGATGAAACAAGTCTTTGATGCGTTACATCACCACGCGGCCACCCGCCCGCAAGAGATTGCTTTTGAAGACGACGCAGGCCGTATCAGCTGGCAAGACCTCGCCACCCGAGTGGAACATCTGGCCCGCGATCTAGAGACCATCGACAGCAGTGTGGCGATAGGTCTGGCTGGCGGTATCGACTATGTGGTGGCCGATCTTGCAGCGACGCTTTGTGGCAAACGACAGGTCCCTTTGCCGTTCTTTTTCAGTGCTGACCAAAACGCGCATATCCTGATGGATGCCAAGGTCGGCACCGTTATCACAACCTCCCCTGACCTTTTTGCCGCCCTGCCGCATCTCAAGATCGTAGACGCGTCGACCACCCCATCGGAACCGCTGGAGCTTCGGCCTTATACGGGCGGGGCAGAGCGGGTCATTTACACCTCCGGCTCTTCCGGCACGCCCAAGGGCGTCGTGCTGGGCGACCGCCAGTTGGGTGCCTCTATCACTGCGCTCAGTCGCGTCATCGCCGCCACTGCGACGGATACGCATCTTTCCCTCCTCCCCCTGGCCCAGCTGCTGGAACAAATCTGCGGGATCTTCCTGCCCATCGTCGCCGGTGCCAAAACCGTGTTCCGGCATGCGGCGACCAGATCCCTCTTCGGCGCGCCGATTGCCCCCCTGGTCGCAGCCTTTGACGACATCCGCCCCACCACAAGCCTTTTGGCCCCCGCGCTTCTGGGCCGGTGGGTCACGGCCCTGGCTGACCGCCACGCCCCCGACAGCCTGCGTTTCGTCGCCGTGGGCGGGGCTGCCTGCGCACCTGATCTGATCAACAAGGCCCTGGCCGCAGGCATCCCGGTTCACGAAGGCTACGGGCTATCGGAATGCTGTGCCGTCGTGGCCATGAACACCCCTGGCGACAATCACCCCGGAACGGTAGGGCCCGTATTAAAGGGGCTCAACGTGAGCTTGGACAACGGTGAAATCGTTGTCTCTGGCCCCACGGTCATGGCGGGCTATCTCAACGGTGCCGCTGCGCCGGACCTGTGGCGCACAGGCGATCTGGGCCATTTTGATGGGGAACGACTGGTCATAGATGGACGCAAGGACGCCCTTTTGATTACCGGCGAGGGGCGCAACATATCGCCTGAATGGATTGAACAGCGCATCAACGCCGATCCGCGTATCGTCAGCTCCGGGCTGGGATTGCGCAGGTCAGACGATGCCCTGGTCTTGATCGTGGTGGCTGCGGCCCCGATCGAGCTGGCGCAGATTGATAGCTACCTCAGGGACCTGCCGCCCTATGCGCGCCCAAGTGACGTCATCATCACCGATCCGTGCGAACCGCAGCTGCTTTTCCCGGCAGGAACGCCAAACCGGTCTGTCGTTGCAGAAATCATCAATTCCCGCAGTGCCCTTGCCCTGCCCAATCCCGCAGGAAGGATCGCATCATGACGCGTGCAAATACTGTTCTCATTACCGGTGCAGGCAGCGGCATTGGCCGGGCACTGGCCATTCAGGCCGCGACCAAAGGCTTTGCGCTGATCCTTGCTGGCCGCACATCCGCAACATTGGACCAGACCAAGCTCGCCTGTGGCGATGCCGATGTACGCTGCATCCCGGCGGATGTAACCACGGCAAAGGGACGCGCCGCGCTGGTTCAGGCGACAAAGGGCGGGCTGGACATTCTGATCAACAATGCAGGTGTGCTTAGCGTTGGCCACATCGCCGATATGGCCGACACAGACCTTGAGCGGATGACCACGACCAACCTTGTGGCACCGATGGCCCTGACCCGCGATCTGCTGCCCGCCCTGCACCACAGCAAAGGCCGCATTGTCAACATCGGTTCTGTTTTTGGTGACATCGCCTATCCCTTCTTTGCCGGCTACTCGGCCACGAAATTCGGCCTGCGCGGGTTTTCGGACGCGCTACGGCGAGAGCTGTCAGGCACCGGCGTTGGCCTGACCTATATTGCGCCGCGCGCCACCCGAACCGCCGCAGAAGGCGCATTCAGCGCATTGATCGAACCGCTGGACATGACGCTCGACTCTGCCGAAACGGTCGCCGCGCAGGCATGGGATGCCATCCTGAAAGGCAAACGCGAAAGTTTCCCAAAAGGCAAGGAAAGCATCTTTGTCAAAGTGCAGCGCGTGTTGCCCGCTTTGGTTGATAGATCGGTCGGCGCGCAGGCCCGCGATCCCAAAACGCTGGCGGCGCTTGAGCCGCTGCAACGTCCGTAACCTACAAAATCCACAGGATTCCCCATGACCTATAATATTATCCGTGCCGCCGAAGCTGGCGAAACCTCTGTCACGCCCGCCATCCTTGCGCAGATCAAGGGCCATTTGCAGTCGGACGGCTGGACCCTGCTGCGCGGTTTTCCCATGGATATGGCCACGTTCAGCGCCGTCACCTCGCAGCTGTGCAAGACTATCACCTTTGATCCTGCGCGCGAAAATTCAGACAAGAACACGCAAAAGGTAGACGCAGGTCTGGGCCCCATTGGCCTGCATATCGAAAACGGCAACACACCCGTTTGCCCGGACATGGTTGCCTTCTACAGCGCTCGGGCCGCTTTTGAGGGATCCCAGACCACAATTTGCGACGGTCGCCGTGTTTTTGACGCGTTTTCGGATGCGCAGCAGCGGCGCTGGTCACAGCGCATGATGGTCACCCGTACATTGCCTGAAACCTTGTGGAAACGGTATCTTGCAAACGAACACCCCGCCATCAGCGCCCCCGAAGAGGTCACGCATGAACATATCCTGCAGTTCAAATCAGCGATCCCGGATCAGGATTTCACGCTCAATAACGACGGATCGCTGGAGTACCGCATCAAGGTCTCGCCGGTGCGGGCCTCTGCCTTGTCGGGGGGACAGGCCTTTGCCAACGCGATTCTTGGCCCGTCGCATAACTATGAGCCCCCCGTCTACACACTGGACGACGGCAGCACCGTTGCGAAGGATGAAATCGAAGAACTGGGCGAGATCGCCGAGACCTGCACTGTCGAGATCAACTGGCAGGACGGCGATGTCGCCATTATCGACAATACCCGTGTCATGCACGGCCGCCGCGCGATCAAAGATCAAGAGCGGCAATTGTTCATCGGCATGGGCAGGCTATGAGGGGCTTTCAGGCCCCATGAATTTGCGATGTTCTGGTTTCGCTGCCAGGCTCGACCAGCCTGCCCCTCGGCCTGGAACTGCGCGCCCCGGTTGCGATTGGAACACAGGCGCAACCAAGCCCTGCCCTTGCGGCCAGTGCGCCCAGCCGTTGAGCGGGCAAAAAAGTGGATATTTAGGGCCAAATGAAGCAGGGGCAGAGTATTTCGTTCAGCCGTTTTCGCGCAGGATATGGCCCGCAAGGTAAAGAGAACCGCAAATCAGCACCCGCGCCTGCGGGGCCTGGTGCAGGATCTGCGCCAGGGCGGCGGCGGTGTTTTCTGCGCAGTTGGCGGGCAGGCCAACCGACACGGCGGCGGCCTGGGTTTCGCTGGCCGTCAGTGTGTTGACCTCATCCGGGATGGAGACCGCCGTCAGGCTCTCGGCCTGGATTGCCAGCGGGGCCAGATATCCGGTCACATCCTTGGTGTTGAGCATGCCGCAGATCAGGTGGGTCGGTCGTTTGGGCAAGGCTGCGAGGGCCTCTGCCAGGGCGCTACCGGCGGCAGCGTTATGACCGCCGTCCAGCCAGAGTTCGGCCTGCCCGGCCGCCGCAACCAGCGGGCCGGTTTTCAACCGCTGCATCCGGGCCGGCCATTCCGCCTGAAGCATGGCCGCTTCGCAGGCGGTTTCATCAGCACCCAGGTGGCGCAGCGCCGCCAGGGCCGCGCCTGCGTTCTGCACCTGATGTGCGCCCAGAAGCGCGGGCATTGGCAGATCCAGCAGGCCGCGCTCATCCTGATACACCAGGCGGCCGCGTTCTTCACTGACATGCCACTGCTGTCCAAAGGCCAGGACCGGCGCGCCAAGCTGCGCCGCCCTGGCTTCGATGACCTCCAGGGCCTCTTCGGGTTGTGGGCCCACCACCACCGGCACGCCGCGCTTGATGATGCCAGCCTTCTCAAAGGCGATCTTGGCCAGGGTATTGCCCAGGAACTGTTCATGGTCGATCGAGATCGGCGTGATCACCGTGAGTTCTGGCTTGGCGATGACATTGGTGGCATCCAGCCGCCCGCCAAGGCCGACCTCCAGCAGGGTATAATCCGCCGGGGTGCGGGCAAAGGCGAGCAGCCCGGCCACGGTGGTGATTTCAAAATAGGTGATGCTTTCCCCGCCGTTGGTGGCGTAACACTCATCAAGAATTTCGCTGAGATGCGGTTCGGATATCAGCTCTCCGGCCAGGCGGATGCGTTCATGGAACCGCGCCAGATGCGGCGAGGTATAGGCGTGGACAGATTTCCCCCAGCCTTCAAGCCCGGCGCGAATCATCGCCTGGGTTGACCCCTTGCCATTGGTTCCCGCCAGGTGGATCACCGGCGGCAGGCTGTCCTGCGGGTTGTCCAGCCGCGCCAGCAGCTGCCAGACCCGATCCAGCGTCAGATCGATAATCTTTGGATGCAGCGCCAGCATGCGGGCGAGGATGACGTCGGATTTGGGCTGGGACATGAAGCATACTCAACTGGCAGCGGGTCAACAAAGACAGGGATCAGATAAACGACAAACGGCCCACCCTGGTAAAAGGCGGGCCGCATCACAATAGCCTAGCGCATTCAGCCGTCCGATGGGGCGGGTGGAGCGGCATCCGGGACCTCAAGAGCGGCGGTTTCGCCTTCGCTCGGGGCGGGCAGATCCCCCACCACCTGTGGTGGCAGCCCCATCAGCATGCGGATGATGGTGATCAGTTCATCGCGCATCTCGGTACGCGGGATCACCCGGTCCAGCATGCCGTGGTCCAGCAGGTATTCCGCCCGTTGAAAGCCCTCGGGCAGTTTTTCGCGGATGGTCTGTTCGATCACCCGCGGCCCGGCAAAGCAGATCAGCGCATTGGGTTCGGAAATATGCACATCGCCCAACATCGCATAGGATGCCGTCACGCCGCCGGTGGTGGGGTGGGTCAGCACAACGATATAGGGCAGGTTCGCCTCTTTCAGCATCTGCACCGCAACGGTGGTACGCGGCATCTGCATCAGCGACAGGATGCCTTCCTGCATGCGGGCTCCCCCAGCGGCTGCAAAGAGCACCAGCGGGCGGCCAAGCTTCACGGCCTCTTCGGCGGCGGCGATAATCGCATTGCCGACATACATCCCCATGGAGCCGGCCATAAAGGAAAAGTCCTGCGCTGCGGCGATGATCGGCGTGCGGCCAATTTCACCCGCCGCGACCAGCATGGCCTCTTTTTCATCGGTCTTTTTCTGCGCCGCCTTCATGCGGTCGGGATATTTTTTCTGATCCCGGAATTTCAGCGGATCCGCAATCGGTTCCGGCACCGAGACCTCGGTGAAGACACCGCCATCAAACAGCGCGGCGAAACGATCACGCGGCGTGATATGCATGTGGTGACCGCAGTTGGTGCAGACGTTTTGATTGTCGCTCAGTTCGCGGTGAAACAGCATGGTGCCGCATTCACTGCATTTGTGCCAAAGGTTCTCAGGCACTTCGCGGCGCGAAAAGATCGAATTGATCCTTGGGCGAACGTAATTGGTGATCCAGTTCATATCATGCCTCTATCGGGGGGCCGGTTTGGCATCCCAGATAAGGTGCATTGACGCGAATTGCAATCAGCGCCGTATCGCCAACCGCGCCACCAGCCAGGCCACCAGCATCGTCGCGCAGTCCACCATCAGCCAGGGCCGCAACCCTGCCACATCCGACAGATCATAGGGCAGCAGGTAAAGCCCCAGCCCGTTCAGGCTGCTGGGCGATGCCACAACCAGCAAGGCAACGATATTGTTAAAGAAATGCACCGCAATGGCTGGGCCAAGCGTGCCTGCCCGCGCGGTCAGGTCTGCCGTGACCAAGCCAAAGCCCATGGCCCACAGACACAAGAGCCACGCATTGTCGCCGGCCTCTTGCGGCATGTAATGGGCCAGCCCAAACAGCGCCGAGGGCAGCAGCAGCCAGATCAGCGGGTTTTGAAATCGCGCCGCCAGCGCCTGTTGCAAATAGCCACGAAACACCACCTCTTCGGCGCTGACCTGCACCAGAACCGCCAAAAGCGACAGTGGCAGCAGCCCCAGCCAGAGCGACAGCGCGAGATTGGGCACCAGCGGCGCGCCAAAATCATAAGGCGGCAGCACCAGAACGATGCCAAAGACAATCAGCAACCGCAAAAAGACCCGGGTAAACTGATGCAGCAGAGGCGCCAACGGCCCGACCAGGCTGACAAAAGAGCGCCCCTGCAACAGCCGCGCCGCGACGCCGGCACCCAGCGCCATAAAGCCAAAGGTTACCAGCACCAGCAGCATTGCCGCAGGCGTGCTGCCCTGTACCACCGCCGCCAGATCCGCCGCAGAGCTCAGCTGCAGAACCAGCAAGAAGGCCCCAAGGTTCAACGCGTAGCTGACCCCTGCAATGATGCCAAGCCCGGCCAGTATCCGCCAGATATGGGATTTCGCCCGCCCCGGTGCCACCAGGGTTTCATGCGCCTGATAAGCGGATTCTGCATTCATATTACATGGCCCTCTGTCTGGGTCTCATCTGTCCGGCGCATCACAAGATCCGGGCTCATCCGCGCCAGACACACCAGAGCCCGAAACGGGAAAGACTGCAACCTCCAGCGGCTCTGCCACCGGAAACCCGGCAAGCCGCACCTGTTTTGCTAGGCCCACCAAATGTCCCGCGACCGTCTCCAGCAACTGGGTAGCGACCTTGGCATCGCTCTCGATCACCGCGCGATATTCCTCGGCGCCGATGCGCAGAAACAGGCAGTCGACCACGGCGCGCAGGTCCATTTCGCGCGGTTGCTGCAAGATCACTGCCAGATCGCCAATCAAGCGGCCCGGCTCGATCACGGTCACCGGCACCGCGCCGATCCCCCCATCACCGCCCGAGGTCTCGGGCCAGAACAGCTCTGCCCGCCCCTCCAGACAGAGATAGACGGCATCGCCGCTTTCGCCTTGGGCAAACACCAGCTCCCCCTGTGCCACCCGGTGCCACTGGGCGGAAAAGGCCAGTAGGCGCTGGTTGCGGGTGTCCAGCTGCGCAAACAGATCGGCGCGGGCAATCACCTCGGCTTTTTGCCGGAAATCCTCTGCCGCCATCCCCTCGGGGCTGGGATCCATCCGCCGTTCAACCCCGTCGATACGGCCATCGCGGATCTCGACAAACAGATCATAGCGCTCTGGGTGGCGGAATTCGTCCTCCATGAAGATCATGGTGCTGGCGGGCAGCAGATCGCGCAGCCGGTCGCGGGTGCGCAGGCGGCTGGCGGAATCATGGCTGGCCAGGGCCCGATCCAGGATCAGGATGTCGGGGCGTTTGATTGCCGCACGGGTAAAGGCTGCACGCTCGCGGAACATCGGATCCAACAACGACCCGCCCAGCCCAGAGGGAAGATCGTAAAGGATCAGGGCCAGCCGTTTGTTCAGCCCCTGTTCGGTCATCACCTCGCTCACCAGGGCTTCGACCTGATGCGCCTTGTTGCCGGCATGGCGCGAGATTTTACCATAGAGCGCGTTTTCCAGCACCGAGAGGCGCGGCACATAGGCCGCCGGATCCAGCGCAACAAACAGCCCGCCAGAACGCGCCCGCAAGGCCGCACCGATGGTGGCGCGAATGTTCAGAATGCGCGCCTTGAACCCATTTGGAAAACCGGGGCCTATCTGCTCGGCCGAGAGCAAGAACGGAATGGTCATCAAACTGGCCCGCGCCGCTTCGCTAAGCCCTTCGGCGGGCACCGGCGACTGGCTTTGCAGGGCAGTATGTTCCTCTACGGCGCTGCACAGGCGGGCATAAAGCGCTTCATCCATGCCAAGCCGTTGGAACAGCGGGTGGTCATAGTTGTCGCGGCCAAAGGTCTTGACCAGGATCTCTGCCACGCCAAGACCAATGCCCAGGGTCTCGGTTTCCAGATGTTGGTCCTGGATCACCTGATAAAACAGCCGCCCAGGTGCCAGCAGCTCTTCCGGGGGGATGTCTCGTCGGGGGGCGGCAAACAGGATATTGACGGCCAGGGGCACCGCCGGATGAAAGCTGTCAGGATCAAAGTGATGCACCACATCGTCCAGCCCCGCCGCCAGCAGCCGCTGCTTGATCAGTGGCCGCAGCGCCACGATCTGTTGTTCCAGCGCCGGATGGCTGCCGATCTGAAACTGCGTCTTCAGGGTGCGGCGGAACAGCTCTTGATCGACGCCCATGGCCTCTATCAGCTGGAACCACCAGTCGCGCAGATCGCCTTCAGACCCCAGCCCGGCCAGCGCCGGATTGACCCAATCCGCCTCAAGCGGGTCGGCGCTATTGCCTGCGCGCCCTGCCTCGGCGATCTGGCGCTGGGTCCGCACCGAAGGGCGTGGCAACTGCGGGGTCGCCCGCAGCGGCATCAGCACATTATCCCCCAGCGAGCCGTCAAACAGATAGGGCTGCGAATAGGCATAGCCAACCCGCGCCGCAATCACCCCCTGATGCAGCGCCTCCAGCCGGTGCCCGCCCAGCAGAATAGAGCCCCGCGTCGGCAGCACATCGCGGGTCAGCAACTGGGCAAAGGCCCGGCGCTCAGCGTCACTGCTGGCCTGCACCGCCACCCGCGCGCCTTCGGGAATGGTGAGGGAAAGATCTTCCAGCACCATATTGCCATCGCCATCGCGCAGCGACACATTGCGAAACACCACATCGCCGCGCAGATGCGGCAGATCCTCGGGCATGCCCTCGATCAGGGCCGCATCGATCATACCCTTGGGGGCAAAGCGTTCGGTCATGATCGACCAGCGCAGCCCCATGTCCTGCACCTGATTGTAGTAGGTCAACAGCTCTTTCCAGGGGGCTGACAGATCCTTGTAGGCCGCCAGTCCCGCCACCAACGCGCCAACGGTGATTTCACCGCGGATCGCCAGAACCCCACCAGCGGAATAAAACACAAAAGGTGTCATATGGCCGATCAGGTTATTGAGGAACTTCATGAAGTATTTCTTGTTGTAAATCCGGCGGCGGATTTCAAACAAACGCCCCAGCCGATCCGAGATCTGCGCCAGACGAAACCGCCAGCCGCCATTGCCCCGCAGATCGGAGATCCCGGCGGCGGTTTCCCCGATTTCGGCGGCCAGGGCGCGCACCTCCTGGATGCGCTCTTTGTTCAGCAGGTTAATCTGGCGCTGCAATAGCGGGATCAGCCAGGCCTGCAATGGGATCAGCGCGATCGACACCAGCCCGAACCAGACGCTCTGCATGAACAAGAAGACCACGATGGTCAGCATCTGCCCCGCCTGAAACACCGGCTGCGCCAGCGCATCGCCCATCAAGCCGCCCATGGGTTCGCTTTCCGAGGTGATCATCGACACCAGTTCCCCCTGGCTGGTGGTGCGGAAATAGGGCTTGGGAAAGCGGATCATCCGGCTGATCAGACTATAGCGCAGCCGCCGCAGCAACCGTTCCGCCACCACGCCCTTGGCGGTGTTCAGCCGCATCTTCAGCACCCCGGCCACCACAACTGCCGCCAGAAAGCCACAGCACAGCACCAGCAGATAGCCGACCTGGCTCATCTCATGTCCCCAGACCATGACAATGGGTTCCGGCGCGCCGATGGCATCGTTGATGATCCGCTTGGGCAGTTCCAAGGCGGCATAGAGAAAGGGAAAGATCAGCAGCGTCAGCGCCAGAAGCCCCAATTGCTGCCGCTTGGAATAGCGCCAGATAAACAAAAACAGCGTTGATGGCATAGCCGGTCCTTGTGGCATAAAAGCTGCACGGTAGGGTCTTGCACTGGCCACCAGCTTGCCCCGTGCAGCAGAAACTGAGTCACTGTGTCAAAACCTGGCCTGGGTATGCACCATATTGGACAAAAGCAAGGTGATCTAGGTCACGCTTCTGTTCACTTGCGCTGCCGAAAGGGTGGAATTATTGCACCTCCCAGAACAACAGACCCCAGTTCCGGGGCAACAAGGGCTGGCCCGCGTGGCCAGAAGACCAACACAGATGAATGCAATCACGCGACACCGGCCCCCGGAACTGCACACCGGGCTGAATGGGCGCTGGAGACTGTGGCGGACCGCGCAGCGGCGCGCCCCTGGCGGGAGAGCGGCACGCCTTGCCGCCCTTGCCCTTATCGGTGCTCTGTCGGCCTGCGGACCACTGCCAGAAACCGGGTTTTCCTTTGCCGCCCCCAGCACAGGATTTGGCCAGACTTCGCCGCAGGGGGCTGCGCCGGGACAGACGAAAACACAGGTCCGCCTGGCCAAAGGTGCCGTCACCCTGGTGGCCCCCAGGGGACACTGCATTGACCAGGCGACGCTGCGCCAAGATCCCGATGGCGGCTTTGCCCTGCTGCCGCGCTGCAATCTGTTGCAGGGTCCTAGCCTGTTTGGTCGTCACCGCGCCGCCGTGATCACGGCCACCCTGGGCAAGACCAGCCAGAGCGCGCCGCCCTCAACCGCCGAACTGGCCCGCTCTGCCGCGGGGGCGCAGATGTTGTCTTACAATGACAAAGGCCTGTTGCCGCTGATCAAACTGCGCTGGCCCGGCCATGGCGCGATGGGTGTGTCCGCCGCAAGCGCCGATCATTGGCGTGGTGCCTTTGTGATCGGGGATCAGCTGGTGGTGCTGGCGCTTTATGCACCCGAAGGCAGCCCGCTGCTTGGGCGAAACGGCGCGGATCTGTTGACCGAGATGGCCCGGCGCAGCCTCGCCGCCAGCCAGGCAGGGCCAGCCACGGCCGCTCCCGGTGCAACCGCGCCTGCCGCAGCCCCGCAGACGGCATCAGGCCTGCGCCCCAGGGCGCGCCCGACCGCCGCCGCCAGCCCGGCAGCGCAAGAGCCGCCGCAGAAACACCGCCAGCAACAATCAATGCGGCAAAAAATTGCAGGTTTATTTCACCCCGCTGCCCCGGCTAGATTGACAGTGGACTGACAGGCCAGAACAAAGATCCCGATCTGGGGACAGGCACCCGCACAGGCTGGCGGGCAATCAAAGGTAGCGACAGGCGATATGGGCGGTTTATTGAACAGGGTGTTTCACCGGCTGGCGCTGCGCCGCTGGCGGCGCGAAGTGGCGCAGGCCGCAACCATGGCGCTGCCGCAGCTGCGCCAGCAGCGCAATCAGGCGCGCGCCCTGCATGGCCAGCTGGACCGGCTGATCCATATCGCAGACGGACGCCTGGCCTTGCCGCAGATCGGAACTTCCGCCTTTCCCCGCCCGCATGGCACCGATTGGTCCTGGCGACCAGAGCTCTGGCGCGGGCCGCTGCCTACTCCGGGGCTGTCTTCGGTGCCGTCGAAATCCAGGCTCAGCGATGAGGTCAGCCTGTTCCATGATTGCAGCATTTCCGAACTGACCCTGCGCCAGCTACGCAACAGCCGCGAAGAAGATCTGGCACCTTTTGGCCTGCGCATGGATGTGTTCAAGTTTGACGGCTCTTTCCTGTCGCTGGTGGTGGATCTGCCGCCCGAAGCCTGTACCAACCTTGCCCGGCACCACCTGATCCGCGTCGACACGATCCTGGAGAGCGAAAAGCCGCTGGAGATCTTTGCCCGGCTGAACATTCGCCATGGGCCCAATACCGAACAGCTGGTGCGCGAATTGCCCCTGGGTGAAAAAAACGTCACCGTCGAATATGACCTCGCCTATTCCACCCTGAACGAAAAGCGCATCGAGCGGATCTGGCTGGATCTTATCTTTGAAGCGCCGGACATGAACCAGGTGATACTCCGCGATCTGACCTTTGCGCGCTATCGTCGCGCCAATATCTGAGGCCCCGAAAGATGAGCAAGCTCACCGTTACCAAGATCCGCTTTCGCAATGGCACCTGGGAAGGCGTGATCACCGGCGCCAACGACACTGGCCTGCCGCCCGATATCCAGGTCCTGTTTCAGGATCGCCCGCTCGACGGGGTGGTGATCAGCGAAGGCAGTACCGATGCTGAATGGAACCTGCACATCACCATTCCGGCAACGGCCATTGCCGATGGGGTGCAGACCTTTGTCATCGCCGAAGGCGGCAGCGGCGGGCAGAAGCTGGACAGCTTTTCCCTGATCGCAGGCGAGGCAGCCGTGGATGATATGCGCGCCGAAATCGAGCTGCTGCGCGCCGAGCTTGACATGCTGAAACGGGCCTTTCGCCGCCACTGTCTGGAAACCACCTAGGCACAACAGGGCCGGTCAGGCCATCAGGCGGCTGCGAAATCCGGTCTCTATCTCGATCAGACGCTGTTTGCGCCACAGCCCACCGCCATAGCCGGTCAGGCTGCCATCTGCCGCCAACACCCGATGACAGGGGATCACCACGGCAATCTGGTTGCTGCCATTGGCCCGCGCCACCGCCCGTGTCGCGCTGGCGCGCCCCAGATCGCGGGCGATCTGCGAATAGCTGCGGGTCTCGCCCGCGGGGATCTGCAACAGATGGCGCCAGACCTCTTGTTCAAAGGCCGTGCCATGCAGCGCCAGCGGCGTCTGAAACCGGGCGACCTCTCCGGCGAAATAGCGCGCCAGCTCTGCCGCGATCTGCTGGGTTGGCGGTGGGCGACCAAAGCCAACGCCACCGGGCTGCGCCTTTTGCAGCCGGATCATTTCACGCGGCAGCGCCTTGCGGTCGGCAAATTCCAGCAAATGCAGCCGGTGCGGACAACTGATGGCGATCATCGCCCCCAGCGGCGTGTCGATCCAATCCGCCAGCAGCAATGCATCACGGCGAAACGCCCCCGGCGCCATCCCCACCAACCGGGCAAAGGCAGCACGAAAGGCCGAAGGGCTGTCAAAGCCCGCATCAATCTGCGCCGCAATCACCGGCGCCCCGGCAGAAAGCGCGGTAAAGCCTTCCCGCAGCCGACGCTGCCGGGCCATTTCCAGAAAGGTCATGCCGAAATGGCGCTTGAAGGCCCGCCGCACGGTAGAGGGATCATGCCCCAATGCCACCAGATCCCCC
This sequence comes from Pseudophaeobacter profundi, assembly GCF_029697505.1. GTDB lineage: Bacteria > Pseudomonadota > Alphaproteobacteria > Rhodobacterales > Rhodobacteraceae > Pseudophaeobacter > Pseudophaeobacter profundi. The sequence goes on along the minus strand of NZ_JARJEF010000011.1, from coordinate 96,344 downwards.
TCGCGCCAGCGATGGGTCGGGCGTGCCTCCAGCGCGTCGATCAGGGGTTGCACCAACGGGTCATCACCGGCGGCAGCCTTCAGCGGCTTGCAGCGTTTGCAAGCGCGAAACCCCGCCTCGATACAGGCACCGGGGCTGGCAAAGAACTGACAGTTTTCAAACTTGGGGTTCCGCGCCGGGCAGGTCAGGCGACAAAAAATCCCGGTAGAAGACACGCCCACATAGGCGCGCCCTTCATAGGCGGGATCGCGGGCACAAAGCGCTGTATAGAGCGTCTGGGAATCAGGCAGGTCAAACATCATGGGGCCAGCCTAGCCAATCCCGGCAAGGCGTGGCGCCGATTTCCGGGCGTTAATGTCAAAAACACCCCCTAGCGGCGTGACTTCTTGTTGCGTTTCTGAACCGCGCGAATGGTTTTGTGCAGCGCCTTGTCGCTGCCCTTGCGCTCTGCCAGCGAGGCGGTGTTGAACAAATCCTCTGCCGCCAGCTTGTTCCAGCGTTCCAGTCGCGCCTGGGTGATGGTGCCCTCTGCCAAGGCGGCGGTCAGGGCGCAGCCCGGCTCGCTTTGATGTTTGCAATTGCGAAATTTGCACTGGCTGGCCAGTTCCGTCAGATCCTCAAACAGATCGGCAATGCCGCTTTCGGCCTCGGCCATCTGCAATTCACGCATGCCGGGCGTATCCATCACCGCGCAGCCATTGGGCAGAAACCGCATGTGGCGGTGCCGGGTGGTGTGGCGGCCACGCGCGTCATCTTCGCGGATCGCGGCGGTCTCGGCCGTTTCCTTGCCAAACAGCGCGTTGACTAGGGTTGATTTCCCCACCCCGGAGGACCCAAGAAACACCAGCGTTTCGCCAGGTTTACACCAGGGGGCCAGTTGCGCCTTGGCCTCTGCGCTCTTGGCGTTCAGCAGCACCACAGGCACCCGCTCCGAGATGGCTTCTGCCTGGGTCACATAGGGCGTCGGGTCGTCGCAGAGGTCCGGCTTGGTCAGCAGGATCACCGGGTCTACGCCCGCGCCAAAGGCAAGCGCCAGATAGCGTTCCAGCCGGGCCAGATTGAAATCCGGATTACACGAGGAAACAATGAAGCTCGTGTCAGTATTGGCAGCAATCAGCTGCAGGCTGCGATCATGGCCCGGCGCGCGGCGCTTGAACAGGCTCTTGCGCTCCAGCACCCGGCTAGAGGTCGGCAGCACCCGATCCAGCAACACCCAGTCGCCCACGGTGGCGGCCAGCTTGGGCGGCACCAGCTGATCAATGCCATCCCCCCGCACCCGCAGCCCACTGCGATGGGCCTCGACAACGCGCGCCGGCGGGGTTGCCTGCAGATCCTCATCCACCACCTGATCCGCAAAAAACGGCTGCCAGCCCAGCTTTTCCAGCGGGCTCAGCCCTGTGGCAGAGGCGGCTGGGGTGGCACCGGCTGGTGCGTCAATCGGATCGTCGGTTGGTGTCATAGGCACGGGCTTTCAAGGGGGGCCGCACAGGGCGGTGCGCTCTTGGTCATAGACCAAAACCGGGGCAAAGTCTCTGTTTCAGCGCAACAGGGCAGAAAAGACCGCCCCCGTGAGGGGCGGCCTTGGGTGTTGCGCAGTGCAAATTCAGGGAGTTCCCCCCTGAACAGGTGATGAAAAACACCTTGGCAGTTATGGCTTTGGTCCCAGGGCGACAAGCCCTTTGAGGATGTCGATGGCATAGGCCAGCTGATAGTCCTGCTCGCGCAATTCCGCCGCCTTTTCCGCCTTGGCACGATCTGCCTTGATCTGGCGAATTTCATCCTCGGTCAGGCTGTCATTGTTGAGACTGCCGCGCAGATCCACCTCGCTACGAGACCGGCGCGCCAGGCTTTCTTCCTCGTCCTCGGGTTCGGCCGAGCGACGGGGCTGCTGCACCACGATGTCAGGTGACACGCCCAGGGCCTGAATGGAACGGCCCGACGGCGTGTAGTAGCGCGCAGTGGTCAGACGCATGGCGCCATCGCCGCGCAGTGGCATCACCGTCTGCACCGAGCCTTTGCCAAAGCTCTTGGTACCAACAACGATAGCGCGCCGATGATCCTGCAGCGCACCGGCGACAATTTCAGAGGCCGAGGCAGAGCCACCATTGATCAGCACCACGATGGGTTTGCCATTCGACAAATCACCGGGCACCGCGTTAAAGCGTTCACCGTCTTCCGGGTCACGACCACGGGTAGAGACAATCTCGCCACTGTCGAGGAAGCTGTCAGCAACGCTGATTGCTTCGGTCAACAGCCCGCCGGGGTTGTTGCGCAGATCCAGCACGATGCCGTTGACATTATCCATGCCGCCGGCCGCTTCGACCTGCTCTTGCAAACCGGCCTCAAGATTGGGGGTGGTCTGGTCGTTGAAGGTGGTGATGCGCAGCACCACGGTGTCGCCTTCGGTACGGGCCCGCACGGCTGTCAGCTTGATGGTGTCGCGGATGATCGAAACATCGAAGGGCTCGCCTTCGCCTTCGCGCACCACGGTGATGATGATTTCAGATCCGACAGGGCCGCGCATCAGATCGACGGCTTCGTCCAGGCCCAGGCCCAGCACGCTTTCGCCATCCACATGGGTGATGAAATCGCCCGCTTCCATACCGGCCTCGTCTGCCGGGGTGCCATCAATCGGGGAGACAACTTTGACAAAGCCCTCTTCCTGGGTCACCTCGATGCCAAGGCCGCCAAATTCGCCACGGGTCTGCACCCGCATACTGGCGGCATCCTCTGGCGACAGATAGCTGGAATGCGGATCCAGTGAGGACAGCATGCCGCCAATCGCCGCCTCGATCAGCTCTTTCTCATCGACTTCTTCGACATATTGCGCGCGAATACGCTCAAAAATGTCACCAAACAGATCCAGCTGTTCATAGACCGTCGCCTCGCGGCTTGCCTCCTGCGCCAGCAGGGGCCCGGCCACATAGGTTGTTGCAACGATCCCGGCCAGTGTACCGCCAAGAGCCGCCATGACAAATTTTTTCATGAAACCTTATCCACCTTTTCCGATTTGGAACCATGTTTCTGGATCCACCGGACTGTTGTCCATTCTAACTTCTATATAGAGCGTTTCTGTCCGGTCAGTTCCACCCCCTTCACCACTACGTGACAAAATGGCACCAGCCTGGGGCGGGCTGCCCCCCATCAGGCCCACCGGAGTGCCTGCGGGAATGACCTGCCCGGCGATGCCAAAAACCTCTTCCAGACCCGAGAGAATAAAAAGCGTATCGGGCTGCGGTTCCAGGATCACCACATTGCCCAGATCCAGCAGCGGGCCACGATAGCGGATCGTCGCCGCCGTCGGAGAACTGACCAAGGCGCGCGGGCGCGCGGCAATCAGCACCCCCGGGCGGGCAATGCCGGCGGCATCCCGCGCCCCAAAGTGGCGCAGCAGCAGACCTTCGACCGGCAGCGCAAGGCTGCCCCGCTGGGCGCTGATATCCACTGATAGCGGGGTGATCTTATCCGCACCGCCCGCCACCTCGGCCAGCCCGCTGGCAAAGCCGGTCAGCGTTTCCGTCGAGGAAATCAGGATCGCGGTGCGCACCCCATTTTCGGTAAAGCGCATCGGCAGGTCGGTGCGATCGGAAATGGCGGTCGACAGCGCCGTGCGCGCCTCTTGCACCCCGGCCAGCCCCTCTTGCAGGGTGTCGGCCGCGCTCTGTTGCAGAATGCGCAGGGTCTGTACCTCTTCCAGGTCCTGGCGCAGGGCCTCGGCGCGGGCATAAAGACCCGGTGTCACCTCGGCGACCATCATGGCCGACCGCGCCGCGCCCAAAGGCCCCGAAGGGTGCAGCATCAGCACCGGCGGTGCCGAAGTTTCGATGGTTTGCAGGATGCCCAGCAGCTCGGCCACCTCGTCTTCGCGGGATTTCAGCTGCGCCACAAGCTGGCTTTCGCGCCGCGCAACCCGCCGCAGACCTTCGCGCATGGCACCCAGCCCGGCCTCATAGGCGTGCAGGGTTTCCGTCAACGCCTTGACCCGGTCGCGCGCGCTGTCTGCCGCCTCCAGTGCGACGGTTGCCGCCTCCAGCTGGCGCGCGGCCTGTCGTGCGGCCTCTGCCGGGGCCGGTGGCGTCTCGGCCGCGCGGGCAGCCCCCTGCAAACCCTGCAGCGGTGCGGCAAGGGTGATCAGTGCAAGGAAAAGCAGCCCAGCGGCGCGTGTCATCATGTGGTTCAGATCTTCTTGGTCTGTTTTGTCAGGTCAGCTTTGTCAGGTCAGCAGGCTTTCGCCCGTCATCTCATCTGGCTTGGGCAGGTTCATCAGCTCTAGCAGGGTGGGGGCAAGATCGGCAAGGCGGCCGTTGCGCAGCCCGGCGCCCTTTGGCCCACCCACCAACACAAGTGGCACCAGATTGGTGGTATGCGCGGTATGGGCACCGCCGGTTTCCGGGTCGACCATGACCTCGCAATTGCCGTGATCTGCGGTGACCAGCATGGCACCACCCACGCGCCGAAGCGCCTCTACCACCTGGGCCAGCCCCTGATCCACCGCCTCGCAGGCCTTGATCGCGGCCTGGATATCACCGGTATGGCCGACCATATCGGGGTTGGCGTAATTGGTGACAATCAGGTCATACCCCGCGTTGATGGCTTCAACGAATTTCTCGGTCACTTCTGGCGCGCTCATCTCTGGTTGCAGATCATAGGTCGCCACCTTGGGGGATTGGGGCATGGCACGGTCTTCACCCTGCTCTGGTTCTTCCTTGCCGCCATTGAGGAAGAAGGTCACATGCGGATATTTTTCAGTCTCCGCCAGGCGGAACTGCCGCTTGCCCTGTTTGGCAACCCATTCGCCCAGCGTATTGACAAGTTCAGCCTTGGGGTAGGCGGTGGTCATATAGGCGTTATGCGCGGAAGAATAATCCACCATGCCCAGCAGCGCTGCCAGTTTGGGGCGCGGGCCGGTGTCAAATTCGGCAAAGCCCGGCTCGCCAATGGCGCGCAGAATTTCACGGGCGCGGTCGGCGCGGAAATTCAGGCAGAAGAAGCCGTCGCCATCCTGCACCCCATCATAGCCGCGGATCACACTGGCGCCGATGAATTCATCCGTTTCGGACTGGTTGTAGGCATGGGTCACCGCATCATGGGCATCCGCCACCGAACGGCCCTCGCCCTTGATCATGGCGGCATAGGCTTCGCCCACCCGTTCCCAGCGGTTGTCGCGGTCCATGGCAAAATAGCGCCCCGTCACCGTGGCAATCCTGGCCCCCTGCGGCAGGGCCTCTTTCAGCTGTTCAAAGTAGCCATAGGCAGATTTCGGCGCCACGTCGCGCCCGTCGGTGATGGCATGCAGCCAGACCGGTACGCCCGCGTCGGTGAGGACACGGATCGCCGCCAGAATATGCCTGATATGCCCGTGAACCCCGCCATCAGACACCAGCCCCATCAGATGCGCCGCACCACCGGTTTTCTTGAGCCTAGCTATGAAATCCAACAGGGCGGCGTTCTGTGCAAAAGAGCCATCTTCGATTGCCAGATCAATCTGGCCAAGATCCATCGCCACCACGCGGCCAGCACCGATATTGGTATGGCCCACCTCGGAATTGCCCATCTGACCACTGGGCAAACCAACATCCGGCCCATGGGTCACCAGCCGCGCCTGTGGCCCTGCGGCCATCAGCGTATCAAAGGTGGGGGTCTTGGCCAGATAGGGCGCGTTGGCGGCACCGGGTTCCGCACTGCCCCAGCCATCAAGAATACACAGAACAACAGGTTTGGGCGTGGACATATCAGGGCTCCGGATCAGGGCGGTGTTGCAACAGGTTTGCAGCCTTTTACCCGCTTGCCCCGCCGGGGTGAACCACCTTCCGCGCGGCGGCAAATGTTTCGCCCGCTAAACAGTGCAAGACTTTGTTCACAACGATTGCCAATCCCCTGCCCCGGCGCGCGCCTGGGCAGGGGCAGGGGGAGCAAGGGGCCAGCCTGTCAGCTCAGCCCGATTTGGTCAGAGACAGGAAGACATCTTCCAGATCGGCCTCGGCGGTTTTGACATCGCGGATGGAAATTTCGGCGGCGCGCACGGCTGACAGCACCTCTTCGGCGCTGGTTTCATTGCCGTGGTAGCGCAGCACCACCGCGCCGTCTTCGCGCAGTTCAGAGGTGATGCCAGCCCCCTGCGGCAGGATCGTGACCGGGCTGGCGGGCTGCACGATCATGGATTTGGCATCCAGACGGCCCAGCAGGTTGGCGGTGCTGTCGCGCGCCACCACGCTGCCCTGATCGATGATGGCGATCTCGTCGCACATCTCTTCGGCCTCTTCCAGGTAATGGGTGGTCAGGATGATGGTCATGCCCTGCTGGTTCAGCTTGCGGATATTGGCCCAAAGCATTTGCCGCAGCTCAATATCCACCCCGGCAGTTGGTTCATCCAACACCAGAATATGCGGATGATGCACCAGCGCCTTGCCCAAGAGCAGCCGCCGACGCATGCCGCCCGACAGGGTGCGGGCATAGGCATGGGCCTTGTCGGTCAGCCCCACCATGGCAAGGATCTCATCGCTGCGCCGGTCTGATTTTGGCACGCCGTAAAGGCCTGCCTGCACCTCCAGCGCGCCGCGCGGGGTGAAGAACGGGTCCAGGTTCAACTCTTGCGGCATCACCCCAATGGCGGCGCGGCTTTGGCGCGGGTTGGCATCCTGATCAAAGCCCCAGATCGTCACCCGCCCGGAAGATTTGCGCACCAACCCGGCCATGATATTGATCATGGTAGATTTTCCCGCCCCGTTTGGCCCCAGAAGCCCAAAGACAGACCCGCGCGGAATGGTCAGATCGATGCCCTTAAGGGCCTGCTTTTCCGGCTGGCCCTTGGCGCCCTTGTAGGTTTTGCGCAAGCTTTCGATATGGATTGCGTCATCTCTCATTGCAGCTCTTGCCCCCGGTTTTGGCATCATACATACATGGTTTCACCATGCGCCTAGCCGAAATTCATAAGGACCGCCAGCGATGACCATTGAAGCGCCCGAAACCAAAATCGTCGAGACCAGCCGCGTTGCCTGCGATGGCAGCGAAGGCGCGCTGGGTCATCCCCGTGTCTATCTGCAGATCCCCGAGGACACCGGCTTTGTGGAATGTCCCTATTGCGATTGCAAATACATCCTCAAGGGTTTCGAAGACAAAGCGATGTAGCAGGCCGGATCGCTCGCGCGCTATGCCGTCAGGATCGCCAGGGGGCTGAAACATGCTTGGTGCCCGTATGCGGTGCAGCCTGTCGCAGCCTCGGCCCACCATGATTTTCTGATGCCGCTGACACCACAGTCCATTCTGGATATGCTGAAGGCATGAGCACGCTTCTTATCATCTATCATTCCCGCACCGGCGGCAGCCGGCAAATGGCGAAGGCTGCAACAGCCGCGGCCAGCCAGGAATGCGACACCCGGCTGTTGCAGGCCGCCGAGGCCGGTCCCGACGATCTGTTGGCAGCCGGGGCCTATCTGTTTTGCGGCCCAGAGAATCTGGCCAGCCTGTCAGGGCAGATGAAAGAGTTCTTTGACCGCTGCTACTACCCGGTGCTGGGCCAGCTCAACGGGCGTGCCTATGCCCAGATGATCTGCGCCGGCTCGGATGGGACCGGCGCGGCCCGGCAACTGGCCCGCATCGCCCAGGGCTGGCGCCTGCGCGAGATCCAGCCGCCGCTGATCCTATGCACCCATGCCCAGACACCCGAGGCGATTCTGGCCGAGAAATCCATTGCCCCAGCAGAGCTGGCCCGCTGCGCCGATCTGGGTCAGGCTCTGGGCGCGGGGCTGGCCATGGGCATGTTCTAGGCTCTGGCCCAAACGGCAATTGCCCTTACGCGCCAGATCACCGATAACCGGAAACGGAACACGAACGGATTTCCCAGGGGAGCGCGACAGGCATGAGCGAGAGTACATTCGGCAAGGGCTGCCATCTGCATCTGATTGATGGTTCGGCCTTTATCTTTCGGGCCTATCACGCCCTACCGCCACTGACGCGCAAATCAGACGGGCTGCCAATTGGCGCTGTGGCGGGCTTTTGCAACATGCTGCACCGCTATGTCGAGGCCAATACTGGCCCGGATGCGCCGACCCATGTCGCCGTGATTTTCGACCATTCCGGCAAGTCGTTCCGCAATGAAATGTATGATCTCTACAAGGCCAACCGTCCGCCTGCGCCGGAAGATCTGCGACCGCAATTTCCGCTGACCCGCGAGGCAACGCGCGCCTTTAACATCGCCTGCAAAGAGGTCGAGGGCTATGAAGCCGACGACATTATCGCCACCCTCGCCTGTCAGGCGCGCGATGCCGGCGGGCGCTGCACCATCATTTCATCGGACAAGGATCTGATGCAGCTGGTTGGCGGCGGCGTTGAAATGCTGGACGCAATGAAGAACAAACGCATCGACAGCGACGGCGTGGTGGAAAAGTTTGGCGTTGGCCCCGACCGGGTGGTCGATGTGCAGGCCTTGGCTGGAGATTCTGTCGACAATGTCCCCGGCGCGCCTGGCATCGGCATCAAGACCGCGGCGCTGTTGATCAATGAATTTGGCTCGCTCGAAGAGCTGCTGGACCGGGCCGAAGAAATCAAACAGCCCAAACGCCGTCAGACCCTGATCGACAAGCGCGACCAGATCGAAATGTCCAAACGACTGGTGCAGCTGGACTGCAACATGGATCTGGATTTCACCCTCGAAGATCTTGAGGTGCTGGAACCCGATGCCGAGGTACTTTTGGGCTTTCTTGCGGAAATGGAGTTCCGCACCCTGGCCAAGCGCATGGCCGAACAGCTGGGCCGCGAGGTGCCCAGCATCCCGGAAGCCCCCGTGAGCGAAGCCGCCCCTGTCGCCGCCCCCAGCGCGGTGCCCTTTGACGCGGAAAAATACACCTCGGTCGGGGATACCGCCGCCCTGCAGGGCTGGATCGATCAGATCTATGCGCGCGGCTATGTGGCGGTGGATACCGAAACCACCGGGCTGGATGCCATGGTGGTAGATCTGGTCGGCGTCTCGCTCTGCGTTGAACCGGGGGCGGCATGCTACATTCCGCTGACCCATAAACAGGGCGGAGATGATCTGTTTGGCGGCGAAGGTCTGGCGGAGGGGCAGATGCCGCTGGACGATGCGCTGGCGATCCTGAAGCCGATGCTGGAGGATCCGGCGGTGCTGAAAATCGGGCAGAACATGAAATATGACGCCAAGATCCTGCACCGCTATGGCATTGATGTGGCCCCGATTGATGACACCATGCTGATGTCCTACGCGTTGCACGCGGGTGAACATAACCACGGTATGGATACCCTGTCGGAACGCTATCTCGACCACACGCCCCTGCCAATCAAGCCTCTGCTGGGCACGGGAAAATCCGCCATCACCTTTGACCGGGTGCCGCTGGCCGATGCAGTCCCCTATGCCGCGGAGGACGCCGATATCACCCTGCGCCTGTGGCAGCATTTCAAACCCGAATTGCACCAGCGGCAGGTCACCACGGTCTATGAAACCCTGGAACGGCCTCTGGTGCCGGTGCTGGCCGAGATGGAGCGCAATGGCATCAAGGTGGACCGCGATACACTCAGCCGCATGTCCAATGCCTTTGCCCAGAAAATGGCCGGGCTGGAGGATGAAATCCACACCCTGGCGGGCCAGCCCTTCAATGTCGGATCGCCCAAACAACTGGGCGAGATCCTGTTTGACAAGCTGGAACTGCCCGGCGGCAAAAAGGGCAAGACAGGTGCCTATGCCACCGGCGCCGATATTCTGGAAGATCTGGCCACCGAACATAAGCTGCCGGGCCTGGTGCTGGACTGGCGCCAGCTGAGCAAGCTGAAATCCACCTATACGGATGCGCTGCAGGACCATATCAACCCGGATACTGGCCGGGTGCATACCTCCTATATCCAGACCGGTGCCAATACCGGCCGCATGGCGTCATCAGATCCCAACCTGCAGAATATTCCCGTGCGCTCCGAGGAAGGCCGCCGCATCCGCGAGGCCTTTGTGGCGGATGAAGGCAATCTTCTGCTCAGCCTCGACTATAGCCAGATTGAGCTGCGCATCCTGGCCCATGTCGCCGGTATCGACGCGCTGAAGGCCGCCTTTGCCGAAGGCCACGACATCCACGCCATGACCGCGTCAGAAATGTTCAACGTCCCGATGGAGGAAATGACCCCGGATATTCGCCGTCAGGCCAAGGCGATCAACTTTGGCGTCATCTACGGCATCTCCGGCTTTGGTCTGGCCCGCAATCTGCGCATTCCACGCGCCGAGGCCCAGGGCTTTATCGACCGCTACTTTGAACGCTTTCCGGGTATTCGCGCCTATATGGATCAGACGGTGGAATTTGCCAAAGAGCACGGCTATGTGCAGACGCTGTTTGGCCGCAAGATCCATACGCCCGAAATCGCCGCCAAGGGACCGCGCGCCAGCTTTGCCAAACGCGCCGCCATCAACGCCCCGATCCAGGGCACTGCCGCCGACGTGATCCGTCGCGCCATGGTGCGGATGCCCCAGGCCATCGCCCACCTGCCTGCGCGGATGCTGCTGCAGGTCCACGATGAACTGCTGTTTGAAGTCCCCAAAGAGGCGGTGGCAGAAACCATAGAGACCGCCCGCCAGGTCATGGAGGGTGCCGCCAGCCCCGCAGTGCATCTGGACGTGAAGCTGAGCGTCGAGGCAGGCCAGGGCAGAAATTGGGCCGAAGCGCACTAGAGCATGCCGTCTGAATGGCCATGAACGCGACATGCTTTCAGGCCAGGATTCACTCACTCTGCACCAAGGCGGCTCTCCCGCCCGTCTCGGAACAATCAGAGATTGGTCCTCCCCCGTTGGGGGTGGCGCCGCGCAGACGCGCGGCGCGCCCGCACCAAGCCTCGGGCTTTTCGGGCCTCACAGGCCTGCACGATCGCTTTTTTCTGCTGATTCGGGTCAAGGGCGGCAAAGCCGCCGCGCCCAGCGCGGCTTGCCCTTGAGGCGACTCAGCAGGCCCCAACCTTGCAAAGGCGCTTCTGGGCACACCTGCCCCTGAAGCGCATCTCAGCAGGTCGTTTCGCCGCGCGTCAGCGCGGCGCCACCCCCAACAATGAAGCGACATCCCCCTGGGGATGTTGCGGAATTGGCGGGAGCGCCTGCCTTTTACCGCAAGGCAACACGCCGCCTTCAGCCCAGCCCCCCGCCCTGCCATCAGACCCGCCCTCAGCCTCGTGCGATGCTGAGCACCCGTGATCTTGGCAGCCAGCCCAGGCTATCTTCGGTACGCCGGGTCGAGGGGGTGTACTCTGCGCTGATCCAGCCTTTGTAGCCGCTGGCATCAATGGCCTGGAACAGGGCCTCAAAATCCACCGGCCCGGTGCCGGGTTCGCATCGGCTGGGCGCGGCACCAATTTGGACATGCAGCGCCTGCTTGCCAAAGTTCTGCCAGACCTGCGCGGCATCGCCATGGATCATCTGCGCGTGATAGGCATCATATTGCAGCCCGACATTGGGGCGGTTCACTGCCTCCAGAATCTCTGCGGCGAGGTTGTAATCGTCCAGAAAATACCCCGGCTGATCCCCGGCATTCAGCGGCTCGATGGTAAAGCGCTGCCTGGGCGCAAGATCCGCGGCCCAGCGCAGGTTGTTGATAAAGGTCTCGCGGGCTTCATCGCCCTTGGCATAGCCGGCCATGATGTGGATCAGCCCCACTCTCAGCACCTCGCCGTAGCGCAGCACCCGGCGAATATCACGCTGAAACCGGTCAACCCCATCAGGATGTGCCGCATAGCCCGGCACCCCGCCCGTGTAATTGGGCGGCGGCGCATTGATCAGCAGCAGCTCCAGCCCTTGCGACAGCAGCGCTCGCTGGGTCTCTTTTGCCGCGACATCATAGGGGGACAGGATTTCCACCGCCGTGAACCCGGCGGCGGCCGCGGCGGCGAAACGCTCCAGATAGGGCAGTTCAGCAAAGAGCATTGAAATATTTGCCGCGAATCTAGGCATTCAAGGAAACCTCCGGTCTGTTGGCACCACGCAGGCACCGATGATCCCGCTAGGGTCTAGCGCCCCCCCCAGGCAAGGCCAAGCACCGAAAATAACGCATTTTTCCTAACCCGCACCCAGAGCAAGCCCCAGACCATGCCCTAGCCTACGGGCAGCTCATCCGAAGGGATCACCGGGAAAAACACCCCACCGGACCAGAGACCAAACCAGCCGTCATGGTGGCAGCCCAGCTCGACCAGCCGATAAAAGCTCTTGCGGTCAATCAGCGCCTCCAGATTGCTGCGCACGCGCACATAGGGCGATGGTTCGCCGGTCTCGGCGTCCCGCTCCACCCGAATCGGGTGCTCCGGGCCCGCCACCATCTGGTCGCCCACATGGGTGGTAAAGCAGAGCTGTTGTTCTGCCCCCGCCCCGGTGGCCTCAAAATCAACCGCGACAAAGGGCGCGTCCTCCACGGTGATGCCGACTTTTTCAACCGGGGTGACCAGGAAATATTTGCCCTCTTCACGCTTCAGGATCGAAGAGAACAGCTTGACCAATTCAAAGCGGCCAATCGGGCTGCCAAGGTAATACCAGGTGCCGTCACGGGCGATCCGCATGTCCAGATCACCGCAATAGGGTGGGTTCCACAGATGCACCGGCGGCAATCCGCGCGTGCCACCCGCTTTGCCTGTCGCCTTCTCTGCCGCCCGGATCGAGGCGGCCAGCCCATCTGCCGACGGTGTCACAGTTTTTTGTCCACTCATTGCTTTTGCCATTTCCCTCAACCGCGATACAATACGATTGTATATCCGCTGAGAAAGGAATGTCATGCCCGAACCTGATGACCTGCTGGCCGGCATCGAAGCGCTGGAGCAAAAGCTACAACTGGCGCGCGACTCGATCACCCGCCGCTTCATCGGCCAGGAACGGGTTGTGGACCTGACGCTGGCCACCCTGCTGTGCGGCGGCCATGGGCTGCTGGTCGGGCTGCCCGGCCTGGGCAAGACCCGGCTGGTGGAAACCCTATCGACCGTGATGGGGTTGGATGGCAAACGGGTGCAGTTCACCCCCGATCTGATGCCCGCCGATATTCTCGGCTCGGAGGTGCTGGACACCGCCGCAGATGGCACCCGGGCCTTTCGCTTTCTGCCGGGTCCGGTGTTTTGCCAGCTGCTGATGGCGGACGAAATAAACCGGGCCAGCCCGCGCACCCAATCAGCGCTGCTGCAGGCGATGCAGGAACGCCAGGTCACCGTTGCCGGTGCTGACCGGCCGCTGGGCCAGCCGTTTCACGTGCTGGCCACCCAGAATCCGATCGAACAGGAAGGCACCTACCCGCTGCCCGAAGCGCAGCTGGACCGCTTTATGCTGCAGATCGACGTGCCCTACCCAACCCGCGATACCGAACGCGACATCCTGCTGGCCACCACGGGCAACAGCGAAGACAGCGCCCATGCGGTCTTTAGCGCCGCCGAGCTTGTTGCGGCCCAAACACTGCTGCGGCGCATGCCCGTGGGCGACGCCGTGGTAGAGCTGATCCTGGATCTGGTGCGCGCCTTCCGCCCCAGTGAACCCGATGTATCTCAGCAGGTGGCGCAAACCGTGGCCTGGGGGCCCGGCCCCCGCGCCGCGCAGGCGCTGATGCTGGCGGTGCGCGCCCGCGCCCTGCTGCACAGCCGTCTTGCGCCAAACGCCGAGGATGTGCTCGACATGGCGCTGCCGGTGCTTAGCCATCGCATGCAGCTCAGCTTTGCGGCACGGGCGCGCGGTGACAGCCTTGCGGATCTGATCAGCGAAACCGCCGCCGACCTGAACAAAAGCGGGATCGCCGCATGAGCCAGACCGCCGCCCCTCAGGAGGCCGCAAATGCCCCCGCCAGACTGCGCAGCGCCGCCGAAAGCGCCGCCAGCGCCCTGCCGCCGCTCTTGGTGCAGGCGCAGCAACTGGCCGGGTCAGTGCTCAGCGGTGACCACGGGCGGCGGCGGGCCGGCATGGGTGATGATTTCTGGCAATATCGTCCGTTGCAACAGGGCGACAGCCGCCGGATGGTCGATCACCGTCGATCCGCGCGCGGGGATGTGCAATTTGTTCGTGAACGCGAATTGCAGATTGCCCAGACGGTCTATCTCTGGGTTGATGCGGGGGCCTCTATGCGCTTTGCCTCCTCGCCTGAACAGCCGCGCAAGATCGACCGCGCCTGCCTGATTGGCCTGGCCCTGTCTATTCTGATGCTGCGGGGCGGTGAACGGGTCGGGCTGACCGGTGGCAGCCTGCCGCCGCGTCGCGGCACCCTGCAAAGCCTGCGTCTGGCAGAGGCGCTCAGCACTGCCCAAGACAGCCCCAAAGCCCCCTCTGTGCAGGTTGCAGACTATGCACCACCCGAGGACCGCGCCATGGCTCCGCAGGCCCGCGCCCTGTTCATTTCAGATTTTCTCGGCCCCTTTGCGCCGCTGGAACGCGCCCTGTCCAAGGCGGCGGATCGCGGCGTTCACGGGGTCTTGCTGCAGGTGCTGGACCCGGCGGAAGAGCAGTTTCCCTATGCTGGCCGCACCCGGTTCGAAAGCGTCGGCGGGGCGCTCAGCCATGAAACCCTGAAGGCAGATGCCCTGCGCCATAGCTATCTGGCGCGGCTGGCCGAACGGCGCGATGCGCTGGATCAGCTGTGCCGCACCACCGGCTGGCGCCTGGGGCTGCACCACAGCAATGACCCCGCCCTTGCCGCCCTTATGTGGCTTTATCATGCGATGGATCGAGGCCAGCCATGACATCAATTGCCGGCCTTGGCTTTGCCGCGCCCTGGTTGCTGCTGGGGCTGCTGGCGCTGCCCATTCTGTGGATCCTGCTGCGGGCGGTACCGCCTGCACCAAAGAAACGGGTCTTTCCGGCAGTGATCCTGCTGCTGGGCCTGTCGGACCGCGACAGCCAGTCTGACCGCACCCCCTGGTGGCTCTTGGTGCTGCGGCTCTTGGCCGTGGCGGCGGCGATCCTGGGCTTTGCCGGGCCTGTGCTGAACCCAACCCGCGAGACGGCAGGGTCCGGGCCTTTGGTCGTCGTGGTCGATGCCTCCTGGGCGGGGGCCGCGCATTGGGCCCAGACCCGCAAGCAGATCGCCACCCGGCTTGAAGATGCCGGGCGCGCCAATCGCCCCGTGGCCCTATTGCAGCTAAGCGCACCGCAGGCGCTTCAGTTTCAGGCCGCCAGCACCTGGCAAAGCCAACTGGCTGGCCTGCACCCCCAACCCTGGCAGCCCGGCCCGGCGCAGATCCAGGCAACACTGGACCATTTGAACAACAGCGATATGGACTTTGACAGCCTCTGGTTCAGTGATGGGCTGGCCTATTCGGAGCAGGAAAGCATCACAACCGCGCTGGCCGCTCGGGGCGCGGTCACCGTGGTCTCTTCGGGGTTGCCGGTGCTGGGGTTGCTGCCGCCCGAAGCACAAGACGGCGCCCTGGAAATTTCCGCCCTGCGCAGCCATGCGGGCCCCAATATCAACACCCCGACCGAGATAGTGGTGCAGGCCCGTGGCCGTGACCCCGGCGGCACCCAGCGCACCCTGGCACAGGTTGGCCTGTCCTTTGCACCCGACGCGCTGCTGGCAAGCACCCGGCTGACCCTGCCCGCCGAACTGCGCGCCCGCATTGAACGCTTTGAAATCACCGGCCAGCGGTCTGCCGGTGCCGTCAGCCTGAGCGATGATCGCCTGCGGCGGCGTGAGGTGGCCCTGATTGCCGCCGGCGCTGCGGATGAAGGGCTGGCGCTGCTCTCGCAGCTGCACTACCTGCGCCAGGCCCTGGCCCCCACCGCTGACCTGCTGGAGGGCAGCCTGAGCGAGATCCTGCCCGCCAACCCTGATGTTATCGTGTTGGCCGATGTGGCGCGCCTCTCGCCACAGATCAACGACGCGCTGATCGCCTGGGTCGAGGGGGGCGGCTTGCTGCTGCGCTTTGCCGGGCCGCGTCTGGCCAGCAGCGACACCGCCCGCAAGGATGAAGAAACCCTCATGCCGGTGCGGCTGCGCATTGGCGGGCGCAGCATCGGCGGCGCCATGAGCTGGGGGGAACCCAAGACCCTGGCCCCCTTTGCCGCAGGTTCTCCCTTCTTTGGCCTGACCATCCCCGAAGAGGTTTCTGTTTCATCCCAGGTGGTGGCCCAACCCGACCCGAGCCTGGCTGATCGCGTCATCGCCGCGCTGGAGGATGGCACCCCCTTGGTCACCCGCAAGCCACTGGGACAGGGGCAGGTGGTGCTGTTCCATGTCACCGCAAATGCGGAATGGAGCAGCCTGCCGCTTTCGGGTCTCTTTGTACGCATGCTGGAACGACTGGCGGTCTCTTCCGCTGCCAAACCACCAGAGGCCACCAGCCTGGAGGGCACCACCTGGCGGCCCGTCACGGTGCTGGATGGCTATGGCCGTCGGGCCGAGGCAGGCACCCTGCCCGGTGTATCCGGCCCTGATCTGATCACCGCCGAGGCCGGGCCTGGGCTGCGCCCTGGTCTCTATCAAAGCGATAGCCGCAGTCTGGCCCGCAACACCCTGCGCCAGGGCGATAGCCTGCCCCCGGCGCGCTGGGGGGCTGGGATCAGCCTTGCCGGCTATGACAGCACCCCGGAACGTCCGCTGGCGGGGCTTTTGTTGGGGCTGGCGCTGCTGCTGTTGAGCCTGGATGTGCTGGCAACCCTGCAGATCAGCGGCCTTTTGCGACGCGCTTCCGGGGTGGGCATGATCGCCGGAGCTGGATTGATTGGGGCTGGTCTGCTGATTGCTGGCCTGATCCCCGCCCCCGCGCAGGCGCAGGTTCAGGCCCAAGTTCCAGTGCAAACCCCCGCAGGCTCTGGTCAGGATACCATTGGAAACACAGACCCAAACGCCGGTCAGGACATCCCCGCAGATCATGTCACCCGCGCTGCTGAGCTGACCCTGGCGCATGTTCTCACGGGCGATGCCACAACCGACCGTATCGCCCTGGCCGGGCTGCGTGGCCTGTCGGACACCCTGTATTTTCGCACCTCAGTGGAACCTGCACTGCCGGTCAGCATTGATCTGGAACGCGACGATCTTGCGCTCTATCCGCTGCTGTACTGGCCGGTGATCCCGGAACAAGCGCTGCCCTCGGCAGCGGCCTATGCGCGGCTCAATGCCTATCTGCGCTCTGGCGGCATGATCCTGTTCGACACCCGCGATGCCGCGCTGGCCAGCGGCCGCCCAACCAATGGGGCGGTCAGCGCCGCCGCACGCCGGTTGCAGCAACTGGCCCTGCCGCTGGATATCCCGCCGCTGGAGCCACTGCCATCCGATCATGTGCTGACCCGGGCCTTTTACCTGTTGCAGGATTTTCCCGGCCGCCATCCGCGCGGCCCGCTTTGGGTTGAGGCGGCACCTGCCGATGCAGTGCAGGTCGAAGGCATCCCCTTTCGCGACCTCAACGATGGGGTGACGCCGGTGGTAATTGGCGGCAATGACTGGGCTGCGGCCTGGGCGGTGGATCGCGACGGCAGGCCCTTGTTGCCAGTCGGGCGTGGCTATTCCGGCGAACGCCAGCGCGAACTGGCCTTTCGCTTTGGGGTCAATCTGGTGATGCATGTGCTCACCGGGAATTACAAATCAGACCAGGTGCATGTGCCAGCCCTGCTGGAACGGCTGGGACAATAGGGGCAGATGCGATGACACAGGTTTTGCTCTTTGATCCACTGCTGCCCTGGCCGGTGCTCTGGGCGCTGATGGCGCTGGCTGTGGCCTGCATTGCGCTGGCGCTATGGCGCCGGTTGCCCGGCTGGGGGCTGCGTGGGCTAGCAGCGCTGTGCCTGCTGGCGGCGCTGATGGGGCCAGTGGCGCAGCAAGAAAACCGCGCAGACCTGAAGGATATCGTGCTGGTGGCGGTGGACAATACCGCCAGCCAGCATCTGTCAGACCGGCAGGCCCAGCTGGCAACCGCCCGCGCCGGGCTGGAGCAGCAACTGGCTGCGCGACCCAATACCGAAACCCGCTGGATCGACCTCCCCGATGGCGCAGCGGACAGTGGCACCGCGCTGATGCAGGCGCTGTCACGGGCGCTCGCGGATGAGCCACAGGGCCGTGTGGCTGGCATTATCGCGCTGTCAGACGGGCTGGTGCATGATGCCGATCAGCCGGTTGATCTGCCCGCGCCGATGCATCTGCTGCTGACCGGACGGCAGGGCGACTGGGATCGCCGCCTGGTGCTGCGCCAGGCACCCGCCTTTGCCATTATCGGCGAACCTGTCACCCTGACCCTGCGGATCGAGGATCAAGGCGCCGCGCCGCCAGATCAAGGCCAGGCCCCGGTGGAAATTTCCATAAACGGTGGCCCGGTGCAGAGCTTTGTCCTGCCGCTGGGGGTGGATTTCGACCTGCCCCTGACCCTGCCACATGGCGGGCGCAACGTGATCCGCTTTGCCACGCCGCAGGCAGAGGGCGAACTGACTGACCGCAACAATGCCGCCCTGGTGCAGATCAATGGCGTGCGTGACCGGCTGCGGGTCCTGCTGGTCTCGGGAGAGCCCCATGCGGGCGGGCGCACCTGGCGCAATCTGCTGAAATCCGACAGTTCGGTTGATCTGGTGCATTTCACCATCCTGCGCCCGCCAGAAAAGCAGGACGGGGTGCCGGTGGATGAGCTGTCACTGATCGCCTTTCCCACCCGCGAATTGTTTCTGGAAAAGATCGAGGATTTTGATCTGATCATCTTTGATCGCTACAAACGGCGCGGCATTCTGCCGGCGCTCTATCTTGATAACGTGGCCAACTATGTGGAACAGGGCGGCGCTGTTCTGGTGGCGGCGGGGCCGGATTTTGCCAGCGCCGATTCGATCTATCGCTCGCCCCTGTCGCGGGTGCTGCCTGCCGCCCCCACCGCGCGGGTGCTGGAACAGCCCTACCGCCCCCGGATCACCGATCTTGGCCATCGCCACCCCGTCACCGCCGGCCTGGAACAGGCTCATCGAACCATCGCCACATCCACCAATACCGGCCCCGATGACGGCCCCAGCTGGGGCAGCTGGCTGCGCCAGATCGAACTGTCTTCGCCGCAGGGACATGTGCTGATGCAGGGCCTCGGCCCCCGGCCGCTGCTGGTGCTTGACCGGGTTGGGGCCGGACGGGTGGCGCTCCTGGCCTCGGACCATGCCTGGCTCTGGAGTCGCGGCTATCAAGGTGGCGGGCCACAGCTGGAACTGCTGCGCCGCCTTGCCCATTGGATGATGAAGGAACCAGAACTGGAGGAAGAGATGCTCTGGGCGGAAAGCACCGGCCAGAGCATGCAGATTTTCCGCCGCCGCATGCAGGGCGCAGCCGGGCCGCTGGTGATCACCGCCCCCGATGGGCAAGAGACCACCCTGACCATGCAGCAACGCGCCCCCGGCCTGTGGGAGGCAACCCATACCGGCAGCATGCCGGGCCTCTACCGCTTGCGCGAAGGCGAGGCCAGCGCGGTTGTCGGCCTTGGCCCTGCGACGCCGCGCGAATTCCAGCAGAACATCGCCACCGATACAGTCCTGGCCCCGGTGCTGGCCCCGCTACGCGGCGGCAGCCTGCGCCTGGAAGAGGGGCTGCCAAGGCTGCGCGACGTAAAGCCGGGCCGCCCCGCCGCCGGGCGCAACTGGATAGGCCTGACCCCCCGCGCCGCGCATGAAACCCTATCTGTCTCGCAAACAGCGCTTTTGCCGGCTTGGCTGGGGCTGCTGCTGGCGGCTGCCTTCATACTGGCTGGCTGGCTGCGCGAAGGCCGTCGCTAGTAGGGGCGGCGGGCCAAACGGCAGGCGCACAGGTGCACAGGCAGGCGCACAGGTGTACGGGCAAACTGGCAGGCAAAGAGGCACCACAAACAACCGCACAGCGATCACCTCAGAGGCCAGGCGCGTCGATCTCCACCCCGGCACGGGCGCTTTGGCCCGCGCTATCGACCACCACCAGGCTGGAAAACCCCTGTCCGGGATTGGGCACTTCGAATTCGCGCCGCCGCTGACCCTTGGTCAGGACCCGACCATCCGCCAGCAGGGCAAAGGGGGCCAGGCCGCCGCGCAGTTTCACCACCAACGGGCCGCCCTCCAGCGCCAGATGGGCACCATCCGGCGGGAACAGCAGTTGCGGCGCATCCGCTGCCGCATCAAAAACCGCATCGCGGGGGCGAAACCGGCGCAGCGGCAGCGGCAGCTCCGCCGCCCCGACCATCAGCGTCGCCGCAGGCGGCGGGGCAAAGGGCGTCATCTCGGGTTTAAGACGGCCAAAGGCCTCGAACAGCAATGGGGCGGCCAGATCGCCGCCAAAGGCCCCCGGTACCGGGGTGCCATCCGCCCGCCCCAGCCAGACCCCGATCACATGCCGCCCATCCCAGCCAATGGCCCAGGCATCCCGGTGGCCATAGGAGGTGCCGGTTTTATAGGCAAGCACCCCAGCCCGCGCCCCCGCTGGCGGTGCCAGCCCGCGCAGGATATCGCCCAAATGCCAGGCTGCCTCCTCGGACAGCAGCCGGGGCAACGGGTGGCGGGCAACGGTCTGATCACTGCGCAGGGCAACCCCCTGCCCCCCCGCCGCAATCCCCGCATAGACCTGCACCAGATCCTGCAGTGAGGTGCCGATGCCGCCCAGGCTGATGGCCAATCCGGGCTTGTCACTGGCGGGCAATTGTGGCTGCGCACCCCCCCGCCGCAATCGGGCCAGTAGCTTCGCCGGGCCGATCTCTCGGGTCAGGCGAACCACCGGGATATTCAACGACAGTTGCAACGCCTGACGCACACGGATATCGCCGCGAAAGGCCCCATCAAAATTCTGCGGCGCATAGCCGTCAAAATCAATCGGGCCATCATGGATCAGGCTTTCGGGATGCACCAGACCGGCCTCAAACGCCATGCCATAGACAAGCGGCTTCAGGGTGGATCCCGGCGAGCGCAGCGCCTGGGTCATATCGACAAAGCCCTGCCGCGCGCTGTCGGCATAGGCGGGGGAGCCCACCGAGGCGATGATCTCTCCGGTCTGGTGATCCACCGCCAGCAGCGCCGCCGAGATCCGCGCGCCCGCACGGGTCGCAGCCTCTGCCACCAACTGTTCCATCTTGGCCTGGACTTCCCCTTCCAGGGTCAGCGTTAGCCGTGCCGCCCCCGGTCGCGCCGCCAGCAGCCGGTCCGACAGATGTGGCGCCAGACGCGGAAAGGGCTGCATGACAGAGGGCAGCGGGGCCTGGCTTGCCATGGCAACCTCGGCTCCTGTCAGCAATCCCGCCTGCGCCAACCGATCCAGCACCCGATCACGCGCCGCCTGCGCCGCCACCGGCGCACGATCCGGGCGGCGACGTTCTGGCGATTGTGGCAGGGCAATCAGCAGCGCCGCCTGCGAGGGTGTCAGTCGATTGGGCGCGCGACCAAACCAGGCATAGCTGGCAGCGCGGATACCTTCGAGATTGCCGCCATAGGGCGCATGGGTGAGGTAAAGCGCCAGGATCTGATCCTTGGACAGGTGCCGCTCCAGTGCCAGTGCCAGGCGCATCTGGCGGATCTTGCCCGCCCAGGCCCCCGTGGTGCCATCCTCCAGCAGCCGCGCCAGCTGCATCGTCAAGGTAGATCCGCCCGACACGGTGCGCCCGTGCCACAGCGCCTGCCCCAGCGCCCGCAGCAGGGCCAGCGGATCCACCCCCGCGTGGGACTGGAACCGCCGGTCCTCATAGGTGGTGAGCATCGCAATAAAGCGCGGATCGACCTGTTCCAGCTGCGGTGCCATCCGCCAGATGCCATTCCCCACGGGATAGACCCGCAGCAGATCCCCCTTGCGGTCCAGCACCTCTGTCGAGGTTTCCGCCAGGGTGACCGGCAGCGCCGTATCCGCCACCCAGCGGTCCAGCCCCCGCAGCCCGGCCGATGCCAGGGCCAGCAGCAGCGCCAGGGCAAAGCCCCGGTACCACAGCCGCGAAGCCCCCCCGGCCTGCGACCCGGCAGATGCGCCCTGGGTCACCGGATCTCAACCGATCCGGCAGCGGTATGGGCGCGATAGGCCGGGCGGTACATGTCTTCGACCTGCGCCGCCGGATGGTGGAACCGCCCCGGCGTCACCGCCCGGCTGATATAGGCCAGCGTCACCGGCTTGCTGCCGGACAGATCCACCGCCGCCAGAAAGCGATCACTGCGGAATTCCGCGTGCTCGGCCACGGACAGTTGCAACCACTCCAGATCGCGCAGATCGCCCGAGCGCAGCAGGTTGGGATTGTCGATTTCCACCCCGGCGGGCAGCGGATCATTCACCATCAGCCGCGCGCCAGTCGTTTCATGCGGCGTGACCTGCAGCACGGTGATAAAGCGATCGCCAACCGCAAACTCCGTACCGGCCAGCTTCTGCCCGTTCAGGCTGTAGTGACTGCGCTGGATAGTATAGCCATAGCCCCCCGCTTCGGGCGCCACCTCTGGCACGCCAAGCGTGGTCAGGGTCAGATCCGCCGCCGCGCCACTGGCGCTGGAAATTGCCAGATCCAGCCCCAGCTGATCGCCGCTCACCCGCACAAAGGGGCCTTTGCTTGGTTGGCCATTGACCAGAATGCCTGACTCCTCTGGCGATTTGATCAGCGCATGCGCCGCCAGCAGGGTCCAGGCAGATTCCTGCGTTGATCTGCGGTCGGTTGTTGCCGTCACCAGCTGGGTCAGCCGTTCCAGCGGCAGGGCGTCGGACCTGGCCTCGACCACCAATGCCAGCACGCCAGCCGCATCGCGGCGCTGGGTGCCATAATCGGCGCGCCAAACCGGGCGTTCCGCCCCGGCCTGTTCCAGCAACGCGCCCGCACGGGCAAACATCCGGTCCGCCCGGCGCTGATCGCCGTAAGCCGCCAGCGCCGCCCCCAACTGCGCCGCCGCGAGAGGCGTGGCAAAATCATTTGCCTTTACGTCGGCATAATAGCGCAGATCGCCCATCGCAGCGGCCCCTTCACGGGCCAGAACCAGCAGCGCATAGGCCACATCTTCGCCGCCTCCGTCAAAATCAGAGGCATAGTTGATCCGGTTGCGCAGGTTGTCCATGGCCCGCACAAAGGCCTTTTCGGGCACGGTATGCCCCTGTGCCCGCGCCCGCGACAGGAAGTCAGACGCATATGCATCAAGCCAGAAATCACCACTTTCGGCCCGCCAGAGGCCAAAGGCGCCATTGCCGGCCTGGCGGGTCAGCACCCGCTGAATTGCCGCCTGAATGCGCGCATCCACCTGCGGCCCTTGCCCCAGGCCCAGCGACTGCGCCACCGAAGACAGATAGAGCAGCGGCAGCGCCTTGGAGGTCACCTGCTCGGTGCAGCCGTAGGGGTATTGATCCAGACTTTGCAGCAGACCGGGCACGTCAAACCGGGCCAGCGGCCCCGCCGAGAGCACGGCGCTGGTGGTGCCCGGGTTCAGCCCGGCAAAGACATCCGGCGTCAGCTGGAACGTCCCGCCCTTTTGCAGGCTGAAACGGCGGGTGGTCGCCACAACCGGATCATTGGCCCGCACCGGCAGGCGCAGAACCTGGCTCAGCTGTTTGCCCGCAGGCGTCACCAGCGACAACACCAGTTCCGGATCACCAACAGCCGTGGCGGTGACCGGCAATTCCAGCACCGCCTTGCCCTGTTCTTCCAACACTACCGAAGCGGGCAGCGTTCCAAGGGACAGGCCGCTGCCAAGGCTCTGTACGCTTAGCTGCATTTCACCCGCCGGGCCGTCGGCATGCACCATTTCGATCCGCACCCGGCTTTGATCTCCCGGCGCAAGAAAGCGCGGCAGGGTCGCGGTCACAACCACCGGGTCGCGCACCAGCATATCGGCTTCGGCCTGGCCAACCGCCGTTTTGGACCAGGCCACAGCCATCAGCCGCACGGTACCGTTAAAGGCTGGCAGATCCATCGGAAAATCCACCGATCCACTTTCATCCACCTGAACTGCGCCGGAAAAGAAGGCCACCAGATCCTGGGTGGGCGGCGGCGACTGCATCTGCAGGCCACGGTTCGCATCACCACCGGATCGCAACTGCCCAAAGGCCCCGTTGCCCGGATCAATCAACCGTCCGTAAAGGTCGCGCAGCTCCATCCCGAGGCGGCGCTGGCCGTGATAGTACCCGCTTGGGTCTGGCGATTTGAATCCGGTGAGGTTCAGAATACCCAGATCCACCGCCGCCACCGTCAGCCAGACCTGCGCCCCGGGTGCGGCCCCGGTCACGGCAATGCGCGCCGTTTCCGTGCTGCGGGGGCGCGCCAGTTCCGGAGCCTCGACGCTGACCCGCAGCTCTTGTCCCGGTTGGGTCACCTTGGCATGCACCAGCCCCAGCGCCCGTGTCGGGGTCCGGCTGGCCCGCCCGCTCAGCGGTTGCAGCATCGTCGCGGTCACATAGGCACCACTCCCCCAGTCCTGCGTCACGTTCAGCGGGATCACCACTTCACCGGCCTCGACCTCTACGGCCTGGCGTTCGATAACCCGGTTCGACAGTACCGATATCAGCGCCGTGCCGCTGCTTTGCGGCAGCAGCCGCAGCCGGGCAGTATCGCCGGGGCTATAGCTATCGCGATCCAGCGACACCTCCAGTCGGTCCGGCGTTGCCGAAGCATCGGCCGGGGCGTACCAGCCGGCATAGAAATCCAGCGAAGCGGCGACATAGTCCCCATCCAGCCGCTCCACCACCAATTCATACTGGCCCCAATCGGTTGGGGTCGACAGCACAAAGGGGGTCTCGCCCAGCGTGGCTTCGCCTGTGGCGATGCTCTTGCGGCGGGTGCTGGGTTCCCAGTTCCAATTGCCATAGAGCTGATACCAGTGATAGCGGGTCTCGATCCGGTTCAGGCTCCATTTCACCCGCATCGGCATCGGCTGGCGGCTGGGCGACAGCGCCACCAGTTCAAAGCCGGCTTCGGTGCCCTCGGCGACCACATCTTCGAACAGCGGCCTGATGCCGAGGATCGGCCCCTCGGGGCTGACCGGCAGATCCAGACTGCGTTCCACCGGGCGGCCCGATCCATCAGTCAGCCGGGTGGTCAGCGAGGCCTCAAGCGGGCGGCCTGCGGCCTCGATCTCGGGCAGGGCCACGGTGATCCGGGCCGCGCCTGCCGCATCGGTGCTTTCATCGCCAAAATAGTTGCGTTGGCTGTCGCGCGGCGCGTCATGACGGCCAAAGCGATAGCCGGGCCAGCCTTCCAGACGGTCAACCGGACGCAGACGCAGATCGCCGTCGATGGCCAGGTCAGCGCCGGGGGCGCCAAACAGATACCGCGCCTTGATGTCGATCTGCGCGGCCTCGCCCTGGCGCAGAAGATCGGCATTGGCGACGCTTTGTTCAAAATCGATGCGTTCCGGCATGAAATCTTCGACCAGGATCTGGCGCGTGGCCAGGGCCGGGGCCTTTAGGTCGCTTTTGATATCCAGCCGCCAGGTGCCCCGTGGCGCGCTTGGCCCCACGGGCAGGGCAAAGACATGACCGCCCATCTTGCCGCCGCTCGACAGATGGCGGCTGTATTCCACCCCATCGGGGCGGGTCAAAATAGCGCTGAGCGGCAGGCCTTCGATTGCATGGGCGGTGCTGTCACGGGTCAGCGCAGTGACATGGATCACCTCTCCGGCGCGATACGCGCCGCGATCCGTGGCCAGAAAGACATCCACCGGGCCAGGGGCCGGGCGGCCCTCGACGCCGCGATCGGACAGATCAAAGGCCGCATCTTTCAGCGACAGAAAGGCAAAATCCTCGCCCGCCTCTGTGTCATCAGAGCCAGGTACACGGGCCAGAACCATGGCCGGGGCAGCCCCACCACGCCCGCGCGCCAGACCAGGCGCAAAATGCGCATATCCTGTTGCGTCACTGGTGGTTTTACCCAGCACTGCATTAGCGTTGGAAATCAGCGTGACCTCAACCCCGGCGCGCGGCTTGGCATCCGACAGCCCCTGCACCTGCACATGCAGCCCATCGCTGCCAGACAGAGAGCTAAGCCCCAGATCCGTCAGAACAAACCACTGGGTGGCGCCGGGGTTGTCATAGGGGTCGGCGCCCTTGATACTGGCCGAAAGCGCGTAGATGCCAACTGGTTGCCCGCTTATTGCTTCGGCCAGGGGCAGCCGGGTGGTCATATCCTGGTTCAGTTCATTCTGCAGAACTGCGGTGCCGCGCCAGATCTCTTCGGCGATATCGCTGGCAAAATGTTCTTCCTGCCACTGCGACAGCGGGCGGCCAAAATAGCCATCCTGAATGCTGCGCAGCAGGTTGCGGTCACTCATCCAGCGCAGGCGCAGATCGACCTCATCCAGATTGACCGTTTCAATCGGCAGCGCCGCCTGATCTGTCTTGGCCAGCACATAGGCGCGCCCGGGGAAACGCACCGCCGGGCTGCGGTCACCAATATAATGGGTCAGGTCTACATCTTTGAGCAGCGCCTCGCCATTCGCCGCAGGCAGCCCCCGGCGCAGGGTCAGGCTGTAGCGCGTCCCATGCTCCAGACCTTCGAGGCAAAGCTCCTGCCCCTGGGCAGTGGCCACGACACCGGGCCTTGGCAGTTTGACATAATCCTCATAGGAAACCCCACTAAGCAGCAGGGGTTCCGAGAATTCAACACAGAGCCGCGGATTGGCGCTGTCGCTATGCACCCGGCTGTCGGTGACGTGAAAGCCGTATTTTGCAATTGAGCGGTCCAGCAGCCCGGCGATATCCTGGCGCGGAGCGCGGGCCTGTGCCAGGCGCAGCACCGGCAGCATGTCCCGCCCCCGGCCCAGTTTTTCCAGCGCCAGCGCGGCGGCAACCAGCCCATTGGCCTGAACCGCATTTGAAGGCGCGCGCAAAAAAGCGTTCAACCCGGAGGCCAGCGCCTGATTGCGCAGTTCCTGTTGGCCCCGGCTTTTGTCCCCGCTGTAGCGCAGCAATACGGCGGAATATTCTGCCCATAGCCCAGCCTCATCACTGAGCGCGACCGCCTGCGCCAGCCAGCGCAACGCGCCCTTGTCATTGCCATTGCGGGCCTGGATCTGCCCGGCAATCACCATGTCCTCAAGGGTGGCGCCTTCGGCGGCATGACGCAGGCCGATCTCTTTCGCCTGGCGATAGGCCAGCTGCAAATCCGATTCGCGCAGGAAGGCCAGATCCTTGGCGCGGCTCTCGCCCTGGGCCAGCATCTGTGGGGATTGGGCACGCTTCAGCGCAGAAACCGCCCCGACAAAGGGCGTGGCCGTCTGCATATTCTGCTTTGGGAAACAGGCATTGGCCCGCGTATTATAGGAAAATCCAGCGCAGCTGTCCTGGGCAGAGCAGGCCCGTTCGCAGGCGGCAAGGTCAGTATCAAACAGCGCCTGAAGGTCCGATCCGTAATAATCCGTATCCATAAAGGCCTGATAGCGCAGCGGCGGAATAGCTGGGTCTGCCGTGGCACGCTGGGGCAGGCCAGCGACCGTCGCCGCAAACGCCAGCACGACCAGCGCGCAGCTGGACCCTTTGACCTGCCCTGCCAAAGCAGCGGCGACTTTGGCAGCAACCCGATGCGCCCAAACAATAAAAAACGTGGATCGTGTAAAAAATTGAACTGACATGACGCTCTCCCAAATCGCTACAAGGCTGACACGGGCTTAACGTCATAGCAAGATGTTCACGCGTAAGACTAGTTACCAGACATTTGATTATTGCTGAACCGTTGCCCCCTATGGGGATTCTAACTGTTGTTATTTTGATGGAGCTCGCAGGGATGAGCCTTGCTGACAAGATCACAGAAGAGCGCCGCGCCAGACTGGCCGCGGAACGACTGCTTGAGCTCAAGCAGGCTGAACTCTCGGCTGCGAATCGCAAACTGGGCCGTCATGCACTGGCACTGACCAAGCAGATCGGCGTCAGCCAAGCCGAAGTGGCAACGGTGCGGGATGAAAATGCCAAGGTCAAATCCGACCTCAGCATGGCCAATGAAAAGATCGAAACTGCAGAACGCAGGCTCTGGCATTCGATCCAGGCTTTTCAGGATGGCTTTGCCTTTTTCAACGCAGACAGCCAGCTGATTGGTGCCAATACTGCCTATCTCAACATCTTTGATGGGCTGGAAGAGGTCTCTCCAGGGGTTTCGTACATGCGGATCCTGCAAATTCTGACTGATGAAGGCCTGGTCAATACCGGCAAGCTGAAGCCAGACGCCTGGCGCGCCATGATGGGCGACCGCTGGCTGTCGATCTCGCCCGACCCCATTATCATCCAGCTGTGGGACGACCGCTATCTGCGCCTTATTGACCAACGCGGCCATGGCGGCGACGTGGTGAGCCTGGCACTCGATATCACCTCTTCGGTGCATTACGAGGAAGAGCTGCGCAACGCCCGCGAACGGGCCGAGGCGGCCAACCGCGCCAAATCAGCCTTCCTCGCCAATATGTCACATGAAATCCGCACCCCGATGAACGGCGTTGTCGGCATGGCAGAACTGCTGAACGACACCGCCCTGAACGAAGAACAACAGCTCTACGCCAAGACCATCCAGAACTCGGGTGAGGCGCTCTTGGTGATCATCAACGACGTGCTGGACTATTCCAAAATCGAGGCCGACAAGCTTGTCCTGCACACGGAAGCCTTTGATCTGGAGCGCTGCATCCACGAAATCGTCATGCTGTTGCAGCCCACTGCGCGCGACAAGGGTCTGTCGATGCTGGTGGATTACGACCTGTTTCTGCCCACCCAGTTCATTGGCGATCCGGGGCGGATCCGTCAGGTATTGACCAATCTGGCAGGCAATGCGGTGAAATTCACCAAATCAGGCCATGTCACCCTGCGCGTCACCGGGGTTTCCGACCCGGAAGAAGGCGTCTGCTCGGTGCATTGCATGATTGAAGACACCGGCATCGGCATCCCGGAGGACAAGATCGATCACGTCTTTGGTGAGTTCAACCAGGTCGAGGATGAGAGCAATCGCAAGTTCGAAGGCACCGGTCTGGGGCTGGCCATCTCGCGGCGGTTGATCGAATTGATGGAGGGCGAAATCTGGGTCGAAAGCGACGAGGGCAAAGGATCCTGCTTTGGTTTCCGCATTCCGCTGCCCACCGTCGGGCTAACCCATAGCCCCGCCCCCAATCTGCCCAAAAGTCTGCAACATATTCTGCTGGTGGACGATTCGGCGCTCAATACTGAAATTCTGCAGCGACAATTGATGTTGCTGGGGATTGAAGTCACCGCAGCAAGGAACGTTTCAGAGGCAGGGGCAAAGATGCACGATGGCATCGACATCGTCATTGGCGATCACACCCTCTCCGGCGATGGGGGGCTGGCGCTTCCCCGGCAGCTGCGCGAGCAGGGGTGGCAGGATGTGCCCATTGTGATGCTCTGCTCCAATCTGCACGAATACCCCACTAGCGACATAGAGGAGCTCTCTCTGGATCTGCTGCCAAGGCCGACGCCGCGCGACGCGCTGTTTGCCAAGCTTGCGACCCTGGGCAATTCCCTGCTGGATAGACAAACCGCTGCCGATGCCATCACCAGGCCCCAGGCCCCAGACGCCAACGGCAACGCCGTACCAGAGTTGATCACACTGGAAGACGGGACCGCAGAGGCCGAACCAGAACCACTGACCCTGGAACAGGCCTATGCCGCAGATAATGCAGCAGCCAAACAGCTTACCCTGCCCCCGCAAGAGATGCAGGCGCGGCAGATGCGCATTCTGGCCGCCGAAGACAACAAGACCAACCAGTTGGTCTTTCGCAAGATGGTCAAAGATCTCAACATCGAACTACAGTTTGCCAACAATGGCCTAGAGGCGCTTGAACAGTATCAAAGCTTTGAACCTGATCTGATCTTCATGGATATTTCCATGCCGCAGATGGACGGCAAAGAGGCCACCAAGCACATCCGTCAGCTAGAGATGCTGACCGGTCGTCACGTGCCCATCGTGGCCTTGACGGCGCATGCCATGAACGGAGATTCCGAAGGCATCCTTGCCGCTGGGCTGGATCACTATCTGACCAAACCCCTGCGCAAGGCGGTCATTCTGGACCGTATTCTGCAACACGCCACGACCGATTTCCAACCCGTCAAAGTAACCACCGCCGCCTAGGATCAGGCCTCTGGCTTGCGCAGGAAAACCGGTTTTTGCGGCTCGGACAGCTCTGGCTGATAGCAATAGCCACCGGCATCAAATCCCTGCAGGGCCTCGGCCTCGCAGAGCCGGTGCTGAATCACGTAGCGCGCCATCGCCCCGCGGGCACGTTTGGCGTAGAAGCTGACAATCTTTGGCGTGCCGTTTTTCAGCTCCATGAAGACCGGCGTCACCACCTGCAATTTCAGCGCCTTCAGATCGACGGCACCAAAATATTCCTGGCTGGCGCAGTTGACCAGAACCTGCGCGCCGATCTGCTCGGCCTGGGCGTTCAGCGCCTCGGCGATCTGGCTGCCCCAGTATTCATACAGGTTCTTGCCGCGCGGGGTTTTCAGCCGCGATCCCATCTCCAGCCGGTAGGGCTGCAACCCGTCCAGCGGCCGCAGCAGGCCATAAAGCCCGGACAGAATACGGAAGTGATCCTGTGCCCAGGCCATTTCTTCGGGCTCCAGCGAAGCCGCTTCCAGCCCCTGATAGGTATCGCCGGCAAAGGCCAGCGCGGCAGGGCGCAGGTCTTTGGCCTGCGGATCTGCGGCAAAGTCGCGGAACCGGTCATAGTTCAGCTTGGCCAGATCCTCGCTAATATGCATCAGCTTCATCAGCTCTGGCACAGACAGACCACGCGCCACGGCATTCAGAGCGATGGCATCATTCTGAAAAGCAGGAAAGGTCATCTCCTGTTCCCGCTCTGTCCAATCCAGCTTTTTGGCCGGGGATACCACTACCAGCATCGCGCGCTCCTTTTGTTGCCGCTTTGTTTCCGTGATCAGACTTAGTCAGTCTGGCGCAGAACGTCCAGAAAGGCGGGCAAGAATCTCTCTGCCCGGCGGTCGCCAAGCAGGATTGCGATGCCGCGTTCATCCGTCGCGCGCATCTGCGCCACCTTGGCCAGCAACTGCGCCGGGCAGCTCAGCGGTTTCAGGGTGCCACAGGTGCCACGGGTCAGTTGCGCCTGCGCCGCCATCAGCGCGTCATATGTACTGCCTGCCCCCGCCCGCATGGCCAGCTTGCGCCTTGCGGGGTGCAGCTGCTCCACCGCGCCGGTGATGACTTGCAGAAACTCCGCCCCGTAGCGCTCAAGCTTCTTGGCCCCCACCCCACCAATCCGGGCCATCTGATCCAGGGTTTCCGGGCGGGCTTCGGCCATTTCGATCAGGGTCTTGTCGTTGAACACCACATAGGCGGGCACTTTCTGCGCCTCGGCCAGGGCGCGACGCTTGGCCTTCAGGGCCGACAGAAGCGGCGCATCCTCTTCCGAGACCAGCATCTTGACTGCAGGGCGGCGTTCCGCCGATTTGATGGTATCGCGGCGCAGCGAGATCTGCGCGTCGCCTTTCAGCACCGGCAGGGCGGCTTCGGTCATGCGCAGGGCGCCGTGGCGTTCGGGGTCGGGGCGCACCAGGTCATGGCCCATCATTTGCCGGAACACCGCCTGCCACTGTCGTTTGCTGTATTCTTTGCCGCAGCCAAAGACCGATAGATCATCATGGCCTTTTTCGCGCACCCGGTCAGTTTCATTGCCAAACAGAATGTCGATCAGATGGCCCGCGCCATAGGTTTCATTGGTGCGCAAAATAGCCGACAGCGCCTTGCGCACCGCCGTCGTGCCGTCGAACACATCTACCGGGCTATCGCAAAGATCGCAATTGCCGCAGGGCTCTGACGCTTCTTCAAAATACTTCAGCAAGCTTTGGCGGCGGCAGGTCAGGGCCTCGGCCAGCCCCAGCAGTGCATTGAGCCGCCCATGATCTGCGGCGCGACGCTCAGCCGGTGCGAGACCTTCGTCGATCTGGCTGCGCCGCAGGCGGATGTCATCCGATCCAAACAGCGTCAGCGTTTCAGCAGGCGCCCCATCACGACCAGCCCGGCCAATTTCCTGATAATAGGATTCAATGCTTTTGGGCAGATCCGCATGGGCGACCCAGCGGATGTCCGGCTTATCAATGCCCATGCCAAAGGCCACGGTGGCCACCACGATCAGACCATCTTCGCGGGCAAACCGTGTTTCCACATCGCGGCGCTCCCCGGCCTCCATACCGCCATGATAGTGGCAGGCGGCGTGACCGGCATCGCGCAGGGCGCGGGCCAGGTCTTCGGTCTTGGCACGGGTGCCGCAGTAGACAATGCCAGACTGCCCTTTGCGGGCCCCTGCAAACTCCATGATCTGACGCCGTGGGCCATCCTTGGCGGCAAAGGCCAGATGAATATTGGGCCGGTCAAAGCCACGCAGAAAGCTGCGCGGGACATGGCCGTCAAACAGCTTGCGCACGATCTCTTCGCGGGTCTCAGAATCGGCGGTGGCGGTAAAGGCAGCCAGGGGCACGTCCAGCGCCTGACGCAGCTCGCCGATGCGCAGATAATCGGGGCGGAAATCATGGCCCCATTGGCTGACGCAATGGGCCTCATCCACCGCGATGAGGCTGACATTGATGCGATGCAACATGCTGAGGGTCGCCCCCGAGGCCAGACGTTCGGGCGCCATATACAACAGCTTCAGCTCGCCCGCCTCGATGGCCTGCCAGACGGCTTCGGTCTCTTCCTCGGTATTGCCAGAGGTCAGCGCCCCTGCATTGACGCCAACCGCCTGCAGGGCGCGCACTTGGTCACGCATCAGGGCAATCAGCGGCGAGATCACCACGGTGATGCCCGCCCGTTGCAGCGCGGGCAGCTGGAAGCACAGCGATTTACCGCCACCGGTGGGCATGATCGCCAGCACGTTCTCGCCGCGCGTCACCGCATCGACGATCTCTTCCTGACCGGGGCGAAAGGCATCAAAGCCAAAGATATCGCGCAATAGCGGAGTGACAGAGGCCTCTGTCTCGGGGGTCGCTGGCGCGGCTGTCATGAAGTGGGACCTCGTTGGGGGCGGCTGCTCTGATTTAGGCGCTACAATCCCACAGGTCGATTCGGGCGGCAAGCGAAAGGGGCAAAGCTTTACGCTTCACCCCTACACATTTAATCGGCTTCGCCCGCTGAAATTGCATTCGGCGGCGGTATGATCGCGCCTAGTAGAAGGCCATCATATTATTCTGAATGATGATGCGCAGCGCATAGACCGCGATCAGCACCACCAGCGGCGCCAGATCAATGCCGCTCATATTGGGCAGAATGCGGCGCACCGGGGCATAAAGCGGTTCAAGAATGCGTTGCAGCATGTACCAGATCTGCCCAACCAGCTGCTGTTGCAGGTTCAGCACCTGGAAATTGATCAGCCAGCTCATGATCACATGGGCAATGATAAAGAACCAGACAATGTCCAGGACCAGCAGCAAAATTTGGAACAGCGAGAGCATCATTTACCTCTTTCAAATATCAGGCCCCTAGGTAAGCAGCCCGGCCCCCATGTGCAAGGCTTCCACGAGGTTGCGGTTGACCATTGGTTAAACGGTGGCACCAGGGGCACATGCCAAGAAACAGCGACGCCCGACTGGAGTGATGCCTGGCGCGCGGCGGACGCGCAACGCCCCCGACCGCCGATGCAAGATGGGCTTGCCTAGCGGCCCCCACCCCTGTCTTATCGCCACAGAAAAACAGGTGGGGACAGGATGAGCAATATTTCGGCGCGCAAGCGCATTTGGGGCTGGTGGTTCTTTGACTGGGCCAGCCAGCCCTATCACACGCTGCTGGTGACCTTTGTCTTTGGCCCTTTCTTTGCCGCTGTCGCCGCAAATTACTACATGGGGGAAGGCCTGGACCCCGAAGCCGCCAGCGCCCAGGCCCAGACCATGTGGTCGCGCGGGCTGACCATTACCGGATTGCTCATCGGTTTTGGCGCGCCTTTCATTGGCGCAATGGCCGATATTTCCGGGCACAAGCGACCCTGGCTCCTGGGGTTTTCGCTGATGTATGTTGTCGGTGCCGGGGCGATCTGGTTCATGGATCCGGGCGGTGCCAATCTTTGGACAATGCTGATCTGCTTTGGCCTTGGCTTTATCGGCGCGGAATTCGCCCTGATCTTTGCCAATTCGCAACTGCCCAGCCTTGGCGATAAAGACGACGTCGGGGCGATCTCTGGGTCCGGTTTTGCCTTTGGCTATCTGGGCGGCGTGCTTGCGCTGTTCATCATGCTGCTGCTGTTTGTGGAACAGGGAACAGGCAAGACCCTGATCGGGCTGGATCCCATTCTGGGACTGAACGCCGAAAGCCGCGAGGGCACCCGCGCAGTGGGGCCCTTCACTGCGTTGTGGTTCATCGTCTTCATGGTGCCCTATTTTCTCTGGGTCAAGGATGATGCCCGCACGGGCGAGCGCGGCACCCTGCGCCAGGCCATCGGGCTGGTGGTCACCTCGGTCAAGGCGCTGCGCCAGCGGCCCAGCCTGATGCGGTATCTGGGGTCTTCGATGCTGTACCGGGACGCGCTGAACGGACTGTATAGTTTTGGTGGTGTCTATGCCGCCTTGGTGCTGGGCTGGGAAATCACGCTGATCGGAGTTTTCGGCGTCATCTCGGCTGTTGCGGCGGCCCTCTTCAGCTGGGTCGGCGGCTTTGCTGACAAGCGGCTTGGCCCCAAGCCGGTCATCGTGGGGTCGATTCTGGTGCTGACCCTAGTCTGCATCATCGTGGTCAACATGTCGCGTGAGACACTGTTTGGCGTGCCTCTTGCCCCTGGCTCTAGCCTGCCGGATGCGATTTTCTTTGGCTGCGGCATGTTGATCGGCGGTTTCGGCGGAATCTTGCAGGCCGCCAGCCGCAGCCTGATGGTGCGCCATACCAATCCCGCCAAGGCAACAGAGAGCTTTGGACTATACGGTCTATCCGGTCGGGCCACCGCCTTTTTGGCACCGCTCCTGATTGGGGTTGCCACAACCCTGACAGGTAGCGCACGATTGGGTATTACCCCGGTGGTCTTTCTGTTCATCCTTGGATTGATCCTATTGCACCGGGTCGAGGCAAGAGGAGACCAGTTTTGAAAAAACTGATAGCGAGTATTTGTGTTGTGTTTGCGCTGGCAGTACCGGCCAGCGCCGCCACCCCGGCCAAGCAGCTGTTTGGGGCCAAGGATACCGGCTCTCGCCAGGCAGCGGCGCCGCATGGGTCCTATGCCAAGGGCTGCGTTGCTGGTGCCGTGCAACTGCCGGAAACCGGCCCCACCTGGCAGGCCATGCGGCTGAGCAGAAACCGCAACTGGGGCCATCCTGAAACCATTGATTTCATAGAAAAGCTGAGCCGTATTGCCGCCCGTCAGCCGGGCTGGAACGGCCTGTATATCGGCGATATCAGCCAGCCCCGCGGCGGTCCGATGACCTCAGGGCATCGCAGCCATCAGGTTGGGCTGGATATTGATATCTGGATGCGCCCGGCGGACCGGCTGAATTATAGCCGCTCGCAGCGCGAAAAGCTCTCTTCCATTTCCATGCGTCGCAACAACGGGGCCTATGTGAATTCCGACTGGACCCGCGCCCACCACGAGATCATCAAGGCCGCCGCCCAGGACAAGCGGGTGGCGCGTATTTTCGTCTTCCCCGGTGCCAAGGTGCAGATGTGCAAGGATGCCAAGGGGGATCGGCGCTGGCTGCGCAAAATTCGCCCCTGGTGGGGACATCACTATCATTTCCATGTCCGGCTGGCCTGCCCAAGGGGCGCACGCGGCTGCGTCGATCAGGATCGCCCGCCACGTGGCGACGGCTGCGAGGCCGCGCAGCGCTGGGTCAATGACATTTTGAACCCTCCCCCACCAAAACCGGTTGACCCCAACGCCCCAGCGCCTAAGCCTCGGCGCGACTACACCCTATCGGATTTACCCAGACAATGCGCAGCCGTTCTGCAATCAGACTAAAAGCTGAATTCCCGAGAGTCGGCAGGCGAAGCCATGCAGAACGGGCCTGCGCAGACTGGGTGTGTGCAAACTGCGCCGCAGCAGACACGGCCCATACAAAACGGACCAACACGCTGTGAACCTCGGCAAACCCCGTATGGCCGCTAGATCGCGCCGCAGCCTGCTCATCTGTCTGCTGCTGGCCAGCGGTCTGGCGGCGGTTGCGGCCTATGCCGCAAACCGTCCCCGCCCGCGCCACGAGACCGCCCAATTCGCCGGGCGCTACATTTGGCAGGAAAGCCAAAGCTGGTTTGGCGGGTTTTCAGGGATCAATGTTTCGGCAGATGGCAGCGCGATGACGGTGCTCAGCGATCGTGCCCGGTTGGTCCGCGCCGATATCCAGCGCGACAGGGGCACGATTTCCAAGGTCCAGCTGCGCAGTTCCCAGCAGTTGCGCACCTCCACCGGGCGCACCCTGTTTGGCCGCGTCATGGACAGCGAAGGCCTGGCGATTGCCGCCGATGGCACAGTCTACATCTCTTTCGAGGGGGTGCCACGGGTGGCTTATCAGCGGGCCGACAGCGCCCGCGCGCAGGTGTTGCCGCGCCCCGATGCCTTTGACGCGATGCCCCTGAACAAGGCGCTGGAGGCCCTGGCGGTTGATGCGCAGGGGCGGCTGTACACCCTGCCGGAAAATGCCCCGAATGCTGCTGGCGATATCCCGGTCTGGCGCTGGAATGGCCACCGTTGGAGCCAGCCTTTTGCGCTGCCACGCCGGGACGGCTTTCTCCCTGTAGGGGCGGATTTTGGCCCGGATGGCCGGTTCTACCTGCTTGAGCGCAGCTTTATGCTGATCGGCTTTCGCAGTCGGCTACGTCGCTGGGACATCACCGCACAGGGGCCGCAGAACGAGGTCACATTGTTCCAAAGCGCGCTTGGCGCCTACGACAATCTCGAAGGACTATCGGTCTGGCGCGACGCCGCAGACCGGCTGCGGGCCACCATGGTGTCGGATGACAATTTCCGCAGCCTGCAGCGCACCGAACTGGTAGAGTTTTTCCTGCCCGAATAGGGCCTGTCCCCTCCGGTATCGCCGCCTCTTCCTTTTGCCCCCCCGCCACCGGGCGCGGCCGCACCGGGCACCGCGCGGTGCCCGGCCCAACGGGAGAGGCACAGTCTTTGACTGTGTGGAACCGGGCGGGAGCCCCGCCTGTGTTCTGGCTGTTGTCATCGCTGCCGTCACGCCACCACCTGCCACACAGGGGCAAAAGGCTTGCCAAATGGCCTGCACAGCGATAAACGGGCGCGTCTTTCGCAGATCCTGCGGAACAAGTCGCCGCGACCTTGTATAAAAAACGGAACTGAAAAATGAACCGCTCTCATCTTCCTGGCATTCTTGCCATGGCGGCCACTGTCGTGGCCTCGAATATCCTGGTGCAATTCCTGTTTGGCCAATGGCTGACCTGGGGGGCCTTCACCTATCCCATTGCCTTTTTGATCACCGATGTGATGAACCGCGTCTATGGCAGCGCTGCTGCGCGCCGCGTGGTGCTGGTCGGCTTTGTCACCGGGGTGGCCTGCTCGCTCATCGGCACCCAGATCATTGGTGAATTTGGCCCCCTGG
Organism: Pseudophaeobacter profundi; assembly: GCF_029697505.1. Lineage (GTDB taxonomy): Bacteria > Pseudomonadota > Alphaproteobacteria > Rhodobacterales > Rhodobacteraceae > Pseudophaeobacter > Pseudophaeobacter profundi. Next base: position 59,010 of record NZ_JARJEF010000011.1, on the reverse strand, counting down.
TCACCCTGCGCATCGCACTTGGGTCTGGCCTGGCCTTCCTCACCGCGCAGCTGCTAGATGTCTCGATCTTTGCCGCCCTGCGCGACGGAAAATGGTGGCGGGCGCCGCTGGCCTCGACCCTGATTGGCTCTGTGGTGGATACGGCGCTGTTCTTCACCATAGCCTTTTCCGGTGCGCTGGCCTGGATTGAACCTGGCAATGACACCTCCTGGGCGCAAGATATGCTGCCGCTGCTGGGCCTTGGCCCCCTGGTGCCGCTTTGGGTATCGCTGGCGCTGGCTGACTGGCTGGTCAAGCTGGGCCTGGCGCTGCTGGCGCTGATCCCCTTCCGCTTTCTGGTGACCCGGCTGACAGCCACGCCAGCCCGCTAAGGCAGCACCACGCCGCAATACAACAGTTCCGACAAAAGGCTGCGCCCTGCCCGGCTGCAGCCTTTTCCATTTGGCCCAGTCGCGCTAGATCCTGCCCCATGCTCGAAATCACAGATAACATCACAGTGCAGGACTGGGAACTCAGCGAGAGCTTCATGCGCGCCTCGGGGCCGGGCGGGCAGAATGTGAACAAGGTGGCCACCGCGGTTGAACTGCGTTTCGAAGCGGCCCGCTGTCCGGCACTGACCCCGGCGGTGAAATCCCGCCTCAAACGGCTGGCCGGACGCCGCTGGACCAAGGAAGGCGCGATCCTGTTGCAATGCGACGAAACCCGTTCGCAGCAACGCAACCGAGAACTGGTGCGCGACCGACTGGTGGCGCTGATCCGCCAGGCCCTGGTGGCGCCAAAACGTCGTATAGCGACCAAACCCACCCGCGGATCCGTCAAGCGGCGGCTGGACAGCAAAAAACAGCGCGGTGCGATCAAATCAACCCGTGGAAAAATCACTCCAGAGTGATCCTAGCGATTGCACCCACCCGCCGCCTTCGCCATGTTGTGCCCAAATTATTTTTGAGGAGAGCACATCATGCGGCTTGCTGGAAAATGCGCAATTGTAACAGGCGGCGCGTCTGGTTTTGGTCTTGGTATCGTTGATAAATTTCTAGCCGAGGGCGCGCGGGTGATGATCGCAGACATCAATGCCGAAGCCGCCCAGACCATGGCAGCAGAGCGCGGCGACGCAGCCATGGCCCAGCAGGTTGATGTGGCGAATGCCGCTTCGGTCAACGCCATGGCCGAGGCCGCGATCGCCCACTTTGGCCAGGTCGATATCCTGGTCAATAATGCCGGCGTCACCCATCTGCCGACCCCCTTGGATGAGGTCAGCGAAGACGACTTTGACCGGGTGTTCAATGTGAACATGAAATCGGTCTACCTGACAGCCCGCGCCCTGGTGCCCCACATGAAATCCCGCGCGAGCGGAGTGATTCTCAACGTGGCTTCAACAGCAGGGGTCTCGCCACGTGCCAATCTCAACTGGTACAACGCCTCTAAGGGCTGGATGATCACCGCGACCAAAACCATGGCCGTCGAACTGGCCCCGCAGGGCATCCGGGTCAATGCGATCAACCCGGTCGCCGGGGAAACGCCGCTGCTGAAATCCTTCATGGGCGAAGACACACCGGAGGTGCGCGCCAAGTTCATCTCGTCGATTCCAATCGGGCGGTTTTCCACCCCCGAGGACATGGGCAATGCCGCCTGCTATCTCTGCTCGGATGAGGCCAGCATGGTCACAGGCGTCGCCATGGAAGTCGACGGCGGCCGCTGCATCTAGGGGCCACCCGCCTCCCCCCACCTGCCCGGTCGTCTTGACCGCACCCTTAGGTGTGTTTGAGACAGATCAAAGACCGGGCAGATGACATCTATAGAGCTGGGCCTCTCTGCCCAGTTCTTGGCTTTGGAACAGGAACCCGCCAAAATGATCCCAGGTCCCAAGAACCTTATCACGGATGTCCCCGGCCTGCTGGTCGGCAATGCCGATGATCCGGTGGTGAAATCAGGCACCACTGTACTGCTGAGCCCAGAACCGCTGACCGCGTCGGTCCATGTTATGGGGGGCGCGCCTGGCAGCCGCGAAACAGATCTCTTGGCACCGGATAAATCGGTCGCCAAGATTGACGCGCTGGTGCTTTCTGGCGGGTCGGCCTATGGGCTGGATGCCTGTTCCGGCGTGGTGGATGGGCTGCGGGCCGCTGGCAGGGGCTTTGCCCTGGGTCCCGCCATCATCCCGCTGGTGCCCGGCGCCATCCTGTTTGATCTGCTGAATGGTGGCGACAAGGACTGGCAGGATAACCCCTATCGCGCCCTGGGCCGCGCCGCCTTTCAGGCGGCCGCAACCGATTTCGCCCTGGGCAGCCATGGGGCTGGCATGGGGGCGCTGACCGCCATGGTAAAGGGCGGGCTGGGTTCTGCCTCTTTTGTGCTGGACAATGGCGTCACCGTTGGCGCCCTTGTTGCCGCCAATCCGATGGGCAGCGTCACCACCCCGGGGGATCGGCATTTCTGGGCTGCCCCCTTTGAGGTGGACGGTGAATTTGGCGGCCTCGGCCCGGATAGCGCCAGTGGGCTGGGTCGCAGCCTCGACAGTCGCAAGATGCGGGCCATGCACGCCCTGGCCGCGACAGACAGCCTGCCCAGCGAGCGCGGCAATACCACCATTGCCATCGTTGCGACCGATGCCGCCCTGAGCAAGGCGCAGTGTCAGCGGATGGCCACCGCCGCCCACGATGGGATTGGCCGTGCCACTGTTCCCGCCCATGCGCCCGGCGACGGCGATCTGGTCTTTGCTGCCAGCACCGGCGGGCGCGTGCTGGATGATATCGACACAGAGCTGGGCCAGATCGGCCATGCGGCCTCGCTCTGCCTGAGCCGCGCCATCGCCCGCGCAGTCTATTGCGCCACCCCCCAGGAAAACGATCTTCTGCCCTGCTGGAGCCCCAACCCATGACGCGACTTGCAGGCTGATCCTCTTCATGCGGCAAAGTCACCCGTTGACCATCTGACCAATTCGTCGCCGTATCCTCTCGCCAACTCAACAATTGGAGCAAGCAAATGAAACACATCCTGACAGCCACCCTTCTTGGCCTGCTGGCCGCCCCGGCCTTCACAGCCCCCGCCTTTGCCGAAGGCGATCCGGCCAAGGGTGAGAAAGTTTTCAACCGCTGCAAATCTTGCCATACTATTGTGTCGGATAGCGGCGAAAATATCGTCAAGGGTGGCCGCACCGGTCCGAACCTGTGGGGCATCGCTGGTCGTACCGCCGGCAGCTCTGAAGGCTTCAAATACGGCGATGACCTGGCCGCTGCCGGCGCCGGTGGTCTGGTCTGGGATCTGGAAAACTTCACCAGCTTTACCGCTGATCCCCGCGAATTTCTGCGCAGCCATCTGGACGACAGCAAGGCAAAATCGAAAATGACCTTCAAGCTGAAGAAGGGCGCCGAGGATCTCTATGCCTTTCTGGCGCAGTATGGCCCCGCGCCAGAGGCCACCACCGAGGAAGCGGCCTCGGAATAAGGCGCTTACTGGCTGACCCTGCGTCAGCCAGTAAATCTGCTCGAAACTTGGGCATCAAAGGCCGTGTCCCCAGGGGCGCGGCCTTTCGTACAGTTGCTTTGCGCCGCGCGCCGCGCTAGCCAATGTGGGCTTGGCCTTGACGGCACTCATCCTGGACCTTGAATGCCCCATATGATCCCGGCCTGGGTTAACGGCGAACTGACACCGGTAGAAAAGCTCCTGGCGCATGAACAGGGGCTGAAACACAAGGCCGTGTCGGTCTTTGTGGTCAAGGGCGTCAAGATCCTGATGCAGCGCCGGGCCCTGGGCAAATATCACACGCCGGGGCTCTGGGCGAATACCTGCTGCACCCATCCGATGTGGGAAGAAGCCTCCTCGGCCTGTGCGGTGCGGCGCATGCAGGAGGAGCTGGGCATCAGCGGGCTTTATCCTGAATTCCGCCATCAGCTGGAGTATCGCGCCGATGTAGGCCATGGTCTGATCGAGCACGAAGTCGTAGATGTCTTTCTGGCCCATGCCCATCGCCCGCTCGTGCCCAAGGCCAACCCGGCGGAGGTGATGGAAACCTGCTGGATGGATTATCACGATCTCCTCGCAGAGGTGCAGCGCCACCCAGAGCGCTTTACCCCCTGGCTCAAGATCTATCTGCGTCACTATGCAGACATCATCTTTGGCCCTGATCTGATCATCGCCTCCAAAGATTGATCCCGCCAAATCCCGGATCTACCTGCCAACGAAATGTCTCTGGCGCGGCCTTCAGCGCTTTTTCCTTGCCATGTGGGCAGGCCATGTGGTTCTGTGCCGTCAAATAATAGGAGGTATACTTACTATGTCCATTCTCATCGCAGGTGGTGGCATTGCCGGGCTAAGCCTCGGCCTGACGCTGCATCAGATTGGTGTGCCCTTTCACATCTACGAATCGACGGCGCAACTGCGCCCGCTTGGGGTTGGCATCAACCTGCAGCCCAATGCTGTGCGGGAACTCTTTGATCTCGGGCTTGAGGCAGAGCTGGACAGCATCGGCATTCGCACCCAGCAGCTGGGGTTCTATTCCAAGCTGGGCAAAACCATCTGGGAAGAGCCGCGCGGAATGCAGGCGGGCTATGCCTGGCCACAATATTCGGTGCATCGCGGTGAATTGCAGATGATGCTCTACCGGGCGCTGATCGCGCGGGCCGGGGAAGGCTGCATTACCACTGGGGCGCGGGCCTGTGGCTTTGAACACAGTGACAACGGCGCGGAACTTCTGCTCGCCGATGGCAGCCGTAAACACGGTAGCCTGCTGGTGGCTGCGGATGGCATTCATTCGGCGCTGCGCGCTCAGATGTATCCAGAAGAAGGCGCGCCCATCTGGAACGGGCGCATCCTGTGGCGCGCCACGACGCAAGGGCAACCCTGGAAAGGGGAGGCCGCCATGGTCATGATCGGCCACGACAGCCTGCGCCTGGTGGCCTATCCGATCTCGCGCCCCGATGCCGCGGGCCAGGTGACGCTGAACTGGATTGCCGAAAAGAGCTTTGACCCCGCCAGCCCCTGGAAAAAGGAAGACTGGAACCGCGCCGCCGATATCAATGATTTCATTTCGGATTTTGCAGATTGGCAGTTCGACTGGATTGATGTGCCAGGGCTGATCCGCGGCGCGGACGTGGTGTATGAATACCCCATGGTGGATCGCGACCCGCTGCCACAGTGGAGCTTTGGCGCGGTCTCTCTCATAGGGGATGCCGCCCACCCGACCTATCCGGTGGGATCCAACGGCGCCAGCCAGGCGATCCTGGATGCCCGGGTGATCGGGGCGAAACTGCTGGCGCAGGGCGTCACCCCGGCCGCCCTCGCCGCCTATGAGGCAGAGGTACGCCCGCTTGCAACAGGCATCGGCCAGACGAACCGGGCAGGCAAGGGGCCGGATGCGGTGTTGCAACAGGTCGAAGACCTCTGCGGCGGTGATTTCACCACCATTGACGAGGTGATCCCCCGTGCCGACCTGGCCGCCCATGCGGCGCGCTATAAATCCATCTCCGGCTTTTCGATCGAGGACCTGAACGCCCGCCCTGCCACCATCGCACCCGGCGCACGGATGGCGGGTTAGAAACACGGGGGGCCAAAGGGGCAGCACGGGGGCACAGGCAACGGTGAGCCCCCAGCAAGGGAGGGCTCCCGCCCGTCATCAGGCCCAAGGGGCCCTCTTTCCGTTGGGCCGGGCGCCGGGCCGGAGCCCGGCGTGGGCCTCCCCACCCCCCTTTGATCCAGACGCAACCGCGCCGCGCGTCAGCGCGGCGCCAGGCCCAAGGCCGCCAAGGTCTTTCGGCGCCAGCCGATGACCTGCGGGCGCGGGAGCCCCCCCTTGCCTCTCGATATCCGGGTGTACGCAGTCAACCAGTCAACCGCTCCACAGTAGGCTTTACCAAGGTTGCGCCGACCTGCCAGGGCCGACGCAGACCTCTAGATGCCAATCACGGCCTGCACCGCGCGCTGCCAGCGGGCATAGGCGGCGTCGCGACGCGCCGGGTCCAATTGCGGGGTGAATTCGCGGTCCAGCGCCCAGGTGGCCGCAAACCCTGCCTTGTCAGGGTAAAGCCCGGCCTGCATACCCGCGAGCCACCCTGCCCCCAGCGCCGTGGTCTCCTGCATCCTGGGCCGATCCACTGCTGCGCCCAACAAATCCGAGAGACTCTGCATGGTCCAGTCGCTTGCGCTCATGCCGCCATCAACCCGCAGGCTCACCTGGGCCTCTTCCGGCCAGTCGGCCCGCATTGCCTCCCACAGGTCGCGGGTCTGATAGGCGACACTTTGCAACGCCGCACGGGCGAGCTCTGCCGGGCCAGAGCCACGGGTCAGCCCAAAGATGGCCCCCCGGCACTCGGGTTGCCAATAGGGCGCGCCCAGCCCGGTAAAAGCGGGCACCAAAAGAACATCCTGTTCCGGATCAGCCTGCGCGGCCAGCGCCCCCGTCTGTGCGGCATCATCGATAATGCCCAACCCATCGCGCAGCCACTGTACTGCGGCACCGGCAATAAAGATCGACCCTTCCAGCGCATAGGTTGGCTGCCCATCCAGCTGATAGGCCACGGTGGTCAGCATCCGGTTATTGGACAAAACCGGCGTTGCGCCGGTGTTCAGCAGGGCAAAACATCCCGTACCATAGGTGGATTTCATCATCCCCGGCTGAAAACAGGCCTGGCCGATGGTGGCCGCCTGCTGATCGCCCGCGACGCCCAGAATAGGCACCTCTGCCCCCAGAATATCGGCCTGGACAACCCCAAAATCAGCGGCACAATCCTTGACCTCGGGCAGCATCGCCATTGGCACCTGCATCAAGGCACAGATCTCGCTGCTCCAGCTGCCTGTATGAATGTCATACAGCATGGTGCGCGAAGCGTTGGTGGCATCGGTCACATGCGCTTTGCCGCCGGTCAACCGCCAGATCAGAAAGCTGTCGATGGTACCAAAGAGCAGAGCACCGCGTTCTGCCTGGTCCCGTGCATCGGGCTGCTGATCCAGGATCCAGCGAACCTTGCTTCCTGAAAAATAGGGATCCAGCAGCAGCCCCGTCTGCTGGCGGATCAGATCTTCATGGCCCGCCGCGCGCAGGCTATCGCAGAATTCGGCGGTACGCCGGTCCTGCCAGACGATCGCCCTATGTACCGGTTTGCCGCTGTCCCTGTGCCAAACCGCTGTGGTTTCGCGCTGATTGGTAATGCCGATACCCGCCAGATCAGAGGCGCTGATACCGCAATCGGCCAGCACCTGGCTGCAGGTGGCAACCGTGCTTTGCCAGATCTCTTCCAGATCGTGCTCTACCCAACCTGCCTTGGGAAAATACTGCGGAAATTCCTGCTGCGCCGTACCCACGGCCTGCATTTCCGCATCAAACAATACAGCCCGTGTTGACGTGGTGCCCTGGTCGATTGCCAGAATGTAACTCATGTCCCGCCCCTTGATGGATCTCCTCAGGGCGAGACTTTAACGGCAAGATGTTACCGCTGCCAGTGCTTACTAAATAGTTAGTTCACGAAATCGGCTAGACCGCAACATTATCGATCAGCCGCACACCTTCCAGCCAGGCCGCCACAAACAGGCGCGCAGGGTGATCCGGGCCACCTGCGGTCTCCAGGGCGCGCAGATCCACTGCCGAGCAGAGCGAGAGATACTCCACTTCGTCGAACCCGGCAGCAAGGATATCAGCCTCGGCCTGCTTGCCCAGCGGCGCGAAGGACCCGCCTGCGGCCAGCTCTGCGGCCAGACTGGTCAGAATGGGATGCATCATCCCCGCCTGTTTCACACCAGCCGCAGACAGTCGCAAATTGCGAGAGGACATCGCCAGGCCAGAGGCCTCGCGCACCGTTGGGCAGCCCACCACCTCTATCGGGATATCCAGATCCCGCGCCATGCGCCGCACCACCAGAAGCTGCTGATAGTCTTTTTCGCCAAAAAACGCCTGATGTGCCCCGGTTTGCAAGAACAGCTTGGCCACCACCGTCGCAACCCCGTCAAAATGACCGGGGCGACAGGCGCCCTCCATCTGATCCGCCACCCCGGCCACCGCAACATTGGAGGCAAAGCCATCGGGGTAGATCTGGTCCGGGTCCGGCACATAGATAGCATCGACACCATAGGGGGCCAGTTTGATGGCATCCTCATGTTCGGTGCGCGGATAATTGGCCAGATCTTCGGGATTGTTGAACTGTTTTGGATTGACAAAAATTGTCACGACAACCCGGTCACAGGCGGCTTTGGCGGCCTCGACCAGCGACAGATGCCCTGCATGCAGGGCCCCCATAGTGGGCACAACACCGACCTTCTCGCCGGCACGGGTCCAGTCACTCTGTTTGGCGCGCAGCGCGGCGAGGCGGCGAATAATCGGAACGGTCATGAACGTATTCACCCTTTGGCGGCTGTTTGATCGGCAAAAACATGTTCGGCGGCCGGAAAGCTGCGCGCGCGGACATCGGCGGCATAGGCCGCAATCGCGGCCTCGGCATCAGCGCCCAGGTTGCCATAGCGTTTGACAAATTTTGGTTTGAAGGCGGTGAACAGCCCTAGCATGTCATCCACCACCAGGATCTGGCCATCACAGCCGACCGAGGCGCCAATGCCAATGGTCGGGATCGCCACGGCAGCGGTAATCTCATCCGCCAGTGTTTGCGGCACTTTTTCCAGCACCACGGCAAAGGCACCGGCCTCGGCCACCGCATGGGCACCCGCGATCACCGCAGCGCCGGCGGCATCGCGCCCCTGCACCTTATACCCGCCAAGGGTGTTGATTGATTGTGGCGTAAGCCCCAGATGCGCCATGACCGGAATGCCCCGCTCTACCAGAAAGCGGATGGTCGCGGCCATCTCGACACCGCCCTCCAGCTTGACCGCAGCCGCCCCGGTTTCGCGCATCAGCCGGGCGGCATTACGAAAGGCCTGCGCCGGGCTTTCTTCATAGGACCCAAACGGCATGTCAATCACCAGCATCGCATGCGACAGGCCGCGCGCAACCGCCGCGCCGTGAAGAATCATCATCTCCATCGTGACCCCCAGCGTCGATGGAAGGCCATGCAGCACCATGCCGACGCTGTCACCGACCAAAATAAAATCACAATGTTGATCCATCATCTGCGCCATCGGCGTGGTATAAGCTGTCAGGCTGACAATTGGCGTTTTGCCCTTTTTCGCAAGGATATCTCCTGCGGTAACGGCAGGTTTTTTTGAGTTCGCGCTCATGAATTTCCCTGGGTTTGTACGGGTTGCGCACGGCTATCAACTAAAGCCCTGCGCTTCTAGGCGACGAATTGTCTCTCACCCCTTGATTACCCCACGGAAAAGAGGAAACCTTAGCGCAAAGCCCCCGGCAACAGGGGACCCATCGCAACAAGGGAACTGGAAATGACATTCAGATCAATCGTTTTTGCCGCTAGCTCTACACTGGCACTGATAGCAGGCGCAGCATCGGCCAAGGATTCCGTGATCATCGGACTGCAGCTAGAGCCGCCTCACCTTGACCCGACCAGCGCTGCCGCCGGGGCGATTGACCAGGTACTTTATTCCAATGTTTTTGAAGGGCTGACCCGGTTTATGGGCGATGGATCGGTTGTGCCAGGCCTCGCCAATAGCTGGGAAATCTCGGAAGACGGGCTGAGCTATACCTTTCATCTGAACAGTGGTGTCACATTCCATGATGGCAGCAGCATGGACGCCGAAGATGTGAAATTCTCGCTGGATCGCGCCCGCGCCGAAGACAGCACCAATGCGCAAAAGGCCCTGTTTGCCGATATCGCCAGCGTCGATGTGGTTGACCCCGAAACAGTCAAGATCACCCTGAGCGAACCCAATGGCAACATGCTGTTCAACCTGGCCTGGGGCGATGCCGTCATCGTTGCCCCCGAGAGCATCGATGACATCAAGACCAGCCCTGTTGGCACTGGTGCCTTCAAATTCTCGGGCTGGGTGCAGGGCGACAGCATCACCTTGGAAAAGAACGCCGACTACTGGGGCACCCCTGCTGTGCTCGACAACGCCACCTTCAAGTTCATCTCGGACCCTACCGCCGCCTTTGCTGCAGTGATGGCCGAGGATGTGGACGCCTTCGCAAGCTTCCCGGCGCCGGAAAACCTGCCGCAGTTTGACGCCGATCCGCGTTTCCAGGTGCTGGTTGGTTCGACCGAGGGGGAAACCATCCTGTCGACCAACAACAAGCAGGCGCCTTTTGATGATCTGCGGGTGCGCCAAGCGCTGGCGCATGCGATTGATCGCCAGGCCATCATCGACGGTGCCATGTTTGGCTATGGCACCCCAATCGGCAGCCATTTTGCGCCGCATCATCCCGCCTATGTCGATCTGACCGGCCAATCCGCCTATGACCCGGAACAGGCCAAGGCGCTGCTGGCCGAGGCTGGCCTGGCGGATGGCTTCAAGACCACCCTGCACCTGCCGCCGCCCTCCTATGCCCGTCGTGGTGGCGAAATCGTCGCCGCCCAGCTGGCACAGGTTGGCATCGAGGCTGAAATCATCAATGTGGAATGGGCCCAGTGGCTGGAAACCGTGTTCCGCGGCAAGGATTTTGGCCTCACCATCGTCAGCCATACCGAGCCAATGGACATCGGCATCTATGCGCGCCCGGACTACTACTTTCAGTATGACAATCCTGAATTCCAAGAGCTGATGACCAGCCTGAACGCAACCACGGATCCAGATCAGCGCATGGCGATGCTCAAGCAGGCGCAGGAAACCATCGCAAATGACTATGTGAACGGATACCTGTTCCAGATGGCCTCTCTCAGCGTGGCCAAGGCCGATCTACAGGGACTTTGGGCAAATGCGCCGACCCAAGCCATTGACCTGACCGCCGTCAGCTGGGCTGACTAGACCCCCTATGCGCAGAGAGCCTGACAAGGCTCAGTGCTGCAACTGGACAATGCCTTCTGCCGGGCGCGACATCTCTCGCCCGGCAGCCTTAATCTTGCAGGACAGACATGATGATTGATCTCTACCCGGCCGGCAGCCGCCCCAGCCGCAAAGCCCCGCCGCAGTGGTTCACCGGCGATGTCTGGCTTGATCCTATCATCGACGCCCCTGCCCCTGCCCGTGTTTCTGCCCTGCGGGTGAGTTTTGCGCCAAGCGCACGCACCGCCTGGCACAGCCATCCCCTGGGACAGACCCTACAGGTGATCAGCGGCCTGGGCCTGATTGCCCTGCGCGATGAAGCCCCCCGCCAGATGCGCCCGGGCGATACCATCTGGATTCCACCCGGCGTCGAACACTGGCATGGTGCCGCACCGGACACTGCCATGGTGCATCTGGCCATCCAGGAAGGCCTTGATGGCTCTGCCGCTGAATGGCTAGAGCACGTCAGCGACACCGACTATCTACGCCCCACAAAGAGCGACTAATACCCATGCTACGCTATGCACTGAAACGGGGGCTGTCACTGACGATAAGCCTCGCCGTTGCCTCGCTTGTCATCTTTTTTGTCATCGAGATCGCGCCGGGAGATCCGGCTTCCTTCATGCTGGGCATCAATGCCGAGCCAGATACCGTTGCCGCCCTGCGCACCGAACTGGGGCTGGATCAAAGCAAGCTTCAGCGCTACCTCGGTTGGGTTGGCGGTATGCTGACCGGCGATTTTGGCATGTCCTATACCTATCGCACCCCGGTGGCAGAAATGATCACTGATCGCATGTGGGTGTCCCTGCCGCTGGCAATCTATGCGCTGACCCTGTCGACGCTGATCGCCTTTCCCGCAGGGATCTACGCCGCCGCACGCCGCGGCAAGCCTGGCGACATGGCAGTGATGGGGGCCACCCAGCTGGGCGTCGCGGTGCCAAATTTCTGGTTTGCGATGATCCTGGTGCTGATCTTTGCCATCAACCTGCGCTGGTTTGGGGCCGGCGGCTTTGCCGGTTGGGACGAAGGCTTTGGCCCGGCGATGAAGTCGCTGACCCTGCCTGCCATTGCCCTGGCCCTGCCCCAGGCTGCCATTCTGGCACGGGTCATGCGCTCGGCTTTGCTCGATATTCTTGGCGAAGATTTCATGCGCACCGCCCGCGCCAAGGGGCTGACACGACGTCAGGCGCTGTGGCGGCATGGGCTGCGCAATGCGATGATTCCGGTGCTGACCATCATCGGCCTGCAGTTTTCATTTCTGCTGGCCGGGGCCATCATCATCGAACAGGTGTTTTTCCTGCCCGGTCTGGGACGCTTGGTGTTCCAGGCCATTTCCGCCCGCGACCTGATCGTGGTGGAATCCGTAGTGATGCTTTTGGTCTTTGCCGTGATCAGCGTCAATTTTCTGGTCGATCTTGCCTATGCGCTGGTTGACCCCCGCCTGCGCAGCCGCACGTAAAGGAGCCTGCCGATGAACCGCAATCTTATCTTCGGGCTGGGACTGTCCTGCGTGGTCGTTCTGGCGGCGCTGATTTCCTTTGTCTGGACCCCCTTTGACCACACGGCGATGAATATTCCCGCCAAGCTGCAAACGCCCAATGGCACCCACTGGCTGGGCACCGATCACTTTGGCCGCGATATCTTTTCCATGATCATGGTAGGTGCGCGGACCTCTATCGCCGTGGCCCTGGTGGCCGTCGGCATCGGCATGGGGCTGGGGGTGCCGCTGGGCCTGGCAGCAGCCGCCAAGAAAGGCAGCTTGCTGGACGAAGGCATCATGCGGGCCAATGATCTGGTCTTTGCCTTTCCGTCCCTGGTGATCGCCATCCTGATCACAGCCATCTTTGGCGCTGGTGCCATAAATGCCATCATCGCCATCGGCATCTTCAACATACCGGTCTTTGCCCGCATCACCCGCGGTGCGGCGCTGTCCCTGTGGGAACGCGAATTCATCCTGGCAGCTCAGGTTTCCGGCAAGGGCGCGGCGCGCATATCGGCCGAACATATCCTGCCAAATGTGGCCAATCTGCTGATCGTACAGGGCACCATTCAGTTTTCCCTTGGCATCCTGGCCGAGGCAGGCCTGTCCTATGTCGGACTAGGTGCGCAGCCGCCCACCCCCAGCTGGGGCCGGATGCTGGCCGATGCCCAAACCATGGTGAGCTTTGCGCCGCATCTCGCCCTTATTCCCGGCTCTGCCATTGTGGTAACGGTGCTGGGGCTGAACCTGATGGGCGACGGTCTGCGTGACTGGCTTGACCCCAAACTGAGACTGGCACGCTGATGACATTGCTGAACATTTCCAACCTATCCCTGCGCATCGGTACTTTTGAGATCCTCAAGGATGTCTCTTTTTCCGTCGCCCCTGGTGAAATCGTCGCCGTTACCGGTGAGAGCGGATCCGGCAAATCGATGACAGCCTTTTCCGTCATGGGCCTGCTGCCCGACACCGCCGAGGCCAGCGGCGCGCTCTATCTGGAAGACCAGAACCTGCTGGACCTCAGTGAGGCGCAGATGTGCGGCATGCGCGGCAAGAACATTGGCATGGTGTTCCAGGAACCGATGACCGCGCTGAACCCGGTGAAAACCATTGGCGATCAGGTGATGGAAACCATCCTGATCCACAAGGCGATGTCCCCTGATCAGGCCCGCGACCGCGCCCGCGCCCTGTTGGACCGGGTCGGCCTGCCGGAAGACCGCTTTCCACTGGGCCGGTTCCCGCATGAACTGTCCGGTGGGCAACGTCAGCGGGTGGTCATCGCCATGGCCATCGCCCTGCGCCCCAAGCTGTTGATCGCCGATGAACCCACCACGGCGCTGGATGTGACAACCCAGGCGCAGATCCTTGATCTGCTGCGCGATCTGGTGCGCGAATTCGATATGGGGCTGATGATCATCACCCATGATCTGGCGGTGGTGGCGGACCTCGCCGATCGCATCGTGGTGATGCGCCACGGCGAACTGGTCGAAACAGGCTCTACCCAAGAGCTGTTGCACAATATGCAGCACCCCTACACAAAGATGCTCTTTGCCGCCTCCAACCACCAGGTGACACTGCCGCAAGCCCCCGCCCCCAAGCCACTGCTAGAGGTGTCTGGCGCCATCCGTGACTACCCGCTGCCGCGCGACGGGCTGTTTGCAAAGCCCAAGCATTTTCGCGCCGTCAAGGAGGTGTCCTTCACCCTGTACCGGGGCGAGCGCCTGGGGCTGGTAGGGGAATCCGGTTGCGGAAAATCGACCCTGACACGGGCGATTCTGGGGCTGGAGCCGCTGCAGGGCGGGGATATTCGCTTGGATGGGTTGCCCATCACCACTGAACAGAACCCGGAAATCCGCCGCCGTATGCAGGTGGTGTTCCAGGACCCGTTTGGCAGCTTCAACCCACGTCACCGGGTGGACCGGCTGATCACCGAACCCTTTCACACCCTGACCGACCCGCCCAAGGGCATGGCCCGCAGCGATCTGATCACTGAAACCCTGCGCGCCGTGGGCTTGAAGTCCGACGACGCGCAGAAATACATTCACCAGTTTTCCGGCGGCCAGCGCCAGCGTATCGCCATTGCCCGCGCCCTGATCACCCGGCCTGAACTGATCCTGTTTGACGAAGCGGTCTCAGCGCTGGATGTTTCGGTGCGCGCGCAGATCCTCGATCTGCTGGCCGAACTCTGCGAGGCCTACGGGCTGAGCTACCTGTTCATCAGTCACGACCTCAGCGTGGTGCGGACCATCACCGACCGCTGTCTGGTGATGCAAAAGGGCGAAATCGTCGAGGCGGCCCCAACGGAAGAGATCTTTTCCGCCCCCCAGCATCCCTATACCCGCGCGCTGATTGCAGCAGCACCGCAACTGCCGGATCTGAACCAGGGCGCTGCCTGATGGTAACGCTGTCGCTGATACTACCCCGCCAACAGGCGGTCTTTGCCTCGGTGTTGGCACCCTACTTCCACGAGGTCAGCCCAGAGGCAAAGATTGATCCGGTGAAACGCGCCGAGCAGATGCTCAATCGGCGCGACGTGACCGCATTCTGGATCCACCAGGGCGCGGCCCGCATCGGGTTTGCGCTGGTGCTGAACCTGCCCGACGACCGCCGAGAGCTATCGGAATTCCGGATCTCGCCGCAGCTGCGGCGGCAGGGGCTGGGCCGGGCGGCCGCCAGCCTGATCTTGCAGGAATTCCCTGGCCGCTGGCGCATGGGCATATCCGAGCGCTCACCGCAGGCCGCCGCCTTCTGGGGCACCTGTCTCAGCCTGGTGCCCGGTCTCAGCGATCTGAAGACTGGCGCGCCCTTTACCGAACATCAAACCAAAAGCTACACATTTGACATTGCAGGACCCGAACATGCCTAACCCACAGACCCCTGACGCAAGCCCTCTCTGGTTCGACCCCAGCCTGTGCCTTATTGGCGCCAACTGGCAACCCGCCACCAACGGTGAAACCCTGCCGCTGGTCAACCCCTCCGATGGCAGCGCCCTGTGCCAGATCGCCCGTGGCACCAGCGCCGATATCGATGCCGCCGTCCAGGCCGCCAAAGCAGCGCTGGAAGGTGACTGGGGCAGGATGAGCGCACTGGAACGTGGCCGCATCCTGACCCGGATTGGCCAGCTGGTGCTGGAACGGGTGGATGAGTTGGCCGCGCTTGAGGCCATGGATGTGGGCAAACCCCTGACCCAGGCCCGCGCCGATGCCGTCGCCCTGGCGCGCTACTGCGAATTTTACGGCGGTGCGGCGGACAAGGTACATGGCGAGACCATTCCCTATCTGGACGGCTATACCGTCTATACCCTGCGTGAACCGCACGGTGTCACCGGCCATATCGTTCCCTGGAACTATCCGATGCAGATCATCGGGCGCTCGGTCGGGGCGGCGCTGACCATGGGCAATGCCTGTGTGCTGAAACCAGCAGAAGAGGCCTGCCTGACCGCGCTGGCCTTTGCCCATATCGCCCAGGAAGCCGGGCTGCCCGCCGGGGCGCTGAACGTGGTGCCCGGTATCGGTGCCGAGGCAGGCGCGGCGCTGACCGCGCATCCAAGCGTACATCACATCTCCTTCACCGGGTCGGTAGCCACCGGCGCGCTGGTGCAGCAATCTGCGGGCAAGAATGTGGTACCTGTGACGCTGGAGCTGGGCGGCAAATCCCCCCAGCTGGTGTTTGACGACGCCGATCTGGACGCGGCGCTGCCGTTTTTGGTCAATGCCGGCATTCAGAACGCCGGGCAGACCTGCTCTGCCTCTTCGCGCATTCTGGTGCAGCGCGGCGTCTATGAAACGGTCAAGGCCCGCATGGCTGCAGCCTATGACGAGTTGACTGTTGGCCCGGCCGGCGATGATCTGCGCCTTGGGCCACTGATCTCAAACCGCCAGAAAGAGATCGTCGAGGGCTTCCTTGCCAAGGGCGCAGATCTGCAACTGGCAGCCCAGGGACGCATCGTTGACGGCGCACCGGACACCGGCGCCTATGTCCGCCCCACCCTGTTTGCCGATGTGCCAGCCGATCACGCACTGGCCCAGCAAGAAATCTTTGGCCCGGTGCAGGTACTCATCCCCTTTGATACCGAGGAAGAGGCGCTCAACATTGCCAATTCCACCGAGTTCGGCCTGGTTGCCAGCGTCTGGAGCCGCGATGGCGCCCGCCAGATGCGCTTGGCCAAGAAGCTGCATGCGGGTCAGGTGTTCCTCAACAACTATGGCGCCGGCGGCGGGGTTGAGCTGCCCTTTGGCGGCGTTGGCAAATCCGGCCATGGCCGCGAAAAGGGCTTTGAGGCGCTCTACGGGTTTTCCCAGCTCAAGACCGTGGCCGCCCATCACGGCTAGAGACGCTTGACCAACCCACAGGTCGTGATGAACGGGCTGTATCAGAGGGTTTGCGCCGCGCAAGCCCGTCGTGAGTGGCAGGCCGCGCCTATGGCGCGGCCTGCCCGTTTCGGCAAATACTGCGATTGCGGCAAACGAACGTTTGAGCGCAAAGTGGTGAATCTTGCCGTACGCATAAATGGCAGCAATCTGTGCAATAGCAGAATTTGCAAAGTCCGCCTCACGGCCTGGGAACACAGCATGTGACCGCTGCGATGCCGCGTGAGAAGCTGCCATTGATGAGAGTTGCGGCGAATTTATTGGGTTTGAGCGCAGCAGGGCGGGATAAAGCTGCCCTCGGAGACGCCGAGTTCGTCGCGCCCATGCGGTCCGAGCGCGTCGCGTTTGGTCAACTGGACGGCCACCTCTTCAGCAAGGTCGCGGTCGAGTCCCCCGTCGACATAGATCTGCGTCAACTCCTCGATCTCGGCCTCGGGCGTTTCTGCGAGTTCACGGGTCTCGCGCGCAAGGTCGGCTTGTTCGGCGTCGGTCTACGAGCTGACCGAGACGTATTCGCCTGCCGCCATGGACATCGCCCCGGAGACGAGCCCGGCGAGGCCCGTGATCAATACCTCGGGTTTTCCAGATCCTGCCGCGGCGACGCAGACAACCAGGCTCGCAGTCGACACGAGTCCGTCATTGGCGCCCAGCACGGCCGCCCGCAGCCAGCCGATGCGATGCGCCATATGAATCTCGGAATGTGAGAGGCGGCTCATGGCTTGGCTCCTTGCGCGATCTCGGCCTGCCCGGCGGAGACACCCTTTGGTTTCGGAATGGTGGGTTCATGGGGTGCGATGCGCAGCGCGCGCAGGGCATTGAGGATCACCGCCACGTCGATTGCCTCCTGCAGGAGTGCGCCCTGAACCGGGGTGAGATAGCCCAAAGCGGCCGCGATCATGCCCATGACCGACAGGCCGATCCCGGCCACGACGCTTTCCACGGCGATGCGGTGCGCACCTCGCGCGATCTCGATGCCCGGGCCCAGCCGGTCAATGCGGTCCACGAGGAGCACGACGTCCGCCGCCTCGGCCGAGGCCGCTGCCCCACGTGCGCCCATCGCAACGCCCACATCTGCCGCCGCGAGTGCTGGCGCGTCGTTGACGCCGTCGCCCACCATCATGACGGGCCCGTTCTTGCGCTCGCTCAGCACCAGCAGAACCTTCTGATCGGGCGTGAGACCCGCGCGCAGACCGTCGAGGCCCAGCCCCTCGGTCACGCGCTCGGCCACATCGGCGCGATCGCCGGTGGCCAGCAAGATGCGCGCAATCCCCTCGCGGCGCAGACCGTCGAGCATCTGGCCCGCGCCTTCGCGCAACGGATCGGACATCACGAGGTACCCTGCCATGTGCCCGTCCACGGCGACGGCGACGAGGACCGAACCGGCTGCGATTGCCGAATGATCGTCCGGCCGCCGTCCGACGCGGGACGCGACGAAGGCATCTCCACCGACGATGACCTTCCGGCCCTTGACATGGCCCACGACGCCTTCGCCCGGTATCTCGGCCACGTCTGACGGAACCGGCAGCGTGAAGCCCCGTGCCTTCGCGGCGGCTACGATGGCCTGCGCTACAGGGTGCTTCGACGCCTGGTCGAGCGAAGCCGCGAGGCGCAGGATGTTGTCTTCGCTCATGCCATCGTGGCTGTCGATCGAGACGATCTGAGGACGGCCATCCGTCAGGGTCCCCGTCTTGTCGAGGATCAGCGTGCGGATGCGCGCCATCGTCTCAAGCGGCCCGGCGCCCTTGATCAGCACACCGAAATGCGCCGCGCGCGAAAGACCGGCGACCAGAGCCACAGGCACGGCCAGGATCAACGGACAGGGCGTGGCGACGACCAGCACGGCAACGGCCCGGATCGGATCCCCGGTGAGCCACCACGCTGCGAAGGCGATGCCGAGCGTGACCGCGAGAAAGCCCAGCGACCAGCGGTCGGCCAGCCGCGACATCGGCGCCTTCGACGCCTGCGCCTCTTCCACCAGCCGGACGATCCCGGCATAGGTGCTGTCCTTCGCTTCTCGGGTCGCCGTCAGGTCGAAGGCCTCGCCCGCGTTTGTCGCACCGCTCATCGCCTCGGCCCGGCGCGCCAGCCGCACCGGCAGGGACTCCCCGGTCAGTGCCGAGGTGTCGAGGAATGCCGTGTCGGAGACCACCGTGCCGTCCACCGGCACCACGTCGCCCTGCCGGATCAGCAGGCGGTCGCCCGGGGCGATCTCGCCGAGCGGCACCTCCTCCAGCCCACCGTTGCGGTGCCGGGTCGCGCTCCGCGGCACGCGGGAAAGGAGGTCATGCATCTCGCGCCGGGCGCGGCCCTCGGCGAAGGCCTCGAGGAATGTGCCCCCGGAATACATCACCGCGACGACGGCCGCCGCAAGCGTTTCGCCGAAGAGAAGCGCCGCCGACATCGACAGCGCAGCGACGATATCGAGGCCCACCTCGCCGGAACGCAGACTGCGCAGAATTTCGACCACGAGCGCGGCGAGTGCGGGAAAGACACCGACGATCCAGACCAGGTCGGCGATGTCGGTCCGGCCCGCGAAGTAGAAGGCAAGTCCCAACGTCAACCCGGCCGCGGCCAGCAGCAGAATGGCGGTCTTGAGGTGATCGGTGCGGGTGGTTTCCATGCTGCTCATCTTTCTCCTGCGGAGGCGATTGCCGCTGGCTCTTCGGAGAAAAGTCCTCCGACTCCCACGCCCCTTAGGCTGGCATCATCATCGCGCAGGAGGAACAGGGCGTCGAGCCCGGTTTGTCTTGCGAGCGTCGCGCCTTTGTCCGGCCCAAGCACCATGAGGGCCGTCGCCCAGGCATCGGTTTCGGCACAGGTGCGGGCGACAACAGTTACGGAGCCCAGCGACGCGATCAATGGCGCTCCGGGTCCGGCGCCTCGACCGCGATGGTCCAGGCCTTCCCATCGGGTCGGAGGCCCATCGCGCGCATCTCGCCATCGATCCCGACAAGGGCCTCGGCGATTCCGTGGTCGCGCAGTGTCTCGGCCGGACAGGTGACCGGCCCCCTGGGGTTCCCAAATACGGCATCCAATCTTGCCGTGATAGCCATCGATGCTGACCAGCCCACGGCAACCCTCTTCTCACTTTCGCCTTTCGGTTCATAGTAAAACGACGACCGCGCGATCGACAGCAACGCGCATTGCTTGCCGACAGACAAGCCCGGCAGGTTCGGCTCGATCATCTTGCGCCTCACTTGCCGGTCCAGGATTTGAGCTTTCTGGCCAAGAAATCATTGGCGACGGCATTCGCCATTGTCGCTCGGACCAGTGGCGCGACATGGCTCATTCCCCGATCTTGGCCTTGAACTCTGGGTGATGTTGTTTCCCTTTCGACATCGTCGATCTCCTTCGTGTGGAAGATCAACGGACAGCAAATCGCAGCTTACGTCAGTGCCCGAATTTCGGGGGTAGCTCAGTCAGCAACGGTACCGCCTGAAAGTTCTGCCAATACAAAAACAAAGCTGCAATAACGCAGCACTAGGGCTGCGCCTGCGCCCTACTTTGCTGCGGTCATCTTGATCTCTTTGGACAGAAAATCGTTGGTGTAGGCGGTTTCGATATCAAACGGGGTGTCGACGCCAAAATAAGTATCAACAAGCTCATAAGTCTCGGAGATCCGCTCAGGATCGAACCAGCCAAGCGCCTCGTTCACCGTGGCCTCTGTGGTCATCAATTCCGTAACGCGGCCCCAGGTATTTTCCAAATCTATACGCTGCAAGCCGCTGGCATTTTCCAGCAAGGCATCCATGCACGGCGATGGGTCTTCGACGCAGGCGCGATAGGCCTTTTGCGTAATCTCGGTAAAGGCGCGCACAAGGTCTTCGTTTTCCGCAAGAAATTCGTTGTTGGCGATAAAAGAGTTGCCGTATGGGTTCAGGCCGATCTCACTCCAGCGCAAGAAACCCAGATCGTCGCCGAACTCTTTCAGCTTTAGGTCATGCGCATTGTAAAAATCGCTTATGATGTCCACGCGATCCGCCGCCAAGGTCGGGATTTTAGCCGCAGGCGCGATATTCACAAACTCTGGCCCGTCTTCGGGAACCCCTGCCGCCTTGGCGAATGCGGGCCACATCACCCGTGCCGCATCACCTGATGGGTTGCCCAAGGTCCGCCCCGCAAAATCCTCGGGGCCTGCGATACCGCTGGAATTTTTCCAGTAAAAAGCAAACGGCGAATTCGCATAAAGGGCCATAATCGCGGTGATTTCCGCGCCTTTGGATTTCGCCAGAAAGGCGGTGCCAAGCTCTGCAATGCCCAGATCGTTGGCACCGACCCCAACATTCTGCGCAGACATGCCCGATCCTTTTCCTGGCTCGACTTCCAACTCAATCCCGGCCTCTTCATACCAGCCCTGCGCAAGCGCATAATAAATCGGCCCGTGGTCCGCACCTGCCTGCCAATTGAGGATGAGGCTGACAGGCTTGGCCTCAGCGGTCATCGGCGCGAGCACAAATGCACAGGCCCCTACCAATTTCAAATACATGCGCTTCATTTTGCAATCTCCCGGTTGCGATTTCATCGACTGCGCGGGCCGCTTCAGAACTTAGCCCGCGCTGTCTCTACCGACGCTAGACGCGCAAATATGAATCTGTCAACAAACTTCAACCAAATGGTTGATGTAATTCCCACAGATCCCTTTGCGACCCCACTTAACAGAGCGGATATTCGATATAATACAATATTGACAGGCAAAATTATTCTCTACATTGTCAACCAAACGTTTGATAAAAGGATCAGCCGATGACCGACGCTAGTAAATTGACGCCAAAACGTCGTCAGCCGTTTCTGCCGGAAGGGTGGTCAAATTGGGCGCTGGGGGCAGCGGCACATATTGCGGTCTTTGCGCTTTGGTGGGCAGTGACGGCATCAGGCGCTGTGCCGGCATTCATCCTGCCTTCGCCCGGCGCAACCCTGTCCACCTTGACCAACCCTGTCTATCAATGGGGCAACAACACGCTGGTCACCGCGACGGAAATTTTTGTCGGTTACGGACTGGCCATCGCGACGGGTGTGTTGATGGCCATGCTCTTTTCATGGTTTCGGCTGTTACGGGCGGCGCTGTTCCCTTTGTTCATCACAATTTCCATGATACCCAAGGTTGCTTTGGGGCCCCTGCTCATTGTCTGGTTTGGCTATGGCATCACCACCAATATCTTTTTTGCCTTCCTGATTTCGATTTTCCCCATCTTGATCACCACCGCCCGCGGCCTGCGCGAAGTTGAACCCGATCTTCTGGATCTGGTGCGCGCCCTTAACGGCACGCGCTGGCAGATCTTTCGCAAAATTCAGTTTCCAAGCGCGCTGCCCTATATCTTTTCATCCATGAAAGTCGGCGCAATCCTTGCTGTTGCCGGTGCCATCGTGGGTGAATTCGTGGCCTCCAGTCAGGGGCTTGGCTATCTGATGATACAGGTCCAATCGACGCTGGATACCGCAGCAATGTTCATGGCCGTGATCCTGCTAAGCCTACTTGGCGTCGCGCTCTTTGGCTTTGTCATGCTGTTGGAACGGATTTTCGTGGTCAAGGACGCGCGCCTTGACGGTGCTCCGACATAACCGCGCGACGATCCACCCCGAAATCACTCCAAATATCTGAAATCCTCCACTGTTGGGTGCCACGCCGCCCCGATCACGCCGCCTGACCAAGAAGGAAATTCCTTATGGAAACCATCACTGAACACCTCCCCGCAACGATACCTGACCTGGAAACATTGGAGGAACTCCTCTCCCGGCCGGACGCTGCGACAATCCGCGATCTGGAAACGCTCGACGGTGACGTCATGGTGCTGGGTGTCGGCGGAAAAATTGGCCCCAGCCTGGCACGTATGGCCGCACGCGCCCTGCCCGACCGGCGCGTGATTGGTGTCGCCCGATTTTCTGACGCGCAGACACGCCAGAAATTGGATGCCTGGGGGGTCGAAACGATCAAATCTGATCTGCTGGACCGGGACGCATTGACCCGCCTGCCGCGCGTTAGGAATATTGTGTTCATGGCGGGTCACAAATTCGGTTCCTCCGGCAACCAGGGCCTGACATGGGCGATGAACAGCTATCTGCCCGGCATGGTCGCCGAAACATTCCCTGACGCTTGCATTTCTGCCTTTTCCACAGGGTGCGTTTATCCCTTTGTCCCGATCCAAGACATCGGTGCCGACGAAAGTCTGGCCCCCAACCCACCGGGCGAATATGCGCAATCCTGCGTGGCACGCGAGCGGATGTTTGAACATTTCTCAAAGGTGCACGGCTCCCCCGGGCGGATCATTCGTCTCAATTACGCAATCGACCTGCGCTACGGTGTGCTGTGCGATATCGCTGATGCCATTCGCGCGGGCCAACCTGTCAATGTCGGCACTGGCCACGTCAACCTGATCTGGCAAGGCGATGCAAACCGCTATGCTTTGCGCGCACTGGCACATGCCACCACGCCGACAACTCCGCTGAACGTCAGCGGGCCGGAAACCCTGCCTGTGGCTTGGTTGGCAAATGAATTGGCCCGGCGCATGGGGCGCGAGGCCATTATTGCAGGCACCCCATCGCCCACCGCGTGGCTGAACAATTCCGCCGCTGCATTTGATCTTTTCGGCTATCCGACTGTCCCGCTGGCACGGCTGCTGGATTGGGTGGCGGACTGGACAGCGCGTGACATGCCAAGCCTTGGAAAACCCACCAAATTCGAGGCCCGCGATGGGCGCTACTAACCGATCAAAACGGCATCACAAGAATTGATGCTTAAACCCCATTCCCGACAAGGCAGTTCCACATGACACATTGGACAGACATCCCCCCTCCCGTACTAGATTTGCTGCGCAAGGGCACGGTTATTCCCGCCCACCCTCTGGCGCTGGATGAGGGCAACAAACTTGATCACCTTCGACAGCGGGCATTGACCCGCTACTATCTCGACGCAGGCGCAGGCGGGCTTGCTGTTGGCGTACATACAACCCAGTTTGAAATCCGCGAACACGGACTTTATGAGGCGGTGCTGGACGCCTGTGCCAAAGCCGCAGATGAATGGACTGACAAACCCCTTGTGCGCGTTGCCGGCATTGTCGGGCGCACAGACCAGGCCAAGCGCGAAGCACAAATCGCGCGCGGGCTTGGTTATCATACTGGGCTCATCAGCCTTGCCGCCTTCAAAGGCGCAAGCATTGATGACATCATCGCCCATTGTCAGGCCGTCGCAGAGGAAATTCCGCTGTTTGGGTTCTACCTGCAACCCGCGGTGGGCGGCATGAAGTTACCTTATGAATTCTGGCGCCGGTTTGCCGAAATCGAAAATGTAATCGGCATCAAGATGGCACCCTTTGATCGCTACGCAACCTTGGACGTGATACGCGGTGTCGCAGCCGCGCGCGCCGAAGACCGCGTAATGCTCTATACGGGCAACGACGATCACATCGTTGGCGACCTGCTCACCCCATTTACCCTTGCCCGCGATGGCGCGCCGCTGACCTTGCACATACGCGGCGGGCTTCTTGGCCATTGGTCGGTATGGACCAAAGCGGCTGTCGACCTTTACGCCCGTTGCCGCGACGCCACCCAAACCGGCATGATACCCGCAGATTTGCTCGCGCTCGACAGCGAAGTCACCGATTGCAACGCCGCGCTCTTTGACGTGGCCAACGGGTTTCGCGGCGCCATCGCCGGATGCCACGAAGTGTTGCGCAAACAAGGTCTGTTGACCCACACCCGATGCCTCAGCCCCAATGAGGTGCTAAGCTCTGGCCAGGCTGATGAAATCGCCCGAGTCGCCCGGGATCACCCGCATTTAACCGACGATGCCTTTGTCGCGGAAAACCTCGAAAGGTGGCTGACATGACCGGCACTCCGATCATCCGGATGGAAAACGTCCGCAAAGTCTACCACACACGCGATCGCGACGTTCTGGCGGTGTCCGATGTCACGCTCGATGTGAACGAGGGCGAGTTTGTATCGCTGGTTGGCCCCTCCGGCTGTGGTAAATCGACCGTGCTGAAAATCCTTGCCGACCTGATAAAGCCTGATGTCGGGACCGTTCAAATCGGAACTCCCGGTGCTCCCTTCGACCCCAGTCGTGACATCGGCATGGTCTTTCAACAGGCGCTTTTGCTGAAATGGCGGCGGATCATCGACAACGTGATGCTTCCGGCCGAAATCATAGGCCTGCCCGTAAAAGAAAGCCGCGAACGCGCCCGCGATCTGCTGCAGATGGTCGGTCTTGGCGGATTCGAAGACCGCTACCCCTACGAATTGTCGGGCGGCATGCAACAACGCGCCGCAATTGCACGGTCCTTGGTTCACGACCCTAAAATGGTGCTGATGGACGAACCATTTGGCGCATTGGATGCGCTGACCAGAGAAAAGATGAACCTCGAAATCCTCCGCATTTGGGAAGCATCGAACAAGACGATCCTGTTTGTAACCCATTCCATTCAGGAAGCGGTGTTATTGGGCTCTCGCTGCGCGGTGTTGACGGCTGGCCCTGCGCGCATGGCCGATAATTTTCCCATCGACCTGCCTTACCCGCGCAAACTTGCGATGAAAACGCAGGATTCCTTTGGCGTCTATACCCAACGGATTTACAAACTTCTTGATCTGGAAAGCGTGGCCGATTGAACCCGTGGCCTTACCGGCAAAACGACCCCTCAGCCGGTAAGGCCGGGATCGGTACGCACCCTGATCGCGTTCAGGGTAAAATCCACAATATGGGCGCACCGTTCGGCGTGGGCAGCCGGCGTGTCGTGAACCCGGTCGAAAATCCGGCTCAGTGTGTGAACGTTCGCAAAGTTGAAAAACGACATCCCGGCAATTGACAGATACACATGCAGCGGATCAAGACCCCGCCGAAAGACGCCATCGCGCACGCCGCGTTCAAGGGTTTCACCAATCAGTTCGATGATCGTTGAGTTGGCGTCCCGCACCGTGTCCAGCCCGATCAAATGCCGCCCGCCATGGGTGTTTTCGTCAGCCAGCAACCGCACGAAATCACGATTGTCGCGCAGATGTTCGAACGAAAAATCAATCAGCCGCCGCATCGCTTCTTCGGGAGGAAAGGCACTTAGGTCAAGTGCGGCCTCCCGTTCGCGAATCTCGGAATAAACCTGTTCAAGAACGGCAGTATAAAGCCCATCCTTGTTGCCGAAATAATGATACACAAGCTGCTTGTTGGATCCGGCGCGCCGCCCGATATCATCCACCCGCGCCCCTTCCAGCCCCGCCTCGGCAAAGGCTTCCCGCGCAGCTAACAGCAAATTGTAACGCGTGGTTTCTGACGCATCAGAACGTGGCTTTCGCGGTGGTCTCGGCTTTGACATAGGATGCGCCAACTGATGAATAGAGCTTCTAGATATCTACCTGATCGTACTGTCTATTTCTAGGGTCATGAGAAGACCCCAATCATTAGGCAGGTCAGAAAGGTCGCATCCCCCCCGCTACGGGCTTGCACGCCATCAGCCAAAAGCGCCCCTGCCGCAGAGCGGCTTAGTCCAACCGCCCTCCCTGCTGGAGCTGTCGAGAGCGAGCGGTGGTAGCTGCCGCGTCCGCTTTGGGGCTGGAACCGGTCATCCGGGTAGTCGCGCCGAAGCCTGCAAGGTCAAGATTTGCGTGCCGCACCGCCGCAAGTCCGGTTCCGCGCCAAAGCGCCCTTGTTGCGTCCTAGGTGTTCAGTCCCGGCGTCTGGTGGATCGGATTTAGGATGAAACGATCTGGCTCTGAAGTCCAGATTTTGCAGATGTATTCGCAGCGTGTGAGGCCGTTCAGGGTCTTTAAACTGCGTGCGAAGTTGTATGCGTCCATGAAGTCGGCAAGATGCGTGCGCAGCTGATCATGTCTCAACTTGGCGAGAACGTCACTTGGGTCGAGAGCACCGCGAATATCGAGATCGAAGAAGTGACGGTCATTGTGCCGCACGCCTATCGGATCACCATGCAGCGTTTCGGCGGCGATATCCTACGCCTGCAGGGATTTGGTGTCGATGTTGATACCTCGACGGCAAGCGCCGAGGAAGTAGAAGCAGCAATGGCCACCCAAGGTATTCATGTCACCCGGGATTCCAGTAGCGGCAATTTCGAAATCGGCTTTGGCACAACCGGTGATGCCATCACCATCAGTTTCGACCAAACTGTGTTGCATGGGCAGATCTGGGAATACTTCGAGTTCGTTTGATTTCACCAACTGCGCTCTGCGGATGTACGGGTAGACCGCCCCCCAGGCGGAACACTGCCTGGGGTTTCCACGCATGGGCTTTGGGCGCAGCTCTTATTGCTCTGAGCGCCCAGTATTGTCGTCGAGTTCCCTGGGTGCGACATATGTCCGCTGACAGCTCTTCGCGGCATTCGTGCAAGGTGCAGCGATGCCTAACTGCAGGTGCGGCAACAGGGATCAACTCTTGTCGGCCTTCGCAGACACATCCTTTAGGTCTGCCTTGCTTTGGGCCGTAAAATCATTGAACAAGCCAACTGCCCCCATTTGTCCGCCTTTAAGCATCACGGGCAAGCCATCTTGTGAGGGATCCCCGTGGCGTCCAATGCAAACGCAAGCGCCCTGACCAAGATCCCGGTGGAAATCGAGTGCGTCGAACCCGAGCCGAGTCACGATACGGCTCGAAGTGTCGCCCCCAGCAAGCCCGAGCGCACGCACAGGACGGGCTGCCACGAAATCCTGCACAAAAGCTGCGCAGGCGTCAGCAAGCACTGCCGGTTCACAGCAATAATCGGCGTCCGGAACAAGGTGGAGGAGCAAATCCTTGTTCTTGGGGTAGCTCCTGGCAATCCTTTGCGCTGCGCCATCTTCGGACAGAAGATCTGGGGACAGAGCCACGCACTCGAACTCGGTGGCCGCTGCAACCTGTGCCGCTGTCACCGAAGAGCGAGACCCGGCAAAGATTAGGGTGCTGCCGTCGCGCGGGGGCAGCGTGACGGGAGACAGTTCAGTGATCTGATCGCCGAGGATCTCCGCTACTGAACTGGCGCCAACGAGCAGCTTGCGACCCGGTATTCGGTCCAGTGCAGCCCGAATGTGAAGCTGATCAAGTGCGCAAGTGTTGTCGACCAGCGCAGGACCATCGCCCAAGCGTTCAGCCACTGTTGCAGACTCATCAAGGTCGGATACAAGGATCCGCACCGGCAGATCCAGTCCCTGTGCCGCGAGGTGGAGCCCCAGGTCGGCTTCGTTCATTGGTGTTACGGGATGGCGGGCCATGACGGGATGGCGATCAATGCGATGCACCGCGCCACCCGGGCCGTGGGCGAAGAGATTGCCAAAAGCGCAGTATCGCGCCAAGCTCGGCTGTCCGCCGATGACGGCAAACGTTTCAGGCTCGAAAAGATGCTGAATCTCACGCGCGATGGCCCCGATGGAGCCAACCCCAGGCGCGCTGTCAAAGGTCGAACAGACCTTGAGATGGATAACCTCGGGCTTTTCAGCTTCGATCATCGGCCAGAGCGTGCGCAAGGTGTCCAGCGCGCGTACCGGAGAGAGCGATCTGAGGTCCGTCGCAACGCCCAATACATCGAGGTTGCCCTGCGGTGTGGTATGACCCGTGACAAGCCGTGTCCGCAGCCCACGTCGTGCGTAGGATGCGAGACTGTCCGAGGCCCCGGTGAAATCGTCACCGATGAAAACGATGCGCGCGCCCATCAGCTTGCCCCAAAGAAATCTAGAGCGCTGGCAAGAGCTGCATGGTCCTTTGCCGCAGTCGCGAGGTCCTCGCCGGCTGCAAGCGCCGCATAGGCTTCACGAAGCGAGGCGATGCCGGCGGACGGGCCGCCGGGATGGGCGAGGATGCCTCCGCCACACATGAACATGAAATCCTCGTTCTGCGAGGCTTCCATTGCAGAAGGCAGCGTGCCGGCCCATTGGCCAGAGGAAAACGCGGGCATGACCCGGTCGTCGGCACCTGGGGTCAGCGGGGCGAGACAGGCGCGTGCGGCCTCGGTCACCTCGTCCCTGCTATCCACGAATTTGCCACCGATCCCATGCACGTGCATATGATCGACACCGGCGAGCCGGAACAGAGCCTGATATGCCGGAAACGCGATTCCGAGCGCTGGGTGACGGCTCATGGCACCAAAGCCATTCCGGTGAGCGTGAATGGCGAGGTCAGTATGGTTGCGCAGACTCTCGATTCCCGAAAGACCGCACCAGTTGAGCGAAGCCATGACGCAGGTGCCGCCATGTGCGACCACGAGGTCCGCGTGACGGCGCATTGCGTCCACTTCGTCGGTAATGTTGAAGGCCATCATTACACGGCGGCCCGAGGCGTCCTCTGCCCGTTTGATTGCCTCCATGACCAGGGGGACGCGTTTGGACAGCGGTGCGATGTCAGGGTTGGCACAGACCTCGTCATCTTTGATGAAATCCACGCCTGCAGCGCAGAGGTCGCCGACCAGCGCCGCAATGGCATCCGGGTGCATGCCGACGTTGGGTTTGATGATGGTGCCAAAAACGGGCCGCCCGGTCACACCGAGACTCGCCCGGGTACCCGAGATCCCTTGCACGGGTATGGGGAAGCGCGCGCGATACTCCGCCGGAACTGAAATATCCAGGAGTTTCAACCCGGTGATCTCGCCGATGTCATAAAGATTTCCCGAGACGGTCGCCGCCAGCGTGGGCAAGTTGCGCCCAATATTTCTTGTAGGGAAGGCGATACGTACGCGGGCCCGCTTCGCCGGACCTGGCGCGCCCTTGCGGTCGATATAGGCGGAGGCAAGCGTCGGGGCGGGCAGCTCGCCCAATTCTTCGATGCTAAGAACCTCGGCGGCTGATCGCGCACGCAATTCGTCGGTTTCGCCCGCGACGCGCACGAAGGTGCCGGAAGATTGTTCGCCAGCCATCATTGCGGCGACATCGGCCAGGGGGAACGGGGTTTCCAAAAGATACTCTGCGACGATGCAATTCATGTCAGATAGCCGAGAAGTCCGGGAACGGGCGGATTGGATCGGTACCATCCCAATCGACAGACGCTGCTCGGATCAAGTCAAACAGACGCCCTTTGGGGCCCATCACCTCAGATAGTTCGATACAGGTGCCGGGGTGATGTTCCTCGGCGAAATAAACGAAGCGCCCGTTTTCGCCGACGCAGCCTGACATCTTCACGGTGAAGCCTCGCTCCTTCATCATGGCCAGGTCGGCATCGAAATCCTTGGTCCAAAAAGCGACGTGTTGCAGTCCGCGCAGCCCCTTTTGCATGTAGTCGCGATACATCGAAGGTACGTCGTTGCGTGTCTGGATCAGCTCAACCTGCATGTCGCCGGAGTTGGCCAGCGCGACCGAGTTGTGCGGTTCGTAGCTTTGCCCATCATATGTATAATCCACGATCGGAACCTGCGGGTTATAGAACCACGGGCCAACGCCCATGACGTCAGACCAGTGCTTCATTCCCTGTTCGATATCGTCCACGACGATACCAAGTTGGCGGATCGGGCCGAGTAGATTGCTCATGCGCGCCTCATTTCATCAGTGTGTTAGGGAGCCATGTGGACAGTGCCGGAATGGCAGTGACAACCAGGAGGCTCAGGAGTAGTGGGAGGAAGAAGGGGATCACGCCGGCGATGACGCGGGTGATCGGCATTTTCGTAATGATGGTGATCATATAGAGCGACATTCCCACCGGCGGGGTCAGCAGCCCGATCATCAGGTTCAGGACGAACACGATCCCGAGCTGTAATGGGTCGACGCCGACCATGGTCAGGGCCGGAGCCACGATGGGGGCGATGATGAGGATCGCTGCAATCGATTCGAGGATCATGCCGACGACCAGCAGGAGCACGTTCACCAAAAGCAGCAGCACGAGTGGGTTATCGGACAGGCCAAGGAGAAGGCCAGAGACCTTCATCGGGACCTGATCAAGCGTGAGAACCCAGGCGAAGAGGGCTGCAGTTGCCACGACGAAGAGGATGTTCGCGGTGGCTGTGGTGGTTTCCCGTAGGGCGG
The DNA here is from genome assembly GCF_029697505.1 of Pseudophaeobacter profundi. Taxonomy (GTDB): domain Bacteria; phylum Pseudomonadota; class Alphaproteobacteria; order Rhodobacterales; family Rhodobacteraceae; genus Pseudophaeobacter; species Pseudophaeobacter profundi. Next base: position 28,431 of record NZ_JARJEF010000011.1, on the reverse strand, counting down.
TTATGAAACCGCGCAGTGTCAGGCTGCGATAGATGAAGATTCCGATCAGTGTGGCATAGGCGACAGTGACGCCTGCCACCTCGGTTGGACCGAAATAGCCTGACATCAGGCCCGTAATAAGCAGTATGGGGGCGAGAAGCGCCGGGAACGAGATGACGGCTTTTTTTGCTATATCTGCGGGGCGCGCGGCGATGTCGTCGCGCGGCAGGGATTTGGTACGGGCGACAATGGCGACCTGGATCATCAGGAACACGGTCAGCAACAGCGCCGGTACGATTCCGGCGAGCAGCAACTGCACGGCCGAGACATTGGCGACGCTGGCGTAGATGATGATCGGGATTGAAGGCGGAAAAATCGGACCGATGGTGGCGGCGGCAACGGTAAGGCCAGAGGCGAATTCGGGTTTGTAGCCCTGGCGCGTCATCTGGTCGATCTGGATCTTGCCCAATGCGCCGATATCGGCAAGCGCGGCACCGGAGACGCCTGAGAAAATCAGTGATACGAGGATCGATACCTGGGCCACAGCGCCGCGGATACGGCCCAGAACCATGCGCACGAGGTCAAAAAGATGAGTGGTTACGCCGGTCGCGTTCAGAAGCGAAGCGGCGAAGATAAAGAGTGGTACGGCCAGCAATGGCGAACTGTCGAGTGCGTTCAGACTGCGTTGTGCCAGCACTGAAACCGGCAGACCTTGTGTGACGATCACAATCGCCGAAGAGAGGCCTAGGCAAACCGCGATTGGCGCGCCTGCAACGAGCAAGACAACGAAGAGGGTCAGTAGCAGGGCGGTCATGTGGTCTCCAGCGCCTCTTCGGCAGAGGGTTCGCCATAGGGTGCCGACGGGCACCTGCCGCGCAGGGTGGCGACTGTGCGTTCCAGGGCGACAAGTGTCATGAAAAGCGATCCGGTCAGAGCAAGCGAATAATAGAACCAGTTCGGCACACGCATTGCAGGGGTCAGAAACTTACCGGCGCGAGGCAAGAATTCGGCAAAGCTCCATAGGAGCAGCACACCGAAAGCGAGGGTGGCGATGTCGGACAGGAGCGCCAGCCAGCGGGCCGGACGCTTGCTCAACAGGTCGGGCAGCAGTGTCACCGACACCAACGCCTGGCGGCCAGCGAGTGCAGGAACGGACAGAAATACCAGTCCAATTCCGCAAAATCGCGCCAGTTCGTCGGCCCATGGAAGTCCGAGATCGAAGAAATTGCGCGCCGCGACCTGCAGGACCACGAGACTGGCCATGAGGGCAAGCAGGGTGAGGCCAAGCCCCACCCCGATCCCCGCAACCCGCCCGAGCGCGATGCGAAGAGTGGGCATCTTCCGTGTCATCAGCCGACCGCTGCGATCTTGGCGTAAAGGTCACCGTATTCCGCTCCAAAACGCGCGTCGACCAGCTTGGACACGCCGTCGCGGAAGCCCGCGATGTCGAGACCGTCCTCTTCGCCGATTACGGTCATGCCGAGATCGCGCAGCTGTTGGGTTTCGCCGGCTTCGTTGTCGAGAATGGCCTTGGTCGCCTTCTCGCGGGTCTGGCTTGCTGCTTCCCGGACGGCGTCCTGTTCGGCGGCAGACATGCCCTGCCAGACATCTTCGTTCATTACGACGACTTCGGCGTTGGACATGTGGCCAGTCAGCATGAGATGGCTCTGCACCTCATAGAGTTTCACGTTCAGGACCACGTTGACAGGATTTTCCTGCCCCTGCACGACCCCGGTGGCCAGCGCGGTGGGAACTTCGGACCAGTCGACAGGCACGGCCACGGCGCCCATGCCTTCGACGGCGGTGGTGTAGATTGGGAAGGGCACAGCGCGGATCTTTGTGCCTTGAAGGTCTGCAGGGCTCATGATCGCTTTGTTGCACGTCAGGTTCCGGCGTCCGAAATAGTGGGCGTAGATCACACGTACATTTGCAGCTTCGATCAGTCCCTTGTTCAGCTCCTGCATCACTGGGCTTTCCACGTCCGTCACTGCCATCAGGTGGTCGATGTCACGATAAAGATACGGCGTGTCGAGCGCGGCAAAGGGCTGGTAAAGCGAGCCGAGCGCGCCTGCGGTATTGTGGGAAAATGCGATGGTGCCAAGCGACACCGCCTCTGCCAGTTCCTGCAGTTTACCCAGCTGCGAGTTCGGGAATACCTGCACTTCAATATCGCCGCCCGAAGTCTGGCCTAAAGCATCTGCGAACCAGTCGGCCTGAGCGCCAGCGACCGAGGCGACTTCATTGTTGTGACCGTAGCGCAGGGTTGTGGCGGCTAGTGCGGGACAAGCGACCAGGGGGGCGGCAAGGGCCGCACCGCCCAAGGCGAGCATGGACCGGCGGTTCAGATTGAATGAATGTGTCATCTCTCTCCTCCCAGAGTATGTGATGTATTTTGAGGGGTGTCATTCGAAAAATGACGCGCCTCCTCCCAAAATACGACAGCTTTGACGAGTTTAGTGATCTGAGGCATGATTGGTCCAGAAAATTGAAATGATGGATTATGAGGGGTTGGTATGCCTGACACTGGGGAAAAGCCGCTTCTTGTAGACATTGCTGCACGCGCAGGTGTCTCCATGGCAACGGTGGACCGGGTTATAAACCGGCGGAAGGGCGTGGCGGAGCGCACTCGTCGCCGGGTGTTGGATGCGGCGCGCGCGGTCGGCTATCTTGGTGAGGACGAGGTCGCGCACATCGGAGCGGCGAGGCCGATGAACGTGACTGTTCTGCTGCCCGCTGGGACCAATCCCTATCTGCGGCTTCTGGGCGACCGGGTGCGCGACCGTATCGGGCGCTCCGGTACGACCGATCCGTTCTTGCGCTGCTACTTCATCGACAGTTTCGATGCCGGTGCGCTTGCAACTGCACTGCGCAAGAGCGCAGGATGGGCCGATGGCATCGCGTTTTTCGCCATCGAACATCCTGAGGTCCGGGCGGCGGCGGCCGAAATCGCAGGCCAGGGTGTAAATCTTGTCACCATCGTATCAAACCTAGGTGAACGAACCGGTGTCGCTCATGTTGGGCTGGATAACTATGCCGTTGGCCGCACTGGGGGATTGCTCGTCGGGCGGCTTTCCGGACGCGGCAACGGTGCCGTTGCGCTGGTGGCGGGTAGTCGAAATTACCGTGCGCACAGTGATCGCGAGGCAGGCTTTCTGAGCGTGATCGAAGAGATGTTTCCGGGGCTCAGGCTGGTCGGTCTGCGTGAAGGTCATGACGATGCGGGCGAAAACTACCGTCATACGCAGTCTTTGATTGAGCAGGAGCCGGAACTAGTTGGGATCTACAATGTCGGTGGGTCGTCCAGCGGGATCACTCGGGCGCTGCGTGAACTTGGGCGAGACGACGTGGTTTTCGTGGGCCATGGGCTGACTACCGACACACGGCGAGCGCTCTTAGACGGGACGATGGATGCGGTTTTCGATCAGGACCCGGATGCATTGATAGACCGAGCGATCAGAACCTTGGCTGCACCTGAAGTGCCGCCCGATCCTCTGAAGTTCGATATCTATTTCAAGGAAAACCTGCCCTGAGGTTCCCATAAGTGCTCTCTTTTCGAGGCAGGGGTTTGGTACCTTCATGCTGAGCGGCACAGTCCCTTGGTTTCCATCCCATCCCGGCCTGGTGCGCCTTCAAACTGTGAGCTTTTCAGGGGGGGTACGTCTTGACCCTTGGGTCATATCCGAAGCCGCTGCTCGTGCGTCGCCAGGCTTCCAGCCAGTCGAATGATGCAGGACAGGCCATCCAGCACGGGAATCGAAAGCTCCGGCGCAAGATGGTGTGATATACCTGCCGTAATCGCGCCGCCCAGGACAATCACGTCGGGCTGGTTCGAGACAAGGACCTTCCGGGCCAACTCGGTCATGTCACGAGGGGTTTGGTCACCGGTGTGTTGGCTCTGGAGACCCCGGTCGGCAAGGCGTGTACGCCTGTTAGATGTTTCGCCATTCCGCAGGCTTCGGCAAGTGCCCGTATGCCGGGGACTGTCGTCGGGGCGACTGTCAGGATCGAGTATCGGGGACCGAGTTCTACAGCCCTGCTCATTGCGACCGCTGCGATGCCAACAACGGGGAAGATCCCCCCTTGCCGGATACGGAGAAGGCCTGGATCGCTGAGACATGCGATGGTGGCCGCATCAGGGACCAGCGCCTCGGTGATCGCCGCGCAAGTGGCCTTGGCGGCGATCACCGCGTCCTTGGGCGTCTAGATCCCGGTAGGACCAAACGGAGCCGTCACTGCGCGGATACGGGGCTCGGGCGGCGGAATCGAGACCGCTTCGTGTCGGATGCCGCTGTCATCCGGCGAGTTGTTGCCGGATATCGGCTCGGTCGAAATGGGAGCGCTTTTCCACAATCAAGCCATCCCTGAGGGTCAACTTCATGAAGAGCGAAAACCTCAGCTTTCGCCCCGACGCGGGAATTCCCGCCCAGTCGCGTGCGTGGATCCCCTCAAAAATCATGTAGGAGGCAACCTGATCCCCTTCGGCGATCAGCTCGACAATCGGCATCTGCCAGTCATCGAAGGCCGCGAAGTTCTTTTCTTCGGACGCCCGGAAGCCTGCGACGCCGGGGTGCGGCGTGTCCACCTGGTGGTAGAACACGAAGTCGGGATGACAATACTGCGCCAGATCGTCGAAACGCTGCTCGTTGATGGCCTCGTAGAAGGCACGGACGGTCGCTTTGTTCGCTTCGGTCATGCTCAGAACTCCAGAACGTCATTGTCCGCGGGGATCCACAGGTGGTCGGTCATGCCATTGACCTCGGCAAAGGCCTGCAGGTCGGCCCGGCTCAGTGCGCAATGGTTCACGGTTTCCATGTGGCTGGCGACGATCTGCGCGGTCGGCGCCGCATCATGCACCGTCTTGACGTCGTCCGTGCCCATGATGATCGAGCCAAGGCCCGGCACCTGCGCGTCACCGGCGGCCAGCACGATCACATCCGGCTTGAACATTTCGAGGTTGGTCGCGACCATCTGGTTCCAGACGGTGTCACCGGCAAGATACAGCGTGTTTTCGCCCTCGGCACGGAACACCACGCCCATCACGTTGCCCAGCAGTTCGGCGGCGTAGACATAGGCCTGTTCCGAGCCGTGCTGACCACAGGTGCGCGACAGGGTGACACCCTCAAAGGTGGTCTCGATGCCCAGCGGGCGCACATCGGTGAAGCCAAGGGCCTTGATCAGTTCTGCGTCCGAATAGTCCTGTACGAAGGTCGGCTTGTCACGTGGCAGCAGCTTGATCGCGGCTTCGTCGAAATGGTCGGGGTGCAGGTGTGTCAGGATCAGCGCGTCGAAGTCGAGGATCTTCTCCATCGGCATGCTGAGCGCCACGCGCGGGTTGCGGATCTCGCTATTCAACGTGCCTTCGAAGCCGGGATAGGCGTCCTTGTCGGCCAGGTAGGGATCGACGAGGAAGCGTTTTTTGGCATAGGTCACGATCAGGGTGGCATTGCGGATCTGGTGGATTTTCATGGGCTGTCTCCTTTTGTGCCGAATGAGCGCGCGTGACCGTTTCGGGCCGTTCGCGCGTCTCTTGACGCCAATCTGGCCAAAGGTCACGGTTTTCGCTATTGGCGCAATCGACATAAAGCGGGGTGATATCGACAAATGGAGCAGCTCAGAATCGGCATCCTTCTGTATCCGGGGGTGCAGACGTCGGCGGCGATGGGGCTGGCGGACTTGTTCCACGTGGCTGGCCGAATGGTCAGCCAGAAGGACCGGCTTTTGGTCCGAACGCTGGACGCGCCGCCCGACAGGCCGGGTGACGAACCCTGTCACGTGCTGATCCTGCCCCCATCACTCGAAGCACCAATTGCACCCGAAACCGCCGCGCCGTTGGCCGACTGGCTGCGCGCGTGCCATGCCGAGGGTACAGTGCTGGCTTCGGTCTGTGGCGGGGCCTTTTTGCTGGCGGAAACCGGGCTGCTGCATGGGCGGGCCGTGACGACCCACTGGGCCTATGCCGATGCCTTTCGCGACCGCTTTCCGGATGTGCCGCTGGACCCAGACCGCCTGATCATTGACGGGGGCGATATCATCTCGGCGGGCGGGCTGATGTCCTGGACCGATCTGGGCCTCAAACTAGTGGACCGCTTCCTCGGCCCGGTGGTCATGGCGCAGACCGCACGGATGATGTTGGTGGACCCGCCGGGGCGCGAGCAAAGCTATTACAGCGGCTTCGTGCCCCGCATGACCCATGGCGATGCCGAGGTCCTGAAGGCGCAGCATTTCCTTCAGGCGAACGAAGGGCGCGACGCGCGCCTGGCAAAGCTGGCCGATCTGGCCAGTCTCGGAGAGCGCACCTTCCTGCGGCGTTTCCAGAAGGCCACCGGCCTGACGACCACCGAATACGCCCAACGCCTTCGGATCGCCAAGGCGCAGGAGCTGCTGCAATTCGGCCGCCAGCCTATCGAGCGCATCGCGTGGGAGGTCGGCTATTCCGACACCGGCTCTTTCCGAAAGGTGTTTCACCGAATCGTTGGACTGACGCCGGGCGACTATCGCCGCCGATTTCATGCATAACCGGCGCATGAGAAATCCCATGCGCCGGTTATGCACGCATTTGTCAGACTGCCTTCAGGTCAGGTTCTTCCTCGGGCAACTCGTTAGTGGCGTCACGCGCCGGACTGTCCGAACTCAGGACCGACATCGCGTCGCGCGGCCTGCGATCAAGCACAAGGCGCGTGACATCGGGGCGCGAATAATGCCCTGCCGGGTCCGCTGGGCCTTTGGCCAAAGAGATCATGCCAAGGTCGATATCGGCGTAGACAAGCCCTTCTTCCTCGGGCGCCAGGGTATTGCTGATCATCTGACCGTCCGGCGCATAGATCTGCGCATAGCCGCCCCCAACGGCCAAAAGTGCCTTCTTTGTGTCGGTGTCGCACATGATCTCGGACATCTCGGGAGAGACGATGGCGGTCGGCGCGATGACAAAGCAGCCACCCTCGACCGCATAGGCGCGGCTGGCTCCGGTGTTGACCTCGGGTCCAAGCTGGTACGCCCCGCCCGGGAAAATCGAAAAACTCGGCCACGCGGCAATATGGACCTGCTCATTCTGAGCGAACATGGCGTATTTCGTCAACGGCTGGAGATGCTCCCAGCAGCACAGCGCGCCGACTTTGCCCAGTTCACTGTCATGCACCGACAGGTCACGCCCGTCGCCCTCGCCGAACACCGTGCGTTCCACATGGGTGGGTTTCAGCTTGCGGCGTTTGGAGACGGTGCGGCCATCGGGACCTATGAGCCACTGGCCCATATACAGGCTGCCGCCGTCGCGTTCGGAGTGCCCAAGGGCCACCATGATTTTGTTGTCGCGCGCAGCGCGGGCAAGGCGTTCGGCCTGTGGTGAGCCGTATTCTAGAGAGTTGTCGAAGTAGCGCTGCGCGAACTGCATCTGCCACGCGACGCTGTCGAGCCAGATATACCACGGGTAGCCGGGGATGAAGGTTTCGGGAAAGGCGATCAGCTCGGCGCCGTTCTGCGCGGCCTGTTCAATCAGGCCGATGGCTTTGTCCACCGTCGCTTCGAGGTCGAGAAAGACCGGCGCGGCTTGAACCGCGGCGGCGCGAAACTTGGGGTTTTGCTTGGTCATTTGGGTCTCCTTGTCGGACATATCTTTATGTTCCGCGACCATCTTAATCGGAGAGCCGTCGCCCCAGCTTGTCTACCCGCCGCGCAAAACTTGACTGAGAGTTGCAGCCCACTGCAAATTGCTGGACAGGAAACGCGGCTCGGATAGACTTTTGTCATGGAAACGCTTTGGACCACATCCTCGGTCGCACCAAGGGAAAGCCTGTCTTATTGGATCGAGGCGGTCTGCCGAACATACACCTCGCTCGACTGCGAACACCGCAACCAAGAGGCACCGTTCTATGGCCAGATCGAGTCGGGCATAGTCGGTGAAATCGGTGTGACGCAGGTGCGCGCCGCCGCGCAAAAGGTCCGCCGCACGCTGGGCAGCATCGCCCGCCACGAAGAGGACAAGCTGCTGTTCAGCATCCAGAAACGCGGGCGTTGCACCGTTGTGCAGGACGGGCGTGTGGCGACGCTCGCGCCTGGGGATTTCGTGCTGTATGACACCAAGAGGCCCTACGACCTGACTTTCGACGAGGATTTCTCTCAGTATGTCGTTGCTCTACCAGGCCATGTCCTGCGCCCGCAACTGACGTCGCCGGATCGGTTGACCGCCCGGCGCATTCCGGGTGGGTCCAGCATCGGCCGCGCCGTGCTACACGCCGTTGAAACCGTGGCCAATGCACAGAGTGTTTCGGACGGCGCGACCGCACGCCCGATGGAAGAGGCGCTGCGCGGGCTGCTGACCGCCGGGTTGCTGTCGCTGCCCGGCGCCGAGGCCCGACCGGAGGAAACCGCGTCAGGGGCGCGCCGCGCCGCGATCAAGGCCTATGTCCTGCAAAACCTGTGCGACCCGGAGCTTTGTGTCGGTATGATAGCGGCTGCGCAAGGGGTCGATGTCAGCACGGTCCACCGTGCCTTTGACACAGAGGGCGAAACGGTCAGTCGTTGGATTTGGGGGCAGCGGCTGGAGAATGCGCGGCGCGATCTGATTGACCCCGGGCAATCGAGCCGCACCTTGACGAGCATTGCGTTTTCTTGGGGTTTTAACGACATGGCACATTTCAGTCGTGCCTTCAAAGCCCGGTTCGGGCAATCGCCACGCGCTGCACGGCACACTTGACGAACTTTACGCGGTTTAGCCTGTCCTGATAGCAAACCGATTGCGCCAAAATTTGGCGGCAGAGACTGCCAAATTTCGTGACTTGTTTTCCGCGATTGACTTGCTAGGCCGCACTTCACTCAGCGGCATCGGATTTCGAACCACTCGCAAGGTGCGCTTTTGCAGCGAAGGCCTAAGTCGCACCACGCAAAACAAAAGTCTTCCTTTGCGCGATTTCTGCCTTTCGTATTCAATTCCCGTGAACCGCTGCGGATTGGCGCCGGTCGAAGGCGTCTTGAAAGCGCGCATAACCTGCCCCTTGAAACCGCATTGGCTTCAACATACGCCGTTAAATCCCTCTCACCGAGTGGTTATTTGAATGCCGAAAAGATGGCGGGCGCTTCTGATTCTGACCGTCGCACGATTGAGCCTTGGATTTCAGGTGCAATCAATTGCTGCTATCGGGCCGAGCCTAGAAATGGAAGTCGGTCTGTCCCTTGGCGAAATCGGCATGCTGATTGGGCTTTACTACGCGCCGGGAATTTTCTTGGCTTTCCCGTCAGGCATGCTGGGAGAGCGGTTCAGCGACAAACGTGTGATCGTTCTAAGCCTGCTCGCGATGACACTGGGCGCTACCGTCGCCGCTCTTTCCCCGGACGTCACGGGGCTCATGGTCGGCCGGTTGTTGTCGTGGGTGGGCGAGTTGTCTGCCCTTGCTGGACCATCCGGGTCTGGCGGTTGCAGCGCTGTTGGGGGCTGGGCTGTTGATCGGATTGCCGGTAGCGGTCATCCTAGTTTTGCCAGCCGTGGCACTGCGGCCCGAAAGCCGAGCCATCGGAATGGGAATTTTTCAGACTTGGCTTTATTTCGGGACGACCTTCATGCCGCCGATTGCTGGCTGGATGCAACAACTGACCGGGTGGCAACCCGCGCCACTAGTCTTTGCAGCAGTGCTGGTCGCGTCGCAACTTCTATTATACCGGGTTTTCATTATGTTGATGCGCTGAGACAAAGAGCCGATGGGCATTGTCAAGTTTTCTCAGCCTTCCGAATGTAGCCTGACCCAAACCCGACGAGCGATTATCTTGCCAGGCTAGTCAGCCCAGAGGCAGAACAACTGCCTTTGTCTGACGATATCCTCCCAGAAAAATAGCCGATTGGCCCACTTGTAACAGTATAGCACGCCAGTCCTCTTGGCCAAAAAACACTATGTACGAGCCTGGTCGGCCCTTTGCGCGCATTCGATCAGACCGCAGCGAATGGCTGGTCAGGAGCCTGAACTTATCGGTGCTGCAACCTGCGCAGACGACTGCCAATTCTGGGTACGAGCGCATGCGATTGATTACCGTCAATTCCGCATGACGCGATAGCATATACAATAGAACCAACAAATATTTTCTCGAGCTTTGCGGACGAGTTTCTGGACGATACGGAAGCTCGGTATGATCTCTCTCCGTGTCACTCTCGCCGTAACGCGTCTCGTTTTGGAGCCTGACATGTTAGACCATGCAGTACGAATTCTGTTGTTTCCAGTTTTGGTCGCTCAAGGCGCATTTGTGCGCCGTTCAGCGTTGCACCTGGCTGATCCTTCCGGTCGCCGCGATGGTGTCAGCGGGCAGGGCCCTGACCTTCGTCTATTGATCATCGGCGACAGTTCTGCTGTCGGGGTCGGCACCTCGCATCAAGAAGAAGCGCTCTTGGGGCATATGCGCAAAAGGCTTTCGCAGACGAATACAGTCTACTGGTCTGTAGATGCGAAGACCGGCGCCACCACTGCCGATACGATCGCCCGTCTGCAGGAGCGCGCACCACAGAAATTTGATATCGTGTCCGTTTCGCTTGGCGTAAACGATATCACTGCACGCGTGCCTCTATCGGAATGGCTGCAGCGTTTTTCGATGTTGCTTCAGTTGGTAGAGCTGAAATTTCAGGCCGATGTCATTTGCATATCGGGTATTCCGCCAATCCACCATTTCCCGCTGCTCCCACAACCGCTCCGGTGGGTATTGGGTGCACAGGCAGCACGATTTGATCGGGCGCTTCGCAAACTTGTCACCAATCGTACTGGATGTCGGTTTATTGAAATGGATTTTGAACCTAACGTCTCACAAATGAGCCCTGACGGCTTTCATCCTGGTCCCAAAATCTATTCAGAGTGGGGTCGCAAGGTCTATCGTGCAATCCGCCGCGATATCAAGCAGCTCGGCAAAACGTAACAGCCGGCCCATACCGGGCACTCATCCTCAGGCCCGTAGCTGCAAACGCGGCGCTACGAAAGCTGACATTGGTTTGTTTAGCAACGAAACCTGTTCATGGGCTGACGCGAGACCGAAACACCCGTTGTTCGCCAAGTTTCTGACGCGTCTTTCACGATATGATGGCTGTGCAATAAAGGCGCGGCACACTCGGTCAAACCCATATCAGTTCAGGTGATCCGAAATCCCTTCCATCGACAGCGTTCCAGTCTGATTTTACGGAAGCCTTAGCGCGTCATACAGCTGGGGGTTTACCTCCTGCGCATGTAGACCATCCTCTTTTAGCAGCCCAAGCTTTGCCGCGCGCTGAACAGTTTCCATGTCGTTGCGCGTGCCCAGAGCCTTGCGAACCCGCAGCATGTGATTGTCAACGGTTTTGGGGTTTTCCCGCTGGATCTCATACAGGATCTCCTTGACGCGCAGCCCCTGCGCTTTCAGGCGCAACACCTGCAGGTTCATCTCGCTCAGACCCATTTGGATGACCACTTCGGCGGACCAGTCGCTGCACAGGTGCAGGTGATTGGCCAGCGCCTGGATGACGGACCGGTCCCGGTTAAATCTGGCGTCGTGTTTGACGATGTCCCCGGAGGGATCGAAAAGCCCTACGATCCCTCTGACCCCATTGGCGTACAGTGGAAGCACCACACCGGAGGACACAAAGTTGCGGACCCCACAAACGACACGGGCAAAATTTCCAGGAAGTTCACCCTCTTCCAACAGGCGGTAAAAACTGGATTGCAGGATGGGCTGACGTGTGAGAGCCCCCATCCGCATACCAAAGTCATCCAAGGCGTAGTTGTTTCGCTGATAGATTTCACGCCATTCGTCGGGTAGGCCCGACCGTTTGGAGACATGGTTGTTGTGAATGGCGTGCAGCGACCGCGTGTCCAGGAAAAGACCGTAGTTTACACCGACATAGCCGTATTCCGCTTCCATGAAGCCTGCAAAAAGCTGGTGCTTTGCATCAAGTGTCTGCGCTTCGGTAATATCGTTAATCAAGTCAAAGGGGGCATGCATAGATCAATCTTCAGGTTGCTTGCGGCGTTGCCGCCTAAATTCGCAGATTGAAATAGCAATTACTTCTATGATGTTAAGGGGAATTTTTTCGCCACATCAGCGGTTCATCCTTTGGGTGTAACCGCTTCATTTGGACACGCCGCAGAAATGACCCAGGCGCCGGCCGACACGGAAAACCGGATAGACACACATAACAGCCCTCAAAAAAACGGGCATGAAAGACCCGAGGCAAGCGGCCCCTTTTCATGCCCAACACGCTGCCGCATGTGACACTATGAAGGCGATTTTTCTTCGGCCAGAAGGGGCTACTGGTGCCAGTCTACGACCGCCTGAACGTCCCACAGCAAATCCATGTATTGCTGCGCCTTTCCATCCTGAGCGTAATATAGGACCTTACGCGCATAGGCCGGCCCGGCGTCGGATTGGGCGAATTCTGCAACTGCATCGCGTTTTTGGTTCATCCAGCGTTCGCAGAGGATGGCTGCCGGGCTGATCTGGGAGCCAAGAAAACTCTGGCTCTCTTCCAATGCGGAAACCGGCAGTTCTGCGGGGGGCAGCACGGAGGCCTCTTTCGTCATCAGAATGCACAGATCTAACGTGTCTTCAGAGGCATCGAAGGTGCCAAATGTTGGAGTGACCTCGGAAAATACAGAAAGCGTATCCTGCAGAAAATCCGAGGAGGACATCTCGATGGTCGCATCTTCGAAAAACGTGGCCTGGCCAATCATCAACACGCGATCCTCGCCTTGCTGCTCGCCAAAGACGACGATCAGCATCTCGTGGTCTTTCTGATAACGCATGGTCCACATTGAAAGCGTATCCGCGTCGGGAAAGGAAAATTCGTCCTTCCAAAGCGCGCAGCCCGTTTCATCAATTCTACCATCGTCAGGATCCATGATGCCCAGGCGTTCACAGCGATACCCCTGCGCCTCAAAAGTTGCGCGGATTTGCCCGACAGACTGGGTGAAATTTGCATTGCCGATGGCTGCCAGATCTGCGGCAGAGGCCGCGCCATATGACAAGGTCACTGCGACGGCTGCCGCAAGAGCTCGATTGAATATCATCAAGGTATTCCTGAAAACTGGATGGAAAAGGCAAGGCCTGCCATGGGTTCCCCCATGGCAGGGGAAAGGCTCAAATCATTTTGAAATTTCGCTCAGATCAACCGGTACGCAGATGCCGGATTGCTGGCCTTGCTCGCTGTGGGACACATTCAGATCGAGAGTTTCGTGAGAGAGCGAAAGGGTCAACTTGTCGTTCAAGCGCATGACCTGTTCTGACCCGGTATCGGTGGTGGTACCTGGCCCCGATCCCGGCGGCAGGGTCAGGCGCAGCTGATCGTTTTCGATTGTGACTGCCCCGTCGTCGGCGCGCACCATTACAAACCGAAAGCCCCCGGCCTGACAAGCAAGCGCTTGTGGACGGGAGGGGGGCGGCGCCTGTTCAGAGATCTCCGGCAGTTGCGACAGGCGCACGAAACCAGAGCTACACACAGCGCCGATTGCATCCGGTGCGTTCAGGTCGCATTCAAACCCATAAGACTCAAACCGTACCCCCTGCCACCCATCGACCGGCGCTCCACAGACACGCACGTTCTGATCAACCGGTATGACCTCGGTTGTGACCGCTTCAGGCCTCAGGTGGATTGGGCTGACGTCCTTGTCCTCCATCCACTCCGCAGGCCGCAGCGCATGGACTGGCCCACAGTCCGGTGACACGGCAGGAACGGACACAACCGGGGCGACCCGGCCTGTGGTATGGGCGAATTGGTCAAGCATTTGGAAGTGATCGACAATAGACTCCGGATTGCAAGCCTCCTCGTTTACAGGCAGGAAGTCATACGCCAGCCCCATTGCCACTGAGGCGAACTCCAGATCACGATCCACACCCACGGTGAAAACCCGCTTTCCTTCGTAAAACCGGATGTAGCTGAAGTCGTCCTCGGATTGCGAAATTCCGGTCGACAGATAGGGCATGAACTGAACGGGCATGGACAGATCATAAACCGGGTTGGACAGGTCTGGCCCTGCGAGGAACTGAACGGTCTCATCCTGGAGGCAGACCTGCACGCGGGAGGCGTTCTCCGTGTCACAATAAAAGATCCGAGTTCCGTTGGCCCCGCAGTCGGCAAATGCCGGAGCCGCAGAAACGGCCAAAGTAGCCGCCAATAGAAAGCGTTTCATCCGCGTTAGCCCCCAAAACCTGCAACGTTGCCTTGTTTCACCCATGCGCTGGAACATTTGCCCCAGTAGGCCATGTTTGCCGGCCAATCATCTGGCGTCAGGGCGCAGGCTGCCAAACGCGCCTCGTAGTCCAGTTGGGCCATATAGCCACCGGCACCGTCGCCTTTATCGGGATCTATCCAGATGATGCCAGAAAAGCCGTCCTCATAAGCACACTCAAAAGCGGACCCGAGGTCGGTCGGGAACGCATAGCCAAGGATCGCGGCCTCATCCGTTGGTGCCGCATACAGCGCGATCTGCCCGTTTTCGGTGCCTTCGTTGCTGAGAACGCCAGCAACCTCGCGACAGTCATAACTGCCATAGGGCGTAGCACCGGTGATGGGTGTGTTGGGCTGATAAAAGGCTGCGCTATCGGCGCTGGGGCCAGTCCGCATCGCATTCATTGACACCCTACGCAACGCTAGCATGTCCGCGATTTCCGCACTTAGCGCGGGCTGCATACATTGAATACTGCGATCAGGGGCGGTCCCACGCCCAAACAGATCCAGCCAAATTTCCGCATCAGAGGTGTCATCCGTAGCCATAGGCGTTTTCACACTTAGCACAGCCCTGCCGCCTTCATGCACAAAGGTAAATTCATGCATGTCCCAGGGAAACCCGCCGGTGCCGGTTGTCATATCGAAGGGAATATCCGCTGCCAGTTTGTAGATCGGGCCATCCGAGATCTGCGGCGTCACATGGAGTTCCAATACAGAAGCTCCTGTTTCGGGGTGCTCACTCGCGCAGACCTTGATTTCATCCGCCTCCTCAGTGAGACACAGCACCTTTGTCGCCAGGATGTCATCGCAAAAAGCCTGGGACATCCCTGCAGAGAACAGCAGACTGATCCCGAATGTTGTCAGCAACAATCGCACGTTTAATTCTCCTTTGAGGTTGGGGCGTAAATTGCCGCATCGTTCAGCGCGGCAAGCGATCCGTTCACGGTGCCGAATGTGCAGGCAAATGAAGAAGATCCACCGCTGTCTTGGATCTGGTTCATGCCCCCCGCCTGACCAGAGAGGTACACCTCGTAGCTGGAACCAGGGCCGCGCAGCGTGGATGACGCCCAGTCTGTTGCCGTCAGACCCGTCACATCCCCCAAGGGAACACTGACTTCGGCAGGCAGGCCGGGCTTTTTGTCATAGGCCAGTCGGGCCTGCTGCGGGCTCCAGCACAGCGACAGATGCCCCCCGCCCGACAGGGCGCAGGACAGCGCGGGGGTTTCACCCGGCAGGCAGTCTGCATGACCAAGGGCTGGAGCCAAGGCCAAGACACACAAAAGAAAAGTACGCATGATACTGTTTATCCTGCAAAAGCCGTACATGTATCGGGGGGGATCGAACCCTCGGGGATCCAGCCTGCGGCTGTCTCGGTCTCGACAAACTCGAAACCCTCCCAACTCTCAAAACGGAAATTCACCCGATCGCCGCTCTCGATCGTGCCGATCGGATAGCTGTCGCGCATGCCAATGCCGCTGGTCATGGTGACCGGGGCGCCGGTGTATCCAACACAGGAGGATTCAAACTGTGAAAGGGTGGGCAACAGGTCGACATCGTCCAGCTTTCCGATCAATGACGAGGCGAGGCTGCGACCTTTGGTATTGATCTTGCAGTTATAACTGGCTTCCAGTTGTTTGTGTGTACTCACCATACGCTGGTCCCAATCATCGAGAGTGGGGGATTTTGTCGAACAGGCTACATCAAAAACTGATTTACCCAGAGTTGAGCCAAAGCAATAGCCTGCTCTGTCGAAGGCCATGTTCCGCAAGTACCACGCGTCCTCGCACAGGGCGCTTGCAGTGCCAGCCGAGCAGACCAGTGCCGCAGTTAGAATAAGTGTTCTCATCTGTCGCCTCCTTGGACAGGTGTGGTGCGTTTCCATGGCTTGCGCCAAAGGGGATATTGGCAAATCGGCACAGGCGCGCTGCCTTATTGGGTTCTCTGAAGGTGGGCGCTATCGACCCATCCTGTGGCGCAGGGGCCGGTGTAGGGCTTGCCAAGGTCTTCTGGACGCAGGAAGCAGTCCGTCAGCCCGTTTGTTGGAATGGCAACAGCGACGAAATCATCTGCGCGATCAATAATATCGACGGTCTCGCCCGGCTGCAGCATCCACCAGATCGGAGTCGCGGCCGCAGGGCGCGCAGAAGAATAGACCGGCAGGCCTTCTGGGGTGACTTCTGTGTCAGACACCCGCGCCATCCCCACCGTGTCAATGCGGGGTATGATTTCATTTTGGGAAAAGAACGCTCCAATTGGGCCGCGCGCGTGTTGCGCGGACCAGAGCGCCTCGGGGTCGGCGTAAACCGTGCCAGAAGCGCACAGGGTTTGATCTACGCGCGCGCGCCAGTGGGGCGATTGCAGCCACATGTTGTGGTCGCCCGTATCGGCAACAGTTTCATTCATGTCATCCCATGGCAGGCCTACATGCAGGGTCACGGGCTCTGCCAAGTCCGTGCTCCAAAACCCGATTTCCACCTGCACCTGATCGCCCTCGGACCAGCGAAACCATGTGGTATTGGCCTCCGCGGTCAAGGGTGTGTCATAGTGCATATCGCCTGACGACAGCGCATGACGTGTCAGCACATAGCTCCGGTCCTGTGCGCAAACGGTTATCTGTTCGCGAAAATCCGCACTGTCTGTCACGCATTGGAACAGAACCTCGCCGCCACAAACCGATTGCGCCGTGGCTTCGCTGGTCCAACAGGCTACCGCAAAGACGGCAGCTATGGATAGGGGGGAGTAGTACATGAGAAAAGCCCTTATTGTGCGGCTTCGATCAGTTCGATGAGCGAGGACAGGTCGCTGTTTACGCTGCCAGCGTCACAGGGAATATCGGCAATCAGCGCGCCATTTTTAAGCACGTTGATACCGCCCATCTCTGTTGCACCTGCCCCGCGTTCGCTGCCCCACCAGACCTCGTAGGCATAGCCACCGCCACCGTCAAAGGTCACGGAGTCGCTCATGAAACTCCCCATGCCATTCCAGGGCGTCGCGGTGATGGTCGCCATATCTTGCAGGATCTCTTTCTCCACCGTTCCATTGGATTTGAAGAATCCATAGGCGGCCTTTGTGCCATTCGCCCAAACCGCATTGCAGACCTCGACACCGCGCGTGCCGCCTTTCAGCGTGCATGTGAACATTTCAGTACCGTCAAGTTCGCAGAACTGCCCGGCCTGTAGCGCACCTGCGCTGAACATCATTGCAATCGAAAGATAAAGCTTTTTCATTTCATGTCCTATCCCAATGGAAATGTTGAAGACTCAAGTGGTTTGGGGCGCCGCCGGTGCCGACTTGCGCAGCCAGTAGGCGCTGGCGGCGGCACCGGCCAAAGCAACAGAAATGATCACCAGCGCCAGAACCGGACGGAAATAGACCCAAGCAATCGCCATCGTTGTGCCGCCAACAACCAGCGTGAGGGCAAAACTGATCAACGAGGTGACAGAGGCGGTGATCCACCCCAGAAAGGGCAGAATGCTGGCGATGACATCCACCACGCCGAAAAGCGCCTTGAAGCCGAGAAACAACAGCACCATTAGGCCAATGCGCAACATCCATGTCTTGAAGGTGTTGCTGGCAACTGCCGTCTGGAACATTTCCTCTGCAGTCCTCAGCCCCTCTTCGACCAGGTAAATCTTGCGCCCATTTTGTGCCGTGTAGGGAACCAAAGTGTCGCCACGCTGCACGCCAACTGCGCTGGCCTCGTCAATTGTTGAGACTTGATAGCTCACCCGGATATCGCCAAGCTGCGGAGCCGTGACATCTGCACCAAGAACGATCCGCCCAGCGACCAGCTTGGCTGGCTGCTCCAATGATAGGGCGCGCGCGACCGCTTGCGCATGCTTGGCGTTTAACAGCACCGGCGTTGCACCGCCAAGATCGGAAATCTCATCATTGACGGTGAAGGCGCCGATCGCGCCCTCAGGCTGGCGGATAACCTTCGATGAGACTGGCATCGGCGGGTTGACATGCCCGTCGGGGATCCGAAACTCTGCCCCACTTGCAGGCGCATCTGTCCAATCCAGATGATAGGTATATTGCGTGGTCTTTTCCTGCGAGCCGCCCAGTTTTGTGTCCGTCGTGGTTTGCTTGTCCTCAATCCATGCAAATTGCTCCACCTTGCGTTCAAGACGCACGGTCTGTGCAGGAGCGACCACACCCAACGCCACATCGGCCAGCGGCGCCGCAAGCGTAAGCGGGCCGTTTATGTGGACCAGCTGGCCCTCATGTGACGAATCCAGCGCTGCGCTGTCGACAGACACAACCTGCCCGGCACCTTCCGCCAGGGCGCGGGCGGTCCGCACGGCGTTGCCTTCGTTCCAAAACAGAAAATACACGGCGATACCGACAAGGCTGATCCCGAGCCCGATACCTTTGATGGCGTTTTTCAGCCGTGCGAAAAACCCGACCTGTGTCGTTTCAGTGAATTGAGACACTTTTCAAACCTTTGTGGAAACATGAGGGGAACGGGTTAGGAGGCTTTGCCAAAACCCAGAGTTTTGATGACTTCCGCCACATCGGCCATGCTTGGCCCCACCGCAATCGGCGCATCGGGGACCCCCAGCCAGTCATTGATATTCTGAGCGGTCAAAAGATGGCGTTTGCTTGTGGTGTATCCATGCGAGATCGGAACGCGATGCCTATTTTGCTCAGAACCTGTGACCACACAGAGCCTGTAGGTATAACTGGCATGCAGCCTGTTGTTGCTGCGATCATTGCGTTTGAGATCAACATCAGCCTGTTTGACATTCTCAAGTGCAATTGTCTCTTCGCGGGTTCCGTGCAGCATGGTTTTACGCAGTGTCAGCAGATTCCCGGCGCGATCAAACACAACTTCTGTCTTGTGATAGACCAGCCACAAAATACCCCCACCAATGAAAACAACCCCCAGAGCGACGCCCCAGCCGGCGGTAAAACCGGTAACGGCAGCGCTGAGGCTGATCCCCATGATGACCAGAAGGACGATGCACAACACAGTCGCAATTACACGGGTTGTTCCCTTCAGGATCAGACGATCAGATTGGTTCAGGTCGATTTTCATATGGTGGGTCTCAGATACTATAAGAACTTTTTTCAAATGACGAACACCGTTCTGTCCGGAGAAATTCCGCCCCCTGTTAAACGGCATACTCGTTACAGGCTTTGCAACGCATTCAGGTGTGGTCTGAGCGGCACGCACGAGATAGATAACCGCACCTCACAGCCCCCCGAATGCGTTGCAAAATCAATTCCTTACATCAGCACCGCCTGATGCCCTGTGTTGGCTTGTGCGGCATCTTCCGTAAAGGAGGATGCTGATATCATCTGCGCGATGGCGGTGAAAACGAACGTGGCTTTCATGATATTTTACCGATCTAACTCTTCGTCGGCTCCTGATAGACATGTGGCAGAGAACGAAACATATGGATTTTTCTCCATGTTCCCGGCAGTCAGGATCCATGTCTTGGTCCCCAAGCGCATTGTCGTCAGTCATTCGAAAGACGCTCCCAAAAGATTGCATTTTCAGATGTCTCAGGTGGAACAGTCTGAAAGAAGCAAACAAGCGAACGCATGCGGTTACAGAAAGAGTAGACACCCCGCGTCAGGCGCGCTGGCGAACTCTCCTACAGAACCCGGCGCGGCCTGATCGGCAAAATCGAGGCAGGCAAAAGCGCAGGCGGCCTGTCCTATGGGAATTGTGCGCGCCGCACGACGGCCGGAGATGTTATCAAGGGCGAGCAGGACATCAACGCCGATGAAGCGCTGGTGGTGGAACGGATATTCACGGAATACGCCGCAGGGAAATCGCCGATCCAGATCGCCACCGATCTCAATGCCGACGGGATCCCTGCCCCGCGCAGCAAGGGCAACAGTTCCGGCCACTGGCGTCAGACCACCATCAACGGCAATCGTGAACGCGGCACCGGCATCCTGAACAACGAACTCTACATTGGACGGCGCGTGTGGAATCGGCTGCGCTATTCCAAACACCTCGAGACCGGCAAACGTGTCTCGCGGCTGAACCCGCCCGAAGATTGGATCACGTTCGAGGCCCCGGATCTCCGGATTGTCGAGCAATCCGTCTGGGAGGCGGCAAAGGCGCGCCAGACAGCCCAACAACGGCTACGCACCAAACAAGCCGCAAGCGACCTCAACGGCCTCTCCGTGGCTCAAGGGATGCGTCGGCGCAAGTATCTGCTGTCAGGCCTGTTGTCCTGTGGTCAGTGTGGCGGCACCCTCGCCGTGGCCGGCAGCGGCAAGACGCGGCGATACTACTGCGCCAACGCCAAAGAGAAAGGCGCATCCATCTGCACTGGGATGCGCGGACTGAAAGAAGAAGATGCCGCGCTCTCGATCCTGTCTGGGCTAAAGGTCGGTCTGATGCAGGACCAGGCCTATGCAAAGTTTCGGGAGAAGTTTCTGGCGCGCAAGAAAGTTGAAGAGAAAGAAGGCGATGATTTGCTCCGGCTCCATAGCCAGGCTCTGCGTCAGCTCGAGTCCCGGCACGCAAACCTGATTGTCTGACGTCAGCACCTGTGGGACAGATTTGATGATTTGAACAACGGAGGGTTTCTGGTTCATCGTAGCCTTTAAGGAGCGAAGATGAACAAGAAGCCCGGAACATCGAAAGACGCAGCTGACAAGCTGGTCAAAAACATCCGCCGCAAGACCCGCCAGACCTATTCGGCGGAGGAGAAGATCCGCATTGTTTTGGCCGGATTGCGCGGGGAGGAAAGCATCTCGGCGTTATGTCGCCGCGAGGGTATCTCTGACAGCCTGTATTACACTTGGTCGAAGGAATTCCTTGAGGCTGGAAAGCGTCGTCTTTCCGGCGACACAGCGCGTCAGGCGACATCGCCTGAGGTGAAGGATCTGCGATCCGAGGCCATGGCTCTGAAAGAATGCGTGGCTGACCTAACCCTTGAGAACCGTCTACTCAAAAAAAGCATGACAGGGGCTGGGGAGTTCGAGGAATGAGGTATCCAGCAACCGAGAAGCTTGAGATCATTCGCACGGTTGAGGGATCACACCTGCCCACAAAAACGACCCTTGATATGCTGGGTATCCCACGCACGACATTTTATCGATGGTATGACCGCTACGTCGAAGGCGGCCTTGATGCATTGGCGGACCGCGCGCCTCGGCCGAAGTCGGTCTGGAACCGTATTCCGCAGGGCCGACGGGATGATCTGATTGAGTTTGCGCTGGAACATGAGGCGCTGACCACCCGTGAGTTGGCGGTCAAATATACCGACGAGAAGCGGTATTTTATCTCTGAATCATCGGCTTACCGCATTCTGAAAGCTGCCGATCTGATCACGGCACCCGAGTATGTGGTGATCAAGGCTGCCGAAGAGTTCTCGGACAAAACCACGGCGATCAATCAGATGCTCCTCTCGGGCAAGGGGCAGACCGACTTCACCTACTTCAAGATCATCGGCTGGGGCTGGTATTACCTCAGCACGATCCTGGACGATTACAGCCGGTATATCATTGCCTGGAAGCTCTGCACGACCATGCGGGCCGAGGACGTGACAGACACCATTGAGCTGGCTCTTACGGCGTCTGGCTGCGACCAAGCCGTGGTGCGGCACAAGCCGCGCCTGCTCAGCGATAACGGGTCGTGCTACATATCCGGCGACCTGGCCAAATGGCTGGGGGACCAGAGAATGGATCACGTTCGCGGTGCGCCGTTCCATCCGCAAACCCAGGGCAAAATCGAGCGCTGGCATCAGACCATGAAGAACCGGGTTCTACTGGAAAACTACTACCTGCCCGGCGATCTTGAACGCCAGATCGGGGCCTTCGTCGACTATTACAACAACCAGCGCTACCACGAGAGCCTGAGCAACGTCACACCCGCTGACGTCTATTTTGGACGTGATAAAGCCATCATCAGAGAAAGGGAAAAGATCAAGAAAATGACGATCCAAAGCCGCCGCTTGCAACATCAAAAACAAGCAGCATAATCAATCACGCAACCGAACCAGAGCCTCCAATGTTCAAGCCGCTCTGATGTCCCATTTTATATGACGACGGACAACTGCGTGACTTCCCCCTTCATTTGGTTTGGCGGGCGCAGCGAAGGGCCTGTTTGGCAAAGCTGCAGTGCTGCATCGAACATGTCGGTGAATGTCAGCTCAGGGCTGGCTGCGGTCATCAAGCGGCCAGTTTTCCTGACGATTTCGCTGCAGACATGTTGCCGCACCGCCGCATGGCGGCTCTGAGCCCAGAGTTACACTAGGCTAATCTCTAAGCGGGCCATTGACGAATGTTAATCTCGTGCTCGCCTCAACTTTGCGGGGTAATTTGGCGTCCGGTCCGACTGCCGCAAGCAAGATAACAGTTATCCAACCGTTTTCTTCGTCATACCTCGTCGTTCGACTGATCCTGCCCCGATAAACACCCTTTTCATACGTAAGTGTTCCGAGCGCTTCTGCTTCCGAGCCTATATCTGCGGTCCGCTGAGTGGACGACGTCGCAAAAGCGCATGTGGCGAAATTTTCATAGTTGGTTGGCGCGATATCGCCTAAAAATACAAAGCTGTCGCCGCGCTCTAATACGAAGGGCCAATTCAAATGTTCTTGAAGGTTGAACTGCAAGGCCAATTGCTCCGTCCAATCTTCCTCTGTGTTGGTTGAAGGTAGGCGAATAAGGGCGTTTGAATCCGCCATTGCGCGGGCAGCTCTTTCAAGGTTGGTGGATAACTTCCATCCAGCAGCCTCGAACTCCTCAAGTCTCTCCCGCGTGTTGTTAGCAAGTCGGGTACATATGCCCATTACGTCATCGACAGGCTCTGCAATCGCTTTCTCTGCGAATACCACAGCAGTAGCGAAAGAAATCATGGTAGCAACTGCATGGTGCCAAGTGATGTTGAAAATTGTTTTCGCCATAAAGTGAACTTGCCAATTCTTGAATCAGGGATACGCGTGAGTAAAGAAGCATGAAATGTTGGGGTGTGAAAGTCCGCTTCGGTCCGCTCAGCCGCCGTTGGCCCCACAATCTCGCTGGGCTTCCCTACCAAACTTGCCAGATGTCCGCTAGGAGCCCTTTTAACGGATGCTGCACCGTGTTCGAATGGCCGCTTTTGAACGGGGTTTGCGGAACGCAACCAAAGGGCCGCTGTGCGGAAAGAGGGAAAGTTGGTTGCGTAAAAGTTGCCGTTGGCAAATCATACAGTATATGCGCAACTGTCGAGAAATTAGTCGAGAATTCCTAGAGGCGAAAGGCGCTATTTGATGACTGCACTACTAAAATTCGAACGCATCATACAGTGGCAAGTCGAAGTCAACGAAGACGTCATTCGCTCGGTGGTGCCTCAGGAAAAAAGTGAGCGGATCAAGCGGGTAGAAGGTTTGGTGGGTGACGTTCTTCCCGCCGACCTCAAAACCTTATATGAAAAATACGATGGTGAGAATGACAGCGGCCTAGGTTCATTTTTAGGTCATAGTTTCATGGGCTTAAACGACATCGAGCAACACCTTCTATTTTGCAAAACGTTGATAAAGCCTAAAAATCCCGTCGTGGAAGATATCGAAAAATCCAATCAGATTTTGCAGTCGATTATTGAAATTTACCTTGATATCTTACCCACCCAAAAACGTTTTGGGATGCTCAAAAGACCTTGGCACAAACTTGTCTTTGAGTGCGGGCCAGGCTCTAGCGCCGGGCCCTATTTTTATCCAAGAATTTATACGACTGATCAAGAGCGTGAAATCTTGAAGGTACCAACTGATAAAGAGAAAAGAGTTTGGGACCTTGCTGGACAACTCCATGAACTCGAAAAAGAAAGTTACAATTGGGACAATTTGGAAGTCACGCTTTTTGGAAGTGGCGATCAAAATATTGAAAGAAAATTCTATGATTTCGAAAATGAACTGACTTTAACGAGCTACCCAGTAGATGCGATAAAAAGAAAGTATTTCCATCGAAAATGGCTGCCACTGATACACGATGGCGGCAACAATTTTATTGGAATTGACTTTGACCCTGGACCGGCAGGGACCAAAGGACAGATCATCGTTTTTGGTAGAGACGAAGAAGATATGTTCGTCTTGTCAGAGAACTGGGAATGTTTTTTGGCTCTGTTAATTTCTAGAATTGACGAAGGCGGGCAGCGGTTTCTGGATCAAAACCATCTGCACGACCTGTTCAAAAAAGAACTGGTTCCTTAGGGTCACTTTTTTGCAATGTCTGTTTAGGGTGGCGATATTTCATGTTGATCACGCCATCTTTGGCTAAAGATCAAATTGTTGCGGCGACCCCTGGAAACCACAGATCAGACCGGTCGTTTGCCGACCTCCCAAAAACCGTCGTTAGCTGAACGGTTCGCCAAACCGGACATTAACCTAGAAGCAGCGAAGGTCTGAAAAGTCCCGCATCCCCGCCGTTCGAAGGTGGTCTGCGGCTGCTCCTGTGGCGAAGGTCAGCTATTCCTTGTGCGCCTGCGGCATGGATCTCTCGCCATGTCGCCAGATCCGCCGACTTTGCAAAGGTCGCTATCTGCGCAGACTTGCCGTTAGCTGCGAGCTATCATGGGTTTATATGATTGCGGAGAGGGCAGGTAGGATACGGCGGTTGCCTGCTCCCGCAACCAATAATATTGTATAATATCAGTAGCATAGCGCCCCATGGGGCGCTTCTTGCGTTTCCGATCCAAAAGCCGTGGAAGCACGGTGGAAGCAATAGGGACGCGTTTGGTAATGTGGTGAAAAAGAAACACTGCCGTAGGGCATAGGAGTGGCATGCTCACCCAGGGAGACTAGGGCAGGGGTTGATAACGCGGGTCGAAGTGTCCCTGCGCGCTCCTGTAATCCGTTTGCTTTCAGTGGTACTACTTCATACAATTTAGAGATGTTCAAATTTCTTTTTAGAGCGCTTTTTAAGCCGAGCTATCGGTCTCGGGCTAAGCCACACAAGAAACCGGTTAGAGAAACGCTTGCCTATAAGGCAGGCCGCAGTATTGCCGCTTCTTCGGCGCAACCAAAAACGCCGCAGTCTAGTGCGTCCCAAAGGGTCGATGCGTTCGATGCAACGACCTCTCACTCAGTTACACTGCCACGCGTACTGGAAGGGCGAGCTTACGTTACAGACGGTGACACAATTACGATCCAAAAGACCCAAGTACGGCTTTACGGAATAGACGCACCGGAACTGCATCATCCCTACGGCAAGAAGGCCAAGTGGGCCATGGTGCATCTGTGTAAGGGCCATCGTATACGCGCGGAGATCACTGATGAAGACGAATATGGCCGTACAGTTGCAAAGTGCTTCCTGCCCGATGGTCGTGATCTATCCGAGGAACTAGTTAAACAAGGCCTAGCTATCGACTGGCCAAAGTTCTCAGGTGGTAAATACAGCAATCTTGAGGTCGCTGGCATCCGTAATAAGCTTTGGCTTGCCGACGCTCGCCAAAAAGGCCGCATAGATGTTTTGGAAAAATTTGACGCGCGAAAGAATGGTGAAAGCAAAGAAAAATGAAAAACCGGCCCGAAGCTGCCGTTCGTCACAGCATCGCAGTGCGGCGGCCCTTTCGTCAAAGCGGACTTTGGTGTGTAGCTGCAGCTTTACTAAAGCTCTAACGTCCGCATTGCGGGACAACGCGCCATTTCGCGGCAGCTCCGCCAACGTCAGCTATTAGGAAAATGCCAACATCACAAACCGTCGTTTTCGCCGGTGCTCGAAACGTTTGGGTTTTGGCAATCTGGCCACCGCTCGGAAGCTTTACAGACAGTTAATGAAAATTTGAGGTAGTTGTGCGCCAAATCAAAGTGAGCGGATAGATGCATCAAGCGTTTTCGGAGTTCCTGCGCTATGGCGTCGAAGGTGAGTTTGCTCTTTCCCGTTCGTCCAAGGGCGTTGTCGGGAAGAGAACCGGGTGGTCTGTCAAAAACACGTTCCCTAATTATGCAAACCTGAGAGCGGGCTTCGCCACTCTCCTAAATGGAGATGCCCGTGAAAACGCACAGGCGCTGATCGATACCTACTCTGAATTTTTGGAAGGTCCGATCTCACCAGATGACCTTCTCGGTGTCTCAAACGCGGTCGAACATACGATTGAGGAGTGGGGAAGTCGGCTCGCCGTCATTTGGGCAGAATGGAACAGTCATCCTCAGCGATTGCGCCCTAGCCGGGGCGAGTTTCAGGCTGGAACAGATCGGGTCGACCAGTTTTTGGAGCGTGCCAACTCATGAGGTTCCGATTTCACGCACGCATTAAGCATTAAATAGTGTCGCGCTGCGGGCGAGTGACTTGCAAAACCTCCGATTGTATCGTTTTGTGGAAGCGCGATGTTGTCTCTTGGTCGCCTCGCGTGTAGTTCTATCTGTTTCCAGAGGCTATTGGGATGATTTCAAAACCACAATTCTATTTGACCGCTTTCTTATCGTTTGCTTTTCCAATTGCCGCACATGCGCAGAGTTTTTCGAGTGACTATCAGGCTTGTCGATCTTCTGCCGATGGCGCAGGCGACATGTTTGCAGTTCGAAACTGCCTCTACGCGGAAACGGATAAACAAGACCTTCTTTTGAATGCATCTTATCAATGTCTGCGAGAACGAACCGAAGACGGAGAAGCATTGCGCGATCAGCAACGTGCTTGGATCTCTGAGACGGAGCAGAACTGCGCGACACCTTTGGGAAATCACCTGGACGCTCAACTTTCGCGGGCCTTGTGCCGCCTAGAAGCCGTTGAGGGGAAAACAACTGAGCTTGCAAGCCGAGCCACTGTTTCAGGGTGTACTATACCGGAAATTAATGATGTCAGGCCCGATCTGGGGCTGTGGCAAGTACAAGACGGCTGGACATCCGTGAGCAACCTTCAAGGGCAGGTGTTTTCGGTGGCGTGCTCAAGGGGAGAGGGGACTCTCCAGCAGGCTGGTAAAACAAACGAATTTGAAACCGCTTCCTTCATCAATGCCCTTGTATATTCAGGTGGTGGAGACCTTCAAAACACCCTTGGGCTTCAATCTGGCGCGAACAATGCAGGCCATTTGATGGAGGTTCCAGCGTTCACGCAGAGCTCTCTGGCCAGCGGAAGTACTGTAACGTTTCAGGCGCAAAATCATCATGGTGTCGAAATCGAAGGGCTTAGCGCAACCTTTGCGCTGCGTGGCTCTAGCCGTGCTCTAAATGAGTGCGTGGGCCAAGTTGCAGTGCCGAGCAATCCTTTCAGGTTTGTTGCTGACAATACGGAAGCCATTTCAAACGATGAAACCGCTCCTGATGGGGTCATGGAGTCCGATGATACGCGCGCCGCATTTCTGATAGACGCCAATGAGATTTCAAATGCTTGGAGTGGGGTCACGCAAGAGGAAAGGCGTGTTATTGATCTATTGGAGTGGGATAGGGTTGCAGAGGCGAAGGAACTTACCGAGTTATTGGGCCTGGATTTGCGCTCTCGGCAGCCGTATTCCTTTTCGCAGCTTTATTTTTCGCCAACAGGTTATCGACGATATTCACCGGAAGTACTGTCATTCTTTTTTGATTATTTGGATGATGATCCAAATTTCGCCTTTCCTAAGAAGACCGTCTTCTTTGAGTGGGTTTCCGGGCCGGCATATACTTCATTTTGCGATCTCATTCTGGCTCCTAGAGAATACCAAGGCTATCGCAGTCTTGATTTTGTCGCCGATGAGCTGGTTTCCAGATTTGACCGGGCGTTATCTTACTTAGATCCGAGTAACCTGGATCCAAAAATCCTAGGTGAGATCGGTTACCGCTGCGTCGTAAGTGCCGCAAACAAAGTACCACTTCGAGGAGAGGCGTCTATCATTTTGCCTCGTATCCTTGACATCCTTGCAGGACATGGTGCCGACTTTGATTGGGTGGGTAGTTCACGAGATCCAGTTACCGCGCTGTGGGCCGCTATTTCTGCAAATGACCCAAGCGCTGTTCGGCAATTAATCGAGCTCGGTGCCTCGGCAAAGCAGCTTCATATCCAGCGGAAAGATGGAAGGATAACTAACGTTCATAGTGCGTTAAGTGTTTGGCAGTGGCCTACAACAGGTGGGCAGGAAGATGACCCAAGATCTTTGGCTGCGATGGCAATCCTGAACCTATTACTTGATGAAGGTGTGTCTGTAGCCCAACCGTATGGTAGCCGTGCGCGAAACTTCATCGAAAGAGCTCGTACAAGCGGAAACTTGACGGTTTTGCGGGCGCTGCGTGACCGTGGGCTGCTTTGAGAGGAGTGCCTGTTGATTGTCACTGAGAACTGACCCGGTATTTTCACCGAGATTTGACCCACCTTCAGTTATGCGCTGTAGTTTATGATGTGGTCAATGTTGCGGTCTCCTTTCCTGTTTTCTTTGCAGC
>NZ_JARJEF010000116.1 GCF_029697505.1 Pseudophaeobacter profundi | reverse complement strand
GCGCCCCCTCGTCGACAAATGGCCGGAGCGACTGCAACAGTCTCCACATTGCTGACGGTGGTGGGGCAGCCGAACACTCCAACGTCGGCCGGGAACGGCGGCTTCAGCCGGGGCTTGCCCTGCTTGCCCTCGATGGACTCGATGAGAGCCGTCTCCTCGCCGCAGATGTAGGCGCCGGCGCCTCGGTGCATGAACACGTCAAAGTCGTAACCGGAGCCACAGGCGTTCTTGCCGATCAGGCCCGCTTGGTAGGCCTCGCTGAGAGCCACTTGCATGTTTGAAGCCTCGTTGTAGAACTCCCCTCGGATGTAGATGTATGCGGCTCTGGCTCCCATGGCGCGGCCGGCTACAAGGCACCCTTCC
>NZ_JARJEF010000115.1 GCF_029697505.1 Pseudophaeobacter profundi | reverse complement strand
ATCGTTTCCCTCATCAACTCTTCTACGGTTTGAGCAAATTCAGCCGAGTCCTGCAGCATGTAGCCTGACCTCAGAGTAGCTGTCCTGAACATCATGAGAGCCATGTTCTTGGCGGTCTTGTCCTCGGGGTTGTCCGCGACCCGTCGTTGCAGCTCCTTGATCAGCGGATGTCGAGGGTTGATCTCCAGCGTCTTGCGTTGGCTGAGGTAGTACGACCGTTGCGGGTCGTCGGCCTTCTGGTGTGCGTTGGACACGGCCAGACGTTCCATGTTGCCGGTCCAGCCGAACATCGACGCCACCAGAGCGCATGGCGACTCTGTCAGCCGCTCAGACACTTGCGCCTTCGCGATCTTGTCCTTGAGCGCG
>NZ_JARJEF010000114.1 GCF_029697505.1 Pseudophaeobacter profundi | reverse complement strand
GTTCGAGACAGATCGAGACGGAATATAAATGGCGTCGGAGTTTGTTGAAGTGACCACCAAGTCTGGGAAGTTGAGAGGTTTGGTCAAAACCTCTGCTTTGGCCAATAAGAGTTACCAGTCGTTTCAAGGGATTCCTTATGCCAAGCCCCCCATCGTAGAGCTACGATTTAAGCCACCAGAGCCGTTCGGGCCATGGGACGGAGTCCGGGACGCCCTCAAGGAAGGCAGCGACTGTATCCAGAAGCACATGCTGTTCGGCACTCCGGTAGGCACCGAGGATTGCCTCTATCTCAACGTCTACACCACCCAGGCAGGGAAGGTGGATGCCAAGAAGGCAGTGATGGTGTGGATCCACGGCGGGGGGTTCGCT
>NZ_JARJEF010000113.1 GCF_029697505.1 Pseudophaeobacter profundi | reverse complement strand
ACATTATTAAACATTGTCAGGAATCAAAATGCCCCCGACGTTAAGACTTATATAAAAATAACCATTTATATTATAAAATTACTTATATAATCTCTTAATATCCATTAAAAATACATAATACAATGATATAGCAATCGTCAAACGTAGATAATGCACTTTGTTTGCTTAAAATTACAGCTGGAATATTTGCGAGCGAAGTTACTCGTTGAGGCAGCAAGTGCGGACGATGGTTTCCGACACCTTGTAGGGATCACAGTTGGAAGAGGGACGACGGTCCTCCAAGTAGCCCTTCTTGTCCTCGGCGCACCCTCGGGGGATACGGATACTGGCGCCACGGTTCGCAACACCTGCGGAGAAATCGTGGATGGATGAA
>NZ_JARJEF010000112.1 GCF_029697505.1 Pseudophaeobacter profundi | reverse complement strand
ATTTGAAGTCATTGGAAGAAAGCTTCCAAATGAAAAGGAGAAGAATACCCCTCTTTACAAAATGAGGATTTTCGCTCCAGACTACATTGTGGCCAAATCTAGGTTTTGGTACTTTTTGCGACAGCTGAAGAAGTTTAAGAAGAGTACAGGAGAAATTGTATCTCTGAAACAGATCCCCGAAAAGTCCCCAATCAAGATCAAGAACTTTGGAATCTGGCTGAGATATGACTCACGATCCGGGACCCACAACATGTACCGAGAGTACAGAGACCTGAGCGTCAGTGGTGCTGTCACGCAGTGTTACCGTGACATGGGTGCCAGACATCGAGCCCGTGCCCACTCCATCCAGATCATCAAGGTGGAAGTAGTGAAG
>NZ_JARJEF010000111.1 GCF_029697505.1 Pseudophaeobacter profundi | reverse complement strand
GTGCAAGGCGCGTGGCTCCAACCTGAGGGTACACTTCAAGAACACCCGAGAAACGGCTAAGGCAATAGGCAAGATGCCATTGAGGAGAGCTGTGCGTTACCTCAAGAACGTCACAGACAAGAAAGAGTGTGTACCTTTCAGGAGGTTCAATGGTGGTGTAGGACGATGTGCTCAGGCCAAGCAGTGGGGCACTACTCAAGGAAGGTGGCCCAAAAAGTCAGCCGAGTTCCTGCTTCAGCTGCTGAAGAACGCCGAGTCCAACGCTGACTACAAGGGATTGGACGTTGACCGTCTGGTCATCGACCACATCCAGGTGAACCGAGCTCCGTGCCTGCGTCGCCGAACATACCGTGCCCACGGTCGCATCAACCCGTA
>NZ_JARJEF010000110.1 GCF_029697505.1 Pseudophaeobacter profundi | reverse complement strand
CGGGTCAGTCCGCTCCACCTTCACACGCCGACATGTACGCTCTGGTGGTTTTGGTAGCCGCTCTGGCGAGCCTAGTCCACGCAGCCCCTAGCTACTACCCCGCAGCCCCCCACGCCCCAGTCTGGCACGGACCTCTAGCCGCCCCTGTGGTGCTGCCCTCCGGTTATCTGGCCGACACCCCCGAGGTTGCCGCCCTCAAGGCTGCCCACAGCGCCGCCCTCGCCTCCGCCCCCGGTGGATACGCCCCAGGACACGGCTACGTTCCCGCCCCCGTCGCTGCCCACGGACCCCAGCCCCAGTGGCACGGACCCCTGGCCGCCCCCGTGGTCCTCCCCTCTGGCTACCTCGCTGACACCCCCGACGTGGTTGCTCTCCG
>NZ_JARJEF010000109.1 GCF_029697505.1 Pseudophaeobacter profundi | reverse complement strand
CAGCATTCAAGAAGCAAGCACACCACAGCTACGTCGTCGCGCACACCTACCGCGCAGAACACACTCTCGACTTCTTCAGGCGAAAGTACAAGTCAGTACTGTATTGAGTAACATGATTCACAAGGAAAATTGAAAAATCGCTAACGACAGGTCTGAGCGAACCTCTCGACATCAGCATTTCATCCCAACCACCCCGCTCTCTCATCGCTCAGTAACATCGTGTGTTTCTCCGGAGGAAACGTTTGATTAGTTTATAGAAAAAAAACTGTCAACTGTAATTTTTTTAATTTTAGGGGTTGAAAGATTAATTGAAAATGTTACTATTTCATAAAGGCCTTTAATTAAACTTGTAAATTTCTATTTGAAATTGACACTCA
>NZ_JARJEF010000108.1 GCF_029697505.1 Pseudophaeobacter profundi | reverse complement strand
GTTAGTTATATTGATATTGCGATGTTGCACTATCAACTATTTATCGGCAAGCAGGTGACACATGACCGACTTCACAAACTTCGGCTTGGGAGCGCAATAGTTTTCACTACATTACACTTCTGCAAGGACGATCAATCCCATTCATAAGCAGTTCAGAGTTGTCTATTATGTAATGTTCAAACTTTAAACATAATAGCTGTGTTATTTAATATTCTTCTTTACAGCTTTCCTGGCCAGGATGTGTGAAAAGCCAGTCCCGAAGAACATCAAGCCTGAATAAACATTGTGCCATGAAGGATCATGACCGCTGTTGGATAATATTTTAACAAAACAAAAGTTAAAATATGGAAATGTTAATTTTTTATGAAACCATTCGTGC
>NZ_JARJEF010000107.1 GCF_029697505.1 Pseudophaeobacter profundi | reverse complement strand
CGCACATTCACACATCAACATGTACGCTTTGTTCGGAGTCCTGGTGGCGGCGACCGCCGTTCTCGCCATCCCCATGCCCCTGCCCGGCGCCCAGCCCGACCCCTACGCATACCCCAGCCCCAACATGGGTATGCCCTACAGCGGACCATCCCCCTACGCCCAGCCGGAGCCCATGCCCATGCCCGCCTACCCGAGCTTCGGACCCAGCGGCCCCGAGCCCTTCCCCTTCGCACAGCCCAGCGCCAACCCCTACGCTTCCCCCTTCCCCCAGCCCGGACCTGCTCGCCAAGCCCCTCAGCCCAGCCCCTTCGCTATGCCTGGAGCCAGCCCTTTTGCTCAGCCTGAACCCTACGGTGTTCCTAACTTTTACTCTTTCTAAG
>NZ_JARJEF010000010.1 GCF_029697505.1 Pseudophaeobacter profundi | reverse complement strand
CCGCGCTCTGCACCACCTCGCCGCTGATCTCTGCCTCTTTCTTGGCTGCCTCCATCGTCGCCTCGACGCTGCGCGCCCCTTCGGCGGCCGATTTGACGCTTGCGGTCAGCTCGTCCATCGCAGCGGCGGTTTCTTCCAGCGTCGCCGCCTGGCTTTCGGTACGATGCGACAGATCATCCGATGCACGGCTGATTTCGGCGGCTCCGTTGCGAATGGAACCAGAGGCCTCGATCACCTGAGAAACAGTGCCGCTAAGCGTGTCTATCGTCTGATTGTAGTTCTGGCGCAACTTCTCGTGCTCCCCCGAGAAGGCCTGTTCAATCGGTTGCGAAAAATCACCTTCGGACAGCCGCACGAGGCCGGCACTCAGGTTTTCGACAACAATCTGTTGTTGCTGCTGCAATTCGGCGCGCTGTTCTTCCGCGATTCTGGCCTGTTGCAGATCTTCCTGCATGCTGACCAAGGTTTTTCCGATCGCCCCGATTTCATCACCGCGACCTGCCTCTGGCACATCGGTATTCAGGTTACCTGAAGAGACCGCCTCCATGCTGCGGCAGATCCGGTCCAGCGGTCGAGTGATGGTGCCAGCAAAGAGCCAGCCCAGGATCGACATGACAGCAGCGCCGGCAAGGGATGCGAGCAACAGGATATTGCGATCATGCACCACAGGAGCCAGCAGCTCGTCTCTGTCTTGTTCAATACCAATCGCCCAATTGGTGCCCAACATTTGGATATGTTCAGCATAGGCGGCGACCTGCTGACCACGCAGGCCAGTTGCATCCGTGGTAAAGGTGCCGCGCTCTGCCAGGGCCTCTGTCAGGAAGGACCTGGTGGGCAGCGGATCCAGAATTGCATGGCCGCCTTCAAACCGAGAGGTAGAGCGCGCCCTGAAGTCATCCCCAACCAGGAAAACTTCGGCCGTTTCACCGATCCCTTTTGCATCATTCATAATGCCATCGATGAGACCAACCGGCATCTGTAAGATGACAACACCAACGGTTTGGCCAGAGTTCGACACGATCTTGGTGGCCACAAACGCCGAAGGCATGTCGTCGCTGGGGCCATAGGGGCGGATGTCAGAATAGATGACTTCACCTTCTGCAGCGTCCAACGCAGCCCGGAACAGATTGCCCAGATCCGAATCCTTATAGGGTCCGGTCATAAGGTTGGTGCCATAGTCGTCTTCTTTGAAAACGCTATAGACCACATCTCCAGGCATACTGATCAGGAAGGCGTCATAATACCCCTTGGCCGTCAGCAGAGTGCGAAAGGCCGGATGAAACTTGGAATGATGGATATTGTAGGGAATCGTCTGTTTCCCACGATCCAGATTATGTCGCTCGCCTGCCGGGAATGGGTTATCAGTAATATAGGCTGCGCGCGCCACATCAGAGGCCTCGGTGCCCAGATTGCTCCAGGCGGCTGAGAGCCGTTGCAGCGCCGTTGCAGTTGACGGATTTGCCGCCAGTGTCATCAGATCCGCACTGATGCCACGAAACAGCGATCCCAGCGCCGTTTTACGTCCAGCAATCAAGGATTCGAACTGATTTTCTGCCTGGTTAAAGGCGCTTTTTTGAAAATTGACGGTACTGATCGTAACGATAATAGCTGTAAGCAGCGCACCAAAGCCAACCACGAACAGTGGCAACTTGAAGGCAATCTTGAGAGATCTCAAACCCTGCATTTTTTTCTCCTGAGGCTTTACTGCGGCAATGCGCATCGGAACTAGGCCCAGACTGCAGAAGAGATGTTAATTTGCCGCTTACGCCGCTGACACAGTATTTTGAAGTTTAGCAATTTGCCCTGAATCCGCCTGATCTTGGCAAGTTTCAGGACCCTGGATCCGCCATTTTGCGCTGCTAGGCAGCAGGGCAAAACAGCCCGCGTATATACGGAGCGGCATTGCGGACGTTTTACGGAAGCGCGCGGGCATTTCATTTTAAAACACCCTCACCGCCTTCAAGAATCGGCCCGAAGACTGGGAAAACTTTAGGAAAATCAAGAATTGTCACCGGTTGCGGGGCGCACAAAACCGCTTTTCTGACATCTTACAGCAATCAATTGTTAAGCCAGACGGCCTAACTATGGAGCCATCGAATACACACATGTCACCGACAACGGGGGTGAGAATCGCGGAAGATGACCACAGAAACGCAGAAACACCTTTTGGATTTGCCAAATGCATTTGCCGAGTTGAGTCCGCTTGCGACTTTTCTGGGCGAGGCGCGTGCCGCTGCTGTCGAGATTGACTGCAGCAACGTAGCGGCAATGCCATCGCGCTGCCTACAACTGCTTCTCAGTGCCGAGCAGCAGTGGCGCTCTGAAGAATTGGGGTTCGCGGTAACCCATATTACCGAATCCTGCCGCAACTCCCTGACGCTCTTGGGTCTAGAGCCCAACCGATTTGAAGACGAGGTAACAGCATGAAAACCAAAGTATTGGCAATCGACGATTCCCGTACCATTCGAAACCTTCTTGCAGCAACTCTGGAAGAGGCTGGTTTCGAATACGTCAGCGCCGTTGACGGGCGCGAAGGCGTCGATATGTACGAAGATGTCGCTCCTGATGTGGTCATCACCGACATCAACATGCCCAACCTGGACGGATTTGGCGTCATTGAAGAGCTGCGCGGCACCGGTATCAACTCCAAGGTTCCAATCCTGGTTCTGACCACGGAAAGCGCGCCTGAAATGAAGGCCCGTGCCCGCAATGCAGGGGCAACCGGCTGGATCACCAAGCCATTTGATGATGCCTCTCTGATCTTCGCGCTGAAGCGCGTTACCGGGGCTGCGGCGTAAGATGGCCGGCTCCATTCAGGACACCTTCTTTGAGGAGTGCGAAGAACTCCTTGAAGCAACGGATGAGGGTCTGAGTGCCATCGAAGGAGGCAATCATGACCCAGAGGTAGTCAATGCCGTATTCCGCGCAGTTCACTCAATCAAGGGTGGCGCGGGCGCATTTGGCTTGGACGAGTTGGTGGCTTTTGCCCACAGATTTGAGACCGTTTTTGATGAAGTCCGTTCAAACCGGATGGAGCTTGACGAACCGCTGATCCAGCTGTTGCTGCGGTCTTGTGACCACCTGTACAACCTGGTGGCGGTTGCCCGCGATGGCGGCGAAACCGATCAGGCGCATCACGACATGCTGATCGAAGCGCTGGACAAGTATATTCCTGAAGAGGAAGAGGATCTCACGTTTGAGCCCATGGGGCTAGGCGGACCGATAGATATTGGCGCGATCGATATCCCACAGGTCCCCACGGAAGAGACCTATCAGATTCACTTCCGCCCTTTGAAGGACATGTACAGCACAGGAAACGAACCCTTTTTCCTGTTCCAGGCTCTGCAAGAGATGGGCCCGCTGGACATCGTTCTTGACGATTCTGAACTGCCTGGTTTTGACAGTCTGGATCCAGAAGAAAGCTATCTGAGCTGGAATCTGACCCTGACCACCAGCGAACCACGATCCACCGTAGAAGCCGTCTTTGAATTTGTTGAAGGCCTCTGCGAGCTGTCAATCGTAGGCGCGGGTGATGCGGATGCGGATGCCGCAGCTCTGGCTGCTTTGGACGCCGCCTTCGGGACGGCCCCTGTAGACCTTACCCCGGCAGCGGAGCCCACAGCCATGGTTGAAGAGACAGCAACACCCCCTTTTGAACAGCCGGCCCCCGTGCCGACGCCTGAAGCACAGCTGGAAGCCTCTGGCGCCAAATCTTCAGCCCCCAAAGCCGAGAGCACAAAATCAGAGCAGCGTGGGCCGAATCCGACACTGCGTGTAGATCTCGAACGGGTGGACCGGCTCATCAACGCTGTTGGGGAGCTGATTATCAACCACTCGATGCTGGCACAGCAAATTGCCAATCTCGATGTGGCCGATGTACGGGACGTTGAAACAGAACTCGAGGGCTTTAAGAATCTGGCCCGCGACATTCAGGAAGGCGTCATGTCCATCCGGGCACAGCCAGTAAAACCGTTGTTCCAACGCATGGCCCGGATCGTACGAGAAGCATCAAGTGCGACAAGCAAGACCTGCAAACTGGTGACCGAAGGCGAAAACACCGAAGTCGACAAGACAGTAATCGAACGCCTGGCAGACCCTTTGACGCATATCCTGCGTAACGCAGTCGACCATGGCATCGAAACGCCCGAAAACCGGGAAAGCGCCAATAAAAACAGGATTGGTGAAATCCGGCTGACCGCCTCACACCGGTCCGGCTCTGTCTGTATCGAAGTCAAAGATGACGGTGCAGG
Source organism: Pseudophaeobacter profundi (assembly GCF_029697505.1). GTDB lineage: Bacteria > Pseudomonadota > Alphaproteobacteria > Rhodobacterales > Rhodobacteraceae > Pseudophaeobacter > Pseudophaeobacter profundi. Next base: position 159,965 of record NZ_JARJEF010000010.1, on the reverse strand, counting down.
GGTCAACCGCCCCCGTGTGAAGCAGATTGCCATCGACAAGGGCCTGATTCCAGAAAACGCCGAACTGACGGATAGCGAGATCGACAACCTGTTGTTCCTGCCAGGGTTCTCAACAGCGAAAGAGGTCTCCAACCTCTCGGGTCGTGGGGTTGGCATGGATGTGGTCAAGAATGCGGTCACCGGGCTTGGTGGGCGGATCAACATCACCTCCACGCCGGGTAAGGGATCAACCTTTACCATCATCCTACCTCTGACCCTTGCGGTTATGGATGGCATGGTGGTTTCAGTGGCGGATCAGACCATGGTGGTTCCGATCACCTCGATTGTCGAAACAATGCGCGGCAACGACGATATGATCAACAACCTGGGCGCCGATGGCACCTTGCTGTCGATCCGCGGCAGTTTTGTTCCGATCTGTGATGTCGCCGGCGCGCTTGGCCTTCGCAAGGAAGACAATGACCGCCCCCCCGGCGTCTATCTGCTGGTAGAAACCGAAACCGGACAACGCAGCGCCCTGGCAGTGGATGACATCCACGACCAACGCCAGGTCGTCATCAAAAGCCTTGATGGTGTCTGCGGCGAAATTGCCGGCGTCGCCGCCGCAACCATCCTGGGGGACGGCAAGATCGCGATGATCCTTGATCCAGAAAGCATACTGGCAGCCTCGCCTACCACGGCAGGTGCCTTTGACACCGAGCGGAGAATGAGCAATGCAAGCTGAAGTAAAAAGTAATGACCAGGAAGTGAAGCACGCTCAGTTTAGCGAGTTTGTCAGCTTCACAGTCGCGGGGCAGGCCTTCTGTCTGAAGATCACCCAGATCCGCGAGATCCGTCGCTGGTCGCCGGTCACCATCCTGCCCCATGCGCCTTCGGACGTGTTGGGCGTGATGAACCTGCGCGGAGCAGTGATCCCGATCTATGATCTCTCGGCCCGCTTTGGTCTGGAAACCACCGAAGCCAGCGAGCGCAATGTTGTTATCGTCGTCTCTTCGGATGGCAAACCCGTTGGCCTGCTGGCCGAATCCGTCTCTGAGATCATCTCGATCGATCCTGAAGAGATCCAGGAAACACCCCCGGTCGATAGCCGCAACACGATGGAATATATCCAGGGTATCATTTCGCATGATGAAACCATGGTGCGGATCATCAACCTGGACGCGGTTATCTCTGTTCCAGAGCAGGTGCTCTAATGCTTGCTGCGGGTTCCATCGACTCCGCGACCGACGGGTTCAACCTGACGGATCAGGATTTTGAGGCAATTGCTGATTTTGCCTACAAACACTTTGGGCTGTCGATGTCGAGCAGTAAGAAACCCCTGGTTTCTGCGCGGCTCGCCCGTCAGCTGAGACAGCAGAATGTCGTCAACTTCAAAGACTACCTGGCCCGTTTGAATGGCAAGAACAGTGACGCAGAGCGCAGCAAGTTGCTGTCGCTGCTGACCACCAATGTCACTCATTTTTTCCGGGAGCCGCATCACTTTGAAACTCTGCGCAAAGATGTCCTGCCAAAGTTGATCGAACGGGCGCGAAATGGGGGACGGATCCGGATCTGGTCTGCGGGGTGCTCCAAGGGGCAGGAACCCTTTACCATGGCAATGATCGTGCACAGCATGTGCCCGGAGATCGGCAAGTATGATTTCAAAATCCTGGGAACGGATATTGACCCGCAGGTAATCAAACACGCGCAGGCCGCAATATACCCGCAGGACGAACTGGGCCAGATCCCGGCTGAATACCGCAGCCTGGTTCCCAAGATGGAACCAGATGGGCGTATGCCCGAAAATCTAAGGTCGATGATCACCTTTGGGGTGCTGAATTTGATCGAACCCTTCCCGTTTAAGGGAAAATTCGACGCAATTTTCTGCCGCAACGTGGCCATCTACTTTGATACACCGACCCAGCAGAAGGTCTGGCAAGCCTTTCAACGCTGTTTGAACCCAGGAGGGTATCTGTTTATCGGCCACTCGGAACGCATGTCCGGGCCGGCCGAGGCAAACATGAAAACTTCTGGGATCACGACCTACATCAACACTCCCCACGGAGGCGATGCTCAGTAAACGAGCAGACAAGAGCAACACGAGGAAAACATCATGAGCTTAAAAGACTCTCTACGCGTTATGGTCGTGGATGATATGTCCACAAGCCGCGGCATCATTACCCAGTGTCTGGACGAGCTTGGCATCAAGAACTACATGGTCGAAAACAACGGCCAGTCCGCCTTTCAAAAGTTGACGACGACGCCTGTGCATCTGGTTCTGTCTGACTACAACATGCCAGGCATGGATGGCCTGGGCCTGTTGCAGGCGGTGCGCACCAATCAGGTAACCCAGCGTCTTGGCTTTATTCTGGTGACAGGCAAACCAACGCCAGAAATCATCGAAGTGGGCAAAAAGCTTGGGCTGAACAATATCATCCGCAAACCTTTTACCGTTGCGACCATGAAACAGGCGATCGAACAGGTCGTCGGGCGACTGTAATCATGAATATGCAAAGCGACACCGTGCAAAGCGATACAATCTCGGGACTAAGCGCCATTTCAGCACGTGAAATGCGGCAGCTCTATTCCAAGGTGCAAAACCTAGAGGACGTGGTCCACGATATCTTTGATCGTGGCACCAAACCGACCCGCCAGGAAACGCAGTCGTTGCAGGACTTTGATTTGGTGCTGCAAACGCTGGCAGGAATGGCCACGTTCTATGAACAGGTCGAAACCCAAGTATTAGACACAGGCGCAGCAGATCTGCAGGCGGCAACCGAAACGGTTACGCTGCAGAAACTGCGGGACCGCCTGAGCGAAATTGGGAACTTTATTCCCTCATAAGGGGAAAGATCCAGAAAAACCGATCAAAGCCGCTTAAGCCTATTGCTTGAGCGGCTTTTTTCCCTTTCTTTGCAGCGACAACGCGTTAGATTACCAGTAAGGCGCGTTTTGTCTCTGTATTGGTATTGGTATGGCTGGTTTTTTAAAAATCCTGGCGGCAGCAGTCTGCCTTATGCTTCCCCAAATGGGCGAGGCCGGGCGCGATAGGATCGCACTGGTGATTGGCATGGCCGACTATCAGTATCTGCCGCCGTTGAAAAACACGCACAATGACGCCAGCGGAATGGCCCAAAGTCTGGAAGGTATCGGCTTTGACGTGACCCTGGCGCTGGATGCCACGGCGCAGGACATGACCCGCCTGCTTGAAGATTTTGCCTTTCGCTCCGAAGTGGCCGATCTGGCGCTGGTCTATTATGCTGGGCATGGCATCGAGGTACAGGGGGAAAACTTCCTCATTCCGGTGGATGCCGAGGTCACCAACAATCGTGATGTGCAGCGTCAGTCCGCCTCGTTGAAACAACTGCTGGCGGCGGTGGACCGGGCGCGCAAGATGCGTATCGTCATCTTGGACAGCTGCCGCGACAACCCGCTTGGGGATGCCATTGCACTGGATCAGCTTGCCGAAGCCACCGACACCGTAGAAGACACCCGCAGCAGTGGCGGCGGTGGCATGGCCGCGGTGGATCCTGAGCGCGGCACCCTGGTGGCCTTTGCTGCGCGGGATGGCCAGGTGGCGCTGGACGGCACCGGAAACAACAGCCCCTACGCCCAGGCACTGATGCAGAAAATGGTACAGCCCGGGCTGGAGATCAGCCTGATGTTTCGCCAGGTACGTGACCTTGTTCTGGAAAAAACAGGAAATCTGCAAGAACCCCATACCTACGGGTCGTTGACAGGGGTGCCCTTCTATTTGGCCTCAGCAAGCAATGGTGAGGCCCTGCCGGCAGGCACCTCTGAGTCTTGGTCAGCAATCAAACCAGATCAGGAAGAACAGCTTCTGGCCCTAGCCGAACTGGGCGACACCCGCTCCATGCTGGGCCTGGCCTATATGCGGCTCAACCCCAATGCGGGGCAATTTGACCCGGCGGCCGCCGTGGCCTTTCTGGAACGGGCGGCGGCTGCCGGCGCGCCTGAGGCCCAGTTCGAATTGGCAAAGCTATATGAACGCGGCACCGGTGTGGCGGCTGATCCACAAAAAGCGCTGCAGTTATATCAGGCGGCAGCCCGCCAGAATTTCGCTGATGCAATTAATGATCTGGGCTTCCTGCACCATCAGGGCGGCCTTGGTCTGCCTGCCAATCCACAAAAAGCCTATGGCTTCTTTCAACGTGCCGCAGAACTGCGCCATCCGCAGGCACAGTTCAATTTTGCGGCCCTGATCGACGATGGCCTGGTTCCAGACAAGGGTCCGAAGGATGCGGCCCGGTTCCTCTATGCGGCCCTGCGCACGGGCAGCAGCGATGTGCTCGACCTGCTGAGCAAACGCCCCAACATGTTCACATTGGCAACCCGCCGGGCCTTGCAGAGCGAGCTGAGAGCGCATGAATTCTATCAAGGCTCAATTGATGGTGATTTTGGCCCCGGCACCCAACGCGGTATCCGCCGGGCCTATGGGTTGGAAGACTAAGTCACCCAAAAAGTGGGCAATGCAGCAATATTTGCAGTAATAAGTGAAAGGTTTTCTTCATGTTACGTTGTCTCAGAACGACCCTTGTCACAGCTCTTATTCTTGGGCTTGGCCTATTTTCACCACTGGCGGCGCAGGAAACCGATGACTCCAGTTCTGACACCAGTGATTATGGGGGATATGCAGATTACGACAGCGAAGAGGAAAGCGCCGGCAGCCCCTCTGGCAGATCTCCGACCACGCGGGTCAGCTCTGTGCCGCAGATTGCCAGCCGGTTGGGGCAGGCCCCGGCGCTTTGCAATGGCAGCGCAGGGTTCGTGGTCGATTGCCTCGCAGAGCGGCTGGAAGCCGTCGTGGCTGATGCCGCCCAGATGGGCGGTCATGAAGAAATGAAGCAAATCCTGAGCGACACCGCAAAAGAGTTACGCCAGCTGGCCCGCGACAATTCCGACCCGGCCCAACCCCGGGCACGGCTGCGCAGCGCTGATGGGCAATATTCCTCAAGGCCCTTGGTTTCCATCGCCCCAGAGAAGCGCGCCAGCAGCTACCAGCAGGCCCTCGTCATCCTCGAAGAAGCCGAGACACGATTGCTGCGCTCCTCCACCCAGTCGGCGGCACGCGCCAGCCAATATCAGCAGTTGGCCCAGGCGCTGGGATCAAACAAAGTCCTGCTCCGCTCCTAGTCTCCCGCGCAGAGTGCGCCATTCCTGTTGCGGGCCTGTTGCGGATTGGAACCGCACAGGTCCTGCTACAGCAGGCCTTCGCTCATCCAGCTCTCCAACTGGCGGCGGCTGATTTCGAAATGCATGCTGTCTTCGCGGCGAAATCCGGCCCCCCAGACCCAGCCCTCATCAAAGAAAAAATCCGCCATGATGGTCAAGCCCAACTGGGTTTTGCCATCGGTGAAATTGTCCAGTTGGCCATCAATATTCAGATCCACCGCCAGGCCATAACTATGGGTTGAAAGCGAATTTGTGGTACCCCGGATACGCCGCACACAGAGCGCCCCTGCAGTATTGATCCGATTATAGAGGTCTGGATCGGCCTTGCGAATGTTTTCAAACACCACCTTCAGGCTCTCGATGGCGGGGCGCAACATGCTGACCCGGATGGGGCCAACCTGCTCTGTCACCAGCTTTGCCTTCAGATCAGGGTTGGTCATGGGTTGGCAGGTGTCACTCAGGCTTTCGCGCGGACGGCCCAACCGCTCTGTCAGGTAGCGCCCGCCAGTCACCTGTAGCCCACGATTGACATTGACCCGATCGGCAATCAGCACAACCTGGGCATAGTCCAGATCGGCCCCTTCGGTCTGATCCCAGATTTCACGTTCGGCCTCGGCAGAGGAAGCCTCTGGCGCCATCTGGCCGCTGCCATCCAGCGGCAAACGTGTCACCTCGGTCTGCAGATCACTCAGCCGTAGTTGCAAATCCTCGATCTGTTGCCGCAGCATTTCGATTTCAATTCGCGCGGTGGAGTCAACAGCCGCGCCCTGGAAATCTTCCTCCGAAAGCAGCCATTTCAGGCCCATCCAGACCGCAGGTGCCAACAGCAGCCCCAGACAGATAATAATCGCCGGTAAAACCCGCATAACATCCTCTACTCAATACCAACCTCATTCAAGAACGGTAGCCACGGCGAGTAAAGCCTTTTGTCGCCCCCGCGACGATCTTATCCCCGCCGCCCCATTGGCAGAACCGATCCTGTGGTATAGACTTTTTCGTGAGTTGTTTTTCAGTATAGGGGGCACGTTATGGTCCGCATTAAGTTTGGTATTGCCTGTCTCTGTTCCGCCCTGCTTTTTCAGGTCTCCCTGGCGCAGGCACAAGACAGCAATCAGGAACTCTCTGTCGAAGAGATCACCAAAGCCTTTGAACAGCAAAAAACCCGAGGTCTGGTGATCGTACCCAGTGGGGCCGACACGGCCGCGGCAGCTGACACCCAGGAAACCGCGACCGTGGCCGCCGCAAGCGACGAATACACGCCAGTTGAACGGCAGTCGCAAATCAATGTGCAGATCTCTTTTGATTTTGACAGCGCTGCCCTGCGCGCCGATCAGCAGCCCAAGCTGGCCAATATGTGCGCCTCGATGAAGGCGATGGAGGGCACGGTTTTTCAGATCATCGGCCATACCGACAGTTCTGGCTCGGCGCCCTATAACGAACGGCTGTCGCTACTGCGCGCCAAAGAAGTCCGCCGCTATCTGGTCAGCACCTGCGGCGTTGCCGAAAACATGCTGCGCGCCATCGGCATGGGCGAAACAGCCCCCTATAATGCCAATGATCCGCGCGCGGATGAAAACCGCCGGGTAGAATTCCAGGCTCTGGGCTAACCCGGTGCTTTTCCCCATGGCCGCACCGGGGCCTGCACAATCAGGCGGATCTGTTGTGCCCCTGTGCAATGTCCCGCTGCAATCAGTGCCAGCCGATAAGGGCCAAGGCGCATGATAAGCTCTCGGCCAAGTGACATGTTCCAGCCCGGCGATTTGCTGAACAATACATATCGCATTGAGATGCTGTTGGGCCGGGGCGGCACCTCGGACGTCTATAAGGCGCGCTCGGAAATCTCCGGCAACCTTGTCGCCATCAAGGTGCTCAAGCATGAGCTTTCCGGCAACGAAGACTTTACCGTCTTGATGGCCCGCGAAGAAAACATCCGCGAAATCCGGCACGACGCGGTGGTGCGCTATTCCGAAAATCACCGCACACCCGACGGCCATATCTATCTGTTGATGGACTATGTCGATGGACCCGGTCTGGACAAAAAGCTGAAACAGGGGCCAATGGAGGCCGCAGATCTCTTGGTGATTTGTCGCCGTGTCGCCGAAGGCCTGAAGGCGGCCCATGCCCGAAATATCGTGCATCGCGATCTTAGCCCAGACAATATCATCCTGCGCGACGGCGATCCGGCGCAGGCGGTTATCATTGATTTTGGCATCGCCAAAGACACCAAGCCCGGCGCAGAAACCATTGTTGGCAATGAATTTGCAGGGAAATATTCCTACGCGGCGCCAGAACAGATGGCGGGGCAGACCGATGCGCGGGCCGATGTCTACGCGCTTGGCGCATTGCTCTTGGCCAATTTCCGCGGCGCCGCCCCGTCGCTGGGTGCCAATCCGATGGAGGTGGTTGAAAACAAACAAAAACCACTGAATACAGAGGGGCTGCCCGAACCATTTCAACGGCTTATTCAGCGGATGTGCGACCCCAATCCAGACACCCGCCTGGGCAGCGCAGCCGAGGTATTATCCTTTCTGGACAATCTGAACGACCCGCAAGCGCCCGAGCCAGCTCCTTTGCAAGAGGAGGCCACGATCATTGTGCCGTCGGTTGCCCCAAATCCGGCGGAAAAGCGCGACAGCAAGCCAACCCCGGCCAAAACCAGCCGTAGCAAGACGCCGATCCTGGCTGGGCTGGTGGGCCTTGTGCTGGTCGTTGCAACCCTTGGCGCCTATTTCAGCGGTGCTTTGGACAGCGTCTTGGGGCCAACTTATCCGCGGGCAGATCCCTTCACGCTGATTGTCGAAAAACCAGAATCCGGGCAAACGCGCGCCATTGGCAACATGCCCTCGCAGGATAGCAGTGATGCCCTGGCGGCCTTGGTCGAACAGGCTGATCTGACCCTCGCGCAGGGGGACATTTCCGACACTTGGGGCGACGACATCCTGGCCATGGTCGCGCCGATGATGGACGTACAGAACTGGCGTCTTGCGGTTAGCAACAATCAGGCAAAACTCAGCGGTGTTACCACCGATCCAGAGCTGGCAGCGCGGCTGAATGCCCTGTTCAAGGAAGGACTGCCCGGTGGCATGACCGGACGGGCAGAAATCACCTATCGGCTGCCGGTTCTCCCAATCGCACAGGTGCGCGGACTGGTCGGCGGCTTTGAAGACTGCGGCCCGCTTCGGGTTACGGGGGGGACCTCCGGAGGCGGTTTTGCCCCTGATGACACAGTCAAAATCACTGGCACCCTTGCCAAACCAGCGACCCGTGTGCAGCTGTTTGACAGCCTGCGCAAAATGGTCGGCACGCGCGAAATTGCCCTGGACACCGAGGTATTGAATCCAGCCCTTTGCGTGGTAGAGACAGCCCTGCCCAAGGCCCCGACAGGCGATCTAGAAGTTGCCTTTCAGGTCGGTGGCGACGGCAGCCCCAATCCCTCGGGCCGCTTCTTTGTCGGGGAAAACCCAGTGATTGATGTGGTAATTCCAGCCACAATGACCAGCGGTTATCTGACTGTGTCTATTTTGGATGTATCCGGGAATGTCTTTCATTTGCTGCCCAATATTTCTCGCCAGGGCAATGCAATTGCCGATCTGCGCGCAGGTGCTGCCGGGCCAGTGCCGGTGCGGGTGGCCTATAGTCTGGCAGATTCCGCAGAGAACGGCGGCCTGGCCTTTCGGGTCGATGACAGCACCCTGGGCAAAAGCCGGATATTGATGCTGCACTCCACAGAACCGCTCTTTGCCGGCCTGCGACCCACGTCTGAAAGCGCGGTGGGCTTCGCCGAATCCCTGAAAGAGAACAGTATTAAGGACGAAGGGCTGATCCTGTCACTGGATTCCAGAATACTGGAAACCGCCCTGCCCTAGGTTCCGTTCGGTGGTATTTCCTATCCGCCTAAAGCCGCCCGCCGTTCACATGAAACGTGGGAGACTTTAGATCACATCTACAACGATATGCGAGATATTATCCGCACCGCCGCCGTTCAGGGCGATCTGCAACAGCCGGTCGCCAACAGTTTCAAGCGGCGCGGTGGACAGCACGTCTTGCAGTATTGCAAAGCTAGCATATTTGGTCAGCCCATCCGAGCAAAGCAAAAAGCGATCCCCCGACGCAATGGTTCCGCGCACCTTATCCAAATCCAGCTCATCGCCGACGCCAACCGCGCGGGTGATTGCGTTGGACTGCGGGTGTTGTTCTGCTTCATCCCAGCTCATCTTGCCGGCCTTTACATATTCAGCCACTGCAGAATGATCCTGGGTCAGAAGGGCAATCTCGCCGTCGCGCAGGCGGTAGAGACGGCTGTCACCAGCCCAGATGCCAACAAAATGCCCATTGGCCAGGATCAATGCGACAACCGTTGCACCGATGGTGGCCCCGCCGCGTAACTCTGCCTCGGTCTGGATTGCGCGATGGGCGCCCTGTATCCTGTCACGCAGCCCATGCATTTTGGCCGCGGGATCAAGCCCCTGCGCCAGGGTGGCCACGGCATCCACGATCAGCGCGCTGGCAAAATCGCCCGCCTGATGGCCGCCCATACCATCTGACACCAGCCAGATGTCATGCTCTGGTAGCGCTAGGATTGCATCCTCATTTACCCGGCGCTTCAACCCGACATGGGTCTGCGCCACATAGCGATAGGTCAAGTTCTCTGTCATAGTGGCGAAGCCTCCTGCCAGATGGGGGCACCAAGATCAAACAGACCAAGCGCCGCTTTCCCCTGCGGAAGATGCTCTGTGACCATCAGGCGCGGCCCGCTTGCCAGATGGGTGCTCCACAGGCAGCCCGCAGGGGATTTTTCCGCCATTAAAACGCCGGCCAGCTGGGCATCAAGCCGCGGATCGCTGCCACAACTGTCATCGGCACCGCGAAAAACAAGGCTCCCCTCCACCTGCTGTATCGGCGCGGGACGCGGCATATCAGCCAGGGACAACGCCGCCAGATCGGTCTCCAACCGGGATTTGGATATATCCTGTTCAAGCGTGGAAAGCGCAATATTTTCCATCTGCTCAAACAAGGCAGAGGCCTGAAAATGATCCTGCGCCGGGGCAGCAGACCCGCCAAGCGGCACCATCAGGGTCAAGGGAAAACGGCGACCCACCCGATCCACCGAAGGCATCAGAACGCCCATGATCTTGCGTGGCCCTGCCGCCCCCGCTGCCAGGGTAAAACGCCACAAGGGGGCCGACATATAGTGCGGATCAAACTGGTCGCCATACTGCGCCTGCGCCGTAAGCAGCAGCTGTTGCAACCAGGCGTCCCAGACCCGCACAAAGCCAGGCGGCACGTTGGTACGAAAGAAATCTCCAACTGCCGGCATCTTGCCAAAGGCTCCAAAAACATGCCCCATTACATCGACTTCGGGCAGTTGAATTTGGCCATTGCAGGCAGGGCAAAGGGATTCACAACCGATCCCGACTGTAGCTCAAACAGGGCAAGGCGGCCACCGACACGGAAATTCACCCGCCGCCGATCACTGACATTGGTGCGCCGCACCTCGGCTGCGTCCAACAGGCGGAACCAGGCCCACGGTCCATCGCGGGATAGAGTATTTTCATTGCCCCGCCGTTGCGGCAACAGGGTAATGCGGGCCAGACCCACCGATCCAGGCCAGTTGACCGCAACCGGGGTGGGTTGGCCCATACGGTGATTATAGGCAACCTTGGAGCCATCAATCTCCAATAGGACCTCTTTTGCCTTGGGGTCCAAAGCCTTGGGCGTGATCTGAAACTGCACTGCCGGATTGGCACTGCTATTGAAAAAGGCATCGCGGATTTCAGCGGCATATTGCATCTGCTGCAACACCGCTTGGCTGATGCCCAGATCGACATCATTCACCCGCTTCCAGGTCCAGGGCCGACTGCGGGTATCAACGTATTTCAGCAGGTTTTCGTCAAAAAACCCATCAATCAACCCACCCGGCGCAAACAGCTTGGCAAAGTCCACCATGGCCACATCCGCCCGCGCGCGCCGATTAAACGGATATCGGTTGTCCAACGCCTTTTCGCAGAACGGCAACACCGCAGATTGCCAGCGCGCATTGATAGAAGCCCGCGTCCCTTCCGAGGTAATCCCCGAGGAACCGGTCGAAACCTGCGTCGCCCAGCGTTGTATCGGGCCATCAATCCGCGAGGCCACCTGCTGGAACTGAAGCAGCGCCTGCCCACTTTCCCCCGAGGTGACACCGCTGAACGACATTTTGTTCAGCTCTTGATAGACCAGTTGCAATGACCCCATCAGATCATCAAGCCGCGAAGGCTGCCCTTCTGGACGGGCCACCAGATCATGCAGCCATTGGAACCGCTCCTGCACATAGGCCCCCGGCGGCTTTGCCGTCTCGCCCGGCGCATTCGCCGCCGAACTGACCAGGGCCTCCAACAGGATTTGACCCTGAATGGAAAGCCCAGAGCGGGTTTCGATCCCGACCACCTGCGACACACCTTCATTCAAGGCATCCGAATCCAGCGTAGAGCGATCTTCCGCCAGCCGGGTTTCGCGGCTGATTTCCGTCAGGATATTCATAATCGGCGAGGTGGGGCCGGACAGCACATTGGTCACCTCGACCGCATGGCTCAGGGATTCCAGCGGGACGATATCCACATCACCCAGGATCTGGTCATAGCGGCTGATATAATCGTTATAATACAGGTCCAACACATCCCGGCTTAGCGCAAGAAGCGCGGCTTCGCTTTGGCCTTCACCTGCCCGTTGCCCCAGCACCCAGGCCTCATTCTGCACCCGTTCCGAAACACTTACCGCCTCTGGCAAGAAGGTGTTGTTAAAGCCGTCATAGGTAAAGATGCCCTCGACCCCCTCGTTCAGAGGTTTGCCTGAACTGCGCACCAACGCCCGTTTGACCGAAGGGCCGCCTATCTCTGTCAGACGCCATTTCGGCAGACTGGTGGCCTGATTGGAATTGATGATCCCATTGTAGACCCGCTGCGCCAGTGGCATTTCAGACAGGATGCTTTGCACCTGTTCGACCAGCGGGCCGTTCAACGCAATCTCTTCCATTGGCTGCGACAGCAGGGCAGACAGATGATCCATCAAATCACTGCGCAGCGCCGCACGTGCGGCCCCCGGATAGGCCACCAGTTCCCAGTCAAGCCGCATCCATTCTTTAACCAGATCCGGGTTCATCGGCCCCTGAAGCCCAAGCATCAAATAGATTTTCAGCGCCTCATACAGCACATCTGGGTTATTCACATTACCTGCAATCTGTTCTTCCAGACGCACCAGCAGCCGCGGAAGAAGGCGTTGGTTGAGCGCCGCACGATAGGTCTGGGCAGTCTGGGTGCCAATGACCTCGCCTTGATATAGGCCGTAGGTCATGGCGCGGTCCGGCTCTGGATCAGAAAGCACGGGATTACCCGGCATGTCCCGCAGCAGGTTCAGCGCCGCAGCCACGGGCACCAGGTCGGTATCACCCACTGGGCTAGAAGGCAGCGTGCCGGCCGCCTCTTGATAGGCACTCACCTGCTGTTCGGCCTGGCGAATGAAGTCGGCATTTTTCAGATAGGAATTCACCCATAGCCCACCCATGGCAGCCGCCACCAGGACCGTCGCGGCAATGGCCAGCCGTCGGGTCCAGCGATAGCGCCGTTCAACCTTGTCATCGGCAGAAACCAGGCCCGCCTCGGGGAACAGCACGCCTTCGAACAAGCGGGTCAAAAAGTATGAGCGCCCTGCCCCCTGACCAGTGCCAATCGCCTGACGGCCAATGCCAAAGGTCTGCGCCATGCCCAGCATCAGGCGGTCAATCGGGGTGCCTTCCTGGGTGCCCGAGGTGAAATAAACGCCACGCAGCATCTGACGCTGTTCGTAGCGATTATCCTGAAACACCTCGTTTAGGAAAGCCTTGGCAACGCTGCGCATAGCAGCCACTTGGCCAGGAAACCCCGCCACCAGGGCACGGCGCTGGTGGTCCGTCTCGGTCTGCATTTTTTCTAGCAGCTGCGCGTTCATCTGCCCCAGAAGCGCGGCAAATTCCGCGTCAAAATGTTCAATCGCAGCCGGGTCTTTTTTGGTTTTGCCCAACGGCAGGGTAAAGCCCCAGACCTGTTCGCGCTCTTCCTTGCCAAGACTGTCAAAATATTCCTGGAACCCCGCGATCAGATCCGCTTTGGTGAATAGCACATAGACCGGAAAGCGCACGCCAAGCCTCTCGCGCAGCTCTGACAGACGGCGGCGCACCGCCTGGGCATGTGCTTGCTGCGTGACCTCATCCTGCAGGGACAGATCTGACAGAGAAATCGCCACCAGTGCCCCGTTTATCGGCTGGCGTTTGCGGTATTTTTTCAACAGGCCCAAAAAGCCCAGCCAGGCCGCGTTATCTGCTTCGGCATCGCTTTCCTGAGTAGTGTAGCGCCCGGCGGTGTCGATCAGCACCGCCTCATTGGTAAACCACCAATCACAGTTTCGCGTGCCGCCAACCCCGCCAATGGCGGCCTTCCCCAGCTTATCCGCCAGCGGGAACTGCAGACCAGAGTTTACAATCGCCGTGGTCTTCCCCGCCCCTGGCGGACCAATCATCACATACCAGGGCAGCACATTCAGATGCCTGCGGCCATTCTTGGATTTACGCAGCGCTGTCATTGCCTGTTTGAACTTGTTACGCAGTTCGCCCAGCTCTTCCAGCATGACATCATCGTCATCCACGGTTTCAACCGCTTCGACCATATCATCTGCCATCTTGCGATCCCGTCGCCGCCGCAGCCAGAACACCAAGGTGATGATCGCCAGCACCACCACCCAGATGACAGCAATAGCAATCATCCGCGCCTGAATACTATCAAAGGGGCGCCAATCGGCACTGCCAAGATAGGGGGCAAAAAACCAGACGCAGGCCGACAAAACGATGGCCAACAAGACAAGCGCTGAATAAAGCGAGCGCAACAACGGCAGAAGATAGCGGCGGATCATTGGTCGACCTCCTGCACCAGCAAGATTTCAATACGGCGATTTTTGGCGCGCCCTTCGCGGGTGCCATTATCGGCAATCGGCTCTTTCTCGGCCCGCCCCTCGGCCGACAGTCTGCCAGGATCGTTCAGCACCCGTGACATGCCATTCATCACCGATTTGGCCCGCGCCAGCGACAGCGCCATATTGGACGGAAACCGCGAAGACCGGATAGGGATATTATCCGAATGGCCCGCAACGATGACCCGGCCCTTTTCGTCGTTCAGTGCCTCGGCCACCCGCGTTACCGGGGTCTGAAAGCCCGTGCTCAACTGATCCGAGCCGGACCCGAACATCCCCGACCCCGCAAGCCGAATGATCAGGGTATTGCCCTTTTGAAACACTGAAACGATGCCCTCATCGATTTCAGGCCCCAGAAAATCGGCGACTTTTGCCACCTGTTCCTCCAGTGTCTGGATCGGCGGAGGCGGCGGGGGTGGAGGCGCACGGCGTGCCAATTGTGCAGGCGGCCCGGCATCAACAATGGTCAACTTCCCGACCACATTTTCAGTCTTGTTGGACAGGGTCCAGCTTAGACCCAGAAACTGCGCCAGCAGCAGAGCCGCAGTCACCCCCAACGCGATCCAGACAAGACGCCAGGCAGACAGCACTTTGAAAGGCTTGCTCACACCTTCCCAATGGGGCGACAAATCGCGTTCAATCGGCCCACGCTGATTGCGCAGGATCCGCGCCAGAGCAGCCCGAATTTGCAGATGTTTTTCTGCGCCGCCCTGTTCAATCCGCAGCCGCCCCTCAAAGCCAAGCGACATGCACATGTACAGAAATTCCAGCATGTCGATATTGGCACCGGGTTCTTTTTCCAGCCGGGCCAACAGATCGTAGAACCGATCGCCGCCAACGGTTTCGCGATGAAAGGTGCCCACCATGGATTGTAGCCCCCAGCTGGATTGCCCGCCCCAGGGGGTATTCAGCACCACATCATCCAGGGTCGCACAAAGCGCATAGCGGGCGACCTTTACGGTCTGCGCCGCGATCCCAGCCTGCAGCGCCCGATTTTCAAAAGCGCGCACCTCGGCAACCACTTTTTTGCGCAACCCGTCCGGGTCCATATGCTGGGCGCGGTTGCGGATACGGCTGATCAGGGCAAACAGCGCCGAGGCACAGGCCGCCAAGGGATTCATCCCTGTCAGTGCCATCTGAGCAGGTGTTCCGGCACCTGATTGACCCGTCAGAGAAGCCTTCTGGCCCGACGGGGTCGCAGCCTGAGGCACACCAATGGCCGCGTCAGAGGCGGCACCTTCAGCCGGGGCCGCATCAGGCTGCGGCGTGATCGGCTGCGGCGATGCAGAACGGCGACCACCGGGATTGGGGCGGATCACCGTCTTGTCGGTATCCCCCGGTTCCGCAAAGGGATCGTCAAAATCGCCCATGATCTATACCCCAATCACCAATTCACCAAAACCAACTGCCACTACAGGCAGATCAAACACGCCGGGCCTTTAGCCGTTGCGAATGGCCCAAAGCTCCATCTTCAACCCCGGATATTGCCCCGACACGTGCACCGCGACCCCGCCCGAGGTGGTCATCTTGCGCCAATACGGGCTTTCGCCATCCATCTCGAAATAGACCACCCCGGAATGATAGGGGATTTGACGCGGTGCCACCGGCAGCGGCCTCAGCGTGATCCCCGGCAGCGCCGAATTGACCAACTGGCGAATTTCTTCCACCGGGCCGATCTTGGCCTGACCAGCAAAATGCCTCCGCACATCTTCTGCGGGAAGGTCGGCGCTCACCGCCAGCACAAAACCGGCATTGCCCAAAAGCTTGCGATCGGCAATCACCCCTACCGAAATACCATATTTGCGCTCTTCCAGTTTGATGGCGATGGCCGTCTGTTCCAGAACCGAGCTGAGATATTGCCGCAGCACCCGGATCAACGGGGCAAAACACCCCATCAGATCATCATGCGTGTAAGGCGGCAGCTCTGGCGCGTGTTTATCCGCCGCCATAAAACCAGACAGCTCTCCGGCGAGACCGGCACAGAGCATATAGAGCCGTTCGGGATGCAGATTTTCGATCTGGCGCAGATGCCGCACCATCGGCAACATGCGGTTCACTATCGAAAGTAACATGAAATCAGATACATCCGCGACCCCTCGGGCAGATCCTGCCTCGGCCAACCGCCCCGATAGCGCGTCCATTCGATGTGCCAAGAGCCCTTCGAGTTCGCGTAAGAAATCCTGCAATACAGAAGCCGCCCGCGCATCCAGACAAGAGGGAATAAAGGCCTGATCCAGCACGATTTCCTTATCAGATCTCACCTCGATGATCCGGGCCACCGGGATCGCAAGAAGGTCAGCCAGATCATCCACCGCTAGGGCAAACTGCAACCGCATCTTACCCACGTCCAGCGCAACCGGCTTGCGCTCGGTGCTAGTGACATCGGTGACCTCCTGATTGGCGGGGCGCAACCGGCTGGCAGAGCGTTCGCCACCGCTTAGGTCGACCTCGACCGCCCCCTGGCGGCGTTGCGGCACGGTCAGATAGACCACACAATCCTTGATTGTACTTGGCACCTCCAGCGCGGGGGGATGCGGATCGGCCATCGGCACCCGAAAGATGCAACCATCCTGGGTCAACCCCTCACAGGATTTTAGCGCAAACTGTCCGATCTTCAACGCCTCATGGTCAATTTCCAGCCCGCTCACCCCCCAGGCATAGGGGCCAAGACGACGGGCCAGGCCCGTTACCAGGCCTTCGGTATAGCGATCTGATTGCTGGAAATGATGCGGCTGTAAAAACAACCCCTCAGTCCAAAGCACCTTGCTGTCCCAGGACACCTGGTTCTCCCCTTTTTTTGCCCGCGCAACGCTGCACGGATCAGTCTTTCAATTTGTCCAATTGTGCCTTGTAGGCCCGCGCAAATTCGCGGCTGAACAAGTCGTGAAAATCATTTTCGGCCTGATCCGAGATTTCGGAAAACAGCCGCTCATAGACATCCCAATAGCGCGCCTTCTTGCCGCGCAGCAGCCCGCCAAGACCGCCTTTGTCTTCGATCTGGGCCTCCAATGCCTTCGGATCGAGCCGGGCTAAAACGCCTTTCAACGCCGCCTCCATGCCGGTCACCATGGCGACCTCATGCGCCTTGATGTCCTTCAACGCCTCTTCGGCGGCAGTTTCCGGGCTAAGATAGCCTTTGGTCGCGGGTTTCAGCATCGCCTCGATCGCCTGATCCGGCGTGATCGAAAACTTCAGCGGATTGTTACCCCCGGCCGAAATCATCGTCTGTTCGATGCGGAACTCTGATTTAATCGAAGTCCGGGTCATCAAAATTTCGCGCAGGCCGGTCACCAGGGTTTGTAGCACCCGCCCCATGCGCCCTAGTGCCTTGGCCGGGTCTTCGTTCCCCAGGGCATCCTCTGCCACGCCAAGACCAAGCAGGAAGGCAGGCACCACATCAGAGGTCGCAGGTTGCTCCGAGGCCGCTACCGGTTCGCTGATTGCCGATGGCGGCGATGCGGGCGTTAGGCCGACATCATCCGGCGTAGCCTCGGGCACTGGGGCGGCAGGCGACGCCGCTGCCGGGGGCGCGGGTGGCGTTGGTGGGGCTGGCGCGGTTTCCGGCGTATCAGCGGGACCAATACCAGACAGGAAATCTTCATCCCAATCATCTGGAATTGTCGAAGATTGGACGCTTGGCGCAGCAAAACTATCCGCCGCCGAGGGCGAATGGCTCGGCAGGCTTGCGCCGGTGCCTTCTCGCCCATCCTTTGGGGTTTGAAAGAATGGGTCTTCCTCTTCTCCCAGCGGCGGAAGAAGATCATCAATCGGGTCAACCGGGTTCAACTGCGATGGCCCGGTCGGGCCGGACTCGCCCAGCAGATCATCCAGAAAATCCCCGGCGGGCCCGGCCTCATCCAGCAAGGCCAGGGGATCGGGTGCATTGCTCGCGACCCCATGCGAGACGGGCGCATCAGCAAGCGGATCGGGAATGCTATCCATCGCCGAGGCGCTGTGAATCTCCACCAGCAGTTCGTAATTGCCGATACACAAGACATCGCCGGTATTGAGCGGCGTTGGCGTGCGGCCCAGCGGAATTTTCGAATAGTTCAGAAAAGTGCCATTGGCGCTAAGATCCACCACCACAACATTGCCGTTGTGGTCCTCAATGGCGCAGTGATTGCGTGACAGCAGCTGATCCGGGTCCGGCAGCACCAGATCATTGCTGGCCCCCCGCCCGATGGTCAGGCTGGGCCCCAACATCGAAACAGGTGCCGCATCCCCCGGCATTGCCCCTGAATTCTGGAACTTGAGTGTCACCGCCATTGATCCAGCTACCCTCCGACCAGAACGGTGAATTCGCCCTTGACGATCAGACCGCCACAGGCCGCATTATCAGTAATACGCGCAGCAGGCATGTTGCAGATCAAAACGCTGGTAGAACCTTTGATGATGGGATGCGGCGGTGCGGCCGTGCACATATCCCCCAAACGCGCGGCTGGCAGTTTCCCCACCAGAACCGTCACTGCGCAGGGCGGCAGAATGGGGGTTGGCACCGGCAGGACTGGCGGTGGCGGTACCGAAGGCAACATGCAGGCATGCAGATCAGCGACGCGGGCCTGGGGCATTCCCATCTTAGACTTCCTTCTCGTTACCCGACGCGGCAGCCGCCTTGGCACTGCCACGTCCATTACCGCCGCGCGCAATATCCAGCGCACGCTCGACCAAAACACGGCCGTGTTCTTCAAACTTATCAGACAATTGGCTCAATGCTACCATATTCATGGCAAAGGCGGCTGCTTCTGATGCGCCAGCTGGGGCGGGGTACTGGTTCAGATCCCCCGGCCCCAGGGTGCCAGGCGCATAAAGCACAGCCAGAGCGCAGTTCACCGTGTCATCATCGACATAGGCGTGATCCAGCGTCATCCGCGCGGCATCACGGTTTTCTTCGCTAGGATCGCGCACCCAAGCCTCTGAACAGGTCAGCGAAGCGGGATCCTTGTCTGAACGCGCCCCAATGTAATCCCGCGCTGCCAGGCAGGCCCACCAAACCCGTTCTCGTGGCGGCAACAACACCCCAAGCAAGCGCAGCAGATCCACCAGCGCCTCTTTTTCATAGAGTTCCCGCAACACCTCCCCCGCCAAGGCTGTTGGCGGTGCCTGTAGCTGCGTCTTGAGCAAAACATTGGCATGCGACAGCAGCTTGGCCACGGGATCAGGCGGAAGCTTGACCAGATTTTCAAAGTTCTCGGACATATTTCCCACCTAGTTGATCATCGTCAGGCCGCCCTTAAGGGTCAGCATGGCCTCCCCCTTGACGGTTGTCATTGGTGCCTTGGCTTCAACCATGGCACTGCCTTCGACCTTGATCATCGGCCCCTTGATGGTCACCCCAGAATTATCAATTTTCACCGAAGAGCCGCCAACCTGCAGCAGAATTTCCTGACCGGCTGTCATCTTGACCTTGCCCGCCGTGACATCCACCGTCAGATTGCCAAGGCTGACCGTTTCTTCATGGTTCCCCTTGGCGATGGTTTCGGTCAGATTGCCAGTGTCCACATCCAGCGTCATATTGCCGGTCTGGATGGTTTCCGCCTTGTCGCCGGTTTCAACCACCTCGGTTCGGTTGCCCGTTTTGACAACCTCATCCATGTTCTGCTTGACGGTCAGCGCGTAGCTTTTTTCATCGGTTCCGCTGACTTCGGGATCTGGCGCATCCAGCCCGATGGTGACAGCCGAGCGGTCCTTGATCAACATCTGATGATCTTTTTCTGCCTGCACCCGCATCAGCTCTTCGTCCTTCTTGTCGTCAAACATCAGCTCATTGTAACCGCCCCCCCCCTTGGAGGAGTTGGTCTTTATCCCCAGCTGTGTCTGATCATCGGGATAGCTGTAGGGCGGCATGGTATCGGCATTGTAAAGCATACCGGTGCAGATCGGGCGATCCGGGTTGCCGTCCTCAAACTGCACAACCACCTCTTGGCCGATACGCGGCACCGCAACCATGCCCCAGTTTTTGCCCGACCAAGGCGTCACAACCCGCACAAAGCAGGATGATTTTTCATCCCGCTCGCCCTCGCGATCCCAGTGGAACTCGATCTTGATGCGGCCATGTTTATCCGTCAGGATCTCCTCGCCGCTGGGCCCCACGACCGTTGCTGTCTGCAGGCCTGGCACCTTGGGCCAGGGGGTGGTCAGCGGTGCGCGAAACTGTTCGTGTTTTTCGATGGCTCCAAAGGTGCAGGCATAGGCGTCACCCTTGACCTCTTCGGGAAAGTCCATGTTGCGCGGCTTGATATCGCGCCGCATCTCGCCCTCTTCAGCTGCGGAGGTGGTGCGTTTTTCCCGTTCGTTGTAGTCACCCGCCACCTGCAAATAATGGGTCGTATCCACCACCAGATATTCACCATTTGCCGGCTTGTCCGGGTGATTTGCCAACTGAAAGGTATAGCCGGTTCCCAGGGTGCGCAGACTGGCGGCACCCCGCCAGCGCTTGTGACGAACGGCTTCCGCCTCCATCTGCACCCGCGCCCGTTTATCGCCAAGTGCAGTGTCCTTGCGATAGCGACCCTGATAGTCGTAGCGCTCAAAATCCTTATGACTGTGGCTGCCTTTGGGAATAGCATTCTTGACCTGCAAGTCTGCCGCTGGCGATAGAAAATCAAAATCCGTCAGCGTCACCTTGCCGCCTGTCAGAACCTCTTCCTGGGTCCACTCCGAGATATGGTCCTCGCGGCGCCGATCCCGGTCATCGCGCGCATAGAATTTCACCTTTGCCTTGCCATTAATCGGCGAATGACCACTCATCCCATCACATAGCACCAGGCTTTCTGCCGTGTTTTTATCGCTGGTGCTGTCGAAGTAGAAATAAATCCCTTCTTCCTCCATCAGGCGGCAGATGAAATCATAATCGCTTTCGCGGTATTGCAGGCAGTATTCGCGCGACGCATAGCTTTCGCTCAGCCGGTTGCGGTAATCGCTAAAGCCATTTTCGCTAAAGATCTGCAGGATGATATCCACCGCCGAAAGCTCTTGGAACACCCGGCTGTCGGTGGTGCGGGTCAGCAACCAGAACCAGGGGCGCACCTCAGCAACATAGAGCCCGTATCCATCGCGGAAGCCCATGTTTTCAACCGAAACACAGAGACCCGAGAACCTTTGATCGGTGCCTGCATCGGTCTGGACATGCAGGCTCATCGTCTGGCCCACGATGTCTTCCAGCTTGACCGCCTTGTTCTTGGATTGGAATTCTACCGTTGTTTCGGTCAGCTTGCTCAATCCTTCGCGCACGATGGCACGTTTCAGCATCAGATCCCGAACGGAATAGCTGCCGGACATCCAGACCATGTCACTGTCATGTGCTTTGCTTTCAACCATGGCTCCTCCTTTTCCCATTCGGGACTGGACAGCCCACACCGGGGGCCGGGCCTAAATCTGGGCGAAAATACGCCACTGTCATTCTGAAATTACGCATCATAAATCCGCCAATAGCGCCGCCAATTCGGCGTCCATTTCACCGCTGTCCGCCGTATCACTGCCCCCATCAACTCCGCCTTCGGCGTCAAAGCCGGCCAAGAGCGCATCCAGATCATCCAAATCACTGTCGCCGCCAGCCGATGTGTCCGTTCCCTCGAGATCCAGATCATCTCCCCCCGGATCCACAACCCAATCTGTTGGTGTCGAGGCTGGTTCCTGCCCCGTTTCTGACGCGCTATCCGGCTGCGCTTGCCGCGCCGCCGGACCGGTTTTTTCACGTGGGTCGGCAGGCGACGGTGCCGGTGCGGGAACCCCGCTCCAGGGGCCAAGGATCTCTGCCCCGGCAACCGAGAAAAAAGAAGTCAGGCGCAGTTCATCGCGGCCCTTGACCGCGCTGACCGCCATGACGCCCCGGTCGTTGGCCAAGGCAATCTTATCCAGATCAATGTTGCGTTCGGTACAGGGCAGCGCCACCTGATCGCCAAAGCGGTCCGTCACCGTATGATAGGGCATATCCCCCAGCGACATGATCGAACCCAGCTGCATCGCCGCGCCATTTTCCTTGAAAGAGCGCGCCAGAAGGATTGTCACCAGGACAACCGGATTGCCCCAGAGCATACCGCGCAGCCCTTCGCTCTGTGTAAACTCTTCAAAGGCAAAGCTGTCCAGCGGATCGCTTTTGGCACCATAGGGACGGCGCAGCAGAAACCGCGGGCTGGCCAGGCCCAGATGTCCGGTCTCTGGCATCTGTTGCAACGTGTCCCAAGCACTGGCCACCAGCGGCGCACGGTCCTGCCTGGAAGTCTGCAGGAACCCCGGTGACAGACTGGTGAAGAAAGGCGCATCCACATGCGCCGCCACCCGGGCAATGCGGCCCAGCAGTTCGGCATGTGGCGGGGTTTCTTCAAACCCATACAGCCCAATCAACGCCGAATAGCCGCCGCGCCCGGTTTCAGGATCCAGCGGCGCTTCCGTGAGCAATCGGGTCAGGCCGCTTTGCGACAGATCATCCTGCGCCGCCAGATCCGCGGCCAGCTCCTCGGCGGAAACATCGTAAAGCACGACTTCCAGCGTATCGTCCACCTCGACCGAACGGGCGATCAGATCCAGCGAACGCCACTGGGCCTCAACCGATTGAAATTCGGGGTGGTGCAGCACCAGACGCATGGCATCCGACAGGGCCGCATCCACGGCCTGTTGCATTGCCGCGACATCCGGATTGGGCAGGGCATGAATATGAGGCCCGACGATCCGCGCCAAAAGCGTATCAAGCGCCGAAACCTCGCGCAGACTGTTATCCTGATCGCCAATTAGCTGCTGAAAGGCGCTCAGCCGTCGATCCGCCGGCACCGCCTGCCCGCCAGACGCACGTTTTGGCACCCGAACGGGTGTCCCAAAGCGTTTGGCCCAATCCGCCAGACTACGGCTTGCGTGATCAACGGTAACCCCCGATTGCAATTGCTTGCGCAGGCTGACCAGCTCTGAAAACAGGGCCACGTTTTCAAACAATTCATCAGGGTGCAGATCGTCAAACTCCGAGAGCGTGACCGAGATTGCCTCTTGCTCCGCATCCTCCGCCCCAAGCGGCAGGACCAGATCACAAGCAAACCCCTCGATCACCTCTTCCAGGGTATCCGGATCCAGAACAATAGGTGGGCGGGCCGCCAGGGGGGCACCAATTTCTATCTGGCCGCGCGCGGCACGGCCTGAAAAATCCCCGAACAGGGCAATACGAAAGCGTTTGCGCTGCAACTGCTGCGATGACGGACGCTGCGCAGTGATCGTGCCATAGGCAAATTCCGGCTCGCTTATGATCGGTTTCACATCCTGTTCTGGGACAGCCTTCTCAGGCTCTGTCTCCATATCCCCAAGCAGATCATCCAGATCCGATAAATCCGCCGCCAGCGTCGCGGCCTCTGGTGCGCCGGGGCCTTCCGCAAGGTCGCCCAACAGGTCATCCAGATCGGACTCCGCGCTGTCCGCTGTCGCAGGATCGGACGGCGCATCCAGATCGGCAAGCAACTCCGATAGGTCATCCTCGCTTGGGGCAGGAACCGGCGGGGTCGCCTCAGCTTCGGCGGCAAGGCCAGAGAGCACGGCGTCTGGGTCCTCGCCCACGACGCTTTCCTCTGCAGCAGGCTCTAACCCGGCCAATATGTCGTCCAAATCAAACGCATCCGAGGTATCCGTTTCAACCGGGCTCTGCGCAAGATCGGCAAGCAGCTCTCCCAGGTCCGGGTTGTCCTCTGCCGCATCGTCCTGCAGATCGAGATCCCCCAGAATATCGGCAAGCGCCGCGTCTTCGGGGGCAGAAGGATCCGCTTCGGGCGTATGGCTAGCAACATCGGACAGAATGTCTGCGACCTCTGGCCCGGTTTCCTGCTCTGCTTCCGTGTCACTCAAACTCTCAAGAATATCGCCCAGCTCAGGCGCCGCTTCTGCAGCCTCTGCCGGAGCATGCGCGGCCAGATCCCCCAAGAGCTGCGAAAGATCCTCCTCTTTCGGGTTATCGGCCCGGCCTTCTTCCGGGCGATCCTGCGCTGCAAGCTCTTTCAGGATATCGCCGGTTGGCTCTTCGTCTTGCTCCACAGGCGCATCCAGACTGTCCAGCGCCTGCGCCAGACTGTCTTCGATTGCATCCGCCTCTGCGGAATCCTTTGCACCAAGCGCGCCGAGCTCTTGCAAGACATCATCGACCGCGCCCTCCGCCGCCTGTGGTTCGGGCGGGGCAGAGGCCGCCAGATCATCCAGTATCGCTGCAGGTGCCGGGGGGGCTTGCTCCGGTTCACTGACTGTCGATCTGGCCAGATCCCGCAGCACATCAGACCTGTCATCAGCAGCTGGCGCCTCTGCCGGTGCGCTGTTGCGCAACGCGGCAAGCACCTCTGCGCTTTGGTCCTCTGCCGCCGTGGGCTGTGCAATCCGGCGCAGGCTGTCCAAGGCAGTGTCCTGATCAGCCGCGCCCGCGCTGTCACCAGCCGCCAGAGCCGAGAGCAGGGCCGGGTCCTGCAGGATATGCTCAATCAGACCCTCGGCACCGGCTTTGCCATCCATATAGGCCATCAAGGTTTGCAGCTGTTGCCGTGCCTCTAGCAGTGGGCGCAGGGCGTCCACCTTGGAAGCAATTGCACCGGGGGTAAAATCGCCCATGCTTTCAAAGGTAAGATCTATATCCAGGTTGCCCTCGCCGGTCAGCGTATTGGGCACCCGAAAGGCCGCCCGTGGTGCCAGGGCCTTCATCCGGTTGTCAAAACTATCAATATCAATCTCAAGAAACTTGCGGTCCTCGACGCTAGGCTGCGGTGTCGTACTTTTGCCCAGAAGGTCGCTCATCACGCCCATCACAAAGGGCAGCTGCACCTTCTTTTCAGCGCCATATAATTCGACGTCATATTCGATTTGCACCCGTGGCGCCCGGTTGCGGGCAATGAATTTCTGCGAATTATCCGCCATTGTCGCCTCCTTTCAGCTCACTGATTTCACGGCGCAGGGCCTTCAGCTCGGCGTGCAGCTCAATCACATGTGCATCAACCACATCGGTTTCCTGGCGCACCAGTTCCCGCAGCTGTTCAAATTCGGCCTCGGCTTCGGCCTCCACTGCGGTCTGCATTGTATTGACCAAGAGACCGATAAAGAGGTTCAGCACCGAGAAAGCGGTAATCACGATAAACGGCACAAAGAAGGACCAGGCCATGGGGTAAACCTCCATCACCGGACGCACGATGCCCATAGACCAGCTCTCCAACGTCATGATCTGGAACAGCGAATACAGCGACCGCCCAAGGGTTCCAAACCAGACATCAAAGGCCGCGCCATACATCAGCGTTGCCATCACACCAAAGACATAAAAGACAATCGAGATCATCACGATCACCGCACCCATGCCGGGCAAGGCATCAAGCAGCGCCTGCACCACCTTTCGCATCTGCGGGATCACCGACAATAGTCGCAGCGCCCGGATGACCCGCAGCCCGCGCAGCGCCGACAGCCCCTGCTTGTCGGGCAACAGGCCAACGCTGACCACCAAGAGATCAAAGATATTCCAAGCCGAGGAAAAGAATTTGAGCCGGTAGGCAAACAGTTTCAGCGCCAGCTCGGCCACAAAGATGGTGAGGACCAGGCTGTCGATCACGCCCAGCAACCCACCAATATGACTGTTCACCACATGAGAGGTACCAAGCCCAAGGGTCACCGCATTGAAGATGATGATTCCAAGAATGGAATTGGTCACCACCGGACGTTCCACAAAGATGCGGGCCCGATCCTGTAGGGTGAGTTGAGTGTCGGCGCTCTGATGCACGAAGGACTCCATTTGGTTGGCGGATCACAATAGGACGATGCGGCTTGCAGGTTTCACCACCGCTGCGGGGCTGTGCCTGGGGCTCAGTCAAAATTGTAGGAAAAGGCCCCCTCTTTCACATCTATGGCCACCGCCGCGACCTGCTCCCCCGCCATCAGGCGGCGCAGGAATTCGTTGGAAATATCCGGTAGCATCGAATTGGTCACAATCGTGTCGATCATCCGACCACCGCTTTCCAGCTCCTGGCACTGGGCGACGATCTTGTCGACAACCGCATCGGTGTAGGAAAACGGCACGCCGTGGGCCTCTTCCACCCGTTTCTTGATACGCCCCAGTTGCAGCTTGGTGATCTTGCCAATCATATCTGGGCTAAGCGGATAATAGGGAATGGTCACCAGACGCCCCAAAAGCGCCGCCGGAAAGATCTTCAGCAGCGGATCGCGCAGCGCCTTGGCGATACCTTCCGGGGCGGGCATCAGGTCTGGATCAGAACACATATCCATAATCATGTCGGACCCCGCGTTAGAGGTAAGCAGGATCAGGGTATTCTTGAAATCAATCACCCGCCCTTCCCCATCCTCCATCACGCCCTTGTCAAAGACCTGAAAAAAGATCTCATGCACATCCGGGTGGGCCTTTTCGACCTCATCCAGCAGCACCACGGAATAGGGCTTGCGCCGCACCGCCTCGGTCAGCACGCCACCTTCGCCATAGCCGACATATCCGGGCGGTGCGCCCTTCAGGCTGCTAACGGTATGGGCCTCTTGGTATTCCGACATATTGATCGTGATGACATTCTGTTCCCCCCCATAAAGCACCTCGGCCAGGGCCAGGGCCGTTTCGGTCTTGCCAACGCCCGAGGTCCCGGCGAGCAGAAAAACCCCGATGGGTTTGTTGGGATTGTCCAGCCCGGCGCGGCTGGTCTGGATCCGCTTGGCGATCATCTGCATCGCGTGATCCTGACCGATCACCCGCTTTGCCAGATGTTCTTCGAGGTGCAGAATGGTGTCGATTTCATCCTTGACCATGCGTCCAACCGGGATGCCAGTCCAGTCGCCTACCACGCTGGCAATCGCTTGCTGGTCGACAATCGGCAAGATCAGGGCGGACTCACCCTGCAGCACTTGCAGTTCGGCATTCTTTTCCTTGAGCTGTTGCATCAGGGCGGCGCGCTCTTCCTCGGATAGCGGGCTGTTCGATGCGCCCTCGGCCGCCTCTTCCCCAGCATCCGCGACATCATCTACGGGCGCGGCCCCCTCTCGGAGCTTGGCGCGCAGGTCGAGGATCTCCTGGACCACCGCTTTTTCATTGTCCCAACGGGTGGTCAGAGCGGCGAGCCGCTCTTCCTCGCGGGTCTTTGCGTCCGCGACAGCCGCGCGGCGTTCTGCCACCTCGTAACCAGCAGTTTCATCACGGCTGATGATCTCCAGCTCGGTGGTCAGGGCCTCAATCCGGCGCTGACTGTCGTCAACCTCTGCCGGGACCGCGTGTTGGCTGACGGCAACGCGGGCGCAGGCGGTATCCAGCAGGCTTACCGATTTGTCCGGCAGTTGCCGCGCCGGAATATAGCGGGCCGACAGACTGACAGCAGCCTCAATCCCTTCGTCCAAAATCTGCACCCGGTGATGCGCTTCCAGCATCGAAGCAATGCCCCGCATCATCAGGATCGCCTTTGGCACCGAGGGTTCGTCAATCTTGACCACCTGAAAGCGGCGGGTCAGAGCCGGGTCTTTCTCGATATATTTCTTGTATTCCGCCCAGGTGGTTGCGCCGATGGTGCGCAGGGTGCCGCGGGCCAGGGCCGGTTTCAGCAGATTGGCCGCATCGCCGGTGCCCGCCGCGCCGCCAGCCCCCACCAGCGTGTGGGTTTCATCGATAAACATCACGATAGGCTCGGCACTGGCCTGAACCTCATCAATCACCTGACGCAACCGATTTTCAAATTCCCCTTTCATCGAGGCACCAGCCTGCAACAACCCGATATCCAGCACCAAGAGCCGCACGTTGCGCAGGGCAGGTGGCACATCCCCACGGGCAATGCGCAGGGCAAAGCCTTCGACCACCGCTGTTTTGCCAACCCCGGCCTCGCCGGTCAGGATCGGGTTGTTCTGGCGTCGCCGCATCAGGATATCAACAATCTGGCGGATCTCTTCGTCACGCCCCACAATCGGATCAATCTCGCCCGCGCGGGCCTGTTCCGTCAGATCAGTGCAAAACTGCGCCAGCGCCTCTCCCTTGCCCATGGCACCAGGGGCCATAGCGGCAGAGGTCTCGCCAGGTTCGGCACCACCTCCGGTGACCATGCTGCCATCCTGCGCCGACATCCCGGCCTCGGGCGAGCCATCGGTGGCTGCAGCAAAGTTATCGGCCAAATCATCCGCGCCAATCCGCGCCAGTTCTGGCGAAATCGAGGTCAGAATATTGCGCAGTGCTGGTGTCTTCAGCATGCCCAAAAGCAGATAGCCGCTGCGCACCTGGCTGGCGGAAAACAGCAACGAGCCCCAGACCCAGCCCCGTTCCATCGCATCCATCAAATGATCGCTCAGATCCGAAATCGCCGAGGCCCCGCGCGGCAACATGTCCAGCGCGCGGGTCATTTCACTAGAGATTTTTCCAGTATCGAGATCGTAATGGGCGATAATTCGATGCAGATCACTGTCCGGCTGGGCCAAGAGTTGATGCATCCAATGCACCAGTTCCACATAGGGGTTGCCACGCATCTTACAGAACACGGTTGCCCCTTCTACCGCCTGATAGCCCAATTTATTGAGCTTCCCAAATAGCGCCACACGGCTGATCTCGGTCATGTCACTTCGCTCCCTATAGGCACTCTTACGTTCCGGTGTTTAGGCCGGGGTACAAATACAAATCGCTCACATCCGCCTGGTCCGCCTCTGGGTCCGGACGACTGCGAATCCAGCTGGTATGGCCAAGCCGGGTTGTGCCGCCCAAACTGGCGCGCGGCACTGCATCCCCGGCCAGCACCAAATTCACATCCCAATCCAGGAAATCCCCCAGATAATTGCGTACAATCGCCCGCAAACGCGCCAGCGCTGCTCCGCCCGGCAACAGGCGTTCATAATCCTGCAGGCTAAGCGGGCCGATACGCAGGCGAAACTTGGCAGATCGGCTCCAGACCTTCTCGCCAAGGCTGGTGTTCTGCCCCAAGCCCCCCTGCCCGCGCCCCATCTGCCAGCGGTCATCCGGTTCCAGCTCTAGCCAGCTGCCGACAAATTCTTCCAGATGCACCGGCACCTGAAAGAAATCAGACAGCAGGGCCACCAGCCCGGCAGGCGTCTTGGTGCCCTGCGCCATGATCCCCGTAAAATGCAACTTGGACAGGTCCGGCATTTCATCCCGGTTGCGCAGCCCGGTGCCGTGATACCCCGCCAGCGCCGCCACCCGGTCCGCCAGCGGATCTTCGTCGCGGTCAAAGCTGACCGCCGGGGCACCCTCGGCCCAGGCCCGGTAAAGCAGCGACATCATCCGATGCGTCAGCATATCGGCAAAGCCCACCAGCGTTGGATCCCGGTGGTTACGGTAGCGATCGCGGGCATATTCAGTCAGATGCAGTGGCAATGGCCCCTGCGGGCCAAACAACCCAAAAAACCGATTGGTCAACCGGGCTGGGCCGTCCTTGGTGGCCGGGGTGAAACTGGCAATGGTTGAGGGCGGAAAGGCCAGCTCTGCCTCTTGGCCAAGGCGCAACGGATCCTGGCGCGGGCGGCGGCTCTCGCCCAGGCGGGGCGAGTCCCGGTAATGCGCTTCCAATACCCTCAGGGCCTGAAAAACATGGTGTTCCTCAGGGGCTTTGACCAGCCGGTCAAAGTGGCTCAAATCATTCGGCCCAGGCCCTTTTGTGGTCGCCATCTGGCGATTTCCCCTCGTTTTTCGGTTGTCAGTACGGTTTCGGTGAATGTGTTGATGCTGGCGTAGCCATGGAAGAACCGTTCCAGCACCGCCCCCAGCGCATAGATATTGCTGCCTTCAAAAAAGCTCTCGTCAAAACCTATGGATATTTCCATCCCACGCACTGCCGTTGACAGGATTTCATCGCTCATCCGGCGCACGATGGGGCGGCTTGAAACCGAGACAATTCCCTCTAGCTGCTTTTCGGTGACCCGGTTTCCCAGCGGCGCGTATAGACCAACCAGCTCGCGCAGGGCTTCGGCGGCCTGGCCACGCCCGCTGTCGGCAATCGACACATAATTCAGGCTAAGATGTGAAATCAGCCGCCAGGCCGTATCCCCCTGCCCCAGCGACGGATGCGGCCGCGTTGGTGAAATCGGCAGCGTGATCTGCTTGACCGGGCCACCTTCGGGCAGGTGAAACAGGCCTTCATTGCCTGTCGCCAAAAGCAGCGGCAGATCGCGATTGGTGCAAAGCGCCTGTACCGCTAGCTGCTCCAGATCCGGTCCATAGGGCGCCTGCGACCGATCGACCAGCGTCAGGTAGACCTCAGAGCCGAGATAGGACGAACGCACCCCGCGCAGCCGTTCCTTTTCGGATCGTTCCCGCATGCGCCGTTTCAGGGTGTAATAGGCCGGGTGGGTTTCGCCAGCAGCAGTGAAATCATCCGATGAATAAAACGGGCGGAACTCGATATCATCGGCACCTTCTCCGCTGATTCCGATCACTTTTTTCAGCGCGTATATTTCAAAATCAAGCCCCGCAGTACGATTGGGAATAACCTGATGTTCGGTGTCGCGTGTGGTCAGCCGCACCCGGTCGCAACGCTTTTCAAACAGGTTTACCGCCGGGATACAATTGATCTGAAATACCTCCGGTAGGACCACAGGCGCTGCTTCGCGCAGCCCTTCACGCAGCGGAATGTATAGGTCCACCTCTGCTCCTGTGCTTTGTTGCAGCGCCGGGCGCAGCCCCTGCAGTTCAACAAAGCGAAACCTCTCCGGCATGGCAAAGAATTCTTGCAACAGACGGTAGCCATCAAACACCCGCGCAGGCACCGGCAACAGCGCCTCATCGCGGGAAAAGCCCTTTTGCACCACGGCCCCGTCAGGCAGGGGCAGCTGCCAGTCGGCCCGCCGGTCGGTCGAACGCGCCACGATGCCCTGCACCTGGGTGCACAAGAGTTCCAGCAGTGGCCAGCTATTGCCGGCAGCATTGCCCAGATAGATCTGCAAGCGATCCATATCGAGGTCGCGCAGCGGCTCTCCGTCGCTGCGTTTCAGGCGCAGCCGGATCCCGGCGCGGGCCTCATAGCCGGCGGCCACCCCAGCGGCTACCAGATCACCGCGCCCGTCGATATACTGCGCCTCGGTAATCTCTACCGGCCAGAGCGTCAGATCGGCGGCGGTGCGAAATTCGCAAGCCGTCTGCGCGCCGTCTTGCAAGCGCGAGCGCAGCACCGAGCCACGCGGCATCAGATAGCCGCTTTTGACCGCAGAATTGCTGGGATCCGGATCCAGCCGCGCAATCATCATCGATGGGGTTGGCGCAAGGTAATGCGGATAGATGATTTCCAGGAGGTTCGAGGTGAAATTGGGATATTGCAGCTCCAGCTCCAGCTGGACGCGCGCCGACAAGAAGGCCACGCCTTCCAGCAGCCGTTCAACATAGGGGTCCAGAACCTCGACCCCCTCCATCCCCAGACGCGAGGCAATCTTGGGATAGGCAGCCGCGAATTCTGCGCCCATGTCTCGCAGATAGTTCAGCTCGTTCTCATAGTGGCCCAGCAGGCGGGTATCCATGGTTAGAGCCCCCGTTCCATTTTGACTTCGCCGGTGGTCACATCGACCTTGCTGCGCAGGTACAATTCCAGCGGCAGCGGCTGCGCCCACATGTCGGCGCGGATATCCAACCCAATGGTCATGCCTGCCGCCTCCGCATCGCCAATCAACTGCACATCCACCGTGCCTTCGATAATGCGGGGTTCAAAACTGCTGATGGCCTGTTCAATCGCGCGGCGGATCCTTTCAGCCTTTTCAGTGGTCGAGAACTCGCCGGTGACTTCGCTCAGCCCATAGTTCAACACAGAGCCCGCCACCGCCGGGTAGCGGTCGCCATCAATCTGGCGCCCAGCGTTCTGTGTGTTGAGCAGCCAGGACAGGTCGCGTTGAATGATTTCGCGCAGCCGGTTCAGATCAATCACCCGCGCATCGCGGCTTTCCCTGCGCTCCCTCGGCGCGTTGTCCGTCAACCGATCCAACAGCGAAGGTTGCAGGCGTTCGGCAAGCATCTTGTCAGCCATCGCTGCCGCCCGGTGCATCGCTGTTGTTCAGTGCATCCTCAGCGCCCGCGCCGCCGATCTGCAGCTGGCGAATGTCCATCAGGGCGAAATCCTCGTCACCGATGGTCAAAAGCCGCTGACCCAGACCAATATAGGCCCCGCCTCCCGCCTCTTGCCAATGGGTAGCCCGCGCCAGTTGGGCCGCTGCATCCGCCGTTTCACTGCCGGGATAGCGGGTCGGTATCAGCACCGCCAGGGCACCTTCATTTGCCAGGGTCAGCGTGCCTGCCATCCAGACGGTATCGCGCAGATCGCTGGGTTCATCGATTTCAAGGCTCTGGATCTGGGCAAAGGGCAGCCAGAAATAACGCCCATTCAGGATCACCTCTAGCACCGGGCCAAGGCGCATATCGGCATCAGAAATCCAATCAAAGGCAGTGCCATTCACTGTTCCCGCCGTTGTCGGGGCCGCCGCATATGCAGCCTCTCGCAGGGCCTGCGCCTGGTCCGCATGGCCCTGCGCCAGTTGTTTCTGCGCCTCGATCAACTGCGCCAGCCAGGGGGCTGGCTCGCCCAGGATCAAGGGGTCTTTTTCACCCTTGAACACCTTTTCACGGTAAACTTCACATAAGATGGCCTCTCGGTAGGCCTGCGCCATGATCGTTGCCCCGGCATCCAGTTCGGCGCTCAGCCGCAGCTGCGCCACCGCCCGCTTCCAGTCTCCCATTATGCACAGGAGCTGAAACAGAAAAATTCGCAGTTTGGCATTGGAAGGGTCCGCGCGCACCTGGGCCTGCAAAGTGGCCAGGGCCTGTTCCGGATCACCAGCCCGCAAATGCGCTTCAGGGGTCATGGGCACTACTCCGCCATGTCAAATACACATAAAACCCCCGGACGTGCAGCCACGCCCGAGGGAGAGGCAAATCAATACTCGAACTTGCCGGTTTGGACGTTCCATTGGAAAACAATTGGGCTTTCCAACTTACCTGTCTTTTGATTGGTGGATTTATAGGTATGCTCAATCGCGGCATAGGCCAGCGACCAGGTCTCCTCTGGAATGCCATCATCACTGGCCGAGATCGAATAACTGTCGATCACCACGTCTTTCAGCTTCCACACGGAATATTCCAGCAGACCTTCGGCCTGAGCATCGCCAGACCGGCACCAATGCATGATGATTTCCGGACGTACGGTGCCGTTGGCAACCGATTTGGCCAGCTCGTTCGACGCCTTGCCCATCTGCGACGTCAGCTCGATCTTGCCAAAATTGGAATTGGAGTGCATCCGCTGGGTCGAACCGAGATCGGTCATTTCAACCGCGCGTTCAACATTCCAGTTTGCCGACTGAATGACGATCCAATTCTTGTGTTTATCTTCGGTCGCATCACCCTCGATATCCGAGATTTCCACGAACATGCTAGCAGCCATTTTGCTATCCTTTCAAACCATAACTCATTGACATAAATTTGAGGCCAGAGTGGTTGTTAGCCTCCCTTTTCCGAGGGCAATTTTGACACCAGCCGAAGCGAGACCGACAGGCCTTCCAGCTGGTAGTGCGGGCGCAGAAAGAATTTTGAGCTGTAATAACCCGGGTTGCCCTCGACCTCTTCGACCACCACTTCGGCAGCGGCCAGAGGTTTGCGCGCCTTTTCGTTCTCGGAAGAGATATCCGCGTTGAAATCAACGTAATTGTTGATCCAGTTCTGCAACCAGGATTCCATGTCCTGACGGCTTTTGAACGACCCAACCTTGTCGCGCACCATGCATTTCAGATAATGCGCAAAGCGGCAGGTGGCAAAAAGATAGGGCAAACGCGCGCCAAGATTGGCGTTGGCGGTTGCATCCGGGTCGTCGTATTCGGTGGGCTTGTGCAAGGATTGCGCGCCCATGAATGTTGCTACATCAGTATTTTTGCGATGCAAGAGCGGCATCATGCCGTTCTTGGCCAGCTCGGCCTCGCGCCGGTCATCGATGGCAATCTCGGTGGGGCATTTCTGATCCACCCCGCCATCGGTAGTCGGGAAGGTATGCGAGGGCAGCTCTTCCAACGTCCCACCGCTTTCAACCCCGCGAATGCGCGAGCACCAGCCATAGGATTTGAACGAGCGGGTGATATTGGTCGCCATGCCATAGGCCGCGTTCACCCAGGAATATTTCTCGCTGTCGGCGCCTGTTGTGTCTTCCTCAAAAGCGAATTCATCCACTGGATCTGTTTTGGAGCCATAGGGCATCCGGCCCAGAAACCGCGGCATTGCCAACCCGACATATTTGGAATCTTCGCTTTCACGCAACGACCGCCAGGCGGCATATTCCGGGGTCTGAAAGATCTTGGTCAGATCGCGCGGATTGGACAGTTCCGACCAGCTATCCATCTGAAACAGAGAGGGCTTGGCACCGGTAATCAGCGGCGCATGGGCCCCGGCGGCGATTTTGGACATCTCGCCCAGCAGCTCAATATCTGGTGGTGAATGGTCAAAATGGAAATCCGCCACCAAAGAGCCATAGGGCTCGCCCCCCAACTGGCTGAACTCCTCGGTATAGAGTTTCTTGAAGATCGGTGACTGATCCCAGGCCGTGCCTTTGAATTTCTTCAAAGTCTTGCCCAGTTCCTTTTTGGTGATCGGGATCACCCGGATTTTCAGCATCTCGTCAGTTTCGGTATTGTTGACCAGATAATGCAACCCGCGCCAGGCGCTTTCAAGCTGCTGAAATTCTTCGTTATGCAGGATCAGGTTGACCTGCTCTGTCAGCTTTTTGTCGATCTCGGCCACGATGCTTTCGATCGACCGTAGCGCATCATCCGAAATCAGCCCGGCATTGGCCAGGGCCTGTTCTGCCAAGGTTTTGACCGCGCTTTCCACTGCCGTTTTGGCCTGGTCGGACTTAGGGCGAAATTCCTTGTGCAACAGGCTTGCAAATTCACTGGAGCCAAAGGCGCTTTCTTCCGGGGCGGCCTCGGTCTGGAGTTGTTCTTCTGCCATGTCTACCTCCTATTCCGTGTCGCCATCGGCGTCACCGCCGGGTTTGGGCTGCGCTGCAAGGGTCTTCAGCAGGCTGGGGTCCTGGATGATCTTGGTGATCAGATCTTCGGCCCCGGTTTTGCCATCCATATAGGTCATCAGATTGCTCAGCTGACTGCGCGCCTCCAGCAACTCTTTCAGCGGCGCCACCTTCGCCGCGATAGCTGCGGGCTTGAAATCATCCATGCTTTCAAAGGTGATATCGACCGCCATATTGCCTTCACCCGTCAGGGTATTGGGCACCGTAAAGGCGGCGCGCGGTGCCATGGATTTCATCCGGCTGTCAAAGTTATCAACGTCTATTTCCAGAAACTTGCGATCCGCAACGGCGGGTTGCTCGACCTCGGACTTGCCGGTGAGATCCGCCAAAACCCCCATCACAAAGGGCAGCTGGACCTTCTTTTCAGCGCCATACAGTTCCACATCATATTCGATCTGCACCCGTGGCGCCCGATTGCGGGCAATAAACTTTTGTGAACTTCCAGCCATCTAGCTCTCCTTAACTCGTCATCAAACTTGACAAGGACCCTTGGCAAAAACACCTCTTTTGCGCGGCTTGGGTACTTGCATCCCCCTCGATTTTGTCAATCGTCATCCTCCAGGCCGCCGATCAGCTGCACATTTTCCAGACCACGCGGCGCCATGTCATTCACAATGGTAAGGAAATCAGCCCCCACCAGGCGCTTGGCACGTTCCAGCAACAAGGGCAGCGGGCTAGAGGGTTCTTCCCGCTGGTAATAGGCAATAATGCGATCCAGCGTATTCGCCACATCAGTAGGAGAATTGATTGCACCAGGCACCGCAGCACTGCGCCCCGGTGCAACAGCCGCCTCCGCACCCTCTGCGTCATCAGCCGCCTCATCGCTCGCCTCTGTCGCCGGGGCATCTTTAAGGTCACCATAGTCGCGCAGCCGTTTGCTGATCTGGCGCAGCAGTTTAATCAGCGGGTCCAATTCGGGGCCCTGCCCAGGCGTCTGAACGTCAAACACCGCCGAAATCGCCCGGATGTCTTGCTCGGCCTGTTCGACAGCAACAAGGCGTTCTGCAATTCCGGCACTGTCGCTGTCCTGAAAGGCCGCCCCGATGGTGGCCCGATCCGGAACTGTATCCATGCTGTTGGGTGCGGCCAGCAACCCTTCGGCAATTTCAATATCGCGCAGGGTAAAGCGACCAAAGCCGCGACTGTCGCTTAACGCGCAGCGTCGCAACGAGCGAAATACGGGCGATGGCCCCCCCATCCCATCAGGCTGCCCGCACAGATCCTGCACCGCATTGATCCGCATGATCGGGTCGCCGTCATCTTCGTCCAACTCTGGGTGACAGCTCGGCCAGAATTGTTCCAGGCAACCACGGATAAAACTGATGCACTCGGCAAAGCCAACCAGCCCATCGCGTTGCAGCACCGCATCTGCCAAGAATACCGCCGCCCGCAAATCATGGCTGCGCGCCAAAACATCCAGCGCGTTTTCCTCTACGGTTGCATAATCCGGGTCGGTTGCATCGACACGCTCATCACCGACCACAGTCTCTTCACCAGGCTGCGCGGCAAGCGCCATCTCTGTGAAGGCCGGATCATATTCAAGATTATCCCCGCTGGGGGCGTCTTCCCCTTTGGGCTGTAACAAAACAGCCAGATCCATACAGTTGACCCCCCAAAAACCAGGTCAAGCGCGATCAGAAAAAACCACATACCATATGGACATACAGAGATGCGGCAGCCTCCAGGCGCGCCACTTACAAAACAATAACTTGACGTTGAGTGAGCCTTATCGCCATCTTAAAGTCAATTGTTTTTACACCTTTTTGTGAGTGGTGGTGATGTGTGCTGACCGTGTTACCGGTGACGAAATAAGGGCGATGGTACGCGAGGGCACCAAGCGACGGACCAGTTTTGGCTTCTGTCTGGATGACACCAAAGATGCCCTTCTGATGATCCAGCCCGGCAACAAACCCGAAGCCCTGCGCGCGCCCCTGAAAAAGGCCGGTGGCAAGACTCCCATGCTCTGGGGGACCTATGTTGTTAAGGGCGATCAGATGGAAATGATCTGCGAGCAGACTTCGGCAAGAATCCTGTTGCAGCTCAAACGGTTCCTCAAGAACAACCGCCCCAAGGTGAACGTCCTGTTCCTTGACGATGGCGGCAATATTCTGGACAGCCTAAAGCCAGAAGTCGCCAGCGAGACCACGCCTCGTTCGGCCGATAGTAGCGATATTGACGCCCCCGAAGTTGATCCAAAGGCGGTGCTGCCGCTGAAACAGCGGATGAAACGGCTGCAGCCACGAATCGCCCTGGCCCCCGGCCCCTTGGAACTGAAGCTTAACCGCGCGCTGGCAAAATCGGTGACCCTGATCAATGCCGGGCGGCTGCAAGAGGCAGAGGTGCTGATCCTTGTCAGTGAACGCGCCATCGCCGCCCTTGGCAAAGACCGCGAGGACGAAGAAACCACGCTCAAACGCGGTCAACGCGCCACAGATACGCGCTCGCTCGGGGCGCAGGTTAAACGGGTCCAGAGCCTGCAGGCGGATGTTGCGCGCGCCCCAGGCCCCGCACGCGACCGGCTTACCCGCGCCATCCACAAAGCCGCCAAACTATTGAAGCAACGCGACCTGGACGGTGCCCGCGATGCCATGGACAAGATCGAAAAAGCCCTGACCTCGCTGGTATAATTCGGCGTCGCCGTCAAATTCCGCCGCCCCTTGCAAACCCTGTTTCAAACCCACTGGAGACCGCGATGCCCCTACCCTGCCCTTCTTTCCCCCTGATTACCCGCGGTGCTGCGCTGGCGCTGCTGGCGCTACTGCCGGTGCAGGCGCTTAGCGAAACCGCCAGTTCTGCCGACGGGTCGCTGCTGGTCGAACTGAACAAAATGGAAGAGATCGAGGGGGGCGGTTGCCGCGCCTTTTTTCTGTTTCGCAACCAGACCGGCAAGAGCTTTGCAGGCTTTGAAATGTCCCTGGCCATTCTGAATGGGGCCGGCATCATCGACCGGCTGCTCTCAGTGGATGCGGCCCCCCTGCCGGTGCAGCGCACCACGTTGAAACTCTTTGAAATTCCCGAAATCGCCTGCAGCAATATTTCCGAGCTTTTGCTACATGACATCACCTCTTGCCAGCCGCAGAACGAAGCGGAAATGGATTGCTTCCCGCTGCTGGATCTAGCCTCTCGCAGCACCGCCAAACTGGTGAAATAGCCATGGGTTTTCTGCTACAGATTCTCACAAATGGCGGGCCGGTGATTGTCCTGCTGGCCGCAACCTCTCTGCTCTCGCTGACCGTGATTGCGGTGAAGCTGGCGCAGCTCTGGCCGGTGACCTCTGGAACCGCACAACGCACCGCCGCCATCGCCCGCTGGCAAAGCGGCGACAGGCCGGGTGCCCAGGGCGATATCGTCGCAGACAAGGCGCCGGCAGACCGGGTGCTCCGCTATGCGATGGAAGCCCTGCAAAACGGTCTGAAGGGGCCCGTCCTGATTGCAGAACTGGAACGCCGCGGCAACGAAGAGGTCCAGCGGATGAATGGGCTCATCCGCTTGCTAGAGCTGATCGCCATGGTCGCCCCCCTGCTTGGGCTGTTGGGAACAGTGCTGGGCATGATCCAGTCGTTCCAAGAGCTAGAGCTGGCCCAGGGGGCTGCCGATGCTTCGGTTCTGGCAGGTGGCATCTGGCAGGCGCTGCTGACCACCGCTGCCGGGCTGGTGGTGGCCATCCCGGCAGCAATTGCCGCCGGTCTTTTTGCCGCGCGTATCGACCGGGCATCGCAAATGATCGAAAGCGCAGTTGGTCAGCTGATGTTGGCAGATCATGGCCAGTAACGCGCGCTGCATCCCCCGACAGAGGCCGCCATGCAGCTAGCAAGACGCCCGCGCCCCCAAGCCCTGATCTCTCTGGTGCCGATGATCGATGTGATGTTGATTCTATTGGTATTTTTCATGGTGACCTCTAGCTATCTCAACCTGGATATGATCCCGGCGCTGCGCCCCACAGATGACGCGGTCAATTCGGACAGTTCGGCGCAACAGAGGCTGATGATCCGACTGGATGCCACTGGTACGCCGCACCTGCGCGCCCAGGCGCTGTCCAGCGAAACCCTGGATCAACTTTTGCGCCGCAGCCTTGCCCTGGACCCACAGACGCAGCTGATGATCCTGCCCTCCGGCGCGGCACCAACCCAGGCGCTGATTTCTCTGATGGATCGGGCAGCCAGCGCCGGGGTGAAAAACATGCGGGTTCTGCAATTGGAGGCCCGGCCGTGAAACTGAAACAGAACCGCCGAACCGCCCCCACTGAAACCATCATCGCCCTGATCGACGTGGTATTTTTCCTGCTGGTCTTTTTCATGCTGATCGGGCGAATGGACGCAACCGCCCCCTTTGAGGTCACACCACCACAGGCGCAAACCGGGCGGGATATGCCGACGGGCGGCATCACTCTGGCAATCTCGCAAAACGGCGGGCTGGCGCTGGATGGCGATGCCCTGCCCAAATCAGAAATTTCCGCTGCGCTGGCCGAAGCGCTGACCAAAGACCCGGCACTCCGTCTGCGTATCAATGCCCACCGCGACGCAGATCTGCGCCATGTTCTGCCGCATGTCTCCCTGGCCGAAGCTCTGGGGTTCGTAGATGTGGTGCTTGTGGTCACACCAGAGGCCAGCGCAGGGGTAGGAAAATGACGCCAAGGATTGGCATATGGACGCTGGCGTTCGGGACGTCAGTTATTGCTCACCTTGCTGTTTTTGCAGTTCTTTTACCGTTTCTCAATCCGGTGCCTGTGCCGCAGAAACCCGGCCCCGAAAGCGCCCTCACGCTTGCCTCTCAACAGATCACGCGGAGCCAGGCACAACCACGCGCCCCCGCTGCAGACCTCGGTAAACAATTGGCCACCACAGGCGACAACCTTAGCGCCGGGGCCTTACCCCAGACAAGGGCGAGGCCGACCAATACGGCAACCCGCACAAAACAACAGGCGCCCATTTCAGCCGCAACACAGGCGACAACACTGGTCGCAGATCTGCCGCCAAGCCGCCCAAGCACTGCCAAACCGCTGCCCGCGCAAAAGGCCCGCCCACAACCAGCACAGGCCCAGCCAGCCGCCATCGCTCAGCTGCGCCCAAATACCCTCGCCGCCCAGGTCGCCAGCGCGGAACCTGCGCGCAGAACCAACCTTGCCAGCGTCGCGG
Source organism: Pseudophaeobacter profundi (assembly GCF_029697505.1). Lineage (GTDB taxonomy): Bacteria > Pseudomonadota > Alphaproteobacteria > Rhodobacterales > Rhodobacteraceae > Pseudophaeobacter > Pseudophaeobacter profundi. The sequence goes on along the minus strand of NZ_JARJEF010000010.1, from coordinate 119,719 downwards.
CTGCCCTTCCGTCGACACAGGCCAATAGCCCCCCTGCCCCGGTCACGCCGCCCACTCAGGCGGCACAGCCCCTGCCCGAGGCCACGCCAGCCGCGCTCGCGCTCACGCAAAGCACACCACAGGCCACCCAGGTCACCGCTGCGCTGGCCTTTCAGGGGCAGGATATGGGCGTGGTCGATCCTGTTTCTCTGGCCGCCTTTCATAGCTTCACCAGACCGGGGGATCTTGCGGCACAATCCGCGAATCTACGCGATGGCCTGGAAGCCCTGCTTAGCGCGGTGCCCTGCGCCCGTTTGCAGGTTGCTTTTGACCCCGAAACCGCAACCCTGGAGCTGCGCGGTCACCTGCCCGAAGCCGGCCTGCGTGCACCGGTTCTTGCCGCGCTACAGGCGCAGATGGGGCGTGATATCGCGCTCAAGGACAACATGCGATTGCTGCCGCGCCCGCAATGTGGCGCGCTCAGCGGTATTTCCACTGTTGGCCTGCCGCAAAGCACCGACCAGATTACCAACCCATTGCTGCTGGGAACAGATTCACAGGCACGGGTGCTGTCCTATTCAGGCGGCGAACAGTTGTTCTTTGAACTGACAGCACCGGATTACCCAGCCTATATCTACGTGGACTATTTTGATGCCGCGGGCGATGTAATCCACCTCAGCCCCAACGGCGCAGCCCCGCTGCAGCTTGCACCGGCAAAAAGCGCCCAGCGGGTGGGGGCGAGAACCCCGGAAGAGCCAGGCCTGCAAATCACAATTGCCCCCCCCTACGGGCAGGAAATCGCCGTCGCCTTTGCAGCCTCTGCACCGCTATACCAAACCCCACGCCCCATAAACGAACCCGCCGCGCCCTATCTGGATTTCCTACGCGAAAGAATTGCCGAGGTACGCAATCAAGACACTGATTTCAAAGGGGAATGGGTCTATTTCCTGATTGAAACCACCCCGCGCTAAAGCGCCGCGTTCAGCCCACGCCCCCTATTGGCAGCCCCCCGCCGCCCAGGACTTCAGGCTGCGCTTCATCACCCCGCCAAAGGGATGCTGCTTGTTCAAGGATCGCTGCATATTGAGGCTCAGATAGGTATTTGCCTGGGTGCAAAGGCGGTCGCGCGTCCATTCATGGCAAGAGCTGCAGGTCTCTGTTTTCCAATAGCTTTCCGGCAGCCCCTCAATCGGGGGGAACATTGGCGATTGCTCAACGATCTCTGCCAGACTGAGGCCACTGATCTGCGCCAGATCCGAAACCAGCGGGCTGACGAATGTCACCGGCCCGGCTTCGGCTTGCTTCGGCGTGCTCTCGGGTGTTTCAGCAACTTCAGCTGTCACCTCTTCTGACGGCTCTGCACCGGCAGGGTCCTGCGCCTGCCCGGCCTGGAGAGCAGCGATTTCAGTGCGGGCGATTTCCGCATAGGTACCATCAGGATAGCTTTGCAAATAGGCCTCATACCCGGTGACAGAGCCATCTTGCTGTGCAGCGGTAAACATAGCGGTTTCGCCTGTGTCGGGTTCCACAGATGGCGGCACAGGCGCGGATGATCCGCCGCCCAGCTCTTCTTCCATCACCGCGCTGAGCAAGGCGCGGGCCTCGTTTGTAAAAGCCCCCTCGGGGTAGCCCCGCAAAAACAGCATCAACTGCACCGGATCTCGCGTCGCGCGCACCGACTGCCAAAGCTGCAATTCCTCTGTTTCAGCCGGGCTAAGCACCGGGGCAGCCGGAGAATCGACAAAGACGAAGTCACTGACCAGCGAAGAGGTATCCCAAGGCGTTTGCTGGCCCCCGCTATGTGCTAACACTGTACGGCGCACCGCCTTGAAAGCCTGCTCAACCGGTTGGCCTGGAACAACAATTTCATGTGCCAAAGCCTGGGTAAAAGGGCTATTGCCGCGCTGCCCATCCAGCGCCACACTGCCAGGCGCAGTGGCATAGGCCAGAAATGTCCCGGTTGGGGCCTTCATTTCCGCCAGCCCGCTTTCATCAAGATCGGCCACATTTTCAAAGGGATTGTTGCGGCAGGCATCCAGGATCACCAAATTGGTGCGATTGCGCGCAGAGCCCATCTGCCGCAGCACTGACTGGGCCTCGACCGCCATCAAATCCAGATCAGCAGCATCCGCCAATGCCACATCCACTGGCAATAAATAATTGTTGCCAAAGCTCTGCACCCCGTGACCGGCATAGTAAAACAGCCCCGTTGCCTCGCTGCCGGCGGCGCGTAGATCACGACCGAACTGGGCAATAGCCCGCTTCATCTCCACTTGGCGTAGGTCGGTTGCCAGCGTCACCGTAAAACCTAGATCTTTCAATGTATTGGCAATCAGGTTAGCATCATTCACCGGATTATCCAGCGGCGCAACCTGCCCATACAAGGCATTTCCAACCACCAGCGCCAGCCGCGGCTCCCTTTCGATCTCTTGCGCCCAGGTCACGCCAGCGGAAAAAGCAAAAACCGCAAAAAGGGAAAACAGGTGTTTAAACAGGCCCTGCGACCACAAGAAATTCACTGCACCAATACTCCGAACCCGTCCCCGCGGGGACATTACACATTGGCGAGGTTTTTCCGCGCCGAATTACCGCAATCCTTGCATTATGCGTCACTATCGCCGTTAATCAAAGAGGTAGCGCGCTGAGGAACCGCGATTTGCGCCGCGCGTGCGTCTTTGCCACCCCAATCGTCAGCCCTGCCCCCTTTAGTCTTGTATGAGTTTTATCATGGTACGCTTAATTCTTCGCCCCCTTCTCGCCCTTTTGTTCTTGGCCGCACAGCCTGCGCTGGCGCTGGATCCGTTTGAACACGGCTGGCAACTTGACCCTGAGGCCTCTGCCATTACCTTTTTATCCGTCAAGAAAGACACGATCGCAGAGACCAGCCAATTTGCCTCCATCAGCGGCCAGATTACCGAAGGCGGTATTGCGCAGCTGGTTGTGGCGCTGGATTCAGTTGATACCAAGATTGATCTGCGCAATGTGCGAATGCGGTTTTTGTTCTTTGAAACTTTCACTCATCCCGAGGCAAAGGTGACAGCGGTGTTGGATCCGACCCAGCTGATGGACCTGCCCCAGCGACGCCGCAAGGTGATCGAGGTACCGGTCACCCTGTCCCTGCATGGAGTTGAAATGGATCTGTCTGCCAAAGTTGCAGTCACCCTGCTGGATAATGACCGGGTCAATATTTCCACCCTGAATCCCGTCATCCTGCAACTGGCGGATTTCAATCTGATGGAAGGGCGTGAAAAACTGCAAGAGGCCGCAAATGTGACCATTACGCCGCTGGGAATTGTCAATCTGAACCTTACGTTCGATCGCAGCGCTGCAGGCACTCAAGTGCTGCCAATTGCCGCTGCCAGTGGTGCCACCGCCGCGCTGGAAACGACCGGCGATTTCAGCCGCGAGGCCTGCATCGGGCGTTTTGACATCCTGTCACGCAGCCGAAGTGTCAACTTTGCCCCCGGCACCTCGCGGCTGGATCAGCGCTCGACCCAGTTTCTTGACAGCCTGTTTGATATCGTAAGCCGCTGCCCTGATATGGTGATCGAGGTCGGTGGCCATACGGACGACAAGGGCAGCGAAACCGCCAACAAAAGGCTGAGCCAGCGGCGCGCGGCCTCGGTTGTCAGTTATTTGGCGGCCAAGGGTATTGCAACCGAACGGCTCAAGCCCGTGGGTTATGGCGAAGCAAGCCCGCTGGTTGCCAACTCCAACGCACAGAACCGGGCAAAAAATCGGCGCATCGCGTTCAAGGTTTTGAACTGATCCCACCCCCGGCTAACCCGGTATGAATGACAATGCAAAAGGGCTGTCCCTGCGGGGACAGCCCTTTTTTAGTATCGCATTACTGATCCCAGCATACCATCTGCCGCCGTCATCTCACATCGGGAAGATCTGGCAAGGCTATTCTTGCGAGGGCTCCCCGTCCTCTAGCGCGGCAAAAAATGCGGCAATTGCGCCTTCCAGCCGATAGCGATCAATCACCGAAAAGTCGCGCTCCATCGCCAATTCAATCCGCCCGTCGCGGGCCTGACAGCGCACTGTCCCCGCAGGGACACTGCAGCGCAGCGTGGTCTTGGCGACGCCGGTTTCTGACGTGCGCCCCGACGCGCCGCCCTGCTTGGCCACAGGACCAGAACCGGGACTTGATGACAAGAAAGTGCGCAACATCGCCAGTTCGGCTTCTTCAGATCGGACTTCGCCAGCCTGCAACTGCTGGATTAAATCGGCCGCCAAATCATCGTTTTCCGCCAGTTTCTTTTTTAGATCCAACCCCAGCGCACGCGGAATTGCCTCGGCAAAACGCAGATGCGCACCGATCATTTCAAGCAGATCGGCGAAGTGGCGAATGTAACTCCGCTTTTGCCGACCCGCCGATCCATAGAGATGCGTCACCGCACCCTCGACCCCGTCGCAGTCTGTTTCCGGATCCTGCGCATAAGACAGCGCAAGCTGCGCCATTTCCGCAAAAGAGATATCGCGGCGCACCAGGTTTTCATCCACCATGCGGCGATAGAGCCCCTGCAAATCTTCTCCCTTGGCAATCAAACCTGCCGGGATGCTGGCGTATTCTGCGGCACCGGTTTCCTCTAGCAGCGCGCGATAGGCCGACAGCCGACGGAACCCCTGGATCAGCTGGTAGCTGCCATCGCCGACCTCTTCCACCCGGATCGGGTTGGACAGACCAATGCTGCGAATAGAGGCTTTCAGCTCTTCCAATTCCGGGTCGCGCGACACAGCCCGGTCACGCACCAGTTTGCTGGTCGCAATCTGATCCAGCGGGATCCGGTCCACCACCAGGCCCAGCTTTTTAAGGCGGACAAATTCATGCGCCAACCGGTCATTTTCGGCGCGGATATTCTGTTCGGCGACAGCGCGGGCCTTCAGCGCCTCGGCATTTTCGGAGATCGCCATTGCCATAGGGCCGCGACGGGCCTCTGCAAGGCCTGCTCCATCGTCCTTCCCCGATGGGGTAGGGGAGGGGGCCGGCGTGGGATCACTGGTGGGTTCAGACGGGAAATTGATGTCAAATACGCGACGCTTGCTCATGTTTTATCCTCCATCTGGTCCCAGGCTTCTGCGGCGTAGCCTTTGAATTCTTCGTAGGCCTGATCAAAGGATGCCCGCGCCCGGCGCCATGTTTCACGGGTCATATCGCGATAGTCAATTTCATAGATCGAACTGAGGAACCGCCCTGATTGTTCGACAGCGCGGGTCATCTCAATCGGGTGATCTGCCATGCGCCCCTCAAAGACCTTCATGAAGGCATCTCGCATGGCGCGGTGTAGATCATTGCCGCTTTCATATCGGGTCAGCAAGAAGCGTACATCCAGAAAGGCCTTTGGCAGGGTGAATGTCCCCGCGGGGACAACCCCGTTAAAGGCCGACAGATCCTCCAGCGCCTCGGACAGCTGACCGATAAAGGAGGTGGTCGAGTCGTATTCCCAATAACCGGGACCAGAGGGGATATAGAGCATGTCGGCAGCAAAGACCGCATTCATCGACTGATAGCCAATCGCAGGCGGGCAATCAAAAATGATCATGTCGTAATCATCCGAAGAGACCTGATCCAAATAGCGAGAGACAGCGGCGAAAAAGGACCACTCGGGATTGAGATGACGATACTGGGCGCTGGCGAATTCCACAAAAGCAGCATTGGCGCAGCTGGGCACCAGATCAATGGTGGGCCAGCTGGTCGGCTTGATGAAATCATTGATCCGCAGATCCTGCAGCCCCATGCCAGTAATCGCATCGGGAAGATGCCGTTCTGGCAAGGCCGCGCCTGTCTCGGCCCCACGGGCAGAGGCATTCATTCTCTCGGTCTCGCGCACCAGGTCGCGCGCCATGATCCCCCAGACCGTATAGTCTTCGGTCACATCGCTCAGCCCCATGGAATGCGACAGCGTCGCCTGCGGGTCAAAATCAACACATAGCACCCGATACCCATCCAACGCCGCCGCATGGGCAAAATGCAGCGCAACCGTGGATTTGCCTGCGCCCCCCTTGAAGTTGGAAATCGCCACCCTGAGCGCACGCTTGCCTTCGGGGCGTGGCGGCATCAGAGATTTGCGGTTGATCTTGATCCGGCGGCGCAGCTCGTTGATCTCTTCCAACGAATACCAGCGCTGGCGGCCGTCTGCTTCTACATGGCCCTGGGGCAGGGAAGGGTCCGCCGCCAGCCTGCCACGCAGGGTGGATTGATTGACCTTGAAGATCAGCTCGGCCACCTCCCAACTGGAAAACCGCCGCAGAGTCTTTTCCATCTCGGGTGAAAAGGTCTGCTGTCGGATCCAGCTCTGCATCTTTAGGGATTGCGCCTGCAATCGGGCCAGGTCTTCGTGGGTTAACATGACGGCTCCTTGCTCGTACTCTGCCATGCGTCCTTTTCAGCGGGACGCTAATTTTTCATCAACTCTCATTTACGCCGGATTTGTAAAAAACGCAAAACCTATTATTCTATTGATAAGCGTCCTGTCCCCGCAGGGACACAGGGAATTTTCAGCGCCAAGGCCAAGCGCTGAAACCCCATGAAAACAGGGCGTCACGGGCAAAACCTAGGCCGCCATTGATTCGCCGGTCTCTTGCGAATCGGTCTGTCTTTATCTGGTCTCTGTCTCGGAAGGCGGGGCAGATATTGGGGGACACAACAAAAGGCACCACGACCTATTGGGGGACATTTCAACCCGAATAGGGGACAGCCTGAACGTCCCCCAATACCATTGATACCAATTTTTTTATCAAAAAAGGGATTGGGTCCGAATGGAAATCGACAGAGGCCTTGACAGAATCGTGGATAAGGACGCAAATCGTGTATATTGAACAAATAGCGTTGAGTTCCTTAGATCAGGACCCAACGTAATCCGGGAACAACCCGCGATGTGAGGCAGATATATCCTAAACCCGACAGGCTGGCGAAGCTCTTGTCTACAGGGTTTGGTCAAACTTGATCGGCAAGGGATAATCCCTGCCAGGAGTGGTTAGAAAGACGGGTGCCGCAATGCAGGCTCAAAAACCCGCCGGGCGAAATGCTTCGGCTCTGAAGTATGACATACTCACTGCACTGGGTGCCTTTGCCTTGGCGCAACCCAAAGCGCTGCAGCGTCTGGTGTTGCGTATCATGACCCTGGTCACCGCGCGCTACAATTGGACGAGGAATGAGCTTGCTGTCGGGCAACGCGAAATCGCCCGCCTCTGGAGCGTCGATGAACGGACAGTCAAACGCGAGATGGCGAAGCTGCGGGCGATGGGCTGGCTGGTTGTCAAAAAGCAGGGCGTGCGCGGGCGGGTCAGTGAATATGGCTTGGATCTAGATCGGATCTATGAAGACACCCGTGACAGCTGGGCCAGCGTTGGTCCCGATTTTGAACACCGCATGCGTGGCACAGATGCGCCACCGTCAAATGTCGTGCCATTGCGCACTAACGAAATTGCCCCCGCACCGGATCTGAGCAAGGGCGATGAGTGGAGCTTGGTCAAGGCGGTTTTGCATCAGGAAGATCCTGCCATCTATACAGCCTGGATTGATGCCCTGACGCGCAGCGATCGGGCAGGGGGGCGGTTGACCCTTGCCGCACCCAGCCGGTTTCATGCCACCTATGTTCTGTCGCATCTGAAACCCCGGCTGCTCGCAGCCTGCCGGGATGTGGACGAACAAATTTCCGACATTGTTATCCTTAGCTAGCCTGCCGCACGACGGTCGTTTGGTAGGGGAACCTGGTCACTAGGCGGGCAGGTCTTTGACTGGCATCGGTGAGCCGGTGCAGTTTTGCACTTGCCTGTATCGATCGAACCAGTAATTATGCAATTGTATAATTACTGTGTTTCACGAGATTCTTCGGACATTGAGGCAGCCACCCTGCAGGTGACGGCCTCATTCCTTTTCAGAGCCTCGTGTCGAAATAGGTGGAAAAGCCATGAAAACCACGGATGTAACCGCGCGCCTTGCCTCTTTGGGCGGCGCAAAATGGGATCTTCATCTTGCCGCGCGCGACCGCGTTGCGGCGGGGGCCGATATTGTCGAGATGACCATTGGCGAACCCGACGTGCCGGTCCCCGAGGAGCTGATGCAGCAGGCGATTGCCTCTATGCAGGCAGGGCGTACCGGGTATTCGGACGGACGTGGCGAAATCAACCTGCGGCGGGCTCTGGCTGCCCGCTACACTTCCACCCGCGGGCGGCAATTTGAGCCAGACAACTTTCTGTGCTTCCCCGGCACCCAGACAGCCCTTTTTGCGGCCATGATCGGGGTTGCCCAGCAGGGCGATGAGGTTCTGGTCGGCGACCCGATGTATGCCACTTATGAAGGTGTCGTGGCCGCCAGCGGTGCCGCGCTGGTGCCGGTGCCGCTGACGCCGGAACACGGGTTTCGTATGCAGGCCGCCGATGTGGCGGCGCGCATTACCGCGCGTACTCGGGCGCTGCTGCTGACCAGCCCGCACAACCCTACCGGTGCCATTCTGGACCGGGCAGAGCTGATCGCCCTGTGTGAACTGGCAAAAGAGCATGATTTCTGGATCATTTCCGATGAGGTCTATGAACAGCTGGTGTTTGACGGGGCAGAGTTCACCTCACCGCTGTCGCTGCCGGACTATGCCGACCGGGTGATCGCGGTCTCGTCGATTTCCAAATCCCACGCCGCGCCCGGCTTCCGCAGTGGGTGGTGCGTGGGGTCCAAAGCCTTTTGCGATGCGTTGCTGCCCTATTCCGAGACCATGCTCTTTGGCAATCAGCCCTTTATCGCTGACATGACAGAGTTGGCCCTGCAAAGGGACTCCGCGGTGGCAGAGGGAATGCGGACACGGTTCAATCGCCGCGCCCAGATCCTGGCTGACAGGGTGCAGGCGGAAACCGCGTTGCAGGTGCACCGCCCCGAGGCGGGCATGTTCGCCATGATCAATGTCGCGGCCACCGGGTTGAGTGGTGATGCCTATGCCTGGGATTTGCTGGATCAGGGGGTCGCGGTCATGCCCGGCTCTGCCTTTAGCGACAGCCTGACCTCTTGGGTACGGGTGGCGCTGACCATTGATGATACGAAATTTGATCTGGCCCTGAACCGGATCATTTCTCATGCGCAGGCCAAGACACAGGACCAGGCAGCATCAGCAACACAGGGGGTCGCATGACTGACGCCGCAAAAACCATTGGTGAAGCGCTGGTAGATGGTTTGAAAGCGCGCGAGGTCTCTTGCGTCTTTGGCATCCCCGGCGTGCATACGGTCGAACTCTATCGCGGCTTGGCCGCTTCGGGGCTGCGCCATGTGACACCCCGCCACGAACAGGGCGCGGGCTTTATGGCGGATGGCTATGCGCGGGTAAGTGGCAAACCTGGGGTGGCCTTTGTGATCACCGGGCCGGGGCTGACCAATACCTTGACACCGATGGCACAGGCGCGGGCGGATTCGGTGCCGATGCTGGTGGTTTCTGGCGTCAACGCCCAGTCGAGCCTTGGCAAAGGAATGGGTCATCTGCATGAACTGCCAGATCAGCAGGCTCTGGCGCAGACGGTGGCTCTGACCTCGCAGCATGTCGCCACCGCAGCAGAGCTGTCTCCGGCATTGGACGCGGCCTTTGCGCCGTTTTCAACGGGTCGCCCTGGTCCCACCCATGTGCAAATCCCGCTGGATGTGGCGGGTGTTGCGGCGGATGCTCTGCTGCCGCCCGCGGTGGTGCCGCCCCAGAATATCGAACCGGATCAGCTGCAAGAGGCGGTGTACCTGATACAGGCGGCCAAGCAGCCGGTTATTCTGGTAGGGGGCGGGGCCAAACGCGCTGGCACGGCACTGGCTGCCCTGGCCGAGCGCCTGGATGCGCCCGTGGTGCAAACCGCAAATGGGCGGGGGTTGATGTTTGCGCATCCCCTTGGTGTTCCAGCCAGCCCCAGCCTGCAATCCGTGCGCGCGTTACTCGAAAGTGCCGATGTGGTCTTGGCCCTGGGAACCGAATTTGGCCCCACAGACTATGATATGTACGCCACCGGCACCTGGCCCGAGATGCGGCAGTTGATCCGGGTGGATCGCTGCGCCGAGCAACTGAAGCGCCATGCCAGCGCGCTGGCGATCGAGGCTGAGGCGGGGGCCTTTGCCGCTGCCCTATTGCAGAGCCTGCCCCAGGCCTGTTCAGGCCGCGATGGGGCAGCGCGGGCGGCGGCAACACGCAGCGCCGCAGAACAGGAAATCGGTAGCGAATATCTTGCCCAGGTTGACGTTCTTTCGGCAATGCGGGATGCGGTCCCAGGCAGTTTGATGGTGGGAGATTCCACCCAGCCGATCTATGCGGGCAATCTCTACTACGATCACGACCGCGCAGGTGGCTGGTTCAATGCGGCCACCGGCTACGGTGCGCTTGGCTATGGGATTCCGGCAGCGATTGGCGCCGCGATTGCGGCACCGGACACCCCCGTGATCTGCATTCTGGGCGATGGTGGCGCACAGTTCTCCTTGCCCGAGGTGATGACGGCGGTGGATGAAAAATTGCCCATCATCTTTGTGATCTGGAACAACCAAGGCTACCGCGAAATCGCCACCTCGATGGAGGCGGTGGGTGTTGAGGTCTTGGGCTGCGACCCAACCCCGCCCGATTTTTCCGCCACGGCCCAGTCCTTTGGGATTGGGCATGTTGCTGTCGGCACCGACCCGGCCGCGATTGCCGCGGCGGTTGCCAACTCGTTGGGCCAGGGGCCCAGCTTTGTCGAAATTACTGCGCCTGTCTTTGCGCCAGCTGAGGATTAAGTCTTTGACCAACCCAAGTTTTGAATTTTCCCGTGCGATTACCCGCCGTCCTGCTGCCAGTATCACCGAAGGTCTGCGCGCGGCTGATATCGGCACCCCCAGCCTAGAGGGCATGTTGGCCGCCCATAAAACCTATGTTGCAGCACTGAAAAGCACAGGTGCTGAGGTGATTGAGCTGGGCCCGCTAGAGGCCTTTCCTGACGCGGTCTTTGTTGAAGACACAGCCCTGTGCCTGCCGCAGGGTGCGGTCCTGATGCGTCCGGGCGCGCCGTCACGCATGGGCGAAGTGGCTGAAATGGCACCAACTTTGCGGGACTGCTACGCGGATGTCCGTGAAATCAAGGGTCCGGGCCATATCGAAGGCGGTGATATTCTGGTGACCGGGCGTGAAGTTCTGGTGGGGCGGTCGGATCGCACTGATGCCGCTGGCGTTGCCGAACTGGTCGAAATCGTTGGCGAATGGGGGCACAGTCTGCGCGAGGTCTTTACCCCGCCCGGTGTGCTGCATTTCAAGACCGATTGTTCCTTGATGGACGGAGAGACCATTTTGTCCACCAAACGGCTGTCGGCTTCTGGCTGCTTTGAGGGCTATCGCATCCTGGATGTGGCTGAAGGCGAAGAAGCAGCGGCCAATGCTATCCGCTTCAACAATCTGGTGCTCTGCCCGGCTGGTTTTCCCCGCACGGCGGAAATGCTGGACAAGGCCGGGTTTGAGGTGGTCGAGATTGACAACACAGACTGCGCTAAGCTGGATGGCGGCATGTCCTGCCTGTCATTGCGGTTCTGATTTGCTGCGGATCTGTGGCAGTTTCGGCGCGCTCCAATAGGCGCCGCTGTCCTGCCTGAGTGCTTCATAGGCCTCTATCCGGTGGCGCGCCTCGGCGCCGCCGGCTTCGATCAGGTGGGTCAGTAGACAATCCAGCACCGCCATGGCACCCGCATAGGCGCCAAAGGGGTGCAGTGAATTTGCCGCAACGCTGAGCACGTGATCGGGCGTGATACCCGGCGCGATGACCTCGCTGTCAGAAATCAACAGAATGTGCGCCCCCTGTTTCTGCGCCAGACGCAGGGCTTGAATGGTGCTGGCCGAATAGGGCGCAAAGGTCAGTGCAATAAGGCAATCCTCGGGTCCCAGCCCCATCAGATCATCCAGCGTGGTGCCGACATGGCGGGGGACCAGATCAATCGAAGGCATCGCCATCCGCGCGATATAGTGGAAATAATAGGCCAGGGCATAGCTGGCGCGGCTGGCCGTGACGTGGCAGCGCTTGGCCCCCAGCAGGGTGGCAACAATGGCCTCGCAGCGTTCTGGCGTCATCTGTCGCAGCGAGCGGCTGACCACATTTAGTTCACTCTGCGCCGCGCGGGCCTGCAGGGCTGCGGTTGGACCGCCTTTGGCCATGCGGGTCAGCCATTCAGTACCAAGCGTGGTTTCGCCGGTGGTGATCAGAGCGTCGCGAAAGGGACGGCGCAGGGCCTCGAAACTGTCATAGTCCAGGCGCTCTGCGAGGCGCACAAAGCTATTGGCGCTGACCTGCGCCTTGCGGGCGGTGTCGCGGACCGGATCCAGCGCAAAGGGACCAGGGTTGTCGATGATGTATTTTGCCGCCTGCGATAGCTTGGCGGGCATGTCGGCGATCTGCGCTTTCAGCGTTGCGATCAACCGGGCAGTTTGTTTGGGGTCAAGATGTGGATCCATGCCCAAATAATATCATGTGTTTCACCTGAGTAGAATTAAAAACATTCATTCTGAAAGACGGGGTGCACTCTTGACTGTCCGCAGTTGCGACCCAGTGAGGTGTCGCAACTGCGGGTACTTGCCTTTAGCCGTTAGCGGCTTGTCGGCTTTGATCGTCATGCTGCGTGATGCTGCCGTCCTCATCCACAGTGATGCGGGCCCCGGTTTCAATCTGGCCCAGCCCCTTGCAGGCGACCAGCATCAGGATGTGTTTTTCGCGGGCGACAATGGCCATGTGGCTCAGCCAGCCGCCAACCTCGCTCAGCACCGCGCCAGAGCGTTGCACATAGGGCAGCCAGGCTGGGTTGATCATGCGACAGACGAGAATATCGCCGTCCTGAAACCCGTCAAAACTGGCGGGGTCGGTGCTGGATTCATCCGCCAGCCAAAAGGCGCGCCCCGTCACGCGGCCATTTCCGGCAACGCAGGTGCCACCCAGGGTGCCGATCTCCTGCTCGAGCTGCGCGCCGAGCGACAGCAGCTCACACGCCCGCAGGGTCAGCTGAATCTGTGTCGGTGCTGCGGGTTTGCGCATATTTTCATGGAACTTTCTGTTCTGTGCCTGCAGATGCAGGGCCTCTGGTGTGGTCCAGTTCCCCTGCTGGATTTCATCCAGTGTCAGGTAGAAGATCAGATCGCCCAGCCCTGAAATCTGTCCCAGCGCCAGGAGCGCGCGGCGTAGTTCTGCCAGAATGCGTAGGGATTCGTGCTTGGCCTGCTCCTTGAGATCCTGCAGGCGCAGGGCTAGCGAGATGCTCTCTTTGAGGTGACTGGGCAACGCGGCGGGCAGGTTGGCAGATCTGGGGCCGGACGGCAGCTGGTTTTCGAGCAGCGGCCAGAGCAGGGCAGGGGCCTCGCTATAGCGCGGCGAACTCAGCTCATAGTCGAACATGGCGCGGTGCCCCATCAGGGCCATGGCCTGATCCCGGGCTTTGGCCCCGGTGCAAGACGCCAGCAAGGCCGAGGGTGCATGCGGTAGGTCTGCCTGCATCAGATGGGCGCGTAGCGCCGGATCACCCGCTGTGGCGGTGCTGGCCTCGCCCATGGTGAAGCCGGCCAGAATGTTGATTTTCTCGGCCTCGACATAGGCTTCACCAACAAAGAGATCCTGCAGAATCTGCAGGCTTTGTACCAGTTTTTGCGGTGTCAGGGCGCTGTAATCTACCGCTTTCCAGAGCTGCAGCCTATCGGCAAGATCGGACATCACCTCTGTGCGAAAGTGGGCGATCTGCGGTTCTGCCTGACGCCGCAGCTGCTTTGCATTGCCGGCACTGAGCCTGAGCGTCATTTTCTGCTTCAGCGTCGCATCGACATAGGTTTTGCCAAAGAGGTTGACCAGATGGCCATCGCCGCCTTCGGGCAGGCCATAGGGTATGCCCAGGGCGCGGCAGGCCAGATCGACGCTGCCACCGGGGGCCCAGAGACGGGTCATCAGCGAAAAGGACAGCGGCGTCGGGCGCGGCAGGACTTCGGACATTTCGTCCTGTTCCAGGATCACTTGCTCCGGGTTGGCACTGCCAAAGCGGTCCAGCAGGGCGCGCCATTCGGTCAGGCGGATCTGTTCGGCCTTTGGCCCCAGCGCCAGAGTGGTGATATCGCGGCTTTGTACGATGTGGAATTTCCCATCGACATAGGCCCATTCCACATCTTGTGGGCAGCCAAATATACGCTCGATTTCTTGCCCCAGCGCCAGCAGTGGTGCCATGTCTAGCGTGTCGTCTTGATCTGGAACTGCCGCAAGACCCGTGTAACGGCCAAAGCGCAGTGAGACGGGCGTTACACGGCCCGATACCAGATCGTCACCGCAGCCGCGTACCCATTCCACCATGGTCATGCCAGGGGCGGTCGGATCCTGGGTGAACAGCACCCCGGCATAGTCGGCCTGAACCATCTGCTGAACCAGAATATTGGCCGCATTCTCGCCGTTTGCTGCCTGGTCATAGCTGGCGGCACGATCCGAGGAAAAGCTGACAATCACCCGGTCTAGTGCGCGGCGCAATGTCTGGGCGGTGACATCCAGCTCGGATTCATAAACACCGGCAAAGCTCTGATCGGCGCCATCTTCGTTGCTGGCGCTGCTGCGCACGGCGCAGGGCTTTGCCCCCACCAGATGCCAGATCTTTTCGACAAATGCGTCCTTCTGACTGCGGTTCATCCGCTGATAGGCGGCAATGGCCTCGTGACGCAGGACAACGCCCGCCGGCACCGGCAAACCGGCATTTTGCAAGAGTGACAGGCGCAGTGCCTTGTTGCCAGCGGTGGCCAGCTCTTCGCTGTAGCCTAAGGGGACCACCCCGGCAGGCAGCCTGGCAAGGCGCGCCTGATGCGCTTTGCGTGCAATGCCATGAAGTAGCTGCTGGTGCAGCCCGGTCACATAGGCGCGTTGCAGCAACAACAGGCTGAGGCTGAAGCACAGATAGGCATTGGCGGCAGCGCTGAGACCAAAGACCATGGCAAAGAGTACCGGCACGCCGATCAGCAGCCAAAGCTTGATCTGGCGCGCGGTCTTGGCAACGGCCCAGACCAGATAAATCGCGGCCAGAGCGCAAAACATGAGCGGCAACAGAAGCAGCGGATCCGGCTGCCCCAGATCAGGGATCCAGAGCAGGCTGATCGGCACGAGGCCGCTGGCCTTCCCGGCTGCCGAAACCCCCAGCATCATCACGGGTAAGAACAGAAGCGCGCTGAGATTGCGCAGCGGCGTCAGTCCCTTTGTTGCATAAAAGGCCTGAATGGCCCGGGCCCGGCGCACCGGATCATCGGCCAGGTCAGTCTTCAGGCGTGCCAGCTCTTGGGCGCTGTCCTGCGTGGTGATCTGGTCACGTTCTGATTTCAGGGCAACGGGCAGGATCAGGATGCGGGTCAACAATGACAGGGCAAACAGCCCCACCAACAAATGGCTGCGTTCATGGCTCCAGATCAGGGCCTGCGCCAGCAGTGAAATCGTTTTTTGCCAATAGGTCGATTGCTGATCGGCCAGCCAGGCCTGCACATGCGGCTTGGGGGGGGGGGCGATGAAATACTCCCAGGGCAGGGTATAACGCCCGCGATAATCTATTCCTTGCTGGCTCAGCTCGAGGCCAAGTACCTGCCCCATGAAGCAGCTGCGCCGGTCATAGCAGGCAGCCAGGGTTGGCTTGTCTTGCAGTTGCGCGATCTTTTGGCGCAGCTCATCCGTGGGCAGGGCACGGATTGGGATGTTGATGGCACCGGGCAGATGGCCGCTGGCGAAATCGCCGGGATAGCGGGTGTCGACGATCTGCAGATCGTCGGTTTCTATCAGTGTGGTGAAATCTGCAGTGCTGAGCAGGGTGTCCTTGTTTGGATAGTCGGGAATGGCGCGCAGATCGGCCAGGGTTTCAACCGAGGCATCGCTGAAGGGGCGGCCCTCGACGATCCATTTTTCGATGCCGCCGGCGATGAAACTGCAATCGATGCCAAGCTTGGCTAATTGGGCGCAGGTTTCAGAGCTGCGGTTGCCATTGTGGCAAAAGACGACCGCTTTTTGTCCGGGCTGCAGCGGGCGCGACTGGAGAAAATCCGGGAAGCGAATATGCGCGGCGCCGGGCAGGGTCCCCATGGCGTTCTCGCCGCTTTCGCGGATGTCAAAAAAGACAGTGTCGCCCGCCATCAGCAGCGCCGCGGCCTCTTGGGTGGAGATGGCCAGCGGATTGTCTGTTTGCTTGGAAAAGCTGGTCTCTTTAAGGGTGTCATCCTTGATTTTGGTGCCGTCAAACTGCGCCGGGCGTACCAAGGTGGCCTGCAAACGCGCCAGATCGGCGTTTTTCCGCGCAGTATATTGCCAGTAGTTTGCGGCTCCAAACAGGGTCACCAGCGCCACCAAGGCCAGGATCAGCCGCACCGGATAGCGGGCCGCCTGACCTTTGCCTTTTGCTTTGAAACCCAGCTTGGTGGCAACCACAGCCCCAAGCCCGGACATCATCGCGAGCGCAACGGCAAAGACCTGCGATAGGGATGAAACTGATCCAATCACCAGTTCTGGCGAGGGAATTGCCTGCACTTCATAGGGGAAGAGGACCAGGGCAGCACAGAGGCCAAGCCCGAAAAATAAGCCGGGTTTGGCCGATGAGGTCGGGATATAGCTGGGGAGTTTCACTGCAAGTCCTGTCGCCTATTAAGAGAATCTTCAGAATTGTAACAGTTTGGAAAAAATTATCTTAAGATCGTGCAGTATTGCCTGTTTGTCGTCCAGGGGCTGATTTTTTCTCCAATTTTCTATATCAAGGGCGTAAATGTTAACCTTGCAGTTTGCATCGCAGGGTAGAGTGCAGGGTGACCAAATGGGGTCTGGTATTGCGAAATTGGCCAGGAGGCATCGGTGATGCGGCACGCAGACGAGTTCAAACGTCCGATCACCTTGCGCGTGTGGGGCGCCTGTCTTGATATGCATCTGCGCGTTTGGGCGCTTGTGCTTTTGCTTGCTGCTGGCCCTCTGGCGGCTGCGCCGACCATGGCGCGTGAAGATATTACTCTGACCTTCGGAACCTATGCTGCCGACAAGCCCACCGAAACGGTCCGCCAGTATCATCCGTTTTTGTCGTTTCTGGCGGACCGCCTGACAGAGCGCCTGGGCAAAACCGTTACCATCAAGATGGTAATAGCCAAAGAATATGAGGAGGGCATTCGCCAACTGACCGCGGGCGAAGTGGATTTTGCCCGTTTTGGTCCGGCGTCCTATGTCATTGCCAAGTCGATAAACCCGCTGATCCAAATTGTGGCGATGGAATCGAAAGGGGGCCAAAAGCGGTTCAAGGGGGTGATCGTTGTTCATAGCGACAGCCCGATACGCTCGCTGGAAGATCTCTCAGGTCAGAGCTTTGCCTTTGGGGATGAGCTGTCGACCATCGGCCGCTATCTGGCCCAGGCCGAACTGTTAGAGGCAGGTATCAGTAGTGCTGATCTGAAAAATTTTGACTATCTTGGTCGACACGATCTGGTTGGCGTTGCAGTGGGGGCGGGAAAATATTCAGCTGGGGCACTGAAAGAAAGTACCTTCAAAACCCTGGTGGCCAATGGGGTCGAAATCCGGGTTCTGGCGTCGTTTGACAATGTCACCAAACCCTGGCTGGCCTCGGCAGATCTGGCCCCTTCGATCTTGCAGGCCATGCGTGATGTTATGTTCGCGTCGCAGAACGAAGAAATCGTGCGACGCATTTCCAAGAATGGTTTCTTGGTCGGCGAAGATGCGGATTACGATTTGATCCGCGGTGCCATCGACCGAAGCCGTCGATTTTAGACCGTGAAGCGGAAAGAGATGAAACGCACAGGCATCCTGTTTCAAATTGTCCTTTCGCTGTCTTTGGCTGCTGTTCTGGTGGCCTTGGCGGTCGGCAGCGTGGTGCGGCAATATGAGGGGGAGCGCCTGCGCGAACAGCAGCTCAAGCAAGCGGGGCTGACCGTTTCTCTATTGAGCGGGCTGATGCTGGAATCCATCATTGTTGAGGATATTCCGGTCCTTGAGACCGGATTGCACGAGACCTTGGCACGCACCCGGAGTATCCTGTCGATCCAGATCCTGAACAGTGCGGACAGGTTGATTGCCTCTGCCGGGCACGATCAACAGGGGGGGCAGGAGGGTTTTGTCACCTATGAACAACCCGTCGAGATGGAAGGCGTTCAGTTTGGCACCATGATGGTGCAGTGGTCGGTGCAAGATGGTTTGGCGCTGGTTGAACAGAAGGTCCACTATACGATCAAATGGACGATCCTGGCCATTGGTGTACTGACGCTGCTGGTCTTGCTCTTGGTGACCCTGCTGGCGTTGCAGCCGCTCAAGATCATTCACCAGCGCATGTCTGGCGCAATTTCCGGGACACTGCGCCAGACCGATATACCCGCCAAGGTTCTGCCCTGGTATGCTTCACGGGAATTTTGGGCGCTCAATCATTCGGTCGAGGTGCTGGAAGATACCTTTGCGGAAAGGGACGAGCGCGAGATAGCGCTTGAACAGGCCTGTGAAACGGCGGCGATTGCCAGTCAGGCGAAATCTGATTTCCTTGCCAATATGAGCCATGAAATCCGTACACCGATGAATGGTGTGATCGGCATGGCCGAATTGATGCTGGAAACCGATCTTGATGATGATCAGTTGGTCTACGCAGACACCATTGCAAAATCCGGTTCGGCACTTTTGACTATCATCAATGATATTCTCAACTTTTCCAAGATTGAGGCGGGCAAGATCGAGCTGGAGCGCCGCCCCTTTAACCTGCTGACGAGCGTTGAAGATATCGTCACCCTGTTGGCCCCCAAGGCCAACCTCAATGGCGTCGAAATTGTTTTGCGTTATGATCCCGATCTGCCGGAATTCTATGAAGGTGACGTCGGGCGGCTGCGCCAAGTGATGACCAATGTCATTGGCAATGCGGTGAAATTCACCACTTCGGGCCATGTCTATATTGATGTGACTGGAACAAAACTTGGCCGCCCAGGAGAACGCGAATTGTCCATTTCCGTGACGGATACCGGAATTGGCATTCCCAAAGATCGGGTTGATGCGGTGTTCAATGCCTTTGAACAGGTGGATGGCGGTGCCACGCGCAATTTTGAAGGCACTGGACTGGGGCTGGCTATCTCGTCCCGTTTGCTGGCGCTTATGCACGGGCGGATTTCAGTCCAGTCCGAGCTTGGTGTTGGCTCCGTCTTTACGGTGCAACTGTCGCTGCCCCTTGGCAATGGTGTCACGGAACCTGCCGAGAAGTCTCTGTCTTTACATGGCATGACCGGGATGGTCGTTGATGGGCTTGCCGTCAGTGGCACGGCTCTGGCCGAACGGCTGCGCAGCTGGGGCGGTCAGGCTTTTGTGGCTGACACTGCGCCAGAGGCACTGGAGGTCTTGTCGGATCTGCAACTTGCCCAGCAACAATTGGATTTCATCATTCTGGATGACCAGATGCCAGAGCAGGAAGGGCATAAGCTGGTACAGCGCATTCGCGCCATTGCCGATTACCGGGACGTGCCAATTGTCATGCTGTTGTCCATCGAGCAAGCAGTGGCACAGAGTGCGCGTGACGGTGGGCAAAGCTGTCAATTCGTACTGAAGCCGGTGCGCGTGGCACAGCTGAAACAGGTGCTGCGCCGGGTGCTCCACTTAGAGGCGCCCCAGGTGATACCTGCCACGCCACAATTCGCCGTGCCCGGCCCGCAGCGCCGCATCAAGGTGCTGGTGGCCGAAGACAATCGGACCAATCGCCTGGTGGTAACCAAGATGCTTAAAGGGGCGGATTTTGATATCATCCTAGCTGTGAATGGCGTCGAATCCGTTGCATTGTATGAAGAGCACCACCCCGACATCGTGTTGATGGATATGATGATGCCTGTGATGGATGGCATCGAAGCGACGATGAAGATCCGCGAGATGGAGGTCGCGCAGCAGATCCGGCCTTGCCGTATCATCGCCTTGACGGCAAATGCGCTGGACTCCCACCGGGAAAAATGCCTGACCGCCGGGATGGATGATTTCCTGAGTAAGCCCCTGCGCAAAAAGGCACTGCTTGCGGCGATCAACAATTGGGTCGCCACGCCCACGGCGCAGATCTCGCGTGCCGATGCGGGCTAGGCCTAATGCCGCGGGCGTGGCCCTTTCATCAGTAATTGCTGCCGGATCATGTCGCCCAGGCTGGTCAGCGCAAAGAAGCCCGCCGCCACGCAGACAATTGTCGGTCCGGTTGGCGTATCAAGCAGAAATGACAGTTGCAGCCCCGCCAAGGCCGAGAGCATGCCAATGATCGCTGCTGCAAAGGCCATGCGTTCAGGGGTAGCGGCAAAGGGGCGGGCAGCAGCAGCAGGGATCAGCAGCAGGGCTGAAATCAGCAAAACTCCAACCACCTTGATGGCGACGGCAACGACCAAAGCCAGCGCGATGGTCAGCACCAGTTGTTCGCGCTTGGGGTTTAGACCTGCGGCATAGGCCAAATCAGAGCTAAGTGTCGCGGTCAACAGCGCCGACCAGCGGGCCCAAAGCAGCAAGAGCACCAGGGCCGCCCCGCCCCAGATCACCATGAGATCGATGCGGCTGACCGCAAGAATATCGCCAAACAGATAGGCCATTAGATCAATGCGAATGCCCTGCAGGAACGAGACTGCAACCAGACCAAAGGCCAGCGAGGAATGGGCCAGAACGCCCAAAAGGGTATCCATGGCAAAACCCCGCCCGCTGAGGCTGGAAACGGCAGTCGCCATGAGCAACGATACGATCAGCACCCCGGCAAAGACCGGCGCCTGAAATCCCAGCGCCAAGGCGACACCCAGGATAGAGGCATGGGCCGTGGCATCGCCAAAATAGGCCATGCGCCGCCAGACGACAAAACAGCCCAGGGGCGCCGCCGCGACGGCGACTCCGGTTCCGGCCAGGGCGGCACGCAGCAGAAAACTGTCAAAGAGGCTGATCATGGGCGGGTCTCACTCGCGGCGGCGGGGCGGGTCTGGTCTACGGCGTCCTGGCCATGGTCATGGCCGCAACTGTGGTCGTGCCGGTGGTTATGTTCATGTCGGTAGAGTGCCAGCGCCCCTTGGGTGCCCGTGCCAAAAAGGGCGCGGTATTCCGGGGCCGAGGCCACTTGTTCGGGTTCGCCCTCGCAGCAGATATGCCCGTTGAGACAAATCACCCGGTCCGAGGTGGCCATGACCACATGCAATTCGTGGCTGACCATCAGAATAGCGCAGCCCAGGGTTTCGCGCAGGGTTTCGATCTGTTGGTAAAACCCAGCTGACCCCGGCTGATCCAGCCCTTGGGTGGCCTCATCAAGGATCAAAAGCTGTGGCGCGCAGAGCAGCGCCCGCGCCAGCAGAACCCGCTGGAATTGGCCGCCCGATAGGTCGACCATCTGGCGGCTGGCCAATTGCCCGGCGCCGGCCTGTTCCAGGGCTGTGGCGGCCTGCTGGTCACTGATCCGCTGTGGCAGGCTGAGAAAGCGGCGCACCGTCATCGGCAGGGTCGGGTCGATATGCAGTTTTTGCGGTACATAGCCAATGCGCAGGCCGGGGCTGCGCTTGATCTGGCCCTGATCTGGGTGCTGCGCACCGATAATACTGCGCAGTAGTGTCGATTTCCCCGAGCCATTTGGCCCGACGATGGTCACGATTTCGCCGGCAGAAATGGCAAAGCTCACATTGGATAGGACGGTATTGCCACCAAAGCGCACCGATAGGTTCTGCAGCGAAATCAGCGGCATTCCGCGGTGGCCTCCTGGCACTTGGGGCACAGGCCTTCGGCCTCGACCACGGTGCGCTCGATCTGAAAACCGGCCTCTTTTGCAGCCTGGCCCAGCTGGCCCTTGGTGGGAATGGTTTGGGCTTCGGCGACGGCGGTGCACAGGCGGCAGATCATAAAGACCGGGGCGTGGATTTCGCCGGGATGGGTGCAGGCAATAAAGGCGTTCAAACGCTCGATCTTATGGGCGAAGCCATTCTTGACCAGAAAATCGAGCGCGCGATAGGCCACGGGCGGCTGTGATCCCAGCCCTTCTTCGCGCAGCCGGTCGAGGATTTCATAGGCACCCAGGGCGCGGTGTTCCTGCAGCAGAATTTCCAGCACGCGTTTGCGCACCGGGGTGAACTGCAGCCCCTGCGCCTTGCACTGGGCATCAACGGTCGCGATGCAGCTGGCAATGCAGCTGCTGTGATCATGGGTTTCAAACCCGATGGTTTCCATGGTCGTGCTCTCCGGTGCGCTGATCTGGGCCAAGGTTGGCGAACTTGGCTCTTGATATGTTATGATATGACGTTTATCAAGCCGTGAGATGTTATAAGATTACATGAGAGAACCGATGATAAAACTCAGCCTGACCACAGCCGTTTCCCTTCTTGGGTTTGCCAGCACCAGCTGGGCAGAGGCACCTCGGGTCGCAACGGATATTGCGCCGGTTCATGGCTTGGTTGCGCGTGTGATGCAGGACATCTCTACGCCTGATCTGGTGGTGCCTGCGGGTGCCTCGCCGCACAATCATTCCATGCGCCCCTCCGAGGCGATGGCGCTGGCGCAGGCAGACCTGGTGTTCTGGATGGGCGAGCCCCTGACACCCTGGTTGCAGGGCGCCATCACGGAGCTGGCCGGCCAGGCGCGGGTTGTCGAATTGCTGGAGCACGAGGCCACGATGGTGCTTCCTTTCCGCGAAGGCGTTGGTTTTGAACCGCATTCCCACGATCACGCAGGCGCGCCGAGTGATGATCACGGGCATGACCATGATCACGACACCCACGCTGACCATGGCGACCATGATCATGCAGAAGATCATGGGGAACATGACCATGACCATGAGCATGAACACGCAGAGGACCATTCCAAGGATCATTCAGACGCCGACCACGCCGACCACGCGGGGCATGATCATTCCGGCGCCGACCCGCATGCCTGGCTGTCGCCTGAAAATGCGCAGGCCTGGCTTGGGGTGATCGCAGGTGAACTTTCTGCCTTGGACCCGGACAATGCGGCGGTTTATGCTGCCAATGCCGCTGCCGGACAGGCAGAGATTCAGGCGGTGGCAGATCAGATTTCAGCCAATCTAACCGGCGGTGGGTTTGTCGTCTTTCACGATGCCTATCAGTATTTTGAGCAGGGCTTTGATATCCAGGCGGTTGGGGCGATTGCGCTGAGCGATGCCTCGGACCCCAGTCCGGCGCGGATTGCCGAAATTCAGCAGTTGGTAAAAGACCATGGCGTCACCTGTGTCTTTTCCGAGCCGCAGTTCAATCCGGATCTGGTGGCCACGGTGATGGAAGGCAGTGCTGCTAAAACCGTGGTGATTGATCCCTTGGGTACAGGGCTCCCATTGGGTGCTGAATTCTACCCGGCGCTTTTGCAGAAGCTTGGGGATGCCATGGCGGCCTGCCAGTAACCTTCCCGTTTCACGATGTATCACCAAAAGAAGGGTCAGAGATAGCTCTGACCCTTCTTTTGGGCTCTAGCCGATCCGGTCTTTGATAAGATGGGTCAGGGTGGCACCGGTTTCGTAGTATGCGCCGCGCAGCCCGGCAAAGGGGAGGCTGTGGTTGGTGCAGACGGGCAGGGGCAGGGCGGTTTCATCGCCGCTAAGCAGGGCCTTGGCTACCTGTTGGCCAAACAATGTCCCCGGCCCGATGCCGCGCCCGGAATAGCCAAAGCAGACATAGCCATCCGTCAGCTTCTGGATTTTGGGCAGGTGTTCCGAGGTCATGGCAATGCGCCCGAACCACAGGCTTTCCAGCGGGGTGCCTGCCAGCGCCGGAAACAGTGCGGCCAGTTTTCGGATGAGCCAGCTGTGGTGGATTTTGCTGCCAAAATGGTCCAGCGCCCCCATGGCGCCAATCACCAGCCGCCCCTGTTGGTCCATCCGCCAGGATGACATCACCAGGGCAGAATCCCAGCAGCCTTCTTGTCCGGGCAGGATCTGGCTGCGTATTGCAGGCGGCAGTGGCGCGGTGGCACCCTGGAAATAATTCACGTGTACGATGCTCGGCGCCTGGTAGCCGGCGATGGGCAGGGCGTAGCCATTTGTCGCCATCAGCAGGTGTTTGGCCTGAATGCGCCCCTTGGGGGTGGTGACCAGCCACTCGGCCTTGCCCCGGCTCAGCGCGGTGGCGGGGCTGTGGTCGTATAACTGAGCCCCGGCGTCCTGGGCCGCACGGGCCAGACCACGTGCATAGGCCAGCGGCTGGATGGTGCCCGCGCGGGGATCAAACAGGGCGCCATGCACCTGCTGCGAGCCGACGCGCGCCTGGGCCTCGGCCTTGTCCAGTAGTTGAACTGGCGCACCGATGGCCTGCAGTTGTTCTGCCCGGCGCTGGAGGTCCGCCATCCCGCTGGGGGCGTGGGCGCAGTGCAGGGTGCCGTTGCGGACAGGTTCACAGGCGATATCGTGGTGCTCGATCAGGCCGTAGACGAGATCGGGGGCCATGGCCAGGGCCTGTGATAGCTGCGCCCCGGTTTTAGGGCCGAGACGCGCGTTGATATCTTCCGGGGGCAGCCAGAGCCCGGCATTGGCCAATCCGACATTGCGCCCAGATCCGCCATGGCCAAATGTTTCGGCCTCGATCAGGCAGACCGTGGCCCCCATTTCGCGCGCCTTGAGCGCCGCTGAACACCCGGTATAGCCGCCGCCAATAATCGCCAGGTCTGCGCTTACCTCCCCGGTCAGGACCGAGGAGGAAGGGTTTTCCCGGCAGGTATTTTGCCAGAGACTCGAGGTGGACTCAGATGTCAAATTTAATGCCCTGTGCAAGCGGTAATTCCCGCGAGTAATTCACGGTATTGGTCTGGCGGCGCATATAGCCTTTCCAGGCGTCAGAGCCGCTTTCCCGGCCACCGCCAGTTTCTTTTTCGCCGCCAAAGGCGCCACCGATTTCAGCGCCAGATGGGCCGATGTTGACATTGGCGATACCGCAATCCGATCCCGCTGCCGAGAGGAAAAATTCGCATTCGCGCAGATCGGTCGAAAAGATACAGGAGCTAAGCCCTTGAGGCACGGCATTTTGCAGCGTGATGGCCTGATCGAGATTGTCGTATTTCACCACATAGAGAATTGGCGCAAAGGTTTCCGTATGCATGATGGCGCTCTGCGCTGGCATCTCGACGATGGCCGGGTGGGCATAGGCGGCACCTGGATGGCTGTCGCTCAGAGCCTGTCCGCCGCCATGTACCTTGCCGCCTTCGGTCTTGGCTTGGGCCAGGGCATCGTTCATCGCCGCGAGCGCCGCGCTGTCAATTAGTGGCCCAACCAAAGAACCTTCCGCCAGCGGGTCGCCAATCGGCAGGCCGGCGTAGGCCTTGATCAGGCGCGGGATCAGCGCGTCATAGACATCGGCATGCACGATCAGGCGGCGCAGGCTGGTGCAGCGCTGGCCTGCTGTTCCCACCGCTGAAAACACGATGGCGCGCAGGGCCATTTCCAGATCGGCAGAGGGGGCCACGATCATCGCATTGTTCCCGCCCAGTTCCAGAATTGTACGGCCCAGACGTTGCGACATGTCGTTGGCGACGGATTTGCCCATGGGGACCGAGCCTGTGGCGGAAATGATCGCCACATCCGGCGATGCGGTCAGGGCCTCGCCAAGGTCACGTTCGCCAATCAGGGTCTGGATAAGGCCTTCGGGCGCATCGTCGCCAAATTCTGCCGTCACTTGGTCGCAGATCTTTTGTACCGCCAGCGCAGTGAGCGGGGTCTTTTCCGAGGGTTTCCAAATCACGGGGTCACCGCAAACCAGCGCCAGTGCTGCATTCCAGGCCCAGGGGGCAACGGGGAAGTTGAAGGCGGTGATCACGCCACAGGTGCCCATCGGGTGCCAGCTCTCGCGCATCGCGTGGCCGGGGCGTTCCGAGGCGATGGTCAGACCATAGAGCTGACGCGACAGGCCCACCGCAAAATCGCAGATGTCGATCATCTCCTGCACTTCGCCCAGACCTTCCTGGTAGATCTTGCCGCATTCCAGTGTCACCAGTCGGCCCAGATTTTCCTTTTCCCGGCGCAGGGCCTCACCCAGTAGGCGCACCAGTTCGCCGCGCCGTGGGGCGGGGACCATCCGCCAGGATTTGAACGCCGCTTTCGCATGTGCAATCTGCGCCTCGGCCTCGGCCAGGCTATGTGGTGTGAGCCGGGCAATCTCGCTGCCATCCACCGGGGTGGTGACGCTGAGGCTGCCGCCGGTCAGGCTGTCGGTGCTGAAGCCAGCAGCGGCGAGGATCTGGGAATGTGGCATTGGGCTGTCCTTTCAAGGAAATGTTGCACCCATGAGCATTGCGCGGGGTTTCGGGCTGGAGCCTTTGGGCGTTTTCCGATAAATCACACGGAGATCGCCAAATTGCACATGAAACTAAATCCTAAAGGTATGAGGTCAAATCATATGATTGCGCCGCGCCGCTTCTTGCCGTCGATATCCTCTCTGCTGGCACTGGAGGCGGTTGACCGGCTGGGCAGTGCCTCAGCGGCGGCAGAGGACCTGAACCTGACCCAGAGCGCGATCAGTCGTCAGCTCAAGCAGTTGGAACAGCAGATGGAGGTTGATCTGATCGACCGGGATCAAATGCGGATGCAGCTGACGCCGGGTGGGGTGAATTATGCGCGCGAAGCCCGCGATATCTTGTCCCGACTGGCCCAGGCTTCGGTCAAGCTGCGGGCGAATCCAACGGGGGGAAGCCTGAATCTGTCGATCCTGGCCTCATTCGGGCTGCATTGGCTGGCGCCGCGGCTGAAGGATTTTGTCGGTCAGCATCCGGGCATTACCGTGAACCTGCAGACCCATAACCTGCCGTTCAGTTTTGACACCAGCACCGCGCAGGCGGCGATCCACTATGGCAGCCGTGATTGGCCGGGGGTGGGGTACATGCCCTTGATGCCCAAACATGTGCTGCCGGTCTGCGCCCCAGACCTGCTGACAGCACCGCTTGCGGCGGTGGCGGATCTGCTGGAATACCCTTTGTTGCATCTGGCAACCCACCCCGACAGTTGGGAACAATGGTTTGCCCATCATGATGTCGCGGCACCGCGCTTGCAGGGGATGTTGTTTGACCAATCCTCGGCCATGACCCAGGCGGCAGTACATGGGCTGGGCATTGCCTTGCTGCCGACGTTTCTGGCCGAAAGCGAAATCGCCGAAGGCAGGCTTTGTCTTGCCATTGACGGCCCGGCGGTGACATTGGGAGAGTATTTTCTGGTCTGGCCCCGCGACCGGGTGGATGATGACCCGTTGATTCAGTTCCGCAGCTGGCTGCAGGGCCAGATCCCACCGCAGGAGGCCTGATATGCGCTTGCCCAGTCTTACCCATTTGCGCTGCTTTGACAGTGCCGCCCGCCATCAAAGTTTCACCGCCGCTGGTGAAGAAATCGGCCTGACGCAAAGCGCCATCAGCAAGAAGGTCAAAGAGCTGGAGGTCGATCTTGGCTTTGCCCTGTTTCAAAGGGTCGGGCGCGGGGTGGTCTTGACCCCGGCAGGGGCCGGTCTGGCGGCGGATCTGGCGCAGAACCTTGGTGCGCTGCGCAATACCGTGCAAAAGGCGGTGGCGGCGGGGGGAGGGCGCAGCGCGCTGCGGATTGCTGTCTTGCCGACCTTTGCGAATCGCTGGCTGATCCCCCGGTTGCCAGACTTTTTTGCCCGCCACCCCGAGATAGAGCTGAACCTGTCGACACGGTTGCAACCCTTTGATTTTGCGCGTGACCCCTTTGATTTGGCGATCCACTATGGGCGCGACAACTGGCCCGGTGCCCGCATGGTGGCCCTGTTTGGTGAGCAGATGGTGCCGGTTGCCGCGCCGCAGCTCTATGCTGATCACGCATTGGATGATCGCGCCAGTCTGCCACTGGTGCCGCTGGTGCATCTGGACAGCCGCAGTGGTGCCTGGGGCGATTGGTTCCGCGAGGCCGAAGTGGACGGGCAGCCCCGTCAGGATGGGCGTTATTTTGATCAGTATTCGATGGTCATTGGTGCGGCCGTGGCTGGGCTGGGGGCGGCGATTGTCCCCTTTGACATGATCGCCCAAGAGCTGGAGGCAGGGACACTGAAACAGCTTCCAGGCCCTGGCTTGCGCTCTAACAAGCAGTATTATCTGGTGCGCCCGCATGGCGGGGCAGCAGAGCCGGTGCAGCAATTCGAGGCCTGGATTACCCGGCAGTTGCGCCAGCACCCAGTCGGGTCGTAACGCGGATCCTGCGGTGGCGAAAAACCGGCCCAGATAAGCAGTGCCTTACCCAGTCGGTTTTGGAATGCACTGGGTCCGGTTTGGCGATTGGTTTCCGGGTCGATCCTGACCTAGAATTGGCACTGCTGCCCCCGGCATTGTGCCGGGGCTTTCTCATGGTAGGACGCCATCATGTCAGATTTTCGCCGGGCCAGCCGTATTGATGCCATCGAAGTTTCAGAGATATTGCAGATCGGCGCTCGCGCAGCGGCGCTGAAACAGCAGGGGCGACCGGTGATTGTACTGGGCGCAGGCGAGCCGGATTTTGATACGCCCGATTGGATCAAGACGGCGGCCATGGATGCAATCCAAGCCGGAGATACCAAATACACCGCCCTTGGCGGCACCCCGGCCTTGAAGCAGGCGATCCAGGCCAAGTTCCTGCGTGATCAGGGGCTAGAGTATGCTGCGGATGAAATCATAGTTTCTACCGGGGCGAAACAGGTGCTGTACAATGCCTTCATGGCCAGCCTGGAACCGGGGGATGAGGTGATCGTGCCGGCACCTTACTGGAGCTCTTATGTCGATATTATCGCGCTGGCTGGCGGCAGGCCGGTGCTGGTGCCCTGCGGCGCAGAGACCGGGTTTCGCATGACGACGGCGCAGTTGCAGCAGGCGCTTAGCCCGCGCACGCGCTGGGTTTTGTTCAACTCTCCCTCTAATCCGTCGGGTGCGGCCTATAGTGCGGCAGAGTATGCGCCGCTGCTGGAGCTGTTGCTGCAGTACCCGGATGTCTGGATCATGGCCGATGATATGTACGAACATCTGGTCTATGACGGGTTCGATTTTGCCACCCCCGCAGCGGTGGAGCCTCGGCTGAAAGAGCGCTGCCTGACCATCAATGGTGTGTCAAAAGCCTATGCGATGACGGGCTGGCGCATTGGCTATGCCGGGGGACCCGCCGCTTTGATTTCGGCGATGGCGGTGATTCAGGGGCAGGCGACATCCTGTGCATCTTCGGTATCGCAGGCGGCGGCCGTGGCGGCGCTGAACGGCCCGCAAGATATCCTGCAAGAGCGTCTTGCCAGCTTTCAGGCGCGGCGGGATCTGGTGGTTGATGGGCTGAACGCGATACCTGGACTTAGCTGTCCGCGACCGGAGGGTGCCTTTTATGCCTTTGCCAGTTGCTCAGGCGTTCTGGGGCGGCGCACCCCGGCGGGAGATCTGTTGCAAAGTGACGCGGATTTTTGCGCCTATGTGCTGGATCACCACGATGTGGCCATGGTGCCGGGGCGCGCCTTTGGCTTGTCGCCCTATTTTCGGATTTCCTATGCCACCAGCGAGGCGGAATTGCGCCAAGCGCTGACGCGTCTTGGTCATGCGGTGGCGCAGCTGACCTGAGGCTATAGCTGTTTTTGCATCAGGATCAGATCCAGCCACTGATCCCATTTACGCCCGACCTGCGGCATCAGCCCGGCGTGGCGAAAGCCAAGGGCGCTGTGAAAGGCGACGGCCTTGGGGTTGGCGCTGCTGATCCCGGCCACCAGCACATGCACATCCTGCGCCCTTGCGCGTTCTTCCAGATGTTGCATCAAGGACCGCCCCAGGCCCCGGCCCTGGGCTGCAGGCATTAGTTGGATCGAATGTTCTTGTGTGTGGCGATACCCCGGACCATTGCGAAAGGGGCCATAGGTGGCAAAGCCCATGACGCGGTCATCGATCTGGGCCACCAGAAAGGGCGGCGGGTCGCTGCGCAGGCGGTTGGCAATCTCATCTGGGTGGCGTTCCTGGGTGGTGAAGGTAAACAAGGTGTCGCGGATCAGGCGATTGGCAATGTCGGCAATCTGCACCGCATCTTGGGGGCCTGCCTGGCGGATCAGGGTGGGCATGGCGGCATCTATCCTCTGTGCCTTTTCGGGAATGCAATCTGGACCATGGGTGGTGTCAAAGCTCAAGCCTGTTTGCGGGGCAGTGGTTGTTTTCACCCTGCGTCTGGGCAGGTTTTGGCCGGAAAGCAATTGAACTTGGCTGGGGCACACTTCAAAGATATGCCGAAACAGACAGCGGAGGGCCCGGACGATGCAGCGCAATGATATGAAACCAGCCACAATTGCTGCCCAGGCGGCGGGGGCCATTGATCTGGCTAGCGGTGGCGTGGTGCCCCCCATTCAGCCCTCAACCACCTTTGTGCGCGACCGGGATTATCAACTGGTGAACGAGGATAATGTCTATCTGCGTTCGCATAATGATGCGGTGCGGTTGGGCGAAGAGATCCTGTCCCGTCTGGAGGGGGCCGAGGATACGCAGTTGTTTCCTTCGGGAATGGCGGCGATTGCCGCCGTGTTTCGCACCGTGCCAAATGGCGGTGCGGTGATCGTACAGTCGGGGATCTACTGGGGCACCACCAAATGGATCCGCGACTTTTGCAGCCGCCGCGACATTACCCTGCACGAGGTCGACGCCAGCGATACAGGCGCGCTGCAGGAGCTGTGCGCCGGGCTTGAGGCGCAGCTTGTGTTTGTTGAAACCCCGTCAAACCCCTGGCTGAAAACGGTTGATATCACTGCCGCAAAGGCCTGCGCCGAAAGCTGTGGCGCATTCTTGGTTGTCGACAGTACGGCGGCGACGCCGTTGCTGAGCCGGCCTCTGGCGTTGGGGGCTGATCTGGTGATGCATTCCGCCACCAAGGTGATCAACGGCCACTCTGATGTGTTGGGCGGCGTGCTGAGCACCCGTGCACGTACCCCCGTGTGGGAGGCGATCTGCATGGATCGCAACGAGGCAGGCGCCGTCATGGGCCCGTTTGAGGCCTGGCTTTTGGTGCGCAGCATGCGCACCCTGCCACTGCGGGTAGAAAAGATGTGTGCCAATGCCATGACCGTGGCGGAATTCCTTGCCGCCCACCCCGAGGTCGAAGAGGTTCTCTACCCCGGTCTGCCCAGCCACGAAGGTCATGACCTGGCAGCGCGGCAGATGCAGGGTGGGTATGGGTTCTTGATGTCCTTCCTGGTCAAGGGCGGGCGCGCAGCCGCCTTGGCGGTGGCGGGGCGGCTGAACCTGTTTCACCGCGCCACATCGCTGGGCGGCGTCGAAAGCCTGGTTGAACATCGCCACACAATTGAGCCGCATACGGGCATTCCTGAAAACCTGTTGCGGATCTCAATCGGGATTGAGGATGTCGATGACTTGATCGCGGATCTGTCGCAGGCGCTGCAGGGTGGCTGACCACCCGTCAGTGCCAAGTGTTGCGGTGCGGATCAGTTCGACGCCAGTGTTTTCATCGACCGATCCGGGAAGCAGCTGGGGGCGGTTCCAGATGCTTCCTGCCAGCGCCCGAGAGAGCGGCGGGTTTTGAAGCCGACCAGCCCGTCGGCACCGCCGACATCATGGCCGAGCGCTTCTAGCCCCCGCTGCATCGCGGCCACGTCAGAGCGGTAAAGCCTGTCCAGCCGACCCCAGCTGGCGGCGAAATCGCCCACCCCGTATTGGATGCGATCCCCCACATGGCCGACAAAAAGCGCGTAGAGATCGCTTTTGTTGTAGTCCTTCAGCACATAAAAGTTGCGGGTGACCAGAAAGGCTGGCCCATGCCGTCCGGCGGGCAGCATCAAGAAACCCTGCTCGGCGCGTTCCTTCGCGGGAAAGGCGCGTCCAGAGACACGTTTGATGCCCAGCTTTTCCCAATCGGCAATGGTGCGGCCCTGATCCGGGCCTTCCAGCGCGCAGGACACTGAAGTGGGGAGGGTGACCTCGAACCCCCAGTCACGGCCGCTTTGCCAGCCGTGCTGCGCAAGGAAATACCCGATCGACATCAGCGTATCCGCCTCTGAGTTCCAGATATCGGCGCGTCCGTCACCGTTACCATCCGCTGCATATTGCAGATAGTTGCGCGGCATGAACTGCGGCTGGCCCAGGGCGCCGGCCCAGCTGCTTTTCATGGTGCTGGGATCTGCGTGTTTTCCCTGTGCAATTTGTAGCGCGGCGATCAGCTCAGCTCGGAAATAGGATGCGCGGGTGCTCATGAAGGCCTTGGTACCCAGTACACGAAACACATTATGCGGGATCTTGGCCCGGCCATAGGCGCTCTCGCGGCCCCAGATCGCCAGGACTATTCGGCCAGGCACCCCGGTATTGGCCTCAACCTTTGCAAGGGTGGTGGCATGGATCCGTGCCATTTGCCGCCCCGTATTGCTGGCGCTTTGCACCGCACCGGGGCTGAAATATTTGGCAGGGGTGCCAAATTCGGCCTGGCGCTGCTGTTTTGGCACCTCTGGACTGGCACCGGGGGGCACCAGATCGGGGAGATCCCAGTTTAGGGCCACTTCGGCAAAGGCGCGTTTGAATGTCCGGCGAGAGACACCTGCGGTCTTGGCCTCGGGCCAGATGTCTTGCTGCAACCAGGTTTGAAACTGGCGCTCCACTTTGGCGCGGTTTTGCGCTGTTGCCATCAGGGGCAGCAGACACAGGCACAGTGCAAAGAGAACAGGGCGGGTGAACATCGGCGCGGGCTCCGTGGCGTCATTATCTTGGCTGGCAGGCTAGCGCAGCTGGGGTCGATTTGCACGTTGTCAGATTGCACCCTCGGCGAGGAGACGCCCAGAGGTTGGCGCCTGGCTTGCGATAGATTGCAAGTGGATCAAGATGCGGTAGGGTGAAGAAAAAATAGCGAGCAGAGATATGAGTTTTACCAAGGATATAAGCCGACGCAGCTTTGGATTTGGCCTTGCCGCCTTTGGCTTGGTGGCCTGTAGCAATGTCACCCAGGCCAATCAGGGCAGTGTGCCTGCCGCCAAGGCGGGACTGCCGCCAGATCTGCGCCCGACGGCCAATACGGGCTATGACGCCTGGGTCGCCAGTTTTCAAAAACGTGCCCGTGATCAGGGCATCTCCGATGCCACCATGCGGGCCGGGTTTCGCGGTGCTGGCTATCTGCCCGGCGTTATCAAGCGCGACCGCAACCAGACCGAATTCAAACGCACGCTGGAAGATTATCTGTCGATTGCGGTGTCCGATGAACGGGTCTCGAAGGGTCGCGCCGCCTATCAGCGGCATCAAGCCACGCTTAAATCGCTCGAGGCGAAATACGGCGTAGATGCTTCGATCATCACCGCCATCTGGGGGCTTGAAAGCTTTTATGGCGAAAGGCGCGGCGATGTGCCGGTGATTTCAGCCACCTCGACGCTGGCATATGATGGGCGGCGCGGTGCGTTTTTTGAAAAGCAGTTGATCGCGGCGCTGAAGATTCTGCAGAACGGCGATATTTCAGCGTCGAAAATGACTGGCAGCTGGGCCGGGGCCATGGGCCATACCCAGTTTATTCCAACATCTTATCAGGCTTTTGCGGTTGATTTCACCGGGGATGGGCGGCGTGATATCTGGTCCGAAGACCCCGCGGATGCGCTGGCCTCTACCGCTGCCTATCTGGCGCGCAACGGCTGGAGCCGCGGGCAAAGCTGGGGGCGGGAGGTCACTGGCGCGGCGGCAGCGGGGGCGCTGCAACCACAGCCCGGCGGACCGAGCTTTGCAGTGACTGGCAATTTTCGCGCCATCAAGCGCTATAACAATTCGGATGCCTATGCCATCGGGGTAGGGCATCTGGCAGACCGGATCGCCGGTGGCGCCCCTTTGCGCGGTAAATTTCCGCCTGATGCCAACGGTTTGACCAAGGATGACCGAGTGGAGCTGCAAAAGCGCCTGACTGCCAAGGGCTTTGACACGGACGGCGCTGATGGGGTGCTTGGCCCCAAAAGCCAGGCGGCAATCAGCGCCTATCAGGCCAGCATTGGCCAGCCTACGACCGGGGTTCCTTCACTTGAAATGCTGCTCGCTCTGAAATAAGGCGCAGGCCTTTTACGACTTTGGCCGGTCTTTTGTGGCTTGCAAGGTCAGTCCCGAGTGGGGGCTGGCCTTGGTCTGTTGGCGCCGTAAAACTATCGTAAAAATCTCGTGCTGTTGACCGAGCGATGCAAATTCTGGCGGCGTTTGGTGTATTATCTCGCCTGTTGCGCAAGCTATATAGATCAGGAGGTATAAACATGAAGCGTAATTATCTTGCGGCTTTTGTTGGCTGCCTTATCTCACTGGCGCCGCTGATGGCACAGGCTGGACCCTTTAAGCAGATAAGATCACAGAATGAATTCGTTGATCGTATCGTAGACAAAAGCCTGACCGCTGAATGGGGCAAAATGGTCATCCATTCCGATGGCAAGATTTCCGGCACTGTTGGCAGTCAAAAGATGGTTGGTGCGTGGAACTGGCAAGGCAGGTACTGGTGCCGCAACGTTCGAATTGGAAAACAGGAAGAAAGAGGAACCGATTGCCAGAAGATCAGTGTTGATGGCAACCAGGTGGAGTTTATTCGCGATAAAGGTCGGGGAGAACCGGGCGTCCTGACTATTGGCAATTGATCTCGTGCCGGTGATGCCAGAGTGGCGGGTCAGGACCATTGGATCCTGACCCTATTTTCATTCCACGCCTTAGAACATCACACTGGGCAGATAGGTGGCGATCGCCGGCAAGAACCAGATCAGCGCCACGGCGATAATCTGGATCAGGATAAAGGGCATCACGCCGCCATAGATATGGCCGGTGGTGATTTCCTTCGGTGCTGCACCGCGCAGGTAGAACAGCGAAAAGCCAAAGGGCGGCGTCAGGAAAGAGGTCTGCAGGTTGATTGCAATCAGCACTGATAGCCAGACCGGATCATGCCCCATGATCATCAGCGTGGGCATCACCAGCGGCAGCACAATCACCGAGATTTCGACGAAATCGAGGAAGAAGCCCAGCACAAAGATGAACAGCATCGAAAAGACCAGGGCTCCGATGGCGCCGCCGGGCATTGATGACAGCAATTCATGCACCCGATCTTCGCCGCCAAGCCCGATGAACACGAGCGAAAAGATCCCGGCCGCCAACATGGTGGCAAAAATCATCGAGGTCATGGTGAGGGTGGAATTCAGCGCCGGTTGCAGTACCTTTTGCACAACCATGCTGCGCAGGGCGAGGGCAATGGCCACCAGTCCGGCCAGAGCCAGCACCATATAGGCACCGCCAAGCAGATAGCTGCCCAGCCCCAGATCGCTGCGTTGCAGTCGCACCGGAAAGATCCCGGCGCCAATGGCAAGCAGGACAAGGCTGACGGTGCCAATCAGGATCAGGCGACGATTCGCGCCATTTTTGACAGCTGCGATCAAGGCGGCACCGATACCGCCAACGGCAGCCGCCTCGGTTGGGGAGGCAATGCCGCTGAGAATTGCGCCCAGCACCGCAAGAATTAGCAGGATGGCAGGCAGAATCGCCTGGGCCACTTCGCTCAGGGGCGGGCGTGGCATGTTGGCGGGGGCAGGGGGCATGTCCTGGGGCCGGATCCAGCCGCGCGCCAGCACATAAAGGATATAAAGCCCAACCAGTGTCAGCCCTGGCAATAGCGCCGCAGCAAAGATCTGCCCGACGGAAATGGTTTCGATGGTGAATTTGCCCTGCTCGTACTGCGCCTGCTGATAGGCATTTGACACTACATCCGACAGGATGATCAGCAGGGTCGAAGGCGGGATGATCTGCCCTAGCGTGCCGGCCGAACAGACCAGCCCAGAGGCCACGCGCGGATCATAGCCCGCCCGCAGCATGGTGGGCAGGGCGATCATGCCCATGGCCACCACAGTGGCACCGACGATCCCGGTTGATGCCGCCAACAGCATGCCTACCAGAATCACCGAAATGCCAAGCCCGCCGCGCAGCTGCCCAAAAGAGCGCCCCATGGTATCCAGCATATCCTCGGCGATGCGGCTTTTCTCTAGAATAGCCCCCATCAGCACGAATAGCGGAATGGCGATCAGCACATTGTTGGTCAGCAGGCCAAAGATCCGCTGTGACATCGCGCCCAGCAGCCCAAGGTTCATTGCCCCCATAGACCAGCCAACAATGGCAAAAATGATCGCTGTACCGGCAATGGAAAAGGCCACCGGAAAGCCTGACAGAATGGCCACCATCAGGGCGCCAAACATTAGCAGATCAAGATATTCAGCCATCACGGGTCTCAGTCTTTAAAAGGATGCGCAGCACGCAGGACAGGGATTGCAAGAGCACCAGAATGCAAAAGGCAGGGATCAGGCTTTTCAGCAGAAACACGGCCTTGATGCCGCCAACGGAAATCGGCCCTTCCAGAATTTTCCACGAGTTGGAGACCGCAGGCCAGGACCAGTAGAGCAGCATCAGCATCGCTGGCGTCAGCAGGAATAGATGGCCAAACAGATCAATGCGGTCTTTGCCGCGTTGGCTGAGTTTGTCGTAAAAGATATCCACCCGGACATGGCCATCCTGCAGCAGGGTATAGCCCGCCCCCAGCATGAACAGGGTGGCATGCATATAGAGCACCGATTCCTGCGCTGCGATCGAGGAATAGCCAAAGACAAAGCGCGCAATCACAATCAGGAACTGCGCCATAAGCATCGCCAGCGCCAGCCAGCGCACAAGCGTGCCGGTGGTACGGCTGATGCCGTCCAACATTGAGATTAATCGCTGCATCTCTGTCCCATCTTTTGCCTGGCTCCGGTTCGTTATGGCCCCGAAAGGCCGTATTGAAAAAAATCCGGCGCGAGAGACCCGCACCGGATAGCTAGCTTTATGTTTTCAGACTCTTAGTAGCCTAGCGCCTTGGCACGGGCGTTCATCTGGCCGTTGTCTGCATAGCTCATATAAGACCCAACAGAATCGCGGTAGGCAAGGAAGCTCTGGGTGATGCGGCGCACCAGCTCGTCGTCATCCTCGGCCAGTTCCGCCATCACTTCGTCGGCGGCAGAAGCCATGGCCGCCAGCACATCATCGGGCAGTTTCTTGACCTTGACGCCTTCGTTGTCGACCATCTGCTTCAGCGCCTGGGCGTGTTTGGTGGTGTATTCGGTCCAGACCGGATTGTAGAGGCTTTCGCAGGCAAAGCTGACAGCCTGCTGCAGGTCTTCGGGCAGTTCCGCGTAGGCGGTTGCGTTGACGCCGCATTCCTCGGCCGAGGATGGTTCGCCGACACCGGGCCAGTAGTAGTTTTTCGCTACCTGATAGAAACCCATGGCGCTGTCGCTCCAGGGGCCGATGAATTCGCCGGCATCCAGCGCACCAGTCTGCAGCGCCTGGAACATGTCGCGCGGCCCCATGGACTGCACGGCCATGCCGATCTTGGAACACATCTCCGAAGCGAGGCCGGTGGTGCGGAACTTCAGCCCTTTCAGATCATCAAGAGAGTTGATTTCATTGCGGAACCAGCCCTGCCACTGCGGGCCAGAGTTGCCACAGAGGAAGGGTTTCAGGTTGAAGCGGCCATAGATTTCATCATACAGCGCCTGACCGCCACCATGGTAGAGCCAGCCAAACTGTTCATCTGCGCGCAGGCCAAAAGGCTGCGAGCCAAACAGCAACATACCTTTGGATTTGGAACCCCAATAGGCGGGGACCGCATGGTACAGCTCGGCCGTGCCTTCGGAAACCGCGTCAAAGACACCGCGTCCGGGTACTAGCTCGCCAGCGGCGTGCAGCTTTACCTCAATACGGCCACTGGATAGTGTGGTGATCCGATCCGCCAGCATCTGCGCGGCCACGCCGGGTCCAGGCAGGTTTTTGGGCCAGGCGGTGACCATGTTCCATTGGCGCACGCCCTGCGCAGTAGCAGGGGCCGCAAGGGTGCTGGCTGCGGCGCCTGCGGCACCAATCTTGATAAAGTCTCTGCGTTTCATGTCTGTCTCTATCCCTGAAGATTTTTATTAAGCATACGCATGAAATTTTTAAGTCTGCACATAAAAAATGTCAATTCGCCTTTGATGTGGGCAAGCACTTTAGTGTCTGGGGCGGTCAGATGCCCGGGCGACAAGGTGGCGTGACCCTTGATCTATTGGGCCGGGCAGAGGGCTGTCTGGTTGTGATTATATTTTCAGCGGCCTGGCATTTGGGCGGTAGCGCGGCTGAGGTGTATTTCACTATGACGCTGTAAATTCCACATATTGAAATTTTCAACCTGGGGCGCTATACTTGGTATCAGCCTCTTCCCGTCCTGGTCGGGGCTAGAGGCCAGGCTATTAGGTCATCCATATGAGAGAGGGACGCCCATGCAGACCCGCATCCATCACGCCATGAATGGCGCTGCGACGGCACAGCCAGATGCGCTTGCAATGATCGATTTTGCAGACCAGGCCTATAGCTGGGCCGATTTGGCTGCGGCTAGTGCAGAGGCCAGGGCAGTGTTGCAGGACCGCGGGGTCGGGCCAGGGGATCGGGTGGTCCTTGTCTTTGAAAACAGTCTGGAGGCCTGCGCCTTCCTTTTTGCCATCAGTCAGCTGGACGCCGTCGCGGTGCCGTTGAATGCGCGACTCACCCATGCCGAACTGGATCGGCTGATCACCCATAGCGACCCCAGCGTGGTGGTGTTTTGCCACGCCGCGTCTGAGGCGGCCATAACCCATGGCAAGGCCTATTCCGCGCGGTCAGAGCGGGGGCGCTATGGTGCGGTGGGCCTGTTTCAGCGGCGTGGCAATCGGCCGGAACCCTGTTCTGACGACCCAAATGAACAGGTGGCGCTGCTGCTGTATACCTCGGGGTCCACGGGGGCGCCCAAAGCGGCGATGCTGACACATCAAAATCTAATTTCTGCGGCGGAGGCGACGGTCAAGGTGCGAGGCATGCTGTCCGAGGACGTGACCTTTCTGGCGCTGCCGCTTTCACATATCTTTGGGTTGGTCACATTTTTGTCGATTTGCGGGTCCATGGGAAAGGTGCGACTTGAAGCACGGTTTTCGGTCGAACGGCTTT
This sequence comes from Pseudophaeobacter profundi, assembly GCF_029697505.1. Classification (GTDB taxonomy): domain Bacteria; phylum Pseudomonadota; class Alphaproteobacteria; order Rhodobacterales; family Rhodobacteraceae; genus Pseudophaeobacter; species Pseudophaeobacter profundi. Next base: position 80,875 of record NZ_JARJEF010000010.1, on the reverse strand, counting down.
TTGCTGCGCTGCAACGTGATGTGACGATGCTGCCAGCGGTGCCGCAGATGCATGCGCTACTGTTTCACTATGCCCGCGGGCAAAACAAAAACAGTTATGAAGGCGGATGCCTGCGCTTTGTTTCCTCTGGCGGGGCGCCGCTGGATCCTGTCTGGAAGCGTGAGGCCGAGGCCTTTTATGGCCTTCCCCTGCAAAACGGCTATGGGCTGACCGAAGGTGCCGCCGGGGTCTGTAGCACCCAGAATCAGCTGGGCGACCCGGATGTAAGCGTCGGCTACCCGATGCAGGGCAGTCGGCTGCAGCTGGATTTTGATGCCATAGGCGCCACCCCTGCTGAAGGTATTGGTGAAATTCTGGTGGCCGGGCCGCAGGTCATGAAGGGCTATTTCCGCGACCCAGAGCAAAGCGCCAGGGTTCTGACCAAAGACGGCTTTGTTCGAACCGGTGATCTGGGGGTATTGGATGCGCAGCAGCGGCTGCATATCGTTGGCCGTTCAAAAGAACTGATCTTCCGCTCTGGCCGCAATGTCTACCCGGCCGAGGTCGAAGCGGCGCTGACCGATCACCCCGAGGTCATCATGGCGGGGGTTGTGGGGAGGCCGGCGACGGGCAACGAAGAGGTGCTCGCCTTTGTTAAAGTGGCGCCGAACTGCCGCCTGTGCGAGGAGGATTTGGCGGCCTTTGTTCATGATCGCCTTGCCCCCTATAAACGCCCGACCCGGATCATTTTGGCGCAGAAGTTGCCGGTGGCGCCAACCGGTAAGATTCTCAAATCAAAATTGATTTCGTCTTTCACGGACCAGCTCTTGCGGGAAGTCACTGTGTGAACGCAAATTCTACTATGCAGAAGTGTGTTCTGTATGTTAGCTAGAATCAAATGTCGTCTCGGGGAGGAGATTTTGACTATGCGTTTTGTGAAAACCACAATGGGGGCCGCCGCTGTTGCCCTGTCCATGGGCGGCGTTGCAGCAGCCCAGACCACCATTTTCTATGGCCATAGCGGCCCGGCCCGCGGCACTGTGCCTGCAGCGTTGAAATGGTTCGATGGCCGGATCGGTGAACTGTCCGACGGCGATCTGAAACTGGATGTGCAATGGGGCGGTGCCCTGTTCAAGGCCTCTGCCTCGGTGCAGTCGATCGGTGATGGCGTTGCGGATGCGGGGTCGATCATTTCGGCCTATTTCCAAAAGGAAATGGCGGCTTATTCGCTGGCAGATCTGCCCCTGGGCGGCCCGAACCCCTGGGTTGGCCTGCGCGCCACTGACCACCTGATGCGCACGGTGCCAGAGATCACGGAAAACCTGGCCCGCCAAAATTTGGTCTATATCGGCACCTTCACCGCTTCGGATGTGAATGTCGCCTGCAAGGGCGGTGAGATCACATCGATTGCAGATATCGCAGGCAAGAAGGTGCGCGGCGCTGGCGTCTACGGCAAGGTCTTTGGCGAGCTGGGCGCCACCATGGTCAACCTAAGCGTTTATGATGCTTATCAAGGGCTTGATACCGGGTTGATCGATTGTACCCAGGGCTATTCCTACATCGTTCCGGCGCTGAAATGGCATGAGGTCATCGACAGCTACACGGTGCTGAACTGGGGCCAGATCGGCGGCTACGGCATGTTCATGAACAAGTATAGCTATGATGCGCTGAGCGATGAGCAAAAGGCGGTGATGACCCAGGCAGGCACCGAGCTGGCCGATAAATTCGCCCAGATCGTCATTGGCGCCAATTCCAAGGCGCTGGCGGCAATGCGGGCGGATGAATATGACCGCCCCGTCAAGGTAATCGAGGTCTCTGTCGAAGAGCGCGCAGCCCTGAACGCAGCCACTGAACCCTTTTTGCAGGACTGGAAAGACAACGCCGCCAGCGTTGGGCTGAACCCGGATCACATGATCGAGGTCTATACCCAGGCTGTGGCTGATTTCACCGCCGAGTTCGAGGCCAAGGGCTACCCTTGGGAGCGCAACTGAGCCGCGCCCGAACCTGATGCGCCGGGGCAGGAGCAGTCCTGCCCCGATGTTTCAACTTTCAACATATGGCAAAGGTGGCAGGTATGCTGGACCGGATCGAAAAAATCTGTATCGACGTGGCAACGGCAGCGATTATTCTACTGGCTTTGATGATCTTTGCCGATGTGATTGCCCTGAACCTGTTTCACGCCTCGGTGCCGGATGCGGTGATCATCGTGCGTGAATTGATGGTGCTGGCCATCATTATGCCGCTGGCGGCTGCCACCACCCAGCGGGCGCATATCGCAGTTGAATTCTTGACCAATATGCTGCCACCGCGTCTGGTGGATTATTTTGTGGTCTTTGGCACCTTCTTCGGGGTCTTTGCCCTGACGCCGCTTATCTATGCGGGCGGGAAGGAGCTGATGCATCAGATCAATACTGGCAGCGCCTTTTATGGGGATCTCAACCTGCCACAATGGCCAGGGAGACTGGCCTTTGTGATTGGCATTGCGCTGTGTTGGCTGCGGCTGCTGATGATGGGCTGCAGCGATATTGTCACCCTCTGGCGTGGCGGCAGGTTAGCCTTGGACGCTGCGGGCAACTAAGCGACACGCCCCTTTCGTAGACCTCTTTAATATCGGGAATAGATGTAATGGATCCGGCAACGATTGGATTGGTGGCCTTTGGCCTGATGCTGGTGCTCCTGGCGATGCGGGTGCCGATTGCCTTTGCGCTGATCGGCGTGGCGACTATGGCGGCCTTTAGCATTTTCGCCTTCAGAACCGGAACCTTCATGCCCGAGCGCGCCATCCGGGCGACTGCGTCTCTGGTGTTTTCGAACTCTTTCGATCTGGTGCATAGCTTTGATTTGTCGATGATTCCGCTGTTTGTGGCGCTTGGCAATATCGCCTATCGGGCAGGTATCACCACGGCGGTCTACAATTCGGCCAAGGTTTGGTTGGTGCGCCAGCGTGGTGGGCTGGCGGTGGCTTCGGTCATGGGCTGTGGCGGGTTTTCCGCCATCACCGGATCTAGCCTGGCCTGTGCCTCGACCATGGGCAAGATCTGCACGCCGGAGATGCTGCGCCTTGGTTATGATCCGCGTCTGGCGACGGCAAGCGTGGCAGCGGGTGGCACATTGGGGTCGCTGATCCCACCAAGCATCCTGTTCATCATCTACGCCATCTTCACAGAAACATCCGTCAGCAAACTGTTTCTGGCGGGGGTGCTACCGGGGCTGTTGACGCTGGCGGGCTTTGTGTTGGTGATCTGGGCCTGGATCCAGGTTAATCCCAGACTTGTGCCCGAACGTGGTGCAGCGGCCAGCTTTGGCGAGAAAATGGCGGCCGCCCGCGAGGCATGGCCTGCGGCACTGATCTTTGTGATCATCGTGGTGGGGATCTATGGCGGGTTTTTCACCGCTACGGCGGCGGCCGCGGTGAGTGTCGTGATCACCACCCTCATCGGCTTTGGCCAAAGACGCCTGACCTTGCAGGGCCTGTGGGAAGCGGTGCGTGAAACCTGTGTGCAGACCGCTGCGATCTTTGTGGTGGCTGCCGGGGCCAAGATCTTTGTTGCCGCCATCGCCCTGACCGGCATGGCGCCAGCACTGGTGCAGGCGGTGGCCGATGCACAGCTGTCGCCCATGGTTCTGCTGCTGTGTATCTGTGCTGTCTATCTGATGCTGGGCATGTTCCTTGATCCCATTGGCATCATGGTTCTGACCCTGCCTTTGGTGGTGCCTCTGGTCGAATCCTACGGCATGAACCTGATCTGGTTTGGCGTTGTGGTGGTCAAGCTGCTGGAAATCGGCCTGATCACCCCACCAGTGGGGCTGAATGTCTTTGTCCTGTCGAATGTGGTGGGCCGAGCGGCACCGATTGGCACCGTTTTTGCCGGCATCTGGCGGTTTCTTTGCGTTGATGTGCTGGTTCTCGCACTCATTGTGGGCTTTCCGTCGATTTCGCTTGTGTTGTCGATGACAGCAAGATGAACAGGCTTTTTCATTGGCTTTAATTTCGATAAGTTGGAATTTCTAACCATGGCTAGGACTTGAGGCAATGTCAGAACTGAAAGACGATAAGCGATTTGCCAATACCCTGGCGCGTGGTCTCAATGTGTTGCGGGCCTTTGGGCCTAATGACGATGGACTTGGAAATCTTGAAATATCAGAGCGCACGGGCCTGCCGCGTTCCACTGTTTCACGGCTGACCTTCACGCTCTGCGCGCTTGGTTATCTGACCCATGGACATCACCATGACAAATATCGGCTGGGGCCTGCCGCACTGGCGCTTGGCAATATCGCGGGGGCTTCTTTTGGCTTTGTGGAAACTGCTGGGCCGATCATGCAAAGGCTGGCGGATGCTACCAAAACGCTGACCGGGGTGGCAATTCAGGACGATGGCAAGATGCTGATCGTCAAGACTTGGCGGCCGCGCAATTCAACCACCATCTGGCTGAATGTGGGCTACCGGATGCCGATCCTGGCCTCGTCTACCGGGGCGGCCTTTCTGGGGGCCCTGGGGCGGAGCGAGCTGACCAAACTGACCCAATCCATGACGCCGCAGGATCAAAGCCAATACCAAGAGGCCTGGGCCGAGGCGCAGTCCGGCCTGCTTAGCGATGGCTATGCCTTTGTGCGCGGAGAGCAGCGTTTCAATACCTCGATCAACGCCATAGCCGCGCCCTACCGTCCGTCAGAATTTGGCGAACCGGTCTCCTTTCTGAGCGGTGCGCGCACCGTCGATCTGACGGATGAATTGATAACCGAGAGCGTCGGGCCGGCGCTGGTGACTGCGGTGCAGGAATTGTTGCATATCACCGGGCGCCGCTTTCCGATCCTCTCGGAGGACTGATCCCGCGCGCCATGCCCCCGCCCACTGGCACAGAGTGGGAGCGAAAGAAGAGCGCTTAGCCAACAATCATTTGTTTCAGTTGCAGCGCTTCGTACTCCAGCTCTTGCAGGCGGTAGTTCACCACATCGCCAACCGTCAGCATACCGCAAATTTTGCCCTGCGAGATCACCGGCATATGGCGAAAGCGCCCTTCGGTCATGCGCCGCAGTACCGTCACAAGAGGATCAGCCGGGGCGCAGGTTTCCACTGATCGTGTCATATTGTCGGCGACCGTTTGCGGCAGGGTCTGGCCGGGCGTTTCCGCAAGTTTGCGCACGATGTCGCGCTCTGACAGGATGCCGTCGAGCCCGCCTTCGGTATTGGTGACCAAGAGCGCACCAATTCTGCGATCTCGCAGAACTTTGACAGCGGTGCTGATCGTGTCTTTGGGAGAGATCGTGTAGACTGTGCTGCCCTTGCGCGCGATCAGTTTTTCAACTGTGGCCGTCTCTTGCGCGATATTGCTATCGACAGACTGGCTGTGACTGGCCTGTTTGGGGTGGTCGCCCACGTGGGGCGCCTGATATGAGCTTGGCATGTTGAAATGCTCCCTTTTGGTTGCGGTGCTTGGGTTGTCTCATGGTGCTGTGCCGTGCCATTCAGCTTAGACGACAAAATACCAATGGGGAAATACCTTGCTTGCCTCGCAGATCACTCTGACGCCTCTTGTTGCCACGGTTCTGATATTTCTGGCGGTGCTTGCGGGCAATCGCTATCGCCGCGTTTGGAAGGCAGAGGGGCCGCGCTGGCAGCTTTGGCTGTTTGGTCTGCTGGCAGCTGGGGCGCTGTTGCTACTGGCCTTTGTGCCGATGCAGGCGTCGTGACAGCCGGCTGAACGTCGGGGCAGACACAGCAAAAAGGCGACCCAAGGGGCCGCCTGTTATGCATGGGTCTGGCAATCAGCTGGGCAGATCAGGGCTTGGCCTGCATCTCTGCTTCCATTTGTTCCACCATCTTCCGGGCACGCTTACACTGTAATTTGTCACGCAGTGGGCTGTCGGGATCGATATCCTTGGCGCAGACAACGCATTTATCGGCGCCGGAAATGGCGTTCAGCCCGCCGCAGCTGCCCTTGATGGTCTTGCCCATCAACAAGACCCCCAGCGACATGCCCAGCATGACAAGTGTCAAAAGCCCAAAGGTAAACAGGAAAGTGGTCATGGGATCTGTGCCTTCTATTGCTCTGCCTGCAGTTTCGCGAACTGGGTGCTGACGGTGGTTTCAAACCCTGTTTCACCAGAATCGGGCTGACGTGCAATGAACAAAACCGCGAGTCCCTCTGCCTCGGCGATGGGCAGCCCACGGTCCTGACCCAAGGCCAGCAGTGCGGTGGCCCAGCCATCGGCCATCATGGCAGAATCGGCCAGCACGGTGACAGAGGCTGTTCCATGGGTGATTGGGCGGCCTGTGACCGCGTCGATGATATGGGAATAGCGTATGCCATCCTGTTCAAAATAATTGCGGTAATCGCCGGATGTCGCCATGCCAAGCCCAGAGACATCGACAATTTCTTCAATCGTCTGGGCTGCGGCATCAGGGCGTTCAATGCCGATGCGCCAGCTGGCACCATTCGGATTCTGGCCTGCGGTGACCAGATCGCCGCCGATTTCGACCATATAGTCGTGCAGTCCTGCCGCCTGTAGTGCGGCCGCGACTTGATCTACCCCATAGCCCTTGGCGATGGCGGCCAAGTAGACTGAAGTATCAGGCAGGCTCTTGCGTAGGCTGTTGGGGGCCGTTGACAGCGACAGGATCTTGTCCTGACCAATCACCGCCAGCGCCGCCTGGATCTTTGCGTCCGACGGCACCGGGCTGTCGGCGTTGCGCGCCCCAAAGCCCCAGATTTCAATCAGCGGGCCAAGGGTGACGTCAAACAGCTTCTCGCTTTTGCGGTGGATCTCGGTGGCGGCACGCATCACCTTGGCCAGTTCCGGCGAGATCTTGACCGGGTCGGTCACGGCGGCGGCGTTGAAGCGCGAAATTTCTGAACTGGGGTCCCAATTGGACATCTGCGCATTGACCTGATCCAGCGCCTGAGTGATCGCATCCTGCACTACATCTGGTGAAAGCGCAGCGGTCTTGTCTACCGCGACGATATTATAGGTTGTGCCCATTGTTTCACCGCTGAAGGTCAGAGTGACCGGATCCGACTTGCAGGCGGCAAGCAGAACCATCAGAGCAACAAGAAAGAGCCGAGCCATTTGTTCACCTACCCTTGAAACGCCCTCCTATTGTACGCTATTCGCGGCCCTGTCAATCAAGCCTCGGTGGGCCTGATCTGACACTTTTGCATTTTTCCAGTGGGAACTTGGTCCAGATCAGACTATTTGCAGGCCGAATCCGAACAACGGCCACGATGTGTTGGTTCTGACCGATAGCAGAGAAGAAGAGATAGAGTTGCGGCATTACAAGCTACAAAAAGGACTCGAACTTCCGGTTGAAGGCGCGCCTTCGCAGGAAGTTCATATGGGTCCGGCAGTCAGGACCGTTGCCCTGCTGGGCAGCGATTACCTGGGTCTGAAACCCCGTCTCGCGGTGCAAGAAGGCGATGTGGTCGCCGCTGGCACCCCGATCTTTGCCCATAAAGACACCCCTGAGGTGCAGGTGGTCTCGCCAGTGGCAGGCCGTGTGAAAGCGATCAACCGGGGTGCACGCCGGGTGCTGATCAGCGTTGAAATCGAAGTGGACGCCGCGGCGGCTGATCCGGTTGATTTCTCGGCGGTGGGCGATATCACCACCCCCGAAGGTCTGGCAGAGCGGCTCTGTGCTGCGGGTCTGTGGACCTCGTTCCGCAGTCGGCCCTATTCCAAGGTGCCCAGCCTCGAAGCCCGCCCGGCCGCGATCTATGTCACCGCAATGGAATCGGAACCTCTGGCGCCAGAGGCGGCGGTAATCATTCAGGAGGCCGCCGAAGATTTTGCCAATGGCCTGCGCGCGATCAGCCGATTGAGCGAGGGCAAAACCTATCTATGCCAAACGCCCGGAACTGCGATTCCCAGCGTGGATGAGGTCGACGTCGCCACCTTTGACGGCCCGCATCCTGCAGGTCTGGCTGGCACCCACATGCATTTCATCGAGCCGCCCACCGCGACCAAGACGGTCTGGAGCATCGGCTACCAGGATGTGATCGCCATTGGCCGGTTGCTGAGCACTGGCCAGATCAATGCCGAACGCGTCGTGGCGCTGTCAGGTCCGCTGCTGCGCAATCCGCGCCTGCTGCGCACCATTGCTGGTGCCTCTATGGAAGAGCTGCTGGCCGGTGAGCTGGACAGCACTGAAAACGTGCGGATGATTTCTGGCTCGATCCTGTCGGGGCGCGCTGGTGCCGGGCTGGATGGCTATCTGGGGCGTTATGCGCGGCAGATCACCGTGATCGAAGAAGACAAGAAACAGATCCCGCTGGGCTGGATTCGCCCGATGGCCAGCAAATACGCGGTGCAGCCGGTGCTGGGATCGCTGTTTTCCAAGAAGCTCTATGCGCTGACATCAAACCTGAACGGAGGACGGCGTGCCATGGTGCCCACCGGCACCTTTGAACGGCTGATGCCGCAGGACTATCTGCCAACGCAGCTGTTGCGCGCGCTTTTGGTGATGGATACCGACCAGGCCCAGGCGCTGGGTGCGCTGGAGTTGGACGAAGAAGATCTCGGGCTGGTCGGCTTTGCCTGCCCGGCAAAATACGAATACGGACTGGCGCTGCGCGACAGTCTGACGAAGATCGAAAAGGAGGGATAGTCTCTTGGGTCTCCGTAACTTTTTTGACCGCATTGAGCCGAACTTTACCAAGGGCGGCAAATGGGAAAAGCTCTTCCCCATCTACGAGATGGTCGAGAGCTTTCTCTACACACCAAAGACGGTCACCACCGCAGCACCCCATGCGCGGTCCTATATCGATATGAAGCGGATCATGACCTATGTGGTCATCGCAACGATCCCTTGTATCCTCTTTGGTCTTTATAACACCGGCTTGCAGGTCAATACCGCGCTAGGCGCCTATGAGGCCACGGGCTGGCGTGTTGCTGTGCTGGAATTCCTTGGCATCGGCTTTGACCCCAGCAATCCGCTGGTCAATATGGCGCATGGGCTGCTGTATTTCCTGCCGATCTATATCACCACGCTGGTAGTGGGCGGTATCTGGGAAGTGATCTTTGCCACCGTGCGCGGGCATGAGGTCAACGAAGGCTTCCTGGTGACTTCGATGCTTTATGCACTGATCGTGCCGGCCAGCATTCCGTTGTGGCAGGTTGCGCTCGGCATTTCCTTTGGCGTTGTGATCGGCAAAGAAGTCTTTGGCGGCACCGGCAAGAACTTCCTCAACCCGGCGTTGACTGGGCGGGCCTTCCTGTATTTTGCCTATCCGGCCTATATGTCCGGCGATAGCATCTGGACGCCTGTAGACGGATTTTCCGGTGCCACCGCGCTGTCGATCTCGGCCTCGTCCGGGTTTGACCAGCTGGCGGCCAATGGGATGGAATGGATGGATGCCTTTATCGGCACCATTCAGGGGTCTTTTGGCGAAACTTCGACCCTGGCCTGCATGATTGGTCTGGCCTTCCTGTTGATCACCAAGATTGCCAACTGGCGCCTTGTTCTGGGCTGCATGGCGGGCATGGTGAGCTTTTCGCTGCTGCTGAACGCCATTGGGTCTGACAGCAACCCGATGTTTGCCATGCCCTGGTATTGGCATCTGGTCACCGGTGGTTTTGCCTTTGGCCTGGTCTTCATGGTGACGGAACCTGTGTCGGCCAGCCATACCAATGCGGGTCGCTACATCTATGGTGCGCTGATTGGCTTCATGGTGGTGATGATCCGGGTGATCAACCCGGCCTTCCCCGAAGGCATGATGCTCGCCATTCTGTTCGGCAACGTCTTTGCGCCGCTGATCGACCATTTTGTCGTGCAGGCCAATATCAAACGGAGAGCGAAGCGTTATGTCTGAGCAAACCAACAAAGGTGCCATCCGCCGTTTTCTGGAGGCTTCGCCGGATTCGACGGGTAAAACCCTGTTTGTGGCTGTGGCACTCTGCCTCTGTGCCTCGATGATCGTGTCGGCGGCTGCGGTTGCCTTGCGACCGACGCAGGAAGCCAACAAGCTGAAAGACAAGCAGATCAATATTTTGCAGGTCGCGGGGCTTTATGAGCCAGGCATGGATATCACCGAAGCCTTTGGCGCCTCGTTTGAACCGCGGGTGCTGGAGCTGGCAACCGGGCGATTTACGGATCAGTTTGATGTGGCCGAATTCGACGACCGCGCTGCGGCGGATGATCCGGCTACCTCGATCAAGCTGGACGAAGATCCGGCCTCGATTGGGCGGCAGTCAAAATACATGACCGTCTATCTGCTGAAAGATGCGGCTGGCGCGGTCGACAAGGTGATCCTGCCGCTGCATGGCTATGGTCTGTGGTCGACGCTTTATGGCTTTATCGCTGTGGAAGAAAACGGCAATGACATCTTTGGTCTGCAATTCTACAGCCATGCTGAAACCCCCGGCCTGGGCGCCGAGGTCGACAACCCGCGCTGGAAAGCGCAGTGGCAGGGTAAGCGCCTGACGGATGACAGCGGTGAGCTGCAAATCACCGTCGCCAAGACAGCGCCCGCCGCTGGCAAAGAGTTCCATGTGGATGCCCTGTCGGGTGCCACGCTGACCTCGGCTGGTGTTGATAATCTGGTACGCTTCTGGATGGGCGAAACCGGTTATGCCCCCTTCCTTGCCAATCTCAAAGCAGGAGATATCTGATGGCCCAGACACGTAGGGAAATGCTGCTCGACCCATTGGTCGACAACAACCCGATTACCCTGCAGGTGCTTGGCATCTGTTCTGCTCTGGCGGTGACCTCTTCGCTGAAAGTGGCGCTGGTAATGACAATTGCGGTGACGCTGGTGACGGCGTTTTCATCGATGTTCATTTCGGTGCTGCGCAACCAGATCCCCAGCTCTATCCGCATTATTGTGCAGATGGTGATTATTGCATCCTTGGTGATCCTGGTGGATCAGGTGCTCAAGGCCTACGCCTTTGAGATTTCAAAAACCCTGTCGGTTTTTGTCGGCTTGATCATTACCAACTGCATCGTGATGGGCCGGGCCGAAGCCTTTGCCATGAAGAACCCTCCGGTGGCTTCGTTCATTGACGGGATTGGCAATGGGTTGGGCTATGGCTTGATCTTGATGCTGGTTGGTTTTGTTCGCGAACTGTTTGGCGCGGGCTCGCTGTTCGGCGTGACCATCCTGGAGACCGTGAACAACGGCGGCTGGTATGTGCCGAACGGGATGCTGCTGCTGCCACCTTCGGCCTTTTTCATCATTGGTCTTTTGATCTGGGCCTTCCGCTCCTGGAAACCTGAACAGGTGGAAGCGCGTGAACATAAAATCCAAGTAGTCGAGGCCCACTGATGGAAGCGCTCCTCTCTCTTGCGGTCAAGGCGATCTTTGTTGAAAACCTGGCCCTCTCCTTCTTCCTTGGCATGTGTACCTTCATTGCCGTTTCGAAGAAAATTCCCACCGCTATCGGCCTGGGTATCTCGGTGATGATCGTGCAGGCGATCACCGTGCCGGCCAACAACCTGATCCTGACCTACCTGCTGGCGCCCGGCGCGCTGGCTTGGGCTGGCTTTCCCGATGTGGATCTGACCTTCCTGGGTCTGATTTCCTATATCGGCGTTATCGCGGCGCTGGTGCAGATCCTGGAAATGGTTTTGGATAAATATTTCCCGCCGCTTTACAATGCGTTGGGGATCTTTCTGCCGTTGATCACCGTGAACTGCGCCATTCTTGGTGGGTCCTTGTTCATGGTGGAACGCGACTATGGTTTTGCCGAGGCAGCGACCTATGGCCTGTCTTCCGGCTTTGGCTGGGCCCTGGCCATCACCGCCATGGCAGGCGTGCGCGAAAAGCTGAAATATTCTGACATTCCTGATGGATTGCAGGGGCTTGGCATTACCTTCATCACCGCTGGACTGATGGCTATGGCCTTCATGTCCTTCAGCGGCGTGAAACTGTAAGAGGGGCTGGAAATATGGCGACCTTTGGACTTGGCATTGTCCTTTTCACCCTGATCGTTCTGGCGCTTGTCAGCATTATCATTGCAGCCCGTTCCAAGCTGGTGTCGACTGGTAATGTGAACATCACCATAAACGGCGAAAAAACCATTTCCGTGCCTGCGGGTGGTAAACTGCTGCAGACGCTGGCGGCGGAAAAGCTGTTTGTGCCTTCGGCCTGTGGCGGTGGCGGTACCTGTGCCCAGTGCCGGGTACGCGTGCATTCCGGCGGCGGTTCTATCCTGCCCACCGAAGAGGGCCATATCACCAAACGCGAAGCCGGCTGCGGCGACCGTCTGTCCTGTCAGGTCGCGGTCAAGCAGGACATGGAAGTTGAAGTGCCCGAAGAGGTGTTTGGCGTCAAAAAGTGGGAATGCACCGTGCGTTCCAACGAAAACGTCGCCACTTTCATCAAGGCGCTGGTCCTGGACCTGCCCGAAGGCGAAAACGTCGATTTCCGCGCGGGTGGTTATATCCAGATCGAGGCCCCGGCCCATGCGTTGAAATACACCGATTTTGACATCGAAGAAGAGTATCGCGGCGATTGGGACCGCTTCAATGTCTGGCAGTATGAATCCGTGGTGTCAGAGCCGGTTGAACGCGCCTATTCCATGGCCAACTATCCGGAAGAAAAGGGCATGATCATGCTCAATGTGCGGGTTGCGTCGCCGCCACCCGGTTCAGAAGGTATCCCTGCCGGTCAGATGTCGAGCTACATCTTCAACCTGAAGCCCGGCGACAAGGTGACCATCTCGGGTCCCTTTGGCGAATTCTTCGCGCGAGATACCAAGAAGGAAATGATCTTTGTGGGCGGCGGGGCCGGTATGGCACCAATGCGCAGCCATATCTTTGACCAGCTGAAGCGGTTGAATACGGATCGCAAGATTAGCTTCTGGTATGGTGCACGTTCCAAGCGCGAGATGTTCTTTGTCGAGGATTTCGACGGCCTGGCCGCTGAAAACCCCAACTTCGAATGGCACGTGGCGCTGTCGGATGCGATGCCCGAGGACGAGTGGACTGGCTATACCGGCTTTATCCATAACATCCTGTTCGAGGAATATCTGAAGAACCACCCGGCACCGGAAGACTGCGAATACTACATGTGTGGTCCGCCCATCATGAACCAATCGGTGATCAACATGCTCCTTGATCTTGGCGTTGACCGCGAAGACATCATGCTGGACGATTTTGGCGGTTAATCCCGCCGGTTTGCCCTTGATTTGATTGCGGAAATTCAAAACGGTCCCCCGGTTTTCGGGGGGCCGTTTTGGGTTGAGCACGAGCGTAGCCGCGGGTTCCCAACAGGGCAGGGGCGGGGCCTATGCAGCAGGCATGGTCTTATGGATCTGGCGTTGCGGGTGGCTGGGTGGCAATCAGCCCAAGGTCGATTTCAGGGCGCAGTTCCTGCTTGATTGGGGCCAATGGCGCGCCGCTGGCCACCGCCTGTAAAATCATCCGCACGGCGGCTTCGCCGATTTCGTGGCGCGGGGTGCGTGTGGTGCCGATCCTGCCCGGCACGCCAGAAATAAAATCAAGCCCGTTGCAGCCGACCAATCCGACCTGATCCGGGATGGCAACCTGTAAGTCATTGAAATAATGATAGCCACCAGCGGCCAGATCATCGTTGGAGTAATAAATGCAATCAAGATCCGGGTGATCCTGCCACAATGCCTGGGTCAGGCGGCGACCAGTTGCAATTGAGGAAAACCCAGGATCCTGGCGCTGCGCCACCAGCCTGACATCGGCCTGCTGCAACCCCGCAAGGAAGCCATCAAAACGCTTTTGGGCGCGGTTGTCCTGACCAAGCCCACAGCCGATATACCCGATGCGTTTTCTGCCGCTTTGCACCAGGGCCTGCGCCATGTCAAAGCCGACCTGATGATGCGAAAACCCGACGCAGCCGCCAATGGGGTCGCCGTCGGTATCCATGATCTGCACCACTGGAATGTCGGCCTCGACTAGCAGTTTTGCGGTGTCGGCGGGAAATTCCAGGCCAGTGACAATCAGCCCGGTGGGCCGCCAGGACAGCATGTTGCGCACCACCTCGTATTCGCGTTCCGGGTCGTATTCGGTGATGCCGCAAACGGGCTGCAATCCGGTCCCATAGAGCGTCTCTGTGATGCCGTTCAGCACATGCGAAAAGACGATGTTTTCAAGGTTGGGCAGCACCACGCCGATCAGGTCGGTGGCTTTCCCGGCAAGAGAGGAGGCAAGGTGATTCCCGACATAGCCGATTTCGCGCGCGGCCTTTTGCACCCGCATGATACTGCGCTGTGACACGTCCTTGTCCCCTCGCAGGGCGCGCGAGGCAGTCATCTTGCTGACCCCGGCAGCCAAGGCAACGTCCTGCAAGGTCTTTCTCTTGTGCATTGTTTCAACCTGTTGTTGACCAAAGGTAATGTCGCGCGGCCCCCGATTTTTGCCAACTTAGTGGACGCGGCGGCCAATAGCAAAGCGTTGAAACGCGTTGACCTGTGGATGGAAATTCGCGCATGGTACCGATACCGGTTTCGATACCAGTTGGGAGGCTGGAGAAACCGGTGCACCATTTTGGTGGAATATGTTGCCGCCGCAAAGCCCGCAGGGGTGCAGCCATAGGGGGCGGTTGGGATGCGGGGCCTAGCCTTCGCACATAGGAGCGGTCGGGCGAAACCGGCCTGTAAGGGAGAACAACGATGATCAAGAATTTTGTAAAATTTCCACGGTCCGCAGCGCTGAGCCTTACCGCGCTGGCGGCCCTGGCCGCGCCTCTAGCTGCGCAAGAGCATCAGTGGACATTCCAGACCTCTGCCCAGGCGGGGGACAATTTCTTTGCGATCGAGGAAGAATGGGCCGAGCGGGTCAAGACCATGTCAAACGGACGGCTGGAAATCACTATTGTTCCAGTCGGTTCTGTGGTGGCGCATGGCGAAACCCTGGATGCGGTAGGGGCCGGTATCCTACAGGGGCATATGACCGATCCGTCCTATTTTTCCGGCAAGGATCCGGCTTTTGCCATGCTGGGAAATCTGGTTGGTGCCTGGTCAGATCCGCAGCAGATGTTCAACTACATGAACTATGGAGGCGGGATGGAGCTCTATAACGAACTGGTAAATCCCTACGGTTTGCAGTTTCTCGGTGCCTCGGCCACTGGGGTAGAGGCGTTCTTGTCGACCCGGCCGCTCAATACTGTGGACGATCTGAAGGGGCTGAAAATGCGCGCGCCCGAAGGCATGGTGCAAGAGGTCTTCGCCGCCGCCGGGGCTGCCCCGGTGAACCTGCCTGGATCCGAGGTCTATACCTCACTGGAAAAAGGCGTGATTGACGCGGCCGATTATACCGTGTTTTCCACCAACCATGCGCAGGGCATGCATGAATTTGCCAACTATCCTATCTATCCGGGGTTTCATTCGATGCCGGTGGTGGATGTGTCGATGAACAAGGGAATCTACGACAGCCTGCCTGCCGATTTGAAGGAAATTCTCGCAGTTTCTGTGCGTGACTTCGCCCAGGATATGGTGGCGCGGTTGGATATGGCCAATGCGGTGGCCGTCGCCGAAGCCATGGCCGATCCAGAGGTCACGGTGATCAACTGGCCCGACGAAGAGCGCGCCAAATTCCGCGGTATCGCCCAGACGCAGTGGGCGCAATGGGCTGATCGTTCAGAAATGGCCGGCAAGGCCTATGAAAGCGTCTCTGCCTATCTGATTTCGGCCGGTCTTTTGGCCAAATAGCATAGATCTCAGACAGAAGAGGAGGGGCTTTGCGGCCCCTCCTTTATCCGGGGCGGGAAAGAATTGCGCATGGCACAGGACACAACAGTGGATTTTGCGGCTGAGGCCGAAGCGCAGATTGAAGCGCTGAAACAGGCACATGAAGCCGATAGCGGTGGTGCGCAGACCAGGCTGGATCGCGGGATCCTGTCGCTGGGCGGTGGCGTTGCCTTTCTGTTTGCGATTTCAACGCTGGTGTCGATTTACGAAATTGTGATGCGCTATTTCTTTAGCGCCCCCACCATCTGGGCGCATGAAACGGTGATCGCGCTGGTGGCGGTGTGTTACCTGTTTGGCGGCGTGCAGTGTCTGGCATCGGACAAACATATCCGCATCGGGCTGATCTATTTTGACACCAAAGGCGGCACCCGTCGTCTGCTGGATCTGGTCAATGCCCTGCTGACCCTGTGTTTTGCCGTCGCCATTGCCTATGCCGCTTATAGTATGGTGGAAAAATCCTGGTGGACCCCGCAGGGGGATCTGCGGCTAGAACGTTCTGGTTCCGCCTGGAACCCGGTGACCCCGGCGCTGGTCAAAATGGCGCTTTTTCTGGCAGCGGTGGTGCTGACCCTGCAATCGCTTGGTCATATCTGGGTGGCAGTTAAAGGCACTGGGCATCGCCAATCCTGCCAGGAACCGCCCAGCAAATCCGCGATGATTGGGATTGCGCTGGTCTTTGCCATTCTTCTGGCGGTCTGCGCAGTGCTGTTCACACAGGGGCGCAGTCTGGGCATAGAGATCAGTTCCTGGATGCTGGTGGGCAGCATTATGGTAATGATCCTGACTGGCATTCCGCTGGCCTTTGTGACCGGGTTGATTGCAATCCTGTTTACCCTGGCCTGGTTTGGCCCCATGGGAGTGCCGCTGGTGTCCAGCCGGATCTATTCCTTTGTGAATGAATATGTCCTGGTGGCGATCCCGATGTTTGTGCTGATGGCCTCATTGCTGGACCGCTCTGGCATGGCGCGCGATCTTTATGACGCGATGCGCATTGTGGCGGGGCGATTGCGCGGTGGCGTCGCGATCCAGACGCTGGTCGCTGCGGTGTTTCTGGCGGCGATTTCTGGTATTATTGGCGGCGAAATTGTGCTGTTGGGTCTGATTGCACTGCCGCAGATGCTACGGCTGGGCTACAATCGGGCGCTGGCCATTGGCACCGTCTGCGCGGGCGGATCACTGGGGACGATGATTCCACCGTCGATCGTATTAATCGTCTATGGGCTGACATCCGGCGTTTCCATTGGCGATCTGTTTCTGGCCACGGTGCTGCCTGGCTTGATGCTGGCAAGCTTTTATATTCTCTATATCTATGTGCGCTGCACGATTTCGCCGGATATGGCACCTGCGCTGTCGGCTGAAGAGCAAGACATTCCCATGGCGGAAAAACTGGCCAAGCTGAAAGGTGTGGTGCTGCCCTTTGGGGTGGCGGTGTTGGTGCTGGGGTCGATCTATGGCGGGGTTGCATCGGTGACCGAGGCAGCGGCGATGGGCGTCATGGGTGTGTTTCTGTCGGCGGCAATCCGGCGGGAAGTCAGCTGGGCGCTGATCCGCGACAGTCTGCAGCAGACGCTGGAAACCTGTGGTATGATCATCTGGATTGGTGTTGGCGCCGCCGCCCTGGTTGGCGTTTACAACCTGATGGGTGGGAACCGCTTTATTGAGGGCGCAATTCTGGCCAGCGATGCGTCGCCTGCGGTGGTCGTCCTGATCATGATGGCGATCCTACTTGTGCTTGGCCTGTTCATGGATTGGATTGGCATCGCGCTGCTGACCATGCCAATCTTTGTACCGATCATCATCAAACTGGGCATGGATCCGGTCTGGTTCGGCATTCTTTTTGCGATGAACATGCAGGTCAGCTACCTGTCGCCCCCCTTTGGTCCAGCGGCCTTTTATCTGAAATCGGTCGCGCCAAGGGATATGAGCCTGGCGGAAATCTTCCGCGCGCTTTTGCCCTTTATCGCCATTCAAATCATTGCGCTGGCGATTGTCTTCATGGTGCCTGATGTGGCGCTTTGGCTGCCCAACTGGCTGGACTGACCGGCCAGGTGGCATCTTCAGTTTTGTTATGACTATTCAAGTGAAAGACCCCGATGACCAAATTCAATCCAAAAAATCTGCGATCGCGCCAGTGGTTTGACAATCCGGATGATCCGGAAATGACTGCGCTCTATCTGGAGCGGTATATCAACTACGGGCTGACCTGGGAGGAGCTGCGGGAGGATAGGCCGATCATTGGCATCGCCCAGACCGGTAGTGATCTGAGCCCCTGTAACCGCCACCATCTGGAGCTGACCAAGCGGGTGCGCGACGGGATTATTGCCGCCGGGGGAACGCCGCTGGAGATCCCGGTGCATCCCATTCAGGAAACCGGCAAACGCCCCACAGCCAACCTGGATCGCAACCTCACATATCTGGGGCTGGTTGAGGCACTGCATGGCTATCCTATTGATGCGGTGGTGTTGAACATTGGCTGCGACAAGACCACGCCTGCATTGTTGATGGCGGCTGCCACGGTGGATATCCCGGCGATTGCGCTTTCTGTGGGGCCAATGCTGAACGGTTGGCTGAACGGCAAACGTACCGGGTCGGGCACCATCATCTGGAAGGCGCGTCAGATGCTGGCCGCAGGTGAAATCGACGAGGCACAGTTTCTTGAAATGGCGGCGTCCTCGGTGCCATCGGTGGGTTATTGCAACACTATGGGCACCGCAAGCACGATGAATTCCCTGGCCGAGGTTCTGGGGATGCAGCTGCCCGGATCGGCGGCAATTCCGGCACCGCTGCGGGAACGGGGGCAGATGTCCTACCGCACTGGCCAGCGGATAGTCGAAATGGTGCATGAAGACCTGAAGCCATCCGATATCATGACGCGCGGCGCCTTTGAAAATGCCATTGCAATGTGTTCTGCCTTGGGTGGGTCAACCAATGCACCAATCCATCTGAACGCCATTGCCCGCCATCTGGGGCTGGAATTGAACAACGCCGATTGGGAGGCCTTCGGCCATGATGTGCCCCTGCTGACCAATC
Organism: Pseudophaeobacter profundi; assembly: GCF_029697505.1. Lineage (GTDB taxonomy): Bacteria > Pseudomonadota > Alphaproteobacteria > Rhodobacterales > Rhodobacteraceae > Pseudophaeobacter > Pseudophaeobacter profundi. Next base: position 62,212 of record NZ_JARJEF010000010.1, on the reverse strand, counting down.
TGCAGCCCGCTGGCGACTATTTGGCAGAAGATTTCCACCGTGCCGGCGGGGTGCCTGCGGTGGCGGGGGAAATGCTACAGGCTGGTTTGATCCCGGCACCGGATATCAAGGGCTGTCTGGGGCGCAGTTTTGCGGAAAACTATGAAGATTACCGCAGCGGTGAACCAGACGTGATCCGCTCAATCGAAACGCAGCTGAAACCTGCCTCTGGCTTTTTGAACCTGTCGGGCAATCTGTTCGACAGCGCCATCATGAAAACTTCGGTGGTATCCGAAGGGTTTCGCCGCGCCTATCTATCCAATCCCGATGACCCCGATGCCTTTGAAGGCAGCGCGCTGGTCTTTGACGGACCAGAGGATTTTCACGCCCGTATCGATGACCCGGCGTTGCAGGCCGATCAGAATTCTATTCTGGTGATGCGCGGCACCGGGCCGCTTGGCTATCCCGGTGGCGCCGAGGTGGTCAATATGCGGCCCCCCGCCTATTTGCTGAAACAGGGGATCAAAGAGCTGCCCTGCATTGGCGATGGCCGTCAATCGGGGACGTCTGGCTCGCCCTCTATCCTGAATGCCGCCCCAGAGGCGGCCGCGGGTGGCGGGCTGGCCATCTTGCGGTCAGGGGATAAGATCCGCGTTGATCTGGGGAAGCGCCGGGTCATGGTGGATCTTTCCGAAGATGAGATAACGGAAAGATACCAAGCGCTTGCCGATTCTGGTGGCTATCCTGTGCCGCCGTCGCAGACACCCTGGCAGCAGATCTTTCGGGACTACGTGACCCAGTTTGATGAAGGGATGATCCTGCGCGGCGCCGCTGATTTCCGCGCCATCGCCCGCAAACATCTGCCGCGCAACAATCACTAGGGCGCTTTGGGGCTGACCTAGCTTGGGTCTTGGTTCCGGTCCTGCCCCAAGGCTTTGCTGGCAAGCTGCAAGAAGGTGGCGCGTTCGTCGATGCTGAGCGCGCCGAGCATGTCGTCTTTTTGGGCGTTGACCAGGGGTAGAACCTGATCATAGAGCGCCTGCCCCCGATCCGTCAGCCGCACATCGCGCGCCCGGCGATCCCGGGTGCTGACGCTGCGCGCGACATAGCCTTTGTGTTCAAGCCGATCAATCACACCGCCAATGGTGGCGCGGTCATAGGCGATTTTTGCTGCGACCCCAGCCTGATCGATACCAGGATTTGAGGCGATGGTATCTAGGGCGGCAAACTGCACCGGGGTGAGATCAAACCCAGCCTCCTGCATGTGGTTAACAAAAATATGGGTCGAAGATTGATTCAGGCGACGGATCAAATGCCCCGCCATTTTCTGCACATTCATCGCCTTCCTCCTGCTGCGGCCTGCCGGGGCCTGTGTACTGCAACTTTCCCCCCGGTGGTAGTTTCTGGCCGATTGTTTTTCGCAGGAAACTGCGGGGGAGGCCGGGGCGGTTTTAGCAGTTTCGAGGTTGCATCAGGATTTCTATTTCGATAAAACGTGAAATATGGAAGAATCAATACCCCTCCGCCTGTCGATCCTGGGACACCCGCAGCGCCTTGCGGTATTTCGCCTGTTGATGCGTCGCTATCCAGATCGCGTCGCCGCGGGCGAAATTGCTGCCGCGCTTGGGATCAAGCCCAGCACCCTGTCTTCATATCTTTCGGCGCTGACCCTGGCCGACTTGGTCACCAAAACGCGTGAAGGCACATGGCAGCGCTATCAGATCAATATGACCGCCACGCGACAGACGCTTGATGCGCTCTATCTTGATTGCTGTCGCGGTCGCCCGGATCTTTGCGGCCCGACCGCAGATCCTGACATGAAAACTGATATGGAAACTGACCTGAATTCCGCCCCGACGTCTTTCGTGGCTGTAGATACATCCCAGCCCCGACCATATAACGTATTGTTCCTTTGCACTGGTAATTCGGCGCGCTCAATTTTCGCCGAAGCCATTTTGACCAACCTCGCCCCCGGCCGGTTCCGAACCTTTTCTGCCGGGACCACACCGCATACAGCGGTGAACCCGGTCGCCGCGGAAATGCTGAAAAGCAAAGGTCTGTGGCGCGAAGATCTGCACCCCAAACTGATACAAGAGATCATCGACAGTGGCGCGCCAAAGTTCGATTTTGTTTTCACCGTCTGTGATCAGGCGGCCAATGAAGAATGCCCCGCCTGGGAGGGGCAGCCGATCAGTGCCCATTGGGGGATGCCGGACCCGGTCAAGGCCACTGGGACTGAAGCCCAGAAGAGCCTTGCTTTTCAACAGGCCTATGGGGTGCTGCATCGCAGATTGCGGGCCTTTGCGGCCCTGCCTTTGCAACAGCTTGATCTGATTTCTCTGCAACACGCCGTTGATGGCATCGCCCAAGACCATGATGAGGATAAACCATGACCACCTACGCACTGAATGGCCTAGGCCGCATGGGCAAACTGGCACTGAAACCCCTGCTGGAAAGCGGGGCTGACATTGCCTGGATCAACGATGCGGTTGGCAACCCGGAAATGCACGCTCATCTGCTGGAGTTCGATTCCGTCCATGGCCGCTGGGACGCAGAATTCTGTCATGATGCAGAATCGATTACCGTCAACGGGACCCGGTTGCCGACGCTTTGCACTGCACGGCTGCAGGACCTGCCGCTTGATGGCGTTGATGTGGTGATCGATTGCACCGGGGTGTTCAAATCGGAGGCCAAGCTGGCCCCCTATTTCGAGGCGGGCGTAAAAAAGGTTGTGGTCTCGGCGCCGGTCAAGGACGGTGATGCGGCGAATATCGTCATGGGTGTCAATGAAGACATCTATGACCCCCTGCGCCACCGGATCGTCACCGCCGCTAGCTGCACCACCAACTGCCTGGCTCCGGTGGTCAAGGTGATCCATGACGCGCTTGGCATCAAGCATGGTTCTATCACCACGATCCATGATGTGACCAATACACAGACCATTGTCGACCGTCCTGCCAAAGACCTGCGTCGGGCGCGTTCTGCCCTGACCAATCTGATCCCGACCACCACCGGCAGCGCCACGGCGATCACGCTGATCTATCCCGAGCTGAAGGGCAAATTGAACGGCCACGCAGTGCGGGTGCCGCTGTTGAATGCTTCGATCACCGATTGCGTGTTTGAGGTGGAGCGTGAAACCACGGCAGAAGAGGTCAATGCCCTGTTCCAAGCTGCCGCTGACGGGCCATTGCAGGGTATCCTGGGCTATGAAGAGCGGCCGCTGGTGTCGGCCGATTACACCAATGACCAGCGTTCAAGCATTGTCGATGCGCCTTCGACCATGGTGGTGAATGGCACCCAGGTGAAGATCTACGCCTGGTATGACAATGAAATGGGCTATGCCTACCGGCTGGTGGATGTGGCCCGCATGGTTGGGGATCAGCTGTGACAGAGCGTGGCGGGATGGCGGCCTATGTTGCGGTAACTGCTTCTTACTGGGCCTTCATGCTGACCGATGGCGCGTTGCGCATGCTGGTGCTTCTGCATTTCCACACGCTGGGCTTTTCGCCGGTGCAGCTGGCCTATCTGTTTGTTCTGTATGAAATTGCAGGCGTGGTGACCAATCTATCGGCGGGCTGGATTGCGGCACGCTTTGGCCTGGCGGCGACGCTCTATGGCGGGCTTGCCCTGCAGGTGGTGGCACTGTTGTTGCTGACGCAGCTGGATCCCAGCTGGCAGATTGCTGCCTCGGTCAGCTTTGTGATGTTGGTGCAGGGGCTGTCGGGGGTGGCCAAGGATCTGGCGAAGATGTCATCAAAATCGGCGGTCAAATTGCTGGCGCCGACACAGGGCGACGGCTTGTTTCGCTGGGTTGCGGCGTTGACCGGATCCAAGAACGCGATCAAGGGCCTGGGCTTTTTGCTGGGCGCGGGCCTGCTGGCGACGGCGGGTTTCACCGCCTCGGTACTGGCGATGGCGCTGATCCTGGCGGTTATTCTGGGCGCGGTTCTGGTGGCGATGCCAAAGGGATTGCCTGTTGGGCGCAGGGGGGCAAAATTCTCTGAGGTGTTTTCAAAATCCCGTAGCATCAATTGGCTGTCGGCTGCGCGGGTGTTCCTGTTTGGCGCCAGAGACATATGGTTTGTGGTGGGCATCCCAGTCTATTTTTACGCGGTGTTTTCCGATGGCAGCGAAGCCGGAAATCGCTCAGCGTTTTTCTTGATTGGCAGTTTCATGGCACTTTGGACCATCCTCTATGGCGGTGTTCAGGCAAGTTCTCCACGGCTGTTGCGGGCGGCACAGCGCAGCCAGGCAGAGCTGGCGGCATCGGCGCGCAACTGGGCCGCCGCTTTGGCGTTGATCCCGGCGGTTCTGACCGGGGCTGTTGCCCTGTCAGGCGGAACGGCACCCTGGCTGACAGGGGTGCTTATCCTGGGCCTGTTGGCATTTGGGGCGGTGTTTGCGGTGAACTCGGCGTTGCATTCCTATCTGATCCTTGCCTTCAGCAAAGCCGAGCGGGTCAGCATGGATGTGGGGTTCTACTACACCGCAAATGCGGCTGGACGGCTGATTGGCACGGTCCTGTCGGGGGCGATGTATCAGATGGGTGGGTTGGTGGCCTGTCTCGGGGCGGCTGCGGCCATGGTTGTTTGCAGCACGCTGGCGGTGGCGCAGCTCCGTGATGAAGCTTCGGTTTCTGCATAGGGCGGAGGCAATCGGCATGGCAAAGCGCAGGGCACCGTGACGCCCTGCGCTTTGCCGTCACATCAGGCCTCTGGCTGTGCTGGGGCATTGCCCGCAGTTGGCCCGGTTCCCTTGATCCATTCCCGCAGGCTTTGCAGTAGCACATAAAGAACGGGCACGATGATCACGCCCAGAACCGTTGCCGCCAGCATACCGCCAAAGACGGCGATACCGATGGCCTTCTGGCTGGCCGCGCCCGCGCCGCTGGCGGCCAGCAGGGGCACCACGCCCAGCAGAAAGGACAGCGCCGTCATCATCACCGCCCGGAAGCGCTGGCTGGCGGCCTCTAGCGCGGCTTCGCGGATTGTAAGGCCACTGGCGCGCCGCTCCATCGCGAACTCGACAATCAGAATAGCGTTCTTTGAGGCGAGGCCGATCAGCATGATCATTCCGATCTGGGTGTATAGATTGACGTCGCCGCCAGTCACCGACACTGCGGCCAAGGCACCAAACAGCGCCACCGTCACCGAGAGCAGGATGCCAATCGGCATGGTCCAGCTTTCATATTGCGCCACCAGGAAGAGATAGCCAAACATCACTGCCATAATCAGAATGACCACCACGAGCCCGCCAGAGGCCTGCTGTTGCTGCGCTGTTCCTGTCCATTCAAAGGCATAGCCTGGGGGCAGGGCGGTTGCCGCCTCGGCTTCGAGCACCCGAATGGCATCTCCGGTGGACAGCCCCGGTGCAGGCACCGCCGTCACCGTTGCCGAGCGGAACATATTGTAGCGGTTTAGTGCCACCGGCCCCAGTTCCTTGCGCACGGTGATCAGCGCCCCAAGGGGCACCATATCGCCGCTCTGCGAGCGCACATATAGCGTGTTGAGGTCCTCGACCGTGTCGCGATATTCACCATCGGCTTGCAGCATAACCCGGTACACCCGGCCAAAGAGATTGAAATCGTTCACATAAAACGATCCCATATAGGCTTGCAGCGTCTGGAATACATCGGAAACAGCCACGTTGAGCGTCTTGGCTTTTTCGCGGTCCAGATCAACAAAGACCTTGGGCACATTGGCACGGAAGGTTGAATAGGACTGGGCGATTTCTGGGCTTTGGTTGGCAGCGTAGACCAGGGAACCAACGGCCGCAGATAAGTCCTGCGCTGATCCGCCGCCGGTTTGCTGCACCTTCATTTCCACCCCTGCGCTCATGCCGAGGCCTGAAATGGGCGGTGGGTTGAAGGCAATGACGCTGGCGCCGATTTCCTGATTGGCCACTGCAAGAATGTTTTTCAAAATGCCTTCGGCGCTAAGCTCGGGGCTGGTGCGTTCATCCCAGGGGTCAAGATTGGGAATAATCATCGCGCCGTTGGATCCGGAGCCGTTCATCAGGCTAAAGCCATTGACCAAAACGCTGGAGGATACCCCAGGGATTTCAAGGATTTTTGCGTTGATCCGATCAGTTACCACCTCTGTCCGTTCAAGCGAGGCAGCATCCGGCAATTGCACATCGACAAAGAGATATCCGTTATCCTCGGGCGGGATAAAACCTGCGGGCAGGGCCTTCATCAACCCGCTTGAACCAAAGATCACGGCGGCCAGAATGGCCACGGCAATCAGCGGCAACCGTACCATACGGCGCACGATGCCGACATATTGGCCGCGCACCCCGCTGATGCCCTGTTCAAATTTGGCCAGCAGGCCAGTGGGCGGTCCAGAGCGCGCCTTGAGGATCAGTGAGCATAAAGCCGGAGACAGCGTCAGCGCATTGATTGATGAAATTACCACGGCAGTCGAAATGGTCACCGCAAATTGCGAATACAGCCGCCCGGTGATACCCGGCATAAAGGTAACGGGGACAAAAACCGCCAAGAGTACCAAGGTGGTGGCAATCACTGGTCCAGTGATCTGGCCCATGGCCTTGCGGGTGGCATCTGCCGGGCTCAGCCCTTCTTCGGCAATGATACGTTCGACGTTTTCTACCACCACAATGGCATCATCCACCACGATACCAATCGCCAGCACCAGGGCAAAAAGCGATATGGTGTTCAGAGACATGTCAAAAGCCAGCAGGAAGGCAAATGTCCCGATCAAGGAGACCGGAATAGCGATGGCGGGAATAAGTGTAGCGCGCCAGCTTCCAAGAAAGATAAACACCACCGCGATCACCAGTGCAAAGGTCTGCATCAAGGTGGAGACAACATCCTTCAATGACTGATCTACAAATCGGGTTGAATCAAATGGTATGTCATAACGCACGTCATCTGGAAAGCTGACCGCCAGGCGTTCTATTTCGCTGCGAACCCCGTCGGCGACCGCCAGAGCATTGGCCCCTGGCGCCTGATAAACGGCCAGTACCGTGGCAGGTTTGCCGGAGTAGCGCCCCGAGGCATTGTAATAATTTGCGCCCAGTTCGACCCGCGCCACATCTTTCATGCGAACGATACTGCCGGCAGTGCCGGCGCGCAGCACGATGTTTTCAAACTCTTTTACACTGTTGAGCCGACCTTTGGATTTGATGGTATATTGAAATTGCTGGCCACTTGGGATCGGTGGGGTGCCGATCTGCCCGGCAGAAACTTCGAGGTTTTGTTCCCGGATCGCCTGGATCAGATCATTTGGCGTCAGTCCCAGGCCTGCCATACGGTTGGGATCCATCCACATCCGCATAGAGTATTCAAAATTCGTCAGGATGTCTGCCTTGCCAACTCCGGGAACCCGCGCCAAGGCGTCTTTCAGGTTGATGGCAGCGTAGTTGGATAGGAAGACTTCGTCGTAGGTACCATTGGGCGAGGAGAGCGCCGCGATCATCAACATGTTGGTGGATGATTTCTGGGTGACCACGCCCGACGTGGTCACCTCGCTAGGCAGCGAAGAGGTTGCCTGGGCCACGCGGTTTTGCACATTGACCGAGGCGATATCAGGGTCTGTGCCCACCTCGAATGTGACTGAAAGGGAATAGCCGCCGTTGTCGTTGCTGTCCGATGACATGTAAATCATGTCGTCGACGCCATTTACCTGGGCCTCGATTGGGGCCGCCACGGTGTTTTCCACCGTTTCGGAACTGGCACCGGTGTAATTGGCGCTGACGCTGACAACAGGCGGGGTGATTTCTGGGAACTGTTCAACTGGAAGGGTGAAATACCCAATGATCCCCATGATCGTCAAAACCAAAGAAATCACAAAAGATGTCTTGGGGCGCGCAATGAAAATTGAAGAAAACACGCTTGCTACTCCCCTGCGGTGCCGGACAGAACGGCATCAACCGTTACGCCGGGGCGCACCCGTTGCAGACCTTCAACAATCACGGTTTCGCCTTCGCGCAACCCCTCTTCGATGACCACGGTGGTTTCGACCTGGCGCCCCAGCGTGACATAGCGCTGTTCCACGGTCTGTTGAGTGCCGACCACCAGAACAAAATCGCCGCGCTGATCGCGCTGCACTGCGGCCAGAGGGATCATCAGCACCTCATGGGCTTCGGTGGCCTCAATGCGCAGATTCAGGAAAGAGCCATCGACGATCAGGCCACGGTTATTGGCAAATTCCGCCCGCAGGGTGATGGTGCCAGTGCTGGGGTCGATCTGGTTGTCGGCAAAGACTACCCGACCGATCTCTTCCAGTTCGGTGCCGTTTGGCAGGGTGACAAAGACATCCGGTGCCTTGGGATTGTTTGCAACCTCGCCGACTGTTGTGTCAAAGGATTCTATCACGGTCATCAACTGCTTTTCGGTCAGCGAGAACTCGACATAGATGGGGGCGGTGCGCAGCAGGTTGATCAACGGTGAGCTGCTGGGGCCAACCAGTTCACCGGGGCTGACCGAGGTGCGCCCGACCCGCCCGTCAAAGGGGGCGCGCACGGTTGTGTAGCTCAGATCCAACTTGGCCAGCTGGATGGCGGCTTCGGCCAGGTTGACCTGGGCCTGGGCGACATCACGGTTGGCGCGGGCGATATCGCGGTCTTCCTCGGTGCCGGATCCACGGCGAAACAGCTCTGCCTTGCGGCTTAATTCGATTTCGGCGAGGGACAGATTTGCCTGCGCCTGCGCCTTGTCGGCCTGTCTGGCGGCGAGCGTTGCCTCATAGGTATCGGCTTCGATCTTGAACAGCACATCACCGGCTGTAACCTCTTCGCCATCCTCAACCAGGATCTCTTCTACAAATCCGCTGACGCGGGCGACGATATCCACCTTGTTGATGGCTTCACCGCGGCCAATAAAGGCGACCTGGTCGATCAACTCGTCGCTGTACGCGGCAGCAATTGAAACTTTGGGAGTGGCGGCAGTCTCCTGTGCCAGGACAGGGCCGCTGCCGGGCAGGCTGATGGCCATAGTGAAGGCTGCTAAAAGGGTCGCCAGGCGTATTGAGTGACCTACATATGTCATGTGCAATACCTTGTTATATTTCGAACAAAGGCGGCGCCGCCTTTGGCGTTGAAAAACGTTCAAAAATATTCGCGCCAGTATTCGCAGGCGCGTTTCGACCTAGGCCTGTCTTGGCCTGTTTGGCAGACCTGTCATGGTGCCGCAGTCCTGATGTTTATGTATGAAGTCAAGCACGTCACGCCCCCATGCGCAACGTTGAAATGATGTGGGGCGCGCGCAAACAACCGCGCTCGTCACGCTGGCAGGGCCTTGAGGCGGCCGCCCCGGCTCGCCCAGTGTCAAGTGCTGAGCCGGTGACAGGGGGCCTGTCTGAGTTCGTCGTTAGGTGCCGGGGGCGCTGGTTCGGAAGGGATCAATATCATGCGAAAGCTCAGAAAATTGTCTCCATTATTGCAGCCGGACATTCGCACCCGGCATGAAGAGACGAGCTGTGGGATGGGCAAAGGGAACGTCGGTGATCTAGCCTGTTCTGGGTTGTTGGCGCAAGATATTGGTATGTTTAATGATTTGGTCGATCAATTAGGCCTATTGAGTAGAATCCAGACGGCCTGTTGCAGCAAGCTGGCCCTCGGCCTGGCCTGTTTTGGCGGTAATTTTCGGGCGGAATTTCGCGCAGAAAGGCCGGGTGAGAACTCGCTAGAAACTTGTAAATAACGCCGAGTTATGGCCTATTGCTCGGAGGTTTTTGTTGATGTAGCTCGGGGGCGGATATGCTTAACTCGCTTGGTGCGTTCACCGCAGCTCAAGAAATTGACACCAGGAAGTTTATTGTAAACGTTCTGGTGGCAGATGATCGACCCCCCGAGGTTCGGTCATGCGAGGTCGTGCAGCAGCATTTTCGCAACCTTACCTCCTTTACCTCAGAATCGGGGTTTCACGACGTTTTCGTTCGGGATGTTGCCGCCGGACTAGAGGCCTGCCTGACAAAATTGACCCTGAAAGAGGCCGAAGTGGTTTCTTTTCCGACACTTGTGATTGAATCACCGGGGCTGATTTTGGCCGGTGCTCATGTGATGTCCAACTTTGGCAAGGACGGCTCTCTGAATATTATTGTCAGATTCCAAATCTTCCTCGGCGGTATCAATCATGCCTTCAAGGCCAATATTGGGTTTGATGACTATATCTGCAATCAGAATGTCAAAACCTCTACCCGGGTGTTGTCTGATATTGCCATGCCGCTTTTGGATCTGTCCGCCGCGGCAGAGGTGGGCCTGTCTGGTGATAGCGAAAGAATGGCTGAGTTTGGCAAGGAGCTGGCCAAGAAATCGCGAGAGCTTAGTTTCTATGTCGAACTCGTGAAACGCTATGTCGACGGCATTTGGCGGTTGGAACAGATGCAAAGCGAACCCACCGCCAAAATGGCGAAAGAGAAGCATCGACACCAGTTGATAGAAGATAAAAAGGTGAACTGTTCCGGCCATTAGACTCTGCGTGCTTTAGGTAGGCCCAAACCGCCCTGAGGTCGGTCGGGGCGTGTTCGCTGGAATGTTTTTCGTTCGCCCCGGGTTCTGTGATAATCTGTCTTATGTTAAATTATTGGGGCGTATTCGGTGTCGATACGGTTGCCAGCCCAAGGCGGCGATATTCGCCTGGGGTGGTATTGGTCCAGCGCCGAAATGCCCGGTGGAAATTGGCGGCCGAGGCAAAGCCGATATCTTGGGCGATTTCTTCTATGCTCTTCAATCCGCGAGTCAGATCGCGCAGCGCAATGTCACGGCGCAGCCCGTCCTTGATGGATTGAAAAGAGCTGCCCTCATCCTGTAGCCGCCGGATCAGGGTGCGCGGTGTCAGATGCAGCGCCAGGGCGGCCTGCTTGAGCTGCAGTTCCAGCTGCGGCGATTGCAGCAGCAACTCGCGCAGTCGCAGCGCAAAGGCATGGGTGCGGTAGCTGGTAAAGATCCAGTCACGTGGGGCCCGGAGCAAGAACGCCTGCATATCGGCCTCGCTGCGGGTGACGGGCAGATCCCCCAGTTGTTCGCCAAACACAATCTGTGATTGATCTTGGGCAAAGACGATCGGCGCGGGAAACAGGACGGGGTAGTCTTGGGCAAAGGTCGGGCGGGCAAAGGCAAAACCTACCTGCGCCAGCGGTAACTCGCGGCCTGCCAGCCAAGAGGCCACCCCATGCGCAAGCTTGAGTAACAGCATGTGGCCAAAGCGCTGCGGCGGCAGTGGCGCCGCCTGATCGCGTGGCAACAGGTTGATGCACAGCCCGGTGTCTTTGGTCTGCAGCTGCAATTGATAGTCATCCAGCAACAGGTTCCAGAAAGAGCAAAAGCGAAACAGCGCCGCCGAGAGAGAGGAGGCCCCGCGCATAGAGGAACACAGATGTTTCAGGGTGCCACTGCGAATGGCGCGGCTCCACAATCCCATCATTTCATCGCCGGTTTCCACTGCTACCAGCTGATACAGGCGCACGATCTGGTCGTGGGTGACGCGGTCAGCGGGTCTGGCCAAATCCACGCCGGCTAGCCCGCTTTGTTGCAGGAACCGCTGCAGTTGTTGTGGCGGGCATTGCTGGCGCAGCACCTGCAACCAATCTTCTAGAAAGGCGCGTGATACGGTGGGCAGGATTGCCGGGTTTGGATCAACAGGCATGCGTTCGGGTTTGCCCCGCTTTGTCACTTTATGCAAGGTTTACGTCGGTTGCAGAGATTGTCTTGACTATTTTCGATCCTTATTTGGCAGTAAGAGCAAGGCGAACCAGACTTTTAGAGGAGTGCCCACCCATGAGTTTTGATGCACCAGTCAAAGATATGTTGTTCAATATCGCGCATCTCTCCCGCTGGGCAGAGGTCTCGGGGCTCGCCCCCTACGCCAGCGTCGAGTTGGAAGATGCAGCTGCAGTTCTGGAAGAATTTGGCCGCTTTTGCGCCGAAGAAATCGCACCGCTGAATGCGCCGGGGGATCAGGCGGGATCGCATCTGCGTGACGGTCGGGTGCAGTTGCCTGATGGCTTTGCCGAGGCCTATCAGAAATTTGTTGAAATGGGCTGGCAAAGTCTGCCGCATCCCGGTGATTTTGGCGGCCAGGATCTGCCGCGCGCGGTTGGTGCGGCGGCTACCGAGGTGCTGAATGCCGCCAATCTCAGCTTTGCGCTGTGTCCGCTGCTGACGGATGGTGCCATCGAAGCCCTGCTGACGGCGGGTGATAGTGCCACCAAGGCGACCTATCTGGAAAACCTGGTCAGCGGCAAATGGACTGGCACCATGAACCTGACCGAACCTCAGGCCGGCAGTGATCTGGCACTGGTGCGCAGCCGCGCCGAGGTCCAGGACGATGGGACCTACCGCATCAGCGGCACCAAGATCTTTATCACCTACGGCGAACATGAGATGGCCGAAAATATCGTCCATCTGGTGCTTGCCCGTACCCCGGATGCCCCTGTCGGTGTCAAGGGCATCAGCCTGTTTCTGGTGCCCAAGTTTTTGGTCAATGCTGATGGCAGCCTGGGCGCGCGCAACAGCGTCACCTGCCAAAGCGTCGAACATAAGCTGGGGATCAAGGCGAGCCCCACCGCAGTGCTGGAATTTGACGGTGCCACTGGCTTTTTGATCGGCGAAGAAAACGCTGGCCTTACCTATATGTTTGAAATGATGAATTCGGCGAGATACGCGGTTGGTCTGCAGGGCATCGCCGTCGGCGAGCGCGCCTATCAGCAGGCGCTAGCCTATGCGCGCGAGCGGGTGCAAAGCGCCCCGGTGGATGGGTCTACCCGTGAGGCCGTGACCATCATTCACCACCCCGATATACGGCGTCTGCTGATGCGGATGCGTGCCCTGACAGAAGGTGCGCGCGCCATGGCGACCTATGCGGCCGGGTGTCAGGATCTGGCCCGCCACGCCGCCACCCCAGAGGCCCGCGCCGAAGCCAAGGCCCTGTCCGAATTTCTGACGCCGCTGGTCAAAGGCTTTAGCACCGAAAATGGCGTTGAGGTTGCATCCCTTGGAGTGCAGGTGCATGGCGGCATGGGCTTTATCGAGGAAACCGGCGCCGCTCAGCATTACCGCGATGCCCGGATTCTGCCCATCTATGAAGGTACCACCGCCATTCAGGCCAACGATTTGGTCGGCCGCAAGACCCTGCGTGATGGCGGTGCCACTGCGCGGCATATCTCGGCTTTGATTGGTGAAACCGAAGCGGCACTGCAGCAGGGTAGCCCGCAGGCGCAGGCGATGGGATCCCGGCTAAGTGCCGCGCGCAGTGCCTTTGACGCTGTGGTGACCCATCTGACAGGCCTTGGCAAAGATCAGATGCCTGCAGCCTTTGGCGCTGGTGTTCCCTATTTGATGCTGGCAGGCAATTTGGTCTCAGGCTGGCAGATGGCGCGCGCCCTTTTGGCTGCCGAAGCCGCGCTGAGCCGAGGCGAGGATCCGGCCTTTATGGAGGCGAAAATCGCCACCGCCCGGTTCTACGGCGCTCATCTGCTCTGTGAAACCGAGGTGCAGCGTGCCCGCTGTCTTGAGGGCGCCGAGAGCCTGGCTGCGGCACTCTTGTAACCCTGCCTGCTGGCGTCGTCTCTATTCCATCTAGACTCTGTGCCCCCATGACGGGGGTGCCCTCCTCCATTTTGCCCCATTGTTGCAAGGACCGTGACATGACACTCGAAATCGACCTTTCCCGCTTTAAAAACCTTGACCTTCAGGCCCATGACGATGGCGTCTGGGTGGTGACACTCAACCGACCCAGCAAACGTAATGCACTGGATATCGACACCATTGAAGAGCTGGTGGATTTCTTCTCCACAGCACCGCGCGCGGGGGTCAAGGCGGTGGTTCTGGCAGGATCCGGCGATCACTTTTGCGCCGGGCTGGACCTGATCGAACATCACGATGCCGACCGCAGCCCGGCCGATTTCATGCATGTCTGCCTGCGTTGGCACGAGGCATTCAACAAGATGGAATATGGTGGGGTTCCGGTGATTGCCGCCCTGCAGGGCGCGGTTGTCGGCGGTGGGCTGGAATTGGCCAGCGCCGCCCATATCCGGGTGATGGACGACACCACCTATTTTGCCCTGCCCGAGGGCCAGCGCGGGCTGTTCACTGGCGGCGGCGCTACCATTCGGGTCACCGATCTGGTTGGCAAATCCCGGATGATCGACATGATGCTGACGGGCCGGGTCTATCATGGGCAAGAAGCCTGCGACCTGGGGCTGGCGCAGTATATTGTCGAAGGGTCCAGCTTTGACAAAGCGCTGGAACTGGCGCGTCGCACCGCCGAAAACCTGCCTCTGTCCAACTTTGCCATCTGTTCCGCCGTGAGCCACATGCAGAATATGTCTGCCATGGATGCAGCCTATGCGGAATCCGTGGTGGCCGGGGTGGTCAACACCCAGCCCGACGCCCGCGCGCGTCTGGCGGCCTTTGCCGACAAATCCGCCGCGCGCGTGCGCCGCGACAGCTAACGCCTGCCGCCCTGGCCAAATCATCGGGCAGGGCGATACCGTGACATGGCTGGTCAAGATCGTCGCAAAGCGATAGACAAACAGCATGGCAGCCCCTGTCTGTCATAGTCGGATCTACGTCGCTTTGTTGCCCTGCCTTGGGCGAAAGGAAAGAATTGACCGCATGAAACATGTTCCCAAAGAAACCACCGATGATGCGCTTATTCAGGAATTCCTGAACAAAGGCGGCAAGGTCAGTATTGGCAAGACCAAGCCGATGCCAGACGAGCTGGGACTGAGCAACAATGTCTGGAACAACAAGATGACCAAGGAAGAAAAGGCGGCACGCAACGCGCCCAAGACCAAGGCTTAGCGGCATTTTCTTTTGACGCTGGGCCAGGGAGCGACAGTATCGAGGCCCTGCGGCGGCGGTTATAGTCGCAGGTCTGACTCTTCGGGGGGTAGGATGTATTTCAGATCGTAAAGCACCGTGTCCGGGCTGCCAAAGGCGCGGATTTGTGCTGCTGACATCGCGCGAAATACGCTATGTGCCACCGCAAGGATGATGCCGTCATAGGCGCCCGCCTCAGGCTGGTCTTGCAGGGTCAGGCCAAGGGTCGCCAGTGCCTGTGCCGGATTGGCATGGGGGTCATGCACATCCACCTGCAGACCGTAGTCTTCTAGTCCGCGCACCACATCGATCACACGGGTATTGCGCAGATCGGGGCAGTCTTCCTTGAAGGTAAGCCCCATTACCAGCACCCGGCGCATTGGTTTGCCGCGCTGCACCAAGGCCTTGATCATCTGCTGCGCCACATAGGTGCCCATGCCATCATTGAGCCGCCGCCCGGCGAGCAGGATATCGGGATGATAACCCAGGCTTTCTGCCTTGTGGGTCAGGTAATAGGGGTCAACGCCAATACAATGGCCGCCCACTAGGCCGGGCCGGAAGGGTAGGAAATTCCATTTGCTTCCTGCCGCTTGCAGCACTGCTTCGGTGTCGATGCCCATGCGGTTGAAGATCATCGCCAGCTCGTTGACCAGGGCGATGTTGATGTCACGCTGGCTGTTTTCGATCACCTTCGCGGCCTCGGCCACACGGATGCTGGGGGCCAGATGGGTGCCGGCGGTCACCACCTCGTTATACAACGCATCCACCTGCGCCGCGATGGCCGGGGTCGAACCGGATGTCACCTTGGTAATATCAGCCAGGCGGCGGGTCTTGTCTCCGGGATTGATCCGCTCTGGCGAATAGCCAACATGAAAATCCTGGTTAAAGCGCAGGCCGGATTCGGCCTCCAACACCGGTACGCAGTCTTCCTCGGTGGCACCGGGGTAGACGGTGCTTTCATAGATTACCAGATCGCCAGGTTTCAGCACGGCGCCCACGGTTTTTGACGCGGCCAGCAGGGGGGTCAGGTCGGGGCGGTGGTTGGCATCCACCGGGGTGGGAACCGTCACGATATAAATCCGCGCGTCTGAAATTGCGCTGGGATCGTTGCTTACACGCAGATGGCTGGCTTCGGCCAGTTCTGCAGTGGTGGTTTCGCGCGTCTGGTCCCTGCCGGCCTGCAAATCTGCGATACGCTGCGCGTCGGTATCAAACCCCAGGGTGGGGCGATGGCGGCCAAAGGCCACCGCAAGGGGCAGGCCGACATAGCCCAGGCCGATGATGCAAATCTGGTCCTGCAAGGTCTGCTCCTGCTTTGTTCCGGCGCTTTGATACAGGGTGCCTATGCCGCCTGTCCCCGCCCCCTATAGCCCGCCTGATACAGCGGGGCCAGCCCCTGGCAGGATCCGATCTCCCTGCCCGATCATTCCAGCCACTGCAGGTCAAATTCTTCACGAAAGGCAAAGCGGGTCAGGTGATCTGCAATTACCTGTTTCCATTGCTCAAGGTCCCCACGCGGCCCGGTGCTGGCGTTGACCTGCAGGTGATCTGCCGTCGCCGTCAGCAGCGCCTTTTGGCCACTTGCAAAGACAATGCTGCCTTTGGTTTCATTAAACTCGACCTCGCCCTTATGGGCCCAGTGTTTGCACAGCTGCTGCAGATAGCGGCTGGCGGCCTCGGTCTTGGCCGCACCTCTGGCGGTCTGGTCTGGCAGCAGCGCCAGGGCTGATTTAGCGTCGCGCCGGATCGCATTGGCAAAGAGCAACACATCGATGTGGGTCGCGACAAAGGTAGCCCCCGCCGCAAGACTGGCCTTTTGCATCGCCGGATCCAGGGTCAAGATCCCGGCCGCCTTGCCTGCGGCAACGATCTTTTTCAGGGCTTCCAGAACAGCGGTTTCGACCTCTGGGGCGCCGGCATTGCCAATGAACCCCAAATCAGCGGCCAGATCGGAGGGGCCAATAAAGACACCGTCCACCCCGTCGACGGCCAGAATGTCATCCAGCGCTGCCAGACCGGCGCGGTTTTCCACCTGTACCAATAGGCAGATCTCATCGTCAGCGGTTTGCAGATAGTCGGGGATCGCAGAAAACTGCGAGGCCCGCGCCAGGGCAGAGCCAACACCGCGCACCCCTTCGGGTGGGTAGGTGACGGCGCGCACCAGCTCGCGCGCCTGGGCACCGCTTTCAACCATCGGGATCAGCAGGGATTGGGCGCCGGCATCCAGCAACTGCTTGATCATCCAGGTTTCCCCAATTGGAGGGCGGACAATTGCGTGGCTGTCAGATGCGGCCAACACCTGCAACTGCGCCGTGATTGAGCGCAGGTCATTGGGCGCATGCTCGGCGTCGATCAGTAGCCAGTCATAGCCGGCTCCGGCGCTGATCTCGGCGCAATAGGGATCGGCAAGCCCCAGCCAGCAGCCCAACTGCGGGCTTCCGGCTTTCAGGGCTGCCTTGAAGGCGTTGTGTGGAGCAGGCATGGGCAATGTCCTTGTGGCAAAAGAAATGTCAGCGTTATCGCTAGGGGAGTGTCAGGCGAAGCAAATGTCAACCGCACCAAATGGGCCAAAGTCAGCGTGAATATCGGCACCTGTGGGGCATTCTACCGGACGGATGAAGCTCCCCGATAGCACCACCTGCCCTGGCTCGATGCTCTGGCCATACTGAGCCATGCGCCTGGCCAGCCAGACCACGCTTTCAACCGGATCGTTCAGCACGCCGGCACCCAACCCGGTCTCTTCGACTGCGCCATTGCGCGAGGTGATGGCCCCGACCCAGCGCAGATCATGGGCGTTGACCGGGTGACGTTCCTTGCCCAGAACGATGCCCGCATTGGCGGCATTGTCGCTGATCGTGTCATACACTGATCGGGTTTGCCCGGTTTCCGGGTCTGCGCGCAGGATCCGAGTGTCGAGGATTTCGATCGAGGGCGTCACATAGTCGGTGGCGGCAATAACCTCTTCGCGGCTGACCTTGGCGCCGCCAATGGCTGATTTCATCACAAAGGCGATTTCGGCCTCAATGCGGGGCTGGATAAACCGCCCTGCTGGCACCGTGGCGCCGGTTTCAAACAGCATATCGTCAAACAGGATGCCGCTGTCGGGAATGTCGATGTTGAGCGCATATTGCATCGCCTTGGAGGTCAGCCCGATCTTCCAGCCGATCACCCGGCGGCCTGCCGCCAGTTTGGCGCGGTAGATGGCGTTCTGCACCGCATAGGCGTCATCCATGCCCATGTCCGGGTGGCGTTTGGTCAGCAGGCCGATCTGCTGGCCACTGGCCTCGGCCTGCAACAGATCTGCTGCCGCCGCAGCGTGGTCCTGTGGGGTCATGATACCACCTCGTCCTCAACGCCATTGCGCAGGGTGCCGATGCCTTCGACCTCAACCTCGACCACATCACCGGGTTTCAGATAGCGCGGCGGATCAAAGCGGGCGCCAGCCCCCGTCGGGGTGCCGGTGATGATGATATCGCCGGGCTGTAGCGTCATGAAGGTGGAGATATATTCGATCTCGCGGCGGATCGGGAACATCATCCGCGACAGCACATCGTCCTGGCGGACCTCGCCATTGACGCGGGTGATGATGCGGGCCTCATCCAGCTGTCTGGCCTCGGTGAATGGCACCAGCCAGGGGCCGAGCGCGCCGGAGTTGTCCCAGTTCTTGCCTTGGGTGACGTTGAACTTGGCATGGCGCACCCAGTCGCGAATGGTGCCCTCATTGCAGAGCGTCAGGGCGGCGATATGGTCATAGGCGTCGTCCTGGCTGATCCGGCGACCACCCTTGCCGATGACGATGGCAACTTCGCCCTCATAGTCCAGGGTGTGGTTTTCCGGTGGGCGGACCAGATTGCGCCCATGGCCGGTGAACCCACTGGCAAAGCGGGGGAAAAGCGACATGTATTTCGGCTGCGCGCTGCCATCTTTGTATTCGGCGTTGCGATCCGGGAAGTTGACCCCAACGCAGAGGATACGCGGCGCATTGGGCAGTACCATCTCAAAAACATAGTCCGTGTGGGTCACGGGTCTGCCGGTGGCGGATTTTTCCAGTTCCGCCAGGCCCTGATTGGCAATCACATCATAGAGCGTTGCCCATTGTGGGCAGGCGTCATTCAGCGCGATCATGCCCGCCTCGGTGACGGCGCCAAAGAATGTCTCCCCCTCGGCGCTATAGGTTGCAAAACGCATCTGGTTTCTCCTCCACAAACAGGCGCCGTGGCGCTGCCCTGCGTATCATTGTTTGATGAGATGCCCGGTCAGACCGGGAAGATCATATTGGTCTGGCCCGTGCCGGAGGATGGAAAATACTCCGTCACCACTTCGCATTTGCCGGTGTATGTGTCCCAGCCAAGCGCCCCATAGAGCATCGCCGTGTCATGCATCGAACCTTCACCACAGCAGAATTGGGCATATTCGCGCAGCATTTTCAAGAACGTGGCATGGTCGCCCTGTTTCCACATCTCCAGCACATGCAGATCCATCTGACGGTTGAATTCGGAGGAGATGGTAAAGGTGCCATTGTTGGCGGCATAGTCCTTGTTGGCCCAGATCTTGTGGCTGAGACTGCCAGAGGCCACCAGCAGAACCTTTTCATCCGAGGCCTCAACCGCTTCGCGGATCGCTTCTCCGACAATGCGGCTCTCGTCGTGGTCATGCACTGTGGCCCAGGCGGCCACCGAGACCACCTTCATGTCATGTTCGCGGCTCATGAAGCGCATCGGCACCAGGGTGCCATATTCCAGCTCCAGACTGTCGAGCTGATGGCAGAGCGTATAGGCGCCCCTGTCGGTGGCGGCTTTGGCGATGGCCTCGCCCAGGGCCGGGTTGCCATCGTAGCCATAAGGCAGATCCTGAATGAACTGCGGGAATTCGTTCGAGGTGAACAGGCCTTCAAAGCGTTTGTTGGCATTGATGTGAAAGCCTGCGTTGATCACCCAATGGGTGTCGCAGATCACCACGGTGGTGGCGCCAAGCGCCTTGGCGCGGCGAGCGATTTCGGCGTGACCGTCAATGGCGGCCTGACGTGTCCCTTTGACCGGCCCGTCCTGCTCAGACATCAGCATGGTTGGGACATGGGTCATCTTGGCGGCGAGTACGATCTCTCCCATGGGGTCTCTCCTTGTGTCGTGGGGTGGAGGGGCCAGCCCCTCAATTTCAAATTGGCATTTGAAATTTCACCCCGGGATATTTTTGGCCAAATGAATTTGGGGTCATGCGCCGAGGCGGGTGATCTTGTGTTGGCCGGTGGCGAAGCCGATGTGTTTTTGCTCCATGTAGAAGTCAAAGCTCCAGTCGCCGCCGTCGCGGCCGATGCCGCTGGCCTTGACCCCGCCAAAGGGGGTGGGCAGGTGACGGACGTTTTCCGAATTTACCCAGATCATGCCGGCCTCAAGCTGATCGGTGAAGCGCAGGGCGCGGGTCAGATCATTGGTCCAGAGATAGCCGGTGAGGCCGTACTGGGTGTCATTGGCGAGGTTCAGCGCCTCTTCTTCAGTGCTGAAGGGGATTGAGGTGAGGACCGGGCCAAAGATTTCTTCCTGGGCGATGCGCATTTGATTGTTGGCATTGGTGAAGAGCGTGGGACGGATGAAATATCCGACATCGCCCAGTTTGGTGCCGCCTGCGGCGATGGTGGCGCCGTCCTGTGTTGCGATGTCGAAGTATGAGGTGACCTTGTTGTAGTGTTCTTCGCTGATCAGGGGCCCAATTTCGCTGGTGGGGTTTAGCGGGTGGCCTACCTTTATGTTGTTGACGCGATCAATCAGCTTGGCCTCAAAGTCGGCGCGGATTGTGTCCTGCACCAGCAGGCGGGAGGAAGAAGTACAGCGTTCGCCGTTGATCGAGTAGATCATGAAGATCACGGCATCCAGCGCCCGGTCGAGATCGGCATCGTCAAAGACGATGACGGGATTCTTGCCGCCGAGTTCCAGGTGCAACCGCTTGAGCGTATCGGCCCCCTGTTTGCTGATGGCGGCCCCGGTGCGGCTCTCACCGACGAAGGCGATGGCCTTGATCGCCGGGTGTTCGGTCAGGCGTTTCCCGGCATCGTGGCCATAGCCATTGACCGTGTTGAGAACGCCGGGCGGCAGGCCAGCCTCTTCGGCGATTTCGACAAGCAGGCGGGCGGAGAGTGGGCTGTCTTCCGCGGGTTTGTGAACCACGGTGCAGCCCGCTGCCAAGGCAGGGGCAATTTTCCAGGTCGATAGCATAAAGGGGGTGTTCCACGGGGTGATGACCCCAACCGGGCCAATGGGCTTGCGCGTGGTGATATTCATCAATGTGGGAGACTGCAGGTGATGGCCATCGCGTGCCTGCACCACTTGATCGGCAAAATAGCGAAAATTCTCGGCCCCGCGCAGCGCCGCCTTGGACATGAAGCGCAGGGTCTGGCCGGTGTCCCAGCATTCGCACAGGGCGATTTCTTCGGCGCGGGCTTCGATCCCGTCGGCAATGCGTAGCAGGATCTGTTTGCGTTCCACCGCCGGCATATCCCGCCAAGCAGCAAAGGCATTGGCGGCGGCATTGGCGGCGGCGTCTATATCCGTGGCATCACCACGCGCGACGTTGCAGATCACGCTCTTGTCCACCGGAGAGCGGCTCTGGAACACTCCGGCGGTGCCTGCGCAATCCTGGCCCGCGATGCGGTTCTGGATGCCAGTTTCTTTGAACCGGACCAGAAACCCGTTCAGTTTCTCGATGTTTTGGTTCAACACAGTCATGCGTTATCCTCCTGTGGGGATGGGGCCAGATGGGCCCGAATAGAGCCGGTTTTGGGGGAGTATTCAGGGTCGATGTCACGCATTTCCAGCGAAAGCGCGATGGAGTGATCTGCCATTGCCGCTGCAAGATAGCTGCGGGCGGTGGTGAAGATACGTTGGGTGGCCGCTTGCTTTTCTGTCGGGCTGCGGCCGGCGCGTAGGCGAATGGAAATATCAATGAATCCATGTTTTGGATCACCATCGGCAATGGCATAGTGATCGACCCGCACCGCTCTGACCCGCACGCCTGGCATGGGGAAGGTATCAATCTTCACCGCTGTTGCGCGGATCTGGGCGCAGAGGCCGGCAATGTCCACGACCTGTTCGAGATTGGGCGAATATTCGATCTGAAAGTGAGGCATGGGCGGTGTTTCCTCGAGGCGGTAGGGGAAGGATGAGTCGGCTATTGGGCGCCCTTATTGCTTAACATGACAAATAAACTTTGCGCAATGAATTTGCGCAGTCAGCCCGATGAGCTATATTGCGATTAATCCTGGCGGGTGGGAAATTGTCGTTGACAATACAGCAATATGTTCCGGAATTTCGGGACGAATGACTGGAAAAACTTCCCGACCTTAGGTGATTTTCAGCCTGTTTCCAGCACTGCTAAAGCGCTGTATTCGGGTCTTTTCTGCCACGTCGCCTTGCCTGGCAGCGCATCCTTTCTTTGGGGGTCGGCCCGCAATGCCATCGGTTCCAGGGGCGGTTTCTGCGGCTTCTGGCCGGGCCTTTCCTCTGGGTAAATGGCAGGTGTCGTCATTTGGAAAAGCGCCGCTGCCAGAATAATGATTGACGCCTATCATTTTTTGATTGACGTCTGTCATTTTCAAGTCTTTGCTAGAGGCAGGAGAGCACGGCGTTGTGACGCGCCGGGTGGGAGGAAACATGGCAAGCCCAACCTTAAGCGACGTGGCGCAGGCCGCCGGCGTGAGCTATGCGACAGCTGATCGTGTAGTCAACAAGCGCGGTAACGTGGCGGAAAAGTCGATCCGCAAGGTGCGCGACGCAATGGCGGCCCTGGGATATGTGCGCAATGTCGCCGCCGCCAATCTGTCGCGCGGTCGTGTTTATCGGCTCGCATTTTTGATCCCATTGGGCCCGAATGCCTTCTTCAACCGGATCCGCGACCACCTGAAGATCACCGCCGAGCGGCTACAGACTGAACAGATCCGTGTAGAGATCATCGAGGTCGCGGCCTTCGGGGTAGAAGACATGCAGGCGGGGCTCACGGCGCTGTTGGAGCAAGACTTTGATGGTGTGGCGATTGTCGGCCTGAAAAGTGCGGCGCTGGAACAGCCGCTGGCAGCGCTGCGGCAAAAAGGGGTGGCCATTGTCGGGTTGGTGTCGGATCTGCCGATTGACTATCGCTCGGCCTATATTGGCATTGATAACCGGGTTGCGGGCCGGACGGCGGCGCGGCTGATTGGCATGGCGCATGGCGGCGGCAAGGGCCTGGTGCAGACCTTTGCTGGCGCCCTTGCGGCGCATGACCATGCCGAACGGTTGGCAGGGTTTCAAGAGGTGATCACCGCCGATTTCCCCAAGATTGCGCTGCTGAACCCGTTGATGACCAAGGATGCTGCGGCCGTCGTGCAAAGCCAGGCCAGTGCAGCCTTGGCGCAGCACCCGGATCTGACGGCAGTTTATAACGTGGGCGCGGGTAACAGTGGGCTGATTGCCGCCCTTACCTTGGCCCCGCGCAAGCCCTTTTGCGTGGTGCATGAACTGGTCCCGCATACGCGCAAGGCGGTGGAAGCGGGCCATATTGATATCGTGATTGACCAGCGCCCCGATGTGGAAATCAACCGCGCCTTCAGCGTGCTGCGCGCCTTGATTGACGAACAGGGCGTGCCGCGCATGCCGGAATTGGTCCCAACCATCTACCTGCGGGATAATCTGCCCGGCGCCCCCTTCCCCGAGACGATGAAAGACAAAACCACATGACGGATTTCTTTAAAGATATTGCCCCACTGGCCTATGATCCCAATAGCACTGGTCTGGATTTTCGCCACTACAACCCGGATGAGGTGATCCTGGGCAAACGGATGGAAGATCACCTGCGTTTTGCGGTGGCCTATTGGCATTCTTTTGCCTGGCCCGGTGGTGACCCCTTTGGCGGCCAGACCTTTGATCGGCCCTGGTTTGGCGACACCATGGATCTGGCCCGGCTCAAGGCGGATGTCGCCTTTGACATGTTTGATCTGCTGAATGTGCCCTATTTCTGCTGGCATGACGCAGACATCCGCCCCGAAGGCGACAGCTTTGCCGAGAGCCTGCGCAATTTTGAGGAGATCATTGACTATTTTGGTACCAAGATGGCGGGCAGCAAGACCCAGCTTCTGTGGGGCACAGCGAATATGTTCAGCCACCGCCGGTTTATGGCGGGCGCGGCCACCAACCCCGACCCGGAAATCTTTGCCTGGTCGGCGGCGACGGTAAAGGCCTGCATGGATGCCACCCACAATCTAGGCGGTCAGAACTATGTGCTGTGGGGCGGGCGCGAAGGCTATGAAACGTTGCTCAACACCGATCTGAAACGCGAACGCCAGCAGGCCGGGCGGTTTTTGCAGATGGCGGTGGAATACAAACATAAGATCGGTTTCAAGGGTGCCATTCTGGTGGAACCGAAACCGCAGGAACCGTCAAAGCACCAGTATGATTTTGACGTCGCCACTGTCTATGGCTTCCTCAAGGAATTTGGCCTTGAAGGCGAGGTGCAGATGAATATCGAGCAGGGTCATGCAATCCTGGCGGGCCATTCGTTTGAACACGAACTGGCGCTGGCGGCGAGCCTTGGCATTTTTGGCTCTATCGACATGAACCGCAATGACTACCAGTCTGGCTGGGATACCGACCAGTTCCCCAACAATGTGCCCGAGGTGGCGCTGGCCTATTACGAGGTGCTGAAAGCCGGGGGGTTCACCACTGGCGGCACCAATTTCGATGCAAAACTGCGCCGCCAATCGCTGGATCCTGTCGATCTGATTGCCGCGCACGCCGGGGCGATGGATGTCTGTGCGCGGGGCTTCAAGGCGGCGGCGGCCATGCTGGAGGACGGAACCCTGGAAGCGATGCGCGCCGAGCGCTACGCCGGTTGGGACAGTGCTGATGCGCAGGCGATGCTGGAAAGCGATCTGGGCAGTATTGCGCAACGGGTACTGGACGATGGCATCAACCCGCAGCCGCAATCCGGGCGTCAAGAGATCCTGGAAAACGTCGTCAATCGCTTTGTGTAGGCGAACAAAAGGGAGGGAAGAGCCATGAAAACTATCAAGGGTCCGGCGCTGTTCTTGGCGCAATTCGCGGGCGATGACGCGCCATTCAATTCCTGGGATAGCATTACCAAATGGGCCGCTGACTGTGGCTACAAGGGGGTGCAGGTGCCCAGCTGGGATGGCCGCCTGATTGATCTGGACAAGGCCGCCAGTAGCAAGGACTATTGCGATGAATTCAAGGGCAAGGCCCGCGAAAACGGCGTGGAAGTCACCGAACTGTCAACCCATCTGCAAGGCCAGCTGGTTGCGGTTCACCCCGCCTATGACACCGCGTTCGATGGCTTTGCCGCACCCGAAGTGCGGGGCAATCCGGCGGCGCGCCAGGAATGGGCGGTGGATCAGGTGAAAAAGGCGCTGTCGGCCTCGCAGCACATGGGGATTGGGGCGCATGCCACCTTTTCCGGCGCGCTGGCCTGGCCCTATATCTACCCCTGGCCGCAGCGCCCGGCGGGCCTGGTTGAAACCGCCTTTGACGAACTGGCAAAACGCTGGCTGCCAATCCTGAACCATGCCGAAGACTGCGGCGTTGATGTCTGTTATGAAATCCACCCGGGCGAAGACCTGCATGATGGCATTTCATATGAGATGTTCCTGGAACGCACCGGTAACCACGCCCGCGCCAATATGCTCTATGATCCCAGTCACTATGTGCTGCAATGCCTGGATTATCTGGACAATATCGACATCTACAAAGACCGGATCAAAATGTTCCACGTCAAGGATGCCGAATTCAACCCAACCGGACGGCAGGGGGTCTATTCCGGCTATCAAAGCTGGACCGATCGTGCCGGGCGGTTCCGCTCGCTTGGGGATGGGCAGGTCGATTTTGGCGCGGTGTTTTCCAAGATGGCCGCCAATGATTTCGACGGCTGGGCCGTGGTCGAATGGGAATGCTGCCTGAAACACCCCGAAGACGGCGCCCGCGAAGGGGCGCAGTTCGTGTCGGACCACATAATCCGCGTGACTGACAAGGCCTTTGATGACTTTGCCGATGGCGGCACCGATGAGGCCGCAAACCGCAAAATGTTGGGGATCGACTGATGGCACCTATTCGTCTTGGAATGGTCGGCGGCGGCAATGACGCTTTTATTGGTGGTGTGCACCGGATTGCTTCACGGATTGACGACCGCTTTGATCTGGTTGCGGGCGCGCTGTCCTCGACACCGGAAAAATCCGCCGCCAGCGCCGAAGCGCTTGGAATTCCACGCTCTTACGGCAGCTTTGCCGAGATGGCCGAGGCCGAAGCCGCCCGTGAAGACGGGATCGAGGCAGTGGCCATTGTCACGCCCAACCACGTCCATGCAGCAGCAGCCAAGGCCTTTCTGGCCAAGGGCATCCATGTGATCTGCGACAAGCCGCTGACCGCCACCATGGAAGAAGCCGCCGATCTGGAAGCGGCGGTGGCGCAGGCGCAATCGCTGTTTGTGTTGACCCATAACTATACCGGCTATCCGATGATCCGGCAGGCCCGCGCCATGGTGGCAGCGGGCGATCTGGGCGATATCCGTATCGTGCAGGCCGAATATCCGCAGGATTGGCTGACCTCTGCGGTGGAAAACGAAGGTTTGAAACAGGCCGAATGGCGTACCGATCCGGCCCGTTCAGGCGCTGGCGGATCGGTCGGCGATATCGGCACCCACGCCCACAATCTGGCCTGTTTTGTCAGCGGCTTGAAGGTCGAAAGCCTGGCCGCCGATCTGCAATGCTGGGGCGCGGGGCGCGCATTGGATGACAATGCCCATATGATGCTGCGCTTTCAGGGTGGCGCACGGGGAATGCTGTGGTCCAGCCAGGTGGCGCCGGGCAACGAGAACGCGCTGAAGCTGCGCATCTATGGCGACAAGGGCGGGTTGGAATGGGCGCAAGAGGATCCCAATTACCTTTGGTACACCCGCCATGGCGGCGCCAAGCAGCTGCTGACCCGCAATGGTGCCGGCGCCAATGCAGCCGCGCAGGCCGTCAGCCGCATCCCCGGTGGCCACCCAGAAGGCTATCTGGAAGGCTTTGCTACCATTTACAGCGAAGCGGCTGATGCCATTCGCGCCTATCAGGGTGGTGCTGCGCGCGCGGATGCCATGGGCCAACTGCCCGGTATGGCTGACGGTATGGCGGGGATGAAATTCATTCAGGCCTGCGTCACCTCGTCGGCCCGAGATGCGGCTTGGGTCACCCTATGACTGCGGGCCCCGTCATCGCGCTGAAAGGCGTCAGCAAGAGCTTTGGCCCGATTGAGGTGCTGCATGGCGTGGATCTGGCCCTGCGGCCGGGCACCGTGCATGCGCTGATCGGCGAAAACGGGGCAGGCAAATCCACCACGATGAAAATTCTGGCGGGCTATCAGCCTGCCAGTTCTGGTGAGGTTCTGCTGGACGGGCAGCCCGCCCAGTTTACCAGCCTGCATGACGGCGAACTGGCGGGCATCGTGATGATCCATCAGGAATTCAATCTGGCAGAGCAACTGACCGTCGAGCAGAATATCTTTCTGGGTCGTGAACTGACGCGCGGCCTGCTGTTGGACAAGGCTGAAATGCGCCGCAAGACGCGTGCCTATCTGGATCGGGTGGAGTGTGATATCTCGCCCGATGCACTGGTTTCTTCTCTGTCGAACTCTGACAAGCAGATGGTGGAAATCGCCAAGGCGCTGTCGCGCGATGCCCGCGTGTTGATCATGGATGAACCCACTGCGGTGCTGACTACGCGCGAAACCGAGGTGTTGTTCAAGCAGGTCGACGCCCTGCGCAGTGCTGGGACCGCGATCCTGTTCACCTCGCATAAACTGGACGAAGTTGCGTATATTGCTGATGAAATCACCGTGATGCGCGATGGCGCAGTGGTGCAATTCGGCCCGGCTAGTGACAGCAGCGAAGACGCGATGGCCACTGCCATGGTGGGGCGTGATGTGTCCGACCTCTATCCTGAAAAACCAGGTGTGGCACCGGATGCGCCGGTGGTGTTGAGGGTCGATGGTCTGGAGGTGCCCGGCTTTGCCAAGAATGTATCCTTCAGCCTGCAGCAGGGGGAAATTCTTGGCCTCGGCGGGCTGATTGGATCTGGTCGGACCGAACTGATGGAGGGCCTGGCAGGACTGCGCCCAGCCCGGGCAGAGAGCCTGCATCTGTTTGGGCAGCCTGTTGTGTTCAAGACGCCCGGAGCGGCGCAACGGGCGGGGCTGTGCTACCTGACCGAAGACCGCAAACTGCGCGGGCTGCTGCTGGAACGTGGTATGCGCGAAAATCTGACCCTTCAGACCCTGCATAAATTTGGTGGTTTTCTGATTAACCGCACCGCCGAAGAGGCCGCCCTGACCCGCGCAATCGAAGAATTCGATATCCGGGCCGGCAGGCGCGATGTGCGCGTTGGCAATATGTCCGGCGGCAATCAGCAAAAGCTGCTGCTGGCCAAGGTGATGCTGTCAGAGCCGCGCCTGCTGATTGTGGATGAACCAACCCGCGGCATTGATATCGGCACCAAGCAGCAGATCTATGCCTTCCTGCGGGGGCTGGCGGATGCGGGACATTCGATCATCGTCATCACCTCTGAAATGCCCGAACTGATTGGCCTGGCAGACCGCATCATGGTGATGCGTCAGGGCGCGGTCAGCGGCATTCTGCAGCCGGGTGAAATATCTGAAGACGCAATTGTGCGCCTGTCCATGGGACTGCGCGCTGAGACAACACCCACTTTCGAAGTGGCATAAGGGTTTGAATACCATGACTGATGCAACGCTCCCTCCGCCGCAAAGCCGCGCCTGGCCGTCGATGTCGGTTCTGGGGCCGATCCTTGCGCTGATTGTTCTGGTTATCATCGGGGCAATGCTGAATGCCAATTTCCTGAGCGCCGCCAATATCACCAATGTGCTGGCCCGATCAGCCTTTATTGGCATCATTGCGGTGGGCATGACCTTTGTCATCACCGCCGGGGGGCTGGATCTGTCGGTGGGGTCGATGGCAGCTTTTATTGCCGGGCTGATGATCCTTGTGATGAATGCGGCCCTGCCAAGCCTGGGCGTCGGGGTGCCAATCATCCTGCTGGGCATGGCAACCGCGCTTGTTGCCGGCCTGCTTGCCGGATTGCTCAATGGCTATCTGATCACAAGCCTTGGCATTGATGCCTTTATCGTCACGCTGGGCGCCATGGGGGTTTACCGGTCGCTGGTGACCTGGCTGGCCGATGGCGGCACGCTCTCGCTGGATTTTGCTCTGCGCAGTTTTTACCGACCGGTTTATTTTGATGGCATCCTTGGTATCAGCTGGCCGATCATTGTCTTTGCGCTGGTTGTGCTTCTGGGGGAAATCCTGATGTCGCGTGCAGCCTTTGGCCGCCACTGCGCCGCCACCGGATCCAATGAAAACGTCGCCCATTATTCCAATGTCAACGTCAAGCGCACCCGGCTGATCGCCTATGCAGGCCTTGGCGTCCTGGTTGGCGTCGCCACCATCATGTATGTGCCGCGGCTTGGCTCTGCCTCCTCTTCCACCGGGGTGTTGTGGGAATTGGAAGCCATCGCCGCCGTCATTATCGGCGGCACGGTCCTGAAAGGTGGTTTCGGCCGGGTCTGGGGCACCGTGATCGGCGTGCTGATCCTGAGCCTGATTGGCAACATTCTGAACCTGACGGATTTTGTGTCGCCCTATCTCAATGGTGCGATCCAGGGCGTCATCATCATTCTCGCTGTGATCCTGCAGCGCGAAGGCAAGACGGCAAACTAGAGCCGCTTCAAGCACGCTTCATGGGAGGAGCAAAGATGAAATATACCAAATCATTCGCTGCACTGGCATTGGCTACGGTCGTCGGAACCGCCGCCGTCGCAGCTGAAACAGAGGTCAAGGTGATCGGTGTGTCCATTCCTGCGGCAACGCATGGCTGGGCCGGTGGCATGAATTTTCACGCGCAGCAGACTGTCGAACGCCTGGAAGAGGTCTATCCCGAACTTGATTTTGTCCTGGCCACCGCATCGGACCCCGGTAAGCAGGTCAATGATATCGAAGACATGGTTGCCACCCGCAACATCGATGCGCTGGTGGTGCTGCCTTTTGAATCCGATCCACTGACCCCGCCGGTACAGGCCGTTGCAGACAGCGGCGCCTGGGTCACCGTTGTGGACCGTGGTCTTTCGGTGCCCGGCATTGAAGACCTTTATGTTGCAGGCGACAATTCCGGCTTTGGCAAGGTGTCGGGCGAATACATGGCCTCCAAGATGCCGGATGGCGGCGATATCGTGGTGTTCCGCGGCATCCCAACCACCATCGACAATGAACGCGTCGATGGGTTCAAGGCGGCGATTGATGGTTCTGGCATCAACATCCTGGCGGCCGAACACGGCAACTGGAACCGCGACGACAGCTTTACCGTGATGGAAGACTTCCTGTCGAAGTATCCAAAAATCGACGCGGTTTGGGCCTCGGATGATGACATGGCTATTGGTGTTCTTGCCGCGATCGAGGCCGCCGGGCGTGATGATGTCCAATTCGTTCTGGGCGGCGCTGGCATGAAGGAAATGATCAAGCGCACCGCAGATGGCGACAAGATGATGCCTGCCAACGTGACCTATCCACCCTCGATGATTGCCACCGCAATCGAACTCACGGCTGTTGGATTGACGTCCAATGCACCTGTGTCGGGGTCTTTTGTCATTGGCTCGGTCCTGGTGACGCAGGAAAACGCAATGGATTTCTACTATCCTGACAGCCCGTTCTAAGGGTGCTTCCCTGGCCATCTGCTGCGGGTGGATGGCCAGCCAATTTCTACTGGATGGGCCATCGCAATGTATCTTGGACTGGATTTGGGCACTTCGGGTGTCAAAGCGCTGTTGATCGACGAAGATCAGATCGTCCTGGCCGAAGGCCATAGCGCGCTGGAGGTCGACCGCCCTGCCCCGCTATGGAGTGAGCAGGATCCGATGGCCTGGATTGCCGCCTGCGAAGCGGCGATTGATCAGCTGCGCGCCAGCGCCCCAACCGCCTTTGCAGCGCTACGTGGCATTGCCGTGTCTGGCCAGATGCATGGCGCGACCCTGCTGGATAAGGATGATCAGCCCCTGCGCCCCGCCATCTTGTGGAACGATGGCCGCGCCAGCATCGAATGTGGCGAACTGGACGCGCGCGCCGATTTTCGCGGTATTGGCGGCAATCTCGTTATGGCCGGTTTTACCGCGCCGAAACTACGCTGGGTGGCAAAAAATGAGCCTGACATATTTGAAAAAACACGGAAGATTTTGCTGCCAAAGGATTTTGTCACGCTTTGGCTGACGGGAGAGCACGTCTCGGACATGTCCGATGCGGCGGGGACACTTTGGTTGGATGTGGCCCGGCGCGACTGGTCGGATGTGCTGCTCGCGGCCACCGGGCTGAGCCGGGATCATATGCCTCGGCTGGTCGAAGGCAGTGCGTCGGCAGGCAGGCTACGCCCCTCGCTGGCCACTGACTGGGGCGTTGCATCTGTCACCGTGGCGGGTGGCGGCGGCGACAATGCGGCGACGGCCTGCGGGCTAGGGCTTGTGCAGCCAGGCGATGGGTTCTTGTCTTTGGGCACGTCCGGCGTGCTGTTTTCGGTCACTGATCATTTTGCGGCCAATACCGATGGCGCAGTGCATAGTTTCTGTCATGCGGTGCCGCAGACCTGGCATCAGATGGGGGTCATCCTTTCGGCCACCGATGCGCTGTCCTGGCTGGGCGATATCGTCGGCAAAACACCTGCGGCACTGACCGCGCTGGTGGAGCCGGACCGGGCGCCCTCTGCGGTGACTTTTCTGCCCTATCTGTCTGGTGAAAGAACGCCGCATAATGCGCCCGATGCCAGCGGTGCGTTCCTTGGGTTGCGTCGCGACCAGCGGCTGGCGGATCTGGTGCAGGCCGTGATGGAGGGCGTCGGCTATGCCTTTGGCGATTGCTGCGCGGCGCTGGATCACTGCGGATCCCTGCCCGAAACGGTCTGGGTCGCAGGTGGCGGCAGCCAGTCAGAAACCTGGCTGCAAATGATCGCCGATATTACCGGGTTGACCCTTCAGCTGCCCGCCAGCGGT
This sequence comes from Pseudophaeobacter profundi, assembly GCF_029697505.1. Classification (GTDB taxonomy): domain Bacteria; phylum Pseudomonadota; class Alphaproteobacteria; order Rhodobacterales; family Rhodobacteraceae; genus Pseudophaeobacter; species Pseudophaeobacter profundi. The sequence goes on along the minus strand of NZ_JARJEF010000010.1, from coordinate 30,398 downwards.
GCCCAGGGCGCGGCACTTGGCGCGGCGCGGCTGGCGATCCTGGCCAGCACGCCCGAGCAACCGGCCAGTTCAGTACTGACGCCACCACAGGTTCAGGCCTGCTATGGGCCCAAACCGGATCGCGCCGAAGCCTATGCGCAGCGCTATCTCGCCTATAAGGATGGTTGGAATAGCGGCTGCGCATAGGGTCAGCCTACCCGGCCGACACTGGCCGCTGATCTATTGGCCACCAATCAGATATTCTCAATCGTGGTCACGGTTTCGCGGAAATAGTCCAACAGCCCCTCGGCTTCATGCGAGATAATATGGGTCAAGGATCTGACCTCGCGCTGACGCTGACCATAGAAGAATTGCTGCTGAAACCGGGTCAGATGCCAGCCGGCGCCAAGGGCCGAGGTCTGGACCTCCAGCGCCTGTGTTCCCTGGGGAAAAATCTCTTTCCCCAGCCGCGCAAATAGCCCCATCAGGGATGGTTTTGTGTCAGCCTGTTGCCAGCTGACGTCGGTATCGGCATCGCGGTAATGGTCGATGCGAAAATCAATGTCATCGGCCATGTCGTCAAAAAGCGTCATATCGCCGGCGCAGAATTTTGCAATCACCTGATCAATTACGGCGGCACCGGGGTTTGCGGCTGTTTCATTTGTTGCTGTCGCAGTCATCTCTGAAGTCCTTTTCAAGGGTTGGCCCCGCCGATATGCCAGTCGCAGTATATAAAGTTAATTGCTATGAAGGCTATAGAAGGTATAGTCATTGACTATGATAGAACTTACCACACTACGCTACTTTGCTGGTGCCTTTGAAACCGGAACCTTTAGTCAGGCGGCCCGCGCCAATGAGGTGAGCCAGCCGACGGTTTCGGCGGCGATTCAGAAGCTGGAACAACGTCTGGGGGGGGCGTTGTTCTTGCGTGCCAAATCAGGTTTGCAGCCAACGCCGCTGGCAATCCGGCTGTATCATGACACGGTGGAAAGCGTGGCCCATCTGTCGAGCCTGGATCAGCGGCTGCAGACCCAGCCCCAGCAACGGGTGCGCATTCACTGTGCCCCCGATGTGCTGCTGCAGAGCTTTGCGCCCGGATTGAATGCGCTGCGCTGGAAATCCCCCGATCTGACTTTTGCCTTCACCGATGATCCGCTTGGCAGTGACTTGGCCTTTTTGTCCGAGGCCTGCGTCCCAGCCGGCCATGGTTTTATTCTGCTGACGGAAGAGCCCTTTTGCGTCGCGCTTGGGCGATTTCACCCGCTGGCCCGTGCGGCGGGTCTACGTCTGGAGGATATTGTCGATCAGGCGCTGATCCATCGGCCCTATTGTCCAGATGCCGATCGCCTTGATCCAGCAGCGGCGAAGAACGGGGCCAGCCCGGGGCCTGCGGCGCAGGCGATGAATGATGCGCAACTGCTGGATCTGGTGGCGGCGGGCCTTGGCATCGCCCTGGTGCCGCGCTCACATGGTGAGGGGCGAGAGGACATCATTCTGCGCCCATTTATTCACCCGGAAAAAACCAGCCGCCGCCTTGGCATTTCGTACCGAAAATCGGTTTTTGCCAGCACACTGGCCAAGCAACTGGCGGATACGAACCCCCTGCCCTGATCTGCCCGGATGCGCCATTTAGGTCGCGCAACGGACCCGCTGTTGCTGAGCGTCGAACAGGAAGGCGGCAGAATCGTCAAAATCAAGCTCGATCTCGGCCCCGACGCGCGTATCGTCCTGGCCAAAAATGCGCACGGTAAGAGCCTCTTGCCCTTCGGTGGCGACCAGCAGGTTGGTGTCGCCGCCCAGACGTTCAACATGGGTCACGGCCCCCTTGATCCGCCCGCCTTTGGTCGGGCGCAGATGTTCGGGGCGTAGGCCCAGGGCCCCATCTTTCGGGATATTCAACGGCGCTTTTTTCAGGAAATTCATCGCTGGCGAGCCGAGGAAGCCGGCAACAAACTGATTGGCGGGGTTGTTATACAGCTCCATCGGTGATCCGACCTGTTCGACCCGCCCATCCCGCAAAACCACGATTTTGTCGGCAAGGGTCATGGCCTCGGTTTGATCATGGGTCACATAGATCATCGAGGCGCTGAGGGTCCGGTGCAGTTCTGCGATCTCGATGCGCGTATTCATCCGCAATGCGGCATCAAGGTTCGACAGAGGTTCATCAAACAGGAACAGCTTTGGTTCGCGCACAATGGCCCGGCCGATGGCCACCCTTTGGCGCTGGCCGCCGGACAGGTCCGCAGGCTGGCGGTCTACATAAGCGCCCAGATCCAGCATTTCGATAGCTTTGCCAACCCTTTCATCGATCACGGATTTGGGCTGCTTTTCCTGTTTCAGCCCCAGCGCCATGTTGTCGCGTACGCTCAGATGCGGATAGAGTGCGTAGGACTGGAAGACCATGGCAATGCCGCGCTTGGCGGGGGGGACGGTATTGACCACTGTGCCACCAATATCGACAGTGCCTGAACTGGCGTCCTCAAGCCCCGCAATCACCCGCAACAGGGTGGATTTACCACAGCCCGAAGGGCCGACGAAGACCACGAATTCGCCATCTTCGACGGTCAGGTTGATGTTTTTCAAAACTTCTACCGAGCCAAACGACTTGCAAAGATTGGTAAGGGTCAGCGCGGTCATTGGGTCTCTCCTAGGTCTACGGGGCGTCCGGTGCGGATGCTTTGGTCGGCGGCCAGGCAAATTTTCAGCGATTGCACGGCGTCGCTCTGGTGGCGTGTCAGGTCGATGTCCTGGGTGATCGCCTTGATCATGAAGGCCTGCTCGGCGTTGCACAGCTGCTGATGGCCCGGCTCATCCGGCATTTCAATCAGGGTATCGCCAGAGGGGCGATGCACCAGAATGCCGCCAACTCGGGTGTGGCCATCCACATCATCAGAGGCGCCTTTGTTGTCCTCGGTGATGGAAACCGCGCCTCTGGGGGAGATCACGTCTTTTACAAAAAACGCAGTTTCCGACATCATTGGCCCCCAGCCCGCCTCGTACCAGCCGACTGAGCCATCTTTGAACCAGACCTGCAATTGCCCATAGTTATACATATCCGTGGCAATTTCATCCGACAGGCGCAGGCCCATACCGCTGACCCGCACAGGCGCGGCATCGGTGATCTGGCACATCACATCCACATAGTGCACGCCACAATCGACCAGCGGGCTGGTGGTCTGCATCAGGGATTTATGCGTATCCCAGGTGGGGCCATCTGATTGCTGGTTCAGGTTCATGCGAAACACATAAGGCCCGCCCAGATCGCGTGCCTCGGCGACGAGACGCTGCCAGCTGGGATGGTGGCGCAGGATATAGCCGACGACAAGCTTGCGGTTCAGCCGCTGGGCTGTTGCAACCACCCGCTGTGCATCTGCCACAGTGGTCGCCAGCGGTTTTTCGATAAACACATGCGCGCCCGCCTCCATCGCGGCGATGGCATAATCGGCGTGGCTGTCGGAATAGGTGGCGACGCAGACCAGATCGGGCTTTTGCGCCAATCCTTCCTCAAAGGTTTCGAAGCGGGGGTAATCTGCCAGTTCGGGTGGCAAATCCACATCCGAACGGTTCACCAGCCCGACGATCTCGGCCTCGGGGTGGGCGTGATAGGCCAGCGCATGGCTCCGCCCCATATTGCCAAGCCCCGCAACAACAACCCTCATTTCACTGCTCCTGATGTGATGCCCCGGATTAGCTGCCGCGAGAAAACAACGTAAAGCGCCATGACCGGCAGAATGGCCAGTGACAGGGCAGACAGAACCGCGTTCCAGTCGGTGACAAACTGGCCAATAAAGACCTGACTGCCGAGCGTCAGGGTTTTGACCTCTTCGGATGGGGCCAGGATCAGCGGGAACCATAGATCGTTCCAGATCGGGATCATGTTGAACACGGCAACCGTTGCCATGGCCGGGCGCACCAGCGGCAGAACCAGGCGAAAGAAGATCCGGTATTCGGACAATCCGTCGATGCGGCCGGCGTTCTTCAAATCGTCACTCACCTGGCGCATGAATTCCGATAGGATGAACACCGCCAAGGGCAGCCCCTGTGCGGTATAGACCAGGATAAGCGCCCACAGGGTGTTGACCAGCCCCGTCTGTACCATCATTTCCAGAATGGCGACGGTGCCAATGCGAATGGGGATCATGATGCCGAGGGCCAGATACAGCCCCATCAGCGTGTTGCCCTTGAAGCGGTATTCCGCCAGGGCAAAGGCCGCCATGGCACCAAACAGCAGAATAAAGAACAAGGAACCCACCGTCACGATCATCGAATTCTGAAAGTAGAGAACGAAATCCCCCTGCTTGAGCACGGTTTCATAGCCGATCAGCGAAAAACTATCTGCATGGGGCAGTGCCAGTGGTTCACGAAAGATCGCCTTGCGTGTTTTGAAGCTGTTGATAACGATCACAAAGACCGGGAATAGCGCGATCACGGTATAAAGGATCAAGGCCCCATGCGCGGCAAAGGTATTCAGGCGGTTTTGACGGGCAACATTCATCGCGCTCTCCTTCAGAACTGATAGCGGCGCATGCGCGACTGAATACCAAACAGGTACAGACACACGCCAATCAGGATGATGGCAAACATTGCGGATGCAATGGTTGACCCCATATGCGGATCCCCTAGTTGCAGCTGAAAGCCAAAGAAGGTGCGATACATGAATGTGCCTAGAATATCAGTCGAGAAATCCGGTCCGGCCAGTGCGCCCTGCGCCGCGTAGATCAGATCAAACGCATTGAAATTGGCGACAAAGGTCAGGATTGAAATAATCCCGATCGAGGGCAGGATCAGTGGCAGCTTGATCTTCCAGAAGGCTGCAAGTCCGGTGATGCCGTCCACTTCTGCCGACTCTAGAATTTCATCAGGAATCGACAGGAGTGCCGCATAGATCAGCATCATCGGGATGCCAACGAACTGCCAGACCGACACCAGCGACAGGGTGGTCAGCGCATAGGCCTCTTTGCCAAGCCAGGGCGCATAAAGCGATTTCAGGCCAACGGCATCCAGCAGTCCCGGCGCAATGCCCCAGATGGGCGACAGGATGAGCTTCCAGGCGAAACCAACGATAACAAAGCTGAGAATGGTGGGAATGAAGATGGCGGAACGGTAAAAACCGGCAAATCGCAGTTTCGGGTGGCTCAGGATTGCGGCAAGGGCCACGCCAATGGGATTTTGCACCAGCATATGCACCAGGAAGAACCAGAAATTATTTCCTAGCGCGTTCCAGAATTGGGTGGACCAGATCGCATCTCCGAACAGGGTGCGAAAGTTCTGCAAGCCCACAAAAATCCGCGTCTGGTCGACCTCGGTGAACAGTGACAGGCGCAGGGTGTTGAACAGCGGATAGATCATGACGGCGGTGTACACCAGCACCGCAGGGGCCAGAAACACAAGGATATGCCACCTGAATTTGGGTTTTGTCTGTTGTTCAGCCATCAGGACATCCTACCGCGAAACGAATAACTGGGGGAATGCCGCCCTCAAACGGGGCGGCATCCGGATATCAGGACAGTGGTTTACTGCTGCGGCGCATACCAACTGGCAAGACCCTCTTGCAGGCGTTTACCTGCCTCTTCCGGGGTTTCAGAGCCTTTGATCACAGCCGCCGATGCGTTCCAGGTGTCATTTTCCAGGTTTGGCGTCCCACGCGACAGGATCTGATAGGTAGAACGGATCGAGCTCTCGCATTCCCCGCGCCAGGAAATGAACTCCTCGGCCAATGGGTCTTCGACCGTGACAGGTGCCGAAGACAGCGGGAAAAAGCCCGGCAGCGCGTTGGCAAAGATGGTCGAAAACTCGGAAGAGGCAACCCAGTTCAGGAAGGTCTTTGCTGCCTCGGGGTTGGGGGTGGCAGCGTTCATGCCGATGCCAATATCGGTGTGATCCGAAATATAGCAGGTGTCGCCGGCCTTCTGAACTGGTGGATAAAACGCCCCCATCTCAAAATCCGCCAGCCCGTTGAAGCCGGAGACCTCCCAAGAGCCGGCAGGATAGATCGCCGCGCGGCCCAGAGTGAAAATGTTCTGGCTGTCAGGATAGGTCTGCGCCTCATAGCCATCTCCCAGATAGGGGGCCCATTTGGCAAGCTGGCGATAGGGCGCGATCCAGGCTTCATCCGTCAGTTTCTGCTCTCCGGCAATCAGGGCCAGGCGGCCTTCTTCGCCTTTCCAGTAGTTCGGGCCGATGTTGTTATAGCCCATGGTGGCGGCTTCCCACTGGTCGTTGGTGCCCATCGCCATCGGGATATAGTTGCCGTCTTCCTTGATTTTTTCCAGAACCGCAAAGAATTCAGCCTCGGTCTTGGGGACCTCTACGCCCACTTCGGCAAAGGCCTCTTTGTTGTAGATAAAGCCGTGGATCACGCTGGCCATCGGCACGCAGTATTGCACGGTCGCGTCGTCGGTGCTCCAGCCTGATTTGGCCACAGACGAGAAATTTGCCATGCCATCCAGATCACTGATCTCTGCAAGGTGGCCTGCCTCATACAGCGCTTGCGAGGCGTCAAAGGGGCGACAGGTGATGATGTCACCGGCAGAGCCGGCGTCCAGTTTGGAATTCAACACCGCGTTGTATTCCGCCGGGGCCGAAGGCGTGAACTTGAGCTTGATTCCCGGGTGCGCCGCCTCAAAGGCCGGGATGATGTCATTCTGCCAGATAGCCAGATCGTCATTGCGCCAGCTTTCGATGGTCAGCGTCACATCCTCGGCAGCCGCCGTACCCGCGATGATCGTCGAGGCCAGCATGGTTGCGATTACAGTCGTCTTTTTCATGATCTTCTCCCTATTATTGTTTGTCTTTCTTATGTATTTTTGTTCTTTTCCAGCGCCTTAAGGCAGGGGCCCAGATGGCCGTCGTGGCGCTGCAGCAGGGTCCGTGCGACAAGGGGGCTGCAGCCCTTTGCGACCAGAATGGCGGCCTTTGGATTGCCCTGCGTCTGCGCTAGGGCGGCCTTGGCCACAGGTGCGGATACATCTGCAATATGGCGCACGATGCCGATGGCGCGCTCAATCAGTTTGGCGTTGTCAGCCACGACATTGACCATCATGCCCTGATAGACATGGCCCAGCTTTATCCCCATCAAAGAGGACATCAGGTTCAGCGCCACCTTCTGCCCGGTTCCAGCCGCGAGCCGGGTTGATCCGGCAATCACCTCTGGCGGTGTTGCAACGCAGATGGGGACATCGGCCATCTCTAGCAGCGGCGTTTCGGGGTTGTTGGCAATGGCGATGACACTGGCGCCGTTCGCTTTACCCGATTTGGCAAGCGCGAGGGCGTAGGGGGTTGTGCCGCTGGCGCTGAGAACGATGACCACATCCCCCGGCATCACGTCGCGCAGGGCGATGTCCGCAGCGCCAGCGTCATCTTCAGTGTCGCCGGGCATCTGCCCCGTCGTTGGGACGCCACCCGCCATATGGATGTGAACACAATGCGCTGGGATGCCAAAGGTGCCGGGTAATTCACAGGCATCAGCCAGGGCCATCAGCCCGGAACTGCCGGCTGCCGCATAGGTCAGGGACCGGCCAGATCGGATTGCAGCAGCCATGAGCTGTGCGCCGCGATCAATCTCTGCGATCACGGCCTGTACCGCCGTGATAGCCGCTGACTGGGTTTCCAGCAGTGCTGCGGCGGCCAGAGGCACGGATTGCGCATCAATCGCGTCGCTCTGTATCCGTTGCTCGGTCGTTGGTTGCAGCATGAGAATCCCCCTCTCGCCCAATCTAATACCTTTTAGATACCTTTTGTCTACTCCCTATTTCCATAAAGACCAAATACAAGGCCAATCTCACCAGATTTAGCATATTTGGCCTGTATTTTCGTTAAGAGGTATTATATAGGTATTGCATGCGTGACTCGAAGCACAAAATTCTGATTGGCGTTGATGGGGGCGGAACCGGATGTCGCGCAGCCATTGGCACTGCTGATGGTGGGGTGCTTGCACGAGCCGAGGGTGGTCGCGCCAATGCTGCGTCCGATTTTGCGCTGACTGTGAAAAATATTATTGCCACGGTGCGCCTGGCGGCTGAAGGTGCAGGCATTCCGATTGCCGCACTGGAGACTGCGACCGCGCATATCGGCATCGCCGGCGTATTGGGGCCAGAAACTGCCGCACAGGTTGCCGCGGCGCTGCCATTCAAAGACTGCAAGGTAACAGATGACCGGCCAACGGCCGTTACCGGTGCTCTGGGCGCTCAGGATGGGTATCTGCTTTCTGTTGGGACCGGCACAATTGCTGCCGCCAGCCAATCAGGTGTGTTTTCATATGTTGGCGGCTGGGGGTTTCAGGTGTCGGACCAGGCATCCGGGGCTTGGTTGGGCCGTGCCGCCTTGGCGCAGGTCCTGCTGTGCCATGATGGATTGTCCGCTCACACTGATCTGACCCGCAAGATCTTTGCAAGATTTGACAACGATCCAAATGCCATCGTGACCTTCAGTCTGACCGCCAAGCCGGGTGATTTTGCCACCTACGCCCCTGATGTTGTGACCTCTGCGCGGGCGGGGGATGTTTGGGGGCGGCGCGTCGTTGACAAGGGCGCCGACTATTTGATGCGCTGCCTTGGTGTGCTTGGTTATCAGCCCGGCGACAGGCTGTGCCTGTCCGGCGGGCTGGGGCCCCACTATGCGGCGTTCTTGCCTGCGCCAGTGGCGTCTGGCCTGATCCGTGCCAAGGGCAGCGCTCTGGATGGTGCTTTTCAACTGGCCAAAGCAAGCCAGGCGATCCTATCGGAGGACGCAAGATGAGCATTGCCACGTTCCTGACGCCGGACAATTGGCTGCAACCGGATGCCGGGCCGCGCTATGTCCAGTTGCGCCAGCGCCTGAAAGAGGGCGTTGATCAGGGTGTTTTGAAAGCTGGCAGCCCCCTGCCCCCTGAACGTGAAATCGCCGCCTTGACAGAGCTGTCACGGGTAACCGTTCGCAAGGCAATCCAGGCCCTGGCGGCAGATGGTATCATTATACAAAAGCAGGGTTCGGGCTCGTTTGTGGCCTCGGATGCGCCACAGATCGAACAGTCCCTGTCGCGGCTGACCTCCTTCAGCGAGGATATGTCGCGACGCGGCATGACCTCTACCAGCACCTGGCTTGAACGCGGCATCTATATGCCCTCGCCGGACGAGGTTCTGACCCTGGCGCTCTCCCCGGACGACTCGGTGGCGCGTATTGCCCGGCTCAGGATCGCTGACGGCAAGCCCATGGCGATTGAACGGGCGTCGCTTTCGACCCGGATGTTGCCAAACCCGCTGCTGGTTGAAACCTCTTTATATGAGGTCTTGGGCGCGGCTGGGTTTAGACCTGTGCGGGCGCTGCAGAAGATTTCTGCCATCAACCTGGAAGAGGACGACGCAGGCTTGCTGCAGGTTGCACCCGGAAAGGCTGGGCTGCGGATTGAACGCACCTCTTATCTGGCGGATGGCCGCACCGTCGAATTCACCCACTCCATCTATCGCGGGGATGCCTACAACTTCGTGGCCGAACTCCGCCTTGCCAAAGAATAGGGTTGCACAGATGAACACTCAGACACAGATGCGCCGGGAAATTCTGGAGATCCCCCGCGCAGTTGACCGGCTGCTGCACCGTGGCGGCGACGATATCCGCAGCGCCGCCGAGGCCATTCGCGCCCGAAATCCCAGCTACATGGTTACGGTCGCGCGTGGGTCGTCCGATCATGTTGCAACCTATCTGAAATACACCTCCGAACTGCTGACAGGCACGCCGATTGCCTCGCTCGGGCCCTCGATTGCCTCGATCTATAATCGTAAATTGAACCTGGCAGGCAGTGTCTGCCTGTCGGTGTCACAATCGGGCAAAAGCCCAGATATAGTGGAAATGGCGCGGATGGCGCAGCAGGGCGGCGCACTATCCATTGCCATGACAAACCACACCGACAGCCCGTTGGCGCAGGTGGCCGATCACTGCTTGAACCTGCATGCCGGGCCTGAAATCAGCGTCGCGGCAACCAAAACATTTGTAAACTCGGCCGTGGCGGGCATTTGGATGCAGGCGGAATGGGCCGAGGACGACGCGCTTCGGGCTGCAATCATGGACCTGCCCAGCAAGTTGGAAAAGGCAGTCAACATCGACTGGCCAGAGGCCCGCGCTGCGCTTGGCGCGCGCAACTCCATTTTTTGTCTGGGCCGCGGGCCCGCCTATGCGATTTCCAATGAGGCGGCGTTAAAATTCAAGGAAACCTGTCAGATCCATGCGGAATCCTATTCCTCAGCCGAGGTTCTGCACGGCCCTGTTTCCATTGTGGACAGCGGCTTTCCAGTGATTGCCTTGGCCGCCGAGGACGAAGCCGAAAGTGCGCTTGCCGGGGTTGCGGATGAAATTGCGGCCAAGGGTGCCACGGTTTTTGCCACCAGTGAAAAGGCAATGCAGGCCAGTAGGTTGCCTACGGTCCGCACGGGTCATCCGCTGATCGATCCGATCTGCCTGATTGCCAGTTTTTATGCGATGGTTGAAAGAACAGCCGCTGCGCGGGGCATCAACCCTGATGCGCCAAGGCATCTCAAGAAAGTGACAGAAACGGTATGAATGGCCTTGCCAAAGCCTATGTGGGGGCGCAGATCCACGATGGGGTAGACCTGCACAGCCAACACGCGCTAGTGCGCGCGCAAGATGGCAGCCTGCGTATTCTGCCGCTTCATGGCTTGGCGCCGGACCACCCTGTTGAGCGGCTGAATGGCGGGGTGATCACGCCTGGATTTGTTGATTTGCAGGTCAATGGCGGTGGGGGCGTCATGTTTAATGATGACCAATCGGTCGCGGCCCTGCGCACCATAGCCCAGGCGCATGCCTCTACGGGGACGCAGGCCTTGCTGCCAACCCTGATCACCGACACCCCAGAGCGCACCCGGGCGGCAATCGATGCTGTCGAACAGGCCTTGGCGGAAAAGCTAGAGGGTATCATCGGTATTCACCTGGAAGGGCCGCACTTGTCGGTGGCCCGCAAGGGCGCCCATGATGCACAGCTGATCCGCCCGATGGGCAAAGAGGACCTCGCCTTGATGCTGGGCGCTGCGGATCGGATCCCAAATGTCATGGTGACGGTCGCCCCGGAAAACACCACGCCAGCGCAGATCAAGGCGATGTCAGATGCGGGGATCGTGGTGTCCCTTGGGCATACAGAGGCCGATAGCGCCACCTGCCATGCCGCCTTTGATGCCGGGGCAAAATGCGTCACGCATTTGTTCAACGCCATGAGCCAGCTGGGAAACCGCGAACCAGGTCTGGTTGGCGCCACCCTGGAGCGAGACGATATCTACGCAGGTTTGATTGCTGACGCCATTCACGTACATCCTGCCGTCATCCGCATTGCGCTGCGTGCAAAACCGCAATCAGACAGGATCTTCTTGGTCACCGATGCCATGGCGACAGCGGGGTCGTCGATTGATCATTTCTTGCTCAACGGCCGAAAGGTCTTTCGCAAGAACCAGCGTCTGACCCTGGAGAATGGTACCCTTGCCGGTGCCGACCTGGTGCTATCCCGTGCGCTCTCGGTTATGGTTGATGATGTGCAGGACGATCATAGACAGGCAGTTTCGCGCGCGACATCGACGCCGGCCTCTTTGCTTCCCAATGGGGCCGGTTTGGGCCGTATCACCGATAGCTCACGCTCTGCGCTGTATTTTGAAACCACATTTTCAGATCCCGCAGTGCTGGGAGGGCACGACCCGGCGCGCTGAGCGCTAGCCCTGTGCAGACGCGGCTGGTGCAGCCTCTGCACCTGTGTCCTGTTGTGTGTCGCTTGCGGGAATGAAGCTCACCAAAGGGTGGTCGGTTAGGCGATATCCCATTGATATTGGCTGAACATCACACTGTGTCCGCCGAACATTTCTTTTTGTCGCGACAGACCCACGTTTAGCTCGCGCCCCGCATTGGTGGTGGAGATACCGAAGCTGAACCAGTCACGCTTGGCAAATACCTCTGCCAATAGGTGATGCACCAATAGATCCAGCGCACCTGAATTCCTGCCCTCAGGGGCGGCAGCGATATATTGGGCATGGACCGTGCGCCCACAATCGAACAGGAGCATGCCGGCAAGCATGGTGTCGCCGTCAAACGTGCCAAACAGGCGGATCTGGTCAGGGAAACGTTCTGCCAGCAGGGTCATTTCATCAAGGCTATGGGTTGGGGCGGCATCATGACGTGATCCGAGAACCTCGGTCAGAATGCCCCAGAAACGCGCAAAGTCATAAGCCTCGCGCGCAACCAGGCCTGCTTTGCGTGCTTTCCGGATCCCGTCCTTGCGACCGCCACTGAAGGGCTGGCGGCGTTGAAGCGGGATGGCTGTGCCGAGATCAGCACGTACCTGCCGGGCACCCGCGTTGATCAGCGCATAAAGATCAGCCTCAGAGGGCTGAGTGTGGAATATGTGGGGGCTGGGCTTGTAAATAAGGCTGCGCAGGCCCTGACCTGCCAAATACGTCTGCAGGGCCTCTATAATACCTACTATGGTAGCGGCCGGCAGCCGGGGGGGCACCAGTAGCCCGCCATAGGTCAGCCCGCCGTGCGAAACCAGCGTGTCACCGGCCTGACTGGCTGGCAATAGGGCAATGATCTTGTCGTTATCTTCGATGATCAGGGAATGATCCACGAACCGGTCCGCATGGTAATCCATGAAACCGCGGTCATGCAGGAAGGTTGCGTTGGCCGCCCCTTGCACAAACCTGTTCCAGACCTCGGCATCCGCCGGGGAATAAGGGCGGATCATCGGGGCGGGATTCATCCCTCCACCCATTCTGCATAGCCCACACCGGTACGCCCCATGTCATTACCGTTGTAAAACAGCAGGTTCCGTCCGTCGGTGGTCTTGATGTGGGCCGGATAGCAGGTCATTTCGCTATCCCAGCTTCCGGCAGCTCCGCGTGGCAGTTCTTCGTCATCGGTGCGGGTGAAGGTCACCCCATCCAGTGATGAAAATCGAAAGCTGGCATATTGCTTGGCCCGGGTGTCCGAGGTCGCACGCAGCTCCCATGTGCCGTCAGGACGTTGGTTGGCCCGCGGGCGGCCGATACGATATTCTTTCGAGGCCGGTGAAATGATCGGCTGAGCGGTGCTGTTGTCGAAACGGATGCCGTCCGGGCTGGTCATCGTCCAACAATCATACCGCGGAAAGAGCTTGTCTTCGATCTTCTCCCAGCCCTGCCCGCGCGAAATCCAAGCGCGATATGTCCCGTCAGGCAGCCGGGCGATTGAATGCAGTGCGCCGATGAACGGGCCTTCGGGGCAGCGATCAATGATCGGTGTCTTCTGCACCCTCTCAAAGCTCTTTCCCCTGTCACGGCTTATGGCAACGCCGCTGAAGGCCAGGAACTTGGCCTTTTCAACAAGCTGGAAACCGACATAATAGAGCCTGAGTTCCGTCTCCGAGACCTCCAGGACATCACCCAGGATCAGTCCATTATCGTCAAACATACCGGGCGAACCCAGATCCAGAACTGGTTTCTCGGAGACCGCCTTTACCTGCGACGGGTCGCGCGCATCCAGATCTACCCATCCGATCCGGCTGATACCGGCATCGTCACGCATGCCGCCAAACAGGCGGATTGTATCTGCATCCCGCTGCCAGGGGCTGGGTGTCATAAACGAATGGCGCGCCCAGTCGTGACTGCCGTCAGGGCAGTAGATCAGCCCTTTTTTTTCCCAGCCCATTTTATGGTTTTATCCTGTAATAGCGATAGGATGACACTCGGGATGGCGCAGCAGGGTTGCCATTCAGGACCAACCCCGGATCGCCAAAGCTCTTGTTGACCGCGGAAGCCATGCCGACAACGCAGTCTTCGCCGATAGTGACGTTGTCGGCAAAGGTAGCATTGACCCCGATGAAGCTACGCGCCCCGATGTTACAATAGCCCGAAATCACAACATGAGAGGACAGAAAGCAATGCGCGCCAATCCGGGTTTGGTGGCCGATATGGTTGCCGGACCAGAGCACGCATCCGTCTTCGATGGTCACACCATGCTGAACCACGTTGTTTTCAAAGATAAAGACGTTTTCGCCCAAGCTGGCAGTACGCCAGACCATTGCGCGCGGGCTGATGAAATTGGCGAGGCTGTACCCCTCGGCGCGGGTTTTTTCCATCAACTCGGCCCGCACCCGGTTCAGTTTGGTCGATGTGATCGCCACATGGGCATGCGTCGAGGCCGGATCAAAATGTTGTGCGGCCTCGTCCAATGCGACAACCGGCAGGCCGAATTTGGGGGTCTCGTCCAGAAACTCCCGGTCGACAGCAAAACCGATGACGGTATAGGGACTGTCCACAGTGAAATACTCATAGGCGATATCGGCAAATTCTCCGGCGCCTACAATAAGCAAATTCTGAGCCATAACTACCTTAACGGGCTGAGTGCGATTTCGTTTCCAGATGGAAACCGGATAAGTTCACAGCAGAACAGAGGCGCGCCTCAAATCCATGCCACGGCACGATTACCACGTTGTCGACTTGCCCACAATTACTGATGCCGGGGGCTAACTGACTTTGTCGAAATGGCCATTCTTGGCACCTGCTGCCAAATTTGTCCGGAGGTGTTGGGTTGCAGGTTCTACACCGCCTCGCAGGAAAAGTCGCCTGAGGGAAAGGCGGCGGCAGCCTCTTCCATCGGAAAGGCAAACTGGCGAACGGCTGAACAGGGCCGCGATATCGGCCCCGCTCAACATGTCGATGGCCTAGTGGTTAGGCTGGCGGCGGCCGAGATATCGGCAGATGATCGCTGAGATAGAGACTTCTTGCTAATTTTCCTCGGCAAAACAGGCAACGGAGAAACCGGCCTTCCGACTTGATATTCGGTCATTATGACGCTATATAACGTCATAATAGCCGCAAAGGAGGCGCTTCATGCATATCGCAAATTTCGCTGAAGGCGGACAGTTTGAGCCGCGAAAGATCGCGGCAGCGCTGCGCACCTCGGCAGAGGAAATCGCCCTGACGGTCGGTTTGGGCAAGGACGCCCTGCAACGGCGCACGCGCATCAGCTCGGACAAGACACAACGCCGCCTGCGCGAACTGGTCGAGGTGCTCAATAAGGTTGAACCGCGGTTTGGATCAGAACTCATGGCCTATGCCTGGTATCGGTCAGAACCCCTGCCCGGCTTTGATGGCCGAACCGCCATGCAACTCGTGCAGGAAGGCAAAGCACAGCAGGTTCTAGAATATATCGATGCAGTTGACGCCGGTGTCTTTGCCTGATGCCTTTGAAGGACGGCCGCTTTGTTGGGCCGCTTTACCGCGCTCTGAACCCGATTTACGCCCGCGATCCCTTATCGGGCCGCGGCGCAGAGCTGTATGGCGGACGGGTCAATGCCAGGGGGACACCGGCGCTCTATACCGCGCTTGATCCAGCAGGCGCACTGCGCGAAGCCAATCAGGTGGGCAGTTTGCAACCAACGATCCTGGTTTCCTACGCCGCCGACCTTGGCCCGATCTTTGACACCCGCGATCCAAGAGGGCTGGAAAAACACGCTATATCTGATCGCATGCTCGCTGATCCCGCGTGGCGCACCAGAATGATCGGCGGGCAAGATGTGCCCACCCAGGATTTTGCCGCACGCCTGATCCATGGTCGGTTTGCAGGCCTGCTGATCCGGAGTTTCGCAAAAGGTGCGGCGGCAACCGACTTCAACATCGTCCTATGGCGGTGGAGTGGCGCTGGCTGCACTCTCAACGTGGTGGACGATGAGGACCGTTTGTCAAAGATGTAAAGACATCCGGCGCAGGTCAGGTAAGGAATGGGCTTGCAGCATACTACTGATGCGCTCCGCATGGCTGTATTGCGCAAAGGCAGAGCACGGTTTGGGTGCCGCCGCCGAGGGGCAAACGAGGTCGGCCCAGGCTGCCTACCGTTTGCTTTACAAGATACAGGTACGATCAACACGGCTCCCCCGATCAGACCACATGACATTCAAAATGAGACAACCTGCCCCCTCAGGTCCCTTCAAGGCCTTCGAGTTCTGACATCAGCCAAATTCGGAAGGTCTCTATAAGAGAGCCCGCAGTATTCCGCCCGGCCCCGCAGATGAATTTGTAGGAGATTTCCGGTTCGACCGAGTTTTCGGACACAATACAGACACGCCCTCGCTCAACGTCCTCAGAAATCAGCGCCCGGTCGGCCAGCCCAACGCCTTGTCCGGATCGGACCGCCGCCAGAATGGTGTGCTGATCATCAAAAATCAGGTTGGAATTGGCAGAGGCCGCGCCAAGGCCCGTGCCATCCAGCCATGCCTGCCACTCAGCCAGATCTCTGTAATGCAACCGTGGCACCTGTGGGTCTTCCAGCAACTGCACCGGATCACGCACGGTTTGCAGCAACTCAGGACTACATACCGGGACCTGACGTTCGCGGAATACTTCTATCGCGTGACACCCCGCAGGCGGCTCAAGGCAATACTTGATCTGGATATCCCCTGCGCCGGGCGGTGGCGCGTCGACCTCAAGATTGGTGAGATGAAGTTGAACACCGGGGTTTTGCTCCAGAAATCCTGCCACTCTTGGGGCAATCACCTTCATGGCAAAGAACGGACCAACACGCACCCGCAACACCCGGTCCTTGCGGTCGCGGCGAATTAGGGCGGTGCTTTCTGCAATTTTGTCAAAGCTGCGTTCACAGACCTCCTGCAGCACCTTGCCTTCTTCTGTCAGGGAAACTCCTTTTGCACCGCGTAGAAACACGGAGACACCGAGGCCCTCCTCCAATTGTCTCACCTGATGGCTCACGGCCCCCTGACTGACGGCCAGTTCGTCAGCGGCGCGGGTAAAGCTGCCGTGAAATGCAACCGCTTCGAATGCCCGAAGGGCCTTAAGATTGGGCAGTTGGCGCCGCTGCGGTCTGGCGAGCGCGATAACATTAGTTTTTTTCATACCATGAATACTTCTTTTGCATTGTCTGCAAACCTCCTTTGCTCCTAGTTCGTAGGCAGTACGAACATGGTGATGCTATATCACCGAACGTTCCAAAAAACTAATACATTGCCCAGATCAGCCCCCCGCTGTGGGCCCAACAGGTGAGATAAGAAAACATGACATCCCTTGCCCTCTTCAGACTGCCCTGCGCAGTTATTATGACTGCCAGCCTTGCGCTGCCCGCTGCGGCCGAGACCCTGCGGATCGGCACAGAAGGTGCCTACGCACCGTTCAATTTCGTGACTGAAGACGGCTCTCTCAAAGGGTTCGACGTGGACATCGGCAATGCCCTGTGCGCGCAAATGCAGGTCGAGTGTGAATGGAGCGCTCACGAATGGGGCGGTATCATCCCCGCACTCAACGCGAAGAAATTTGATGTCATGGTGGCCTCCATGGCCATCACCGAGAAGCGACAGGAAAAGGTCCGTTTTTCCTCGCCTTATTATTTCAACGCCATGCGCTTTGCTGCGCTGAAAGAACTGGAACTGGACACTGCCACCCCTGCCAGCCTTGAGGGAATGGTGATTGGCACACAGTCGGGATCGGTTGCTGTGACTGTTCTGCAGGAGTATTTCCCGGAGAGTGAAATCAAGCTTTATCCGAAGCTGGGCGAAGCCTTCCTTGATATGGAAAGCGGTCGACTGGATCTGGTTCTGGAAAGCAAATTCTCCATTGGGGACTGGATGGCGAAGGGCACCGATTGCTGCGCTTTCGTGGGCGAAGATTTCCTGATGGACGGCACCATCGGCGCGGGCATTGCCATGCGGCTGGAGGACGAAAACCTGCAAACACGCATTGACGACGCTCTGGCCGCGATCATCGCCAACGGTACCTACGACGACATTCGCGCCAAATACTTTGAATTCGACATCCGCTCGCAACCCCGGATTGTCAGCGACCTATTCAAAGGCTGAACAGAAAGGCCTCAGTCGTCATAGTAAAATAACCGGCGACGGGGCCTGAAATTTCCCCCATCTGGATGACCCCATGGAATTACTTTCCCTTCTGACCCCCGGTCCCACCGGTTGGGGGGACGAACTTCTTATTGGTCTCGGCATGACCCTCGGGCTGGCTCTGGCAACCTTTCCGGTCTCGATCATGTTGTCGTTCCTGATTCACCGGGCGCGCAACTCGCGGAGGCGACCGGTGCGGTATCTGGCGCAGATGCATGTGTCGGTTTTCAAAAGCCTGCCCGAGATACTGACACTGCTGATCATCTACTATCAATCGCAGGTCGTGATCAGCTGGGTAGCGGAATATGCCGGGTTCGACAGCACGCTGTCGATCAGCCCCTTTCTGGCCGGTCTGATCGCACTGAGCCTGGTCATCAGCGCCTATGGCAGTGAAGTGGTGCGTGGCGCCCTTCAGGCCATTGGTAAAGGTCAGGTCGAGGCGGCTCAGGCGCTTGGGCTGTCAGGGTTCCATTGCTTCTGGAAGGTCATCCTGCCTCAGTTCTGGCGCCATGCCCTGCCTGGCCTTGGCAATCTCTGGGTGATCCTACTGAAGGACACCTCGCTGGTATCCGTGATCGCGCTTAGCGACCTGACCCATGTGGCAGCCCTGGCCATCAACACCACCCGAGAGCCGTTCTTCTTCTATCTTGTGATTGCCGCCATCTATATTAGCCTGGTGATCCTTTCGTCCTGGATCCAGAAACGGCTTGAGAGACGTGCCACGCGCGGCGTTGTTGCCGGAGGGCGCGCCCATGCTTGATCTTTGGCTCGATTACAAAGACTTGTGGCTTTCGGGGCTCAAGGTCACTGCCAGCCTGACCCTCCTTGCCATCCTGCTGGGATTTGTGCTGGCCCTTCCCATCGGCGTCGCGCGTGCGCGCAACCGGGGCCTCAGCGGGGTTCTGGCCTACGGCTATGTGAATTTTTTCCGGGGCATGCCGCTGCTGGTGCTGCTGTTCCTGGTCTACTATGGCGCCGGCGAGTTCAGCCGGGACCTGCGGTCGCTTGGCCTTTGGTGGTTCTTCCGGGACGCCTACTACTGCGGCCTGCTGGCGCTCGTCCTGAACACTGCCGCCTATCAGGCAGAAATCATTCGCGGCAGTCTAAACGGTATTCCCAGTTCCATCAGGGAAGCCAATGCGGCGCTGAACCTGACGCGTTGGACGGCCTTCCGCCGCGTTCTGTTTCCGATTGCCATCGCCCGCGCTCTTCCTGGGCTTGGCAATGAATTCATCCTGCTGCTCAAAGCCACCTCTCTGCTGGCCATCATCACTATCTTTGATCTGATGGGACAAGCCCGTTTCATCTTCTCCGAAACCTTTGATCTGCGTGCCTATTACGTTGCCGCCCTGCATTACCTTGTGCTGGTGCTGGTGCTGGAATGGTTCTTGCGCCGGATCGAAAGCCGCAACGCCTGGGCGGCCTGACCCCCCAGAGAAAGGACATGTACTATGGCCACCCCCCTCGCCATATCCATTCAAGCCCTTGATAAACATTACGGCTCCTTCCATGCGTTGAAGGATGTGACCCTGACCGTCGCAAAGGGCGAACGGATCGTCATTTGCGGCCCATCTGGGTCCGGGAAATCCACTCTGATCCGGTGCATCAACGGGCTTGAGGATCACCAATCCGGCAGTCTCACGGTTGACGGCGTCACCCTTACGGACGACGCCGCAGTGCTGCGCCAGGTCCGGGCCAGGGCGGGCATGGTCTTCCAGCATTTCAACCTGTACCCGCACCTCTCAGTGCTCGACAACTGCACGCTTTCGCCGACCTGCACGCTTCGCCTCGACAAGGCGACAGCAAGACGGCAGGCGATGGAGCTGTTGTCGCGGGTGGGCATGGCTGATCATGCAGGGAAGTTCCCGTCGCAGCTTTCCGGTGGTCAGCAGCAGCGCGCCGCCATTGCGCGCAGCCTATGCATGATGCCTGACATCATGCTCTTCGACGAACCAACCTCGGCGCTGGATCCGGAATCGATTGGCGAGGTTCTGGACGTCATGACCGATCTTGCCCGCGACGGGATGACAATGGTCTGCGTCACGCACGAGATGGGATTTGCCCGCAAGGCAGCTGATCGCATCGTTTTCATGGATGCCGGCCAGATCGTGGAGGTCAACACACCTGAGACCTTTTTCGCAGCCCCGGAAACCGACCGAGCGCGCGCATTCATCAACCAGGTGATCGGCCACTAAGAACCGGTCCAACTGTATTCTTAGCCGGGCCACCGCCCGGCGCACTTCCCCTTTTGGTACAAAGGACGATAGACATGAGCTTCCGTGTCGCCGTTATAGAATTCATAAACGAAAGCAACACCTTCACGGTCATGCGTACGGGTATGCACGATTTTCATGCCAGCCATTATTTCAAGGGCGACGAAATCCTTGCAAAGTTCAAGGGCACCGGGTCCGAGGTTGGCGGTTGCATTGACGTCGCCGAGGATCGCGGCTGGACCCCTGTCTTCATCACCGCAGCCCATGCTGAACCCGGTGGCATCGTGACCGAGGCCGCGCGCAGGGAAATCACCACAGAATGCTTGCGTCGCCTGCAGGAGCATGGCCCCTTTGACGGCCTATTCGTGGCGCTGCACGGCGCTATGGTCACGGAAACCGATCAGGATGGCGACAGCCAGTTTCTGCGCGAGATCCGATCGGTTGTCGGACCCGAGGTGCCGCTGGCCGTCACCCTGGACCTGCACGCCAATATCTTTGATGAGATGGCCGACCTGGCACAGATTGCCGTCTCCTTCCGCACCTATCCGCATGTGGACATGCATGAAGCGGGCTATGAAGCGGCAGACCTGCTGCACAGGGCCATGACCGGGGACATAACCCCCAGATTGACCATGACACGCCCTGCCATGCTGCTAGGCTGCGATGACGGGCGCACCACCGAAGATGGACCAATGTGCCGCCTGCTGGAAAACGCTGCTGAAGAAATGAAGGCACCGGGGGTCCTGAATGTGGCGATCAATGCCGGGTTTACGGATGCAGACGTCTGGGCCGCCGGGCCAAGCGTTCTGGTCACCCATGACACCGCCAAGGTCGACAGCGCAACCGCTGCCGGGATCGGCACCCGTATCTGTGACCAGATCTGGGCCTTTCGCGACGAATGGAATCTGCCAGTTTCCCTGCCTGAATGCATAACCCAGGTCCAAGGCCTTTTGCAGCAAAAACCGGCACCGCAAGGTCCGGTTGTCGTGGCCGATTATGCTGACAATCCTGGCGCCGGTTCCTACAGTGACTGCACCGCGATGATCGCGGCCCTGCTGGAGGCAGGGATCTCCAACGCGGCAGCTGGCGCGCTGTGGGATCCTGCGGCGGCAACGATATTGGCCGAGGCCGGTGTCGGAGCCCGGGTCACGCTCAGCATCGGGGGGAAATGCGACCCCTCGGTCGGCGGCGGCCCGCTTGAACTCACCGGGGAAGTGCGCGCCATCAGCGACGGTGCCTTCACGTTCGAAGGGCCGATGTTCACCGGGTTGCCCGGCTCAACCGGGTTGAGCGTGTGTTTTCGGGTCGAAGGGATCGACATCATGATCGTCACGGACCGCATGCAGATGCTGGACCAGAATATCTTTCGCCTGATCGGTATCGAACCGGCAAGCAAATCGGTCCTCGCCGTGAAGTCGATGCAGCATTTCAAGGGCGCCTTTGCCCCCATCGCCTCGGCAATCATAACCGCCGACGCAGGCGGGCTTTGTACCCCGGATGTCAGCAAGCGCAGCTACAGCCGCCTGCGCCGCCCGGTTTTTCCTCTGGAGACGGTTCATGCCTGAAATTCATGACATCGCAATCATTGGCGGCGGTATCGCCGGAGCTTCTCTCGTCTATTTTCTGGAGGGTCGGCGTTCCGTTATCCTGCTGGAACAGGAGCAGGCCTTTGGCTATCATTCCACCGGGCGTTCAGCTGCGGAATTCACGCGACGGTTTCACTCCAAGATTGCAGGACAGCTGACCACCGCCAGCACAGGCTTCATGATGTCCCCGCCTGATGGCTTTGCCGAGACCGCTCTGCTGCGTCTGCGCGGCAACCTGGTGATTGCCGATCACGACAAGGCCGCACAGCTGCGCAGTATCTGCGCTGCAGAGCTCGCCACAGCACCTGAGGGCGCCAGCCCGATTCAGGCGCTCACAACAGAGCAAGCCCTGGAAAAGGTCCCCTTTCTTGATCCGGACTGGTTGGGCGCCGCCTTCTACGATCCTGATTGCTGGGATGTGGAGGTCGAGACCCTGTTGCAGGGGTTCATGAAGGGGGCCCGCAAACAGGGCGGGCAGACCCTGCGTGAGGCCCGTGTCACTGCAGCCCGACGAGACGGTGACCACTGGGTTCTCGACACCACCGCAGGCGACATCCGGGCACGGACCGTCGTCAATGCGGCCGGTGGCTGGGCCGCTGAAATCGCAGCTCTGTTCGGGCTGCCGGACTATGGATTGCAACCCCTGCGCCGCACCGCCATCAGCGTGAAAACACCCGGCCACGATTTGACCCACCTGCCCGAAGTCACTGAGCTGGAGGATAGTTTCTATTTCAAACCTGATGCCGGGCAGCTCATGGTCAGTCCCGCGGATGAGACACCCGTCGCAGCACATGACGCCTGGCCGGAAGAGTTGGACATCGCCTTTGCTGCGCACTACCTCTCTGAATGCACCACGCTTGATATCTCGCATGTGGCGCACAGCTGGGCCGGGTTGCGCACCTTCGCACCGGACCGGGTTCCCCTGATCGGATATGACAACACCGCAGAAGGTGTGTTCTGGCTCGCCGGTCTTGGGGGCTTTGGCATACAGACCTCTCCTGCGGTGGGCCAACTGGCTGCAGCCCTCCTCACCCAAACACCGCTGCCCCACCCCATGCGTGGAAGTGCTTTCAATTCGGAACAGGTCTCACCCGAACGTTTTCGCCAGTCGGGATAGGGCCATTTCACAGTGCAGCATCAAGCAGTTGAACGCCGCAGCGCAGCTTTCTGAAGGCCGGAGACCTGCATTGCCGGACAATGCCGTCACTTTTGCCAGAAGACTGAGCAACTGCAAATGACAGAAACTACAACGGATTGGTTGCTCGCCTCGGGTAGCTTGACGGGACCTGAACCTTAGGCTTCAGGCTTTATGGGGGCAATATCCACCGCCGGACCTCGCAAAATGCGGATCAACCCCTGAATGGTCGTATCGGCATTTAGATCACCAAACCGCTGCAGATAGGCTAGGGTGTCCTCCAGCAGGCACACCTTTTGCAGCAACAGGAACGCATGATACTGCTCCGGTTGCCGGGCAATACTGTCAAGAAATTCAACATGCGCTTCGCTGTCATAGAGCGGAGGAAGCACGATATCGCCCTCCTCTTCATGGCCTGATATGCCGCAGGCATCCGCACGGCGGGCGAGATCTTCCAGCGCTTGCCTGTACCGGCCGATAGGCACGAGCCCTTCGGCAATGAATGCTTGTGAATCGGACATCATTTTTTCCGCAGATTTCACCTCTGCTGACGCCGCCTGCTCAATGTTGCGCCAATAGGTTTTCAACGCTTCTGATCAGTTCATCGCTATCCGCGCTAGTGCGGAATTGATCATAGAGAGCCTGTGCCACGTCCCGATCATGTTCCGCATTCAGACCTAGAAGAATATGCTCGGCCAAGAACAGGCCCGCATTACCCCAACCGGATATGGCAGCATTTAACAGGTAGACGGTGCCAACATAGGGGTTTTTTGCGGTTCCTTCACCTCGAAGCAACTTGATCCCATAATTTGTCATCGCGATGGGGTAGCCCTGCTCTGCAGCGCGCTTGTACAGGCTTGTGACCAGTTCAGGGTTATTCTGAAAGTAGTGGCAGTGCTGTTTCCCGTAAAGCCACGCAAGAGAGGTATTCGCAGTTGCATTTCCCAAAGAGGCAGCTGCTTCCAGTTTGCCATGTGCAACGTCATTGCCTTCGCAAGCACTCTCTGAGAGTCCATTGGAAAACTGTCGCTGTTCTTGGAATTCAAAGATTTCAATCCCTGGATGTACCAGGTTGGCACTGTCAGATCTGACGACGGCCCAATAGATATCGCTCTTGCTCGTACCAGCCCAGGCGGCGAAAGGCGCGTTGAGAAAAGTAAGAAGCAAAATCAAATTCCTGAACATCTTTGAATTCCTATTTGATGTATACATGGTCTGCGCCGTTCAAGCTGTACCCGCTGATAGGGTGCTAGCAGAGCATGCTATATAATTAGTGGTTCACTTGTGAACTTGGAAATACATTGTTGTGGCGCCTTCCAGAATGCCCCGGCCTATTCTGCGGCCTCAGCGCATTGTGACAGCCTTTGAATTCCGTCCCGGTCCGCCAGTATGTAAAACCCTTGATGATCTCCATTCACCGAAAAGGTTCTCTCCTCGCTCGTTTGGGGATCCGTGTAGGAAATCGCCAAGATGAAGCTCAAAGGGCCGCTCAACGGGCCAAAAAAGGCTTTGGGGTGGAAGACGCCAGTTGCCTCATGCCGATCCACATGCACCCGTGTTTCATTCTTGGCGGACGCGCCGAAGAGCTCAATACCTTCCATCATCCCGCAGGCCAATGCATACCGGCCATCAAGCCGGGATAGATCGAAGTCATCGGCGAAATGCGGGAGCAAATGTGTCATCCCCTCGCAAAGCTCATCAGCGTCTTGCGATGACGGGAATCCGCAACGGTTCTCTTCCTCCGCGTAGGCGGTTTGCAAAAAGCCAAGAATAGCAAGACAGGTTAGTAGGGCGGTCTTCAATTTTAGCATCCTCTGGAAACGTGACTATTGGGGTAAACGCCTGGGCCTGTGCCCCATTAATATGTACTTTGAGATACTAACCTTGCATAGTTGCGTCCCGCAATTCCTCACCACATGGCGAAATGGTGGCACGTTTTGGCAATATTATCCGGTCTTGAACTGTCTGGGTAGCAGGATGCAAAGAGTTTACTGTCCTTAAAACAGGAAGGTTTCCGTGGCTTGTAGAAACCAGAACGCAGATTCAGCGACAAAACAGGAATTGGAAAGTGACATCCGGTTGCTCGCCCGCCTGGCGGAACAATTGCCCTCGCAGTCCGTCATTGCACGCCTGTCTGAAAGCGATATTCAAGACAACATTCCGCTATATCTCGATGAGATCGAAGCCGCCCTCCAATGCACGGCAACCGAGTATGTGTCCGAAATTACGAAGCAAGTGATCACCCTCCTGCGGAATGCGGCCGAAGCCGGTGATATCAGGCAAGGTGTCGGCAATGCCTTTTCAACGCTGCATGAAGCCCGGTCAGAACTGCATCGCCTGAATAACGAAAGGTGAACGCCTTGTGTCCTGCCGCATGCGTACCTTCTGCGCCAAAAGCGAAGCAACCTGATGCGGCATCGCGCAGCCGTGGTTGAGACCTGTGCGGCGACTTGGGCCAGACACGTCTTGACCCCATATGAAGCAAAGTCAATCATCGCGGCGACTTGTTGGAGGCGGTGAAGCGTGAATGAATTGGTGGTACAAGGCGGTAATTTGCAAAGGCAAGCCGCAAGCGGGCGTGTTATTTCTGCGCAGGGCTCTCAATACCTCAGCTTCAACGCCTTCCCAGGCGGGGCAATGCTCGTGACCTCGTCTATTGAGGTCAATGAACCGACCGAGATTTGCTTTCCCCACGATGAAAGTGGCCAGCATGTCTCTGCCCAGTATTTTTTGTCGGGCGAGGCCAGCATCGTCATGGGAAACGGGCAGCGGCAGCATTGGACGCAAGACGGAACATCCGTGATCCGCAGTGACACGCCCGGTTTTCGGCTGATCGTGGAGCCAGGACAGGTCCTGCGTCATGTTTGTGTGGCAATGTATCGTCATGACCTGAATTGCCGCCTGGATGAAACATCTAGTCCGCAGCTTGCGCGATTGATGGCTTCTGATGCGACGGTTGACCTTGCTGTGCCGGTTCCTACGGATATGCTGGCGCGCAGCACCGCGCAGCGGCTGTATCAGCTGCGTGCGGCGACAGGGCTGGGCAGCGTCAGGGCAGAAGGTCTGGCCATCAGCTTTCTGTCCGAGGTGTTGTCCGGCTATGCACACTTGGCTCTGGACGACGCCGATACTCGCAGCGTTTTGCCATGGCAGGCCCACAGGGTACGGCAGCTCAAGGCTGCCATCGATGCCGATCCCGGCCAATGCTTTGCCGAAGGTGAAATGCTGGAGCGGTTCGCAATGGGCGATCAGATGGCGCGGCGGGTGTTTCAGATGGAGTTTGGAACCACACTTTCAGCATACACACGCACCGCGCGCCTGACCAAAGCACAGGCAGCACTGCGCGACGGCACCACTTCGGTCAAACAAATCGGCTTTGCCTGTGGCTATGCTCATATTGGCAATTTCACCCGCGCCTATAAGCAGCACTTTGGGGAAACCCCTTCGGACACGCGCGCAGGCGCCACGCGGACGCCCTAGCTCCCCTCGCGACACAAAGAATTATCATTTTTGAAAAAGAATTATCATAAGAGGCCCAGCCTCTTGCCAGGGCCTTGATCTCTTTGCAGAAATTTGGCGTCTGAGAACCCGGGGTGCGGGCCGTGCCCCCAAGATGCTGATGGCAGGATAATCCGGGGGGCCGCCCCCTTCAGCGCAGACAGCAGGCCGATTTGACGCGACACCGGATGGATCGTGGTTGGATTGGTGTGGGGTCGCCGGACTGACATCAATGTGACCATGGCAGATATCCGATAATTTAGGATGAATTTGCGATGGCTGGACTTTTGATGCGGACACTTTTGGCGGGCGGCGCTGGCAGCGACAAAGCCAACATGAGTGCCGGTAAACGCAATCTCTGTCTTGGATACATTGCCGTCATCTGCGCGACCCTGCTTGCCCTTACACCGCCCGCAGCGGCCTTTGATGCGCCATCGCGTATCGACCGGAGTTTGAACCTGAATTCCCAATGCGGGCTGGTCGCCTTCGTCCACGATGTGAATGGGGGGTTGGCCTCTGTACGCGTTAGACCGCTTGGCGGTGGTACTGTACAAACCCAAGCGGCAGGTGGGGCATCTTATTTCAACGGAGGTGTAAGCACCACTTTTTCGGCGATAACGTCTGCGAATCTGGAAGCACACTGCAGTCTTAAGGATGTCGCTGGCCTTGTTCAGCAAGGCGCCGCAGGAACCTATGCCGCCCATGGCTATATGGGGGTTTCCTTTGAAGCAACACGGACCAGCGACGGTGCTCGCTATGCCTACCGCGCCGAAATCAGCGGGGTAACGGGAACCACGGCTTCAGTGGGTCAGACCCTTGTCAATGCGGCACCAACGGTGTCACTCGGCAGCCTCAGCGGTCCAGACGGCAGCGGCAAATATACCGTGATCGCTACATTGTCTGAAAGCAGCTCTGATTTCACATCCAGCAGCCTGACATTGACAAACGCCACCGCGACAGTGTCCGGCAGCGGCAGCAGCTTCTCAATTGTTCTGACCCCATTGATGGATGGGGAGGTCAGTGTATCCGTCCCAAAGGAGGGCTTTACCGACAGCGGAGGGCTGGCAAATTGGGTCGCCTCTAATGAGGTGACATTTTCAGCTGACATCACCGCGCCTACGGTCAGTATCGGCGCCTTCACCGGTCCGCTGAACGGGGCGCAGTCGGCGGTGATCACCCTCTCGGAGGCCAGCACCGATTTCACCCTTGCCGACCTCACCCTGACCAATGCCAATGCCACGCTGTCCGGGTCGGGCACCAGCTACACCGCCGTGCTGACGCCACTGGCGGACGGATCGGTGGCGCTGTCGGTGGCGGCGGGCACCTTCAGCGATGCCGCCGGGAACATGAACGCCGCTGCGTCAAACGAAGTCACCACGACCTACGATGGCACCGCGCCAGTAATACGCCCCATTGGCGATATCTCTTTCGAAGCCGATCCATCCGGAACCCGGCGGATTGGCTTCTCCACAATTGTTGATGACAATGTTGACAGCGGCATATCCCCCATCTTTTCGCTGAATGGTGTTGTGATCGCCACCCCCTATGACTTCCCGATTGGGGCGAACCTGATCAAGATCAACGCGACGGATTCGGCGGGAAATCAGGCTGTCGAGGAAGAGTTCACTATCACAATTACGCCGGGCGCCGTGCCGGACAGCCCTGTCCTGACGACAACGGTCATCAATACAAACCGCTCCATGACAATTGGTGGTACGGCTGAGGCAGACGGGACGGTTCGTATCACATTTCCCGACGCAAGCGTGCAAACAGTCACAGCGACAGGCGGCACATTTTCTGTCACCTCAGCAGCGGACATGACCGGTGGGACCGTATCTGTCACCGTAGAAAACAGCCTGGGCTATGTGTCACCGGCTGCAACGGTTGACTTGTTTCCAGATTATGATGCCCCCACCATCAGCATCGGCGCCTTCACTGGCCCGCTGAACGGGGCGCAATCGGCAGAGATCACCCTCTCGGAGGCCAGCACCGATTTCACCCTTGCCGACCTTAGCCTGACCAATGCCAGTGCCACGCTGTCTGGATCGGGCACCAGCTACACGGCGGTGCTGACACCAGTTGCGGACGGGTCAGTGACCCTATCGGTGGCGGCGGGCACCTTCAGCGATGCGGCGGGGAATGTGAACGCGACGGCATCGAACGAGGTGACCACAGCATATGACGCCACCGCCCCCACCATCAGCATCGCCCCCTTCACTGGCCCGCTGAACGGGGTGCAATCGGCAGAGATCACCCTTTCGGAGGCCAGCACCGATTTCACCCTTGCCGACCTTAGCCTGACCAATGCCAGTGCCACGCTGTCTGGATCGGGCACCAGCTACACGGCGGTGCTGACACCACTGGCGGACGGGTCTGTGACGCTATCGGTGGCGGCGGGCACCTTCAGCGATGCGGCGGGGAATGTGAACGCGGCGGCATCGAACGAGGTGACCACAGCATATGACGCCACCGCCCCTACCATCAGCATCGCCCCCTTCACTGGCCCGCTGAACGGGGTGCAATCGGCAGAGATCACCCTCTCGGAGGCCAGCACCGATTTCACCCTTGCCGACCTTAGCCTGACCAATGCCAGTGCCACGCTGTCCGGGTCGGGCACCAGCTACACCGCCGTGCTGACGCCACTGGCGGACGGATCGGTGGCGCTGTCGGTGGCGGCGGGCAGCTTCCGCGATGCGGCGGGAAATGTGAACGCGGCGGCATCGAACGAGGTCACCACGACATATGACGCCACCGCGCCATCGGTCAGTATCTCGTCATCCAGCACAACTTTTGTCGGAGCAGCCTCAATTGAGATTGCGATCACCTTTTCCGAAAACGTGATCGGTTTTGCCGCAAGCGACATTTCCGTTGCCAATGGCACGGTCACGAATCTTTCAGGAAGCGGTGCGGACTATCTCGCCACGGTCACGACAACTGGCAAAGGGGATACCGAGATATCGATTCCCGCTGCCGTCGCAACAGATGTGGCTGACAATTCCAACACGGCGTCGAACACCTTGTCCATTTCCAACGCCGTTGTTGAGAAAACGCAAAAGGTCATCGCGCAGTTCATTCAATCGCGGGCGACGCAGCTGATCGCCAGCCAGCCGAACCTCACCGGGTTTCTCTCTGGCAGCAATACCGGTGCCATGAACCTGGCCGTGACACGTGGCAGAGGTGATTTTGACTTCGCCAGCGCGCCTGACGCAGCCAATGGCATCTGGGCACGATTGACCGGCTCCTGGACACATGAGGATACCAGGAATACCCGCTATACCTTCGGCGTCATCGGGAGCCACGTCAAATTGTCTCCCAATCTGCTGATAGGCGGCATGATTGAATTCGACTTTCTGAGCCAGGAGGACGGCGCCAGCCGCATTGATGGCCATGGCTGGCTGATCGGTCCATATTTCGTGGCGCGCAGCCCGGCCCATCCGTTGTTCTTTGAGGGGATGCTTCTTTATGGGCAGACGAAGAACGATATCTCGCCGTTTGGAACCTATTCAGACAGATTTGAGACGCAACGGCTGCTCGCACAGTTCAAGGTGACCGGAGAAATCGATCAGGGTCGGACAACATGGATGCCTTCTGTTCAGCTGTCCTACACAACCGATACGCAGAAGGCCTACACCGATGGGCTTGGCAACCTCATTCCAGAGCAGGGTTTTGAATTGACCCAGGCCGAACTTGGCCTTGATGTCCGCCACCAGGTCCGCCTGCCAAGACGCAGCGGCACATTGGAACTGACCGGCGGCCTCGCCTTTGTCGGCTCATCTACCAAAGGGTCGGGGAACGCGGCTCTGGTTGTGCCGGAGTACGAGGGGGGGCGTGGCAAGTTAAAGGCGGGGGCGAATTACACACTACCCAATAGAGGGGTTTTGACGGTGGACGCATTCTATGACGGTATCGGCACCGCAGTTTATGAAAGCTTTGGGGTGCAGTTCGGGTTCAATCTGACGTTCTGAACGCCCCATTTCCACAGGGTCTTGAGGGCTGGCGGACTGTCAGAATATGGCAATGTTGATTGTCACTGAGAACTGACCCGGTATTTTCACCGAGATTTGACCCACCTTCAGTTATGCGCTGTAGTTTATGATGTGGTCAATGTTGCGGTCTCCTTTCCTGTTTTCTTTGCAGCC
>NZ_JARJEF010000106.1 GCF_029697505.1 Pseudophaeobacter profundi | reverse complement strand
ATTGAGTACAGTATATCCCGATCAATAACTAGCTGGCAAAAACGGCAGAACGCTTGTCTCTATTCTTGGCCCTCGTTATACAACGAGCCTTGAAGTTTGCTTGATTCAACAGATGCCTCTCAATCTTGGACTGCTTGTGGGCAGCGAGGTTCAGATGGACCAACTTCTCTCCCAGTTCAAACACTTCACGCAGCAAATCGTTCTCAGAGAGGTGAAGGTTCATTCCGGAGCCAAGTACCTGACAGAACGCATCGTACTGCTTCTTCCTGCACCACGAGTCCAGAGCCAACGTCTCCTGGCCGAACCTCACCTGGATATTGGGCGGCATGTCATCCTCGACATATTTGAGTATGTCGCGGAAGCTGCTGCGCTGCGTCTTGC
>NZ_JARJEF010000105.1 GCF_029697505.1 Pseudophaeobacter profundi | reverse complement strand
AACACAGGGAAAAATGACAATTTCGCAGTTCCGGATGAAGAAGTTCATGTACTTGTTCAACGTATTTTTCGACAGAAATAAGAGCGGGGCCATTGACAAGAAAGACTTCGACATCGCCGCAGAGAAAATCTGCAGCGTGAGGGGCTGGAAGCCCGGAGACCCACAGTATGAGAAGACCAAGCAGGTGCTCAGCAACGTATGGGTGGGTCTCAAGGAGAAGGCGGACGCCGACAACGATGGACAGGTGACTTGCGAGGAGTGGTGCAAGATGTGGGAGGACTACTGCCGGGACCCCAACTCCGTGCTGGACTGGCAAATGCAGTTCCGAGACTTCATGTTCGACCTTGAGGACACCTCAGGAGATGGAACGATAGATGAGGAAG
>NZ_JARJEF010000104.1 GCF_029697505.1 Pseudophaeobacter profundi | reverse complement strand
AGGACTCTGCCTGTGCTTGGTGCTTCTGACCGAGGTCTACAGCTTCTCATGGCCCAGCTGGGGCCGCTGTCCAGACCTCAGCGTCCAGCAGAACTTCGACATACAATCTTACATGGGCAAGTGGTTAATCAGAGCTGGGTACAACCTGGATATTACGCAGGGTAAGGGTAGATGTGGCTTTGCCAACTACACCTGGGACCCCATCCAACATCGGGTGATAGTCAACAACAGCCAGATATCTGCCAGTACTAACAAATGGGAGTCAATTTCTGGCTACGCAGTGCCTACAGACTATTCAAAGGATGAGGGCAAGTTTACTGTCAACCTCTACAAGTGGGGCTGGTGGAAGCTGACTGCCCCATATTGGGTGTTGGGGACAGATTATA
>NZ_JARJEF010000103.1 GCF_029697505.1 Pseudophaeobacter profundi | reverse complement strand
GCAGCCCCAGAGCCCATCTTCTTGCCCCAGGACCTCCCTGTCTTCTACCGTGCCCATATTGACGATCTGGTGGGCACCCTATCAGACGAGGGCGTCTCTGGGCGTGCCAGCGAAGAACTCCACCAAATCATTAATACTGTTGTGGTGACCTGGGACGCGGAGGCGACGCATCACGCGCTTGAGCTGCGGGGCAAGCTATTGGAGATGCTGAACATGACAAAGCCCGCCGGAGGGGCGGGCTTGGATATTTGCGATAGTTCGCTGGATTTGGTTGCGGGAGTAGGATTTGAACCTACGACCTTCAGGTTATGAGCCTGACGAGCTACCGGGCTGCTCCATCCCGCGACAGTTTTGTTTGTCGTATCGCTTTGCTACTTGAGGACTGT
>NZ_JARJEF010000102.1 GCF_029697505.1 Pseudophaeobacter profundi | reverse complement strand
GACGACCTTACAATGGCTGATACGGCAAAGCCAGCAGCAAAGCCCAAAGCTGAGAAGAAGCCAGTAGAAAAGAAAGCTGCTGAAAAGCCAGGCGAGAAAAAAGTTAAAGTCGATAAGAAAGATAAGAAGTCGATTGAAAAGAAAGTCAAACCTGTGAAGAGGAATATTAAAAAACGTTATGGACGACTGTATGCCAAGGCGATTTTCACTGGTTTTAAGCGAGGGCTTCGTAATCAACATGAGAATACAGCTTTGTTGAACGTTGAGGGCTGCACATCCAAAGCCGACAGCTGGTTTTACGTTGGGAAGAAGTGTGTCTACGTCTACAAGGCGAAGAATCGCACTCCAGTTCCCGGCCACACAGGCAAGAAGACCAATGTGAGGGCC
>NZ_JARJEF010000101.1 GCF_029697505.1 Pseudophaeobacter profundi | reverse complement strand
ATTGGAACAAACTCCTCAACTGTGATCTGCTGCTCTCCGGGTTTGATGCTTCCAGTGAGCTTCTCCACCAGACCTAAGGTAGGGTTGAGTCCCAGAGCCCTAAGTGCATCAGGCACCTGGCTCCCATCAATGTTGCCTTCCCCGTAAATGTCGTAGATGTTGAACACAGCGTTGATTGCTTCTAATTCCTTCTCTTGAACTTTGTACTCGTCACGTTTCTTCTTTTCCAGCTCAAGGTCTGAAAATTTTGTCTGGAAGGCACTCGGGAAGGGGCTTGAGATTTCTGAAGAGGCAGTTTTGGTCTCACGATGAAATCTCCTTGAAGACATATTGTTGTAGTGCTAGTTGCTAGCTTTGAATACACGAAGCAAATACTCCTTACTCCTTCC
>NZ_JARJEF010000100.1 GCF_029697505.1 Pseudophaeobacter profundi | reverse complement strand
ATACAATTTTCAGTGATACAGATCAGAAAACGTGGTCCTCCGCGAAAACAGCTTGCAAAGAGAAAGGAATGGAACTTGCATCTGTTGAGAATGAAGAGGAAGAAATGGAACTGGAGGCAATACTAAAATCTTGTGGCTATAATTTAGGATTCGTTTGGATAGGAGCGTCTGATATTGAATCTGAGGGAGAATTTATATGGAGTTCGTCGGGACGTCCGCTATCATATACAAATTGGGATCCACATAATACTGGTGGTACCGACCAAAACTGTTTAGCGGCCGGCTGGGCATCTGATTACTACAAGTGGGCCGACAGGCCGTGTGCGGAGCTCCACACCTATGTTTGTGAATATTAGATTTGACTTTAGTAATTTCACAAACGGTAGAAAAAGC
>NZ_JARJEF010000099.1 GCF_029697505.1 Pseudophaeobacter profundi | reverse complement strand
TCTAGCATTTTTTATTAAGAAGTTGAAAACTATTCTTATATCCAATAACCATAAATTTGCATTTAGAATTTTCATCACAACGCTTCAGCTTAAATTCTAATTTGTACACTTTGATGTGTTTAAAGAACAAAATGAGATTCTTCATTTTCATTTCATGAAAATAACTTCGGAGGTGAAAAAATAACAAAATAATCAAACATAGTGTCCTTATTTAATGCAGAAGATATTCACAAATAACTCTTACATAAACGTTCATGTGTCCTTCAACCACCTTTAATACTATTTTATTTCACATAACAAAATGTTCCTCAATCGAACATTTAATAAATAATATTTTAAATAAACATTATTGGAATCTTCTTATTTTGACAAAATGTTAAACACTTGTAAATTT
>NZ_JARJEF010000098.1 GCF_029697505.1 Pseudophaeobacter profundi | reverse complement strand
GCTGAGCAAACGAGCATTTGAGCAGCGGGCTGCTTAATGTAAAATTTTTGATTCCTTAAATTTTGTCGGCTCGGTCGGCAATTCCTGCTTCACCCACTGAACTAACCTTAAACTTCGCTTTCTTGTACATATTCTGATCTTTTTGTGCTTTCTCTCTTAGCATAGGGGCACAGATCTTTTTGTATACATTTATAGGGACTAGTAAAAATTTGTCGAAAGCAAAACCATTTTTATTGTATTCATAATTTTGAAGATTGTACAAATTATAACTAGGGCTGAGTGCCTCATCATTCCTGTCACGTCAGATGGCGCCGTGCCGTGCCGTGTCGCACCACGCCCCTCCTCGGATCTTGTTATGTACAGTATTTATCTTCCTCATTGTTATGGGTGTTTT
>NZ_JARJEF010000097.1 GCF_029697505.1 Pseudophaeobacter profundi | reverse complement strand
GCCAGGAAGAGCTCAGACTATGCCATTGCCAACTTCAAGAAACCTACAATGGACGACCTTCCTGTTCCTAATGGATCATGGCAGGAGCATTACAATGCCCAGCAAGCTAAATACAACAAACATCTCTTCTTGGGCACTGGCTTCTTCCTTGAGCATCCACATCAGTCGACACAGCCACAAGTATTGACGCCGACGCCAGGCACTGCGCCGGTCACTCCACCAACAACGCTGGAAACTGTACCAACAGCTTGGCCCGCGATGCCAGTGGCGGTGCCCATAACACCGTTGACAGGGCCCAGCACTCCACTGAGACCACCGCCCCCAAGGAGAGCAGATGCAGGAGCAAGCAAGACGGCAAAGAGAGCCAGAGAAGCAACGAGCACAGCGGTCCTCATGGTGT